>OZ252238.1:0-2582857 GCA_965249505.1 Dehalococcoidia bacterium | reverse complement strand
CCGAGGAAGTCGGTTGGCGCGGCGAAGCGCTGGTGCTGGGCAAGCTCTCAGGTCGAGCCGGGCTTCGGTCGAGGTTGAGTGATCTCGGTTATCGACTAGACGACGAAGAGCTGAGCAACATCTTCACTACATTCAAGGATCTCGCTGATCACAAACGCGAGGTGACCGACCCTGATCTCGAAGCCTTGATGAGGGAGCAGCACCGCATCGCCGACACAAACCGCAGATACGTCTTGGGCCGAGTGCACGTCACGTGCGGCAACGATATGGACCCCAGCGCAAAAGTTTCGCTCACAACACCTGACGAAGAAGAGAGGGTAGGCGAGGCGATAGGCACAGGTCCAGTCGACGCGGTGTGCAAGGCCATCGACGGCATCGTCGACTTGGATGTGACGCTAACCGAGTTTTCGGTCAGCTCAGTTACAGAAGGCATCGACGCCTTGGGCGAAGTGACGATCCGCATAGATCACGAAGGTTCGACCTATTCTGGTCGGGGGTCAGACACTGATATTGTGGTCGCTTCAGCCAAGTCGTACGTGAATGCGATAAATCGGGTACTCATGATCAGCGAACTCGAAGGTGAAGCTGTTCGTACCGGTCCCCGTGGCGAGTAGTTTGAGCAAAACTACCGCCCCTCGGGATTCGTTACTGATTTCAGAGGTTCGAGAACGTTCCCGTCTCGAGCTTGCATCCGTCTACGAAAGCGGCGATGTGCGATTAGAATCGCAAAGCCGTTGATTGATCGAAAGAAGGCGTTGTAAATATGCCCAAAACTATGTTCGAGAAGATCTGGAACTCGCACCTAGTAGCAGAGCCAGAGGGTGAACCTGCGATTCTTTATATCGATCTTCACCTCGTTCACGAAGTCACATCACCACAAGCCTTTGAAAGTTTGAGGCAAACGGGCAGAGGAGTGCGACGACCAAACCTCACGATTTCTACCGTTGATCACAACCTCCCTACGGACGAGACAAGGGCTGAAGTGATTCGTGACCCGATAGCCCGTCAGCAGGTGGAAGCTCTCCGGCAAAACTGCGAGGATTTTGACGTTGAGCTTTACGACGTCGACTCGAGTGGCCAGGGCATCGTTCACGTTATTGGGCCAGAGCAGGGATACACCCAACCTGGAATGACGATCGTATGTGGAGACTCTCACACGTCGACTCACGGCGCATTCGGATCATTGGCTTTCGGCATTGGCACTTCTGAAGTTGAGCACGTGTTGGCGACACAGACGCTACGCCAACGCAAGCCGGAGACTATGGAGATCCGATTCAATGGAGATCTTCCCGTCGGCGTTTCGGCCAAAGACATGATCCTGGCGACGATCGGACAGATGGGCACAGCAGGTGGAACAGGTTACGTTGTTGAGTACACGGGCGAGGCAATACGCGCCCTCAATATGGAAGGCAGGATGACGATCTGCAACATGACAATCGAAGGTGGCGCCCGGGCAGGCATGATCGCTCCGGACGACACGACCTTCGAGTGGATGCGCGGACGCAATTTTGTGCCTAAGGACGCAGATTTTGACCGGGCGATTGAGGAATGGTCAGAATTAACGACCGATGACCGCGCGACATATCACACATTGGTTGAAGTCGATTGCGAAGCGCTTGAGCCTTACATCAGCTGGGGCACCAATCCGGGCCAAGTTGTGAAGGTGTCTGACTCGGTGCCTGATCCCGGTGATTTCGGAGATCCTGCTGACCAGGAGTCGGCTGCCAGCGCCCTGGAGTACATGGGGTTGTCAACCGGGACACCGATGCAGGAGATCCAGATAGATCGCGTCTTCATAGGGTCGTGCACAAATGCCCGTCTCGAGGATCTTAGGGCTGCGGCAAGGATCGTTGAGGGGAAGAGGGTCGCGAGCGGCGTTCGAGCGCAGATAATGCCCGGTTCCACGCTCACGAAGTGGGCTGCCGAGCGCGAGGGGCTTTCGGACGTATTTATTGATGCCGGTTTCGAATGGCGTGAGTCAGGCTGTTCGATGTGTCTGGGTATGAACCCGGATATATTGGCGCCCGGTGAAAGATGCGCATCTACCTCGAACCGAAACTTTGAAGGTCGCCAAGGCAAAGGCGGGCGCACACACCTCGTCGGACCTGAGATGGCCGCTGCGGCTGCCGTCGCAGGTAGGTTCGTCGATGTTCGCGAGTGGTTCTAGCGCTCGCTGCCTCGTGATCCGTTCATAAGATGCGTTATTCCGGAGAACCTCCCGAGCCACGTCCCGACGATGACTCCTTGACGCCGTCGGAAGAACGCGGGCCGAGTGGGGAACCGTCGGGGGGCATCTACGCACCGCCTCGGCGGCGCCAACCTCGCCGTGCGACCGACGAGGCATCCGGACCCGGAATATGGGGTCGATTAACCGGCCGACATCGCTTGGAGCAGATCCGGGAGGAGCGATACAGGCCTTACACGTACGAGAGCAACGGGCAGAACTTGAGGTGGGCCTCCTGGACGATGGCGGCTTGGGCACTGGCTCTCGTCTGGCTGGCGGTGGTCGACTACTCAAACTCGAATCGATATCAAGAGTGGGTGGACCGAGGGATTGAATCGCTGCCTCCCGACCACAACTACTGGAGTCAGATCGAGAACTCGCGGCTATTCGTTCAACGTGTTGGCGGCGACGAGATGGCGTGCGCTTATCTAGAGGGGTTGGATTCCACAAATGAATGCCCCGATGGCGAATTGCCCAGCGAAGAGATCAATAGTTTCGTGGAATCCAACGGCATCACGTGCGTCAACTTCAACGAGGATGGGAGCGAGTGCACCGGAGTTTGGACCTCTCGGGGGATAGTCGAGTTTTCCAATACTGAAGGCTTCGACTGCCCAGATGGTGACGCGTCATTCGACTTTTTCCACAGAGATGACACCATCCATCCGGAATGCGGAACGGTGTTCGATATATCGAGCGAATTTCACCAGTCCCAAGATCGGTCGAGGTTGATCTGGCTGTTGGTAATGCTGATCCTGTTAGTGGTGGCTTTCCCGTATCTTTCCGGGATACACCGAGCTAGCAGAAACCTGTTGCCGCTGAAATCGGAAGGTCAACGAGATAGGCCCGAGTGGGCAGTGCTGCATCACTTCTTGCCAATTCTTAATTTGTTTAGGCCGGGACGCGTGGTCCGAGAGCTGTTCAAAGGCAGCGATCCGCGTGTGACTACGGAAGACGTAAGCGCCTGGAAGAAGCAGGGGAGATTCCACGCAATCGGGATACTGTGGTGGTTGCTCTGGGTGGCGTCGTTGCTATTTAATCCCATCCTGATTCCTCGCTACGTAGGAATCGAGAATCTCGAAGATGCCGTGACGGTGAACCGATTCTTCGTGTTGTCTGACATACTCCTGATCATCCTAGGCATAGTCGCGTTATTGATGCTCCGGAAGCTGCATGCATGGCAAGAGTTGCGCTTCGAAAAAGTGGGTCCGATTACAGTCACACCTCCGCTGCCTCCCGACCCCCTTCAGGAAGCACTGAGGGAGCAAGAGGAGAAGGAACAGCGAGAGGAATCCGACAGACGAAAATGAACCCAAGAACCCATTAAGGAGACTTGCAAGTGGAAAAGTTCACGAAACTGACGGGCAGAGCGGCACCCTTGAATCGGGTAAATGTCGATACCGACCAGATAATCCCGAAGCAGTTCTTAAAGAGGATCGAGCGAACGGGCTTCGGTGAGTTCGCGTTTTTCGATTGGCGGTATCTTGAAGACGGCGTTCCCAATCCCGACTTCATCCTCAACGAACCGAGGTATCATGGGGCGTCGATTCTGGTCGCGGGGCGCAACTTTGGATCTGGATCATCACGCGAGCATGCGCCGTGGGCTTTACGGGAGATGGGGTTCCGAGCGATCATCGCACCGAGTTTCGCCGATATTTTCAGGAATAACTGTATGCAAAATGGAATGGTGCCTGTAGTGCTAGAACAAGATGAAGTCGATGTAATTATGGGGAAAGCACTGCAACGAGTCGGTTACTCAGCAACGGTAGATTTGAACGAGCAAACCGTTGAAGATGACGACGGTTTCGCAGCATCATTCGAGTTCGATCAATTCCGACGCAATTCTTTGCTAGGGGGTTTGGACGATATCGACATAACACTGAGGTTCGAGGAAAACATCAGTGAATTTGAAGACCAACGGTCCGCCCGGTGGTGAGCACGACTTGAAACGGGTCTGCTGAGGTCTAGAACTCGTGTAAAATCGCCTTTTGGCTACGCTCCAAAAGGCGTGGGCCTGGTTGGTGAGTGTGGGAGCAATCTCCTCGGATTCGCCTGCTACGCGTTTGTTCGCGAGATTAACGATTCGGTTGCGGATATAAGAGGAGAGGAATTCGTATATGGATATGCGAGTCGCTGTACTGGGCGGTGATGGTGTAGGCCCGGAGGTCACGGCAGAGTCGGTTAAGGTGCTCGACGAGATCGGGCGTCAATTTGGACATAACTTTACTTTTGTTACCGGCCCGGTTGGCGGCCACTCCATAGACGCTTTTGGCGATCCTCTGCCAGACGACACTTTGGAGCTTGTGAAGGGTGCCGATGCAGTATTGTTTGGCGCTGTAGGCGGACCTAAGTGGGACGATCCGCAGGCCTCAGTCAGGCCCGAGGACGGGATACTCAAGCTACGGAAGAGCCTCAATCTATTCGCAAATCTGCGTCCGGTTTCCGTCTATCCGCAGCTAATTGATTCGAGCCCGTTGCGACCCGAGAGGCTCGTGGGCGTGGACATGGTCATCGTCAGGGAATTGACGGGAGGCTTGTATTTCGGCCGGCCGAAGAAGCGTTGGGAGACGTCGCGCGGACGGGTGGCGGTCGACACGATGACGTATCGCGAGCGGGAGATTGAGCGTGTCGCACGGGTCGGGTTCGAGATCGCGTTGCTCAGACGAAAAAAACTCCACTCCCTGGACAAGATGAATGTTTTGGAGACTAGCCGGCTTTGGCGTGAAATCGTGACAGAGCTGGGCGAAGAGTACCCGGGCGTCGAGCTAATTCATATGCTCGCCGACAACGCGGCAATGCAAATTGTTACCAATCCCGCAAGTTTTGACGTGATCGTTACCGAAAACACTTTCGGGGATATTATTTCCGACGAAGCAGCGGTGATTGGCGGCTCCATGGGAATGCTGCCCTCCGCTTCGTTGTCTTCGGTTCCTGGCGCCAACGGCAATCGACGAGGAAGGCACGCTCGAAAGGGCGGCCTTTATGAGCCGATTCATGGATCGGCGCCGGACATCACCGGGATGGGAATAGCAAACCCCATCGCTTCAATCCTCAGCAGCGCCTTGATGTTGCGCTACACGTTTGGTCTAGAGGATGAGGCGAATGCGATTGAGCAATCGGTTGCAGCTGCGCTGTCAGATGGAATACGCACACCTGATATAGCGAGCAGCACTGAAGCTACGGTCGGCACGATCGGGATGGGTGATGTGATCGCGGGCGGAATCAGAAGATAGCCGCAGTTAATCGGTGGCGGGACCGCGGTCGTCGCGATCTCCGTAAAATGCAGTCTCTGGGAAGAAGTCTTCCCAAGCCCAATCGAATGCGGTGACAAACGGAACTCTTTGCAGGACGTTGCCCGTTAGTTCGCCGGCAACTGCTATTCCCGTCGTGGCGTCCCACTTGGAACCAGTTTCGACATCTGTGAAGAATGACTCATCGTCTATTGGCGAAAAGGTTAACTCGGCCCGCGGTTGATTGGCCTTCTCGTGCAGTTGCTGCGCATTCCTGGTGAAGGCATGCGCTTGACGGCTGTCCCAATCTGCCCACAACGCGATGGAGTGGCTTCCGACTTGGTGATTAACCACATGCTCCTTGGCGATAGACCCGAAGTAGAATCCGACCGCTTCGTTGGCGATCGAAACGCCGAGAACGTACGTCTTACCGAGCGGATGAGGCGCGTAGTTGAAGCGGCTGCTTCGCTCGTCAACTAAAACCAGAGTGTCAGGATGTCGTTCCATCCACGACGCGAAAGTGGTGACTTCGACCGGCAGCAGAGTCAAGCGCGTCCCTTCCAACTCGCCTGAGATAGCTGCTCCCCATGGCTGGGACCATATCGAACTCGTCTCCCAATCCCACCAGGTCATTGCTCCTTTGAAAAGAGCTCCTTCGTTGCCGAACGTGTAGGTCGTGTCGCCGATCCTCCGGTCGTGCACGAGACCTGTGAAGCAGAGAGGTCACCAAGTGGCGAGGATCGGAACTCCGCCGATCATATCGTTGACCATCTCCCTGAAACGCATCAACCCGACTGGCATGGCTCGTGCCTCTCCGTTGATGGCGATTCCCATCACGAGTTCCTCGTCTGAGATTAGGGAATCGTCAGGTGCCACGTACTTCGGGGTGTAGACGGGAGAAATGGCGTCGCGAGGGAGTTTTTCCCGCTCGTCGAAACCAATGTCGATGCGCATGTCGATGCCACGTATGGCCGGCTCCGGATTGATGGCTTCGAAATCATCGACATCGAAAGGAACGACGAGGGTCTCTGGAGCGATCGAGGGATCGACCACCTTATCGGAGCACGCAACCGTCGAAACGCCTGCTACGCCAGCCATGAACAGAGACGCCAGCAGACGCGTTGCGCAGCGTGGTTTCAACATAACCTCATAGTGTCATACGCGCGTCCGGCTGGCACATGATGATCACGGATCACTGCCGGATTGCGTGTGGGTCGATTCGATCAACTAATCGAGGGAGCAGGGAATCCATTGACAAATCCTTCAATTTCACCTTCTGATTGTTTGCCTGACACGGAGTCAACGGTGGAGCATCCAAACATCCGCTCGGGTGCCACGATATACCGCGACCCTTGGGGCATCCCGCACATTCGCGGCGACGACTACTACGACGTCTTCTTCGCTCAGGGATTCGCGACGGCACAGGATCGATTGTGGCAGATGGATTTCGATCGATTGCGCTGCCTGGGCCGGGCGGCGGAGTACGTTGGCGCGTCATCAATGGAAGAAGACAAGCTGATGCGCCGACGCGATTTCGAACGAGTGTCGCGCGCCGACTACTCGATCTGTAGCTACGCATCGAAGTCGGCGTTGGACGCCTACGCCGATGGGGTGAATGCATTCATCGAATCCGACGATCCCTTGCCGTATGAGTATCGCCTCCTTGGCGTCGAACCCGAGCTGTGGGAGCCTTGGCACTGCATCGTCGTCTACAAGGTGCGCAACAGCGCCGAGGGGTCGTTCCAGAGCAAGCTCTGGCGGACCGAGTTGGCGGCAAAGTTGGGGCCTGAGCGCGCTGCTGAGTTGTCGCCCGGGTATCAGAAGGGTATGTACATGACGGTCCCACCTGGGAAAACCTATGACGGTTCCGCCCAGAACGCTATCGAAGAGCTGAGACATGCAGTAAACGCGACGGCACCTTTGAGGGAGGTAGACGGAGGATCGAACGGGTGGGCAGTCAGCGGATCGCTAACCAAGTCCGGAATCCCGATGGTAGGGGGCGACTCGCACCGAGCACTAGAAGTGCCAAACGTCTACTACCAAGTCCATTTGGCGAGTAGAGACTTCGATGTTCTGGGTCATTCGATTCCGGGGATGCCCTTGGTCATGCACTTCGCACACAATCGGCACGTCGCTTGGGGCATGACGCACGGCGGCGTGGACACTCAAGACCTGTTCGTCGAACAGCTGCGCCGAAGCGACGGGAAGGTCGAGTACCTCTTCAGGGACGAGTGGCTGCCGGCCGAAGCAAAAACCGAGTTTCTCGAGGCACGGGGATCGGAAGCGGTAGAGATCGAGGCATTGCGAACTCACCACGGCCCGATCATCTCCGGCAGCGCCGACTCAGGTTGGGGCATCGCGTTGGCAGACCCTGGATCCGAGGATGCTACGCCTTGGGTCGACGCGACGCTTGACGCCATGCGTGCGACCAATGCCGACGAGTTCGAGTCGGCGTTGGCTGGGTGGACCGACAGGGTTAACAACTACCCCTACGCCGACGTGCACGGGAATTTCGGTTACGCGTTGAAAGGTCGGATACCGATACGTGGTGAGTTGAACGGCTGGGGTCCGGTAGCGGGTTGGACAGGGGAGAACGAGTGGCAGGGATTCATCCCGGACGAAGAGTTGCCCCGCTCAAGAAATCCTGAAGTCGGATGGGCTGTCACGTGCAACCAACGAGTAGTTGGCGACGACTATCCCTACTTCCTAACAGCGACGTTCGGGCCGGACTATCGCGCCCGACGGATCATCACTCACATCGAGGATGCTAAGGCCGCGGGCCGGAAGATCGACCCAATCGATATGGCTGCCTTCCATGCCGACGCGGTGAGTTTGCCGGCGCTGGCGATATTGAAGCAAATTACCGAACTCAGTCCGTCTAGCGATGCTCCCTTGCATGTTTCCGAGGCCGTGGAAGCGCTGTCCAGTTGGAATGGGAGCTTGGATTCTGATTCCGTTGCCGCCGCGATCTACGCTGAGTTGAGCGATGAGATTTCGCTGGGCTTAATTGAACGGTGTTACGGGATCAATCGAAAAGAGTTCGAAGCTGACCCTGATCTGTCGGCGTTCGATCATCTTAGGAGAAACGTGGCGCCGGCATTCATCGCTTCGTTGGATGGAGGAGGAAGCGATACGTTTCTGAACGACGGCGAATCGTTAGACGAATTCCTACTGGGCGCTGTCTCAGCCGCGGCAGAGACGCTCGTAGAAAAACATGGTTCGCTGGCAGCCAAAACTTGGGGAGAGATGCACATTACAGGCCAGATCCACCCGCTGTCTCAGCAGTTCCCGGATCACGCTGCGAACCTCAATGCGCCATCAATGGGCACAGGGGGCGGCGGAGACGTGCCGTTTGCTACCGGCTCTCGACCGATGCTCGATCACAAGACTGGCTCGGGTTCAGTTAACCGCTACCTCCACGACCCTTCCAATTGGCGAGATGGAAGGTGGATAGTTCCGTTGGGGGTGTCTGGAAACTCATCAACCCCACATTTCTCGGATCAGCAAGATATGTGGGGCCGAGTTGAATCGATTCCACAACTGTTCGAGTGGGATGAAATATTGAGTAGTGCCGAGTCTTCCCAGCAAGTGCGAGGCGTCAGGGAATAACCGAGTGCCCGTGTACGCAGTAAATCGTAGCTAAACTACAGACGAAGAGGATGTTCCGCAGAATAATTACGTTATTCGTAAAGTTCCGAATAACGTTTAAAATTGCGACCAACAAGCACTGGATACGTTGATATCGGGTTTTAAATCACTTGTAACCGTTGAATGGTAACGTGTTTGGATTCTAAAGCGAGTTGGAACATTGCGAAAAAAAGCATGAATGCGTAGCAATTTGCTCCTTGCGGGTGTTTAATTGATGTATGGCGGGTCGAATTGCCCACCGTAATTACATCGCACGTAAGGAGCGAACGAATTGAAGCAGACGTTGAACCAGGCTTGGCAAAGGCTGGCACACAGCTTCGACACGAAGTTGGTTGGGGATCGCGAGTTTGAGCACGCGTCCCTGCTCGGAGACTCTGTGGCGCGATACCCGCACTACAAGGTGTCGGATCGACGTCGCAAGGAGATGACCGAAGCGGTGTCCAAGCTCTACTTCTAAGGCCTGAAGAACATCACGGCGCCTAATGGGCGCCGAATCAAGCGCCTCGTCAATAATGACGGGGCGTTTGTGTTTACGTCAATTTGGATCGCGAATAAGTGTTTGCCCTGCCCCATTCGCCGCCAAGTTGCCCTAACCTCTTTGCGCTGTTACGCCAAGGTCCTCATGATGCCGATGCATCGTCGTCGCGACAATGCTCATTCCGATTAGTCCCTCGGAGGGTAGAGGGTTTACCTACATGTCGGCGTTGACATGTGTTTCTGGCGAAGGTTCAGTGCCAACGACGCTCGTCTTCTAACGTTCTGATCCCGCGCTTGGGTAGTTGACGGTATGGCTTTTGCGCCAGCGCGGCTTCGTCAACGTCGATTCCCAGGCCGGGCCCTTTGGGAAGCTCGATGTAGCCATCTTCCGGCTCGAGGTAGCCATCGATGACCTCTCGTGTAGTGGCCTCGACGCCGACCATGTATTCGTAGATGAGGAAGTTGGGCATCCCCGCCGATGCGTGTATGGCCGCGGCGCATCCTACCCCTGTGGAGTTCCAGCCGTGCGGAGAGACACCGATGTAGAACGGTTGAGCCATGGCGGCGATTTGAGTCAGCTCCCAGATGCCGCCGGTGTTGCAGATGTCGGGGTTGATGATGTCGGCGGCTCTCGTCTCGCAGACTTCTCGGAAACCCGTTCTGGTGTAGAGCGCCTCACCGGTGACGACCGGGATGGTTGTCTTGTCTTTGACTTCTTTGATGGCAGGGATATCGTCGGGAGGACAGGGCTCCTCGAACCAGTAGGGGTTCAGAGATTCGAGCATCTTGGCAACTCGGATTGCATTCATCGGGGCTAGTCGACGATGGACTTCGATGAGCAGATCGACTTGGTCGCCGACCGCATCGCGAACGGCGGTGACGACATCGACGGCTTCTTCCAGTGCGGCACGCTCGGGATATTCACTCCAAGGGCCAGGGAATGGATCGAATTTGAGCGCAGAAAATCCGCGCTCTTCGACGGTCACGGCTGCCATCTGACCATACTCTTCAGGAGTCGACGCGCCACCCGACCAGCCGTTGGCATAGAGACGAAGCCGCGGCCGGACGGGACCTCCGAGGAGGTCGTAGATGGGCCGTTCCAACGCCTTGCCCACGATGTCCCAGAGGGCGATTTCGATTCCACTGACTGCGCAGTGGAGGTCCATGCCTCCGCGTTTTGTGGCATAGTCTTCGTGGACTATGTGGAGGAAGTGACGGATATGGAACGGATCTCTTCCCTCCAGGTAGCGGGCGAGTTGGTGGATATGAGCCTCGATCTGGAGGTCTCGGTCGCCCTGGGTGTACGCTTCGCCCCACCCGTGGATACCGGCATCGGTCTCGATCTTGACGTAGAGGAAATTCTTGCCTGATTGGGGGTCCCAAAGGTGGGTTTCGACGTTGGTTATCTTCATCTCATCCGACTCCGTTGTTAATGAAGGTTCTATTCGCAAAGGTTACTTGGTCGCAGCGTTGACCTCGGGATTTTCTGTTGAGCGCCATAGCGTCGTCGCTATCATGTACGAATGGCTTCATTCACGATACCGAAGAGAATCTTGGCGGAGATGTTTGCCCACGCGCTCGAACGTGATCCTGAGGAGTGCTGCGGCGTATTAATCGGGGCGGATGGTTTGGTGGAGACTTCACGGCGGATGAAGAACGAGCATCCCGAGCCAGTCAGGCGCTATGAGATGTCGCCACTTGAATTGATGGCTGCGGAGAGCGAAGCGGATGCGAGAGGCAGGCGGATAGCGGGCATTTACCACTCGCACACCTTCACTCAGGCCTACCCTTCGCAAACAGACGTCCAGAACGCTGTTGATTCGGGTTGGATCGATCCGGTTTACGTGTTGGTGTCATTAGTAGAGAAGACGCGGCCGATCGCCCGTGCGTACGAGATTTCTGACGGAGGCGACGTCGTCGAGGTGCCGATCGCCACGGATGGTGATTCATATCAGGAGCTGAAGGGGTAGAGGGCACTTGCGCACCCGCGTGGCGTGTTCGCGAACGGACGGTTTTACACTCCCGTTCGTCCTGAGCCTGTCGAAGGGCGGGCGCCGCGAGTTAGCGTTGGGCGGAGTATTCGTCCGTCTTTCGTGTTGAGTGCCTTGGCAAGCTCTGTACACGCTCTATCGAAGGAGACTTTGCGAAGCCTTACGCCCTGCTCGTCGAGCGGGTACCTCTCTCCCGCCTCGTCGGAAATCATGGGACGGACCGCAACTGAGCCGGCCCCCTGACTCGCTGGGACTTTGGGAATCGGAAGTTCTGTCTTTCCTCTGGATTCCCGCGTTCGCGGGAATGACGGGTGGTTTTGCAAAAGTGCCTTTGAGGGAGAGGGATGCGTCTTGGTAGGTCCGGCCACCCCCGCCTTCTCTACAGCCGGCGGTCGTGTTAATCGGTTTGCGGTTGTCTCTTGGGAGGGAAGGCACCCGTTTTTAAAGCGGGTGGCCAGATCATTCCATTTTGGCGGCTTCCAATTCAGCCGCGAAGTGGGATTTCTCCATCTGCTCCTGCAACTCGAATATCGAGCCTGCTGCTATGTCACTCTTGGGAAGAGGCATTCTGACGGGCACGTTCTCCAATCGAGGCATGTTCGTCGGCTCGCCACGCAGCGTGTCGCCGGCCCACGCGTCCCAGTCGGCAACGCCGCTGAGCGGCCATGCGTCGGTCGCTTGGTAGCCCATGAGCAATAAGCGGCGAGGCCTGTCGGAGACGTTGGGCGCAGAGCCGTGAAGCGTTCGAACGTGGTGGATCGAGACGCCGCCGGCATTGATCGTTATCGGCACGGCTTCCTCGATGTTGAAGTCGGAATCGGGCACGGCGCCGATGAAGACTCCGTTTTCGTGGTGGCTCCAAGCCGGTCCGCGGTGGGATCCGGGTATGCCCATGAGGCATCCGTTTTCGATCTCCATGTCGTCGAGAGTGAGCCCGATTTCTAGGATGTCGTCGTTGGTGGCTGGATAGAAGCCCCAGTCCGTGTGCCATTCGACCTGTGCGCCTCCGCCGGGCGCTTTCATGTTGAGCTTCGTGTGGTGGAGCTTGATGTTTGGTCCTAGGAGTTGCTCGATGATGTCGAGAAGACCTTCTTTCCGCATCGCGGCGTCGTAGACGGGATGACGCGTGTGAGGCCCTTTGATCCTTCGGAGCTTGGGATTTTCCTTGCTGTGCCCGGCCGAGAAGTCGAGGTCGAACATTTCGTTGTGTTCGGTGAGCTCGGCGGATTGCTGCACGAACTCTTCGGTTACACGTCGAAGGTCAGCGACTTCCTCTGCTGAGAAAACGTCGTTCACTCCGATGAATCCGTTTTCCCAATACTCAGCGATCTGCTCGTCAGCGAGTTGACTGGTTGTAGCTGTTGCGGTCATGTCGCACCAATTTCCTTATGGGCATCCGACTGCAATCCAGCATCGAATCGCGGCGGATTTTGCCTCGCAAATGTTGAGCGCGTTATACGGACGTGCGGAGGGCGGCGTAATTTTGTGATGCCTAAAGGATCCAGTATCGACGTCGCGCCTGTCGCGAGGACGCTCCGTGACCTAAATTCCTGGCCACACTTGTGTGACGATCAACCGAATCCTTTCGGTGCGATCGGGGGATCTGTAGGAGCACTGTCCGCTTGTTTGAGCGGTCCGTCGCTCCATCCTCTCCATCGATGAATATTGGGGTCCTCATGCCGATTTCCCCAACCTGCGGCTTTGGCGAAGGAACGGGCCAAACCCGTGGACACCGTGCGACTTCTGTTGGCCAGCAATCGCTTTGCAAAACGTCAGTTTCGCTCAGGTTCTAAGGGGCACAAAAATCTCATCACCATTGTCGGAGCGGTCACAGCTGCTTCACGGCGGCACGCAGGGGTGTTGTGAAATTGCCGCGTCGGCCGATTACGATGCGGTCAAGGTTGAGCCAGGTCGCCATTTCTGCCAATTCGATGGCGAGTTCATGTGCCACTTGGTCGGCATCTTGACCATCTTCGAGGAAGGCGCTGGGCACTCGCAGAACGCTTTTTTGACGGTCTGCCTTGAGGTCTACTCTGGCGGCCAGTCGTTCGTTGAGCAGGAACGGGAGGACGTAGTAGCCGTATATTCGCTTCTTGGCAGGGGTGTAGATTTCGATCCGGTATTCGAAGTTGAAGAGCCACTCTAGTCGCTCCCGGAACCAAACGAGCGGATCGAAGGGGGATAGAAGCGCTCGTGCTTTGATCGGTTTAGTCGGAACAGCCAAATCGGATTTGGCGAATACAGGGCGACGTGAACCTTCGACTTTAATCTCTTGGAGTAACCCGTCTCGTAGGAGGGGCTCGATAGCGGTGGCGGCTTCGTTTCTTTTGAAGCGATAGTAGTCGGCGATGTCGGCGGCGGTGGCGATCCCCAACGAATCGATTGCATGCAACACCATGCTTTGGCGGGCGTCGCTCTTTTCGACGATCGGTTGATCGAGGATCTCGCTCGGGACGACTCGTTCTATCAAATCGTATTGACGTGCCCCATTTAGACGCCCGTGGATGGCAAGCCCTCCGTTCCGCAGCATGGTTTCGAGTACCAGCTTCGCAGGGGTAGTCAGCCAATAGCCGTAGGGTGTGCCTTTTTCTTCGATGTCTGAGACGGTGAGGGCTCCATCGCGGCGTATCTGGCTCATTACCGATTCCTCGATCCCGGGACGGCTGTCCATGAACTCGCGCCAGGCTTTGCTCGGAGTCGACTCGATCATGCGGTGCCGCATCAGCGGCAGATGGTTCATCGGGATGAACGACGCTTGGTGCGCGAAGCATTCGTAAAGGTTCCGTTCCTCGTAAGCGAAGTGGTCGAATAGCTCGAGTTGATAGGGTCCCAGCCGCGAGAAGAATGGCATGTAGTGGGCCCGCGCGAGCACGTTGATGGGGTCGATCTGCACGATCTTGACCTTAGAGAGAACGTCGGCGAAGTCGTTTAGATCGACTTGCCGGCCGGCTGGGCGAGGGCGATTCAAACCCTGCGCGGTTACAGCGATTCGACGGGCTTCTTCAATGCTCAGCGATTTCATATCATCGGCCAAGGAACGTTCCAGTCGGGGTCGAGATGCGGGAAGATGCCTGTCTCGAGCATTTCTTCACCTCTTCGGACCAGGCTTTCGACTTCCTCGACGTCTAACATCTTCCTCATGGTTTGCCTTAACTCCGAATCCTCGCGTCGGAGCTGCGACACGACCTCGGTGAGGCTCGGGACGAGATCTTGGGGATACGGCTCGCCGTTAAATTCGAACATTACGGTTCGGCGCCTGGCGAGTGGGTTGAATGTCAAACCATGGTCCACTGCCCACAGCTGATCACGTGGATCGACGAGGCAGGCGCCGCCTTTCCGGTCGGCGTTGTTGACGAATACGTCGAACATTGCGACAGGTGCGAACTCTTCCAGGCGATCTTCCCGAAGGTTGAAGTAGTGGCGTGTGAAATCAGCATCGATAAAGAGTTGGACGCTACCGATGCCGTGAGGACCTTCTCGGATAACGGTCGGCGGTACAGCTGGCCAACCCAGGACCTCCGCCAGTGCTGCGGCACACCATTCGCGGTTATGGAGCGTGCCATAGGGAAAGTCGCGCAGAGGCCGTTCGCCTGACGCAGGTTTGTAGATGCCATAAAGCTCTCCGTCGTCCTCCTCAAGGCGAACGACGAAGACGTAGTTGGAACCTCCGGGATGCAACCCGATGCCCGTAATCGGCCACTCGGCCAACCTGCGAGTCAACTCCGCTCGGTCGACTTCCTCCACGCCATCCGGTTGAATCATATTTTGAGAATCGAGTTCGGTGACCGAGCGTCGGCGGTGAGTTGCAAGCGGCTACTCTTCCAACTCGTCGATGGCATCGAGGACAGATCCGCTATCTTCGATGCTGTGTCCATTTCGCCGGTGACATACATGGGTTTCGTCTTGGTTTATGGCAATGCTGCAGTACGGACATATGGGCCTGCCAGCAGAGACGATTTCTATGCCTTTGGCGGCTAATTCGCTGGCCTGTTCGTGCGAAAACGCGAAGTGGAGCATGAGGGCGTCTGGATCGTCGCCTCGTTCTTCTTCAGGAACGTCGGGATCGGGGCCAGCGGCGGCGAATAAGAAGACTCTTTTGCGTTCGTCATATTGGAGGGCGATCTGCCAAGCCTTGAATTCGATGTGGTTGCCCGGCTCGCCTTCGTCGCTTTCAGTGACCTCGTCCGCATCCTCGCTCGGCTCGGGCACGGTGTCGATGAGACTCAACGCGCTACCCAGAGACTCGGCGATGCTATATAGCTGCTCTTTCTCGAGCCACACGGTCCCAGAGCCACGCTCGCTTTCGACGGTGACGTTAAATGTGCGTTGGCCGGGTTCGCCGTAGGTAATCGGCTGCAAGGCCTCTACCAGTCCCAGGTATTTCCTACGTGCCAAATTTGTTCTCCTGCGGCATCGACGCGAAGGCAGGTGATGAAGTTCGTGGCGTCAATATTCCGTCTCATTCTAACCACAGCAGACTGGGAAGTTCCCTCTCCCCTCCGAGGGAGAGGACCATTGCAATTGAGTATGTTTGCGCAATTGCAACGAGGTTAGGAGGATGTCAAAAGCCTCATATTTCAAATTGTTGGCACGAATTGCTTAGTCCTCTCAGACCTTTGGAACGCGTGCTTCGCCGCGGTGACGAATTTGGCGGCAAGACCAGACAGTTCCTAGCATCTCTTGGCGGAGAACCGGCATTTAACGCTGGGCATCGAATTCGAGTCCGTTGCGATCGGATCGCTCGAAATGTTACGATTCAAAGCGAACAACTAGGTTAAGAATGCGAGACGGCAATGATTTCGCCGTCGAACGGAGACAAGTAGCCAGCAAGCGACCATTGTGACGGTCGTTTTGGGGTGAAATCACTCCGGAGCACCCGAAAGAAAGCCAACGTCCACGGAAACGGGCCGGGGGTGACTAGAATCGGGCGGTTGCGCACCGTTATATTGCACAGGTCGCCAGATGCCAATCTGTGTAACCGGAAGAGAGGCGCGGCATGTCATGTAGTTTTGATATTGTCGACGCAAGATGGGTGGTACCGCGAGCTGTGAATCAAAGATGCCCTGATTCGCAAAGTTCGTCCCATCGAAGGGACGGTTTCGATTGGCCATTAAGCGACTAGTGTCGATGCCCGCTCCCGAGTAGGACGGGCATTTTTACATAGATCAAGAAATATGGCAACAATGTCCGACAGCGCGCGCCCAGTGGAACTCTATGACACCACGCTCAGAGATGGTGCTCAACAAGAAGGGATTTCGCTTTCCGTTGAAGACAAGCTGGCGATTACGAAATTGCTGGATGACATCGGAGTGGATGTAGTCGAGGGCGGTTACGCAGGTGCGACTCCAAAGGATGACGAGTATTTCGAGCGAGTGCGTCAGCTTGGGCTGAACAACGCCCAGATTGCGGCGTTCGGGAATACTCGACGTGCCGATGTGGAGTGCAAGGATGATCTATCGCTGAACGCGCTTCTCGATTCCGAAGCTCCGATCGTGACGCTCGTAGGCAAGGCTTCCGAGTATCAGGTGCGAGAGATCCTCGAGACGAGCATGGAAGAGAACTTGGCGATGATCGCCGACTCTGTGTCGTATCTCAAAGCTAGGGGCAGGCGGGTTTTCTTTGATGCTGAGCACTTTTTCGACGGATACAAGGAGCACCGCGAGTATGCCCTCCAGTGTCTTCGGGCCGGTCTCGAAGCAGGGGCAGAACGGATAGTGTTGTGCGACACGAATGGGGGCACGTTGCCCCACGAGGTGGGCGAGATAGTGGCCGAGGTCAAAGATGCCCTGGGTAATGAAGCGGTATTGGGCATACATACTCACAACGACACTGACTCTGCTGTCGCGTCGGCAGTGGAGGCGATCCGATGCGGCGCCTACCAGGTGCAGGGTTGCATCAACGGGTATGGGGAACGCACTGGCAACGCGAATCTCGTGAGCGTGATCGGCAACCTGAATCTCAAGTTGGGAGTGGAGGCTGTTGAGCCTGACAAACTGCCCAGCATCACCAGCCTTTCGAAGATAGTCGCCGAGATAGTCAACCGTCGCCCCTTCCCGTTTCAGCCATATGTGGGTGTCAACGCGTTCACACATAAAGGCGGGCTGCACGCGGCAGCGACCGAGAAATCGGCCGGGGCGTATCAGCACATCGACCCGAGCTTGGTGGGGAACGATAACCGGGTTACGGTGTCGGAATTGGCGGGTCGCGGAAATGTGATGCGCTTAATCCGCGAGTTAGGGCTCGATGACCAGCTGGATCGCAACGATGCTCTCCGGATCGTGCAGCAGATCAAGCAGCAGGAGGCAATGGGATTCGCATTCGAGCGGGCCGATGCTTCGCTGGAGCTATTGATCCGTCGGAATCTGCCGAATTATGAGGCGCCGTTTGAGTTGATCGACTTCATGGTGGTCGTGGAGAACAGGCGCAGGTCATCATTTGGCACTGGGTGGCGATCCGACGGTGCCCAGCATCCGGTACTGTCTGAAGTGACGATCAAAGTACGTGTCGGGGAAGAGGTGAGGCACGAGGCCGCGGAGGGCAACGGTCCAGTCGACGCTTTGAATCGGGGACTTCGCAAGGTGGTTGGAGAGGAACATCCCGAGGTGAACGACATTCAGCTCACCGACTACAAGGTTCGGGTGGTAAACGAGACGCTGGGAACGGGCGCTGTGGTGCGCGTGGAGATTGAATCCGCCGCCGACGGTCAGGTCTGGTACACGGTCGGCGCCTCGACGAACATCATCCAAGCCAGCTGGTTGGCTCTATCGGATTCGATCGAATACTGGTTGAACCGAGAGTTCCCCGATCGATAGTGAGACGCTCAGTGGCGAGGTCTGTGACCGTTCATTAGCCTCATTTGGCGGAAGCGGTGGGCAAGCCGGTTTATCCCGCTCGGCCGCCGTGGCTTGAGGTTTTCGGCCAGGAATCTCGCAGTGTCTGGATGAGCTGCCAGTACGACTCCGCGCCAATCGCGCATCGTCTTATAAGTGGCCTGATCGTTCGAGTAGGGCTGCGCCCACCCTTTGAACTCCTGCCAGCCGTCTTGGGGATGCACAGTCAGTACCGTGCCCCCCGCTTCGCGAACGATGATGGTTGCGGCTGCGAAGTCCCAGCATGCCGCTGCGCCCATGATGCCGTATTGATACATGCCGGTGGCGACGTGGACCATCTCGTGCGAGGCGGCTCCGGTGACCCTGTAGTCGCCGGCGTGGCCCCTCATCTTGTCGCTGAACCTGAAAGCGAAGCGGGCGTTGCTAGGCAGCGCAGAGAGGCGGCCTGCTATGGGTCTGCCGAGATCATCAGACGGGATAGTGACTTGAATCGGTTTGCCGTTCCAAGTCGCACCGCCGCCGAGTCGCGCATGGATTACGGTGCTGTTGGTGTCTGAAGGGGTCCACGGAGTCCAAACGGCACCTGCAATTGGTACGCCACGGTGCAATATTCCCACAGAGACCGCGTAAGTTATCGAACCGTTGACGTAGTTGGAGGTCCCGTCGATGGGGTCTACTGCCCAGACGATGTCCTTGGCGGGATCTATGTCCTCGTCTTGGTCCTCCTCGCCGAGAAGCTGATGGTCAGGGAACCTCTCCTCCATGACGCGAGCGATGATGCGCTGTGATTCTCGGTCCACGTCTGTGACTAAGTCTCTCCCAGGAATGACGGACTTGGATTGCACATCCATGTGGCCCATGAATCTTTCGAGAGCGAATTCGCCAGATTGAGTCACGGCGTCGATAGCGGCTTGTTCGAATTCGACCAGCGAATCTTCATCGATAGGGCAGTCGTAGGTGGGGTTTGTCATGGGGTGTTAAGCGCCGTTTGTAGGTGTGGGATCTGAGGATGCGTGGGCGACGTATCAACAATTGCAATAGACTGAATCTTAATCATTCGTGTTTAATGTGCAGGCTGGGGAACGTGAAAAACGGGAGAGAGTTAGTTACCAAGGCGATATCTCGAAGAGTGCTATGCAAGGAGTAAGACGGTTCAAGAGAGACGAGGGCATCGTGTCGCGAATGTACTTCACGATGGTGCTGCTAGGCGTTCTTTACGGAGTATTCGCATACATCCTGATGCGATTGGGAATATCGATCGTATTCGTTTCAGGCATCGTGCTCGTGATGGCGGGCATCCAGTACTACATGGCGGACAAGATGGTGATGTGGTCTACGGGAGCGAAGGAGGTGTCGGAAGATGACGAGCCGGAGTTATTTGAGATAGTGAAGGAGCTCGCCGATAGATACGAGATGCCGATGCCTAAGGTGGCAATGATAGACACCGAGGCGCCGAACGCGTTTGCCACAGGGAGAAACCCCAAAAACGCCTTGGTAGCGGTGACGACGGGGATACTAAAAAGGCTGACGAAGCGTGAACTTAGAGCCGTATTAGGGCATGAGTTGGCTCATGTGGCCAACCGAGACATAAAGGTGTTGGCGATTGCGAACTTCTTGGTTTCGGTGACGAGTTTCTTGATGACGATGCTGTTTTTCAACATGCTATTTGGCGGAGGACGTAGCAGAGGCGGAGGTGGCTCGCCGATATTCCTCGTCTACATCGTCACAATAATCGTGTACTTTCTTGGCACTCTGTTGGTCTTGGCCCTCACCCGTTATCGCGAATACGGCGCCGACCATACGGGCGCGGAGATTTCGGGCGATCCCGGCGGGCTGGCGAGTGCGCTTGCCAAGATCGCACAGGGTATGGAATACATCCCAGACAATGATCTTAGGAAGTTGCAGACGGCGAATGCCTTTCTCGTCATTCCCGCGCTGAGGGGCGGCGTGGGAAGCCTCTTCTCAACGCATCCGCCGATCGAAAAGCGGATCGCGAGACTTCAAGAGCTTGAGCGCGAAATGCGTTACGGATTCCGCAGCTGATGGGCTGGTTCGGACGCAAAACCCGTAGCGATTCGCTATGGGACTCGATGTCGAGCGTGTCGACGATGGTAGGAACGTTCCGCAAGTCGGGGTCTTTGGTCTCGTCGAGACGCCAGGCGGGGGTGATCTTTAAGCCGGACGATTCGATTCCGTTTCTCATGGAGTTGGATGGTCACCTGAACGAGATCTTGTACGAGGGCGAGGGTGCGACGAAGACCGCCTACGATCTCGTTGATGACGATCACGGAATGCGATGGGTGATCTTGGATGATGGGAATTTTGACGATCTGTTGAGTTCGGCGTTCACAATAGCGAATGCAATGAAGTTCAATGGGGCGGGCGGTAATCTGCTCGCCGCGGTGTTCAATCTCGACTTCGCTGGAGGCGTTGTGGAAGACAGATCCGGCGCAGGCGCACAGTTTTTGCAGTCCTACTTGATATTCCGTTTCGATCGGAACAGCTACTATCCCTTTATCCCGACAGGGGATGCGGAAGGCAGTCGAGATCGGGAAGTCGAGCAGAAGTTGGGGGGTGTGATGCGGAGTCACGGGTT
Source organism: Dehalococcoidia bacterium (assembly GCA_965249505.1). Taxonomy (GTDB): domain Bacteria; phylum Chloroflexota; class Dehalococcoidia; order Lucifugimonadales; family Lucifugimonadaceae; genus Bin127. The sequence goes on along the minus strand of OZ252238.1, from coordinate 2,561,864 downwards.
GAAGACAGAGGACTCATTGTCGCAGTGGCTGGGTTTGTGGGGAATACCGTTTTAATTCCCAAGTAAGGCTGGGAATATGGCCAAGATCGGTGTAATTCACCCTTCGTCACTCGCGATCGGGAGTTTGCTTGGCGATCAACCAGGCATCGAATTGCTTGGGCTGAGTGCTTTTGAGTCATGCGCAGATAGGTTGCCACGAATGGCGTCGGGGTTGTTGATTGTTGGGCGCGAGGGGCACGATTTTCCTGCTTTTACCCAGAAAATCATCGATCAAGCAATTGAGAGGGGATTGCCGATTCTGGCTTCCGGGTCCGGGATGCATCTCCTAAATGCGGCATTGGGCGGCGGCGATCCCATTGAGTCGGCCCATGTTGATCGGGACGCTGCTCGGAACGGCGGCAGGGCATCGACTTCGATTTTTTTGGCCCCGGGAGCGAAGACCTCGTCTACTATCGGCGGATCGGGCTGGCTCTCGATCGGTTGCGATCACAAGCTGGGAATCGAACAGAGTTCGTTGTCGCCCAGTTTAATGACGGCGTGTATTTCGGATGACAGGTTCGTTGAGGCTTACGAGGTCCCGGGTCACCACTGGGTGATCGGAGTGCAGTGGGATGTGACGATTCCTGGGAATCTTCCGAGAGGTTTCGACAACGTATTGTTGGCGTTTCTCGAGCGTTCTGCAGGAGCGTAACTCTCGCGGCGCGTGGTGTGGTGGATTTGCCCCCAAAAAGGCCGATTCCCGGGCTTTGATGGTCGCCAGAATCGAGACTCGTTGAACTGGGGAACAGTACAATTGAACTAGGTTCAATGCGCACGTCGCGACCCACTCAAAATCAACCGTTCGGCCACCCTTGTTCGATTAATTTCCGATGCGGTTTCAAAGGCGATTAAAGCATGGTAATTAGCTCAGAAGCAGGCGAAATTAGGACAATCGGCATCGAAGAAGAGATGCGTTCGTCGTATCTCGACTATGCGATGAGCGTGATCGTCTCCCGGGCATTGCCGGATGTGCGTGACGGCCTGAAGCCTGTGCAACGCCGCATCCTCTACGCGATGCACGATCAAGGGATGCGTCCGAACTCTTCCTACAAAAAGAGTGCTCGGCTAGTTGGAGATGTGCTGGGCAAATACCATCCTCATGGCGACAGTCCGGTGTACGAAGCACAGGTTCGAATGGCTCAGCCATTCTCGATGCGCAATCCGTTGGTTGATGGTCAGGGTAACTACGGCAGCGTGGATGGAGATCCTCCGGCAGCGATGCGTTACACGGAGTGCAAACTGGCTCCGATCACCGAGTTCATGCTTGGTGATATCGAGCGTGAGACGGTGGATTGGCAAGAGAACTTCGACCAATCGCTCAAAGAGCCGACTGTATTGCCCGCGAGGCTGCCCAATCTACTGTTGAACGGCGCCTCCGGTATTGCCGTGGGTATGGCGACGAACATTCCTCCGCACAATCTTTCGGAGTTGTGCGACGGCATTATTATGCTCATTCGCAATCCAAGCGCCACGGTTGATGATCTTATGGCGTGTATCAAGGGCCCGGATTTCCCGACGGGAGCCCACATTTGGGGTCAAGAGGGTGTCCGAAACGCCTATGCAACCGGCAGAGGGCGGATCATCGTGCAGGCGACGAGTGAGCTCGAGGACATTCCGCGTCAGGACAGGAAGCGTCTCGTATTCACCGAGATCCCGTACCAGGTCAACAAAGCGACCCTCGTCCAACGCATTGCGGAGTTGATCAAGACTCGGCGTGTCGAAGGGATATCTGAGGTAAGAGACGAGTCGGACCGCCGTGGAATGCGCGTCGTGCTCGAGTTGAGGCGTTCGGCGACTCCGGCGATCATCTTGAACAACCTATACAAGCACACACCGTTAAGGTCGTCCTTCTCAGTGAACATGATTGGTCTAGTGCGGGGCGCACCGAGAGTTCTAACGCTCAAGCAAGCCCTTCAGCACTACATCGAGTTCCGGGAAGAGGTCGTACGCCGAAGGGCGGAATTCGATCTGAAGAAAGCCAAGGCGCGCTTGGAGGTGATCGAGGGTCTGCGAATAGCGATCGATAATCTCGACCGCGTGATCCAAATCATCCGGGGTTCTGCGGATGTTGAAGATGCTCGTAGCGGCCTGATCGCTGAATATTCGTTCAGCCGCGTCCAGGCGCAAGCGATATTGGACATGCAATTGCGAAGGCTTGCGGCGCTTGAGCGAGAGAAGCTGGAGAACGAATACAAAGAGTTAACCAAGCAGATCGAGAAGCTCGAAGCCCTGCTTTCTGACCAGAATAAAGTCTCATCGGAAGTGATCCGAGAGACGAAGCAGATGCAACGCAAGTACGGCTCGGATCGACGCACGGTGGTGCATCCCGAGGAGTTGGGAGAGTTTCGCAGAGAAGACATCGAGCCGCACGAAGACGTGGTCATCACGCTCACACGCAACGGTTACATCAAGAGGGTAAAACTCGACACATATCGCAATCAGCATCGAGGCGGCAAGGGCGTTAACAGCCAACGGCTGACCAATGCTGACGACATTACGAGCTTCCTCCAAGTTGCCGACACTCATGACACGTTGCTCTTCTTCACGGACCACGGCAGGGTCTACTCGATAAAGGTCTATGAGCTGCCGCCTGACCAATCTAGGCAGTCTCGTGGCGCATTGGTCCACAACTTGGGCTTCAAGATAAGCCCGGGCGAGGCCGTGATGCAGCTGATGGTTGTGCCTAGCATGGACGAGCCTGACGTTTATTTGGCACTGGCGACTAAGCACGGCGATGTGAAGCGGATGACCCTGGCTAGCTTCAAGAACATTAATCGTTCTGGTCTAAATTGCTACAAGCTCAAGCTGCGTGAGGCGTTGATTTCGGTAGCGATGGTGCATGACCACGAAGATTTGGTTCTCGCCACCAAGAGGGGTCAATCGATCCGCTTCCCGAGCAGCGAGATCACGTCTCGCAGTCGAAACGCCGGCGGTGTTCGGGGAATCAGGCTGGGTAAAAGTGATGAGTTGGTGGCGATGGACGTGGTTGATCCTGAGGGCTACCTGTTGATCATCGGCACGAAAGGCAGGGGCAAGGTCTCCGCGATGAGGCACTACCGTGTTCAAGGTCGTGGCGGGCGCGGAATTATCACGTTGAATATCACGCGCAACACAGGCAACGTCGCCGCCGCGATGACGATCGACGAAGAGCTGCGCCGTGACGATACGGGCAAGTTAATGATCTTGACGTCTAAGGGTCAGATTGTCCGCACTCCCTTGGCCGAGATACGTGAAACCGGCAGATCTGCGCAGGGCGTGAAGATCGTGGCTTTGGACGCCGCCGATAAGGCCGCAGCCATCGCTGTTGTTGAGAAGCGACAAGTCGCCGTAAAGGGTTGAATCGCCTGAACTGTCGCCTCGCGCCTCAGGATACCCTGATCTCTATCAATTTGCGGTCAAGTAATTTCCGCTTCGGAATAGAGCCTCGGAAATCCTTAATCCGACCCAGGCGTGATACTGCTTTTCTCTAGATTGACCAGCAGAATACTTGAAACCCTCTCCCCCGGGAGACCTTTTGAAAAAGCCTCGTCATTGTGGAGAAGGCCGCAATCCAGACGGCTAAGAGCAAATAGCAGGTCTAGATTTCAGTTGCGATCCGTGAATTCGGCAACTTCCCTACCCCAGATCCTTCGACAGGCTACGAGCAGGCCGCAAATCATGCGGCCTCGTCGCAGCACCCCGCTACGCGGGGAGGATGACGTCCTTTTTCAGCGGTGCCTTCCGAGGGAGAAAATATTTCGGTTCAGATTTGTCAACACTGGCGCAAATAGGTTTGGGGAACGTTAGATGCATCGGATTCCCAATTGCATGACACGTCCGACCGTTCGGAATGCTTCGGCCGGAGCACGTCCCGATGCGGGTCGGGTTGAAAGATCGTTTGCGGAAACAGGTCGTTGCTAAGGTTCGTGGATGAGCGAAGGTTCGATGTCGGGGTTGGTTGGAATTATGGTGAGAAGAGTTGCAATCCGGTTAGCCGATCCTGTTTAGGTCGAACGGCGGTACTTTAATTGGCGGTTTCGCCGTCCCAAATCCTCCATCGCTCAAGTAGCTGGATCTATCGTTACCGGATCGCCGTAATCGCCGCTTGGGCTTTGGCTCTTGTGGTGATGCTGCCTGTGGCGCCTCGCGCTCAAGAGAAGTTGGTTGCGGGTGGCTTCACAGATGACGACTACCCCTCTGCGGAGGCGTATCGGATTCTTCAGGAGAGGTTCGGACTGGGTGGCGTTGGGCTTGTGTTGGTCGTATCCCATCCTGAGTGGGAACCTCACACCGCCGAGTTCATCACCGAGCTGAACCGGATGATCGAGCCGGTCCGTGGACACCCAATAGTTGAGCGTGTCGAGACTCACTTGGACGATCCGAGCTTCGTTTCGGATTCTGGGGACTCGGCGATCGTCGAGATCGTGCTGGATCTCGATCTCGAGGAGTCGCTCGAAGTATTGGATGAGATTTCGAGTCTGATCGATCCCGGTCAGTTATCAGTGTTGACGACGGGCGGGCCCGCGCTTTACAGGGACATCGTTGAGGCGAGTGGTGCCGACCTGAGGCGTAGCGAGACGGTGGCGTTCCCGCTGGCGACGCTCACGCTGTTGATCGTGTTCGGGACGCTCGTTGCGGCATTTATGCCAGTGATGGTCGGTGGCGTCGCAGTTGCGATCGGTCTTGGGGCGGTCTACTACTTGGCCGGAGTAAGGGATATGTCGGTCCTCTCCTTCAACGTGATCACGTTGTTAGGGATAGGCATGGGCATCGATTACTCGCTGTTCTACGTGAATCGGTTCCGAGAAGAGCTGTCTGAGGGAAGAACGGTGGAGGATGCGTTGATCGCCTCCCATTCAAGAGCAGGCTTGGCGATTCTGTTCTCTGGACTTACGAGCGTGATCGGACTAGCGGGGCTCTTGCTTTTCGATCTGCCGGTGTTTGAGTCGGTGGGGATTGGCGCCGTGCTCGTTATCTCGGTTGCCCTCCTATCGGCCATGACTCTGATGCCAGCAATATTGGGCGTGATCGGTCATAGGGTGAATCGCTTACGAATCTTGCCGACTCGACGGATTTCCAACGGCTTCTGGCGACCGGTGGCAGGCGGAGTGATGCGGCGTCCGCTGCTTGTTTTGGCGCCTTCGATCGGGTTCTTGGTACTGTTGACCCTCCCCATAAAAGACCTTCAGCTAGGCACCGTCGATGGAAGCGTCTTGCCAACCACGTACGAATCCCGCCGTGGCTATGATCTGTTGCGAGCTGAATTCGGGTGGGACCTTCGGACCGAACTGCTGGCGATATTGACGTTTGAGGGGGATCCGCTGAGCGAAGAGAATCTGGCTCATCTCTACGCTTTTGGAAGGGCGATGGAAGGTTTGAAAAGTGTCGATCGCGTGACGAGCGTGGTCAATTTGAGACCTACATTGGGGCTGGAAGACTACAAGAATCTGTATCGGCATCCCGAATCGATCTACGATGGCACGACGCTCCGTGTGTTGAATGATTCGCTGAGAAACGGTGCGGCGATATTCGCGGTGTCGAGCCCCGTTTATCCTTTTTCTCCCGAGGCGCGAAAAATCGTCTCCGAGATTCGGGCATTTGACGGCTCAGCGGGCTACCGGGTTCAAGTCGCCGGCGCAGCGGCCTCGCTAAAGGATCAGATCAACTCTCTGTATGGTCGGCTCCCATTCGTCGCGGCAGGCGCAATGTTTCTAACTTTTCTGTCGTTGATGTATCTCTTCCGATCGATCGTGATTCCGCTGAAAGCTGTGATATTGAATGTGCTGAGCATCTCGGCGAGTTATGGTGCGTTGGTTTGGGTGTTCCAGGAAGGGAATCTGAGCGGTGTGTTGATGTTCGAACCGTTGGAGACGATGCCGGCGACGATACCGATACTGTTGTTGGCGGTATTGTTCGGATTGAGCATGGACTACGAGATTTTTCTGCTCTCTCGAGTTCGGGAGGCTTACCTCGAAACGGGCAGCAATCGAGAGAGTGTGATGATCGGCTTGCAGAAGAGTGGCATGATCATAACTGGCGCGGGTGCAATATTGGTTGTGGTTGGCGCCAGTTTCGTTCTTGCCGATGTGGTGACTGTGAAGATTGTCGGACTTGGGTTGGCGTTGGCTGTGTTCATCGACGTGACGATCGTGAGGATCTTGATCGCTCCGGCATTGATGCGCCTATTCGGGCGCTGGAACTGGTGGTTGCCGAGTTGGTTGGACAGGCTCTTGCCTACGGCGGAGTTTGAGCGATGAGATTCATCTGTGCCGCGAGTGTGGTCGCCGCTGCTCTGGTGATCGCAGTATTGATTGGGTGTGGGCGACAGGTTGGCAATATCGAAGTACCCACCCCAGCTGCGCCTGAACCTACTCCCTCGCCGGGAGAGTTGTCGCTGCCTGGTGATGATGCGCCACACGAATCCCCGATCGAGTGGTGGTACTACAACGGTCACTTGGAAAGCCAAGACGGTCGGGAGTTTTCCTTCCACTACGTCGTTTTCCACTCGTTCAATGAATCAACCGGTAAATCTGCCGAGTATGTCCAGATGGGCATCGCGGACGTGGTCGATTTGGAGCATCGTCATCACCGCTCGACAACCGTTTCGGGCGTAACCGAGAGTACCGCAGTGGGTTCTGGTTCCTTGGTGGATATCGACCTAGGTGAGTTCCGTCTGCAGATCGATGCCGATGGTAACCACTTGATTGCCGGAGGTCCTCCGAGCGGGGACGACTTCATCGAACTGCAAATGAACAGCTCCGGCAATGCGATGCTGCACCAAGAGATTGGTTGGATGGACTGGCCTTTCGGCTGGACCTACTACTATTCGTATCCTCGGATGCAGACGAACGGAACCGTTGTTTTTGACGGGCAGCGCCTCGACGTAAGTGGCGAGGTATGGTTCGATCATCAGTGGGGAGACTTTTTCGTTGTGGGCAAGCCCGCAGGGTGGCAGTGGTTTGCGATTCACCTTGATAACGGAGATTCGCTGATGATCTCAGAAGTTCGAGGTGCTGATGGAGATGTGATAGGGGTCGACGGGACGTTGATGAGGCCTGACGAGGCCCAAAAGACATTTGAAGGCGATGGCGGCGCAATCGGCATAGAGGTGTTGGATCACTGGCTCAGCCCCCACACAGGCGGCAACTACCCCTCAACTTGGCGCATCGTGCTGCCCGAAGAGGGTTTGGACATGGTTTTGGAGCCCGTTATCGATGATCAAGAGATCCCGGCGATTCCATTCGGCAATCAAGCGGCGGCGTATTGGGAGGGTAGGGCGGATGTATTTGACTACGAAACAGGCGAAAGGATCGGCAAAAGTTTCGTCGAGCTGTCTGGATATGTCGATCCCGATCCATTGATCTGGCGGCCATCGAACGAATAAAGGATGTCGACGAAGGCAGAGTCGATCAACCTATAAACTTTCTGGCATCAATTTCGTATCGTTGCCGTGGGATCGCAAATCGTCACATCTGACATCTTCCGTCGCGCCTGGTCAAACTTTGCGACCGGCGTTACGGTCATCACTACGCGTGACGCCGAGAAGCTGCACGGGATGACGGCGAACGGCGTGACGAGTGTGTCGTTGGAGCCGCCTCTCGCGCTAGTCGTTATCGCCCATGAGCGGAACACGCATCCCCTAGTGATGAAGACCGGCAGATTCGGTATCAGCGTTTTGTCGAGCGACCAACAAGATGTTGCTCGCTACTACACCCAGCCCACCGAGGAGCGATCGGTGAGTGATGCGCCCAAGACTCAGGTGTTGGGCAACGCCCTCGTGATTGCGGATGCCTTGAGCGGCATGGATTGTCGAGTTGTGGATTCATTTGAAGCGGGCGACCACACGATCTTCGTGGGCGAAGTCGAGCAGATCACGCTGGGGGAGGGTGAGCCACTGCTTTATTACCGAAGCGGATTCGGAGAGCTTGCTAATTAGGATTTGGCCAGCGCCTCCCTTGCAGCACCCTTTACGCAATCACAACGCGTCCGTAAGGACCTGAATCCTCTCCACTCCGTGAGACCTTTGCAAAACGTGCCGTCATTCCCGCGAACGCGGGAACCCAGAGGAAAGACAGTGCAACCGATTCGGCGATGCTTCTCAGATGGGCGTTTGTCCGGTTAGGGATCTGATCGGTCTGTCGATCCCCCTCACCTGAATCCTCTCCCACAGAAGAGACCTTTGCAATCCCAAACACGTCCAAAGGACGTGTCCCCTCTCCCCCTCGGGGAGAGGATTCAGGTGAGGGGGATCGACGAAGAGTGCGTTTCAAAACCAAAGCGCCCCAGTTCGAGGCGCAAAACAATATCGGTTGCACCGTTACACTTCTGGGCCCACGCGTCCAGGGGATGCTGGCCAAACGATCTAAGATGACTGGTCCACAATGAGAATATGACCGGTTGGCGTACGATTGATATCGATTGTTGGCTGGATTATCATTGAGTGGTTACGGCAAATTCGTTTTTTGTCACACTTGGAACGTCGCTAATGTCTGAGAACTACGCCATTATTTCTACCGGAGGCAAGCAGTATCGCGTGCGTCCCGGAGATATGTTGGATGTCGAGAAGCTCCCCGTCATCGAGGGCGACACGATTACGCTCGACGACGTTTTGTTGACGTGCGTCGACGGCGACGTGATTACCGGTGCTCCGAAAGTCGACGGCGCCCAGGTCGTCGCCGAAGTCCTTTCTCATGGCCGCGACAAAAAGAAGATCGTGTTCAAGTACAAGAACAAGACTCGGTACCGCAGGAAGCGCGGTCACCGACAACCACTCACTTCGTTATTGATCAAAGATATCGAGGTTTAAGCGGCTCACGAGCCGTTGGGAGGCCCAATCATGGCACACAAGAAGGGATCAGGAACATCTCGTAACGGTCGCGACAGCGCCGGCCGGAGGCTGGGCGTGAAGGCGTTCGGCGGTGAGCTCGTGACCGCAGGGTCGATCATCGTGCGGCAGCGGGGCACGAGGTTTCGCCCGGGCAGCAATGTCGGGATCGGCAGAGACCACACGATCTTTTCGCTGATCGACGGCACTGTTCGATTTGACTACGCGAAGCAGGACAAGCGGCGAATCAACGTCGATGCGTTGCAGGCGTAATTTATCCAAAAGGTTCGGCGTTAGATATGAAGAGCGGAATTCATCCCACCTACTACCCTGAGGCTAGGGTGATGTGTGCGTGCGGCGCAGAAGGCGGCATGGTGACGGGCTCGACCAAACCCGAGATCAGGGTTGAGATTTGCAGTCACTGCCACCCGTTTTGGACGGGCGAGCAGCGCATTGTTGACACCGAGGGTCGTGTCGAGCGGTTGATGCGCAGATACGGTATGCAAATGCCAGAGGAAGCCGCTTCTTCCAACAACGGCGACGCCTAATCAATCGACTTCCTTTGATCCCGAGTATGCAGCTCGGTAGACACTGACGTGAGTTTCGTCGAGCGGACTTTATCGATGAGCTCTGATGTCTGATCAACCCTCTCCGCTTCACACTAGTGGCAACCCTGTGTCGCTTTATGGCGGTCAGGCAGTGGTCGAGGGCGTGATGATCCGAGGGCTGCGGGGGTGTGCGGTGGCGGTGAGACGGCGCGACGGGACGATTGCCGAACACACGATCTCTCTGCTTGGCTGGGCGAACGGGGGAATGAGAAGAATCCCGTTGGTGAGGGGCGTGGTGGTGCTGCTCGAGACGCTGATTATCGGTATGAAGGCATACACGTTGGCGGCTAACGAGCAGCTCGCCGAAGAGGAGGGCGAGGACAAGGCTGAGATCGGAGCCGTGGGCATAGGGTTATCGATGTTCGTTGCGTTGGCGTTGGGCATCGCGATATTTTTCTTGGCTCCTCTATTCATTTCCCGCACTGTTGAGGGGCAGTCGCACTTTTTGGCGAATGTCGTCGAGGGGTTGGTGAGATTGGTGTTTTTCTTGGCCTATATCTGGGCGATCGGTCTGATCAAGGACATCAAGCGAATGTACGGGTACCACGGCGCCGAGCACATGACGATTCATGCGCACGAGAACGGTCGTGAATTGGAGGCGGCCGAGATCCGGCGTTTTTCCCCGGCTCACCCAAGATGTGGCACGTCGTTCCTGTTGACGGTGATCGTTGTCTCGATCATCGTCTTCATGTTCATTCCCCGTGAGCCGATGTGGCTGCTAATAGGCTCGAGGATCGTACTGATACCGATAATCGCCGCGTTGAGTTACGAGTTCATCAGATTCACGGGTACGCGACCGGACTTGACCGTGGTGCGATGGCTGGGCCAGCCGAATCTTTGGCTTCAGCGATTGACGACGAAGCAACCCGATGACGAGATGATCGAGGTCGCTGTGGCTGCTATGCGCCATGCTCTACGTTTGGATACCGGCGAGGCTGACGCAGAGGAACGAGAACCCGCAGCAAGCGGTGCTTCGGCTGAGGCCTGAGACCTCAACGCCTCCGTTTCGCCAACTCTTTCCAAACTTCGTCTACCGGCACGTCGGTCGACTCAAGCAGCACGAGGCAGTGGTAAAGAAGATCCGCCATCTCGGATGCGATCTCATCTGAATTTCCGACCGCTGCGGCCAAACCGGTTTCCCCAGCCTCCTCGATCACTTTTTGCGCTATCCGAGCAGCGCCATCGCCAAGGAGTTTCGTGGTGTACGACCCCTCGGGCATCTCTACCGCACGCTCGTGGATCAGTTCGGATAGAAGCTGAAGAATCCCTGGGCCGAGGCGATTCTGTGTTTCGCCGTCTTCGTGTATCTCGCGATGGAAGCAGGAATATTCGTTTGTGTGGCAGGCAGGACCCTCGGGCGTTGCCTTCACCAGCAGGGCATCGCCATCGCAGTCGATTGATAGGTCTACTACATTGAGGTAGTTGCCAGACGTCGCGCCTTTTTCCCAGAGTTCGCCACGGCTCCGACTGTAGAACCAGACGTGAGGACCAACAATTGTCCTCCTCAACGCCTCGCGATTCATGTAAGCGACTGTCAACACGTCGCCCGTGGCTGCATCCTGGACAACGGCGGCGATCAGACCTCGGTCGTCGAACTGGATCATGGAGTCCCCCTGATCGCTCACAACACTGATTCCACGTGCCGAACTGGCAGGCCGACTTCGCCCATGTGCGACTTAACTTCCGAGATTCTTAGATCGCCGTAGTGGAACAACGAAGCCGCCAAGACGGCATCGGCTCCTCCCACGGTTATTGCGTCGCTGAAGTGCTGAGGCGTGCCGGCACCACCACTGGCGATGAGCGGAATCCCTACTTGATCCGAGATTGTTCGGAGGAGTTCACAGTCGTATCCGGTCTGTTGTCCGTCGGCGTCCATGCTCGTAACGAGTAGCTCGCCTGCACCCAGCTCTTCGCCGATTCTTGCCCACTTGATCGCGTCGAGGGGCGTCGGTGTGCGTCCGCCATGTGTGTAGACCTGCCAAAGGGCCTCCGCATAGTTGACGCTTCCGTCCTGCATCGTCATCAGCGCCGGGCTATCGACGCGTTTCGCGTCGATAGCGAGCACTACACACTGGGATCCGAACTCCGTAGCGCACTCTTCGATGAGTTTGGGATTAGTCACCGCGGCGGTGTTGACGCTCACCTTCTCGGCGCCGGCTTCCAGCATGCGACGCATATCTTCACGCGACCTGATGCCTCCTCCCACGGTCAGAGGGATAAAGACTTCAGCCGAGACGCGCATGACGACATCGACCATGGTTTCGCGTGCATCGGACGAAGCAGTGATGTCGAGGAAAACGAGCTCGTCGGCTCCTTCGGCGTCGTAGAAGCGGGCTAACTCGGCGGGATCACCAGCGTCAGTGATGTTTACGAAGCTGACGCCCTTTACCACCCGACCTTTATCGACGTCGAGGCAAGGAATAACGCGTTTGGTCAACACGGTTCGCGTCTCATATCTTTCGTCACACTACCGCCTCTTACGGTAGACGTGAACGTAGCGGCTCAACCCGAGGACCCGTCGAGTGATTGGGTCCATCTCCGTCTCGGATGCCCACCTGATCACCTTTTCCGGATCGACCCTGTATGATCTGGCCGGGCCGCTATCGGCTTGTCCATCCCATGGAAGCCAATCGACGACAAGCATCCATCCACCGGGGTGAATCGTCCGTGCCATCTGGGTAAAGAGTGATTTGGGACTTGTAGTCGTGTGTAGAACATCTGGCAGCACGGCACCGTCGAATTCGGGGTCGGAAGTCGGTGGCCCAGACTTTTCGCAAAGGACTTGCGAGATGTTGGTGATATGCAGTCTTGTCGTTTCACTCTTCAGAGATTCGATCTGATCTTGATCGATGTCGAAAGCGACCAGCGAGCCGTCGTAAACGTATTTTGCGATCGGGATCGCAAGGCCGTCAAGCGACGCTCCCACGACTGCAATCCGTTGGGAACGATGGATCGGGATTATTGAGATGAGGGCGTGAGGATCTATTCGATCGTTGAACGTATTCCAGTTGGCTCTCTGCGTTGTTGTCAAGTGAAGGGTTCCCTTATCGAGTTGGGGCTGATTGTTCACGCATTTTCGACTGCTTGAATTGCGGCTTCCAGATCCACGGCGCCTGTATAGATCGCCATGCCTGAAATTGCGCCAGACGCACCTAAATGTTTAAGTTGCAAGAGGTCGCCAATAGTGGCGATGCCGCCGGCGGCAATAACTGGATATTTTATCGCCGACACAATTTCTGCGACGGCCTCGAAGTTGGGATGGGAAAGCGTTCCATCACGAGAGGTGTCGGTGTAAATGAAGCGACGAACTCCTTTTTCATCGGCCAATTCATTTATCAGGTCGATAGCGTTCAAACTCGTGCCTTCTAGCCATCCTCTCGTTCGGACCATCCCGTCGAGGGCATCGACCGACACGCATATGTTTTGTTGCCCCAGATGCCGAACGGCCTCACCGACCTCATCGGGCGCTTCAACGGCAGCGGTCCCGAAGATCGCCGTCTCTGCTCCAAGGTCGAGGATCTCTTCGGCGTCGATCGCTGAGCGTATTCCTCCTCCTACTTGGACCGGAACCTTAGTTGCTTCGATGATCCTGCGAACCGACGAGGCGTTCACTCTGTAACCGTCTTTTGCTCCGTCTAGATCGATGACGTGGAGACGTTGCGCACCAGCGTCGACCCAACGCAGGGCAGCATCGACTGGGTCGTCGTCGAACACGGTCTCTTGTTCGTAATCGCCTTTGAAGAGGCGCGCGCAACGGCCGCCTCTTATGTCTATGGCAGGTATGACCTGCATCACGCATTAGTTTCTCTGATGGCGAATGCTCAATTCGCGGCTGCGAAGCGAAGAAATTCAGAGTAGATCTGAAGGCCGATCCGACCGCTCTTCTCGGGGTGGAACTGTGTGCCGATGACGTTTTCGCTGACCACGGCAGCCGTAACTTCGACGCCGTGTCGGGTGGTGGCTGCAATCACCGAAGCATCGGTTGGCACGCAGTGGTAGGAGTGGACGAAGTAGAAGTGGGTGCCTTGTTGCAACTTCGCAAAAACAGGGTGGCGCGTGGCCGCCCCGTTGGCGAAGTTGACTCTGTTCCAACCCATGTGAGGGATCTTGAGACGTTGACCAGAGTCGTCGAGGCCGCGCTGCGACAATTTGACCACATCGCCGTTGATGATGCCGAGACCAGGCAGCTCGCCCTCTTCGGATTTGTCGAAGAGCACTTGCATGCCCAGGCAAACGCAGAGAAGGGGGCGTCCCGATTTTGCGAATCGGTAAATCGCATCGGGCAGGCCGTTATCGATTAGCTGCTTCATCACGGCATCGTTGGCACCAACGCCCGGAAGCACCGCTGCGTGCGCCGAGGCGATCACATCAGGTGAGGTCGTGACGATGGGATCACCACCGATGTTTCGGATAGCTTTTGCGACGCTGTGGATGTTGGCCGCACCGGTGTTGATGAGCGCAAGTTTGATGGGCTTCATCGCTGACGCCTCGTTCCTGTTACCAACTCTTCAGGAAGATCACGATCGACGAATCTCGCCATCATAAAGAGACAATCCGACAGTCGATTGAGCCAATGCAGCAGTTCGTCGTTCTGCAACTCTCCTGCTTCTCTCAGAGCCACCGCCTCACGCTCCAAGCGTCTGACCACGGTGCGGGCGAAGTCAATTGTGGCCGACTCTGTTGATGATCCAGGGATTATGAACGACTTCGGCAACACGGTATTGGACTCGAGCGTGGCTAACAGATCATCGAGCGCCGTGGTGTGTTCCAGGCCTATGGTCTGGAAATGCTCTATGAGTTTCGACCGTTGATCGCTGTCGGTGGCGAGTTCGGCATTCACGACGAACAACAATCTTTGCATCTCCAACAGGTGGCCACTCAGCCATTCGTCTTGGCATTGGGCTCTGGCGATACCGAGAGCGGATACTGCTTCATCCCCCACTCCACACGCCGCTAGTCGGCGGTCTGCCTTCGAGACGCGGCCGCCGTAGAGCAGCGAAGTCTCTCCTTCGTCTCCGGTTTTTGTGCTTATCGAGGGCAAGTTAGTAAGGATGGCACTGGTATATGATTGGGGTACTCAGATATTTCCGATTCTACGTGCGGAAAAACGTCGACACCACGGCCCGGTTCTGGGTCGAAACAGAGGTCGCCGAGTAAAGATGACTACAACAGAGACGCGAGACACCGTGCCGATAAATACGGTGCGTGTTACCGATAAAGCGGCGCGCAAGGCGATGGAATTTGCCGCGAAAGAGGGTCGGGAACGTTGCGGATTGAAGATCGCTGTTCAAGGCGGTGGCTGTTCGGGCCTCCAATACGTGTTAGAGCTGGCCGACGGACCGGAGGACAATGACAAGGTCATCAATGAAAGCGGCATCGAGGTTTACATACCCAAACGGGCCTTCGTTTTCTTGGCCGGCACCGTGTTGGATTTCTCAGATGGGTTGAACGGACGCGGGTTCGAGTTTCACAATCCCAATGCGAAGCGCACCTGCGGTTGCGGCGACTCTTTCGCCGTTTGAGACGGGATAGTTGGTGCCGCAGTTGGCGCAACTGACAAGTTCGGCAGACCTAGCATCGGCCCGTGATGCCCTGGACGCACGTGGCGCAGGGTTTTTCACACGTGATGATGGTCATCTGTTTCTTCATACCGGGCCGGACGCGTTAGATCTGCTCCACAGGATCACGACCAATAGCTTGCTCGATTTAGAGCCCGGAGCAGCTAAGCGAACGGTGTTGACGAGCGAAATTGGGAGGGTGATCGATGTTATGTGGGTCGTGATGCTCAAGAGCGACGAACTTCTTGTGGTTTCGGACTCTACCGATTTTGTCGAGACTCAGCGTGGAATCTTGAAGTACACGATCATCGAGGAGGCTTGCCTTCACGACCTGACGAATAGCCACGGACGCTTGACTTTAGTAGGGGATGAAGCATCTGGGATTCTCGGCGAGGCAGGTTTCCACATTAATGATGGTGTGGATGCCAATGTAATCGGATCAGTGTTGATTCTGGGTGATGGGACGATAGCGCTTAAGAGTGATGCGTTGGGAGTCACTACGTGGGAGATCGTAGGCGGACAGGATCAGATTTCGGCCGTTGTTTCGGAATTGACGACCCGCGATGTTCCAAGATTGCCGACGGAATTACTTCACTCGATTCGGATGGCCAATCGTGTTCCTTGGCCGAGTGTTGAACTGAATGATCGCGTCAACCCGTTAGAGGCGGGTCTTTGGGATCTGGTTGATTTTGATAAGGGCTGCTACGTGGGGCAAGAGGTAATCGCTCGATTGGATTCTTATGACAAGGTCCAGCGCAAGTTAGTGGCGGTGGAGCCTCGGGTCAGTGACGAAGCTATGCAAGAAATCGAAGACGGGATTGATCTGTTCGCGAAGGGCGGAGGGAGATCGGTGGGCTGGATCACGTCTGTAGGAACTTCGATCGACGGTGCGAGTTCTACCGGATTGGCCTTCGTCCGAAACAATCACGCTGACGCTGGCACCGATCTGTTTGACGAGAACGGCACTAACTTCCGGATTGTTGATTAGCGGCTGGGTTTAGAGCGGTCGCATCTAGGGTGAGAGGGAAAATCCGTCTTTTCAAGCCGTCCGCTCCCATAGACCTTCGACCCCAACACCGCCATCACCCCTCAGTCATCCATCGAACGCGGGAACCCAGAGGAGGGACAAATCAACCGATGTCTCCACAGATTTCAGTAGAGGTCGACGCTTTTTGGAATCGGAATCTCTTAACGTCCCCCTCTCCTGAATCCTCTCCCACGGCGGGGAGAGGGTACACGCCTTGCGGACGCGTTCATGTTTTTGCAAAGGGGTCTCTCGGAGGGGAGAGGGTACACGTTTTGCGGACGTGTTCATGGTTTTGCGAATGTTCCCGAGGTGGGGAGTTAAATTACAACAGTCGGCTTTCGCGCCTCTCCCCAGATCCTTCAACGGATTCAGCTTAACCGGTTAGGCGCAAGAAATCGTTGTCTTTGCAACGGGAAAAAGTTGGAGCGGGAGACGGGATTCGAACCCGCGACACCCTGCTTGGAAGGCAGGCACTCTACCACTGAGTTACTCCCGCACGACGTGAGTTTCATTGTATCCCTCGCCTGATACCTATCTGAACTGCGCCAGCGGTTAGAATCTGTAAGGTTGGCTTATTTAGGTTCCCTGTAGTGATATGAAGACGACCGGTTTCCGCACGCTTGTTCTGGGCACGCCTTGGCGGAATCTCACATACTGCATCATCGAAACTGATGCCGGGATCACTGGCGTCGGTGAGGCGCGCGTGTTGGGTAAGACTCACACAGTCGGTGAGTACTTGAAGGATGTCGAGCGCCACTTCATCGGGCACGACCCGTTCGACATCGAGGCACTCTATCGACGGATGACGCTACTCGATTTCGGCAAGCCAGGCGAGGTTGTGTATACCGGTTTAGCTCTGGTGGAGTTGGCTTTCTGGGACATAATCGGGAAAGCCTGCAATCAACCTGTTTACAAGCTGCTAGGCGGCCAAGTCTCGGATCGCGTGCAGGCATATGCGAATGGTTGGTACACGGTGGAGCGCGAGCCGCAACACTTCGCCGAGGCTGCGGATCGGGTGTTGAGGCGAGGCTATCGCGCCATGAAGTTCGATCCCTTCGGAAATGGCGATCTCGAGCTGGAGCGCGAGGAGTTCTACAGGTCCTTGGATTTGATCGAGGCAGTTGCATCGGTGGCGGGCACCACGGCCCAGATAATGATCGAGATGCACGGCAGATTCGCTCCTCATCAAGCCCGTGAGATTGCAAGGCATATCGAGAAGTACAACATCGGCTGGATCGAGGAACCTGTCCGTCCTGGCGATATTCCCGCTCTTGAATCGGTACGCAGCCACACTTCCTTACCGATCGCAACTGGCGAGAGACTGTATGGCGCACCTGAATTCAGGGAGATTTGGGGTAGCCAAAATGTAGACGTGATACAGCCTGACATTACGCAGTGCGGCGGAATCTTAGAGGTGAAGAAGATCGCCTCTACCGCGGAGGTTTACTCCATCATGGTGGCGCCTCACAACGTCGGCGGTATTGTTTCAACGATGGCGGCTCTGCACCTGTGCCTAACGCTGCGGAACGTCAAGATACTTGAGCACTTCAACGACTTCGCGGATCCGCATGTGAAGAGTGCCGGGAGCGGGTATCCAACAGTTGAGGATGGGTTTTTCCCGATCCCCGACAAACCTGGCTGGGGCATCGAGTTGGACGAGGAGTTCATACGAGCGCACCCGCCAAACTACACCAGAGCCGGCGTGATCGCCGATCCGGGTCTAAATATGTTCGAAGAAGCCGATTGGGCTAGGCGCGGCCAATCCGATTGATTTCTCAAGCCGAGTCGAGATGGACGCGGCGAGCGATGGGTATGGGTGGTTCAACCCATTAACACAGAAAGCAGCATTGATCTATGACAGCTACTATCACTGAATCTGCAGAAGGCGGACTGATACGCCCCCACGGGGGCGAACTCGTGAATTTACTCGCCGATGACGAACGTCGGGCCGAGTTGGAATCCGAGGCGCGGAATCTACCACGATGGGTTCTGACGCCGCGCCAGTTGTGCGATATCGAACAGCTAATCAATGGTGCGTTTTCTCCATTGACCGGCTTCATGGGGCGAGCCGATTACGAATCTGTTTGCGATCAGATGCGGCTGGCAGACGGCACCTTGTGGCCGATGCCGATCGTGTTGGATCTGCCCCAAGAAGAGAGCCAGAACCTCTCGACAGGTGATCGGCTGGCATTGATTCATCCCGAGGGAGTGTTGATAGGGGTCCTGCATGTGAGTGATGTGTGGATTCCCGATCGGGAGAACGAGGCGTTGAAGGTCTTCGCGTCGACCGATGCCGACCACCCTGGAGTCAACGCGGTACTTCATCAATCGAATGCGGTTTATGTGGGCGGGAAGATTGAAGCGGTTCGAGCGTCACAGCACCACACTTATTCGGGGCTAAGGCATACTCCACAAGAACTTAGAGCTGAGTTTGAGAGAAGGGGATGGAGCCGTGTCGTGGCCTTCCAGACTCGCAATCCGATGCACAGGGCGCATGTCGAGTTGACGCGCCGAGCCGCGATCGAGGCGGATGCCAATCTTCTTATTCATCCGGTCGTGGGCTTGACCCGTCCTGGTGATGTCGAGTATCACACTCGTGTGCGTTGCTACAGGTCCGTGATCGATGGCTATCCAGACTCCAGCGCCACGTTGAGCCTGCTTCAACTGGCGATGCGTATGGGCGGTCCGAGAGAGGCCGTGTGGCATGCAATCGTGCGCAAGAACTACGGTTGCACGCACTTCATAGTTGGTCGGGATCACGCAGGTCCGGGTAACGATTCGGATGGCAATCCCTACTACGGTCCGTACGATGCTCAGGAAATGGTCGAGGAGTACCACGGCGAGTTGGGCATCGAAGTCGTCACTTTCCAAGAGGTCGTCTATGAGGCGACTACGGATAGTTACATGACGCGCGAAGAGTTGCCTGAGGGCGCTGAGGTAATGAACCTTTCCGGCACTGAGCTACGGGATCGACTGCAAAGCGGCGCAGAGATACCCGAGTGGTTCTCTTACCCAGACGTGATCACCGAGTTGAGGAAGTCGTACCCGCCTCTCGAGCAACGCGGGTTCAATGTGTTCATAGTTGGCCTGCCGGGTTCCGGCAAGTCCACGCTCGCCACGGTCGTTCAGGAGCAGCTTTTGGAGGACGGGACGCGCCCGGTGGCGGTGCTTGATGATTCGACCGAATCTTCGACTGCTGCACTCGTAGGACGGGAGGCTACCAGGAACGGCGGAGTTGTCATCACTTCTTCAACCGAGTCGTCAGGCGCCAAGCGTGAGCGGGTTAGGGCGGAAGTCGGGTCAGCTGGTGTCTTTGTGGAGGTGCATCTAACGACCGCTGCCGCGGTTTGTGATGCCCGCACAGGCGGCGAAGTTGCTCGGCGAGTCGACGGCGAATTCGAACGGCCAGTTTCAGCAGATATCAAACTGGACACGGCATCGGTTTCGCCCGGTGATGCGGCCGCCAGAGTTATGACATATCTAGAAAACGTGGGATTGATTGCTCAGTGACACCGAGAGTATGAGTAAGGGATGAAGTGGTGTAAATTTGGCAACTTGCGTCGATCTCACAACAATGACGAGGAAATTGATGAGAATTGAAGACGTTTCGTTGCGTGAAGTTCAAACGGTGTGGCAGGCCAATCTGCGTGCTAGGGGCAGATCGCGTTCTCCAGAAGTGTTGCGACTCATCGAAGTGATTTCAGAATTGGAGCCGGGTGAGGCTTTGGCGGTTGGGTTGGATGAAGGTCAATCTGTGGTCAATTTAAAGTCGCAGGTCTCGCGAGCCGCCAAGGTCGCGGGCAAAAACGTAGAGGTGGTGGCGGACAAATCGAATCATCGAGTGATGTTCGCCATCTCTGACCGGCCGCCCAAACGTCGACGGAGTAGCAGGTCGAATTGATCGCCTGGAGCGTTTGATCCGCTCGAGTTTAGGTCACAGCAGGTTACCGACTACGGTACCCAAACCGTAGGTGATTGCTGCGGCTGTAACACCGAGCATCAGCATGCGAAGTCCCGCCTTCGCTACTCCTGTGCTCGTCATCCAGCCGAGGCCGCCACCAACGACCAAGAGCGATGTCCCGCTAATGGCGACACTGACAGCGATTGCGTCCGCTCGGTTTAAGTCGAAAATGAAGGGCGTGATCGGAATCAGCGCGCCGATGGCGAATGTGCCGAACGATGTGATCGATGCGACCCACGGTGAGCCGCCCAAGTCTTCCGGATCGATTCCAAGTTCCTCACGGACGTGGACGTCAAGAGCGGTTTCCGGATCGCTCATGATTCGGGACGCTACGGTTGCGGCCTCTGACTTTTCCAGCCCCTTCCTTTCGTAGATTCGAGCCAGTTCCTCTTCCTCTTCTTCATGCCAAAGCATCAATTCGGCTCTTTCCCAACGGACCAAATTGGCGTAATACTCCCTCTGTGAAATTACGGAGATGTACTCGCCTGCCGCCATAGAGAGTGCACCTGCTATCAGTCCCGCCAATCCCGCCAATAGCACGATAGATTGGTCATTCGTGCCCGCGGCGACTCCCATGGCGAGGCTGAAGTTGGAGATCAACCCGTCGTTAATCCCCAGTACTCCGGCTCTTAACGCACCCGACTCGCTAGCTAGGAATCCGTGTTCTTCGTGTCCTTCCGAATCAGTTTCGATTCCAGAAAGTTTCTGCAACAACTCCGCGCTCTCAACCGCGGTTGACTGCAGACCGTGTCGCTGAATTTCTTCAGATGACGCAATGAGCGATCGTCGATGTCGGATACGGAGCAGACGAGTTGCGACGTTGTGGCTGAGTAGCTTGTCAACGATCCTCAGCAGCGAGAGAGAAAGGGAGAGTCGAGGTCGCGCGGAAGCGAATTCAGCGACTCCGCCGATTTGCGCCCACCTCTTCGCCAGATCTGCTTCGATGTCGCTCAGGCGCGCATACGCGGCTGAGCGATCTTCATCACGCTGAGATTTCGAGAGCGCGTCGTAGATCGCCGCATTCCGCAGCGATGCTTGAACGTAGTGTCTGGGACTGCGTCTAGTTTCTGATCGGTTGTTCGAGTCCGGGGTCGAACTCAAAGTGCACCGTCGAGAATCACATCGACAACGGCCGGTCCACCAGATGCCACGGCTTCTTTGATTGCCAGCTCGATGTCGTCCGCATGCTCCACTCGAACCCCGAACGCGCCGTATGCCTCTGCCTGCGCCTTGAAGTCGAACGGTGTCGGGAAGTCCATCGCGTTGTAGATCTCTGGCGGCGGCAGGTCGTTCATCTCGTGGTAGACATTCATGTTCACCTTGAGGATTCTGTACTGCGCGTTGTTGCAGATGACGTAGGTCGCCGGGATGCCGTAGTTGACGGCGGTCCACAGACCCTGCACGGTCATCATTGCGCTGCCGTCGCCAACGATGCCGATAGTGGGATTGTCAGGTTGGGCAACCGCCAATCCCATTGTTGCACCCATGCCCCATCCGATCGCGCCGCCTCTGGCGCCCACGACATTTAGATCGGAGCGATGGGCGATGCCGGCGTTGACCATCGCCATAGACGAGATCGAGTCGTTGAAGACGTTTGCGTTTTTAGGTATCGCGTCTCCCAAGGCCTTTCCGAACGAAGCCGGCGGGATGGGAGTCCTATCCCATCCGGACGCGGCGAGTTCTTCGAATGCTGCCGCCTTTGCGCGGTTGTTCTGGGCGATGTTTGCGCGACGCAGGTTCGCAGCTTCAACTGCGCCTTCATCCATGCGTGATCGAACGGCTTCGTTCAGCTGCGGCAAGGCATGCTTCGGCGAAGCCCAGATCCCTACATCAGTGGGTTCCTTCTTGCCGATCTCGCCGCTATTGATATCGATATGGATCAGCTTGGTGCCAGTCGGTACGAAATTTCCGCTCTGGTAGAAGAAGTCTTCGAACGCGGCGCATCCAACTGCCAGAACGACGTCTGCGTTCTGGATGGCGTCTCTGCCTTCTTGGGTGCGGAAAGAGAGCGCGCCGCACCATAGCTCGTTATCTGTGGGGAAGTTCTGGTGACCGCCTGCCGCACCAAAGGCGCGAGCGCCTAGAGTCCCCGCCAACTCAGCGGCCGCTTTCGCAGCTCCCGCGGCAAATACCCGATCACCGACCACGAGTAAGGGGTTCTGCGATGCGGCGAGAATCCCGGCCGCGTCATCGATGGCGTTTGGCTCGGGAAGCGGGTCGGCGTACAGCGGGATAGAAGGGGAGATGTCGATCTCTGCGATATCGTCGAAAGCGTTAGTCGTCACGGCTACGAAGACGGGGCCAGTCGGTGGGGTACGTGCCTCTTGAAAAGCACGTCGCATGACGGACGGAATCTGCTCGGGATGGGTGATCTCCGCACTCCACTTTGCGAATGGCGCGGCCATGTCGGCAAGGTCGCTTCGACCTGCCGCCATGTGACGAATGTCTTTGTTGCCGGCGGTGATGACGACAGGCGATCCGGTGCGTTTCTGGTCGATCATCAAACTGAAACCGTTGGCGAGGCCGTTGTCAATGTGAAGACTGACGAACCCCACTTCCCCCGTGGCGCGAGCGTAAGCATCGGCCATACCTACTGCGACGCCTTCTTGGACGACCATGAGGTACTCGAGATCGGGATACTCGTGTATCACGCTCATCATCGGCGCCTCGCTGGTGCCGGGATTGCCGAAGATGTAACGCACTCCTTCGGACTGGAGCGTCTGTAGAAAGGCGTGTCTGCCTTGCATCTCGGCGGGCATGGTTGAGCTCCTTGGCTCGATGGGTTATTCGCCGCTCGATGCTTCTATGAGCACTCGGCGAAGTTTGTCGGCGACGATGTTTATGTCGTCACCTTCCAAATTGAGGGGATCGACCCAGAAGTCGGGAATGGATTCGATGAACGAGAGGATCACGACTCTGTCGGGCGCCTCCATCATTCGTTCACCGATGACCATCTTAGAGGGACCGCGCCATTGGTCGTTGAGGCGCAGGACAGCGTGCGGGATGTAGTGGTTGTAGTCGTGAACGACCTCGGCATCGACGCCGGGGATCTCGATCACCTGATCGACGATCATCTGCATCTGTCTGCGATATCGCTCGTTCTCCGCATCTTCATCCTCATTGACGAAGACGTCGACCGCCGCAAGGATGCCAGCGATCTCTTCTTTAGAGACCTTTTGCGCGCGTGCGACCGTCGCGTTCGGCGCGTTGTTCAGTCGAGCGTACTCGACCCACTCTTCGCTGCCTAGGATAAGGCCAGTCCCTTGAGGCCCGCGCATTCCCTTTCCTCCTGAGAACGAGACTAGGTCGGCTCCGGCTTCGACAAATTTGGTGAGGTTTGCCCTCGGCGGGAGCCGGGACGCGGCGTCGCACATCAGCGGCAGCCCATTGGTGTGGGCGATATCGACCAGCGTTTCGATTGGCAGGACGTTTTCGCCGCTGTAGGGCGATTCGAGGTGAATGATCGCCGCGGTCTTGTCAGAAATTGCGTCTTCGACTTCTTCAGCAGTGCATCCGTTCTCGTCTCCGACCTCGACGAAGCGAGCGCCGGGTGTCAGGTAGAGGTGGTCGTAGCCGAAGCGATGGTTCTTCTGGATAATCAGCTCGGTCGGAACACCGTCGGTGATAGGCAGCTGGAAGATCAGGTCAGGATCGTCCTTCGCCATTGCGGCGGCGGTCTGGATGACAAGCCCACCCGAGGCCCCGCTTGTGATCGTTGCGGCGGGAACGCCGATCATTTCCGCCAACCGAGCACCAGCGGCGAGCAACAGTTCGTGCATCTCGACGAAGGGATGCGACATCGCGTTCATCGCTTCGACCGTTTCGGGACGTGGCCT
Organism: Dehalococcoidia bacterium; assembly: GCA_965249505.1. Taxonomy (GTDB): domain Bacteria; phylum Chloroflexota; class Dehalococcoidia; order Lucifugimonadales; family Lucifugimonadaceae; genus Bin127. The sequence goes on along the minus strand of OZ252238.1, from coordinate 2,538,032 downwards.
AGTCCCCGAGAAACGGGTCACCGGTCCGGCCGCGTTTATTAGGGGAGTTACGCCCAGGTCCTCGAGGATTTGTTCGCCGCTGCTGTAGTTGCTCATTCGTTCCTGCCAGTGATACTCATTGGTTGGTGCGATTAGGTAACATCATTATCCCTCGAAATGGTGTTGCGGGAAACGATGCTTTCAATTTTCCAGAGTTGCGGTGCGATGTTTCGCGATGAATGGCTCGTTGAGGTGGAATCCTAAGCCCGGGTCGGTGGGAGCGTCGAGAACGTTTCGTTCGTTGATGATGATCTCTTGCTCCAACCCGAACTGTTGAGCTTCGAGCGGCATCCAGTATTCGTAGAAGCCGCAGTTTGTAACCGACATGATGACGTTTAGGTTCGCCGCGTTTAAGAGCGAATTACCAGCCGTCCCGACTTCGCAGTTGGTGCTGAAGCCCTCGGCCATGCCGCACTGCTTCTTCAAACCCGTTATGCCGATCTTGCGAGCCGAGCCTCGTATGGTGTTCGGATAGCCGTTCACTAGGCTTCCCGCTGCCTCGTGGAACAAGAACTGTGGCGAGTCGCTCATGTTGATAGGGGTGTAAAGGTCTTCCGAGAGGATCCTGATGGCGTCTTGGTCTTCCCAAGGAACCGGATCTTCGAACCAGTGAAATCCCAACTCGTCCAAAGCGCCGCCGATCTTGAGCGAGGCCGAGAGATCGTAACCGTTGTTGGGGTCGAGCATCAACTTCATGTCATCGCCCACGGCTCTCCTTACCGCTGTCACCATTTCGATGACTTGATCGGTTGGCATCGCGCCGGGATGTATCTTGTATGCCCTGAAGCCGTCGGCCAAAAGCTGCTCCGCCTCAGCCACGTATCCTTCGACGGTCGAGTTTCGCGGCGGGTAAGTTGCGTAGACCTCAGTCTCACGCTTAGCAGTCCCGAGCATCTCGTGAACAGGCATGGCCGCCGCTTTGCCTGCGGCGTCCCACATCGCAACGTCGATGTGAGACCAAAGGGCGTGAACGGATGCTCCGTTTCCTTCAATATTTCGAAGTTCCGACCAGAGAGCTTCGCGATCGGCAATCTTCAAGCCGACAAGTCGATCGCGAAATACGTTCCAAAAAACATCAATCGTCTTCGCACCGCCTCCTCCGCGGTCGCCGATATGCGCGTTGCCTTCGATACCCGCTTCGGTGATGAGCCGCAAGATCCCGGCGGTCAGTCTTCCACCCATCGAACCTCGCGCGTCGTTGATGCGAGTCACAGGGACATCGAACTCGATGATGTCAACTTTGATGTCGGTGATTTTCATTGGATTAGGTGGCGTCAAAACTTGACACTATCAATACACCATGTCATCCAGAGCCTGCCGAAGGATCTGGGGTGGTGAGGATCGAGAGTCGTCAGTGCAACGAGCGTTATCTGTTTGGATTCTGCCGAAGTTAGATTGGGATGCCAGGCCGCCAGATGGGTCATTTTGCTAATGTCTCTCGGACAGCTCATCGGCGTTAATCCGAACGATAACATCTGGGCTTGGCATCGCTAAGACGAGATCTTTCCCAAAACGGCGGTCATTGCGGCCGCGGTTCAGCAGGTTGTAACAGGAACCGCATGGAAGGACGAGAAAAGCCCAGTTCCAGGTTGGCAAAGTAAAATTGGCGGGCCACACCTCCCTAGATCCTTCGACAAGCTCCAAGTCTGCGCCTAAAATGCGCACCCGTGGTAGCACCTTGCTTCGCATGGAGGATGACGTTGTGGCTGGTACGGGTTTGTTTAACGACACGTCAAAGACTTCAATGTGGGAAGACCACATCGAAGGAGTTCGCGTCGAGAACGGAATCCCCGCTATCGCTGCGGCTATCGTGCGTGACGGCGAATTGGCGTGGTTCAAAGGATTCGGCGCAACCGAGATCGGCAACGGGTCACCTCCGCACGAAAGATCGGTTTTCCGTGTCGCATCGAACACAAAGACCTTCACAGCCACGAGCTTGATGCTGCTGCAAGAAGCCTCGATGCTTTCCCTGCAAGATCCCCTGCTGCTGTATCTGCCAGAGTTCACTTCCGCCAACGGGGAGGCCGGCGACCTCGAAGACGTGACTCTTAGACGCTTAGCGACTCATTATTCTGGCCTTTCCACCGAGCACCCAGCAACGGATTGGGAGACTCCTGATTTCCCCACTATCGATCTGATGCTGGATCGGATCGATGAGGTTTCGGTCGTTATCCCGCAGGACAGCCAGTGGAAGTACTCCAACATGGCCTACGGCTTCCTTGGCGAGACCGTCGCTCGACTGGCCGGCAACAGTTATCGTCAATTCGTGCATAACGAGCTGTTAGAACCGCTGGGTATGGCTGACACTACGTTCGACCGAGATGATGTTGCCGTTGAGAACTTGGTCGTCGGTTACAGTCCACCATCTCCCAATGACACCGATTTGCGAGTCGCCCCATATAGCGACCTCCGAGGTCTGACCTCCGCCGGTCAGATGATGACGAACTGCGCCGACTTGGCCAAGTGGCTCTCGTTTCACATGAACGCGGGTGGGAATGGCGCCAAGCGGTTGTTAAGCGAAGCGAGCATGAGGGAGATGCACCACCCTGCTTATCTCGATGAGACGTGGGCTGCGGGACAATGCATCGGTTGGCGAGCCGCTCGCCGCGGTGACAACGTCTTTCTAGGTCACGGCGGCGGCATTCACGGATTCGGCACAATGACGCTTTTCCACGGTGAATCGAAGACCGGTGTCATCGTCTTGACCAATCTTTGGCCCAACGTGGCAACTGGCGATTTGGCGACTGATCTGCTCGAGATGGTGGTCACAGGGGCCGATGAGTCGCCCGCACCCACTGAATCTCCTAGTCGCAGCCAAGTAGAAGGCGGACACTCGCAAGAGTTGGCATCAATTGAGGGTGAATACTTCGCGGAACCCGGATTCTGGGTTCAGATCTCAGCGATCTCGGACGACTCGGTGCATCTAGGATCACACGAGGTTTCTCCCTATCTATTGCATGCACCCACCAGCGCCCAACGAGTTTCTGACCTTATCTTCAAGGTTCAAGAGGGCAGAGGCGTTGGTGAGTTGATTGAGTTCTCGGATGAGCAATTCGTTTTGGGCGGTTTCAAGTATCGAAAGGTGAATGGTAAGTAAACATGTCGAAAATCTTCGAGATAGCGGACGGCTACGTCGAGACGTTGGCCGAGATGGACCCGATTACCGCCACCTACTTGGGTGTGCCCGGTTCCGACCATCTAATGACGGACTACTCGCCTGAATCGGCAGACGCGATGGCCGATGCCGAGCGGAAGGTGCTAGCTGGCATCTTGGCCGAGACTCCCGATGGCATCAGGGAGCGAAGGTGCCGAGACACCGTCGAGGACGAGATTTCGGCATCGCTGGAGCGTTACGATGCCGGCCTCCACTACAGCGGAATGAATATCCTTCACTCGCCTGTTCAGTCGTTGCGGCAGGTGTTCGACATGATGCCGCGCGAGAACACCGAGCATTGGGAGAACATTGCGTCACGGATGGAGGGCATCGGCGACGCCCTGGCAAAGTACCGTCGAACCCTCGACGAAGGGATCAGCAAGGGTCTCACATCCTCGAAGCGCCAGACAAGTGGGTGCGTTGAACAGGTTGAGACGTGGGTAGGCAATCGAGAGGCGAGTCCGTTCTTCTCTGACATCGCCCAATCTTTCGACGGAGACTCGAGCCTCAAATCTCGTCTCGAAAACGCGGCCGCCAGCGCAAATCAAGCGTATTCAGTTTTCGCAGATTACTTGCGAGGTGAATACATGGCATCGGCCCGACCGAACGACGCGGTAGGTGCTGAGCACTATACTTTAACTTCGCGTTCCTACAACGGCGTAGATCTCGACCTGCAGGACACTTATGCGTGGGGTTGGGAGCAGTTGCGTTGGGTGGAATCGGAGATGCGCGCAGCGGCTGACCGGATCAAGCCCGGAGCTTCGATAGATGAGGCGATTGAGCTGTTGGAGAGCGATCCAGAACGAGCAATTCACGACGTGGACGAATTTCGCAATTGGATGCAGGGATTGCAGGACGCCACGATCGAGGACCTCAACGGAGCGCACTTCGACATTGCGGAGCCGGTGAAGACGATCGAAGCGATGATCGCACCTCCAGGCGGCGCTCTGGCGATGTACTATACGGGGCCTTCGGAGGACTTCACTCGACCGGGCAGGACTTGGTATCCGACCGGCGGACGGACATCGTTCCCGTTGTGGCGCGAGGTGTCAATTGCATATCACGAAGGAGTGCCAGGACACCACTTCCAGATCGCAACGACGATGTGTCTCTCAGACCAGCTATCGCGATACCAACGATTGTTGGCGGGGACCTCGGGCTATGTCGAGGGTTGGGCGCTCTATGCTGAGCGGTTGATGAACGAGTTGGGACGCTTAGAAAATCCTGATCACTACATGGGATTCCTCGATTCGCAGGCTCTGCGTTCGGTGCGTGTGATCATCGATATAGGTATGCATCTCGAGTTGAAAATCCCCAGCGATGCCGACTACCACCCGGGCGAAGTGTGGGCTCCCGACTTGGCTCTGGAGTTCATGCAACACAGAGTGCACTTCCCGGCTGACTTCGTCGCCAGCGAGATTGATCGCTACCTGGGCATCCCCGGTCAAGCGATTTCATACAAGGTCGGGGAGAGGGCTTGGTTAGAGGCTCGAGAAGATTCAATGCGCGCCGATGGCTCTGACTTCGACCTGAACCGATGGCACAACGATGCACTCACGTTGGGCCCGATGGGTCTAGGTCAGATGCAGCGCGAGTTGGCGCGAGACTAAGCACAACACCATTTGAAACCGATCTCCTTAGAGCCGCGTCAGATACACATTCACGCGGATCGGCGATTGGTGTTTCAGATCGTCTCGGCCTTCGGACATGAACAGCTGGATGGCTACTCTTCGAGAGTCTTGAAAGATCAAGGCGACCGGAAATCGGTCGAGTTCCACACGCCACTCAAAGTCGCAGGAAACCGGCACATCGTGCGGAGCGTCGAGTGGGTCCAGCTTCAAGAGCCCGAAAGGATCGATTTCTGGCTCGCGCCAGAGAACGGCGTTTCGGGTCTCTTCGCACTGAGTCTGCTTGAGGACAGCTTCGTCCTGGAGGAGAAAGGCGGCTGTACCGAGTTTCGTTACGAGAGCAGATTCGCTGCGAAGACTCCCTTAGTTGGCTGGTTGTTGGCGAAGCTGGTGATGACGAGGGTGATGGGTCGGCACATGGACGAGCACGTTGTCGAGATCAAGGAACTTTGTGAGGCGCGGGCGATACGAAGCAAGGTGTTTCCGCAACGGGAATGCGGTATTTAGCTCATCTCCCTCCGTTCCGAAGGAGATGACTCCTGATGCGTAGGCGCTTCCTTAGTTCGAACCACGCTCGACGAGCGGGTACCCTCTCCCCTCCGTGGGACCTTTGCAAAAGGTGCCGTCATTCCCGCGAACGCGGGAACCCAGAAGAAAGATAGTGCAACCGATTTGCCGACGTTTCTCGAGTGAAGGTTTCCTCGGTATGGAATCTGATGCATCTGTCGATCCCCCTCACCTCTTTGCGCTTGGGCTCAAAGGTCCTGTTAGGAACGGATGCATCGACCACCCGCCAAGCTCCTTCCGATTGCCGCCCACGGAGGGGAGAGGGTGCGCGTCCCCCCGCCTTTCCGGCTAGTTGGGAGTCCTCTCCCCAAGAAGAGACCGTCGCAAAAGTCTCGTCATCCTGAGCCTGTCGAAGGATCTGGGGCGGGGTGGCACGTCAGGCATATGGCTCCGAACTGAAGCGAAGTCCTGCCCGTCCCTCAGGACCGTGTGGATTGCGGCCTTTGCCGCAATGGCGATGTGTTTGTGGGGCTTGCGCGGTGGGGAGAGTGTGCTCCACCCGACATCGCCGCGATAGCGGGCACCCAGAGTAGAGACGGATCGACCCTAAACGATCGGCCGCTCTGAGAGTCCCCCTCACCTCTTTGCGCTTGTGCGCAAAGGTCCTCTCCCTCGGAGGGGAGAAGCGGTCCCGCTCGACTGCCTGGCTAGTCGTGAGTGCTCTCCTCGGAGGGGAGGCTGGATGCATGTCCACCCTTGCGGAACTTGGCTGGTGGGGATCAGGGCTGGGAAATCCGATCATGGTGAGCTTGTCAAACCACGCGCGCCGGCACTCGCCCTTCGACAAGCTCAGGACGAACGGTAGGTACTCCCCAATGCTGCGGCGAGGGCGTATCTCCCACATAGGTCAGGCTTCATCTGCTGCCGCGAGGGCGGCTATCCCTCAAAGCTCCAGCTTCATCAGCTCTTCGCCGAAGAGGATCTCACCGTCGTAGATCTCGCGGATGTCGCCGATGCCTTTTTCTAACGGGCCGTGTTGGGATATGTGCGGTCCCATGTGCACGAGAACCAGCTTCTTCACGCCGGCTTCTTGCGCCATTCTGCCGGCGCCGGTGGTGCCGCACTGGCCACTCGCCTCGCCATCTTCATCCATCACCGACTGATCGTCCCAGCACATGCAGAGCATCACATCCGCGTCGCGAGCCAACTCGACGACGGAGTCGCAGGGCTGGGTGTCACCGGTGAAGACGATCGACTTGCCGCCCACGGTGTCGAGTCGGTAGGCCAGAGAGTCGAGATAAGGCTGAACGTGCTCGGCGGGGGCGGCGGTCACTTCCCAACGTTTCGAGGTCGCAACTGTGCCGGGTCCGATATCTTTTGCCCGGACGTCAGGTGGTTTTCTGGGCAGGGTTCCGCCTCGGTTCACGTGAATCTTCTGGCTCAGGGGATGGTTAACCCTTGCGATCCAGTCGTGGGCGAATATGCCTTCTTCCTTGTCGAGCACGCCGTGCGTGATGCGCTCCGTCAGGGTAGGCCCGTAGACCTGCAGCACGTTTTCCTTGCCGATGCTCTGATCCCATCTGCAGAGCAAGAAGCAGGGATAGTCGATGTCGTGGTCGAAGTGGTGGTGAGTGAAGAATAGGTTGTCGATCTCGGTGGGCCAGAGTCCCGACTGAACAAGCTTGTGCGTCGTCGCCGGGCCGCAGTCGAACATGATCTTCTCGCCGTCGACGTCTGCGACGTAGGCAGACCCGAAGCGAGTTGGGGTTGGTGTCGGAGTGCCGGCGCCGAGGATGTGGAGGGAGGTGTTTGAGCGCATTTATGGAAGTTTACTGTGTGTTTTGGTCGAATCTTGTCACTTAAGTCGGACGTGTGGAACGCAAGTGTCGACTGGGTGAATGATGAGGAAACAGCCATATGTTCGCAACTAAAGCGAATTGACAACGCTTAATAGGTAATTAAATTTGTCAAATAAGACCAAAGATTTATGTCGAGATGTACCTATATAATCGCTCTTTGTGTGCAATTCATCCCTGACACTGTCGAGACCTGTGAGTGAACATCCTGACTAATTTCCGATACAGGTTTCTTGGGCTATCTACAGCTATCGCAACGGTTTCGCTCCTGGTTGCCAACGCAGCTGTGTTCGATGCCGTAATCGTTGCGCAGACACCAAGCGTCTGCAATCGTACGGAGGAAGTTAAGGCACTAATTCTTCAAAGTACTGGAGCAACAGACTGTGCAAGCGTGACTGAAGCGCATCTCAACGCCATCACGGGTACCTACACGTTTAACGACGCGTCATTCATGTCAGGAGATCTAAACGGTCTGTCGAGTCTTGAGGGCCTAAAAATCGAAGGCGAATCAGTCACTGAAATTCCGGACGATCTTCTTGATGATTTAACAGGTTTGACGTCTTTCGATGTAAGTCGCACCTCTCTCCAAGCGTTGCCTGCGAATTTTGTCGAGTCACCTCCGGGAATGTTGATTGACCTTTACCTGAGGGACATCGGCTTCTCACCACTTCCCAATGAGCTGTTTTCTAATCTTCCCGACGGTATGGTGACGATCGTCGTCACCGAAACGCGACTAACGAATTCGCATATCAATTCAATTGCGAGCCTCCCCAATTTGCGGAGTGTGGAATTCAAGAATGTCGGTTTGGATGGCGAGAGTCTCAATCACTTCTTCGAGGAGTTACCAGATATCAACTCCCTCGACAGCTTGAACCTTCAAGACGACGACACTTCCACGTGGTTCAAACCACTCAAATTGGAACGCGACAAAAACGCGTTAAAACGCGCTCCCAACCTATTACACCTGACGATGAACGTGAACAATTACGGTTGGAGCCAACTTAACGAGATCCTAGCCGCTTTACCGGAAACATTGGATACATTGAGTTTTTCAGCGGGTCAACCACTTCACGGCGACGTGGACGCAGACGAGTTCAGCCGTTTCACAGCTTTAAATAGCCTCACCTTGAGTAACGTTGGCATCGACGCGGACGACGCAGATCAGATCGTCGATAATCTTCCCGCAACGATGGGAAATTCGCTGTCGTTCAGGGATAACTCGTTTGGACGGTTTCCGACCACTGGATTCTCAAAATTCACCAATCTCGATTCCCTAGGCCTCAGTGGCAACGATTTGACACAGATTCCGCCAAATGCATTCGACGGCATGAGTGGATTGAGAAGGCTCTTCCTCGACAACAACCATTTGAGCGAGATACCGGCGAACGTTTTCGATTCCCTTGATCAACTCGAGGTCCTGAATTTGCAACGAAATGCACTTACAACAATTGATCTCAGTGTGTTCTCGGAAATAACAGACACACTCACATTTCTCGAACTCAGGCTTAACCCCTTGACAAAGTTACCTACAGAAACGGAGCTAGAGGCGGCCGGTTTCAACCTTGCCCAGACAGCGATCTTAATGTTCGACATCTGTCGCCGTTCACTGCAAGTCCAAGGGGCGCTGTTGGCGAACATCGATGGTGTAAATGACTGCCTTGACGTTACCGCCGAGCACCTTGATTCGATCACCGGTGAGTTGCATTTCAACGAAGTTTCATTCAAACCGGGTGACCTGAACGGTCTGACCAACCTCGAACAGTTGATTATCCAAGGTAAAACCGTTACTCAGCTTCCCGAAGACCTGTTGGACGAGTTGACCGAATTGACGCATTTGGAATTCAGATTCACTTCACTTGTTGCCCTACCGATCACATTCTTGGATATGCAACTTTCAAACTTGGAGCAACTCGTATTGAACGATCCGGGCCAAGTGGCGCTCGCGCCAGCTCTATTCATCGAGGCTCCGAGCACGCTCACGCATTTCACTATTAGCGACGTGACCTTGAATGGAGATCAAATCCGAAGCATCGCCGCTGTCGATACATTGACGGATGTACGTCTGATCAACGTGGGAATAGACGGGGCGTTGTTGACTGAATTTCTCTTGGCGTTAAGCCAAGGTAACTCTTTGGCCAAGCTGTACGTTGTTGGCGATGACACTTCATCATGGTTCGGGTCACCAACGCGGTTCAAAGACAAGATCGCATTGGAACGTGCAGTTTTTCTCCGACATTTGGTGTTGGACGTTCACAACTATGAATGGGAGCAGGTTGAAGCGATCTCAGAGAATTTGCCAGACGACATGGAATCTCTAGTGTTCTTAAGCACAGGCGGAGTCTTGGGAGGCGCGGTCGACATGTTGTTGTTCGACCGCTTCGACACGCTGAACGGTTTCGGCCTAGAACGAGTTGGTGTTGATGATGATGAGATGGGGCCGATTCTGGCCGAGATTTCCGTAGACTTGGACTCTTTTCTGCACTTCAGCGGGAATCTATTGACTAGGATTCCGGCCGATGGTTTCGGCAAATTCCAAAACCTTCCGCTGTTACTGCTGAACGGGAACAGGATCTCCGAGGTTCCCGCCAACGCGTTCCGAAACATGCGCAATTTGCAAGTGCTTGACCTCAGCGGCAACGTCTTGAGTGAGATCGACTTGAATGCGTTCCTAGGGCTTGACGAGTTGACCGAGCTACGGTTGATGGATAACTCATTGAGGACAATAGATGTGGAATTGTTCAGACCAGTCAGCGACACGCTTAGGCTGCTGGATCTAAGAGGCAACCCTCTTTCTGAAATTCCCACGTCCGCCCAACTTATGAGTGTAGGTTTCGATCTCTCTCGAACCGAGGTCCTCCTTCCCCGCCGTGCAGTGTTTGTCCCCGAACCAACCGTATTCCGTGTTGAGCCGGCCATCACCTCTGTGACGCTTCGAGCAGGGGAGAGCGTACGCCTCGGGGTGGACGTCTATGGCATACAGGACATTCTTGACAATGACCTCGCAGACGGTGTCGAAGTTGACCCTCCTCTTTTCTCATGGTCTGACGGAGGGAGGGGCGGTTCATTCTCTGAAGTGACGCGGTCAGAGACGCGTCGGAACTCGGTTCCGGATGACCGCAACGTGCTGTACAAGGCTCCCGACACCCCTGGAACACACGTCGTGTTGGCAACGGTGTTCGACAATGCAGGTTGCTACACACGCGAGATGGGCGAAACGGAAGACCAAGCCGCCGCGAGGTGCAATGCGATCTTTGAAATCACGGTTCGTCGCGCATCCGCAGCCGCTGACAGAGCACCCTCGCCAGTCAACCCCTCGGGTGCAATCCCAACGATCCTCACCGACTCAGGCGGCTTCGCATTCTCGGTCTTCTCGCCGGTCGAAGGCGGTGAATTCGTCGGCGAGGGCTTCGGGATAACGGCGGGACCGGGTGCGGTCCCCAACGGCGAGATCATAGGCATCGCAATGGCCAACGCGGGAGACGCGAACAACATCGGCAAGACGTACCAGCGCTACACCCTGATGGGCGGCGCCTATGCCGTAGGACTAGTAGATTCGTCTGGCCAGTCGGTGTCGTCGTACAGGTTCAACACATTCGCCGAAGCGTGCATACCACTGCCCGACGCGCTTCGTTCAAACATCTCTGACGTTTCACTGACGGCCATCAACGGGGACGGGACCCTGACCGTCCTTACATCAAATGTGAAGCTGTCGGTCGCGGCATTAGCCCTCTGCGGCCGGATCAGCTCGCTGCCTGCCATCGTCGCCGCCGGAGCCGAGGGAGCTCCCTCGGACTTCCCGACGCCTGTGCCCGGACCGGAGATTGAGACTCCCGACACTGGAGCGGCGGCGCCGTCGAACACGGCGGTAATGCTCCTGCTCTTGTTGGGTTTGGCTCTTTCCACGATCGGGTACTCGGTACGTCGAACGGCGACGAGGCGCAGCTAGACCCTCAACTGGCGCACCAGGGGCAGTTGTGGCCAACCGATGCCCCTGGCGCCGGGTGCTGACTCGTAAGAAATGCTACGGGGTCGCCAGGTGTACCCGGGATTCAACCGTCTTTTTCGTCAACGTCCATCATGCCAATCACCGCGGCAAAGGTGCCGAGCTCTGATCTGCTGGAAATGTTGAGCTTCGAAAAGATGTTGCTGATGTAGTTACGGACGGTATGTTGGCTGACGGAGAGCTTGGAACCAATTTCCGAGTTATTCAGCCCGGCGGCAGCAAGAACGAGGATCTGTTGCTCTCGATCGGTGAGAGAACTCACATCGACGTATCTGCGGTTGTACTGAAAAAACCGGAGAGAGCGTTCCGCCACAGGCGCAAGGAGCAGCATCTCTCCCCTGCCGTTTGCTCGAATTGTGCGGACCAAGTCAGACTTGGAAACGTCTTTGGAAATGAACCCTGCGGAACCAGCCATCATGGACGCGATCAAGTCTGGGCTGTTCACCTGATCTGCCATCATGATCACTCTGGTGCCCGGAATCACGTCCAAGACTTGAATACAAGATTCGAAACCGGTCATCTCAGGCAGTGTCACACTGATCAGCATGATGTCGGGAGCGAGTTGCTCCGCTGCTGCGATTGCAGCCGCAGCCGTGCCCAAGTCGCCGACCACGTCAATATCGCTCTCCTGCTTGAGGGACATCTTCAAACCCGCACGGAGGAATCCGTTCGGTTCAACGACCACTACCTTGATTGGATTCGCGTTCTGCATGGATGATGCTAGGTCTTGACGACACCTGTACCAGGTGTCGATCAGATTTCAATTGCCGTTTCTATGGCATCGAGACTGCGTGTGTAGCCCAGCCCTCCCTACTTACCATGGAATTCGAACATATTCGACCAAGAAAGGTTTGAGCACCACAAAGCAAGGCTAGTTGGCGAAGCAACCGTGTGCAATGGGTCAGTTGAGCCAAATGCCAATGGATACAGCGACCAATTGGAAATGGCAGATCTTGCCCTAAATGTGATCCGAACTACCCGGAATCATACTCGCATCTTAGTTCATGTCGAAACCGGCATGTCAAACTCCAAGGTCTCGAGATCGAATCGCGCCACGTCCCCCTTACCGTCAATCAAGTCATAGGCGGACTACTGGCCCTCTCCCCGAGGCGGTTGGGGATACTACCGGCAGCGCACATCTCATTGTTGTTGGCTATGGTATTTCTCCATCCCGGGTGGGAGACGTTAAAGCTCCGACTATCGATGTGCCTCGAGTCGGGTGAATTAAGATGAAACTCGAGATGCAACAGGAGCTAATCCGCAATTTCTGCATCATTGCTCACGTCGATCATGGCAAGTCGACGCTCGCCGATCGCATTATCGAACTGACTGGTGCGGTGTCTGAGCGCGACCTCGTTGACCAGCACTTGGACACGATGGACTTGGAGCGTGAACGCGGGATCACCATCAAGGCACAAGCTGTCCGTCTTCGATACGCTGGGAAAGACGGTCAGACGTACCAACTCAACCTGATCGACACGCCGGGTCACGTCGACTTCTCGTACGAGGTCTCAAGGAGTCTGGCTGCTTGTGAGGCGGCAGTGTTGCTAGTCGATGCGTCTCAAGGCATTCAGGCTCAGACTGTCGCAAACGTCTATCTGGCTTTAGAGAGCGATCTTGTGATCATTCCCGCGATCAACAAGATCGACATGACGAACTCCGACCCTGATCGAGTCGCGGCGGAGATAACTGAATCGTTCGGGTTTAGCGATGACGAGGTGCTCCGCGTTTCAGGTAAGACCGGCGAGGGCGTGCCCGAGCTGTTGGAGCGGATCGTCGAGCTTTCGCCTCCACCAACCGGGAGCAGCGAAGAGCCGTTGCAGGCTCTTGTGTTCGACTGCAAATACGACTCGTTCAAGGGCGTTGTTGCATATGTTCGTGTGCTGGACGGATCGATAAAGGATCGGGAACGCGCAGTGTTCATGGGTAGCGGAGTCGATGGCGAGGTGCTGGAGACTGGGTACTTCGCGCCCGCTCCTGTGAGAGCCAGAGATGGGCTGCAAACCGGCGAAGTCGGTTACATCGCCACTGGCATCAAGAGCGTCGGCGGTGTAAGAGTCGGCGACACGATGACGTTGGCCAAACGCCCAGCGTTGGAGCCTCGGGTCACGTATCTAGATCAGAAGCCGATGGTGTTCACAGGGCTCTATCCATCGGAGAGCACCGATTTCGTAGCGTTGCGTGAGGCTTTGGGCAAGTTGAAGCTGAACGATGCTTCCCTGCTATTCGAGCCGGAGTCGTCGTCTGCGCTTGGTTTCGGCTTTAGATGCGGCTTTCTAGGACTGCTGCACATGGAGGTGGTGCAGGAACGGTTGGAGCGGGAGTACGAGATGGAGTTGATAACCACGGCGCCGAGTGTCGAATTTGAGGTCGAGTTGAAGGGAGGCGAGATTCTGTTCGTGGACAACCCCTCCAAGCTTCCGGATCGACAGCAGATCGAAGAGATTCGCGAGCCTTGGGTCGATATCTCAGTGATTGCACCCTCGAACCACATCGGAAGCGTGATGGAGTTGGTGACATCGAAGCGCGGTGCGTTTAAGCGTATGGAGTATCTGCCGACGCGTCGAGCCGGGAGCAACGGATCGGCTAACGGCGATTCTGGCCGAGAATTGCGTGTGTTGTTGGAGTTTGAGGCACCACTGTCAACGATTTTGGTCGATTTTCACGACATGTTGAAGTCGGCGACCCAGGGCTATGCCTCGATGGACTATCAACTCTCGGGCCATCGTGCCGCGAAGCTAGTCAAGCTGGACGTCTTGGTGAATCACGAAGAGGTAGACGCTCTGTCCAGCATCGTCCACAACTCTCAAGCTGCGGCGATGGGAAGGAAGCTGACCTCGACTCTCAAGGATCTGATACCGCGTCAGATGTTTCAGGTGCCGATCCAGGCCTCAGTGGGCGGCAAGATCGTGGCGAGGACGAACATCAGCGCGTTGCGGAAGAACGTATTGGCCAAGTGCTACGGCGGTGATGTGACTCGCAAGAGAAAGCTGTTGGAGCGTCAGAAAGAGGGCAAACGCAGGAGGGCGAAGATGGTGGGATCAGTCGAGGTGCCCCAAGAGGCGTTCATGGCGGTGTTGCAGCTGCGCAACTAGTCGGCCGCCGCCAACTTTTCTGCCAGATCGATGATCATCTGCCTGGTCGCGGCATTTTTCGATGCTTGATAAAGCGACGCGCCGAACATGCCTTCAGGAACCCCAGCGTCGAATCGGTCGCCTTCAATGATGGCGCCGAAGACAGGGGAATCTTCCATGCACTTCACGATGGCGTCGGTCAGCTGGATCTCATTTCCGGCGCCACGTGTGCCAGTACGAAGGTGTTCGAAGATCTCCGGTCGGAGCACGTAGCGCCCCACAATAGCTAGGTTGCTCGGCGCTTCGTCTCGAGGTGGCTTCTCAACCATCTCGTCGATGGCGATCACGTTGTCCTCAACCTTTCGGCCGGCGACGATTCCCTTCGTGTGGACATCGTCCCATGACGTCTCCATAACGCCGATGACGGAGCCGCCGTACCTGTCACGGACGTCGAGAATTTGAGCTGTGGACGAGTGGCCAGCCCATAGCAACTCATCGGGTAGGATCACCACGAACGGTTCGTTCTTGACGAAGTTCTGTGCCAACCCGACTGCGTGACCAAGTCCCAACGGTTCGAGCTGCTTGATCGTCTCGACTCTTGCCATGCCGGAGATTCTCGACTGCTGATCGGCAAGATCACCTCGTCCGCGATCCCGAAGCTCATGTTCGAGAGCGGGCATAGGATCGAAATACGATGCGACGCTGCGGGCATCTTCAACGATGGCGATTTCGGTGATCCCCGCTTCGACCGCGTCCTCTACCGCGTACTGGATCAGGGGCTTCGACAGGACTGGAAGGAGAGCCTTGGGGACGGTTCGAGTAACTGGGAAGAAGCGCGTGCCCAAGCCTGCTACGGGGATGACCGCTTTTGTGATATTTGCCCGAGCTTGAACCATCGATTTCGAGTCTAAACCAGCAGTGTCAAGAGAAACTCAAGGTACACCTCGCGAGTCAGACGCTCCGGGTTGAAACGATGCTTTGAGTTACGATTTGACATAGCGGTCGTGCCAAGCGGGGAGCTAGCGGTGCCCTGAACCTGCAATCCGCTCAGCAGGGCCGGATTCCTCGCCTAGGTCACGACAAACGTGCCTCTGGGAGTCGGATGTCGGTGCTGAGAGCCGGGTTCCTGCGCGGCGTGGTCCCGTGAATCCCGTCAGGTCCGGAAGGAAGCAGCGGTAAACGGACAGCTACGGGTGCCGCAGGGTGATCGGGCTCGAGCCGAGCCGACTCTTAAGTGCGCTGCCCGAACGAAGCGAGGTGCACGACCGCAATTTGAACCAAATAATCGAGCCCATGCCGCGTAGAAAACTCGGACAACATTTCCTGCGCGACCGCTCGATCGCCAGACGCATCGTGGACGCGGTTGATATTCGCGACGGCGACGTGATAGTCGAGGTGGGTCCCGGCAGGGGTGCGTTGACCGATCAGATAGCCGAGCAAATCGACGGCACCAATTCTGTCGCCCTTTTGATCGAGATCGATCCCGAGTTGGTCCGTCTGTTAGGGGAACGATACCGAGGCAGGGCAGACGTCAAGATCATATGTGCAGACGCTCGCGACCTGGATCTGGCGTCTATCCCCGAGATGAATAGCCGATTCGGTTACAAGGTGGTGGCGAATCTTCCCTACTACGCTGGAACGCCGATAGTCCGTCACTTCATCGAGCACGACCGGGGACCTTCGGAACTAGTGGTGATGTTGCAGCGCGAGGTGGCGAGAGACATGTGCGCAAACCCAGGTGATATGAGCCTGCTTTCCCTGGCTGTGCAGATCTATTCGGAGCCCCGACGACTCTTCGATGTCGGACCCGAAGCCTTCCGGCCGCGTCCGGAGGTCACCTCCAGGGTTGTGAAACTCAAAACTCTCGTAAACCCACTTGTTGAATACAGCGACGTCGACGACCTTTTCCGCATCGCCAGATGGTGTTTCAGAGGCAGACGAAAGCAACTTCACAACTCGCTGGCAAACGGCATGGGAGTATCCGCCAACGAAGCAAAGGAGATAGTCGAGGGTGCTGACATCGATTCAACCCGACGTCCAGCAACGTTGTCGATCGGCGAGTGGAAGGCACTCCTTGCGATGTGGCGGGAACGCGGCGGATTGATGGTGGCCAAGGAATGTTGACCGAACGGGCATACGCCAAGTTGAACCTGACTCTAGAGGTGTTGCGAAAGCGATCCGACGGTTACCATGATCTCGTCTCAATCGTTCAGACAGTGGATCTTTTCGACACGCTAACCTTCAACCTCGCCGACGACTTGACACTGGATTGTGACGATGACGAATTGGTGAGCGAAGGGAATCTGGTACTGCTCGCAGCAGAGGCGTTGCGGAACTCGGCGGGCATCGAAACCGGGGCCAAAATCAAGTTAGAGAAGCGAATCCCGGTGTCTGCCGGTTTGGGTGGCGGGTCGTCCGACGCTGCCGCAACGTTGAGGGGTCTAAATAAACTTTGGGACCTCGGATTGACCTCTAACGAGCTTGTTTCGATAGCCGCTTCTGTAGGGGCCGACGTGCCTTTTCTCGTAGAAGGCGGCACCGCGTTGATGCAAGGTAAGGGCGAGGAGTTGGAGAGGTTGCCCACGCCACACTTCGACCGAATCGTGCTTGTAGCCCCCAAGGCAAAATTGGCTGTGGAAACTCAGAACGACTTGAGCAAGACGGGCGTGATGTTCGAGGCCTTGGGCCAGGTGCTACACACGACCGGCAGTTTGAGTCGCAAGCTGGCCGCCCGGATGAACGGAGGTGGAGACTGCCACCCGGCATTCATGTTCAACGTGTTCCAGCAGATGGCGCCTGGGATGTACTCAGATTGGACTTCGGTTTACGGAGAGTTCGCCGCCTTAGGCGCCGCTGACATCACACTTACCGGATCGGGCCCCGCAATGTTCGCGCTTGCGCCTAGCAAGGAGGTGGGCACCGCTTGGGCGATGCTGATGAAATCGAGGTCGAATTGCGATGCCTTTTCGGTTGGGATAGCTCCACGAGTGAGCGTATAGAGTCTTACACGCATGCGATGACTATTGGGTTGGACATATTGGCCGGACTGCTCGGCGGGATGATCATGGGTATGGCGTTCGCTGGCCACTCAGCAGTGCTGTTGACCTTCAACCCTCCTCGGGCGCTGCTAAAACGTGTGGAGCAGGGCAGGATCGTCAATTTCATCGTGGCACTAGTGGGTGGTGCGATGTCAATGTGGACGCTGCTCGGCGTCGTGGGCGCGATCGTTGCCGATGCATTGATCGAGGAGAGCGCTGAGTTTATGCTCATCCCTTCGGCGACCTATGCGGGCATAGTGATCGCCGGGATAATCTTCGTCGGGTTGCCTGTGCTGCTCATAATGCGGGATCGGTGGCCGCACGTCACGTTTTGGCTGCTGCTAGCGTTGGCGATCTACGGCGTGTTGATCCCGAATTTGGTCATCGCTCTGCAGAACCGGATTTAACAAGACTGGGGCAGCATCGCGCGCTCTGGGGCGGAGCCAATCAGGCTTAGGTGAGAATGCATTAGATGCCCTGGCTCGCCAGCGCACGCCCCTCGGCGCATTGCGAACCTCGAATTAACGCACCGAAAGCTCTATATCCCCAACGTCTCCGAAGGGTCGCCTGATGTCTTCGAGGTTGCCCTGCTGTGCATCTTCACGGGTTTCACGCTGTGCGTCTTTGTACGTCGACGGATGATCGGGCAGTTCGAAACCGTTGCCCGAGAGAAGATCTTCGATGCTGCGTATCTGTATTTTGGGGTAATCACGTTGCCAGATATTCGAATGGAAGAACCCAGCGCTGACGGCTTCTTCGCGCATGGCTCTGGTTGGTTCTTCGAGAGTGATAAACAGCCCAAACGCGGCGGCTTCTCTGTCGACAGTGCCGACCAGGTCTCGAATCTGAGGGGATGATACTCTGCCGCTCTTGACCTGCACCAGTGCCTTCTGAGTCGATCGTTTCGATCCGTCGATGAAGTAGACGATGCCATCGATTCCTTGATCCGCACCCCGTTTGCTATGGTCTTGAGGTCTTGCTCCAAGTAGTGACATCGCCCAATATTGGAATTGATACCTGTCTTGCAGGGCCAGAGCGTTAGCGCTTCCTACATCAACCGGTTCACCGATAACGTCGTAATCGTTCGTCGGGGCGATGTCGAACGAGGTCTTGAGTCGGTGCTTCATAAGAGCGACAGCTAGATGAGTGATGTCTATCCCGATCCATCGCCGCTTCAGTTTTTCTGCGGCAGCTACGGCTGTGCCACATCCGCAAAAGGGGTCAAGTACGACATCGTCTTCATTCGAAGACGCTCGGATGATGCGCTCGAGGAGTGCTTGAGGTTTCTGGGTGGGGTATCCTAGCCGTTCTCTCGCTTGTGAGTTGATCGGATTGATATCCGCCCAAAGGGATTGCATGGGCACTCCCTTTTGCTCATCCAAATACCTTTTGAGCCGTATACCTCCAGTATTCGTAAAGTGCAATCGCCCCTCTGAATCTAATCTCTGCATGGTTTCGAGCGGCACGCGCCAAAGAGAGGTGGCACTCTTGTATTCGTATTCGTATCCTCCTCCCGATAAACCCTTGGCAGTTAGGTTGTCATCGGACCATGCGCGCCCATCTGGGTCTTGGTTGCGAAATCTCGCGGTGTAGGCTTCCTCGTACGGTTGAAACAGCGGATTCCAAGTCCACTCTTCGCTTCGGGTGTAGAACAGGATGGAATCTGTGTTGGCGCCGTACCGTATTGCGTCGGAGTGTGCGGATGTTCGTTTCCAAGTGATCTCGTTCCTGAAGTGCTCCTTGCCTAATACGGCGTCCAACAGGATCTTGAGGTAGTGGCTCGCGGTCGGGTCGCAGTGAAGGTAGAGTGAACCAGTTGGTTTGAGAACACGCCTCAACTCGACGAGACGAGGCGTCATCATGACAAGGTACGCTGTCATGGCGTTCCGACCAAGAGCTTGACGAAATGCCAAGATCATGTCTTTCACGTCGGCAGGCGCCTCTGGGTTCAGGATGATCTCTCGTTCGTATGTGCGCTCAGACTCAAGTGTCCATTTCCAGGTGTCAGTAAAGGCGCCGATCTGAGCAGGGGATTCCTCGCCCGATTGCTCTTTGAACAACACGTTGTAGTTGGCGTTGGAGTTGAAAGGCGGATCAAGGTAGACGAGATCGATCGATTCGTCGGGAATGTAATCCCGAAGCACAGCCAGATTGTCGCCGTAGTAGAGCGTGTTGCGCATCACACGTCCGAGGAAACCGATAGGAATTGACGATTGGTTAGCGGAAGAAGCATTCGTCGAAACAGCCTAACATGTACTTGAATTCCACCCCTTGACTGTTGGCAACAACATGGATCAGTGTCAACTTAAATCGGTGGTTTAACTAGGACAATAGGGGGTAGAGATGGCACGCGGCAACAGGTTTGAAGGCAAGGTTGCGTTGCTGACGGGTTCTGCATCGTCGAACCCCGACAAGCAGATGGGCTTCGGTGGCTGCACCACTTGGAAGTTGCTGGAAGAGGGCGGAAAGGTCGTTATCTCCGATGTTCAGGATGATGTCGGAGCAGCGTCCATCGAGTCGATCAAGGCGGCGGGTTATGAAGCCGAATATTGCCACCTGGACGTCACGGATGAAGAGCAGTGGGGAGCCGCCGTGGGCCGCACGCTTGAGCGGTTCGGACGGCTAGATATCTTGGTGAACATCGCCGGTCTTTCAGATCGCGACACGCTGTATGACGTGGACGTTGACGAGTGGCGACGCGTGATGGAGATCAGCACCACCGGAATCTTGCTCGGCTCGCGTGCTGTGATACCTGCTATGCGTGAAGCGGGCGGAGGTTCGATAGTGAACCTCTCGTCGATGGCAGGCAAGTTTGCAGGTGAGTACGGCTCGGCTTACGCAATGTCCCGAGCAGGAATGCTCCACTTCACTCGAGCCTCGGCGATTCAACTGGCCAAGTTTGGGATCCGTTGCAACTCGGTGCTTCCGGGATGGGTGCACACCCCATTCACGAACAACATCTATCGAGTCGACTCTGAGCGTGAGTGGCGCTCCGAGCGGGTGCCGCTAGGGCGATGGGGACAGCCCGAGGAGATCGCCAACGGCATCTGCTTCTTAGCCTCCGATGAGGCGTCTTACGTGACCGGCGCGGAGTTATTGATCGACGGCGGAGTTACAGCCGGATTTAAGGGGAATTCAACTCCCCCTAACGACTAGTCGATGCGTGCCTCCCCCTTCCATGAAGGAAAAGGGGTGAGGTTGCTTGTTTACAGTGCCGCTACAGCTGCGTTTACCTCATCGTACGGAGGCTCATTGAGCGGCGAGTCTGATACCCAGCTCCAGCGGACAACGCCGCCGTCGTCGATCACGAAAACGGAACGCTGAGCTACGGTGTAGCCTTCGATGCCGGCCAAGTCATGGAGTTCGACTCCGTAAGCCGAGGTGGCGGCTCGATTGAAGTCGCTGAGGACCGGGAAGTTGAGTTCGTTTCTTGAGGCGAACTCAGCCTGCGAAAATGGCGTGTCGACGGAGATTCCGAACACTTTCGCATTCATGTCATTGAACGACGAAAGGGAGTCTCGGAAAGTGCACAACTCGGTTTCACATACACCAGTGAATGATGCCGGAAAGAAGGCGAGCACGACGTTTGACCCGTGCTGTCCGCTTAACGTAGTCATGTCGCCGCCGTTTGATCTTAGGTTGAAGTCTGGGGCTTTGTCGCCAACATTCACTGCCGCCATTGGTTCGCTTCCTTGGTTTTCGTCGATGGATCTTTGTGCGCCGGAGACAGATTCTTGAGTGATCCGTCCGACCATTGAAGTTTACAGGTCGAGGGAACGGTCGTGTTCCGATTGGTTGTCGACGTATACACTACGCGTGCAGGTTTGGGAACGGTGCGGCAAGCCACTCGAGGAGGTCCATCGAATTGGATCAAAAACGCATATTGATAGTCGGTGCAGGAGCAGTTGGGAGCTATCTAGGTGGGTGGCTCTCACACTTGGGACATAACGTGGTTTTCGCCGATTCGTGGGCGGAGCAGGTCGAGACGATTCGCCGTTACGGACTACGAGTCGAAGGTCCGCATGACCTGTTTGACTCTCATCCGGGTGCCTTTCACCTCCACGAGTCCCAGAGGCTTGCCCTGGAGCCAAGTTTCGATATCTGCTTTGTAGCGGTCAAAGCCTACGACACTTCGTGGGCAGCTCGTTTCGCCAAGCGATATGTGGCCGACGATGGCTACTTCGTCTCGTCACAGAACTGCATACCCGATGACGATATGGCTGACGCGGTAGGGGCCGAGAGATGCGTTGGGCTCATCATGTCGTCGATCGCCGTGCGTTTGGCGAGACCCGGCTTCTCGCAGCGTGCGGGAACGCAGCGTAGGAGGGATTTGGGCCACATCGTGTTTCGAGCTGGCGAGCACGACGGTGAAGAGTCAGAGCGCATTAGCGATCTGGTTTCCCTGCTCGAACCGATTGATGGCGGCAAGACGACCACAAACTTACGCGGGGAACGGTGGGGGAAGCTTTGTCAAAACAGCATGGGCAACCCAGTCGTGGGCATCTCGATGTCGGGTACTGCTACGTTGGCCTCCAATCCTCGGGCACGAGAGTTGCAGATCCGACTCGCCTCGGAGTCTGCACAAGTTGGGCTAGCTCTGGGATTGAATGTCGTTGCTTTCGGGGGCGCGCCGCCTGAGAAGTGGGCAGCAGCTGCGACTGACGGGGAGGTTTATGAGGAGCTGGATGCTCAGATAAGTCAATCGGCTGGAAGCGGGAGCGGAGATTGGCTTCCTTCCATGGGGCAAGATGTGCAAAACGGCCGGCCTTCGGAGATCGACTTGATGAATGGCCATGTTTTGAAGATGGCGAATCAAGTTGGAATTGAGGTTCCTGTAACGGCGTACATAGTCAACGCCATGCGGAGCATAGACCGGGGCGAATTGAGGCCGAATGTCTCAAACGTCGATCTTGTTTTAAGTAGCGCTGGGATGTAACCAGACAGCCTCGCCGGGTTGCTGCGGTTGGGATAGTTGCATAATTCGAGGACGTGACGCTTGAATCCCTCGTTCTAAATTGAATTCCGAAGCCGCTTTAGCCATTGGCACCGTTTCGCCTCGTGACGAGGTGTTGGTGGCTCTGGATTTGGAGACGACGGGTTTGAACCCTTCGTCCGACAGGATCATCGATGTCGGCGCAACTAAATTCCGGGGCGACGAGGAAATCGGGTCCTTCCGGACACTTGTGAATCCCCGCACTACGCTGTCGCCATTCATCGTTTCTCTCACGGGCATAACCCAAGCGCAAGTCGACGACGCTCCCGACTGGGGTGAAGTGCAGCCAAGTGTTTTGGATTTCATCGGCGACCACCGACTCGTCGGCCACAATGTCGGTTTCGACATCGGATTTCTGCGTTCCCACGGCGTGCCGGCGGCGCCTAACCCCTACGACACCGTGGAGATGGCAAAAGTCGCATTGCCTGCGGGCCCCGAATTCGGGTTGGAGCGACTGAGCGAGCGGTTCGGCATCCGGCACGACGATCCTCATCGAGCGTTGTCAGATGCGCTGGCCAGCCGTGATCTATTCCTACTGCTGCTTTCCAAATTCGAGGAGATGCCGAAACAGGCATTGCTGCGCATCGAGAGTCTCGGTGAACGCTCAGGCTGGTCAGTGACTGAGCTCGCCCGAAATGTTGCGGCCGCCAAGCCTGACGAGACTGGTGCTTCGTTCGGATATTTCGGGTTCGATGACGATGAGTTGCGTAAGCGCATGGGAACCGCGGAACGACCATCGTTGGTGGATCACGTCTACGAACCTTTGAGTTCATCGGAAGCCGACGTTTTTGGTTCGGAGATCGATGAGATGTTCGCTCCCGCAGGTGTGTTGTCGAACCATCTGCCGGGTTACGAGCCGCGTCAGGGCCAACGTCGGATGGCGGTATCAGTGGGTCACGCAATTGTGAGTGGCGAGACCCTCATGGCGGAAGCTGGGACTGGCATTGGGAAGTCGTTGGCTTATCTCCTTCCAGCAGCTTTGCACGTCGGCAAGAACGGCGGCAAAGTCGTGGTCTCGACGAACACGATCAACCTGCAAGAGCAGTTGCTAGCCAAGGACTTTGCCACAGTTAAGTCGATCTTGAGTCAGGAGTTCGGGATTGAACTCAAGGCTGTTCAGCTCAAGGGACGTTCGAACTACCTCTGTTATCGGCGTTGGTTGGACGGGATGCACCAATTCGCCCATTCAGAGACTGAGGCGCGTGTCTTGTCTCAATGTCTTACATGGCTTCCGAGCACCGACAGCGGAGATCGGGCAGAGCTCGCGTTAGGTTGGGACACCCCGACATTCTTGAGATATTCAGCCGAGGGTTGCCCTCCCAAGGTCGATGGTCAACGGTTCTATCCATGTCAAGGCCCACCGTGCTTTTTGTTAAAGGCCCGCACGGAGGCGCAGTCTGCCGACATTCTGATAGTGAACCACTCCTTGCTGATAACGGATATGGCGAGGGGCGGCGGCATCATACCGGAGTACGACGCGCTGGTGATCGACGAAGCGCACCATCTCGAGCCGGTCGCGACGATGCAATTGGGTTTCATTCTGAGAGAGTCGGCGTTGATGGACGACTTAAGAGATTTGGCGTCGAACGATGGGATGCTGGGTCGGCTAGTCAATATGGCGATTACCAATTCGTCTGGAGAGCATGTTTTGTCTCCAATTCCGGGCGAGCAGGAGAAAATCGCCCGCGGGGTGAGCGCATCGATCCGCCATGGCAGAGCGCTTTTCGATGCTATTCGCGACCTCACAACGATTGCGACGTCGCGCGAGCAGTCCCGCGAACTGCGCATACTCGGTGCAACAAGAATCACCAGAGAGTGGCGACCTGTCGTCGAAGCTTGGGCCGAGTTCGCCCCTGCGTTGGGCGATGCGGTCTCAGGTTTGCGAAGCCTTATCGATATGGCGGGTTCGTCTGCAGAAGACGATGCCTCCTTCATCAATGCGAGCGCCGTCCACGAAAACCTGAGCAACGCTCGGGATTGGCTGGCTCAGGTGATCGAAAACCCAGATCACAACTTCGTCTACTGGACGTCAGTCAACATGCGGCGTGATCAAGAAGTGGAGGTGCGCGGAGCACCTTTGGACGTCTCGGAGTACCTCCGCGAAGGGCTTTTCAACAAACCCAAGAGCTTCGTCCTAACCGGTGCCACGCTTACGACACATGGCGATTTTGATCGCCTCGCAGAAAAGGTGGGGATCGACGAGTGGCGAGAGCTAAGGTTGGGTTCACCATTCGATTTCGAGAGCTCAACTCTGGTCCTCGTCCCGGAAGATATGCCGGAGCCAGGTTCCCCTGGCTACGCCTCGGCCGTCATTTCGGCGGTGCACGACATCGCGGTAGCGACATCAGACCGCACTCTGGCCCTCTTCACCGCCAACTCAGCGTTGAATCACACTAGGAACGAGCTCTTCAACCGACTGCGAAACACCGGTATCAAGGTGTTTGGTCAAGGAAGAGACGGCCCACCGGCGCGCGTGTTGAGGTTGTTGAATGATGAAGAGCAGGCAGTGGCGCTAGGCTCGATGAGCTTGTGGGAGGGCATCGATCTGGAGGACGCGTCGATCAAGTCGCTTGTGATGACTAGATTGCCCTTCCCTGTGCCCTCGGATCCGATACACGCCTCGAGGTCGGAGTTGTGCGACAACCCGTTCTACGACTACTCGATCCCCGAAGCAGTAATAAGGTTCAGGCAAGGATTCGGACGTTTGATTAGGTCGCAACAAGACAGGGGTGTGTTCGTGGTGCTTGACCGTCGCATCATCTCGAGACGTTATGGATCGGAGTTCCAGCAGTCGATTCCCAAGTGCACCGTTAGAAGAGTGACCATGCGCACCCTCGCTGAGAACGTATCAGGTTGGCATGGTACGTAGCGATGGCAGTTGAAACCACGCGACCCAAGGTTAAGCCCCTCGACAAGCTCAGAGCGAACGGTGAGCATTTCCTCTTGACAACTCCGACCACGGAACAAACGGCACTAGGCATCGGCGAAGTCGATCTGGATCAGACGTTGGACGGCGGGCAGGCCTTCATGTGGCGAAAGCAGGCGTCGGGTCGATATCGAGGAGTCTTGCAAGCCAAAGTCGTGGACTTCATCGATTGCGGCGGAGACGTGGAAGTAAGGGGCCATGGGCACCTCATCGATGCCGACTTACTTGGGCATGCGAGAAGCTACTTCGACAGCTGTCTCGACGTGGACACATTGAGGAGGCGTTTAGGCCGCGAACCCGGTTTCGGGGCGGAGTTAGAGGAAGGTCCTGTTCTCCGAGTCTTGAGGCAAGAGCCTTGGGATTGCTTAGTGGCCTTCATCTGTTCTCAGAACTCGAATATACCGAGAATCAAGACGATGATCGCCTCCGTCGGTAGTTTCGGAACGGCGATCGGTACCCACCCATGGGAATTCGTATTGCCCAGCCCTGAGGAAGTTGCCGATGTTGGAGAATCTAGGTTGCGAGAAGTCGGATTGGGCTACCGGGCCAAGCATCTTTCCCAAGCTGCCGGCGTCGTAGCCAGTGGCGCGGTCGATCCGCACGCTCTGCGGTCCGCCAGCTATGAAGATGCCAAAGATGCGTTGATCTCGTTGCCGGGAGTTGGTCCCAAGGTGGCAGACTGCGTGTTGGCGTATTCCTTAGATAAACGAGAAGCGTTCCCGGTCGATGTCCATGTCCGGCGGGCTGTCGAACGGCTATATGGGCTCAGAGAAGGAATGAAGTACGAGGATATCGGCGAGTGGGCCCGAGATCGATTTGGTGAGTGGGCCGCGATAGCGCAGCTTTATCTCTTTCGGAACCAGATCAACCTAGGTCTCACCGTGCCCAGCTAGTCGGTCGCGCCGTCGATGGTCATAGATCTAAGCCGGGCACAGACATAGTTCAATTCGTCTCTTCTGGTGGCATGCAAACCGTTGAGTCTTCTCTCCAGCAGCTCCTCGAGGAACTGGCCGATTTGGGGGCCTTGTGGTACTCCCGCTTGGAGAAGGTCATCGCCATCACAGAAGGTTCGAACGTGTCTGAGGTTGATGAGAAATCGCTTCAGTCGATCCTTCACTTTCTGGTTTGTAGCCAAAAGGGATGCGGCTTCGACGACCTCAATTGGAAAAGGCGTCAAGAGGTCTACGATGTCGCTGTTACGAACTTCGGGATCAGCGATAAGGGTCAGGGCCCGATCGATTTTTGCCGAAGTAGTGACAATCTCACGCCACCGACGAGGCATCCGCATTCGATCACTCAAGTCAACGGCGTGACGCGAGGATATGCCAAGGACGACTGAAGCGAGTCGAGCGAGTTCGTCTAAGTTCCGTTGGTGTTTAGCAAACGAATTTCGACCCGTGGAATCTTTCCTGATTTCGGGCGCAACTTGCTCGAGGATGCGGGTTTCGTCCGCGATCCGGACAATCTCGGCAGTATTTTCATGCGTGGCGAACCACAGACTGAACTCGCGAAACAATCTTTCAGGTGATTCGGCCATGAATGACCGCATGCGAGAGGCGTCGCAAAGGATGATCTCCCGCGAATCTGGTGCGAAATCGAAACCGAGTCGAGCGACGAAACGGATTCCACGCATCATGCGCGTCGGGTCCTCCCTGAACGAGTCTTCTTGTAAGACTTGCAGGATCCCCGATCTGCAATCTGTGGCTCCGTCATGAGGATCAATCAGAGCGCCGAAGTCATCCTCGTTGATCGAGATCGCCATTGCATTGATCGTGAAGTCGCGCCTGGCCAAGTCGCGTTCGATGGAGTCAACAGGAGTTATCTGAGGCAATGAGCCCCACGGGTCATAGACGTCGCTTCGGGCTGCAGCGACCTCCACCGCAACGCCACGGACGCGTATCTTCGCCGTTCGATGCTCCGAAAAGGCGAGAGTCTGCCTGCTGGTCGGATCAGAGGCCGCCAGCGCCTCTGCGAAGGCACGTTCATCTCCGACGACCGTGATGTCGAGTTCTGGGTTGCCCAACGGACGACCGATAACGATGTCTCTAACGGTTCCACCCACGAGATAGACGCGTTGAGAAAGTTCCGCCGCCGTTTTCTCCGCTTGTAGGACGGCGCTGAGGGAGTCCCCGTCGAGGTGGTTCTTGAGTTCGATATATTGGGTCAATTGGCTTGAGAATGTGTTTGGAAGACTGATTGAATCTTATGAGTTGATCCTCGAGTCGCTCGTCGAAGGCCGCGACTTGGTGGACTGATAAGATTCGTAGGAGTTATCGGTTCCTGATTTAATTTCCAATTCCCTCCAGAAACGGCACCGGGTCTAGGAACGAAAGGTTTGGCCAATCATGATTAGCGACACTCCAATCAAAGTACAGGTTTTCATCGACTACACCTGACCGTGGGTACGTCAGGCGGGCATTTGGCTCGCCCGTGTGCAGCAGCAGATGGGGGATGACCTTGATCTCAAGTACCGTAGCTTCGTTTTGGAGCAGGTCAACTCCAAAGAGGGCTCATCTTGGAAGGCTTGGGAGCAAGGCGATGACTACGACAGTCGGGGGCTGTGGCCGCTGAGAGGCGGCATCGCGGCACGGATGCAGGGACACGATGCCCACGAACGATACATGGCTGAGTTGCAGCACTTCAAATTCGTCGAACGAGGTGATATTCGCGACCGCGAATCAGTGATCTCTGCTGCGGAAAAGGCTGGATTGGACATGGCTCGATTTGAGAGCGACCTCGATTCTCCTGACCGATTGCGTGAAATTGGAGAGGACCACGAAGAGGCCGATGCACTGGGAATCTTCGGAACACCCACGTTCATCTTCGAGGATGGCGGCGTAGCCTTTCTTAAGACGTTTACACCGCCTGAAGAAGAGACCTTGCAGGCTTGGGAAGGGTTGCTGATGATGGCTCGCAATCGGCCGTACTTCGGTGAATTGAAGCGTCCGCAACCGCCTTGGCCACGCGGCGTAGAGGTTTGATGGTTGCCTACTCGTCGGTATACCGACGCCGAGCTGCAGGAGTTGCAGCAGGAGTTGGGAGTTGAATTCGTGGATCGTGGGCTGCTTTTGCAGGCGCTCACCCACGAGTCGTTTCTGAACGAGTGGAGCAGCGAAGAACTCAGCGAATTCGACGCGGAGTCGAATCAACGCTTGGAGTTCCTGGGCGACTCGGTTCTCAACTTCACCGTCGCCGAGATGCTTTATCGCAGTTTGCCGAATGCCGACGAAGGCACGCTTTCGCTTGCCAGATCTCACGTTGTGCGCAAGGAGACGTTGGCCGAAGCGGCCCGGGAGATGAGCCTAGGCGAGCTCATCGTGTTCGGTCAAGGCGAGTCGAGGAGCGGGTTGGCAGAGCGCGATTCTGTGTTGGAAGACGCGTACGAGGCGCTCGTCGGCGCATTGTTTGTCGACCAGGGAGTTGAAGCTGCTGAATCATTCATAAAGGCGACGTTGGGAGGGGTGGTCGGCAGAGTTTCGACAGAAGGCGTGGAGAAAGATTCGAAATCGGCTTTCCAAGAGTTGGTTCAAGCCGAGGGTTTCCGCAGCCCGAAATACGCAACCGATAGGGCGCCGAGAGCGGGTGAATCTGAAATCCGCTACGTGTCTCGAGTCGCTGTTGGCGGTGACACAGCTGGACAGGGCAGTGGCACGAGCAAGTCGAAGGCTGAACAGGATGCCGCTCGGGTGGCTCTGGAACGATTCTCTGATGGCGTGCCACGTGATTTCGGCTTCCACGCGACTCCCAAGGCAGGGGCGCGGTTTGGTACGACAAAGGGCCGTCGCAGGATCGAAACAAAGGTTGGGAAACCGATTCAACCCTCTATATCTAGGCGAGATCGAGGGGGCTTTCCTGCAGTGGTCGCACGCTTGTTAAGCTCCCCGTTGCGAGGGCTGGGAATTTCGAAGACGTCGGCGGCTAAGAGAACCGACTGATTAGGCCTGATGTTTCGTTTACTTCGGCGGAAGAAAAAGACCGCTGATACTTCAGAAACCACTGGTCGGTCTTGGAGGCGTGTCTTTGGTGGCGTGTTTGGTCGGGAGCGACTAGATTCCGAGTTTTGGGACGAGTTGGAGGAGGCGCTCATCGTTTCAGACGTCGGTGTTCATGCCTCGATGAGTCTGGTAGAGAAGCTGCGAGATAGAGCCGACGATGAGGGCGTCAGTGATCCTGAGACCGTACGCGGGATGATGCGCAGTGAGATGGTGAATATGTTGAGTCGGGGCAACGGATTGGATGTCTTGACATCTGAGAATCCAGTCGCGGTGATGATCGTGGGTGTTAACGGTTCCGGCAAGACGACAACTATCGGGAAGCTCGCATACGCGGCGAGAGCCGAGTCGCGTTCGACCTTGATCGCTGCGGCAGATACGTTCAGAGCCGGGGCGATCGATCAAATAAAGATCTGGGCGGAACGAAGCGGTGCCGAGTGTATCGCAGCAAGCCCGGGATCTGACGCGGCATCCGTGGTTTTCGACGCTATGCAGGCCGCCGCTGCCAGGAAAGTTGACGTCGTCATCATTGATACAGCAGGTCGGCTCCACACTTCCAAAAATCTGATGGAAGAACTCC
This sequence comes from Dehalococcoidia bacterium, assembly GCA_965249505.1. GTDB lineage: Bacteria > Chloroflexota > Dehalococcoidia > Lucifugimonadales > Lucifugimonadaceae > Bin127. The sequence continues at coordinate 2,508,242 of OZ252238.1, read as the reverse complement.
GTAAGATGCGTCGAATTCTCGATCGCTTCTCAAAAGATTTCGAGATTCGTGTCTTGCTGGTGATGGATGGGACGACTGGTCAGAACGGATTGACCCAGGCCAAGACGTTCAGAGAGGCCGTCGGTTGTGATGGAGTGATCCTGACGAAGCTCGACAGCACGGCCAAGGGTGGAGTGGCGCTGGCGATCAGCGGCGAGATGGGTTTGCCGATCTGGTACATCGGCACAGGTGAGGGCCTAGACGACTTGGCGGAGTTCGACGCCGAAGAGTTTTCGGAGGCACTGCTCCCGTCCGCCGTTTGACGAAACCTCGGGGTGCGCCTTATCGTTGATTCTTCAAAGGGTTCCACCGAGCCGGTCGAGATGCGTCGGTTGAACTTCCGTTTCGATGCTTGATCTACTTCAATGGCTTGTGGTTTCGTCCGTTTTGGGCGTTGCAGTCTTGCCACTGCTCTTTGTCGCGTTTCCCAACTTGACTGATCGGGGATACGGATTCGCGAGGGCGTTGGGACTGTTGGTGATTGGCGCGTTGGTCTGGTTTTTGAGCCTCCTCCACGTCATCCCAAACAATATCTGGAGTTGGTGGGCTGTAGCCGTCGTAATAGGCGTGGCCGGTTGGGCTTTGGTACTGACCCGCTATCGGGACGAAGTGACGTCCTTCCTGAAGCGTCGGTGGGTGCATGTATTGGTGACGGAGGCGGTGTTCCTGCTGTTCTTCCTCGGCTTCGCGCTCTACAAATTCCACGACGCGGATGTGGTTGGGACAGAGAAACCCATGGACCTCACGATGCTGAATGCGGTTATTTCTGCATCGTATGCGCCACCGGGCGATCTTTGGCTGAGCGGCTTCCCGATCTCCTACTACTACTTCGGTTACTGGATGTTTGGCGGTCTTGCGCAGATGTCTGGCGTCGCTGCGGAAGTTGCGTTCAACTTGGCTGCAGCGTTGATCGCCGGAATGGCCGCTGCGGGCATATTCTGTCTGACCACGAATCTGGTTCGTCGCGACGGCGGCTCGACGAGATTAACAATCGCCGCCGGAGTGGCGGCTTCGTTCCTTCTGCTCGCAGTCTCGAATCTCAACGGTTTTTGGGAGTTGCTGTCGCTCTCTGGAGTCGGCTCAGATGGCTTCTACGAATGGCTCGCGATCGATGGCGTCGACAAGAACGATCCAGGGGCTGGTTGGCGACCCTCGGGATTCTGGTGGTGGTGGGCATCGTCGCGAGTGATCAATACGTTCGATGCATCGGGCGAAGTATTGCAGCAGCTGGACTTCACGATCCAAGAATTTCCGTTGTTCAGCCTGATACTGGGTGACCTGCACCCGCACGTGATGGCGATTCCGTTTGTTGTGATGAGTTTGGGGATGGTGGCGAACATCTACTTTTCCCCAATCCGATGGGGAATGGGATGGCTGAGGCAGAACCGGGTTTCGGCCCTCCTGCTGGTATTGATGGTGGGTGCGTCTGGGTTTATTAACGCCTGGGATTTGGCCCTGCTCGGAGTCGTATTAGCGTTGGCTGTATTCCTCAAGTCTTATCGTGAAAACGGAACCAGCTTTGCGCGCGCTTTCGGAATTGCGATTCTGCCCGTATCAGCGATCTTTGTCGCCGCCGGAATCTTTTTCTTCAACTACTACTTCGTGACTTTGCAAAGCCAAATACAATGGCCGCCGATCGCTCCGGCCCGGGTCGGCACCCGCTCGATCCACTTCCTCACGGTTTGGGGTGGTTTGCTCTCCGTCGCAGTGGTGTTCTTGACGGCATACTTGATTCCGATGTTGATCCGAGAACGGAGAGGCGTTGGTGCTGTGCAGACTGCAGAGAGACATCCGCTTTTGAGGCACAACTTCACGCCTTGGGTGATATCTGGCTTGATCGTGGCAGGAACCTACCTGTTATGGGTGGTGACTCATTACGCCAACGATCGTTTCATCGATGAGGCGGACTTCTTTAGACGTTTGGTGGTGGCTGGCCCGCTAGGAATCGTGTTCATGGCCTTGTTCGTCACGACTTATAACCGAGGCGCCCGAGGAGCCGACGACGCAGCCAACATTGCTCTGCTTCTCGCAACTTACGCCTTTCTTGTGATGTTCGGTGCTGAACTCTTTTTTGTTCACGACTTCTTCGCCAACCGGATGAACACGATCTTCAAGTTCTATTACCAATCGTGGATTATCCTCTCCGCAGTCGGCGGCTACGGCGTCTACCATTGGCTGCGCAACCACGTCGACTACACGGGGTACAGAAGAGTCCTCAGCAGTGCGGCAGCGACGATCGCTGTGTTGCTATTTGCGATATCGCTCTACTATCCCGTAGCTGCATCAGTGACGAAGACAGGCGAATCACACACCAGAGCCTCGCTTGATGGCTTGGCCTTCTTGGAGCGCAACGACCAAGGAGTGCGAGACGCGTTGACGTGGATCCGCAGCAATATCGCGGAAGACGAGGTCCTGATCGAAGGAGTCGGAGGATCTTACACCGAGTTCGGTCGATACTCGGGCTTCACCGGGGCCCATTCCGTGCTTGGGTGGACTGGTCACCAGCGACAATGGCGCGGCGGTACCGATCTCTGGCAGGGCAGAGAGGAGGACATCGATCGGTTATACCGCGAGAGCTCCGGCGACGAAATCCTCACGGTAGCAGATCGTTACGATGCCGACTACATCGTCGTCGGCCCATTAGAACGCCGAAAATATACTGGGTTAGATGAATCGAAATTCGATCAAGTCGCCGAGCGAGTCTACGAGAACGATCAGGTGACGATCTACGGATTGGGAAAGTAGCTTGACTGCCGAAGTCACTGACGCTGCAAGCGCAGATACCGAAGCCCAATCCGAGGAGGATTCGGCTCTTTCCAACGGCTCACATGGCAAGTGGATAAGCGGTGTTTGGACCCCTCTGACTGAGCTGGGGGCCAGTAGTAGACGAGTGATTGGCGACTCGATGCTTTCGCCCAGGCTCGAGTACGTCTTTTACGGCGCGTTGTTCGCTATCGCGCTGGGGATGCGGCTGATCAAGTTGGGCGACCAAGCCGTGCACCACGACGAGAGTCTGCACGGGTATTTCGGGTGGAAGGTGTCGATCGGCGAAACCTATGTGCACACCCCATTGACTCACGGGATGTTCCTGTTCGAGATCATCGCCGCAAGCTTCCTTCTATTTGGCGATTCTGAGTTCACTATGCGGCTCTCCATGGCGGTTTTCGGATCCGCTTTGGTGCTCATCCCGTGGTTGTTGAGAAACCACCTGGGGCAGGTGGGCGCCTTGTGCGTCGCAGTTCTATTGGCCGTCTCTCCAGGGCTGTTCTACTTCAGCAGATTCGCCCGGAACGACATCTTCATGGGCTTCTTCGCGCTGCTCTTGGTCGTGGCGATGTTCAGATACATTGACGAACGCCGAATGCGTTGGCTCGTTTTGGGAGCGGTGGTTGCGGCGCTGGCGATGGCGACGAAGGAGACCGCGTACATATATATGGCGATATTCGGTCTCTACCTGGCGCTGCGTGCGCGCGGGGAGATCGTCGAAGTGTTGCTCGGTTATCGAAGATTGAGGGATATCGGGCCGACAGGCGAGTTCCTAATCATGTTGGCCGGCATCATATTGCCGTTCGCTGCGCCGCTGATCAGCGTTTTTCAGGGCGTTATGGGGTTAATCCTGGCGGCGCACGAGGGTACTCCCAATGTGGCCGTAGGCGCTCCTGACGGCACCGTCGCGTACGTGATCGCCGCGTCTGTCACATTGATTCTGTTCGCTATCGGCGCGGGCGTCGGAATCTTGGGGATGGGCAGGCGATTCTTGGTTCTGCTGGCCATCTTCTGGTCGATATATGCACTGGTGATGACCAACTTCGGAGCCGCCTACTCCGGCGTGCCCACCGGAGTTTGGCAGTCGATGGGCTACTGGCTCGCCCAGCACGATGTCCGGAGGGGCAATCAGCCTTGGTACTACTACTTCATGTTGATGTCGGTGTACGAGTTTCTTCCCTTCATATTCGCTTTGGGCATCGCCACCTACTATGCGATCAAATCGAGGGTCGCATCGATCGGTTTGATTCTGATCGGCCTTGTGTCGCTAACGATCGCGGCAGCACTGTTTTTCGGCGCCTACTTCCAGGCGCCAGCCGGGGAATCGCCTTCCCCGCTCTTCCTCATGCCGTTCTTGATCATCGGATTCGGCGCCTTGCTCTGGATGCCGTTCACTCTGGATGCGCCAAGATTCACTCAGTTCCTGATTTTTTGGGCGATAGCTACCTTCATCACCTACTCGTGGGCCGGCGAGAAGATGCCGTGGCTCTTGGTGAATGTTGCGTTACCAGTGATCGTGTTGGGCGGAAAGGCGATAGGGCAGGCGTTGGTCAACGTGGACTGGGGAGTGGTTCTGCGAAGAAGAGGTTGGATGGCGTTCCCCTTGGTGCCGCTTTTCTTCATCGTCCTATGGCGATTGGCGATATTCAATTTCGCTCCAGACTTTTCTCTCTCAAACCTCTCTGACGTGGGGAAGTTCTTAGAGCTGTGGGCTTTGATCGCGTTTATCGGGTTAATGGCCCTGGGTTTGTTCCAGCTAGGCCAGACACACGGGTATAAACAAGCGGGCTCAATTGTCGCCGTGAGTTTGGCCGCGCTGCTGCTCGTATTCACGATCCGAGCATCGGCGATCGCAGGATACGTGCACGGAGATGTGCCGAATGAGCTCCTGATCTACACGCAGACGACGCCCGATCTCCACCAGACGGCGCGCGAGATAGCAAACGCAAGGCTGCTCATCTGGGATCAAACACTCAACGACTTAAGGGGTTTGCCGGATGAGTTCGACTCGGAGGGTGTTCGGATCGAACCGCCTTCCGGTTTCAGCATCGCGATCGATACTAGAGATGGCTTCGCTTGGCCATGGACTTGGTACCTCAGAGGCTACGACGACGTCGCGTTCGTCTCGCTCGATGAAGAGGGCAACACTGTAAACGACGACAGGACGATCGCGGTAGTCAACGCCAAGAACAACAGTCATGCCGCCGATTCCATGCCTGATCACTTTGGTGAAGGCAGGCATATGATCCACCGATGGTGGTTCCCGGAGAACTACAGGCACATCACCCCGGGCAAGGTTTGGAATTCGATAACGAACCGGCAGGACTGGCGCAAGACGGCCGATTTTTGGCTCTATCGAAAGTTGCCATCAGAGATCGGATATGTCGACTCGTACGTTTACTTCAGCGAAGACTTGCCGAATGCCCCGTTGCGATAACTCCGCAACTAGGGTTCGTTGCGGCTCCGGAAGAGCTCGGTAGCTGTGGTATCGAGTCGAGCATTCTGGCTAGGATTGCTGGGCAGCGTGGCGTTTCTTGCCATATTCGCCGTGCTCTTCGTGGATTTCGAGCAGGTTTGGGAGGTCTTTAAGTCGGCGAACTACGTCTACGCAGTACCGTCGCTCGCCCTCTACGTCCTCTCGGTCTGGTTCCGCACGCTGCGGTGGCGTTATTTCTTGAGACGGGTGATGGACGGCGAGACGAATCGCGGATTGTTTCCAGTTGTGGTCGTCGGTTACATGGCCAACAACCTCATTCCTGTGCGCATCGGCGAGGTGATGCGCGCGTACTATCTGAGCCTTCGCGAGCGAATCGGAGTCTCAGTTGGTCTGGGCACAGTGGTGTTGGAGAGAGCATCGGATGTCGTTGCTTTGCTCTTGCTGTTCGGCTTAGCAGGGATCGTAGGTGCAATTGGGGTGGGCGCGGCGCTAACCGATGTGGCTGAAAGCGTCCCAGGAGGCGCGCCGATCCTCGTCGCCGTCGCCATTGCGCCCTTCTTGGCGGTGCTCGTTTTAATGAGCATCGTGGTGTCGACCGGAACAGCGACGATGCGACGGGTGTTAGACCGTCTCTTCGGATTGCTGTCAGATAGTCTCCGGGAACGAGTAGTTGATGTCGCGATGAACCTGCTCGCAGGGATCGCCGCGGTGCGCACTCCTTCGGAGATGCTGAGGGTGTTGTTCTATTCCCTTTTGATTTGGCTGGCTGAGATCAGCATGTACTACGTCATTGCGCTGGGTTTCGATATTCGTTCGGCGTTCGAAAGCGAATTCCAGTTCATCGCGGCGATTGTTGTATTCGGTTCGGTCGCAAATCTCGCCGGAGTTTTCCCCTCCAGCGCGGGTAGCTGGGGACCTTTCGACTTCTTTGGCGCGGCGGCTTTGGTGGCACTCGGAGTCGAAAACGGACTCGCTGCAGCATATGCGTTGACGGTGCACGTGGTGTTGTGGGCGCCTGTCACGATCGCAGGCATCGTGTTGCTATTGGCAGACAAGACATCGTTGGCGAAACTAGCAGAGGGAGCACGAAGCGTTGCGCAGAGGAACGTAGGTCAGGAGAGCGGAGTGTCCGGGACAGAAGGTCAGCCATGAGAGTCGGGGTCGTAGGAGCCGGCGCGGCGGGACTAGCCGCGGCATACCATCTGACGCGAGCCGGGCATGATGTAGTCGTGTACGAGTCGGCGCCCTTTATTGGTGGTCAGGCTTCTACCATCCCGGTTGGAGGTCACCCTCTGGAACGCGGGTATCACCACCTCTTCACGAACGACAAGGCCATTCTCGAGATCATGGAAGAGATGGGCATCTCGGACGCGATGGAGTGGTATCCGTCGAAGGTTGGAACTTACGTCAACGGCAACGTTCACCGGACCACGACTGCTATTGATCTGTTGCGTTTTGGCGCAATGCCTCTATTCGAACGCATCCGTATGGGACTCTTCACATTACGGATAAAAAGGATTAAGCGTTGGCAGGATTTGGAGGGGTTCACAGCCGATGAATGGTTGCGAAGAGAGTTGGGAGGCAAGGCGTACGACATCCTCTGGAACCCGCTGCTGCGGGGCAAGTTCGGGCGATTCTACGACCAAGTCGGCATGCCTTGGTTTTGGTCAAAGATCCAGACTCGTTTCGCGTCTAGGGAAGGTGGGCTACTCGCCAAGGAGGTGCTCGGATACCCGACCGGGAGCTTCGATGTTGTGTTCGATAGGCTCGCTTCGGTGATTCGCGCCTCTGGCAGCGACGTCAGGTTGACGAACCCCGTAGAGAAGATCGTCCCGCATCCGAGCGAGAATCGAGTGGAGGTGCATGTTTCGGAGGGCACTAGTCGCTATTCGGAAGAGTTCGATTGCGTCTTGGCTACAGTCCCGTCGTTCACTGTGCCGAAGATCTTGGACGAGATACCTGCCGACTACCTGAGCAAGCTCGATTCGGTCAAGTACCTAGCTGCTGTTGTTGTCATTCTCGAGCTCGATCGTCCGTTGACCGAGTTCTACTGGATGAATATCGCAGACGACAAAGTGCCGTTCTTGGGAATAATCGAACACACGAACATGTTGCCCAGCAAGTGGTACCGTGGTCGGCATGTCGTATATCTGACGAACTACTTGGACCGAGAAGATCGTCTATTCAAACTTCCGAGAGATGAGCTGGTCAAAGAGTATCTGGCCCATCTGTATCGTTTCAATCCGGGCTTTCGACCTTCTTGGGTTAAAGAGGTCCACTACAACGCCGTCAGCGCTGCGCAACCGATAATCGGATCGAACTACAGTCAACAGAAACCCGATCACCGGACACCTTTCGAGCGCGTTTATCTGGCCAACACTACGCAGATCTATCCTGAGGACCGCGGAACCAACTACAGCATCCGCATGGGAAGAGAGGTTGCGGAGATGATTATGAGGGATCACCGATACGGTTGGTCGGTCTGGCCTTCAAGTTGATCCATCCGTGATTCCGGGAGTCTGTGCGTGGATGTGAGATCGGATGTATTCTCATTACTCGTAAGCGATGAATTCGGTAAGAGGAGTTTGATCTCATGGGCGTGTTTGACGGAAAAGTGGCGATAATCACAGGCGCAGGCACCGGAATAGGCAAGTGCACAGCCTTGATGTTTGCCGACGCAGGCGCTTCGATGGTGTTGGCGGGCAGGCGAGAAGCACCCTTGGTTGAGGTAGCAGAGGAAGTAGAGGCAAGGGGCGCGAAGGCGGTTGTGAAACCCACCGACTTGGAGGATGGAGACGAAGCAGCTGCTCTAGGGGAGTCGACGTTGGAGGAATTCGGGCGCGTGGATATCTTGGTGAATAACGCAGGCCACAGCAGTCGTGTACGTTCGATGCGATACGTGGGTGTCGATGAGTGGACATCTGTCTTCAAGGTGAACGTCGAAGGTGTATACCGGTTGACACAGTCGGTTTTGGCGAACATGCTCGAACGTGGCGACGGAACGGTGATAACGGTCTCATCGATGGCAGCCCTCACTCCCGGACTCTTAGGCGGCGCACCGTACTCGGCAGCAAAAGCCGCTTCCCTCAACATGATGCGCGGTATGAATACTGAGCTGGCACGACTCGGCATCAGGTCTTGCGCGATCATGCCGGCGGAGGTGGACACTCCCATATTGGAGAACAGGCCCCGACCGCCAGATGCCGATGATCGATCGACTATGATGCAGCCAGAAGATATCGCCCAGGCGATATTCCTTTGTGCCGCAATGCCGCAACGCACGCTCGTTGAGCAGATCGTGATGATGCCGACAGTCCGACGTGATACTTCGCTGGATATGAAGGCAGCGGAAGAGGCAGGGTCTCCCGGCTGGGTACGCGACGCGTGAGTTCGAAATATTAGCATTGCTCTGATACGATTCTTACTAGTCTGAATTTGCCTGTTTGCGCTCCGGCAAACTGAGTTTGAAGACTGATACCGTATCAATGCGACAGCGATCTTGACGACGACCCAGAGCAATACCAACAGCGAGCTGAGAGAGCGCATTCGTGCCGCTTTGGAGAGTCAGCGCTCAGAGAATGGCCGACAGCAGAGCATGACGGTGCTTTCTTCCCTGTTGGTGATCCAAGATGAGTTGCACTACATCCCGGATGAAGCGGTGGAAGAGACGGCGACCTTCTGCGCCGCGACGATCAACGACGTCTGGAGCGTGGCTTCGTTTTATACGAACTTCAGGTTCACTCCCCCGGGCAAGGTCACGGTCGATGTGTGTTGGGGACCTACCTGCCACTTGATGGGTGCCCAACTGGTCTTGAAGGCCGTCCACGACGTCCTTGGCGTCGACTCTGAGACCACCACGGATGATGGCAAGGTAACTTTGCGTTACAGCACTTGTTTAGGCGCCTGTGCCCAAGCCCCGGTCATCGCTCGCGATCACGAGTTGACCGGCAGAATCACTCCCGAATCCGCAACTAGCTACGTAACCGAATTGCAGCAGGAATTGGATGATGGTAACGCGCACTGAAATCCAGGGTGAAGAGTTTGTCGAGCGCGAGACGGTCTACTCCAACTTGCGTGCGGAGGCGATTAGGCGCTGGCGCAATCTCGTTGGCGGCGACGTTCCGTGGTTCCGAGTGGGATTCGGAGCGTCTGGTCAGGCTGCGGGTGCTCAAGCTGTGTACGATGCGCTGAAGCCATATTCGCAACACGGCTCCGGGAAGGTCCAGCTTTCGAAGGTGGGCGCTCATGGGTTGATGTATCTAGAGCCAGTCGTCGATGTCCAGATCCCGAATCGAGATCGAGTCCTGCACGTTAATGTCTCACCCTCGGACGTCAGCGAAATCGTCGATCACTTCGCCGAAGACAGAGACGCCAATCCGCTCCCCGAATCTGCCTACGCATTCGCAGGTCATCCCGATGACTACACCTCACATCTTCAGGATTGGGACAAGCTGCCGGCGAATGCCCTGCAAACGAAAGTGCTGACTCGGAATTTCGGGATCATCGACCCCCACGACATCTACCAGTACATTGCGCAAGACGGATATTCGGCTCTAAACAAGGCGATATTCATGATGACGCCGGATGAGGCGCTCGAAGAGGTGAAGACTTCCGGATTGCGAGGGCGAGGCGGAGCCGCCTTCCCCACAGGGTTGAAGTGGTCTTTCCTGGCACCAAGCCCGGCGCCGGTGAAGTACGTGCTGTGCAACTGCGAAGAGGGGGATCCTGGGGCCTTCAACGACAAGGGAATCCTCGAAAGCGATCCGCATCGGCTGATCGAGGGTCTAATCATCAACGGTTTTGCGACCAACTCGACCCATGGAATCGTGTTCATCAGACAGGGACACGAGTTTCCAATCAATGCCACGCGCGACGCCATCGATCAGGCATACGAACTGGGACTGCTCGGCGAAAACATCCTCGGAGGCGATTTTTCATTCGAAATGGAGGTCTCTTTAACAGGAGACTCCTACGTGGCCGGTGAAGAGACTGCGATGATGGAGGCGATTGAAGGAAAACGCTCGACGCCTAGGTACAAGCCTCCGTTCCCGGCTCAAGCAGGCTTGTTCCAGAAACCCACCAATATCAACAATGTGAAGACACTGGCCTACGTGCCCGACATCGTGGCTGACGGCGGTGACACCTTCAAGAAGATCGGCACCGATTCATCTTCAGGCACGGCCCTAGTTTGCCTAACGGGCAAGATCAAGCGACCTGGAATGTACGAAGTCGCAATGGGGATGACGATTCGGCAGGTTTTGGAGGACATCGGAGGTGGCCCGGCTGATGGGAGCGAAACGATCAAAGTGCTTCAGACCGGCGGTCCTTTGGGAGGTGTTTTGGGCGCATCGGCGTTCGATACAGCTATCGATTTCGATGCGATGGCGCAAGCTGGTGCGATCCTCGGATCTGGCGGGATTATCGTCGGTGACGAGACGACGGACGTGGTTGATCTGATCCGCAATTTGATAGCGTTCAATCAGTTTGAGTCCTGCGGCAAGTGCTTCCCTTGCAGGTTGGGCAACACTCACATGCTCGATGTGTTGGATCGCCTGTGCAAGAACGAGGCGAAACCCGGCGATCTGGAGCTCATGGAGACCGTAGGCAACAACATGAAGATCGGCTCGTTATGCGGGCATGGTCAGCTGGGATACAACCCGATCTCTTCGGCTGTGACCTATTTCGGCGATGAATTCCAACAGCGATTCAAAGGCGAGCTTGGAAAATCTGGCCCCTTCGATGATGGGTCGATGATTATGCCGAGCCGAACCCGCCCTTAATGATTCTTGAAACCCCAACGGGATAACTAGATGCCGGACAATATCCAGTTCACTATCGATGGCCAAACCGTAGAGGCGGCTCCGGGTCAGACGATCCTCCAGGCCGCGCTCGACGCCGGCATCTACATTCCGTATCTCTGCTACTTCCCGCACATGAAGCCGTACGGCGCATGCCGGACCTGTGTTGTGGAGACCGAGGCCAACGGCCGACGAATGACCGTCGCGTCGTGCACCGCTGACCCAATGCCGGACATGGTGGTCGAGACGAATAACGAATCGGTGGGGGAGTTGCGTCGAGGCATCATCGAGATGCTGATGTCGGAGCATCCACATGGATGCCTCACCTGCCATCGCATCGAGCTCTGCGGCCCGCAAGACATCTGCCAACGCCACGTTGATGTTACTGATCGATGCACGATCTGCCCCAAGAACGAGCGATGCGAGCTTAAAGACACCGTTCGGCTGGTGGAGTTGGATCTACGTACGCCGCTGAACTACAACCGTCGTGATCTGCCTATTCATGCCGATGATCCTCTTTACGATCGCGACTACAACCTCTGCATCGTCTGCGCAAGGTGCGTGAGAGTCTGCGAAGAGGTGAGGGGTGATGCCGCGATCACGCTGGTTTCCCGCTCCGGAGTCTCTCTGGTAGGAACGTCGCACGGAACTTCACTCATGGAGTCCGGATGCGAGTTCTGTGGCGCCTGCATAGATGTCTGCCCGACCGGCGCCTTGGTAGAGCGCGACTACAAGTGGGAGAAGGCAAAGCGCCAGGTAGTGACGACATGCACCAACTGCTCGGTCGGCTGTCAAATGGTTGCCGAGGTCAATCAGTTCGACAAGGTGATTCGCTTCCGCGGAGACGTGCACGGCGAGGCCAACAAGGGCCAAGCATGTTTCAAAGGTAAGTTCGCTTACGACTACCCGAACCACCGAGCGCGGTTGAAGCGTCCTTACGTCCGTCGTGACGGAGTCCTGAGTAATGTGACGACCGACGAGGCGTTTGCTTTGGCGGCCGAAGCATTGTCGGGCTACGAGCCCAATGAAGTGGCGGTCATCGCTTCGCCGCGTGGCAGCAACGAGGACAACTTCGTTGCGCAGCAGTTCGCTCGTACGGTCCTGAACACGAATCAAGTAGATAGCGCCCATAATTTCTTGAACGACGTATTTGAACACGTCGAGAGCAGATGGGATGTTGCGGACACCGCGCATTCGATCTGGGAACTGGAAGACGCCAAGTCGATCCTCGTGATTTCTGGCAACCCGACGGAAGAGCAGAACGTCTTGGCTGTTCCGATGAAGATGGCTGCTCGAAATGGCGCCGGTCTGGTCGTGATCGATCAACGCGAGACGGAGATGACGCGCTACGCCGATCTATGGTTGCGGCCGCGGATCGGGACTGAGCATGTGTTGGTGATGGGCCTTGCCCGCGCCGTAGTTGATTGCTCGCTGGAAGACAGTGAATTCATATCCGAACGCACCCAAAACGGCGACGAGTTCAGGGCACACCTTTGGGACTACGATTTGGAGCGCGTCTCAAGATTCTGCGGCGTTGCCGTGGAAGACATGATCGCCGCAGCCGCGGTGCTCGCCGCCGAACCCGAATTGTCGGTCGTTCTAGGAGTGGACACGATCCAGTCTGACAAACGTGAACCGCTCGTCGACGCCGTGATGAACCTGAGATTGGTGAACGGCAGTGTCGATGGTCGTTCGAGAGGACTGTATCTCTTATATGAAGGCGCAAACACTCGGGGATCTCAGCTGGTCGGTTGCGCACCTCATTCGCTCGACTCCGACTTGATGGAGCGATTGCTCAACGCATGTCCAGGCGAAGTCGCGTCGAATGATCCGACAGGCGTTGCAAATATTCTCGACGGGATGCGCGACGGCTCGATCAAAGCCGCGGTAGTGATGGCTGACGGCATCAACCCCTCCGCACCCGAACTCGGCGACTTTGCAGCAGCGCTTGCAGGACTGGAAAAGTTAGTCGTTTCTTCGGTTTTCGACAACGAGATCACGGCCCAGGCCGAAGTTGTGTTGCCGGCTGCGACTTACACGGAGCAAACTTCGACAGTCACGAACTTGGAGTCTAGGGTTCAGCTGGTGCGAGAAGCCTGGGTGCCCAAGAACGACGAGTTGGCCGGCTGGCAGGTCTTCGTCGGTATCGGAAACGCGATGAATGTCGGCGGCTTCGATTACGACTCTGCGGAGGATGTCTTCAATTCAATCGTTTCGCTGTGTCCGGCGTTCGATGGAATGAGTTACTCGGGACTAGATTCCGGCGACACGATGGCCCGTGTCGGTGGTTTAACGGAATCCGACCAACACTCGTTTGAGAAATTGGACGGCCAAATGGACCAAATTCCCGCAAGTAACGGGTTATTGTTTGCTCCGGGTCGAGTCCTGCATCAGGCGGATCGCGAGATAACCCTTACAGAGCGGAACTATCTAAATGTGGTTGACCGTATTGAAGAGTTCTCGTTGCACCCTGACGACGCGGCCGGACTAGGCATTGACGAAGGAGACATGGTTGCCGCTCACGACCAAGCAGGCCACGCAGTTGCTACGGGGCGAGCGGTGCTAAGCGGTAATCAGCGGGGATTCGTGAGCACTACGAAGCTGTTTGCCGAGTTGGCGACCTATATCGAAGAAAGCGACGATCCGGACCCATCTCCAAGCGTGCCTTCGCTGGAGTTGCGACCCGTGACGGTTGAAAAGGTCGAATCGGCGGCTGAATTAGTCGCCGCGTCAGTTTGAATCGGCACTCTTGGAGCTGCCATCAGGCTTGGAAATCCTGCCCATCGTGGTAAGATTTTGAGTATCGAGCAGTTCAGTTCGAGCGTAAATTCGCAATTTGCGATCGGGGATTCTTCCCCACAAGAAAGGCACGTTTCAGATGGCGCATCCTATAGATGTCAATGAAGCCGAATTCCAGGCTGTGGTTCTTGGGTCAGACGTTCCGGTTCTGGTTGATTTCTGGGCAGAGTGGTGTGGTCCATGCAAGATGGTGGCGCCGGTAGTTGAGAAGCTAGCAGTTGATTACGACGGTCAGGTCAAGTTTGCCAAAGTAGATGTAGATGCCAACCCTGGCCTCTCTTCGCAGTACGGTGTGCGCAGCATCCCGACGCTGCTGATCTTCCAAGGCGGAAATCCAGTGGAGCAGGTGGTAGGTGCGGTTCCCGAGAAAATCCTCAAGGATAAGCTCGATGGGGTGCTGAATTAACCGGTGATCTTCGACGGCTCATAACTCGAATTGCGGGACGGCCTTAGCGCCGTCCCGTTTCGCGTCTGGGCATACTCCCCAATCGGATTGTTGGATTATCTTTAGGTTGGTGTTGTTATACGTGGGAGTGGATGGGTCCCGGTGGACTTCGCGGACTTCAAATCCGTTGGCGTGCATCCTTCGATGTGCGCGGAGGGTTCGACTCCCTTGCACTCCCGCCAACTGCGCGTAACAGCGGATCATCAAAGGCGTTTCAAGACGAGCTAGTCGGTCTCACCTAGAATCTTTCGGAGGGAGTAACAGGATATGCGTTACAGAACATTAGGGAATAGTGGCATCGAGGTTTCACAGATGGCACTCGGATGCTGGCCATTCGCGGGCGGCAGAGTGTGGGGACCTCAAGACGACAAAGACTCTGTCGCCGCCGTCCACGCCTCGCTGGATTCGGGTGTGAATTTCTTCGACACTGCCGAGGGTTATGACGATGACTCGAACTCGGAAGAGGTCCTAGGCATCGCGCTGGAGGGTCGCCGCCACGATGCGGTGATCGCAACCAAGATCAGTCCTTCAAACTTCGATCCCGATGTTCTCGTAGAGCATTGTGATGCCAGCCTCAAACGTTTGCGAACGGACTACATCGATCTTTACCAGATCCACTGGCCTAACCATGACGTTCCCGTGTCAGAAACGATGGAGGTGCTGTTGAAGTTGCTAGACGCTGGCAAAATCCGATCGATCGGTGTCTGCAACTTCGGCCCGGTTGATCTGACGGACATTGTGGCGTGTGGCGAAGTGGTTACCGACCAGCTCCCTTACAACTTGCTTTGGCGTCCCCTCGAGTTTGCTATCAAGCCCACCTGCGTCGCCAATGGAGTCGGGATTATCTGCTACAGCCCTCTGGCTCAAGGAATGTTGACAGGTCGTTATTCGTCGGCTGACGAGGTGCCTGCGGGACTTTCAAGAAGCCGTCATTTCAGCAGCGAGCGCGAATTGGCGATCCACGGCGAAGATGGAGTTGAGGACGCCACATTCGATGCGATACGATGTGTCGTGAAAATTGCCGAGGGCGCCAGCGAGCATCCGGCGACGATCTCGTTGGCGTGGCTTTTGGAGCAAGAGGGCGTTACGTCGCTGCTCGTCGGTGCACGCGATACGGGCGAAGTGGCATTGAATATCCCCGCATTCGACTACGAACTACCGGCAGACGTTGAGAGCGAACTGTCTGCCGCAACGTCAGACCTCAAGGAGGCTCTGGGCGATAACGCGGACATGTGGCATTCACCCGGAAGAATGCGTTAAGCAACCACCGCCTTTGCGGATCTGATTAGACGACGAGCCATGGTTACCGAGGACCGCAACGCCGACGATCAGGCTACGCAATTCGCTTCGTCAAAGGTGTTTGCCGCGATGAACGCCGGCTATGTCGCCGATCTCATCGGAGATCAGATTGAAGAAGGTTCGGATCTTGATTCGAACATCGGTGCTCCGGGTGGTGTGAACACTTCCCTGGTCGGCGCGAACGGCACGACCCGTGCGAATGTGTTGGTTGAGTCGATGGTGTCGCCCGAACAGCTCTTACGTGTTGGCCGCTTGGTGGCGGCTATAAGGCGCGATGGGCATCAGGCGGCGAGTATCGACCCATTGGGTCTGCGCCCGCGACGAGAGGAACACCTTCGTCCGGAACAGTACGGAGTGACGGAGTCGACACTAGGTAAATCTGCGCGTTGGCTGGTGGAGGCGCATGATCAAGAGTTCCCTTGGCTAGCGGCGAGGACGATCGGCGATGCCATTGACCAGTTGAAGCGAAACTACTGCGGTTCGATCGGCTTCGAGTTCGATCACATCCACGACGTCGAAGAGCGTAACTGGCTTCAAGACCAGGTAGAGAGTCAGTCGGCGATGTCTTTCATGGCCGATTCGCAGAAGATCTACCTTCTCGGATTGCTCAGCCGTGTTGAGGCATTCGAGAAGTACCTACACTCCGCATTTACGGGGCGTCGATGGTACGGGCTCGAAGGATTGGAATCGCTCGTCACGCTGATCGACCAGATCATTTTGCAATCGACTTTCGAAGTCGATCAGATCATCCTTGGAATGGCGCACCGTGGTCGATTAAACGTCTTGGCGCACATTTTGGATCAACCTTACGACCAGCTCATCAACGGCTTCTTGGAAGGCAGATTCGCCCACTTAGCCGAACTCGAAGCGTCTGGTTGGATGACCGATGTGAAGTATCACCTCGGCTCGCGGGCTGCTCGCGACGTCGATCAAGACGGCATCACGGATATCCAGCTACGTCTGCTGCCCAACCCCAGTCATCTCGGGATGGTTGTACCCGTGGTGCTTGGAGCAGTGCGCTCGATCCAGGACAGGACGCCAGCCGGTGGCGACGCTCATCTTGCCGCTATGGGCTTGATCATTCACGGCGATGCCGCGTTTGCGGGTCAGGGTATCGTTCACGAATCATTGAATCTGACGAACCTTGATGGTTACAGCGTAGGCGGCGCGATCCACATCATCGCCAACAACCAACTCGGCTTCACGACTGAGCCGCAGGAATCCTATTCGGGCGATTATGCGTCGGACGTTGCGAGAGGTTACGAGGTGCCCGTTGTGCACGTCAACGCCGAGGACATGGAAGCTTGCATGCTGGTCGCCAAGATGGCAGTGGCATACCGTTTACAGTTCCGAAAAGAGTTCGTGATAGACCTAGTTGGATATCGGCGTCACGGTCATAACGAAAACGACGAACCCACATTTACGCAGCCAACGATGTACCAAGCGATCGCTGATAGGCCTTCGCTTCGTGAGCAGTGGGCGAATCGATTAATTGACGAGGAAGTCGTGACGCGGGCGGACGCTGAGACGATGTACGCCTCGACGATTGAAGAACTTCGTGCCGTGATGGAGACGATCGAGAGTTCTGGAGTCGTAAATCGTCACGAGGCGCCATCGAACTTGGAACTTGCGCCAGAGCCGTTGGAGGGAGTTGACTATCCTGACACTGCGGTCGAACACGACCGGCTCAATGAACTTAATCGCACGATCACCACGCTTCCTGACTCATTCTCCGTCCATCCGACGATAGAGAGAGTCTTCGAACGTCGATCAGGCGCATTCGACGGAGACGGAGACGAGATCGACTGGGCTCACGCAGAGGCATTGGCACTCGGCTCGATATTGCAGGATGGCGTAGGCGTTCGCCTCACCGGCCAAGATTGTGAGCGTGGAACCTTCAGCCAGCGCCACGCGATGGTAGTGGATGTGAAGAATGGCGAGCGATACGCACCACTTTCGAACGTGGAAGGCGCCCCGTTCTGGGTCTACAACAGCCCGTTATCGGAGTTAGGCCCAGTCGGTTACGAGCATGGTTACAGCGTTTTATCTGAAAACACGTTGGTGCTCTGGGAAGCCCAGTTCGGGGACTTCGCCAACAACGCTCAGAGCATGATCGATGAGATGGTCGTCTCTGCCTACGAAAAGTGGGGCCAACGATCAAACTTGGTTCTGCTCCTGCCTCATGGATACGAAGGCCAAGGTCCCAACCACTCGCACGCCTACATCGAACGATTTCTCTCTCTGGCTTCATGGGGCAACATCAGAGTCACCTACCCGACAACGTCTTCTCAGTACTTCCACCTGCTAAGGACACAGGCAGCTTCACTGAACGATCTCGAACACTCGCGACCGCTGATCGTGATGACGCCCAAGAGCCTGTTGCGACATCCGCTGGCTGCGTGTTCTCCTTCGGATCTCACCGAAGGCAGGTTCGAGCCGATCCGCCGATTCGTGTTTTCTGGTGAAGATCCCGAAGAGATAAAACGCGTAGTTGTGTGCTCCGGCAAGATCTTCGTTGATCTGGGATCCCATCCTGAGGTCGCCGAGGCTTCAGGAGTGGGCGTGGTAGTTCTCGACGAGCTTCACCCGTTCCCTGACGATTCGCTTATGGACGCTTTCAACTACTTCAGCGGATATGAAGAGGTTGCTTGGCTGCAGGAGGAGCCAATGAACCGGGGAGCGTGGGAGTATGTGAGAGCCCCGATCTCCGCGTTGACCGGCAAGACGGTGCGATACGTCGGACGCCCAAGAAGCGCGAGTCCTGCTTCGGGCTCCAACTGGCTTCACCGGTTGCAGCAAGACAGGTTGATTCGGTTAGCCCTCGGTCTTAGCCCGGGTGAGTGAGTTGAGTAAGTTTTCGACATCGGGGGTGTGCAGATGCACCGCGGAACGGATTACAAAATAGATGGATTTGATTAAGACACCTGAGTTTGGCGAATCGGTGTTCGAAGCCTCCGTTGGCGCGTGGTTCAAATGCGAGGGCGACGAGGTGGCTGAGGGTGAGGCGATTGTCGAGTTGCACACTGACAAGGCTGTGCAGGAGATCAACGCCGTCCGCAACGGTGTTTTGGGTCGGATATTGAAGGCGGAGGACGATGTAGTCCAACCTGGCGACGTGCTTTGTGAATTCGATCCCGGAATCGAGGATTCCGTCGCGGTCGCCGATACAGGTTTGGAGGACGAAGTGCCGGTGGTGGTTATCGACGAAGAGCCTGCCGAAGATGAGCCCGGTGAAGAACCAGAGGCAGCCGATCCAGCGTCCGAGATTATCGAAATCGATTTCTCTCCGATGTCCGAGGTTAGTCCCGCGAGCGAAGAGGACGACTCGGACGAACTGTCGGTCGAACCTGAAACTGAGGACGAAACGACTTCTCAAATGAGGCGTGACCCCGAGCCGACCGCAGATGTTGCGGCGCAACCTGTACAACCCCAACCATCGATTGCGGTGTCATTGGCGGGGATTCTGGATGCCGAGGAAGAGCGGCCAGCAGAAAGAGTGAAGCTATCGCGCCGCCGATTGACGACCGCGAGGCGGATGGTTCAAGTTCAAGCCGAATCGGTGATGACCACCACATTCAACGAGGTGGACATGCACGAGGTGATGAGGATCCGCCGCGAACATGGTGAAGCATTCATGGCGAGCCACGGCATCAAACTAGGACTGATGTCCTTCTTCGTCAAAGCCGTAATCGCTGGTCTGCGGTCGTTCCCTGTGCTCAACGCGGAGTTGGACGGCGATGAACTGGTCTACAAGCGTTACTACGATATCGGCATCGCAGTTGCAAGCGAAGCGGGTCTCGTGGTGCCGGTATTGAGGGACGCCGATCGTATGTCGTTCGCGGGCGTTGAGAAGGGGATTTCAGAATACGCGGAAAAAGCGAAGACAGGTTCATTCTCGTTGGCGGACCTGATCGGCGGCACATTCACCATCACGAATGGCGGAGTGTTTGGCTCGATGATGTCGACCCCGATTCTGAATCCGCCTCAAGTCGGCATATTGGGAATGCACAACATCGTCCAACGTCCCATCGCCATCGAAGGTGAAGTTGTGGTCCGACCGATGATGTACTTGGCGGTCACCTACGATCACCGAGTCGTCGAAGGCGCCCAAGCGGTGCAGTTCCTGCGAGCGGTGAAAGAATCCCTCGAATCAGCAGAGCGGTTACTCCTCGGAACTTAACCGAGAGCCGAGACCGCTACAAAAGCCTCCTCATCCTGAACTGTTTGCCCCTCCCCAGATCCTTCGACGGGCTCAGGATGACCGGTTGGGGACGCACCTCCAACCTATCGACTAAAGTCTGAAATTCGCCTCGGCGATGTCGGAGATGTAGTTGCCGATCACGAGCGATGATGTTGCTCCTGGCGACGGTGCGTTCAGAACATGGATTGCGGTTTCACTCTCGTCGATCCTGAAGTCGTCTAGAAGCGAACCATCCGGGTTGACAGCCTGAGCCCTGACACCCGAGCCGCCAGGCGCCAGATCCGACATCTCAAGTTCCGGCATCAACCTCTGAAGGCTTTTGAGGAACACGCTCTTCCGGATCGATCGGTGCGTCTCCCAAAGTCCTACCTGCCAGTTGTTTGCCGCCATTTTCCAGAAGCCGGGGAACGAGATCGTTCTCGCAAAGTCCGCAACTGAGAAGTCCCGTTTGCGGTAACCCTCTCGCTTTATCGCCAACACAGCGTTGGGGCCCGCTTCGACCCAGCCCTTCATCGTCTGCGTGAGGTGGACGCCGAGGAACGGGAACTGCGGATCGGGAACAGGATAAATGAGACCCTTTACTAGGTGTTCACGCGACTTCTTCAGCGTGTAGTACTCGCCCCGGAACGGGATGATGCGCAACACCGGGTCAGTGCCAGTCATGCTGGCCACGATGTCGGAGTGCAAACCAGCACAGTTGATGATGTTGCGGGTCTCGATCTCGCCTTGCGAGGTTTCGAGGACGTGTGATGAGCCAACCGAGCCTTTGCGGTTCTCGATGCGATTGAGTTGAGTGTTGAAGAAAATTCTGCCGCCCTTCGACTTCACTTTCTCTTCGTACACTTTGGCAACATTCCTGAAGTCGACTATCCCAGTCTTCGGCGCATAAAGTGCGCGAGTGCCGACTGCATGGGGCTCGATCTCCGCCATCTCGTCGGGCTCCACGATACGAAGCCCTTCGACATTGTTCGAGGTTCCGCGCTCGAAGAGATCATCGAGTCGAGCCTCTTCCTGCTCATTTGTGGCAACGATGAGCTTCCCGCAAGTCCACGTCGGGACTTCGTTCTCCTCACAGAACTGAGTCATCGTGGCTCTGCCTTCCACACAGAATCGTGCCTTGAAGGATCCGGGCTTGTAGTAGATGCCGGAGTGGATGACCCCGCTGTTGTGACCAGATTGCTGCGAAGCAACAGAGTCGGCCTTCTCGATGACGGAGACCTTTAGGTCCGGCTTCCGTTCGAGAAGCTGCATCGCCGTCGACAGCCCGATTAGGCCTGCTCCAACTACCGTTACGTCTTGGATTCCGCCGTTCATCACTTGCTGCCTCTATTCATTGATGGGCTTTGGCGAGTCGATGAGATTTAAGGGATTTGATTAACTCGACTCGAGCATCCTAAAGTTTAAAACGGGTGAACATCCCGAGTCTGTGGGGATAAAGTTATGCTGAATGTTGGTATGACCACCGAAGCCCAGGGCCAGGATCCGCGTCGCGTCAACCTCTTCGTTACGTGCCTGGTCGACCAATTTGCACCCGAAGTGGGGGAGTCGACGGTCGAAATCCTCGAGGCTCTCGGCCTCGAAGTCCACTTCCCACCCGACCAAACCTGTTGCGGTCAGCCGGCCTTTAACGGCGGTTTCAGGCGAGACGCAAAGGCGGTGGCGAGTCGCTTCTTGGATGTGTTCGAATCGACGACTGGCCCTATAGTTTGTCCCTCCGGATCGTGTGTCGCGATGGTGCGAAATTTCTATCCTGAGCTGTTCCGCGACGCCGCCGACGAGTTGACTAGAGCGGAGCTTTTGGCACAGCGTGTATTCGAGTTGAGCGAGTTCATCGTCGATGTGATGGGCGTTACAGATTTGGGAGTTTTGTACGGTGCCGAGGCCACATATCACCGTTGCTGCCACCTTTTGCGGGAGTTGCATGTGGATGAGCAGCCATCGAAGTTGCTCGATAGCGTGGACGGACTGAGTCTTTCAAAGATGGATCGGGACGAGGTGTGCTGCGGATTCGGCGGTTCGTTTTCGGTGAAGATGTCTGAGATTTCGACTGCAATGTTGGACGAGAAGCTCGACAACATCCTTGCAACCGGCGCCAAGACCGTCGTTGCGGGCGACACAGGATGCATCATGCACATGCAGGGCGGTTTGCGGAGACGAGGCTCCGACGTTCAAGTAGTCCACATCGCTGAAGTGCTTCGCGGAGACAAGCGGTCATAAAGTCGCAGACAGCTGATTTCGAACGGGCAGCTTCCACCACAATGGCTGATGAGCGACTTCAAATCGCTCATGAGGTCGTTTACAACGGGTTCCATCTCGGACGTCAACGAGCTGCCGCTGCTACGGACGACTGGGAGGCTCAACGAACTCTAGGCAAGGCGATCAAGGATCACACGATCGCGAATCTCGACTACTATCTCGGCCTTCTCGCCGACAACGTGGAACGCAACGGCGGCAACGTCTTTTTTGCCCGAGATGCCGAGGATGCAAATCAATACGTCGCATCGCTGGCTCAGCGAAACGATGTGAAGACAGTCATCAAGAGCAAGTCGATGGTGTCGGAAGAGATGGGTCTAAACGACGTGTTGGAGCACGACGGCGTGGAAGTCGTGGAGACCGATCTTGGCGAGTACATCATCCAACTCGCCGGGGAGACTCCGTACCACATCATTGCACCTGCGATTCACAAGTCGATAAGTCAGGTCGCCGATCTACTTTCGGAGAGGGATGGTTTGGAGCGTGAAGAAGACGCTGAGCAGCTGACCCGGAGAGCCAGGACGCAGCTTCGAGACGTATTCCAGCGGGCAGACATGTCCATTACAGGCGTAAACTTCGCCATCGCGGAGACGGGTTCGATCGTGCTAGTCACGAACGAAGGCAACGGCAGAATGGCGACGTCGATGCCTCGAATTCATGTGGCTGTCATGGGTATGGAGAAAGTGATTCCTTCTGCCGCTGATCTGAGCACGATGCTGAGGATATTGATCCGCTCGGCGACAGGTCAGCGCATCTCCTCTTACGTGACGATGGTGAACGGTCCTCGGCGTGACGATGAAGAAGACGGGCCCGAAGAGTTTCACCTCGTCATCATGGACAACGGCAGGGACAAGCTGTTGCGGGACGAGACGCTTAGGGAATCTCTCAACTGCATCCGATGCGGGGCCTGCATGAACGCATGTCCGGTATACCGAAAAGTAGGCGGGCACTCGTATGGATGGGTCTACCCGGGCCCCATAGGCGCAATCGTTTCACCTGTTCTGACTGGCTTGAAAGACGGCTCCAAGCTGCCCGCGGCATCGACCTTGTGCGGCGCTTGTCACGAGGCTTGCCCCGTCAAGATCAACATTCCACGAATGCTGCTCGAGCTTCGTGCACAAGCCGCCGAGGGAGAACCTGATCCCGCCCAGCGGTCTTCGAGTGCATCGGAGCGCCTCGTCTGGCGGATGTGGCGACGTGGCATGATGAAGCGGTCGCGGTTCGATATGGCATCCAAGTTTGGACGCTGGGCATTGGCGCCGTTGGCACGCAAGGGCTGGGCGCGCGCAGTGCCACCACCGGTTTCAGGCTGGACGAAGAGCCGGGATTTCCCGCAACCCGCTGGCCGGACATTTGGGCAACGCTTCGCGAAGCGTTTGAAGGGTTAGCCGCAGTTGTGGACCGCACAGAATTCATAGCAGGCGTAAGCAACGCCCTGGGGCGCAGTGGGGCGATTGCGCCGGGCGAGACCCCTGGCCGTTTCGCGGATCTTGGCGATGCGATGGCCGAGGTAGAGGCGATCCAAGAGGATGTGGAAGCCAGGTCATCGGAGCTGCTGGAGGAAGCCGCAACGGCGATGGAGACAGCGGACTGGAACGTCCATCGCGCGGAGACCATCGAGAACGTGAGCGACATCATCGCCTCCATTTGCAGAAAATCTGGAATATCGTCGGTATTGCGTTCGGGTCACGAGATCTTAGATGAGGCCCGCGTTGACAGGGCATTGCATGACGCTGGAGTTACCGTGCGAGACATGTCGATCGAGCCAGGCTCATCAGAATCCGAACGCGAACAGGCTCGTCAAACGCACCGCAGGGCCGTCTTTTCCGTGGACATGGGGATCACAGGAGGAGACTACGTTATCGCCGAAACCGGCACATTAGTCATCCATCCGAAGCAAGGTGTGTCGCGACTAACTTCGCTCGCGCCCCCTATCCACGTAGCCGTAATCAGACGCGGACAGGTTTTGCCTTCGCTGGACGAGTTATTCCTTTTGGAACACGTCGCGCTGAGAACGGGCGTCCGGAGCGGATCGATGAACCTCATTTCGGGCCCATCGAGGACCGGCGATATCGAGGCCACCATAGTAAAAGGCATCCACGGGCCGATAGAGGTCCATGTCGTCCTAGTTGGCTGACCGCGGGTCTTAGTTTCGCCAACCAGCAGCGGGACGCGCACGATCACTCCAACCCCTTTGGCGACCAGAACTCCCTCCCCTTTCAGGGACGAAGCGGAGATGCGTCCGCAACATCAGGACCTTTGGGCACCCGGCGCACAAAGCCTAGAGCCTTCCGTCAACTCGATTGAAGGCAGGGGTGACGCAAGTAGCATCCGAATCTCTGCACGCCCGCAGGGCGTGTACCCTCTCCCCTCCGTGAGACCTGTGCAAGAGTCGCGTCATTGCGGCGAAGGCCGCAATCAAGACAGCCAAGAGCAATTGACAGGTTTTGATTGCAGTTCGGGGCCGCGAATTTGGCAGCCTGCCCCACCCCAGATCCTTCGACAGGCTCAGGATGACGTAGTTTTGCAAAGGTCTTCTCCGTGGGAGAGGATTCAGGAGAGGGGGACGTTCAGAGCATCCAAATCCCTCCACCACCGTTCGTCCTGAGCCTGTCGAAGGGCCGTCCGCCACAAACCTCGGACCCGCCCCCCGTCATCCCCCTCGCGCAGCGGGGTGAGACGACTTGTGAGCATGCTATGCGCCCACTCGCCGCACGCGGGGATCCAGAGGAAAGCAAGAGCAACATTTTTCCTTCACGAGGGAGAACGCCTTTACGCGCGACGGCGCAACGACGAAGTAGGGACTTCAGTTTGGCCGATGCCCGACTATTTGGGGACTTTATCCGACCAAAGTCACGTCGATCGCACGACACGCGTGCTCGGTGGCGTCGGCGACAAACCGTGCTGTGTTCTCTATCGCCTCGGTAAGAGTCATCGGGCGGTTCATGACGCTGAAGACTGCGTCGATCCCGTGTTCGAGAACCTATTCGTAGCCCTCGCCGAGGCTTCCCGAGATCGCAATCACTGGAATCCCTCGCCGTTTGGCGAGTTGTGCAACCGCAACCGGGGCCCGCTCTCGTGTGGAGGGCTGAGATGCCGCCTGCGGCTGCAGGGCCGGGAGCGCAGGAGGCGCGCGATATCTTCCTTCCGCGAGGGGAGGGGGAATCGGTTGCTCTGTCTCTCCTTTGGATCCCCGCGAAAGCGGGGATGACGGTGCGGTCCGAGGTCGGGGTCGGACGGCCCTACCACGGGCTCAGGGCCAACGACATGCGGTCGCAGCGCAGAGTCCCGCTGTGCGCCGGGGAAGGCGACCCTTCGACAGGCTGCGGGGTGAACGCATGTTATGCGCTCACCTCCACAGCACCCCGCTGCGCGGGGAGGGCGAACGGGGCGGAGGGATTTGGATGCCCTTAAGGTTTCCCCTCACCTCTTTGCGCTGGCGCGCAAAGGTCCTGATGATTCAGATGCATCGTCCGCTCCACGAAGCTCTTTCCGCTTCGTCCCCGGAGGGGAGAAGGGATGCGGTTGCTCTGTTTCTCCTCTGGGTCCCCGCTTTCGCGGGGATCACGGGGTGGTCCGGGGTTGGCGGCGGACGGCCCTTCGACAGGCTCAGGGCGAACGGACATTAGGATGCTATGTTTCGCTTCCGAATGCCCGCTTGTTCGTAGATGGCGTTGTTGGCGGAGTGGCGATAGGTGCTGCTGCGTTGCTTTTAAACTTAAGGATTAGGGTTGCCGAAGTGGCGGAATGGTAGACGCGAAGGTCTCAAAAACCTTTGGGCTTGGCCCGTGTGGGTTCGACTCCCACCTTCGGCACCAGAAGTTCGGTCACTTCGGGATGGCGTCTAGGGGCTGCAGGGGATGTCCCAGCAGCAGGTTGGTTCGAGAAAAGCGAAGGCTGTGGTGCCGAGGGGCGGACTCGAACCGCCGACACATGGATTTTCAGTCCATTGCTCTACCAACTGAGCTACCTCGGCATTGAGGCTGGGTTTATCTATTTTATCGGCGTACGGTTGGTATAATCCTGATTCGGTTGTGTTGCCTTGCCTGTAGGGATGGTCAAGGGTCGTCAACTGGTTCTTTCATGCCTGCCATAATCATCTCTTCGATAGGCGAATCCGCCGGAAAAACGACCGTCGCGGCTGCGCTGGTAGCGCATATTCGGGACTCTGGTCAGGCTGTGAGGGCCGCTGGCAGTTTCGGCGGGTTGTTTGACGACGATGATCTGGTATCGATTGTTGACGTAGGTGGAATGGATTCTTCGGACGATGCAGTATCGATAATCGAGGGCTCTTCCGGCGATGCGGCTTCCGACATCGAATTGGCTGAGCGGGTCGACGCGAGAGTCTTGTTGATCGGGACGCTCGAGGATGACATTGCCGGGAGTGCGGAGGGGTATGGCGACCGTTTAGCCGGCGTGTTGATCAACAGGGTCCCAAAGTATCGAGATGTTCATGTTGGGAGAGCGATTGACGGACTCAACGAAGCAGGTGTCCGTTGCTGGGGTTACATCCCTGAAGACCGAAGGTTGGCGGCGCCGACGATTGCTGCGATTGTTGATCAACTAGAAGGCGATGTGATCCTCGAGGGTGAGGGATTGGATTCGCTGATCGATAACTACCTGATCGGTGGTTTGGTGCTTGATTGGGGGCTGTTCTACTTCAGATCAGAAGAGAACACGTGCGTTGTAGTGAGGGGTGGACGTCCGGACGTGCAGATTTCTGCGTTGCAGAGCGAGACTACTCGTGCGATGGTCCTGACGGGTGGTGAAAGACCGATCGATTATGTGTTCTACGAGGCTAGAACCAAGAGAATTCCGTTGATAGTGGTGGGCGGCGGCACAGAAGAGGCGATGGATCGGCTGGACGCTTTGTCTGCCGGCGATTTTGCGCATCGGGACAAACTGGATCGGATTAGAAAACTGGTGAGTGAAGGGTCGATGATTTCCCAAATCGCAGACCTTTTGGCTATGCCTGCCACTCGTTGAGCGTCTGTTGAGGGGGCAGGTGATGGGCGTATCTATGCCTGGGGAAACATACACGCACGGCCACCACCGCTCGGTCCTGTCCGCACATGCTGCTCGAACTGCGGGCGATGCTGCAGCATTTCTACTTCCTCATTTGAGGCCGGGGATGAAACTGCTAGATTTCGGATGCGGTCCGGGTACGATCACGGTCGGTTTAGCCGAGGCGGTTTCACCTGTCGGTTCGGTCATTGGCATCGATGTGTCGAGGGAACTGGGAGACGAGTGGGCGGCACGCATCGAAGAGTCCGGGTTGGGAAATCTTGATTTCAGGGTAGGCGACATCTATGCTCCGGAGTTTGATGAGGGTAGTTTCGACGTCGTTTACGCCCACCAGATATTGCAACATCTTTCGGATCCCGTGGGCGCTTTGAAGTCGGCGGCCAGCCTTACCAAGATCGGCGGGTTAGTCGGAGTTCGAGAGGTTGATTGGGGCACATTTGCTGTTTACCCACAGTTGCCGCTGTTGGATGAGTTCCGTCGGATCTACGATGCGGTCGCATTGCGAAATGGCGGCAATCCGCTTGCAGGTCGACACCTCTACAAGTGGATGGCGGCAACTGGCGAGTTGGCGGATATTCGCATAACTACGAGTACGTGGACATTTGCGGAGCCCGAGGGCCGAGCGTGGTGGGGAGACCAATGGTCGCAACGGGTGCTCGAATCGGACATCGCCGTGAAGGCGTTGGAGTATGGGATCGCTGAGCGAACCGAGTTGGAGGCGATTTCCCAAGCGTGGCAGGAATGGAAATACGATTCCGACGCTGTGGTGACGTTTGTGCACTTCGAGGGTTTGGCGACGAGGACGAAATGACGCTGGCGATACACCCGGGCTCTCGCCCTTCGGCAGGCTCAGGACGAACGGCGGTGCGGAATCCTCTCTCCTTTAAAGAAACCTTTGCAAAAGTCTCGTCATCCTGAGCCCGTCGAAGGATCTGGGGTGGGGCGGCACGTCAGAAGTGTGGCTCCAAACTGAAGCTTAGACCTGCCCTTGCCTCTTGGCCGTCTGGGTTGTGGCCTGCCCTGTAACAGCGAGGGTTTTGCAAAGGTCTCTTTAAGCGAGCGGGTCTGTGTGCTTCAGCGCAAAGGGGTGAGGTTGACTCACCCTAGTCCACCTCTGTCGAAAGCGGACGAAAATCGGTGGCGATGTGCGACACTTTGGTTAAGTTTCGGCAGAAGATTTTAGTGTCGATGACGAGATATGAGCGCACTTTCGACGGCGGAAAAAGTACTTGAAGGCCTATCAGAGGCTCAGCGCGCCGCGGCTTCGTATCTTGACGGGCCATTGATCATCGTTGCCGGTCCGGGTTCGGGCAAGACGCGTGTGATGTCGCATCGGATGGCCTACATTCTGGCGAGCGGTGTGCCGGCTTGGCAGGCTTTGGGCGTGACTTTTACGAACAAAGCTGCGGCTGAGTTGAGGCAGAGGTGTGAACGTCTCGTCGCAGCCTATGTGCCGAATTCCGAAGATGCGAATGTAAGCACTTTTCACTCCTTTGGGGCAAGATTCCTGCGTCTTCATCCCGATTCCGTTGGGTTGAGTCGCGATTTTTCTATTTATGACCGTGATGATCAACAAAGGTTGTTGAAGTTGATCACTGGTCAGATGGATGCAGACGTGAAGATCAATGAGGTGTTGGCGGCGATCGGCGGCGCCAAGAACAATAATCAGAATCCTGACGAGTTTGCGGCGACGGGGGCGGATTACAAGATCGAGCTTCACGCGGAGGTGTTCGCGCAATATCAGGCGAGTTTGAGATCTGCGAACGCGGTGGATTTCGACGATCTGCTGTTGCTGCCGTACCAAGTCCTTACGGAAGACGCCGCGCTGCGGGAACGGTACCAAAAACGCTATCAGCACATCATGGTTGACGAGTTTCAGGACACGAATTCGCTGCAGTTCGAGTTGGTGAGGCTGTTGGGAGATGTGCATCGAAACGTGTGCGTTGTCGGCGACCCAGATCAATCGATCTACTCTTGGCGGAACGCCAGACCGGAGAATATGGGGTTGCTGGCAGATGTGATGAAGGGGTGTCGGATCTTCCATCTGAGTGAGTCGTATCGCTCGACGAAGACGATCATCGAGGCTGCCGACGGATTGATAAAGCACAATGGCGGCCGTTTCGAGAGGACGCTCTTCACCAACAATCCTGAAGGGGAGAAGGTGAAGATCAGCGTTGCGACGGACCCAGAACATGAGGCCGTATTGGTGTTGGACGCGATCGAAAAGGTGAGTAGCACCTCGTCGCAAGGCAATGAACGGATTGAAGGTGAGGCGCCAACATCCCTGAATGAAATTGCGATCCTGTATCGAACGAACGCTCAATCAAGGGCGATTGAGACGGAGTGCAGTCGAAGGGGCGTGCAGTACCGCCTCATTGGTGGGGTGAGGTTCTATGAGCGTCGGGAGATCAAGGATGCGTTGGCGTTGTTGCGGATCGTCGTTAATCCCTCAGATGAGACGTCGTTGCGCAGGATTATCAACGTGCCTCCGAGGGGAATAGGCCCGGCGACGCTGACGAAGTTGGCGGAGTATTCACACTTCCACGGGATGAGCCTGTTCGATGCGGTGATGTTGGCGAACGATCCTGTCGCTTCAGGAGATCTGGGTTTGGGCAGGGCCGCGTTACGAAAAGTCGGGTCGTTCGCGGAGTTCGTCTCGAAGATGGCACGGAGCGCCGAGGAGCTGTTCCCCGACGACCTTCTCGATTTGGCTCTCAAGGGGAGCGGATACCTTGATTGGGTCAGGCGCGATGAAGCGACGCGGGTCGAGCGGATGGAGAATCTGGAAGAGTTGAAATCGCTGGCCGAAAGATATTCGAACCGGGAGGGAGGTTCAAATCCTCGTGAGGCATTGTCGGAGTTGTTGGAACACGCTTCTCTTTTCACGAACGTGGATGACATGGACCCGGGATCTGGAGCGTGGGGGGTCGGCGATACAAAGCCGACAGAGTTTATCGGCGGCGGGATTACGTTGATTACGTTGCATCAGGCGAAGGGACTCGAGTATGACCACGTCTTCATCGTCGGTGTATGTGAAGGTCTGCTGCCGCACTCGATGGCGCTCGACGTAACTGATCAGACCAAGTATGAGGCGGCTTGTGGCGAGGAGCGAAGGTTGATGTACGTGGGCATGACGCGTGCTAAGCGAGGGTTGCATCTCTTGTGGCCGATGCGCAGATTCTGGGGTGGCTCTGAGAATAAACAATCTCGTTTCGTGGATGAGATTCCCTCCAAATATGTCGAGGTGGTGAATCGTGCGCCTTCGTCGTTCCGTGCGGCACCCTTCCCGGTCGCGTTCTCGGGTGTCTTGAATGGTGACCGCAGACGCACAGAGCCGCGGAAGAAATTCACCGAGGTTGGTCTTGATGAAATGCCGGCGGAGTTGCGATTCAAGGCAGGTGAGCGCGTCAGCCATGCGCAGTTTGGGAGCGGCGTGGTCGTGAATTCCCGGCCAGTGGGTGATGATGTGCGTTTGACAGTGGCCTTCGGCGAATCGGGTGTTAAGACGTTGATGGCGGGTATGGCAAATCTCGAGAGAGTTGGGCGTTAGAGGATGTTGGATCGATTTCCAGATCGGACGTTCAATTTCGGGGTCATTTCGTTGCTGATGAGCGTGGGTGCGTTTGGGTACCTGGCTCTTGGTTCCGCAATAGAGATTGCGATAGTGGACGCAAATGGCAATCCAGGCGTAGAACGTGTGGGCATCGGTGAGTCGCATGGGGTTCAAGGAGTGATCTTCGCGTTGGTGCCGGTGGTGTTGAATTTCGGGTCTTTGCTCGCCGTTCCTCCGAGTGGGAAAACGGAGCGTCGCCACAAGTTCAATTTGATATTTGGCACGGCGTTGATGTGGTTGTTCGTGGCCTTTTTTATGAGGGAGCTGGGCTTGGTGTTTCTCCCAGCGGCCACGATGCTGACCTCGGTGGTTGTCTTGGTCTTTATCCGAGATAAGACGTGGGGCAAAAACGCCTCGGAGGCGCAAGACAGGCCGTCTCGTGAAAAGTCATCGCGGGAATCGAGGGCCGAATCGGTGCGTCGGGTTCGTCGATCTAGGAACCGTGTAGGACGGCGCCCGTCACGTCGTTGAGGGCTTGATCAATGTGTCGATTCGATAGACTCGTCGCATCCGGTTATTCAACAAAATCGTCGGAAAAATGAGCGAAGTTAGCCTGAGCGTAGTTACGGACGAGATGCGTTCGTTCATCGGCGTGAATAACGAACCGGTGACGTATGAGATTAGCCATCGGGAGATTGCGCGTTTCAACGCGGCGATTTCAGGCGTCTTGCCGCCGGTTGAGGATGATCCTGACCTTGGCTCGAACGGTACAGGGTTGAAGGCGCTGCCGACCATTGTGAGGTCGCTGCTATCGGGCCCGTTCGATCCGCCTTTCCCGGAACCGTTCCACGATATTTTGGATGGCGGCAGTTCGTACACCTTCTTTCGAGATGTGGTTCCTGGCGATCGGATAACGGTTGTGCGAAGTTTGACTGATGTTTACGACAGGTCGGGTCGGTTAGGTCCGATGCTGTTCAAGATCACTGAGGTTCGGTATACCGACCAAGCGGACGAGTTGGTAGCGACTCAGTTGAGCACGACGATCACTTATGGCAGACCGTTTGGCAGCGTGCGAGGAGATGGAGGATGAAGCAAGTCGAGTTCCAAAGCATCGAGATCGGAGATGGCCCTGGGCCGGTGCAGCGTGTTGTGACGACCCGCCAGTTAGTGCAGTACGCGGGAGTTTCCGGAGATTTCACCCCGATTCACTACGACAAGGACTACGCGCAGGCCGCGGGGCACGAAGGCGTGATTCTTCACGGCGCGCTGAAGACCTCGATGCTGGCTGAGATGCTGGTGGAGTGGGTTGGCGATGGTGGATCGATCGTGAAGCTGGAGGCGTCTTATCGGGGCATCGACTACCCGGGTGTGCCACTAGAGTGTTCAGGAAGAGTCACGAAGAAGTACGTCGAGGGCGGCAAAGGGATTCTAGAGTTGGATATCGAACTTCGTAATCAAGACGGAGTTGTCACCACGCCTGGCAAAGCGGTGGTAGCGTTGCCTTTGGGCTGAATAACGAATAGGAGTTTTGCATTGCATCTTGAAGGTAAAGTCGCTGTCGTCACCGGTGCTGGTCGGGGGATCGGAAGAGCCGTCGCGGAGGAGTTCGCAGCCAATGGCGCGAGCGTGGTGGTGAACGACATCGGTGCCGAGTTGGACGGTTCGGGCGGATCGATATCGGTGGCGCAAGAGGTCGTCGACGCGATCAAAGATGCCGGCGGAAACGCGGTCGCTTCGACCGATTCGGTTACGACTTGGGAGTCTGGGCAGCGTATCGTCGAGACAGCTTTGGACAGCTTCGGTCGGATAGATATCGTGGCGACTCCGGCGGGTATTCTGCGCGATCGGATGATCTACAACATGACCGAGGAGGAGTGGGACGATGTGATTGCGGTGCATCTGAAGGGGACGTTCACGGTCTGCAGACACGCGGCACCGATATTCAGGCAGCAGCGCGGAGGGCGGATAATCACCTTTAGTTCCGAGTCTGGTTTGGTGGGCTCGATTGGGCAATCGAACTACGGCGCGGCGAAGTCAGGCATTGCGGGGTTCACGAAGGTTTTGGCGAAGGATCTGGGCAAGTACGGAGTGACGGCCAACAGCATCGCCCCACGCGCCGAGACTCGGATGATCGAGTCGATTCCGGGCAATATTCGTGAAAACATGGCGATGGCTGGTAGTCTGCCTCAGCCCGGCGAACGCCGATGGGACCCGAGCGACGTGGCGCCGTTCGCGGCTTATCTGGCTAGCGACGGCGCAGGGCACATCAATGGTCAGGTCTTCTTGGTTTATGGCGGCAATGTCACACACTTGGCATTGCCGCGAAGGGTAAACACGATCTATGCGCCCAATCCTCCTGGGTATTGGGAATTGGATGATCTGGATGTGCTGGCTCCGCGAGTCTTGCTTCAGGGGTCGCGCAGCGCGGGTGCGGGAAGCTCGTTGGAGCAGGTGAATCCTGGCACAGGAGCGCCTGCGCCGGCGATTATGTCGAGTCGAAGCGGGAAACGGTTGGAGGGCAAGGTCGCGGTTGTCACTGGTTCGGGCAGGGGCATTGGGAGAGGAATCGCTCGTTTACTGGCGCGTGAGGGTGCGAATGTTGTGGTGAATGACATCGGCGCGGCGCTTGATGGTCAGGGCGAGGACTCGACGCCAGCGGCTCAGGTTGTGGAGGAAATCAGCGAGCTGGGCGGCAAGGCGGTGGCCTCTTACCACTCAGTCGCAACGGTTGAGGGTGGAGCGAATATCGTTCGCCAAGCCATGGAGGAGTTTGGAAGGCTGGACATTGTTATCACGCCGGCGGGAATTCTGCGTGATCGAATGGTGTTCAACATGACCGAGGCGGAGTGGGACGCCGTTATCGCCGTGCATCTGAAAGGCACTTTTTCAGTAGTGCGCCCCGCCTCGGAGATATTCCGCGAGCAGGGCAGCGGCAGGATCGTCACGTTCTCGTCGGTGTCAGGCCTTTACGGTCAAGGCGGTCAGTCGAATTACGGCGCCGCGAAGGATGCGATCGCAGGTTTCACGAGGGTTGTGGCGAAGGAGTTGTCCCGTTACAACGTGACTGCAAACATCATCTCGCCCGGCGCAAACACTCGTATGACGGAAAGTGTTCCGGACAGCACACGAGCGATGCGTGCGGGTCCATTCCCTCCCGCACCCGAAGGGACTTTGACGGACCTGCCGGATCACGTGGCACCCATGGTAGTGTGGCTCTGCACGGACGCTGCGGAGGGTGTTTCGGGGAACATCTTCCACTGCACAGGCAACAGGGTGAGTGTTATGAACCATCCGGTTCCGTATCGGTCGATCTATAAAGAGGGCAGATGGAGCGTGGATGAGTTGGCTGCAGTTGTGCCTGAGACTATTGGGATGGATCTGATCAACCCCGCGCCTCCGGAGGATTAAGTAGTGTTGCCCCCTCTCCCCTCCGAGGGACGAAGCGGAAAGAGCTTCGTGGCGCGGACGATGCATCCTCATCATCAGGACCTTTGTGCTGGCGTTTACGACGCGAGCGCAAAGAGGTGAGGGGGACACGGAGGCTCAAAGGGGTGGGTTGCAATGATGGTAAACACCCGGACCTGTTGAAACTCTAGGCCATCTGGATGGCTTCTGCCGGAGTCTGTACCGATCCAGATCGGGATCGCAACGTCGGGGACTTTGCAATGGCCCCCAGGAAGGGACAGCGGACACGCCTAACTGGCACGTTGGGTCCGGATGCTCTGGCTTTTCTCTGGATTCCCGCGTTCGCGGGAATGACGGTAAAGGCGGGCAGACACGATAAGTTAGTATTCGCTACTCTTCCCGCCCCTTAACCCTTCTCCTGAACCCTCTCCCACGGAGGGGAAAGGGTACGCGCCTTTCAGACGGGTTGGGCGCTTTGCAAAGGTCTCTCTCAGTAGGGAGAGGGTACCCGCTCGTTGAGCGGGTTGGGGCGTATCAGATTCGCCGTCTTTCCTCTGGGTTTCCGTGTACGCGGGAACGACAGTAAACGCGGGCAGACACGACGTGTCGGGATTCCCTACCTATTACGCGGCCGGGTTCCGTTCGCCAGATCCTTCGACAAGCTTCGAGTAGGCCGCAAAATCATGCGACCTCGTCGCAGCACCCCGCAACGCGGGGAGGATGACAGTGGATTGTGCCGAGTACTTCTGCAGCTTCAGCACAGGCTGTGCCGGAGGACGCTTACCCGATTACGTAGGCGACGCTGTTCAGGATTAGTTGCTGGAACTGCGGGTGGGTCTGGCTGGAGCCGGCGTGGCCTAACGCGATGTTGGATACTGTTCCTTCGCCGTAAGAATGCGACCAGCCGAGAGGCTTGTCTTCCCCTTCAACCACTCCATACATGAATACGTCGATGCCGGGTTGGATGTCTAGGCCGCAGTAGCACTCGTCGTAGGTCCAAAATGGTGTTACGCCTTTGGCGAGCGGGTGGTCGGGGTTGTTCAGGTTAACTTGGAACCACCCGAATGGCGGGTGCCAGCTCTCACCGAGGACCCATCCGCCGCCAGTCATCTTTTTCATCTCTGACCAATCAGGCGCTGATGCTGCTGAGATGTGGACCGATACGAGGCCGCCCCCAGTCCAAACGTAGCCCATCAATCCATTGCGCTGATCCTCGTTGAGGTCGTTGTCGGTTAGTTCCTGCCTCAGAGTGTTCAAAACTATCGCATCGTAGCCGGAGAGATCTTGCCCCAACTCCTCTGCCGATTCGGAGACGTCGACATCATGCCCTGCTTCGGTGAGGAACTCGGTCATGACAGGTGTGGTTTCTTCGTAAGGGTGCCTGCCGCCGGTCAATAAGAGTAGTTTTGCCATCGGGTGAACCTTTCGGGTCTATTCGCGATAACGATTGAGCGATTTTCAGTTTTAGGTCGCGGATATCTGAATGATATGACTGAGTCGGTTCACGCGACAGGCCGCACCCAATCATCTGTGCAGATTTCCATCTGATAAAAATCCAACCCCCCGCGCCGGGTTTTGCCGCATGTTCGGAATCCTGCGTTTTCGAACGCGCGTTGGGCACGTGTGTTGGTTTTGAGTGTGTGTAGATACACCCTCTGGATATCGGTCGCGTGGAATACGTGATCGATTGTGGTTTTCGCGGCGTCGGTACCGTAACCCTGGTTCCACGAGTTTCGATCGCCGATCATGATCCCGAATTCTGCCTGATGCTTGTATCTATCGATGTCGTAGCACATGCAGTTGCCGATGTGGTTGCCGTTTTCATCTTCGATAGCGAAGCGCATGGATCTGGGATTTGATCGCCTCAAGTCGTCTTGGTGGTAACGCTGAAACTCGGAGAAGGTCATGGCGATGGGGAATGTCGCGTCGAGCCTAGAAAGTTCGGGGTCGGTCCTCCAGCAGTAGTCGAGCCAAGCATCTGTTAAGCGTTTCGAACGGACAGTTACTCTTTCGCCTGAAAGGCGGAGCTGGTCGGCGGTCGAGCGGATCCTCTTGAACTTAGCAGCGGCGTTGCGAGCGACCTTCGCTTCGTTTTTGAATGTAAACCGCTCAACCGCCTCTTCGATCTCGACCCATTCGACGACGTCATATTCTCCATCGTGCAATGAAAAGTCACCACCGATCGGCTCCATCAGGTACCAGTGGACGGTCTTCCGTACTCTGACGTTTTGCCTTGGGTTTTCCCTTAAGCTTTGGGTTCGATCGGCGATCGAGCGAATGAATGAGTAACGCGTATCTTCGACCGGAGCGAGGAGGTTGACCAGGAGGCCGGTTTCTTCCTTAACCTCCCTGATGGCGGTGTGTTCGACAGACTCGCCTAAATCGGGAGTACCTTTGGGTAAGGCCCAGAGATTTTCGGATGTGCGGCTGACCATCACGATCTCGAAGACGCCGTTGGAGCCCTCCCGGACGACAACGCCGCCGGCGGACCAACGGTTTGTTGTTTGCGTCGCGTGTGGTTTGAGAATATTCATAGGAGTTGACGCGTGGGAATCCAGCCGAGTCCTGCTTGTTCGATCAGGGAGCGGCGTTGGTTCGCGAAAGTGCCTAGAAACGCGGCTAAATTCTATCGACGGCAAGCGACTTGGTCAAGGTTATCTCAGTCGTTGTACAGCTCGAACGGGTATCATTACGGTTAACCATTCACTGAGAGGTTTTGAACATTGCGCGCGGTGGCTTTCATCGTATGCGTTCCGCTGGGAACAGTTCACATAGATGTCTAACTCGCTAAGTCACGATTTCGTTATTCGGTTTGCGGGCGAAGGGGGCCAGGGATTAGTCACATCCGCTGATGCGATGGCCCGGGCGGCAGCGAACGCCGGGTATTACGTTTCAACGTTTTCGACTTTCCCTTCGCAGATAATGGGCGGTCCCGCGTCTTCTCAGGTGCGAATTTCAACGACCCCGGTCCTTTGTTCGGGGGACAGCGTCGATGTGTTGGTTGCGTTGAACCAGTACGCGTACGACAACCACAAAGAGGATTTGTCTGAGAACGGCGTTGCGATTTACAACGCCGAAGATTTCCAGCTGCCAGAGGGTGGCCAGTATTTCGGTATCCGGGCTGACGAGTTGGCCAAGTCGACCGGCAACGCCCGGGCGGCAAACATGGTGACGATCGGTGCCGTGGCGAATCTGATCGGCTTTTCGTTGGAGGAGATCGACGACTTCATCACAGCCAGATTTACACGTGGGCGCCCTGGGGACGAGGAGATTATCGATGCGAACAAGGTCGCGATAC
The DNA here is from genome assembly GCA_965249505.1 of Dehalococcoidia bacterium. Lineage (GTDB taxonomy): Bacteria > Chloroflexota > Dehalococcoidia > Lucifugimonadales > Lucifugimonadaceae > Bin127. The sequence goes on along the minus strand of OZ252238.1, from coordinate 2,470,924 downwards.
GTTTGGGCGCGGATGTTGCTTCCGGAAGTGGATTCGCGGTTGGCCAACTAGCGGCGTCAGTTCCTCCGGTGGACGAGCAGATCATGATCACGGGCAACGCGGCACTCGCACTGGGCGCGTTCGCTGCAGGTCTGGAATTCTACGTCGGGTATCCGATTTCCCCGGCGACGACGATATTGATTTGGATGGAACAGAATCTGATCGGTCCGGGACGGTTCGCGTACCAGGTTTCGTCGGAGATTGAAGCGATCAACGCGATCGTGGGCGCTGGATACGCGGGTAAGAAGGCGATGACTGCGACGGCAGGCCCCGGTCTGTCGCTAATGTCTGAGGGTTTGGGATTGGCGTGGATGGCCGAGATTCCTTGTGTTGTGGTTAATGTGCAGCGTGGCGGCCCTTCCACTGGCCTGCCGACCAAGTCTGAGCAGAGCGATTTGATGGCGTGTCTTCATCCCGGCCATGGGGATGTGAGCATTCCGATCCTTGCGCCTGGTTCGGTCGAAGAGTGCTTCGACGCCGGGGCATTGGCGCTGAACTGGTCTGAGCGATACCAAGGGCCCGTAATTATGATGAGCGAATTTGGTCAGGCCGAAAAAGGCGAGAACATAACGAAGCCGGACCTATCAAGCTTGAACGTCGAAGACCGGAAGGTTTACACGGGTGACAACGGCTATCGCCGCTACGAATCGTGGGATTCGAACGGTGAACTTTCGCCGATGCCTGTGCCTGGAGGCGCGGGTGCGTATGTGGCCAATGGGTCGGAGCACGATGAGATCGGAGACACTACTCACTTGCCGATGCATCACGTCCGGTTGACTGAGCGTAGATTCAACAAGCTATCGCTATTGAATGATGCGCACTACGAGATCGAAGACGAAGGCAGTGAGATGATGATCATGCCCTGGGGATCATCGAAGGGTGCCGCCCGCGAGGCTTATGAGCGATTAAAGGCTGATGGAGCAGACATCGGGTGGATCTACTCGGTTGCGCTCAATCCTCTTCCAAAGGAAGTGAAGGATGCGCTTTCAAGAGCGAAGCTGGCTGTTGTGCCGGAGCTGAACTTCATGGGGCAGTGGTCATCGATATTGCGTTCACAAGGTTACAAAGCCGAGTCGATCACGCAGTACACGGGGCTTCCGTTTAAACCGGCGACTTTGGTTCAAGAGATCGGTACGCGGCTAGAATCGTTGCGATCAGAGAAAGGTATAGTTGTGGCGTGAGCAAGCGAAATCCAGAGTACGACTTCGCGTGGTGTCCCGGTTGCGGGGACTTCGGGGTTCGTCGCGCGCTAGAGTGGGCGTTGGAGAGACACGTTGCCGAGCACGAAATTCCGCAATCAAACTATGTGATCGTCGCGGGAATCGGGTGTTCGGGCAATATGGTGCACTTGATGGAAGGCGACCAGCCATTTGGTCTGCACGGCGTCCATGGCCGCACCTTGCCGCTTTCATTTGGCGTGAAGATGGGACGTCCAGACCTTCACACGGTCGTAGTCGCTGGTGACGGTGATTTCTTGTCGATCGGCGGCGAGCACATCGGCCCTGCAGCTCAACGAAACGTCGATGTTACGTGCGTGATCATGGACAACGCGGTTTATGGCCTGACCAAAGGTCAGTCGTCTCCGACATCTGAGTTGGGCATGAAGACGAGTTCGACGCCTTACGGGAAGATCGAGATGCCATTGATGCCGTTGCAACACTACCTTACGGCGGGCGTATCTTATATCGCCTCTCACTACTCGAGCAAGCCTAGAGATTTGGCCAAAGTCATTCAAGACGCAATGAATCATCCGGGCTTCGCAATCGTTCATGTGCAGTCGCCTTGCACTACCTATAACGACACTTACGATCTCCTCAAGGGCAAGCCTCGCGAGGGGATTCCAGGGATCGCATGGGACGTGCCAGAGGATCATGATCCCACGAGCCGACAATCGGCCGAGGATCTGCTGAGCCGTCCGGGCATTCCGTTGGGTCTGATCTATCAAGAGCATCGACCCACGTTGCAAGACCGAGTGGATGAGGTGGCCGAGTCAGTGCCGAATCGCACTGCGGACGAGATGCTCGCGACCTACGTGATGTAGGGCGGATTTTTGCCTCACCGATCTCCGGGGCGAAATATGATTGGCGATGTCGAGTTGATGGCTGAACCAATCGAATCAAGTGGCTTTGTTGACTCGCTGTAGTGTCTGATCGTCCGAATATCCTTCTCATCTGCACCGATCAGCAGAGGCGAGACACGTTGCCTTGCTACGGCAACGATTTTGTGCAGACGCCAAATATCGATGCGATGGCGGATGAGAGTTTCGTATTCGAGAACTGCTATGTGACGGTGGCGGTGTGTTCACCGGCCAGGGCTTCGTTGTTGACGGGTCTTTATCCGCACACGGCCGGCGTGATCAAGAACAGCGTTCAGTTACCGGAGGAGTCGCCGACGATTGGGGAGTTGGCTCCTGATGATTATCTGACCGCCAAGTACGGGAAGTGGCATCTGGGCAGCGACTTGGTGAGGCAGCACGGATTCGACGGGTGGTTGGCTACGGAGGACGAGCACGAATCGAATCCTACCCATCTGAAACGCGAGGATCGTTTCAGACAGTCTGAGTATTTCCAGTTTCTCGTTGAAATGGGGTATGAGCCGCATCGGAGAACGGATGGCGGATCGGCATTCTCGCAGCAGCAGCGGAGCCTGTTGCCGGAAGAGCATACGATGGCCACGTTCCTCGGAGACAATGTGGCTGAGTTCATTCGGACCAATACGGACCGACCTTGGGTGATGTGCGCCATGTTCTTCGAGCCGCACCCTCCTTACAACGGGCCGTTCAACGATATGTACGATCCTGCGGAGATCCCCGACGGCCCGCTATTCCTGAGGATGCCTGATGAGAACACTCCGTTATGGCACAGGCGACGGGCTGAGCATCACTTGAGCGGTAACGCCGCAGACTATTTTCAAATTGACGAGGATGGGTCTTACGGACTTGGAACGACGGCTGCGAGCCGGCCGCTAGGAAGCGCAGACGATTGGCGTGCCTTGAGGGCGCGTTACTATGGCTTGGTCACATTGATGGATCGTGGAGTCGGTAAGGTTCTGGACGCGTTAGAGGAGAGCGGTCAGGCGGACAAGACTGCGGTTTTCTTCACAAGCGACCATGGGGACGGCCTCGGTGATCGTGCGATGCTGGGCACCAAGAGGGCGTTCTATGAAGAGATAGCCGGTGTGCCACTGTTGGTGCGGGCTCCTTGGCTCAATCGTTCGCAACAGCGCGTGTCTGGCAACATCGGGCAGGTGGATCTGGTCCCGACCATGCTGGAGTTGATGGGGGTCGACCCTGAGACCATACCCAGTCATTTGCAGGGCGCGAGCAGGGCAGACGTTCTGCGTGGCGAGTGCGATTTGACCGATGATGTCTTTATGCAGTGGTACGGTCACCGGCCGACTGTGCCGTTGGGCAACGCCGATATCGAACGAATGTCGATGGTCTCCTGGCGATCGGTTGTAACTCAAGACCGCTGGAAGCTGAACCTGAGTCCGGGCGATCAATGCGAACTGTACGATCTAAACTCAGACTCCTGCGAGATGACGAATCTGTTCCACGATCCAGTGCAGCGAGATCGTGTGCGGGATATGACGGCTCGCATCAGGATTTGGCAGGAATCCGTTGGCGACGAACTTACTCTGCCGGCTGTTTAGTTCTCGGGGATGTCTGAGACAGTATCAGACGGCTCGTCCCTGAAGTACTCCCTATGTCTTAAATGAAACATTACGCTGTGCAGCAAGATTGCGATGGCCATACCACTAAAGCCAGTGAAGAGCAGGAGTTCGTCGCTTTGAGGTGTGCTGTTTCTGAGCAATACGACCAAGAATGCGAGCCACCCAACCAATCCTGCCCAGAGAGATGGGTGGGCGAATTTGAGACTGAAGATGCCAACGGAGACTGCGAGAATGATCATGGGAGCCAACGAAAGCACTCCGAATAGTCCTATGGCGATGCCGCCGAGGCTTGCAACCCCATCGCCTCCGCGGAATTTGGTCATCGGCGAGTTCCAGTGTCCGATTATCGTTACGGCGGAAGGCAATAGGACCCAGACGCCATCAAGCTCGAACACTTGTCTTGCAACGTAGATGCTTACGATGCCTTTGACGGCGTCGATCAGGAACACGACGAGCCCTGCGCGCCGGCCGACCTTTTTCATGACGTTCGTGGCGCCGGCCTGTCGGGTGCCGACCTCGAAGATGTTGACGCCGTAGAGTCTTGCGATTAGGTAGGCGGCAGGTATGCTTCCAAGAATGAATCCGAAGACGGAGGCGTACGCGATGTTGGCTATGGTCGGATCAGCGGCCATTGTTTTTGGTCGCGCCCATGTGGGTGTTCATTGAGTCAACCGTGATGCAGGTGATACGGCGATATGAATTTTAGCCGACGGACAGGTTCGGGAAATTCGCGACGCCGTCGACTCGGAGTCGCACGCATCGGCCAAACCCTCGCTTCGATCGAGTTGCGCAAGTTTTTGGTCGGCACGTTCGCTTGGGGCACCGCGCACCAGATGGTGGTGGTTGCGCAGACCTACGTGATCACGGAGCTGACGGGTTCGACTCGAGACTTGGCGATCCTGGCGGGATCAATCGCCCTGGTGTCGGTTTCGACGGCGATTATCGGGGGAATTTTGGCCGACAGGGTGAGCCGCCGAGTGTTGTTGATGTTGGGTTCGATAGCGACCTCGATTGCGATGTTTGCGGTTGGCTTGCTGTTGGTGATGGATCGGATTGAGCCTTGGCACATCCAGTTGGCGGGTGCAGTTCAGGGCGCATCATTGGCTTTGGACTGGACTGCCAGATTCGCATTGCTGCCGAACATGGTCGATCGAAAGGTACTTCCGCGAGCGGTCTCGTTTGACTTGACGATATTCAACCTGACGAGGATTTCGGCGCCTCTAGCCTGGGGTTGGATAGTCATCTTCTCAGATGTCGAGTGGCCTTACTTTGTGATGTCGTTCTTATTCGTGTGTAACGTGATTCTGGTGTGGTTCTTCAAACCCCTGCCTCAGTTGAGGAGAACCTCGCACCCGCCGATTTGGGAGGACGTTTCGGAGATTGCGAAGGTTGTGACAACCAACCCGATCGTTGCAGGGAACGTGATATTTACGGCTGTGAATGCGTTGCTTCTAGGCGGATTCGTTTATCTTCTCGCGCCGCTCGCCAAGGATGTGTTGGAGGTTGGCGCAAGCGGGTTGGGGAATCTATTCACAGCCGTTGGAGTTGGTGCGTTCGCTGGTGCGTTGACGCTCGGAATAAGCGGTGGCGCTCGGAGGATGGGTTACATGCTCTTGATCACCAACTTTTTCACGGCATTCTTCGCGATGCTGTTCGCTTTGATCTCCGGTTTTTACTTTGGGTTAGTTTTTGCGTTGTTGTTTGGGCTCTTCAATGCCATGCATGTAAGCATGGGAACGATTTCGCTTCAGGTGGCGGTAACGGATGACGTTAGGGGCCGATTGGCAGGGATCTATGAGATTGCTTGGGCGGGATTTCCTCTAGGAGGCTTCGTGTTTGCGAGCTTGGCAGGATTGATCGGGATAACGGAGGCGCTGGCTCTAGGCGGGGCGTTCGTGGCTCTGGTGACACTGGCTTTAGGCGTGTTCAACGGTTCGTTGCGTCGTTTCACGCACAGGGGATGAAGGCCATCGTAGGGGTGGGCGGAAGTAATACCGGTCGCGTCGATGCGTTTCACCAGTTTTGGATAGAAGTGCTTCGCCTAGGGCCGCGAGTTCTCATCAACGTCGATCAATACGAGGGCAGGCTCCGAATCTTCTCGCCAGCGAGGAAAGGCAAAACGAACCTTCGGTCGAGAGGTTAGCGCTTGTTGACCGCGCGGTTTGCGGCCTTCGCCGCCATTACGGGATGCAGACTCGCCGGGGGTGCCGAACAGGCGAGATGCCGTTAGGCGTCGGGCTCGACGTCGAAGTAGTCGGGTTGGTACGGAGGTGGCTGAGGATCGCTATCGAGTTCCATGCGCTCTTGCTCCGTGAGGTATTTCGAAGGGCAGCGTATGGTCAGCGCCTCGGCGTGGAGCACGCCGTCCGATTCGAGCGTGCCGTTGATGATGATCTCGGAGTGATCGTTGAAGAACACTTGACCGACGTCGCCGTCGTAGACCACCGGCAAAACACGTGAACCGCCATCGTCGCGGAGTTTGAAGTTGGCCGTGATGCCGTCGGGTGATCTAATGTAGGAATCGGGGACGAGTTTGCCGAGGACGCCAACAGTTGATGTTCGCTCTTGGTGAGTCAGTTCGACGACGTTATCGATCGTCATGTACTCGACGGTCGCTTGAAACAACGTGTATACGGCGAAGGACGCGACGCCTACGACGACGAGCGTTGCGAGTGTAATGACGCGCGCTTTGCCGCTGAGGAGCGCGGTGGATTTGGCCTCGGGCGGAGACTGGTCGGGTTGGTTGTTTTTCAATGTCATTCTTGTTCGGAATTATCGCTTAATCGTCGGATCTCGGAAGCGATCAGGCTTTGGCGGCTGCTCATGTAGATGATGTACGCGGCGAAAGCGATCCATGTGATCGCGAGGGCGGCGAATAGGTATCCGAGGTTTGATTCGAGGTCTGAGGATTCGGCTTGCACAACGGAAGTGGCTACCCCTTCACTGTTTAGGCTAACCGTTATTCTTGCGAGTCGTCGCTGTTGATCTCTGATACGAGATGCGGCTTCGTTCGGTTCACTGGCTTGGTCAGATACCCACCTATCGCCGACCTGGTTTTCGAGTCCATATGCGGTGTTGGGGGATTGGGGGAAGACTTTGGCTTCGACGACTTCTCCATCGCCGTTTACTATCCGAAATGAGACGAGTACTCCATTCTGGTCAGTTTCTATGGACGTGACTACGCCGGTGACGATCCGGCCCGGAGATTGGGCGTGGGCTTGCAAATTCGGCAGGATCGCCAACGCGGAAACGACAACCACAACCGTGGATCTCACGAGCAACGTCATGCTATCCGCGACCGCAATTTAGATTTCGTGTTTTCGGCTTCTGATTCCAGTCTCGCCAGCCCCAATCTTTCGGTGAGCAGAGACGCGAACAACATAGTGAATGCGATGACGGCGACGAGAAGGGTCAATCCTACTTTTGCGGCCACCGCGCTTTCATCGTCTGCAACCGGTCCGACGACGGCTGGCGGGTGCGCCTCCTGCCAGAGTATGGAGCCGTAGTAGATGATTGGCGTGTCGATTGCCCCGATGATTGCGATTATTGCTGAGAGGCGCATTCGTTGGTCGCCCGGTGGGAAGTATGCGCGGAACATGAGGTAGGCGACGTAGATGAAGAAGAGTATGAGGGCCGTGGTTAGCTTGGCTTCGCCGGTCCACCATACGCCCCACACTGGCTTGGCCCATATCATGCCCGTGATAAGCATCATGCCACCGAACAGGACACCGATTTCTGCCATCGAGATGGCGAGGCGGTCCCACATTTCATTTCGGCTCCTCAGATATAGGATGCTGGCCCCAGCGACTCCAACGATCGCCACCATACTGACCCATGCGATCGGGACGTGGATGTAGAGGATTCTCTGAATGGCCCCCTGATTCACCTCGGTGGGAACCCACATGAAGATCATCCAGAGCGAGAACGCCATTGTTGCGGCGGTGGCTCCGTGGAGGACGTATCGCAGTTGCATTAAGGCGAATCGATGAGGGTTTTGGCGCAAAAAAGACAGGGTTTTGCGATAACGAATAGGCAGCGAATCAAGTATATAAATGTGTGCCGATCGATCCGTCAGCGCGTCGCGCGAGATGCTCCTCGTGTTCAATCTTCGAGGATGTAACCGTAGAGGAGAGCCGCCGCCGCAAGGAAGACGATATCGTAGGCGACGGCGAGTTGAAACCATGGGGACGTGGCACCCCAGCTGCCGCCTTCAAGAGTTTCTGACGTAATTTGTATTGCGGCGAAGAGCAGAGGCGAAATGGACGGCAAGAAAAGCATCGGGAGCATGATTTCCCGCGCACGCACACGGAGGGTGAGGCTTGTGAACATTGTGCCGACTCCGCTGAAGCCCAATGCCACTAGCAGTCCGACGACGATGACTTCGGGCGTAAACGTGGAGATGTTGAAAAGGAGTGCGAATAAGACGAATATGACGGCTTGTGCGATGACTAGGAATATGAAGGTCGCCAGCGACTTCCCCAAGAGGATGAGGTCTCTGGATACTGGTGCGAGTATCAGCATGGCGATGGCGTCGCCCTCAGTTTCGTGTGACATCGATCTGGCCAGTCCGACAACACCTGCGAATGCGATTGCGGCCCAAAGAATACCCGGTGCGGATTCAACGTTTCTTTGAGTCGCGGGCTCGACTGCGATGGCGAATATGGCGAGGACGAGCGCGGCGAACATCACGATCGCGATGCCGATGTCCCGGTTTCGGGATTCGAGCACTAAGTCCTTGCGTGCCAAGAGCCAGACTATTTTGGCCGAAGCAATCACGAGGTCGAAGAGTCCACATCCGAGGCGGGAATGAGTTGGCCACCGCGAATTTGGAGCGTGATGTCGGCGGTGGCGCTAGCAAGTCCGGCGGTATGGGTCGCCATCACCACTGTTCTGCCTAGATCCCGCCAGTCGGTTATCAGATCGTCGAGCGAAGCCAAGGCAGAGTCGTCAAGTCCAGTCTCGGGTTCGTCCAGAAGCAGCAGCTCGGGCGAGTGGATGGTCGCGCGTGCGATCGCGACGCGTTTCTGATAACCGTGTGATAGCTGGCGCACTCGTTCGTCGAGCCTGGCATTGAATTCGAAACGCGTCGCGATGGTCTCAACGTGTGATTCGACGTTGTCGAGCCGGCACAGCTTGGCGAATAGTTCAAGATTTTCCCTCGCGGTGAGGTCGCCATAGAGCATGGGTGAGTGCATCAACGCTCCGACGTGGCTTCGCGCGAGTTCGCTTTGGGCCGAGGAATCGACACCGCAAATTTCGACGGTGCCTGAACTCGGTTTTGTGAGGGTCGCGATGATTCGCAGGAGGGTGGACTTTCCTGAACCGTTTGCGCCCAACAAAGCGACAACTGATCCCCGTGGGACGCTCAGATCGATGTTTTTGAGGACCTGCGCGCTACCGTAAGACTTAGACAGACCGCGCAGTACGAGCGAATATTGACTCGTCATCTCGTTTCGTTGCGAGCCGATTCAGTGATGATGAGGATGACCTATGAGATGAGGGTGCGCAGAGTGTTGAGGTGGCATTCGATGTCCCTGTCTCAAGGTGTCGACGGGAACCAGCAGTTGATTGCCTTGGCGGGTTGCGCCTCGTGCATCGGTGAGCGTCACGTCACCCTCGCGGAGTTGGGCTATCGAGATGTCGGCATCTGCGCCGACGCGGAGAGAGCCGATCGTATCAGACATCCCGATTGCGCCGGCGGGTTTGTGGGTGGCGAATCCGATGACCTCATCGAGAGAGTATCCGAGATAGAGGTACTTCGAAAGGGTCGTCATTAGGTCGTACACAGGGCCGCGGATGTTGGACCTGTGGACGTCGGAGCTCACAGTTCCCGGCGGAAGTCCCTGTTCGGTGCACTTTTCGGCGACATCGAATGAGAAGGAACCTGCGCCGTGTCCGACGTCGAAGTTGATGCCACGATTCATGGCGTCCCACGCAGCATCGATCACTTTGTTGTCACTGTCCAAGATGCCGGGCGGGTTACCAGTGAATGAGTGGGTGACGATGTCGCCCGGTCGGAGTTGCTCTAGGTATCTGTCGACTGGATTTGCTGTCCCGCCGATGTGGATCATGAGCGGTTTGCCTAGAAGTCTGGACGCTTCGAGCGACCTCTCGAGTGCAACTAGGTCGTTGTCTCTGAGGATGCCGTACGAGAGGCGAACCTTGATGCCGACGATCACTTCAGGAAACATCTTGCCTGCTTCGACTGCCTCTTCGACTCTCGCCCAACGAATGTCTTCGAGTTCGCCTATGTCGTTGTCAAGCTGTCCCATGCCGGAGATGTGGAGAAACGCCAGCACCCGGGTCTTGGTTTCTTGCATGACATATCGGTGGAAACCGGCAATGGTGTTTGATCCCGCCGATCCGGCGTCTATAGCGGTTGTGACGCCACGGTAGACACACGACGGATCTGCTTCGACTGCAAGATGTGCGACGCCCCACCAGACGTGGACGTGGAGGTCTACGAGCCCGGGTGTGACGATGAGGCCATCGGCTTCAATTACGTCGAGGGTGTTGCTGTCGGAGATGTAATCTTCAATCGCTCTGATTTTGCCGCCGGCGATGGCTATGTCGCGTTTGTCGTGGAGGCCCTGGCTAGGGTCGATCACGGTACCGTTTTTGATTACAAGGTCGTATGTCATGGCGAGTTTTCTCGTGGGTATGGGATCATCTGGGCAGGTTCATCGATTCGCCGGATCAATCCTCAAATGATCGGATCACCTTGCCGTGGGTTTCACCCGTTGGGGAGCCGTTGGCGAGCGCCGCCTTGCCGTTTACGAACACGTAGTCCATGCCCGTTGAATACACGTGAGGATCGACGAAGGTGTTGTGTTGCTTGACGTTGTCGAGGTCGAAGACCAGAACGTCGGCGAACATTCCAGGGCTCAAGCGCCCTCTACGTTTTAGGTCTAGGCGGTCGGCGCCCAGGCCAGTCATCTTGTAGATCGCGTCTTCAAAACCAACAAGCTTTCGTTGCTTGACGAACGTCTCGAGGTAGCGCGAGTTGGTGGCGTAGCTGCGGGGGTGAGGTTTACCGCTCGAGAGAGGTCCTGTGGTTCGCAAAGAGCTTCCGTCGGAGCAGACCGCCATCAACCGCCACTGCGCGATGGCTTCGACGTCGGCCTCTTCCATCGAGTTGAGGACGAAAGACCCATCGGATTCTTCATAGAGCCGCAGAGCTGCTTCAATCGGGTCGCATCTCATGTCGTCGGCGATCTCTTCGAGGTTCATCCCTTCATAGTCGGGATTGGGCGGGAAGTGCGCCACGACGCATCCCGCTGCGCTGTGGTTGCGGGAGATGTAGTAGTTGGTTTCGTCCCTCATCCTTGCACGTAGGTCGTCGTCTTGGAGGCGATCGATAGTGGCCTGCCTGCCTCCAGATAGCGACCAACGGGCGAACATTGCGCCGCTGAAACCGGTGCTGGACCATGCGTATGGATACTGGTCGCCGGCGACGTCTATTCCTTCTTGGCGCGCCCGTTCGAAGCCCTCGAGGAGTTCCGCGCCGCGGCCCCAGAATTTGGGACCGACGGCTTTGACGTGTGAGACCTGGATTCTGGCTCCGGTGCGACGTCCTATCTCGATGGCTTCGGCGTGAGCCGGGAAGAGCCCGCATAGGTCGTCGGCTTCAGATCGGATGTGCGATGAGTAGAGCTTTCCGCGATCGGCAACTGGTTGGGTCAGTGCGATCACTTCATCGGTGAGTGAATAGGAGCCCGGGGCGTACCAAAGGCCGGTCGACATCCCCATGGCACCTGCATCTAGGCTCTCCTCGACCACTCTGGTCATGGCGATCAGTTCGTCGAATGTAGGTCCTCGGTTGTCCATGCCCATCACCGCAGAGCGCACCGTGCCGTGGCCAACCTGGGTCACGACGTTTATGGTTGAACCAGTTCGTTCCAGGGCGTTCAGATAGCCATCGAAGTCGTCCCAATCCACCTCGAACGTTCCCTCTCCGCCTCTGGTGAGTCGTTCTCTCAATTGATCTCTGGCTGCTCCAATAAGTGGAGCACAGAAACTCATTCCGCAGTTGCCGAAGTACTCGAGAGTGACGCCTTGTGTCAGCTTGGAATCTGCTAGCGGATCGACGAGGAATGAAGAGTCAGAGTGCGTGTGGAGATCGATGAAGCCGGGTGTAACGGCTTTTCCCGATGCGTCAACGGCTTCTCTCGCGTCGGCGTGAGAGAGATCGCCAATGGCCACAATTGAGGCGCCGTTGATCCCGATGTCGGCCCGGTAGCTAGGCCCGCCGCTTCCGTCGTAGACAGTGCCTTCGGTGATTTTGATGTCGAACATTTGGTGCCTCGGAAAATTGAACTGTTTCGAGCGATCTGCCGCTATTATCGTTGAGGCTGTCACCGAGTGTTCTTTGCGGGTTCGGGAGGTGTGGCGTAAACTTGCGAAAGTTTCGAATGGGGTCATTGCTAACCATTTACAGCGGCGCTCCGGTTGGTCTCGCCGCTTGGATCGGAGATTTAAAGTGAAGTACGTGAGATTTGAGAGCGAAGGGAATGCTTCGTATGGGATCGTGGACGACGATGGGAGCGTAAGGCAGATTTCTAACTCGCCGATTGGGGCTGATTACTCAGAGACGGGAGAGGTTTTCGAACTGGCCAATGTGAAGATATTGGCCCCGAATCCCAACCCGATAAAGATGCTGTGCTTGGCGCGCAACTACCGGTCGCATCTGCTGGGCGCCCAGGAGCCAGCAAAGCCCGAGCCGTTTTACAAGACGCCGACGGCGATCATTGGTCCTGGTGACCCGATCGAGATCACCGAGGACGCAGGGTTGGTCGTGTGTGAATCGGAGCTGATCGTGATTATCGGAAAACGCGCCAAAAACGTGAGCGAAGAGGATGCGCTGGACCATGTGTTTGGCTACACCGCGGGCAACGACGTAAGCGCACGAGAGTGGCAAGGCGGTCCGGATGCAGACACGCAGTGGTGGCGCGCCAAGTCGGCCGACACGTTTGGTCCGACAGGTCCTTTCATCGTGACGGATATCGATCCGCAGAATGTGAGTATCAGAGGGCTAGTGAACGGCGTTGAAGGGCAGAAGTGTCACACTTCAGAGATGATCTTCGACGTCAAGCAGGCGATTTCGTTCATTTCTCGATACGTCACGTTAGAGGTAGGCGACATGCTGTGGACCGGCACGTCAGGAACCACGCCGCCAATCAACGTCGGCGGCGATGTGACCGTCGAGATCGACAAGATCGGCGTCTTGCACAACCCGGTGGTGGCGGCGCCGACCGGATAATTTCGTCACTGGATTCCGAAGCTTCTTGAAAGATCGCCTTCGGTTAGCCAGTAGAAGATCAGGTAGGCGCCGACGACTATCAGGATGCCTGCCGAGACGGCGTTAATGTAAGGCAGGAGCCTTCGGAGCTGGTTGACGAGCGCGCTCTTGAACAGGGCAATTGCGAGCGTCAAGATCATTATCAGGAAGGTCATTCCGCCTGCGTACGACAAGAATTGGATCACTCCTCTGATGAAGCCGTCGTTGCTGAAAGAGCTGGTGACGACGGACAAGAATATCGGCAGCGTGCAGCTCAGCGATGCAAGGGCGTAGCTGATGCCGAAGAGGAAGTAGCCTCGCAGTGAAGTGACTCGAGGATCACCGACTCGATCCGCCATTCTTTGCGCCAAACCCGTGTACAGTTTGCCGCCGCTCAGGATGTAGGCGCCCAACACCGCCATAACAAAGCCGAGGACAAATCCGATCCAGGGCAGTGCGTCGGCCACTGCTTCCTTGCTCGCCGTCACTAGCAAACCAGCGAACCCGAAAAGAGCCACGAATCCCAGTCCCATGGCGAGGCTGACGTAGACCGCTTTGACACCTCTTGTGGCGGTTCCTTGCAAAGTCGTTTCCGTTGAGTCGGATTCGTCGCCGACGTAAAGAGTGAGATACGCTGGCAGCATCACAAATCCGCACGGATTGACGGTCGCGAGCATACCCGCGAGAAAGGCGAAACTGAAGGGCAAAAGAGTACCTAGATCTGTGAGCCAGTTAGCGGAGGCGCTCTGGATCGAGAGAACATCGCCGACGGCTTCGTTGGCTCCAGGGCCAACTGCCAAACCTCCGATCACTGCGACACCGACGGCACCAATAGCCGCCAGAACCGGGATCAACCAGTTAGTGCGGATTGTTACTGAACGCAAGTTTTTGGCCTCCGTGTGGGGAAATCTGAGCTTCGGTTAGGACGAACGAAGGTTGTGCGAGTGGAAGGTATGTCGGATATCAGTTGTGGGGCATCGGTTAGTAACGCATCCCTCTCGTTGAGCGGGTCCGTAGTTTTGCAAAGGTCTCAATGAGGGATGAAGGTACTCGATCGTTGATCGGCGTTGGCGCTGTGACAAAGTCTCTTATCTGTACGTTGTCAAGGGCACCAATTTATAGGACATTCGCGTATTGTCACCGATGATAATGGTTGCTGGTCAAAGACGGCGTACCCTACATATCCGACTACGTTTATAGACGGCGCAGGGATTGCGTGTGATGGCGAATTGAGGGTTGAAGACGGTCGATTGTGTTAGGATCAGAAGTTGGTTTGAAGCGGTGATGCGCTGATTATTGGTGCGCGCTCAGGGCGCGTTTGTGGCCAGTTTCTCACCAAAACTAGGAGATTAACGAACCAACTTGACTACTGAAACGGTAACGGTGTCGGAAGAGGTCGAAGCGCCTTCCGGCGTCGTGGAAGTGGAAGACGAGTTAGAGCCTCTCACGATCGAGGGTCTTTACAAGGCGGGGGTGCACTTGGGGCACCTTTCAAAGCGATGGCATCCGCGCATGCAGGAGTACATCCTGTTGAAGCATAGCGGCAGGCACATTTTGGATATGCGCAAGACGATCGAGGGGTTGGAGACGGCGAAGTCGGCGATTCGAGACATTGTCGCAGACGGCGGCGAATGTTTACTGGTAGGGACGAAGGCTCAGGCTCGGTCGGAGATCGAGCGGCTGGCGCACCAGGTTGGCGCGATGTACATCACTTCGCGATGGCTCGGTGGAACTATGACGAATTTCGCGACGATTTCGAGGCGCATCGAGTCGTTGATCCGGCTCGAGGAGGATTTCGCGAAGAACGAGGTGCAAGCTCACACGAAGCGTGAGTTGTTGATGAAGCAGGCGGAGGTGAAGCGGCTCAACAAGTTCTTCGGCGGGATTAAAGAGATGTCTAAGCTTCCGGATGTGATCTTCGTCGTTGGCATCGACCGAGAAAAGCATGCCGTTAAAGAAGCGTCGGATTTGGGAATTCCAGTGGTAGCGATCGTAGACACGAATTGCGATCCGAGCACCGTGACTCATCCGATACCAGGCAACGACGATTCGCACTCCTCAATCTCTCTGATTTCACGCCACATTGCCGACGCGATCGCTGAGGGCAAGCAGTTATCGATGATCAGAGAGCAACAGCGTCAGGCTGCGATAGCGGAGCAAGAGGCCCAAGAGGCAGCGATGGCTGCGGCCCGAGCTGCTGCTGCGCGACGTGCCCAAAGCGTCAACACGGAGAATTCCGGGGCATCCGCGTAAACAGACCTTTCCAGGAACTTCAAGGAGAAATTTGACGATGGTAAAAATCGGCGCGGCTCAGATCAAGGAACTGCGTGATATGACGGGCGCCGGCATTATGGATTCGAAGCGTGCATTGGAAGCCGCCGATGGAGACATGGAGAAGGCGTCGGCGGCGTTGATGGAGAGCGGTCTCGCGAAGGCGTCGCAAAAAGCCGGACGCGCCGCGTTAGAGGGCGTGATTGAGGCGTATATCCACACAGGAGCGCGGGTGGGGTCAATGGTCGAGTTGAACTGCGAAACAGACTTTGTGGCTCGAACGCCTGAATTCAAGTCGTTGGCACGGGATTTGGCTATGCAGGTCGCAGCGATGAGCCCGAAGTATGTCGACCGAACTTCGGTGCCGAAGGACGAGGAAGATGTGGCTGACGAGGAAATCCTGCTGGAGCAGATTTACATCCGCGATGGCAATATGAAGATCGAAGAACTCGTGAACGAGCTTATCGCGAAGGTCGGCGAGAACGTGAAAATCGGCAGGATAGAGCGATTCGCTTTGGGCGAATGAGCGTGAGGCATCGTTAAATGCGGAATTCTCGATACGGCCGCGTCCTGCTTAAGTTAAGCGGCGAGTCGTTTAAAGGGGATCTGCAGTTCGGAATCGACAACGAAACCGTCGAATTTCTGGCTCGCGAGATCAAGCGAGTCCACGACTGGGGAGTTGGGATCGCCATAGTAGTTGGAGGCGGTAACTTTTGGCGAGGCGCGGATTATGAGGCCCAAGGGATGGATCGCAGCAGCGCGGATCATGCTGGGATGCTGGCGACCGTCATGAATGCTCTGGTGCTGCAAGATTTCCTAGAGCGTGAGGGCGTGCCTGTGAGAACGCTAACTGCGCTTCCGATGCAAACGGTGGCCGAGCCTTACATTCGACGCAGGGCGATCAGGCACATCGAGAAGGGCAGGGTGGTGATCTTCGCTGCGGGAACTGGTAATCCATTCATGTCGACAGACACGGCGGCGAGTCTTCGTGCGCTAGAGGTCGGAGCTTCGGTCTTGATCATGGCAAAGAACGATGTGGACGGCGTGTATGACGCTGACCCTGCAAAGAACCCTGCTGCCTTGAAGTTCGACCACATCACGCATCAACGTGCGTTGGAGTTGAGGCTTGGGGCTCTTGATGCTACGGCATTGTCGCTGGCGATGGACAACGAAATGCCGATATTGGTGTTCGACATCTTCAAGCGGGGCAATCTCGCGGATCTAGTTTCTGGCGGCCAAGTGGGTACGAGAATAACGGTGGATGACGAGGGTAAGCAGATTTCGATGCCATCGGCCGTGCCTCCGCAGTTGTTGTAGGCCGCTGCGAGCGCGTTTCGCCGAGTTGACGTGAAACGCGTTTGACTCAACCAAATGTGCCTACGAGTCGTCTCCCTTCGCCCTTCCGAGGTAGAGGACCTTTGCGGATACGAACCCATACGAATCCGCAAAGAGGTGAGGGGGACCCGAAGTCAAGGACACTGGCCGCAAGCGCGCTCACCGTCCATGTGCCGCTGAAGTAATGGACCTAGCAAAACCCGAGAAACCTCCGTCTGGGTAGCGGCGCGAAACCGGTTGAACCGTCTTTCCTCTGGATTCCCGCGTTCGCGGGAATGACGGCACGCTGTGCAAGGCCACCGTCGTGCTACCGCAGTTGTTGTAGTTGATCTAGACGCGTTTCGCACAATTGCCGTTAATTGCAAATTATGCCTGTATGTCGTCTCTCCTCTCCCCTCCGAGGGAGAGGACCTTTGCGAATGCGTACGTGTACGCATTCGCAAAGAGGTGAGGGGGACCCGAGGTCAAAGGGGAGGGGCTGCAAGCTGCCAGCGCGCTTACCGTCCATGTGCTGCCGAAGTACTGGACCTAGCAAAACCCGAGAAACTTCCGTCTGAGAATCGTCGCCAAACTTGTTGCACTGTCTTTCTTCTGGATTCCCACGTTCGCGGGAATGACGGCACTTATTGCAAAGCTCACCCTCGGAGGCGAGAGGGGAGCCATGGCTTCGCGCCGGTACGGGGCTTCGAAATGGTCACCGTGCGGAGCGGACTCACATCGTCCGGACATGATCGATTTATTTGCGGATTTCACTTTCCGATCGAGAATCGCATCTCTTTTCGACCGCGTTTATAGTTGACACAACGAAGCTCGGAATTGATCTAAATTGGTGGTGAAGAGATGTTAGAAGAGACGTTGGAAGACGCACAAGAGCGAATGGATTCATCTTTGAGGGTGTTTGGGGATGATCTTGAAGGCTTTAGGACCAATCAAGCCTCCCCCGCGCTGGTGTCTAAGTTGCCAGCCAAGTTGAATATGGGTGGTGCGGGCGATGTGCTGCCGGTTAACCAGCTGGCGCTAATCTCCGTTGAAGGGGTCCGGAGCCTCAGAATCGAACCGTTCTATCCGGAGGCGGTTCAACCTGTTGTGAAGGCGATACAGGAATCTGACTTGGGCATTAACCCGCAGGTCGATGGGCATACAGTCAGGCTGACACTGCCGGAGCTCAACCAAGAACGCAGACAGGAGATCCTGCGAATGGTGCGCAGGCGGGCTGAGGATGCGAGAGTGGCGATCCGCAACGTGAGGCGCGATGCCCAGAGCATGATCCGCGATATTCAGCGAGAAGGCGAGGCATCGGAGGACGATTGCAAGAGAGCTTCGAAAACTCTTCAGGATTTGACAGACTCAT
The DNA here is from genome assembly GCA_965249505.1 of Dehalococcoidia bacterium. Taxonomy (GTDB): domain Bacteria; phylum Chloroflexota; class Dehalococcoidia; order Lucifugimonadales; family Lucifugimonadaceae; genus Bin127. Next base: position 2,452,979 of record OZ252238.1, on the reverse strand, counting down.
CGGTTGAGCAAGTGGCGAATATGGTTGATGCGAAAGAGATCCAGATCATGGAGTGATCTGGATGGTTGACACATCTAGACACCGAATAGTGGGAATTGTGGATTGAGCACACGGACGGATTTGGACGCTTCAAACGGTGACGGCCACCGATCAACGTCCCAAAGCTCTGATCTCAAATTCGAAAATGGTTCGACCGACGCCGTTCCCAACCATGTGGCCATCATTATGGATGGCAACGCTCGATGGGCCAAGGATCGGGAACTGACGGTTGCTGACGGCCATCGCTCTGGTTATTCGAACATCCAACCCGTTGTGACGACACTTCAGGATGCGGGTGTTTCGGAAGTCACGTTGTTTGCGTTTTCGACCGAGAACTGGCAGCGTCCCGACGATGAAGTAGGTCACATCATGGAGTTGGCGTCCGAAGCGGTTGCGAACGATGTAGCCAAGTTTCACAAGAGTGGGGTGAGGTTGCGGCACGTTGGGTCTTCCACGCGCATTGGGGATGAGATGCGGGAGATGATCGATCGTGCGGTCGAGATCACATCTGATAACAAGGGCCTTGTGTTGAACTTGGCGTTCGATTACGGGGGCAGGGAGGACATACTGCACGCCGCCCGAAAGATGGTTGAAGAAGGTGTGGCTGAGGATGCGATCGACGAAGACCTGTTCTCAAGCTACTTGTACACCGCTGGTGGCAGCGATCCAGATCTGATCATTAGAACCGGCGGTGAATTCCGCATCAGTAATTTCATGTTGTGGCAGTCTGCATATTCGGAGTTTCACTCGACTGAGACATTGTGGCCCGACTTCGGCGTCAGTGACGTTGAGGAAGCGTTCATGTTGTACGGCAGACGCCATCGTAGATTCGGCCGACGTCCAAGCTGAGTCGGCACACCCGAGCGAATCGATTTCTTGAGCAATAACCTAGCAAGCGCGGCTGAAGAGGGCGGAAAGGGCGCGCCCAATGTTCTGCTGAGGATTCTCTCTGGCGTGATCGGGATCCCGCTCCTGGTCGCGATTGTTGCGATCGGCTTTTGGACAGTGGCGTTCGCCACATTCGCGGCATCGGCATTGTCCGCTGTCGAGCTGGTGGGGCTGATGAAAGGGAAGAGATCCGTCCGCCTCGGCGATATCGGGGCCGGCGTGATGTTTGTCGGGATACCTTCGGTCGGGATTGTCGTAGGGATATTGACAGAGACGAGCGTCTACGCGTCTCATGAGCAGGCGACCGTTTGGATGGTCGCGATCGGCACGGTTGCCAGTGTGTCGATGTTGACGTTGATTTGGAGTGGTTTACGGTCCGGCAAAGACACGGCTTCTGGTGTCGTAGTTGTTGCTTTTGGCATTTTAAGTGCCACGGCTCTTGCCACGCTTCCCTTGACGGCGACGGCAGGAGATGGGTTGAAATGGATCGCCATGGCGTTATTCACGGTGTTTGCCGCTGACACTGCCGCGTTCTTCGTCGGTAGAAGCATCGGTTCTCGAAGATTGGCGCCCACCATCAGTCCTCGAAAGACAGTAGAGGGATTGGTTGGAGGCGTAGTTGCGGCGGTGATTGCTTCGTGGATCATAGCCACCGTTGTGGGGCTGGAGATTCAGTTGGTTTGGGTCATAGGTTTCGGTATCGTGGCCGGGTTGCTCGGAGCGCTTGGCGACTTGATCGAGTCATGGGTCAAGCGGTTGGTGGAGGCAAAGAATTCGGGCTCATCGATCCCTGGTCACGGCGGATTGCTGGATCGCACGGATTCACTCATTCTCAACTTCCTGTTCGTATACTTTGTGGCGTGGTGGGCGGTATGAAAAAGCGACTGGCGATTCTGGGGTCGACGGGTTCGATCGGCACGCAAACATTAGATGTTTTGCGGCAGTTCAAGGATGATTTCGAAGTTGTGGCATTGGCGGCTGGCAAGAACTTGGCGGCGCTTGAGAGCCAAATCGAGGAATTCCAACCCAAGTACTTCAGCAGTTTGGATTCTGGCGTGAAAAAGCTGGGGGGCGCATCATATCTGCCCGTTACCGATATCGCGACTCACCCCAAGGTTGATCTGCTGATGCATGCAACAGTTGGGGTGGAAGGACTTTCGGCCGCGGCTGCCGGCCTCGAAGCAGGGAAAAAGGTGTTGCTCTCGAACAAGGAGTCGATTGTGATGGCGGGCGCCTTGCTCAAGGGGTTGGAAGAGTCACACGGAGGGATGATTATTCCAGTCGACTCTGAGCCGAGCGCGTTGCTGCAGTGCATTATGGGTGAAACGTCGCCGCCCAAGAGGTATTTCATCACCGCATCTGGTGGCGCATTGCGGGATCTTTCGCCTGAGCAGCTTGAGGATGTGACGCCGGAGCAGGCGCTCGAACATCCGACTTGGACGATGGGCAAGAAGATAACGATTGACTGCGCGACATTGATGAACAAAGCCTTCGAGGTGATCGAGACGAGTTGCATTTTCGATGCTGGGTTGGATGACATCGAGGTTCTGATCCATAGGCAGAGCATCGTTCACTCGATGGTTGAGATGCACGACGGTTCATTCAAGGCCCTGTTGAATCTTCCCGATATGCGTCATTCGATTCAATTCGCACTGTTCTACCCTGAGCGTAGAGAGAACGAAACGCTGAGCCATTTCGATCCTGTTGCGATTGGTAACTTGACTTTTGAATCGATGAATCCGACGATGTACCCGTGTTTCGAGTTGGCTTTGGACTACGCGCACCGCGGCGGCACTTACAACGCTGCCCTAGCAGGGGCGGACGAGGCCGCGGTTGAGTTGTTTTTAAACCGAGAAATTCGCTTCACTGAAATCGCCAAAGAGATCGGCGAGACTCTAGATTCACTCGAGCCCAAGTATGAGTTCACGCTATCTGACGCTGCAGAGGCTGCGCAGTGGGCGTTTGAGACGACCTTGGCCCGCCACAGTTGATGGCCTTCGATCCGAGGGCGTGTATGGCTTCGTATTGATTCACGGACGGTTGCTTTATTGATTTCTGAAACGCTCATATTCGGGATTCTGGTGGCCCTGCTGATGTTGGGGCCGTTGATAATCCTGCATGAATTTGGACACTACTTCGCTGCCAAGCTGAGCGGCGTGAAGGTGTTGGAGTTTGGGTTCGGGTTCCCTCCGAGAGCGTTCGGCGTCTGGACAGGGTCGACTCCCTACACGGTCATATCGGCGACGAGGCTGGACGGAGTCGACGGCTTGGGCGACTTAACCAAGGGTGAGATGGTTGCGGTGCGTTACTTCGAGGGCGAAGACGGGCAGCGCATCGCATCGTCGATCCGGCGTTTTGGACGTGGCGACGCAAAGGCGGATGATCTAGAAGCTGTCGGCAAGATTCGCGTGATCGATGACGGTCACGTGGAGTTGCGAGACATGGTTTGGTCGATCAACTGGTTGCCTTTTGGAGGTTTCGTGCGGCTGCTGGGTGAAGAGGATCCTGACGCTAGGGAGAGCCTGGCCGGCAAGTCTGCATTGACGCGACTTGGGGTGCTGATCGCGGGTGTGGCGGTGAACGCGGTGATCCCGTTCGTCATTTTCATCATTGCTGTGATGATTCCGGTAGAGCGAGCGGTCGGTGACGTGGTCGTGACATCGGTCTTTCCAGATTCGCCCGCGCACGAGGCTGGGATCCGTGCTTCGTACAAGGTGTTGTCTGTTGATGGTGTCGAGATCAAGAATTACAGTGATGTTCTAGACGCGGTGACTCGCAAGTTGGGTTCTGAGAGCCACTGGGTGGTTCAGCGTGGCATTCCGGAACCGTTCGTGAGCCCGACGGCGCCCAAGTATCAGTACATCCCGGGCGAGAGTGAAAGTGTGACCCTAGTACCTAGGTGGCACCCGCCGCGCCGCGAAGTGGTGCTGGAGGTTGAGGATGAAGACACTCAAATTCGATTGGCGACGGCGCGGACATACGATCCCAGCGTAGGCGTGAATGACAGTTTGCGGGTTGTGGCCGAAGGTTCCGTAAGCGAAACGTTGAGACAGATTTCGTTATCTGACGCGCGGGGTTATGTGCCAGATGTGCGACTGGGGGTTTTGGTACCGATAGTTAATTTGCCGGATGGTCGCGGGATCCCGTATTACGAAGCCCGCAGTTTGGATCAAGGCCTCGGCTCAGTGACCTATTTGCAAGAGGGAGCTGTGGGGATCCAGATGCGGTTGGATAATCGCCAGGTTGAGACTCGAGGCGTAGCTTGGACGTCTGCTTTGGGCGAGGGAATCGACCGCACGTTAGGGATGTTTGTGCTTATCAAGAACTCGATCGTGGGAGTTGCTTCTCGCTCGAACAATCCGCGGTTCGATGGTCCCTTGGCGGTTGGCCCGGTGGGATTGGGGCAGCTTTCTGGCGAGGTGGCGACGGCTGATATCGCTCTGCCGGCGAGGGTGCTAGTGATTTTGACGTTGGCGGCGATGTTGAGCATCTCGTTGGCGGTGTTGAATTTATTGCCGATTCCGGGGCTGGATGGCGGAAGGATGGCTTTCGTCATCATCGAGATTCTGAGACGCGGCAAACGGATATCTCCAGAGAAGGAGAATCTGGTGCACACGGCAGGGTTCGTGGTTCTTCTGGCTCTGTTGGTGTTGGTGTCGTTCAGCGACGTTTCGCGGATTTTCAACGGCGAGAGCTTCTTTTAAGTAGTGCCAAAATTGCGCAGAATCCCTGCAATGGGGATGCTGCTTTGCGAAAATGAACGGTGAGGCTTGTCGACGGACAGGGGCGCCTCCCTTTCCATGATTTCTCCCAATGACATAACAAGATCGGCGACCGCTTCGACCGCCGCGCGTAACAACACCGTGACTGTGAGTGTTGGTGGTGTCCCCATTGGTGGGGGCAATCCCATCGTCGTACAGTCGATGACTGACACTGACACTGCAGATGTGGGCGCGACAGTCTCGCAGGTGAAGCAATTGGCGGAAGCAGGCAGCGAAATCGTTCGTGTCACGGTCAATAATGACGCCGCCGCGCGAGCGGTTCCGGAAATCGCCGAGAGTTTAAGTGATCTGGGGCTGGATGTGCCGTTGGTGGGAGATTTTCACTTTATCGGGCATCGCTTGTTGAGGGATCACCCCGACTGCGCCGAGACGCTGGCGAAGTTTCGGATCAATCCAGGTAACGTAGGCCGGGGCAAGAGGCGAGATGAGAACTTCAGTGCATTTGTGGAGATCGCTCGCGATCTAGGTAAACCAGTTCGGATCGGCGTAAATGCTGGAAGTCTCGATCCTGAATTGTTGGCGGACAAGATGGACGCAAACTCTCGTAGAGAGGAGCCACTGGATGGTGATGCCGTGGAGCGAGAAGCGTTGGTGGAGAGTGCGATTGCTAGCGTGGAGGCGGCTGTTGATCTCGGATTGAAAGAAGAGATGATGGTCATTTCGTGCAAAGTCTCGCGGTTGAACCAGATGGTTGGCGCGTATCGAGAGATTTCTCGTCAGACAGATATCCCATTGCATCTCGGGCTTACGGAGGCCGGGATGGGAAGAAAAGGTGTTGTGTCGACGGCGGCGGCGCTGTCGATTTTGCTGCACGAAGGAATCGGCGACACGATAAGGTCGAGTTTGACGCCTGAGGTTGGTGGTGATCGTACCCAAGAGGTGAAGCTGTGTCAGGAGATCCTCCAGTCGTTAGGCCTGCGTTCGTTCAGGCCGTCCGTAACGGCGTGTCCCGGGTGTGGCAGGACCACCTCGACGCTGTTTCGAGAACTTGCTCAGGACATCCAGACGACCTTGGATCTGAGGTTGCCAGAGTGGCGTTCTAGGTATCCGGGTTCGGAGACACTCAACGTGGCCGTGATGGGATGTGTGGTTAACGGCCCAGGGGAGTCACGGACCGCCGACATCGGAATTTCACTCCCCGGCAGCGGCGAGAGTCCGAGGGCTCCGGTGTTCGTCGATGGGGAGCGGACGACGATGCTTCAGGGCGATGGGATAGCCGAGGAGTTCATGGGGATGGTTGAAAATTACGTTGAGCGGCGATGGGGCGATGACTCCTGATCGCCGCATCGTGTCGATTATTTTCACGGGATAGAGATGAGAGCTTCCAATTTTCTGCTTAAGACGTTGCGCGAAGCGCCAGTGGACGCCGAGACGGTGAGCCACCAGTACCTCGTGCGTGGCGGTTTCATTCAGCAGGTCGCGGCGGGTATTTTCAACATCATGCCTTTGGGTTGGCGGAGCTTGGATAAAATCCGCTCGATCATCAGGGAAGAGATGAATGCGGCGGATGCGTTGGAAGTGACGATGCCGATGGTGCAGCCACGGTCGTTGTGGGAAGAGAGCGGGAGGGCGGACACCTATAACCCTCCACTGGCTGAATTCCGCGACCGTCGAGATCGTGGCATGGTTTTGGCGCCGACCCACGAAGAGACGGCGTCGATGATGGCGCGTTACGGGATCAGCAGTTACCGAGACCTCCCGCTTAGGCTCTACCAGATCCAGTTGAAGTATCGCAACGAGCCGCGTGCGAGGGCAGGGTTGCTGCGGGCCCGGGAGTTCGAGATGAAGGACGCCTACTCCTTCGATGCCGACGCGGATGGCATGGATGCGAGCTACGATGCGATGGCAGTGGCGTACTTCAACATATTCCGTCGATGCGGGTTAGATGCGGTGCAGGTGGATGCGGACTCTGGCTCGATCGGCGGGAAAGACTCGGCCGAGTTTGTATTGCTCACAGATGCTGGTGACGATCTGATCCTGATCTGCGGTTCAAGTGATTGTAACTATGCCGCGAACATGGAGAAAGCGGAGTTCAAGCGAGTTGCGAATCCTCCGGAGGATGAGCTGCCGGTCGAGAAGTTCGCCACGCCAGGCGTCAAGACTATCGAAGCGTTAGCTGAGTTTGAAAACCAATCGACTTCCAAGACGGCAAAAGCGGTTTTCTACATTATCGATGGCAAGGTCCGCATCGTGTTGATCCGTGGGGACTACGAGGTGAATGAGACAAAGTTGCGGAACTTGGCTCACGGCAACGAACCGATCATGGCAACCCCTCAGGATGTGGCCGAAGCGGCGTTTGTGGCCGGATCTGCGTCAGCTGTAGGGATTGACAAGGAGTTGGTCATCGCTGATCAATCCGTAGTTGACGATGCGAATCTATTGGCAGGTGCCAATGAAGAGGGTTATCACCTAAGAAACGTGAACTATGGCAGGGATTACGAAGCGGGACTGATTGGTGACATCGCCGAAGCGCGGGAAGGTGACGGCTGCCCGCGATGCGCATCTGGCAAGCTGATCTCACGCAAAGGTATCGAGGTCGGTCACATATTCAAGCTCGTGACGATCTACAGTAATCCGATGAAGGTGGTTTACAACAGTGAGGCGGGCCACAGTGAATACGTCTACATGGGTTGCTATGGGATTGGCACAGGCAGACTCCTCGCCGCAGCAGTTGAGTCGAATCACGATGATCGTGGAACGATGCTTCCCCGATCGATAGCTCCATTCGAGGTCGGCCTCGTCGCAGTGAATATTCGCAACAGCGAAGAGGTGCGTGAAACTTCCGAGGCAATATACAGACAGTTGAGTAAAGCGGGGTTCGAGGTACTGTTCGACGACAGAGACGAGGCCGCGGGTGTCAAGTTCGCTGATGCCGACCTCGTTGGAATGCCGGTTCGAGTGGTTGTCAGTCCGAGGAGTTTGGAGAAAGGTGGCGTGGAGATAAAAGCTCGGAGCCATGCCCCATTTGAAGCGGCGATCTGTGACGTGGCCGAGGTGGTTTCTTCGGTTTCGGCCATGTTGAACACCGGCCCTTGAGAGCGCTCAGATCGAGTATTTAGAACCAAAAATAAACGGAGTGATTACTATGGCCTATCTTGGTTCGGCAAGCAAGTTGGTGTGCTAAAATTTTGTTATTAACAATTGGTTTCGTGTTTGATACACACGGCGGTGGAAGTGGGCGAGTGCCCACTTTTTTGTTATAGGGGCGAGGTCTGATCGATGGACACCTGCCCCAATGTTGGAGGATTGATCGATGAAAAGCGACATGCTGCTCGCAGTGATGCAGCTCGCTGCGGAGAGGGAACTCCCGCAGAGCTCAGTCGTGTCTGCTTTTGAGGAAGCGATCGCCGCTGCATATCGCCGAGAGGACGAGGCAGAGGGCTACGACGTTGTGGCGAGTCTCAACCCCGAGACTGGCGAAGTGAAGATCAATACCGTTCTCCATGTCGTCGATTACATCGACGAATTAGATCCTAGGGGACAGGTGACGTTCGAGGAAGCCAGGGGAATTAAGTCCGATGCGGAGGTGGGTGATGACATCATCACTGGAGACATGGAGTTCAAGCCTCAGCGAATTGCAGCTAGGACAGTGACCCAGGTTTTGATGCAACGGCTTCGCAACGCTGAGCGTCAGATCGTATTTGAGCAGTTCGCCGATAAAGAAGGCGAGGTGATTTCGGCACCGATTCGCCGTATCGATTCATCTCGTTACGATGTCGTTGCCGGACAGAATCCCACGGTTATGGTCGACTTGGGCAAAGCAGATGCCTTGTTGCCCCCAAACGAGCAACCAATTTCCGAGCGTTATCGCACCGGTATGGAGTTACGGTTTTACGTGCTGCGTGTGGGCGATGAAAGTTTCGACGGGGACAACGCTCCCGAGATCGTCGTCTCAAGGACTCACCCGAATCTTTTGCGTCGGCTTATCGAGATGGAAGTGCCGGAGGTGAAGAGCGGGATAGTGGAGTTGAAGTCGATCGCCAGAGCACCGGGCGCTCGCAGCAAAGTTGCGGTCTATTCGAACAAACACGACATCGATCCGATCGGGGCGTGCGTCGGGTTGCGTGGAATCCGCATTCAAAACATTGTGACGGAGTTGATGGGCGAGAAGATCGATATTTTGGAGTGGAGCGACGATCCTGCGACCTTCATCGCGAACTCATTGGGCCCTGCACAGGTTGATCGAGTGGTTATCTTGTCCAACGAATCTGCTGAAGTTATCGTGCCCGACAGTCAGCTATCGCTGGCGATCGGACGCGAGGGGCAGAACGTCGGCCTTGCAACGAGATTGACCAGTTTCCGTATCGACATCAAGGGCGCATCGGCCTACGCAGAAGAGCGGATAGCTTTGCAACGTGAGTTGGACGCGGCCGCCGCCGCCACCGAGGCCAAGGTAGAGGAAATTGCCGAGGCCGAGTTAGAGCTGGTCGAAGCGGTTGCCGAAGAATCGATTGCTGACGTTGAATCTGATGCCGAGGTGGTTGCCGTTCCAGTAGCTGAAGTGGAGGTCGTCGTCGAAGACGTGGGAGTTGCGGCCGAGGAAGCCGATGTTGTGGGCCAAGAGCCGGTTCCGCGTGCTGAGGTGCCGACCTTGTTTGTGCCGGCCTCCCCAATCTCACAAACCCCTGCGCCAACCCATTCTGAGTTGCAGAGCGACGCTGAAGAGGGAGAGTTCGAGATCGAAGCAGACTTGGACCTGGAGCTGCTCGAGCTTGAAGAGAAACTCAGAGAGTTGGAGGAAGAGGAGCAGGAGCGGCATGAAGCAGAGCGACAGGCGGCTGACCAGGTATCCATCGAGCAAGATATCGACTCTGATGACTTGTGGGTTCTGCCGGGCGAGTTCGTGGTTGAGCCAGAAACCCAAGAGTCTGGCTTGAGGTTTGCAGAAGACATCGCAGGATATCGCGACGGCGACAGCGGAAGGACTCCTCGGAGAGGCGGCAGCAATCGTGGCGGCCCTCGTCGATCCAGCCGTTGAAGGCGCATCTTCGTTCTCAGCTCCTTTTATGAGGTCCGGGCGTGGCGTCTGAGCGTCGGCGCGTGCCGATGAGGAGTTGTGTGCTGTGTCGGGAGAGCAAGCCTAAACGAAATCTGTTGCGGTTGGTGCTTGCATCTGATGGATCGGCGATTATCGACGGCGGAGGAAGAGCTGCTGGTCGAGGTTGTTACGTGTGCTTCGACGAGGAGCAGCTCCAGGACCGGAGCGCTCACGTTAAGATAGGGAGAGCCATGAGACTGGAATCGGGAGTTGCTCCCGAGTTCATTCAGGAGATTCTCGCCTTTGTTCGCGCAAACGTCGGCGAGGATCGACCTCGGGCTTTTAATCGGTGAATTTCGCGTAGAAGACGACTTCGACTAAAGCATGCCACGTACACAGAGACGACGATCAAATAGGCCAAACAGGGCCGGTGGCGCCGCGCAAGCCGACCGTCCGGCTCCTCGGCGAGAATCGGCGCGGCCTCAATTCGCGGGCCCGGTCGATATTCCGGCTGAGATACGCCTGTCCGAGTTAGCGGATGTGATTCGTCGCTCCCCCATTGACATCATCAAAGAGTTGATGCGCAACAACATGATGGTTTCGATGAACGACAGCGTGGATTTTGAGGTGGCTGCGACTGTGGCGACTCGATTGGGTGTGCGAGTACGGAAGCCAGCGGATGTTGAAACGAGCGATGCAACAGAGCGGGTGGGCGTTTCCGATTCCGAAGAGAACGCAGTGCCTCGGCCCGCGGTGATAGCGGTTATGGGGCACGTGGACCACGGCAAGACGACGCTGCTTGACGCCATTCGAGGCACAAAAGTAGTCGATTCGGAAGCCGGAGGTATAACCCAGAGCATCGGGGCGTACCAGATCGAGTACAAAGGTCAGCCTTTGACTTTCATCGACACCCCTGGTCATGAGGCTTTCACAGCTATGAGGGCACGGGGAGCCCAAGCGACCGATATTGCGGTGATCGTGGTGGCTGCAGATGACGGCGTGATGCCGCAGACGGTCGAGGCGATAAACCATGCCAAAGCGGCCGATGTTCCGATGGTCATTGCGGTTAACAAAGCAGATTTGCCGAATGCGGATACGACAAGGTCGAAGACCGATTTGTTGGAGCACGAAGTGATAGTCGAAGAGTTTGGCGGGGAAGTCGTAGCTGTAGAGCTTTCGGCGCTCAAAAACGAGGGTGTGACGGATCTAATCGAATCCCTGCTCTTGGTTTCGGAGATTTCGGAGTTCACAGCAAACCCGGATCGCCTTGGCATCGGTGTGGTGATTGAAGCGACGCTAGACAAGCAACGCGGACCACTGGCGACCGTTTTGGTGCGTTCCGGAACAGTGAGGGTGGGTGACAACATAATTGCGGGTGACAAACTCGGCAGGGTGCGTCACATGGTTGATGGGTATGGCAAGCAAGTGGAATCCGCAGGCCCTTCGACGCCGGTCGAGGTGTTGGGACTCCACGGAGTGCCAGAGACGGGTCAGCAGTTCGAGGTGGTACCGGACGAGAAATCGGGACGGCAGATGCTCGAGGCGCGACAACGTCAAGAGTCACGCCGGCCGGAAACCGCTCGTCAATCGACGATGGCGGAGGTGATGCGTCACCGCTCGAGTTACGACGCTGCAGAGTTGAATCTCATCGTAAAGACAGGTTCACAAGGGACGATCGATGCGGTGCGCCGAGCGGTCGATGGGCTCTCGTCTTCAGAGGTTCAGGTGAAGATTTTGCACACGGTGCCGGGACCGATCTCCGAGAGCGACGTTATGCTCGCTTCTGCGTCAGACGCGATGATCGTGGGTTTTGAAACGTCGGTGGAGCCAGCGGCGGAGCGTGCAGCGAAATCGCAAGGCGTGCCGATTCGGACGTACGACATCATCTACACGATGATCGACGATGTCCGAACTGCCTTAAGGCGATTGCGTGCGCCTGAACATGAAGAAGTGATCCTGGGGCGTGCGACTGTTCTACAGACTTTCACACATGGGCGACGAGAGCGTATTGCGGGAGTTCGAGTTAACTCAGGCGTCGTGCGCCGCAACGCTCGAATGATTGTGAACCGTCGCGGACAACAATTGTTCGAGGGTGCGGTGTCGTCGATGCGTCACTTCGACCAAAACGTCAACGAAATCACAAATAACTTCGAGGGTGGTGTGGTGTTAGACGGTTTCCACGATTGCGAAGAGGGAGATGAGCTCGTCTGCTACGAAGTACGCGAAGTCGAGATGTAGTCGAAGAGATTTGGTGGTGATGACAGCATGACGATACGGACGGAACGTGTCGCGAGGAATCTGCAGCGACACATAGCGCAAATCGTTGACGAAGAGTTGGCTCTGCCGGCGATGTCTTCGATCACGCGCGTGACCTGCGACTCGGGATTAACGAAGGCGCACGTTTTCGTGAGCGTTTACGGTGATGATGCGCAGTGCCGGGAGACGCTTGAGGAATTGGTGGAGAAGTCGTGGATCATCCGTAGGGAACTGAGTCGACGCGCACAGATGAAGCGAACGCCGGAGCTTCTGTTCGTTTCCGACACTTCGTTGCAGGATGGTCAAGAGATGATCGATCTGATCGATCGTTTGTCGCAATCCGGTTAAGAGCCCCGTAATAAGCGGTCGCAATGTGGCGCATCGACAAAACGAGTGCGCCGGCGGGATATCTGAATGTCGATAAGCCGCCGGCTTGGACTTCCTCGGACGTAGTTGCTAAATTGCGAGGTGCGTTCGGTCTCAAGGCGCGTGGAATCAAGATAGGGCACGGCGGGACGCTGGATCCGCTTGCCACCGGCGTGTTGCCCATCTGCATTGGATCAGCCACACGGTTCTCGGAGCACGTTCTTACGGGCGACAAAGGCTACGAGATCACGATGAGTCTCGGGGTTGCGACCGACACCTACGATTTGGAGGGCAGTGTGGTGAGCGAGGCCGACGCTGACTCCATCACCATCGAGGAATTTCGTGATCTGCTGGGCAAATTTGTTGGTGAGTTCGATCAGATCCCGCCGATGTATAGCGCGATCAAAATGGGAGGTCAGCCTCTCTATCGAATCGCACGTAGCGGCAAGACTGTGGCCCGCGACCCGCGCAAGGTGCGAGTGGATTCGTTGAATGTTGTCGATTGGTACCCGCCACGTGCGAGCGTAACGGTGGAGTGTGGCAAGGGGTTCTACGCTCGTAGCCTGGTGCACGACATCGGAGATGAACTGGGGTGCGGCGCCCACGTGACTTCGCTTAGGCGGACCAGGTCAGGTGAATTCGAGATCGAAGATTCAATTGAGATGGCATCGCTGCTTGCCTTGTCAGGCGAAGAAGAGTGGCGGCGGCACCTTCTGCCGGTCGATTACGTGATCCAATACCTGCCGAAGGTAGGGGTGAGTGCTGAAGAGGCGGCGGACTTCAAGCACGGTCGAGCTGCCCCTTTGCAAGAGTGGGAATCGGTTGCGAATAATGTGCGATCTTTGCGCGTCTACGATCCGGACGGCGAATTCTTGGGGCTGGGAGAGATGCGGGAAAATGAGCAGTCGCTTCAGCCTCGCTTGGTGATTCGGGAGTGAAGAAGGTGGATTTATCGTTTGTAAAATATGTGTGGCTCGGCCAAACACGGGAATTCAATTGCTCATCATTTCAGAAACACGTGCACGCAATTGAGCTTGTGTAATATCTCCCATTTCTTGAGTTGAACGAATCGCAACTACATTTGGCGGCGGAGTTGCTGATAATGTTCGCGGTGATCATCGTTGCCGCGAAGATCGGCGGTGAGGTCGCGGAGCGGGTGTTGAAGATCCCTGCGGTTCTTGGAGAACTGGCGGCTGGCGTGCTGATCGGTCCCCACGCGTTAGGTGGTGTTGATTATTGGGGAGTCATTGGGCCGATATTCCACCCAGTCATCGAGTCGATCAACAATCACGATCTCGAAAACGTCGCCGGGTTGCCGTTCGAGCTCTATTTCCTCGGACAGGTCGCGGCGGTGCTCCTCCTTTTTGAAGCGGGATTAGAGACAAACCGAGAGCAATTCGTAAAGTACATTCGGCCGGCGACCGCGGTTGCGACCGGAGGCGTGCTAGTGCCGTTCGCGCTGGGTGTGTTGGCCACGGTGTGGTTCGGGTTTGCGAATTTCTCGTCGGTCACCGAGATGATTCCGGCGTTATTCGTAGGAGCCATATTGACGGCGACTTCCGTCGGAATCACGGCGCGAGTCCTTGCTGACATAAGACGGCTCGACTCGCCCGAGGGTGTGACGGTTATGGCAAGCGCTGTAGTTGATGACGTGTTGGGCATCATCGTCCTGGCTGTGGTGGTCGGTATTCATAACGAAGGTGCCGTCACTGCGACGAGCGTGGGTGGCATCTTCTTGAAAGCGGTCGGATTCTGGTTGGGCTTGACGATAATCGGGAGTTTGCTGGCGCGATACATCTCGGGAGTCGCGCTCTTTTTCAGGGGTGCGGGAAGCAGTTTTTCGATCGCGGTCGCCCTCGGATTCCTAGCTGCCGGGATTGCAGAGGTCCATTTCGGTTTGGCGATGATCATCGGCGCCTATTCGCTTGGACTTGCTCTTTCGGGCACCGAGTTGAAGCATCGGATTGAGACGCCGATGCGTAATGTTGGGTATCTGCTCGTCCCGGTGTTTTTCACGGTGATCGGAATGCAGGTGGACCTTGGCGGATTCATCGGCTCCGACAATCTGCTCAAGTTATCGCTGTTCGCAGTTGTAATCACGGCAGCTGCAATTTTCAGCAAGGTGTTCGGCTCCGGGATTCCGGCCCTCTTGGTCGGTTTCAGTCGCAGAAGCTCATGGCGGATCGCTTGGGGAATGTTGCCGAGGGGCGAGGTGGCGTTGATCGTCGCTGGCATCGGACTTGCGAGCGGAGTCATCAGCGAAGAGATATTCGGGGTCGCCATAATAATGACGGTTGTTACAACCCTTATCGCCCCGATCTTCCTGATCAGATCATTCTCGGACGATGCTCCGGCTCCGGATATGACCGAATAGCCGTCAAGGTCGCCGTCTGACGTCCGGATAGCCGATCGCGCGGCTCCGCGGCTCCGAGGTGTTTTGTTGGTGGCGCCGTTTATCATTTACGAACCACCCACGCCCTCGTAGCTCAGTGGATAGAGCACCGGTCTCCGAAGCCGGGTGCGTGAGTTCGATTCTCACCGGGGGCGCCATCGCACGATCATGAGCGATCACGCCATTTCACAGAGATCTCGATACGTGTCCGACGGTGTCGAAGCTGCGAGCGAGATCGCTGGATTGATTTCACATTTCCGGTCGCGAGACAAGTTTTCTCGCGTCACAGTGATCACACCCACGTTCTACTCGGCGTTTTACATGCGTCGCGCGGTATCAGAGTTGTTGTGCGAGAACGACGGGCCAGGTCGATCGGTCGGGATGTTCAACGTTGAGTTCCTCGGCGTTTCTGAGGTGGCTGATCGGCTCGCAGAGGCTCATGCCGGCAATGAACTATCGCCTCGCTTGTCGAACTTGGTCGCTTCCCAACTGGTTCGCGGTGCATTGGCCGATTTGCGAACGCCTGGCCCGCTGGCTAGGTACGCCGATAACGAGAGGTTGAGGTTCCGCATCCTTCGTACTTTCCGCCAGTTGGACTCCCTCGACCAAACAAGCGAGTTCGAGTTGGGGGCCCACATTGACGGCTACGGCGGTTTGCGTTCCCAAGTTTTGGAGGGATACCAGCAATATCAGAGAGCAACTTCTCAGTACTTGTCTACCACTCGCATAGCAAAGTTGGCTTTAAGGGCGTTGGAACAGGGATCTTCCGCGGTGGATCGAGCGTTGGGTTCGTTGCAATTGCTCGTCGCGTTGCAAGTAGACTTCGGTGAACACAGATTCCTCTGGGGACGGCTGTCGTCTCTGACCACTGCCACGACGATCGCACCAGGAGCTGAAACCAAGCGCGATGTTGGCTCTGCGACGAGTTTCTACACGTCGTTGTCATACGCCGATGAACCTCGAGCCGTCGTGCGGAACATACTAAAGGACGCTCGACAAGGCTCCAAGTTTGGTGAGATGGCGGTCTTCTATCCGTCACAAGCCTACGCATCTCGGATTCGCGAAGCGCTCTTGGCAGCAAACATACGTGTTACGGGTCCGGACCCAATCTCACTAGCCGAAACCGCATCGGGAAGATTCGTGGTCAACCTCTTGAATTTGGCATCGGATGATGTCCGACAAAAGGCGTTAGCTCAGTTCCTAGTGGATTCGCCAGTTGTTGACCGCAGGACAGGTCGGCGTGTTCCCGGTGCCAAATGGGATGAGATCTCACGCAAGGCTAGGATCGCCGTATTTGAGCCTGGTGGAAGTTGGGAGCGTCGGATCAGAGGATTCTCCGATCACTACCGTCGACTCGCCAGATCTGCCAGACAAGACCCCGATATCGATGAGAGCCACGATCCTGAAGCTCTGGAAGCGGTTGCAGAATTGGCAGATGAGTTATCGGGTTTCGTCGAGGACTTGCTCGTATTGCTCGATCAATTAAGTAAGGGCAGTTGGAGTGGGAGGGTCGAATGGCTGGAAGAGGCGATGAACGGTTACCTCGTGATGGGGAAAAGGAATTCGGCGTCTCCCAAGGGCTGGGAAGAGGTGCGGAATGCGCTGAGCGTCCTAAGGGAGTTAGGTGAAGTATCGGATGGAGAGGTAACGCTCGAACAATTCATCGAAGGTGCGATGTTTGTGCTTCGGCAACCTTCATCTAGCGTATCGGGATTGGGAAGCGGTGTGTTGGTGGCGCCATTGCACGATTCGTTGGGTTGCGTCTTCAAGCATATTCACGTGCTGGGAATGTCTGAAGGTAACTACCCGAGCCCGATCTCTTCGGATCCGTTGCTTTCCGATGAAGACAGAGCGAGGTTAGATCCTTCGGGCGAGACGCTGCCATCGGGTGTTCAACGCCTGGCGCTCCGACGTCGGGAGTTCGAATTGGCGTTGGAGACTTCTCGCTCCCGGAGGTTTTACTGGAACCAATGGGAGGTCGGCAACAACAACACATCTCATCCTTCACAGTGGTACCTGGAGGAGCTTCGAAAGGAACTTGGGGATCCGCAGGTTCAGATCCAAGACCTATTGGATGACCCGTCGCGGTACGTTGAAGTTGTCGATCCAATCAGCAAAACAGATGCTAATGATGGAACGGTAGGAGAGGCTTACGAGATTGACTTACGCTTGGCTGCGGCATCTCGTCTAGGATCGGTTTTGGATCACGATGTCGTGAACCGCAACGCGGTAGATGCATTGCGCATGTTGAAGTCACGTGCTTCGGATGCGTTCACAGAGTACGACGGAAATGTGGACGGATTACCCGGGTTTTTCGACGACCGCGTTGTTTCGGCGACCTCGTTCCAACGATACGGCGAGTGCCCGTTTAAATTTTTCCTCGCTGAGGTCCTGGGCGTCGAGGAATCTATCGAGCTTGAAGATGAACTAACGCTGACGTCTCTGTCAATCGGCAACATCGTGCATGAAATATTGGAGCGGTTTGCGAGCAATCGCGACTCTTCATCGGATCTTGACGAACAGAGACGAGTTTTGAGCGAGGTCGCCGAGAAGGTATTCGGCGAATTCAAGCGTGATCAGATATTCGCTAACTCAAAGATTTACGAGTTGGAGACGAGAAGAATCGATCGTGATCTGGTGCGATGGCTGGAGGCCGAGGCTGGCATATTGGGGGAGATCCCCGACCAGACGTTCGCCGAGTGGCGGTTTGGGTTCGAAGGTCTAAAGGTAGTGAAGCTCGATACCGCTATCGGTAATTCCATCAGGTTCAGAGGGGTGGTTGATCGCATCGATGTTTCACGCGATGGCAAGCATGCGAGCGTGATCGATTACAAAACCGGTTCGTCGAGTTCATTCACGGATGTGGAGTCGGATGGAACGGCTCGCGGAACCAAGTTGCAGTTGGCCCTATATTCTCTTGCAGCCAAACAGATGATGCCTTCCGTGGAAAACGTCGAGGCCTTTTTCTGGTTCGTGTTTGGAAGCGGGGCTACCGCGATACGTCCGAAAGAGAAGCTCGAAGGCGGTTTGGCCGTTAAAGCTCTCGAAGGGGTGGCGGATGTGGTCTCGAAAGGCGTGCAGCATGGTTACTTCCCCGCACGACCTGGAAGCAGACAGAGTCAGGTCCGGAGTTGGCACAACTGCCGGCAATGTTCGTACACCGACTCTTGTACTGTCGACCGACTCGAGGGTTGGCAGCGGATTAGAGGCGACGCAGGAATTGAGGATTACTCAGCGATGGCGGAGCCCGAAAAGTCGTGAGCACGCGAACCAAACAATCGTCGATTGACGCTGAATCGCTTCATGTCGTTAAGACTGAGTTGGATTCGAATATCTATCTTGAGGCCGGGGCAGGCACAGGCAAGACGACGGCGCTGGTTGCCAGGATCGTCTCTCTGATCGATTCGGGTGTCAGCATCGAAAAGCTGGTGTCCATTACGTTCACTCGTGCGGCTGCGTCTGAGTTGAGGATGCGAATTCGCCAAGAGTTGGAGAGTTTAAACGCCGCGTCCCCTGAGGACATTCACTTGGCCGAAGTGCTCGACAACATTGGGAGTGCAGCGTTTCAGACGATCGACGCTTTGGCGATTTCGATCCTCCAAGAGTTTCCGGTGGAGGCTCAATTGCCTCCTGACATAACGATCATGGAGGGAATCGGGGTTAGCGAATCGTTCGATGAGCGGTGGCGCGAATGGATCGGTGTGAAGTTGGACGACGACGATCAGTTCGTGGCAACGTTGGCACGATCCATGCGGTTGGGGATGCGACGGCCTCTGGAGAGGTTGGCTCAGGTGGTGGAAATCCTTGACAAGAGGCATGGGGCTCCAATCGAGATACACGTGCCAGAGACCGAAGTCGACCCGGTGAGCGCGATTGAACAGATGTCGAGAGACGTCGGGCGATTGTCGTCATCTCTAGTGGATTGCCGAGACCAAGAAGACCCAATGTTCATCCGCTTGAGCGCGGCGTTGGAATGGTGGTCACGGACGGTGTCAGGGCGTGAAAAGGTTTCGGATGAAGATGCCGAGGTGGTGCTGACCGCTATCCCGTTCGTCGGTTTCGCGAGGATCGTTGGTAACCAAAGCAAATGGGAGCCAGAGGCATTGACTGAGGTCCGCGAGATGGTTCAGGATGTCCGCAAGGTGGCGGAAGAAGCGTTGGAGTCATCTCGGTCGGATGTGGCGTGGCAGTTCGCCAAGATAGCTGCCGAGTTCGTTGGAGAGCGGATTTCGGAGCGGAGGAATGCCGGAACGTTGACATTCAACGATTCTCTCGTCTGTGTAATCGAATTGTTGGAACGCGATGACCGCGTTAGGAGGATCGTTCAATCTCGTTACAGACACGTTATGGTTGACGAGTTTCAGGATACGAGTCCGCTTCAATCGAGATTCATCGAGCTGTTGACGGTGCCGATCGGAGCGTCTCGACCGGCGAAAGGCGCCTATTTTTCCGTAGGAGATCCGAAACAGTCGATATACGGCTTCCGCGGTGCCGATGTCGCCAATAGCTTCGCAGCACGAGAGTACGTAGAGTCTGACGCTGACAACGGCGTGTTTGCCACGCTGCGGGAGAATCATCGATCTTCGCCCAAGATCATCGAGTGGGTCAATTGCGTATTCGGCCAGTGGATGCGGACCGATTCTGACGCTAAGACAGGCAGCGACGGTGTCAGCCAGGTGCCATGGCTAGACCTAGAGAGCGACGCATCTGCAGTTGGCAATTCAGCATCAGCTGGTGTTTATCACTTTGGCGGCGAATTGGATGTGGCGGACGCCGCCGACCTCCGTGGGGCAGACGCCGAAGACGTTGCGGCGATCGTCCGTGCGATTTGTGGTGGTGCCGTTGAGGTTCGAGGCCGTGATGGTGTCTGGAGGCG
Organism: Dehalococcoidia bacterium; assembly: GCA_965249505.1. GTDB lineage: Bacteria > Chloroflexota > Dehalococcoidia > Lucifugimonadales > Lucifugimonadaceae > Bin127. Next base: position 2,433,402 of record OZ252238.1, on the reverse strand, counting down.
TTCGGAACCTGGTGACATCGCCATCATTACACGGCGACGTACGGGTTGGGAGCACTACAGCAGCGCGTTGCAGTCGGCTGGCGTGCTCTTTGAGCTGGACAACGAAGCGGACACCTTTCACTCACAGGTATTCAACGATCTGTTGAACTGCATCACTGCGATCGACGACCCCTCTCATCAGCCGGCAACGGTAGGTGCGCTGAGATCGATGTACTTCGCCTGCAGCGACGTGGACCTCCAGAGGTGGGCGAGCTGCGGCGGTAAGTTCAGCTGCATTGCGCAGCGCCCTCAAGGCGTTGGACCCGACCCTGTGAGGGAGGCATTGGATGTGCTTCGCGATTTCCACGAAGCGAGGGACGAGTTGACTCCTGCGGTGTTGATTGAGTCGCTGATCCGGAAACGTCAAATAAGGGAGATTCTGTTGATGCAGGCAGATCCCGGAAAACCGTTGGCCAGGCTCGATTTGGCGGTCGAACTAGCACGAGGTTTCGCGGCTGGCGGTGCATTGTCTCTCAGAGAGTGCATCAAGCGGTTCAAACGATATCGAGACTCAGATGAGACATTTCGGGAGGACCCAATCAGAGAGGGTGGCTCGGATAAAGTGCGCTTGATGACCGTCCACAACGCGAAGGGTCTTGAATTTCCCGTGGTGATCCTTCCTGAGTTGGGCGGGATCTTGCAAGTCCGTTCGAGCCCCGTCTATTCGGGTGATGGGCAATCGTCGTTCGGTGTTCGGATTGGGACAAGCAACGAAGGCTATTTCAAAGCCGGCGATTGGGAAGAACTAAGGGAGGCGGACGTACTTTCTGACGAGCTCGAAAACGTCAGGATTCACTACGTCGCGGCGACGCGGGCACGTGACGTCTTGATAGTGAGCCGCAACCGAAAGAGGGGGGAGGATAAATCCGTGGCGGCGCAGATCGAGAGGTATGCGGAGAGTGAACCTGACATTTGGTCTCCGGTCCCGGCGGCTTGGGATGGATTTGACTTCGAAGCAGCAGAGGTCGAAGCGAAAGTTGAGCCGCCTTCGATCACAGACCGAAGTATTTTGTTGGATGAACTCCACAGGGCGATCTCGGAAGCTGCGAGGTCAAATTGGGTGATACCTAGCCGATTGAAGGGTGGAGCTCAAGTGACTGGATTCGATCTAGGGGGAGAAAAAGCCGCAACCGAGCCCGCATGGGATGGCGAACCGTCGGGCGGTAGAAGACGAGCCGCGACCGCGATTGGTCGCGCGGTGCATGGCGCAATGCAGGTGTTGTTGGAGAGTATTAACGAAGAGTGGCAAAGCGTTACGATGAGAGAGGCGAAGCGTCACGGTGTGGTCGAGTTTGAAGAGGAGGTCTGCGATCTCGTGCAGGCGACATTGCAGACGCCATTGATGAAGCGAGTTATGAAGATGCCTCCCGACAGATTTTGGGTGGAAGTCCCGGTAGTCGCTCCGTTCTCATGGGGAAGCGATGGTTCAGGTATGTTGGATGGCAGGATAGACCTGATGTACGCGCTGGAAGGTGGTCGTTTCGGTATCGTGGACTTCAAGACCGACGCAATTTTCGATCGAGCCGTTGACGAGATGGCGGTTGGTTACGAACCCCAGCTGGGAGCATACGCGTCCGCTGTCGAGCGGGCCACCGGCATTGAAGTGGCGGAGGCTTGTATCGTTTTCTCACGCGTGGCGATGGACGATCCTTCAAAAGGCGAGTATTGGCTTCCCGACCTCAATAGAGCGAAAAAGATAGCGATGGATCTGGCAGCAACGGAGATTGCCGGTTCCGCGTGACAAATAAGGAGTTAACGAAATGCCCAGTTCGAATCTTTTAGAAGGCAAGAAGGCACTGATCACTGGATCTCGTCGTGGTATCGGCGCTGGGATCGCGACCGTATTCGCGGAGAACGGCGCCGATATAGGGATAAACGACATCGAGCGTGATGATCAGGCAGACAAGATTACGTCTGAGATTGAGGCATTGGGAAGGGAAGTGAGTTGGCATCAAGCCGATATAGGGAATTCGGGCGAGCGTGACCGGATGTTCGATGAGTTTCTGGAGAAACACGGTCGGATCGACATTTTGGTGAACAACGCGGTGGCCTCTGCCGACCCGCACTTTGTGAACATCACGGAGGAATTCTGGGATTTCCTGGTGGGTCACGCGTTGAAGGGTTATCTCTTCTGCTCGCAGCGCGCCGTAAAGGAGATGATTGAACAGGGAGATGGAGGTCGAGTGATCTCTATCAGCAGTGTTCACAGTTACCGTGCATGGCCGCAGGACACGGTGTACGGCATCGTTAAGGCCGGTCTCAACCGCATGGCTCTGAGCATGGCGGTCGATCTTGCGGGAACCGGCATCACGTCGAACTGTGTTGCTCCGGGTTACATCGATAGTCGCGTGTTGCCGCCAGAGGAGGAGCAAAATCGAGGGAAGCTGGAGGGGTATGTCGACTATGCGAGAGACTACATCCCCAATCGTCGGGGCGGAGTGCCGCGCGATATTGCTAACGCTTGCTTGTTCTTGGCCTCGGACCTTGGCGACTACGTGAACGGTCAGACGATAACTGTAGACGGCGGCTTCCTTGCCGGTGGCGTGCCACCAGATTCGGTTCCGCTGGAACCTGGGATGCCCGGCGCAGCCAAGCAGTGATCTGAACCGATTTGGGAGTACCGAGATGGATGAGATTTTTCAGCACATAAGTGACAACCTGGATTCCTCGTTGGATACGCTCTTCGAGCTGGTCCGGCAACCGAGCGTTTCGGCACAGCGATTCGGGTTCGACAGGGCGCCCGGGTTAGTAGCCGACGTTTTGGAGCGCTCGGGATTCTCGACCGAGATAGTGCCGACTCCTAATGACGGTCTGCCATCGGTCTACGGCTACGCTGCCGCGAGTCGCGACGCTTTTCGAGAGGCGTGTGAGGTCAGTGGCATTTCGGATGAGGGATACGAGCCGCCCACGTTGCTTCTCTACACGCACTACGATGTGCAGCCTACCGATCCGATCGAGTTGTGGGACACCGATCCCTTCAAACCGACTCGTGTAGGGGATCGGCTGTACGGAAGGGGCATGTCGGATGACAAGGGGAACATCGCCGCCCGACTCGCGGTTCTGAATGCTTTTCGCCATGAGTGGGGAGGTTTCCCGTGCAATGTGAAGTTCTTTGCCGAGGGTGAGGAAGAGTCGGGCTCGAAAAACCTTCCGGGACTGCTTGAGGAGCGTGGATCTCAGTTTTTGGCGGATGCATGCATCTGGGAGGGCGGCGGACGGAATGCGCAGAATCGGCCGCTCATCTATCTAGGTCTAAAAGGCGTTCTGGCGGTGGAGTTGTCAGTTGAGCGGCTCGGGGTTGATGCTCACTCCTCATATGCGACGGTGCTCCCCTCAGCGGCGTGGATGTTGGTGCAAGCCTTGAACAGCATCAAAGACCCTTCAGATGATCGAATTCTGATCGAGGGCTTCTACGACGATGTGAGAGACGTGACCGACGCCGAAGAGTCGGCGATCGCGGCGTTGCCGGATGATTCGGAGTTGTGGAAGGAGACGTTTGGCACGTCGGTGTTGCTTGGCGGTTCAGGTGCGGAGGATTTGCGGCGGAAGCATCTCTTGATGCCTACCGCAAATATAGCGGGGCTCGATTCCGGATATCAAGGCGCCGGGATGAAGACGGTTTTGCCTGCCAAGGCATCGGCAAAGATGGACTTCAGATTGGTACCCGACATGAATCCGGATGACATATTGGCCAAGATTCGACGGCATCTCGACCGGCACGGCTTCGGAGATGTGCAGCTTGATCTGATTAGCGGAGTGCACCCTTATCGGACCGATCTGAGCTCCGAGTGGGCGAGACTCGCTATCGACGCCGCGGAAGAAATATACGGCGCCAAAGCGGTGATATATCCAAACATGGCAGGGTCGGGTCCTATGTACGACTTCGGCTCGCTGGGGATACCGATAACGACTGGTGGAATCGACCATCCGACGCATCGGATTCACGCGCCCAATGAGAACATCACGACCGAGGACTTCGAATTGGGAGCGAGGCACATCGCCCTAGTCATACAGCGTTTCGCAGCAACATGGGGTCGCTGAGATATTCGTGGCGAGCTCGAGAGACTGCTCAAATAGAATTCTGATTCAGTGGCAGCTTCGCTCGATTTAAGGAGAATTCCCCAGTAATGGCCATATTGCAACCTACGCCAGAACATGCGCTCGATAAATCGACGATCGAGGCGCTGAAACTCGTCAACAGCACTGCTGTGGTCGATATCTTGGCTCGAAACGGGCATGATCCTCGCTACGTTTACATGGCTAATATCCGGACAATGACGCCTGGTGTGAGGTTGGTGGCGAGGGCAATCACTGTGAGGTTCCTGCCAGCCCGGCCCGACTTGATGGCGGAGAAACCAGGGGGCGAAGAGTCGCCGGAGTACGCGGCGTTCGAGCTGGCTGGCCCAGGCGATGTGGTCGTGATGGAGTCGATGCGCTCGAAGTGGATGTCGATCGGCGGAGATATCAAATTTCTGCGCTTGAAGCAGCGGGGCATCGACGGACTGGTGTGCGACGGTGGGATCCGCGATATGCACACAGTGAAGGACTACGGGATTGCGCTCTACGGATACGACAAGACGTCGAGCCTAGGCACGCGTGTAGGCACTCCTTATTCGACGAACGATGCGATCAATTGCGATGGAGTGTTAGTGAAGCCTGGCGACTACATCGTGGCTGATGACGACGGTGTTGTCTGTATTCCTAGAGTGGTGGCTCCGGACATCGCTCAGAAGGCGATCGAGTACGACGACTTGGAAGAGTGGATCCGCGCACGTTTGGATCAGGAGAATCTGACGCCTGGTAAGTACTACCCGCCAGACGATGCTGTAGTCGCGCAGTACAGAGCTGAGAAGCAGCGTTAGCACCGTTCCGGGGGATGGGTATCGCGCCTGGACGATTGCTCATACTGGCACATCCCCTCTCCCCTCCGAGGGAGAGGGGTTAACTGCCGCACTGGGTCGGCCCTCTATGATCGTCATCCCCGCGAACGCGGGGATCCAGAAGAGCGACAGTGTAACCAGTTTCGCTCAGTAACTCCAACCAGGTCGGATTCGGCTTCTTTGTTGATCCCCCTCACCTCTTTGCGCTTAAGCGCAACGGTCCTCTCCCTCGGAGGAGAGAGGGGGTACCCGTCGCACTGGGGACGGCCCCTACGATCGTCATCCCCGCGAACGCCGTGATCCAGAAGAGCGTCGGTGTAACCAGGTTCGTTCAGCAACCCGAACCGGGTCGGAATCGGATCCTTTTTTGATCCCCCTCAATTTTTCGCGCTCACGTTCAAAGGTTCTATCCACTCCGTGAGACCTTTGCAAAGCGTGCCGTCATTCCCGCGAACGCGGGAACCCAGAGGAAAGACAGTGCAACCGATTCGACGACCCTTCTCAGACGGGGGTTTGTCCGGTTAGGGATCTGATCGGTCTGTCGATCCCCCTCAACTGAATCCTCTCCCCGAGGGGGAGAGGGTACCCGCTCGTTGAGCGGGTTTTGGGTTTTGCAAAGGTCTCTCGGAGGGGAGAGGGGTTACCTGTCGCACGGCGGACGGCCCTCTATGATCGTCATCCCCGCGAATGCGGGGATCCAGAAGAGCGATTAACAGGTCGTGATTTCAGTTCGGATCCGAGAATTCGGCAGCTTTCACCACCCCAGATCCTTCGACAGGCTCAGGATGACGAGACTTTTGCAAAGGGAACTGTGCAGTGATTGCAAGGAAGGCGGGACAATATGATCGATGATGGTGGTGCCTCTGCCAGTGCAACGTATACCGCACACAAGTCATTCCGAAGTGAATCGGGCACGCTTAAAGAAGAGTCAGCCTCCAATGATTGGTTAGCGTTTTTCGTGATGGTTGCAATCAGCATCACCGTGGTTGGAGGTGTTTTGCTCTTGGATCGATTGTTCGCGTAATCGCTCGCGCTCGTCGCATAGCCCCCAGATTAGCTCGCCGATTGCTACTCCTCCAGCGACGCCAACGACAATTCTGAATGTTGCCGCTACCTCGTTCAATCGCAGATAAATCCCTCGATTGTCCGGGATCAGTATTGCGGTTACGATCTCGGACAATATCAGAATTGTTGCGGTTGCGATCAATGTAACAAACACTCGGCTGAATCTTTGATAGATCAACACAGTAGGATCCTTATCGACTTGCATGGTGTGTATCCTCCTAACCGCAACCGAGCCTACCACCAAATTCCTGTTCAGTGGACTCAAAAGTTGAGACTCCGTATCATCTGTTGTGGTGGGCTCTGTAAACATGAGGCACTTCACCACTCAGGATCTAGATGATTTCCTCCCTGACGATGACGCCTGCCTCGACTACATCCGTCTCTCCCGCTGGCCTGACGGCATCCGTTGCCGCAGGTGCGAGCGGATCACCAGGCACTACCGCATGTCGGGATGGAAGGCGCATGCCTGCGCAAGGTGCGGAACGTTCGTCTACACCGCCTCGGGCACCATCTTCCACAAATCGTCCACGCCCCTTACGGTCTGGTTCCAGGCGATACACATGATGGTGACCTCTCGCAACGGAGTCGCCGCCATGGAGCTTGAGAGGGCCATCGGCGTCTTTAACACAGTCTCGACCACGGAAAAAGCCTCATAAGGTTTATTCCGTGGTCGATCATCAAGCCCGGAATCCTCCCTCGATCCGCCGTTCCTCGTGATTCCCTGTAATGAGGGGACGGGCGCCTTTGCAAAAACATCGTCTTTGCGGCGCAAACGGCAATCGAGGCGGCCAAGAGGGAATGGCCGGTCTCCGTTTCAGATCGCAGTCTTACGCCTGACGTGTGCCGCCCCGCCCCAGATCCTTCGACAGGCTCCGAGTAGGCCGCAAATCACGCGGCCTCGTCGCAGCACCCCGCTACGCGGCGAGGATGACGAGACTTTTGCAAAGGCCTCTCGTGGGGAGGAGATGCCTGTCGCACCGTGGACGGCGCTCGTTAGCGGAAACAACGGGTTCCTACTCTGTTTGAATCTCTATCGCCATGCCGTCGTAGGCGTATTGGATGTCTAGGCCGTCGTTCACGTCTGGTCGACGCAATTGGGCGTTCATGGCGTAGTGGTCTATGCCATGTGCAGCATCGGTCAACAGTGTGCGGCGAGGCCTAATGATCTTGGCGAACTCGACCGCTTGTTCCATCGTGAGGTGAGATCCGTGCGTGCGTTGAGTTCTCAAGGCATCGAGAACGAGCGTATCCACGCCGGATAACTTGCCGATGACCGATTCGGGAATTTCAGAGGCGTCAGAGATGTATGCAAAGTCGCCGATTCGATATCCGTTGCAGGTGTAATCGGGACCGTGGGGCACTGGCAAGGGTGTGATCTTGGTGCCTAAGATTTCGATGGGATCGTCGGTGATGGTCAGGAAATCAAGGAACGCCACAGTGCCCCCGCTGGTCATCTGGGTTCTATCGACGAGATAGTAGGCGGTCTTGGAGATAACATCCAAATCTTCTTGGCGAAGATGGATCGGAATGTTGGCGTTCGCCCGATTTCGGTGCAGCGCGGAGTGTTCGTCGCCTCTCGAGAAGCGCATCACGTTGGTCCAGTCCCTCAGATCATCTAAACCGCCTGCAGAGTCGGCGTGGGCATGGGTCAAGAGGACGGCGTCGACGCTGCGGACGGCGTGAACGGGGAACCACTCGATGGCGGCCTGGTAGAAAAACTTTCCTACGTCGACGATGATGTTGGTGGGCGGCCCTTCGGTCTGCTCGCGTTGCACGACCAACGATGTGTTTCTTCGCCGGTTCTTTGAGCCAGGCCTCATCGCGTCGATGCAGATCGAGCAGGTTGGCGGATTGGCAGTCAGGCACGTGACCCGAGGCACGCCTTCTGAGGTGCCGGTGCCTAGGAACATGACCTTCGCTGTTGAGTTGGCGTTAGGCATTACTTCAGGGTACGATGCGAAGGTGTGATAGTTGGTGCCGCTCAGCCAATCTCTGGTGGTCCGGCCCACGGATTCTTGTCCATGTTAGATAGGAAGTTTCGATTTGATCAATAGCAGATCCGACCTGATTTCGTCATTGGACGATGGATTGACGGGAGTATTGGCGAAGAGGGATGAGCCCAACAATGCGGCGATGGGAGCGGCGTTGGGCAGGATTTGCGGGGCATCGGAACCGGGCGCATATGACGATGCGACAGAGCGCGCGGTCGGCACGATTCTTGAAACGGTGGGCGATCCTGATCACATCGTGGTGTTGATGCTCGACGGATTCGGCATGAACTTCGTCGATGAACTACCGAGGAATTCATTCGTGAGGAATCAGGTCGCGATGGAGATGACGTCGGTGCTCCCAACATCGACGGGTCCAAATCTCATGTGTATGGCTACCGGCAGGTGGCCTGCGGAGCACGGCAACCTTGGTTGGCATGTGCATATCCCTCGATTGGGATATCGGATCACTCCATTGCGTTGGAAGCGGACGAGCGACAGCAGACCTCTTAATGAGATTGGTTTTACGCCCCAAGACCTCCTGCTTGCGCCAATATTGAACTTCGGAGCTAGTCGCAGGTATACGCACGTCGCGGAGGATAATGTGGCGAACTCGACAGCCACTCGGATGTTCGCCCAGACGCGTGCCGAGGCGGTGATGCTAGATGGAAACATCGCCGGTCAAATGGTGAATATCGTGCAACGAACAATTTCTGCCGCGGAAGGGAAGACGTTCACGTACATCTATTGGCATGAGGTGGATAGAGCAGCCCATGCGAACGGAGTTGCTCATCCGATAACCAGGAACGCGGTGAATCGAGCAGTGGCTATCATCGTGGAGTTGGCACAGTGTCTGGAAGGGAAGGGAAGGTTGTTGGTTACTGCAGACCACGGGCATCTGGACTGCCCGGAGGAGGCGTGGAGAATCTCCGAGATAGACGACCTTTTGCGCTCTTTGCTGTCAACGTTGCCCGCCGGTGAGAACAGGATTTTGTTCTTCCATACTTTGCCAGGCCAGGAGCAGCGATTTCATGATGAATTCATGAACCTGCATGGAGACAGGTTCGTTCTGGTGAGAGGAAGTGATGCGATCGAGATGGACCTGTTCGGCGATCCCGCGTTGATTTCGGACGAGGCACGGGCAAGGGTCGGAAACTTCGTTGCCGTTTCTCGAGGGAGATGGGCGATCGGATTCCCAGATCGGGGCAACATCCAGACGTTGATGAAGTCGACTCACGGTGGTATAACATCGGCGGAGAGTTTGGTTCCGGTGATTATTGCGTAACTGAAAAGCGAAGGGTTTCGTTGATATGGCTATCCGTGGCGGATTGAAGAAAAAGCTACAGGCGGGCGAGATTGTTGTCGGCCCGTTTGTAATCATCCCTTCTGTGCCGTTGGTGGACACATTGGGCTACTCAGGGATGGATTTCTGCATCATCGACACGGAGCACGGCCCAATTTCGCAAGAGTCGGCCACAGATTTGGTAATCGCGGCTCAAGGCGTGGGGGTGGCTCCGATCATAAGAGTCGGAGATAATGATGAACGCCTGATACTTCGAGCGTTGGACGTTGGCTCCGAGGGCGTCCAAGTGCCACAGATCAACTCCATCGTCGACGCGGAGTCGGTGATTCACTCTGCAAAATATGCGCCGTTAGGAGCCCGCGGTCTGTCGATATTTACTCGTGCGGGCAAATACTTCAAGGACGAAGGGGACAACCATACAGACCGTCAAAACGATGAGACGATGATCGTTGTTCACATCGAGGGGAAGCGCGGGCTGGACAACCTTGAAGAGATCATGACCGTGGACGGCATTGATGTGCTGTTCCTAGGCCCGTACGACATTTCCCAATCACTAGGTTACCCGGGAGATGTGAGAAACCCGATCGTGGAAACGGCGTTGAGAGAAGCCACCGCGAAAGCTCGCGCTCAGGGTCGGGCTGTTGGTTCGTACGCCAAAGACGTAGAGATGGGCAAGTGGTTGATCGATCTGGGGATTCAGTACATCTCGATCAACGTAGATGCCACGATTTACATGCAGGCGTGCGAGACGATCGTCAACTCGCTCAAGAAGTAACCAAGAGCGAAGTTAGAGCATCGCCTCGTTGGGGGATACTCCGAACCCTGGTTGATCACTAATCGAGAGATTGCCTTCTTCAATGTTTGGCACTCCGACCCAGAGTTGCTCTGAGTCTGCGTCGCGGTTGCCCATTACCATTTCCGCCAGATCCGCGCATGCGTCAGACGCCGCGATGAGGTGCAAACCCCAAGGTTCGCCACCTCGGTGAGGGATAACTTCGACGCCGTGTTCTCGCGCCAGATCGCAGATTCGCAATCCGGCGGTGATGCCGCCGCACCAGGTTATGTCTGGCTGCCAGATGTCGTAGGCGTGTGTGCGGGCAATGTCTTTGAATCCCACTAGTCCAAACTCGTGCTCGCCACCCGCCAGATTTACCGGCGAGATTCTGGACCTCAAGGAGCCCAATTCTTCCACGTCGTCAGGTGTCAAGACGTCTTCGAACCAGTAGATGTCGTATTCACGTAGCCGCTGCGCCATTTCCATGGTGACTTCAGTGCCCCACGACATGTAAACATCGAACATGATGAGCGCGTCCTGACCCATGATCGACCTCGCGGATCTCGCACTATTGACCGCGGAGTCGTAGTCGGCGGGGTCGCCGGTCCAGCGATGGGTCATCTTTTGACCCGAGACGCCAAGTTCTGCGTACCACTCCGAGTCGCCGCCGGTGGCGTAGACGTTCATTTGCTGCTTCTTCACACCGCCGATCACCTCTGCAACTGAAACTTTGTTCGCCTTGGCCAGCGCGTCCCAGAGTGCCAGGTCCAGGCCGCTCAGGGCCATCATCGCGATACCCTTCCTGCCGTAAGGAATCGACTCGAAATAGAGACGATCCCATATGCGCATAACGTCTGATGGTTCGTCCAATCTCTCGCCTGCCATCAGTTCGTTGAAGTGCGTATTGACGATTGGCAACGACGCTTTTCCGCCTCCGCCACACCCGTAACCAACCACCCCTGCATCGGTCTCGACCTTAACGACGATTTGCCACAGATCTGTGCGCCATGACGCTGGGATGTTGCGGTAGTTGGGATAGACGGCTTGAACGGAGTTGATGCGCATGGTTGTCTGTTTGCCTCAGACTCGAGTCTTGGACGCAACCGGCGAATTCGGTGTTGCGTTCCCGTAGACGCCATCATAGCCGGGATCCACCGTGACATCGCCCTTTCGAGCGGCTAGGATCGCCATCGCGATCTCGTCGGAGTTGGTCGCGGTACGGATGTCTTCGAGTGTTGAAGAGAGCAAGGCATCGATCTCGTTGCCGCAGTAGGCAGTCAGTTGCAAATGCGCTCGGGCTACCGTCTTCGTGTTGGGTCCAAAGCCCAATGCGTGGGCGATTAGTTCCTGCAGCGGGATGAGGTGTCTGAATGGCGGATGTTTTCCCAACGGATCGACGAATTCCCCGTCGGAACTCTTAAGCGGTGAGCGAGTTTCCGTACTCGACAGTTTGATGGCCCTGTTGAGAACGCCCAGCGTCAGAGGACGTCCGCACTTTGGGCAGAGATCGCCATGGGACGAAGACTCGCGAGGAGAGAAGCGGATGTCGCACTTTCTATGGCCATCCAGATGGTACTTACCGTGTTCGGGGTGGAATTCGTAGGTCGATGCCACTCGTCTATGTCGAAGAGCCTGAATGATGGCGTCATACGAGAGTTCGTCGATTTCTAAATTCGTCAACTCTCGCCCGATGGTTCGCGCGGAGTGGGCGTCTGAGCACGAGACGATCGAACGTTTCGCCGAATCGGGAACTGTCCAGTGCATTGCGGGATCGCTGGAGAGGCCCGTTTCAACTGCGAAGATTTCGTCTGCGAGATCACCGAAGCACTCTTCCAAGGAGTCGAACCCCGATTTTGCACCGAAGACTCCATACCAAGGCGTGAATACGTGGGCGGGTATCAGTTCGCATCTGGGATCGGCGTCTCGGGCGATTTCGAGCACGTTTCGTGGCGAGATCTTGAAGATCGGTCTCCCATCCGATTCGAGCCGTTGAAGCTTGGCGAATTTGGCGGACATGCGATCCACAGCGTCGAAGTCAGGCGCCATGATTAACACGTGAATCCTTCGACCCTTTTCGTCTTGTCGCCATACACAGGAGACTTCGGTGACCAGAATGAAGTTGGAACCGAAAGCGGTGTAGATTCCTGAACCGGCGTGGACTTCGCGTAACTGGCTTCGCATCTCTTCACGCCAAACCGGATGCGTGAAGTCTGTTGCCGCAAGAAGGTCGATTCCCTTGAGCCGAGCGGCCTCAGACAGGGTTTCGAGATTGAGGCTTGGGCTCGTGGCCAGCGAGTAGCGAGAGTGGAGGTGTAGATCGCAAGTAACGATCATGGCGGTGGCATTGACACGTCTATCGATGCAGGTTCGGCGTAAAATTGGAATTGAGCGAGTCGGGGAGTGGCGCAGTGGAAGCGTGCCTGCTTTGGGAGCAGGAGGTCGCGGGTTCGAACCCCGCCTCCCCGACCATTCATTCGCTATTCGATAGTGTGCACCACCGCACTCATCTGTGCATCAGCATCTCGCCGCCGTCGACGATAATGGTCTGCCCTCGAATCATCTCGGCGTCCGTAGAACAGAGCATGGCGATGACTTTGGCGACATCGGCTGGGGTGATGTTGCGGCCTGCAGGAGTCGGTCTGGTGGCGATCTCTTTGATCCCTAATTCGTCGGGAAATGCGTCGAGCGCATCGGTCTCAACGAAACCGGCGGAGACAGCATTTACCGAGATCCCTTTCGGAGCTAGATCGATCGCCATGTATCGAGTTACCGCTTCGAGCGCCGCTTTTGAGACCCCAACGGCGAAGTAGCTCTGGAGAATGCGTCCCGATCCGGGGGACGACAGGTTGATCACGCTCGCCCCTTCCGGCATGATGGATGCCGCTTTAACAGTGAGCAGCCAAGGCGCTTTGGCGTTGATGTTGTGGGTCCAATCCCAGTGTTTCTCTTCTAACTCTGTAGACGTCCGCATCACGCCTGATGCAGCGTTGTTGACGAGAATATCGATCGTGCCGAATCGCTCGCCTACCGTTTTCACCAGAGAATCGATTGCGGCTGGATCGGCTAGGTTGGCGCGATGCCTCAAGACTTCAACGCCAAGCGCCTTTATCTCATCTTCGGCGGCGTTGGCCGAGGTGTGACTGCGGAGGTAGTTGAACGCGATGTTGGCTCCGCGCCGAGCGAACTCGAGGCAGATGGCTTTGCCGATGCCGCGTGATCCGCCAGTGACAAGGGCTGTGCGGCCTTCGAATGACCTATCGGTTGTCATGGTCGCAGGTGAAGCTGACTAGATTGCCATTCCACCGTCGACTCTGATCACTTCGCCGGTGATGTAGCGGGCCTCTTCGGTGGTTAAGAAAACCGCTGTGGGAGCTATTTCGTCTGGCAACCCAAATCTACCCATGGGTATTGCGGCGAGCACCTTTTCGCGTGTGCGTTCGGAAATCACGCCGCTAGTCGCTGTGTGCACATAGCCCGGTGCGACGGCGTTAACGGTTACGTTTCTGGTCGCTATCTCCTTGGCGATCGAGTAGGTGAAGCCATGTATAGCGGCTTTTGATGCGGAGTAGTTCGATTGCCCGATGTTGCCGCGGATCCCGACGACGGAGGAGATGTTGACGATCCTGCCCCATCGGTTTCGGATCATGTCAGGAACCGCGAGTTTGGTGCAGTAGTAGGTTCCGTACAAGTTGGTGTCGATGGGATGGCTCCACTGGTCATCCGTCATTCGGAGCAAGAGGTTGTCGGAGATCACGCCGGCGTTGTTGATGAGAATCTCAACGGTGCCGTGCTCTTCGGTTGCCTTGGCGAATACGTGCTCACACTGCTCTCGATCGGTAACATCGCCCTTTGCAGAGAAAGCTATGCCTCCGGCATCTCGGATTTCCGACACGACCTCTTCAGCCCCGTCGGCGTGGGAGTTGTAGTTGATCGCAACTGAATGGCCCAAAGCTGCCAGACGCACTGCAATGGCACGACCTATCCCTCTGGACGCACCAGTCACTAGCGCGCTACGTGGTTTGTTTTCGAAGCTCAAGTCTGGACGAAAATTCAGGCGTCGCTGGTCGCGGCGGAGAGACTGTGCAATTTGCGCAACTCCGCCTGCTGTTCGCCGACGAAGTCGCGTTGGCTCATGTCGCGAGCCGTCTCGATCGCGGTGGCGATGCCGTTTTGGGTCGCTGATCCATGGCCAACAACCGCAATGCCATTCACGCCCAAAAGCGGGCCGCCCCCGAAAGCGGCCAACGGGTTCGTGTGGTTGTGGATTTCGTCAGCGAGCGTGTGGTTGTCAGAGCTGTTCCGGACATGGTCCGCGATGGTTCTGCCGAGGCCTTCTATGAGCTTGAGCACGATATTGCCGACAAAACCGTCACACAAGACTACTTCGGCCTTACCGAGCGGGAGATCGTTGGCTTCCACCATTCCTACGTAATTCAAATCGGAAATACGGAGGAGTTCTGCTGTTTCCTTAACCAGAGAGTTGCCTTTCGTTTCTTCCGAACCGACGTTTAGCAAGGCGATGCGCGGGTTTTGTAGGTCGTAGATTACGCGTGCCATCACGCTGCCTAGGGCGCCAAAGTCGGCGAGTTGACGTGGTCGGATATCGATGTTCGCCCCGAGATCGATGATCAGTGTGTTTGGTGCGTAACCGATAATCGGACCGCCAAGAGTGCCTCGGGCGATGCCTTCCATGGTGCCGAATGTGACGGTCGCTGCTGCGATGGAGGCACCTGTCGAGCCCATACTGACGAAGGCGTGGGCTTTTTGCATCTTGACTAAGCCCGCTGAAACGAAGATTGATGCACGAGGCTTTGATCTGTAAACGAGTGCCGGGTTGTCGGTCTCCATCACCACGCCATCTGATGGTATGACCTGAACCAAAGGATGCGAGGAGGCGCCGTGCTCGGCGAGAACGGCTGATAAGAGTTCTGCATCACCTACGAGAGCTACCGCAATCCCCGGCTTCGAAACTGCTTGCAATGCAGCCGGCACCGTTACGGATGGACCGTGGTCGCCTCCCATAGCGTCGAGCGCGATAACTGTGATGTCTTGGGTCATGGTTGATGCTGCGCGGTCGAAGCCAGAACCGCTTCCAGGTTCCGCCTACGATTCCGAGATAAGTATATTCGCCGGTCATTCAAATTCGTCAACAATCAGCTTTGGAGGGGTACTGTGGCGGTCCCTGCGAGGGCAGTATCGCCGTCAGGTCGCTCCACGTAAACTTTGCACTCCAGCGTTCGAACTCCGCCGGTCTCTTTGATGTCGGTTACCGATCCTCCTACGTGCACCGTTTCACCGGGCAGCACCGGAGACGTGAAGCGAATCTTGACAGTGCATCCCTGATGCCAAGCGTGAGGAAACTGCGTGGCGAGCATCTCCCAAACGAAGGCTAGGCTAAGCATGCCGTGTGCGATGCGTTGCCCGAACCTTGTTTGGCTGGCAAAGGTTTCGTCTAGATGGATCGGGTTGTGGTCGCCAGAAGCGTCGGCGTAGTCGTTGATACGCGATTGCGTGACCATACGTGTGAACCCAGCGAGAGCGTCACCAGGTCGGGGCGCGGTTTCTGTGGTGTCAGGCAAGAGTCAGCAGTCTCGCTTCCCTATTCCTGCATCAAGATGATGGTCGAAGACGATTCAGCGATCAGGTTACCTTCGTTTGACGAATACCTGGTCTCGAAGCTGGCCCATCTGCTGCCCCGACGGATGGCGTTGGTTTTCAATGTGGTCTGCGCAGTGATGGCATCGCCAGCCGCGGCGTATTGATGAACCGTCATCTGTTGGCCAGCATGGATAGTCTCGATTCGGTCTTCGATGATCCCGAGTTCATCGATCAACTTGCTCAAGATCGCAGCGTCGATTTGGAGGGCGTGAATCGAGTGCTGGAAAGGAGTGGCGCCTCCGCTTTCGCCCGTGGCCGAGATGAAGGCCTGTGCGGAGTCTCCGTCGATCACGAATGAATAGGGTTCGAATTGATGCCCGGCATTTAAGTGATCGAGTTTCACGAGTCGTCCCCTGTCTCAGAGCTATGCGCCTGAGAGTTGGCCGCCGCCACGTTGCATGCTTACCGCTTCGTCGACAAGATGACTTGCGAGTTCGAAGGTCGTAGGGTTTCGGAAGTCGAGATCAGAGATCGCGAGGACGCGATATAGAAGCCCGGTGGATGCGAGAGTTTCTTCGAATTCGCCGACCGGGGGAACGGGTATGCCTAAGGCGACCGCCATTGCGGATGCGGCGTTGATGCCACTGTCGTCGAGTTCGACGCCGGTCAACTTCTGGCCTTTGTGGGTCAAGATGACGGAGTCTTCGGTCTGGCGAAATTCGACGCGAAGATGGGACCTAGGCGTTCCAAACAAGATGTGAGCTTGTTCGATTGCTTTGGTTCTTTCTTCCTGATCCATTTCGGGAAGTGTGTTTCGCGGCTCAGGCGAGCCGCGGATTAAGGCTTGATCAGATCTAACTCGACCAATCGATTCCAAACCCTTTCGGTGCTTTCCTCAGGTGTTTCAGAGTCGGATTCGAAAAGGATTTCTGGATTGTCGGGAGGCTCGTAAGGATCGGAGATTCCGGTGAAGTTTTCGATCTTGCCTTCGATGGCCATCTTGTAGAGGCCTTTTGTATCGCGATTTATCAACTCATCGAGATCACACGAAGCGTAGACCTCTACGAAGTTTTCTATGCGTTCGCGAATCTCGTCGCGTATGGCTTTGTAAGGCGAAATGGCGGCGACGATACAGATCACGCCGTTGCGGGCCAACAGTTCGCCCACGAAACCGATTCGTCGAATGTTGGTGTCGCGATCCTCTTTCGAGAATCCCAGGCCTTGGCTCAAGTTTGTCCTGATGACGTCGCCGTCGAGGATCTCAACTTTCGCCCCTGCGTTCTTCAATCGCTCCTCGATCAAGTTGCCGACGGTAGTCTTGCCGGCGCCTGAGAGTCCGGTGAACCAGAGCGCGAATCCTTTGTGTTCCATATTTCTCCCGTTGCAGGTTGCCATCGGTAGGGCAACAGCGTGTTTCAGAAAGTGATCAACCTTTTGATTTTAATTGGCAGTGATGCCAGAAGCCTCTTCGCTCATCCGTGCCAGGACGTCGTCGAGGGATCGGCTGGTGTTAGGTCCGGTAATTTTGCGGACTATTTTTCCTTCGGGGTCGACGAAGAATTTTTCAGGTATGCCTTTCACGCCGAAGTCGACCGCTATCGAGCCGTCCGCATCGATGGCGATGGGATAGTTGACATCGAATTCGTCGATAAATTCCGAGACGGCTGTGGGATCGTCCCATATCGAGATGCCGATGAAACGAACGCCATTGTCTGACCACTTGTTGGCTGCTTCTTCCAGCACCCGTGCCTCGGCCCGGCAAGGCGCGCACCACGAAGACCAGAAATCGACCACCACTATGTTTCCTCGCAGGTCGCTCAAACGCAACGTTTGACCATCGAGGGATTCGACCTGAAAGTCGTTGTATGGGTCAGTCGATACCGCGACCTCGCCCAAGACATTGTTTACTCCGGGTCTTCCCCCGGCTTCCCCAGTGCGCAAAGCGCCCCATACTAGCAGTCCGATCACGAGCAGAAGCGGAATGCCCACACCGATGAGGACGATCTTGCGTTCCGAGGTCAAACCGACGATGTTTCTTCGTCTCGAGCCGTGATCGCTTGCTGCATCAGTTCTCGTCGCCGGGAGTGGTACGTGTTGTCGTCGATGTCGCCTTGCTCGTGTAACTCGTCTAACTCAGCGATAGCGCGTACCAGCTCCGATCTGGCATCGTTTGCATACGATGGACCGGCTACATTTTGCTCTTTGATGCTTCTATTTCGCGAGGCGCCGATCCATACGAAAGCTGCTGTTGCGACGAGGATTAGGGCTACCGACGCGATAAGAGCAACTCTGAAGTAAGAACTCCCGAAAAAATCGACTGTCTGTTGCACAACTGAGGGTGTTGGCAGTCCGGTTATCGAGACGTCCAGCTGCGATCCACGTGCGAAGTTCGACCCTATGTAAGATGTGTAGGTCTTTTCGTTGATCTCGACGACTTCGATTTCTGACAACCCGTTTCCAGTTAGTCGACTGTTGCCCTCCGGGACCAGGATCGAGACTGACGAAGCGCCGAACGCCAACCGTAAGGGATAGGTGAATTCGCCGTTTTCAAAGGGTGCGCCGTAGCTCATCAGTATGTTGTACTCGCCTGGGGGTACTGGATTGGAGAGGGCGAAGCCAGTTCCGATCTCCATCACGTTGCCGCTGGGGAGATCAGATTCGACCGATAGCGAATCGTAACCTTCGGGCAGATTGAAGCGCAAGAGATTGAAGCCGGTGAGATTCGGATCTTCGAGATCGGCGACGTAGACGTGATCGCCGGAATTGATAAGAGTCACCGAAGCAAGAACACCGACCTTACCTCCCTCGGCGTCTACGACGGGAATGACCATGGCGTATTTGCCGAAGGCGATGTCATCCAGGGATGTCGTTCTTTCATAGACGGTGAGCACGACCTCATCGGGCAATTCGTCGTGCAGGAAGTCGACGTATGGGGTGAATATGCCGTCGTCCGCCACGATTCGATAGAACTGGCTGATCGAAGTCCTTGGGACCTCGATATTGAACGTTCCGTCGGCTTCCGCAACAGTCTCTACTCTGCCAACTATGGTCTCAGCTTCCTGATCGATGAGCAGGACAAAGATGCCCAAGTCCTGAGGTGCTTCCGTTCTTTCAGTGGCGTTAACGACGCGGCCTGAGATGGTCACTTGGTCATCGTCGGATTGAGCGAATGAGGAGTGGCCATCCGCGACGAGGTAAGCGATGCAAACCGCGGTTATTGCAATTGCGCCTAGCACCGTACGCGAGGCCGAAATGAGATTATTCAAGATCATCTTGATCGGTTTGCGAATTACTCCGCGCTCTCCGCACTTCTCGTTCGATCATCAACTCGGCCTCGATGTCACGTACACGCCTCTGGTCTTGATCCCTTAAGGCGCGGGCGGCCATCACTCGTAGTTCGCCAAGTTGTTCATTGAATTCCGCGTTGGTCAAGTTGCCAGCGTCGAATTCGGATCTTATCGTGCGAATTTCTCCGTAGATGCGGTTGAGGTCTACGTCATCAGATTGAGGTCGAATCGCATTCGGTTGAGGAGAATTGGCACGGTTCCCGCCTCGAAGAAATGGTGTGACGATGACTGCGACGATGATCAGAGCCAGAACTATTCCGAGTAACGCTGCCAAGTCGTCTAACTACCCTTGGGTATCCGCCGCGGTGGCTTCGGTCGCCAACGTTGCTGCTGAGCTTCTACGCCGGGCAGGGTTTGTTTCTAAGGCCGGATGTGGCCACAGCGCGACCATCGTGCCCAGCACAAAGATCGGACCGGCTATCCAGAGCCAAAGCGCCAACGGATTGATGCTGACAGCGAAAGAGACTCTTCCGTCTTTGAGAAAATCGCGGGGCGTAACGTAGAGGTCTTCCAGGGGTGTCGTTCTGATGCCGGCCCGGACCGACACTTGTGAATGGCTACGGAAGAATTCGTGTCGAGGCTCGATGTAGCCCACCAATCGATCGCCCGGTCGTGCCTGAGTCAAGACTGTGAATCCTGAGCGCCCCTCGGATGCAGCCTGCTCTCTTTCAAGTAAGTATTGGTCGGGATCAATTTTGTATACGTCAATGGCTGCCCATTGAGCGAAACGATCTGGCCTATCGTGGGCGAATTTCTCGCGTAACTCGAGCCTGTAGTTATCGACCACCAGACTTTCGCCCGGATGCATTGCGGCATCGAATCGCTGGTCGAAGAACTGCGTGCCGATCACCCCTATCGCGAGGGAGAGGATTGCGAGGTGGACGATGTAACCTCCGTGACGAGGTCGGTTGCCGTTGACGAGACGCCACCACGCGATCGGAAGACTTTCGCTCAAGTTGGCCATCCGCGCTCGTGCTCCGAACCACCACTCTTCGAGGACGGCGGATCCCGCGAATGCGACAGCGGCGAATGCGGTGATGGCCCAGAATTCGGTTATCCCGGCTGCGACCAAGCCTATCGCCACAGAGACCGCGGCGGCGACAGGTGCCAGCAGCCATCTCTTCAAGGAACGCGTCGTGGTGCGTCGCCAAGGGAGGAGCGGTCCGATCCCCATGATCACTATTAACGCGAGCAGAACCGGACCGTTGACTCGGTTGAAGTAGGGCGCTGAGACGCTTACATCGACGTCGCGGGCAAGGGAGGAGAAGAGAGGGAAGACGACTCCCCACAGCACGACGGCGGTTACGACGAGCAGCAGAAAGTTATTCACGAGGAACGACGCCTCTCTCGACATGAACGATTCAATGGCACGTTCACTGCGCAGCTGCGGGTATCGCCAAAGAAAGATGGCAAACGCGAACAGAAGACTGAGGATCATGGATGCCAAGAAGACGTATCCGAGCGACGATTCTGCGAAGGAGTGGACCGATACGACGGTTCCGCCTCGGTTGATGAATATGCCGAGTTGGGACAGCACGAAGGCGATGTCTATAAGCGCAATGTTCCACATCCGAAACATGCCGCGGCGTTTCTGCACCATGATCGAATGGATGAATGCCGTGAGCGCCAACCACGGCATAAGAGCGACGTTTTCGATGGGGTCCCAGCCCCAGTAACCGCCCCAACCGAGGATCGTGTAGGCCCACCATGCGCCAATCAGCATTCCCACTCCTAGGATGCCCCACATGATGATGGCGAAAACCCGGGCAATGTCGACCCAGTCGTCTCCGTATCTGCCAGATATAAGTGCTCCTGCAGCGAATGCAAACGGGATTGTGATGCCGATCAGGCCCGACATTATGAATGGCGGGTGGCTATACATTCCGGGATGGAGAAGCAGGGGGTTGATTCCTCGGCCGTCTAAAGGCGTGGTTTCCAGTAGCGCAAACGGGTTGGCCAGCAATAGCATCGTGGCGAAGAAGAATCCGAGCACAACGGCAAGGATTGCGGTTGTGTAAGGAATGGCGGCCGCAAAGCTGCGAGGTGCGAAGCGGATGCTGAGTGTCGACATCACCGCTAAAGCGAGCGCGATGTAAAGTAGCGAGCCTTCGTTTGCCGCGTAGAACGCGACAAGGGTGTAACCGCGGCCCATGATGATGTTCGAGTTCTCGAACACATACTTGATGCTGAAATCATTGGTGTTGAATGCGATGAGAAGGGCGACAGACGCTGTCACAGCGCAGAGCAATGCGAGGTAGATCCCTCTCCTGGCACTCAACACCAGTTCCGGGATGTGAGATCTGATGCCGATGAGGGAGCCCACAGCAGCGTAAGCAGACACGCAGATGCCGAGGGCTATTGCGATCGACCCGAGTTCAGACATCACTTGATCGTTTCATGAGAGGCCGTGATCGTTTGGCACCACTAGACATAAGACTGGAAGCACAGGATACGCGTGTCCGTCCCCCATCCCCGGATCCCCCGCACCTTTTCGCGCTCCCCTGAGCGCATAGGTCATCTCCCTCGGAAGAGAGAGGGTGCCCGATCGTCGTGCGGTTTTGCTGAATTGTCATCAGTTTCGGGACGTGTTCGCGTTATCAGTTGAACTGTGGGCATATGACGCGATTTCAGCGTCGACTCTTTTCAAGTATTCAGTGAGGTCATCTTCGTCCGACTCAGGCTCAGGAACGTCATCGGAAGACGGTGAAACATTGGCTGCGAGTGTAGCGGGTTTGGATCGCATTCTTCGCATGGCATTGATGACGACCAACACTCCAGCGAGGAATATCAGTAGAGGCATTGCCCATGCGACAAGACTGAATCCTGACGTTGTTGGAGCCGCGAGGACGAGTTCGCCATAACGTTCGACGAAGTATGTGCGTATCTCTTGGTTAGTTTCACCTGTTTCGAGCTTTTCTCGGACAACGGCCTTCATGTCTTCAGAGATCTGAGCCTGAGACTGATCGAGGGTCTGACCGTCGCAAACGGGACACATCAACTGCTGTGAAAGTTGATGGGCCCGTTGGTCAATCGTCAGATCATCTTCAGAGATACAAGCGGAGCCCGCGAAGATGACGAGTGCCGTCGAGAGAACTAGGAGTACGTATAGCGCGGCGCGACTTGCGCGGGCGTGTTTAAGGGTTGGCATGATCATGCCGAATCTTGCGAAGCCGATCGGGTTGATTCGAGGGCAACAACGGTGCTGACTGTCGGGAGGCGGATTGAGCCTGCGGTCGTCGGACTAGGGACCCAATCCCGTGGTCGTATCGTACACGTACGTCGCAACGTCTCGGATCTCCTCTGCGGTCAGGAGCTTGCCGAAACGAGGCATGACGATGACGCCATTTGTGATCAAGTTGATCATCGCTTCTTTTTCGTAGGCCTCGCGTTTTTCCTTAAGGTTTGCCGGGCCCGCGTAAGGCTCGCCGTTCGCGGTTGCGTAGTAGCTGCTAACCGAGGTGATATGCGCTGCTGCGGGGCCGGTTCCTGAACCATCCGTGCCGTGGCAGATCGAGCAGTTAACGCGGAAGAGTTCCTTGGCAACTGCCGGGTCGTACGGACGTTCTTCGAATTCCGGGACTCTTAGCACTTGCTCGGCGCCGATCTGGTGGAATGGGACGGCATTGGCAGCCGGAGCTAACCTCGGCGGCTCCTGTGAACGAGTAGATTGCGCGTAGTGCATCTCGGAGAATAGCTCCACCGGGTAGGTGTTGGTCTCCTGAATCGCACAGCCAGTCGCCATCGCGACGAACAAAACGACCGCCAGCAACGAAACGCGCAGGGCGAGAACTCGCTCAATGAGGTTTTTGCGAGAAGTCGTCTTCACGCTTGCTTGATCTCCAACGCGCCAGCGCCTTTTAGAAGGTCGGATGCTTTAGACGCCGATTCGTCGTCTGTTGCGACGATTACGCCGATCCATCCTTCGGTGATCCGCGGGTCGTACGCTGCCGGGCTGACGTTTGGCAGCCTAGATTCGAATACGATACCGGCCACCGTGGCGATCACAGCT
This sequence comes from Dehalococcoidia bacterium, assembly GCA_965249505.1. Classification (GTDB taxonomy): domain Bacteria; phylum Chloroflexota; class Dehalococcoidia; order Lucifugimonadales; family Lucifugimonadaceae; genus Bin127. The sequence continues at coordinate 2,410,398 of OZ252238.1, read as the reverse complement.
GAAAGCATGGACATCTCGTAGAGGATGACGAGCATTGCGAAGAGTGAGAGGATCGGCTTTCCGCCGGTGACGAGCGGGTAGGCGATCTGAGTTGCCGATGTCAGGAACAGTGCCAACGTGAAGCCGATGATCGCTCCGAATGCGGGGAACCTAAATAGGCGGTGCTGCGGCACGTGTTCTCCGAAGGCGCCCTCGGGGTACGGGGTGCCGGTTAAGACGTCGAAGGTGCCAAGTTTGAAGCCCCCTTCTTTGAGGGCGTCCATGGCGTCTGCAGCTTGGTTTGGATCGGTGTAGAGACCGAGCACGCTCTTACTCATGTGTCGTATTACCTCAATCTTGGTGATCAGTCGGCTTCGCGCACGATCGCGGGGACCCTGGCTCTTCCGATCTTGATCGAATCACCGAAGGTTTGGCTCTCTTTCTGCTCGAATAGAGGTACGAGCGGGAAGAATCGGGCGAATAGCAGCATTAGGAAGGTCACCCAGCACAAGGACCAGAAGAGGATGAACCACTCGAGTCCGCTGGGTCTATAAGACTCCCACGTGTAGACGAATGGTGTCTTGCGGGCGAGGCCGGGCACGATGATCAGGAAACGCTCGAGCCACATTCCGATATTCACGAATATCGATGACCAGAACATGAGCGCGATGTTGTTTCGCACGCTCTTCTGCAGCCACATCGAGACGGGGATGATGTAACCGGTGAATAGGAACGTCACGAACAGCAACCACCATGGCCACTGGAAGATTTGTAGTTCGCGTAGCGCCAATTCAGGTGCGTCCAGCCCGTAAACAGCGAATATCAGCTCCAAGAACGTGAACGCCAGCCATCCAGTTGCCACGACAATGAGCAATCTCGCCAAAGCGTCGAAGTGTTCTGGTCGGATGAAATCTTCCCATTTCCAGAGCCACCTCATGAGCGCCATCATCGTAACGACGGCGGAAACTCCGGAGTGGACGGCACCGATAACGAAGTAAGGGGCGAAGATCGTAGAGTGCCAACCTTCAACAGCAGGGGTGACTGCGAAGTCCCACGACACGATTGAGTGGACGGATACGAAGATGGGTAGCATCAGCGCGGACAGCAAGATGCCGCCTACCGTCTGCAGCTTCCACTGCCTGGGGTTGCCCCGCCAACCAAGGGATAGAACGGTATAGAGGGCGTTCTGCCAGCCAGTGGTGCGGTCTCTCAAGTTGCCCAAGTCTGGCAGCAGAGCGATGTAAAGGAAGAGCGTCGAACCTGTTAGGTAGGTGCCGATTGCGACCGGGTCCCAGATAAGCGGCGATCTGATATTCGGATAGATACCTCTGGCGAAGTCGTAGGGAAGGATGTAGTAGACGATGCGCCAAGGCCGTCCGGCGTGCATTAACGGGAACAGCAACGCCGTCAACAGTGAGAACACCGTCAGCAGCTCGGCGGCGCGAGTGACGGGTCGCCGCCACTCCGCTTGGGAAAGTCGGAGGATGGCTGAGATCATGATCCCGGCGTGGCTGATACCAACCCAGAACACGAATGTGGTGATGAAGAGTCCCCAGAAAACCGGGCGAGAGAGGCCGGTAACGCCCAATCCCTTGTTGACCATGATTCCGATCAAGAAGAATCCGAACGCCACGATGATGGCGAGGCCGATTACGGTGGGCAGCCACCACTTGGGCGTATCCAACTGACCGTTGAGTAGAACACGGTTAGTGTGGATCTGATCTATTGTTCTGCGTTGCTGCATGTGGTGTCAGAGGTGTGTGGCTTAGCGTCGATTAGTCAGGTTTTCCGACCAGATAGACCTTCGTTTTCATGTACTGCACGGGGCGATAGAGGAGGTTGAACTGTTGAACATCCCACACGCTCAACACCGGGACGATGCGCGTGATGAGCAAGACGATGAGCAACGATCCGGCGATCCCACCCACAATGATCAAGATGTCAGTTAAGTCTGGCCATATCGTGTCGGGAATTTCGGTTAGGAATCGTTCGTGGATACTTTTGGGTGGCACTGACCACGCCGCGACATAGAGACGCACGCGGTCTAGCATCAAGCCGATCAAGATTAAGGCCGAACCGATCGCCGGTCCGTTGATGCTTCGTCGCACGTAGTTCCATATGAGCCACCACCAAGGTGTGAACCAAATGAAAAACGCTGCCGCCAGGAACGCCCAGATGTATGGACCTTTGATCAGCAATTCGATCCACATTTTGTCGGATCCGCTCCTGCCGTACCAGAAGACGATAAATGCGGAGATGAAGAAGTACCCCCATAGGAGGGTGAATGCGAACATTAACCGTGCCATCGACCAGAACTGATCGACGTTGAGATATTTGTCTAGGCCGAGGAATTTTCTGGCCGCCCAAGTTGCCAACACTGTGACAGCAAGACCTGCTTGGATTGACGATATTGCGTGGTACATCGGGAAGATCGCGTCGCGCCAACCTGGTACCAGACTCATACCGTAGTCGGTGCTGATGATGAAGTGGACGAATACGAAAGTGAAGAAGTAGAAGGTCCCAGTGATGCCGATTCGCATGCGTAATGATCGCCACTGAACAGAGGTACCGATCCAGCCTCGAGCCATGAATCTGCCGAATCGCTGCTTCCATCCGCTTGAGTGGTCGCGCATAACGGCGAAGTCGGGTAGCGCGGCGGCGTAGAAGAGCGCCAATCCTGCGATGATCAGCGTAAGCATGGCGAACATGGACCAGAAGTGTGGCGAGTAGTCGGGCCCTTCGAACCAAATCGAGCGTCGTCGTGCTCCCTCGGTGACTAGGGTAGGCAAGTGCAGCATCAATGGGATCATGAGGATAGTCACGACCACCGATGCAAAGGAGAATATGGCGGCTATTCGCGTGAGCGGCCTAACCCAGTTGGCTTTGGCGATCACAGGTGCAATGCCAACCATTGGCGCGCCTGCGAATGCGCTGAAGAGAAAAGCTACTAGCGCGGCGACGTATCCCCACTCGGTTTGATCTCCGCCATCAACGATCATCTTCACTGCGAGAGCGATGATTCCGATTAGGGTCAAGGCAGATAGGAACCAGACAAACGCTTTGAACTTGCGCGGGATCGCATCGGTGGAGGCGACCAATTCCGAAGTGATGACGGCAGCCTCCACACGAGCTGGCAACTCGTGATGGGCCTCTTCGCCGTGATCGGCGGCGTGGGCATCCATGTGCAGAGCCCCGCTAGCCATGTGTAGTGCCGTTGGATGACTTGCCAGGGTCGATCTTCGCCAGATAGATCACGTTGGGATCGGTATCAAGGTGGGGAAGAAGTGTGTAGTGGCGATCGTCATTCTTCATCTTCGCCACTTTACTGTCGGGGTCGTTGAAGTTGCCGAACACCAGCGCGTCGGTTGGACAAGCCTGTTGGCAGGCTGTCTGGATATCACCGTCGACCACCTCGCGGTCGTCGCGCTCGGCGTTTCGAACGCCCCGGCGGATGCGTTGAATGCAGAAGGAACACTTCTCCATGATTCCACGGCTGCGCACTGTGACGTCGGGGTTCAGATGGTTGCGGAAAGCTTCGGGCCACACCGGTTCCCAGTAGTTGAAGAACCGTACGAGGTAGGGGCAACCGTTGGCGCAGTAGCGCGTGCCGACGCAACGGTTGTAGATCTGCACGTTCATGCCCTCGTTATTGTGGTACGTGGCAAATACGGGGCACACAGGCTCGCAGGGGGCGTTTTCGCAGTGCTGGCACATGATCGGGATGAATCGTGCCTTAACATCCGGAAATTCGCCTTCCCAGTAGCGTTCGACGCGGATCCAAGACATGACGCGCGCGCGTTCGAAGCGATCTTGAGTATTGATCGGGATGTTGTTTTCGGCCTGGCATGCCAACACGCATGCCTGACAGCCGGTGCACTTGTCGACATCGACGACCATGCCCCAGCTGAACTGTCTTTTTTCGCGTTGAAGAGTCATGATGAAATCCGGTTAATGTTCCTCACTTGCAGGTTCTGATTGCGCGTCTTCGTTTTTCGGCAGCCGGAACTCTTGCTGATAGAGATGGTGGTTCTCTTCTTCTGCCTCGTGAGCGGTTTGGCCAGGTGCGACTACGAGCACCGGCACTCCTGGTTCAATTGGGAACGCCGTGACCTCGCCTTCGAATTTGGGAAGTTCTCGACGTCGACCAGACCTAGTGATTCGAACCCTAGTCGCGGCCCATGCGAGTGCGCCGCTCTCAGCGTCGACTTCGGACGCCAGGATCGACATCACGTTTGAGCCAGTGCCCTCGTCGTAGCGGCTTCCACTCTCGTGTCCCAAACCGATCGGTATGCTGATCACGCCGGGGCGACCGCCAGGAGTCGGATATGCGAGAGCTTCGATTTCGCCTGACGACGACTTTATGAAGAGCACATCGCCTTGTCTGATGCCTAGCTCTTCGGCTTCATGGTCGTTGATTTCGACCCATGTCTCCCATGCGGCGCTGGTCATCGGATCTGGGTTTTGATTAGCGAACGGAGTTGCTGACAGGCGGCCTTCGTAAAGGCTGTTGGATAGGAACGGGATCAGATGGAAGTCTGCGCCGTCGCCCAGGCCGTCGGTTCCTGAGAACCTCTGCGTACTCTCAAGGTCGAAGACGTTAGGCGGCTCAAATGCTTCCGGCGCGTCTAATCCGGAGTTAGTGTCCCACCATCCTCCACGCTGGAGCACGCCTTGTCTAAATAGTCGTTGGTTGGATGCTGAAACCGATCCACGCGCTAGCGTGAACAGATCTTCGGTGGCCAGAATGACCAGTTCCTCCATGTCTTCTGCGCCAAGTCCACCTCCCGCTGCCCACAGGAGCACGTCTCCAAAGCCACGGGAGTCTGACAACAAGCCATCGGAGAACGAGACGGTCGGCGGTATGACAGGTTGCTGAATATTGACAACTTGGTAACCGGGTGCCGGCTCCGGGATCGATGTATCCCAGCTTTCGAGGAAGCTCTTGTCGGGCAGTATGAGGTCGCAGTTCGCCAACGTGTCGTTCATGACGGTCCCGAAACCGATCACCGTCGGCACATTTTCTAGTGCGCCCACAACATCTGCCGAGTTCGGCATTCCATGAACGATGTCTGCCCCACGTATGATCGCAGTCTCGACGTTTTGGGCTCGCCAATGGGAGAGTTCTACTTCCCAATCGGCAAATGATGCCCCGTTAGATTTGGCTGTAATGCCATCGATCGCTGATGACGGGTTATACGAGATGCCGCCTTCGGCTCCAACTGCACCCACGAGTGTGTTGAGCGCGTGAACTGCGGCGATGTTGAATGAACCGTTTGAGTGTGCGCCGGCGCTGCCGCCTGCGAAAGCGACGCTTGGTCGTTCCGCTGCGAAGTGTCGCGCGGCTTCGCGGACCCTCTTCGCGGAGACGCCGACGCGCTCCTCGACATCTTCAGGAGCGAACCCGAACAACGCCGCTTGCGGGATCTTGCCATGGAATCGGGCGATTTCGGCTGAGCCGGTGAGCCGTTCGTTAACGATGACGTTGGCGATGCTCATCGCCAGGTGACCCTCGTAACCGGGCATTACAGGAAGCCATAGGTCTGCGTTTGCCGAGGTCATTGACATGCGCGGCTCGGCGTGGATCAAGTAGCCCCGGGGGTCTTGCGAACGGAAATGCCCGTAGCGAACCGAGTATCCGACCGGTGATTGCCAGGTGCTGAGCCAATCGGCGCCTACTGAAAGAATTGTCTTGGCGGAACCGATGTCGATGTGAGGTAAGTTTTCCTGCCCGTACATGAACGAGACCGCATTCTGAAGTGCGCCTTGCTCTACAGGATCGAAGGTGATGTGCCGGCCGTTGAAGAGGGCTGCGAAGTTCCTAGCGACCCACCCTAGGTGACCATTTAGTGGATTCGTGACGATGGACATGTTGTCCGTGCCGTTCTCTACGGCATCGAGGAAAATGCGCTCGGCCCGTTGCCATGAAATGGAGTCGAACAACCCACCTTTGCTCGCCCGGAACATGGGTCCGCGGATGCGATCCGGGTGATAAGTCAGCTGTATTGCGGCATCGTGGCGCGCGCTCTGCTTGCCGAGGTTCACCGGGTGATCAGGATTGCCGGCGATTTTCTTAGCGCGGCCTTCCATGACGCGAACCAAGAGGCCGTCGCCGCCTGGCATATCCGGCCAGGTGGTGGCGTACCACGCGTCTTCACCGCGCACGAGGTCCTCCGGCATCTCCACCGGGCTCTGCACTATGAGTTCGCGCTCAGGCAAACCGCAGGCGGCGAATATCATCGTGCCGGCTGTGGCCTTGGCGCCTAGCGCAAGGAATTCTCTGCGATTTAACTTCATCTATTTGGTGTCCGGTTCGTAACGCCTTAAGTCTTTCAGTGGTGGCAAGCTGCGCAATCTGTCGGAGCGTTGTTATCGCGGTGACAGTTGACACACTGACCCATCTTAAGGGGTTCGACTTGCTCCACTTGTTCCATAGCAGCGACATCGCCGTGGCAAGTTGAGCACACAGCGGCAGGGCCAACGTTTACGCCGCTAGTGGAGTTCTTTACGGCTTCGGGGTGGTTGGTCAAATATCTAATGTGCGGTTCGTGTACGAAGCGAACGTGATCGGGGAGCCTATGGACTCGCCTCCAATCAATGGGATGCGGGTTCTCGCCGATGACTCCGGCAGCAGTTCTCACTTCTGTCAAGGGCTCGCTCTCGTCGCTGCCAATCACCTGGTGGCAGTAGGCGCAGAGCCCAACAGGTGGGATTCCTGCGTTCTTCTGCGTGGTCACAGTGCGATGGCAGAAGGTGCAGTCCATGCCCAGCCCTTGCACTTGGTCGCCGGTGGAGTTGGTGTAAATGCCCGTGCTCGCGTGGATGGTGTGCGGGAACGGGATGGGTTGTTCGAATGTCTGTTGGAAGCCGAAAACAGGGACCGGTTGTCCGAGCCACGCAGTGATTATGAAGGCGAGCATCGCGCCCATAACAGCGACCACTCCCAACGTTCCGAGCCCCAACAGCGGGATGAGCACCTTCAACCACAGAGGAGTGGTGCGGTGCTTCTCGCGCATGAACTCAAGCAGCGATGCCAAAACCGATCCTCTCATCGACCGATCGCTCGGCTGCGCAGATAAATCGCTTCGAAATTGCTGACTGCTGGCGGCCCGAGGTGATCATTGCCAGTACCTCGAGTAGAGGGTTTCGAGCCAACTCAAGTTTTGCACCACCATGAAGAAACAAGTGAGGACACCTGCGACTGCAGCAACCCCTGCCACATAGAGGGGAAGACGGAGTTTCGACCAACGCGCTGAAATGGTATCGGTGTCGACGAGCGAAGTGATGACTGCGTGGGCAGAGACGAGCGAAAACCCGGCGACGAATGCCAACCCTAACGCGGCCCATAGGAATTTGAGCGCGGTCCCGATTTCAGCCCATTCGGAGGGTGTAAGGGGTTGAGGGTCCATTCAGTCTTAATGTAATTCCCGAGAATCCCGATCATGTTTCGTCACCAATCTGGTGAACGAACGCCTCGGCAGGTAGGCGAACAACCGTGTCATCTCAAATGCACTCTCATCTATGTTATTTATCAACCCTTGGGAGTGTCAATGAAGCAACGAAATAACGGGAAACGGAGGAATTCGGGAATCTCACGATGGGAAGCGGATCTCAACGCTAGTTGCCAAAAGCATGTAAGGCTCGCCGAATTGTTCTTCAGCCCCGATTTCCCAACCGACGTCTGACCGGACGGGCCTAAGACGGATGCCGTTATTGCCGCCGTGGATCAGAACAGACTCCCCCTCACCGGAATCTCCTACCTTGACGACCCTCACTTGGCAAGGCTCACCATCACACCAACCGACCACTTCATGCGCGCCGTCTGCTTCGGTCACTCGGGGAAGAATCACGAGATCGGCGACCCGTTCTGTGCCCCTCACTTCGAAAGTCTGTATTGGGAAGTAGCCGCAGTTTTCGTTTTCTTCGATGTCGATCCAAGCCTGGGCCAAGGTCTACTCCTGACGAGCTTTACGAATCTGTGTTGCAGAGCCGAACATGAACAGAGACAACCGTAGCATCAACAGCCCGGCTCTGAGGCGGCGAACGGACCGTTGGCTTGCTAACATCAATCTGAAGCAATACATAAAGCAATTACCGCCGAATCAGATGAGACTCGGCGGTATTACGACGGGATAGTTCGCCATGCGTATGACGAGAGCAAAGCTCCATTGGATCTACGAAACGATGTATCGCATCCGCCGATTCGAGGAGACGATGCTCGAACAGACGTTCAGGGGCAATGCAATGGGTGTCACACACCCGTCCGACGGTCAGGAGGCGGTACCGACCGGGATCTGCGCGCACCTGACGGACAAGGACTGGATCGGATCAACTCATCGCGGGCATGGCCACTGCATAGCGAAGGGTTTGGAGACGAAGCGCATGATGGCCGAGATCATGGGTCGCTACACTGGTCAGTGCAAAGGCAAGGGCGGCAGCATGCACATCGCCGATTTTTCGAAGGGCATGCTAGGTGCGAACGCAATTGTCGGCGCATCCGTGCCGCTGGCAGTCGGGGCCGCGCTTACGGCGAAGTATCGAGGCGAGGAGAGCGAATCGATTGGTGTGGCGTTCTTCGGCGATGGTGCGACTAGTCAGGGCGTCGTTCACGAATCGATGAACCTCGCAGCAATTTGGGATTTGCCGGTCATATTCGCTTGTGAGAACAACCTGTACGCCGAAGCGACCCCAGCATGGTACGCAGTCTCAACCGACGATATCTCCGCTCGTGCCGACTCCTACGGCATTCCAGGTGTACAGGTCGACGGAATGGACGTTTTCGCCGTCTTCGACGCAGCGGAGCAAGCCGTGGCCCGAGCTAGGGCAGGCGATGGTCCGACTTTGCTGGAGTTGAAGACTTATCGCTACCACGGGCACTTCCACGCGGATGACCCCACGAAGTACCGAAAACCGGACGAGGAAGAAGAGTACAGGCGCCGCGATTGCATCAAGAAGTTTGAGAGCGATGTTAAGACGCAACGCCTCATGACGGAAGACGAGTTGAGTCAGATTAGAGACGCGATCGAGGAAGAGATGGTGGAAGCAGTGGATTTCGCTCTGAATAGCCCAATGCCTCCGATGGAGGAGCTATACACAGATGTTTACGTCAATTACTCCAACCCGGTGTTCGGTCTCCGTTGAGACGGATGATCCGGACGACCAAGCGAAAAAGGCTTTGCGATTATGACGACTTCAGTAGGCACAACGACGAACGACGTGTTGACCGATCCTGGCGTCGAGGTTCTCGGTCCGGGTTACGACGTTCCGGGGCAGGTGGTGAGGTATCGCGATGCGTTCAACCAGACGTTGCGGAACGAGTTGGAGCGCGACGCTGATGTGTTCATCATGGGCGAGGACATATCAGGCGGTTTCGACCGCGACACCAACGAGCCGCTCGACGCGTGGGGCGGACCCTTCGCAGCCACGAAGGGGTTGGTGCAAGATTTCGGGCCAGACAGGATCAGGGATGCTCCGATCTCTGAAGCAGGCTTCGTGGGCGCCGCAGTGGGTGCCGCGCTGACGGGGTTGAGGCCGGTTGTAGATCTGATGTACTTCGATTTCGTGACCGTTGCCTACGATCAACTGCTTTCTAATGCGGCCAAGTCCCGCTACATGTTCGGAGGACAGACCAAGGTCCCCCTCACGCTTTTCGCACGTTCAGGCGGGGGTACTGGCCACGCCGCACAGCACTCTGAGAGCTTCTACTCGATGCTCGCCCACATACCCGGCCTCAAGGTCGTGGTGCCGTCTGACGCCTACACAGTCCGAGGGCTACTCGCAGCGTCCATTCGCGACGATGATCCAGTGTTTCTGGTGAACGACAAGAAGCTGATCAACCTCAGCGGTTTCGTTCCCGACGAGTCATACGCGATCCCATTGGGCAAGGGTCGATACCTACGCCACGGGAGCGACGTGACGTTGGTCGGCATGTCGTACACATCGGTCGTCTGCAAACAGGCGGCGGATGCCCTTGCAGAGGAGGGGATCGAGGCCGAGGTCGTCGATATGCTGAGTCTCTCGCCATTCGATGAAGAGATCATCCTTGAGTCGGTGATGAAGACTAACCGAGTGGTAATTGTGGATGAGGATACTCCGCGGGCGAGCATGGCTTCAGAGTTCGCAGCGATAATCGCCGACAAGGCATTTGACTACCTAGACGCTCCAGTGAAAAGGGTTACCGGCCCTCATACTCCGGTGCCTTACAACAAGGGATTAGAGACAGCATTCATGCCGCAACCCGCTGACGTGGTTGCCACTGTCAAAACGATGCTCGGCGTTTAGGTTTCGATCCACATGAGCAGAGACCCGCACCGGCCGGTGTACCACTTCATGCCGCCTTCGGGGTGGATGAACGATCCCAACGGCCCGATCACGTGGCGCGACGGAGTCCACCACCTCTTCTACCAACACAACCCGCTGGGTGGTTGGCACGAAGGCATGCATTGGGGACACGCACTCACGACTGATTTGGTGCATTGGGAACACCGAGATATCGCTATCGCGCCCGGGCCGGAGCAGTTCGACAACGACGGGATATACTCCGGTTCGGCGATCGATGCTGACGGCACGCCGACGATCTTTTACACAGGCGTCATGCCAGAGTTGCAGTGTGTTGCAACCTCCGACGAATCGCTGGAACGCTGGACGAAACTCAAAAAGCCGATAGTTTCTGATCGGCCAGACGGGTTGGATCTGGACGGTTTCCGAGATCCGATGCTTTGGACCGATCCATCGACGGGCGTATTGAACATGGGCATCGGTTCGGGAATAGTGGGTGAGGGAGGAATCGTCCTTAAATACGAAGCTCCAGACGGCATCTACGGGAGCTGGCGATACGCGGGCATATTGCTTAAAGATGAGCCTTCCCTAGCGTCCAATTGCGAATGCCCAGACTATTTCCAATTGGGTGATAGTTGGGTGATGTTGGCATCCCCACAAGCGGAAAATCCTCGTCGTGGCGCGGGCACCATTTGGCTGACAGGCGAGCATCGTGACGGCGCCTTTGTTCAATCGCGGCAAGGTTTGTTGGATGCTTCACCCCTTTATTACGCCCCAAAGTCGTTCACGCACAACGATGGAAGGCGGATCGTGTGGGGTTGGCTCCGAGAGGGCAGATCGGTTGCGCGTGAGAGAAAGCTAGAGTGGGCAGGCGTGATGTCATTGCCTCGTGAAATCCAGATCGATTCCGAAGGGGGTCTCACAACGGCGCCATGCGAAGAGGTGCTTGCTTTGCGAGGCGAAAGGGTCTTCGAATCAGTTGGAAGATACGTCGATCCCAAGAATCCGATGACCATCGCCAAAAATGGAGCTGAGATCGAAATTGTTGCCAAGATCCTTCGAGGAGACGCGAACCGCACCGAACTTACGGTGCGAAGCAGCGAAGACGGCTCTGAGAAAACGGTGATCAAATACGACTGGATCACGGACGCTCTCTCGCTCGACCAGTCGATGTCGACTCAAAACAACGACGCCGAGATCGATCGCCGTGTGTTCGTGGCTGGCGAGAATCCCGATCTGCCGAATCGTGACGGCAAGTTCAACGTTGAAGAGGGTGGGGAGTTGAATCTCAGGGTGTTTGTAGATCACTCAGTGATCGAAGTGTTTGCGAACGATCAGACGGCGCTCACGGGGCGTGTGTATCCCATCGGCCAAGATTCAAATATGGCAAGTCTGTCGTCTGGCGGCGGCACCACCGATTTGGTGAGCCTCGAAGCATGGCAGATGGAAAATATCTGGGCGTAGCGAGTTGACCATGGCGACGATGGGGCGTCATTCGCAGACCACGGCATCGTCCTCTTCCGCCAACCTTAGGAGCATTCTGAAGGGGTAGATACCTGTGGAGTGGCCATCGGTCCATAGAAACTGCAGCGCGTACCTGCCGACTTCGATGAAGTCGACTGCGATCACGTCATCCGGCACGGCCGCGACTTTTAGGAGTTGCCTGCCCGTCATCTCTTCCACGCATCCGGCGCAGCCGCATTGCAACCGGAGATATCGGTACGGGTAGAGGCAGCTTGAGCCGTTCGACCAGGAGACGAGTATTCCCTCGCCGGTCAATTGGACTTCGCTTGCCACTATTGGTTCGTCTTGGTTCATTGCTAATATTGTGCACCGCTTGCGGAGCCCAGCTCGGCACGATCGCGGCGCTGTGGGCTAACCTTGATTCATCTCGCAACTGAGGAGAAACGCAAGCGCGAAGGGGAGACTGGCTAATGACTACCGAATCCGACACGATAACAGTGGGTTTGATTGGTGCTGGCGGAAACACGCGGCTTAGGCACATTCCGGGTTTGAGAGCCCAGGAGAACGTGGTGATCAAAGGCGTCGTTAATCGGTCGTTGGAGTCATCGCAGCGTGTGGCGGATGAGTTCGAGATCTCCGACGTGTATCAGGACTGGCTTGAGCTACTCGAGGATGACGAGATTGACGCTGTTTGCATTGGCACTTGGCCATACATGCATGCTCCGTTGACGATCGCCTCTTTGGAGCATGAGAAGCATGTATTGGTCGAGGCGCGGATGGCGATGAACTCCGATGAAGCCCAAGATATGTTGGATGCCTCTAAAGGCGCTCCCCATCTCGTTGCGCAGATCGTCCCGGCTCCTCATACCCTAGAGATTGACCAAACGATGATCGAGTTGATTTCGAGCGGCTACGTAGGCGATCTCGTTAGCATGCGCCTGTTCGTGGGCACAGGCAGCACGTTCCCAAACCCCGACCTCCCTTTGCACTGGCGGCACAACAGGGACCTCTCTGGCAACAACATCATGACGATGGGGATCTGGTACGAAGGGATGATGCGATGGGTAGGGCCGGCGGCCTCAGTTCAGGCGTTGGGCAACACGGTCGTCAAGAGTCGATTGGATGATGACGGTCGGCGGAGGTCGATCTCGATACCCGATCACCTGGATGTTTTGTGCGAATTGGCGTGCGGTGGATCTTGGAATTTCACCGTCACGACGGTTTCCGCGCATGCCCGGGGGCTAGATCTGTGGATTCATGGAACAGACGGAGTGATCCGAGTTGAACAGACGGGTTCCACCGATCCGAATTTCAGGCTTACTGGCGCGCAACGTGGTGACGATGAGCTTTCCGAGATAGAGGTGCCGGCGGAGAACCGCGGTGGGTGGCGAGTGGAAGAAGAGTTCATAAACGCGATCCGTGGCCTGGAGGAGGTGACCCACACCAACTTCACCGATGGGTTCAAGTACATGCAGTTCACCGACGCAGTTACGCAGTCCGTCCAATCAGGCGAGATGGTGCGCCTGCCGTTATAGGCCGATCCTTTGCAAGTCTGCGTCTGCCAAACCGGTTTTGAGTAACGGGCCTTTGGCGCGCAAAATCGTTCCATCATGGATGATGGAACAACTGATTTCACGGCTCTTTTCAAGGATGCTGCGACCAAATCTCAACATGTTCGGCAAGTCGAGCCCGCCGTCGATACGAGTCGACCTGACGAAAGGCGATTCCCGGGCGGCGCAATGCGCCTGCGCGATATGCCTTCGCGTGACAAACCTCGTGAGCGCCTGCGCGATCTAGGTCCTGAAGCGTTATCGGGGGCCGAACTCATCGCCGTATTGCTGGGTTCTGGCGTGGTGGGAGCAGATGTGAAAAGGCTTTCGGAAGAACTCGTCGCAAAGTATGAAGGTTTGGAGATGCTGAGCCGGGCCAGTTGGGATGAGTTAATAGCTATCGCGGGCATTAAAGACGCCAAGGCAGCGCAACTACTCGCCGCTTTTGAGCTGGGCCGAAGGGCGTCAGCCAACGCTGCTGAGCCAGACATCGGGCGCGACTTCGGCGGCCCATCGATGATTGCCGAGATGATGACTCCCTTGCTCAGGGACAAGCCGCGAGAAGAGATGTGGATCATCTTGCTCGATGTGAGGAACAGATACCGCGGTAAAACCCGGATCTACGCGGGTTGCAGCGATCAGATGATGGCCAAATCAGGCGAGGTGCTGGGCGTGGTTCTTGAAAGAAAGTGCGCACGGTTCGCAATCGTCCACAACCATCCATCCGGCAGGGGAGAGCCAAGCGCGGCTGACGTCACCTTTACTCAGAGGCTCGTGAAGGCGGGAAACATGCTTGACCTCGAATTGATCGACCATGTTGTGGTCGGCGGCGATGACTGGGTTAGCTTACGAACCTCGAAATTGGTTGATTTCGGGAACTGATTCGAGTCTTTAGGAATTTGCCGCTTTGTCCACCCAGGCGAAGCGGGTTACTGGACCGCCACTAGGGAGCGTACCGCCTGAGGATTCACCTGTAACTCGCAAGCCGCCTTCGCGCAAAGCGCTTGCGATGTCGAAGGGATCGAGTTCGCTCGACACGCTGCCGTATGCGCCCATGATGAGCCTGCCGCCATCTGCAACGCAGTGAGTGAGCAGATGCTGTGCGAGGCCAGGAACGTACTCATCGGGTACGCAGTCGTATAGGGCATATACCCACTTGAAACGCCTTGGCGGTATGCATCCCCAGGCATTAGCGACCCAGAAGTGGTGTTCCAACCCAGGAAATCTGCGGATAGCCTCCAAGATTAATTTCGGGTTCAGATCTATGCCGTACGGCGTCAATTTGACGCCGCGCTCCTCTCCCCACTCAACGACGCACTCGAGAAGATAGCCGACCGCGCACCCGACATCTAGAAATTCGCCGTCTGCATCAATGCCCTCGAGCAGCGGAGACCTTTCGGCTCGCCATCGCTCTGCGCCGCCGCCGAATCCTGATTGCCGGATCGGGTCGGAGTGTTCGAGGTACGCCGGTTCCAAGGAGCGGATGCGTTCGAGGTGTGATTTGGGGAGGTCGGGCATGTAACTGATACGCGGAAGAGCATTCGTCGGTTTGCGATGGACGGGTTATTATATTTTTCCGTGTCTTGAACGCGAGAAAACTTGAGCGACACATAAAAGCCTGCGGACGAGTGAAGCATTAGGGGAATCCATGAATAATCTTGAACTCGAACCGAGATCGGATGACGCTGAGGAATATCCGCTAGATGGAGAGGTATTGGACGAAGAATTCGACGTTAGAACGCGTCGGGCTTGGTACATCCAATTGCTCATGTGGATGTGGATAGGCACAAGATGGACGACATTAATGGTTCTCGATTTGTCCCTTTGGGGGATCATGGTTGCAACCGAGGGTGCCAAAACGGTAAAACCGACGAAGCGCATTTCGTTTTCACAGGAAGAACGCAGGGGGATTGCCAAAAGCCAAGGCTACAAATGCATGTATTGCGGGAGGCGTTTGACGCGGGACAACTTAGAGATTGATCACAAAAATCCGGTCGAACGCGGAGGCAGCAACCATCATTACAACCTCCAAGCTCTTTGCCGCCGATGCAATGGCAGAAAGGGCATTCATACAGATTCGGAATTCCGCGAAAGATATCATGAGGTGTTCGAAAATTACTACGATTTGTTGGATAACCCGATGCAGCCACCACTAAAAAGCATCAGGCAAAGTGAATTCGATCGGATCACGCGGTCCACGGATGCCCATCCCAACGTCCAGGAGTTTAATCGCAATCGTTTTCAATCAGTGAGACAGCGACTTTGGGGAGCTGGATTGGTAGTAGTAATCGGTTGGACGATAATCATTGCAATTTTGGGGGCGTTGGTCGTACCCGATGCGGCGGCATTCGCCCTCATTTGCGGAATATTGTTTGGCGTCGCGTTTTACGTCGGAATGTGGATGCGAGCCTCCAACAATGGCATACTCGATGAGGAGTAATCACTGACGCCCTAGTGTCCTCATAAGCGTTTGGGTATCCTTTTATGTGATGCAGCATGTCTAGTTCACGATCAATCGACTTCAACGCCGACATCGGCGAGGGTTTTGCTTCGTACCGGATGGGGCTTGACGAGGAGATCGTTAAGCACATCACATCTGCAAACATTGCGACGGGCTTCCATGCCGGCGATCCCGATTGGATGGCACGCACGGTTGCACTTGCCGAGGAGCATGGTGTGGGCATCGGTGCTCACCCTGCATATCCGGACTTGGCAGGGTTTGGCAGGCGCGATATGGAGCTTACGTCTGACGAGATTGCGAACGCGATCACCTATCAGGTAGGCGCTCTGACGGCGTTCACTAATTCGAAGCGTTTGCAGCACGTCAAACCTCACGGTGCTCTCTACAACCGTGCGGTTCGGGATGCGGACGTTGCTGCGGCCATTGTGAGGGCGGTGCAGAAGATCGACCCAGACGTCATCCACGTCGTGCTGGCGGGGTCTATCTGGGAAGACGTGGCGCGAAACGAGGGCGCGCGGGTTGCTAGGGAGTGCTATGCGGACCGGGCTGTGACTCCGGAGGGCCGATTGGTTCCAAGGTCTCAATCGGGCTCCGTGATCCACGATTCAGAAGAAGTGGTTGCGAGGTCTTTAAAGTTGGCTGCGGAGGGGAAGGTGACGGCTTCGGACGGCAAAGATATCGATTTTGATGCCGATACGATCTGCTTGCATGGCGACACACCGGGCGCGGTGGAGTTGGCGGCATCGGTGAAAAAGAAGCTGGCCGACGCAGGCATCGACATCAAACCGATGGCCCAGATATTGGCGAATAGCTGAGCATCTCGTGGCGTATCATCGCCACATGACATCAGAGCGATATCCGCGCATCGTTCCGGCGACCGAATCGGCGTTGCTGGTGGAGTTCGGAAACTCCATCGATTACGGGATAAATGCCAAGGTCTACGCCCTCCAGGCCGTCGTGGAAGAGTCGGAATGGTCTGATGTCGTTTTCGAAACCATACCCACATTTCGATCGATTCTCATCGAATATGACTTCGCTGAGTCGTCATTTGCTGAGATGCGAGGTCGGTTGGAGGCGGCGTTGGAAGAGGTTGAGGGTGCTAGTGAGGCAAGCGCGGTCGGCAGGGCAAACGTTCACGATCTGCAAGTGGCATACGGCGGCGAATATGGGCCTGATCTGGGCGTTGTCGCCAAACATGCGGGGATCACGATCGATGAGGTGATTCAAATCCATTCAGGGGCCGAGTACCGTGTCTTCATGCTGGGATTCGCGCCGGGGTTTCCATATCTAGGAGGCATGGACGAACGTATCGCTTGCCCCCGTTTGGCTACGCCTCGATTAAAGGTCGCCGCGGGATCGGTTGGCATAGCCGAATCTCAGACAGGGATATATCCGAATGAGAGCCCTGGTGGATGGCAAATTATCGGTAGAAGCCCTTCAGCGTTGTTTGATGTGACAGCGGATCCACCTTCTGCTTTGTTGCCCGGCTCTGTGGTCCGTTTCGTGCCAATTTCGCACGATGAACATCGGCGGCTTTTTGGCTCGAGCGAGAAGGCATGACGCAAGCAGACTCCGTCATCGAAGTTAGGGAGTTTGTTGCCCGGCTCACCGTACAGGATCTAGGTCGCCGGGGTAGCCAGAGATACGGAGTTTCTGTCAGCGGTGTTTTGGATTTCCGGGCGGCGATACTGGGGAATCGCTTGGTCGGCAACCCGATCACAAGCGCGGTGCTCGAGTCGACCTACGGTGGAACCGAGTTGCGGTTCGATCAGGAGACGAGAGTGGCCGTCACGGGAGCGGAGTTAGATGTCGCAATAAATGGGTTCGAAATGCCGACTTGGGAAACGCTAATTATCCCCCAAAATGGTGTTTTGAGCATCGGAGGCCCAATTAACGGCCTCCACTCTTACGTTGCGGTGGCTGGCGGGATCGATTCGCCTTTAGTTCTTGGATCAAGATCGACTCATGTGGCGTCCGGGATCGGCGGTGCGGCCCTGACGCAAGGCGATCTGTTGCACATTGGCAACGAGTCGGCAGGGGAGATCCGTCCGCATGCGGGATCCCGCGCGTCTTCAGAGATCGCACTTCCTACGGTGGGCGATGAGGTGACGATTCGGGCGATCAAGGGGCCTCAGTACGACTCATTTGGGGAAGAGGCGAGACGCTGTTTCTGGGAAGGCTCTTATGAAGTAAGCATTCGATCTGATAGGCAAGGAATGAGGCTTGAGGGCTCCCGGGTAGACGCTATTGATGGCAGGCACGACATAGTCTCTGATGCGGCCTACATGGGTGCTGTTCAGGTTCCGGGAGATGGGATGCCTATTGTGTTGCTGGCGGATCGTCAGACTACCGGCGGTTACACGAAGATTGCTTCAGTGATCCGTGCCGATCTCCCCGCACTGGTGCAGCGACCGCCTGGGTCAGCCATCCGTTTCTCAGAGGTTGGGATAGAGGAGGCTGAGTCTTTGGCTCGTGATTCACACTGGGAGATGACGGCGGCGTCGTTGGCACCTCCAGAGGGTGCGCTGACCTTGGAAATGCGTTGCGATGGGGCCGACTTCGAAGTTTCGTTGGCTCGTCCGTCAGTTAGGGCGGAATCTGAACAAGACGCGGAGATGGTTTGGGCATCGATTGGTGGCGCCGAAGACGTCTCGGTCGCGGTCGAACGTTTTGATTCGTAGGCGGCAGACCATTAGTTAACGGTAGGATGGTGTGCCGAATGTAGCATCTTGTTAGTAGCGATACGGGATGCACAGGCAACACCTTTAAAGGACCGGAGAACTTGGACTGGGATCCGATAATTGACGGCTTGCGAGTGAGCGGCATTGGAATGGGCATGGTGGCTTTGGTGCTTGTCATTCTTGCAGTGGTTGTCCGGACTACGTCTTGGGTTGACTCTTTTGCGCAGAGACGCGCCGCTGAGAGCAACGAGCAAGCGGCGGAAGTTGACCAGACTGGCGGAAATTCGCCCGCAGTGGACGATGGTGCAATGCGTGCAGCGGTCATCGGGGTTTCCCTGGCACTCGCAGATTCGAATCGATCAGGCACACCGAACGTTGCTGACGCGGAGGGGGCTCTGGGATTCTCGACGGCGGGAGCCTGGCTCAACGAGGGCAGGGCGAGACAGCGAATTAATCGCGGCTCGAGCCGGAACGTGGGGAGTTGGCGTTGACAACACATTACCGATTGACGATTGGTGGGCGAGAGTATGAAGTTGAGGTAGGGGATGTTGGCTCGTCTCCAGTGACAGTAACAGTCGATGGCGTCGAGTATGAAGTCGAGATTCCAGGTGCCTCGATTGAAAGAACCGCTACTGCACGTCCGGTGCCGAGATCCCCGCGTCGTCCAGCGGCGCAACCACGACCTTCAACTGCGGCGGGGTCAGCAGCCGAGGGAGTCGTCCGGGCGCCAATGCCAGGACGGATAGTTCGGGTGAATGTGGCGGATGGGGACTCAGTGGAGCGAGGTCAGGCTTTAGTGGTGCTGGAGTCGATGAAGATGGAGAACACGGTGGCATCGCCCCGTGACGGAGTCGTGAAGATCGTCCACGTGGCCGCCGACGAGTCGGTGCAGCACGGTCAATCCCTGGTGGAGTTGGAGTAGGGCATGGATGACGGTGGCGCGCTAGGCCAGATCATTGCCGGCTTCGAAGCGATTGCCGATGATCCACGATTGGTAGCCATGTGGGTTATCGCGGCGGCATTGCTTTATGTTGGGGTGGCTCAACGTAAAGAGCCGCTGCTCTTGGTGCCGATATCGATGGGGATTCTCTTCGCCAACCTCCCATTGGGCGAGTTCATCAGAGAAGGTGGTGCTGGCGAGCCCGTCGGGATATTAAAAACGTTTCAGACAGTTGGATTGGAGACGGACATATTCCCGTTGCTGATCTTCTTGGGCGTCGGCGCAGCTACCGACTTCTCGCCGATGCTTTCGAATCCGAAAACGCTGCTCTTGGGTGCAGGTGCGCAGGCGGGAGTCTTCTTCGCTCTGATCGGTGCGTTGCTGTTGGGCGCCACCGGATACTTCGAGTTTGGCCTGTTGGAGGCGTCTTCAATCGGCATAATCGGCGGCGCGGATGGCCCGACCACGATCTTCATAGCAACTCGGATGCGCGAGTTGGGACAATCGTTGGCAGGCGTAGAGGTGCGAGACATAGTTGGGGCGACGGCGGTGGCCGCTTATTCGTATATGGCGCTGGTCCCAATCATCCAGCCTCCTCTGATCAAGTTGCTGACGACTCAGCGGGAGCGCAAGATCCGCATGGAGTATTCGGCGACTCCGGTGTCTCGCCGGACGTTGATCGTTTTCCCAGTTGCGACGATATTGATCGTGAGCGTTCTGGTACCTTCCGCATCCCCATTGATCGGAATGTTGATGTTGGGAAATCTGATCAGGGTTTCAGGTGTAGTGCCTCGATTGGCAGATGTTTCGGAAAACGCTTTGATGAATGTGACGATCGTGTTGCTCGGTTTGGCAGTAGGCTCCACGATGCCGGGCAGCGTGTTTCTGCAACCTGAGACGATGGGTATCTTCGTCCTAGGTTTATTCGCATTCGCTACTGCGACCATAACGGGAGTGTTGCTGGCGAAGTTAATGAACTTGCTGAGCTCTAACAAGATAAATCCGATGATCGGTGCCGCCGGGGTCTCCGCCGTTCCGATGGCTGCTCGCGTGGTCCAAGACTTAGGGCAACAAGAAGACTCTGAGAATTTCCTACTCATGCATGCCATGGGGCCGAATGTGGCAGGTGTAATCGGCACGGCTACGGTCGCCGGAGTCTTGATTGCTGTGGTTCCTCAACTTGTTGGTTGACCCCCAAATGGCGGGGGCGCGGCGGGCGATTATGTGTGATATCAATTTGGTTGCGAATGGGCGGTGACGATGCAAATGCTGACGAACGGAGCGTAAGAGATGGCTGACTTGACGATGAACGGGGTTTTCCCGATACTTTCCACACCGTTCGGAGCAGACGGTGCGATCGTCTATGACGACTTGGAAAAGCAGGTCGATTGGATCATAGATCAGGGTGTCGACGGCGTTGGGATCGCGATGGCTAGCGAGGTTTTCAAATTCACCGAGAGCGAACGCGATGCTGTCCTGACGAGCGTTGTGAATGCCGCAAGAGGTCGCATCAAGGTAGTGATGAACACCGGGGCCGAGGGCACGGACGCGACGATTCATTACTCGAGACGCGCCGAGGAGTTAGGCGCCGATGCTCTGATGATCAGGCCAACGACATATACTCCGACAGCTGCATCCGAGCATATCGAGTACTTCGTCAAGATAGCCGAAGCTGTTTCAATCCCGATCTTCTTGCAGGATCAAAGCACAGCGCCCGTGCCACCTGGAATGGCAGCGGCTTGCGCCCAGAGGCACGAGAACCTTTGCTACATCAAAGTTGAGACTCCACCAACGCTCCCGCGGATGGCTGAGGCCAAAGAGTTGGTCGGCGACGACGGTAATTTGATCCTCTTTGGCGGGATGGGCGGCGCCTTTTTCCTCGAGGAGCTGCGACGAGGGTCCGTTGGCACCATGCCAGGATCAACGCTCCCGGACGTCTTCGTGAATGTATGGAACACTTGGCAAACTGGCGACCACGAGGCGGCGGAAACTGCGTTCGACCGATATGCGCCTCTTGTCAGATCACTCGCTCAAGGGCAAGGGTTGGCGAATTGGATCTACAAGCACATCATGTGGCGTAGAGGTGTCTTCGATAGAGGGTCCATCTATGCTCGGGGCCCATCGTTAAAGCCAGATGCCACCCAATTCAAGGAAGTTGATGCGTTGCTAGATCGTTTGGGTTTGCTGAGTGTTTCGGGCTGATGTGTGTCGGTGGATCATTCGATGAAGAGCGTCAGCAACACCAGAAGTAGCCCGGCGGACCCTGTTGCTCGGCCTGGTGAGGACTGTAGCGACGACGATATCGATGGTTGTAGCAATCTCAATTCAATAAAACTGCGCGTACCATTGCCCGATCTCACTCGCATTGAGAGGTCTGGGCGATGTTCGGATTAGAGCTCGAGTTTGAGGTGTGGCAGTTGGTGGCGATGGCGGTCATCTCGCTGGTCGTCGGACTGACCGGTGGGGTTGTCGGTATCGCGCTCGGCGTGATTCGATTACCGATGCTGACGTTCTTCGGTGTCGATCCGCTGATCGCGGCAGGCACGAATCTCTTGATCAGTGTGATGGGCTCGGCGATCTCAACCGGTGAGGCCTTGATCGATAAGCGAGTGATCCCAAGTATTGTGCTGGCTATGGGTGGACCGGCGATTGTGGGAGCGTTCATTGGCGGTTACTTCGCCGATTTCGTTCCTCGCTGGCTGCTGTTGGTTACAGTGGCGGTGCTCATGGTGTGGTCGGCCATCTGGCTAATGTACTGGTCGTTACGAGTCATTAATCTAAGACGTCGTTACCCTCAGGTACGGCAGCGCAGCGTGATGCGAGGCGTCGAGTACCAAGGCGTGAATGCGCGCAGAGCCGCGCGTGAGGGTATCGCCGGCATCGTCATCGGGATAATCGGCGGCGCAGTGGGTCTTGTACTTGGAGTGTTACGCATGCCCGCGTTGCTAGCGATGCGTATCGATCCGCACAAGGCGGCGGGCACTAATCTGGCAATCACGGTGTTGGTCGGGGTGTCGGGTTTCGGCGGGCACGTGTTGCGCGGCGAGGTGGAGTGGGCTTTAGTTCTAATCGTCGGGATTCCGGGCACGTTGGGCATGTACATCGGCACGAAGATGGCTAACCGGTTCGACGCCGTCGGGTTGCGATTGATAGTAGGCATCGTTGTTTTGCTGGTGGCTCCCTTCGTGGTGTTCGGAGCTATTCAACAGGGAATAAACTGAACAACCAAATGGGTGCCAACTCTGCAACTCCGGGGTCTCGTTTTCGTCGCGCGATGGCCAGTGAACGCCCTCTGCAGGTTGTTGGCACCATCAACGCATACGCTGCTATGCAAGTGGAGGTGGAGGGTTTCCGGGCGATATATCTCTCGGGCAGCGGAGTGGCCACCGCCTCGTATGGCTTGCCCGATCTTGGGATGACTTCTCTGCAAGACGTCTTGACCGATGTCGAACGAATAACCGCCGTATGTGATTTGCCATTGCTCGTCGATTGCGACACGGGTTGGGGAAGCGCTTTATCGATCGCTCGAACGGTCGAGTTGATGGAGAAAGCTGGAGTTGCAGCGATCCATATCGAGGATCAAGTCGCAGAGAAGCGGTGTGGGCATTTGCCAGGCAAGCAAGTAGTCTCCACCTCGGAGATGTGTGACAGACTGCTCGCGGCGGCGGATGCTAGGTCCGGCGACGACTTCTTCATTTTTGCGAGAACCGATGCGCTTGCTTCGGAATCGTTGAGCCAGGTCGTTGATCGTGCGAAGTCCTACATTGAAGCGGGAGCGGATGGGATCTTTTTAGAGGCGGTGACTGAGATCGGTCAATTTACTGAATTGAAGCAAGCAATAGGCTTGCCCGTGTTGGCGAACATCACTGAGTTCGGCGTCACTCCGCTTTTTACGCTTGACGAATTGAGGAGTGCAGATGTCGATGTCGCACTCTACCCGCTTTCAGCCTTTAGGGCGATGAGCAAGAGCGCAGAATCCGTTTATCGTGAGATAAGAGGCGCGGGCAGTCAGCGCGGGGTGCTTAACGATTTGCAAACACGCAACGAGATCTACGACGTTATCGGATACTACGAGTACGAGCGGAAGATCAACGAGCTCTACGAGCCAAGCGAGGGGTAGCGAAATGAGCGGAGTAGATAGAGGTCTTGCTGGTGTCGTGGTCGGCGACACGGCAATATCCACAGTGGGCAAGGCGGGCGCCGGTTTGACCTACAGGGGATACAGCATCGAGGATCTGGCCGCGAGTTCGACGTATGAGGAGGTGGCCTATCTCCTCATCTACGGGAAACTCCCTAACAGTCGAGAACTCCAGGCGTACCGAACGAGATTGGCCGAGTTGCGAGTTCTGCCGGAAGGCGTGAAGAGAGCGTTGGAAAACTTGCCGATGGGTGCGCATCCTATGGATGTGCTGAGGACTGGCGCATCGTTCATCGGCTCGTTAGAACCAGAGGGCGAGGGCGGAATATCGGCGGCCGGTGTTGGCGATCGATTGATCGCTTCCATGACATCGATGCTCCCGTACTGGTATCGCTTCGCACATAGAGGTCAGCGAGTCGAGACTCAGTCTGATGAAGCTACTATCGCGGGCCACTTCCTCCGGCTCATGAACGATTCTCCCCCAGATGAGTTGTCGGTTCAGACGCTGGATACGATATTGGTTCTCTATGCGGAGCATGAGTACAACGCATCGACATTCACCGGAAGAGTCGTAGCGAGCACATTGGCCGATACTTACTCGGCCGTCGTTGGAGCGATCGGCGCTTTAAGAGGCCCTTTGCACGGCGGCGCCAACGAGGCGGCGATGGAGTTGATCGCTTCGTTCGACAGTCCAGGCGAGGCCGAGAAATCCATCAAGAATATGCTTGACGCTCGCAGATTGATCATGGGGTTCGGTCATCGCGTCTACAAGGACGGCGATCCAAGATCGGACATCATCAAAGAGTTGGCCCGTAAGCTGAGCATGGAGCACGAGGACACCCTGTTCTTCGACATATCCGAACGGATCGAAGAGGTGATGATGCGCGAGAAGGGGCTTCACCCGAATCTCGACTTCTACGCCTCGACTGCTTACCACCGGTGCGGAATTCCGACCTCGATGTTCACGCCTTTATTCGCGGTGAGCCGAACCGCGGGATGGGTTGCGCACGTGATCGAGCAGAGGAAGAACAACCGTTTGATCCGTCCCAATGCCGACTACACGGGCCCTCCGGCTCAGAAATACGTTCAATTGGCCGATCGCAGATGACACATCGATACGATGCTGTCATCGCGGAGATAGCCGATTACGCCTGCGCTGAAGGATCTGTTGTGTCAGACGAGGCGTTGCTCACCGCTCGACTGTGCTTGATGGATTCGATCGGTTGCGCGTTTTTGGCGCTCAACTATCCAGCGTGCACCAAGTTGCTCGGACCGGAGGTGCAAGGTTCGCAAGAGCGTAATGGCTCACGAGTGCTGGGCACGCCCTTTCGGTTGGCACCGTCGAAAGCCGCATTCGACACGACCGCGTTGATTCGGTGGTTAGATTTCAATGACACGTGGCTGGCGAAAGAGTGGGGTCACCCGTCTGACAATTTCGGCGCTCTGCTAGCGATCGCCGACCACTTGTCTCGATCTGCGGTTAACGCAGGTCAGGCAAGTGAAATCCGAATTCGCGACCTGTTGGAATTGGCAACGCGCGCCTATGAGATCCAAGGCATCCTGGCTTTGGGAAATGCGTTCAATGCTGTGGGCATCGATCATGTGTTGCTCGTGAAAGTTGCATCAGCGGCGGTTTCGGCGGCTATGCTTTCTGGGAATGACCGCGAAATCGTGGCTTCTGCTGTTTCCCATTCTTGGTTAGATGCCACGCTCAGAACTTATCGGCACTCGCCTAACACCGGATCTCGCAAATCGTGGGCGGCGGGCGATGCCGCTTCACGCGCAGTTCGGATTGCACAGATGGCGTCGCAAGGAGAACCCGGTTGCCATACGGCTCTGACGGCGGAGGGTTGGGGATTTCAAGATGCTTGGTTCGATGGCGACGAAGTAACTCTCGACCAGGAACTAGGCTGCTACGTGATGAAGAACGTGCTGTTTAAGATCAGTTTTCCAGCAGAATTTCATGGTCAGACTGCCGTAGAGGCGGCGATGCAGTTGCATCCCGAAGTGAAGAGTCGGTTAGACGAGATCACGACAGTAAATGTACGGACACAAGAAGCGGGCAAGCGAATCATTGATAAGTCGGGCGCTTTGCAGAACCCGGCAGACCGAGATCACTGTCTCCAATACATGACCGCCGTTTCACTCATTGACGGGGATTTGACCGCCGATAGTTACGAAGATGAAGCCGCTTCCGATCCGAGGATCGACGCCCTGAGATCCAAGATGTATGTGGAAGAAGACCCGACGTATTCAACCGAGTATCTGGACCCTGAGAGCAGATCAATTGCCAACTCGGTTCAAGTGTTCTTCGACGACGGCAGTTCCACCGAAGATGTCGAGGTCCGCTATCCGTTGGGCCATCAGAGGCGTAGGAACGAAGCACTACCCTTGTTGATGTCGAAATTCCGAGCAAATATTGAAACTAGGTTTGATGAAGAGGACACAGATCGATTGACCGGTCTCTTCGAAGCCGAAGATGTGTTGGACGAGATGCCGATGAACGACTTCATGAGCCTTTTGGCGCAACCGACTGAGTAAAGGAATTCAGATGAGCAAACGATTGACGGGCAGCGACCTCCTCAACCTCTCCCTAAAAGCAGAAGGCGTTGACACTCTGTTCGGGATCGCCGGAGACCACATCCTAGACATGCTGGACCGCATGGTCGACGAGCCGTTTCGGATGATCGACACGCGACACGAGTCTGGTGCCGTTCACGCCGCGGATTCCTATTCCAGGATCTTGCGCCGTGCGGGAGTTGCGCTTTCAACTACGCCAGGTCACGCCAATGCGGTCCCAGCGCTAGCAAATGCCCTTCACTCCGAAGCTCCGGTTGTGAACATCGCGGGCAGTGCCGACTCGCCCAATCTGGGTCGTGGTGCGATGCAGGAGATCGATCAAGTTGGCATCGCTGATCCGGTCACCAAGGGTGCGTGGGAAGTGCCCTCGCCGGAGCGAATTCCAGAGTACGTCGCGTTAGCGTTCCGGACTGCGTTGAGCGGACGACAAGGTCCGGTGCACCTGACGATTCCTCATGACTACCAATCTGCCGAGGTGAGCGATTCCGATTTCGGACGGTACGCGCCCTCAGAATACAGCCGTCCATTGAAGGTGATGGGAGACATTGAACAGATTTCGAAGGCGATCGAGATCCTAAATGGTGCGGAACGTCCGATGATCTTCGCAGGTTCGTCTGCCGGCGCGACCGCGATGCCCGACGAAGTCCAGAGATTGGTCGAGACGACGCGTATTCCCTTCGTATCAGAAGATTCGGCGCGTGCGTTGATCCCTGACTCCCATGAATACAGCTTCGGCATCGGCTATCTGCCTTTGAACCGCGCCGCCCAGAAGATTAGGGAAGCAGATGCGGTGTTGATGCTGGGCAAACGCTTGGATTACACGCTGGGATATGGTGGCAGCCCGCCATTCGCTAAGGAAGTCAAAATCATCGTATGTGATCCATCACCCGCTGAAATTGGTCGCGCGCGTTCGGTTGAAGTCGGCATCTTGGGAGATCTCGGCTCCTTGGTTACCCAACTGGCCGACGAGGCGTCGAAACGCGAATGGGTGGAACACTCGGCCTGGCTAACGGAGTTGCGGCAAGCAAAGGAATCTTGGTTGGCCGAGCTTTACGAATTCGCTCTGCCGTCGAACCCGATGCATCCGATGTATGTGAGTGAGACTGTGCAGAAGTTCTTGGATGACGACGCTCATCTCACTATTGATGGAGGCGATTACTGCCACTTTCTTCGCGCATCGATACCGCGCGAACGGCCGTACAGATTCCACAATGTGTCGAGTTTCGGAATGATCGGAGTGGGCGTGCCTTACGCGATGGGAGCAAAGGTTGCGTTGCCAGAAAACCAAGTCGTTTTATCGGTTGGCGATGGATCGTTTGGGTTCAATGGGATGGAGGTCGACACGATGGTTAGGCACAACTTGCCAGTCAAAATGCTCCTCGGGAACAACTCGATCTGGGGCATCGATTGGCAGATCCAGAAAGGCATCTACGGACGTCCGGTTTGGACCGACCTGGGAGAGGGCACCCGTTACGATCTGATGGCACAGGGATTGGGCGCCCACGGCGAGTATGTGAAAACCGCGGAAGAGTTGGAGCCTGCATTGAAGCGGGCGTTTGAGTACGACGGACCGGCGCTGGTCAACATCGAAGTGGATCAGATTATTAGCCCCGTAGCCGAGGCTGCGATAGACCGTAAGCTGGGTTCGCACGGGTAGGTACACCAAGCAGTCAACGGAGCAGAGATTTGAATTCGAGTGACAAGACGAAAACGCCAGACGGTTCAGCAGGCTACTTTGATCCTCAGCATCTCGAAGCTCGAGAACTGGTTCCCGGAGTGACCGCCAAGCTCATCTGGGGCGAGCGGATCATGATGGGCATAATCGAATTTGTTCCGAACGCCGTGGTACCCATGCACGACCATCCTCACGAGCAGTGCGGGCGTGTGCTTTCCGGTTCAGCTTGGTTCGAACTCGAAGGGGGCGAACCTACCCTACTAACCGCTGGCGAGCACTATGTAATCCCGGGAAACGTCGGACACAGGGTCGAAGCCACGGATGAGGGCTGCGTGGCGCTGGATATCTGGTCGCCGATCCGCGAAGAGTACATCTCCGACGATATCGGGTTTTTCGCGCAGGACTAGAGCGGGTCCGAGTTCCCGCCGAGTCCTTGAGGGAACGTTAGTCTGTCGTGCCACCTGCTACTTAGTCGACCAGAAGATCGCGCCGATCTCTTCTAACGCGGCCTTGAATGCGACGGCTGCGTCCATGTCGACGTTCTGCTTGACTTGGCTGCCAAGTTTGCAGGCGTTCCAAACCTTCTCGTGAAGGTCGGGGTTGGCTTCGAGATGCTCAGGCTTGAAGTAGTCGGTCCAGATAATGAGGATATCGTCTTTGGCTTTGGTGGCGTGTTCCTCTTTAACGGTGACGTAGCGTGAGAAGCTGTTGTGCTCGGCGACTCCACTCGGCTCCCCGGTTTCGAGAATGAGTTCCGTCATTCGAATGACCGACTGCGCGGCCTGAATGGCGTCATGCGGGTCGTAGATGCCACATGGGATGTCGCAGTGGGCGTGTGCGGTACCGACTGGCGATACTCGATCAATCAATTCATGGAGTTCTCGTAGCATTATCTGCGTTCCCTCGTTGGATATTTCGACATTGACGCAACGGTTCGAATTAAACCTGAACTGGCACGCAAGCCCGTCCGCATCATCCTCTAAACCTTAAACCAAACTCGTGGTCATCCGCACTTCGAAACGAGCAGCCGAGAGTCTCGGTTCCATAGCTGCCGACATCGCCGATATTTTCACCAGCAAGTGGGTGCGAGTGAAGGGCGAATCTATGAACCCCACATTGCGCGATGGTCAATTCGTGCGAGTTAGTCGGAAGCGTTATTTGGGCAGTTCACCTCAACGTTGGGACGTGGTGCTGTTCCTTCACCCTCACCGCGATCGATTCTGGGAGCTGAAACGAGTCGTTGGATTGCCCGAAGAAACGGTTGAGTTAGGCGTCGATGGCCTCATCATCGATGGTTCCGCAACGGATGACTCTTACGGAAGAGGACTCCTAGTTAGGACCGGCGGCTCCTGGAGCCTAAGTGAGGACGAATATCTCGTTTTGGGAGACAATCGCCTCGCTTCGACCGACGGCAGGAGTTTCGGCCCAATCAAGCGGAGTTCGATCCTTGGGATGGCGATCTTGCCGGACCATAGAGTTGATGAAGCTTGACTGGAGCGAGTCAGCGTCGTCGTGTCTGGATGAACGTGTTGACGAGACGGGCGACATCGTGGATCAACGGCACGATCTCTTCTTCCGACATTGATTTGGGATCGGGAAGGCCCCAATCCTCGACGTTTTCCATACGGATCGCGGGGCACTGCGCTTCGTCGATCACGCAACCCAAGGTGATAACCGCGGGATCGGTTGCGATCATCGTGTCGTCGATGATTTTGGGCGCCTCATTGGAAGTGTCGATGCCGAACGACTCGAGCACCGATGCCACTTTTGGGTTGATAGCCTTGGCAGGGTCTGTGCCCGCGGATTCGGCTCTCGTCGCCAAGCCAAGCTTCGCCGCACGGTCGTTGTAGAGCAACTTGGCGGCCACACTCCTGCCAGAGTTGTGAACGCACACGAACAGAACGTCGGGTAGGGATCGCATGATGGGATTGGATTAAGAGATTTCGTTTTTCGATTGAACCGATCTTAACCCGGGCGCGATCACATACTCGAATATCAGCGCCCCTATGGGGGCACCTACGAGGGGACCGGCGATGTAGACCCAAAACCCGAATTCAGGCCCGGGGATCGCGATATCTCCCCAACCGGCGAAGTATGCCACTATTCGAGGTCCGAAGTCTCTGGCGGGGTTCCATCCGGCCTGGGTTATCGGTGCGAAGAGGCTGATCAGCGCAGCCACCGTGAATCCGATGAAGAAAGGGGCCATGCCGTTGTTCGGCAGCGCCGCGTTTCTGCGATCCACCAGTGCGAATATCACCATTGCGAGTATTCCGGTGCCGAAAGCCTCAACGGCGAAGGCGTGCCACGGGGATATAGTCACCGACCCCGGTTCATAGATCGCCGGGTTCGGGAAGTACTCGCCGAAGGCCATCGCAGATAGTTGGCTGCCGGCATCGCCTCTCACAATGTTGTTGGCCGCTTCGAATTCAGTGATGAACGGTCCGAACAGGATGAGCACGCATATCCCGGCCAATATGGCGCCGACCAGTTGGGAGCCCCAATAAGCGAAAAGCTTGGGCACGGGGAAGTCGTGCCCGCGAAATATGGCGAACGCCAAGCTGATTGCTGGGTTCAGATGAGCGCCGGAGACGGCAGCCGTCACGTAGATCGCCAGCGCGACGCCAAAACCCCAAACTGCAGCGACTTGCCAAAGTCCGACCTGAGCGCCGGTGTAGGTGGCTGCTGCAACGGAGCCAGTGCCGAACAGGACGAGGAGAAACGTGCCGACTACTTCGGCTGCGCACGCCGCCAGGAACGCGTTTCTGGCGGGCGTTCCTGAAGGAAGACGAACAACGGTTGACATTCAGAAAAGGATATGCGTCAGGCGTTAACAATCCATTAACCCCTCGGAAGATGAATTCCGAAATCAGTCGAGACCGCCATCCTCGAGCCACTTTGCCGCGGTGATGGCGAAGTACGTGATTATGAAGTCTGCACCGGCTCGTTTGATGCCTATGAGGGCCTCGAGTGCGGCGGTGCGGAGATCGATCCAATCATTGTTGGCGGCTGCGGTGATCATCGAGTATTCGCCGCTGACGTTGTAGGCGTAGAGCGGAAAATTTGGGAATCGCCGCTTCGCTTCGGAGATCACGTCAAGGTATGCCAAGGCCGGCTTGACCATGATGAAGTCCGCGCCTTCGGAGATATCTGCGCCAATTTCACGCATCGCCTCGGCTTTTTGAGGCGGCGCCATTTGATAACTTCGACGATCTCCAAATGAGGGTGCCGACTGCGCCGCATCCCTGAACGGTCCGTAAAACGCGGAAGCGTACTTAGCGGAGTATCCGAGAATCTTGACGCTCCCAAACCCCGAGTCATCCAAGGTTCGGCGAATCGCATCCACTTGGCCATCCATCATTGCCGAGGGAGCCACAATCTGTGCACCTGCTTGAGCGTGTGAGAGGGCAGCGGCGGCAAGCAAGGGCAATGTCGCATCGTTATCGACCTCGCCGTCGGGTGTCAATTGTCCGCAGTGACCGTGGTCGGTGTATTCGCACAGGCACACGTCAGTGATAACTGTCGCGTCTGGGAGTTCGTTGCGAAACTCGACGACGGTTCGTTGAACCGCTTCATCAGGACTTGCTGATCGCGTGCCCAACGAGTCTTTCGAGTCAGGGATGCCGAAGAATAGAAACTTGCCGATCCCGGCGGCGACAGCGGTTTCTGCCTCTACTAGGGCTTGATCGGTGGACAGTCTGGAGATGCCGGGCATCGAGGGCACCGGTTGGCGCACGTTCTCGCCGTTGACTAAGAACATCGGGTAGACGAACTCACTTGTATCGAGCCGTGTTTCGGCGTTTTCTCGGCGCACCTCAGGCGTGGCCCGCAAGGCGCGAAGACGTTCAAATTCGTGTTGTTCACCGCGTTGCATTGTCACGAGCCGCTAAGAGAGGATTTAACAGCAGCAATCAAGCCTGCGATCGATTGCTGTTCGGGGATCGCATCCACGCTGATGCCTTTCAACTTCGCAGTTTCTGCCGTCATGGGGCCAATGCACACAACCTTGCCGGAATTGATACCTGCTACTTCTCCATCGAGGCACGCCACAAGGTTTTTGACAGTCGATGAGCTTGTGAAAGTGGTCGCGTCGATGCGGCCGGAGTAGGCGTCTATCGCCTTCTCCACAGACTCTTCCTCGATTACTGTGCGATACGCAACGACCTCATCGACCTCTGCGCCAATGGATCGCAACCCGTTCGGCATCGCTTCTTTTCCGACGTCAGACCTAAACGCGAGTGCCTTTTGGGGCTTTTCGCCTTGTTTGGCGAATTCGTTTGCCAAACCATCCGAGGAGTAGTCGCTGGGCACGAGGTCCGGAGTGATCCCTCTATCCTCTAACGCTGACTTGGTAGCGGGTCCAACGGCTGCGATTTTGGCGTGAGCCATCGCGCGTGAATCGAGGCCTAAGTGCCCTAAACGTCCCCATACTTGGTTCACGCTGTTCGGGCTCGCAAAGGCGATCCAGTCGTATTGGTGCAGCTGGTTCAAGCACCGATCCAAATCCGACGTATCTTCCAGCGGTTGAGTTCGAATCACCGGGCACTCGATGACTGACGCCCCTAGCTCTCGGAGGCCTTTTGCCAGGGAGCTGGCTTGGGAGCGCGCTCTTGTTACAACGATTCGCTTCCCGAAGAGCGGGAGCTTGTCGAACCAAGCGATTGTGTCTCGAAGGCGTACGACCTCGCCTACTGTCAGGATGGCTGGTGGGCCGATCTTGGCTTCACTCGCCAATCTGGCAATGTCCGATAGAGTGCCGGTTACGGTACGTTGGTCGTCCGATGATCCATTTTGCGTTACGGCGGCGGGACAACTCGGCGATTTGCCATGTTTGACAAGCAAGTCGGCGATCTCGCCTAATCGGTTGACGCCCATTAACACGACTATCGTTCCTTGGATTTCGGCAACCGCTCGCCAGTCCACGCTGCTCTGCGGCGATTGAGGATCTTCTGATCCGGTTACGATGGTCACCCCGCTTGCGGTCCCGCGATGCGTCACAGGAATCCCGGAGTAAGCGGGCGCTGAGATAGCCGATGTCACGCCGGGAACTAGGGTCCATTCGATACCGGCGTTCGATAGAGCTAACGCTTCTTCGCCGCCTCTCCCGAACAGAAAGGGATCACCGCCTTTGAGCCGGCAGACGATCTTCCCGGCGCGAGCCTTGGCGATGAGAAGATCGTTGATTTCATCTTGGGACAACAAGGCCGCTGATCTGGCTTTACCGGCGTTGATCAATTCAGCGTCAGCAGGAGCTTCATCCAGTAGCTCCTGGGGGGCGAGCCGGTCGTAGACAACCACATCGGCCGCTCTCAGCGCTGCCAGACCCTTAACCGTGATGAGATCTGGATCGCCTGGCCCTGCCCCCACCAAGTAGACCTTGCCCACCGCACTCATGCCAACGATGGGTTCAGATCCGGTAGCAGATTTTGGGCGCCGCCCTCGGTCAATTCTTGGGCGAGACATTGCGCGATGCTTTCACCTGACGCGCTCGGACCTGATTGGTTTCCTCTCAGAAGTTGTGCGCCTGCAGGATCGGCAACGAATACGGACATCGTCATCGTGTCATCATCGATGCGTGCGTGGGCGCCTATCGGGGCAGAGCATCCGCCGCCGATCGCCGATAAGAACGCCCGTTCGGCGTCGACGCACCTTCGGGTTGATTGATGTTCGATTGATCGACAGATCGAATGAGCAAAATCGTTGTCGGACCTCGTTTCAAGCGCCAACGCGCCTTGTCCGGGCGCAGACGTGAAGGACATGCAGCTTAAGTATTGAGACGCCCTGGACTGACGGCCCAGCCTCTTCAGCCCCGCAGCGGCTAGGACGAGAGCGTCAATGTCGCCGTCTACCTGATCCAACAGGTCCAATCGAGTCGTGACGTTGCCTCTAATCGGTTTCAGGATAAGGTCGCCGCGCATGGAGTGTATGAGAGCCCGTCGTCGGGCACTGCCGGTGGCTACGACGGCGCCGGGTGGCAAATCTTCCAAGGAGTGCCCGTCGCGGCTCACAACCGTGTCGCGCGGGTCTTCTCGGTAGGGGACACCGGCGATAACGAGCCCATCTGGAATGGCTGTA
The DNA here is from genome assembly GCA_965249505.1 of Dehalococcoidia bacterium. GTDB lineage: Bacteria > Chloroflexota > Dehalococcoidia > Lucifugimonadales > Lucifugimonadaceae > Bin127. Next base: position 2,376,583 of record OZ252238.1, on the reverse strand, counting down.
GGCAGGTCTTTGAGGCTGTGAACCGCGACGTCGATTTCTCCTCGCAGGAGCGAGGTTTCGATACTTCGCACGAATACTCCGACGCCGAGGGATGCGATAGATTGTTCACGGTTCGCGTCCCCTGTAGTTGTGATGACCTTGTGTTCGACGGCGATCTCTGGGTGTTTCTCCTCGACCAATCGTTTGACCTCTTGGTATTGGGCCACCGCCAAGCGACTGCCTCGACTACCCATCACGATCTTCTTCGAGGAGGGGGTCATGATGATCGGATTGTACGTCGGGACAGCGAGGGACTACTGATCCATTGAATAGGCAGTGCGTGCGTCTCTCGTGGTTCGACAAGCTCACCACGAACGGGGAAGCCTCCTACGCCTTCAACGCGAGCTTGTTGCCCACCATTTCTTCTGAGCCCGCACCCCGTTCGTCCTGAGCCTGTCGAAGGATCGTCCTGAACAGGTCTGAGGGCAGCGAACGTCTGGCATCCCGCACGCCGTTCGTCCGGAGCCTGCCGAAGGATCGCCCTGAACATGTCTGACGGGCAGGCAAACGTCTGGCATCCCCCACCCGTTCGTCCTGAGCGCGTCGAAGGACCGCCCTGGACAGGTCTGATCGGCAGCAAACGTCTGGCATCCCGCGCCCCGTTCATCCTGAGCCCGTTGAAGGATCGTCCTAAGCCCGTCGAATGGGCTGCAGAACGGTTGGCATCCCCCATCCGTTCGTCCTGAGCCTGTCGAAGGAGCCACGAACGTTACGAAACAACCTTACCCGGAACGGTGTCGGGCGGCGCGCTCTTCCAATGCTGAAACCAATAGTTGGCGTGCTTGATCTGGGTTCCCCCGTTGAAACGCGTCCAGCATCTTTTCAGTGATCGACTCAGCCCAGTCGCCTGGGGTTATCGGCAGTTTTCGAGATCGCACATCGGTTCGAACATCGGCGATGATTGGTCCCAAATCCGCCCATTGAAGGCATTGGCAATACTCGTGGTCGGACATGCGTTCGCGCAATCGACGAGCTAGTGCCGGGCTGGTACCGGCTGTCGAAACCGCCACGGTCACGTCTTCTCGTTGGATGAGTGCCGGGGCGATGAACGTGCAAAGGTGGGTCACATCCATCACGTTCAATAGGACGTTGCGTTGCGCCGCCTCGTCCGAGATGGCTTTGTTGATCTCGTCGTCGGAAGTGTCTGCGACTACTACCAACCAAGCGTCTTCAAGGTCGCCGGGGCGATACTTACGTTTGATCCACGAGATTTCACGGTGATTGGCAAGGTCTTGGAGGTCTTTCGAGACCCTATCTTCAGGGCAATAAATTGTGACTTCCCCACCGCACTCCAGCAGGTAGTTGACTTTGCGTTGGGCTTCGTGCGCATCGCCTCCGAATACGACGCACCTACGGCCTTGTATGTCGACGAATACTCCGTAATAACGTGGCATCTTAAACTTGCCCCCGAGGTGAGCGACTACGGTCGATTCAACCCTCTACAAACGATTTGATGGCGGCCTCGCTCGACATCTTAGGCTCCCAATTCAATTCTGAACGAGCCTTGTCGGTCGAGACTTCATAGGGGAATCGTACGAGATCGAGCGCCGCTGGTTGGGATTTGTTCTGAAGTCCGAGAGACCAACTGATGCCGACAAGCGGGTACAAGAGCCAATCCGGCAGGTCGATGCGCTTGATCCGCAACAGCTCCATCGCCCGATGCCAGTCGATAGTGTCAGTACCGGCTATGTTGTATGTGCCCGACGCACCGAGGCTCAAAACTCTTTCGACGGCTTCGACGAAATCATCGATGTGCGTGAACTGCACGCGTGGATTGGCACGACGAGGAGCAATGGCAATGTTCCTTTTCAGGGTTTCAGCAACAAAGTTTCCGGCTCCGGCGCCAAGCACTATGGCAGCTCGCAAAACGCAGGTATTTAAACTAGAAAACTCCTCGCTTTTGGTTTGGATCATCCTTTCGGCCTCGCGTTTGTGAAGGGCATATTGGAAATCATTTGGCCGAATTTGGTCCGTTTCTGAATGACGATCTGGGTTGTCAGCGTGCGCACCGTAGACAGTGGCGCTGCTGAGATAAACGAAGTGCCTCACGCCTAGCCGTCCGCAGGCATCCAACAGACGTAACGTGGCATTTACGTTGATCGACCTGGCAAACTCTTCGTCCCGATGGGGTGCGATCAAGAAAGCGGCATGTATCACGGTGTCTATTTCTCGATCCGCAATCAGGTCGTCTATCCCACAGGCAATTTCACGCTCAACTTTGTCCAGCTTTGCCTGCCGATTTCCCAAATCGTCGTTGAAACGAATATCAACCGCCACAACCCGTTGAACATCCGTCCGCGCTGCCAAGCGAATGCTCAACGCCGTCCCGATAAAACCGCCGCCGCCTGTTATCAAGATGGATCGGTCGGCACGATCCAATGCCTCACACCTCATCCGTGAAGTCGAAGTGCAACTCGCCGAAACCGGGGACGGTGAAGCCCATGCGGACGTTGTGGGAACCTTTTTCGAGTTGGGTGCCTTTTACGTTGATCACGATCTTCTCGTGCATCGGCAAGCCAAACGTGTTCTCACCGCTGACATCCGAAAAAGCGACCGTTTCACCGTTTTTGTTGAAAGACGCGGCTGCATGTGGGATTGGTTGCCCGTCTAGTTCTATCGGCGCGAGTGCGAGTGCGTATCCGGATCCCAGCCCATTTCGCAGGGTGAATCTCCATCCAACATCGAGGTTCTCCAAACTGCCTTTTTCGTAGAGGCGACGAAGGAGGAACGCTGGTACTACTGGCATTGGCAGAATGGACCTCTCGGCGATCAGGTCCCGGTGTCGAGACCGGTATTCATCATATAAGCGGCACGTCCAGCGTCTATCGCCCACTCAGGCAACCTAACAGCGCCGCCCATCGCCTCACTCTGAAGGTAGATCTGTGCGATTCGCTCGACCAATACTGCTCTTTCGAGCGCCTCTTCAATATTGCGTCCCACCGCCATCATTCCATGGTGACGGATCAGCGCAGCTCCCTTGTCCCCTAGCGCAGCCACTACGTTCTCGGCTAGCTCCTCGGTGCCTGGGAAACCGTATTCGGAGACTGCGACTTCACCTCCGAGATACACCACCATCTCGTCGACGATCGGCGGAATCGAAACACCTCTCACCGCGGCGACGCTTGCGTGGATCGAGTGCGTATGAACGATGGCGTGAACGTCTGGTCGGGCACGATATGTGGCGAGATGGAGCAGAGCCTCGGTTGACGGGATGAGGAGAGACTCTTCGTCAATCGGCTCAATATCCGCATTGATAACCACGAGGTCGGATTCGCGTAGCTCCGAGTAAGGAATTTTGGCGGGAGTTATGAGATACAGTTCCTCTCGCGAATCAAGCCTCACGCTTGCATTTCCGGAAGAACCTGCAACCAAACCGGTATTCTCAAGCGTCACGACAGCCTTAAAGAGGCGAGCTATTTCGGGTTGAAAGTGTTCGGTCATCGTTTCTTGGTTCCTGGTGCAATGATCCCTAAATCCCTCGTCGTCGCTCCCAAACTTCGGGGTTGAGGATACGCTCGGGCATCTCTCCGTTGTGAAAGCGGATTAGATCGTCCGTCATCATTGCGGAGTGCCGGTCGATCGTCTCGAAGGTGGCACCCCCGATGTGAGGTGTTAGCGTAACGTTTTCGAGTTTAAGCAGCGGTGAGTTTGGGTCGATCGGGTGAGATTGGAACACATCAATCCCGGCGCCACGAATTCGTCCTTGCTCGATTGCGTCTACCAATGCGTCTTCATCCAGCAATGATGGCGCAGCGGTGTTGATGAGCACAGAGCCGTTTTTGATGCGACTCAATCGGTCTTGGTCCAGCAACGGCGTACCGTCTTTAGTGGGAGGGCAGTGGAGCGTGACAAAGTCAGATGCTTCGACAAGCATGTCGATGTCGCACCAAGTTGCACCGAAACGGTCGGCATCAGATGGTGTAACTACGGGGTCGTAAGCGAGAACGTGCATTCCAAAACCACGCGCGATAGTGGCAACGGCCCTTCCGATCGACCCTAAACCGATGATGCCAAGGGTTTTGCCCTGCAGTTCGAAGCCTTGGAGTTGCGTGTAAGCCGCGATTGGCGACGACCAAGATCCGTCGCGCAACCAATGGTCTGAATGTGCGATTTTGCGGCTGACCGAGATCATCAAACCAAATACCAATTCGGCGACCGCGTTCGCGTTCCTGCCTGGCGTGTTGACCACGGCAACCCCGCACTCGGTGGCGGCTGCGATGTCAACATGGTGCGCGTCAGCTCGGCATACGCCTGCGTAGAGGAGATTTGGGGCAGCGTTGAATGTCTCTGCGAAGAGGAAATCTGCTTCGACGATCACAGAATCGTAACCTTCTCGCCTCAAGCGGACACCCAGTCGTTCAGGGTCTTGGATCTGTTGAGTATCGAACCAGCTCTCGATCGTAATCGAGCCGTGCTCTTTCAAACGTACGGCTTCCCGTTCCGCAAATGGACAGAGGATGAGAACGTTCATGTTCCGTCGGCCTTCAGGTGCTCAATCGCGGCGTCGGCTGCCGTATTCCCGCTCCGAACGGCGCCCTCCATCGTTGCCGGCATGCCCGTGTCGGTCCAGTCGCCAGCGAGGAATAAACCCGGTATCGGTGTGAGATGATTCAATCTCGTGAGATGCGATCCAGGAAGAATCTTGATTGTCGCGGCTGGGCTCTTGACCACCGTTGCCTTGATCACCTTGTTGTTTCGGGCCGCCGGGAATGCGTCCTCCATCGCATCCAGAATTCTGGCCCGGACCTCGTCTTTATCCATCGCCATCCAAGCATCTGCGCCGCTCAGTGACACGGCGATGTGTTGAGGACGATTCGACTGCACGCCTCGAATAGATGAAAGATTGAATACCCATTGGAGATCGCTTTCCAGGACGCTGACGAACTGTTCGGAGATCACGGGCGATTCGTACCAGATGTTAACCCCCACAATCGGGTTAGTCTGCATCTTGTTCAACGGCTTGAAAAACGGTAGTTCGGTGAGAGGTTCAGGCAACAACGCGTCCAGAACATCGGGCGGTGTGGCGCACAAGACCGCCTTACTCTCCAACTTCCGTCCAGATGACAAACTGACGACGAAGTGATTGGAAACGTCGACTTCGAAGCTGGTCGCTGCTTGCCCGCTAAGAATTTCGCCGCCGTGAGCAGATATGTATCTGTCGGCGGGTCCGCCCATTATTGATGAGAGCCCGGATTTAGGAACGCCGATCGCCGAGGTGTTGCTCGACTCGAGCAACACTTCACGAATGAAGACGATCGCGTCGTAAGCGGCGACTTGATCGATTGCACCGTTGAAGACCGGAACTATGAAAAGGCTCCAAAACCTGCCTCGAGCATTTTCGCTCTGACCTTTGCGAACGAGCCAATCGCTGAACGACATGTTTTTCAACTCGAGCGAACTCAAGGTCGATTCGTCCATAGCTCTCACATTCAATCCACACCTGAGTGCGCCGAATCTTTCCATGAGCGAGAGATGCGAATAGCCGAGTATCGCCGAAAACACACCCAGAAATCTGCCATTTCGGAAACTCACGGTTCGACCCTCACACACGACTGGGAAATCCAGCCTCGGTGGCAGATCGTAAGCTTCGGCCTGGCCTAGCTCTTTAAGCAACTCCAAGTACGCGGTGCAGGCGCCTAAGATCACGTGTTGACCGTTGTCGACCTCTTCGCCGGTTTCTCGATCCGTAAAGGAGAATGCCCTGCCGCCCAGAAAGGGTCGTCGCTCGACGAGGGTTGGTTTGATGCCCGCTTGAATGAGTCGCACAGCGCCGGCGATGCCGGCCAATCCGCCTCCAATGATGACTACATCTCTGGTTGTCATTGCGGTGAGACGGGAGGCGAGGGTGGTTAGTTAGAAACGGATTGCGCTCTTCAACAAGAGCTTCGTCATGAGTGCGATTTTGCTGGCAGTTCCGAGTCCGATCCTTTTCGACAACACGTCACCGTCGGCCGTTTCGATATTGTCGAGAATTCTTGAGTAGAAGTTGAGCATCAGGTCCGGGCACGAACGTCCGTTGTTCAGCATCGGCAAGACTTTGGAGCCGCTTTCGTAGTAATTTCGGGCTCGTTCGATTTGGAACGCCATCATTCGTCTGAATCGGGGGCTCGCTGTGCTACCGGTCAACTCGTCGTGCGAAACATCGAACTGCTCCAAATCTTCAAGCGGGAGATAAACGCGCCCTCGGAGAGCATCTTCTCGCACGTCTCGCATGACGTTGGTGAGCTGAAACGCCACACCCAGGTCGGTTGCCAGCGCCGGCGCATCCGGGTTGTCGAATCCGCAGATTTCGATGCACATCAAGCCGACGGAACTGGCGACGCGGTGGCAGTAAACGAGCAGGTCTTCAAATGTCTCATAACGATCGGTATCGATGTCCATTTCGCAGCCGTCAGCTACGGCCAGGAGGTGGGACTGATCGAGGTCAAAGCGTTGAAACGTGTCTGCGAGTGCGATCCAGATGGGCCCGTTTGCCAGACCAGAGTATGCGTCTTTGACGGACTTCCTCACCTGTTCCAACTGTGCTTTCTGATCGGCACCGGGCTCGGGTTCGTCGACGATGTCGTCGCACATTCTGCAATATGCGTAGGCTGCTAGCGACGATGCCCTGATTTCACGGGGCAAGGTTAAGAATGCGAGGTAGAAATTGGTGCTCGAGCTTCGCGTGACGTTGGCGCAATAGCGATACGCCTCGGCGATTTCTCGATCCTCAGCGAAATTATGGATGCGACGCCGTTCCATTTCGCTACACGTAGTCGGTGCCAGAATATCTGATCTTTGGTAGAGCATTCAATCCCAACAGACCCCGAGCCAGTGTCCTAAAGACGATGCTCGATAATCGAATTCGAGAAAGAGATGGTCTGGTCGATAGTGGATTCATCCCTTGCGCCGCTATCTTGTCCAAGATCGCCAAACCACCAGCATTGAACATGGCGAACTCCAGCGATGCACGCTTGGGCAACTTGTGGATCAATGGATATCCGCTTTCGAAGAGCCGTCGCGCCCTGTCCACCTGAAAAGCCATAAGTCGTCGAAAGTCGTCGGAAGCTTCTTTGCTAGCAATCTCCGACTCGCTCACGCCGAACCTTTCCATCTCATCCTGGGGCAAGTAAATGCGCCCTATTTCGTAGTCCCTAGCCACATCTTGACAGAAGTTTGTCAGCTGAAGGGCAGTGCATGTGAAGTCTGACAACCGTCTCGACGCTTGATCGTTGATCCCTATGAGGCTCAAGACCAGATGACCAACGGGGTTGGCGGAGTGCACGCAGTAGTCGAGGAGGGCAGCGTAGTCGGCGTATCGGTTTACTGATTGGTCGCGTCTGTTTGCTTCGATCAATCGAGCAAACGGTTCCCGCTCGATTTCGAACTCAACGATCGTTCTTTGAAGTGCGATGAAGTTGGTGAGTGTAGGCGTGCCGTCGTAGCAGAGGTCTAACTGGGTTTCCCAATCGGATAGGAGACTCAATCGATCCCCTTCACTCTCGTCTCCAATATCATCGACGCCCCGGCAAAACGCGTAGACAGAGTAGAAGTGTCTGCGCAACGACCGCTCGATTAAGAGGCTGCCAACAGCGAAGTTTTCGATCCGGCTCTTAGCGAACCGTTCGCAATCGGCGAATGCCTCGTCTACCGTGGCTCGACTCAGAGGTTTGGACGTTACGCCAGACCTTGCGGTAACGTCCATTAAATGAGACTCTTCAGCGGCGAATATCGGTTCCGCGCGTCAAAACGGCGATTGGTGGCTTAAACGCGCCGGACCTCAGATCAGATGCCCATCACTTGGACAAAGATCTGGCGAGGTTTGGGTTCGTCTAGCTCTACGAGGAAAAGTCGTTGGAATTCGCCTATCAGCATTGAACTTTCGATGATCGGCACGGTCTCGCTAGTACCTAGAACCAGGTGCTGGCAATGCGAATGTCCGTTCGGGCACTCGTTGGGCCGAACGCTCACCGTCCTGATGGCAAAGTCGTTGTGGCTGTAGTACGCGGCTTTGGGCGCTTGTCGCTCGAGGAAGTGAGCCATGTCCTTCAACAGCAGCGGCTCATGCTCGTTGATAACGATGGAGCAGGTCGTGTGGGTGCTGTAAACGAGCACATTGCCGGAGCCTATCCCCGAATCAGAGACGACCTCGCTCACCAGATCGGTGATGTCAATGAACTGGGGTGCGTCTTGCGACGTAACGGTGATCAGCCGATTGCAGATCCTGACCTGACCGGGCGTCGAGAGCCCTAAGCTATCAGGAGGAATTGATACTTGGCTAGTACGTCCGCCAGCTTCGGCTTCAGTAATTGCGCCATTTGAATCGGTCAACCTAACGATCCCCTTCGGCATAGGATTGCCGGATCGACGTGCGCACGGATTTTGACGGCACTTTAGCTATCTGAGGCGCGTAATTAATGGTCTAAGATGGGTGCCTGGCACGGTCTTAAACCGCCCCGGCGACTTGCAGACGAGTCTATCACGTTGCAACTTTGATAAAGGCGCGTTCTTCGCCGGTTCAAGTTGCGGAGCCGATGCTGTTCGAACTACGATCTGCCGCCCACTCCCTAAGGAACAGGTGAATGAATGATGTCATGGCCTCCCTTCCCATGTTCGAGTTGCGCAAAAGTTGCCTGAGGTCGGTCAGATGCGTCGGATGAGCGCCCAGGTGTAAGACAGCCGGTAAAACGACCCCCGCTTTAGGATTCTTACTAACGCGTTCGACTAGGAAGCGTGACACCAAGCCTCCGGCATCGATGCCACACCTGGCGATTAGTAGTTGAATGTCAGGATGAGAATTGCAAACCTTGGCGATGTGGTGAGCTTCTCGATCGATGGCGTGGGCAGCGAAATTTTCCCAAAGCCACTTCTTCATCTCAACAGTCCGGACAACGCTTTCAATTGTGACCATCGGTCCGATTTGATAATCGAGTCCGCCAGCTTCGACTGCCCTCCGCGCCACACCCGTGGCACCGTCAGCCAGTTCAAATGTTTCAGAATCGCGAACGGTCCATTGAACTGGCGGACCTTCGAGCAATGCGCACCGGGATGCGACTAACACTTCGCCGGGCACTGAATCTTCGCTCACGCACCCCGAGTATCCGGCGCTGACAACCAATTTAGGGGCAAATCCATCGATGAGCCACTTCACAGCCTTTACCGAACGTTCCGGCCCCGTCCCGCTGAGGACTATCACGCACTCAGTGGAATCTGATCCCCCGGTGTGTGGCACATCGCCTCGATATGCGACGAAGTCTTCGATCGTGTTGACTTCGCGCAGATCAGATCGCTTGATGATCTGCGTCAATAGGCGGTGCCTGGTTCCAATAATTGCGATCACGTTGGTCTACTCGCTGTTGGCGTTATTCCCCGATGGTCGAGGAATCAAACTGGTGTTCATGATTTTCGGTTTACGAGGTAGGAGCCCAGCTCGCTCAGCTCGCGTTTCGCCCAAGGAGCCAACTCCACCCTATCGACGATCTGAGTTGCAGCATCCAAGTGCGTTTCCGACATCTGCTCACAATAACGTCGAGTTTGCACATCTTCCATTATCTCGAGCAGATCGTCTACCCCATCGTCGTCGATCTCCTCGCCTTCGAACAGCTCGTTGATTCTTTTCTGAGATCGGCCCTTGGCGACGTTTAGAGCATGGATGGCCGGCAAAGCCTTCTTCTTTCTTCGGAGATCGGCGCCTACGGGTTTACCCGTCTCTTCGCCACCCCAGACTCCCAGCATGTCGTCACGGATTTGAAAAAGCCGTCCCATCTCGAATCCGATGTGACGCAATCCCTCAACCACTCCGTCGTCACTTCGGCTACGCATTGCGACTTTAGCTCCGAGGTGTAGAGACGCCTCGATGAGCGCTCCTGTTTTTCGATCGATCATTGCCAGATAGTCGCTTATGGTTATCCGAGAGCGAGATTCGTACGCCAGATCTAAGAATTGGCCTTCCATCATCCGTAGATATGCTTCAGTGATCAACTCTTGAATCTGTAGCGCTTGGCCGCGATCAACCCCTTTATTCAACAGATCACGAGCTGCACGGTCTGCGATCTTAAGCATCACGTTTCCCGATACGATCGCCATCGCCTCACCCCAAACAACCCAAACTGTGGGCCGGTGGTGACGGTACTGGTCATGGTCCTCAAGATCGTCGTGGATCAGAGAGAAGTTGTGGACGTACTCGAGCGCGGTTGCGATCGGTAGTGCTTTATCGACATCTCCGTTCAGCATGTCGGAACCCAACAGAGTGAGTGTGGGCCGCAATCGTTTGCCTTCACCGCTTGGAGCAAGATTGCCGTTCTGGTCGCACCACCCCATGTAGTAACGGTGCGTGTCGTACACGCCTAGATCGGGACGAGGCAGCTCCGATTGAAGCGCTTCCGAGATGATCGGCTGATAGCGTTCGAAGAAGCGCGGCAGAGCAGGGATATCAGAATTGCCGGTTGGCGTCGCAGTCACGGACATTTCACAATGTCCATGTTAAGCGCCCTGCGCGAATTTGTATCGCTCAGATGCGCCGACGCCCCACTTGTAAGGCGGGGCGTCGACTGCTGACAGTGGTTTGTCTAGGCGGGATTAGGCCGCGTTGATCGGCAATCGCTTCGAACCACTGCCTTCCGGCGCGGGCAGAGTAACCGAAAGCACGCCATCACGGTACTCGGTCGTAGCGTCTTCGGTCTTGATGCTCTGCGGCAAGCGTAGGGCTCGGTAATACGCGCCTCGCCCTCGTTCGCGAAGCACGTAGGAAGAGTCTTCTTTGGTCTCCTCCTTCTGCGTTACAGCGCTGATCTTCAACAGGTTTCCGTCGATGGTCACATCGATGTCGTCTGGCGAGACGCCAGGCAACGATGCTTGGACGACGTATCCTTCGTCGTTTCTGATCACATCGATGCCGAGGCGGGTCGATACGTCTGGATTCGCGATGCCGTGGTTGAAGTCGAACCATGCGCTGAACGGGAATCCCGTAAACGGTGTCGCGGCGTTGAATGGTCGCCATCTTCGAACGTGGGTCATGTGTGTTTTTCCTTGTCTAGCAACTTAGGTTTTGTATTGCTTAATTACGATAATAATTATTGATACGTATCATGTCAAGTTTCTGCATTGAAACTTGCATGATTGAACTTAAAACTGTATCATGTAAAGAACTCACGTCTTAGGAATATTGAGAATGGCAGTGGCTGTCAAGAACTACTACTCAGTCTTAGAGATCGATCGCGGTGCAACCGACGATGAAGTTAAGCGCGCCTTCAGGAGGCTTGCGCGCCAGTTTCACCCAGATTTGAACGATACCGATCCGATGGCGGAGGCACGATTCAAACAGGTCAACGAAGCCTACGATGTGCTAAGCGATGCCGAAAAACGTCGTGATTATGACGAATTCGGCGATAACTGGCGGCACGCCGACGAACTCCGGAAGGGAAGCGGCTTTAGGTTCAATGATGTACGGCAAGCGTCAATGGATCCGCGAAATCTATTCAACTTTTTCGGCGGCAGAGGGGGCTTCGGCGAGCCCGCGCCTCAGAACGTTGATGTTGAGATCAATCTCGAAGAAGCGTTTCACGGCTGCACGCGACTGTTGACACTTGGCGGTGCGGAAGGTCGCTCGCGCTCCTTGGAGGTCGATATTCCGGCGGGCATCTCAGACGGCGGCAAGGTTCGCCTTAATCCCAGTGGCATGGCGCCGATCGAGTTGACGGTTAGTGTGGCGGCGCACCATCGTTTCAAGAGGGCCGGAGACGACCTGCACGTCGATGTGGCAGTGCCATTGTTAGATGCCATCTTGGGTGGTGAAGTCCTGGTTCAGACCTTGGACGGCCGCCTGATGCTCAAGATTCCGCCGGACACTCAAAACGGAGAGTCGATTCGGTTGTCCGGCAAGGGAATGCGCAAATTGCGCTCCGACGAGCGGGGCGATCTTTTCGCCAAAGTGATGGTGGTCTTGCCCGCCGATCTGACGACCGAACAGAAGGAACTTTATGAACGGCTGCGAGGTCTGGAGCGGAGTTGAGGCTGTGAACGTCGCCGTTCAACCAACTCGAAACTCAACTGTATGCAAAAGGAGAATTTAACTGGCAATGAGCATTTCACCAGATAACTTTACGAAGATGGCACGCGACGCAGTGGCCGCTTCACAAAGATTCGTCGTGGATCGGGCGCAGGGCCTTTGGGATGTTGAGCATCTCTTCTACGGCCTATTGGATGTGCCCGAAAGTACAGCTGTAACCGTCTTGAATCAAATCGATGTAGACGTTGAGACTCTGCGCGCCGACGTTCGGCGCTTGATCGACATCAAGCCAGCAGCCAACCGGAATCGCCAGGGCGGCCAACATCAGATTTTGATGACTCCGCGCGTCGACAACGTGCTGGTCAAGGCCAGATCGATAAGAGATAGCAAGTTCGGCGACGATCTAATCACCGTCGATCACCTGCTCATCGCAATAGTCGAAGAAGCCGATGGCGACTTGGCAGCCGTGCTCTCTAAGCACTACATTACGTCCGAGCGGGTGTACGTCGCCGTCCACCAGATCAGGGGAGCGGCGAGAGTGACAAGCCCAGACGCCGAGAGCGGCTACGGCATGTTGCGGAAGTACGCCGTCGACCTCACTGCGTTGGCAGCCGAAGGCAAACTGGATCCTGTGGTTGGCAGAGACGTCGAGATCGGGCGAGTGATGCAGACCTTGACACGTCGCACGAAGAACAACCCTGCACTGATCGGCGATGCCGGGGTCGGCAAGACCGCGATAGTGGAGGGGTTGGCGCAGAGGATCATCAACGGCGACGTGCCCGCATCGTTAAAGGACAAGCATGTGCTGGCGTTAGACATGGGCAGCCTCCTTTCAGGAGCAAAGTTCCGAGGCGAATTCGAAGAACGGCTCAAAGGGGTTATGGATGATGTGAAGGCTGCTCGAGGCGAGATCATTCTGTTCGTCGACGAAATTCACACCGTCGTCGGGGCCGGGACTTCGGCCGATGGTTCGCTTGACGCAGGCAACATGATGAAGCCCGCGCTGGCTCGTGGCGAGTTGCAGGTCGTCGGCGCGACGACACCTGCCGAGTACCGGAACTTCATTGAGAAGGACTCGGCGCTTGAGCGTCGCTTCTCGCCGATCTGGGTCGAGGAGCCAGATGTGGTCACGGCTGTGAAGATGCTGGAGACTTTGCGGCCTCGATACGAGAAGCACCACGACGTGATCCTGAGCGACGAGGCGTTAGAGGCTGCAGTGAATCTCAGCTCCCGCTACATTTCTGATCGCCAACTGCCTGACAAAGCTGTTGACATGATCGACGAGGCTTCCGCGAAGGCCAGGTTGGCACACGAATCTTTGGGCCACAAAGGTGATGAACTCGAAGCGGACGGGCCTTTGACTATTGCCGAAGGCGACATCGCTGAGTTGATTTCAGAAAGAGTTGGCGTGCCGGTGACGAGATTGATCGAAGCGGATGCCGAGAGATTGATGAGGCTAGAGGACAGACTCCACCAGCGCATCGTCAGCCAAAACACGGCGGTGAGCCAGCTATCTGACGCCGTCCGTCGAGCACGCATGGGGTTGAAAGACCCGAGACGTCCGATCGGCGTGTTTCTCTTCATGGGACCGACCGGGGTCGGGAAAACCGAATTGGCGAGGTCGTTGGCCGAGTTCATGTTCGACGATGAGGACCACATGATCAGGCTCGACATGTCGGAGTTCCAGGAGCAGCACAGCGTAGCTAGGATGATCGGGTCTCCTCCCGGTTATGTGGGATACGAAGACGCCGGCCAACTCACGGAGGCGGTGCGTCGTCGGCCATACAGTGTCATCTTGTTCGACGAGATCGAAAAAGCGCACCCTTCGGCGTACAACGCAATGCTTCAGATCTTTGACGACGGCCGCTTGACTGATGGTCATGGCAGGAAGGTTGACTTCCGAAACACCATAATCATCATGACAAGCAATCTTGGTTCAAGCGCTCAATCATCTGGAGAGTTGGGTTTCCCGATAAGCGGCGCCGGCGTGAAGAGCTCCAATTCAGCCAACGGCGGCATGTCTCGGAACTACGAAGACGCGTTAAAGTCCTACTTCTCGCCGGAATTCCTTAACAGGATCGACGACATCATTGTGTTCGATGCGTTGGACCGGCACGATGTCGCACAGATCTTGGAAAGAATGTTGGGTGAAGTGCAACTCAGATTAGGCGATAGGAATATCACGATCGAGTTGACTCCCGAGGCGAAGGACGAGTTGATCGAACGAGGTTTTGATGCGCGGCAGGGGGGCCGTCCTTTAGCCAGGGCTATCCAACGGCACATCGAATCACCGCTGGCGATGTTCATGCTGTCGGGTGATGCGCCTGATGGTTCTCACGTCGTCATCGATTTGGCAGATGGTGAGTTTTCGTTCATGTCGACCAGTGAACACCCTGGATTGGCCGCTGCATCGAGTGCCATTGCCGCGTGACCGGTGTTAAGGGGCATGTAAAATCCCCAAATGGCGCCTCGTGTGACAGTTCAACCAGCAAACGAGGCGCCACCCGAAGATCCATCATTCAAAAACGAGTCGGCAATCAGATCAGTTCTGAACTGGTTGAATCGGGCTGGCGATGCGACAATTGCAAAACTCGCAGCCCATCCCCGGCTCATTCATCTAGCAATTTGGACTACCGTTGCGACCTCGACGGCGGTCGGGGTCTGGATGTGGGCCAACGGATTTCTGGATGTCGAACAGGTTGGGTACCCGGCAACCTTTTATCTGAACGTGATCGGCTCGGCGTCGATCTTAATTCCTATACCAGGTGTATTGGCGGTATGTGTCGCTGCGACGGAGTCGCTAGGCCTGCACCTTGGGTTACTCGGATTGATTGGCGGGACCGGAGCTGCACTGGGAGAGACAACCGCGTATCTAGCTGGTTTTGCGGGACACCGCATGGTCGAAAATGTCCGCTGGTATCCGCGGATAAGAAGCTTGATGGAGCGACGTGGCGGCATAACGATATTCGTGCTTGCATTCATTCCGAATCCGGTCATCGATGTGGCAGGTATTGCCGCTGGCGCCGTTGGCTATCCGTACAAGAAATTCATCGTCTACGTCTTTATCGGGAAGACACTCAGGTTGATCATCATGGCTTACGCGTGTCGCGAGGGCATAGAGTGGCTAGAGGGCCTGTTCCGGTCGCAATTCGCAGGTCTGTTTTAGTCGCTCGCGAGGCGCGACGAGACTAAATCGGAGATGATCGATTGTTGGCTCGTGACGACGGGCGTCGATTATGCCGTCCGCGACAATTGAGGCACTGAAACGAACTCTCACCGCTTTAATGAAACGATCCATGGGTGTTCCGCGTCTAGATACTGAATTTGCCATCGATGCAATAGTTGTGGCGGCTGGAGCGTCGCAAAGGATGGCTGGCATCGACAAAATGACCGCAATCCTGGGTGACGAACCGGTGATATGCCACGCCCTGAACGTGTTGGATGGCTCCGATCTTGTCGATCGCATAGCAGTCGTAGTTCGATCCTCGGAATTCTCGAACATGCGGCGGATGCTGGTTGCGATGGATGCCTCCGAGCGCGTTCTCGTGGTCGAAGGCGGCGAACGCCGCCAGGATTCGGTCAAAGCGGGTCTAGACGCCCTGGAAGATGCCGGTGCATCGGCAGAATTCATCGCGGTTCATGACGGGGCTAGGCCATTCATTTCGGATGAAATGTTGCGCAAAGGACTAGATGTTGCGACCCAGTTCGGTGCGGCCGTGCCGGGTTTGCCCGTTTCAGACACTATCAAGCGAGTCGATCGTGGATTGGCGGTAGAGACTCCCGACAGAAGTGAGTTCCGCTCGATACAGACTCCGCAGATTTTCAGACGGGAAATTTTGACAGCGGCTCATGAATCGATCAGAGAAGATGTAACTGATGACGCGTCGATGGTGGAGTTGGCCGGTGGATTGGTGGCGGTTTTTGAAGGTGAGATCGGCAACATAAAAATCACCACTCCCAACGACTTGATCGTCGCCCAGGCCATGATTGCTCAAAAGGAAGATGGTGGGAGATCAAGTTTCACGTATCGGCACGGCATAGGTGTAGATGGCCACCGATTGGCGCCCGGTGGACCTCTGGTTCTCGGGGGCCTCGAAATCGAGTTCGGATTTCATCTGGAAGGCCACTCCGACGGCGATGTGTTGTTGCACGCCGTGGCCAGTTCGATTCTCGGCGCAGCCGGTGAAGGTGATCTCGGAACAAACTTCCCGTCTACTGACGATCGTTACACGAACGCCGACAGCGACTTTTTCGTTCGGCGTGCGGCTCAGCTCGCGTTCGAAGGCGGTTGGGAGGTCGTTCACATCGACGCGACGGTGATTGCTCAGCGTCCTCGCCTGGGTGATCGACTCGATTTGATGGAGCGTAGCATCGGACGAATACTGGGATTGGATGACTCTCGAGTCAACGTGAAGGTAACGTCGACAGACGGCGTGGGCATGATCGGCGCAGGGGAGGGCATCGCTGCGGAAGCGATAGCTACGTTGAGATCATCTTCCGGGTAGTTAGAATCGACACATCTAATCTGATCATTTCTCACTTATGCCCCTTCAGCTTTACAATGGCCTGACTCGACGCAAAGAACCGTTCGATCAGATCTACGATCCGGTGCGAATGTATGTATGTGGCGTCACGACCTACGATGAACCGCATCTGGGGCACGCGTTGGCGACGGTGATATTCGAGGTGCTGCAAAACTACATGCAGTATCGCGGCATCAATGTTGTTCGTGTCCAAAACTTCACGGACGTCGACGACAAAATCATCGTCCGCGCCGCAGAATTGAACCAGGATTGGTACGAGCTCACCCAGCAGCATGTCGAGTCGTTTCTCAACGCAATGGACGGCTTGAACGTCAGCCGCGCCGATGCGCACCCACGGGTGACGGAAGAGATCGAGAACATCGTCGAACTAATCGAGATGTTGGTCGATTCGGGTGCGGCATACGAAGCCGAGGGTTCTGTTTACTACCGAGTTCATCGTGACGACGACTACGGAAAGCTGAGTCGACGCCACAGAGACGACACCGGCACCTTTCTCGCCCGTCTCGAACCAGACATGGCTAAAGAAAACGCCGAAGATTTTGCCCTTTGGAAGGCATGGAAAGAAGGCGAGCCTCAGTGGGACAGCCCTTGGGGCAGAGGTAGACCCGGTTGGCACATCGAGTGCAGCGCGATGGCGAGGCAGCACTTGGGCGAACAGATCGACATTCACGGCGGAGGTCTGGATCTCGTGTTCCCTCATCATGAAAACGAGATCGCCCAGTCAGAGACAGCGACTGGGATAGTGCCATTTGCGCGTTTCTGGGTGCATAACGGACTCTTGAGAATGGGCGGCGATGAGAAGATGTCGAAATCGCTCGGCAACTTCGTCACCGTGCGAGAGGCGCTGAGTATCTACTCCGCCGATGCGATTCGACTCTGGATATTCCAGAGCCACTATCGAAATCCTGCCAGCTATGCAGTGGAGCACTTGCAGGCGGCTGAAAGGGCCGTCAGGAGATTGCGCCAGGCCTCCGTTATCGCCCCACCCGGCGACGTGAGTGACGAGGTTGTCGACCCGACTCGATATCGTGACGAGTTCATCGAGGCAATGGACGACGATCTTGGAACGCCGGCGGCGCTGGCATCGATATTCGAGTTGGCGAGCGAGATTTTCCGAGGCGCGACGAACAGGGCGGATGTCAGTGATGCCCAGCAAATGCTGATCGAACTGACGGGGATTTTGGGTCTCACACTTGAAGAGCCCGATCGCAGCGAGGAATCAGGTGATGCTGGTGCGGTCAACGCTGAAGTCGAAAGGTTGATCGAGGAGCGCGCCGAGGCGAGGTCACGCCGCGACTACGCGAGGGCCGACGAGATTAGGGACAGGTTGAGTGATATGGGCGTCGAGATTGCCGACGCACCCTCGGGCACGACGTGGAGCTGGGCCTAGGCCGGGTTCGCGGTTGGCCCTTAGGTGAAGCGCACGTTGGCGATAGCCACTGTGACGAAGATTACCGTCAGGATGATCGTGGTTCTGAAGAGCAGCTTCTCAACTCCGCGCCTAACGCGGAACGTGCTCTCGGCCTGACCGAAAACCGAGGGGTTGTTTCCTCGGGCTTGCAACAGCAGCACGACAATCAGGATGATTGCGAGGGCTAAAAGAGTGACTTGGAACCACATAATCGGCGATTTACTGTTGAAGAACTAGGCGGATTCTCTCCGCGTGTACCAAGTTACGAGGCTAACATAAAAGGCCCGATTCCCAGCCCCGATTACTGTTTCAGTGCCTCTGCCAAGAGACGCATGACTAGCTGAGCGTCGGCCCTGCCTCTGGTGGCCTTCATCACTTGGCCCATGAGGAAGCGGATGGCGTTTTCCTTGCCGTTTCTGTAGTCATCTGCAGCCGATTCGTTATTGGCTATCACTTCGGCGACGATAGGCCCTAGCTGGTCTTCATCGCCCACAGATGCCAAGCCCAAACGTTCGATTACTTCATCGGGTTTGGCGCCATTTTGGCACATCTCGTTGAATACTCGCTTGGCAGAGTTGTTGTTGATCTCCCGCTTCTGGAATCGTCGTACGAGCGTGGCCAGGCTTGCCGGTTCGACATTTGCGTCGTTTACGTCAGCGATGTTGTTCTCGCTCATGTAACGGGCCATCTCACCATTTAGCCAATTCGCAGTTTCCTTGGCGAACTCTCGCCCTTCATCGGTCGATGCGCCGTCGACCTCAGCCATCACCTTTTCGAAATAATCTGCCTTGCTTCGGGTTTCCGTTACGAGGTCGATGTCGTAGTCGGAAAGGTCCCACTCATCGCCAAAACGCTTCTTTTTTTCAGCGGGCAACTCAGGCATGCCAGCTTCGATGGTCGAGAGCCAACTTCGGTCGATGCGGAGAGGCGGTATGTCTGGCTCAGGGAAGTAACGATAGTCGTGGGCGTCTTCCTTGCTGCGCTGACTCACGGTGCGCTTGTCGCCATCCAGCCACCCCCGAGTCTCTTGGACTATCCGTTCTCCGCGTGAAATGGCCTCGATCTGCCGTTCGATCTCAAATTCGATCGCTTCTCTGACGGCCCTCACGCGGTTCATGTTCTTGACTTCGACTTTTTCACCCAAAGTTTCGGAACCGACCGGTCTGACGCTGATGTTGGCGTCGCAACGGAAGGAACCCTCCTCCATATTTGCGGTTCCCACGCCCAAGTAGCGGATGATCGCTTGCAATGAAGTGATGTACGTCTCCGCCTGTTCGGGGGTGCGCATGTCGGGTTCGGTGACGATCTCCATCAGTGGCACACCTGCGCGGTTGATGTCGAGAAGTGAATGCACCACTCCGCCGGTGGGTGATTCGACGTGGACCAACCGCGCGACGTCTTCTTCCATGTGAACGCGATTTATGCCGACTCGGTACGGAGGATCGGTCGGGAGATCGAGCCATCCATCGATGCAGATGGGTTCGTCGTACTGGGAGATCTGGTACCCCTTCATGAGGTCGGGGTAGGTGTACTGCTTACGATCGAACTTAGTGATCTCGGCAACGCCGCAGTTCAACGCCAAGCCTATCATGATGGCCGATTCGACAGCGCGTTTGTTCACGACTGGGAGCGTGCCCGGCAAAGCCATCGACACAGGGTCAACCAGTGTGTTCGGCTCAGCGCGTTGATACCCGGCGCCCGACCAAGAGAACATCTTGCTCTTCGTATTGAGCTGGACGTGGGTCTCCAAGCCGATGACAGCTTCGAACGCATTTTTATTTTCAGCCATAGTCAACCGTCAAGGAATAGTGCAAACAGTTCGCATCGACTCTATTTTGCTCGAAACGCGCTCCGCGAACGAATCACCAAGCCTCCGGCCCAATAAGCGGAACGAACACTACGTCGACTCCGAGTTTCGTGTCGAAGCCTTCGCCTGAAGAGTGTCTGGTTACGGTAGCGAGCCTCTGCGGTCGGTTCTTACCAACCGGGATTACAAGCCTTGCCCCCGGGGCCAATTGAGCGACCAACGATGTCGGGACCTCGGGTGCTGCGGCACCTACGATTATCCCGTCATAAGGCGCTCCCGCAACGTAACCGAGGGCGTCATCGCTGGCCACCTCGACACGTACGTTGCTATAGCCAAGATGGAGCAGTCTTGAAGACGCTGACTCTGCCAACGATGGGATGCGTTCGACTGCCACTACTGATTCTGCGAGCAGGGCGAGGATTGCGCTCTGATATCCAGATCCGGCCCCCAGATCCAAGACTCGTTTTGCGTCGGTTGGCAACTTTAGTTCGGAGATCATGTGTGCCACAAGACTCGGTTGAGAGATTGTCTGACCCTTGCCGATCGAAAGCGCGCGATTCTCATAGGCCTGACCCAGGTCAGACGCAAGCACGAATTTGTGACGCGGCACGCTCATTATGGCAGCGACGACTCTGTCATCGACACCCTTGGTAGCTCTGATGGCCCGTTCCATCTCTGAACCAGAAGCGACGGGGTTGAACGTAACCGGGCCGAAAGTGCGACCATTACCACTCGCTGTACGGGCTACGTTGACCAATGCGCTGATCATTGAAGCTAGGTTCACAACGCCAATCGTACGCCAAACCGTGTCGCTGAACGAAAGCCCCAAAAGGCCTCGGTTTGGCTCGATTCACCGCTCTTCGTCAAGCGGGCTCAGAAATCATTACTAAACTGGTAAAATTAAGTGCAACGCCTGCACCACAGGGAGCGCCCGATCCCAATCGTTGCGCAAAACGGCGATAAATCGCCGAAGCACGAGACGGACCCATCCGCGGATCAACCGAACGTCTGCCTTGTGGGCGCAGTCCGGAGGAATCATTGACCTCGCAAGAAAGACTCACAATATCACGCGAATCTGAACTCGCGGACGAAGGCTACAAGTGGGGCTTTACCACTGACGTGGAGATGGATCTCGCCCCCAAGGGCTTGAACCCCGACATCGTCCGTCTCATTTCAGAAAAGAAGAACGAACCCGACTGGCTGCTCGAATGGCGCCTAAAGGCGTTTGAATACTGGTGCCGACTGGAAACGGGCGAGGGCGAACCGCGCTGGGCGAAGCTCCGATACCCGACTATCGACTATCAGGACATCTTCTACTACGCAGCGCCAAAGGGTCAGGACGAGGCGCCAAAGAGTCTCGACGAGGTCGATCCCGAGATGCTCGAGACGTTCGACAAACTCGGTATTCCTCTTCATGAGCGGGAACGGCTCGCAGGAGTCGCAGTAGATGCAGTTTTCGACTCGGTGTCGGTCGCCACTACCTATAGCGGGCAGTTGGAAGAGCTGGGCATCATCTTCTGCTCATTCACAGAGGCCGTTCAGAAATATCCGGAGCTTGTCCAGAAATACCTCGGCTCGGTGGTGCCATACACCGACAACTTCTTTGCAGCCCTGAACTCGGCTGTATTCTCTGACGGTTCATTCGCCTACGTGCCGCCAGGAGTTCGTTGCCCGATCGAGTTGATGACCTATTTCCGCATCAATACGGAAGGCACCGGCCAGTTCGAGCGCACTTTGATAGTTGCAGACGAGGGGGCGTTCGTCAGCTACCTGGAGGGATGCACCGCGCCAATCCGCCGCACAAGCCAACTGCACGCTGCAGTTGTTGAGCTTGTGGCACTCGACAGAGGCGAAATCAAGTACTCGACGATCCAAAACTGGTATCCGGGCACGAAAGATGGCGAGGGCGGCGTCTACAACTTCGTTACGAAACGAGGGATTGCCGAGAAAGATGCCAAGATCTCGTGGACCCAAGTCGAGACAGGTTCAGCGATCACTTGGAAATATCCGTCGGTAATACTGAGAGGTGATAACTCGGTTGGCGAGTTTTACTCGGTGGCGTTGACCAATAACTATCAGCAGGCCGACACCGGTACGAAGATGATCCACATGGGGCGAAACACAAAGTCGACGATCGTCTCGAAAGGGATCTCGGCAGGGCATGGTGAGAACACGTACCGCGGAGGAGTGAAGATCTTGCCGCGTGCTGAAAACGCGACGAATCACACGCAATGTGACTCGCTGCTGATCGGCGACCAATGTGGTGCTCATACGGTGCCCTACATCGAGGTTCGCAACCCTACAGCCAGACTGGAGCACGAGGCGAGCACCTCGAAAGTTAGTGATGAACAGCTCTTCTATCTGATGTCGAGAGGCATCTCTGAAGAAGATGCGCATCACATGATCATCACAGGATGGAGTAGAGACGTCATCAAGGAGCTGCCGTTTGAGTTCGCTCTCGAGGCGGGACAGCTCTTGAAGGTGAGTCTCGAAGGCGCGGTCGGGTAGGCCATTGCAACTCATCCGACTACGTCTAAACAACAACGAATCATTGGACGCATCAACCCGTCTATCGCCAATTCGATTCCGCGTGTCTGCGATATTTTGAAATCCGCACGCGTTCAACGAGACTGCAAATGCTGAAAATAGAGAACTTACACGCCTCCGTCACTGACACAGATGAGGAGATCCTGAGAGGTCTCGACCTCGCAGTGAATCCGGGAGAGGTGCACGCCATCATGGGCCCTAACGGCAGCGGGAAGAGCACGCTCGCCAATGTGCTGATGGGCAAGCTCGAATACACGGTAACCGATGGCGACATATCGGTTGACGGCGAGAGTATCGTAGGCCTGCCACCTGACCGACGTGCGCACTTGGGGTTGTTTCTGGCGATGCAGTACCCGTCAGAAGTGCCCGGAGTGAGGCCTTGGCAATTCTTGAAGGCTGCAAAAGACGCCATCGACCAAGCCAATGGCCGAAACAAAATGAGCGTAAGGGAGTTTTCGGCGCTGTTCGACAAAAAAGTCGGAGAGTCGGGAGTTAATCCAGACCTCGCCAAAAGAGCACTCAACGAGGGGTTCTCAGGCGGGGAGAAGAAGCGCAACGAGATGCTCCAGATGCAGGTGTTGGAGCCCCGCATCGCGATCATGGATGAGACCGACTCGGGACTCGACATCGACGCGCTTCAGACGGTTGCTGACGGCGTCAACAGCATGCGTTCGCCAGACCGCTGTTTCGTGATCGTGACGCATTACCAGAGGCTTCTTCACTACGTCCGTCCCGACATCGTTCACGTCCTTGTGAATGGTCGAATCGTCGAAACCGGAGGCGAAGAACTCGCCGCGAAGGTAGAGAAGAACGGTTACAAAGACTACGTCGCCGCGTGAGCAGGCGGGTCACGAGCGAATACAGATGACTTTTTCAGTTCAACAAATGCCGGAGAGTGAGGCGCGGCATCTGTCTCGTTTTCGTGCGGATTGGGAAGGGTTGGAGTCGAAGCTCGAGTCGAACGGCTCGCAGCCTGATAAGTTGTTGGCGCTGAGGCGATCGGCGTGGGAGGAGTTCGAGCGGATCGGGTTCCCTGTGCATCGTAAAGGGAATGAACTCTGGAAGTATACGGACCTCCGAGGAGTCGACAGTCAAGAGTTCGCCCACGGATCGCCGTCGGTGCCGGTCTCAGCCAACGGACTGGCGATGCTTGTTCCTCGATCGGATTCGTGGGTGAACTTGGTTTTCATCGACGGCGCGTTCTCAGAAGATCTCTCGGATGACGTTGAAGGTTACGACGGGTTTAAGCTGGCGACGCTGAATCGCGTCGGAGGTTCAGTTCTGGCCGGTACTCTTGACAAGATCGGCGAGGTTGCCGATTTTCGGAATGACGCCTTCGTGTCGCTCAATACAGCCTTTTTGACCGACGGCATATTAGTGTCAGTGAATTCTGGTCGCGAGTTGGATCGGCCAATAAGTATCGTTTTTGTTACGACGGATCAGACGGATGAATCGCGGGTAGTGTATCCGAGAGTGTTCTTCGAGGGTAGAGAAGGAAGCGCCGCGACCCTGATCGAGAGTCACGTCACATGGGAAGAGCCCAACTATCTAGTCGCCACCAGTGGCGAGACATCATTCGACTCCGAAGAGTCTTTGAGCGAATTGAGACTTAAATTGGCGCAGGAGGGATCCCGGTATCTCACGGCTCCGGTAGTGGAGATCTCTCTCGCAAGCGATGCCGCATTGACTCACTATCGGCTTCAACTCGACGACGAATCCTCGTACCACTTCTCGACGACACGGGTAAGTCAAGATGATGGCTCCGCATACTCGTCAGTCGCGTTCGCGCTGGGCCCTGACATCGGCAGAAATGATGTCCATACCATCCTCGAAGGCGAGAATGTCAAGTGCACTCTGCACGGCCTCTACGTGACGAACAATCGGCAGCACCAACTCCACGAAGTCAGCACGTCGCACAACAAACCGCATGGCACGAGCCGCCAGTACTACAAAGGGATACTGGCAGGTCAATCGAAGGCGGTGTTCAGCGGCAAGATAACTGTGGCCAGGGGTGCGCAGAAGACCGACGCCCAGCAGAAAGACCTTAATCTGTTGCTCTCCCACGGAGCAGAGGTGGACACCAAGCCGTCTCTCGAAATCTACGCCGATGACGTTAAGTGCGCTCACGGCGCGACGGCAGGACACATCAATGAGGACTCGCTCTTCTACCTCCAGTCCAGGGGCATCGACTACGATACTGCGCAGGCTATGCTCATCAGAGGGTTTGCAGCCGAGATTCTGGATAAGTTCGATCAGCCGGATCTTCACGATTTCTTGAACCGAACTATGGATCGCTTGATGCCGGAGTTGCAAGCGTCTTCCGACACGATCGGCACGACTTAGTGCCACCGAAGAATTCCTCCATATAATCGGGCACGAGGCACCTCCCCGGCGATTTGCCGGCTTTGCTAGGTGGACAATGCGCAGCGGTTTAGGACATCTCGACGAGATTCACCGCCACATCGTGGAGGACCACTGTCGAGCTCCCAGAAACTATGAAGTTCTTGAGTCTTTAGATTCCGAGGCCCACATAGACAACCCATTCTGCGGCGACGATGTTTTGGTGCAGTTGAAGCTGGAAGGAAGTCGGTTAGCGGGAGTTTGCGTGCAAGGGCACGGATGCGCAATCTGCCAAGCATCGGCTTCGATCATGGGTGAGTTGGTAGAAGGTCTCGAAACGTCCACGACCGAGGTCAGTGCGTCCGCATTCAGAAAGATGTTGACGACGGATGATGAGTTGGAGTCGGCTGAGATCGAGTCGTTAGGGGACGCCATCGCTCTTCAAGACGTGAGGCGATTCCCGATTCGAGTGAAGTGCGCGCTTCTGGCTTGGGTCGCGTTGGAGGACGCGCTCGAGAAGCTGCCGCGTTGATGATGCGACCCTGTTAACCCTTTACACGGTCTGAGAACCAGATGCGTGTGAGCCAGAAGCTATCGGCGCGGTAGGTGTTGGGCGCGACGTTGTGAATATGCGACCACCACATCCAATGCGAGACCTTGGCGGCGGCATTGAATCGATGTGCGCCGTCGAATATGGAACGCTGGATTTTCAACAAGTCTTGCCGCCGCATCTCGTTGTCCATGCGCGTCGTTTGGGCGGCGATCAGTTCATCAAGATTGGAATCGGCGTAACCAGTCGAGCGCCAAGGTCCTTCAGTGTGGTGGAGGGAGAAGAGCTTCGAGGTTGTGCTCGTGATGAGTGGTGGAGCGCCGACGTAGATGTCGTAATCGCCCCCGACCCACACAACATCACCGAAATGTCTTGTCGGAACGCGTTCGATGTTTCCCAAGATACCTATGGAACGCATCGCGGCCGCTAGCCAATTTGCGGATTGCAAGTACGCATCCCCGTACTCGCCGACTGTGATGGTGAGAAGATCGTCGACTGGTAATGTCTTGCTCTGCATCAGTATGCGAGCGTACTCGATGTCGTTGAAGTAGCCAGACGTGTCCCCTTCGGTCAAAAGCCATGCCGGATCGTTCAACGGCAGCCCTGCAGATACGAAGGATTGGCCATGAAGAACTTCATCGATCAAACTGTGCGGATCCCAGGCCTTCATGATGGCTAGGCGCAACCCAATGTCGTTTAACGGTTCTCTATTCGTATTGAACGCGACTTCAATACCTGCTGCAGCGTCATGCGTAGATCGCCAACGCAGATCTGGGAATCTCTCGACTGCGGCGATGAGTTGATCGACCGGAGCCTGCGCCAGATCGGTTAAGCCCACCCGCAGCGCGCTGACACGAGTCGCCACTTCTGGAACGATCGATACGTCCAGTCCATCGACCAACGGTAGATCGGAATGGAAGTAATCGGTGTTGGCTCTAAATCGCATGAAATCGTTGTCGAATCTGTCGATCACCCAAGGGCCAGTCCCAACGGTGGGTCCTCGAACCAGGTCTCCTTGGATCGCGACGACTTCCGGAGCAACTATTGATGCTCGGGAATCGGCTAGCTTCTCAAGCAATTCCGAATCTGGAACGTGAGTCTCGATCTCGAACGTCAAGTCGTCAATTGCCCGAACTCCCGCGACGGTGTTAAGCAGCTGGGAATTGGTGAGCAACGGGTCTTGCAGTCTCGTGAGGCTGAATACGACGTCCGAAGCTGTCAATGGTCTCCCATTCGCCGGTTCGACGTTATGCCAACGAACGTCTGGCCTCAGAACGACGCGCAACGTCACGTCGTCCGTGAAGCTCCATTCTTCACACAGATCGCAGATGATCTCGTAAGCCGATACCGATTCTGAAGGGTTGTATCGGTGATCTAGCGCGCTGGTGTCAAGATGTCCCTCGTCTGGGGCGATCCACCGGAATCTGAATATGCGCGAGTAGGCGATTCCGGGTCCCCATCCTGCCAATATAGGAGACACGGAGCGATGAATGTCTTGGTGAGGCGGAGGTTCGGGGATGCTTAGCTTAAGCACACCGCCGCGGTTCCCCTCTACAGGAGGCATGAACGGCAAAGGCGTAGGTGTTGGGGCCGCAGATGTTGGCGTTGCGGTGGGAGTGACAGGATCTGGTGTGGGCGTGTCAGGCTTCTTGGTCGGTTCGAGAGTCGGAGGCGCGACAAATGGCGTAGGCGATGGGGCGACGGTGCTAGTCGCAGTCGGTTCCGGGGTGTCAGTGGCAGTCGGCTCGACAACTAGCGTCGGTACGGAGGTGGGGACAAGCGTCGGTGTGGGTACGGTTGTTTCTGTTGGAGTCGGAGTTGACGTGGGCAGCGGAGGCACCGTGAGAGTATTCGCATCCTCATCTCCTGTGCAAGACAGTGTTAACAGAGCTGATACGAGCACGATGATCGCTAAACATCTCTTGACCCACAAGCCCATCATCACGATTCGTCGGATCGGAACCACTCTACGGTCTTCTTCAATCCGTGGTCGAAGCTTGTGGTCTGACGCCAACCCAGTTCTTTATGAGCGCGAGATGAGTCCAACTTGATTTTGCGTATGTCTCCTAGACGAGGTGGCCCGTACGTCGGCGCACGATCGTAACCAGTCAGTTTCTGGAGTGAACGATAAATTTCATTGACGGAGATTCCCTCTCCCGACGCGATGTTGTAGGGGCCTTTGCCCTCTCCTTCACCTAGCATCGCCATTGCCGCCACGAAATCGGAGACGTAGATGTAGTCCCGCTCATCATTGCCGTCACCGAAAATCGTCAGCTCTCGACCCTCGAGCATGGCTTTGGCGAAGATCGCGATCACGCCCGCCTCGCCATGAGGGTCTTGGCGCGGACCGTAAACGTTGGCAGGTCGCACGATGCAGTATCTCAATCCGTGCAGGTGTTCATACACAGGCAGGTAGTTTTCGATTGCGAGTTTCGACGCGCCGTAAGGGGACATCGGCCGCGTTTCGATCGTTTCGTTCGCAGGCAACTCATCCTCGTCCAGATAGCCGTAGATGGCACCACCTGTAGACGTGTAGACGAATTTGGGACTTGGATCCAAACTTACCGCCGCGTCGA
This sequence comes from Dehalococcoidia bacterium, assembly GCA_965249505.1. Lineage (GTDB taxonomy): Bacteria > Chloroflexota > Dehalococcoidia > Lucifugimonadales > Lucifugimonadaceae > Bin127. The sequence continues at coordinate 2,348,783 of OZ252238.1, read as the reverse complement.
GCACGTTCAGAGTTCCCATGACGTTGACATTGGCATCAAGAAGCGGATCTTTCGCCGAGACTGCCACGCTCACTTGTGCCGCCAGATGATAGATAACATCGGGCTCTATTTCGGCGATCAGATCTTGAAGAGCTGAATCTCCGACGTCGAGATTGTGGAAGTAGGCACGTGGATTTACATGCTTTGAAGGGCCGCCGGAACGGTTGTCGACGACGTGGACTTGGCGGTTCCGCCCAACTAACAAGTCGGTAAGATGGCTGCCTATGAATCCCGCTCCGCCGGTGACCAGTGCGACTGGTGAATAGTTTGGGTCGGAATTTTGATCTGGGTTCAAGGTGATAAAGGGAGGCAGGTGGACGTCTAGCCACGAATTAAGGGTATGTTCGAGTAAACGTTGCGCTTATGGGGAGCGGTTTCATGAGATGCTTGACTCAATTATCCGCGTGCGGGAGGTTCCCAACCACAGAATCCCGTCCAGGAATGCAGGAACTGCATAGAATCGGTGGCGTGCGCCAAGGGTGAAAGGAGCCCAATCCCCATGACTGAAATCAGACTGATCGCATCGAGACACTCAGCCTTCTACAGTCCACTCATTTCAATGGTCGCTGGCGGCTTTTTGGAGAAAGAGGGGCTTGACGGCACCTACTCACCTGGCGGCGGTGGCCTTAACTCGGCGACTGAAGTGGCCGAGGGCAGGGCACATGTAGGTCAATCAGCCGTGTCCGGCAGTTGGGCGTTTCTGGATCAAGGCAAGTCGCCGATTGTGGCGCACTTCGCACAGATCAACGCCAGAGACGGCTTCATAGTCGCTGCCCGGGAGCCTGATTCAAATTTCAAGTGGGAGAAGCTTCTGGCGGAAAAATTCCTTTACACCCACGGCGGACAACCGGAGGCGATGTTGCGCTACGGACTAAACAACGTCGGAATAGATCTTTCAGATATTGATGGCATTGTTTCCGGCGGTGGTGACGAGATGATGGGGCAGTGGCGAAACGGCGAGGGCTTCTACTTCCACGAGCAGGGCGCGTTCCCTCAACAGCTTGAGCACGACGGTACCGGGCACATCGTGGGATCGATTGGCGAGATCGTTGGCCCGACCGCGTTTAGCAGTCTCATCTGCCGTTGGGACTGGCTCGAAACAGACGATGCCAAGCGGGTAGCAGCTGCCTACAGGGCTTCGAGGGAGTGGGTTAACAGCGCCGATCCGATGGAGGTTGCGAAAGCCGAGGAGGCGTTCTTCCCTGGCATCGCCGTCGAGGCCACGGCTAAGGCCGTGGAGTATTACCAACGGCTGGGTAACTGGGGAGGGGATATCGCTATTCCTGAGGATCTTTACGAATCTGCGTTAGACGTGTTCGAGCACTCGGGAATGGTGGGGAGTCGGCATGCGTATGACCAGGTTGTTGTGCCGCCTCCGGGGAGTTAGGGTGAGGTCCTGTCACCTCAGCTTGACCCGGGTCGCGAACTTGGCTTACACCTGGGGCGGTGTATCAGCGATACACGTTATCGCGACCGCCGACCCTAACGACAAGGACTCGCGAGACGTCGTCTTCAATGTCGCAGATAACTCGGTACCGGCCTATCCGATAACGCCAATATCCGCCTAGATTGCCTGACAAGGCACTGCCCACTTGCCGAGGATCCTCAACGGCAGCGACCCTTTCGTCCATGTATCGGATGATTCGGCGGGATTCGTCTTTGCCGAGTTTGCGTAATTGAGACCTGGCAGTTCTGGTGTAGTCAATCGTCCAAACCAAGGTCTCGCCGCACCTCTTCGGCGGTATATATAGGTTCTTCTCCCTTGCGAACCCGCTCCATCACGTCGGCTGCAAGATAGTAGTCTTCCATGTCTTCGATGCCGCGCTCAATCATCTCGCGTAGATAAAACGCCTTAGTGCGTCCTGTAATTGACGCGAGTCGAGTTAGCCGTCCTTCGATTTCGGCGGACAAACGAATTGAAGTTGCCACGTCGGTACCCTCAGTGCGTAATACTTGTATTCATTGTATTGCAGAGAAATCGTTCGTGATCGGTGAGCGCATGGTTGTCCATTCGGTTGCTTTGAACGTCCCCCTCACCTCTTTGGGAATGCGCCCAAGGATCCTCTCACCCGAGGGGAGTTAGCTCGATTTTGCGCTAGCCCTTGGAGATTTCTGCTACCACGTTGATCAACGGCTCGCCGCGGCTCAGCCTGTCTAGGTTGTCTGCCACTGTTTGGCTGCGTCGAGCGCCGGTGCCGTGGGTGGCGCCTGAGTGATGGGGCGTCATGATGATGTTGTCGAGTTCCCAAAAAGGGTGGTCGGAAGCCCGCGGCGCGTCTGTCGGGCTTTCGGGGTAGCGGTACCACGTGTCGATCGCCGCGCCGGCGATTGTGCGGTTTTTCAACGCGTTATAGAGAGCAGCCTCGTCGATGATGTGACCTCTCGCCGGGTTGATGATGTACGCAGTCGGTTTCATCAAAGACAGTTCGTGTTCGCCTATCAATCCTTCGGTGGCTGGTCCCAACGGAGTGGATATCAGCACGAAGTCTGACTGGCGGAGCACCGCTTCGCGCGCTTCAGCGCCCCCGCCTAAGTACTCCGCTCCGAACATCTCGCCCTGTACCGATTCGGTCCTGCCAGACGCGATCACGCGCATCTCGTACGCAGTTGCAAGTTTGGCAACGCGCCGACCTATGGCACCGAACCCGACTATTCCGAAGGTGCGACCAAGAAGCTCCCTGAACGAACCGTGACGTCCGGGCCACATCTCCCACGACCCCGAACGAAATGTGGCGTCGGACTTGAACAACTCGTGATCTAGAGCGACCGCCACGGACATCACCCACTCGGCGATAGGTGCTTCATGATGGTAGGCGTTGGCGACCTCACACCCTGTCGGCACGGCTTTTGGATCGATTCGGTCATAGCCGGCCGCCGGGATCAGGATCGCCCTAAGCGAATCTGCCGCCGCGCCCATCTCGGTGGTGAAGTCGGTGCCGATGAAGACGTCGGCGCCGCGCATGGCATCGGCAGGCGCTTTGTTGTCGACGTACACGGCGAATACCCACTCGATGGGTTCGGTCACCGGAAACGGCGAACCGTCATCACCCGCCCTCCTTGAGCGATTGACGACGACCCGAAGTTTATTCGGCATGGCTAGATGTAGTTCTCAAGCTCGAGGCTTGCCCGACGACCAGTTCCAGTTATCGGGTGGCCAAACGTTCCTGCCCCGCCTGCTTCCCGCGCCTTGCCGGTCAGTGTCGTACCAATCGGCGACAGTGTCCCGCCACGTCTTGATGTGGGGCGTACCGACGTGGTAGTCAAAAGCGGGCTGGTTGGTGTAGACCTCGTAGAGATAGAGTTCCGTTGCGTCGTTGATGTTCTGGTAGACGTCGAATCGCAGACACCCTGGCTCCTCGTGAGTGGAGCCGATTCCGTCCAGCGTTACCGCGGCGATGAAGTCATCGACCTTGTCTTCTTGGACGTATTGAGGGGCATGGATGATGTGGAGCGTGCCTTGGTTGAAGTGGTCGTCTTCGACCGCTCCAGGCCGGTACGCGTCCCAATTGGCGTCGCCGCGCGGGTAGACGGGGCGGCAGAACGACACTCCGACCTCGCCGTCGAACATCTCTCCGGCTGCGTCACGCCACTTCTCGAAGTGGGGAGTTGTTCCGTGATATTCAAAAGCCGCTACGTCGTTGTAGACCTCGCAGAAGGCGAAGCTTGTCGGATCGGCATCGTCTTGGATGATGTCGAAGCGCATGCAGCCAGGTTCGTCGAGAACCGAGCCGATCCCATCGCCTTTCGACGCCTCGATAAAGTCGTCGATTCGGTCTTCCTTGACCTTCAATCTAACCATCAGTATGTACATGGACTCACCCCTTCAAACACGATGCAGTTAACGACGCTGTGCAGTATATCGCGTATCGCCGTTTACGTAACGGCGATCTACCGTCCAGCGCTCGATAAAAAGTCGTCTAGCCCCGACCGATGTACAGCTGATCCGACGGTATGACGATCGACTCGAGCATGTTGACGTCGGGAGGCAAAGTAGCCATTAGCAACGCTGTCCGACCGATCACGTCAACGCTCATCATTGGCTCCGGCCCTTCATCTCGCCCGGAACCCGAACGCCTATCCATCCGACGCTCGACCATGGTGTTACCCGGATGAAGAGCGCCAACGGCTATGTTGTGGTCTCTACCCTCGATTGCAGCAGACTGCGTCAAACCCCAGACTGCGTGCTTGCTGGTGGTGTATGCCGCCGAACTGTGCCGTGCTCTTTGGGCTGCGATGCTACCGATGTTGATGATCCTGCCGCCCCCTTGAGGGCGCATGATCTTGAACGCTTCACGAATGCAGTAGAACATTCCCGTAACGTTGGTCTCCATCACACGGTGCCACTTCTCGGCGCTCAATGTCTCGATCGGATCGCCTTCGATAGAGCCGGAGTTGTTAACCAAGATGTCGAGGCGACCGCATTGATTCATGATGTGTTCGAAAACGGAGGCTACCGAGTGTTCGTCGGTGACGTCCATATGGTGCGGCGTGACTTCTGCCCCTGAAGCCGAAGTGATCTCCGCCGCAGTCTCATTCAATCGATCCATGTTGCGAGCCGCGATGAATAGTTGTGCTCCTGCTCCGGCGAAGGCTCGAGCAATGCCCTTGCCGATACCGGTGCCGCCACCAGTGATTAGAGCGATCTTGCCTTCCAAAGATTCGTAGCTCACAGTTTTCTCCTTTGCGTGTCCAAATTTCGATTGACACACCGTTACCTTTATTGTGCGTGCATATTGCCAGGGAACCTCGTGGGATCTACAGGATCGGTGCGTCGCACATATAGATGATTTATGGTCACGTACGCTAGATGTTGTAGAATATTCGCATGACCATCGTCGCAGATACATGCGTCAACGTTTAGGTACGTTGTCAATTCCGAGCGATGGCGGAGTAACGAAAATGAAGTTTAACTGGACATTGGCGTTGAAGGGCATCGTTTGTGTCGCGTTGCTTGCGTTCGTGATTGCTTTCGCAACCCAGATCTTGAGCTTGATTTTTGGCGCGGGCGTAATCTTTAGTGCTGCTGCAGTCTGGTTCTTCCTAAACAACCGCAAACAAAACGAGGCTCTTGCCGCGTTCTTAGTCGGCATTGTGTTTACCGGATTATTCACCGCGATCCAATAATCTGCATCGCGCTGTGCTTGGCCTTCTAGATGTGATCAATTCTGCGCGGCACTGGTGCGACTGCTTTTCGGAAACTCGTCCGGTCTCGCACTACACTCCTTTTTGAGTAGATGCTCATGCGCGGTTAAGGCGAACGATCAGATACTCTTGCGGGCGGTCGCCCTTGAGGCGGTTGCAGTGGCTGCAAAGCAACTGGAGGTTGGCAAGGTGATCACCGCCCTCTTTTTTGCGAGGCACGATGTGGTCCACCTCCAACACCCTGAATGGGAATTCAGTTTTGCAACCATTGCAACGTCCTTCTTGTTGCCCGAAAAGCAAGTGCTTGTTCTGATGATAAGGAACCTGTACCTCGACATCAGATCGGCGAGGGATGTCTGTTCTTTCGGTTACGAGCCGGTCATTGAACAACGCGCCTATTCCTAGAGGCGGTTCAAGTTTCAACCGCTCTCGAACTAACTCGACCGCCTTGGGCGAGAGATCGATCCCCACCCACTTTCGGCCGAGATTCTCGGCGGCAACGCAAGCAGTCGCGCATCCACAAAAGGGATCAAGTACGATTTCGCCTTCGTTCGAAGACGTTGTCAAGATCCGCTCTAATAATGCCAATGGCTTTTGGGTCGGGTAGTCTACGTTTTCATTGCCCAGGACCGGAGGGATATCTTCCCAAAGGTCTTGCAATGGGACGCCAGGCATGTCGTCCGCGAACTGCATCAATCGAGGCATCCCCGTTTCACGGTGGATGAGTCTCCCTTCCTTCCAGAATCTGACCAGATTGGACTTGGAGTAAGCCCAATAACGGCCTTTATACGGATCGACGGCCTTGTATTCCCAACCTTCTCTCGGTGTTTCATGTTCCCCGCTGAGATCGGCTGACCATCTAGCCTTTCGAAGAACTGGACGTTTCACCCGCCACTCGTAAAGTGTGTCACCGCCCGGCTTTGCGGCGGTCATGTCCGTCTCTTTGTAGCGGCGTCCGTCCGAGGAATTGTGCCGATACTCTGCGTGCAAGTACGCCTGCTCGTAAGGCACGAATTGAGGATTCCAGGTGTACCTCTCAGATTTCGTGTAAACCAGAATCACGTCGTGGATTTTGCCGGCGCGACGCATACCTTGTTTAGTGTCGCTATGTGCGCTGGACCGCTTCCAAGACACTTCGTTCAAGAAATGCGATGACCCGAACACCGCATCCATCAACAGCTTGAGGTAGTGGCTCGCCGTCGGGTCACAGTGCAGGTAAATGCTTCCGGTGTTCTTCAACACGCGACGCATCTCCAACAACCGCACGCCCATCATGCATAGATATGACTGCATTCCTTTGCCGTGAGTCAGTCCAGCGGCTTGAAGCACCTGGTACATCGCAGGATGTTCGTCGGCTATCAAACCCATCCAAGCCACATCCAGATCAGATAGCGTCCAAGTGTCTTTGAACGCGGCACCGGCGGCTCTGCTCCCGACGGGTGCGGCGTAGTTGCGATTGGAGTTAAACGGCGGATCGAGGTAAATGAGATCGACGCTCTCGCTATTCATGCCGCGAAGAATATCGAGGTTGTCGCCCGTCCAGATCGTTTTGTCAGCGAAGTTCGCATTGCCATTCATAGGTTGGCTCCAAAGTGCCATTATCTACTACATTTGTAGCGTTATGGTATCGCGGATGGCATTGCAGTGGGTATGGAGAATTCAAGCGATACCGCCAAGGGGGAGCTGTCGGATGCTCTTAACGTCCCCCTCTCCTGAATCCTCTCCCACGGAGGGGAGAGGATACCGCGTTTGGTGACCCAAGAGTCGGCGTTCGGTCGGCTACTCATCCGGGTTGATGCTCGGAACTGCATCCTTCTTATCTTTCGTCAAGTATGAGGTAACTAAAGCGACTGCGACAAAGGCAGTGCCCGCGTAGTAGGCGATTTTCCATCCCTCGAGGTATGCCAACCCAGCGCCGGCAGTTTCGCCAAGTTCCTCCAAGGGGATGTCGAAGCCTCTGGCAGCCATGATCCCGCCGATGATTGCTGTTCCCACCGCCTGACCGGTCACGTTGCCCAAATTGCGCGTGAGGTTGACGATGGCGCTCACCAACCCGTATGAAGATCGAGGAACTGATCCCATCGTGGCGCTGGCGTTGGGCGCTGACCATATCCCCATCGCCAACCCGTTAACGAAGATCAAGATAGAGATGTGCAACAGCGGAGTGGATCCGTTGAGCGTCGAGAGAGCCAGGCCCGTCAAAATCAACGCCCCGAATCCTCCCATCATGAATGGTCGCGTGCCGAATCGGTCCGACAACCTGCCGCTGGTCTGAGCCCCGATGCCCATCCCCAAAGCGCTCAGGAACATGATTCCGCCTGCGGTCGCTTCTGAGATGCCCCTGAAACTCACCAGGAATATCGGCATCAAGAAAAGCGTCGCCGAGGATCGCATGAAGGCGAAGTAGCGCGTTGCGACCGAGTATCTGAAGACCCGATTCACGAACAGTTTAAGGTCGATCATCGGGTTGTCGGCATGGAGCTGCCACCAGATGAAGACGGCGAGGGTGGTTGCGCCCGCTGCGCCTCCTCCGATGATGATCGGTGATCCCCAATCAAGCGAGAAGGGGTTGGTGATCGTAAGGATGATCAGAGCGGTAGCGACCGCTGAAAGAATTGCGCCGAGCCAATCGTAGGCGGGTCGATTGTCTCCGCTAAACGAGCCGATTCTCTCGTCCTTGAGAATGTACAGGCCCCAAACGAAGGCGATTGCCGTGGGTATAGCCATGAAGATGAAGAGAGACTGCCAAGCAAAGAACTGCAGCATGAGACCAGCGACGATCGGGCCCGCTGCGCCGCCGATGGCGACCGCAGTGGTCTGGCTACCCAACGCTTTGCCCCGCTCCGATGCGGGGAATACGGATGTGGTGATGGCGGTCGAAACAGCCTGTCCCATCGAGCTTCCGAGAGCCATAACGACTCTGAAAATGATCAGAGTGACCAGACTCCCAGCGAACGAACATGCAATAGCCCCGCCGCCGAACAGGACTAAACCGATGAGGTGGAACTTCTTCCTCCCGATCATGTCTGCCACTTTGCCGAGAGGCACCATGAAGGCGCTGACGGTAAGTGACTGGGCGATGACGACTAGAGAGACCTGACGGAAGGTGACGCCGAAGTCGGTGGCAATTGCGTCGAGTGCGAGGAAGATGATGCTGAAGCTCATCACCATGGTGACGAGCGACATCCCTACGGCCCAGAACGCCTTCCACTTATAGGCGGCGTTTTCCGGCCCGTCCGGATCCCAAACTACTTCAACAGGATTTGGCGCGACGTGTGCGGTGCTGCTCAACTCAGGTGACGGTCTAAGGCTTTTGGTTGCACTCCGTCAGCCAAAAAACGCACGAAACGAAAGTTCCTGCGACAAGCTAAGGACTGGGTGCCGACGCAGGACGTTACGAAACGTCCATCGTGCGCAACCTCCACACGCACAGTGCCGCACAACCGAAAGCCACAACCATTGCGGCGATTATCGCATAAGGCAATTCGGGCAGTGTAGACGTCAAGACGACATCCGTCTCCAATGCATTCGTGATCGACAACACCAACATCTTCAGGCTCACGTATCTCAACCCAGGGGCGACGGAGACGAGCGTGGTTTCCCAGACGAATGCGTATGCCAACCCCAACACAATGGCGCGGGTAGTGAGTGTGCCGACGAACGCGAAGAGGCTGCTGTAGCAAACGACGCCGATCAACGAACCGGCGGCAATGGCTAAACCCACGGAGATGCGGTTTTCTGTGAAGCCGATCATCGCAGCCGTCAGCACCCCTATGAATATCGGAACGCTCGCGACCGTGACGGCGCTGAGCAATTTGGGCAACACTATCTGCCATCTTGGGATGGGCGCCAAAGTGAGGTTGGCCAAGGTATGATCATCGATCTCATCGGCAAACAACGGAGCGGCGACCATCAAAGTAACCAGCGGGATTACGAGGGAGACGCTCAGACCCTCAATGACTCCAGCAACAAAATCCTCGGAGCTGGTGTCCGTATTCACCGCGATGATGGAAAAGACAACAGGTGAAGCGCCCAACAAAAGAACGATTATGATGCGCCAGATTCCCGTAATCTGTCGGATCGATGCAAGATATATCGCCGTCGAAGTCGCTAACATCATCACTCCGCCAAGTACTCGAATACGCTCTCAAGGGAATCATCGAGCGGTTCGAATCGAGTTATCCGGATTCCATGTTGCTGGGCCATCGCTGGCAGCGCCAGTTGCAGCGTGCCCATCCTTGAGGTGAGAGCGACGATAGAGCCGGATGGGTCGAACTGCAGAGATTCGATCGCCGGCATCTTCGCCAGCTGTGAAGCGAGTTCACGCGGGTCGCTGCACCCGATTCTGACGTGGTACGGACGATCGTCGAGCGCCGCTCTGATGGCGTGGTAGTCACCTTCTGCCGCCAGCTTGCCGCTAATGACGAGCAGCACGTTGTCGGAAACAGTCTCTACTTCTTCCAATATGTGCGAAGAGATGATGACGGTCCGACCCTCCGCGGCCAACCGATGCAAGATGTCATGGAAGTTAATCCGCTGCGTTGGGTCTGCTCCATTTAGCGGCTCATCGAGAATCAAAAGTTCTGGGTCGCTCACCATTGCCGCGGCCAACCGAATGCGCTGACGCATGCCACGTGAGTAAGTCGAGATCTTTCGGTCCTGCGCAAACTCCATCGCAACTTTCGATACTGCATTCGCTATTGCACTGTCGTGCGTGGCTGCCCGCTTCAACTGTGCCGAATACCGGACGTATTGTCGGCCGGTCATGAACTCGTATGCCGATTCGTGCTCACTCATGATCCCGATGTGTTCATAAACCGAATGGTCGGCCCGTGGATCGATTCCGAAAAGACGCACATCGCCTTCCGAAGGCGATGCCAGACCGCAGATCAGCCTGAGAATCGTTGTCTTGCCGGCGCCGTTTGGGCCGAGGAGCCCGGTCACGCCCTGGCCAACTTTGAAATTGATATCGCTGACCGCGACTACGTGGCCGAACCACTTCGAAACACCGTCGAACGTAATGACTTCTTTTCCTTTTAGTGTCGTCATTGATTCGCTGGTCATCAAGTCAACCTGACATAGATCCGCCAGGTCGCCAAGATCGAGGAAATGGAGAGTATCGCATACCAAGCGAGCGGTACAAATGCGGGCAGGTTACCGTCGGCGTCGTATTCGCCGAACACGATCTGATTCAGAGTTGCGGCGTGCAGGCCCGACAGATCCAGCAACCGGATCCAATCCTCCAAATCTTCGAGGTTCGTGAGTTCCAGAAACAACTCGACGGCGGTCGACGACACGATAAAGATCGCCATCACGATCAGCGTGGCTATCATCCTCCGAGTGGTTAGAGATGCCATGGCGAATGTGAACGATGTCGCAAATACCGCAAGGAGCGCTGACATTCCGACGAATCGAGGGATATCGGCCCAGTTATCGCTAATGTAGTCGGGCAGATCCGGCACTCCAAACATGATCCCCGCGAACAACGTGACTTGTGGGATCAGCGCGACGAAGAAGGTGATGGTTGCGAATGCGCACCAACGTGTTCCGAGGTAGTCGATAAGAGTGATCGGTCGGACAAGATATAGATGAATCACGCCTTGGCGGCGATCCGGGCACAGAAGCTCGGGTCCCATAACCGCGGCGAAAAGCAGAATGATGAATACGGTTGCCGCGTACAGGTCGGTGTGTGATGGGAGGTCCAGAACCGCTTCGCCTCCCGCCTCAGCGATGTCGCCGAAGGTCTGCGAGAAAAACGCCGCAATTGCCGCAAAAACCAAGCCGACCATTATCGTCGGGCCGATCAACAACCAAGGCAGAAACTTGGCCCATCCGCCCCTTCCTATGCCAAGCGCGTTTTTGCATCCATCCAAGTAGATGGACTTCCTCGCACGTACCCGACCCTCTCGGGTGCCCGTGTAGTGCTGGTATCCGATGTCGAATACTTGGCCCGAGGTCTGCGAATCAGTTGTCATCGGTCGGAATCCTGAAGAGATCAAGGAGCGCCCGACACCTCGGAGTCATTCTGCGCAAGGGAGCTTCCGCCTCGACCAGAGCGTCTCTGATCTCGTCGAAGCGAGCCGAGTTAACGTCGTTTATGACGACAGAGCGGTCTTCCAACCCGTGCTCTATGCCGCGTCTCGAGAGCGCGTTGGAGAGCTCGTCTCTCCGTGCCGTCACCTCGACGTAGATCGTCTCGGTCTCTTCCGTCAACGTCGCCACCTCTTCGGACCGGACTACTCGGCCGGAGTCGATGAGTATTATTCGGTCGCAGCTTCTTTCGACGTCCTGCATGAGGTGGGACGAGAGCATGATGCTTATCTCGAACTCGACGTGGATCTTTCGTATCAACGTCAACATCTCGTTGCGGCCAGCGGGATCGAGTCCTGCTGTTGGCTCATCCAACAGCACCAAGGCGGGATCGTGTACCAAGGCTTGAGCGAGTTTCACTCGCTGCTTCATGCCTGTGGAGTAAGTCGAGATTGGTCGGTATCGCTCCTCAAACATGCCTACGTGACGGAGCGTGTCGGCGGCGAGCGCTCGTGATCTAGCGGTAGGGATACCGCTGATTTCCGCCATCAGGGTTAGGAAGTACGCGGCGGTCTGGTTTGGTGGGAGACAATCATGCTCGGGCATGTAACCAAGTCGAGTTCGCGACTCAGGTAGAAGCGCGTCGGTGCCCATGACTTGAGCAAGCCCGGCAGACGGCTTAAGAAGACCAAGAAATATGCGGATTGCGGTGCTCTTGCCGGCGCCGTTCGGCCCTAGTAGCCCAGTAACACCGGGCGAAACCTCAAAAGAAGCTTCGTCCAGTGCTTGGACCGATCCGTAGTTCTTGGAGAGGCGGTCCGCCCTCAGGAGAGGTGTGGAAGAGCTCGCCATCAATTGCTGAGTCGATAGAACTCTGTGGCGGTTCGTCCAAACACGTAGTCGCGTTGTTCCTCGGGTAGATTTTTGAGGATTTCGCGCACTGTATCAGCCCATCTTGGATACACGGTCGCCTGAGTCGAGACGGGCCAATCTGATCCAAACATCAACCTGTCAACGCCGAACATTCCCACCACGTGATGCACATAGGGAGACATATCGTCCACCGTCCAGTTCTCCATATCTGCTTCTGTGGTCATCCCCGAGACCTTGCACCTCATGCCATCGATGCTGGCGACGTCGCGCAACAGCGAGAGCCAAGGCTCTACCTCGCCATCTGCGATGTTGGGTTTGGCGATGTGATCTATTACGGCTCGGAGGTCGGGTACGGTTTCCATTATTCTGGGCACAAAGGGAAGATTTGGCGGTCGAACCAAGAAGTCGTAGCACAAGCCACGTCTTTCGACTTCTCGCAATCCTTGGATCGGAGCGTCGTTCGCGAGCCATCCATGATCCTCGTCCATCTCCCATAGGTGACGCACGCCTTTGAAGTAAGCACTCTCCTGGAGTTCGTCGAGGACATTGCCGACATCGGGTTCCGAAAGATCCACCCAGCCGACCACACCAGCGACGTAGTCAGTTGCCTCAGCGATCTCAAGCAGCCACTTTGTCTCTTCAACCGACGGGTGAGCCTGGACGATGACGGTTTGGTCTACGTCTGCTTGTTCAATCAGCGGGCGTAGCTCGTCCGGACCGTAGTTGACGCGCAAAGGGCTGCCCTCGGGCATCCAATCGTACGGACGCAGCGAGAGATCCCAAAAGTGATGATGGCTGTCTACAACGGTCATAGTCGCGGATTCCTATGCGAGCCAAGAGGCCCGAACAAGAGCGGATCAATTTCCGAAGATTAATTGTCCCGGGTTACCGGGTCAAGGTGCCGATGGCAGGCGTGCCGCGTGTCGCAGTTCCATGCGTGCCGGCGAAGTTGGCGTCGGCGACCCAGAACACTCCGTTGCGCTTCGACATGCCGTGTACGAATGGGTCTTCGGGACCCATCGTGATTTGGTCCATCTCGGCGCCGGTCTCTTTGTTGTAGAGAATGATGATGTTGTCAGTGGTGTGCGCGCACCAGATTCCGTCATCGCCTTCCAACGCCATGCCGTGGAGTCGCTCGGTCGTGACCTCGAAAGAGTGCAAGACCTTGAAGTTGTCTGACGGGTCGACCAACGTGATGGCTTTAGGGCTGAATGCGGTGATCCACAGTAGATTCTCATCGTGATCCCACTCGATTCCATGTAGCCCGCCGCCATCGGGAGTGCGGAAGCGGTCGACGGTCTCGCCGGTAACAGGGTCGACTTTGATGACGTAGCCGAGATGCGTATCGGTGGAGCGATAGGGTCTCGAAGAGGTAGTGCCATTGGAGCCGGTCCAGATGTATCCGCCGCCGACAGTGATCCCAGAGCCGTTCTCGGTTGCGGTGTATATCGTCCTAAGAACGTTGCCGGCTTCATCGATAACGTAGACGTTGTCGGTCAGTTGATCCATGACGTAGAGTTCGTCCTCAAACCACTGAAGGCCGTTAGGCATCTCGCACGGCGATGGTACTGTGTGCGCCACGATAGACTTTTGAGCAGTAATCGTCATTTTCAAATCTCCCTAAGTTTCGGGTTCGATATTTGGACTTGGTTAGGTAGTTTACCTGCAATGGCGACGAAGAGCCGTTAAAGCTGGTGCCAAACTGACGTGAATTGGCGATATACCACTGTGTTACACTGGAAAACGTGGATGTAGGCGCATTTGAAGTTACAGAATTTCAACTACCTCTCACGATTATCAATCTTATCGAGCCGCCCTCAGGCTTTGCGCCACCCACATTTATGTTTAACGGTTACGGCATGTGCAACGTGGCGGATGACGCAAAAAACAGACATTCAGGGCGATTAGCGCGCAGGGCGGCTGGTATGGGAAGGGAATTATTCCATGAGCAACGGTGTCAAGGACGGGGCTTCGCCGCGTCGAGTGATGATATTCATCGACGGCAGCAACCTTTATCACGTCCTTAAGCAAAACACAGATAAACACGATCTCGACTACAAAAAATTCGCAGAAAAGCTGTGCGGCGATCGCCAGCTGATCCGCACTTACTACTACAACATCCGACAGGAATCGTCGGATAATCCTCGCCTGGCCGAGAACCAAGATCGCTTCTTAAACGCCCTCTACGAGACCGAGTATCTAGAAGTAAGGCTCGGCATCTGGAAAGCTCGTGGGCACACGATGGTCGAGAAGGGCGTCGATGTGATGATCGCCTCCGATCTCATCACTCACGCCTACGAAGACCACTACGACACCGCGATACTAGTCAGCGGTGACGCCGATTTCTACCCGGCGCTACAGGCCGTTAAAGATGTGGGGAAGCAGGTTGAGGTCGCGGCATTCGACTCGAATCTCTCATCGGAGGCTGCCCGATTCTCCGATGTGCTACTTAAGTTCAATAACTCCTACTTCGATGACCTCTGGATGTCTAACGGTATGAAGAGCCAGCTCTCTCGAACAGCTGCGCTCCGAAGAAGCGTCAGTGACGAAGCGGCTTCTCCCAATGGCGAAGACAAAGGGTCGACGCGCCCGACGCGACGGGACACGAGAGAGAGCAGCAACGGACGAGTTTCGTCGAGACGAACAGAATCACGACGCCGTGTAGGTTCTCAGCAAAACGGCGCAACGACTGGCATGGCGGGGCGGTACTCTACTCCGGCACGAGACAGGTCATCAGGAAGCTCGAACCGACACCGAACCAATGGGCGCCCCAACCCTCCGGCAATTCGTCGGTCTACCGCGGGGCGACGATCAATCAGTAGCTTGGCCGAAAAATCTGGTCGGCAAGATTCGCCCAGCCGGAAGAGCGGCAATGCGATACGCGAAAGTTGGGTTTCGCGAATGTTCCGCTCTCGAAGCTAATGATCAGTGCGGCTGAACGTCAGCCCAGGTAAAACTGATCACCAATCGGCACCCGACTCATCTGAGTCGGTAGAAGTCAACTTTCGCTGCGTGCCTGATTCGACATCCATCGAGTAGATGTCCCAATCGCCGTCGGCATCAGAAACGAATAAGATGTGACCTGCGTTTCTCGACCAGCGGGGACTCTCGTCTTCAACCCGATTGTTCGTCAATCGCGTAGTCTCGACGCTCGCCACGTCGACGCTGTAGATCTCCGAGTTACCGTCTCGGCTCGATTGATAAGCGATGCGTTTGTTATCTGGCGACCACTCGAAGTTGACCTCATCTCCTTCATCACGCGTGAGATTGACGGGTTTGCCCGGACCCTCACCGTCATCCACCACCATCGAGTAGATGTCGGTCGTCCCGTCTGACTGAGTCCTCGCGAAGGCGACACGCTGCCCGTCGGGCGAGAATCTGGGTGTGAAGTCGGCCCCGTTAGTCAGTTCAATCTCGTTCACCCCGTGGACCGATCTCATGAAAATGCCCGTGGTCTCATCGGTGACAAGCCTGATCGCCAACCACTCTGTATCCCCTGACCAGTTACCCATCTGGAGATTGCCCGCCGGCTCCGAGGCTACGAGCACCGTCGTCTCTTCCTCTAGATCGTGCATGTAGATCTCGGTGGCAGTGCCATCTGATCTATCTGCTTGGTACGCGATCTTGCGAGAATCGGGAGACCATTCGAAGTGAGAGACGTTGGGCGGAGAGTCGGGAACTACGATCGGTCGAGCCTCACCCTTGTCCCAGTACTTCAACGTTCCTGCGCCATCGTTCGGGTTGGCCAGATAGGCAAGCCGGCTCAAATTGGGCGCCCAGGCGGGTTCAGAACTCGGCTCGAATGAGACCTCCACTTCGTCGCTGCCGGTCTCCAAGATAAAAAGGCGTTGCCCTTGGCTTTGAGAGACGTAGACCACGTCGTGGATGCGGCCGTGGTCGTCGCTTCCACACGCAAACGATGCGGCAGCAGCTAAGAGCAATGCCGCTGCAACGGCGATGAATATAGGCGCGGGTCGCATATCTTTTGTAATCTCTTTTGCGTGTGCAACTACCGTTGCCAAACGTTCATCGTCGCAACGGCAGGAGTCCGTACAAAGATTCTGCGCGACGGGCGAAACTAGCCGCAAGCAATCCATCGGCAAAATAACGGCAATTGAGCCGAGTAAAGAAGCTCAGGTAATCAGACTATGAAGTTCTCATTTTTCATGATGCCGCTCCACACGCCGAATGAGAATCCCTCACTGGCGTTCGAGCGTGATATCGACATGATCAACTATGCCGAGAAGCTGGGGTTTGACGAGTACTTCATCGGCGAGCACCACTCAGCGGCCTGGGAGACGATGCCTCTACCGGAGCTCGTGTTAGCCAAGGCGTCTGCCACCGCTACCCGAATGATGTTGGGCACGGGCGTAATTTCGTTGCCCTTGCATCACCCTTTTCACGTCGCGGAGAGATTTGCCTTCCTTGACCACCTCACAAGGGGAAGAGTTGTCTTGGGCGTTGGGCCCAGCGGATTGCCTACGGATCCCCAACGGTTCAAAATCCCGACGGTGGACCTCAACCCGATGATGAGGGAATCGACCGACATCATCGTCAAGTTGCTAGAGTCGCCCGATCCAATCACGTACGAGGGCGAGTACTGGACGATCCGGGACATGGCGCTTCAGCTCCGCTCGTATCAACAGCCTCGGTTAAAGCTTGCCACGCCTTCGGCAGGCAGTGAGAGATCGCTCGACTTTGTTGCGCAGTACGAGATGATGATGTTCTCGGTCGCAGGCGGAGGTCCGCCCGGTGCCGTGCCGCTCTCGAGGCAGTGGGACGGCGTGGTAGATGCCGCGGCCAAATACGGGACCAATCCCGACAAGAACGACTGGCGGATAGTCACCTACATTCACTTGGCGGACACTCGAGAAGAGGCATTCGAGCAAGCCCGAGCGGGTGCCGTCAGAGATGTGCATCAGTACTTTTACACGATAAATACCGCGCGATCCTGGCTTGCGTATCCAGACCAAGACCCTGACGACCTCACCTTCGAACAGATCGTAGAGAAGCGTCGCTGGATAATCGGAACTCCTGACGATGCGATTGAGCAGATCGAGGCGTTGGTAGAAGAAACGGGTGGATGTGGAGGCATCATGCTAACGACCCACGAGTGGATGCCGATGCGACACGTCATGTACTCGCAGGAGCTATTCGCCCGCTATGTGATGCCGCGATTCAGGGGTCACACGGCTGATTTGGAGCGAGAGTGGGAGCGGACCAAGGCCGACCGTGCGGAGGGAAGGATTCCTTCTCTGTCGCCTGGGGAGTCGAGTCCCGGGCTAGATGATCACCAGAGCAACATCTACACGCGAAGATAATCGTCGAGCGACGTTCAGCACACTTGAGGTGAATATTGGCTACTTTGCAACAACTGCTTGACGAGGTCGATGCCTCCGCCGCGGAGATCGTCGAACTCGAGCGAGAGATGATCCAGATCCCGACGATCAACACGGGGGTCATGCCAACTGGCGACGAAACTCCTCTGGCGGAGTTCATCCAGAATTGGTTCCACCAAGAGGGCATCACCGACACTCAGATCTTGGCCCGCGATCCCGAGCGCGGCAATATCATTGCCGTCTACCCGGGTGATGAACCTCGGACCAGATTGATGCTCATGTCGCACACCGATGTGGTTCCCGTGGAGGACTACGCGAAGTGGGAGCACGAGCCATTTGGCGCCGAAGTGTCGGGTGGCAGGATTTACGGTCGAGGCGCATCGGACTGCAAAGCATTGCTAACTGCACAGATGATGGCCATGGCTATTCTGAAACGCAACAATGTGCGGTTGAAGCACGGGTTGAGGCTCGTCTCCGGCGCCGATGAGGAGCATGGCGGAAGGTGGGGCTTCGGCTGGCTGGCGGAGCATCATCCCGAATCGCTCGAGAGCGACTATGCGGTGAATGAAGGTGGCGGCGTGCCAGTCGAGAAGGGCGGCGCGCTCACATATCTGCTGGGTACGGGCGAGAAGGGTCGGTTGGAGATCAAGATCACGATGAAGGGCGAGAGCGCCCACGCATCGGTTCCTTGGCTGGGCACGAACGCGTCGGAGATTTTGTGGCGAGTACTCCAACGGATCGAGGCATATGAACCTGAGATCGATACGTCTCTGCCGATCTTCGACTACCTCGGTATATTCGGTATCGAGGAAAAACCGTCTCCGGAGAACATTGATCGGATCATTGCCGACCTCGAGCCCGAGACGCCACGCCTGGCCACGTTGCTGCGTGCGCTTTCGCGAATGGTGTGGACACCCACAATCATCAACGGCGGCATCAAATCGAACAGCGTGCCGGAAGACATCACCCTCATCTGCGATGTCAGGTCGCTTCCTTTCCAAGACGAGGAGTATGTGAGGGGCCAGATCGAAAATTCCTTGGGCGATATCGAAGGCGTTTCAGTTGAGATCGACTACATGTCGGTCCCGAACTCGTCTCCGTTCGATACCGAGCTTGCGGAGGCGGTTCAGGGCGCGCAGGCTCTGGCGGTATCCCGCAGTGATATCCAGTGGGTGCCAGCAGTCAGCAACGGCTTCACGGATTCTCGATTTACCAGAAACCTTGGAATCATCACATATGGGTTCACCGGAGCTCACCCAGATGACGATCCGATGTTGTCTCGGGCGCATGGAACAGATGAATCGGTAGGCATCGCGTCGCTCATGAGCGGTGCGAAGTGCATGATCGCTCTGGCGTGGAATCTCTGCGAAGCTAGCTGATCGCTTGACGATGGACATCGTCGCGACAGCCACCAAGCTGGAAGCCGAACTGCAACTTACGGCATCCGCCGAGAGGGCGGTGAACGAAAAACGTTATCTGAAGTCCGAACTGCATCATCTCGGCGTGAACGTCCCGACTATCCGAAAAACGGCACGTGCGTTCGCTCGGGAGAACCAGGGAATCGCCAAGTCGGACCTGCTTCAACTCCTCGGCGAGTTGTGGTCGAGAGATATTTACGAGCTCCGCAAGTTGGCTGTGAACATCCTGGCTAGCAAGATCGATGTGCTCGACCACAGTGACTTCGACTCAATCGAAAGCTTGTTGCGCAACTCTCACACTTGGGCGTTGATCGATGACTTAGCGATGAACGTTGTCTCACCCGTGCTAGAGAAGGACGCTTATGCGCATGTCACTCGATTACGTTGGGCTCAAGATGACAATTTCTGGGTTCGTCGGACTGCGATGCTTGCGTTGTTGCCGGGCCTCGGGCGCAGCACGTTGGGATGGGATGAGTTCGCCGAGTATGCCGAGTCGATGTTGGACGAAGAAGAGTTTTTCATACGCAAAGCGATCGGTTGGGTGCTGAGGGAAGTTTCGAAGCACTCGCCAGAATTGGTTGCCGCATGGCTTGAGCCTAGAGCGGCTAGAGCTTCGACCGTAACCATGCGCGAGGCGACGAAGTATCTGCCTGATCAACATCGAGAGCATCTGACCAGCATTCGACTGGCTAGGAGATCAACAACATGACCCAACCAAGACGCCCGAACGTGCTTTTCATCATGGTTGATCAGATGAAGTGGTCCGCACTACGCATGTATTCGGAGATCGGCATCGAGGCGCCCTCGTTGGAGAGATTGGCTTCGAGAGGCGTGATGTTCCAGCACGCGATCACGCCGCACCCCCTTTGCGTACCGGCTCGTACGTCGGTCATGACGGGTCGGTATCCGCACTCTACCGGTTGCCGTCGCAACGAGACGTTGATGCCGAAGCACGAGACGCATGCGTTCGAGATCTGGCAGGAAGCAGGGTACACGACGGCGCTCATTGGCAAGAATCACTGTTTTGCGGAACAGGTAGACCTAGACCTGTTCGATGTGAGATGCGAAATCTCGCACGCGGGTCTCCCGGACGGCAATTCGGGCGGGATGAATGCCGATACCCACGGGATGGAGTGGGTTAGGCCGATTGCAGCGATCAATGCTGCGCACGATACGAGACGTCGACTAAACGAGAACGCCCAGAGCCCCCGGATCGCATACGCGGTCACGGATTATCCCGAGGAGGACTACGGCACCAACTTGGTTACGGCGCAGACCGAGGCGTTTCTAGAACGCGTCGCCAATGGAGACGAATTCGGCAGGTTCAAGGGCGAAGAAAAGTGTGGAAATGCACCCCCGTTCGCGTTGTGGCTCTCATATCCAGATCCTCATGAACCCCGGGAAGCTCCTCGGCGATACGTGGAGATGTTCCCTCCTGCGGAGGTGGTGATGCCTCCCACCCGGAGGGGTGAATTCGATGCGGATGGGGGAGTGCAGAACCTTGATTCCGCGCCGTATCCACCCAGTGGCGGCATCAGTCCGGCGCCGGAAGTCAATCGCGTCCTATTCCAAATGTTGGGCTTGGACGACGATGATCCCGAGCATATTAGGGGTCTCATTTCCGTTCACAACGCCATGTGTCGAATGATCGATGACGGCATCGGGAGGGTCCTCGACAAACTTGAAGAGCTGGGGATGCTTGACGACACCATCATCGTCTTCACATCGGACCATGGCGATTTCATGGGAGAGCACAGCATGGCGGTCAAAGGAGGCGTGTTCTATGACTGTCTGACTCGCGTCCCCATGATCGTTTCTTACCCCAATGGCGACGTGCCGGAGGGCGTGGTGGACGATTCGATGGTTAATACGCTCGATATACTGCCCACGCTGTTGGAGTTGCAGGGCTTAGGTCGGTTCGAAGGCATCAACGATGGTTGGGCACACAAAGACGGCTCATCAGATGTCGAGGAAGACGCGAAAGGAATTCTCGGCGCGGATGGCAAGGTGCGCGACTCGTTGTTAAGGAGGATGCAAGGCAAACCTCTGCCGACTGTTACGGATGCAGAACCGAGGGCAGCGGCGTTTTCGGAGTATGGCGCGGGTGGCCCGCCGGTGACGCTATCCCATCTCGAAGAATTGCCGAAGCCGTGGGGTTATCGAACTCTCATCCAGACGTTGTGGGGCAGGGAGGCGCAAGGTCGTCGGAAGATGGTGCGGACGAAGGAGTGGAAGTATGTCCACGATCCGATGGCTAACGGTGCAGGTAGCGGGCGCGGTTCCGATCCTGAGGACGAACTTTATGACCTGCGCAATGATCCGTGGGAGCTATACAACGTGGCGCATGATCCGGCGAACGCAGAAGTCGCGTCCGAGATGCGAAGATTGCTCGCTGCTTGGATGATCGAGACCGAGGGCGGTGAGCCGGTTCCGTTGCCGATGACGATGTCCAGACCTGGTTGAGCGGTACTGTTGGTTTCCCGTGCCCCTTTTTCGGAGGCGCGCAGAGAAGGGAATCGGATGCTCCGTCTCTCCTCTGGATCCCCGCGTTCGCGGGGATGACGGCGCGTAATTTGCGCACACGTTGAGGCACTCCGATGCGCGGGGAGACGAATAGTGCCGGAGGGGTCCGGATTTTCTGAACGTCCCCTCTCCTGAATCCTCTCCCACGGAGGAGACCTTTGCAATACCCAAACACGTCCAAAGGACGTGTCCCCTCTCCCCCTCGGGGAGAGGATTCAGGAGAGGGGGATCTACAGACTAATCAGATTCCAATCCGGAGAAACATCCATCTAAGACACGTCGCGAAATCGGTTGCGGTGTATTTTCTCTGCGTCCCGCGTTCGCGGGATGGCGAACGGGGGCGGAGGAATTCGGATGCTCTGAACGTCCCCTTCACCTCTTTGCGCTGGTGCGCGAAGGTCCTGATGATGCGGATGCATCGCCCGCGCCACGAAGCTCTTTCCGCTTCGTCCCCCGGAGGGGAGAGGGGAGGCTGGCTGCTCTCGCTTTCGTTTGAGTCCCGCGTTCGCGAGGATGACGGCGTTGGGCCGTGGTTGGTGGCGGACGGCCCTTCGACAAGCTGCGGGGTGAACGCATCACATGCGTTCACCTCCACAGCACCCCACTGCGCGGGGAGGACGAACGGGGGAAGCGCGCCCCCCGCAGGCCCCGCGTTCGCGGGATGACGGACAGGGCCGGTGGGATTCGGATGCTCTGAACGTCCCCCTCTCCTGAATCCTCTCCCACGGAGGGGAGAGGGTACACGCCCTGCGGCCGTGTTGGGCAACGGATGCTCTGGAGTTGCTCTGGATCCCTGTTTGCGGCGGGAGGGGTGAAGGCGGGGATGACGATTGGGGCACGCCTGGGCAATGGGAACGGATGCTCTTAGCGTTCCCCCTCACCTCTTCGCTTGGCGCCATGTCGTAGCCAGTAGTTACTCTGCATGGCGTTCGTCATATGCGCAAAGGTCCTGATGATGCGGATGCATCGTCCGCGCAACGAAGCTCTTTCCGCTTCGTCCCCCGGAGGGGAGAGGGTACACGCCCGGCTCAGAATATCCCCTTCGGCTCCAGTCCTAGGTAGTATTGCCCGACCGTGTCGTAGTGGGTGGGTCTTCCTTGGATCTGCTGGGTGATGGCGTGGACGTCTTGGAATCGCCGCTGGATGGGGTTGGCCTCGAAGATGGCGCTTGAACCACAGATCGTGTAAGCGATGTCGATGGCTTTTGCTGCTTGTCGGATTGCGTGTGTGCTCGCTAGTCTGACTCGTACTCGCGTGCTCGTCTCCAGACGGTGATGGCTCGTCACAGAATCCCACATCTCCTGCACCGCTTCATCAAGAAACGCACGAGCGCCATTCCAGATACCCTCCGCCTGACCGATCATGCGTTGAGTGGGCACTTCATTTAGGAGTTCAGTTGTCGAGCCGTGCTGGATCTTGTTTTTCGTGAGCTCGGTAGCCCAGTCGATCCCCGCACGCGTGGCACCGAGCGCGACGGTGGCAAACCCTGACGCGAAGAGAGGTGTTGTGTCGATGACGTAGAGCGCGCCGGGTTCACGGGATTGTTCTGAAAGACCGTAGGATCGCGGATTCGGAATGAAGATGTCTTCGGCTTCGAAACCTAAACTGCCGGTGCCTCGGAGACCACCCACTTGCCACTCGTCGATCAGATTCACTTCTGACTTGGGCAGCAGAAAAGTTCTCATCTCCTTGGGCTCATCGGCGCCGTGTTCGAAAACCGGAGTCAATGCCGCTACCCAGCTGGCGTGGCCAATCCCGCTGCTGAAACTCCATCGGCCGGTGAGACGATAACCGCCGTCCGCAACAACCGCTTTTGTTCCCGGCGAGGGAGGGCCGTTCGTCACGACGGTTCGCTCATCACCCCATATCTCGCTGGCTGTTGCCTCACTCACACGGACCGCGTTGGTGGAAAAGATATTGTTCTGGCTGATGCACCAGGCAGTGCTGGCATCAGCTTCCGCGAATTTCCGGACGATCTTTAGAAAGCTGGGGTGGTCGAGTTCAGCTCCGCCCAAGGATCTAGGCAGTAGCAGGCGGAAGAGACCTTCGGCGATCAACTCATCCGCGATCTCAGGCGGGATGCGACGCTCGCGATCGATCTGGTCGGCGGCTCTGGCGACCAGATCGGCCAAAGCGCTTGCTTTTTCGAAGTAGGTTTCGAAGAGCGTCAAGTCTCGCCAAGACCAGCAATCAACTCAACTCTTCAGGAACGACGATTTCTCGCTCCAGTTCGAGTAGGTTGCCCGGGAAGAAGTCACGCCAAGGCTCAAACTGTTCGACGAATTGACGCCCATCGTCCATGGATGTCAACTGTTTCATAGATCTGCCAGGATCGTATCCGAGCGTCTTAGCCATCGCCTCGATCCCGCCGCGTCGCGTCATTCTCACACCGCCGACGTTGAATAGGTCGCCAGAATCGTCTTCGACGATCAGGTCGAAGCCGCGTTTGCGTTGTCTCCAATAAAGCCTCATGATCTGAGAACTCAGTTTATCGCCTATCTTGGATGATCGGCAGCGCACGATCCAGTATCGTGTTTGCCACAGCGTATTTGCTCATCAATGGCAGCTTTTCGACAGCGCCATCAGATGCGACGATGTCCACGCGGTTGGTGTCGGTTCCGAAGCCGCTGCCGGCTTCAGAGACGTCGTTGGCAACAGTGAATGCGGCGCCCTTTGCGGAACCCTTGGCAGCAGCGCTCGCGGTTGCGTCACCGGTCTCCGCCGCGAAGGCGACTTTTGTCAGACGGCTGCCCACGGCTTTCGGCATCCAATCCTCAATAGTCTCCAGCTCCATCGTCAACGATGATTGATCAGACTTTTTGATCTTCTTGGAAGATTCGTTCGCCGGTCGAAAGTCGGAGATTGCGGCTGCCATTATCAACAGATCCGCATCCTCACACGCCGGCAGTGTAGCGTCTCTCATTTCACTTACTGACTCGACTTGCACCAATTTGACCGCGCCGGGAGCATTTAACGCCGACGGCGCAGAGATGAGTAATGTTTCGGCCCCACGATCTCTGGCGGCCTCCGCAATCGCATAACCCATCTTTCCTGACGACCGATTGGTTATCACTCGGACGGGATCGATTGCTTCACGAGTTCCTCCTGCTGTCACCACGACTCGAATGCCCGCATAGTCTCCGCTCCTGATCCCTATCGCGGCTCGCACAACATCGATAACATCGTCGGGCTCGCTCATCCTTCCCTCTCCGACCAAACCTGACGCGAGACGCCCGCTCTCAGGCCCGATAAAAAATGCGCCGTCTTCTTTCAGCGTCGTGACGTTGCGCTGCGTCGCCTTGGAGCTGAACATGTCGGCATCCATCGCCGGCGCAATCACCAGTGGCGCGCTTGAAGCGGAGACCGTTGCGGTAACCGCATCATCTACGATGCCGAGTGCCAGTTTTGCCACAGTATTGGCGGTCGCCGGTGCAATGACGATGCAGTCGGCGTTAACGCCCAGCGATACGTGGTCGATGTTGATCGCCGAGTTCGAGTCCCAGAGCGACGTAGTAACGGGTCGGTGAGTGAGAGCCGAGAACGTCTGAGCGCCGATGAATCGTTGCGAGTTCTCGGTCATCACCACGTCGACCTCCGCGCCGAGTTTCACCAATCCGGAAGCGATGTACCCAGATTTGTAAGCAGCGATAGAACCGGTGATTCCCAACACCACGCGCTTGCCCGAGAGGGGTTGGTCAGACGTGTCTACCGAACTCGATGCAGGATTGTGTGACTCTGCGTCCATCTATCTAATGGTAGAAACATTTGAATTGAGGACGAATCCAAACGTGGTCGGCTCGAGTTAGATATCTCGCTTGACGACGAAGATGTCACCCACGTCACCTTCAGTAGGATCAGCTTCGAACCCCCTAACCTTCACAGAGATTCGCTCCACTTCTCGATTCGTAAGTCGAGTGGGAACATCTATCATCAACGATTCTCGTCCCGACACCTCGACGAGGAGTCTGGAACCCAGTGACGATCGATATCGGAAGCCGCGTGCAACGTAACGTGTCGTCTCGGCGTATACAGCGCGGGCTAACAGAGTTCTCCCATTCTTGGTAAGAAAGTCGACGCCGATCCGAGCCCGATTCAGTTTCATGACTCCGTTATCGACTCGATAGTGCGCTTCGAGGTGTATGAAGTCGCTGACGAATGGCAAGCAGTTGTCGGGATCTGATCCCGCTCCGACACGTGGGCCGAAGGTGAACTTAACGCCGGAGACGCTCTCTCCTCCGTGAATAACTCCGAAATTGCACAAGTCTCGATCAGCGACCGTCACGTCGGTTAAGATGTCGGTGGGCCAAAAATCCTGACTCCTCCACACCCAAGCGACGCGATTGTCTTGCACTGCGATCAGGTGGTCCAGGAGCCGAAACTGATCGTTTTCGGTGACGTGGTGGAGCGTCAGGCCATCTGACTCTCGGCGGTCGTACGCGGTCAATCTCGTTTTGGCACGTGCTTTTTGCACGTATACGTCAACAATCTCTTCGAGACTCATCATCTCGTGCTGTTTTCGGTTGACGTAGTACATGAAATCGTCGTAGCGGTTGTGATTATTGCTTCGCTACGATGCTAACTGAATGTACGCGTCGGGTATGTGATCGATCACATCAGACGCGGTCATGGCGTAGGCGCTCTTCTCGCCGCGGGCGATCTTGCCAGCGACGCTATGAAGGTACACGCCGAGCACCGCCGCGTCGAAGGGATCGATCTGTGCTGACAAGCCCGCGATCAACCCTGCCAAAACATCACCGCTTCCCCCTCTCGCGAGACCGTCGTTAACCATCATGTTGATCCTTACCTGGCCCTCGGGGTCCGCGATCAGGGTTACCGCGCCCTTTAAGACGACCACGCAGTTGAAGCGCCTAGCCGCTTCCTTCGCCATACCGAACCTGTCGTCTTCCACCTCGCGAACGCTACAGTCCATCAACCTGGACATTTCGCCGGGATGAGGAGTGACGATCAGATTGCAATCGAATTTCTCCCACCAACCTTTGACACTTGAAGCGATGGTAAGGGCATCGGCATCCATCACTACGTTAATTTCGTCTCTGATACTCCCTTTGCCGAGAAACGCTTTGACTCGTTCAACGGTCGTTTCAGATTGGCCGATGCCCGGTCCGATCAAGAGGCTGTCGATCAGTTGATCCTCCCCAGACAGTGCGCCAGCGATGGATCGTGCTTGAGCCTCGTTTTCCACCTTGTCTGGGATAGGAATGAAGGTAGCTTCGGGTATGTGACCAGCCAAGATCCCGTACACGCTTTCAGGAGTCATGAGCGCAACCAATCCGGTCCCGGATCTCAAACATGAACGCGTCGCCATCGCCGCTGCGCCGACGTATTTAGGAGACCCGGCGTAGATGAGTACGCGTCCGAAGTCACCTTTGTGACCGGTGGGACATCTGATGGGAACGAGTGACTTTGCCAACACTTCGTCGATCACTTCGCTGGCGATGTGTTCACTGAAATCCGACGGCATTCCGACGTCCAGCACCGAAATTTCGTCTCCATAACAAGGATCGCCGAATCGGATCGCCGGACCGATCTTGTGCAGGCCCACGGCCAAGACAGAGCTTGCCGGCAGACCGTTCGGGTCGAAGTGTCCGGTGTCAGGATTGGCGCCACTAGGCACATCGATTGCGACAACACGCTTGCCGCTCTCCTCGGCGATTTTGAAGATGTTGCCGAGCCTTTCATCTATAGGCCGAGAGATGCTGAAACCAAACACTCCGTCCAAGATCACGTCCGCACGCAGACATGCAGTTACCAATTCCTCTGCGTCGAAGTCGCCGGTTAGATCGAGGACATTCGCCCCTGAGTCGATGGCGGCGTCCAGTAATGGGTCGTCGTCATCTCTTTCGAGGCAAATTCCGAGAACGCATGCCGTTCCGTTGGTCGAGAGATGCTTCGCGGCAACGAGAGCATCGCCACCGTTGTTGCCCTTTCCCACGAGCGCCAACACGTTCAACTCGTCCGGACTTTGCTCAGAGTTGTCCAGCAGCCAGTCGGAGATCGCCTGTCCGACTTTCTCCATAAGCTGCTCGACCGTGATCTCGCCCGATGCGAACCAACGGTTCTCGATCTCGACGATTTCCGCTATGGTCACGGCTTTCCTCGGCGCGGTCATGGCCGCCACGCGTCGTCGCGCGCCTCCATGACTACGGATGCTACGGCGTAGTTTCTCGAATGAGAAAGGCTCAACGCGATTCGGGTGACTCCCATCCGCTGGGATCGTTTCTTGGCGTTTCCGTGCAGTGAGATTTCAGGCGGACCACCTCGTTTGCGCGTCACCTCAATCGACTTCCAGGGCACGCCCCGTACACCCGTTCCCAGCGCCTTCATCACCGCCTCTTTTGCGGCGAACCTACTTGCTAACTGAGCTGATCGGTTTCTGGCGTAGACGCGTTCACTAAGGGTGTATATTTTTTCGAGAAACCGACTCGGGTAGCGATCTCGCACCTTGGCTATGCGATCGATCTCGATGATGTCGACGCCCGTGTATATCATTTCTCAAGTGGCGCGAAGGCACATGCAAAGCCCCGTTTCGCGTGTGCAAATGATAACGCAGCCATTCTCATCTACTTAACCTTGGACAACCATGACAGCACGCATCATCGACGGTAACGAAATCGCCCAGAAGGTGCACGCCGAAGTCGCTGCTACGACTGGTGAATTGGCGTCGGAGAGCGGTGTCACTCCTGGACTGTCCGTGGTGCTAGTGGGCGACGATCCTGCGTCGAGGTCATACGTCCGGCGCAAAGAACGGGCGTGTCAAGAGGTGGGCATCTTCACCGAGACTCGGAATATGCATTCCGATGTCACCCAGGGGGAACTGCTCGAACTCATCGCCGACCTTAACGAGGATTCGAGATTCCACGGCATACTAGTCCAGCTGCCCCTGCCTGACCACATCGACTCAGACATCATCATCAACGCCATCGATCCGCTGAAGGACGTCGATGGACTCCACCCGGAAAACGCGGGACTGCTGGTGATGAATAAGCCTCGCTTCGTGCCTGCCACTCCGCTAGGAGTGCAGAGGATGCTGCTGGAAGCGGGAGTCGAGACCCGAGGCGCAGATGTCGTCATCATAGGTCGTAGCAGTTTGGTGGGTCGACCGCTCTCGCTGCTTCTTACTCAACGTGGCGAGGGCGCCAACGCCACTGTCACGATCTGCCACACGGGAACACGTGATGTCGCTGGACACGCCTCAAAAGCCGACGTCTTAATCGCGGCCGCGGGCGCGCCCAACACCGTCACCGCCGATATGGTTCGTGAGGGCGCGGTGGTGATCGATGTGGGGGTCTCTCGAGTAAAAGACGCCAGCCGTCGCAGCGGATATAGATTGACTGGCGATGTAGATTTCGAAGCCGTGGCGGAGAAGGCTGCGGCGATAACCCCGGTCCCCGGAGGTGTGGGACCGATGACGGTTGCAATGCTTCTACACAACGTTGTGCATGCGGCAAAGATCAGCATTGGTTGATATTCTGTCTCAACCTAACTGCGGCCAGTTGGCTTCGAGCCTTCCGGGCGATAGCGATGGTATAGAATTTCTTAACGGTATTTGTGCCGTTCATTTATTGTTTTTGCCGCTTATCGGCGATACGTCACACACTTCTCAAAACGAGCCATGGGTTTAGGCGAAAAAACTCGGACATTATCCGGGAGCCAGCCTGATGACAAGGCTGAAGTAGAGATCAAAAAGCCGTCGCGCGCGTCCAGTTTCAACGGCGCGGTGGCCCCCGCCTCAGCTTCATCCATAGCTGATGCTGAACGCGACGAGTTGGTCGAACTCTACCGCCAGATGTATCGGATTCGCAGATTCGAAGAGACTTGCGGTCAGAACTACGCGCTAGGGCACATCCGAGGCTTCCTGCACCTCTACATAGGGCAAGAGGCGACAGGCGTGGGAGCAATTTCTGCACTGCAACCGCAGGACTATATCGTTACTCACTATCGCGATCATGGCCACGCTCTCGCTCGTGGAATCGATATCAATCGAGCGATGGCTGAGATGTTTGGCAAGCGCACAGGGCTCAGCAAAGGCAAGGGCGGCTCGATGCACATATTTGATGTCGCCAAGCACTTCATGGGCGGCCACGCGATTGTCGGAGCCCAACTACCGTTGGCTGCTGGCATTGCGTTGGCGCAGCAATACATGGAGAATGATGCCGTCACGGTCGTCTTTTTTGGCGACGGGGCGGTGAATCAGGGCACGTTCCACGAGACGGTCAATCTGGCATCGGTGTGGCAGCTGCCGATCATTTTCTTCATGGAGAACAACCTTTACGGCATGGGTTCGGCGGTTGGTCGCGTAAGGCACCGTGGCGCTGACTTCAGCGACGCCATGGCAGCATACGATGTCGACGCCGTGACTGTAGACGGCATGGACGTACTCGCGGTACGCGAGGTAATGCAGACGGCGCTAAGCAAAGTCCGGGCTCAAAGTAGCCCGGTTTTTATTGAATCGAAGACCTTCAGATTCGTCGGCCACTCTTACGCAGACCCTGGCGACCAGTACCGCGAGCGATCCGAGATCGATCTTTGGCGCAAGCGAGACCCGTTGTCTACCTACCCTGCAATGCTTATCGACCGGGGATTGGTGGACCAAGACGGTATCTCCAAGATCGTCACCGAGGTCAACGACGAAATCGCCGGCGCCGTCGAGTTTGCGCGCAACAGCGATGACCCCGATCTTTCAGAAACGTTCGACGACGTGTACGCATGAGGTCGCGTACTGGGGCTGGCCCGTGTTTAAGGGCGACTGATATTTCGAACCATGCCTGAGCGCACCTTCAGGGAAGCCATATCGTTGGGACTCGAGGAGGCGCTCGATTCCGATGATCGAGTTTTCATCATGGGCGAAGACATCGGAGAGTACGGCGGCGCCTACTCAGTCACCAAAGGCTTCCTCGAAAAGTACGGCGCGAAGCGCATAAAAGACACCCCGATCTCTGAGGCTACCTTTATCGGAGCTGGCGTCGGCGCGGCGGCTGTCGGTTTACGCCCGATAATCGAGTTGATGTCGATCAGCTTCTCCCTCGTCGGATTCGACCAAATAGTCAATATGGCCGCGAATCTGAGGTACATGTCTGGCGGTCAAGTATCTGTCCCGATAGTGATACGCGCCCCCACGGGAGCCGGGGTCCAACTCGGCGCTACACACTCCCAAAGCTTCGAGACGTGGTTGGCTGAGGTGCCCGGCATGTATTGCGTTTGCCCGTCCAATCCTAAGGACGCGTTGGGGCTGTTGCGGACGGCGATCAAGGATGACAACCCTGTGATGTTCGCGGAGCATGCGCACCTCTACAACACTAGATCTGAAGTGCCTGACGAATACTACGAGATTCCTCTGGGCGAAGCCTCTGTGCATCGAGAGGGTGATGATGTAACGCTCGTGTCATATGGGTACGGCATCTCCATCCTCGAAAAGACCGCTGAGATTTTGGAGCAGGAAGGCGTTTCAGCCGAGATAGTTGACCTCAGATCGCTGCACCCGGTCGATATCGATCTAATCGTCGCTTCGGTGCAAAAGACGGGCAGGGCGGTGATGCTGGACACAGCTCGCAGGTTGGGCGGTGTGATGTCTGAGGTAGTTGCCGAGACGCAGCAAAGGGCTATCGATTGGCTTGATGGGCCGATCATGAGAGTCGGCGCGAAAGACGTTCCATGGCCATACAATCGCGGGCTTGAGCAGGACGTACTGCCTGACGCGGGGGATGTTGTGGCAGCAGTCAGAGAGACGAAGGTCTTTTGACGAGTATTTATGAGACTCGGGTACTTCGATCAGATGCATCCGAAACCGAAACTTCGCAGGAGCTAATGAATTGATTCACGAAGTCACGATGCCCGCCATGGGCGCCGACATGACCGAAGGAACCGTCGTCAAGTGGTTGAAGGACGAGGGCGATGCGATCTCACGCGGCGACAAACTCGCCGAGATCGAGACTGACAAGACCGTCGTCGAGATGGAGGCCTACGCCGATGGAGTGCTGAGGCGAATTCTCCTTGGCGACGGATCGAAGGTCCCGGTCGGCACGCTATTGGCATTCATCGGTGATCCCGATGATGAACTGCCCGATGTCGCCGAGGCGGCCCCGGAGCCGCAACCCGTGCCAGTCGTCGAGCCGGCAGCTCCCCCACCTCCAGCACCCGAACCGTTGGCCGCTGTCGCGCCTGCGCCTATGTCACCAGTTGCAGCGGGAGGACGGATTAAGGCATCGCCTCTGGCGCGTCGGCTAGCCGCCGAAAAGGGTTACGACATCACAGCAATACCAGGCACAGGGCCCGGACGAAGAGTCACGCGCGATGACGTTCTTGGTTTCACCCCACAGCCAGCGTTCGCACCGTCTGGCGTAGCGTCAATGGCCCCCACTGTCCAGATGGACGGCTCAGACATCGCATTGACCTCGATGCGTCAGGCCATCGCACGAGTCACCCACAGGAGCAAGACGGAGGCGCCTCACTACTACGTCACGACCGGCATCGACATGTCGGATGCGATGGCGTTCAGGGCGCAGCTAAACGTCGAGCTTGCAGATTCAGGTGAATCTGTCTCGGTGAACGATCTGATCATTAAGGCGTTGACGATGGCGATCGTCGAGCACCCGAAGTGGAACACTCACTTCCAGGAAGACCGGTTAGTAGGTCGCGACAGTGTCAACATCGGGATTGCGATTGCACTCGAAGCTGGACTTATCGTGCCGGCGCTGATGGGCGTTCACAACATGTCGTTGATCGACGTCTCTCGTGCAGCCAAAGACATGGGTCGAAGGGCGCGAGGTGACGGCGGTTCACTCACTCAGGACGAGTTGACCCAAGGAACATTCGCAACATCCAACCTTGGCATGTTCGGGATAGACGCTTTCGCTGCCATCATCGTTCCGCCACAGTCGGGGATCTTGGCCGTTGGAGTCGTCAAGCCTACCGCGGTCGTTATCGATGGCGAAATCGTGGTGCGCCAGATGATGAACGCCACGATCTCAGCGGACCACAGAGTCGGCGATGGTGCAGAATCCGCGATCCTGCTGAACGCTGTGAAGGACAACCTAGAGCGTCCGCTGCGGATGATTCTTTAACGCGCTTCCGAACCAGCCCAGGTCAACCCCCCGACGGGCTCCAGGGCGACCCTCCGGCAGGCTCAGGGCGACCCCCGACAGGTTGCGGAGTCAACGCATAACATGCGTTAGCCTCCACAGCATCCCGCTGCGCGGGGAGGGCGACTCGGAGGGAGTGGCGCCCGTTCGTGGTGAGCTTGTCGAACCATGAGCTGCCGCGTCAATCCCTGCTTCTGTACGCGGGTTCGCGGAGATGGCGAGCGCGGCATGAGGGCACGATTGCCGCGCCTTAGCGACGGTTGACTGACATCACGTCAAGCAGGGTCCTGCGACGAGGCCGCATGATTTGCGGCCTACTCGAAGCCTGTCGAAGGATCTGGGGCGGGGCGAAGTCCCAATGCATCGCCGCGAACAGCAACCCAGACCAAGTGACCGCTCCCGGCCGTCTGGATTGCGGCCTACGCCGTGATGACGGAATTTTGGGAATGCATCACTGAGGAGCGCCGGGCTCGAACCTTGAAATGCGATCCGAGCCTTCCCTGTGCGAACATTAATTGACCGTGTACATACGCGAATCTTTTACCGAATCTGAGCGCTCCGTTCTGAGCCGATTCTTCACGAATTCTGATCAACCCGTATTCGCGCTGATCAACCTGCCCGAGATCGTGAAGGGAGCGCTTTTCGCCCGATACAGCCGCACTCATAAGTCGTTGCGGCGCATCTTTCTGGATGAGTTCTACGAGCAGCCAGAAATGGGTTTGGAGGCGATTGCGGAACGCATTGACGACGGGTCTGATGCTTCCTCGGGGATGCGCAGAGCTGAGGAGCTTTACGACCGCGTGTTCATCCAATACGGCGACGACTCCGTGGCTCAGCTCGGCGGTGCACATCTGGCTTGTGAACAGGCTTCGGCATTGCTAGCCAAGGTGATCGAAAGGGGCAGGTTGGCGGCGTACCTCGAGCAGAGCACGCGTTACATCTACTACGACGAGAAGATTGTCGACGACTCTGGCGAAGAGCGCTATCGCTACACTGTGCCCCCTGAAGTCGCAGATGGCGAGTTGGCGGCAGAGTATCACGACGCTATGGACGAACTTTTCGGCGTCTACTCCGAGATCGTCCGACAGCTGGTGCCTTACTTCGAGCAGCGTTTCCCGATGGGGCCACGAGAGAGGCGGGGCGCGTACAGCCGCGCCATCCGGGCGAGGGCCTGCGATACGGCACGTGGGTTACTGCCAGCCTCGACGATTTCGAACATCGGAGTGTTCGCGACGGGTCAGGCTTATGAAGCGATGCTGATCAAGATGAACGCGCATCCCCTGGCTGAATCACGCGAGTACGCCAAGATGATCTTGACTGAGCTCCGCAAGGTCATACCCGGATTTCTCAAGCGTGTCGATGTGGAAGACAGAGGAGTGGCTTGGGGCAACTACTTCAACCAGATCGACTCTGAGATGTACTCTTTGGCGGCGGGATTGGAGTCGGATCGTAATGGACAATCCGATGAGTTCGACTACACGAATGACGAGGTGCGGCTCCTCGATTGGGACGATCAAGCGGAAGATCGATTGGTCGCCGCCGCACTGTACGCATACTCGACTCTCTCCGAAGAGGAGTTGATGTCGAAATCAGGTGGGTTGGCTGACGATGAGAAAGCCAAGGTCATTTCCGTTTATATCGGGGAGCGCCGGAATCGCAGACACAAGCCTGGGCGCGGCTTCGAGCGCATCGATTACCGCTTCGATGTATTGTCCGACTTCGGAAGTTACCGAGATCTCCAGCGACACCGCATGATGACGTTGGAGTGGCAGCGATTATCTCCGCTCCATGGATACGCTACGCCTCCGGAGATTGAGGAGGCAGGGCAGGGCGTCGTCAAGCTGTGGCACGAGGCGATGTGCAAGATGTCGGTTCTATACGAGCGGCTCGACAAGGAGCACGGCTCCGATGTCGCACAATACGCGGTGCCTTTCGCGTATCGAATCAGGTACGCGATTCAGATGAACGCTCGTCAGGCCTTCCACATGTTGGAGCTGCGAACCTCTGAGCAGGGCCACTCCGACTACAGACGCATTTGCCTGAGGATGCATGAACTCATCCGCGAGAAGGCCGGTCATCGACTCATTGCCGACGCAATGACCTACGTCGATCCCAAGAGCTACGGGCTAGGCCGTCTCAGTGCCGAGCGTCGCCAGACCGATGGCGAGCAACTGACGATGGAGATCGACGAAACTGATCCCGACGAGGGTGAAGACGACGGTTAGTTGAGGGCTGACCCAATCTGCCCGAACATAGACACTTTCCGAGGCAGTTACGGTTTGGAATCGGATTCGTTATCGATCCCCCTCGACTGATTCCTCTGCATCAGGGGGACGGAAACCAGTTGCTCTGTCTTTCCTCTGGGTTCCCGCGTTCGCGGGAATGATGAGCTGTTTTGCGAAGGTCTTTCGGCGGGGAGAGGTTACACGTCCCGCGGACGTGTTTGAGGCGTTGCCATTGTCTCCCTGAGGGGACGCTTGCCAGACCTTCGTCATTGCGGCGGAGGCCGCAATCCAGACGGCCGAGAGGGTGAGGAAGTTCGGCGTTTCGGTTTCGAATCGGATTCATTGTCAATCCTCCTCACCGCAATCCTTTACACCAGAGGGGGATGGAAACCGGTTGCTCTGTCTTTCCTCTGGGTTCCCGCGTTCGCGGGAATGACGGGGGCTGTTTTACAAAGGTCTCACGGCGGGGAGAGGGTACACGTCCTGCGGACGTTTTTGAGGTCCTGCCAATGTCTCCCTTGGGTGACTTTTGCCAGACCTTGGTCATTGCGGCGGAGGCCGCAATCCAGACGGCCGACAGGGTGTGGAAGTCCGGCGTTTCCGCTTGGAATGGGATGCTTTGAACGTCCCTATCTCCTGAACCCTCTCCCCCGGCGGGAGATGGAAACCGGTTGCTCTGTCTTTCCTCTGGGTTCCCGCGTTCGCGGGAATGACGGGGGCTGTTTTACAAAGGTCTCACGGCGGGGAGATGGTACACGTTCTGTGGACGTGTTTGAGGTTTTGCGGTTGTCTTCTTGAGGGGACTTTTGCCAGACCTTCGTCATTGCGGCGGAGGCCGCAATCCAGACGGCCGAGAGCGTGTGGAAGTTCGGCGTTTCCAATTGGGATCGGATGCATCGAGCGTCTCCCTCTCCTGAATCCTCTCCCATGGCGGGGGTTGGAAACCGGTTGCTCTATTTTTCCTCTGGGTTCCCGCGTTCGCGGGAATGACGGAGGTTGTTTTACAAAGGCCTCTTGGAGGGGAGAGGGTACACGTGCTGGGGACGTGTTTGAGGTATTGCCATTGTCTCCCTGACGGGGACGTTGGATGACCTGCGGACGTGTGTGGGGCTTACAACGAGCTTACAGAGGCGAGAGCGTGCCTGCTTTTGAGGCTGGGGTCGAGGTCACGCCAGCCTCTTACGCGTTCCGAGGGTAGTGTGCGGGGCCTCGAGTTGTGCCGCTCGCCTCGGCTAACCACACTTCTTGGGTGATGTGGTCCAAGTGACCCTTGCCTAGGTTCACACTCACATCGACGTCGCCTGTCATGCCATCGCCCATCGACTTCGAATAGCCTTCGTCTGCGCCGCCGCAAGAGATCAGAACCTTCTTGGCATCGATCTGTCCGGCTAGCGCCATGGGATCGAAATTTGTGAGAGTGCTTCGCGCTTCGTTCCAACCATCGGGATTGCTGCGTCTGAAGTCGTTAAACTCGGCCAATGGGTAGTCGGGCAATCCTTGCAGCTTGTTGTCGAGATCGGCGAACACGAAGCCGCCGCTTTGCAGCGCATTGACGTTTGAAGTGAAGGCAGCGGTGAGCCACGCCAAATCACCACCGGCAATTGCGAGCCGGTCAGCGTCGATATTCGGTTGCTGCAACAGGACATCTATCGCAGTGATACAGTCGGCTACGATGTCGCCCCAAACGTATGTGTCTTCGCCCGGCAGTCCGTCTGTCAGCAGTCCGGGATAGGCGGCGCTGTATTGGGAATTGGCGAGTCTTTGGCCGCGGTGGCACAGGGCCAAAGTCGCGAATCGAGTCCTTCGCTCGAAGCTCGGAACACCTACCACGCTCCCATAGCCCGGTGCTTGAAACAGCGGGATGTGCGGGCCATCTGCCTTTGGAATGTGGAGGTACGCGTATAGGGGATAATCGCCCACTCCGTTGAAACGGACAGAGTAAGCATTGGACGTCTCGTTGCTTCGGATCGTAAGATCCCCGATCGAGACATCGCCCTTGGCGGCGGCGTGGGCAGCTTCGATTCGGCTTGACCAGTATTCACTCATCTCATCGTCCTCTTTATTTCTCAACTCTGCGCGGGTTGCAGGTGCTTGGCCATGAAGGCATTAAGGACCTTGTCGTGACCTACACCGCTGCCGGAGTCGTGTGCGCAGTCTTCGTACGTATAGAGCTGCTTGTTGTCGCTGCCGATCTCGTTGAAGACGGCGAATCCGGTCTCTGGCGGGCACACGTCGTCCATTAATCCGATGTTGACGATGATCGAGCAGGAGATTCTGTTTACGAAGTTGTGGATGTCGTGCAGATCGAGCGTGTCGCGCACCGCCTCTTCTCGATCGGGATGCAGACGCAGATAGTCGTTGATCTCCTCGTAGGGGTAGGAGCGAGTCAACGATGCGGAGTCCATCATCGAGCATAGGTATGGCGCACCCGCAGAGGCGCAACGAACCTCGTTGGCGCGGAGCGACGACACTAGCAGCGTCAGAGCGCCGCCTTGGCTTCCACCCTGCACGCCTATGCGAGAAGAATCGACTTCGTCCAGTCCGCTCAAGAAATCGAACGCGCGTATGGCGTCCATGTAGAAGCCGCGGTAACCGTACTCTGTTCGCTTGTCGATGTTGTGGGTGAGCAAGCCCGGGTATCCCGGATTGAAGACCGAGTTGCTGCGCAGCTTGTTACGGGGCGCCGCAGAGAACGCCGCGTATCCCTTCGCTGCCAAGTCGGTCGGCAGTTTGGGTTCGCTTACATATCCGGGAACGAACAGGTAGCCGGGCAGCTTGCCGGTGAAGTTTCGAGGTCTGCAGTACCAAGCCGCGATCTCCAAGCCCCCGTAGCTGTCGTAACGAGCCTCGAACACCTCGACCTCATCATTCGATCTCATCGGATCTAGCTCTAACCGAGGGTTAAGCGGCACCTCCATGGTGGCCGCTTCGGTTTGCCGCCAATACTCGCCGAAGTCACCGGGGCGGCGCACGGATGAAACGGATTCAGATGGATCTCGACGCGTCATCTCAACTTCCTAGGGTTTTTGACCTTGCATCACGCCAGGATGGCACCCTGACGCGGCTGCATGAAGTATAGACGAATCGATCCTACAATTCGCCGGCACTGTTTTGAGGTTGACGAAGCCCGCTATCCGACCGGTTGTAGTGTCTGGACATCAACCACGCGGGTATCAGCGCCACCGCGGAAGCTCCCGCTGCGTACTTTGCGAAGTTCGAGAATACGTCGAGACCCGCCCTCGCTCCGGCGTCAGCATCCTTTAGCAATTCGTTCAGTCCCGGAGCCGTCGCGAGGAACTGGTCAGTGCCAAGAGAGGCGATGGCAGCTAACCCAGCAGTCATGCCGACGTTGCGAGAGAGGGAGAGCACCCCAGCGCCGATGCCACGATCGTTGTCGGATATGCGCCACAACGCATTCTCCGCGATGGGCGCGATCACCAAGCCGAAACCTGCGCCGATGATCACCAGGTTAATCGTGATCATCGGTTCGGCCACATCCAGCGTCCAGCTAGAAAGTAGCCAGTAACCGAATGCGGTTAATGCCAGTCCAACCATGGTCGGAACGCGCGTGCCGATTCTCTGGGTTACGAAACCCCCAATAAGCGCTGCTATCCCGATCGACACTGTCATCCTCAATAGCCAGAGGCCGGACTCAAGGGCGGGCAGACCGTATATCGTCCCCGCCATCAGAGGCACTGAGACCAAGCCGATCATGAGGGCCGCACCTACCAGGAAGTGGGCGCCGTTGGCCCAAATAAAGTCTTTCATCTGGAACAGCGCCTTCGGTACGGCCCGCTCATGTGTGCCAACGATACGCATCAGACGATTCGCCACCGTGCCCGTCGGAGGTTTGGTGTGGTCGTGCATAAAGCCGATTCGGATCGCTATCACAACGATCAAGGAGGCAGACGTGGCGAAAAATGCCACCATGAGCACATCAGGCTCGGAGATGCGGAACAGCCCCAGAGTAAGCATCGTCAACGCAGCGCCGAATACTAGTCCGCCAATCCAATCGACCTCAACTCGGTGGGAGGTTCCTTGTGGCATTCTCGATAGCGCAACGATGGCGAGAAGGGCGAGCGGGATGTTGAACCAAAACGCCCACTCCCAACCGATCCAGTCTGCGACAGCGCCTCCCCATACTGGACCGATCACTCCCCCGGCCTCTGCACTGGCTCCTACCATGCCGTAAGCGGCCGCCCTCCGCCATGGATCCACGAGCTCGCCGGCAGCAGATAGCGCAATCGGTATCACCGCACCGGCCCCGAGTGACTGCACCACGCGAGAGCCGATCATCCATCGAAACGAGTTGACCTCCACCAAGCTGGGTGAGTCTGACGCGCTTGGGAGCATCGGGCTGAGAGCCACACTCACTGAGCCGATCATGAACACGATCAATGCGATGAGGAACGCTCGGCGATAGCCCCATCGATCCGATACACGGCCCATAAGGGGCATCGTCGCCGAGTAGCCGATCAAGAATGAGATCACCAGCCATGAAGCGCGATCGATCTCAGTCGCCGGGATCTTCAGGCTCTGCATGATGTCCGGCAGGATCGTGACGACAACGGTTTGATCGTCTGCCGCGATAAAGACTCCGTAACAGAGCGGAATAATGAGCAGGTAAGGGGAGAGTCCCCTCGAGATCGACTTCAATTCACGACACCGAACGTTCTATTGGGTTGGCGCAATCTGCGGGGCTTGAAACGAGAACTCCTCGCCATACCGACTGATCTCGATAATCCTGACGGTGTCAACCGTATCGTTGATCTGCAAAGCGCCTTTGATGCGCGCAGACTTCAACTGGTAAGTATCGCGATCGATCACGACTTCGGCGTCGCCAAACGAGCCATTCACAACTTGGCTAAGCATCGATGATAGAGATTCCGCCGATATCCGAGCATCGATTTCGTAGTCGCCATCACCGGTCGGATCCTTTGTAAACGAGGGATTTATGAGGCCGAGGACAATGCCCTTGATCGTATCTATTGGCCTGAGGAATCCGATGGGATTCTGGTCATCGGCGAGCAGCTCCCATTCGCCGGTTAGAGGATTGGTGAGCCAGGTGTCCGTATCGATGAGAATCGCTTCGACTTCGACGTAGACTCGCCCGATGTTGGCCTCGGCATCGATATGCATCGCTGACTCCGTAACTTCGCCTTCTATATGGAGAAGTTGCAGACCTCCCAACGCTTCGGTGAATCCATCTTCGTGATCGAGAACGAAGAACATGCTGCCGGCGGCGTCCAGAGCGTCCTCAGTGTTCTTCAGCACCTCTTGGACGGTTATCGGAACTGGTGTTGGCGAAGGAGTTGCGGTCGGTGTGGCAGTGGGAGTCGAAGTGGGTTGGGACGTCGGAGAAACCGGCGTTTGGATCGGTGGGGCAGTCGGTGGCTCGTCGGCGCTGCATGCCGCCGCGATCAGAACCGCAGTTGCTGCGATACCCGAAGCCAAAACGACGCGGATTACGCGTATCAACCCGGGTTTCATGGATCTGAGCAGTCCCTTGTATAACCGCAAGTCTGGCAGATCAGCTTGCAATGCAGACCCAACATCTCTCCGCCGCAAACATCGCAAACCGCCACAACAGAAATGTCGGCAGACTCCATTGCCTCAGCGTACCCGCAACTCAAGTGGGAGGTCAAGACCTACGCCAGTTCGCCTAGTGCGCGAGACTGCAGACCCACGTAACGATCTTGCACCCTCTGTCATCCTTAGACCTTCCCAAAACAATCCGTCACTCCCGCGAAAGAGGGAATCCAGAGGAACGACACAGCAACTGATGACACGTCACATCTAACAGGTCACATCGGCAGGGCGGAGCACGGGCGGCGCCGAGAGTTTAACGAACGAAGTTGGTGGTGTCCGCCGTCTATTGCGGCCGGTACCGATTCGCTGGCTCTGCCAATTCGGGGTTCGGTGCCGCGTCGACGCGTTCACGAGTGATGTGTGCGCCGTTGTACTCGCTCAATGGCGAAGAAAGTTCGAATAGCACCGTGGAATAACCTGCCTCATTCAAATCGAACGATGCGACGTAGTGCGGTCCGTCTTCGCCGATTAAATAGAGACGATACTCTTCGCCGAGAGGGGCCTGAACCATTCCGCCAACGACCAACGCCGCCAACGGGCGGTGTCGATGCTCCAGCAGGTGCACGTAGGCGCCTGTGTCGTTGCCGGGATCGGGCAACCAAGATGGCGTTTGATACTCGTTTCTTAGCGTTGCGTAGGTGAGGCTGATCTGATCGTTCACCGAGGCCCTAAGCGCTTCGTTGATCGTCGTCAGTTCCTCGATCTTTACAGATTGCTCGGCGATTCTCTGCTCTGTGTTGACCAGCATCTCCTCCGTACCGGCCATGTCATCCATCATCTTGTCGGCGAATGAGTTTGTGCTCTGAACGCTGCGTTCCATGTCGGAAACTTTGTGATTCAGAGAGACGTTGTCCGCCCCAAGTTGCACTGCGAGTATCGCCACGACGGCAAAGGAAGCCAACGATGTTGCTAAGGCAACTCTGCCCGCGGTGAATGGCGAGGTTAAACGATGCCACAATCCGACCGCTACGGTTGCCGTTACAGGCTCAATTGATCGCTCGATGTGATTGATGAGCGATGTGTAGATCGGCGCCTTAGATCCTTCGAACACCTCAGAATCGAAAGCGTGTAGCAATCTACCGCGTAGTTGCGGCGGCGGCTCCTCTTCACCCAAACTCATGGCCAGAAGCGCGGTGGCCTCCATCATTTCATTGAGCTCTTCCTGAAGAACTAAGTTGTCGGAGACGAGATCTTCAATTTGCCTTTCTCGCTCCGGATCCAATGCTCCCAACGCGTAGGCAG
Source organism: Dehalococcoidia bacterium (assembly GCA_965249505.1). GTDB lineage: Bacteria > Chloroflexota > Dehalococcoidia > Lucifugimonadales > Lucifugimonadaceae > Bin127. The sequence continues at coordinate 2,307,264 of OZ252238.1, read as the reverse complement.
CAAAGTCAGCGACGAGATCGGCGCGGGTATCAGGGGGATCGTGTTGCGCGTCGCTCATACTTGCCCGTAGATCTCTTCTTGCAGAGCTTTACGCAGCTTCTTCAACGCCAAGCGCATTCTCGTTTTCACCGTGCCCAAGGGTTGCCCCGTCTGGGCGGCGATCTCCGATTGGGTTAATCCCTTGAAATATGAGAGTTCCACCACTTCCCTTTGAGGGTCTGGCAACACATGTAACGCAAAGCGAACCTGTTCGTACTCCGAGTTTGCGACTGCGGCGTCTGATGGTGAGATTGATGGAGACTCTAGATCGTAGTGATCGGCGATATCATCGGCGAATCGACTCTTGTCGCGGCGCATCTTCCGCAACTCGTCGATGGTGCGGTTATGGGCGATTCTGAAGAGCCAAGTCGTGAACTTTCCCTTGGTTGACGTGTAACTGGTCGCTCTTCGCCAAACACGCAAAAATACGTCCTGCGTCACCTCTTCAGATTTCACAGCGTCGTTCAGCATACGGACCGCCAAACCAAAGACGCGTCGCCCGTATCTATCGTAAAGAGCCGCTAAAGCATCACGGTTTTGATCCGCGACTTCCGCCAGAAGCTCCTGATCAGTCAGATCTTGATAACTGATAATCGCGTTTTGTTCGCTGCTCACGTCTGTTGACCGCCCCTTCGGCGAATCGGCGTACCCCGCCGTCCCTGAACTCTTCGTTTTTAAATACGAAAGAAGGGTATCTCATGGATCTGTTCAGGATTTACCTCTTCATCAGATTCCGCGAGAGGCTTCAGTAGTTCTAGCGCATCGAGCTGTAACGATGGGTCGACATCGGGTGGCATCAACTGGACCATCTGCGACAGAGTATCGTACGCGTCCTTTGCCTTCCCTGATTTGCCTTGGAGTTGAGCGATGTCACCGACGTTGCGCCAGTTTCGCGGCATCAAGATCTGGATCCGCTCGGCCGATGCGATGGCTTTTCCAAGATCGCCAGACTCGGTATGGATGATCTTCATGTTGTTGAGCAGACGTGCCAATATCAAACGATTGTCGGCTCTTGGCAGTTGAGTTCGTTCCAAGCGATCCAGGGCAGAGGAATCATGGGGCGGTGCACCGCCATCCCTTCTCTGGAGCCTCAAGCACTCCCAACGCGTGTAGAGGCGTCCCTTGTTGAACGGGTCGACGAATATCAGTGAAGGACCACGGCCCGTCGCAACCATGAAGTGGCCGGCCATGTTGACACCCTCGAACTCGACTCCGACGCGCTTAGCGACTTCCATGAAGATGATCGACACGGTGATCGGGATCCCGAGTTTTCGATCCAATACTTCGTTCAGGTGGCTGTTACGGATGTCGTAGTAGTTACCTGAATTGCCGTTGAAGCCGATCTCCTTGAAGAGAAGGTCGTTTACTGCGTAGATGGTGTCGTAAAGCGAGTGTCGATTCGAAAGCCTGGGCCGAACGTGTTCGGCTATGCGGCTCAGCTTGCCCATGTATCCCACCACGTCGAGCGATGGGTTCTCTTCAGCGGCAACGTATAACGATGCGAGTGCCAGATTGATTTGAGACGACGGTCGCGTAACAACCCGGGCGAAGCTTTGTCTTGGACCTAGAGAGGGCGTTCCCATTAAGTGGTTGGAGAGTTCGGCATCAAGCGATTTAAAGATGTTAAGAGCATTCTAACGGCGCATCACTCGAACCGCAATCAAACGGTGGCCAGATGCGCTGATTGTTATAATGCTCGCAACAGTGCAGAGGTGTGTGCATCGAAGTGCAACCATGCACAGGGGAGCTCGGAAGGCCGGGCTGAGAGGGTGGACATGACTCCACCGACCCACTGAACCTGAACTGGGTAATGCCAGCGGAGGAACGATCAACAGATGCGATCAACAGCGGATCCCTCTTCAATTACATCATCGCATCCCCTACCGCCTCTTTCAACTCGCGAATCTCGTCTAGGAGTTAACCCTTGGCGATAGATCAACGAGTATCCACGCCCACACTAATTGTCGATGGCGTGTCGAAGACCTTCGACGTGTCGGAAGCCGAAGAGGTCGAGGCGATACAGGGCATATCCCTGGACGTAGATCGCGGTGAATTCATCGCAATCGTCGGGCCAAGTGGTTGCGGGAAGAGCACGCTACTCAACATCATCGCCGGATTGGTGGAGCCGAACGCTGGGAAAGTCGGTCTGAACGGCGACTTCGCCACTGCACGCTTAGGTGACGTGGCTTACATGCATCAACTCGACCTGTTGCTCCCTTGGCGCACAGTGATGTCGAATGCAACTTTAGGACTCGAAATAGCTGGAATGCCCAAAGCCGAAGCTGAAGAGAGCGCAACCGCTTTGGCGCAGCGGTTCGGCATAGCTGATTTTCTACATCACCACCCAGTCAGCCTCTCAGGTGGAATGCGGCAACGGGCAGCTCTACTAAGGGCGGTGCTCCCCGAAAGAGAGTTGTTGCTCCTCGACGAGCCCTTCAAAGCGCTCGACGCCATCACCAGATCGGAGCTGCAGAGATGGTTGTCTGACGTCTTGGATCGCTCGCAACGTGCCACCGTGATGGTTACTCACGACGTCGAGGAGGCTCTGATACTCGGAGACCGAGTCTTTGTGATGTCATCGAGGCCGGGAAGGATCATCCTTGAGCTTGATGTCAACCTGCCGAGACCGAGGCCGCGAGACGTTGTAACGGAACAACGATTCGTCGATCAAAAGTGGCAACTTTTGTCGGCTCTAACCGAAGAGCCTGCGCCATGAGCGTAGTCGTGCAGGAGGAGACGAGGGCTGCTCACGAGCGTGAGGGCAGGTTGGGCACGGTATCCCATCGCGCCAGTGCCATCGCACGGGCGAAGTACTTCCTCAGGCATTGGGGGTCGGCGATTGCGCTTGCCATTTTGGGTTTCGTTCTTTGGGAAGTCCTCGTCAAGCTGCTAGACGTCCAAGAGTGGCTTTTGCCTCCCGTGTCAAACATATTGGCGGAACTGGTCGGAGACCCTACACTGTTTGTCAGGCATGCATGGGTCACTGCACAGGAGATAATCGTCGGGTTCCTAGTTTCGGCGACGTTCGGACTCGTGATGGCTACAGCGATGTTCTGGTCGAGGCTGATCGAACGATCTTTCTACCCCTTCTTGATCGCATCGCAGACCGTGCCGGTATTCACATTGGCGCCGTTGCTCGTGATATGGACCGGCACCGGACTAACGCCAAAGGTGGTCATCGTGGTGCTATTCACGTTTTTTCCCATAACGATCAGCTTGATGACGGGTTTCCGATCCGTCGATCCCGACATGGTTGCGATGTTCAGGACGTTGGGGGCAACTAGACGCCAGATGTTTGCGAAACTATACTTCCCGTCTTCTCTGCCGTTCCTGTTCGCAGGATTAAAGGTGGCGGCAGTCGTGTCCGTGATAGGTGCAGTGATCGGCGAATGGATCGGCTCGGGAGCCGGATTAGGTTGGCTGATAAAAATTTCCGGATCGAGGTATCAAACAGACGTCGTGTTCGCGGCTATATTTACACTTTCAGTGATGGCATCTTTGATGTTTCTCGCGATCGCGGCTACGCAGTCGCGCATGTTGCGTCACTACCCAGGTTCCGAAAACGAAGGAGCAAGACAATGAAGTTCGGCATTATCGGCAAAGGCATGGTGTTGCTCGCACTCTCAGCGGTCGTATTCGCAGCTGGGGCGGCGTGTTTCTGGCAGGAAGACGAGCCTGAGAGAGAGACCGTCTCGATCGAGCTCGACTGGTTCCCGAACACGAATCATGTGGGCATCTACGTCGCCGAGAGTAAAGGCTACTTCGATGAGGAGAACCTTGATGTTGAGATAAACATTCCCGCCGATCCTGCGGCGGTCGCTCAGCTTGTAGGCGCCGGAAGGCGTGACTTCGGGATCTTCTACCAAACCGACACGCTTCTTGCCCGAAATGAAGGCGTACCCGTAGTCGCCGTAAGGGCCATCGTTCAACGACCTCTCAACTGCGTCATGACACTGAGCGCATCCGGCATAACTCGGCCCTCCGACCTTAGAGGCAAGAAGATTGGCTACCCGGGCATCGATTGGAATGTCAAGATGCTCGAGACGATGCTCGCCTCTGACGGCCTTACAATGGCCGACGTGGATCTCCAAGACGTCGGTTGGTCGCTATGGGAGACGCTCGCGGCTGGCACGGTCGACGCACTGATCGGCGCCTACTGGTCGCACGAGAAGATCGTTCTCGAAAACAACGGTTACCCGACCACTATCGTCTTCGCTGATGACCACGGCGTGCCCGCGTACTACGAGATGATGCTCATCACCTCGGAGACGATGCTTGAAGAGAAGCCGGACGTAGTCGAGCGCTTCGCACGCGCTTTCACGAAGGGTTTCCAGTACGCACACGACAACCAGATCGAGGCAATCGACATCCTGGCCGAGATGAATCCGGATCAGGCTGAAATCGAGACTATCGAACGGGCGGCGATTCCCGATCTGGCGATTGCTTGGGAAGATGAGAGCGGAGGGGTCGGAAGGATGACCGAAGATCGATGGAACAGCGTCGCAGCCTTCATGAAAGAGAAGGGTATGATCGACTCCGACCTGGTAGTCGCCGACGCCTGGGCGCCTCAGTACGCCGCGAAGGATCTGAATTAGCTCAGAACGACCTCGACGGGTACGCCAAGTGCCCTGTCATGCCGGCGTTTTCGACTTTGTAGACGTAGCCCGTGGCGAAGGTCACGAACAGCACGTCTAGGTTAGGGCCGCCAAACGTGCAGTTGGTCGGGCCGTCTTGTGGTGCGCGGTGGGTTGCTCGCACCAATCCAGTCTGTTCGAATACATAGATCATCGGACCCGGCCCGGCAGAGCTATGGCCGGCTGTCGCCACGATCTGCCCTTCTGTGTTGAGGGTCATGCCATCGACACCGCGTCCCACGCCGAAGTTGAAGAGCACTCCGTAGTCACCCAGCGTCCCATCGTCGTTAACCGGATACGCTCGCAACTCGCGACGCAACGACTTATCTGGAGGGCTTTCGGCTACGAATAGGGTTTTCTGGTCTCCTGAGAGCAGAACGCCGTTAGGCCTCTTCGTGTCGAACGTAACGCGCTTGAGGGTCCAGTTACCGCCGAAAACGTGTTCGGCGAGATAGACGGATTCGTGGGGCAAGTTGTTCGGGTTTGCCGAGTAGTTGGGGTCGGAGAAGTAGATACGCCCCTTGCTATCGATGGCGAGGTCGTTGGGCATGTTGAGTGTGGCGCCGTCCAAGTTGTCGGCGACGACCGTAGGCGCTTCGTCTGGAGCATCGGTGTTGACTTCGACGACTCTGTTGCCCGCTCCTTCGCACACGAAGAGCCTGCCGGAGCGGTCGAACTGCATGCCGTTGGTCTCGTTGGTGTTGCTTCGCCACACTGTGTTCTCGCCGCTGGCCGCATCCCATCGCCACGTCAAAGACGCCGCGCAGTGGGAATAGAGCAGCCCGCTGCCGTCCCAAACGGGACCCTCAGTCAGAGAGTCCTGGTGCGCTATCTCTTGCCAATCCCATGTGTCGTTCATTTGAAATGTGCCTTCTAGTTGACTGCGGCGGATGATGACCTCTGATCTCAGAGGGGACGTTTAATTCGGGTAGAGGAGGAATCCGGTCAAACCTGTGTTCCGTGCGACGAGACAGTGGCCTTCAATGGTTGAGACGTATAGATCCTCACCGACGAAGGTGCAGTTGGTTGGACGTTGCGCAGGCGTGGGATGCTGCTCTACGATCCGGCCATCGGGCTCGAACACAGTGACATTGCCGCCAGGCCCCGAGACCTCGAAACCAGTGCAAGCAACTATGTGGCCCTCAGCGCTTAATGTCATTCCGTCGATTCCTCGGTGCGGTCCAAAGTCGTGAAGGATCGATACGTCGCCGAGCGAGCCATCGTCGTTCACCGGGTACGCCCTCAGGTCTCGGCTCTCCTGGGCGCGGAAGTCGCTCTGGGCGACGTAAAGTGTCTTGAAGTCTTTCGAGAACAGTAGACCATTGGGTTGCGAGGCGTCGAATGTTCGCCTCACACACTCCCAGCCGCCATCCGCCTGCGGTTCAGCCGAGATTATTGCCGAAAAGTCGATGCCGATACTCGGGCTGCTATCACCTACGCGGTCCGAGAAGTAGATCGAGCCGGATGGCGTGATCGCCAAGTCGTTCGGACTATTCAGACGCCTGCCATCGAGCCTGTCGACAACGGTGGTGAAGGTCCCATCGTCTTCGAAAAGAATAACCTTGCCGCTCGATCCTGCGCATCCGTACAAATTGCCTTCTGCGTCGTAGTTGAGGCCGTTTGTGCCCTCGGTGTTGTTGGCAAAGACATCGACGAGGCCGGAATCGATGTCTAGCCTCATGATGCGGTTCATGGCGACGTTGCTGTATAGCATGTGCTCGCCGGTCCAGCAGTTCCCCTCCGTGATCGAACCGATAACGGGAGCGGCTTCTTCAAATTTCCAAGGCATCATTTACTCCAAACGTTTTGCCCGAACGTGCTTCAATCATTGACCTGTGACTTCATCACTCGCAGCCAAGCTGGTTGGCCAAGTCGTGAAAATCACTGGCAACGAAGTCAAATGATGAAGCGTCTTCTGGCATTTCTGTGAGATGGGAGTCCCCATGCTCGGTAGGGCGGTGCACAAAGGCTGTAGCCAGGCCGAGTGCCTTCGCAGCGTGCAAGTCGCCGGTGTGAGCCGCAACCATCATCACTTCGCCAAGTTCCAGTCCTAATATCTTCGCCGCGCCCTGGTAGACCTTAGGCGACGTCTTGTAGGCGCCTACGATGTCGGGTGAGATGATGGCGTCCCAAGGCAAACCGGCGTGCTTCGCCATGTTAACGAGCAACCCGAAATTGCCATTCGAGAGCGTCGAGATGATGAACTTCGACGTCAACCTACGAAGTCCATCCGGCGAATCGGGCCATCCGTCCAACCTGTGCCAAGCGCGGTTGAGATCTTGCTTCTCCGACTCAGTCAATCGATCGGCGAGTCCGAACTCTTCTAGCAACTCGTCCAACCGTTCGCGGTGAATCTGGTCTACGAGTCGCCACGCGCCCTCGCCACGGCTCAGTTCACGGCACGCCTGTCCGTAGCCTTGGCGCCATCGATCTGCAAAATCCCACCAATCACGCTCCAACACTCCATGCTTGGCCGCCGCTGCAGCGACTTGAGGCACCACCGAGTTCCGCCAATCGACAACCGTTCCGAAGACGTCGAAAGTCAGCGCTTTTATCTGCGAGAAATCAGTTCGGGGGGCGTTACTCATGACGCTTGCGTATTCTATATGGAAATGGCATCCACACATCATCCCAGAGCCCTCACCATCGCCGGCTCCGACTCCGGTGGCGGGGCCGGCATCCAAGCAGATCTCAAGACCTTCGCCGCGTTGGGTGTCTTTGGCACGAGCGCCATCACTGCGATAACCGCGCAGAACACACTCGGCGTTACATCCGTTGCAGAGGTCCCAATTGAGGTCATCGCCGACCAGATCGATGCTGTTGTGACCGATATCGGAGTCGATGTTGTTAAGACCGGAATGCTCTCGTCAACTGAGATAGTCGAATGCGTCGCAGATGCTCTGAAGCGGCACGAGCTCTCGCCGGTCGTCGTGGATCCCGTGATGGTCGCAACGACGGGCGCGGTGCTGCTCCAACAAGAGGCCGTAAGAGCCGTGCGCGAACTAATGCTGCCGGCCGCTTCGGTCGTCACTCCAAATGTGCCTGAGGCCGAAGAGTTGCTTGGCATCGAGATCGACTCGGTCGACGACATGGCCGACGCCGCGAGTGCCCTTCTCGACCTCGGCGCCGACAACGCTGTCGTAAAGGGCGGGCATCTGGACGACAAAAGCGGGTTCATCACCGACGTTCTGGCAAACCAAGATGGTATCGAGAGAATCTCAATCTCTCGCATCGACTCCACGAGTAACCACGGCACTGGATGCACCTTCGCATCGGCCCTGGCGTCTCATCTAGCCCACGGCAAGAGCGTCTACGAGGCGACCGTTGCCGCCCAGAGCTTCGTATGGAACGCGATGGCCGCCGCATACCCCATCGGCAGCGGCAGCGGGCCCCTCAACCACATGCACGCTATGACAACAGAAACAGACTGACATTCAACCAGATCGGAGTTAAGCCAATCATGGCGTTATACATAACCGAAGCCCAGGTCGCGGACCTCCTGACTATGGAGATCGCGATGAACGCGGTCGAGGAAGCCTTCAAGGCTCGTGCCGTAGGCGATGCATTCAACATGCCTCGACGCAGACTTCCAACGGGATCAGGCGCCTACAACTTCATGGCTGCCACGTGGCACAGCCACAAGATCGCGGGGCACAAGTCATATGCCGGCGGCTCGGGAGGAATATCCTTCCATGTCATGCTCTACGATACGTCTGGCAACGGTCTGAAGGCGATCATCGAAGCAAATCGAATGGGGCAGATCCGGACGGGCGCCGCCTCTGGTGTGGCGACAAAATACATGGCGAGCAACAAGCCCTCGATGTCGGCAGGGATCATCGGTAGCGGGTATCAGGCTGAGACCCAGCTCGAGGCGATCTCTCACGCACGCAACATTTCGTCGGCGAAGGTCTACAGCCGCTCGGAAGAAAACCGCAACGGTTACGCCGATCGAATGTCCGACCGGCTGGGAATCGAAGTCAAACCAGTCGACAAACCACAAGAGGCGGCAGAATCGGACATCGTCGCCACGATCACTTCATCGGTAGAGCCAGTGCTACTCGGCGACTGGGTTCAGCCCGGCACGCATATCAACGCCGCGGGCAACAACTCGTGGATGAAACGCGAACTGGATACGAAGGCAGTGGTCATGTCAGATATCGTCGCGACCGATGATGTCGAACAGGCGAAGTTCGAGTGTGGCGAGTTAATGCGCGCAGCGGAGACCGGTCGCTTCTCGTGGGACAACGCCATACCGATACATGAGATCGTTGGCGGCGACAAATCTGGACGAGACGATGATTCGCAGATCACGCTTTTCGAGTCGCAGGGGATTGCGCTCGAGGACATCGCAGCCTGCGAGCGGATCGTCGCGATGGCAGAGGAGCAGGGTGTAGGGACTGAGGTGGGTTAGAGGCGAGCCCCTTCGGCAGGTTCAGGGCGCCCCTTCGACGGGCTCAGGGCGAACGGTGATGTGACTCCGTGGTGTTGTGTCCGCCCCATCCTTCGTGTCTAGCCCGTCTGAGCCGTCCCGCCGTTCGTGGTGAGCCTGTCGAGGTGCTATTTTCTCAGACCCCAAGAAGCCCCGTGTCCCCCTCACCTCTTTGGAAATGCGCTTGTCTACGCATTTCCAAAGGTCCTCTCCGCCGGAGGGGAGCATCAAAAGCATCACTCCGTATTCAGTCGTTCGCCCCTCCGCAGACCCTTCGACAGGCTCAGGGCGAACGGTATCGTAACTCCGTTGGTGCGGTGTCCGCCTCTCCCATTCATTGGTGGTGAGCCCGCCGCCGCCGTTCGTGGTGAGCCCGCCGCCCCTGTTCGTTGTGGGCCGTCCCTCCGTTCGTGGTGAGCCTGTCGAACCATGAAAACACCCCCACGTCCGTTGGTTGGTTCGTAGCGACCCTTCGACAGGCTCAGGGCGAACGGAGTGGTCCTTTACCAATTCGCACTAGGCCAAGGGGTGCCGCGTTAGCCAAAACGCCAGCTAACCCGAATTCTCGGCCAAAATGTAGACCTTTGGAAAAACCCCGTCATTCCCGCGAAAGCGGGAATCCAGAGGAAAGACAGAGCAACTGCTGGTCCCTCTGCCCCCAAGAGGGACCTTTGCAAAATACACAGCCCGCTTAGAGGCTGGGTATCTTCTACCTCCCGACTTGTCGGGAATGATTCACAGCATGCCTTCGGGTTGATCGAGCGTGGGAGTGGCGATTGAGAAACCGAACGCAAACCGGTACCACCGCGGGAATCGCCTCTCGGCGGCTCACCCCACCCCAGATCCTTCGACAGGCTTCGAGTAAGCCGCAAATCATGCGGCCTCGTCGCAGCACCCCGCTACGCGTGGAGGATGACAGGAGGCATTGCAAGAGTCTCCAAGGGGAGAGCGGAGCCCGACTTGCCGGGCTTGTTATTCTCAGAATACGTCGGCTGAATTGTCGAGATAGACGTGTTCTATGAACCCACACACCCAGAACCGAATGTACTCCGATCTAGCGCATCTTTGGCCGTTGGTCAGTCACCATAGCGACTACGCTGACGAGGCGCGATTGTGGACGCGTGCGCTGCGCGAAAAGCTGGGGCCAGGTCGGCACGAGATTCTCGAACTAGGAGTTGGCGGAGGAAATAATCTCCACCACATCCTCTATCCGGAATGCGACGCGTCGCGCTCGACACTGTCGACGTGTGACTGCTCGAATCGACTACGCGTGGAACCAGAGTTTGACGCAACCGCGGTCGACATCTCCGAAGCGATGCTCGAACACTCGAAATCACTCAATCCCAGGGTCAAGCATCACATTGGCGACATGCGGACAGTGCGGTTATACCGTAAATTCGACGCCGTACTGATCCACGACGCGGTCACTTATCTCACGACGCTCGCCGATGTCGAATACACAATCTCAACTGCAGTGGCCCACCTGAATCCGGGTGGGGTGCTCGTGATGGCCCCAGATTGGTTCGCCGACACGTTTCCGGGCACCCACGTCAGTCACGAAGTCAGGGCTGATGTGGACCCGCCATTCACATATATCGAGTACACCCATGATCCCGATGCTGATAACTCGACGGTCGAGTCGATCATCCTCTATATATTCACGGACGAACGGGGAAGGACGCGCGTCGAACAGGATAGGCATATCACCGGGATCTTCTCCATCGAAACTTGGTTGGCGGTCATGGCGGCAGGTGGCTTAACTGCGGTGACGGCTCCGTATCCCGTGCATGAAGATGGACGAGAAGGGCATCTGCTCGTCGGCACACTGAGGTAGCATGGCGACCAAAGCAGTCCGAATCTCGATTGGAGAAGTGCAATGGCGTTAGATTTTCTGCATCTGCCCGAAGAAGGATCAGTTAGAGTCCCCCATGATGCGATACACGCTCAGATGGTCTCGCTGCTCGAAGCCGCAGGTACGGCGAGCGAGCACGCCCGGATAGTCGCCGACGCGCTCAGTCTGGCCAGTTTGCGGGGCGTCGACACGCACGGCGTCCACAACATCACTCGCTACACGGAATCCGTGCTGGACGGGACGTATAAGACACCGCAGAACATCGAGGTGCTTTCAGAGTCTGACACGACTGCGCTGCTGACCTGCGACGACGGTCTCGGCTTTCCTGCCGCACACAAGGGCATGGAGATCGCTATTGAGAAGGCGAAGAAGCACGGACTTGGCATGTCGACGATCCGCGACGGTCACCACATTGGGATGGTCGGCTACTACGCCATGCTGGCGCTTGAGCACGACATGATCGGAATGGCGATGACCAACGCCGGCCCGGCGGCCAGACCTGCGTTGGGCAGGAAGGCGATGCTGGGCACTAATCCAATCGCATTCGCAGCACCTGCAGGAGAAGAGAACGATTTCGTGTTCGATGCCGCCATGTCCACTGTCGCCAGCGGCAAGATCGGGCTTGCGAGAAGGCTGGGCGTGCCGATTCCCGAGGGCTGGGCCGTCGGCGCGGAAGGCGAGCCGCTGGCATACCCTCCCGCCGATAGGGGAGAGCACTGGGCGCAGAACCCGCTGGGCAACACCAGAGAGCAAGGAGCCCATAAAGGCTACGGACTCGCCGTGATGGTCGACATCCTCTGCGGCGTCCTGTCTGGTGGCGGCTACAGCTCCGCAATCCCGGGCGGCGACAACATGTCGTGGACGATGGCGATCGATATCGCGTCTTTCCGTCCGGTCGATGAATTCAAAGAGATGATGGACGCCATGATCCGCGACCTTCACGCCACTCCCACGGAACCAGGCGCTGATTTGGTGCTAGTGGCAGGCGATCCCGAAGAAGAGATGGCCGCCGACCGCCGAGCCAACGGGATACCCATACTAGAAGCCCAGTACGAAGAGACAAGGGCGCTGGCCGTCAGGTTGGGCGTGGAGGTGGTGATTTAGGGGGTGTGAGACCACCTCCAACCTGACCGAGGACCGAGGACAGAGTGAGACGCATCAACTTCCTCTCCCCTCCGGGGGGCGAAGCGGATAGAGCTTCGCTGCGCGGAGGATGCATCTGCATCATCAGGACCTTTGCGCTATCCATGCGCAAAGAGGTGAGGGGGAGACGACAATGTATCAAAACTCAACTCCTCTGGAATCCATCACCAAAACCAAAATAGTGACGCCTCTTCTCGATCGCTTCCGAGATCAAGGTCAGGACGGCCTCGATATCACGCAGGACCTGATCGTTCCAAATCCTAATCACCCGATAATCTCTATATTCCAACCAAGCGGTTCTTAGGTCATCTGAATCCACTCTAGTTTGGTGATGCCCGCCGTCAAGTTCGACAATCAGCTTGCACTCCGGGCTGAAGAAATCGACGATGAATGGTCCGATCGGTGCTTGCCTCCGGAACTTTGCATCGCATAGCTTGCGGTTCCTGATGTAGCTCCATAGCTTGCGCTCTGCAGACGTGCTGCTCTCACGGAGTAGGTGGTGGTGTTTCGGAATTTCCACGGCTCAGTTGATCGATGAGGTCGTCTGCTGGGCGAGTGTTTACACGCTCTGGAGAGTTTAGTGACAGGGGCAGGTTCCGTAAACCCGGGGTGTCAAATGATGGGTTTGCAATTGATCGGTTGCATTTTCGTCTCCCCCTCACCTCTTTGCGCATGGATAGCGCAAAGGTCCTGATGATGCAGATGCATCGTCCGCGCAGCGAAGCTCTTTCCGCTTCGCTCCCCCGGAGGGGAGAGGGTACCCGCTCTTCGAGCACGTTAGTGTTTTCTTCAACCTAAACAACCTTGCAACAGAATCGACTCCATCCCGAATCTTGGGGAGAATTTGCGGCAAGTTCTAGATTAAGAAGAAATCAAAGATACAAGTCCCTCAAACCCGCTCCACGAGCGGGTACCCTCTCCCCGCCGTGGGAGAGGATTCAGGAGAGGGGGATCCGGCGGTCAGGGGGATGGGCGGTGCAGCGCCGTCTTAGCCAACCCCGTCTTTACTGCGACTCTGGTTGGCTGACTTTCAAGTACCGCCGCATTCGCATCAATCACTTTTCCCTCGGGGGGGAGAGGGTTCCTGTTCATCGAGCGCGTTAGTGTTTTCTTCAACCTAAACAACCTTGCAACAGAATCGACTCCATCCCGAATCTTGGGGAGAATTTGCGGCAAGTTCTAGATTAAGAAGAAATCAAAGATACAACGCCCTCAAACCCGCTCCACGAGCGGGTACCCTCTCCCCGCCGTGGGAGAGGATTCAGGAGAGGGGGATCCGGCGGTCAGGGGGATGAGCGGTGCAGCGCCGTCTTAACCAACCCCGTCATTACTGCGACTCTGGTTGGCTGACTTTCAAGTACCGCCGCATTCGCATCAATCACTTTTGTTGTGTCGGACAGTACTTCATTGTTCCAAAATCTCATCACGTTGTAGCCCTGAGAAGTCAACCATTCCGTACGCTCGGCATCCTGTTTAGGTTGCGTTTGGTGTTGGCCGCCGTCAACTTCGATGATCAGCATTCTTTCAAGGCATGCGAAATCGACAATGTAACGACCGATTGGCACCTGTCGTCGGAATTTAAAGTTGGACATTGCGTGTCGTCTCAATGATGTCCAAAGTCTGTGTTCTGCTTCTGAACTGTTGCGGCGAAGCACGCGTTGGAAGTAGTGGGAATTCATTGTTGTCAACCGGAGTTGATTCTCGAGTGCCGAGCCAATTGGTCAGTTGAAAGGAGTCTGCACGCGGGGTGAGTTATCTGCAACGCAAGATGTCGTAGGATTCCCGCCCATCCCATTGTCCGCCGGATCCCCCTCTCCTGAATCCTCTCCCACGGAGGGGAGAGGGTACCCGCTCGTTAAGCGGGTTGACCGTGAAGTGGACGTTGTTCGCGGCGGGAATTCATTGTTGTTAAGCGGGGTTGATTCTCGGTGTCGAGCTCATTGGTCAGTCGGGGAGAGTCTGCACGCTGGGTGGGTTATCTGCAACCTGAGGTGTCGTAGGATCTCCGCCCATCCCCTTGGCCGCCGGGTCCCCCTCTCCTGAATCCTCTCCCACGGAGGGGAGAGGGTACCCGCTCGTTAAGCGGGTTGACCGTGAAGTGGACGTTGTTCGCGGCGGGAATTCATTGTTGTTAAGAGGGGTTCATTCTCGGGTGTCGAGCTCATTGGTCAGTCGGGGAGAGTCTGCACGCTGGGTGGGTTATCTGCAACCTGAGGTGTCGCAGGATTCCCGCCCATCCCATTGTCCGCCGGATCCCCCTCTCCTGAATCCTCTCCCACGGAGGGGAGAGGGTACCCGCTCGTTAAGCGGGTTGACCGTGAAGTGGACGTTGTTCGCGGCGGGAATTCATTGTTGTTAAGAGGGGTTGATTCTCGGGTGGCGAGCTCATTGGTCAGTTGAAAGGAGTCTGCACGCGGGGTGAGTTATCTGCAACGCAAGATGTCGTAGGATTCCCGCCCGTCCCCTTGGCCGCCAGATCACCCTCTCCTGAATCCTCTCCCACGGAGGGGAGGGTACCCGCTCGTTAAGCGGGTTGACCGTGAAGTGGACGTTGTTCGCGGCGGGAATTCATTGTTGTTAAGAGGGGTTGATTCTCGGGTGGCGAGCTCATTGGTCAGTTGAAAGGAGTCTGCACGCGGGGTGAGTTATCTGCAACGCAAGATGTCGTAGGATTCCCGCCCATCCCCTTGTCCGCCGGATCCCCCTCTCCTGAATCCTCTCCCACGGAGGGGAGAGGGTACACGTCCAAGGGACGTGTATTGGGTTGTGACGGATTTTGGCGGGTGGTGGGCCACATGTTGGCGGATCCGCCCATCGGTCTTTTTTCTTCGGTTGGGATCGGTTGCATTTTCGTCTCCCCCTCACCTCTTTGCGCATGGATAGCGCAAAGGTCCTGATGATGCAGATGCATCGTCCGCGCAGCGAAGCTCTTTCCGCTTCGCTCCCCCGGAGGGGAGAGGGTACCCGCTCGCTGAGCAGGGTTGGCGTTGCGGAATGATCCCACGGGGCAAGCGCGCAAACAAAAAGCCCCCGTCCCAACTTATCGGGACGGGGGCTTTTGATTAATCATCTGGGCTATTAGCCCTTCAGCGAATGCTTCTTGCTGCCCACCTGCGTCGCAGCGCTGTGGGCGCCAAGACTAGGGCTGAGCCGAGCATCAACATCAAGAGCAGCGACCACGGGGTGGGGGCTGTGCCGCCGGTGTCGGGTGATTCGACGTCGGGCTCGGTTGGTTGCGGTGGGAAGTCGGGCGGTGCGCCTGAGGTGCCGACTGCGATGGTTGCCGGCAACGAGCTGACACGTCCGCAGACCTCTAAGCCTGCGCCCGCCAGCCTGACGTTCGATGTCAGGATCGTGAGTGATCCATCTTCGTTGATGGCGGTTAAACCGACGTTGGTGATGTCGGACCGTAGGGAGTCGGGCAAGGGCACGCACGCTACTGCATAGGAATCGAGGCGGTAGGACGATATTCCTGCGCCGGACGAATTTACTAGGTTGATGTCGTAGGAGTCGCCCATCAGGGTGTATCGCTGGTGGGTCGAGCCGACGTTGTATGCGTCGTCGCCTGCGGACATGCTGATACCTAAGATCTCTCCGTTGGGCACGGCGCCAGGACCTGCTGAGATACCAAATCCATCACCTGCGAAATCGCCTCCCTCTTCCGGAGTGAATACGGAGTGTGCGGTGCCTGAAGTATCAGTGAGAAGTGACGGTATGGGACCCGACGGGTTAACAGGAGCTGCGTCTGCTGGCCCCGTCGCGGAGGCGCGTCGGACTACGATCTCGAATGATGCCGCGCATCGGGCCGCGACTTCCTTGTCTGTCTCTATGTCATCGCCCTCGCCCTCGGCTGGGAAGCATCCGCCATCAGCGACAGTAGCCGTTACCTCGTGCGAGCCTGGTGAATTCGGCGCAGTGTAGAGCGCTGTGCGGCCGCCTTGTTTGGCGAAGTTGCCGCCGCCGGGGTCGTCGGTCCATTCAACGGCCACGTCTTCATCGTCATCGACGATGTCGGCGTCGAGAATGTCTTGGATTCCGTAGACATCGACCGACAGTCTTACCTTTTCGCCGCCTCTAAGAGTTACTGATGTGATCGCTGGCTCGATGCGCCAGACGGTGGGGTCTCGGTCGGTGATCCTAACCTGGAAACTGAACGATGCGAAGACGAATGCCGGGGTACGGGCAGAAACGGTGATATTTGCTTCGCCTAGACCAACCGGAATGAGTCTCAAGTTTACGCTACCATCGAAGATCTCCGCTCGGACGACGGTTTCGTCATCCGACGCTGCTGTGATCGTCAGTTCGTCCGGGTGACTGAAACTCTGATCGATGTTTGGAATCACTGCGGGGTCGCTACCGATCAACAACCTCCTGGATGAAATCGGAGCGACCACTGACGGTGGCTCAATACTGCCGACTGGAACGTCGATTTCGTAGGAAGTTCCCTCCGCGACCTCTACTTCAGTCACCTCCTCTTCATTCACGATCCCTGTCACCGCCTCCACTCCATTTACGATAACCGTCACTGTGAAGGCTGAATTTGCGGTGGCTACAGCCTTATATGCACCCGGATTCGCGTCGGCAGTGGCGTAAAGGCCTTCGGTATCTTCTTGGGTGAAATAGACGAAGCAACGAATGACCCCTCTACCTAGTATGTTGAAGCTACACATCGGTTCAGTGGGCAACGTTATCTGTGCTGTCGCACTCAAAACGGCATCGGGGCCGTCTCCGAATCCGATCGTCCCATCGTCAATTGCCTCATCGTTCAACTCAATCGCAGCGGTAATTTGTGCGCCCGGTGAAACCTCGACGGAAGTAGTCACTACCTCGTCTCTATCTTCAAGAGCGACCCCGAACCACATGAGGTACGCGAGCCCCAATCCATTTGAACCGCCTGGAGCGAGTCCAATGGCTTCATCCATTGATGATTGGAACGGCGTGATCCCAAGTCTCCAAATTGCTGAGGCCGCCCTAGAATCCCCGGAAGCTACGTTGGAGTCGCCGCTGTCGCCACCGTTGTTGGCGGCTTGGATCTTGAAGTAGTAAGTGCCGGGCGCGAGGTTCGATATCGTGCCGGTTGCCGTTGTCTCGTCTGTCGAGTAAGCGAACGCTACCCATGTGGCCGATGTGAAGTCCGCAGTGTCTACGCTATCCCCAGTCTGGGTTATCTGATACCGATATGTGTGGATGCTGGCATCGCTCCGGTCGTCCCAAGTTAGTATCACTCCGCCTACCGAGTCTGCGGCTTGGAGGTTTGCCGGAGCGGACGGCGCCGCGGGAAACGCAGTGTATGCAAAAGCGCTGTTTGATGGTTCGCTCTTGCCGGTAATCTCCCCGGTGGTATCGTCCACGGCCACGGCACGCAACTGGAACTCGTAGAGCGTGCCCGCATCGAGCGGAACGAGTTCGCCTTCTAATACGCCTACGCCTCCTAAATTGGCCGAAGTCTCACTACCGGGCCAGTTAATTCTGCTCTCAGCGATGTAATCAGCAGCATCACGCCAATTGCCCCAATCGGTTTCACCGCTCGCCCGGTAACGGTACTCCCAATAGTCGGGCTGCGTTCCATCCGCGGGCGGATCTTCCCAATCAAATTCAATAACGATTTTAGAGCCGCTAACGGCATACGTTTGGCCCGTTCCCGGAACGTTGGTTGGCTCGAATCCCGTGGGCTTGGGGGGAGCTCCTGGTGTTGCGGCATCGATGCGTGATGCGGCACCATTGCCGTTGGCGCTGACTGCGCGCAACTCGAAGGTGTACGTGGTGCCGTTTTTAAGGGAAGATATTATGAACCGCTTCGTCGTAGCAGTGCTTAAAGGAATGTCGCCCCAATCGGGGTTCCACGTCGTGTCACTTTCTTCGCGCTCGGGGACTTCGCGCTGGCGGAACTGAAACTTGGTGATAGCGCTAACGCTACTGGTAGTGCCCCAACTCAACGTGACTTGGCCCGAAGCGACGGTAGCAATCAGACCGGGTGGCGCGTCCGGAGGAGGATCAGATGCTCCCGGCGTGTTGGTGCGTGACACGGTGATGGCCGTGGCGACGCCGAAAAGGTCTGTATCGGGGGTCGTGTTAATAGCCCGCCACTGGAAGAAAACAGGGCCGCTATTGCCGGGGATTGAAAAACTTGACGAGGTCGCGGTTGCGCCAGCGACGTCGTGTATGTCGGCGCCAGTCGGCCAATCACGATCCCACCCGTCCGGGGGGGGTACTTTCAGATGCGTCCCAGCGGTACTGGTATCCGGTGATTGAGGAGTCGTTCGGGTCTTGCCAAGAGAATTCGACATCTCCTCCCGTGCCGCCGGTTACACCCGTGACAACTGCAGTCAAGCCGACCATCAAGGCCGGAGGAGCCGTTGCAGTCGACGGCGTGGCGTTTATTGAAGTGGCTTCTCCGGCACCGACTTCGCCGGCGCCTACGGCGCGTACCTCGAAGGTATATTCGGTACCGGTAGCCAGGCCTGTAATTGTGTGTTCGGTGGTGCCGGCACTGCTACCTTCGATGATGCCCCAATCCGGATCCCACGCTGTGGCAGATGGGACCTTATATCGGAATTGGTAATGTGCGATGTTCGCGTTATTCGGGTTCCGCCAGTAAAGCCGAACCTCAGTGCTGCTCGCGTCTGCTCTCAACTCTGTCGGTGCTGCGGGCGGGCCAAAGGGAGTTGTCGTCACCGTCTCGGACGCAGGTCCGTTACAGTTGCCGATGCTGTTGCAATTAGTCGTGCCAGTTGTATCAGCGGCTCCCGGAATTGTGTTGTTTGCTCTGACTTGGAAGGAGTAAGTCGTGCCGTTGTTTAAATTCTTCACGACATGGCTGTTTGGGCTGTCTGTGGTAGTTAAGAAGTTGCTCCAACCGCTGAAACTGCCGCCGCTTTCGGCTTGTCGGTAGTCGTAGTTGATCGGTCTGTAATCGCTGATGGTGTTAACTTCGCTGCTGATGACCCAACTGAGCGTAACTTGCCCATCGCCGACCACCGCGCTCACGATGAGCTGCGGCGGTGCAGCGCGCTGCTCGGCACTCGCCATATCAGATGGATCACTAAACTCGTCGGTGCCGCTGCCAACACCCCTTACCTGGAAGTAGTAGGTCGTGCCGGCTTTCCTGTCATCGGCGTACTCGGGAGGATCACCAAACGCGGTAGGCTCATCGAACGCGATGGTTTTGGTGAGTTTGTTATCCGCGGTAGTGGCGGTAACCCATGCCGGTCCGGTTCCAACGAGCAAGTCAATTTGGGTGTCTGAGTAGCGATACTGATAGCCACCATCTGCATTTTCGGCGGTACCCCAACTCAATATCATCGTGCCGTCGCCGCTAGTTACCGTTAATCCTGCCGGGACAGCCGGCACCGCTGCGGATGCGGTCTGCGTGAAGAGTGCCACGACGGCGATCGCGGCGATTGCGACAACAAACGCGCGGAAGCCGGTTCGCTGAGCCGTCAGGGCCACAACATTGCTACGTGTTTTTAACGCGGAGTTCGCCGACTCGCTTGATCGATCGGATGGCGACCAAGTGGCCAACCGGCGTGCAAATGAAGACGTGAGGCGTCGAATGTCAATCGGCGCTGTGCGAAGATCACTCACTCAATTTAGCCCTAATGATTGTTTTTTGCACTCTTGGCCTTCGATTGGTGCTGCGATGGCGATTCCAGCACGTTTCAACCGGCGGTTTTTAGCTGTTCATATGGTCAGGAAATTTGCTCAACAAAAAGATCGGCATGTGTCAAGTCGTGTTGACACTTGCCGAGAAGTTACGTTCTTATCCGCAGTCTCTTTTCGTGAACCACCTTTTCGCCGTCTCGGTCGTATAAACCATAGCCGAATCATAGGGCATGCACGGAGCGCGATGCAACCTTATATGGCGCAACTCAGTCCATGTTAAAAGAGCCGATAACGGCGAAATGGAGGGTATTTCAGCATTCGAAACATGGCGTTGGAGACACAAAATCAGATTTTCTCGCAAGAGCTTCACGACCCTTCTCTGCACAGGACAAGTGGTTCGATGGAACGCCAATCCATTGCAGGTTCAACCACGATTCGGCGGTCATGCCGAGAGCGTTCCCGATACGCAGCGCGTCGTCTGCTGCATTAGACCTTTTGACCAGCGGTTTCTCGTTGATGCATCGGGTAGAGACTATTGTCGTTTTGGCAAGACGGTTCTGGCTGATGTCTAGTAGCTCTAACGGCTCCGTTAGTGTTCTCCGGGAAGCAATGTCGCCGTGTCTGAAACGTGCATTGTTTGATCCTTCAACGAGAGGCGTTGTCTTCCAAAACGCTTTTGATCCAGCCATTAATGCTCATCCCGCTCCGAGTCGCGGACACTGCAACGCGGTGATGCAAATTCGACCCGAGCCTGAGATGCAAATTGCCCGAGAATGGCTTAATCGGGTCCACGCCGTCTTCTTCGCATGATGCCAGATACTCATCAACGGACGTGCGGAACTCCTGCTGCAAGGTCCCCACGTCGGCAGCCATGCAGTTTGCGATTGGGTAAGGACCGCTGTTCATGACACTTCCGTGCAGCAGCCCGACAGAGTCGTCGTATTCGACTTTTGCGATGTAGCCTTTGTGCTCGATCACGGCGTTACTCCAATATGTTCGAGGAAACGGGCGATGTCCCTAACCGTTGCCCGGGACGTTTCAGGCCTTGGGTGTGGGCGGTGAATGACCATTCTTTCCGTCTCCCTCTTTATGAGCACCCTCGAGCCCGAACGCTCTGTCACTTCGACCTTAACCGCCAGGAGCATGGATTCGATGTCCGACCATCTAATGTCTGCTGGGGTCGGCCTGGCGAAGATTCGTTCAAGGGTTCGTCGATGTCTCGCTCTCATGACTCATTGATACCAATAATGATACCAATATTACGCTGTTTGTAGGCCGACGCTTTGCGTAACTCACAGGGCCCAAGTGTGCGTAGGAACGCCGAGCCGTGTTGTTACGGGACTATCCGAACGATCTCATCCTGCCTCTGTCCCGTAGTCTCCACATCGTCATCGCCGATGTGCACATCCATCTCTAGTCTGACTCCAAAGTCGGGCAGATAGACGCCGGGTTCGATCGTCACGCAGATGCCTGGTATCAGTTGGCGTGTGTCGTGCGTTTCCCAATCGTCTAAATTCACGGCGTTTGAGTGAACTTCGGGTCCGACGCTGTGGCCTAAGCGATGCACGAAGTACTTGCCGTAGCCATCTGAATCGATGGAGTCTCTGGCGATGCGGTCGACCTGCCACCCTTGCGTCTGATCTCCTCGACGGTGTCGCTCTCTCATGAACTCGTACGCCGAGTCGCGAGCACGCCTGACAGAGTCAAAGACTCTGACCTGCTCGGGAGTGGGGTCGCTGCCTATCTTGGCGACCCATGTGATGTCGGCGTAAACGGATTCGTCTTCGGAGCCGAGTCCGTCGACGATGAAGGGATCGATCGATTCGGGCTTCGCCCATGCGTCAATGAGCAGCCAACCGTCGCGTCGGATTGTGGCTGCTCCTTCAGGAGTTGGATCGTAGTGAGGGTCAGAGGAGTTGGCGTCGAAGGCGACCACTGGGCCTTCGTCGGTGATGAGGCCGGTTCTGTCGAAACGTCCTCGTATGAACTCGGCGACATCGTGCTCCGAGAGCTTCCAGCGGACGTTTTCGCCGACGAACTTGAAGGCTTCGAGCATTGCGTCGACCAGTTCAGCCATTGCGTAGCGATGCGATGCCAGCTGGGCAGGGCTCCAGCGCTCGGTGGCGTACTGGGCGATATCTCCCGATGAGACGACCTCGACTCCGAAGGAGCGGATGAGTTCGACGGTTCCGGCGTCGACACGTGCCACGCGAGGCAGCTCGAACATGGGTGAATAGTCGGTGGCGACCTGGCCAGTGTTCGGCAGGAGAGCACGAAGAGCGTCGATCATCATCCGTCGATTGCTGTAGACGGATATCTCCGGGACATCCCGTTCGAAGCGATTCACGTCGACATCGTGGGCCAATACACGAGGCTCGCCATCGGCGGGCACCCAAAGCCAAGCGGGGCGAGTGAGGTTGTTGGGTCGGTAGCCGAGTGCGGCGAAGAATATCGGGTTGGTGTATCGATAGTCGCGCGTGAGCCATCCCGAGATGCCGACGTTCGTCATGAACTCCTGTGCAGCTTTTAGATCAATGGCCATAGGGGAAGGTTTGTGTGCCTAGATGGAGAGGGTACACGCGGGGTGGTTTCGCCCTCCACAAGCAAACTCGCTTGGCAGACGGGTACCCTCTCCCCTCCGTGGGAGAGGATTAAGGAGAGGGGGAACCGGGGTCCTGGGGGAGGGTGAGTGAGAAATCTTTCCGCTGGCGACAATTGTCTCCGCAACCTTGTCGATAACTCAGGTGGTCTTGAGGTGAACAAACGGTTGCTCTTATCCCACTCTGGATGGGCTTCTCGCCCGCTTTGGCGGGAACGACAGGGGTTTTTATTCTGGGCAGGAGGAATCGGTTGCTCTGAACGTCCCCCTCTCCTTAATCCTCTCCCACGGGGGGGAGAGGGTACTCGCCAGGCGAGTTCGCAGAGAGTGTCGGATAAACTTCCAGCGCCCTCTCGTAATCCTCAGGAGTATTTAGGTCGATACGCACAATCGGCGAGTCGAAACGGACGCCGTTCATCTCGGCCTCGTGCCGCCTCATCACCTCGCGAACACCCTCCCGCTCTTCGCTGATCTCTCGCAGCTCGGGCAACAGGTCCGGATGAAACGCCAGCGGATGCCCGCCGTGGCCTTGGTATCTGGGCGAGGTGACGATCGCGTTGTTCGTCAAGTGGGAATCGACAATGCGTCTGACGACCCAATTCGGACGAGGTTGATCGACGGCCAGCAGCAGGATTGCGGAGCAATCGTCGGAGACCATTCCCAAACCAGCTCTGATGGTGGTGGTTTTGCCGTCCAGATAGTGAGGATTGTCGACCACAGTGACTGAGTCTGTCTTGTGAATGGCGTTTTCGACTTCATCTCCCCGAGCGCCAGTGACGACGATGACTCTGTCGGCTCCGCCATCGAGCAGGTTCTCGATCTGGGCTTCGACCATTGTTTTGCCGAACCAGGGGAGCAAAGGTTTCGGCGTACCCATGCGTGAAGACTCGCCGGCGGCGAGAAGTATGGCTTCTACTCCCATGGGGAGGGGACTATTGGACGTATCCGATTCGCTCCGAGAGCGAAATCCCCTCTCCCCGTCGAGGGCAGGAAGCGGATTGAGCTTCGTGGGTGGATCATGCATCCGGCTCCAATCAGGACCTTTGCGCATCAGTGCAAAGAGGTGAGGGGGAGACGAAAATGAATCCGGAATTCAATGCGATTCCGACCGCACATCTGGTCAATTGAGCATCACCGAGCACCAGAACATACGACGGACTTGGAGTTGTCGCATAAGGTGCGCATACGTTGCAAAACATCGGTGCGCGCAGATGAATTACTGAATGGCTTCCCGTGCTCCTTGTAAGTGCTGATGCCCATTTGGGTGATCACCATACCCCGTTCGTGGCGAGCTTGTCGAACAATCAGTGAACGCGAGCCTGGCGGAAAAATCGGTTGCTCTGTCGTCTCCCCCTCACCTCTTTGCGCTATTGTGCAAAGGTCCTCTCCCTCGAAGGGGAGAGGGGTGTCCGCGCTCCGAGCGGATCGGAGATTGCAATGTGTTGCCAAAAGGGAATGGTTACTGAGGGCATCCGATCAGCCGTCAGACACAGCGACCCGTTGCGCGATTTCGTCCATCTCGGACGGCTTCTGGGCGCGTTCGATCGCCTTGTCGAGCAATCGCTCCTGAAGCTTCATGCTGCCGCCAGAGCCGCCAAGCCTGAAGGCGACGATCTCGGACATTATGCTGATGGCGATCTCTTCGGGGGTCCTGCCACCGATGTCGAGTCCGATTGGGGCGTTCACGCGTCGAAGATCGTCGACCGAGAAGCCGGCGCGTATCAACTCTTCGAAGATGAGAATCGTCTTTCGTTTGCTTCCCAGCAGTCCGACGTAGCCTGCAGGAGTACGGAGCGCGCCCGCGAGGGCGGCATCGTCGAACTGGTGACCTCGAGACGCCACAACTACGAAGGAGTTTGCATTGATCGGCATGTCGTCGAAGCCGTGTCGATAGTCGCCGACTTGAGTGATATCGGCTTCGGGGAAGCGCTCAGGGCTGGCGAACTGTTCGCGGTCGTCAAAGACGAAAATCCGGAATCCTACGCTTTTGGCGACTGGTGCGATGGCTTTGCTGACGTGGCCGCCGCCGATGAGCACCAGCGTCGGGGGAGTCGTGTAGGCCTCGATGTAGCACTCGACGCCGTTGGGCAGGGTCAAGATGTCGTTCTTGCCCATCGCCATCAAGTCGCGAGCCTTCGCAACGGCCATCTGTTCGAGCATCTCGTCGCCCAACGAGCCTTGGCGCTCGCCGTTTTCCCTCACAAGCATCTTTGCTCCGACTTGGAAGGGCGAGCCTTCTGGAGCTTGAGTGACATTGATAATCGCCATCGGGGACCCGCCGTTGTAGGCGTCCACGGCCTGCGCTGCGAAGTCGTCGTAAGGGTTCGGCTCGCGCACCGGGTCGATCAAGAAGTACATGGTGCCGCCGCAAACCAGCCCGTCCTCAGCCGCCAAATCCTCGTTCAACTGGTAGTCACGCATCTCGGCGTCTCCGCCCCGCTTCAACAACTCCTGGGCTGCGAACCAGATGTCGCCCTCGACGCATCCGCCGCCGAGCGTGCCGACTCCGCTGCCGTCTTCTCGGACAAGCAACTTGGCACCTGATTTCTGGGGAGTCGAGCCGGAAGTCTTGATGACCGTGGCGACCACCATAGGTCGATCTTGTTCCAACTCTTCTACTGCGGCTCTGAATACAGATTCCATGCTCTGGATACTTCCTCTAGCAACGAAATACGTCAATTCGAAGCGTAGCGTTCGGTAAGTTCATACTACTACTGGAGACCGTTGCACAAACCCCTGTCATCCTCCCCGCGTAGCGGGGTGCTGCGACGAGGCCGCATGATTTGCGGTCTATTCGAAGCTTGTCGAAGGATCTGGGGCGGGGTATGCGTTGGAATACTTCTATTCGGCGGCTTGGGTGGAGTCTGCGGCCAAAGCCCGACGTTCACGGCGCTTGCTGATGGTGACGGCAACCACGATTCCGATCAGGATCAAAGCAAATGCGACCGCTATCGCGATCGAGGCGATGCTTGGGAATTCAGAGGCGTCTCGGCTGACGGCTGAAATCGATAGGTCTTCAGACAGATCGATGTCCCAGACGAGAATGTCGCCGTCCATTCGGTCGGCGTTGTGCTCTAAGATCTCGCCCGGAAGGTCGAGTCGGAACGTCAATGTCGGACTTGGGACATTGAACCCCCCGAGATCAGCCCCTTCCAGCATCTCACCCAAGTCGGCCAACGGATCGCCTTCGATGGGTTGGTCCACTAGGAATACCCAGCCATCGTCCTCCGCCGTGCGCTCAAATTCATACTTTCCGACCACCGAGTTTTCACTTAGGAGACCGAAAGGCGATTCGCTGCCGAATAGGTCTGCGACCGTGAATATCCGGGGGTTAAACGGTGCAGTGATCCGGACGCCTATTTGACCGTCCTGTTCGTACTTCTCGACCCGCGCATCTTCGTATGGACCTTGGTCGCCAACATTCTCCTGTTCGATCCCTTCCATTAGGTCAGCAAGAGGCGACTCCCCGTCGGGCATCAGATTGAGAAAGAAATCGTCAACCGCGATGATGATTTGAATCTCGGTTGCACCCTCTTCATCGACCTTCACGAGCGCCTCGTACTTGCACGCGGTCAACGTTGAGAGGCAAAGGGCTGCTAAGAGAAGCAGCAGAAGGGCGGAACGGAAATTGATGTTCACAACTTCAATGCTAAATGAGGCCGCTACAGTTCTAGTCAAGTTGCGACAAACCAAAGCCTGCAGCGGCGGTGAGCAGCACCACCAGCCAAGGCGGCAGCCTCCAGATGGCGAGAAGCGCGAATGCTGCCAGCCCTAGTCCGAGATCTCTAGGCGATCCGATGGCGGTGGTCCACACAGGGTCGCATAAAGCGGCGGCGACGAAGCCCACAACCGCGGCGTTGACTCCGGCGAGTGCGGCCCGGAAGTTCACATTGGCCCTGAGCGCGTTCCAGAAGGGCAGGACTCCGACGACGATGAGAAATGATGGCAAGAAGATCGCCACCAGCGCGATCAGGCCTCCGCTCCAACCACTTACGGTCCCCTTCATTGCGGTGCCCAAATATGCCGAGAAGGTGAACAGCGGCCCGGGCACCGCCTGCGCGGCCCCGTAACCGGCAATGAACTGTTCGTTAGTCACCCAACCGGACGGCACGACCTCAGACTGCAGAACGGGCAGTACCACATGCCCTCCGCCAAAGACTAGGGAACCGCTTCTAAAGAAGCTGTCGAAAACCTCCAACCATTGGGCCTCAAAGCCCTGTCGGAACAGGGGCAATGCGATCAAGAGCGCGAAGAAGGCGACCAATGAAGCGATCCCAAGACGTTTGCCTATGGGAGATTGCTCGGACATCGTATCGGCGGAATCGGAAGGGTTCCCCAAAACGAACCGACCTACGATTCCCGCCGTCAAAATCACCAGAACTAGCGCGATGGGATTGTGCCAAAGGAGGATGATTATGGCCGAGGCAATGGCGAAGGTTGCAGTCTTTTTGCCCGACGCCAGGCTCCTGGCCATGCCCCAGAGGGCGTATGCGACAACGGCGACCGCGACGATCTTGAGTCCTCTCAGCCAATCGCCTGAAAAGAGATCGTCGTACTCGGTGACACCGTAGGCAAAGGCAATCAGTAGGGCGGCGGAAGGTATGGTGAATCCGAGCCACGCTGCGACGCCTCCGAGGAGACCGCCGCGTCCGATGCCCACGGCGATGCCGACCTGACTGCTCGCCGGCCCAGGTAGAGAGTGGCAGAGTGCGACGAGATCGGCGTAGCTTCGTTCGTCGAGCCATTTACGCTTCTCGACATACTCGTCACGGAAGTAGCCGATATGCGCGATGGGACCGCCAAACGACGTCACGCCGAGTTTCAGGGCGGCGAGGAAGATTTCGATAAGGCGGGGCATGGGTCGCGTCGTCACTCCCGCAGACGCGAGAGTCGAGAGAATTGTCGAAGCGTCACATTGCGGGAGACGTGGCAGTATCCAGCTCTCCCCTCCGAGGGAGAGGACCTTTGCGCACCAGCGCAAAGAGGTGAGGGGGACTCGGGGCGAGAGGGGTTGGGTACCGAGTGCATAGGTGGTTGATCAGGACTTTCCGAACGGCCGTTGTGAAACACCTCGCCCCAGATCCTTCGACAGGCTTCGAGTGGGCCGCAAATCATGCGGCCTCGTCGCGGCACCCCGCTGCGCGGGGAGGATCACGTCCACCTTCACAATGGTCTCCCAAGGCGGAGAGGGGAATTCGTCGGGCGGATTGATCGGATGCATCATCGTCTCCCCCTCACCTCTTTGCGCAGATAACTGCGCAAAGGTCCTCTCCCTCGGAGGGGAGAGGGTACCCGCTCGGGGAGCGGGTTTTGTTTGGCTCATGAGCGGCTTCCCGCTTGGCATTTCATCCCGTTAGGTCCAACGGTTCAAACCCGATATGGCTCCAGCGTGTCCCACTTGGGTTCTAGGCCCAGGCCCGGACGGTCCGGGGCGTGGACGTAGCCGTCGCGGATGTCGAGGTTGTGCTCCCAGATCTTGCCGTGCATGGGGTCGACGGTTTCTCGGTAGTACTCAAGTATTAGGCCGTTAGGGATGGCAGCGACTAGGTGGATGTGGACATACTGCGATCCGTGAGGCGCGATGTCCAAATCGTGCGCTTGCGCCATCGCCGCGATCTTCATGAAGTCGGTGATCCCGCCGAGAACCAGCGCGTCGGGTTGCAATATGTCGACCGCGCGGTGGTCGATCATGTCGCGGAAGCCGTAACGGGTGTACTCGTTTTCACCGGCGGCGATTGGGATCGAAGTGGCTCGAGTGATCTCGCGCTGACCTATGTAGTCGTCAGGCTCGACCGGCTCCTCGAACCAGAAAAGATCGTACTTTTCAGCCTTTCGGGCGAACTCGATCGCCTGGTAGTGTCGGTAAGCGTTGTTGGCATCGACCATCAACCTGATGTCTGGGCCGATCGTCTCGCGACACACCCTCACCCGCTCGATGTCTTCGTTGATAGACAATGCGCCGACCTTGATCTTGACGGCTCGAGCGCCCAACTCCAAGTTGTCGGCCATCTCGGCGGCGAGTTCCTTGAGGCCCTTGCCTTCCTCGTAGTAACCTCCGGCGACGTAGGTGTCGACCCTATCGGTGAATCCTCCGAGCAGTTTGTAGACGGGCAAGCCAGCGACTTTACCTTTGATATCCCAGAGGGCGATGTCCACGCCTCCGAGCATGCGCGTTGTTATCCCCCGTCTCCCCACGAGCTTCGGCCTCCACATCTCGTGCCAGATGCGCTCGTTGTCGAGCGGGTCCATTCCGACGAGCATCTTCTTGAAGTGAGAGATCAACGCCGCGCCCACCTCAGGGCTAGCCTCGATGCCGCCCGCTAGGCCAATGCCCGTGATGCCGGGCTCGTCGGTCTCGACGACCACTATGTTGAGAAGGTTGTGAGTGTAGGTGTAGAGACCGTTCGTGATCGGCACGTCGCGCGGCCACTTGAACATCTCAAGTCGAACATCTGTGATCTTCATCTTTGGTGCCTCTTTTCCGTTAGTTGAGCGTGTCAGTTAGCATCTCTGAGCCGATGTTAGCGCCGTGACGCGATGACTCGAGCCCTCTCGGAATATTCCTCATATGTGACGATTTATGGCGCGTCGCTCCGAGGCTCTTCTCACTATCTTCAACCCGACTGCCATAGTCGAATTCGGCGCAAAAACCGATGAACGTCGGAAGGGAAACAGATATGAAGAAAACGCGTGTGGCGCAATTGCGATCGTCTTGTTGGGCATCGTTTCGTTACTCGCTCTCACGGGCTGTGCGAGCAGCGAATCGGAGTTTGGGGAACACAGCCGCGGCGTCGAGTCGAGTGAGCAAAGCGGGGAGAGGGAGTCCAGAGAAGGCGGCGGCGAACACGAAGCGGGTTCGGAGGGCGAAGAACATGCTGAAGACTCAGAGACTGGTGAGGGAGACGAGGAGTCAGGAATCCAGTACGAACTGAGCGAGACGATGGACGAGGTCCGCGCTGGCGCCAGGTTGATCCTTTCTTATGATTCGGCTTCAAACGCATTCGTTGGCACCGTGGAAAACACCACTAGCGCCACGCTGAGACTGGTAAGGGTCGAGGTTCATCTATCGAACGGCGTCGAACTGGGTCCGACGACACCTGTCGATGTGGCTCCCGGCGAGGTCGTCGAGATCACCTTGCCGGCGACCGACCAAGCCTTCACTTCTTGGAGCGCGCATCCGGAGGTGGGATGATGCTTGACCGGCGTTCGGCGGTTAGAATCTGAAACGCGCACTGTTTATCGGTGCGAGTCATCAGGGCCCGTAGCTCAGCGGTTAGAGCGGTCGGCTCATAACCGATTGGTCGGGGGTTCGATTCCCTCCGGGCCCACCACAAACCGGGTTATCGCTTACGAAACGGCGCAGCCGGTTCTACCGAGTTTGCGTGTTGACGATGGGATGTTGGCATTGCGTTGATCTCGCTGAATTCTGAATTACAGAAGCATTAATGCGCAAGGTTCGGCTGCTCAATGGTTACAAACCCGTCCAACGTCGAGGTGCGAGGTTGGTGATTGGCAGCCCCATGTGGCGTTCTTCAATTGCGTTCGTTCTCTTGGTCTTGTTGTAGTCAGCGACGGGTACCCAAGTCGGCTCAGCAGCGGATCTGCCCGGGGATTCGGTAGAACTCATCTCACCGATGGCTCGGAACACCACCTTCGCCAGCTTCCCCCGCCAGAAGACGGGTCTGGCTATGGCGGCGCAGCCGTCGTCGTCGGCGTAGCGCGCCGTGCCGGAGCGGGCGGCTTGCTCCACCAGAGAGCCGGTGGGGATGGGCCTGCCCCTGCGGGGGACGCCTCCAGTGGAGTCGAGACCGACGGCGTCAAGGACGCCGCCAAGATCCGTGCCTTCGCCGAGGCCGTCAAACGCGCGGAGGGGGGCTAGTATCCTAATTTGAGCGCCGATTAGCGGGTGGTTCCGACTGCAAAGGCATGATGAAATACAGTCCGTGGGCTTCGTCTCCGCGAGATTCCGGTCGAACCGTGAATCCCATACTCAGTTTTAGCGCGTGGTTCTCCACGTTGCCAGAGTAGCTGAACGACGCCAACTGGTAGCAGCCTAGCGACCTCGCCAGGTTCATAGCTGATTCCTGCAACCTCGTACCGATTCCCCGGCGGCGGAACTGGGGCAAAACAACAAATTCCATGACCTTCGCTTGACGCAACTCTCGGCCGCTGACCTTCACCGCCGGAAGGTCACTTTCTGGGCCGATTGGGATAACTATTAGTCTCAGCTCTCCAACGATTTCTCCGTTGAAAGTGGCAACAAGATACCGTGAGTCGCGTTGGTCGTAACCTGGGATTGGATCAGGCAGTCCGTCTGTATACTCGTCGAGAAACGCCGCAACTTCCGACCATCGAGGATGTGCATCGTCCCACTCCGAGATCACCAAATTATTATTCATGGCGCCCATCCCCCAAATGCTAATGCCTCTAGAGTAGCCAGCTAGGGCTCGAACCTGGGTTGGCGCGGCGCGAACTCGCGGGCCATGCGTGTGGTCCGCTCCTTCAGTGGCAAGTCGACCCTGGCACCGCCACGTTTGTGGAACTCGATAAGGCCGACCTCGATGAGCAGTAGCGTCGAACTCTTCGGCTCGAAATCCGGGAACTCGTCCTCAATGAAGGCCGGGCTGGACCCGCCGAGATTTCGTCGTAGCAACTGGTACCCCAAGCCGTTGTAGCGGGCCGGGACGATGCCGTCCTCGCAGACGGCGTCGAACCGGCTGGCGTGGCCGGTGTTCATGGCGTAGCAGACGACGCCGTTCTCGAACTAAATCGTGCCCTCACCCACCGGGTCGACGCCCAGCGTGCCGTCGGCCTTAAACAGCTCGTCGTCGACCAGCCGCCCCTGGACCCACACGCCCGGCGAGTCGCCGTTGAGCCGCATCACCAGGTCGAAGCCGTGACTTGCGGTGTTGAACAGGCTGGAGGTCCTATATAGCAGCAGCGACTTCAACGGGCCCAGCGTTCCGTGAGAAGCTTCACGATGGTCAAATTAAGCTGGTCGTCACTTCACCCCCCTACAATCTGGGCAAGGACTACGAGGCCAGGACTTCACTCGACGATTACCTTGAGGCACAGGAGCGCGTGATAAGCGAGTGTGTCCGAGTTCTTCATCCTCAGGGGTCGATCTGCTGGCAGGTCGGGAACTACGTCGACAACGGAGAGATCGCCCCACTTGACGCCGTCCTCTATCCCGTATTCCGAAGGCACGGGCTCAAGCTGCGCAACCGGATCGTCTGGCACTTCGGGCATGGGCTCCACTCCACAAGACGACTCTCCGGTAGATACGAGACTATCAACTGGTGGACGAAGAATGACGACTATACATGGAACCTCGACCGAATCAGAGTTCCATCGAAGTATCCAGGCAAGCGCCATTTCAAGGGACCCAACATTGGCAAGCTGTCTGGAAATCCGAAGGGAAAGAATCCGAGCGACGTATGGGAATTCCCGAACGTGAAGAACAACCATCCGGAGAAGACGATTCACCCGTGCCAGTTCCCGGTGGAACTGGTAGAGCGTCTCATCCTTTCCATGACAAATGCGGAAGATGCGGTATTCGATCCCTACATGGGAGTCGGATCGTCGGTCATTGCTGCGCTTATGCACGGCCGTGCCGCCTACGGATGCGACATCGTGCCGGAGTACGTGGACATTGCTCGGCAGCGAGTTGCGCAACTCCATAAGGGCAATCTCCGCACCCGCCCCATGGGCAAGCCCATCTACGACCCGGCGAAACCCAATGGGGGGCACTGATGCGGATCAAGGCTCGCTACTCACACCTGAACGGCGAAGAGTATCTAATCGTCCACCGCAAGCAGTTGTGGGAAGAGGTTCAGACCGTCATAGCAGAGGTGAACGCCGTCGCCTGCCGGACCAAGGCTTCAAAGGAAAAGACCATGCGAGGGAAGATGCTGTTCTCTCCCGTCGACATGAATCGGGAGTTCAGCGACGGGCTTCGGCAGCTAGGGTGGAGCGAGCGCCGGAGCACCTTCTGGGTGACCGACGACGAGAAAATACTGCGTGGAGTTTATGCTCTGCCAGAGAATGAGCAGAGGCGAGTGATTGAGGAGGCTGGGATGACACCCATCATGTCCTACAATCAGACCGACTTCGTAAAAGATCGGGTTGCAGTGGAAGTCCAGTTTGGCAAGTACGCATTCGTCGCCCATGACCTGTTTGTGAAACACCTCAGCTTCTACGTCTCGGACATCATCGACGTAGGAATTGAGATACTTCCAATGAAGGAGTTGGAACGAGAGATGTCCTCCGGCGTCCCCTATTACGAGCGCGACCTGCTGAACGTACTGCGTCAAGGGCGGGGCGTCCCAGCGGTTCCGATCGTGCTCATCGGCGTTGCACCGTGACGGGCCATCTGATTGGTGCCCCAACTCTATCCTGGCGTGCAAGGGAGCTGCCGCCCTCACCCACTTTGCTAGATTTGACACATGTCACTTTCAGACCAGCAGCTTACGCACTCCCTCAGCCAGATGCCGTTCGTCGATACGGCGGAACTGGCGGGCGTCCTCAGCGAGCCTCACGCGACGGTACACCGAGGGCTGGCCGGCCTGCTGACTGACGGTATTGTCGGGAGGGTGAGTCACGGCACCGCCCACCTGCCGTCGAGTCAGAGATACTGCCTGACGGCCAACGGCATCAGACAGGCTGCGGAGTTGCTCGGCTTCGGGACGCCCTCGAACTTCGTGCGAGCCTACCCCATATCCAGAGAGTGGCTGGCGCTGTTGATCCGCCGGATGGACGCGGTGGCTGCCGTCTACCGGCTCGCAGCGGCCCTCTCCTCAGGCGTCGACGGGCTCCGGTCGCAGGTGGAGTTCCACCGTAGGGGGCGCTTCGACGCCACCATCACCCTCCAGGACGGCCGCAGCTTCGGTCTGGTCCGTCAGGGGCTGGCCCTTCGTCGTCGGTCACTCTACGACCGTCTTAGAGCCATCGCCGAGTACGACTACAGGCGCCGCCCCGGCACCGTCCTGATCCTGATGCCCAGCGTCTGGGAGCAGAGGCTGACGACGAGGTTCTGCATGGAACTGAACATTGAAGACTCTTACGTCGGGGTGGAGTCTCGGGACGTACTCGAAAGACGGAACTACCACGTCTGGCAGAAGACCTCAGGCCTGTTCAGTGGCTCGTACTACAACCTTGGTTTCGTGAGCTCACAGGGTGGCCCAGCCGGAGCGCTTCATACGGAGTCGCCTGAGCGGATGGTGCGGGCTGCGGCGACCTTCGGCATCAGCCCGTCGGAGAAGCGGACGCTCGACCTCACCACTGATCACCCGATGATACCCCGTGAGCATCTCGCCCACTGGCTCGGCGTCTCTGAGGGGCGAGTCAGCCAGATGATGCACAGCCTGGTTGATTCCTGGGGCCTGGTCGAGCGCCGGGGCAAACGTGGAGACACTCGCTACACGCTTTCTGCCGAGGGGATCCGCTACATCACTCACAGGGACCGTGCGCAACTGCCGACCACGCGGGGCATCTGGAGCACAGCCCTCACGACAGACCATCAGGGCCGGACACGGCATGTGGGCCACCGCATCGACACGTGGGCGCGGCAGACGAGGCACGCAGACGGCATCACATGGTTCCTCTCGAAGCTGGAAGCGGAGGCCCGGGCCGACCCTGACAGCGAGTTGCTGTGGTCGGTGCCCACCGCGAGATCCGACCGGGCCTACAACTGGGGTCAGTCGGCCATCGCCCCAGACGCCGTGGGGAAGATGGTCGCGGAAGGCCTTGAGATACCGTTCTACCTCGAGTACGAGCTACGTGCCCGTCACCCCGAAGGAGTCCTGGCCCGCCTGAGTCCCTACATGAGCTACTACTGGTCCACCGAGCCAGGCGACGACCAGCCGCCATTCCCCACCACGCTGTTCGTAGTTGACACAGAGGAGGTCGAGGCCACCTACGTGCGCACATCGGCCCGGATGAGCCGGATGTCGCTGCCCATCCTAGTGTCTTGCATACCCGTCCTGTCACGCACGGGGATACTCGGAAAGTCATGGCATCCACTGTGGAACCCGGAGTCCCCGCGACTGGCACTGTCCGAGCTACGCGCCTACCAGTGGGACTCACTCTACCACCGGATGCGTCAGCGTCCTGTAGGGGGGAATAGATAGGGCCGATGCGTTCCCATCTCCCCGATATGCTGAATGGGGGTTGCAAAACGGTACATCCTGGCCTGTCGGCGAGGTCTTGAGGGGGCGCAATGCGCCCCATTTGCCCCTGATTCAGCTACGAAACGGGCTGAAGAACCCTCTGACCGGTCAACGCCTGAAAATGCAAATGGATGGGAAGCCATGCTAAACTAAATCGCCCCTTCCACGACGATCTGATTGCACTTTTGCAACCTCTGACGTGTCATCCGATAGCGGCGAAACAGCTATGGACAAACCTTTCGGGCGGGTCCGGCGAGTCGATGCGGGCAGGATTTGGCGTGCCGGAGGCGGTTGTGGAGCAGTTTGGCTCATCGGTTTTGGCGCGAAACGATGTCGGGGTGCGTGACATGATTTTGGGGCGCGGATAGAAATGGACATCTTGGGCCAACCAGCTAGGGATTTGCGCCACATCTGGAGTCAATTGGCAGGAACCCAGTGAACAATTTGAGTAAAGGGCTGGTTCCACCGAAAAATGGATAAAATTGCAAAAGCGGGCCATCCCCTGTAGAAGACGGAAATGAGTGACGGACGGGCATCGAGGACCGACGACAACCGGCCCGACCTCAAGTGGGTTGTGGAGTGGCTGGTCGAGCGGGAAGGACAGCGCAAGACGGCAGCCCTCCTGGGTGTGAACCGGAAGACGGTGGCGCTGGCCCTGCGCCGGGAGCGGTTGACGGGCAGGATGACCCTGGCCGTCCAGCGACTCATGGCCAACCTGGACGATCCAGAGTGGGAGAGAACGATGCCACTGGACCGGTTGGAGGCGAGGATGAGGCTGGCGATTGAAGCCTTGGACGAGCTGGCGGCGCTGGTGGAGCGTCTGAGCCGGCGCGTGGAGGCCCTGGAGGCGGCTCGGCAACCCGAAGACGACGTTGGAGACCAGGCGGCGAATGCGCCCGAGTCCGAGGGCCGGGTTCTGCGTCTGTTCAACTGGAGGCGGAGGCGCTAGCCACGTAGCGAGGAAAAGAGAGATGGATGAGCACGTCCGCTGGGTGACGAAAGCGGAGGCGGCGCGAGAGATGGAAATATCCCTGTCCACCCTCGACCGGAGGATCAGGAGTGGAGAGGTCGAGGTGGTCAGGGAGGGGCGCCGGGTCTATGTGCGTATGCACGGGCTAGAGTACGTGGGCGACGACGAACTGCTGCGTCGATCCCTTGGTCGGGAGGACAAGCTTCAGCGGACGGTATGGGAGTTGGATAGGACAGTCACAGAGTTGGGGCGAAAGCGAGACGTGGCCAGGGAAGCGGCGTTAGCCAGCAGACAGGCGCATAAGGAGCTTGAGGAGGCGTACCGGAAGGAGACCGCCGCGCACAAGGAGACGAAGGATCTGCTCAACATGGTCCGCGTGATCGCCATCGTGCTGTTCGTGCTGCTGGTCGGCAGCGTTCTCGTGTGGTGGTTTGTGCTGAGATAGGGGCGCCGTCGCCAGCCCTTCGACGTTCCTGCCAGCCCGGACCTCCGGTTCTTCCAACGCCATCCGCGTCTCTTACGCGTCGATGTTCCATTGTCCCCAATCCGTAGCTGCCGATGCCCCATCGCGCAATCCAAAGCCCATGTTCCAATCACACCCGCGAACGCCACTGCCATTTTGTCCACTTTCGTAGCTGCGACTATCCAGTAGGGGTGGAACGAGTACCGGAATCAAATTGCTCGCTCCGATTTAGCAGGATGCCCCATTCACGCCGATTTCAGCTACGGAATCGCCCGAACTGCGACTTGGTGTCCCGTGCGATCTCCTGTACACGGGTATGACACCGCCAGCGTCCCCTGGAATCTCGCGCCTTCTGAGGGGGGTCTGTGCGCGCGAGCCCTACCCGGTCCGTTGCCGTTGTCCAGGCGCTTGCGCTGGAGTCACTAACTCACTACAATGTATGTCGACATCTGCCCTCCGGCTAGGGCAAGCTGAGACGAAGGAGGCACGACATGGCCGTAGACCAGAAGGACAAGTACCGAGAAATGGTGATCCGAGGCAAGTACCAGAGACTGTACGCGTACCTGAGCAGTCTTCAGGTGCAGGAGTGGAGGACCTCCTTCAACGAGGTCGAGGCAGTCATCGGATTCGAGCTGCCTCCGTCCGCACGGCTGCACCGGCCCTGGTGGGGAAATCAGAGAGGCGGCAATGGCCACAGCCACGCCCTTGCCTGGAGCGTCGCCGGCTGGGAGACGGCGGAGGTCGATATGGATGGCGAGATGCTGCTGTTCCGGCGAACGCACCCCAAGCCCATACCCAGGCTCTCTCTCGACGAGGCGTGGCCCGTCCACCCCACCGCGGTATGGCCGGAAGGTCTGAGCCTCAGACGTGAGGACCTCTACGAGGAGAGGGTTTAGTCCCGCCATGTTCATAGACACCAACGTGCTGGTGAAGTCCCGTGTCCCCAGCGCGCCTGACCACGACGCGGCTCGGGCGAGCCTGGAGCGTGCTTTTCGAGACCCTGAACCGCTAAGGATCAGCCGTCAGGTGATACGAGAGTACCTGGCCGTCGTCACTCGACCGCAGACCTGGCCAGTGGCCATCACCCGTGAGGATGCCCTGGATGACGTGAGCAGGCTGATAGGCAGCTTCGAGATACTCGAGGACGGTCCTGTGGTGACCGAATCGCTCGTGGGGCTGTGTCGAGAGATTCCCGCGGGGGGACGGCAGATTCACGACGCCAACATCGTCGCAACCATGCTGGCACATGGGGAGCGCAGGCTATTGACGTTCAACGCCGCAGACTTCCGCCGTTACGGTGACCGCATAGAGCTGGTGGACGGGTAGCAGGTTGGATCGGCTATTTGAACATGTAGGAGGAATTCTATGATGAAGACCAACAATCTAACGGCATCGCTTATTGGTTCGGTAGTCGTTGCCGTTTTCATGGCTGCCGCCTGTGGGGGAAGCGACTCAATAGCTCCTTCAAAGTCCGATCCCCCAGCGTTTACAAAGGCTTTTGTGCAGCAGGCCATTGACCGCTACGACGAAGAGGGTAGAGACGCTACCATTGCTTACTACAACACCAAGGAGAGTGTGGACGGCGAGTGGTACATCTTCATCACCGACGAGAGCGATGTCACCATCGCCCGCGCCACCGTTCCGGACAACATAGGTCAGAGCATGCGTGGCCCTCTCGGGGTGGATTCTACTGGCTACGCCTTCGGTGCCGTCATGGCGGACGCCACGGAAGAAGGCATGTGGGTGAGCTATGTCTACTTGAATCCGGTCACGGGTGAAGAAGGGACAAAGCACTCTTGGGTAGTGGAGCGTGACGGGCTTGTCTTCGGATCGGGTTGGTATGAGCCTACCAACTGATACAGTTGCTCTGAGTCAGTAGGGGGTGATAGTGGAGGATAGGCCAATGGTGACCGATACGTTGATGGGGTTCTGCAGGAATGTCGCCGCGGGAGGACGACAGATCCACGACACCAACGATGGTAGACGGGTAGCTAATGTTCGGCGTGAAACGCCCTGGAACAGGCGGAACCAAGAAGGAGGACGACAGCATGAAACGACAATATCAACCATGCACCCCGGCGGCGCTCTACGCCAGGGTGTCCAGCAACCGCCAGGACGTTGACCTGTCCGTGTCGGCCCAGCTCAGGGCGCTCAAGGACTACGCCAAAGCCAACGGATACTCCGTGGCCCGCGAATACGTGGACGAGGCCGAGAGCGGCCGCGTGGCGGATAGGCCCCAGTTCAGGGAGATGATCGAGGAGGGCAGCCAGCCCAAGGCTCCCTTTGAGGTCATCCTCGTCTGGAAATTCAGCCGCTTTACCAGAAAGCGTGAACACGCCGTGGCATTCAAGTCCATGCTA
Organism: Dehalococcoidia bacterium; assembly: GCA_965249505.1. Classification (GTDB taxonomy): domain Bacteria; phylum Chloroflexota; class Dehalococcoidia; order Lucifugimonadales; family Lucifugimonadaceae; genus Bin127. The sequence continues at coordinate 2,269,006 of OZ252238.1, read as the reverse complement.
CGGCGCAAGGGTGTGAGGGTTGTCTCCATCACTGAGCACGCAGACGACTCACCCACAGGGAAGCTCATGGAGGCCATCATCGAGTCGGTGGACGAGTTTTACTCAGAGAATCTCGCGCAGGAAGTCGTTCGGGGGATGCGGGAGGCGGCATCGAGAGGCTTCTTCCTCGGCTCCAAGGCTCCCTTCGGCTACAAGAGGGTCAAAATCAGCGACGGGGCGAAGGAGCGTCCCACTTTGAAGGTTGACCCTGCCACTGCTCCGATAGTGAAGGAGATATTCGAGAGCTCCCTCAGAGGCAACGGCCTCAAGGAGATATGCAAAGAGCTGAACGATAGGGGCATCACCAACCGTGGCAAACGCTGGTACAAAGGTGGACTCCACTACCTGCTCACCAACGAAGCCTACACCGGAACTGCCGTCTGGGGCAGGACGGCGAAGGGAGAGCAGGCCCCGGAGCCAGTGCGGGTTGCCAAGGCCTGGAAACCCCTGGTGTCCAGAAGACTGTTCGAGAGTGTGCAGCAGGCCCTCCATGAGCGGGCGCCGGTGGCACAGAGGCCCGCACGGGTTGGCAGCAAGTTCCTTCTCAGTGGACTATTGAGGTGTGGCGTATGCGGCAGGCCATACATAGGCCAGGGAGCCAAGAGCGGACAGTACGGCTACTACATCTGCGGCACGCTGTACCGAGAGGGCGCGGGAACCTGCGAGGCCCGCTACCTGAACGCCCCAAGGGTGGAGGGGTTCATCATAGACAAAATCAAAGAACGGATCCTCACCGACGGGACCATCACGGAGCTGGTCACCTTAGTCGCCGAGGAGATAGACGCTATGGCTGGGGAGATGAACGGGAGGCTGAAGGTCATATGGGCAGAGCTTGCGGACGTGGAGAGCAGGCTAGAGAACCTCTACGAAGCATTGGAGACGAAGCAGTTGACCATGGATGCCCTGTCGCCCCGCATCCTGTCCCTTCGGCATCGCCAGGACCAGCTCACTGCAGCACGGGAGGAGGCTGCCAGCCTATTGGAGCAGCGAAGGGTCGATCTACCCGGCACGGAGGAGATCAAGGGGTACGTGGCGGACTTCCGGGAGTTCTTGCAGGAGGGGACCTTCCCTGAGCGCAAGGCCCTCATCCGCAACTTCGTGAAGGGTATCGAGGTGACGGGAGACGAGGCCGTGCTGACCTACACCATACCCATGCCGTCGGATGGAGTGACTAAGGAATCGGCCTCGGTTCTCGATTTCGTCCAGTCCGGCCCACCAAGTGAATCGAAGTCAAAGACCTTCTACCCGGTGGTTAGGGTTGGTGCTATCGTCGCACGGTGCCTCAGTCCATATCCTGGGTTGGTTGTCGCGGTGAAATTTAGCCATGAACCCGTCACGCCCCGAGGTAGCGCGACTGACGCCTCCCCGCTCGTGTGGTTCGTTCCCCGGTCGTGAGTTGTATGGTGTGCTTCCAGCTGGAGGGCCAGCGACCGAGTCGACTCAATGCGCCCTTCCTAGAGGCTGGCGGCTTCCAAGAGCCCACCGGTGTGCAAAATCTCGCTAGGCACGGAAGCGACTGGATTCGGTAATGGCCACAGACACGTATATCTAGACGCCCAACCGACATAAGAGTTCAAGGGATTCGACCCGCGAGGACACTAAACCTTTTTCATGCGCGATGCACCCAGATCTCAATCAGTTCCCTTCACGCCTGAAAGGCGGATGTCCGAGCTCTTAACCTGCACTCCCAGATCCTTCATCTTTATGAGGTGTTCCATCGACATCTGCAATCGTTCCTGTTCATCTGACGGTCCGATTGTGATCGATTCAACTGGCAGCTTGGCAAAGCGGCCGCTGACAAAGGGTCTAAGAAACCTTGAGCCGGTCTGATAGTTGACTGCCTCGGGTTTAGCTTTTCCGCCGAAATAAACCAGTCTCCATTCTTGCTCGTGTTTGAACACCGGATCCTTTAGGAATACCGCGGCATTGATCAACGAAAGCAAGGCCTCTCTCTTAAACTCTAGCTGATCAAAGCAGTCTTCATACCGACTTATTTGTTCACACAGTTTTTTGGCGACATCCTCCTGGTTCTCGGTGCCGTAGATCACCGACCCCAGCGTTCCTTCACATGGTGGACCATCGAATTGAAGCTTACTGATTTCTTTTCTAAATGTGAGGCAACACCCATTCCGACCAGCGTAGCGTTCCCACTGAATCACACTGTCCCGTGCGGTTGAAAGGCAGAAAATGAACGGTTGGACATAACCATTAAGCAGATTGGCTCGTTGCGTTTTGATAAATTCCACTTAAGCCGTGCATTTTAGATCCTGCGCGGCATCCAACATCTTTTTGAGGCCACGGTTGAGTTCGGTTGGGTCATTGCAATAGGAGGCGTGGAAGAGCCAAAGGCTGTTCTTCGATACGATGTTCCTGGCAGCATCAAGATTCGTGTAATGGTGAAGCTCTTCCGGCGATTTTTTGCCTGGCTCTTTTCGGCGACCTTCACAGAGGATGCGATTTCGTTCGCTCTCAAATGTAGCTTGGTCGAATGTCGTCTCAGTCAAGTTTCAACTCCAAAAATATAAGGTAGTCTAAAACGCTTTCAACGTCTCGGTGTCGCGGGGACGAGGGTTTTGACCCGGGTTAGGATGAGGTCGCGGGTGCGGAAAAGCAGGGGACGCTGGCTGACCATGTGCTGTTCAGGCACGGCCACAACCTGTCTCAACTTGAACAACCTTGAGTTCCTCCATTTGAGGTTGACTACCAACTCCTAAACGTCATGGTTGCCGCACAGGCCTTGATCGAAGGCGACTATCGCATCGGCTCCCGTTATCGAGTTCCCAATGAACACTTTAAACACGGTTACCAGGCCTCCGAGGTAGTTCCGTGCAGCCGCCTACAAGCCGCTTGCCGTCACTTTGGGTCCGATCCGACGGCTCCCAAGCCTGAGAGCGAACCGTTGAAGTAATGAACCAGTACCCACTGCGCTTTGACCGGTTCGGTATTCATCTCGCGTGTTGGCAACTTTACCCTACCCGGAATCGGATCTGACGGTGCCCCGCATCGTTTCCAGGAGCTACATATCTGACACGGCTAGATCCTTGAACGAAGGCTTAGGGCAACGAACTCCGCGCCCTACCCCATCCCCACCACGCCTAGGTCGCCTTCCACTTCCCCGAACGATTGGTCGATGGCGTGGACGATCTCGTCTACGTCTTCCTTCGTGATGCACAGCGGCGGCCCGAAGCCAAGCACATCGCCGTTGGCGCGCAGGATCAGTCCATGCTGAGCGAAGCGCTCGTTCAATCTTTGGGACAGCTCGTCCGCCGCCGGTAACTCGTCGAGCTCATCTCGGTTGGCCCCGACCCGCATTCTCAGATACAGCCCTAGTCCCTGAACCGGTCCCGCCAATGGGTGTTCAATGGCCAAGTCCTCTAGTTGCTCCTTGAAGTAGGAGCCGACCTTCGCAGCGTTGTCCACGAGGGCTTCGTTCTCGATGATCTCGATGTTTTTCAGGGATGCCGCTGCCGCTACGGGATGGCCGCTGAAGGTGAAGACGTGCCGGAAGTAGTTGTCCTTACCTGCGAAGAGGTCCGCTACCTCCTCGGTCACGATGGTCGCGCCAATCGGCAGATAACTGCTCACGATGCCCTTGGCCAGGCTCATGATATCGGGCACCACGTCCCAGTGCTCGACACCAAACATCTTGCCTGTGCGACCGAATCCCGTCACCACCTCGTCGGCGATAAGGATGACTCCATAGCGGTCGCATATGTCCCTCAGCGCGGGCCAATACTCGTCGCCTGGTACGATGCCTCCCGCTACCGGCTCCGCAATCACGGCGGCCACGGTGGCCGGATTGTTTTGGACGATCAGCTTCTCCACGGCATCGGCACAGCGCACCGCGCACTCCGACGGCGTCTCGCCGCCCAGCTCGCAGCGGGTAGGATCGGGTTGCGGCGCGTATAACATCCCGGGCGTCACCGGCTCATAATCGGAGCGCGCCGTAGCGTCCGCGCCCCCCAGCCACAGCACTCCCCCCGTTGCGCCGTGGTAGGAGCCTCTGCGGCTGATGACTTTATACCGTCCAGGCTCCCCCCTGCGCTTGTGATAGGCCATTGCGATCTTCAGCGACGTCTCGTTCGCCTCCGAGCCACCGCTTACGGGGAAGACCCGCGTTAGGCTACCGGGAGTGATATCTGCCAACTTCTCGGCGAGCAACGCCATAGGAGCCGTAGTCGTCGTCTGCGGGAAGTAGACGATGTTCTTCATCTGCTCGTAGGCGGCGTCCGCGACCTCCATCCGCCCGTAGCCGATGTTCACCGAGTGGTAGCCGCCGTTTACGTCGATCCAACTCTTGCCATCGGTATCCGTAACCCTGATACCCTCGCCCGTTTCCACCACCACGGGACCGCCTTGTTCGGCCGTTTCCGTCCAGTCGCGGTTGTGCATCCATAGGTGCTGGAGGGCTGCATCTCTCAACACTGCTGTCTCGTACTTGGACATGCTCGTCTTCACTCCTCGATTTTTTGGCTCGCAAACCACTCTACCCGATATCGCCAACCGACTGCATCACGCCCGACGGCGTATTACGCGGTCGCGCGACTCGCTACTGTGTACGACAGGCGGCTGACCGCTTCACTGATTCGCTTAATGATCAGGTCGCGTCGTCTAATTGGGACATGTTCTTGGTGCGCCAAGGAAGGCTCACACGGCGTTGAGTCGATCCACGATACTAGATGCTATTAATGATCTCAGTTTAGACAGCGTGATCGGAGGGTCAGAAGTGTCGGACATAATCTACTCATCTGCGAATGCGATAGCCAAGGCGATTCAAGATGGTGACGTATCGGCCGTAGAGGTGGTGCAAGCGCATCTGCAGCGCATCGCCGAGGTCAACGAACGGCTGAACGCCGTCGTCCAACTGTGCGAGGAGCGGGCGCTCGAAGAGGCAAAGGACGCCGACGCCGCACTTGCACGCGGAGAGTCGAAGGGACCGCTCCACGGCGTTCCGATGACGCTCAAAGACTCGATCGACACTGGGGGCGTCATCACAACTGGCGGGACGTTAGGGCGCAAGGACTTCGTGCCCGACGAAGATGCCACGGTCGCCGCGCGACTCAGGGCGGCGGGTGCGATCTTGCTGGGAAAGACCAACACGCCAGAGTTGACAATGGCTGGCGAGACCGACAATCTCGTATACGGTCGCACCAACAACCCATTCGATCTCGAGCGGATCCCAGGTGGTTCGAGTGGTGGAGCGGGTGCGATCATCGCCGCTGGCGGCTCACCGTTCGATATCGGCAGTGACACCGGGGGCAGCGTCAGGGGGCCGGCACATTTCTGCGGCATCGCTGGTATCAAACCGAACTCGGGACGCGTACCTCGAACCGGACACATCATCCCGTATACGATGGGCGCGTCCGACTCGCTGACGCAGAATGGCCCGATGGCCAGACGCGTAGAGGACCTCGAGCTCGTGCTGCCGATCATCTCTGGTCCCGACTGGCGAGACCCGGCTATAGTGGCGATGCCGTTGGGCGACCCGGCGGATGTGCCTGTGGCGGGCTTGAGAGTAGCGGTCTACACCGAGGTGGAAGGGTACCTATCGCCGGACGACGACACGGTGAAGACAATCGCAAAGGTGGAAGAGGTGTTAGTTGACTCCGGGGTACTCGTCTCGCGGGCCGTGCCGGATCCGGTGAGTCGTGTCCCGGACCTGAAAGAAAAGTCTGGCGACGGAGACGGGCACGCATGGACGCAGAGGCTCCTCGACAAGGCAGGGACCACGCAGGTGTCTCCGCTGATTGGCAGGCTATTCGAAAGGGGTGACTTAATCTCTACCGGGGAGTTCACCAAAGCGCTCGAGGAATTGGATCAGTATCGAAGCGACATGCTCCAATTCATGCGATCCTACGATGCGATCGTATGTCCGACTTCCGCCTCGCCAGCTGGGCTCCATGGCGACTCGCTGAAAGACGAAAACAAGAATTCGTCATACACAGCTCCGTACAACGTAACTGGGTGGCCCGGAACAGTTGTCCGGTGCGGCACGTCGGCCGGCGGCCTGCCGATCGGGGTCCAGGTGATCTCCCGCCCGTGGCGGGAAGACGTTTCTCTGGCGGTTGCGGCGCTTCTTGAGTCGGCTCTCGGTGGCTTCATGCCACCAAACAACCTGGAGTAACCGCCCGAGCCCGAGCTTAAGCGTTTCCGACGCGGACGTGCGACTCCCGACGGCATTCGCGGTGACGGTTACCGTTCCGCACACCATAAGCGTTTTGCCCGTCGCTACTTGCGCATTCCCGTTCGTGGTTCGACAGGCTCACCACGAACGGGAATGCGGGCTCACCACGAACGGGAACGAAGGCTACTCACTAACGACTTTTGGAGTGACACTGTTTTTTGGCCTTTCTCGTTCGCCCTGAGCTTGTCGAAGGGTCGCCTTCCCCGCGGCAGCAAATCGACCTCGGACTCGAATCCTTCTGGGATCGTAACGAGGCTTCAGATTCGCCCCGGTCCGAGAATCAAGACAGGTTGGGTCCCGACGTTACAATCGACATCGGGCTGTCCCTTCGACGCATCCGGCTTCGAACCTGACGCGGCAAATTCTCAGCGAAACAGTCTGAAACGCTCAAACAAAACGACCCTGTGAAGGTGTCGAACAGATATATGCGAAGGAGCAGAACATGGATCTTGGTGCATTTTCAATCAGCCTAGCCGTTGAAGATCTGGAAACTTCGAGGTCGTTCTACGCAAAATTCGGCTTTGAGGAGGTTGGAGGCGACCCTTCTCAGAACTGGCTGATCCTCCGGAACAGCGGTCACACGATCGGTCTGTTTCAGGGTATGTTCGAGGGGAACATTCTGACATTCAATCCTGGTTGGGATGGTGAAGCTCAGCCACTCGATACCTTTACAGATGTGCGTGAGCTTCAGCGGCAGCTCAAGGCCAAGGGCGTAACGTTCGTCAGCGAAGCTGATGAAAACACCACAGGGCCAGCCAGTTTTGTGGCCGTCGACCCTGACGGCAACACAATCCTGGTCGATCAGCACGTCTGAACAGCGAGGTTGCTGCGTTGACCAGCAAGCGCGTGACGACAGACGAACTCATCGAGGATTGGCTGAGGGAAGAGCAGCAACCCTTCACCGGTTGGGACTTCTCGTATCTAAAAGGCCGGATGATAAGTGGTCAGGAACCCTGGTCATACCTCGACCGTGCCGGCGAATTGATGCGGTGCTCGTCATCGGTGATAGACATGGACACGGGCGGCGGCGAGAAGCTGCTAAACCTGCAACAACACTGGCCAGCGAGAGTAACTGCCACCGAGGATTACCCGCCAAATTTCGAGCTGGCCACCAATCGGCTCTCAGGTTTGGGCGTCGAGGTTGTGAAAGTAGCGATCTCCGACACGGGAACTATGCCCTTTGCCGATGGTGCGTTCGATCTGGTGTTGAATCGTCACGGCGCCTTCAATCCGTCTGAGGTGGCCCGCATCCTTTCTTCGGGCGGTACATTTCTGACGCAGCAAATTCATGGGATGTGGGCTTGGGATTTGAAGGCTGCGTTTGACGAGGCTCCCCAATTTCCGGATGCGACATCCGAAAAATACGTTCCGTTGTTAGAAGAGGCAGGTTTGGTGATCAAAACCCTTGAAGTGTGGGAAGGCACCCTCACGTTTACCGATTTGGGTGCGATTGTGTACTACCTGAAGGCTGTCCCTTGGGAAGTGCCCGGGTTCACGGTGAAGACCCATCTAACTGGCTTGTTCGACCTTCAAAAGAGGTTGGATTCGGGCGAGGAACTCGGTTTCTACGCGGCGAATTACCTTATCGAAGCAGGAAAACCTTAGAGTGGTGGCCTCCGAACGGGCGTGTGCCGAATATATTCGCACTCGGTTTAGAGTCGCCGACGCGCACGTCGCACCGTTAACCCGCTTGATGGGTTTTGCTTCTCGGGCACGATAATCGAACGAATGGACATGAGGGGTCGGTCTTTTTTTGGTAGGGTGTCGCGTTCGTCGGTCTTGGGAGTAGGGCCTTCAACAGAATTCAAGAGGCTGTGAAACTGACCGCTAATGTATCTGGGTTTGTAGCCATGGCTCCAATCACCTAACGGCTATCAACTCGTGGGAGCGAACTGATGAACGACATGCACTTTGCCAACCGTCGATACTGGAACCAAGCTGCGGAGTCTTGGAAGACGATGCGCGACCGAGACGGATTGTGGAAACGCTGTGCCGACGAGCCGGATCTTGCGTTCGCGGGTGGCGCACTTGGACTGATTCGCAATGTCGCTGGCGACTTGGCTGGAAGGAACGTGTGCGTCATAGCCAGTGGCGATAACTACGTCGCGTTCGCCTTGTCCGGAATGCAGGCGAATGTCACATCGATAGATATCTCCGAAAAGCAGCTGCAAGTGGCCTCCGAACGGGCGAAACAGCTGGAACTATCTATCAACTTCGTACAAGCTGATGCTGCCGACCTCAATGGCGTGGGAGACGAGGAGTTCGATCTCGTTTGCTCTTCCAACGGTTTCTTCGTCTGGATCGCAGACCTACGCTCGGTCTTCAATGAGATATACCGAGTCCTACGTCCAAAGGGACACTACATCTTCTACGATGTTCACCCGTTTCAACGTCCTTGGAAGGATCAGATCAAACCGATTGAGGTTCAGAAGCCCTACTGGGAAACTGGTCCGTTTGAGTACGAAGAGGATGGCACCTTTGAGTTCAACTGGACGCTCGCCGACATTCTGAATCCTTTAGCGGACTCGGGACTTTTACTGCGGCAAATAATCGAGAGCCCCGCTGACGACTCAAGGTTTTGGCAGGATCATTTGTACTTACCAGGTATTGATGAGAGTCTGCTGGACTACAAGGAGAATTCTAGGGCGGCACTGCCTGTGTGGCTCGCGGTCGCTTCCCAGAGGCCATCTTTTTAGATAGACACGCTGCTTCGCTCGAAACAGATCGGTCGGATGTTCGAGTCGCTCCGCGCCCACCAAGCTATACAAAATCAAGGATCTTCACGTTGCCGTTCTGTTTGGTGCTGTAACCCAGTGGGCTACAGCTTCCAATCGCCGACTGTGAACTTCCAGATCGGCACCTGCTGAATGGCGGCGCACGGTTCCTACAGGCGCCCGCGCGTAACCGGAACTGTCGATTGCCCACTGGCAAAATCCGAACCACACCGCATCAAGCACGACCGTGCTGGCTTGGGCGACTGTGAGGGCCCATCGTCTGATACGCATCTCAGTCTCAACGACGGCTTACCCCATCAGCGGTGCAGACCAGTTGGGGGGTGCTGGTGCATGGCAACTGCTAGACTGGAACGACTCATATATCCGCACGTGATATAGTTGCGTCTACCCGTTTGGAGACTACTTCACAATGACAATGACGAACCCAGAACCCTGGGATCTGCTTCCTCTCCCCGTCGCGCAGCTGCACATCATGTTGGCATTGGCCGACGGTGATAAGCACGGCTACGCGATCATGAGCGAGGTTGAAGTCTTGACCGAAAGATCAGTCACCATGGGTCCGGGCACGTTGTACGGAACAGTCAAGCGGATGTTGAATGCGGGATTGATCGACGAGACGGACGAACGGCCCGATCCCGAACTGGATGATGAACGTCGCCGTTACTACCGGCTCACGGCTTTGGGAGAGCGTGTGCTTGACGCGGAGGTCGTCCGGATGGAGCAGCTCGCCCGCACAGCCCGGGTTAGACGGAAAGTTGCGCGACGAAGGCTTGGGATGGAGGGCCACTGAGATGGTTTCCGAGAAGGTATATCGAGTGCTATTGAGAGCCTATCCGGGCGAGCATAGGCGCGAATATGGGGAGCTGATGGTCCAACTTTTTCGCGACCGGATGCGCCGCGACGGTGGCGGTCTCCGAACGCTGGTCGTGTGGATACAGATGTTCTTCGACCTCACGCGCTCAGCGTTCACGGAACGTATGGAAGGCACCGAATTGTGGACGATGCTGACGACCATGTTCAGGACGATTGTGGAGCCTCGTAGAAGGTGGATCTATCTAGTTGTCATGCTGATACCCATTGTCATTTTGGCGTTGGCATTTGCTAACACGCCGGGCTCGGTAAATGAGTCGTCCAGGCACATGCCTGCCGTCGAGTACGACACTTTCGAGGATTATGTTGACCATGTGGACGCACGTGTGGCGGAGCTATTGGCAGCGGGTGAGTTGACACCAGAGCATGCCAAGCAGTGGAGAGAGTGGGAGATACAGAGATGGAAATTGGGCATCGGCTTTTTCTCTATATTTCACGCACCTAACTCCATCCAAATGGTTGCTCAAACTATGGTTACGGCAGGTGCGCTATTCGCCATCGTTCTTGGGCTCGTAAGCGGCCGCGCTGCGCTATCGTCAAGAGCCACAAGAAGAGAAGACGAACCCTCAATCGACCGGCGATGGGCGCTAGCCCCATACTTCCTCGCGCCTATCTTCCTGTGGACTCTTATGGCAGCCGCGTCGGTCGGGCTGGCGCTGCTGGCAGGATCCATCATCCCCCAATTCCTGACCATGAAACATCCCATTACGGACAACTCGACTTGGAACCTGACGATGGCGGTGGCCGGCATTGGGTTAGCAGGTTTCGCGTGGACCACCGTCGGTGTGAGTTTGGGAGTTATTGTTCGCTTGGCGCGCATCGGGGTCATAGCTGGAATAGTCCTTGTGGTCGCAGAGGTCTCAATTGGCTGGCTACTCGATAACATGATGACGATTCCGGTCTTGCTTCCAACGTACGGCGCTATCGAGTTGGTGTCCATTGACGCGCCGAAGCTTTACAACGGGATCATTACGCCAGATTTTGGTCACCCAGTGCATGGCCCCCACCCAGTAGTGGGAGCTATTCTGCTAGTCACGACAGGTGTTGCCGCCATTGTGCTAGGGCTCTGGTCATGGAGGAGGAAGCAGTTCGTGCAGAGTCCATCCAGCGGCGTTATGGGGTGATCGCGGCCTCCACGACCACCCACCAACCGTTTGTGTAGGCATGGCAGTTTCTCAATGGAGCAGAGTAGAAACGGCGTTGCTAGCCCTGAATTCGTCTATGAGGTCTTAGGTGAATCTGGGCTAGTTACCGCGCAACCTTCACCCCTTGCCTGTTGACGATTCCCTGAGGGTTACACCTTCACGCCTGCCTGTTCAGGTGCTTGTCCGGGACACTGTAGGCTTCGTTGATGCAGTAGTTGCCCTTGCTTCAATACCTCTCCAACAAGGCAGTCAAACATGACAAGTGAGCCCCCGTTGTGGTTAATCGTCACAGGCCCACCGGCTGCAGGAAAAACGACCTTAGCCAGGAGGCTTGCGCTGGACCTGAAAATACCGCTGTTCGAGAAGGACGTATTCAAGGATGTTCTTTATCAAGCACTGGGCTTCGGCGATAAAGACTGGTCTCGACGAATAGGCTTGAGCGCGATCAACTTGTTGTTTCTCACCGCCGATCGAATGTTGGCCACTGGGGCGTCACTTATCACAGAGAGCAATTTCTACAGGCAGCTGTCCTCTGAGCGGGTCGGCGAAATCGCGGACAACGCCAACGCGAGGGTGGTGCAAGTGCATTGCTCGGCCCCTCCAGACATCTTGGTGACGCGCAATGCTGCACGGCTTGCCCCCTCGAGACTGCGCCCTGGCCACCATGTGATGCCTTCCGAAGAATTGTTAGCAGGTATCAGATCTGGGACTTGGGAGCCGCTAGACGTTCCTTCGAAGACCGTTCACGTAGACACCTCTGACTACTTCGACTATGCGAATGTGATCCGGAACATAGATCAGGATGCGATTCATCTGAATGACGATGGTTCGACAACCATCAAGTGAACACAACATACGCGTCCACGTCGCTGCACCCGGCAACACGAGGACCACGAACCGAATGTCCGACATAACCTCGTTTTACTCCATCCCCGTTCGCCCTGAGCATGTCGAGAGGTCGCCCGCCCGGTGCTAGGCTGTTGTGCGCGAATCTGATAAGCTCATGAACATAGTACGAGTCGTCGGTTTTATTCCCAACGTCCTTATGTGCCAGTGACTCAAAGGACACGTAGTCCCTTAAATCATGTATTCGTCGACCTAACGGGAGAGCCTTTCGTAGCATCACGTTTTGACGAGGATGGCCGAATCTTGATTCACGCCTTGTCGACTATGAGGGCCTTCGTGTCCAAGTCATTCATAGGTCCGCCGGGGTTGCCGGGGACTTGGAAAAGTGCTACTGGCACGACACCGCGGCCGACATCTATGTGATCAGGTTGAATGAGCGAGGGATTTCGAATGCGCTGCACCAGCTGTAACCACGACAACCCCGAGTCCAACAGCTTCTGCACGCAATGCGGCGCCGCCCTTAGGGTCGGAATAGGACCGAAGGATGACAGCGTCGGAGGGAGACGCGTCGAGGCTCCCACCGGAGAGCTCTCCCTGGCAGATATTCAATCCAAGGTGGAACACCTGGAGGCCGTGATTGAGGAGATGCGCAGTATGCTATCTGGCTACGGCATCCTTTCTGCTCCAAGGACTCGGCGTCCCGTGCCAGTGGAGAGGCAGGCTCCACCGCCGAAATCGACCGAAGCCGAGCGCCCCGTCCGAGAGGAGAGTCAAGAACCGCCGGCCGTCGAACCTGCGCCGGTCGCCGCCGCCGTTGAAACGTCACCGGTAATCCCACCACCCCCGCGCCCACCAACGCGTCAATTGACACCGTCATGGGGAGGAGCCGATATCGACTGGGAGCTGATCCTTGGCGGCAACTGGCTGGCCCGGATCGGAATACTGGCCGTGGTCATCGGTGTCGCCTTCTTTCTGAAGCTCAGTTTCGATAACGAGTGGATCGGGGAGACGGGCCGCATCGCACTAGGCATCGTCGGAGGCGTCTGCCTGTTAGGTCTAGGTGAGTACGTGCGCAGGCGTTACCCGGTCTACTCACAAGCACTCTCCGGTGGCGGCATAGCCGTCCTTTACGTATCGATATTCGCCGCCTTCTCCTTTTACAGCCTCATCGGCATATACCCTGCGGTCGCACTGCTATTACTGATCAGCGCGGCGGCGGTGGTTCTAGCTCTTAGGCACGACTCGACCGCTTTTGCGATCGTCGGCATACTGGGTGCCTTCGCCGGACCGTTCATTTTGGCAGCATCGGACGAGCCGTCGGGGACTCGGAACGCGTTCACTGGCGCAACTGGGGTGGAGGTAATGGTCTACGTCGTAATTGTCGACCTCGGCGTGTTGGCGCTGTCCACCCTCCGCAACTGGCGATGGTTCACGCTCCTGGCGCTGCTCGGGTCATTGGCGTCCTTTGGCATCTGGTACTCGGACTCCTACGAGTACGCGAGTCTGGCGGTCGTCCAGGGCAGTCTGACCGCGATCTTCGTCATATTCGTGGCGGCGACGACGCTTTTCCACCTCGTCTGGAGACGCGCTGCGAAGGCGTTTGACTTTTCCATCATGTTCATCAACGCCTCCGCCTACTTCGCCATTAGCAACGCACTCCTATGGGATGAGTTCAGGGGGTGGATGGGTGCGTTCGCCCTGGTGATGGCACTGTTCTACGTGGTCCTAGGCTATCTGGCTCTCAGAAGGACCGGGGAGCAGATCTATCTCGGCCTGATGCTGTTCGGTATAGGCCTGATATTCCTGACCATCGCCGCGCCGGTGCAGTTGAGCGGGGAGGCGCCGGTGAGCGTGGCGTGGGCTGCCCAAGGCGCGGTGCTCGTCTGGCTGTCATTCAGGCTGGGGATGTGGCAAATGAGGCTATCCGGCATGGGGGTGTTCGCCCTATGCGCCATCTGGTTGCTGTTTAGAGTTACTCCCGAAGCGCTGATATCCCGCCCAGTCCCATTCAGCAACGAATATCTCGAGTACCTGGCTATCTACGCCCTCACCATAGGGGCGACCTCCACTGCGGCCTACTTCGCCTGGCGAAACCGGTCGCAGCTCGCGGGGTACCAGGCGAAACTGTTACCGGTCCTCCTGACCGCCGGCAACCTCTTCCTGACCGTTGCTGTGCCGGTTCACTTCGACGGTGCGTGGATTGCCGCTGCATGGTCGGTGGAGGCGCTGGTGCTGGTGTGGCTGTCCTTCCGCCTTGGCCTCTACGAGTTGAGGCTATTCGGCGTGGGGGTCTTCACCCTAAGCGCCATCTGGTTGTTGGTCATAGTTACACCGACGGCGCTGATAGATCCAGCGATCCCATTCACAAACGAATACCTCGAGTACCTAGTTACCTACGTCCTCACCATAGCCGCGACCTTCACTGCCGCCTACTTCGTCCAGCAGAACCGGTCGAAACTCGCGCAATACGAGTCGCCACTCTTCCCGGGGCTCCTAACTGCCGGCAACGTATTCCTAACCCTGGTCGTGCCGGTTCATGTCGACCACGCGTGGGTCTCTGCCGCTTGGGCGTTGGAGGCGCTGGTGCTGGTGTGGCTGTCCTTCCGCCTACGCCTCTACGAATTGAGACTGTTCGGCGTAGGAGTCTTCGCCGTGATGACCATACGCCTGCTCAACTACGACACTTACATCGATCTGGACGACTTCCGCTTCGTTCTCAACTATCGGATGATGGCGTTTGCCTCGGGCATCGCAGCCCTCTACGTGTCCGCGCTGCTATCCGCGAGGCGGCATCACAACCTCTTGCCGGAGGAACAGCGAGCACTGATACCCGGCCTAACAGTCGTCGCCAACGTATTGACCTTGTGGATACTCAGTGCCGAGTGCATCGCGATAGTTGACAGCGGTCTCGTGGACGTCACTGGGAGGACCGCGTTCTACACCAAGAGCCTGGCTCTGAGCGTTATCTGGGCGGTGTATGCGAGCATCGGCCTTGCGATCGGGATCGTCAGCAGGTTGCGGCTGGTGCGGCTGGCAAGCTTGGGCTTGCTTTCGGTTCCCATTTTCAAACTCTTCCTGTTTGATTCCTTCGCTTTGGAGCAAGGGTTCAGGGTCGCCGCGTTCCTAGTGCTGGGCGTCATCATGTTGATCGGCGGGTTGCTGTACCAGCGGCACCGCGAAACAATCAAGGAGTTCTTGTTAGAAACCTAACGATCATAGTTCGGTGGAGTTTCGAACCAACCCTTTCCGGGGACGTGAATTGCCAGATGTTTGGCCACAGGGGCATCGCTGATCACTGAGAGCAATTTCTACACGCAGTTGTCCTCTGAGTGGGCCGGCGAAATCGCGGACAACGCCAACCCGAGGGTCGTGCAAGTGCATTGCTCGGCCCCTCCAGACATCTTGGTGAACCGCAATTCTGCGCGGCTTGCCCCCTCGAGACAACGCTCTGGCCACCATGTGATGTCCTCCGAAGAATTGTTAGCAGGTATCAGATTTGGGACTTGGGAGCCGCTAGATATTCCTTCGAAGACTATTCGCGTGGACACTTCTGGCTACTTCGACTATGCGAATGTCTTGGGGAACATAGATCAGGATGCGCCTCGTCCGAAACGTGATGGCTAATTCATTGACCTCCGAGATATTCAAACGGTAAGGATCGCTGTGAGGCAACGGAGTCGATCCTGGCAATTGTCTTCGCGCCTTTCACGTTTCACGAACGCGATCGACGATCAACTGAGTGAAACCGGACGGTATTGTCGGGCGGGAGGCAGCTCGAACTCGCAGAGGGATCGGATGGCGCCGGCAACGGGTCCGACCGCTGAATCTCGCCCTCCGCGTAGCTGATCACTCGTACCGAGGATCATGCAGCGTTGCAGCGAGTTGATAAGTCAGTGACGTATGTGTGCGTGATGACTTCCCAAATGTGTCCGTTTTCGCAGTCAAAGTAGAAGCCGCGGCCTTGATGCCTTTGGTTGATCTCGCCGTCAGTCCTCCACCTTGGACCGCTCCAGAACGGGATGCCCTCATCTTTGACTCGCTGGGGCACTTCGTCAAACTCGTCTGATGATTCCCGCGGCAAGCCCAACAACTGGAACCACAAGAGCCGTATGCGCAATGCGAGGCGGTTTTTGAGCGCAGCCGAGGGAGTCGCGCCCAGCTTGCACCGCGTGAAAGAATCAACCGTTCGGCAACATAACGAAGCAACAGTTGACACTATTCCGGAAGCGTGTCTCTGATAGTTCGATACGAGTGATAGCGATTTTCGTGCACTTTGCCATCCTCTAGCCCTTCTCTTACGGCGCAATCGGGCTCTTCAACGTGTGAGCAGTCGCCGAATCGGCACTCGCGCCCGAGGGAAGCGACCTCGGGATAGAACTCCGTCAGTTGGTGCCGTCGCAGCCCGCTGAGTCCGAATACACGCACCCCTGGGGTGTCCACTACGTACCCGCCGAAGTCGAGGCTGAACATTGTTGCTAGCGTCGTCGTGTGCCGGCCCTCGCCCAGATTCTTGCTCGAACTGCTCACCTCAGAGACCCGTAGGTTGAAGCCAGGATGCACCCTCGATATCAGTGACGACTTCCCAGTGCCCGACATGCCGGCCAACACGCTCGTCTTGCCGCGCAAGACTTCTCGTAACGTGTCAACGCCTTCCCCGGTCACGGCGCTTGTCTTGATGACGCGGTAACCCAGTGCCGCGTAGGTTTGCACAACCTCCTCGAGCTTCGCAGCGTCTTCTTCGAGCGCGAGATCAATCTTGTTAATGCAAACGATAGGCACAAGATCGCTAAGCTGAGAGGCGATTAGGCATCGATCCACAAATTCTGGCCAGAAATGGGGCTCGCGCCAAGAGGAGACTATAAGCACCTGCTCGGCGTTTGCGACGATCACTTGTCGGCGATGACCGTGGAAGACGTCCGGGCGCGTCAAAGAACTTACCCGTGGCAATATCTCTTCGATAACGCCGCCACCATCGCCGTCGATATTCACAATGACTTTATCGCCAACGGCGACTACATTCGTGAAGGAAGTCTCGGCCGTTGTCAACTTGCTCCTAATGTGGCACTGGAGCCTGGTCCCTTCAATCTCCACGATGCTGAGTCCGCCGCTCACCGAAACCACCCTGCCCGGACCGTTTAACGTGGCTGGCGTTGGCTCACTTGCGTCTGGCAGCGCGGCGTCTTCCTCGAATGCGGCCCGCTCGATGGCACGGCGGCGATCCCTTTCGTCGATCGGCATAATCCGCTCACGCGCAACGTCATAGTGGTCATCCCAATCTCCGTACGACCATGAAGACCAGCTCTTCTCGCGAGGCGGCTTGGGTTCGAAGTTGCGTCTCTGCGCTTTTTGCGCAGTACGTATCCTTCGTTTCTCAGCACTTTTTTTGAAGTGACTTTGTGCCTTACTCACTCCTTTGTCAGAGTTTGGAGGGCTTTCTGATTTTTCGTTGTTGACCAAGGTAAGCGACCTAAGTGGGTAAAAACCGATAAAAAAGATGTGATCCGCTGTTTTAACTAAAACCGTTCCGGAGCAGAGCCGACGTCGGCTACGCCGTTGCGATTGTGAAGTAACGCCAGCGGCGGCATGTCGTCGCCGCGCTCGTTTTTAGTGGAGCGAACCATAGGTTCGCCAGGAGAGGCTGCCTAAAAGTTCAGCCCTTGGAGAGCGAGGCAAACAAGGCTGTGTTCAATAGTTATGACGGATGTTCTGACCATGTCTGACCTCCTTCCCCCTGCTAGCTTGCAGGGCGTTGTTCCGAGGAATTATATTCTGCGAGAGGCGATATGTGCAATATGCTCATCTCCGTTTTCATTTGGGGGCGCGGGTGCTGAAGCAATGCCGTGAGCAAATCCGGAGTTCGACGAGGTGCTGAATCGTCGCTGCGCTTTCTATCCGGCCGAGGTTACCCGGCGCCACACCAGAGAAATAGGTACCGAAGTAGAAGGCGGTGGGTTGGAGATCCAAGCCCTTGAGGAGTGGGGAGAACGCTTGGTCTCTACCGATGTGGTTTCACGGTGAAGACCCATCTAAGGCGCTTGTTCGACCTTCAAAAGAGGTTGGGCTCGGGTGAGGAGGTCGGTTTCTACGCGGTGAATCACCCCATCGAGGCAAGAAAACCGTAGAGCAGGGCGCGACCACTGCAGACCCGCAAAGTTCCATGTCATTCGGTTCTGATGTTTGCAATACAAACTACTTTGCACTACAGTATTCACCAAGCGAACCTGTGGAGAGCTAACGGATGGTTTCCACGCCGATGCTCATGCCACGATTTACATGAAGACAGGGAGAATCCCAATGAACGAGTTGGGAGGCGAAACGGGGACCAGCACACCTGAAGAGAGCTGGCGCACTATCCACGAGACGATGGACAGGGCGCGGAGCTCCATGTACGTCGCCGGAACGGCCACGATAATGTTGCTTTGGGCAGCGATAGCCTCGCTCGGAGTCGGCTCGCAGTACGCCATCCTGACGTTGGCACCCGAATTCGCGGAGCGCAACCCGTGGATTTTCGGGGTGCTGTGGGGCATCTTGATGGTGCCGGGCATGGTGGGAAGCGGGTTCATCGGCCGCCGCGCCGGCAAGAATATCGCAGCCGCCGCTCGCAGCGCTGGCATTCGTGTGTTCCTCTATTGGCTCGCGGTAGTGGTAGGGGTGCTCCTCATTCCGGCCGCAGCGGGAATGTGGAACGCGGAAGCCGGCGACAAGATACCGGGTGTCGCCATTGGCATAGTGTCGCTGGGATACATCCTGTTCGGCATCATGCACCGCCCGGTGTTGGCCGCTGTGGGCGCAGGTTTCGCGGCAGCGTTTTACATTCCCAACTACCTCGTGGACGGTAACACGGCTATGTTGGTGTCGGCGGGATTGATGCTGATAGTGGTGGCCGCCGGTGCGGCGTGGCTACGTAAGAACGAGGTCTGATGACCGACAAGGCAATTGTCCTCAACGAGACCATCCATCAGTCGACCCGTCTGCGAATAATGACTATGTTGGTCTCCCAGCCCGAAACGGATAGGCTCGCCTACGGGTTCATTCAGAAGACGCTCGACCTGACTGGCGGAAACCTGACCACCCATCTGCGTAAGCTCGAAGACGCCGATTACTTGGTCACGACGAAAGAGTTCCTCGATTCCAAGCCGCGCACATGGGTGGCGGCGACACTGGCGGGGCGCCGCGCGTTCGCCGAGTATCTCTCCAACCTACAGAGGGCGCTTGACTGGCCGCCGCGTACTTGACTCGTCGGTAAGAGCTACACGGTGACTCCCTAACAACCGTACGTCTCGCTGGTTGTTTTCCTAGCCGTGCCGACCCGTTTAACGGCTTCCCCCTCGTCTATTTCGTCGTCGAATTGACCACGCGTACGTCAATGCATGATTTGACTAACTGGCTCGAGAACGTAATAGAGCTAGCTAATCAGTGACATATGTGTGGGTGATGACCTCCCACACGTGACCGTTCTCGCAGTCGAAGTAGAAGCCGCGGCCTTGATGCCTGTGATTTATCTTCCCGTCAGTCCTTGACCCGGGACCGCTACCGAACGTGACGCCCTCGTCTTTGACTCGCTGGAGCACTTCGTCGAACTCCTTATCCGACGCCAGAAAGGCGTAGTGGTTGGAGCGCGGGTCGTCCGAGTCGTCGAAGTCGAGGGTAAACGTGTCGTTCACCTTGACTGGAGCGAAGTGCCCCCAAGTACCCTCGAACGTCACTCCGAAGATGCGAGCGATGAACTTCGCCGACTTCACCTTGTCATAAGCGGGCACGATTGTATGGTCTAGCTGCAATGGCATGAAACTCTCCTAATGGGCGCTGGGTGTTAGTCGTCTTGAACAGGTTGGTGAAAGTAGTAGCATAGGCCGTCAGGCGCGACGACGAAGAACACCTGGAGCTTTTGGCCATCGCGTTCGTCGATACGCCAATTGCCGGTCTCGACACCGTTGGATTCAATCTCGTCCCGCACCTGGCGAATATCGCTCACCAAGATGGCAGCGCCGTCGACCGTGGGGTCTCCCCCATTGACTGCGAATCCGATTCTGACTCCATCGCGCTCTAGCAAGACTGTCGGCACGGGATCATCGCTGCGGGATACTTCTGTCAACCCAAACACCTTCGTGTACCAATCGACAGTGGAGTCGATGTCAGCAACGGGAAGTGCTAACAAATCGTCAACAAACGGAAACGCGGCTTCGTAGAGTTGGTTGCTGTTCATGGCAGATCGTGGCGAGATCCGATGAGCATGGCCCTGGGCAACTTGAGTTTAATCCCTGCCGCTTCGACACTTGGTGTGCCTTGCAATTGCGCCGCGCCGCTTTCAAAACCTGCCGGTCAAACGAGCTCCGAGCCCGAATTCGTCACACGGGAAGGTGAATTGACGCTCAGGTTGCCAAAGATAAGGCGGCAAAAACGCTGGAGATGGGATCGGCAACTTGGAAATCCAAATCAATTCAGAGGAGTTGCAGGGACGGACTTTGCAGGTGGATGGGAAGTTTAAGCCGACGCCAGTGGACTGGTTAACAATTGTGGTTATTACCGACCAACTCAATTCGTCACGTCGACTCCTTGATGCTCTTGCGGCGTTGGTGCCATGATTCCAAGGATCACCGTTAGGCGATTCGTAGAGAGCGACATCGAAAAGCTCGCAACTGCGCTTGCGCCCGACATGTCTACCGCACGGATCCAACGGCGATGGCATGAGGTTCGAGATGGCTATCGCGAGATACTGGTGGCGGAGCTAGATGGGGAAGTCGTAGGCACCGTCTCCACGACTCATCTCCGTCTTCAGTTGCCGGACTCGTTGCGGATGTTCGCACTCGATGTCGGACCTGCTTTCCGCAGGCAGGGCGTAGGCCGGTCGTTGATCGAGGCTATCGAAGATAAGGCTCGAACCGTGGGGCTAGGAAAGGTGAACCTCGAAGTGGCGTTGGACAACACCGAGGCCTTAAGGCTTTACGAGCGAATGGGCTACCGTCGCTTTGGCGCACCCATCGTCAACCGTTGGGAGCAACTAAACTACGACGGAAGCAGCGAGGAAGTAGAGGAGCATTCGTGGATCATGGTCAAGGATTTGGATCCGCTCCCAACTCCTTGATCGCCGGCGTGCAGCGGACAAGACACCGATCTACAGAAGAAGCGAGCGCGTCGGTGTCCGCTCCCGCGCCTACACGGCAGCCCCATTCCCGTGCTAGCGACGAACACGATCACCTCTGGGATCATATGGCGGTCTCAGGCTGGCGGTAGCTGGGTGAAGGTCGGTCGAGAGCTCTAGCTCATACGAACCCGACAGAACGTCCGAGGCATCCATGTCCCCTCCCGTGCTGACGTAGCCCATGCCAACGGATCGACCTACGGTGTAACCGAAGCAGCCGGTTGAAGCCCGCCGCCGTTGCCTGGCAGGGGCTAAATCAAGGCACTGAGAGTTGGCTATGTGAGCCCGGGTAGATGCGGTTGACATCACCGTAGTCAACGATGGCGGGTTCTTTGGACACCCGCAATCTGATATGGGAATGTCGGACGAATGCGCGTTGTTCAACGCTTCCATATCCAGTGTCAGAGCAACACTCCCGAATACTACGGAAAGCTATCAGCCGGACCCAGAATCAAGGTAAGGGATATAGACATGAGGAATGAGTTGGCCACTAATTCGAGGATTCAGTTGCTAACATCTGTCCGCATAGGATTGTGAACTTGCTAATGCAGAGTCATCGACTAGACAACACGGGCTCCGGCGGCGCAATCGCCGGAATTCTCGGAACCAGGTCCATATATTGAACTATTTGATTCTGCTCTGGCTGTCGGCTGTGCCGCTGATATTCGTAGGTGCCTGCGTTTCAGACGATCCGGCAATCAACGCCTCGGCGACATCTGCCACCATTCCGACCTCAGTCGCCTCTCCAAATCCGGTTGCTATGGTATCCGCCAAGCCGACCACCGATAGCGCAGCGGCAGCTTCACCACCGGCAAACTTTGTCGAACCAACCAGGTGGGCCGCCTCGCTTGACGGTGTCCTCACAGAGGAAAACGGCTGTCTTCGAGTCACTTCGGTATACGGCACTGAATCTATTGACCAGACGATAGTCTGGCAGAGAGGCATCTTCGAGGTTGAAAGGCGGGGGGACGCCCTTCAGATAGTAGATTTGATCGGGCGTAGTGGGCAGCCGTCTCCGCCAGTCACTTGGCGGCTGGGAGAGATGATTCGCGGTGGTGGCGGAGTGATCGACTTGCCAGACGACCACGCCGGGATAGGGTTCAGCGAAAGGTGTCCGGGGCCGTACTTCTTGGTGAGCATGGTGCGATGAGTCGGCACCGCGGCCGGATCTCGACGTCTAGTACTCCTGTTGGAGTCGGCGGAGATGCGAGCACTCCTCGTCGCAACCCCCTCCCGTTCGCCCTGAGCTTGTCGAAGGGTCGCCCTCCCGCAGCACCACCTCAGCCGCGGACGCGGTCACCTCTGGGATCATATGGCGGTCTCAGGCTGGCGGTAGCTGAGTGAAGGTCGGTCGAGAGCTCTAGCTCATACGAACCCGCACGAACGTCCGAGGCATCCATGTCCCCTCCCGTGCTGACGTAGCCCATGCCAACTGATCGGCCTACGGTGTATCCGAAGTATCCCGAAGTTATTCGTCCGACGACTTCGCCGTCACGCCAAATCGGCTCGTTGCCGAGGAGGTGAGGGACCGGGTCGTCAAGCATAAACATGTCAGCCTACAATTCAATCCCACTTCTAGCTGTAGCACCAGGGTAGGTTCCATCATTGGGCAAGCGCGCAAGGAGGGCACCCCGAAGGAAACCCGATTTGAAACGAGAAAGGCATGAAGTGGCATCTCCCAATCCACAGTGACAAACGTTGTACTCAACGTGTCAATGCAGGCACTCCTGGACCGTCGAAATCCTACTGAATCTTTGCGGGAATTTGGCGTCAACCGCATCAAAAATCCGAATTAGTGCCTAGGCACAGGAGGTAACTTTGTTGTTCTCATTCACGAAAATGCACATCTTCGGGATCGTGTTTTTACTCGCAGTTGTGCTGTGTTGCATTGGCTTCAGGACGCTTTTTGACTCAAGATTCATATGCGAAGACCCTGAGGTTGGATGGCGCTACGCGCCGTTGTCCGAAAGAGAAGTCTCCGGCGATGAAATTGTGGGCCGTGAAGGAGAAGAGTACGCGGCAATGTGGCCGTGGACGTGCACGTACACGACTGAGGGCGACAATCCACATGAGTCGATGCTGCGTCGGCGCATGGTTGGTGGATGGACCGCGATAGAGATTGTCCAGAATTTGCCGATGTCGAAATCATGCTTCAGGCGCGGCTGTGTCTCCACAATCCCGACCCGACGGAACAATGCGTGTAGGTAACAGTTGATAACCCGCCTGCGAAACGGATCAGACAGGGGGGCGGTTCGAGTCGGCGTGTGAGTGCCCGAAGTGCCTGCATCTCCTCACAAACAGTTGGGCATCGGAGCGTCGTTGACGTCGACATCGACGGTATATGGGATGGACCTCGCGTGTTATACAAATACGCGAACCTTGACTGTTACCCCGCAGATTGAACTTAGTAGGCCCACCGAGGCTTCATCCCGGTTGAGGGATTATTGAGATCATGTCGTCTTTGCTTTTCGTAGAGGCTTTTGGGAGATTGTTGGCTCGTGAGGATCAACGCGGCATCGTGACCGAGGAGGAGGACCTCTATAGCGTCTTCACATCACGTGCGGATTTGATGGGTTGGTCCTCCACGTCGGCTACTGGGCGTCCGCTTCTCTGGGGGATGAACGATGCCGAACTGACCGCGGGGAATGACAGACACCGGATCGGATGGGTTCAAGTGGGACCGAGAGCCGGTGACATCAAGCCAACCAAGCCGACCAAGCCAACGCCGTTGCCAGTGCGAGGTTACAGATATGCTCCGTTCGGGTTTAGCCGACACGCCGAACCGGCTGTTGTGCTGCCGGCCTTGGTTCAGTGTTTCGATGATTCACTCCGCCGTTTTGGTGTCGTCGATCTGTCGGGCCTCCAAGTTACAGCAGGATATTTGGAATCTAGGACAGGTTGTTACGTTGGCGGGTACTCACCGGGTCGCAACTATTACAACACGATCCTAAGGGGGGAAGTACACGCGCTCATCGCATTCGACCATGAAATGCTAGGTGGGCTTAAAGAGGCAGAATTGCTCGCCGGCCTCCAGCGCCAGAGGACCAGTTCGTTCGAGTTCGGCCCCGTAGTAGCCGTGCCTGAGCAATACGCGATCAAAGCCGGGCTTGAGATGCCCATCCGTTCAATCTCCCCTGCGCATTCGGGCCTCGGCATTTCGGTCACGCTGCCTGAGTGGACGGCGGGGGACGCGGCGTGGGCACTTGCTGTTGTCATCGACACAGCTCGTGACATGGCTCCGGATACCAGGAATTTCACGGTTCGAATGACACGGACGGGTTGACGAGAAGCGCGACCTGCGGTGGGGAATCGGGTACTGAAAAGTAGACGCTAGCCACAGCTGGTGGTGGCACCGTTCGGCAGGACGACTTCAAATGGTTCTGCGTCACGTTCTGATGTTCGCCGATGAAGGGTAGTCGCAACAGTCGGCCTGAATCTCACGGCTCCAGCGATTAGATCTGGAGCCGTTTCACGTAGGCAACTTTATGGACACAGCACTGTTTACAGTGGCGATCGTCGTCAGTTGCGCAGCCCTCTCTGTGGCCGTCTACGTGTGGTCGACCAGACGTAGCCGACCGCCTCGCCGTGTATTCACCAAAGAGATACCCGAAAGTATGGTGGTGACCGTTGGGCCGGAAACTGAGGATAGGTGATCCCGCCCGCCCGTCTGGATTCCGGCCTACGCCGGAATGACGAGACTTTCGCAAAGGTCTCCGAACGCGGCTATGCCAACACCGTCCAGTGAGCCCTTGGGCACGCCCTGAGTAGAAAAGTCGGTCGGCGACTCAGCCGCGGACGCGATCGCCTCTGGGATCGTAGGGCGGTCTCAAGCTGGCCGTAGCTGAGAATCGCTCCGTCGAGAGCTCTAGCTCATACGAACCCGACCGAACGTCCGAGGCATCCATGTCCCTTCCCGTGCTGACGTAGCCCATGCCAACTGATCGGCCTACGGTGTATCCGAAGTATCCCGAAGTTATTCGTCCGACGACTTCGCCGTCGCGGAAGATCGGCTCGTTGCCGAGGAGGTACGGATCCGAGTCGTCCAGCGTGAACATGACCATCCGACGGTTCAATCCGTTCTCTCGCTGACGGAGCAGGGCGTCTCGGCCGATGAAGTCGAAACTCTTGTCGAACGCCACCGCGAAGCCCAACCCGGCCTCCAATGGTGTCTCCTGATCGGTGATGTCTGCGCCCCACGCACGGTAACCTTTCTCGGTTCGAAGAGACTCCATCGCTCGGTAGCCCGCATGCCGCAGTCCGAACTCGTCGGATGCCCCGACTATCGCATCGTAGACGTGCACCATGAACTCGGTTGGCACGTGCAGCTCCCAGCCGAGCTCACCGACGTAGGTGATGCGCGTCGCTCGAACGGGCGCGTAGCCGATCTCTATCTCGCTAGACGATAAGTAGGGACAAGCCTCGTTTGAAAGATCGGTGTCGGTCACGGCGGACAGTAATTCTCGGGAGTTGGGCCCCATCAGTCCTAGAACTCCGAACGCTGAGGTCTGGTCGGTCAGGAAAACATGCGCGTCATCTGAGATGTTTCGCCGCATCCAGTTCATCGTCCGCGTGGCTGTGCTTCCGCCGGTAACTACCATAAACTCGTTCTCGGCCATCCTAGTGACCGTCACGTCCGCCTCGAACCCTCCGCCTTCGTTCAGCATTCCTGTGTAGACCACCGTGCCGGGCTCGACTCCCAAGTCGTTCGCGCACAAATGCTGGAGCACCGCCTCGGAGTCCCGGCCTTGGACCAAGAACTTTGCAAAGGACGATTGGTCGAAGAGGCCCACCGTCTCTCTTACGGCGCGGTGTTCCTCGCCCGTGTAGGGAAACCAGTTCGGGCGCCCGAACGAGTAGCCGTCTTTCGGTTCGACGCCTTCAGGAGCGAACCAGTTGGCGCGCTCCCAACCTGCGGAGACCCCGAAGCATGCGCCGACCGTCTCAAGGCGGTCGTGCAGAGCAGAGCGTCGGGCCTTGCGGGCCGTCTCGAACTCCCTCTGCGGCCAGTGCATGCCGTAAACCGTGCCGACTGTCTCGATCGTGCGGTCATACAAATACTTCTTGTTGTTCATCATGCCGTGGAAGCGTCGGATGTCGACCTCTGTCAGATCCATCCTCGGCACCCCTTCGACGATCCACTCGGCGACAGCCTTTCCGATCCCGGGAGCATTGGAGATGCCGGTCGAGTTCAACCCCGCGGCGACGAAGAAATGCTTCACCTCTGGGGCTTCCCCCATGATGAACATGTTGTCCGGCGTGAAGCTCTCCGCACCGACGTTGAAGCGATCGACTCCCGCCTCTTCGATCGAGGGCATTCGCTGTATTGCAGCGTCCCAGAATCGGCGGAAGTGACCCCATTCGGGCTCCAAAAGGCTGAAGTTGTGATCGTCGGGAATGCCATCCATGCCCCACGGCTTAGCGACTGGCTCGAACCCGCCCATCAGGATCGCGCCTTTCTCCTCGATGTCCCGCCTGAAGTAGATCTCCCCGTCGGGATCTCGCAAACAGTGCATAGCTGGAGGGACGCCCATCGGATTGGTGATCACGTACATATGTTCGGCCGCTTGCAACGGCACCGCGACGCCGCACATCTGTCCGACCTCACGAGCCCACATTCCTGCACAGTTGACGAGGTACTCGCACTCGATGTCGCCCCTAGGCGTAGAGACGCTGGCAACGGCTCCTTCCCTCTGATGGATTCCGGTGACCTTCGTCTCCTCGAAGAATTGAGCCCCAGCATTCATCGCGGCCTTCGCCATCGCCATCGCAGCGTCGCCCGGGACTGCCTGTCCATCTTTCGGGATGTACAGCGCCCCTACTAAGTCGTCCGTGACGATCAGGGGTAGCCTTTCACCCGCCTCGCGGGGGCTGATCTCGTGTATCTCAATCCCGAAGACGCGTCCCAGGGAAACGATGTGCCTGAGTTCGTCCATCCGCGCCTGAGTACGGGCGACTGTGACGCTGCCGGTCTGCTGGAAACCTGTCGACTGCCCGGTCTCCGCCTCCAGCGTCGAATAAAGATCGACGGCATCCCTTGCCAGCTCGATGAGAGTCTGGGAGGCGCGGAGCTGCGTTACCAATCCTGCCGCGTGCCACGTCGTTCCGCCGGTCAGCTCCCTCCGTTCGAGGACGACCAAGTCGGTCCACCCCAGCTGAGTCAGATGGTAGGCAACGCTGGCACCCGCTATGCCGCCACCTATGATGACGACGCGTGCACTATCCGGTAGGTCTTTGGTCATATTGATATCCGTTTTCCGCCTATCTCCGTCTCAGAGCCCAAATCGGTCGCTCCTGCGTTCAAAACTCAAGCGGAAGTTTATAGAACGACGGCGAGGCCAGAAGGACGAAAGGTCTATTTGCAGCGTTAACTTGTCGAACGACGCATCGCTCCCAGTTACCGAGTTCTGGGTGCTTAACGCTTGACGCGACTTAAGGTCAGATCGCGGGTTAATATTCTGGCTCGCCTCGATTTTCGGACTTTTCTGTATTCTGATGTCTCAACACCTGTGACGAAAACTGTTCAAAATCATTGGAGGCACGCATGACCCATGAAGACTCAGGTAGCGATGCGGGCGCCATCGTATGGACCGACCTCACCGTCGAGAACGCAGCCGAAGTCAGGGACTTCTACAGTCAAGTAATTGGCTGGTCCTTCACGGCCTTGGACATGGGGGGATACGACGACTTCGTGATGAAGAATCCTCTGAACGGCCAGACCATCGCTGGTGTGTGTCACGCCAAGGGCCCAAACGCTAAACTCCCGCCGCAGTGGTTAATCTACGTACGCGTCGACGACATCGGTCGCTGTATTCAACGATGCACTGAACTGGGCGGTGAGGTCGTCGACGGTCCAAGGGAGATGGGTGGTGAGACCTTCTGCGTGATTCGGGACCCAGCGGGGGCAGTGTGCGCACTCATGGGACCTTTGCAAAACCCCCGTTCGTCCTGAGCTTGTCGAAGGGCCGGTGTACCGTTCACCAAGCCAACTCGTCACGGACTGTACCCTCTCCCCCTAGGGTGAGAGGATTCACGTGAGGGGGATGTCAAGTGAATCCGATTCTGAACTGAGACATTACCCTCTCCTCGCGTGGGGCGTTTGCAAAACCCCGTTCGTCCTAGGCTTTTCGAAGGACCGGCGTACCGGTTACCAAGCCAGTGCGTAACAGGCGCGGCGCGGATCGGCAGAGGACGCAAGCACGCCGGTGTCCGGATCACGCCTAGACACGGTGGCGCCCACACCCGCGGCGGCGACGGTAACGATCTGATGACTCATCGCGGCGAGCCGATCGCTTATGGTCTGCTCGATACCGGGTTCGAGTACGAGCTGTCCCGGGTAGTAGACGTGCGGGTAGAAGCTGTTTGTAACGCTCTGACTGGCGAAGCGGGGCGCCTCAACCGCGGCTTGAGGGTTCATCCCCCAGAGCAGCGTATTGAGCATTAGCTGCATGTTGGCTTGGGCTTGGTGGTCGCCTCCCGGACAACCCACCGTCATCACGGGCACGCCATCTTTAGACACGATGTAGTTGATCAGTGTGGTTCTCGGACGCTTGCCGGGTTCGAGACGATTAGGATGACCGTCTTCGAAGTTGAACATCTCGCTTCTAGTGCTGATTGTGAAGCCGAGTTCAGGGAAGAAGACCGAGCTTGGGAAGCCGCCTCCGGATGGAGTTGCTGCGACCATGTTGCCTTCGCGGTCGATCGCCGAGATATGGGTCGTGCCGCTGTCTGCGCCCGCAGTCGGGTCGCCTCCAACAGTTGCGACGAGTTCCTTGTGGGGAGCGGCATCGCCTGGGCCGGAAGAGTACTTCCACGGGTCACCCGCAGCCGGTAGCCCTTCAAACGCTTGGCGCGGATCGATCAGCGAAGCACGCTCGCGGGCGTAGTCCTTCGAGAGCAGGCCGTCGATCGGCACGGTAACGAAGTCCGGATCACCGTAGTAAGCCTGACGATCGGCGAACGCGAGATTGAGTGCCTGGCTGGCGGTGTGGATATACGCGGTGGAGTTGTGACCCATCGCCCGCAGGTCGAAGTTCTCAAGGATGTTCAGCGCCTGCATCAACACGGCCCCCTGGGTCCAAGTTCGATGGCCGTGGATTTCGTGACCGAGGAAGCTGATCTTGATCGGATGATCGTACTTCGCCTCGTAAGCTGCGAGCGAGTCCATATCCAAGATCCCACCGACTCCCTCGCTGCATTCAGCGATGAGCCGAGCCACTTCGCCGGTGTAGAAGCAATCACGTGCCGCACCGATGCCGTCGCGCCTGTTACCCGGGGCTGCGCTCTCGGCTTCCGCGAGCTTGCGCAAAGTGCGCGCCATCCCTCGCTGCACTAGCATCGAGCCCGGTTTCGGAACCTCTCCGTTGTCGTAAAAGACTTCGGACCCGCCCGGCGGGTACTCCTCCCACTGGCTTCTCGTGTCTGGACTGGCGATGCGTTCCAGCATGTATTCGTAGTTCGGAATCCCGCGTTCGGCGTAGTGGATGGCTGGAGCGAGCACCTCGCCGACCGTCTTGGTGCCGTACTTCTCGAGCATCGAGAGATAAGCCGCTGCCACTCCAGGAACCGTGAAGCTGAGGTGCGCGAGAGGGCCCGGGCCTGTCGGTATTTCGTCTTGACCCTGGGAGCGGTACCATTCGACGGTTGCCCGGTTCGGGGCCGTTCCCTGTCCGCTCAAAGACAAGAGGTCTCCGCTCTCGGCGTGATAGAGCATGAACACGCCCTCAGCGCCTAACGAGTACGAAGCAATCGGCTCAGTGACTGCGGCGGCGAATCCAGCCGCGACTAGCGCGTCGAAGGCGTTGCCTCCTGAGAGCATCATCCGCATCCCCGCCATCGATGTCAGGTAGTGGCCGCTCGATATCACGCCCTGTGTTCCGTATACGACGGGACGAGAGGTCGCTTGACCCGCGAAGCTGCCGTACTTCATCGCCGTTTTGCTGCTTAATGTCGTCACCGGTCTCTCCTTGTTGCTGGTTCGTTCATGCTTTAAGATCGGTTGTCGGCGTGGCCTGATCGTCCGTTCATTTCATCTGGATTCTGACAAACGCCAATCGGCGCCGAAAGGCACCGTCCACAGCGACCTGTGTAAAGCCCGGGTCAACTTGCGCCTATCGAAGGATCTGGGGTTGCGAAGATCATTGGTCGTCATTGCCGTGAGCGATTTCCGAGAGAAACCGCCTATATTGTGCGGTGGTTTAAAGCTGGTGGATGGGCTCCGCCGTCTGGATCGCTTCGTCCGGAGCCTGTTCCGATGCATATCGAAGCCGCGATGACGAATATTCCTTCGCGTCTCCAAAAAGCGCGCATCAAGTTGCCCAGGTGTGTTGGTCTACTCGGCGCTCCGATGCTTTTCGATTAGGGCCGCGACCCGGCCATCTACGTGACCGTTGTATTCTCGACCCGCGTCAGAAAGGGCGATTCCAAGGTGCGCGTCGCGCAGCAGCTGGTCGTACTCCCCAGTTTGGACGTAGTCTTCTTCAAGCTCTTCAAAGAGCGCGTCGAGCGTGTCTTTTTCAAACATCGTCTTTGAAGTAACAACGATGGCGGTAGGTCATAAGTAGTGGCCGGCGGAAGCTACTCGTCTGTGCGCGAAATGCCTTCCTCGACCAAATGTGCCAGTTCGTCGGCAAACTCAGCGGCCTCCTCAGTGGAGGTGGCACCGTTTTTTTCGACCTTTTCTTTGAACTGCTTGAAGAGCCACTCCTCTTTCGTACCGTGAGGGATCTCGAAGGTCTCGCGACTGAAGTGGGGCAACTCACCCGGACCGAAATAGCCCTTGTCTCGAAGTTCGTAACCTTCCAAGTTGGGCGTTCCCTTGCCGAGAATCTCTCCAGTTTCGACGTAGTGTTCCATGACCGGCTTCATGCCGTAGCGCTGAACTGGGCACACCTTCATGCAGACGGCGCAGCCCTCGTAAGTGACCATTATTGGTCGGCACCGGTCGTACACCAGCTTGTTCTTCTGAACGCCGCGGTACCAAACCTTTTCCCGCAACAGAGCGCGGGCAGGGCATCGGACTACGCAGACCTGGCATTGCTCGCAGTACTTGTTTATCCCGTAGTCCACCGCTTCGTCGTATTGCACCGGGGCATCGGTTGTGATCAGCATCAGCCGAGCCCTAGACCCGAAGTAGGGGGACAGCAGCTGGCCGTTGGCGCCAAGTTGCCCGAGGCCGGCGTTGACGAACAGCGGTATGAAAACGCCGCTGTTGTCGTTGGGGCTATGCACCTGCGCGTGATAACCCAGCGAGCGGATATGATCGGCGAGCTGCAGGGCCAAGTCGCCAGCGATCTCGTAGGTGCCGAAGTGTGCGAATTCGGCCTCTAAGCTAGGGATGGACTGAGTCTGGGAGTAGTCCTGTTCCAGCGCCAGACATATAGCGTGTGAATATTTGGCCCACTTCTTCTTGCTGGCGTAGGTGTATCTACGGTCGTAATGTGTGAAGCCAACCTCGCCGAAGCCCAACTCTCGTGCCTTCGCTCGGATATCGTCGGTGACGTTGTGGCCTGGTACAGGCTCTGCGGTGGGCTCTATCTCACCAGTAACCGCCGCCGCCTCGATAAGGGGCTCACTCGTCTTGTCGTGCTTCTTGCGATAGTCGTAAACCTCGTCTATATAGACGGTCCAGCCCCAATCGCGGTCGGCCGACTTTTCGATGGTTTGGGACTCTACCGGGTATTCCCTGCTGTAGTAGCTGACGTCGCCGTCTATGACTGGCGAGCCCGGCACGGTCACCAGATCCTCTGCGACTGGAATCGCCGTTTCCGGATCGCCAAGTTTGCGACCTGACCGATTTACGACGTGATGTACTGCCTTTTTCATCACAACCCCTTTTTGGATTGGCGCGCGCATGAACGAACTATATCGCGTCTGGAGGGTCAATATCTAATCTGAAATCGGACTTTCGCAGGCCGATCAATCCGAATTGCGACGTTAGCACGAGTGTTTTGCGAATGGATGGAGCTTTCCTTTGCATAATCAGTGTCTAATACCGGGATTGCTTTGGCTCATACGTCGGCCTTGGCCCTTCAGTTCGACGCAAACCCGTAATCCACGCCGCGCCGCCCTGCGCGCCGGACCGTCATCCCCGCGGAAGCGGGGATCCAGAGAAAAGCCAGAGCAACCAATTGGGTCCGATGGGCGGCGACTGCACACTGGACGTTGGTACACGGTGTCATCCGATAATTGGTTAAGCACACGGTCAAGGAAGAGATCATGCCGATTGTGAACATCCATCACGCAAATCACCACCTGTCGCGCCTGCTTGCGCAGGCGGAGGCAGGAGAGGAGATCATCATCGCGCGCGACGGCAAGCCGGTCGCACGTCTAGTGCGTTACCAACCGATTGGGAAACGGCGGTTCGGTGCCTGGCGAGATCGAATCACAGCCGACGAAATGTTCTTTGATCCGCTTCCGGAAGAGGAGATGGCCGGTTAGGAGTTGTAGGAGATGAGGTTGCTACTCGAAACCTACGCGTTCTTATGGGGGTTCGGCGGAACAGATAAGCTGTCGTTCGCATGCTAATCAACAACGTAAGCCGAATCTTCGTAGGTCACCGACGATAGGCCTAAGGCCTAGGCAGGAGCCACGACTTAAACTTGGCCCGCATTTGTACAACTCGTGAGACATTCCCCTCGATTTGTTGCGGTGAACCAGTGTTTGGGGTCCGACGGTTGCCTCGAGACGAACCGGGGCGACGCGATATCCGACTCGAATACGGGTCACCGGCGGACTCACGTAGAAGAAGGACATAACCTCTGTCAACACAAGGCCTCGAGCGCAAAGGGTCGAGGTGCGTCGAAGGTTTTTTTCAAGACGAATGCTGAATCGAAATGTTTGGAATACATGATCGTAACTTCACCCGTCCTGCAATTTGGATCATGGTCCGTTGGATTGTTACGTTGGTTGTTTTGATTGCAGTGATCTTGATGATCAGATGTAGGTGGACGAATTTAGAACCAATCGGCCCAGATCTTCCGACTTCAGGTCGGGTGGTGTTTAGCACGGATCGCGAATCCAGTCACGGTCATGACGACGGCAACTTTGAGATCTATGCCATCGATGTCGGAGCGAACGATTTGGTGCGACTCACCAATAATCCCTACAACGACGTCGATGCAACGTGGTCACAGGATGGAAGTCGTATAGCGTTCAGTTCTGACCGCAGCGGGGACTATGAGATCTACGCGATGCAAGCGGACGGTTCAAACGTTGAACGGTTCACGTCCGATCCCGCAGACGACCTGAGCCCTTCCTGGTCATCGGATGGCGCCTTAATTGCGTTCAATTCAGATCGCGGTGGAAATCGAGATGTATACGTGATGAATTCCGACGGTTCCGGGGTTTCGCGCTTAACCCATGATCTTGGCGATGATTTGGCGCCGTCAATTTCACCTGACGGATCACTGATAGCTTTTGAGTCGGATCGGACGGGGAACTTCGAGATATTCGTCATGAAAGCAGATGGTTCGGACGTTGAACGTCTCACGGACAACCGCATGTGGGACCGACGACCTACATGGTCGAAGGATGGGGGTCGCATCGTATTTGAAACAAACCGACGTCATTCCGAGGGGCCTCTGACTGAAGAAGCGAACCTTGAGTTATACGAGATGAACGCCGACGGTACAGGTGTTGCCAGACTCACGTTCAATCCGACGGCGGACACGTATCCATCGTGGTCTCCCGATGGAACGGGCATCGTGTTCGTTCGGGGCTTCCGACGGGTTTACGCTATGAACTCCGATGGGTCAGGAGTGACTAGATTGACAGATGGCAGTGGTTGGGTTTTGTCACCGTCATGGACGACACAAACAGAGAAGTAAAAAGCAGGGCCCAATTTAGTTTTGGCAAGGTTGCAAGGAACCGGGAAGCGAAAGAAATCGAATAGACAGCACAGCTATTCGGCGCAAGCTCGGTAGTTGTGTGGCGAGTGTTGATCGACCTATAAGCCCCGATCGTCGCTCAAACAATACGCATCACTTTGGCCTCGGAAGGATGGCACGGTTCATTGCCCAATCCGGATAGTGGTTGTAGATGGCAGTATCCGGCAACGGCAGGCCAAGTTGTTGCGGGCCAACTCTCATGGGCTCTTCGGAGCCCTCCATGGATGTGAATGCGAAGCGCAGTCCGATAGATCTTAACGTTCGCAGGGAAGGCGAGTTGAAGGGCGCCGCGGTCGCCGTCACGAGCTTGCCCTGATCCAGTATCCACGTAGCCGCCGTGCTCACGACGGCGCGGCCAAGACCGCTTCGCTGCGCGGCAGGCGCCACATCCATCCCGATCTCTAGAAACGGATCGCCATCGTCCGTTACCGTGGCCAACGCTATGAGATCGTCCCCATCGAGAACTCCGAAACCGGCCAGCGAGTCGGGATTGCAGTGCCAGAACACTGAATAGTCGACGCCACCGAGATCGGATCGGTCGAAGAATTGAACGCGGCTGTCACTAAGGTTGCTCATCCCTCCAAGGGTTGCCATGTCGCCGAACAGATGGAAGGTCGGCCCCCACACTGCCACACCGTGCGGCAAAGTTGCGCGCGCCAATTCGTATGCGCCGAACGTCGAGAATAGGACGTCAGCGTGAAGCGTTCGAACGACTTGGCTAAGTGGTTCGACCAATTCGTCATTAGCGACCATCACGGACCCGCGTCCCAACCGCACTGCCCTGAGCGATTGATCCGTGGTCTCCGGATTTGCGGCGATCACCGGAATGGATTCTTCTCGCATCTCCGAAACTGACACACCCAGCCAATTCGTCAACCACGGTTTGATCTTCTCGAGCAGTGCAGCGTCAATCACGGAGCTTGTCCTTAACTATCAACCGGAGGAAACCGGGAACTCGTCCCAAACGGGCTTCTCGACAGTGCCGCTCGGAAAACGGATGTCTGATCGTCGATGTTCCCAAATCGGAACTAGCTCTGGACACGAGTGCCGTTTCGTCATTTGGATGTGGTGTATTCAATAGCTCATGGCTTCGATGTCTGACGGAGCACCGTTCAATTCCGCATGTGGCTGTTCTCATAAGTCTGGTGTCGCGCAGCTACCTATGCAAAAACAGATTCCCGTACATGTCGACGTTTGCACCGTAACCAGGATGAACGACGGTGGTCGAATCGACCTCTTCCACGATGGCTGGGCCCTGAATTTTATGGCCCGATTGCAGTGCATAACGATCGTAGATAGGGCATTCTGTCAATCCGCCGATCTCTTCGAAGTAGACAGGTCGGGTTGCTTTTCGGGCAATTACGGCGTCTGAACTGCTTGATGCGATCGTTCGAGCCTTCGGTTTGGAGATCTTCCCGATCGCGCTTAACCGCAGAGCGACGAATTCGACAGTCTCGTCATCTGCCTGGAAACCGTATGCGCGGTCGTGCTCTTGGTGGAATCGACGCAAAATGCCAGGGAGTTGATTAGGTGTCAATTCGCCTTCGGGCAGTGGAATCGTGAGTTCGTAGCTCTGGCCGACATAGCGCATGTCTGCCTGTTGAATGAACCCCATCTCGCCGCTCGCAACTCCTTCGCGTTCGAGAGCCGCTTCACCGTCCAACTTCATGCGCAGGAAGTGAACGTTAGCTGCTCCGAAGTCGAGTTGATCGGCGCGTTGGATGAGTGCCACAGAGTAGTCGTGTTTGATGTCCGTCACCAGCAACCCCATGGCAGAGGTCGTGCCCGGGCTGGTGGGCACAAGAACCTGAGGGATCTCGAGTTCGGCAGCGAGCCGGTTGGCATGAACGGGTCCGGCACCGCCGAATGCGACGAGCAGGAAGTCTCGTGGGTCGTAGCCACGTTGCACGGAAACTTGACGCAGCGCACTTACCATTGCGCTGTTGGCGATCTCGACGATGCCCAGGGCTACTTGTTCAACACCCATACACAACGGATCGGCACATTTCTTCCTGATCGCTTGCCGCGCAGCTTCGATGTCGAGACTGATCTCGCCGCCCAGGAAGTAGTCAGCAGAAATTCTGCCCAATACGAGGTTGGCGTCCGTGATGGTGGGTTCTGTCCCGCCTTGTCCATAACAAACCGGTCCGGGGTTCGCCCCTGCGCTGTGCGGCCCGACTCGGAGGATGCCTCCGGAGTCGATCCAAGCGATGGAGCCGCCGCCGGCTCCGATCTCGACTAGATCGATGACTGGTGTGCGGATGGGATAGCCGGAGCCTCTCGAGCCGTGCTCAGTCGTCGCAGCAGTTCCTCCCACCTCGTAGTCTTTGGTGACCCGCGGAGTGCCGTTTTCGATGAGACCCACCTTCGCGGTGGTGCCTCCCATGTCGAACGAGATGACGTTTTTGTGCCCGAGCGTGTTGCCGAGGTGAGCCGCCGCGATGACTCCTGCAGCCGGACCAGATTCGACCATGAACACAGGTCGTTCGATCGCCGCCTCGAAGGTCAGGACTCCGCCGCTGCTCTGCATCACGAGCAGCTCTCCGTGGACTCCGGATTCGCGCACGCGATCCGTGATGTTTGTCAGGTAGCGCGAGATTACCGGCCGAACAGCGGCATTGATTACTGTGGTGCTGGCCCGAAAGTACTCCCTGAACTCGGGCGCCACGTCCGATGAGAGCGAAATCAGGAGTGTCGGGAAGCCCTCTTCGAGTATCTCGCCGATCCGTTGCTCGTGAGCAGGGTTGATGTAGGAGTGCAGCAGGCAAACGGCGACGGATTCGACCGATTCTTCCCGTATCTGTTTGACAACCTGACCAACTGCCTCTTCGTCGAGGGGCACCAGCACATCGCCGTGGAAGTCGAGTCGCTCGGGGACTCCGAAGCTCAGGTAGCGGGGAACCAGGGGTTTGAGCTTTTCGAACTGCAAGTCGTAGAGGGACGGTCGTATGCCGGTCTGAATCTCGAGGAGGTCTCTAAAGCCATCGGTTGTTATGAACGCCGTCTTGGATAAATTGCCCTCGATGATGGCGTTGGTGGCGACAGTGGTGCCGTGGACGAGGTACTGCACCGTTTCTGGCGCCACTTCGTCCTGATCGAGCATGCGCTGGACCACCTCGAGGAATCCCTGTGAAGGATCGGCAGGAGTTGAAGGCACCTTTCCCGTTCGAATCTCACCGGTAGACTCGTTGAGCAAGATGGCGTCAGTAAACGTGCCGCCTACATCTACTCCTAGACGATACGAGTCGGTCACTGCTCGCGTTCCTACTCTTCCGGCCCGACAGATCGGAGCTCAGCCGTCGCCTTCGCATCAACCGTCCACGACACAGGGTCGATGGCGACGCGATAAATTTCACGTGCCCTCTCGAGATTCACCTTGCCGTACCGAACATCCCGAAGCACGTCTTGCGGATCACGCTCTTCGGGAGGGCCGTAGCCACCTCCTCCGCAGGTGCGATAACTAACTACGTCATCTTCCTTGAGCTGGACGGTGACCTTCGAGCCCAACTCGGTCGCGTCGTCGGTATCGGGGTTCAAAACGTAGTGCGCTCTTTCTCCCGGATGGCCGCCAAAGAGTCCGTGGGGTCCCCAACGTTCACGGTCGGCAAGTATCGTGAAGGACGCCGCGTGGTCGGGGAACTGGTAGTCTCTGCGCAGTCCCAAACCGCCTCTGTGCCTCCCCGGGCCTTCAGAGTCCTCCACGAGTTCGTATCGGATTATGCGGACCGGGTAGTTGAGTTCGGTCTCTTCGATCGGAGCGTTTGCGGTGTTCTTGCCGTGGGGTTGAACCGCATCTGGGCCGTCGCTCGCGGCTCGACCTCCGAAGCCCCCGGCGATAGTTTCGAGAAAGCAGTAGGTCTCGTTCCGATAGGGGTCGTCGCCGCCGAAACCGGAGTGGCAGATCATCGCCTCCGTTCCCGCAGGCACTCTCTCCGGAATGCCACTAGACAGGGCCTTGAAGATGATGTCGGTGAGCCGGATCTGGGTCTCCCAGCCACCCACGACCGGGAATGGCGCGGTCGCATTGACTACGGTTCCCTCCGGAGCAACCATGTGAACGTTTCGATAGAAGCCGGCGTTAACGGGCACGTCGGGATCGATGAGGCTTTTGAGGACGAAAGCGACGCCGGAGTGAGTCTGTGCGTAGGTAGAGTTGACCGGTGCAGGGCGTTGCTCGTCGGTTCCCGAGAAGTCGAACTTCACACCTTCGTCGTCAATGATGATTCTGGCCTTCAGCAGCACCGGTTCGTCTGTGTAACCGTCGCTGTCCATGTACCCCTCGCTCGAAAAGTCGCCCTTGGGCAGCTTCGCCAACTCAGACTTGGTGCGTCGGTCGGTGTACTCGATCAACTCGTCGATGTATCGCTGAACCGTCTCTGGCCCTAGACGGTCGAGCAATGCTGTGTAACGACGTATGCCGGTATTGTTGGAAGCGATCTGAGCGCGGAAGTCCCCGGCCGTCTCACGTTTCGCTCTAACCTGCGCCAGTACGAGATCGAAGACATCTCGGTTGATTTCGCCTTGCTGCAACAGCTTCACAGGCGGAATGATGATGCCTTCCTGATAGATCTCCCGGAAGGCGCCGATGCTCGCAGGTGCACCGCCTCCCACGTCGACGTGATGCGCCAAGCTCGCAACGTAGCCGACTGCCTCGCCATCGTAGTAGACCGGTGAAATCAGGGTGATGTCGTTGAGGTGAACGCCGCCGGTGTAAGGAAAGTTCACGAGAATGCCATCGCCGTCATTCAGATTGTCGGGGCCGTATGCTTCGAGGGCTCTCGGCACAGTCTCGACGAGTGATCCGAGGTGATTCGGCTGGCTGAAGGACTGCGCGACGGTTCGCATATTCATGTCGAATATTGCGCATGAGAAGTCGTGTCGAGTCTTGATGTTGGTCGAGTATGCGCTGCGACGCAGAGCCGAAGCCATCTCCTCCGTCGCCTCGACGAGTGCGTTTCGTATTACCTCGAACCTGATCGGATCGATTTGGGTTGGCGTATTCACGATAGCGACGCCCCTTCTCGGGCTCTTTCGAATTTGTGATTGATTGAGCAATTATCCCCGCTACGCCACCGATCATACTCGCCATGCTCTTTGCCTGCACTTCTTTCGTCCTAACAGAGCGGCAGGGCGTTGTGATTTGAACGCAACCCGTTCGTCCTGAGCTAGTCGAAGGGCTAGTCGCCGCGAGGTGATGGATCGGATGGTGGTTCGACAGGCTCACCACGAACGGGGAGACAGTGACCGCCATGAACGGGTAATCAGTGGTCACCACGAACGGGTAATCAACGGTCACCACGAACGGGTAATCAGTGGTCACCACGAACAGGTAATCAATGGTCACCGCGAACGGGGCGGTGCCAGCACGTACGTGACGGTACCAACATGAACGGCGGCACCCAATCACCGATGATATGGAGCAGAGTCAAACGGTGGTTGGTTCACAACGACTGGTCAATTGACCGTTCGTCCTGAGCTTGTCGAAGGATCGTCCTGTCTGACATGTCGGGTCGGTTGCGAACAGTCCTGCTAAGAACTAAGGCAACTCCCGAGTCGGCGCGGTTTCATCGAGCCAGACATCTTTGAAAACCGAATGGTTAAACCTCGGGAGAGCGAAATCGTGAACCCAAGGTTGCACGTTTATCTCGAAGTCAACCCAATCGACGACCATCGGCAAGACCAGTGCGCGATCGTAGAGGTGACATTCTATTTCGCGAAACTTTCGGAACTGAGTCGCTTTATCGCTTTCCTGTCGCGCGTCGAAAATCATCTTCTCAACGGTGGCCCACTCCTGATGAGGGGCCTCACCGCCGAATACACCGATCAGCGACTGGAAAAATGTCGACACCGAAGGTTTGTCGGGTGAAACTTCCATCAACCTGATTTGCACATCGCCGTCCCTCATCAGATCTTCTTCGTGATTGCCTGCGTCGAGGTCCCGGATTTCAGCGCGGAATCCCACCGACCGAAACCATTGATCAAACAAGGTCTGAGCACGATCCGTCAGATGGTCTCGTCCGATATACCAAAACTCACCTGTATAGTCGCTCAGATCCTCGTAATATTCTGAGGATTTTGCAACTTCACGGTGCGAGGGGCTCAGGTATTGACCTCTCTCACAGTGTTGGTATTCCGGGACAAGGCGGTGTGGGACGATCGTGTTTTCCCACCGCACCTCGATCGGCGCGTAAACTTCGTCGAGGTCATTGGACGATAGCAGGGCGCGTCTGATGCGCACGTCGTCGAACGGTTGGTGATTCGGGTTTAGTGCCAAGAACCTCGAGGAAGGGGGACGTTGGGTCTTTAAGGTCGTCGCAGAAGAAGTGAGTGCTGTGCCGCCATTGTCGGGCAGAAGCAGAACGTAGTCGATGTCGCCGTTTACAAACATTTGCTGCTCAGTTTGGCCAACTATCGCGCCTGGAGAAACGAACATCACGCCGTCGAGGTGCGAAGCTCTGTCCCAATAGTGTTCGTTGCGAGCAACCGCACACTTTTCGGGGTACTCATTCGGTGCGGAATAAACGAGTTTGAACGGCCCGGCACCGACAGGCAGTTCGTGAGGAGCGATAGATTGTCCAGCAGCGAGCAATGTGAGATCTACGAAAATCACGTTCGGAAAGACGTCGTTGGTCCAAGTTACCGGCCACTCACGCACGTTACTTTCTTTCAACACATACGCGACCGGGTCTGAAATCGTCTCATGGAACTCGGGGTTCGGGTTCACCAACTCCACATCAAATGTCAAGTCATCGATGATGTTGATTCCCGCGAGGACCTCGATCGGTCGGATCTTTGACCTATCTAATGGATTTACCTCCCTGGCTGCTCGTTCCCTCTCACGTATCCATTCGGCTTCGGCGATGACGCGATCGGCTCCCGCGATTTCACCGAGTACAGACCGCGCCCTGCCCCAAGAAGTTGAGAGCCTCAACGCGCGTTCCCAAGACCACTTCACGTCTGACGCCGATATCGGAGTCCCATCGCTGAATTTCAGATCCTTGCGGAGTGTGAACCGGTATTTCGAAGCATCTTCGTCGATGGTGTAAGATGCCGCCAAATCATTTTCCACAAATGCTGGTGTTCCGGAAGCCACCCTGGTCAACCCTGCGTGAATCTCGGTGACGAGGGGCAAGCTGTACAACTTTCGTCCTTTCGCCGCTCCGTCGATAGCGGGATCAAAAGGCAGGCAAAAGTTTCCCACGAACATTACATTGTTGCGGGCATCGAGTTTGACTTCGAGTTCTTTTAGCGTGGATGCCCGCTCCGAGCTGGTTGGAGTCGCAACAGCTGGCTCTGCTGTAGTCGCCGGGGGAGATGAGATTGAATTTGAATCGTCGGGCACCAAGTCGTCAGAGATGCCACCGGATTCGCACGCCAGCACCACAGTAGCTGTCAGACTTGGGAGAACGGCGACGTATACGGATCGTGCCACGATGCTTATCTTGCGTATCCTCAACAAGCTAAACCACGGACGAGGCAAGGGCATCTTCTAATTGTCGGAGCCGTATGCTTCGAAGGCTCTCGAAACAGTCTCCACGAGTGATCCGAATCAGGGTAGTGGGCCAAAGGACGAAGCACTGTCAGCTGATAATGTCATTGAGCGTCGCGAACGATATTCGGGCGCGGATTGAGTCAATTCGAATGGTCAGTTCTGGTCGATGATCATCTGGCGAACGTGTGCATCCATCATCTTCTTCATGGCCGCGATCTCGTCAGAGCTCTTGCCATCGAAATGGTTCGAGTGCGCATCGTCGCCATGCGCCATCATCGCGTCGTATAGTTCGTCGGCGGTCTCCGCCTCGGTGACCCAGGTACAGCCTTCGCATGCAAGTTTCATTGTTTGTTCTTTCGATTGTTGAGCGATTGGACATTAAATCCGGTGGCAACGATTGTAGCCAACCTCGCCTCAATAGAGCTGCAATTGCGGTTCCACACCTCACAACCGTCTTATCCTCTGCGACGCGACCAGCACTAACAAGCTTGTGGCGATGACCACCAACCCGGCGCCGCCGATCGCCCATCTCACACCGACCGCTTCTCCGACCACGCCCATCGCGATGTGACCGAGCCAACCGAAACCGATCGCGAATATCCAACCGCCAATCGCTCGGCCTCTCATGCTGTCGGGCACGTTGGCCTGGAGGAGAGTCCACTGCATGGCATCGAAAGTGGCGGCCATGGCGCCGACCAGAGATACAAGCAATAATGCCATCACGAAACTGGAACTGACCGCCACGCCGAAGAGACCGAGCCCGTAGCCCATGGTGATGGCGAGCATGAGCGGACCTTTACGCCTGAAGTCGCCGAGTAGGGCCAAACCCACAGCGCCGACAACTGCGCCAATTCCAGTGGCGAATCTCAACGTTCCCAGACCAGACTCTGTGACGAGCAATTCGTCTCTCGCCATAGCGGGCATCACAGCTTCATAGGCGAATCCGAAGATCTCAACTACCACAGCCATCAAAAGAAGCATCGATACAGTCGGCATCTGAACCATGGTTCGAAGACCTGATATTGCATCGCGGAAGATCCTGGTGACGGGCTCTTGAACGTCTGGCACTGCGATTCGGATGGTCGGCACGAACAGCACGATGAAGCCTCCGAGCAGAACCGAAGCCCCGGCGACGAACAACGCTGCTGGAATTCCCATCAATTCAGCTATCACGCCGCTAGCGAGCGCGCCGCCCGCGCCTATCGATCGGACTCCGACAGAATGAACCGAGATGGCATTCATGCGTGCCGCGCGGGGCACAATGTCTGTGATTAATCCTTGCTTTGCCGGCATGTCGAACGAAGAAACGACACCGCCGACCGCTATCAACACGAAGATCGGCCAGGGGTTAGAAAACCCATTCATCGCCACAAAGGCCATGATTATGATCGCGGCCGCCCTGATCAAGGCAGTGATGGGCAATAACGTTTTCCGAGGGAATCTGTCGGCCACCGCGCCGCCCAATGGCGCAACGATGATGCTGGGCGCGCTGCGTGCTGCGAACGTGGCGGCAGAAAGCAGAACTGATTCGGTCTGCACCAGTACCAGCCAGCCGACCGCGAGCCTCTCCGCCCACATTCCGAGAGCGATGAAGTTCGAACTCAGCCAAAGGGCGCCATAACCGGGATACGAAAACGCCTCGAACACCCTCGAAGTCCATGGCATAACATCGCGACTACGCGTTGTAACTTCCTCTCGACGTTGATCCATCGCACAACTTTAGCGCGTTGGCAATGCCGGCCGTCACAAGGAGTTTTGCCCTCCGTCTTCGAGTTGAGAGGGTTGAAAGGGAGCCGACGGTTAGAGCTTCTTAGCTTGTTTGAAGTTCTTGGAGCATCACCGGCCAGGCATCGTCAGCGTAGAACCGGTGGCCGCCCTCGCCCACCACCAAGTGACAGCGATCGGCGGCGCCCGCCGCCTCGTAGACCTTTTGCAGATCTGAGAAGGCGCGCCGTGCGGCATCGATCGGGAATATCGGGTCCTCCGCACCAGAGACCAAAACCACCGGCCGCGGTGCGAATAGCCCCATCACATCGGCCATCTCGGCATATCGGAGCAGCCCGGGGACGTAGTTGTCCGCGCAGTGATAGATCGACATCAGGGAATCACGAAAGGTGTTGAAGTAGCAAGAGGGCATAGCGAACTTGATGCGTGGAAGGAGAGCCGCGGAAAAGAGGCTGATCGTGCCCCCGCCAGAGTTGCCCATGATTCCGATGCGTGACCAGTCGACGTCGTCTCGTGTCGCCAGGTAATCGAGGCCGCGATCGACGTCGAACACCCGCTCTCCGATCAGCGTCCGACCGAGCATCAAAGCATGCATCGCAGCATCGTGACACCCATGCTCGGAAACTTGCTCTTGGACCTGCTCGCGGCGTTCGCCGAAAGAGCGTTGCTCAATGCAGAGGGCAGCGATTCCTCGCTG
Organism: Dehalococcoidia bacterium; assembly: GCA_965249505.1. Taxonomy (GTDB): domain Bacteria; phylum Chloroflexota; class Dehalococcoidia; order Lucifugimonadales; family Lucifugimonadaceae; genus Bin127. Next base: position 2,225,247 of record OZ252238.1, on the reverse strand, counting down.
CATGCACTGGAGCCCAAAGTCTCGGTCGCCAGGGACATCTATCTGGATGCGGTTGTCGTCGAGGTCTACTCCGATTGAGAAGTGCGCGCCGGTTGTGTGACCTTGAACGCAGATGAAGAAGGGGAAATGGGGTTCGGAACGCTCGGGAAGGCATAGGAACGCCATCACATCCGAACCCGGCTCACTCTGAAACACGATCTTTTCGATAGAGCCGTAAGAGTGTTCTCGCTTCCATATCGTGTGTGGGTTAAGCGCGATTCTGTCGCCAGACGGCATACCAACAAGGGAACGGACTTTGTCACGCAGATTGGCTTGCCATTCCTCCACGTTGCCGCCGACATAGGACATTGAGGGTTGGGTCGAATCCATGAGTTTCTTATGGAATAGCGATGGTGAAAAAGCTGGTTCAGTGTAAGGGATAGTCATGCGGATAGATTCTCATCGATGGTTGGATTGGTCCGCGTCAAGTCCTTAGTCACATGATGGGATTCAACACGTGGCCGAGGTCAAATTTCAACTGAAGCGCCGAAGGGTCATTTCACTTCCCAACCATAGCCTGACGCCGCCTGAAAAACGCGGGAATCAGAGAGACATCGCCAATGCGTCGACCTCCCGATCGCCGACACTATAAGTCCCATCCATCTCGCCAATCCGGAACCCAAGCGACTCGAATTCCGACCGCTTCGCTTCGTCCTCAACCGACAATCTAGCGACAAACCGATCAGCATCTCGAAGGTTGCCCCACGCCATCGCAGCAGTGATCAATGCGTTGTAAGAGTCGCCAAAGCGTGCATGTACGAAGCCATCGACATGGCAAACATTGTCTCCGTCGATCCACGCAGTGGATATGCCCACTACTCGGCCATCACTCGTCTTGGCCGCGAACCACTCGGCGTCGTCACGCTTGACAAGATAGTAGTACTTTCGGCACAACCCCATGCAGGAGTTCTGGGTAGCGTAACGCGTAGAAATCATCGGTGTCGGCAGGTTGCCGTCGAGAACTTGCCAGTCGTGTGGTGCGAGTAGGAGCGGGATCATCGGCACCCTAAGCGACGCGTCCCCAGCGACGATGTTCACGGGCGAGGAGTCGCTGAAATAGCTTGCCAGGAACTCTTCAGGAGAGGCGCCGGAAGTGACGTTGACCCAGACGGTTGAGCCGTCAACGTTGCGCCAGCCGAGACGCTGATAGATCCGGGCCGCGGCAGGATTTTCAGTTCCAAGAAAAACTGCCTCTCCACCCTGCGCGACGAATTCGTCCAGGGCCTGACTACATAGGCGGTTGGCGATGCCGCGACCTCTATACTCGGGTCGAGTGCCGACTTCACCGATTCCCGCCAACCTGGGGACGGCCCGCGCGATCATCATCCCGCAGGTTCCCGCGAGGATTTCGCCGTCACGCTCGATGTAAGCGAGGTGTCGGTTGTGTTCGGCCTCGTCGCCGAGGAACACGCCGATCGGGATGTCCGGGTCCTCAGGCCCGAAAATCTCCTCCCAGAAAGCGAACAGCTCTTCGGCCAGTTCCCTACTGATTGGCATTTCGTACCGTTTAGACATTGTTGGCTTACGCGTTACCGTTACGTAACTACCCTAACGATCGAGTGTCCCTAGGGACCCTTGAATCCTTGAAGGGTTCGCCACTCCATGTTGACACATAGCCAGCAACGCCTTCAGGTGCTTATTGCACAGTTCCACTTGGCGTTCGGAACAGGTTGGCCTTACACTTTTCGGCACTCAAGGATACAAGGAGAAAATCATGCCCAATCCAGTAGTACATTTCGAGATCCAGTCGAGCGGCTCCAATGCGCTCCAAAAGTTTTACGCAGACCTGTTTGAGTGGAACGTCGACACGTCTAATCCGATGGGTTATGGCTTAGTCGACACTCAAACCGGGACGGGTATAAACGGCGGCATCGGAGACACGAACGGTGGTCCGAACCTCGTCACCTTTTACGTCGAGGTGGAGGACATCGAAGCAAAGCTCGCGAAGGCGGTTGAACGCGGCGGTGAGGTCGTTATGCCGGTGACCACCATCCCTGGAATGGTCACTTTCGCGTTATTTTCCGACCCTGAGGGCAACCGGGTCGGGTTGGCGAGCAGTGAGATGCCTGGGTAGTCGGTGTCGAAGAACCAGTACTCTCTACTGGAGCGCAGCGAATCCTAGGCTTAACGGGATCTTCTGTTGAAGAGTCAGATCGGTTCATTGCGCCTTGTAGCGTGACGCTATTAACCTTTGTGTGCTTCACTCCGAACTACCTTCACACTTTCTTGGGACATCGTCGCCATAGTTGATTTGGTTGACAGGCGCTCGAAAAGACATGGAAACTAGAAGACACATGAAGAAGATGACGGCTGGCACGATCCTGATTACGTTGGCCACCTTGGTATTGATGCTTGCCGCGATAGGTTGCGAAAGCAGCGAATCTGAGTCTGGCGAACACGGCAGCCGCGCGGAGTCTGGCGAAAACCGAGAAAGCTCAGAGTCAGGCGAGCACGGCGGCGAATCGGAATCGGGCGAGCACAATGAGGGTTCAGAGTCAGGCGAAGGTGATGAAGAGTCCGGCACTCAATTCACGCTGAGCGAGTCCTACGACGAAGTTCGAGCAGGCGCTCGACTGAAGTTGACGTACGATTCAACAGCCAACGCGTTTGTCGGCACCGTCGAGAACACCACCGGTGCTACCTTGAGCCGTGTCCGTGTCGAGGTCCACCTTTCAAACGGCACGGAACTCGGTCCGACAACCCCGACGGACCTAGCCCCTGGTCAGGTGCTTGACATCGAACTTCCCACATCCAGTCAACCATTCGTCACCTGGAGCGCCCACCCAGACCCCTGTTTGAGAGTGGCTTCGGGATCACTGTTCAAGTAGAGGGTTAACTCCTCTTACATTAATCCCGTAGTCGTAGACCAAGTCCCCGCCCGTTATGCCGGAGAGAGTCAATCCGACAATCCCAGCTAAGACAAGAGCCAGATAGACGTACGACTCGCCGGCGTCGCCGCCTTTTCTCATCGAAATCCATCGCCATACTGTGAGAGCGATGAAGAAAGCGGTCACCACGAAACTCCAATTCTGATGAGTCTCGATCACACCGTGAAGATCTGACTCTTCATATGGGAAGTGGGAGATGATACCGGTGAGGGACGCGACGACCGAGCCGATAGTGCCAAGCAACAGAAGAACCCACGTTGTCAATTGAAGATCGGCTTTCGTCGAGAATCGGCCCACAACGGTCAAAAACGCGCTAACTACTAGCAGGGCGATAGGGAAGTGCGCAGCGATGGCGTGCGAGTCCTCGATGGTGTCGGCGATTAGTTCTCCCATTTTTTACTCCCGTGGTCTGCATCAACCGCGCACGCCACATGCATGCCGTCCAATGTGAGCACGTTTGACGAGGATACCGCTTGATGTCTAAGGGAGCGTAGGGTTTTTGGGGTTACGTGCGACGCGCGAGGTCGAAGTCTTCAGGCATCAACCCACGGGTTGATGACGTCAACGTCAAGCCCGACGAAGTCTCTGACATTACGGGTGGCGATTGCCAAGCCGTGCACCTTCGCGGTTCCTGCGATCAGGGCATCTGCAAGATGCAACGCGCGCCCTTGCGACCGTGTCTGTACCCTGAACGTGGCCGCTTGCAGGGCTTCGGGTCCATCAATCGGTAGTACGCGATCCGCGAAGCCGTCGACGAACGCCGATAAAGCGACCTCCAAGCTTTCCCGTTGATGACCATGTGGCAATAGTCTCAACCCATATTCCAGTTCGTGTAGAACAACGACTGACGACCATAAGTCCTCCTGCTCGTTCAAAAACGCGACGACTCGGGGTTCTGGAATGGGTTTGATGGTTTCTGAAACTACGTTGGTGTCAAGGAGAAACGCCATTCATCAACCCACGCCGTCAATAAATGGAATCTCTCGCTCTTCTTCACGCCGACTCGGGAGTTCAAGTTCAATCCCGCGAGGCATGTTTTCAACTAGCCACTTGCCAAGCGGTTGACGTGGTGGTGATTTTTCGTACCACTCATCGGCGGGCACGACTACGAATGGCCGGCGTTTGCCAATTTGTTGCGGGCCTTGAGTTTCAGCGAGTCGAAGTATCTCAGACAACCTGGCCTTTGCTTCAGACACGGTCCATATGCGTTGGGATTTGGAACTAATCACAGCTCACTTCCTTTTAAATTCGCAATCTAGTCTACTATAGACTATATTTTGGACACGGTCGACTAGCTGGCTCTGGATCCGTCGACCTTGTTGTAACTCAATGCAATCCTCAAGCGACACGATCCTCGCTCATGGACTGACTAAGCACTCCGATGCATCGGGCGTGGTTAGTGACGGGGCTAGGATTGCGGCCCTACTCAAACTGCTTGCGAACCTCGCCCGTGCCCACGAATTGCGACAGTAGGCGATAGTTGCCCTCCTCGTGGCGGACCCGGCCGGCGACGATCGCGGGGTGAACCTTCGCTTCCCATGCGAGATCGATGACCGACATCGCGGTGGCGTGATCCCGGACCTCACTATCCTCCCAAATTGCCGATGGTATGAGAGCATCTTCCGCCCACTGATCTGCCCGTTCCTCCTTTGATTCACCTCCCGTGGCTTCGATGCCCCTGAGGGAGTGGTCATCGACGAAGGCGACGTCTTCTTCGTCGGAGTCCAAGTGCAAACCGACGTGGGCCAATTCGTGGAGAAGAGTGAACCAAAAGTTGTCTATTCGGTCGTAGCGCAGCGTAAGTCCGATCACTGGCCTGCCGTTGGCAAGCCGAATGGCCGCGCCATCCAGATGTGTGTTGCGGAGGTGGCGTAGGGTTACCAATCCGATGCCATGTTTTTGAAGGAAATCCTGAGCACGCATGGGACCGTCTTCTGACGTGCTGAGTTGTGCGAGTTCCCGGAGAAATCCCTGGGTGACGGTGCCCTGTTCATAGCCGACATCGGGCGGACGCTGCATCACTAGGGCCATCACCTGCCAGCACCAAGCTCTAAGAGCGTACTCGTCGGTCTTGGCATTGATGCGTCGGTGATTGTTCTTCCGATACAGGGCGGCGCCTGCGGCTTTGGGCCCCCCGGCGCGCTTGATTAGGTCGGTGATCAACTCTTCGGCGTGATCCAACAGATCTGGGACGTCAGGAATCCATCCTGCTTTAGCCATCTGTTTAAGAGGAAACCGACTCGCCTCGATCTCGTCAATCGTCGAGTCGAAGGTCGCGCCTGGTTCTTGGAGGAGCACATCTGCGGGTATTCCTAGGTGCGCGTGCAGTGCTCGGGCCATGGACATGGTTATGGCACGCTTTCCAGACAAAACCTCAGACACCTTGGAGCGGCTGCCGATGAACGGTATGAGGTCGCGCGGCTTTAAATCCGCCTGTTCCATACGGAACTCGATAGCGGCGACGGGAGTTGGATATCCCATTTCGACGGTTCGAGACTCGTACAACTCGACGAGATCGGCGAGGATGTCGAGTTCATCGCTCTCCGGCGTACCCTCCACGGCTTCAAAGATTTCGTCGATCCGCGTTAGGGCCTTATCAACGTCGTCATCGTTGCGAATCGGCTTGATCGTAACCATCGTTAAATCTCCTCTGCGTTTATCCGGTCGTATTCGGAATGAGTGCCTACGAATTTGATGTACATGATGCGTTTGGGATAGTTAATCCAAACGACCAATCTGTAGTTGTTGCCTTTAATGTTGAAGACCACTCGATTCCCACCAACGATGCTGGCGCTTGGGTACCTCGTCTTCAACTGAGTGGGCGATGCCCAGTCTTCCTTCTCTGCCTCCCTGTACCAAGCGAGGAGCGGTTGTTCCGCATCAGAGTGCCTTGACCAAAACTCCCGTTGCACGAGTTAGTGCCAAAATGTGATTACACCCCCCCAAGCGACACCCCATGTCAGACCGCACACTAAGCTTCTCCCGCGTTTCCCGTGCGTGGAGAAACTCGATGGCCGGACTTCGGATCGCGCTAAAGACCGAAGTTGCGTTCCGGCAGGAGCTGATTCTGGGATTGATCCTCACTCCGTTTGCGATTTGGCTCGGAGAGACCGGCGTCGAACGCGCGCTGATGATCGGTGTCTTGCTTCTCGTGCTGATCGTCGAGCTCTTGAACTCCGCGATCGAGACGACGGTCGATCGTGTGGGAACCGAGTTTCATGATCTTTCGGGCATGGCGAAAGATGTCAGTTCCGCCGCTGTGTTCATCTCGTTGATCACAGTGCCCATCGTGTGGGCGCTCGTGCTCTTCGGTTAACCGAACACAGCGAAGTCACGAAGTCCAGTCGAGCCAGACTATTGCCGGGTATGCAGAGTTTCCTGCGAGTGTTGAGGTACCCTCTCATCGAGCATGTTCGGCCACCTCACATACCGAACTGACCTTTTTGCCCCCTAACCTAGAAGAGTGACGACGCAGCCACCCGAAAACTCGATCCAATGTGCAAACCGTGCAGAGTGGCGCGCATGGCTTTCCGAGCATCACTCGCGTGATGAGGGCCTGTGGCTCGTCACATACAAGAAATCGAGCGGTAAACCGACTGTCGGTTACAACGAATCGGTCGAAGAGGCTATCTGCTTTGGATGGGTCGATAGCCAGTCGAAGACCCTCGACGAAGAACGCACGATGCTTTGGTTTGCGCCTCGTAGGAAGGGCTCGAAGTGGTCGAGATCTAACAAGGATCGAGTCGCAAGGCTGATCGACGCCGGATTGATGATGCCGCCGGGTCTGGCCCAGGTGGAGATTGCGAAGCGCGATGGAATGTGGACAGCGCTCGCCGCAGTGGAGAACCTAGAGGTGCCGGCGGATCTCGCAGAGGCGTTCGACGCCCACCCCGATTCGGAGCGAAACTTCGATGCGTTTCCACGCCGGGTGAAGCGAGGTATCCTCGAATGGATCGCCACCGTTAAGAGACCGGCGACTCGTGAGCGACGCATCGCGGAGGTAGCTAGCTTGGCTCAGGGCAACGAGAGGCCGAAGCAGTTTAGGTAAGGGTAGGCGGGTGGGATTGAGGCGCCGAGTGTCAATTCTCGCGATTGTTCCGGTTCCGGATCGGAGTCTTTGTCGATCCCGCTCTCCTTAACCCTCTCCCACGCAAGAGACCTTTGCAAAAGTCTCGTCGTTGCAGCGGAGTCCGCAATCCAGTCGGCCAAGAGCGATTAACAGGTCTTGACTTCAGTTCGGATCCGTGAATCCGGCAGCCTGCCCCACCCCAGATCTTTCGACAGGCTCAGGATGACGAGTTTTTGCAAATGTCTCACCGAGGGGAGAGGGTAGGGCCTGCAGACGTGTCTTGGGTTTTGCAAAGGTCCTGAGTAGGTGAGGGGGTGCCCGTCCTACGGATGGGTATGGATGACGCGGCGAACTATGCTTCCTTTAGACACTCCTCGAGCAGTTCGAACGCGCGGCGCGTGAATACCCACATGTTCGCCTCGCGATCGTCATCACCGGTCTCCAACGTAATTACCCGCTCGACAGGACCCGAAACTGCGATGCATGTGTGACCTGCGGAGTCGCCATAGCGATTACCGGTGGGGCCGCTGGCACCGGTCTCGGCCAATCCCCAAGTAGTGCCCAAAACCTCGCGTGCCGCGCGTGCGTTCAATTGGGCATACTCTTCGGTACTCGACCTGATCCCTTCCAAAGCCTCATCAGGTACCCGCAGGAACGCGCTGTGCGAGGTCCGAGTGTAAGTAACCGCTCCTCCCACAAAGTAGGCAGATGCGCCTGGGACCGCCAAAAGGCACGCCGAGATCAGTCCGCCGCCTGAAGACTCCGATACGCTGATCGTCTCGCCTCGTTGGTTCAGTAATTCAGCGACGCTCGTCGCCGCAGAGCCTAGTTCTCCCATAGTGTCCTCCGTTTCATCCGTCAAAAGTGGCCAAGCTTCATCTACTCAAGACACCATCGGTCGCATATGCGCCCATGGTCGGGCTTTTTCGAAGGCTGCCGATGCCGCGAGCACGGTCTCTTCATCGCCTGGCTTACCTATGATGTGAAGTCCGACCGGCATCCCGTCCGAATCGAATCCGCAAGGGATGCTGGCGGCGGTGAAACCGATTGTGTTGATGGGATGGGTGTGCGGAACGAAACCCCAAGCCGGGTTCGGGTACGGCTTCTCTCCCCCGATCTCTTCCGGGTACTTGTCGGTCGGAAACGCCGTCACGGCCATGGTGGGCGAGAGCAAAAGATCGAATTTGTCGAACTGATCCCAGAACTGCTGGATCATGCGATCGCGATCTCCCAGTGCTCGGACGTAGTCGACTGCTGTCAACTTTGCTCCCTGCTCGGTGGTCCACCTTGCGTACCAGCTGAGCGGATCTTCGGGATCGTCCAACAGGTGGCCGTTAGTGGCATAAGCACTGGTACCGAAGAAGACCATCCACGTGTCGAACGGAGTATCCAACGCGAGGTCTGACTCGCCTACTTCGCATCCCAGCTCTTTGAACACCTGTGCGCCTGCAGCCGCGGATTCGGCTACTTCAGCGTCGACCGGAGTGTAGCCGTAGTCGAGGGTCCAGCCGATCTTCAATCCTTCGATGTCGCGCCCGACGGCCGACATGAAATCCGGCACCGGCGCACGCATCGAACCCACATCTCGCGGATCGTAACCAGCCATCACTTGCAGCAGGAGGGCAGTGTCAGCAACGGTGCGGGTCAACGGGCCTTGCTGGCTAGTGAGATTCACCGTTGGCGGAGCGTCGACACCTGTATAGCTAGACACTCGTCCCTGCGTCGCCTTGATTCCGTAGATGCCGTTGAAGCTGGCCGGTATGCGGATGGAACCTCCGCCGTCGCCTCCTGTCGCAAGTGCACAAAGCCCGGCAGCGATGGATGCGCCCGCGCCGCCGCTCGAGCCGCCGGAAGTTCGCTCTGGATTCCACGGATTGCGGCAAGGTTCACCTAGACGGTTTTCGCAGGCGCCGAGTTGCCCGAATTCGGGAGTGTTGGTCTTGCCGAGCATCACCGCGCCGGCGTTCAGCACTCGGTCGACGCATGCGGCGTTGGCATCAGGAATTCGATCCTTATACGCTAACGAACCCCCGGTCGTCTTGACCCCCTTCGTCATCTGGAGGTCCTTTATAGAGATCGGTAAACCGTGGAGCGGACCTAGACTTTCGCCTCTGGCGGTTGCTTCATCGGCCTTCGCAGCTTGCTCGAGTGCTATCTCGGGCGTCAGAGTCAAGAAGGAGTTGAGCTGGTCGTCCAGATTTTCGATGCGAGATAGATACAACTCGGTGAGTTCTGTGGACGTGATCTGCTTGTCGGCGATCAGTTCTTTCAGCTCGGTTGCAGGAGCGAAGGCGAGGTTTTCATCTAGGTTGGGCATTGTTGGCTCCGGGTAGTCGGTTGGATTGGGCGTAGAGATGTAGCTGGTGTGAATCTACACCCTCGTGCATTGTTGGTGAAGTAGACACCCCCGTCATCCTGAGCTTGTCGAAGGATCTGGGGAAGGGCGGACCGTCGAGCGTACGTACTCACGGTTGCCCTGGTTCGGTGTAGATCGCATCGAACCACGCCGTCATCCCCGGTCCAGTCGAGGACATGCTCTATACGCTCTCTTCCGAATGCGACATCTCACCGCATTGACGCATCGGAGTCCGGACGTCCTATTGGAGTGAGGGCAGTGACTGGGCAAATATCGACAAGGGCAGTCCGCTCGTCTTGAGCAAGGCGGAGGACGAGGATGCTCCACGATGGGTGGCGGCTTACGTGATTGTGGTTCGACAAGCTCACCGCGAACGGGCGGCTGGCTCACCACGAACGGGCGGCTGGCTCACCACGAACGGGCGGCTGGCTCACCACGAACGGGCGGCTGGCTCACCACGAACGGGCGGCTGGCTCACCACGAACGGGCGGCTGGCTCACCACGAATGGGCGGTAGGCTCACCACGAACGTGCGGCTGGCTCAGCTCGAACGAGTGGTCGGCTCGCCCCGAACGGGCGGTTTGCTCGCCCCGAACGGGCGGTTTGCTCAGTTCGAACGGATGAAGGAGTTCTCGCTCCGAACGACGAGATACGTAAGCATCAATATCAACGTCATTACGGTCGCCGATCCGAAGCAGTATAGGCAGAAGCCTCCGATCTGGAACACTTGCACCGATACGAGGTAGATCGAAAAGAGTTCGCCTAAGACAGCAATCAGCAAAAGGCCAGTTGCAAAGATCCTAGGCGTCTCCTGAAGAGCGGCCGCCGTCAGGTTCCCGAGAAGGAGGAGGCTGTAGCCAAACAAGCCGATCATCGCTACAGGCATGCCGAGGAAAACTGCGTATTTGCTTGTGGTCACCGCTTCGCAACCGCCTGATGATCCGCAGGCGGGGGCGGAATCGTTCAGATAAGTGATCGTCAGATAAGTGGATATGCCGAGTCCGATCACCGAGAGGAGAATGATGCTCCAGCGGGAGGCGGCCTCAAACCGATCACTCATCGTAGTTGGAGACTTCCTCCTCGATGATGCGCCGATACTCCGCGTAGTCTCTCAACCCGTCTAGCCGTCGATCATTGATGAAGATGGTGGGAGTGCTTCTCACACCGAGGTCTCTGCCCTCCGAGAGAGAAGCCTCGATGCGCGACTTGTAACGCCGCTCGTCGAAACAGGCGTCGAACTGAACTCTGTCCACTCCGATCTGGAGCGCGTACCCTTTGAGGTTCCCGTCGGAGTAGCCACCCACCTGTGCCACGGGAGCGAAGCTGAACACGGCATCGTGGAAAGCCCAAAAAAGGCCCTGCTCGGCGGCGCACTCGGCGGCTTCGGCGGCTTTGATCGACTCTTCGCCCAGGACTGGGAACGGTCTATAAACGAACCGAACCAAGCCGGTACTCACGAACTCATCGACGATCCGTCGCCCTGTCCCGAGGGCGAATTCCACGCAGAAGCGTCATTGAAAGTCCGAGAACTCTACAAACGTGATCGGTGCATCCTCTACGCCAAGCGCGTGCGAGCTGCTGCCCACCACGATGTCGGAGTAACCGTGGTCGTCGCCGTCTCCGCCCCTGGTGGCGAAGATGATCGCCGCGACCGCGATAACGATGACTAGCGCGCCGCCGCCGAGCAGGATCCACAGCCGCTGATACGGTTTGCCGCTTGAACGGCGGTCTCGTGATCTTCTTGTGGTGCTCATATTTGGAAGGGTGAACTGGGATTCATACTACTAATTTCGCTCATATTCCCGTTCAAAGAACGTAAGGGATTAAAGCCTTCCGATTCTTGGGGTAGTCGGGGAATTGGGCAAGGTACCAACCGTGTCTCCAGATCGCACGCGGCGTCAGATTTGCAATTGTCCAGAGCGCAAATGCCAATCCTGGCAACGACCAACTCATGAGTGCGAAGCCGCACCACTCGACGATCTCGCCGAGCAAATTGGGGCAAGAAACCGTCTCGAAGAGCCCTCCGCGAGGCAGTATGTAGCCTCCTCCGGCTCTCGATCTCAAAAAATACAGGGAGTATTCAGACCAAATGTTGATGCCGGCGCCCGCGAGCATCAAGATGAAACCGGCAACAAATCGAGGATCGGTCAGCCAATCATTCGGGTAGCTGGCGATGTGACCCATGAACCAGCCCAAAACCAATCCGTTCACAACATTGAACGAACCTCCGGCCAGAACAAGCGACATCGATGCAGTTGATGACTTTCGGACCACGATCCGAGGCCAAATCACTGTGCGATGGAGATAGTGGGCGATCCAAACTCCAACCAATACGTTTCCGACCAGATGCAGATTTGCGCCTAACAGATATACGAGCGGGAATACCAGGAGGGCAGGGGTTTCTATCACTGTCCAAGCGGCTCGACTGTTGATCTGCGGACCGAGGCCTTTGCCGCCCTTCCGTCCCACTGGATCCCACTCCAGCAGCCCGAACACCAGTGCGGGTAGAGCCAAAGCAGCCCAAATCGCTACTACTGCAGAGAAGCTGGATTCGGTACTCACTGCGCCAACATGCCGTTGTCTATCGACCAGCTCAACGCGTCGCCAATCGTGTCGGCCAAGGGGCGGGGCGAGTAGCCGAGTTCCCTCATCGCCAGTGAGATGTCGATGTCAGTGGGGCAGTCCTTGACGAGATCGATCGACTCGCTCGAGAAGAGAGGCACGTCGTTCCGCAACTTCGCCGCCAACTTGATCAGTGGCAATCCGGCGTCTGCAAGCCACAGGGGCACAGCAGCACGGGTTACCTTTCTTCCCGACGCATCCGAACACATTTCGGCCAGATCCGGCAAAGTAGCGTAGATCCCGCCTAGGATGTAGTCTCTGCTCTCGCCCCCAACACCCACGGCCGCTGCGGTCGCCGAAGCAACGTCTCTCACATCACACCACCAGTATCCCTCTCTGATCAGCATGGGCAGTTTGCGTCCCGCGATCGCCAGAATCATCCCGCCCACGATGCTAGGAGCAGCGTCTAATGGTCCGATGACCCCAGAAGGGCACACGGTTGATGCGTCGATCCCGTACTCTGCGGCCATCGCGAGCAAGTCCCGGTGGCCAGCGGCTTTTGAGGAGGCGTAGATGGACCTCGAATCGACGTGAAGGGGCGTGGAGTCGTCTAAAGTTCGGTTCTTCAAAGGTCCAAATGCATGGATCGAGCTGATGTGCACCAGCTTCTTAACACCCACATCTCGACACGCTTCCACTACATTGCGACTGCCGCCGTGGTTCACCGATTGCGCGGCGGCGGCCATCGCTTTTTCGAAGACAACCAGTCCGGCCGAATTGACAACTGTTGAGCAACCCTGAAACGCTCTGGTGAGGGAGCTAACGTCACGCACATCTGCATCGGCGATTTCGACGTCGTTTGCGATGTCGGGCGGAACGGATCGTGCGCTACCTGTGCGACTGATCGCTCGGACTTCGGCGCCTTGGGAAAGCAAGGCGCGACAGATGTGGCTGCCGACGAAACCGGCGGCCCCTGTGACGGCGACGGTTCCACTCGGTTCAGGCATCACACGCAGAATAATACGAGATAGTACTTCCGCAACCACTTTCTGACATGATGAAATCTGGCACCTAAACGGATCTTGATTACCAACCACCTACACACATGAAGCCACAACTCACGACCGTCGACCAATTGTTAGACCGATATGATGCTTTCGGGTTTGACTCCTATGGAGTGTTGGTCGACGGTATCGACCCTCTCCCAGGAGCGCTGGACCTCATCAAACGTCTGAACGACGCCGGAAAGTCCTGGGTGGTCGCAACTAACGATGCATCTCGTCTGCCGCACACCAGACTGGAGTTGATGCAATCCCAAGGGTTTGAGATCGAAACTCATCAGGTCGTCTCTTCTGGTTCGCTGCTAAAGGGATTCTTCGAAGCTCGGCAGATCCAGGGCACGAAATGCATTGCGACAGGCTTCGGGGAGGCGATCGAGTACGTAAAAGTCGGCGGTTGCGAACCTGTGCAGCTAGGGGCGACGGACGACTCGGCGGCATCCTTAGTTTTGGCTGGTATTCACGGTTTCGACTGGGAACAGGGTCTATCCGACATTCTGAGCTTGGCGTTCAGACGACTAGATGCAGGTAACCCGCTGCACATGGCGGTCCCGAATCCGGACATCCTCTACCCAGATGGCGAACAGAGATACTCTGTTGGTCCGGGAGGACTTGCCGAACTCATCGAGACCGCTTTGCAACGCGGCTTCGGCGTATCAGAATGGACAACATTTGCCAAACTCGGTAAACCTCATGCACCGATGTTCGATGAGATTAGAAGAAGACTCCCGTCCGATTCCAAAGCGGTATTCTTCGGAGACCAGTTGCATACCGACATTCTCGGCGGTAACGTCGCAGGTTTCGACACTGTGTTGATGGGTACTGGGATCGCACGTTGGCAAGGCCCTGAAGATTTCGATGACGTCGATTCCTCGCAAGTGCCGACTTATCTCTTGCCATCCTTGGTTTGACTCGGGTTTCCCAATCTATCCCCGTATAATCCACTGCAACTAAACGAACTCGAAACCGCATGGCCAAATGTGCCGTCTTCGGTTATCGAGCGCAAACATCATTGAATCGGGAGAGTAACGTGGCGAAGCTATCTGGTGGCGAGGCGCTGGCGAAGTCGCTGGTGCGCGAGGGAGTCGAAGTCGTGTTCGGACTGCCCGGCGTTCAGATGTATGGGTTGATAACCGGGCTCAGGGACGAACCAGGTCTTCGAATGATTACCGCGCGCCACGAGTTCACGACGACGCACATGGCGGATGGTTATGCTCGAGCCAGCGGGAAGCCCGGTGTGGCAACTGTGGTACCTGGCGTCGGCATCTACAACGCGGCCTCAGGTCTGGCCACCGCATATTCCCGCTCGTCGCCGGTGCTGCTCATCACAGGACAGGTGCCTCGGGCTCAAATTGGGCAGGGCACCGACGCGCTACACGAAATCGACGATCAGATCGAGCTGGTGAGGCCGATCACGAAGTGGCAAGCCGCGATTAACAGACCTCACGAAGCGCCGCCGGCCGTTAACGAGGCCTTCAGACAGATGAGGACGGGGCGACCGCGACCGACTTACATCGAGATGCCTCCTGAGGGGATGGTAGAGAGGGAAGAGGTAGAGCTTCTTGAGAGCACGCCGGGCGATCGATTCACGCCCGATGACAGCCTCATCGAAGAAGCGGCGAACGCCATCAACGACGCCGATTCCGCGGTGATTTTCGCTGGTGGGGGAGTCGCAAGATCGGACGCGTTCGATGAGTTGCGGCAATTCACTGAGTTAACAGGTATTCCCGTGGTCAACTCTTCAGGAGGCAAAGGGGTCATCTCTTACGATCACCCCAACAGCATCGGATCATGGGTTGGGGCAGAGGGTCCCATCAAAGAGATGATCGACGGCGCCGAGGTCATCGTTGCGATCGGTACTCGATTCACTCCTCGGAGCCCGGCGGGAACGGGTGCGCGGGTCATCCACATCGACCCCGACGAGTCGATACTCAGTCGGCCGCATTCAAACCGGATGAAACTCCAGGGCGATGCCCAGGCGACTCTGCGAAAACTCATCTCGAGTTTGAAAGATCTCGATTACGACACTGAGGCGAAATCCGCAACTTTGAAGTTTGATAAAGAGGCCCTGGTTAAGGCGCGGGTTGAGGACAGGAGCGAGGATGCGGCTAGTCCATGGCTAACTGCGATCGAAGATGGATATACCGATGAAACGGTAGGGATTTGGGGGATGACCCAACTCGGTTACTACGCTAGGCAGCATTTCGAGCCGAAACGACGCATGTCTTACATCGACTCGGGTTACATGGGCACCTTGGGCTACGCATACCCGACGGCGCTCGGAGCGAAGGTCGGCAAACCCGACAAGCCGTGTATCTGCATCGTCGGCGACGGGGGATTCATGTACGCGAGCGGCGAGTTGTCAACCGCGGTGAAGTATGGAATCAACGTCGTTACGGTCGTGTTCAACGACGGCGCGTACGGTAACGTCGCCCGTGACTTGGACCAAGATTTCGGCGGATCCTACGAGGCTGACTTCGTGAATCCGGACTTCGTTGCGCTGGCCGAGTCGTATGGAGCGAAGGGATACAGGGTCGATTCACCTGACGAACTTACTCATGCGATGCACAAAGCCGTCGACGCTGATGCTCCTTGTTTGATTGATGTTCGTCTAGGCCGATTACCGCGTCCGAAGGCGTGGACGGCGCGTGCCCCGTGGACGAAGCCCCAAGAGGGTTTGATCGACTGATCGGCGCATTCATCGCCCCTACGCGGTAACTTCCCAAATGGCGCTCCGCTGAAATTAGGTTCGCTCACCCCGCGCAACGCAGCGCCAGCAGGTGAGGATCACGGTCGCTGCCGCCGATTCGTCCTCGATCACTGTCTAGTCGCCACCGACGCAACTTTGCGTGTCGCAAGGACGGCGGTTGCTCCATTAAGGCATCTCGAGTGAGCCGGCCGAGCAAGTCGACGCCCGCTCAGATGTGAGCAACCAGACGGCTGAGTAGGCAGTTGTGGTGAGGCTGATCTGTCGGTCAAACGATGGTGCAGATGGCTGTGCCACATCTATTTGGACTTGCCAGAGTTGGGTGTCATAATCGGCTTCGTTCACTGGCGCTCTTGAGCGTCGGAGCAAGGTGGGTGCTCGAAAACTGCGGTTGTTGCCTAAGTTCTCGACATCCAAGCAATAGCCAAGGATCCGAATGGTGGGGCCGTTTGACGTCCGCACGTTCGTGATTGATGGAGGCGATAAAAGATCCCATGAGAATAGCTCATAACTACGTTTTCGACTCTGGCGCATTGAGGCGCATAGTTCTGATGGTCGCCGTGTTGGTCGCTTCGGCGGCGTTGGGGGCATGGCTCGTTGGCCAGTCCGTGGCGTCGGCGCAATCGAACGCGCCGGCGAGACCGACCGGGCTCGTGGCCGTAGCGCAGAACGGGCAAGTGCAGTCGGAATGGAACGATCCCGATGACTCCACGATCACTGATTGGCAAGTCTGGACCATCATAAGCGGCGAGCCTCCAGGGACGTGGGGCGCGAAAATTCCTTCCAGCGAAATAACTTCCAGCGGCGGCAGGATGCAGTACGTCGCGACGGGCCTCACCAATTTGGTGGGTTACCGCTTTAAGGTCAAGGCCTATCGCGGGGGTGCGAAAAGCAAACCATCGGCCTCAAGCGCCGACGTCGTGCCCCACCCACACGGGTGGTCGCCAAGAATACCGAACAACGTACGGGCTGTTGCAGGTGACGGGACAATTACGTTGTCCTGGGACGACCCCAACGACGCAACTATCACCTCCTACTATTACCAAAGAACCAATGCGCCTCATGATGAAGTGTCTGCCCAATACCCTTTATTGAATTCCCACGCGAAATCGATGTCCGGCACCATTTCCGGCTTGATCAACGGGATTGAGTACTGTTATAGGGTCCATGCCGGAAACAATTTCGGTGGTCTTTCCAGACCCAGCCAGAATGTGTGCGCTACACCACGTGCGGCTATTCCCCAGGTGATTGACTTGGTCGTGGAGACGCTTCCCGGATCTGGCGACACGTACCAACTAAACGAGTCCATCGTCGTCAGCGTCATGTTCGACCGCCCCGTGGTGGTCACGGGCGCGCCGGAGTTGGTCTTAAATATAGGTCCTAGAACTCGTAACGCCCGTTACCATCGATTCACGGATCGCCCTCGCAGACTTACGGAGTTCGAGTACTTCGTCCAATCGTCCGATTACGACGCCGACGGGCTGAGTGTCGCTGCGAACGCCCTGAGGCTGTACGGAGGGACGATCCAGGACGCTGAAGGTACCGACGCGGATCTTGTCATCCCACCTCACATGGTCATCGTCAACGGCCGTGAGGGAACCATTGATGCCGAAGACATGAAGGTGGACGGCGGCGGAACGGAGTTTCCGACCGTGACAGGTCTGGAGGTGACATCGAGTCCCCGAAACGGCACCATATATTCCCGCGGGGAGACCATCGAGGTGGTCGTTAGGCTCAGCAGCGGTGTGCGCTTGAGAGAAAGCCCCGACGGCGCCTCGCACCCGGTGCTGGAACTCAAAATTGGAAGCGGCACCCGTGAGGTGATGTACCCGGTCACGCGGCAGAGCCGCACGAGCGAAACTGACCGGTTGACGTTCCGCTACACGGTGGTGGCGACAGACACCGATTCCAACGGCATCAGCATCGCTACTGATGCGCTGCGGCCGTTCCTGGTCTTACTAGGTGAGTCGTCGACCCGGAGAATGGTCGGTCTCGTTTGGCCAATACCGTCTGGAGACGCGTTCACTGATGACAGCTCACACAAAGTCAACGGAGCCTTGGTGACATCGACGCAATCCAGGTCGCCGGCGGAGTCGCCGGAGACCAGAGAGAGCCGCTCGGCCGAAGGGAAGGCGAGCGTCGGCCGCGGTGTCGAAGGTGAAGCGAGCGCAAGCCGTGAGTCAGCGTCGGAGCCAGACCCATCAGTGTCCGTATCCGTCGATGGTGCCACGCCTGAGATGGGAGTTTGGATCGTGATGAGAGCGCAGATCGAGAATCCTTCCGACGGCACGCCTTCTTATCAGTGGCAGCGTCAGAAGGCCAGCGGCTGGAGCGACGTGCGTTCCGACGGCGACACGAAGAGGTTGCGTTTCACTTCGCCGGGCACCCGGACTTACAGAGTGGTCGTGAGCTACCCAGGCGGAGAGTCGATAACTTCTGCGCCGTTTTCGCTCACTTGGTGAAGGCCCTGGCACCTCCTTCGGGGATTGTGACTACCCGGGCAAACATTGATGAGTTCCGCCGAACCGGAGGCGCCCTGCGGCGCCTCCGGGCGGGCTCATCCATTTCATGATCAGGATTCGGGCCGATCAAGGCGGCTTTCGCCTACATAAGGGCCTCCAATGGAGTGCACCTCGAACTTCTTTAAAAGTGCGCGTACGATCATTGATTCGGCTCCACTTGAGCACGTATCGTGAACGCGAAAATTGTTATTCGTTCACGTAATGCCCGGGTGGAGAAACATTGATCGCGTTCCATACATGCCCCAAGTGCGAAGGTGCACTGCGTCTTCAAGCCGATGCCCACGGCGCCTTCTTCACCTGTCTGATGTGCGGTGCTCACGTATCGGCGATGTGTCCGCACTGCGAAACTCGCAGCATCCAGATGTCTGTAGGCGACGCAACCATGCTTATCGAATGTCTAGCATGCGGTTGCAGTAATGGCGCCCTCGTTAGCGAACACTGCGTGGCCGCCAAGGAGGCGGTCTAGGTCTCCTCCGTTTCGAGGCGCCCTTCGACGAGCTGCGGGGTCAACGCATGACATGCGTTCACCTCCTCAGCACCCCGCTGCGCGGGGAGGACGAACGGTCTGGGTCCCCTCCGTGTCCGAGGCGCCCTTCTACAGGCTGCGGGGTCAACGCGTAACATGCGTTCACCTCCTCAGCACCCCGCTGCGCGGGGAGGCCGAACGGCCCAAGTCTCCCTCAGCACGAACGGTCTAGGTCCTCTCCGTTCGTGGTGAGCTTGTCGAACCGTGAACTGACGGGCAATTCGAAATTCCCGCCAACGGCTCGCCCTTCTCCAGATCTTTCGACGGGATTCGAGGCGCCCACAAATCATGCGGCTTCATCGCAGCTCTCCGATACGTAGAGAGAATGACAGTAACCCAAATCTGGGGCTTGATGCATGGGAAACACGCAGGATGAGACAGGGTCGCGCTTCCGGAAGACTGATCCTTAAGTCAGGACGGAAAGATGCGATGTTTCCCATCCCGTCCAGGGAGACGAAGTGCCGTCCTCGTTCATCTCGACGACGACGTAAGAGCAGTTCGGCATCCTGGGTCGAGCCCGGTAGTCGAACGGTTTCCCCTCGAGGATGGCGACGATCACTCCGATGGTGCCGCCATGCAGGAATGCGGCCACCGCATCGGCGTTTCGGTTCCTAGCGTCATGAAGCAGGGTTTCCCAACCGGGCGCTACGCGCTTGTGGAATGTTGAAGGCGTTTCCCCGCCGAATTGGGAATAATCCAAATCCGACTCGTGTTCGATGATTTGACGCTTTATCTCAGGCAGGGCGCTATCCAACTCGCCCACATCGATTTCGTTCAACGCGGCGATTTTCGTGCCTTGCATGCCGTTTAGACGCGTGTAACGATGCATCGTCTCCACCGCCCGCGGCAACTCGCTTGAGTAGCAGGCATCGATTTTGTGATTCACTAACACACCTGCCACCTCATCGGCTTGCCTGACTCCTCGATCAGTCAACCCGTGATGCGGTTTATAGAGGCCGTCTTCGCCGACCCGTGTCTCGCCGTGTCTGACAAGCCAAATCTTCATGTTTTGTCCCTGGTGATTCTCCCAAACGTGGGGCCACTTTCGGCGGCGTAAAGCCAAGAAGATATTCTGCAACAATAGTTTTAAGGGCGTTCAGCAACTAAGGGATTATCGAGGAGAGACGTTCGTGACAAAAGACGGTGTGGCGCAGATCGGATTCATTGGCGCAGGATGGTGGGCTACTGCCAATCACATGCCAGCCCTTGTTAAACGCTCGGACGTCGAGATGACCGCCGTTTGTCGGCTCGGCTCGGACGAGTTGCAACTCGTGAAGGACGCGTTTGGGTTTGAATTTGCCACCGAGAGCTACGAGGAGTTGCTGGAGATCGATGAACTCGATGGCGTCGTAGTCGCTTCTCCTCACACGCTTCACTTTGAACATGCGATGGCGGCCATCAAGCGTGGTCTGCACGTGATGTGTGAAAAGCCTCTGACCACAAGCGCAAAAGACGCACGTGCGTTGGTAGAGGAAGCCGATCGGCAGGGCGTGCAGATCTTGATCCCGCACGGATGGCACTACGTGCCGTATATCCAGAAGGCCAAGGAGCTGATGGATCAAGGCTGCATTGGGAACATCGAATTTGTTATGTGCCACATGGCTTCGCCGGTCAGGTCGCTTCTCGAAGGGCGGAGATTCCTTTCGACCGGCGGCGGCGCGGGCGACAACATGTTCGAGCCGGCTGCAGAAACTTGGGCAGATCCCGTGATCGCCGGCGGCGGATACGCGTTGGCTCAGATGTCGCACTCGGCAGGTATGACGTTCTGGCTCAGCGGGTTGAAGGCGAAGAAGGTTTTCGCCTTCACGTCCGCGCCAACGGCCAAGGTGGAGCTGTATGACGCTTTCAGCGTGGTATTCGACAACGATGCGATCGGCACGTTCTCCGGCGCAGGGGCTTTGCCCGAAAATCAGCAGTTCCAAGTCGACGTTAGATTTTTCGGCAGCGAAGGCACCTTCGCGCTCGATATTGATCGCGCCCGTCTGCAGGTGCTGCGCCACGACGGAGACCACTTCGACATGGAGATGGACGATGAGGCAGGGGAGTATTATGGAGGCGGCCCCCCTGACAACTTCGCCGAAATTCTAACGGGCAAGACCTCAGACAACTGGGCGCCTGGATGGGCCGGAATGCGCTCGATCGAGCTCATCGATGCGGCGTACAGATCGGCGAAATCAGGAGTTGCCGAAGCCGTATGAATGCAACTGAATCAACTTTTTCGCTCTCCTGGATTCCCGATTCCGCAGTAATGACGGGTTGTTTTTCATTGGTGTGTAAACGGGGAAACGATACTTTGTTAGCGAGCATCAATCGCCTCGGTCAATAATTCGAAACGGATGATACGCGGAAATTACATTCAATGCTTAAACGGAATTCGCACTGAACCCTTGAAGAGTTGCACATGATCGATGACGGCCGAAAAGCGATCCTAGCCGTGGAAGACGATAGGAATCTGCTCGCCACACTGCAATTCAATCTGACTGCGGAGGGCTACCACGTCCTTACCGCGAATGACGGTGCTACAACGCTGGACATTGCGCGCGGAAACGACCTCGACCTCATAATTCTCGATCTCTCACTTCCAGTGCTCGGCGGTATGGATGTCTGCAGGGCTCTGCGTGACGACGGCAACACCGTGCCGATTCTCATGCTTACTGCGTGGCACGACGAGGCGTCTCGAGTCGAAGGCCTGGAGTGCGGAGCCGACGACTACGTGACCAAGCCCTTCAGCCTGAGGGAGTTGATGGCCAGGGTAGGATCGCAACTCCGTCGGGCCGACATGGCGACGAGTGAATCCGAAGAAAATGAATCCGTTCGTTTCAAAAACATGCCCCACACCATCGGAGACGGTGATCTCAAGATCGACCTGATGCGCCGCACGGTCTGGAAAAACAGCGACAAGTTGACGTTCAGGCCTCGCGAGTTCGATCTTCTCGTTTATCTGGCGACCCAGCCGGGAAGAGTGTTCACAAGGCAGCAAATTTTGCAAGAGGTTTGGGGTCACGATTTTCCCGGCGGAGCTAGAACCATCGATGTGCACGTTTCATGGATAAGGCGCAAAATCGAAGACGATCCGGCCGACCCTCAGATCCTGGTTACAGTTCGGGGCATCGGCTACCGCTTGTTGATCTAAGATTCGCTGAGTGTCGTTGTCCTGCTCCAATCTTCATCAAGCGCAACGGCTCTCAAAAGTGTGCCCGAGCGTACCCAATCGTCGCAAGGCAATTTAACTGACGCCTTGAAGATGGTGTATCGATGCTGAAACTGAGCGCCGGCGGCCTTTGGGCAATCTTCCCTGTTAGGTGGCGTTTTCACTTAGTCGCCCTGTTGCCCGCCGTCCTCACGGGAGCTCTATTCGCGTTCCTCGGGTGGTGGTCAATTCTTATCGGTGCCGGGGTTGGCCTTGCAATGGCATTGGTGGCCGGCAGTGGCCAACAACGGTTCTTCAACAAGACCATCTACAGCATCATCCGCATCCGGTCCACCGATCGAAGCCACAGAGTCGCCGAAACGGGATCACACGATGAAGCGAGGCTCGCGCGTGCCATAAATCGGATGGCTGACACCGTAGAAGACACGATCGAGGAAGAGACTTCGCGACGTCGCCACCACGAAGATATCCTCAACGAGATGAACGATGGCGTTCTGGTCGTCGACTCCCGTGGGCTCCTTCAATATTCAAACGATGCGGCAAAACGGATCTTGGACTTCGAGGCGATGAGTGGTGATCCGCCTGTTCCATTGGCCTCGAAGGTCAACATCTTCGATATCAACGACACGGCCCAACAAACGGCCGAGTCTCAACAGGTATGTAGAAGAATGGTTGAGCTCTACAACCCGCTGCGCTACCTCGAGGTCGTATCGACACCACTGAGACCGGAAGAGCCAGACCAGGGTAGGGCGCTGTTGATTATTCGGGACAGAACCGATGAGTACAGACTCGGCGAATCGATGCGCGAGTTCATCGCCAACGCATCCCACGAGCTCAGGACTCCCATCGCTGCAATCCAGGCTTCTGTCGAGACGCTGAAGCTAGGCGCTATTAATGACCCACAAGTCGCCGATGAGTTTCTTCAGAGAATCGGGTCGAGCACCGAGAAGATGGCGCGCCTGGTCACCAATCTTATGGACCTCACTCTTCTCGAATCTGGCCGCGTCTCGATGCACCTCGTTCCCATCGCGCCGGCCGAACTTGTAGATTCGGTCATCGGGCAATTCGAACCCATTGCCCATCGCCAAAATATCGATCTAATAGCGGAGCCTTGCACGGAACTGCCGCTGATTAACGTCGATCGCGAAAAGATCGAAAGGCTGTTGGAAAATCTAGTTTCTAACTCGCTCAAATTCACTCCTGAACAGGGAACTGTGACGGTGCGCTGCGAAAACCAGGACTCCAGCGTGGTGTTCTCCGTTGAGGACACAGGGTCGGGCATAGACGTCGATGAACTTCCGCATATATTCGAGCGGTTTTATAAATCGTCACAGCGGAGCAACCAGCAAGACGGTTTCGGCATTGGGCTCGCTATAGCCCGGAACATCGTAGAGATGCATCGTGGCGAGATAGAAGCCACCAGCGTATTGGGCCAAGGTTCGACTTTCAGCGTCAAACTGCCTGTCGCCTAGCGGAAACTGCATCGGATTCGACGCCAGAGGGTCCCAGGGGGTCGTGATTCGAATTCGGGCGTTCCGTTCGATTCGATGGTCTTTGTTAGTTGGATTTAACAGTATTAGTGCATCGTGGTTAGGGGCGTCGCGCGGCAATTGGCCTGTCTGCGCTCTGATTTGAAAATCAGCTCTGAAATCTAGGAGACCACGATCAGATGCAAAACCGATTGAGTCGAGCAAGCATTACGCTCCGGATAGTCATCCCTGCGTTGATGCTCATCGTAGCGTTCGCCTTCGCGTGCAGCGACGATGGAACGACTCCAACTTCTGCGCCCGCTTCGGGACTCACAGGTGAAATCCTGATCGACGGATCCTCAACCGTCTTCCCGATCACACAGGCGGCCGCAGAAGACTTCCGCATCGAGAACCCGAACGTGCAGATACCAGTGGGAATCTCCGGCACGGGCGGCGGCATGAAGAAGTTCACCGTAGGCGAGATTGTCATCTCCGACTCGTCACGCCCGATCAAGGACTCAGAGCGTGAAGCCGCCGCTGCGAACGGCATCGAATTCATCGAGCTGGCGGTGGCGTTCGACGGTCTTTCGGTGATGGTCAACCCATCGAACGACTTCGCTGAATGCCTCACCACTGACGAATTGAAGAAGATCTGGGAACCTGAGAGCTCAGTGAACAACTGGAGCCAGGTACGAGGCGGTTTCCCCGACCAGGAGATCGTGCTCTACGGCCCCGACGCCGACTCCGGCACGTTCGATTACTTCACCGAGGCGATCAACGGCCAAGAGCGCGCCATCCGCCAGGACTTCTTCCCCGCGGTCGACGACAACGTGCTAGTGCAGGGCATCGCAGGCGACTTGGGGTCGCTCGGCTACTTCGGATACGCCTACTACGTCGCCAGCGCCGACAAGCTCAAGCTCGTTGCTGTCGACGGCGGTGCGGGCTGTGTCGAGCCAAGCGCCACGACGATCAACGACGGTTCTTACGCGCCGCTTTCCCGCCCGCTCTTCATCTACGTGAACATCGCTGCATTGGGGCGGCCCGAGGTCAAGGCATTTGTCGACTTCTACCTCAACAACGGTGCGGTGCTCGCTGAGAGCGTCGGCTACGTCGGCCTTCCGCAGAACGCCTACAACGAAGGTCTAGCCGCGATCCGCAACTATCGATAAGTTGAACCCTGCGAACAACAACCAAAGTTCCAACTCCGGCCAACCGGCGCGACGGTTAAAGCCGTCGCGCCGATTTTGCCCTCAACTGAAAACGCAACGTCTGCGCCTGTTTCATATGAATACAAGAAATTTGATATGAATGAGGCCAGACTCGCCGGCCACCGCCGAAGACGTCACATAGAGCAGAGGATCGTGTTGGGGATCCTTGGCGCCGCGGCAGCCATATCGATCCTCACCACCATCGCCATCGTGTTTGTTCTCGTGCGCGAGAGCTTAAGCTTTTTCGTTGAGATCGGTGTAATCGAATTCTTCACGGGAACGAAGTGGTTCCCGCTTTATGAGCCTCGTGAGTTCGGCGTCTTGCCGCTAGTCGCTGGCACAATGCTTGTCGCCACGTTGGCGGGTATCGTCTCCCTTGGGCTTGGTATCGGCGCAGCCATCTATATGGCGGAGTACGCGCCGGAGAGGGCTCGGAAGACGCTCAAACCGATACTCGAGATCCTTGCTGGGATTCCCACAGTCGTTTATGGTTACTTCGCTCTTCTGCTCGTGACACCATTCCTGCGCTCGGTCGTCGGAGAAGAGAACTTAAGAGTCTTCAACGCATTGAGCACCGGCCTTGTGATGGGCTTGATGATCATGCCTATGGTGACCACACTCAGCGAGGACGCTCTGGTGGCAGTCCCTAGGTCTTTGCGCGACGCGGCGTTCGCGCTGGGCGCGACACGATTCGAGGTCGCTACGAAGGTAGTTGTCCCGGCGGCGCTTTCGGGAATCGTTTCATCTTTCATCCTTGCGATTTCAAGGGCTGTCGGGGAGACGATGATCGTATATCTGGCTGCTGGAGGATTGCCCAACCTAACCTTCAACCCGCTCGAAAGCATTCAGGCGATGACCGCATTCATAGTGAGCGTCGCCAATGGCGACACGCCGCATGGATCACTCGAATATCAGACGATTTTCGCGGTGGGTCTATTGCTCTTCATGATGACTCTGGCAATGAATATCTTGGGCAGATGGATCGTCCAAAAGTTCAGACAGCAGTACGAATGATCTCAGACGAGAACCGATAAACGTGCAACAAATTCAGACAGTATCTAAATTTCGCAAAGAGTATCGCAAGTATCGTGATGGTTTTTTTATGGGACTGTTCTTCACGTCCGTGCTCATCGGAGTCTTGGGCCTCTGTGTGCTGTTATTAGACGTGTTTCTGGATGGATTCGAGTATCTTTCCTGGGATTTTCTTAGCAGCTACGCATCCCGCCACCCTGAAAAGGCCGGAATATTGGGGCCAATCGCTGGAACCTTCTGGGTGATAACGATGACGGCGTTGATGACGATACCCATCGGTATCGCCACTGCGCTCTACCTCGAGGAGTTCGCACCCGACAACAGGCTTACTCGCCTCATACAACTCAACATTGCGAACCTCGCAGGCGTGCCATCAGTTGTCTACGGATTGCTCGGCCTTGCTGTGTTCGTGCAGTTCCTTTTCGACGGCACCAGAAGCGTGACTGCGGGAGCGTTGACGTTGACGCTGTTGATCTTGCCGATCGTGATCATCGCTTCTCGGGAGGCGATTAGAGCAGTGCCGCCCAGCCATCGAGACGCTGCGTTCGCGATGGGAGCGACGCGTTGGCAAGTGGCAAAGATGGTTGTGCTGCCCCAGGCCATCCCCGGCATCATGAGCGGCTTAATTCTTGCGCTATCCCGCGCGATTGGAGAAACGGCCCCGATCCTCGTCGTCAGCTCTCTCGTCTTTATCACCTATGTGCCTACCACCCCTAACGACCGCTTCACCGTGATCCCGCTGCAGATCGTTACCTGGGTATCGCAGCCTCAAGACGAGTTCCGACAGATTGCGGCGTCGGCGATCATAGTGCTGCTGGTCATGTTGCTGTCGATGAATGCGTTGGCGATCTTCATCCGGGCGAAGTACCAGCGGCGCCAGGAATACTAGGCCGCGATAGCGTTCCGGGTGCGCCCCGCCCCAGATCCTTCGACAAGCTCAGGTTGACGTCGGGGTTGCGTTCAGGATTACTTCGGGTGCGGTCAGGGTGAGGATTGGGTTGCGTTCAGGATGACATTGGGGGCGATCTTAATATGCACTCAGGATTTCATTCAAGTCGTCGGAAGGAACAACAGGTCCAAACCAACCTGCGAATCTACAGTGTGAGATCGTCGATGATTGTGGCGTTAGGTATGAGTTGGAGAACCGAAGGATCTGCCTTGATCTTCGTCGATCTGCTGCCGCCGCCCAGAATCACGTAAGGCTGGTCGAGCAGTGAAGCGTCGATGTAGATCGGCAACTCCGGCGGGAGTGCCAAACAAGTCACGCCGCCGATCATCATCCCGGTTATCTCGGCAGTCTCTTCTGCCTTAGCAAAAGAGGCGCGCTTGATTCCCATCAACTCGCAAACTCTGTGATTCACGTCCAACCGCTTGTCGGCGCGGACCACAGAAGCCGAGTGTTTCTTTGCGCCCCTCTTGCTGGCGACGACGATGGTGTTGCCAGAAGTCTCGATCGGAAATCCGTACCGCTCGCAGAAGTTCACTGTGTCGGCGAACTCAGGATCGATCCTGACGACTTCGAATTCGGCGCCTAGGTCGTCAAGAAAGGTCTCCACTATGCGCTCGATTTCGCGACTTTCGACGTTCATGCTTGGGACTTTCGAGGTTGTCCAGATAGCTGGATCATTAGTCAGTTAAGATCGAATGTATGGCCAAGACTTGCTGGATGATCACTACATCACTTGAGAACTATAACGTTACTCAGGAGCGGGGCTTCGACATGATCGGCATCGACAGCCGAAACGCTCGGAAAGCCGCGCAGATGGTCCCAGGCGACCGGCTTGTCTTCTATGTCCGAGACTCGAAGAGATTCGCCGCGACTGCAACTGTGAAGAGCGAACGCTTTCAAGGCCAATCGAAGATCTGGAATCACCATTCAGAGCGCGAAGAATTCAAGAACCGTGTGCGGATAGAACCCGATTACGTCGTCGATGAACATGAACAGCAGATCGACGCATATCAAGTTGGACCGACGCTCGAGTACGTGAAGAGGTGGATTCCAGAGCATTGGGACCTCGCCTTCTTCGGGATGGTGCACATTCTGTCGCAGCGAGACTTCGATTTGCTCGAAGGTGAGTTGAAGAGGGCGACCAACGGGTTATCGCTTAACGGAACCACAGATCGTCAACAGGTTTCTGAAAGTGAGACTTCAGAGAGTCAGGACCCTAGTCACTCGAATAACGATCCGACTGACGAAGAGTAGCGGTCCGTCCCGTTCTCACCCTTGAAGCGCGCTCAGGAGAGCATCCTTCTTGGCATCCCATTCGCCATCACCCAGTGCCGGTGTGGCGCTCGAGAGATCTAACGGCTCATCTAGATCAACCCAGGAGGTGCACCCTCGGTAACGCGCTAGGACGGGCAACTCGACTGGTTCCGGCAAGACATGGGTTCTCAACAATAGGAGATTGACCTGATGACGCGGCTTCCATCCGAACCGCTTTTCAACGAAGTCGTCCGACCAGATGTGAAACGGGGCAATGCGCTCCGAAACCGCCTCGTCGTCCAATAGGTGAACTTCATCTACCGTGGCGAAGGCTCGCAGAGACACGCTGCGTGTAACTGGTGAAGTCGATACGTCCAAGTGTTGCCGGTAACGATGTTTAACCAGCTTTTCAGCTTCGTGGTAAAGCGTCGGATATAGAAGGAAGCGGGAGTGCTCGACTTTGAAATGGCGATTTCTTTCCCTTAATCCGCCTTTTCGAAGCAGGAAGATCTGATCGCCTTGTGCGAGTGCGTTTATGGTCGCCGACCACTCCTTGAGAGCGATGTTTAGTTCTTGCTGAAACCGCATCGAGGTCTAATCTCTGGCCGTTTTCATTTGCTCAACTGCAGCTCCAAAGCTGCGGCACGAGTACGTAGCAAATTTAGCGCATTTTTCGTTGTAGATCCGACAACATCATCGATTGAAACGCCCTTGATCCGTGCCAAACACTCGGCCACCTCTAGTACGTCTTTGGGCTCTGTCCACCTTGCACGATTCTTCTTAAACGGTTGTGGGTATGAATCCGTTTCCAAAACGATCATGTCCAACGGTGCCTTAGCGGCTACCTCTTGCATTACACGAGAACGAAGCAGAGGTTTCGCCAGCGAAATCATGAAGCCCAATTCCAGCACTTTCCGAGCGTATCCCCAATCGCCTTGGAAGTAATGCGCGGCACCCCCCAACTGACCCGCGTCGGACTCCCTCAGGATCGATAACGCGCAACCTCTGGCGTCGAATCGCCCTAGGTCGTCGAGTTCTTCTCGCACATGAAACACGACTGGCAAATCGTGGTTCTTCGCAATCTCGATCTGCGCCTCAAACGCCTCTTCCTGCCAGCTCCGATCCGGGCTGTTCGGCATGAAGTCGATCCCAACCTCGCTCATCACCACAGTCGACCCATCACCGGCCATCTCGTCGAGCGAGTTCAAGTCATTCGGCGCAAGGGGCGCCTTCAGTTCGGATGGATGGACGCCAACGCCCGCGAAAACCATTTCGTACTTGCTCGCCAAATCCAACGCGTCTCTAGTGTCTTCCACGGTCGTGCCAGCCGCGATGATGGCGCCGACTCCAGCTTCGACGGCACGTTCTAACATCCCATCCAACTCAGCAGGGTCGTGTTGCTGAATGTGAGTGTGTATGTCGATCATCAGGTTATTCATCAACGATCGGCTCTTCGTCTAACTTAATCCGAAAATCATCAGCCACTGAGTCTGCCCACGTTTCGATCTTCTCCCAATCCCTAAAGTCGCCGGTAGGGGAGATGCTCACCAATCTGTCGAATATCCGCAAGCACATCGGTAAGTTGGCCCTATCCATGAAACCGTCGAAGGTGCCGCGAGCCAACCCATCGGGCAGCGCATGGTCGCCTGCGAAGGTCTTCTCAAAAAACTCGTCGTGCAGCTTCTCCAACTCACCAGAATGCTTAACGCTGAGCATCCCGACTGTAAACACCGCCAGTGGCACGGCATTGAGCAAGTCTGCGTTCATGTAGAGGAGCAAAGCCGGGTCTGCAAGCCATTTGTTCCCATACATAGGTGAACCGACGACAACAGCATCGTATTTTCGTACGTCGATGCCAGGATTCGCTTGCAACACATCCGTGTCGAAGCCAGATTCAGTGAATCGTTCTGCGATTCGATCGGCTATCTCGGCCGTCGAGCCGAACTGTGTTCCGTATGTAACCAATACTCGAGGCATCGTTTATGCGTTGGCTGCTCCCCCACGCTCCACACTAATTGTCCCCATGATTCGCGGAGATCTGGGCTCTCAACTCTGTCTGTTTGCAGGGCTTGCGCCGAAGGTGTAGATTTCCACACAGACAAATCCTCCTCACAGAAGCAGCAAAGGCGGTTCTGATATGAGAGCAGCATTCGGACAGTTCAACAGTGCCGGCCCCGAATTCCTTCGGTTCGCGGCCCAATATGGTGTCAAAGATGTTTTGTTGAACGAAGCACATCTACCTGATGCGGGAGGCAAGTGGGCGGTCAGCGATCTTGTGAAGCTCCGCCTCCAAGTCGAGAGCCACGGCCTGAAGCTCAGTGCACTTGAAAATGTCCCGACGCGCTTTTACACGGACATAGTTCTGGGCGGACCAAACAAGAATCAACAAATCGACAACATGGTCGAGACGATCCAAAACATTGGCAAGGCCGAGATACCGATTTTCGGGTACCACTGGATGCCCTCACATGTTTGGCGAACCGAGCCTGAGTTGATACGCGGGGGAGCGGTCGCAACGGCGTTCGACAACTCGGTGGCATCTCAAATGCCCAACACCCACGGCAGAGAGCATACGGAAGAGGAGATGTGGGAGCGACTCGAAGAGTGGATCCGCATCATCACGCCAGTCGCCGAGGAAGCGGGTGTCCGTTGCGGGATACACCCTTGCGACCCACCTGTCGAGAAACTCGGCGGCATACCGATGCTATTCAGATCGTTCGGCGCCTACAAGCGGCTCATCGAGATCGTCGACTCGCCACACAACGGCATCGAGTTCTGCCAAGGAACCTTCTCCGAGATGGAAGATGCGATGGACGGCGGTATCTACGACATGATCCGCTACTTCGGAGAACGCAAGAAGATCCTCTACGTGCACTTCCGGAACGTGTCGGGCGCCGTTCCCAAGTTCCACGAGGAGTTTGTCAACACCGGTCACGTCGACATGTACAAGGCAATGAAGATTTACCAAGAGGTCGGTTTCGACTCGTTCTTCATCGACGACCACGTGCCGCAGACCTACCAAGACACTCAGTGGGGACACCGGGGCAGAGCATTCGCAAACGGATACATCCAAGCGATGATCGAAGCCGTCACCAAAGAGGGCAGTGCCTAACCGGCAGCAACGTTTCGGTTAATTGAGGAGAATAGACAGATGCCAGATTTCAAAGACGCGGTGAGAAGCGGTTTGATCGAATACATGGAGGGCCTCGAAAAGGCGCTCGACGGGCTGACCGACGATGAATTGCGCTGGCAACCCGCACTCCATGGCAACTTCATCGAGTGGACGGTTTGGCACATGGCCAGGGTCGAAGATCGTTGGATCAACTTGGTTCTGCGAGAAGACGATGACATCTGGGCCAAAGATCGCTGGTACGAACGGTTCGGGATGGCTGAGGACAATTACGGCAGGCAAGACACCGCCGAGATGATGCGAGCCATGCCCAAGACCGACATCAACGTAATGATGGAGTACTATTGCGCGGCGCGAAAGGCCACTTTGGCGCACCTCGACGCAATGACGCCGGAAGACCTCGACAAGACCTACTTCCACCCCCGTCGTCAGATAAAAGTCACAGGGGCCTGGGTGCTCGGGCACATCATCGTAGAAGAGAGCCAGCATCTAGGGCAGATTGCGTATCTGCGGGGCCTGATGCGAGGCTTGGATCAGTAAGCCCCGGTCCAAACACGTCTTTGAACTTCTAGGTCCAATCTCCCTTCAGGCTCCCATCTCCCCCGAGGGAGCCAATTGCAAAAAGCATCGTCATTGCGGCGAAGGCCGCAATCCAGACGGCCCGAACATTCCGCGACGATCGATCGGAGGAACCGCGCCAGTTGTTGGAGTTGGGCGAAGACGCCCAGGGTTCAAAAGAACGAGTTAGACAAGTCCTCCCAATCCGGATTAGATACTTCAATTAGCCTGATCTTCCAAATCCTCCGCCAGTTCTTCAATTACTTCTCGCGGTGGATCGCGTTCTCCATCGTAGAGCGCGCCTCGTACCGCACTAGCTTGTCAACGCGGTATTTCGACGTGAATCCTTGGAACGCACGACTCGTGTGTTCTCAGACGCGGCGCGACAAGTGGGATGTCACACCGACGTACAATGTGCCATTTCGTTTTTTGGCGAGAATATATACGTACGGTTCCAACATGACTTGGTTCGGGCAGCGAAATGTTGCTATTCGGGATTATCCAGGGTTTCAGGCGATCAACGACAACCGGAAGGCAAAACTCGTTTCACCAAGGAACAGTGCATCCAAATGTTGGAGTTTCCGGCCGTCTGGATTGCGGCCTACGCCGCAACGACGTTGTTGCTCACCGGTTTCCCTCGTGCACAGGCCGCAATAGATCCATTCGCCACCAGTAACGGTCAGATATCTGTTTCGCGTTAAGATAAAAGGCGTTTCCCAACCCACCAGCGCGTAGCGAAACGCTTGCGCGATTTTGGAGTTCCACGCTATGAAACCCTTCCTGGCAGCAATAGATTCCGGGCTAAACGAATGTTTCGCCAACCTAAAACGGACGCTCGACGGTTTAAACGAAGATGAACTCAATTTTCGCCCGACGCTCGAATCCAACACCATCAACTGGATGGTGTGGCACATGGCGCGGGTTGAAGACAACTGGATAAATCGAGCGATGCGGCGGTCCGCCACGATCTGGGATAACGATGGATGGGGGAAGAAACTAGGCATCGACGTCGAAGGAAACGGTTACAGCCAAACCGCGGAAGACATCCGTGCATTCCCTCGGGTCGATGTGGCTGTCTTGCTGGATTACTACAGCGACGTTAGGCAGGCGACGACGGCGTTTTTCGAATCATTGGAGGATGTTGACGCCCTCCAAAACGTAGTGACTCATCCGAGTGGCGATCCTTCGCGCAACGTGACTTGGCAGTGGGTGCTCGGCCACTTGCTGTGCGAAGAAGCCCAGCACCAAGGCCAAATCTCCTACATCCGCGGCATGATGCGCGGGCTCAACCAATAGCTAGCCCTTTCCGAGAAGGAGGTAGTTTTGGCAGAGCCTAGAATGCCGCAACTTCAAGGCAACCCAATTTGGTTCGATCTGCCAACGCCCGATCCACAAGGCGCTAAGGAGTTCTACAAAGGCTTGTTCGGATGGATGTGGGCGGACGTGAAGATGCCCGGCGGATCGACTTACTACATGGCGATTGAAGGCGATGCCAATATCGTCGGTATGCATCTTGAGCAACCCGAAACAGTACCGGGCGGCGCCGCCCGGTTGTGGCACAACCAGGTCTACGTCCGCGATGCGTACGCAGTCGCCAAGCGGATCTCTGACGAGGGCGGTGGCGTCATAATCGAACCGCACGACGTGTCAGGGATCGGAGTGCAGGCGATCGTCACAACGCCTGAAGGGGCTGTCTTCTGTCTCTGGCAGAGCGTCACCGGTTACGGCGCCGATATCTTTGCCCGACCAGGCGCTGTGTGTTGGGTCGAGTATCACAGTCGCGACGTCGAAGCCGCTTGCGAATTCTACGGGGCTGTCTTCAATGTAGATTTCACGGAGTTTAACTTTCCGTCAGACGATGGTGCCGAGTCGTTCGGGCCTCTTTACATGCTGACGATCGATGGCGAGCGGATGCCTTGCGCATTCCTTCAGATCAACAATGACCAACCTCAGTGGGCGACATACTTCATGGTTGAGAACGCCGAAGCATCAACCGCAAAGGCGCAGCAACTCGGCGCCGAGATCGTAGTTCCTGTGACTGCTGTGTCGCCAGGGACACTGGCTTCGCTGAAAGACCCTCAAGGAGTGCGTTTCAGCCTCTGGCAACCAGCGAACTGACCTCGTCACTCTTGGTTTGCCACTTCAGTTTTGAGAGTGACATCCGATTCGTTAACAATTAAAACTACAAATGTTTGAAAAACACCCTGTACGTGACTTTACCGAGCGGCCCAGATGAATAGAAACCGACCTGTCGCGGGTCCGATTTGGTACGACCTGCCTGCCTTCGATCAAACCGTAGCCAAGAGCTTCTATGGCGAGAAGTTCGGGTGGACATGGATCAACTCGCCTGCCTGCCCTGACTCTGTTCGCTCGTCTGCGACGATAGGTGAAAAGCACGTCGCCGCAGCCTTCACCGAATATCCGGGTCTGCGGAAGCCCGACGGGATGTTGGAGATGGACGAAACGTGGGGCGACATGCTTTCCCACTTCATGCTCTACTTCGCCGTTGACGACTGTAAGGAATCCGTGGAACGGGCTGAAGGTTTGGTCGCAACTATTCATGTGCCTCCTATAGATATACCCACTGGGCGGTTCGGACTCATTGAAAACCCACAAGGAGGTAAGTTCAGCGTAATCACGATGGCGTCTGATAGCGACGAAACTTGAGCGGGGTTGGGAGTAAGGGAAGCGGTTGTGATGTTGAAGAAATCAATTGATCCGATTAAAACCATAAAGGCAACTCAACAATGAAAATCGAAAGTTACGACCAAGGCACTCCTTCTTGGATAGACCTCGGGGCCAGTGATCAAAGTGCGGCCAAGACGTTCTACGCGAGCATCTTCGGCTGGACGTACGAAGACAACCCCATGGGAGATTCTAGCGAGGTCTATTCGATGGCGATCAAAGACGGCTCGTATGCAGCCGCCATATACACGCAAGCTTCCGAAGAGGCGGCGATGGGGGTCCCTCCGAACTGGAAGACTTACCTATCTGTCGATGACGTCGAAGGCACGACTTCGCGTGTCAGCGAACTGGGCGGCAACGTCCTCATGGGTCCGTTCGATGTATTCGATGCGGGCAGAATGTCGATGATCACCGATCCTTCGGGCGGATTGATCTCGATCTGGCAAGCCAAGCAGCACATAGGAGCCGGCGTGAAGTCCGAGCACGGGGCGTTGACTTGGTCAGAGCTTCTTACGAACGACCCCAAAGCCGCGTCCGACTTCTTCGTGAACCTACTGGGCGTCGGAGTGGAGACCGGACCTATGGGTGATGCCGCCGAATACACGGTGATCATGGTCGGGACAGAGGGCGTCGGCGGGATCATGAAGATGCCGGAGCATCTGGTCGAGCAGAACGTGCCGCCGCACTGGGAGGCATCTTTCCAAGTAGACAACGTCGACGAGACCGCCGGGCAAGTGTCGGCTGCGGGAGGAAATGTTCTCCTCGCCCCGAACACTATGGAAGGCGTCGGTAGAATATCGGTCGTCCAAGATCCGCAGGGCGCGGTGTTCGGACTGATCACCCCGGAATAGAAAGAGAAAAATCTTGAAAATCGAGAGCTACGCGCAAGGCACGCCTTCTTGGATCGACCTTGGCACCACCGATGTCGATTCGGCCAAGGCATTCTACGCCGACATCTTGGGATGGACATTCGAGGAAACCGATCTGGGCGGTGACGGATCCATGGTCATGTCGATGGCCATGAAAGAAGGTTCCCACGCCGCCGGGATATACACGCAACGGCCTGACGAGGCAGAGATGGGGGTCCCACCCCACTGGATGACATACATCACAGTCGATGACATCGATGCAACCACTGCGCGAGTTTCAGCACTAGGCGGCAATGTTTTCGCTGGACCTTTCGACGCCTTCCAGTTGTTCAGAATGTCGATGATCGCCGATCCGACCGGCGGCATGGTCTTCATCTACCAGCCCAATCAACACGTAGGCGCCGGAGTCAAGTCGGAGCACGGGGCGCTTAGCTGGGCTGAGCTACTCACACCGGATCCCAAAACTGCCGCTGACTTTTTGGGGAACCTAATGGGGGTTGGCGTCGAGGCAGGACCCGTCGGCGACGCTGAGGATTACACCGTGATGATGGTCGGAGCCGAAGGCGTGGGCGGCATCATGAAGATGCCGGATCATCTCGTCGAACGAAATGTGCCCCCTCACTGGGTGCCTTACTTCCACGTAGACGACGTAGATGAAGCTGTCGCAAAGGTTTCCGCAGGCGGTGGCGAGGTGCTCTTAGCTCCAGAAACGATGGAGAGCGTCGGTCGCGTCGCAGTCGTTAAAGACCCTCAGGGCGCCGTATTCGGCATGATCACGCCCGCTGAAATGGGATAGTGGCCCGCGTTGAAAGATACCCGCAAGGCACCCCTTGTTGGGTTGATCTAGTAACCTCCGACGTTGGTTCGGCGAAATCATTCTATGGCCAGCTATTCGGCTGGTCGTTCGAAGAAAGAATCATCGAGTTCTCCGGAGTAGAGCTTGATTACGCGCTCGCATTCAATGACGAGGCGAGGGTCGCAGGACTCTACGCACCGATCGAAGGGATGCTGGGTTATGGCGCTGAAGCAAGTTGGCGATTGCAGATCGCCGTCGATGACGTAGATGCGGTCTGCGAGCAGGTAGTTAAGTTGGGAGGAGCGGTCCTCCGGGGTGCGCTCGAAATTGGGCCCCATGCCGGAAGAATGGCCATATTCGCCGGTCCCACTGGAGGCGTTGCGACTCTCTGGCAAGCCAATCAACACATCGGAGCCGAAGTTAAGTCTGAACACGGCGCGCTCACTTGGGCACATCTTCGCTCCTCAGACGCCCCCGCCGCTGCGGAGTTTTTCAGGTCGCTTCTTGGAATCGCTGCTGAGCCAACACCAGATCCCGACTATGCCGACTACATCGTGCTAAAAGCCGAAAACGACCCGGTAGGGGGCATCGAGCCTCTACCTGAAGCTCTCGCCCAACGAGGAGTGGGTTCTCATTGGGAGATCTTCTTCCAAGTTGATGACGTCGACGCGACCTGTGAGCGAGCAGTCAGGATCGGAGGCGAAGTCACGGCGCCGCCTACCGACATAGGGAACTACGAACGGGTGGCGATTATCACTGATCCCCAAGGTGCAAAATTTGGGGTGCTGACGCCGACAGAACAGTAAACGCGGCGCACAACATGTTCCTTCAGAGAGCGGATATCCCTTTCGTCTCCGAGATAGAGGTCCTCGGCCAGGCGGGAAGGTGAGTGGGACCTTCGACTGATGAGTTTTTGACCACGGTGAAAGCGGCGTTCTCCGTTCGTGCGGGGCCTGTCGAAGGGCGGGCAGTCGGCCCGTTCATGGTTCGACAAGCTCACCACGAACGGGAATAGGGCACCGGTCACCCGAGAGACGGCGCCGAGAGACGGTCACTCCCTAGAGATGGTGCCGACCCCGATCACTCTCCTTCCCAGCTTGTCGGAGGTCAGCCAACCCAACCAAGCGGCACAGGGGCGACCTTCCGCGTCCTTGAACGCGGCGCTCTCCGTTCGTCCTCCCCACGCAGCGGGGTGCCGTGGAGGTGAACGCATGTTATGCGCCCACCTCGAAACCTGTCGAAGGGCGTGGCGGGGCGTGGAATTCGGATGCTCTGATTGTCCCCCTCACCTCTTTGCGCTGTGCGCAAAGGTCCTGTTGATGTGGATGCATCGGCCGCGCCCCTCACCTCTTTGCGCTTCGTCCCTCGGAGGGGAGAGGGTACCCGCTCGGCGAACGGTTTTGACTTTTGAGCTTGCACGTCCGTTCGTCCTCCCCGCGCAGGTGAACGCATGTTATGCGCCCACCTCGCAACCTGTCGAAGGGCGTGGGGTTGGCCCGTTCATGGTTCGATAAGCTCACCACGAACGGGAAGAGGGCAACGGTCATCCGAGAGGGGACGTCGACCCCCGGATCACCCCCTAGCGATGGCTCCGACCTTGATCACCCGAGAGATGGCTCCGACCTCGATCAATCTCCCTCCCAGCTTGTCGGAGGGCGGTCAGCAATGCCAAGTCGTGCCGGGGTGACCTTCGCGCGTCCGTGATAGCGGCGTCCTCCGTTCGTCCTCCCCCCGCAGCGGGGTGCTGTGGAGGTGAACGCATGTTATGCGCCCACCTCGCAGCCTGTCGAAGGGCGTGGCGGGGCGTGGAATTCGGATGCTCCGAACGTCCCCCTCACCTCTTTGCGCTGTGCGCAAAGGTCCTGTTGATGTGGATGCATCGGCCGCGCCACGAAGCTCTTTCCGCTTCGTCCCTCGGAGGGAAGAGGGTAGCCGCTCGGCGAGCGGGTATGACTTTTGAGATTGCCTCCCGTTCGTCCTCCCCGCGCAGCGGGGTGCTGTGGAGGTGAACGCATGTTATGCGCCCACCTCGCAACCCGTCGAAGGACGGGCAGTCGGCTTGATCATGGTTCGACAAGCTCACCACGAACGGGAAGAGGACGTCGGTCGCACGAGAGAGGCTTCAACTCGCCTGTCCCTCGAAGCCCCCTGCTTGGCTCCTCAAGGGTAAGATGTCTGTGAACCATCTCCGTACTTCACAGGATCAAGCAATGAACGACAGAAATCGACTATCTGGACGAGTGGCGATCGTAACCGGCGGCGGGGGCGCAATGGGCGGCGCCCAGTGCCGACTCTTCGCACAACATGGGGCTTCCGTATGCGTCTCCGACTTCAACCTCGAAGCGGCCGAAAAGGTGCGTGACCAGATCGTTGACTCAGGCGGCAACGCCATCGCCAGCGAACTAGATGTTCGAGACGAGGCCGCGTGGACGAAAGCTGTCGAAGATACGGAGTCGGCATTCGGACCCGTCAGCATCCTATGCAACAACGCCGGCGCCAATTTCCGGGTCGGTTTCGACGATCAAACGCTCGACATGTGGAACATCATCATGGAGACCGGCCTCACGGGTGCTTTCATAGGCATAAAAGCCGTTGTCCCTTCGATGCGCAAAGCTGGAGGTGGCGCCATCCTAAACATGGGATCGCTGGCGTCCATCCGACCTGGCGGCGGATCACCCGCCTACGCCGCCCAGAAGATGGGCATGGTCGGACTTACTCGATCCGCAGCAGGTAGCTACGCCGCCGACAACATCAGGTGCGTCATCATCTCGCCCGGACATGTCGACACGCCATTCATCCGCGGCAACAATTCTCATAGTCCCAACGACTGGTCGACGAGCATCGACAACCCCGACAACTACGGCAATCGATTGAGGAACACGCCCCTCGGCAGGCTTCAACTGCCAGAAGACCTGGCGCAGGCATTTCTCTTCGCGGCGTCCGAAGAGGCAAGCATGGTTACGGGCTCGATGATTACAGTCGATGGTGGTGCCGCTTTATGATTCAAGTATGAGGGTCTTAATTTCTGGCGCCAGCGGCTTCATCGGCAGCGCACTCACGAAGAAGCTTCTTGAAAGAGGCGATGAAGTCATCCAACTGGTCCGACGAGATCCAGTTCATAAAGACTCAATACGCGAGGTGCGCTGGGATCCGACTGATCCCTCTTCTGTTGATCCCCACGACCTCCGCGGCATCGACGCAGCATTCAACTTCTCCGGCGCAACTGTCAGCAAACGGTGGACTCGACGCTACAAGCAAGTCATAGCGGACACCAGAATAGGCTCGGTCCGAACTCTGAACTCGATATTCGCCGGTATGGCCAATCCTCCGGACACCGTCATAACCGCTTCCGGACTGGGCATCTACGGCGATCGCGGCGACGAGCAACTGACTGAGCGCAGCAGACCCGGAGTCGGATACCTTGCAGATGTCGCGGTTCCTTGGGAACTCGCAACCGCCGAGGCTGGGGAACTCGGTTGCCGTACGCTGACTGCGCGATTTGCGGTCGTCATGGGCGCATCGGGCGGACCGCTCAGCAATCTCGTGAGGCCATTCCGTATGGGTTTGGGCGGGAGACTCGGCGACGGTCGGCAGTGGTCGCCTTGGGTGCATATCGATGACGCCGCGCGAGCGCTGTTATTCATGGCAGACAACGAATCGCTGGATGGCCCCGTGATCGTTGCATCACCCGGAGTTGTGAGGAACTCGGAGCTATCTAAAGCGATTGCCGAGGCGATAGGCAAGCCCGCCCCGTTCTGGATGCCAGCCATAGTCTCCCGGGCGGCGTTAGGTCAGATGATTCAAGAGTTGGGGTTGGCGAGTGTGTTGGCGATACCCGAAAAGTTGATGAAGGCGGGCTTCGAATTTGAGTACCACGATTTGCGGGCTTGTTTGAAACAAGAACTAGGTGGTTCTGCCAACTAAGGTCGTCCGTAGATTGGGCTGGCCTCTGAGAGGCCGTTGGAAATCATCCCGTCATTCCCGCGAACGCGAGAATCGAGAAGAACGACAAAGCCACCGATGTCCTTGCTTGCCTTAGTTGTTGTATGGCTCCACTTTGGATTCGGATTCGTTATCGATCCCGCTCTCCTGAATCCTCTCCTAGGGAGGGGACCTTTGGAAAAAACACGTCATCCTTCACGCGTAGCTGGTCGAAGCCTGTCGAAGGGTCTGGGGTCGGGCAGTCTGCCGAATTCGCGGACCCGAGCTGAAATCAAGGTCCGGTGATCGCTCTTGGCCGGCTGGGTTGCGGCCTCCGCCGCAATGACGAGGCTTTTGCAAAGGGAACTGCGCGACCGTTGCAGGGAAGGCGGAAAAGTCAGGTGCGATTCGCCGGTGGTTCCGAGAGGCGGCACAATGGGATGAATGAAGCAACTAATCCGAACACGCCAGAGGATAGAAAACCTTGGTTACGTAGATTCCATCAATCGTGTGTTCGAATCAGCGCTCTATGAAAGAACTTACTGGGCGGCGTGTTGGTTTTTGGTGGGTGTGCTGACAGCATTTGTGATAGTCATAAACGACTAGTACAAGACCGACCGCATCATCGCCTCCTCCGCCGTTGTCGTCGCAACCATTGGATGAACGGTGGACTAGCAACCGCGATGGCGATCAAAACTATGGAGACCCACAAAAAGAAATCGCGTTCCATGTGTTTGCCTTGCTTATCCATCTCGAAGAACGCCCCAACGCTGCCGAACGCCAACACAAGCATTACCAGTGGCAATGCCCACATTAAGAATCTAAGCACGAAAATACCTCCGCTCCGCATAGCAACACTAACCGATGGGAATAAATACAGCCTATCTAAGGGAACTGCGCGAAGTTTGCAGGGAGGGATGATTGGGGTGCCTCCAGGCGATTCGCGCCCTTGATCTTTTTGCGCTACAATCCCACTTGGTGTGAGGGGTGACGCCGTTACACGGTGTCACCCCGTTTTGATCAGCGCTCAGCACAGATCTTACTTATGATGCTGATCACACCAATGGTGACAACAGCGGGAAGTGCTAACGCCCCCATGTTGGCACTCGCGGTGTGGGAGAACCATAAGATGATGTCGATCATAATCGCACCATCCTTTCTGTTCGACGCAGAAGGGGTGAATAAGCGGGCGATCCGTCAGTCTGCATCAAACTTGCTGACGGGCTGCCTGCCACCCACTGTACTCGCCCTGTGCATGTTTCCCGTCCCTCCCCCTGCAATCTCCGCGCAGTTCCCTTTGCAAAGGTCTCACGGAGGGGAGATGGTATACGTCCAGCGGACGTGCCTGGGGTTGTTCAAAGGTCTTCAGAAGGAGAGGACGTTAACGCACAAGCGCAAGTGCCGCCCGTAGGGCTTAACGTGCCCAATGCGGATGCTTTACACCCTTCGACAAGCTCAGGGCGAACGGAAGACGGGACACTAGCTGTTTGCGGTCGCATAACCGGCGTCGATTCCCGGGGATTCCACCAGCTACCGTTCGTGGTGAGCTTGTTGAACCACGGATGCGCGCCTCGTCTGCCCAATCTCCGCGGACTAACCCATCATCTGCCGCAGCACGTAAGGCAGTAACCCGCCATGCCGGTAGTACTCCGCCTCGATCGACGTATCGACGCGCGATAACAATTGGATCACTCGTTCGCTGCCGTCCGAACCAGTCACCACGACCTCCAAATTCGACGCCGCTTCCAACGAGTCGTTCGATCCTCGAATAGTGAACTGTTCATCGCCCTTCAATCCAAGAGATGCGGCAGATTCGCCCTCGTGGAACTGGAGCGGCAACACACCCATGCCTACCAAGTTGGCTCGGTGAATGCGCTCGAAACTCTCTGCGATCACTGCCCGCACTCCCAGCAGCATCGGACCCTTCGCTGCCCAGTCACGCGAGCTGCCGGTGCCGTACTCCTTGCCTGCGAGCACTATCAGCGGAACGCCTTCTTCTCGGTAGCGTTCTGCAGCGTTGAAGATGCGCATGGTTTCGCCGCTCGGATAGTGAACGGTCCAGTCACCTTCGAGCTCAGGGGTTAGTTGGTTCCGCAATCGGATATTGCCGAAGGTGCCTCGCACCATCACGTTGTGATTTCCTCTACGCGATCCGTACGAGTTGAACGATCGACGCGGGACATCGTTGGCGATGAGATGCTGACCCGAAGGCGCACTCGGAGGTATGCTCCCGGCCGGCGATATGTGGTCTGTGGTGACAGAATCTGCGACGCTAACCAAGACTCGGGCGCTCTCGATCTCGTACCTTGGTGATGGCTCCAATGAAAAGCCCTCGAAGTATGGCGGCTCCTGAATATATGTGCTGCCTCGATCCCATTTGAATCGCCGGCCTGTAGCCGATTCCAACTCCTGCCACTGGTCGGGTCCCTCGTAAACCGCACTGTATCGCTG
The DNA here is from genome assembly GCA_965249505.1 of Dehalococcoidia bacterium. Lineage (GTDB taxonomy): Bacteria > Chloroflexota > Dehalococcoidia > Lucifugimonadales > Lucifugimonadaceae > Bin127. Next base: position 2,183,048 of record OZ252238.1, on the reverse strand, counting down.
GTCGTACAACTCTGGCCCGACCGCATCGGATACTGTCAAGGCAATCTCGTTTTGAGATGGCCAAATGTCAGAGAGGAAGACCGGTGAGCCTTCGTCGTCCGTCCCCAAGGCTTCTGTTGTCAGATCCACATCGATTCGTCCAGCCAAGGCGTAGGCCACCACCAGCATCGGTGACGCGAGATAGTTTGCCTTCACCTGCGGATGGACTCTCCCCTCGAAGTTGCGGTTGCCACTCAAAACCGCTACCGCTGCCAAATCCCTGTCTGTGACTGCATCCGCAACCTCTTGAGGAAGAGGCCCGGAGTTTCCGATGCAAGTTGTGCAACCGTAACCGACGGTTTGGAACCCCAATGCCTCCAACGGCTCTGTAAGCCCCGACTTGTCGAGATAGTCAGTGACCACTTTTGAGCCAGGGGCCAAGCTGCTCTTAACCCACCACTTGCGCTCCAAACCCCTTTCCATAGCGTTTCGAGCCAGTAATCCCGCACCTACCATAACGGAGGGATTAGAAGTGTTGGTGCAGCTTGTAATCGCGGCGATAACCACTGATCCGTCTGTGACTTCGGAGCCATTGGTCGAGGCGTCAGGGAAGTTAGCTTGGAAGTTTCCGGGCACATCGCCGAGCCGCACGAGGTCCTGAGGTCGCTTCGGCCCCGCCATGCTGGGTTCGACAGAAGAGAGGTCAAAGTCAAGATCGATTGTGTATTTCGGCTCATCTTCGTTCGAGTGCATCATGCGATTCGCAGTCGCATACTTCTCTGCTAGTTCGACGGTCTCGTCCGATCGCCCGGTCCTGCGCAGGTACTCGAGCGTCTGCTCATCGATAGGGAAGAAGCCGCAAGTGGCACCGTATTCAGGAGCCATGTTTCCGATCGTGGCACGATCTGCCACCGGCAAAGTGCTCAAACCTGGCCCGTGAAACTCAACGAACTTCTCGACGACGCCTTGGGCGCGGAGCATCTCGGTTATCGCCAAGACAAGATCGGTCGCCGTAGCACCCTCTCGTAGCTTCCCGCTCAATTTCACACCAATTACTTCCGGCACGAGCATGTAGTAGGGCTGCCCCAGCATCACCGCCTCTGCCTCGATACCTCCGACGCCCCAGCCCAAGACGCCAAGTCCGTTGATCATCGTCGTGTGCGAATCGGTGCCGATGCAGGTGTCGGGATACGCGATCGTCTCACCGTCGTGATCCATGGTTAGGACACCCGACGCCAGAAACTCGAGGTTCACCTGATGGACGATGCCGGTTCCAGGAGGAACCACGAGTAAGTTGTCAAACGCCGATTGCGACCATTTGAGCAGCTTGTATCGCTCAGTGTTTCGCTCGAATTCAAGATCAATATTGCGGGCCAACGCCCCTTCGCTGTTGAAGTAATCGACCTGCACCGAGTGGTCGATTACGAGGTCGGAACGAACGACAGGATTGATGATCGCAGGGTCTCCGCCTTGCACAGCCACCGCGTCGCGCATTGCTGCCAGATCGACGACTACAGGCACACCCGTGAAGTCCTGCAATGTCACGCGTCCTGGCATGTACGGGAACTCCTTGGGAGGAGCCTGTTCTGGTGTCCACGACGAAACTATTCGGACGTCGTCATCGCTCGCTGGCCCGATATCGGCGTTGCGAAGCGCGTTCTCGAGGAGAACTCGGATCGAGTAGGGCAGAGCTGAGATGTCAGCAATTCCCGCTTCTTCCAGCACCCCGATATCGTAGTAGCCGTAAGATCGGCCGTTGGCTTCGAAACGCTTAAGCGAACTGAATAAATCGTTAGACATAGGGGACCACCGGCAGGCGACGTGTTTGCTCGTGAATACCTGCTTCAATCTCTAATCTACCAGCACGCCACGCTAAACCCTTTGTCAGCACCCAATTACCCGTTAATCAACCCTCACCCGCCGGAATTCCATCTCGAATATCATTTGAGCCGTAAACGTATCGGGAAGTCGGACGCGATCTTTAGGCGTCCACAGTGAAAGCAGGAAGAAATGGGCCATCCAAAAGATCAGCTTGTATTCGTCGGAACCTACACCAACCTCGGCGCCAAGGGAATCTATACGTGCAAGCTCGACGGCGCGACGGGCAGGCTGACCGAGCTCTCGGTCGCCGAAGATTCGGGACCCAACCCATCCTTCGTCGCCCTCCATCCGAACGGCAAATTCCTCTACTCAGTTGCCGAGGTCAATGACTTTGGAGGCGATGCCGCAGGAGGAGTGAATGCGTACAGCATCGGCGAAAATGGAAAACTCGCTAAGATCAATCACCAATCCACCAAGGGCACAGGTCCCTGCCACCTAGTCGTCGAGCAATCCGGCAAGTACCTCATCGTCGCAAACTACGCCGGCGGTAGCGTCGCAATGTTTGAGATTGGAGACGACGGGGGCATCAGCGAGGCATGCGACTTCCACCAGCACAAAGGCGGGAGCGGTGTCGTCGAAGCTCGACAGATGGAGCCTCACGCCCACTCCGTCACCGTCTCACCCGACAACAAGCGAGTCATTGTTTGCGATCTAGGCCTCGACAAGGTGCTGGTTTACGATATCGATCTCGACAACGGCAAGTTGGTCTTCAACGAAGGCGCTTCCACTGACTCACGACCCGGAGAGGGACCTCGCCACTTCGCGTTTCACCCCGACGGCGACGTCGCATTTGCCATCAACGAGATCGGCATGACCATCAGTGCCTACGATTTCGATGCGGCGACGGGCAGCCTCACCGAATCGCATTGGGTGAGCACTGTTCGACCTGAAACTACCTACTCAGACGGCAGCAACAGCACGGCAGACATACACGTCTCGCCCGACGGCAAGCACGTCTACGGCTCGAACAGAGGCCACAACACGTTGGTCATCTACGGATATCATGCCGATTCGCGGATGCTCTACTACATCGGCCACGAGTCGACTCGAGGCGAAATCCCGCGTAACTTCCAGCTCGACCCTACAGGCACATGGGTACTAGCCGGAAACCAAGACTCCGGCACAGTGCACACCTTCCGACGGAACCCTGATACTGGGAAGCTCTGGCACACTGGCCACATGATCTCGATCCCGGGCGCCGTCTGCATCCAGATGATGGACGCGTGAGATCGCTTCTTAGGTTGCGCCTACTATTGAACTGCGGCGGCACTGTTAGTTGGCGGCTCTGATTCCTTCGGATTGCGGGCTCTCACCAAGTAGACCAGTGCAAATGCGATGCAAAGCTGGGTTGCGAGCAATACAAGATTGGAAATGATGAATATCGCGTGTTGCGAGAAATCTGCCTGAGCGCCTAAACGGCCTATGGTTGAAACTGCGCCCGCTACCACTGCTAGCGCGGCCACACACAACAATGCCACGATCGAGGCGACGCGTATTCTCGAATTCGCAGAATCAAAATGCGAGAGCACAACCACCGCCAAGCAAGCGAGAACAATCCTCGAGATCGTCGAGGGAAGTATGGTTGCTACAGGTTGCGCGTGATCGATTAACGGCACGAGTCCGGCGGCCTCAACTACGTATCCTGCGATTATCGAAGCTCCACCGGCAGACGGCAATGCCACCAACAGGAAGCCGTGACTCAAGCTCGTTCTCGAAAGTCGTCTGGCGAACCAAATCTTTGCGGCAAGGAAAACCATCGGCACAAACACAAGTCGAGGCACCGTGAGAGCTGCCGAATTTACCGCAATTAAACTTTCGAAAACACCCTCGGAAATCCAAATTAGCAATGGGCCGTTCACGGCCAACGAGACGGCAACAGCGACTACGCTATAACCCCACACTTCCGAGAGCGTATTGCGACCCAAAAGGCGAACACGGAGATAAAACAGCAGCATTAAGACCAGTTTCACAAGGGGAAATGCAATGAATGGGAACAGCAGCACAAGCGAGACTTTCAATAGTGCGAGAGCAACTACGAGGATCAGGTCACTCGCCAGAGGGATACCGATGAAGAGCAAAAGTTCCCAGCGGTACTTGAACAATATGCCGGCGATACGATTCATTTGGTTGGTGCGAGCGGGAGTTTGAATTGACGCACAGGTGTGAAGCATACGCGGCGCGCATTGCGATCATATCCAAAACCCAACGCGAGCAACACACCTCGCTTTAACGGGAACGAACGCTGGGACCGCAGCCGCGATGCGCGGTGAATGATTACTTCAGTCGTCGTATTAACAAGAACAAGGAGTATGGCGTAGTGGCCGACCGAACCTACCGACACCGTCCCATAGTCGAAGCAAGAGCCGTAGAGACGCTTTACATCGACGGTCTTGCGTTCAAGGACCTCAACAAGAACTGCAAGATCGATATCTACGAGGATTGGCGCCGACCTGTGGCGGAGAGGGTGGCGGACCTGCTCTCCCAGATGACATTGGAAGAGAAGGCGGGCATGCTGATGATCGATCAGCTAAACGCCGGCCTTGGAGGGGTTCTCCCAGATCTGGCGGCGAAGTATGTCGAGGAAGAGAAGATGACCCGCTTCATCTTCCGGAACACCGTTACGAATTCACCCTCCAGCGAATCTGCCAACGATTTTTTCGGTGCGGAGATAACTCCGTACCAGGCGGCTCAATTCACGAACGCTCTGCAGGAGCTTTGCGAGTCGACCCGACTCGGCGTCCCGGCGCTGTTCAAGTCCAATCCCAGGAACCACTACGAGCATCGCGCTAGGGGCGGCTTGGATGCCTCGGTCGGCGCATTCTCGGCTTGGCCGAAAGAGGCGGGATTGGCGGCGACACGGGACATGGAGCTGATAGCAGAGTTCGCTCAGACTGTGGCCAGAGAGTGGGTCGCACTCGGGATCAGGGGGATGTATGGCTACTGTTTAGACCTGACAACTGAACCTCGTTGGTTCCGTGCAACCGAGACCTTCACTGAAGATGCTGACCTTGCGAGTGAGATAGCAACCACCCTCGTCGAGAATCTGCAGGGAAAGTCGCTCAACTCCAAGAGTGTGGCGGTCACGATGAAGCACTTCCCTGGAGGTGGTCCTCAGGAGGGCGGAGGCGATCCCCACTTCGAGTATGGCAAGAACCAAGCCTACCCCTCGGACAACTTCGACTACCACTTCAAGCCGTTTGTCGCCGCAATCGAAGCTGGCGTCTCCTCGATCATGCCCTACTACGGCGTACCTGTCGGCCAAAAGTACCTGCCTAACGATGTGGGAATGTCCTTTTCCAAAGGCATCGTTACCGAGTTGCTCCGGGAGAAGCTCGGATACGAAGGCAACGTTAACTCCGACACCGGCATTGTCACGATGATGCCGTGGGGAGTCGAGGACAAGAGCGTTGCCGAGCGCATCGCTATGGCTATAGATGCGGGTGTCGACGTGCTGTCGGGGTTCAACTCCAACGAAGAAATTCTGGTGGCGTTGAAATCCGGCGGGATCTCCGAAGAACGGGTCGACCAATCAGTGGTTCGCCTTTTGACCGAACAGTTCCAACTCGGTCTGTTCGAGAACCCGTATGTGGACCCAAACCGAGCGGCTTACGTACTCGGTAGCCGGACATCTCAGCGGAAGACAGATCTAGCCCAGCGGAAGTCCATTGTTCTTCTCCAGAATCCGGTCGGATTGCTGCCTCTCCAGATGCCAACGCCAAAAGAACGGCCAGACCCATTGGTTGAAATGGGTTTCAGGCAGCAACCAAAAGCGGCCCAAGAGGAAAGAGTCTCCAAGCGGATCTACGTCATGGGAATGGACGCTGACGTGGTTGGCGGACAGAGTTGGGGCGATTTCGACGTCGTCTCAGGTGACTACGATCCGGAGAACGGGGAAGCCAGACCGATCGTTCCAGAAGGAACAGACTATGCGATCCTCAGGGTGATCGTAGGCAACAACAGCAAGATGGGCGGCGGATTCCTACCTGTGGCCGATCCGGATGAGCTTGACTTGCTGGCCTTTTCCGACATGGCAATGTCCAACTCGTGGACGCTCTCACCGACGTTGGAGGACATCAACTCCGTGATGGCCGAGATAGGAGAAGACAGAACGATACTGGCGATCCGGTTCCGTCAACCCTTTGTTTTGGATGAGGCGAGCGGGCTGAGGAACGCCGGTTCGATCCTTGCGACATTCGGCGTAAACGATGCAGCAATCATGGATGTCGTCACAGGCAAGTTCGAACCCGTTGGGAAGCTGCCTTTCGCCTTGGCCGATAGCGCCGAGGCCATTGTCAGGCAACACTCGGACTCCCCGGGATATCAAGACGGAGATACGCTCTTCCCCTTTGGGCATGGTCTCAGCTAACAGTGAGATAGGCGCTCATCGACGCCACATAATTCCGGCGGGGACCGCGAGATTGATCGTTACTGCAACGGCAGCCAAGGCTGGAACCATGAAGGCGACGCGGTCAACTTGATCTCATCTATCCACTTGACCCAGTCGTAGCCACGCCTTCCAGGAGCAACAAGGCGCATCGGGCCGCCATGACCGTGAGACAAGGGCTCGCCGCCAACCCGCGTTGCGAGCATCAATTCGTCGACATCTCTCAATGAATAACGGCGCGTGTATCCGGTGACCGAGTGGAAGATACAGGTTCTAGCGCCATCAACTTCTGATGAGTCTCGAATCAGATCCTTCAACATCACACCACCCCAATTCTGAGTCGAGTGCCAACCGCCAGTGCAATCGAGAGTCGCCTCCATTTCGCTGAAGGCGCCGTTGTTCACGCGGCGTTCTAGATCGGGCAGAGAGTAAGTCTCAACCGATCCTTCGATATCAACAAGCCTGAGCCGCCACGCAACGGGATCGATTCGGGAAGGGTCGTCGTTGATCCAAGACGTCGTGGGAAACCGATTGCCCTCGAACGATCTGCGCTCATGCGAGCCCGTAAACCTTCGCCTTGATCCCGGCACATCGCTGACGTTCTTCAACGCCTCGGTCGCGAGCCATATTCCTGCCCCTGTTACGGCAACCGCCCCGAAGCGCAGAGCTTCTCTGCGACCTTTGTTGAAACCTGTGCGGAAGTGCGAAGTGTATGACCATGCGTGCCAAACGATGAAGGGGGTGATAGCGGCCCCGGCGTAGATGTGCAGGCTCATCCCGGTGACTCCTTCGAAGTTCCAGAACCCCCCGGTGGTCCAAACAAAACCGATTGTCAGAGCCGTTAACAGGAGGAACGCCAACGCCAAAGCGGCGGTTCTGGGACGTCCAGCCGATGGGCGCTGGAGGGATCCGAGGGCTAGCGCAGCCTTCCAGACGAGCACAGCCACGATCCCGTAACCGAAGACCGAGTGCGCCTGCAGAATGATCCAGTGGCTGCCGTGCCCGCTCATGAGCCCAGCCGCGCCGCTGACCAACTCGCAAGCAACAAGCGTCAACAGGATCAGATTGACCCATTGGTGACGCATGAGTTTCTCCTAGGCCGCGTGTGGAGAAGAGGTTGGCTAAACCTGATCCATCTTTTCGGAAGTCATCAACTCCCAAAACTCAATCCGTTGCGACTCGATACGCTCGCGGACCTGTCCACCGATTTCTAACGCCGCGGCCGGGATCGTGCCACGAGACAGGTACGGCGATCCGAGGTTTTCCTGCGTCCACTCCAATACAACGACGTCGGGGTCACCCGGAACGGTGCCAGCGTTGAAGTACACCATGCCCTTCGATCTCCCCGCAGCCTCGTAGGCGTCCTGCTGCTTCCTAACTAGGGATGCCACCATCTTGCCTTCTCGCGGCTTGGCCTGATAAGTCCTTCTAAGCATGTACATGTCGATTTCCTTTGATGCTTAAATGCGTCGAATCGGCTCCGCCATGAGGCATCGGAGCCTTAGTGCGAAGCGGTTACTATGATATTTAAGCGGTAACTTCAACCTGCGAAAATTCGCTTTTACTTCCGCTCCCTCGAACCCGCATGAAGATAGGAATCAACAACGAGACGTCACCGTCCGAACGGCGCGTAGCCGCCACTCCAGACTCGGTGAAGCGGCTCGTTGATGCAGGGCATGAGGTGATCGTGAGAACCGGCGCCGGCATGGCAGCTGGTTTCGGCGATGAAGAGTACGCAAATGCAGGGGCGCAACTCGAGTCGCGACGTAGAGAGGTTGTAGTTTCTTCGGACCTGCATCTCCGGGTGGGCCAACCCTCGTATTCGGAAATCGTCTCGATGAAGAGCGGTTCGACGGTCGTCGGTCTCCTCAGCGCCCGTCGCGACGCCGAGATAACAGACCGTCTGGCTCAATCAGGCGTCACATCACTTGCCATGGATTTGGTGCCGAGAATCGCCCGCGCTCAAAGCATGGATGTCCTCTCATCTCAGGCATCTTTGGCCGGATACAAAGCAGCCTTGATCGCCGCGGACTCAATCGGCAGATTCTTCCCCATGATGATGACTGCTGCGGGAACCATTCCCCCAGCGCACGTGCTTGTTCTCGGAGCTGGAGTCGCAGGACTTCAAGCCATAGCGACATCTAAAAGACTGGGCGCAGTTGTCCAGGCCTTTGATGTCAGAGCAGCGGCAGGCGAGCAGGTCAAGAGCCTCGGCGCGACCTTCATCTCTCCTCCAACTGCGCAAGACGCCGAAACCACTGGCGGTTACGCCCGCGCCCAGACCGAAGACGAGAACCAAGCGCAACGCGAATTCTTGACGCCACACGTCGAACGTGCAGACGTCCTAATCACCACCGCCGCAATCCCTGGAAGGGAAGCGCCGTTGTTGGTGACTGACGGCATGGTGGCAAAGATGTCGCGTGGTAGCGTGATTGTTGACTTGGCGGCCGAGACGGGCGGGAACGTGGAGACGACAGAACAGGGCAAGGTTGTGGAAAAGCACGGGGTCGAGGTGCATGGGCCTGTCAACATCCCTTCGTCGATGCCGTACCACGCTTCCCAGATGTATGCCCGCAACATTGAGTCGCTGCTCTCGCTGATCATCGACGACGACCTCGGGTTGAAACTCGACTTCGAGGACGAAGTGATCGACGCTATGTGCGTGACTCACGGCGGCGAGGTTCGAAACAACACGCTCGGCAACTGAGCAGGGCAGACCTCCAACATGATTGAAACCCTCCTGATCTCGCTAACTGTCTTTGTGCTGGCGATTTTCGTCGGATATTTGACGATCACACGCGTGCCGCCGATGCTGCACACGCCCTTAATGTCGGGATCGAACGCCATTTCTGGGATCGTGATTGTTGGCGCCTTGATAGTCGCTGGGGCAGTTGAGGGTGTGCTCGGCGCCGTTCTGGGCGTTGTCGCCGTTGCTTTGGCGACAATCAATGTGGTGGGCGGGTATCTCGTCACGGAGCGCATGCTTAGGATGTTCCACCGCAGCGATCAGGAAGACCGCTGACCTCGATGTTTGGCGATCAAGACATCATCAATCTAACTTCTGCCGCCTACATCGTGGCGTCAGCCCTGTTTATCACCGGACTCATCTGGCTCAGATCGCCTGACACTGCCCGCGCCGGTAACAGACTGTCCGCGCTGGGAATGCTTATCGCAATCGTTGTAACACTTCTGGACCGCGATATCGCCCGCTTCGAGTGGATCATTGTGGGCGTCGTGATCGGCGCATTGATCGGCGCCGTCGCAGCAAGGCAGGTCCGACTAACGGCGATGCCACAGATGGTGGCCATCTTCAACGGATTCGGCGGCGCGGCCTCGGCGCTTGTTGCAGGCTCCGAGCTTCTGCGCCTGAACGCATCGGATGTCGATGTCACACATATCGTGTCCGTAACCGTTGCAGCTTCCGTGATAATCGGCTCTCTCACCTTTACCGGCAGTCTTGTAGCGTTCGGCAAACTCCAGGGGTTAGTGGCCAGCCAACCACTACTGGTACCTGGACGTCACGTCCTTAACGCCGTGTTGGCAGTTGCGGTTTTGGCGATGGCAGGGTGGCTGATAGCGGACCCCAGCTTGGAACTCGCCCTCGTAGCGATCGCCGTGCTGGCGCTGATAATCGGCATCTTCATCGTCATTCCCATCGGTGGCGCAGACATGCCGGTCGTGATTGCGCTGCTCAACTCGTACTCTGGACTAGCGGCCGCGGCAACCGGGTTCGTTCTCGAGAACAACATGCTCATCATCGCCGGATCGCTCGTCGGGGCATCGGGACTGATACTCACCCGGATCATGACCCGCGCCATGAACCGCTCGCTAGGCAATGTGATGTTCGGAGGTTTCGGAGTCGCCGATTCCACCGGGGCGCCTGGCGCAGCAGCAACCGACAGACCAGTTCGATCAGTGAACGCACCCGAAGCGGCGATAATCCTCGGCTACGCGAACTCAGTGATCTTCGTACCCGGATACGGTCTCGCCGTGGCTCAAGCCCAGCACCAGGTTCGAGAACTTGCCGACATGCTCAAAGATCGGGGGGCATCGGTGAAATATGCCATCCACCCAGTCGCCGGACGAATGCCCGGGCACATGAACGTGCTACTCGCCGAAGCCGACGTTCCGTACGACGAACTCAAGGACCTTGACGAGATAAACAACGAATTCCAAAGATCAGACGTCGCTGTGGTCGTCGGCGCCAATGATGTAACGAATCCAGCGGCTAGAACTGACCGCTCGAGCCCCATCTACGGCATGCCCATCTTGAACGTCGACCATGCGAGGTCCGTCATCGTTTTGAAGCGATCGATGGCATCCGGCTTCGCAGGCGTCGAAAACGAGCTGTTCCACAACGAAAACACGATGATGCTCTTCGGCGATGCCCGTGCCTCGGTTGACTCGCTGATCGCCGAGATGAAAGAGCTTTGAAGGGGCGGATTCAGGACAGTTAGCCCAACCTTGTCAGGGCCACAGGGTCTGCCAATCGCTCATCCATCCGCACGTCGCCCCTTCCCCAGAACAACCACAACCGACCTCAATCGACCAGGTCCCACAAGCTGCCTTCGAGATCGGTCCGATGCGACACGATTTGCTTGCCCAAGACAACGCTGCCCGCCAGCTTGTCGTGAATTCCCTGCCCTTCGTTCAACCATCTCAGCCATTGGCCGCTCGAGATCATAGTGGAGATAACGATGACAGGTATGCCGATTAAGTAAGGCGTAACGAGAGCGTGGGTAACCACCACCCGTGCGATGGCGCGCAGAATCGACAACCTGTTTTCTGTGTGTAAGTTGGCAACTCTTATCTTCATGACGTGATTCGGCAGCGACTTTCCGAAAATGCTCCATTGAGGCACGAAGTAACTAATCCGCACGGCGAACGACGCTAGGTAGATCGGCATCGGGTTGAAGGCCAACTCGCCAGCTTCGTTTTCGCTGAAACTTGAGATCGACATGAGGCTCAAGACGAGTATCGCCATGGCCATGCAAATCGATTCATCGATCAAGATCGACATGAACCGGTGACCCAACGAAGCCGGGACGCTGACCGTCACCAACTCGCGGTGCGCGCCGGTCGAGTAGGTAACGGTTTCCCGCGGCTTTTCAGACTCTCTAATGATGCGTCACCAACCACCGTGCTGGTGATTCGGCGGCGACGCTGGTTCTTTATTCCACATAGTCTCCAACGTATAACGCGGCTCCCAACCCAGTATCCGTCGAGTCTTCTCGCCGTTGAATTTGTGATGAGGGATTGCCGGGAAGGTGAAGAAGCTCTCGCAGCGCGACGGCAAACGTGACAGGGGAACTTCCAACGCCGCCAAGATCGCGGTTCCACAGTCTGGCCAAGCGGTTGTAAACGGGCTCATGTCTTGATGATGCTCCCACTCGTCCGCATCTGGCCCAATGCCCCAATTCGAAGTGTGACGCATGTTGATGAACAGCAACGTAATGACGTAGACGCCGTACTGTTCGCTGAAGACCTTGCAGATCTCCTGCCCCAAGCCCTTCGTGTGCTGATACAGCCGCGCGCCGAAAGCAGGAGGCATGTCCGGGTTGAGGTCGAAGTCCCAATCCATACGCTGCAGACCCGAGATTTGGCCTTGGGGGCCGGTATTCACCACTCGTTCGATGCGATTCTCCCGCGCCGCGACCATCATGTTGTAGTTGCCTCGGGTGTTCACATCGAACGCGAGACGACGATGCGGTCTTAGCACTGAGAGGTTCACTATCGCGTCCATGCCCTCGGCCGCTTGCACCACGCCGTCTAGATCGCTGACGCTCAGCTTCAGAAAGTCGCCCTGGTACTGGGGAGGCGGCTCGACGACATCCGTCAACAAGATGTCGTGACGGCTCTTCAACGCCCTGACTACCCAAGGACCCAGCATCCCGCATCCGCCCAGGATCAAGGTTTTCAATGTTCGCCCCTGGACGAAAAATGGTTTTTGCCAATGCCCAACGAAACGCCTCCGCAGGAATTCTTTCCTCTCCCCTCCGAGGGAGAGGACCTTTGCGTATGCGTGAACATGCGAATATGCAAAGAGGTGAGGGGGACGCTCAGAGCATCCGATTCCACCACCCATTATCGGCGTAGCGGATAACCGAGGCCATCACCATTTCATGCAAAATCGCGTTAGTGGCACTCACCAACCGCCGTGCTGGTGGTCCGGAGGCGCGGCCGGCTCTTTGTTCCACATAGTCTCCAATAAGTAGCGCGGCTCCCAACCTAAAATTCGCCGAGTCTTCTCGCTATTGAACTTGTGGTGCGGCAGATTGGGGAATGTGAAGAAGTTTTCGCAGCGCGATGGCAGCCGCGACAAAGGAACTTCCAACGCCGCCAAGATCGCGGTTCCACAGTCGGTCCAAGCTGTAGTGAACGGTGTGAAATCTTCGTGGTAAGTCGCCTCGGGTGTGCCGCGACCCGCGCTCCAGTTCCACGTGTGGCGCATGTTGTAGTAGAGCATCGTAATGACGTAGATGCCGTACTGATCGCTGAAGACTTTACAGATCTCCTGACCCAACCCCTTCGTGTGCGCATATAGCCTCGTGCCAAATGCGGGCGGCATATCGGGGTTCAAGTCGTGGTCCCAGTTCTCGTACTGCTCGCCGACGAGCTGGAAGTGTGGACCCGTGTTCACCACGCGCTCGATTCGATGCTCCTTAGCCGCCATCATCATGTTGTAGTTGCCACGAGTATTCACGTCGAAGGCGATCTGTCGATGAGGACGCAACACCGAGAGGTTGACAATGGCGTCCATTCCCTCAGCGGCGCGAACCACGCCGTCGAGATCGTCGACGCTGAGCTTCAGGAAGTCGCCTTGGTAATCGGGCGACGGCTCGATGATGTCGGTAAGCAGGATGTCGTGCCGATCCTTCATGGCCTTCACGACCCACGGCCCCAGCATGCCGCATCCGCCAAGTATCAGTGTTTTCATTTTGATTTCCTATGAATTGATGTGAACAGAGACGATGCCAAATAGATCATGCGAACCCGAGGACAGACTCTGCCTTGGCGGTCAGATATCGCTGTCGAGGGACTGGTGTTTGGACGTGGATGTCTTGCCACTGCTCCAGATCCGCGGTTAGGGCGGAACTGACGGCGTTGCCCAGATCGATCGAGCACAACACCGAGTCGCCACCCGATTCACGCGCCGAGTCGCGGCCGCCGTTCAAGATCGGCCAGCCCAGTCGCAGATTCGCGACCACGAGCATCTGATCTCGGGCAAACTCCTTGCATACAACCTCGCACAAGTGGGCACACAGCAGGCCGATATCGCCTCCGGGCGGCCGGCTGCGCCAATTCTCGGTAACGACAAGGTTTTCTTCGTAGGCCTCCATGAGTTTCAGCGTGCTCAAATTGATCACGCGAGAGACACCCGCTTCGGCTGCGGCCCACAACAGGTTGTAGGTGCAACGAGTGTGGTAGTCGATCATCTGGCTCGGATCGTCGAGCATCTGGCCTTCGTAGCCGATGTGGACAATCGCATCGATGCCAGAAACTAGCTCGTCTGCGGCTTCGTCGTGATTGAGGTCGCATGCAGTGACGCCATCGCCGCCGTTTACATCGGTCAATCGCAAGTCAAGTCCGGCGTTACCAAGTTGCATGGCCACGAATTGGCCTGTCCGGCTCTTCGCCGATGTGATCAAAACCGTCATCCGAGCGTCCTTTCCGAGTTGTTCGATGCAGAAATGATACGCGCCGATTGATCACAACATGCGCCAGTATGAGGTATCGGGGGCCATTCGGTCATTATGGTCTATTTGGTATATTTGACCTAAATGACCTCATTGCGTATCCATGCGATTGGAGCGATACATTGCCCACCCACATAAGCTCGACCGAAGCAAAGGCCAGCTTCTCGTCTCTCGTGTCCAAGGTCCAGTACGGCGGTGAACGGGTGATCATCGAACGGCGCGGCAAGCCCGTTGCGGCAGTCGTCAGCATGGAAGATTTGAGCCGGATCTTGAACGGAAACCAAGCATCGACCGAGCCTAAAGGATTATTGGCCGCAGCAGGCGCCTGGAGCGTGCTGAAAGATGAAGAGATCGACGAGATGGTGGCCCATATTTACGCCACTCGCGCAGAGGACCAAGGTCGTCCAGTGGACCTCGATTTTTAATGTTTCTACTAGACACCGACGTTGTCAGTAGCGTAATTAGACATTCACCGCCTGCAGCATTGATGCAACGGGTCGCCGCAGTGCCATCCGATCAACAGCTGATTTCCAGCATCACTGTTGGTGAACTCATTTACGGTGCGCACAGAAACGTAAACCGCACTGAGATACTCCTAAATCAGATTGAAGCTACTTTGCTCAGCAACTTGACAATACTTCCCTTCGACGAGTACGCTGCGCGCCGTTACGGTGAACTGCGTGCTTTACTAGAACGCCGAGGAACGCCCATCGGGGATTCAGACACTCGCATCGCCGCCATTGCGCTTGATCGGGACCTAACCGTAGTGACCGGCAATGTTCGTCATTTCGAACGAGTTCCGGGGTTGCGCGTGGAAAACTGGTTGTAATACCAAACGCGCCGTTTGACCGCTTGCCTCTCCCCACATCCTTCGACGGGCTCATGATGACGTTTGCCAGGCTGATGATGGCCCGTCACACGGGGTGAAATCGTTGCGGAGATGACCGCAATCCAAACTGCCAGGTTCGTCACACTTTCCTAAATCTTCTCTCACCCTAGGAGAGCGCATCCCCCCAACAAGAGACCTTTCCAGAACCCAAACACGTCCAGAGGACGTGTCCCCTCTCCCCTTGGGGAGAGGATTCAGGTGAGGGGGAGCGACAGGCGCATCAGATTCTGAACCCGAGAAAACCCCATCTTAGAAGCGTCGCCAAGTCGGTAGCACTGTCTTTCCTCTGGGTTCCCGCTTTCGTGGGAATGACGGCATGTTTTGCGAAGGTCTCCAACAAGCGGGGTACTGGAGCGATGTCGACAGTTAGATCAGATTGCGCTACATAGTTCCTCGTATGCCTTAAAGTGGGTGGTGCTATCAAAGGTCATCTCATCACCACACAATCGGGAGTCGAGCCATGGGTCAAGTGCCAATAATCGAGCGAATCGAACTCACTAGATATCGGATCCCCACTCACGACTTGGCTCGGGACGTCAGCTTCGCGATGGGAGCCTTCTACCAGCCGGGCGCCAAAGGCATGCGTTCGATGTTGGGCATCAAGATCCACACCGACTTGGGTGTCACGGGCGAGTACATGAGCGGCGCACCTGCCACGTACGAGCAAATCCAGATGTTCGTCGATTTTCTGATCGGCAAGAGCGCGTTGAATAGAGAACTCTTCTACAACCAGGCCAAGGCCATACTGAGAAAGAACGACCGCATGGGCATCGGTCCCATCGACGTCACGCTCTGGGATCTCGCAGGCAAGTTCCACGGCGCGCCGATCTACCAGCTGCTTGGCGGTTACCGCAAGCGGCTCCCTTGCTACGCCAGCACATACCATGCCGACCGCGAGAAGGACGGACTCAGCAGCCCGGAGGCGTACGCAGATTTTGCCGAGCAGTGCCTCGAGATGGGCTATCCGGGCTTCAAGATCCACTCATGGGGCGAGGTCGACATCAATCGTGAAATCGCCACCGTCCGTGCCGTCGGCGAGCGGGTTGGGGGCAAGATGGCGCTGATGACCGATCCGTGCTGCGTATACGACACCTTCGCCGACACATTGGCGGTTGGCAGAGCTTGCGATGAGTACGACTACTACTGGTACGAGGACCCGATGCGCGACGGCGGAGTCTCCCTCTATGCTCACAGGCAGCTGCGACATATGATCAAGACGCCCCTGCTACAAGGCGAACACGTCCATCTCGTCGAGGCACACACCGACATGGCGATCGCTGAGGCGACGGACTTCTGGCGAGCCGACTCCGATTATGACGGCGGAATCACCGGAGTCATGAAGATCGCACATGCTGCGGAAGGCTTCGGCATGGACGTGGAACTCCACATATCGAGTCCTCCGCACCGCCACTGCATGGCAGCGATTCGTAACTCCAACTTCAACGAGATGGGCTTGGTGCATCCCAAGATCGTCACGCCAGGACCTCGAATCTACAAGAACGACTACGCCGGTCAGATCGACTCGATAGATGCTGATGGGTGCGTGAGTGTTCCAGAAGGTCCGGGACTGGGAGTCGAATACGACTGGGACGGCATAGCGCAGTATCGGGTTGACGAGATTGTGATCAAGTGAGATCGTCGGCTCGCGTGTGATTGAATTCGCACTCTGTAGAAGTACCCTCTCCCCGCCGTGGGAGAGGATTCAGGAGAGGGGGTGCGTGCCGCCGAACGGCACGCAAGTACGAGCCTGTCGAAGGACGAGGAATGCGAGGTGGTTCGACAAGCTCACCACGAACGGGGCGAAGCGCTAACCACGAAGGGGAGCGGTTTCTCCACGAGCGGGAAGGGTTTCTCCACGAACGGGTTGGGCTCCAGCGTGACACGTTGCGCGTACTCCCCTCTCCCTTGAAGGGAGAGGACCTTTGTGCAGACGTGTGTCACGTTTGCACAAAGAGGTGAGGGTGAACAAACACCGCAAGCACCCGATGACCACCCCGCGCGTCGCCGTCATCTTGCGCTACACGGTCATCTCCGCGAAGGCGGGGCTCAAGAGGAATGATCGAACAACTGAGTTCGCCTTACAAGCGGCCTTGTCCAACAGCCACGGCCGCAATTACGAGGCTTTTGCTAATGTCGCCCATGAGGAAGAGGGGTGTTCGCACTTCAATCGAATCGTGATCGCGCGGAGGTCTAATGCTGGGAGAGGGCACGTCAAACAGGCATGTTTGCGGTATCATCGCAACCACTGAAGTACCTATCTTCCCCAGGAGGATTTTCGATGTATCTGTTGGAAGTGCACAACCCGGTCGGACAGCAGCGCGGGTTGATGAACTCGTTGAAGATCAACGAGAGGCCTGAGTCGCTCGACAACCAGACGGTCGGCCTCATCTGGAGCGGGACACATGGCGGTGACGTCGCTCTGAAGAGGGCAGGGGAGATGATCCAGGAACGGTTCGCCAACGTCCAAGTGAACTTCTACACCGGCGGCAACTATCCGGCGCCGCCGCCAATCGTCAAGCAGGCAGGAGAGGAGTGTGACGTCGTTATCGGCGCCACTGCCGACTGAGGGACCTGCGCGTCGTGGATGGTCCACGACATGATCGAGATCGAGAAGATGGGGAAGCCAGCCATCCCCATTGTCTCCGGTCGCTTCGAAGAGGATGCTATCGCCAGCTCCCGAGCGTTCGGGATGCCCGATCTCCAGTTCGTCATCGTCCCTCGGATCTATCGGAACCTTGCAATCGAAGAGTGCGTCTCCCAGACCGAGGCAGCAATCGATGACATAGTCGAGGTTCTCACCCTAGACCAACAGCACGGTCGACGCGAGCGCGACGAGACCGCCCCGATCCAGAGGTTCGAGGGCGATGACCGCTGGGACGCCATCTTGAAGATGAACGAGCAGTGGCTGATGCGCGACTGGGGTGACTCTTTCGTTCTGCATCCACCGACTATTGAAGCGGTGAACGAGCTGATTGATGGTACCGGACTCGACGGCGACGATCTCGTTTGCGACATGCCACCCGGTTTCGGGTTGGCAACGGTCGAAAAGATCGCCATCAACGCCGCGATGGCAGGCGCCAAACCTGAGCACATGCCGGTGATCATCGGCGGAGTGAAGGCTCTTTCGCAGATAGGTTCGCACGGTGGCAAATCGTTGCTGATGTCGACAAGCCCTCAAGCGCCACTGCTTATCGTTAACGGTCCGATAGCGAAAGAGATTGGGATCAACGCCCGCTCGGCGTTCGGGCCAGGACGCGACAACGAGGTGAACATAACTATCGGCAGAGCGTTCTCGCTATGCCTGCGCAACATCGGCTACTGGTATCCAGGTCAGATGGACATGGACACGATCGGCACGACTCGCAAGTTCGTCCACTGCATCGCAGAGAACGAAGACATGAGCCCGTGGCAGCCCTTCCACGTCGACCAAGGATTCCAAGCCAGCGACAGCACAGTCAGCATCTTCATCACGAACGGTGAGCTAGACGTTCAAGACCAAGGCAATACTGATGCCGAAGGTCTGCTCAAGACGTTGGCCTACGGATCGATCTTCGGCACTCGGGGACTCGGCATGCACGGAGGCGGTCAGAGACTCATCCTCATGCCGCCCGATGTGGCGGGCCCAGTCGGAGGGCAGGGCTTCTCGAAGGATGATGCTAAGGAGTTCATTCACTTCCACTCCAGGAACAGCTTGGGCAAGATGATCCAGTACACGCCGCTCAAGGGCGAGGCGCGGATCAGCCCAGCTTGGCGATGGCTTGAAGACCTGACCGAACAGGAGCGTCTAGACATCGAAATTCAGCTCCTCGACAGCGTCGATGGCTGGAAAATCGTAGTAGTCGGAGCAGACCGAGCCAAGACCGCCGTGATGCCCACCGGCGACGGCGTGCAAACTGTCGGCTTAGACCAGTTCAGGCCGTAGGACAAGCGCGATTGTGTGGAACGGGGGTTGAAGCGTACCCTCTCCCTTCAAGGGAGAGGACCTTTGTGTGCACGTCGAGGACGTGCACACAAAGAGGTGAGGGTGACGACTGTCCGCAGTCTCACGGCGCTGGATCGTGGTTCGACAGGCTCACCACGAACGGGTGACAGGCCCACCACTATACGGCGGCTCAGCACGAAAGTAACACCGCTACCGTTCGTCCTGAGCTTGTCGAAGGACATAAGCCCCGATCCCTGCGCTCCACCGTCATCCCCGCGAAAGCGGGGATCCAGAGTAAAGAAAGAGAATCCGTTTTCAGGGAGGATGAGCGTCTATGAACCGCTACGTAGCCTTCCTGCGCGGTATGAATTTGGGCCGTCGCAGGATCAAGAACGACGAACTGTGCACGGCCTTCGTAGAGATGGGATACACCAACGTCGCTGCGTTTCTGGCCAGCGGCAACGTGATTTTCGACGCCGATGAAACTGACACCGCGTCCATCACCAACCAAGTCGAGACTGGGTTGAGGAACGCGCTCGATTACGACGTGCCGACCTTTGTTCGAACCGCAGATGAGGTGAGGGCGATCGCCGCCTACGCCGCGTTCAGCAATGTGCACGACGGCAATCACGCCAGGATCCAAGTGGCAATGTTTTCGTCCGAAATCGGCGACGCAACCCGAGCAGCCGTGCTAAAGCTCTCCAATGAAGACGATCGACTCGAATTGGCTAGTCGGGAGCTTTATTGGATGCCCAAAGGCAATCTGATGGATACTGAACTCGACCTGCGAGCCGTCGAGGAATTGGTCGGAGTGATGACGATTCGCACGAAACGAACTATAGAGCGTTTAGTTACGAGGTTTATGTCGCAGTAGAACGCTTCACGGCACGTCGAACACTATAACGCCGTATTCCGCAATTGCTTCATCGCTCGGATAATCGCCATCGCCCTCGTAAGTGACGTTATCGATCCCGAACTTTTCCATGTCCTCGATCGAAAACGTCCACCCGCTGACGTGATGCGTTTCGTGATTGTAGTCAGCGTCAAACTGGGCTGGTAAAAAACCGTAAACTAGCGCATCGACGTTGACCCCGATTCGGTCGAGGAATTCTTGTTCCTGAGCTACGCTTGCCGGTTCAAACTCCAATGTGTGCTCCGCATACTCTTTGCGTCCCTTTTCGGTTGGTGTTTCTCCCCAATCAGGTGCCCATTCGCAATAGTTGCGACTATGCATTTCTTCAAGTGAAATGCCGAGTCCCCTGGCTATATGTTCGTCTTGTTGTTCGGAGCCGTGCCAACCGACAATCGAGTCGGCCTTAATTGTCTTGTTTATCGCCGCCGTGAAAATGTAGTTGGCGCAGGACGAGAAACAGAGATTTTCGACCACGACATCGATTTGGTGTTCGTGGATCCAAGTGCCGATTTTTCGGGCCTCCTCGGTGTATCCTCCACCGGAGTCCACAACGATAGTGGTTATTTCGTTTTGATGTTCCCTGGAGATGCGCAAAAACTCAGCATAAGAATCCATCCCGATGAAACCCTCGAAAACCAAGTTAGGGCCATCGATCTGAACCTTTGAGTGAGGTTCGTCAAGGTACTCAATCACGACCTCTGAATCCAATTCAGCTCCCGGTGTCGGAGTGGTCACCGGCGTTGATACCGGTACTGGAGTGGGTGTACGCGTGGGGATTGCTGCCGAGGTAATGGTTGGAGTCGGTTCAACTTCGATACAACCGACTGCGAGCGTGAAAAAGATGAAGGATAGAACCGAGCATGCGAACAACACAAGTCTTCGTGATTGGCGTCCTTCGGTCCGTGACGTGTTGGACTCATGGGAAAATTGTAGTAAGGGTCTTCGACGACTCTTTTGATAACTTGGAGGTGGTGCTCGGCAATGACCAGTGCAACCGGGAAGACGCTATATCCGAAGCCCGACGTCTAGTCGAAGAGCACGATGTGAGTGTCCTTTACCCGGCAGCTGCTCCAGCGAAACGCTCAGCATCGCTCCTTACGCCGAGGAAAATCGAATCCTCGTGCCCACACCCCTTTCGTCGAGCGATGAGATCATCGATGCAGGCGACTACATTTTCCGAAACTTCCCGACCGACGCGGCCCAAGTAGTCGCAATGGTCGAATTCCTCGGATCCAAGGACTTCAAGAACTACGCACCGGATTTCACGTTGGACGCAAATCCCTCTGTTTCGAACGTCGCGGGAGTCGGTAAGTCGGTGCACAACCTGTACGAATCCTCCATTGAGCTGAAGGCTGACGTTCTTACTCTGGTGGGCCCGGTGGGATTCGAACCCACGACCTTCGGATTAAAAGTCCGCTGCTCTACCGAACTGAGCTACAGGCCCGACGCCATCTCCTCGATTCTATTCTCCGGGACGAGGTGGCAAATCGGTTGCTCTGACTATCCCCCTCACCTCTTTGCGCGTGTGCGCAAAGGTCCTCTCCCTCGGAGGGGAGAAGGGATTCCATTTCCCACTCACACCGAAATGCATTGGGGCGCGTCCTTCACAACAAGCCGGGGTTAAGAACGAGAAGGCCCCACGCTTAAAATGGATTCATCCCTTTGAATAATCCTGCCTCGCCGATGCCCGATCGTATTTTCACTGCCGACGACATACGTGAATCGTTCCTCAAGTTCTTCGAGGAACGTGACCATTTAAGGTTGCCTTCGGCGTCGTTGATCCCGGCTGGCGACCCCACTCTGCTGCTCACAACCGCGGGGATGGTGCCCTTCAAGGCCTACTTCTCGGGCGAACTTACTCCGCCCAATCCCCGTATCACTACCGTTCAGAAGAGTTTTCGCACCACCGACATCGAAGAAGTGGGCGATGTCTCGCACCTGACGCTCTTTGAGATGCTCGGGAACTTCTCCTTCGGCAACTACTTCAAGGAGGAGTCTTGCAAGTGGGCGCTGGAGCTATCTGTCGGCGTTTACGGCATGGAGTTCGAGCGGATCTATCCCACGATCTACACGAGCGACGACGAGGCCCACCAGATCTGGATCGATCTCGGTGTTCCCGCCGAGCGCATCTCCCGACTTGGCGACGAGGATAACTGGTGGGGTCCGGCTGGTGCAGAGGGCGCCTGTGGGCCATGCAGCGAGTTGAACTACTACCTTGGCGACTTCAACGATCTGCCGCCAACTGATTCTCCCGTTCGCGGCGACACTTGGGGTCCGGGTATCTCTGACGACTTCTTGGAGTTCTACAACCTCGTCTTCACCCAGTACAACCGCGACCGTGACGGCAACGATGAGCTGCTGCCGAAGAAGAACATCGACACCGGAATGGGTTTCGAGCGAACGGTCCAGATTCTGCAGGGCAAACAGAACGTATACGAAACCGATGTCTTCGGTCCGTTGATCGATCTGGTGGCTGGCAGGGTAGGAGCGACTTACGGCGAGGACGAAGATACCGATCGCGCGATTCGAGTAGTCGCTGAGCACGGCAGGTCGGCAACGTTCTTGATCTCAGATGGAGTGGTTCCTGGTAACTCAGGCCGCGGCTATGTATTGCGCCGGGTCATACGCAGAGGAATGCTGTTCGGCAGGGAACTTGGAATTGAAGGGCCGATTCTCCCCAATATCGCCGAGACGGTCGCTAATCAGATGTCGCACGTCTACCCGGAGTTGAGCCAGAACCTCTCGTTTTCACAGCATGTCCTGACGCGGGAAGAAGAGTCGTTCGAGTCGACGCTCGATCAGGGTTTCCGGCTTCTGGGCGAAGTTATCACGGAAGCGAAGATAGTTGGCGCGACCGTGATCCCTAGTAGCGGTGCTGTCCGTCTCTACGACACTTACGGTTTCCCGATCGAGATGACGGCCGAGATTTCAGCTGAACAGGGCTTGACCGCAGATATCGACGCCATCGAGGCGGAGATGTCCAAGCTCCGTGAGCTCTCCCGAGCCTCGGCATCGATCTTCGCCGATGATACGGACGCCGACGCTCTTTACAGTTCGATCGGCATCGAAGAGGTGCCGTTCCTGGGATATCGGACTCTAACGGCTGACGCCGAGGTGATCGCCATCGTTAATGACGGGAAGCTTGTTGAGTCTGCCACCGACGGCGAAACTGTCGAGATTGTTCTCAACGAAACTCCATTTTACGCAGCCAGAGGAGGGCAGATCGGCGATACCGGTTACATGCGGAGCGACGCTGCCGTTGTTCGCGTCAACGACTGTCAAGCTCCGTACGGCCATATCAACGTGCATTTTTGCGAAATCCAGAGCGGCGGCGTAAAAGTCGGCGACGTTCTAACGACGCAGGTCGATGGTGCTCGTCGCCAGAAGATCATGCGCAACCACACAGGTACGCACTTGGTGCACGCCGCGCTGCGCGAGGTGATGGGCACGCATGTCCGTCAGTCCGGCTCACTCGTGGCTCCCGACTACCTGCGCTTCGACTTCACTCACATGGACGCGCTCTCAGAAGAAGACATCCACAACGTCCAAGATCGGGTCAACAAGAGCATCCGAGACAACCTGCCAGTGGAGGTTCACTGGACGACTTACGGCAAAGCGGTCGAAGAGGGTGCACTCGCATTCTTCGGCGATACGTACGAGCACGATGTTCGCACGATCAGGATCGATGCCCCGTGGAGTTACGAGCTCTGCGGCGGCACTCACATGGCGAATACCGGGGGTATTGGACTCTTCGTAATCGTCTCGCAGACCGGGATTGGCTCTGGGATCCGTCGCATCGACGCCTTGACAGGCATAGGCGCCGAGCAAGAGGTGCAGCGTCGGTTCGGTCTAGTGGACGATGTTGCTGCTCGACTTCGTGTCCCTCCGGACAGGATCATCGAACGAACCGAGACGTTGATGGAGGAGTTGGAAGCTGCCCGTAGAAGGGCATCGCAACTCGAAGAGCAGATGCTTCGTTCGTCAGTCGATGGCGCGACGGATGTCTCAAACTCTCTCGATTTCACGCTTGAAGCGAGCGATTCAAACATACCGGTGCAAGTTCGCAACATTCCAGCCTCGAATGTCGACGCCATGCGACGAACTGGTGATCACATGCGAGATCGTCTGGGCACCGGAATTATCGTCCTGGGAAGCGTGGTCGAGGAGCGCCCGATCATTATCGTGATGGTCACTCCCGACATCGCCAACGGTTCTATTCACGCAGGTAACTTCGCAAAGGCGATCAGCGCAACGATCGGCGGCGGCGGCGGTGGTAGAGCCGAGGCAGCACAAGCCGGAGCGCGCGATCCTGGTCGGCTTGACGAGGCGTTGGAAGGTGCGCAGACGGTCATTCGCGAGATCGCGGCAAATTGAGAGTTGGCGCGTAATCGAAAGAGCCGCCGGGGACGCAGGCTAGGCGTCGACTACGGATCGGCACGAGTTGGGCTGGCTATATCGGATCCTGGCGGAATCATTGCGGAACCAATAGAGGCGATACAAAGCGGGTCGGCAACAGAGGCGGTCGCTAATGCTGCGTCCGAGCGCGAGGCTGTGGAGATCGTAGTCGGATTGCCGATCAGCATGGACGGCACGCGATCTGATCAGACGCGCTCGACTCTTGAATTCGTGAAAAACCTGAGAAATGTCACCGATATTCCGGTTGTGACGTGGGATGAGCGACTCAGCACTGTCGAGGCCGAACGAGCCCTGCGAGGCGCCGGCAGGAGAGCGAATCGCGACAAAGGTCGGATCGATTCAGCAGCAGCGGCGATAATATTGCGGTCTTATCTGGACTCGATTGGTTGAACATCGTGTCGCCGCGTATGACCCTGTTCTAGTTCTAACGCGACCAAGAGCGCACACCCCTCTCCCCTCCGAGGGAGAAGACCTTTGGGCAAGTGTTTCAAACACTTGCCCGAAGAGGTGAGGGGGATGTTCGATGCATCCGATTTCCAACAGGGACGCAGAACCGGTTGACGATCTCGGCCGTCTGGAATGCGGCGCAGGCCGCCATGACGAGATTCGCAATCGGATACTGCGTTAGAGGGGACTCCAGCCTCGTAGAGGAGGGAATGGGGAACTACCGGCGATTCAAGTCGGGTGAACCCGGTCGAGCAACGTCGATCCCGCGCAATGCGTGCCGTGGCGCTCCTCCCGGCCCTTGGCCCGCCCAGGTCCCCCTCACCTCTTTGCGCCGATGCGCAAAGGTCCTCTCCCTCGAAGGGGAGAGGAATGTACGCTCCTGGGCGCGTGTTGGAGTTGACGCAAGAGTCTCACCAGGGAGAGACGATCCCGCCTTTGAACAGCGATTCGCATGGATTGTCGATTGTCTGGCCTCCCACTTTCGCGGAAATGACTGGCATGGGCGCGTTAATTGATGGTGAACTTAGATGCGAGATACGTATAGCATTTCATTTACAGAAGCAACCAACCCCCATGCGGATCTTATGACCACCAGCAACATCGGAATCATTGGTTACCCCCTGGGCCACACACTCTCGCCTGTGTTTCAAAATGTGGCTCTGAAAAGTCACGGCATCGACGAGGATTTCCAAGCCTGGCCGCTGCATCCCGACGATCTGGAAGCAAGAGTGGCCACGTTCCGCAACGACGGATTCATGGCCTGTTGCGTCACTCTTCCTCACAAACAGGCCGTGATCCCCTTAATTGACGAGTTGGCCGACACCGCCAAAGCCGTCGGCGCCGTCAACTGGATAGTCAATAACGACGGAATCCTTACTGGTCACAACACGGATTCACCTGGCTTTTTGCGTGCCCTTACCGAGTTAGGGGAATTCGATCCGAAGGGTTGCGACGCGTTGGTGTTTGGCGCTGGCGGCGCGGCTCGAGCCATCATTCACGCGGTCAGTTCTGCTGGCGCATCTAGCATCACAATCGCGAATCGCACCCTGAGCCGAGCGGAAGAGTTGGCAAACGATTTTGGAGGAGGAAGCACCGAGGTAAAGGCAATTGGATTGAGTTCAAACGATCTTATTGATGTGGCGCCCAACGCCGATTTGTTGGTGAATACGTCGTCGATGGGAATGGCGGGAGGTCCGGCACCGGATGATTCTCCGATCCAAGCCGATTTCATCTCTGCCGACGCGGTTGTGTACGACGCTGTGTATGCTCCGCTGATGACGCCGTTCCGCGTGGAGGCTGAAAAGGCGGGGGCATCGAGTTTGGGGGGATTGACGATGCTGTTGCTGCAAGGGGCAGTCGGGTTCGAACTCGCTACCGGAAAGCCAGCGCCGGTCGCCGCGATGTTTGAATCGATCGGGCAGGGGATCGGTTGATGACTTCGTTTAGATACCTGACAGCCGGCGAATCTCATGGTCCCGGCCTAACCGTCATCGTCGAGGGAGTTCCATCAGGGCTCACCATTGATGAAGACTACGTCGAGTCGCAGATGGCGAGACGTCAGAAGGGCTACGGCTCAGGCGGGCGCATGAAGATCGAGAAGGATCGAGCCGTCATTCAAGGGGGAGTCCGACACGCCAAGACGATCGGCGCTCCGATCGCAATGTGGATCGAGAACAAGGATTTCGCCAACTGGACCGACGCCATGTCCGTCAACGACGTCGGCGATGACGTCGATAGGAAGACGCATACTCGCATCGTACCTGGTCACGCCGACTTCCCAGGTGCGCTCAAGTACATGCATCACGATGTTCGGAACGTCTTGGAGCGAGCCAGCGCCCGCGAGACTGCAGCGAGAGTGGCTGCTTCAACGGTGGCCCGCCGGCTGCTGGAAGAGTTCGGCATCAGCATCCATGCACATGTGATCAGCTGCGGAGCCGAGAAGGCGCCAGCCGCCGATCCCGCTGACATCGACTGGGAGAAGGTCGAGGAATCCGAAGTCCGCGCATGGGATGGTGACGCCGATGAAAGATTCAGGGCGGCCATCGACACCGCAAAAAAGGAACGCACCACAATCGGCGGTGTGATGGAGATCGTGGCATTCGGAGTTCCCGTGGGGCTCGGCAGCCACGTCATATGGGACCGCAAACTTGACGGTCGACTCGCCCAAGCGATGGTGAGCATTAATGCAGTCAAAGGCGTCGAAGTCGGTTTCGGCTTCGGCAACACCGCACGTTGGGGCAGAGACGTCCACGATGTCATCGTTCCCGATCCTTCGGACCCTCGGAGATTTCGCCAATTAACAAACCACGCCGGCGGCATCGAAGGCGGAATGTCGAACGGCAACCCAGTCGTAGTTCACGTGGCTGTCAAGCCGATCGCCACAATGACGCGTCCTCTGCCAAGTGTCGACATCAACACTGGCGAGGTCATTGAAGCCGCATACAACCGCTCCGACATCTGCCAGATCGCCCGAGCATGCCCCATCGGCGAGGCAATGATGGCACTCGTTCTCGCCGACGCTTTCGTCGAGAAGTTCGGAGGCGACTCCGTATCTGAGATGAAGCGAAACTACGAGTCTTATCTCGCCTCGCATCAGCAGTTCGGCGCGGGAGCCCAAGTCGAGGCATGAGCTCCGTCGGTAACATCTACCTGATTGGATTTTCAGGCACTGGCAAGACGCTCAGCGGTATAAAAGCGGCTGAACTGCTTAGAATGCCGTTCGTCGATATGGACGAGTTGATCCAGTACAGAACAAGAAAGTCGATTCCCGAGATATTCGAAGAGGATGGCGAGGACGCGTTCCGCAATATGGAGACGGAACTACTGGAAGAGCTGTCACAGAAGAGCAGCCGTGTCGTCTCAACCGGCGGGGGAGTCCCGGTGCGCGAAGTCAATCGAGAGATCATGGGCAAAACCGGCGTCATCATTCTCCTGACCGCTAGCCCGGAGACGATCCACCAACGGCTAGTCTCTCGCTCCACCCGAGGAAGAGCGTTAAGACCTCTATTGGGCTCAGACGCGCCAGCCGAAAGAGTCGAAGATCTGCTCGCGAGCCGCGAATCGGCCTACGCTTGCGCCCGCGCTTCGATCGATACCGAGAAGATGACGCATGACGAAGTGGCGCAAGAGATCGAACGGGTTTGGATGCAGGATCGACCCAACACAGACACTCGACAAACCTAATATGTCGGCCGATCTTCTAGGCGCCGATCCAGCACTAGCGGCAACAGTAGACACCTCACAAGGACAGTACCGCGTCATCGTCGCACGCGGAGCCGTCTCGAATATCGGTGCCGAGATGCAACTCGCAGGAGTTGGAGGCAGGGCGTTCCTAATCGCGGACGCGGCGATGTTCCCGACCGAGGTGCGCAGAACCCACGAAGCGTTGGAACGAGGAGGCTACGAAACCCACGCCCTGATTCTTGAGCTTGGCGAAACGGCAAAATCGCTCGACACGGCTAACAGGGTGTATGAATGGCTCGCCGAGCGTCGGGCAGAACGAGTAGATACGTTGGTGTCTATGGGTGGTGGCGTGACAACCGACCTGATCGGTTTCGTCGCCGGAACCTGGCTCCGTGGCGTTCCTGTGGTTCACGTCCCGACCTCGATGGCTGCCATGGTTGATGCGTCTATCGGTGGCAAGGCCGGAGTCAACTTGGCAGCGGGTAAGAACCTCGTGGGATCTTTCAAGCAGCCGCGGTTGGTGGTTCACGACATCGATTTCCTTGATTCCCTCACAAGGCGGGAACTAGCGGCCGGTTGGGCAGAGGCGGTAAAGAAGGCGCTAATCCTTGACGCCGATCTGCTAAACACCTTCGAAACGCATTATGAAGACATGTTGGAACTGAAAGGTCCGGAAGTCGAGCCGGCAATCAGACGCGCCGTTGAAATCAAGGCAAAGATCGTTTCTGCTGATGAATTCGAAACGGGCGACGACCGAGTTCTACTCAACTACGGCCACACTGTGGGTCACGCCATCGAAGCTGTGACCGAGTACGGCACGTTTCTGCATGGCGAGGCGGTGAGTGTTGGGATGATGGTAGCCGCTGGAATTTCCCGACGTCTGGGCTTGGTCTCTCAGGAACTCGTCGACCGTCAACGTAACGTCTTGAAGGCGTTCGAACTCCCGGTAACGATCAAAGGCGTCACCGCCGACCAAATCATCGAAGCCACCGCGTCCGACAAGAAGTCCCGGGGCGGCAACATTCGTTGGGTGCTGCTGAAGGGACCAGGTGAATCCACCACAAGTCACGAGGTTCCGGATGATGTCGTTCGGGAAGCCTTGGACGAAGTGATAAATTCATAGCCCTTCAACCCAATTCGCGTCGTTGCGAGGAAGGCCGCTTTG
Source organism: Dehalococcoidia bacterium (assembly GCA_965249505.1). Lineage (GTDB taxonomy): Bacteria > Chloroflexota > Dehalococcoidia > Lucifugimonadales > Lucifugimonadaceae > Bin127. Next base: position 2,154,172 of record OZ252238.1, on the reverse strand, counting down.
ACGGGTGGATGGCCTTGAAACATTGCATTATTTCCGGCCTTGCTGCCAAGCCTTTCGGACCACTAAATCACACTCAGCCCTCGACGAGCTCAGGGCATGTTCTGAATACTCTCCACAGAAGGTTGTCTTTGCAAAAGTCTCGTCATTGCGGCGAAGGCCGCAATCCAGACAGCCAAGAGCAATTAACAGGTCTTGAATTCAGTTCGGGTCCGTGAATTCGGCAGCCTGCCCCACCACCAGATCCTTCGACAGGCTTCGAGTAGGTCGCAAATCATACGGCCTCGTCGCAGCACCCCGCTCCGCGGGGAGGATGACATTTGTTTTCGCAATGGTCTCCTCTGGGGGAGACGAACTTTGGGCGCAAACCCAAAGAGGTGAGGGGAACCCGAGGTCAAGGGGACGACTGCAAGCGTGCTCACCTCCCATGCACTCCCGAAGCAATGGATCTAACAAACCATTCGTGGTTGAGAATACGCGAAGCATTTGAGCTTCGGTAGCGCGTTCGTTGGTTGCAGAAGCATTTCTTCTGGAATCGATTCGCGACGAACCGAGTACGAATCGGCCTTGCGGTGCTTGGTGTCAGGAGTCGGATTCTCTGAATGTCCCCCTCTCCTTAGTCCTCTCCCACGGAGGGGAGGGGGGACACACCCTGTGGGCGTGTTTTGTGTTTTGCAAAGGTCTCCGTTGTGGGAGAGGACTAAGGAGAGGGGGAACGACATCGCATCGGATTCCGAACCGGGACATTCGAGGAAACCGATGCACGGTGGGTCACATCAACCCAGATCCTTCGACAAGCTTCGAGTAGCCGTAAATCATGCGGCCTCGTCGCAGCACCCCGCTACGCAGTGAGGATGACAGGGGGAGGTTGCAATGGGGTCCCCCGGAGGGAAGAGGGCATGCCTCCTGCCTTGAACTTGATCGGGCGTGAGAGGAGATTGTCAGAACTTCTGGCTTTCAACTACCGATATGAGATGCCTCTTCAGGTGTGGGAGGAACCACAAACCGCCCGGCACCATCCCTGCGCGAGAACGGGTTGCGCCGCCGTCGGTCGGGTTCGGGAGGATTAGCTTGGAGATGCGCTAAAGCCCCTTCATCCACTGTTATTCCCAATCCGGGTTCATTGCTCAAATGTATGAAGCCATCTTCGATGTAGTGGTCGAATTGGAGGCAGTGCTCCCTGCCAGGATCGACGACTTCCATCATCATGTGGTTCGGGATGGCCGCGGCCAGGTGCGCCATGAAGTTCGCTTGGCAGTTCATCATCGTGACCGGCAATTCATAGGCATAGGCCATGTTTGCGACTTGCCTGCATCCGGTGATCCCGCTGTGTCCCGAGCTGATGTTAAGGATGTCGGCTGCCTGCTGGGAGATGAGAGGGTAGAAGTCCCCGATGTGGTTTAGGTTCTCGCCAGTGGCCACAGCCGCTGAGACGTTTTGGGAAACCTGACGCAGACCGTCGAAGTCCCAACGTCGGGCCGGTTCTTCGGCCCACGTGATGTCGAAGTCTTGCTCGATTCTTTGGATTCGGGCTACCGCTTCCTTGGCAGACCAATATTCGTTGCTGTCGATCAAGATTCGCGGCCGGTTCGACGCGATGCTCAACGCCTCTTCCATGATGCCGAGCCGACGCAAGTCAGATTCCATGTCAAGCCCGACCTTCAGCTTCCCTGTGTCGATCCCTTTTTCCGCCATACGTCTGTAAAAGCCGAAGATTTCATCGTCGGTCAGACACATGTCGATACCGCTGGCGTACGCCTTGGTCATGCCTTCCCGCGCGCCGAGCGTCTGCCACAAGGGTTCATCGGCGATCTTAGCTTTAAGGTCCCAGAGCGCAACGTCGATCGCGCCGATCGCGCCGTTGATTTCTCCCTCGTTTCCACCTTTGAACGCGAAGTCGACCGTGCGCGTCCAGAGTCCGACAACGGATCTCGGGTCTTCACCCTCAATCAGGTGGAAAAGACGCCCCACAGCGTCGTTTCCGCCTAGCGCGAGCCCAGTCACCCCCTCGTCGGTCTCGATCCATAGGAGCGACCCGCCAGCGATGTCCTCGCCCTCGGGACCGTTGGCGTCACCGATTGGGCGATCCATCTTCATCTCGTATTTTTCAACTCTGTAGCCGGTGATTTTCATTGCTAGAAGCTCTTGTTATAAGTGTTGGGATCGGAATTTGCTTGGGAATATTGGGGTTCAGTAGGCGTCTCTGCCTTCGGATTGGCCGCTCGTGCCTCTGGCCGCTTCTGCCTTTTCTTCGGCGGTCGGCGGCACCTCGTAGAGCCCGGCACCAGGTCGTCTGCCGAACGGGCTGGGGCCACTGCCTGGCGAGATCGCAACAACCTTCGACGCAGCAAGCGCGTCGTAATCGACTTCGATGCCTAACCCGGGGGCGTCCCCCAAAACGCATTGTCCGTCTTCGAACTTCATGTCCGACGAAAAAATGCCGCTATCGTCGACTGGATTCCCGATCTCGATATTGACGTAGTTGGGAATACTTGAGGCGAGATGTGCGTGGTGGTGTCCTGCGGAGCCACCTAGGGTGACCGGCAGATTGAAGCCATACGCGGCATCGGCGAGTTGTAAGGCGCATGTGATGCCACCCATGCCGGAGGAGACTTGAACGATGTCGGCGGATCTGTTGTGGAAGTAAGGTAGGAAGTCTCCCAGGGTGTCGAGATTCTCTCCGGCACAGACCGGCGCCCGAATCCCATCTGCGACCCTCCTGAGCCCCAGAAAGTCCCAACGTCGGGCTGGCTCTTCAACCCAACCGAGATCGAACTGCTCTTCGATTTGACGCACCTTACGAATCGCTTGCTTGGGCGACCAGTATTCATTGGCATCGATCAGCAGGCCGGGATCGTCGGTATTTACGGACAGGGCGTCCTTCATGATGCCGATGCGTCGGAGGTCAGAGTCTTGATCAAGCCCGACTTTGAGCTTGCCTGCCGTGAAGCCGTAATCTACCGCCATCTGGCGGTACCAGCCACCGAGTTCTTCGTCCGAAAGCGGCATGTCTAGTCCACTTGCGTATGCGTTGATTCGACGTTCGACGCCCCCGAGTGTCTTCCACAGCGGCTCGTCGTTCGCCTTCGCTTTTAAGTCCCACAGCGCGATGTCGAGAACCGAGATGGCGTCGTTGGCGATGCCGTCATGCCCTCCCTTGAAATGTTTGTCTACCATTCGCTTCCAGAGCCCCTTGACGTGGCGGGGGTCTTGGCCGATAAGCACACCTTCAGTGAGTGACTGAATTATGGGACGCGCGCCACCCCCACCGAGTGCGATCCCGGTCAGCTCCGAATCGGTGTGCAGCTCGACGAGGCACCCACTGGTTCGCATGCGGCCCATCGGCGAGTTGGCATCACCCATTCTTCGCGCCATTCTGTGTTGATAAAGCGTTGTGGTTACGCCGGTGATTTTCATCGATTGCCTCGGATCTTCTTAGTGAGGGTTCCTGATTACAAGCCCGATTCTTGCATAAGAGTCCCGATCAGATGTCTAGCCAAGTCGATCATCGATATCCGGCGGTTTGAAATTGGAACAAACACTGCACGTGTGGCGACTTAACCAAAGGCTTGAGATATAGGCCGTTTAATAGAATCTTTAGTTTGTAAGCAATTGCTTCGAACTTCGGTCACGCGTATCAATCACATGCAACCTCTCTCCCGTATTGTCGCCGGCATCCCGGCGCGGCTTCACCTGTACGCAATGTTCGGGTTGTTGGCTCTTGGGCTATCCATAGCTCAATCGTTCTCGCTGTCGGCGCAATCCGCCCGCTCCATCGAAGATGGGATGCTAGTGATAGCGATCGACACGAATCTCTACCGGGAAGATGATATCGCCGTTGCGGAGATGGCTGGGGATGCGTTACTTGCGTTAGCCGAGACAGGGATCATCGCCATTGGCGAGTTTCATGAGTTCCCGGAGGAAGCGAGGACTTACTCTACGACTGATTCGGCGCGCGCAGAGTTTAGTTCCATCGCTGCAAACCTAAAAGGACGGGACGTGAGCGAGGTGGGGACGACGGGTTTGGGCACGATGCTGGCAAAGTACGGGACCTATATGACGAGTTGGAACGCGCCTTCGGGCAGCAAGCTGGTGGTGCTAACAGCTGGAAGGTTTGACGATCCCGAGACGATGACGCCCGAAAACGTAGGGGTCTTTGCGGAGCACTTCAAACAAGAAGGCTACGAGATCGAAGCCGTTTCACTAGCCACGACCGCGGCACCGGATAGAGAGGTGTTGGCTCGGTTAGCCGAGGAAACGGAGAGCACTTACCACGACATGGGATTTCCTCGAGGCGGAGTCGACTTTTTCGACTCTGTATTGGATGCGGATTTCGAGGGTCTGCAACAATTCGGTGTTGACGACACGGATCCGGTCTCCCTATCGATAGATGTTGCACCGCATTCAACACGGATGGTCGTAGGGCTCGCTTCGGAGGATCGCAAGCGCGAGAGCGTCTTGGTCAGTCCGGGCGGTCAAGAGTTGACAGCTTCATCAGGAAACGTTGAGGTTTTCTCGTCGCAATTCGTGACGATGTACGTGATTAAGGATCCTGAGCCGGGCCGTTGGGTGTTGAACAGCGAGGGTGATGCGACTGAGATTTTCTTGGTCAGTGACGTCTCCAACCCAATAACGTTGGTTGTGCCGGTGACAGACCCTTTCCCTGTTTCTACTGAGGTGTTGTTGACGGTTCAAGCTCGATCGGGGGATATCCCACATATCGATACGGTGGCGAATGTGGAGGCGGAGGTAGCGATCCAAGGGAGCACACCAGAGACGTTTGCTCTTAACGACAAGGGAATCGAAGGCGATGAAAACGGACAGGACGGAACTTATTCCGTGGTGTTGCCTCCGCAGGATAGCACCGGAATCAGGCGCGCTTCATTCCGCATGATGTGGCCCGGGATCGACGCGGCGGTGGAAGCATCGGGCTTCTTCTCCGTCGATCCCTTCCCCATGGTTTTCGTGACTCCCGCCGATTCTGTGGATGTATTGGCGGGTAGGCACTTAATTGCACATGTCGACTTGACTGTCGGCGGCTACCCTTATCTAGCCACCCCTGAAGAGGTCACCGCGGATGTAGTCGACACGGCCACTGGCGCAAATGTTGCCACCGTGTTGGAACCTGTTGAGCCGCAGGATGGTAGCGCCTACCAGTATCAGGTGCTCGTTGACGTTGAGACAGGCGGAGCCTACGCAACGACGGTCTCGCTTAGCACCCGACATTTGGGCCGAGGACACAGTGCCGTCGCTGACCCCGTCACAAGTTCCATCGAATTGGCTGAGCCCCCTGGTTTTAGCTTCTTGCCCATCGGGATCGCGGCTGCAGTCGTGTTGGCAATCGTGATCGCTCTTGGCGTGGTGGTGTACCTCAGGCCGAAACCGTTCGGTTACATCTACAAAGTAGATATGAACGGTGACCACGAGTTGGTGGCTGACTTGGGGAGTTTCCCGTTCGCGATATTCGAAAGATTGTGGGGCGGAAACGTCGTGCCTGCGGCAGCGCTGCCCGGCATCCCTCTGCGAGGAGGGAGCTTTGTGTTCGGCAGGGAAAGCGTCGGGTTCAGCTATCGACCGGCGTCTGACGGTGTTCTCCGCATGACGATCGAGGGGATGCCGCTGAGCGAGGGAGTTACACCCATTGGGAGCGGCAACGAACTCACGATTGCAAGCGAAATCTACTTATTCTCCCGAGAGATGATTGACGGGGATGTGCCGGTCTCAGCCCTTCTTCAAGAGGTGAAACCAGAGGATCGTGTGGACCTTTCCCGGTTCACCAATGATCCGATGACGTTCGATGCACCTTCGAGCGTTCGCCCGACTCGCAGGAATTGATCCCGAAACGAGTTTCGACTAGTTTTCGTGAATTTCGACCGTTTCCATCGTGTCGCCTTGCTCGATGGATAGAACGACGTCCATTCCGTTCGTGACCTTGCCGAATACGGCATGACACGAAACTCCTGGGGTCGCGCATGGCTTCTGTGCGCCGTTCTCGTAAGGGTCGAGGTGCGGAGTTGCATCGTGCGTTACGAAGAACTGCGAGGTGTTGGTGTTGAGCCCGCGATTGGCCATTGAAAGCATCCCAGCCGAATCGTGTTTCATTTCAGGATGGAACTCATCGGCGAATTCGGCCGCTTGTCTTCCGCCGGCGTTTTGACCGCCCTGAATTACGAAGCCAGGTATAACGCGGTGGAACGGTGAACCATCGTAGAAGCCGGAATTCGCCAGATCGACGAAGTTCTTGACGTAGATCCTCGCAATGTCGTTGTAGAGGTCGGCTTCGATGTCGCCCTTGTTGGTTTTAATGGTTGCGCTGTAGGTCGCGCCGGAATTGTATGTGCTTTGGGGCATTTCTACCTTTGGTTCTTCTCGTTGTTCTCGTGCAGTTACGGTTCTAGCTTCGCTATCTTGAGCGCAAGCGATAAGTAGAGGCGAAAGGGCGAGAACAATGATCGCGGTTAATGCTGCACGAAGATGCTTCGTCATCGGTCTCGTGTCCTCCGGGCTTCGGTATTTGATCTGTGTCTTGACTTAAGTAGTTGCGCTTCGATTTCGCGAAGCTCACTAGCCGAGTATATCGCTAGCCATGGTCAATCAAAAGAGACGAGAGCCGGCGGTTACCCGTCTATAATTTGCCCTATGAGCGACACCCTTGCCGCAGGCGCATCGGACGCACCCTACTCTCCGGAGAAACTTCATCTGCCGGAGGGCTTGACCGAGGGCGATCTTCTAGAGATGTATCGCACGATGTGGCTCAGCCGCAAGCTGGACGAGCGAGTTTGGACACTTAATCGGCAGGGCAAAGCGGCGATAGCGGCTTCCGCACAAGGTCACGAAGCGGCCCAGGTGGCGACTGTCAGAGCAACTGATCCATCGCGTGATCACTATCTGACCTACTACCGTCAATTAACAGCGATGGTCGCTCTAGGTACAACTCCCAGCGAGATGTTGCGACAGTTCTTGGCACGGGACGGGGAGATCATGAGCGCTGCTCGCCAGTTTCCACTCCACGGCGCCCATCCTCGAGTTGATCTTTTCTCTTTTTCGAATGTAGTCGGTACGCAGCTGCCGCAAGGCGTGGGCGTGGCGCTGGCAGACAAGATGAAGGGCCGTGATTCGGTAACCGTTGTCTTTTTCGGCGATGGGGCGGCGAGCCAGGGCGATTGCCATGAGGCGATGAACTTCGCCGGAATTCACAACGTGCCTGTCGTATTCGTATGCGAGAACAACAACTACGCCATCTCCGTGCCGTTGTGGCAACAGATGCCGGTCGAGAGCGTCGCTTCGAGGGCTTCGGCGTACGGTCTTCCCGGCGTCGAGGTCGACGGCACTGACTTGATTGCAACATATGAGACTGTGCGTGAGGCCGTCAATCGAGCGAGGTCGGGTGGCGGTGCGACGCTAGTTGAGCTGCGAGTGGAGAGATTGTTGCCTCATACGACAGATGACGACCACACTCGGTATCGTGACGCCGATGACATCGAAGCGATGCTGAAGCGCGACCCGATTCCGATAGTTGCGGGGTTGCTGAAACGGCACGACATCCTAGACGCAGAGACTGACAACGAGATCCAAGAGTGGGCGCGCCGATCAGTGGATGATGCGACAGAAGAGGTTGAAGCCCGCGGTTACCCCTTAATTTCGGAGATGTACGACGGTGTGATCGACGGTGATGGAGGGGGTCCCTCCCATGCCTGAGATGACACTCATCGAGTCGGTGCGGGAGACGATGCGCGGTGAGATGCGTCGCGACCCTGACATATTCATCATGGGCGAAGACATCGGACCGAGGGGCGGTGTGTTCTTGGCAACTGAGGGATTCATAGAAGAGTTTGGCGACGATCGAGTGATAAACACCCCGCTGGCCGAGTCATCGATTTTGGGCATCGCGCTGGGCGCGGCGGTGAATGGCATGAGACCGATCGCCGAGGTCCAATTTGCGGATTTCGTCTGGCCCGCCGTAAACCAGCTAGTCGGTGAGGCGGCACGGGTCCGATACGGCACTGCGGGCAGAAAATTCGCTCCCATGACGGTCCGCGTGCCGTACGGCGGCGGAGTTCGCGGTGGGCTCTACCACTCGCAGAGCATAGAAGTGCTGTTCGCCCACACCCCCGGCCTGCAAGTGGTTGCTCCCGCGACGCCATACGACGCAAGAGGTCTGCTCCGGTCAGCTATCAGATCGGATGATCCGGTCGTATTCTTGGAGCACAAGCGCACCTACAGGTTGGTCAGGGGTGATGTGCCCGACGAGGATTACACCGAACAGATAGGGAAAGCAGATGTGAAGCGCGCGGGAGGCGATGTCTCGCTCATCACCTATGGCTTGATGCTGCACTACTCCCTGCAGGCCGCGGAGATGGTCTCTGAATTGGACGGCATAGAGACTGAGGTTGTAGATCTTCGAACCTTGAGACCCATCGATTCCGAGACGATTCTCGATTCGGTTTCGCGCACAGGCAGGGCATTGGTCGTTCAGGAAGACACACCGGCTGTGAGCGTCTCTTCTGAGGTGAGCGCGATTATTGCGCAGGACGCATTCTTCGATCTTGATGCTCCTGTTATGAGAGTTGGGCCGCCGGAGATACCGCCGATGCCGTTTAACCCGTTGCAAGAGGCGGAGTACATGCCTTCACCCGAGAATATCGCCGACGCAATCCGAGATCTGGCGGAGGTGTGAAGTTGGCGAAGTTGACGGTCGCACTCCCGCACGTTGGTGAGTCTGTAACTGAAGCGGTGATTGGAAAGTGGCTCGTATCGCCTGGCGATGCGATCCGCAAATACGATCCGCTCGTCGAGGTCATAACCGACAAGGTCAACATGGAAGTGCCAGCACCCGCGGACGGCAAGTTGGTCGGCTTGCTGGTGAATGAAGGCGAAACCGTGGAGATGGGTGCTCCAATCGCGGAGATGGAGGTCGAGGGCGCAGTTGAGAGTTCTGGCGAGCAAGGCGCGTCCGTTCAGTCTGCGAGCCGGATCGGAACGATGATCACTGGCGCAAACGTGGGGCCAACGGGCGGCGAGTTTCAAGATACGAGTCTAGACACAGAAGCTTCGACTATCGAAGATCGTGGCGAGCCATCGCCCGTGAGACGTGGCGCAGACGGGGGAATGGCGCAGGCTCGGGATCGACGCTACTCACCGGTGGTGACTCGACTCGCTGAGCGCCACGGCATCGATCTTTCGGAAGTACAAGGCACAGGGAGGGGAGGTCGAATAACCAAGCGAGACGTCGAAGCGCACATCTCGTCCTCGACGGTATTCGTCCCATCCGACGATGAGCTTGTGCAACCGAGTCCTGTTAGGAAGATGATCGCCGAGAACATGGCTCGCAGCTTCCGTGAAATCCCACACGCCTGGGGCGCGATCGAAGTGGACGTGTCGCAATTGGTGGCCTACCGAAACGAGATGATCGATGACGTCGAAGCGGCTACCGGCACTCGATTGACCTACCTACCGATCGTTCTGCATCACGTCGCCAAAGCGCTCAAGTCGCACCGTCGCCTGAATTCGAGTTGGACGGCCGATGGGATTGTTTTGAAAGGTGAAGTAAATATCGGAGTGGCTGTTGCGGCGAATCAAGGTTTGGTGGTGCCAGTGATAAAGAGAGCCGCAGACCTGACTCTCAATGCCACAGTCAGCGAGTTGGCGAGGCTGGTGGATGCCGCCCGATCCAACCGTCTGACGCTGGGTGATGTGCAAGGCGGCACGTTCACTCTAAACAACACTGGCGCTTTAGGGTCAGTTTGGGGCGGAGCGATCATCAACTATCCACAAGCTGCGATCTTGACTACAGAGTCGATAGTCAAGCGACCTGTGGTGATCGCGAAGTCAGAAGGGCAGGATGCAATCGTTGTCCGCTCGATGATGAACATGTGCCTCTCCTTTGATCACCGGATCGTAGACGGCGCCGAAGCAATGGCGTTCTTGCGCGATGTGAAGAGCAGCCTCGAATCCATCGATCGGACTTCCGGTTGAGTGCTCCAACCCTGGGTGTTCTGGATGTGATGTGGCTCGGGCGACTGCGCTACGACGACGCGCTTCGGACTCAACGAAGCTTGCTCGAAGAGCGCAAATCGGGCAGTTTGCGCGACACCCTTCTGCTTTTGGAGCACGACCACGTCTACACGCTCGGCCGCCGCGGTGGTCGTGAAGACGTGCATCTAGAGAAAGACACCCTCGCCTCGATGGGAGTTGATCTGGCCGAAACCGACCGAGGCGGTGAGGCAACCTATCACGGACTTGGTCAATTGGTGGCGTATCCAATTTTGAGCATCCGAGAAGCTGGATTGGGGCCTGTCGCCTACGTGCGGATCTTGGAGGAGACGATTATCCAAACGCTCAGCGAGTACGGAGTTCGAGGCCACAGAATTGTGGGAAAAACCGGTGTTTGGGTAGGCGGCGAGCCGGGCGCAAAGCCTAAGGATGGCGGACTCCCTGCTGGCCGCAAGGTCGCCGCGATCGGTGTTCGAGTGAGTGGCGGTGTAGCGATGCACGGGATGGCGTTGAATGTAACTACCGATCTGAGCTATTACGATCACATCACGCCATGTGGAATGCCGGGTTTAAGCATCACATCGATAAAACGTGAAGCCAGCCGAAGCTGCTCAGTTCGATCCGTCGGCGAAGTGTGGGCAGGTCGCTTCGCAGGTATTTTGATGCGTGAACTAAATTGGTTGGATCGGTCCGCATGGCAACGGATGCGATCCGTTGAGGCGTCTGCATCCGTATAAATGCTTATGAATAGTTTGTTTTCCGCACGACTCAAAGCGACATTTGCAGTCGCGATCGCCTTAGCCGTACTGGTTGGCGTGACGGCTTGCAGTGAAGAAGCACTGCCGACTCCGACACCGGTGCCCACTGTTGAACCTCCAACTGCGGAGTTCAGCATGACCGCCGAGACGGTGATGGCGCCGATGCGCGTATCGTTTTCGGTTGATGAGCCGGTTGATGGCGGGATTTACTTTTGGGACTTCGGTGACGCCAGCTCAGGAACAGGGCCGAATGTGGTGCACGAGTATTTGGACGCTGGTTCCTTCACGGTTAAGCTGAACGCGAATCGGGGCAGTCAAAGCGTTTTAAGCGAAGATTCGGTTTCAATCCAACCTGGTGCCGCTGGATGGGTAGTTTTGAACGCCAACTCTTTGATTCTCGAATCGGGGGAAACCCATCAATTCGAATTTGAGGCGTTCGACGACCTCGGTAATGCTGTGACCGACCCGCAGATCGAATGGATCGCCGACCCGGCGACCGGCGCAATATCTCCGGAAGGGTTATTTTCAGCAGGTGATGAAGTGGGTTTCTCTGCGCAAGGCGTCAAAGCCGCATTTCACCGAGCGGGCGTGACAGTTGAAGAGTTAGTGCCAGTCGACGTCGTCTTCGGCCCTCTTTCCCAGGTTGAGATCAGCCCCGAGACGATCGATACCAGAGTCTCTTGGTCAATCGACCTCGATGCAATGGCGAAGGATTCGGCCGGGCACCTGATCGAGGATGCAGAGATTACTTGGGAGATTCTTCGCCCCGGCGATGAAATCGACCAGACGGGTCAATACACTCCCAGCGCATCGATCTCAGACGAAGGCGCATCACTGCTCGTGGTCCATGCGAGCTACGAGGGCTCCGAGATCGAGCAGATAGTTTATGGGACGGTCGCCCCCGGAATCTTGGACAGAGTTGAGGTCTCGCCGGAGTTATTGGATGTGGAATCCGGTGCGGAAGTGCAGCTTTCGGCAAAGGCATTCGACCGTTTCGATAACGAGCTTGAGTTGGACGATGTTGAGTGGCACCTGACTGATCCGGATGCGGGACATATGACTGAAGACGGATTTTTTGCAGCTGGTTCAAAGGCAGAGGAATTCGACGAACCCACTCTTTCAGTTCGAGGGTTCAAAGACGGAGTCCAGGTTTTCGGTTACGTGCCGCTCAGCATCGCGCCATCGGCAGTCAGCTCCATCGAGTTCAAATTTCCCTCCGATTCAGTTCCCGCAGGCGCAGCATCACCAATCGAGTTGCGCGTGCTGGATGTCCACGGAAACGACATCACCGACGTCGACGTCTACTTGGAGATCTTGGAAGGTGGATCGCTCCAATCGGGCAACGTCTTAAAAGCGGGTTTGACGGAAGGCGATTTTGAAGGTGCAGTGATCGCAAGGATTCTGCCCGACGGTGGCGGAAACGAGGAGTTGATCGAGGTGACGACGGATTTGAGTGTCCGACAACGGAGTTCGGACTTTCTGGCGGTGGATATCGTCGGTCCGGACGGACCGGAAATTTACTTGATCAACTTGGCGACCGCCGAGTTGGTGCCAATTTCCGCGAAGCTCGACGGAGACGAGTTCAGCAAAACAACCCCTGCTTGGTGGCCGGACGGCTCTCGGCTGATGTTTGGCCTAGATCTAGGGACGGGTTACCAGCTTTTCGATATCGATCCTTTCCGGGATGACATCCGTCAGTTGACTGATCTAGAAGGCGGGATCATTATGCCGTCAGTTTCGCCGGACGGGTCAAGAGTGGCGTTTCTGCGCGCAACCGACTGGGCTTGGCAGCTATTCACCGCCACGTTCCCTCGGGGCGATGAAGGAGAAATCAATCGGTTAATAACCGAGGATGATGTGACTAAAATCAGTTCGAACGACGAGGTTCGTCATCTTCTCCCATATTGGTCCCCAAACGGCGATTGGTTGCTTTATACGGCGATCAGCCAACAAGGCGAAGCGACGGCATATATGGCCGACCCGAACGATCCCTCTTCCGCCTCCGGCCTGGAGGTTCGAGGTGGTGCCGGATTAGGTTGGCATCCAGATGGCGAAACGATTTTGCTCTCAGCAGATCGAGGCAGCTCTGGTTCCACGGCCGGTAACGTGCTGGTTAAGATGAACGTCTTCACCGGAGAATGGAGCGAGCTAGAGATAGGGGATGTCGGGGCGTTAGTCGGAGCCTACTCTCCCGATGGCTCCGAAATAGCGTTCGTCGACGACGAAGAAGGAGCGTTGTGGCTAACGGACGCAGATGGATCTGGTTTACGCCAAGCGTTGAGTCCACAATATCGAGCTACGATCACTGCTTGGCGGCCCAAACCTCTTGAGTTGCCCACTCCTACCGACGCTCACCTGGGCAACACGCCCTTGAGAGTGCCCAACGGAGCGGTGGAGTCCATTCGAATCGAATCTGAAGAGTTTGGAACCGTGGGACCGTACACCGCGGTGCTCGTAACGGATGTGGGCGAGATTCACATCGATCTTTACAACCATCTGGCGCCGATTACAGTCGAGAATTTCATCAACCTAATCGAGGCTGGTTACTACGATGGTCTTACCTTCCACACGGTGGAAGAAGGCTCCGCGGTGTTCACAGGTTCGATCGTGAACATGTTTGGCGGCACGGCGGGTTACTACATCCCATCGGAGTATGCGCCCGAGGCAGTTCACGATTCAGCGGGCATCGTTTCGATGCTGAGCGTTGGAGAAGACTCGGGATCGAGCCAGTTCTTGATCACATTGGCTCCGCATCCTGAGTGGGACGCGTACGAAAGTGGCGCCATGCGGGATTGTGGGACGGCCGATGCGGTGTGCTACTCAGTGTTTGGCAAGGTGACCAAAGGACTGGAGCTGTTAGAACATTTTGAACAGACGGGTCGCCTGACGGAGGGTATTTCACCGCACCGGATCATCGAAGCTCGAGTCGTTAAGCAACTCGAGAATCAGTAAACATCTATGTGGCGATTGCAATGAGGTTCTCGTATCTCACGCATCTGGAGTGCTCGCTCAGCGGAGAGGAGTTCGATGCGTCGTTTCCGCACCGCACAAATCCGGCCAACGGCAAACCGTTATTGGCACGGTACGACTTGGACGCAGCTGCCAAATCGCTCAAGAAAGATGAACTCGTCAGTCGACCATCGAACATGTGGCGCTACAACGAGGTGATGCCGATAGAAGATCCCTCGAACATCATCACACTTGGCGAAGGATTCACTCCGTTGCTTCATGCGGAACGGTTGGGGGGCGAGCTGGGCATGCAGCATCTCTTCATCAAAGACGAGGGTGTTAACCCGACGGGCTCGTTCAAGGCCAGGGGTCTGAGCGCTGCAGTGTCGCGTGCACGCGAGTTGAACCAGATGCGTCTGACGATGCCATCGGCAGGAAACGCGGCTGGCGCGATGTCGGCTTACGCTGCGGCAGGCGGGATGGAGGCCCACGTATTCATGCCGAAAGACGCTCCAATAGCCAACAAGTTGGAGTGCGAGGCATTCGGCGCAAACCTCACGTTGGTTGACGGCTTCATCACCGACGCGGGTCAGCGATCAGCGGAGGCCGCCGAGCGATTGGGACTGTTCGATGTTTCGACCCTCAGGGAGCCTTATCGAGTCGAGGGCAAGAAGACGATGGGATACGAGATCGTCGAACAGATGGGCTGGAGCGTACCGGATGTGATCGTGTACCCCACCGGCGGCGGTACGGGTATCGTGGGCATTTGGAAGGCGATGGATGAGATGGAGCAGATGGGTTGGATCGGTTCGGAACGGCCTCGAATGATCTGCGTTCAAGCCGAGGGATGTTCGCCAATCGTCAACGCTTTCTTAAGGGGCGATGAGTTCGCTGAGCCGTTCGAAAACCCTCATACCTTCGCGGCCGGAATGAGAGTTCCTGCAGCGATAGGCGATTTTCTTGTATTGCGTGCCGTGCGCGAGAGCGGGGGAGTAGCGGTAACGGTGACAGATGATGAAATGCTTGCCGCGATGGGCGAGATGGCGAGTCGAGAGGGTATTTTCGCGGCGCCAGAGGGTGGTGCGACACTGGCCGCGTTGAGAGGGTTATTGGAGCGAGGACTGGCCGACCGTGATGAACGTGTGGTGCTGCTGGTTACCGGGAACGCCCACAAGTACTTGGACATGCTCCCCAAATCCTCCGGCGGGACCGTTTGGGCGTAAGCGTCGTTTAGGCCTGTCCATCCCAGCCAATCACGTGGCTGCTGACACCGTCCGGGAATCGCTGACGGTACTCGTCCACCAGCATGCCCATTATCACCGAGTTGTGACGCGCCCCTTTGTGAGGTCGGCTCTTGCGCAGAGTTCCTTCGTGTTGAAATCCCAAGTTTTCAAATAGGGTTCTGGCGGCTTCGTTGTAGTCAGGCACATCGACCCATGCGCGGAAGAGACCGAGATGGTCAAAGATATGTTCGAGCATCGCCAGAGTCGCCGCGGTTCCGTAGCCCAAGTGCCATTTGCTTTTGTCGCCGATCAAGACCGAGATTTGGGCATCACCTAGCGGTTCATCGATCGACAGTTGACCCTCGCCAATGTGCTCATCTTCGTCGCTGTAGACCGAGAAGATGTCCCGGTGCGGCTCGTGGTGTGGGTCGTGGAACACCTCGTCCCACTCCTCTTGCGAGGCGTCGAGCATCTTTTCAGGCTCGTAACCCAGGTGGGCGGGATCATCGTATGTATATCGCCCGAACCAGCTTTCGGAGACGTCGGCGTCTTTCAGCCATTCGCTGATGCGTCGGACATCGTCTCGGCCTACGGGTTTAAGGATGGCTCTTGATGGCATTCGCTATTCTCCAAGTGTGAAATGGTCTCGCGATTGGACGAATTAAAACTGCGGTGCGGGTTTGTTCAATTATCGCATCAGGGATTGTTTTGCGCATTTGACGTGGTATTGATAGGGTTTTAAGTGATCGTGATCAACACTTCGGACACCGAAGATTAGGAGTAAATAAAGATGGCACAACATTGGAAGATGGAAGCCGAGATTGAGTACTGTGTTCCCTGTGGCTACGCCAACTTGGCAGCCTACATGGCGAGCGAACTGTTCCAAGCCGCAGGCCCAGGTCTGGCGATAAGTTTGGTTCCCGGTCACTCCGGCGCGTTTAAAGTAACCGTCGACGGTGCAGTTCTGTGGGACAAGCAGGCTCAAGGCAAATCACCTCACATCATGGAGGTGAAGGAGTTAAAGGCCAAGGTCGCCAACATGATTGAATCTGGCGCCATGATTCAGATGAACTGAGGCCGGTAATCTCAATACATGACGCGCCGTCTGCCGGTAAGCCGGAGGCGGCGCGTTTTGTATATCGACATATTTGGCGGGCACACACCTTGGCGCATGGTTGAGCCTGTCATCGAATGAAGTGTCCAGGGAGCGAACAGTAACAATGGTCAAGGCCGCAGTACTATACGAACCGAACGAGCGGATGCCGGTCTTGGATCTGGATCAGTTACCGCCAAAACACGGCGAGGTGCGGGTGCGAATCGGAGCCGCCGGGGTGTGCGCTTCAGATCATCACGTGATGAATGGGCAGACGAAATTCCCGTTGCCGATAGTTCTAGGTCACGAAGGCGCAGGAGTTGTGGAGGAGGTCGGCGAGGGAGTCACCGGCGTCTCGGTGGGGGATCGTTGCATCCTTTCATTCGTACCGAGTTGCGGCCACTGCCGTTCGTGTCGCACCGGCATGCAGAACTTGTGCGATACCAACCGATTGACCGGCACGCGTCAATACGATGGCACGTTCCGGCTTTTCGATGGTGAAGGCACCGAGGTCCATCAATTCGCGAAACTCGGGGTGTTCGCTGAGAACATCGTGTGCCCAGAGCGGGCGTGTTACCCAATTCCCGATGACGTCCCGATGAGCGCGGCCGCGTTGATCGGCTGCTCGGTGACGACAGGCGTCGGCGGAGTAATCAATCAACCCTCCGCTCGTGCTGGCATGACGGTCGCCGTGTTCGGCGTTGGTGGTGTCGGGCTGAATGTGATTCAAGGCGCCAGATTGCTAAACGCCTCTCGAATCGTGGCTGTGGACATATTGGACTCCAAGCTCGAGTTTGCTTACAGGTTCGGCGCGACAGACGTTGTTAACTCCAGGTCGGAAGATGCCGCAGAAGCTATCTTGGAGCTAACGGACGGCGGTGTAGATATGGCCATCGACGCGTTCGGGCATCCTTCTACAACTAAAGACGCTTACGGGGCGACGCGCAAGGGTGGAACTTGCGTGGTGATTGGTTTGGCTCCGGACGGCTTCGACGCAGAGATACCCATGGTGGACATCGTGCGCAATCAGAAGTCGATCGTGGGCAGCTACTACGGCTCGGCGAGCCCCCACGAAACCTTTAGAGTGCTTCTTGACTTCTATCGGTCGGGCAAGCTAGATATTGACGGCCTGGCCCTGCGAGAGTATCCGTTGGAACGGATCAACGAGGCTTATGACGATTTAGCAAACGGTGCGGACGGTCGAGGTCTGATCGTATTCAATTGAATTTGGCGGTGCGTCGCCGAGTTCCGAAATCTTCACTCAGCGCTGCGAATAGCTTGGGCAACGGATAAAATCAATGACGATGTTGCGGAGCCATGCATTTAACAACGCTCCGCGGCGGATTTAACGAGCAATGTCAACAACGTCTCAGAGGATCTTCACGGCCTGATGGTAGAGGATTACTTCAGACAATACGGCATCCTGCTGATATTCCTTCTGGTGGCGGTGGCCGTCCCCGTCGGGATGTTGGGGCTCTCATACGCGGCCCAGTTTGTGCGCATCAGGCCCAACTCTCCTTCCAAGGTGAAACAATCAGCGTACGAGAGTGGAATAAGGCCGTTCAGTCCACCGCCTCGGCTCTTCAATATGCGTTACTACTACTACGCCATTCTCTTCGTCGTGTTCGACGTTGAGACGGTTTTGTTGTTCCCATGGGCAATTAAGTATGGAGTCTTATCTAAGCAGTTCGGCTTCATTGCATTCGGTGCTGTGCTCGTATTCCTCGCGGTGGTGACCTTCGGTTATCTCTACGCGTGGCGGAAAGGCGCACTTGAATGGACGAGGAGTTCGACCCGATGACATCCGATATTGAACACGCCTACGGCGTACCGATCGGTCACGACCCGATAAACCCACTCTTCAACGTCACCTGGGACATGGACCGAGATGAAGGCGATGAAGTGAACCTTATGAAGGCGCAGCGCCAATCGCCCCTGCCGGAGCCGCTGATACACATCCCTGATGATGTATCTCGCTCCACCGTCGTCACTTCCGTCGATTACTTGTTGAATTGGGCGCGCAAGTCATCGCTGTTTCCCCTTCAGTTCGGTCTGGCATGTTGCGTATTCGAGATGATCGCGACGGCTATGGGCCGATTCGATATCTCTCGATTCGGCATGGAGGCATTTCGAGCTACTCCTAGGCAGGCGGACCTGATGATCGTTGCAGGTACCGTTACTTGGAAGATGGCCGTTCCGTTGCGACGTCTTTACGACCAGATGGCCGAGCCCAAGTGGGTGATCTCGATGGGTGTTTGCGCGACGAGCGGAGGCCCCTACTACCAGAGCTACTCCGTTGTCCCCGGCGTGAATCACATTGTGCCTGTGGATGTCTACGTGCCAGGATGCCCGCCTCGTCCCGACGCGCTCCTCTACGGAATCATGCAGCTGCACGACAAGATCCGCAGGTATTCCCTGACTAGCAACCCCGCGGGTGGCTCATGAGCAAGGCGTGGAACGGACACTCGCTGGCCGATGCGATTCGCAGCGGCTACCCAGAAGCGGTTCTAGATTCCAGCGACACCGATGTCTGGGTCGCGCCCGAGTCAATACCTGCAGTGATGGGGCATCTGCGTGATGACCCTGAGTTCCGATTCGATCTGTTGAGCAGCGTCACCGCGACTGACTATATTTCTTATTTCGAGGTGGTCTATCACCTCACGTCGCTTCCGCGCAACGCCACCGCCGTGATCAAGTCGAAAGTGGGTTTCGGCAGGGAAGAGGCGACGATTCCGAGTGTGGTCGATGTGTGGCGCGGGGCAGAGCTGCAAGAGCGGGAGGTTTGGGACTTGATGGGGATCGTCTTTGAGGGTCATCCCAATCACAAACGCATCATGTTGTGGGAAGGGTTTCCGGGCCATCCTTTGCGAAAAGACTTCGCCACCTATGAACAGTCGATAGTGCCGGACGCCGAGTTGCGGACGCCTGAGGCTTTGGCATCCGAGATTTCTGGAGACGAACCGGCTTGACCTCCCAACTAAAGACCGAGCCGATAACGGTCAACCTGGGCCCGCAACACCCGTCGACTCATGGCGTCTTCCGGATGAGGGTTACGTTTGATGGCGAAGAGATCGTGGATGTTGAGCCGATATTCGGCTATCTGCATCGAGGTTCGGAGAAGCTGGCTGAAGAGCGTACCTATGTTCAGGTAGTGACACTGACCGACCGAATGGACTACGTCGCGTCGATGCTTAACAACCAGGCATACATGGTTGCTGTGGAAAAGCTTTGCGGAATCGAGCCTACGCCTCGCGGCGTTTGGTTGAGGATGATCGCATCTGAACTACAGCGCATAGCCAGCCACCTTGTTGCGGTCGGTTTCCTTATCCAGGACCTAGGAGCGTGGGGTACGCCGCTCATCTACACGATGAGGGAGCGAGAGAAGATCCTGGACCTGTTCGAGATGCTTTGCGGCGCCCGTATCACCAACTCCTATCTGCGTCCCGGCGGCGTCTTCATGGATGCGCCTACCGAGTTCTGGCCGGCGATGGACCGGCTTCTGAATGAGTTGCCCGCCCGACTCGATGATCTAGACGAACTCTTGACCGAGAACGAAATCATCTTCTCTCGCACAAAAGGTGTTTCGGTCTTAACTGCGGAGCAGATGATCGACGCTTCCATCACGGGCCCAATGCTTAGAGCAGCCGGTGTCGACTGGGATCTTAGACACAGAGATCCGTATGATTACTACGATCAAATCTCGTTCGAGCGGCCGTTGCATAGCGCGGGCGATAACTTTGCCCGATATTGGGTGCGAGTGGAGGAGATGCGGGAGAGCATCAAGATCATCCGTCAGTGCGAGAAGTTGATAGAGCCCGGGCCTGTGAAACCGGAGCACGACGACGTGCCTTGGCTGTTAAGGCCGCCCGTTGGCGATGCGTACGCGGCGATTGAGCACTCGAAGGGCGAACTTGGGTTCTACTTGGTGAGCGACGGTTCGATCTCGCCCTACAGATGCCACGTGAGAGCTCCTTCGCTCATCAATCTGACCTTGCTTCGTGAGATGCTCGTCGGTGAATTGCTGGCCGACATGTTCGTCAGCTTCGGCAGCATCGACATCAACATGGGTGAGGTGGACCGCTGAACGCCTTTCTCGACAACTCGCTCTTCCGGAACATCTACTGTTACTTGGCCGGCGACAGCGCCGACTGTGTGGCACGTGGCTATGGCAGCGGATTCCTGCCCGGCGGATTGGAGTGGCTGGCATTTGCAATCACGGCTCTAATAATCATCATGGTCGTGATCAACGCCGGTCTGGGAGCGGTGATCGTCTACATATGGGCCGAACGAAGGTTCCTGGGTCGGATACAGAATCGGACCGGTCCCAACCGCTGGGGCCCCTTCGGGATGCTCACATCGGTGGCGGACGCGATCAAGACGCTGTTCAAGGAAGATGTCGTTCCTGAGGACGCGGATCGTCTGTTGTTCAACTTGGCCCCGATCCTGATGGTGTTGCCGGTCTTCTTGGTTCTGGCAGTCATCCCATTCGGTGCCGGGACGTTCGTGCTGGATCTGAATATCGGGATACTCTTCGTGATCGCCGTGACCTCGATGAGCGGATTGGCGGTCGTTTTGGCGTCGTGGGCTTCGGGTAACCGGGTGTCGATATTCGCGGGGATGCGATCCGTGGCGATGCTGATCAGCTACGAGATCCCGATGGCTCTGTCAATCTTGGGAGTATTGATGCTGGCAGGTTCGATGTCGCTGGGCAGGATCGTAGACGCCCAGGACGTGCCGTTCTTTATCGTCCAGCCTCTAGGGGTCTTCGTCTTCGTGCTGGCGGCGCAGGCTGAGACGAGCCGGACGCCGTTCGACCTCATCGAGGCCGAATCCGAATTGGCTGCCGGCTACTTGAACGACTACAGCAGCATGAAGTTCGGGATTTTCTTCTTGGCCGAATTCCTCGCGACCATCGTGGCGGCGATGATCATAGTCACGTTGTTCTTCGGTGGCTGGCGCGGGTGGGCGCCCATACCTTCTCACTTCTGGTTCTTCGGAAAAACGATCTTGGTTCTGCTAGCGATAATGTGGCTGAGATTCTCTTGGCCCCGCCTGAGAATCGATCAAATTTTGGAGTTGGCTTGGAAGGGATTGTTCGAGCTGACGTTGATAAATATATTGGTCACGGGAATACTGATCGCGATCTGGCCACAACCGACCTATGCCCAGCTTTGGATCATGGCCGGAATTAACTGGGTCGTCTTCTTCATCTCGATATGGCTGATCAGCAAGCTCCTCGGAACGCGCGATTACGAAGATGACGCAGTGGCTGAGCACTCCCCATACCCTGTGGCCGTAGATGAGCTGCCCGACGAAGTGGCTCTGTCAGGAGGTCAAGCGCGATGATGGGTCTCGGACTATTTAAGGCGATGAAAGTGACGATGAAGAACTTCGTCCGCACGCCGTTCACGATCCAATACCCTGACCGCAAGGTCGGTATCATGGGCGCTGCCGAGAACGAGGGCATGTCAGTGGTGGGGTTGGTGACGAAGAAACCCAAAACGGCGCTCAAGGCGGCTGCAGGCATGTACTCGGTGCCGGTTAACATCCCGCAACACCCACGCTTCCGAGGTAACGAGTTCACCTGGTACGACGATCGATGCACGGGGTGTGCTTCCTGCGCGAAGTACTGCCCGTTGGGGATCATTGAGATTGTGACGAGCCCTGGCGGGATTGATGTTCAAGAAGGCGAAAGCTTCGCGATCGACGTGTTCGACATCGATATCGGAAGGTGTATGTTCTGCGGCCTGTGCGTTGAGGCGTGCCCGTACGATGCGCTTCATATGGGGACTATGTTCGAACGCAGCACGTACGAGCGCGACGCACTGGTGATTACCGTCGATGAGTTGAGGGGCGCATTGAAGCGACCCAGCTCTTGGTTCCGTCCGCAGTTCGAGGAGAGAGGATTCGATCCATTTGGAGGCAAAGAGATCGAAGACCACTACCAGGCCGGTCGACACGAACGCCCAACAGCCGACGAATTGAAGCAACGCTGGGTTGACGAAAGATGAACGAAGCGTTCGAGAGCAGCTTCCTCGTATCCATCGCCTTCTACCTGGCGTCCGCATTGACGATTGCTGGCGCGCTGTTGGTGGTGACTCAGCGAGACCTGGTTCGATCCGTCGTGGCTTTGGCGTTCACCTTCGTGGGTGTCGCCGCCATCTTTTTCATACTCAATGCCGAGTTCATCGGAGTGGTCCAGCTCCTTGTATATGTTGGCGCCATATCGATATTGATCGCGTTCGCCGTGATGTTTATCCGCGATCTTTCTAGCGCCGGGACCTTGTCGCAGAGCATGCTCGTGTCGGCAATCGTCGCAGTCGTATTCCTCGCAGGCACCGCGTTCATCGTCTACAACACTGATTGGACGGGGATCGACCAAGTTTCCGATGGTGACGCCGTCGCTGGTTTGGTTGGACTTTACGACGAGGTCGATAAAGGTGACGGACGAGTTGTGGTTGTCGGCAGCGGTCCGGACAACAGCGCACGATTGGCTGAGGGCGAAACTAGCGGGCAGAAGGCGGGCGTGCTTATCGATAGCGCATCACCTATAGGCGCTCTGCTGATCCGGAACTTCATACTGCCTTTCGAGACGCTCGGGCTGCTCCTCATCGCCGCGCTTGTTGGCGCTTTGCTCATCATCAGAGGGCGACGGGAGGATGCCGAGGTATGACCCTCGAGAGCGTTCTGGTTGTTGCGACTGCGATATTCGCAATAGGGTTGTTTGGCGTGCTGTCGCGACGGAACATAATCGCTGTGATTATGTCCTTGGAGTTGATGTTCAACGGAGTGTTGATCGCTGCAGTCGCGTTCTCTAGATTCACAGCGCCTTCCGCGCTGCTGGGGGTAGAAGGGGAAATTCTGGCGGACGATCTCCGAACTGCTTTAACCGGACACATGTTCGCCGTGTTTGTGATCTCAATCGCGGCAGCTGAAACGGCGCTGGCTCTTGCCCTTGTATTTGCCTTCTACCGCGCACGAGAGACCGTCGAGATCACCGAAGCAACCCAGATGAAACACTGATCACCGAATATGTGGGTCGATTACAAAAAAGTTGAGAGCCTGATGGTCGCCGAGAGTTGGAAGAACCTCTTGGATGGCGAAGGCTTGCCTGCGAAGATATTGCCCGTTGGCGACATTCTCGACTGGGGTGAGGATGTGCCTTTCCGAATCATGGTTCCCAAGGGCCGGGAACACGTTGCAGACGAGATCATCAGAAAGCTTTGATAGGTCGAGTTCTTGATCTCTGAATCGATAGTTTGGTGGATAGTCGCGGCGCCCGCGCTAGCCGCGGTCATCAACGGCACCGTGATTAGATGGCTCGTGCTAGAGCCCTTGGTGGCACGAGGCCTTACGGGGAATCGATCATATCTCGCCGGATACCTCACGGTAGGATCGGTCGCCGTTTCATTCGTTCTTTCGTTGATTGCTCTGATAGCGGTTATCTCTGAAGGCGTGCACGAGTTCGATGTTCACACTTGGATATCAGTCGGCGGGTTGGAGATAACATTTGGGATCTTGTTAGACCCCTTGACGGCAATCATGCTCGTGGTGGTGAGTGGGGTGAGTCTGTTGGTGCAGATATACGGACTGGGTTACATGGATGGTGATGTTGGCTACACTCGCTACTTCGCGTTCATGGCCGTCTTCACCGCTTCAATGCTCGGACTCGTTACGGCAAGCAACATAATTCAGCTTTTTGTTTTCTGGGAGTTGGTTGGAATCTCGTCCTACCTGCTTATCGGCTTTTGGATGAATCGTCCTGCTGCCGCCGCCGCCGCGAAGAAGGCGTTCATCATGACCCGCTTCGGGGATTTCGGATTTCTATTGGGGATCATCTACCTCTACTCGGTAGATCCTTCGTGGCTCGAAATCAACTCGATGTACGCCGCCATCGGCGGGGGATTGATGGCCACGTCGGTGGCGACTTGGATCGCCCTCGGATTCTTTGCGGGAGCCGTGGGTAAATCCGCACAGTTTCCGTTGCACTCGTGGCTGCCCGACGCGATGGAAGGTCCGACATCAGTCTCGGCTTTGATTCACTCGGCGACGATGGTCACCGCCGGGGTCTTCCTCGTCGCTCGCTTCTTCCCACTTTTCGAACACTCAGACATATCGATTGTCGTCGCGGTGATCGGAGCGGTCACTGCTGTCTTCGCGGCGACGATGGCACTGGTGGCGGACGATATCAAGCGAGTACTCGCATACTCCACCGTGAGCCAACTTGGTTACATGATGTTCGCCCTGGGCATCGGAGCATACGGCGCGGCCATCTTCCATCTATTCACCCATGCGTTCTTCAAAGCAGGGCTCTTCTTGGCCGCCGGATCGGTTCACCACGCTAGCGGCACATTCAACATGAACTACATGGGCGGTTTGCGGAGTCACATGAAGATCACGTATCCCGTCATGGTGATCGCCAGCCTGTCGCTGGCCGGCATCGTCCCGCTATCCGGATTTTGGTCGAAGGACGAGATTCTGGCTCATGCCATGCACTTGGAGTCTCCGTTGGGCTGGTTCGTGTTGGCGATGGGTCTCATCGCCGCATTCATGACGGCCTTCTACATGTTCCGGGCGGTGTTCAAGACCTTTCATGGCGAGTTCCGCGGCGGCGGAGACCAAGAACGGCAGGATATTGAAGCCGCCGGCGGAGTCGCTCCTGAAGGCATCGAGCACGTTCATCTGGGTGAATCTCCGGCAACGATGACGGGCCCGCTCATAGTCTTAGGGTTCTTAGCAATAGTGGTGGGGTTCTTTGCAAACCCCCTCGTTGATCTGGGCGTGGTTGACAAACACGCCTTCTCGACTCTGGCAGTAGAGAGTAACGAGGTTGTCTTCCCAGATCACGACGCGCGGGTGCATGCTGGCTCTGAACCGGAGTTCGACGTGATCACAGCCGCGATTTCGACGGTGATTGCGGTTGCTGGAGTGGCGTTGGCATATGTGATGTACATCCGAGGCCTGTTATTACCATCGACTTTGGTCGCACGTTTGAGACCGGTGCATCGGGTCCTGTTAAGGAAGTACTACTTCGATGAGCTCTACGAAGACGTAGTGGTGTCGAGGGGCTTCTACGGATACTTCGCTAAGGCAGTGGACAAGCTGGACATGAACGGCTTCGACAACGTGAACGTCCAGATCTACCGCTGGACCAGCCGAGTCGGCAAGGGGATAGGTCAATTCCAGGATGGCCAGGTGCAGACGTACGGCGTCGTTTCGGTTGCCGGATTGATCGTCGCTGTGATTCTCTACGTGTTGATTTCGTAGATTCGGTTTTCGCACATATTCAAATGAATAGCCAACTGAGACAGATGATTAAGCCCGCGATGGTGGAATCGAATTGAACGAATTCGCAGGCATATTGACGGTGACGGTGTTCCTGCCGGCAGTGTTCGCCTTGGTGATCCTGCTCTCTCGCTTCCGGCCGGTTAGTGACGAGATCACCAGGCGGTTCGCGATCCTTGGCTCGGTGATCACATTCGTCTTGAGCTTTGTCGTCTTCCTCGCGTACGACACCGACGCTGGCGGCGTGCAGATGATCGACCGCGTCGGTTGGTTGTCGGCCGAGACCTTGAAATCATCGTATTTGTTGGGTGTGGACGGATTGAGCGCGCCACTGGTTTTGCTCACCGGGATACTCGGTATGGCCGCCACGTTTGCTTCCCGATCGATCACCAAACGGGTTGCCGAGTACTTCATCTGGCTTCTGGTGCTCGAGACTGCAGTAATGGGCGTGTTCGTGAGTCTGGACCTGCTGCTCTTCTTCGTATTCTTCGAGTTCGAAGTTATCCCGATGTTCATGCTCATCTCGATCTGGGGCAGCGGCCGACCTCGTTACTCGGCGATGAAGTTCGTGCTCTTTACGCTCGCCGGCGGGGCGTTCATGTTCGTGGCGATATTTGCCGTGTTCCTCTCGGAGTCTGTTGGAGTGATGGCGATGCGCTCGATTCCAGAGTTAGGGATCGTCGGGATACCGGAGATGATTGCAGGCGCCGATCTCATCGCACCAGCAGGGTTGATATTCGCCTTTTTCTTAGCCGCATTTGCCGTCAAGCTGCCGATCTGGCCGCTGCATAACTGGTTGCCAGACGCTCACACAGATGCGCCGACCGCGGTAAGCGTGATGCTTGCTGGTGTCTTGCTGAAGATGGCAGGTTACGGGTTGATCAGAATCAACATCGGATTCTTCCAGAAAACTAACGGCTTCACGGTTCATGACGCTGCAGGTCTGCTGGCGGTGGTCGCAGCGATCAGCGTGATATTCGGAGCAATCGTCACTTTGAGGCAGACCGATATGAAGCGACTTATCGCCTACTCGTCGGTTAGCCACATGGGATTTGTGATGCTTGGAGTGACTGCGGTCGGAGCGAGCGCGGCCGAGACGTCGCAAGGCGGGATCAACGGGGCCGCACTCCAGATGTTCACGCACGGGACGATAACCGGCCTCGCCTTCTTGTTGGTCGGAATGGTCTACGATCGCACCCATACCAGACACATCCCGCACATGGGCGGATTGTGGAGGCGTATGCCTGTGATCGCCGTCTTCTTCTTCATCGTCGGCTTCGCTTCGCTGGGCTTGCCTTCCCTCTCAGGCTTCGTTTCAGAAATCATGGTCTTCTTGGGGACGTTCACGGTGTGGCCTTGGGCAACGGGCGTTGCTGCGTTCGGGGTTGTGCTTGCGGCAGGCTACGTACTGTGGATGATCCAGCGGACCTTCTTCGGCTCACGTCCGGCTCCGGAGGGTTTACCGGACGACCAATTCGACGCGCTGACGGATGCGGACGCCTTGGATCTAGTGCCGATACTGGCTCTAGCTATCCCGATCTTCGTAGTGGGTATCTGGCCGAAAACGATCGTCGACGTGTTTGACGTTGGAATAGCGAGGTTGCTGGGCTCGTGACGATTGCAGACTACTGGGCACTCTCTCCGGTCATCGCGATGGCGGTGTTGGCCGTCGTCGTTCTGGCTGCCGATGCGTCACTAAACGAACGATGGCTCGGGGGACGTCGATGGGGCAGTAAGTCGTGGCTGGTCTGGATCACTTCGATCGGGCTGTTGGTTCCCCTCTTCTTCACACTCAACCTTTGGTTCGGTTGGATTGGTGAGTCTAGTGACGATGCCAAGGTGTTTGGGACGTTCACAGCGGACCGCTTCGCCCTTTTCTTCCAATTCCTGATCATTGGCTCCACGGCCGCTGTGGTGATCGCTTCGGCGCGGTATCTTGTGCAGTTCAGCGACTCCCGAGGCGAATTCTTGGGCTTGATGCTCTGTTCGGCTGCTGGAATGCTGCTGCTGGTCGGCGCGAGCGAATTGATAACGATCTACGTTGCACTCGAGACGACAGCGTTGCCTATCGTGGCCCTCGCAGCGATACGCAGGGATGGGTATTCAGTCGAGGCAGGGGCGAAGTTCCTGATCCTCTCGGCACTCTCTACTGCGATACTGCTATTCGGCTTCGTGTTTCTATACGGCTTTACGGGAGCCACCGAGTTATCAGAGATCGCAGCCAGGGTTGCGGAGCTTTCAACAAACAGCGATGAGCCGTTCGGATCGCTGGTCGTGCTCTTCTCGATAGTGTTGATCGTTGCAGGCTTCGGCTTCAAAATGGCGATAGCGCCGTGGCAGATGTGGGTGCCCGACGTTTACCAAGGATCTCCCGCACCGGTAGCCGCGTTCCTGTCTGTGGCATCCAAGGCGTCGGCGTTCGCCGTGTTGATGCGATTGCTTTACGTTGTCATTGGATCCGACCACATGGTCCAAGATTGGCAGCTCTTCTTTGCTGTGATAGCGGCCGCAAGCATGACGTTCGGAAACTTGCTGGCGCTTGCACAGAGCAACGTAAAGCGGATACTGGCGTACTCTACGATCGCGCAGGCTGGCTACATCATGGTGGGTTTGGCGGCGGTATCGACGGGCTCGTCGAACGGAAGCGACACTGCGGGCGCGCAAAGCGTTCTGTACTACCTCGCTGGATACGCCTTCACGAATCTCGCAGTGTTTCTTGCATACACAGCGGTCATCCACCGAGTGGGCGATGTGTCGATATCAGGGTTGAACGGGTTGTTCCGCAGATCACCGGTTTTGGCAATCATGTTGGTGCTCGGACTGTTGTCGTTGCTAGGGATGCCCCCAACAGTCGGCTTCATGGCAAAGGCGGTGATTTTTAGCACGGCGGTGGACCAAGGTTTGCTGTGGCTAGCGGTGATCGCCGTTTTGAACACAGTGGTGGCTGCGTACTACTATCTGCGTCTTATCGGGGCGATCATGTTTAACGAGCCTGAGAGCGATGAGAAGCTGTCGCCCGGGGCGAACGAGTTAGTCGTGGTGGGAGTCGGTGTAATCGGAGCGATCGCTTTAGGCGTGGTCCCGGTGTACATCCTCGACTTAGTCGATAGCTCGATTACGATTCTTTGAAGGATTGGGCGATGAATCACATTGCCCATGGCGTTGCTTCATCGTAGGGAATTGATGACCAGCTTTAACGTGATATGCGTCGTTCACCACAGCACTCTGCGCGATGCGCGTGGGCTTGGTGAGGAGATCGCCGCCAAATACGCGGATGGCCGCGATTGGTGGCTCGCTACCGAAGAGACGCTAGCGGAAGATTCGTCAGAAGCGAAGCTGCGAGAGACCGATCTGATCATAACGATCGGCGGCGATGGGACGATACTAAGGGGCGCCCACGCTGCGGGCCCGTTCGATATACCCGTTCTCGGCGTAAATATGGGGCGAGTGGGTTTCATGAGCGAAGTCGACGCGAGTGACGCTGCCGAGGGCATTGGCTGGTATCTCGACGGAAATGGGCATCTCGACGAGCGGACGATGCTGCGCGCCGAACTTAGCGGCCACGACGAAGAGCCTCTGCACGCCCTTAACGATGTCACAGTGTTCCGAGGCGGAGACCTGCGAGTGGTCGAGGTAGCGGCCGTTGTCGATGGAATCGAACTTTCAACTTACCGAGGCGATGGGGTCATTGTTTCGACCGCGACTGGGTCGACTGGTTATTCTCTCCAACTGGGAGGACCAGTCATCGATCCCTCGTCTTCTGTCTATTTTCTCAAGCCGATTGCAGTCCACATGAGCCAATTCGGAGGCGTGGTGCTGGAGTCTTCAAGCGTCTTGGATCTAACATTGGCTACTTCATCGTCGGCGCAGTTGACCGTCGATGGCTTCGTGAGTCGCTCGATCCACCAAGGCGACAGCGTGCGCATAGCGATGGGCGACAGACGAGCGAGATTCCTTAGGCGCGAGCCGAGGAACGCCTTCTGGAATGGTTTGTCAGACAGGTTGGGTATGCGCATCGGTGCAATGGAGCGGTCGAGGAGTTCCGGGAAGTCGGATGGCTGAGTCGAAAGATCTGCCGTTGAAGTCTGAGCGATTAGGTACCCGCACCATATATCGGGGCGAGAAGCTGACGTTGCGGGTCGACACTTTGAAGATGGGCGATGGCCCGCCAACCGACAAAGAGATCATCGAGCACGCCGGTTCAGCGGTGATCGTTCCGTTGTTGAGCGAAGAGACGTTGTTGCTAATCAAGCAGTGGCGTCCCGTTGTGGGGGCTTACATGCTCGAGCTGCCTTCGGGTACCAGGGAACAGGGTGAGACACCAGAAGAGACTGCTCAAAGGGAGCTGCGGGAGGAAGCGGGTTACAGAGCAGATGAACTCGTCGGGATCGGCGGGTTTTGGCCGGTTTCGGGCTACAGCGAGGAGTATTCCTATGGTTTCGTGGCCCGTGGATTGAGGTTCGATCCATTGCCACAAGATAAACTTGAAGACATCCGTGTTGAAGAAACGCCGATAGCCGATCTGCCACGAATGATCAGGGATTCCGAGATAGACGATGCACTCACAATTGCCGTGTTGATGCGTTGGATGTTGTTGGAACCTGCCTTCTTCCCCCATTTGCCAACGGTAACCAGTGATGAAGCGTAGATTGGCTAATTGCTGAGTGTTTAAGCACGACGTTCTTATAATCGGTGCCGGCCTAGCTGGCTTGCGCGCCGCTGTGGAAGCGACTCGGTTGGGTTTGGATGTCGCCGTCGTCTCGAAGGTGCACCCTGTCCGGAGCCACTCAAACGCCGCCCAAGGGGGTATCAACGCACCGCTCACCGATCGGGGCGACGACTGGGAAGGTCACGCCCTCGACACCATCAAAGGGAGCGACTACCTGGCCGACCAAGACGCGGTGGAAATCATGTCCACCGAGGCTGGTGACGCCGTCATCGAGCTGGAGCGGATGGGTGTCATATTCAGCCGAGGTGAGGACGGCCGGTTGGGTACCAGGCGATTCGGCGGTCAACTCGTAGCTCGCACATTCTTCGTTGGCGCGATAACCGGTTCAGCCATTCTCCATGTGCTCTACGAACAGGCCTTGAAGCTCGGCTTAAACGTTTATGAGGAGTGGTTCGTTACCGATCTCATAATCGAAGATGGCCGTTGCGTCGGCGTCATCGCTTTAGACATCAAGAGCGGAGAGGTTCATTCGATCTGGGCGAAGTCGGTGATATTGGCGACAGGCGGCGCAGGTCGAGTTTTCGAACCTTCGACGAACGCCATCATCTGCACTGGTGATGGTCTAGCCCTCGCCTGGCGTGCCGGAGTCCCTTTGATGGACATGGAGATGGTCCAGTACCATCCCACCACCTTGGCGCGAACTGGCATCCTGATGTCAGAAGCCGCTCGCGGCGAAGGCGCATATCTTTTGAATGCCGACGGCGATCGCTTCATGAAGACCTACGCTCCGGAGTATCTCGAACTCGCCTCCCGCGATGTTGTGTCACGTTCCGAGCAGACCGAGATCAACGAAGGCAGGGGAGTAGAGGGAAACGTTCTCCTCGACATGCGTCATCTAGGACGCGAATTCATCGAGGAGCGATTGGGTTACCTGCAGGAAGTCGCGGTCGAGTTTCTCGGCTTAGATCTTGCAGAGCAGCCAGTTCCGGTGCGTCCGGGAGTCCACTACATCATGGGCGGCATTAAGACGGATGTGAACGGCGCGACTGCAGTGCCTGGGCTCTACGCCGCGGGAGAGTGTGCGAACGTCAGTGTCCACGGCGCAAATCGATTAGGCGCTAATTCCCTCCTCGACACCGTCGTATTTGGGAGACGATCCGCGACGCACGCCGCTGAATTCATACACGAGGTAGGGCACGGGTCGGGCTCAGATGAACATCTCAACGCCTCAAAGATTAGGATGGGCGAACTGTTGGACCGCGAACCAGCAGAGAAATGGGCATCGGTCCGAAACTTTATCGCCCGCGAGATGACGAAGGGGATCGGAGTGTTCCGCGATCAATCGACAATGGAAGGTGCCAAGGCAGCGATCGACGAGGTCGATCGACGCATGCCGCACGTTTCAATTCAGAACAAAGGCAAGGTCTTCAATACAGACCTCATATTCACACTCGAGATGGAGTTTATGGCCGACGTGGCAAAGACAGTCGTGCACGGCGCTTTGGCACGCAAAGAGAGCCGAGGGGCGCACTTCCGCACTGACATCGTTGATCGCGACGACGAGAATTGGCTGAAGCACACACTCGTCTACCACGATCCAGATAACGAAGATGGCGTGAAGGTGAAGACATCGCCGGTTACGATCACGAAGTGGGAGCCGGTAAAGAGGGTTTATTGATGGAATCAAGGCTGAAAGTCAGGCGTTACGATCCCGAGACTATGTCTGAGGGCGAGTTCCGGTGGGACGTGTTCGAGTTGGAGATGCACCCGAGTGCGACAGTTCTCGACGCCTTGATCCAGATACGTGAAGAGGTCGATGGGACTCTGGCTCTCCGTTGCGCGTGTCGAGCTTCGATCTGCGGCTCCTGTGGCATGCGAGTGAACGGCGATGCCAAGCTCGTTTGCAAGACGCGCATCGTCGATGTGGCGGCGGAAGGCGAAGAGATCGTGGTGGAGCCGATGGGCAATCATGGGGTGATCAAGGATTTGGCGGTCTCGCTCGATCCATTTTTCGACAAGGTCAAGCAGGTCGGTCCGTACCTGCAACCAAGTTCAGAGCCCGAGCAGGGGGAGTTCATTGCACCGAACGATTCGATGGAGAATCTGCTCACCGCAATGAACTGCATCATGTGCGGTGCTTGTGTATCGGACTGCACAGTCTTGGAAGTCGACTCGAAATTCATCGGACCTGCGGCGCTGGCAAAGGCGTGGCGCTTCGTAGAGGATCCGAGAGACGATCAGCGCGAAGAGAGGTTGTCCGAGCTAAACGACGTCGAAGGCGGGATTTGGGACTGCACGCGTTGCTTCAAGTGCGTCGAAGTCTGCCCCAAAGATGTCGCTCCGATGGATCGCATCATGGAGATGCGGGAGATGGCTATCGCCGCAGGCAACACCGACACTGCCGGGTATCGTCACACAGAATCGTTCAACCGTTCAGTCAAAAAACACGGTCGACTCGACGAGGCGCGATTGGCTGTCGAGTCGGCGGGTTACACAAACGTCCCGAGGCTATTGGACCTCGCATCGATCGGCCTGAAATCAGTTGTGCGGGGCAAGTTGCCTCCTGTAGTGCCTCACAAGGCCGAGGATAAGCAGCGGATTACCGAGATATTCGAGCGAGTCGAGAGTGAGCGCGAGGAATGAAGTTCGCTTTTTATCCAGGTTGCGTCGCAAGAGGCGCAGGTCCTGAGCTGTTCGACTCGGCGGTCGCCGTGATGGAGCGTCTGGCGATCGAGTGGGTTGAACTCAAAGGCGCTTCCTGCACAGGCGCTGGAGTGTTGCAAGAGAAGGATCGCAAGCTCGGCGACATCTTAAACGTCCGCACATTAGCTATGGCTGAGCAACTAGGCCTCCCCATCTTAACGATCTGCTCGACCTGCCAAGGCGTTATCGCCCAAGCCAACTATCGGGTCCAGAAAGACGCAGCATATCTGGAAGAGATCAACAGCTACATTGCTGACGAGGGACTGCAATACAGCGGGGGAACGACAGTGAAGCACCTCTTATGGGTGTTGGTAGAGGACATCGGACTCGAGAAGCTAAATCAAACATTCACCCGCGAGCTCTCAGGTATTAACTTTGCACCGTTCTACGGCTGCTACATTGTGCGTCCGTCGGACGCGCTGGGTTTCGACGAGAACCCTGAGCGTGAAACTTCCCTTGAAGCAGTTATCGAAGCCGTTGGCGGCAACGTCGTCGACTTTCCCGGCAAAACCGCCTGCTGCGGCTTCCCGATTCTGCTCATCAACCAACGCAACTCGTTGCGCATGGTCTCGAACCACACCGGCGACGCCCGCGACCGCGGTGCGGACGCCATGGTTACTCCGTGTCCGTTGTGCCACCTTAACCTCGACGGTTACCAACCCAAGGCTCGACGTCAGAATCGTGGAGACAAGGCGGACCTGCCCATCATTCACCTGCCCCAACTGCTCGGTCTTGCGATGGGCATGGATTCGAAGAAGCTGGGACTGGGCAAGCACCTCGTCGGCACAAAATCGATCGTCCGCAAGGTCGATGCACTTTCCAGCGGCAGTTAGCTGGGAACTTCTCTAGTGATCACCATCGGGATTCTTAGGTCGATCCCGTTTCATTTGGCGCTCGGATCACTCATAGCAGTCGCACTTGTAGGTTGCGACGACTCGGCAGCGACAAGAGTTTGGCCCACGCCGGTTCCGAACCCGATGATTTCGGAATCTGAGGCAATCGACATAGGCAAAGCCCAGTTAGCGGCGATTCTGAGAGAGATCGACGCTGCTGGCTATGAAAACGCTCGAATTCGAGTGGGCGCTATGAGACTTGGAAGACTCCAAGAGCTCACTGAGTCAGACATCTATTCCGATGACTCACCCCGACTCAACCGGCAGATTTGGGCTGTCCAGATCGGTGGCGCGTTCCCGGGCGATGTGCGAGCATACGACATCACATACGGCTACGGCATCGTAGGCATCGATGCCGAAAACGGCGACATCTGGCTGCGAGCCCGCTACGACCACGAGATCCTGGTGGATCAATAAGGGATTAGTTGACAGTTTTTCAACCCGCTCAACGAATGGGTATACTCACCCCGTCAAGGGAGTCGATTCAGAGCCTGTCCTGAGCTTGTCGAAGGGAGAAGGAGCGTTCGATGCCTCGGACTTTAATCGAAAAGGGGCGAGCTGCTTGACACCCTCGTCCGTCTGGACTGAGTCAGCCGGGACGTGTCGAAACGTGCGTGCGGCATGGTGGTTCGACAAGCTCACCACGAACGGGAGGGTTCTTTCTTACCACGACCGGGAGGGTCCCTTGTTGCCACGACCGGAAGGGTTCATTCTTACGACGAACGGGAGGATCCCTTGTTGCCATGAATGGGAGGACCCTTTCTTACCACGACCGGGAGGGTTCCTTGTTGCCACAAAACCGAAGGCGGTTACTTGCCACGAAGGGAAGCGACTTCCGCCAAACCGAAAGCACCTACACGGTTCAGGTGCGTGACTTCTTGCCAAGAACGGAAGGGTGCATTCCCCGAACTGTGGCTCATATCGTTCGTCCTGAGCCTGTCGAATGGCCGTTGTCCGGGCCGTAGTTAGCCCCTGGCGATGCGTCGATCAATCAATGGATAGATAGCATCCATAACCGCCAGCAACCCGGCGAACAACAGCGCGATACCGAATCGCGACTCAATCTATATTGACGGTTCTCTTCCACAACGTTTCGATTTCGATGCCGAGGGTTTTGCTCGACCTCAGTTTGCGTTCCTATTCGACTGCGTCTTCACAAGCCCACCGGTATATCACCAACAGCGTGAGGATCAGGAACAAAACTCCCAATGGCCATCCGAGCCGAGGATTTTCAAGGATTGAGATGCCAAAGCCGGCGAAAACTATGGTCAGAAAAAGGAAAACGATGGCGAACACGCATGGCAAATGCCCCAACGCTACGCAAAATGCTCCGGATCTTGGGGGAAGAATCTCAATGTCGGTCAATTATTCTTCATCACACGTGCTGGCGGCTGCGTCCAACGTAACCGTGACAACCACAGGCCCGGGCATGTCTTCACGCCCATCAGGCTCCCGGCCGCTTTGCGATTCCGACGAGGTCGTTCGGCCGGATGTCGGATCGGGCTCAGTCGTAAATCTCCGAGAGTAATCTGATGATGCGAAACCCAGACTGGGTGCTTCGGCAAGTTTGAATCGGACCGTCTGGAAAACGACTAAGAGTGCACGCCAACGGCTTCTTTAAACATGCTTACTTGGCGCTCGGACCAGTCGAATTCAGAGGCTACCCAAGAAGCGTTCGGGCTTCGGCTATCAGCATGAGCTTGTGAAGCTCTCGAGCTTCATTGCAACTCCATCATCGTCTGGCCC
Organism: Dehalococcoidia bacterium; assembly: GCA_965249505.1. Lineage (GTDB taxonomy): Bacteria > Chloroflexota > Dehalococcoidia > Lucifugimonadales > Lucifugimonadaceae > Bin127. The sequence goes on along the minus strand of OZ252238.1, from coordinate 2,118,863 downwards.
GGGTACCGTCTCGTCCGCCGCTGCGATTACGCTGGGATTGCCGGTTTCAACTGCAATGCCTAAGCCGGCCCAGCTAAGCATCTCGGCGTCGCCAAGATCATCACCGAAGGCCACGAAGTCGTCGGGTTTAATGCCTTCTCTATCTGCTAGCCATCGCAATGCGTTTGCCTTGCCTGCGTGTGGAGACCCCACTTCACAAAAGCGTGGAAGCGAGCGTGTGACAAGTGCCGATTCGCCAGTCAGTTCTTCTATATCTGCCACGTGTTTTGACACCACGATTGGTTCGGCGATGCCCAACACTAGTATCGGAAGTTGCTTGGCGAGTATTTTGAGATCAGGTTCAAGTCCGATTTTCGAGTTATTCCGTTTGACGTATGCGACGTAATCATCGTCGAGTTTTGAAACCCAAACGGTTTCGTCGATATACACCCGTGTCTGAAAACCTCGTTTTTCGAAGAAGGAGATGGCCGCCTCCGCCACGTCTTCGTCTAGCCGTTCGTGCCTCAATACGTCTCCGGTTTCAGCCTCTACCGCCATGGCGCCTTGATAGCAGATGAGCGGACCATTAGCAGCGATCTGTTGATGACAATTCCAGGCGGAGTAGAGCGGCTTCCCAGTCGCAAGGGAGAACTTGAAACCGCTTTGGATGACTCCTTGAACAGCGCTCTTGAGACGATCTGAGAACGTTTTATCGACGGACGAGATAAGCGTCCCGTCGATGTCCGATACGATTGCCGAGTATGGCGAAAGGCGAGCAGTCATGGTTGAGAACGAACGCAGTGTGGAATTTCGATGAAGAGAATCAATCCCCGGATAGTCATTTGGTTGATTTTTCTTGCATTGGCTGTTTTCGTGATCTTCCAAGCGTTCCAACGAGAGGCAGGATAACAGCGGAGTGTTGTCAACCGTTGACTGACCGAACATCCCCGACATTGGTGACGCCGTTGAGTCCTACCTCCTGCATCAGTTTCGAGATAGTTTTCCCCGTAGGTGGATGAATCACATCAGGTGCGATCTCGGCCAGAGGCGCCAATACGAATGCTCTCTCATGCATTCTTGGGTGAGGAACCGTCAGCCCCGGCGTCTTAATTGTTATCTGGTCGATTAGCAATATGTCTAGATCAAGCGTTCGTGGTTCATTGGGGATATTCCTGACCCTCTGGTTTCTACGTTCGATGCGCTTCAGAGCCGAGAGAAGAGACGATGGGTCGAGAGACGTTTCGATCGTTACGGCCATGTTTAGGAACATCGGTTGCTCGGTATCCACGTCGAACGGCTCTGTTTCGTAAACGGAAGAGATCGCTACGACATCGGCGATACGTTTGAGACCGTCAAGGCCCGATCGAAGATACTGCCGCCGATCGCCGAGGTTCGAGCCGAGCCCTAGGTAGGCGCGTGGCACGTTGGACCTAAACGCCATTCACTCAGTCCTTTCCACGGCGCGTGCGACGCGGTCACTGGACAATTCGGGATCTGTGTCCCAGCCCCGAACGATGGCATCGGCGACCTTTGCGACACGAGCCATTGCCCGCACTTCATGCACCCGAACCATGTCTGTCCCGCCTGCGATAGCCAAGGCTACGGCGGCGGCGTTGCCTTCCACTCGATCATCAGGCTCAGCATCGAGAATCGCGCCGATGAAGGATTTCCGCGACGCTCCCACCAAAATAGGAAGGTTGTTCAGATTTCGCTTGATCGTGGCTAGCTCTTTCAGCGCCGTCAAACTGTGTTGCGCGTTCTTTGCGAAGCCGATTCCAGGGTCGACGATGATGTGAGACGCCGATATCCCCGCATTCAACGCTTGATCGACAGCGCGGGTCAGATCTTCTGAGATTTCGGCAATTACATCGCTGTACTGGGCTCTCGACCTAGTGTGGCTGATTACAATCGGCACCGCATGTTGGGCGACTACTCGAGCCATCTCCGGATCGGCGAGGGTCGAGACGTCGTTAACGAGATGTGCACCGGCTTTAAGTGCGGCGTCGGCAACCTCCGATTTCCGAGTGTCGACGCTGACGGGCACGTCAGACTCTGAATTCAACCTTTCGATTACAGGCACAACCCTTGAGATCTCTACGTCGGCAGGCACTGGAGCGGCATCAGGATAGACGGAGGCAGGCCGTGTAGATTCTCCGCCGACGTCGATGATGTCGGCGCCTTCTTCAACCATGCGAAAAGCTTGCTCCACCGACGCTCCTACCCACTTATCGCCACGGATGGTGCCGTCTCCTGAAAAGGAATCGGGCGTGACGTTGAGCACCCCCATGACGTAGGTCTTCGAGCCCCACGCGAATACCGAGGTGCCTATCTTCAAAGATTTTTGTGAATTCTGAAAATGCATCTGAAACCATGATGGATCACTAACCACCGTCGTTGCAAACGCGATCCAGAATACACAAACGTCTAGACGTCCCACGATTCGCGCGCACTTTCACATTCGCCGAGCACCGTTGAGGGTCACGCAAACTCTCGCCTATGTAGCGCGCTGGCAAAGATTTATCGCCATAACCGCGAACTCGAAGATCGAAATCCATTCGCCCTGTCCGCCCAGCGGGGCGCGGCGACGTCTGCGTATGCTTTGCGTCCGCTCGCCATTCGACGAAGGGAGCCTGCCGGGGCATTAACCACGGTGGTTCGACAGGCTCACCACGAACGGGAATGTATTAATCCACCGCGAACGGTAGGTACAAATTCACCGCGAACGTGAGGAGGGGGTTCATCGTGAGTGGGACTTGGTGCGGTTCGTTCACGCGCGCTACGTACTCCAACCACTCTGTGCACTCGATTTCCCACCCGTGGGGCAGTGCCTTTCCCGTGCTCGTCTCTACAGGCACACCATGGCGCGCGATCAACCCCTAGGTAGGCAGATGCGCGAACTAACGGTGCGTAGGATGGAAAGCCCCTCAGCGATACTTGGGCGGCAAGGTTCTTCTGAACCGGGCGTGCTCACTCGCGATCATCTGGCGATAACTCTTTGGGTCGTCGCACCTTCCGCCCATCGTCGTTGGCCAGTAACGGGTATCCTCCATGTTCTTCGGAAGGAGCCTGGAATCCTTCACCGCGTACTCCAGCCACGCGGTTCTCTCGATGTCCCACCCGTGAAGCAGCGCCGTGCCCGCGCTCGTTTCGACCGGCACTCCTTGGCAAGCTATCAAACCGGACGTCGTGAGATGGATCGCGCTGAATCGTTGAGGGATCTTTTCCCAATCAGGGATGACGATGTTGTTTGCCCATTTCGTCGGCTCCTCCTCACAGAGTCGAACCCAGTCCTCGAGCGAGTCGATCTCGTACACCGGTTGCTGCGGCTCCAACTCGAGAGCGTAGTACTGAAAGGCGGCGTCAAAATGGCTGTATTCCATCTCCGCGCTCATGGCGGCCACTTCCCATGCGCACGTCAGGCCGGCGACCTCTGACGTTGTGTAGAAGATCGCCGCCGGCTTCCCTCGACGGAGATCCCAACTCGGGTGAAACGGCACACGTTTCATCGTTCCCTTACCAGCCCACACTTGCCCTCTGGCGTTCCACGGCGACGACCACCACTGGCTGGCTGGATGCTGCAGGACGAGTGATGCCAGCTTGATATGCGTGGGCAAGGGTTCCGGCCACCCGTAGTCGTAGGCGGTCAACGTAACTCCGGGGGACCCTACGACCTCATGGCCTGCGAGATTGCTCATCAATTTCAAAGGCCTGTACGCATCCTCTGAAATCCACTCGCCAGCCTCGTACACAATACCCATCAGATCGCCCTCATCGAGACCTGCAAGAACTTCCGGCACCTCAGGCAATAAGTCCGCGATGGTGGAGTTCGTCAAACGCACATTTTCAGATCTGGAGACGACCTGGACGACATAATCGGCAATCTCGTCTAGTATGTGTCGCCCCATAGGCGACGATGCCAACTATTCTGGAGTGAGCAAGCCCGACCTATTCGTTCACGAAGTGGAACTGGTAAGAAGCCGTCAACAGGCCATCATCTCTGCCGCTCGAATCGGACTGCATGAGCCACTGGGCGCCGACCGTGACGTATTCGTGCTCGAGCATCTCCTCGGGCATCCCGTCCCACTTCCAAGAGTCTCCCTCCGCCTCCATGCATTCGTCGGAGTAGGGGTGGCACTCGAGGTAGACCTCTCCGAATCTAATCGATTCACCTGTCGACGGGTCGATGGGCAACCCGGTCTCGGGGTCCAGCGCCACGAATATGTTGACGATGACCCACACCGGTGCCGCATAGGTCTCGAAGAGGAGCGTTGTGGCTCCGTTTCGAGGCGCAGTGACGGCTTGGCTCCAAGGTCTGTCGGGCACAGGGTTCTTGACGCCTCCAAGCAACGTCCAGTCCATGGAGCCCAACTTGCCAGGAACTGGATCTTCCCCCTGTCCCCGGATCAGACTGACTGCTGGGGGGCGCAAGGGGGCTCGTGAGAACGGGGTCTCTCCGGGATCTAACAGCAGCATATTGACTTCGTCATCGTTGGAATCACACCCGATCAATGCGAGTGTCGCTACAAATAGCGCAGAGATGGCTACACGACTGAATCGAGATTGTATTGAAATCGGCAAACCGCGAACGAACGATGTCGAGTCGGAAACGAGCAACGAAGCACGTCGGACAACGCTTACATTCCACAGGGATTCACTACGATGCCGTAGCTTTTGACGTGGTTTTGAGCGAAATGAGTCTCGCCTTCATGATCATCTAAGTAGCCGAAACCAGTTACCAAGTATCCATATGCGTTATTTTCGCAAGCGCGCTTTGCTCGCGCGTCGCCACTCCTAGTATTTGTTGCGTTAAACACGCGGTGCTTCCCTAGCCTTTCCGAAATCCCGTCTTCCTCAACATCCTCCATTTGGGCATTGTGCAGCAACAGGGAAAAATCGACCGTCGACGATGCCAACTGTTCTGGAGTAAGCAAGCCGAACCTATTCGTTCACGAAGTGGAACTGCCAGGAGCCTCTCACAATACCCGACTTTGTGCCGCTCGAATCGGACTGCATGAGCCACTGGGCGCCGACGGTGACGTATTCGTGCTCGAGCATCTCCTCGGGCATCCCGTCCCACCTCCAAGAGTCTCCCTCCGCCTCCATGCATTCGTCGGAGTAGGGGTGGCACTCGAGGTAGACCTCTCCGAATCCAATCGATTCACCTGTCGACGGGTCGATCGGCAACCCGGTCTCGGGGTCCAGCGCCACGAATATGTTGACGATGACCCACACCGGCGCCGCATAGGTCTCGAAGAGGAGCGTTGTGGCCCCGTTTCGAGGCGCAGTGACGGCTTGGCTCCAAGGTCTGTCGGGCACAGGGTTCTTGACGCCTCCAAGCAACGTCCAGTCCATGGAGCCCAACTTGCCAGGAACTGGATCTTCCCCCTGTCCCCGGATCAGACTGACTGCTGGGGGGCGCAAGGGGGCTCGTGAGAACGGGGTCTCTCCGGGAAGTAAATCTCCGGGACGATTCATTTCCGCCTCAGTACCATCGTGCTGCGCCCCACACCCTAGCATCGCGATGAAGACAATGACAAACGCATAAGTGCTGGTGCGGAGTTTCATCCGAAAATAACCAAGGTCAATACGTCATTCACACTAATTTGCGCTTGTCCGAAAATAGACTTCCTGCGAGGCAAAATTGTGGAATTATTGCAGATTTCGCGATCGCCGAGATCATGTATGACTGGGCTGTCGGAGACTCTTTACGACGTTTTCGCGGTCGCTTGTGCCGAAATCGGACTCGTAGCGTAGCCCAATTCCCTTGATCCTCTCCCACGGAGGGGTACGGTGCAAAACACTAGTCATTGTGGCGAAGGCCAAAGTCCAGATGTCCCAGGGCGTCAGGAGGTTTGGCGTATGAGTTCTGGTCTATACGCTTGACGAGCCACCCCACCCCAGATCCTTCGGCAGGCTCAGGATGACGAGACTTTCGCACAGGTTTCACGGAGGGCACGGGGTAACCCACCTTCTTGGCGCGTTTTGACCTGTACAACGGAGCAATCGCCGTCATAGATCACGCTTACGTGTTGTGATTTGTGATCAGGCCAATTTGCCTTCGACTAGGGAAGTTCCTTGTCGACTAACTCGTGAGACAGTTAGGAGTTCGTAGCGTCTTTGAACGATCAAGAAAAGTGCAAGTCAGTAGTCATTGCGATAGGATTCTATAGTTGGCTACCGAACCGAATCTGTGTTCAGTTCGCTACTTCGCAAACCGATACCCCAAGGCACCAACGTCATATCCACCGACAGTGAAGACATAGCTCCCGCAGATGGCGCGCTAGACGGCATTCGCGCGCTCGAAGCCCGTCGTGCAGTCGCGCAGCAGGGCGGTGGTGAGCGCAGGATCGAGGCGCAACGTGGCCGAGGCAAGCTAACCGCTCGCGAACGGCTCGGAAAGCTCTTCGATGATGGCAACTTCACCGAGATCGACACCTTCGCCACGCATCGTTCCACCGATCTCGGTTTAGACAAGCAGCGTTTCGAAGGCGACTCTGTCGTTACGGGCTGGGGCAGTGTAAATGGCCGAACTGTATTCGGCTTCGCCCAAGACTTCACCGTGCTCGGCGGCTCGCTTTCGCAGATCGCGGCGCAAAAGATCTCGAAGGTTATGGATCATGCCGTTAAGGTTGGCGCGCCCGTTGTCGGCATCAACGATTCTGGCGGCGCTCGCATCCAGGAGGGCATCGACTCCCTTGCCGGATACGGTGAGATTTTCCGTCGCAACACTCTGGCGTCAGGGGTCATCCCACAGATCACCGTTATCGCCGGTCCGTCGGCTGGCGGCGCGGTCTACTCCCCGGCGATGACGGACTTCATTTTCATGGTCGAAGGCGTAGGCCAGATGTACATCACCGGGCCTGATGTCGTGCGGTCCGTAACAGGTGAAGACGTCTCGCACGAAGATCTCGGCGGCGCGGCCATGCATGCGACCACCAGCGGCGTCGCTCACTGGGCTATTGGGGATGAGGACACCTGTTTCACCGAAGTCCGACGACTTTTGGGCTATCTGCCCTCAAACAACGCCGTATCTCCACCTTCAGTGACATCGGAAGACCCTCAAGGACGTCGATCGGAAGCGCTGGCAACGGTCATTCCGAGCGATCCGAATCTCCCATACGACGTCTTGGATGTGATCGAAGAGATAGTTGACGATGGCGAGTTCATGCAGGTTCATGCCGAGTATGCGCAAAACCTGGTTGTTGGTTTCGCTCGAGTGGGCGGCTCCACCATTGGCGTTGTTGCGAATCAACCGAACGCCTTGGCAGGGGTCCTCGATATCGATGCCTCTGACAAAGGCGCCCGCTTCGTGCGCTTCTGCGATTCCTTCAACATACCGATAATCACTCTGGTCGATGTGCCCGGCTTCATGCCCGGGACGTCCCAGGAGCAGGGCGGCATCATCCGACACGGCGCCAAGATGCTCTACGCCTACTCCGAGGCCACCGTGCCAAAAATAACTGTGATTCTCAGAAAGGCCTACGGCGGCGCCTACATCGTGATGGGTAGCAAAGAGCTAAGGTCAGATGTGAACTTGGCTTGGCCATCCGCAGAGATCGCCGTGATGGGTCCTGAAGGCGCGGTCAACGTCATCAGACGGAGGGAGATCGCGGCCGCCGATGATCCCGATGCCGCACGTACTGAACTCGTGGCAGGTTACCGCGCGGCCTTTGCCAACCCCTACATCGCCGCAAATCGTGGATATGTCGACGACGTAATCGATCCGCGAGACACTCGACCTAGGATCGCCGACGCATTGACGATGCTGGCGAACAAGGTCGATTCGATCCCACCGAAGAAGCATGGGAACATCCCTCTTTGAGTGCCACAAAACACACCAGACTCGCGCCCAATGCAGTCGGGAAAGAGCGCTTCGTATCTGTGGTTGCCGCTATGGCGGAACAGGTTTGGGACTTCCACAACCGTTGGGGATTCGGTTCGGGTGGATTCAGAGAAATGTCACCGGCGCAAATCATCGACGAACGACGTGAGATCTTGGCTGAAGAGATCAGGGAGCTGGACGAAGCCGTGGCGTCGAACGACGATGGCGCAGTTGGAGACGAGGCAGGCGACGTATTGTTCGTGGCGTTGGGTCATGTCGAGGCGTTGGGGGATGTTGGATTGGTTGGCGTAGAAAAGGTCACATTCAAGAATTCGCAAAAAACGGAAGCGACTCACGCAATCCGTGAAGATACTGGCAAGCTACTGCCAAAAGAAGGCAAGCCTCACAAGTGGGAGTAGAAATCCCACTCACCGAAAGGCTAGCCAGAAAACCGAAGGACTCACAATGAATCAAGCAGCGATAGATCGTGCGAAAGAACACTTCGGAGATCTATTGGAAAAACAGATGGCTCGTGTCGAGTCGTTGAAAGAAGAAGGCGAGTTCATCGATTGGTCGACTCGCGACAAGATCGTGATCGGCGTCATCGGCGGAGATGGCATTGGCCCTGCGATAACAGAGACGGCGAGGCAGGTTCTGCAGCGACTTCTGGAAGAGCACGTCGCAAGTGGCAGGATCGAATTTCGGACCATCGATGGTTTGACGATCGAGAACCGCGCCGCGCATCTTCAATCGATACCAGACGACGTGTTGGCAGAGATCAAAGCATGCGATGTCACCCTGAAGGGCCCCACGACTACACCGGAGAAGGGCGATGGTTGGCCGAATCTAGAGTCGGCAAACGTAGGGATGCGCAAGGAATTGGATCTGTTCGCCAATGTGCGTCCAGTGCGCGTGCCGTCGGAAGGCATCGACTGGATGTTCTTCCGAGAAAATACGGAGGATCTTTACGCCCTCGGTTCAGATGGCATCGACGTTACCGACGACTTCACGATCGACTTTCGGCTCATCTCAGAGCCAGGTTCGGAGCGTATCATTCGCGCCGCATTCGAGCATGCCAGGGTCAACAATCGGACTCGCGTCACGGTAGTTACCAAGGCGAACATTGTGAAGTTGAGCGACGGGAGATTCCTCCAGGTCGCCGAGCGGGTGGCGCGGGAGTATCCAGAAATCGAGTGGGACGGTTGGTACATCGACATCATGACCGCGAAACTGCTCGATCGGGCGCGTCGCACAGACTTCCAAGTTCTGGTGATGCCGAATCTCTACGGAGACATCCTGACCGACGAGGCGGCCGAGATCCAGGGTGGCGTCGGCACCGCGGGAGCGGCGAACATCGGCAAGCGATACGCCATGTTCGAGGCAATTCACGGCTCTGCCCCAAGGATGGTCGAAGAGGGCAGAGCGCAATACGCCGATCCGTCCTCTATGCTTGTTGCTGCTTCGATGTTGATGTCTCACATTGGCTACGCCGATCTTGGTAGGAGGCTCGACATGGCATTGGAGATCTGCGGCCAATACGAGCGCAAGGTTAGTGTTACAGGTCGAGACACTGGCGTCACAGGCGACGAGTACGGCGCCTACGTTGCCGACACCGTGAACGACCCTGAATTGGAATCTCGCTGGCAGAGCTACGTCGGCAGTTAACAGTTTGGCGACATTCTCCAGATACGATCTGGCAGATGGTTGAATTTACAAAGCTAAGGACAGGTTGAAACGATATGCGGTTCAAAGTGAGTGTGATCGGCGCCGGGAATGTTGGTGCTACCACTGCGCAACGGATTTTCGAGCGCGGATATGCAGATGTGGTGCTCGTAGATGTAGTTGAAGACATGCCGCAAGGGAAGGCCCTCGACCTTCTGGAGTCTGGTCCTGTTCTTGGCACCGACGCCCAGATCGAAGGCGCAAACGACTATGAACCTACAGCGGAATCCGACGTAGTGGTCATAACGGCGGGTATCGCCAGGCGTCCTGGGATGAGCCGTGACGATCTTTTATTCACGAACATGCGCATCGTCGGCAGCGTTACCGAAGAGGTCGTCAACTACTCGCCCGGTTGCATCATCGTCGTGGTCTCGAATCCATTGGACGCAATGGTTCAACACGCTCACTCTGTCAGCGGATTCCCCAGTGAGCGAGTTGTTGGCATGGCCGGAATACTCGACACGGCACGCTTCCGGACGTTCTTGGCGCAAGAGCTAGGCGTGTCCGTCACGAACGTGTCGGCGTTCGTCCTCGGAGGTCATGGCGACTCGATGGTTCCGTTGATCCAAGCGACAACGGTCGGCGGGGTTCCAGTTGCAGACCTCATCGCACCGGACCGACTGGGTCAGATCGTTCAACGAACTCGAGACGGCGGAGCTGAGATAGTTAGCCTTCTGAAGACAGGATCCGCCTACTATGCCCCTTCGGCGGCAGTAGCGCAGATGGTGGAAGCGATACTCCTAGACCGCAAAGAGATCCTGCCCTGCGCCGCCATGCTCCATGGCGAATACGGCATCTCTGGCCTATACGTAGGCGTGCCGATCAAGCTGGGCGCGGCGGGCGTCGAACGGATAATCGAGGTCGACCTCAGCGATACCGAACGGGCCGCTTTACTAGCATCCGCAGACGCCGTCGAAGAGCTGATCAACGTGATGGCCAACGCCGCCGACGAATAGTTTCGTCGTTCCTACGCCCCCGGGATCCAGAGCAACCAACCCGCTTTACTAGCGGGTACCCTCTCCCCTCCGAGGGAGAGGACCTTTGGTCACGTGTTTACGAACACGAGCCCAAAGAGGTGAGGGGGATGCTCAATGCATCTGATGATTCCAAACCGAAACGCCGAACTGCTTGACGCTCTCGGCCGTCTGGATTGCGGCCACCGTGGCAGTGACGAGTCTCGATTTGCGTCCCCTTCGAGGGAGAGGATTCCCGACAGCTGGGTGAGGTGAAGGTCTTAATGCAAACGAGGGAAAGGGTCCGGTAGACCCGAACTCCCGTAATCCCTCCCATATCCGTCATCTGTTTGTCCTGAACCAGTCGAGGTGCTACTTCCCAAGCCCCAAGGAGCCCTCTGTCCCCCTCACCTCTTTGGAAATGCGCATGTCTGCGCAATCCCAAAGGCCCTCTCCCTCGGAGGGGAGAGGGTGGTCGGCTCTCAGGTGCTCGAAACGCGTTGTCGCGCCTCGAACTCCAGCTCATACCTGCCGTTACCGTTTGTCCTGAACCAGTCGAGGTGCTATTTCCCAGGTCACCATGGGGCCCCCGTGTCCCCCTCACCTCTATGGAAATCCGCATGTCTGCGCAATCCCAAAGGTCCTCTCCCTCGGAGGGGAGAGGGTGGCCGGCTCTCAGGTGCTCGAAGCATATGGTCGCGCCCCCGGAATGCGTCACATATCCGCCATCCGTTCGTCCTGAGCTTGTCGAAGGGCGGGAGTCGGCGTCATGGTTCGACAAGCTCACCACGAACGGTAGGGTCGGCTCGCCACGACCGATAGAGGTCTGTTCGGCACGTGTGGGTCAGCGTTCCGTCCGTCCTGAGCTTGTCGAAGGGCGGGAGCCGGCTTCATGGTTCGACAGGCTCACCACGAACGGTAGGGTCAGCTCACCACGAACGGTTTGGGTCCGCTCAACACGAACGGATCAGAGTGCCGACCACCCTGATCCGGCAGAAGAATCACCCGCCGGCTACGGCTGGCACGATGCTGACCTCGTCGCCGGCAGATAACGATGTCGCTACGCCGTCGAGATAACGGATGTCTTCGCCATTTATGAAGACGTTTACGAAGTGCCGCAACTCACCGTTCTCGTCGCACAATCGAGCCTTCATCCCCGGGTAAGTCGCCTCGAGCGATTCGATCAGCGCCGAGACATCGCCACCATCGGCGCTAACACTCGACTCTTGATTTGTGAGCCGTCTCAACGGGGTCGGTATCTTAACTTGAACTGACATATTTCTTCCTCAAAACACCTATAGCGGCAATTGCCGAATAAGAAGGGCAGTTGGTCAACAACCCGATTCTAGCCAATCGCCGCGAAACTTGACGATCGTTCAGTGCGTGACCCTACGCCGCACTGCAGACATCATCGTCTCTTCGAACGAAGTCACTGTTGCGTCTATCGTCTGCAACTCGATGGCGTCTTCGACAGCGTCGAGGGTCTTTAAACCCGTGCCGGTGATCAACGCCACTGTCTCTTCATCCCGACCGATCACGCCATCCGATGCCAGCTGCTTCAGAGCTGAGATGACCACGCCGCCTGCGGTCTCGGCGAATATGCCCTCGGTCTCGGCGAGCAAACGGATCCCGTCCGCCACCTCGTGCTCAGGAACAATGCATCCCTTCCCACCAGATTCGGTAGCAATCTTCGCCGCGTAGTAGCCATCTGCGGGATTGCCAATAGCTAAAGATTTGGCGATCGTATTCGGCTGAACCGGACGCGGGTGAGACTCGCCGTTCTGGATGGCGGTCGCAACGGGCGCGCAACCGGCCGCTTGGGCCACGTGCATCGAGGTGTCAATTCCTCCAATCAGGCCCAAATCTGCGAACTCGTTCAGTCCCTTCCATACCTTTGTGAGCAATGAGCCAGAGGCGACCGGGACGATCACGTGTCGAGGCGCTCGCCACCCCAGCTGCTCCGCCACCTCGAATCCCAGTGTCTTACTGCCTTCGGAGTAGTAAGGACGCATGTTGATATTGACAAATGCCCAAGGATGCTCTTCAGCAAGTTCGCTGCAAAGGCGATTCACATCGTCGTAGTTTCCGCGCACCAGGATTACCGAACCGAAGATGGCAGCAGTGTTGATCTTCGCGCTCTCCAAGTCATGAGGCACGAAAATCATGGTCTTGAGCTTCGCTTTGGCACCGTGAGCAGCGGTTGCACCAGCCAAGTTTCCGGTCGATGGACACGCAATGGTATCGAAGCCGAACTCCAATGTCTTCGTGGCTGCTACCGAGACGACGCGGTCCTTGAAAGAGTGGGTGGGATTCGCCGTGTCGTTCTTTATCCAGAGGTTGTCTAAGCCCAACAATTCACCAAGGTTGTCGGCCTTGAGAAGTGGGGTAAAGCCGGCGCCTATATCTACCGCATTGGTTGAATCGGCAGGCAGAAGATCGGCGTAACGCCAGAGGGTTAACGGACCCGTCATGATGCTCTCGCGGCTGATCGACCGTTTTATCGCATCGTAGTCGTAGTCAACCTCGAGAGGTCCGAAACAGAAGTCGCAGACATAGAGAGGTTCGATGGGATAGCGTTCGTCGCACTCTTTGCAACGAAGGCCTTTGACGTGTGGCACCGTTTCCAGTTCCTCGCTCTGCCGCATCACACCGCGCATGGAAACCCTTGGGACTGGAATCCGTGCCGGGAGTGACAGCAGCAGCTTGTTGATCCTAAGCTCGCTGATTCACCGACCGCCCCCTGTGACTCTTTGGGATCGCCGCATGGGGACAACGATTACTGCGTTAATCCTAATTGGGCGCAATCAGGCTGTCAATTTTCACGTTGCGAAGGGTGTTTACAACTCACGAAACGGTGCCGGACCTTCCGAACGACGCATTTTCACCCATCGTTAGATGGTTTCGTTTGGGAACCAAGACCTTTCGTCGCACTGAGAGTATCCGCTCATCGCGCTGGTTGTATCCGAACGTATCGAGTTGAATGATCCCGCGATCCCCCTTCGACGCCTCCCACTTGTCGAGCACCACAGCTTCGGAGTAGATCGTATCGCCATGAAAAGTGGGGCCAAGGTGCTTAACTTGCTCATACTCCAACGCCGCAATGGCACGACCCGAAACCGCAGGCACACACTGGCCGATCACGATCCCAAACACCAATATCCCGTTCACCAAACACTTCCCGTGCTCAGTATGTTCGGCGGCGTAATTTGCGTCAATATGTATGGGATTCTGGTTCTGGGTCAGGAGCGAAAACCAAGTGTCGTCCGCCTCTGAAATGGTCCGTCCCGGCCAGTTCCGATAGACGTCACCGATCTCAAAATCCTCATAGAACCTGCCGAAGCCGTTCGGGCCGTTCAGTGTCATCTCACCTGTCTCCAATCGATATCCTGATCATCTCGAACCAAGTTACTGCCAAGTCCAGCGGTCTCGCTCTCCTGAGATAGTAGATCATCATCGACGTGAACCAACTCATCTTGGGTCGTATGGGGCCTAAACATCGCCAGTACGGCTGAACCTGTCCAGAGCAGCAGCGATGGGCCTAACCAAGCGACCATCGTCGGCGTGAACGGAGCAGTGACCGCGAAGTTGAGCCAAGCAAAACCTGTTGCCAGTGTCAGCGCCGCAATCCGGGTATCCCGGCGTCCAGAGTATGTGTCTGCGTATCTGATCAAGCACGTAATCGCTATCGCCTGAACGAGGAGAGAAGGGAACACCCAAAGCGATGCGGTCGGCCAAATCACGGCCCCTGCGATCGCGCTCCAACGGATTGGGTCCCGCATGATGCTTCGGATGGGATGCGTTACGGTGCGAACCAACCACCTAAGGATGATTGACGCACTAGGCAACTTGGGAGCCCGCGTCTCTCCATCTCCTAAATCTTCAGTTGGAGTGTTTAGCAAGTCGTGTCGAAAAACGCTCAACAGGGCGATGATCCCGATCACGAAACCGAAGATCGCTACGCTTAAGTTTTCAACGTCGGAAGCAGACCTGATGTTGCGCTCCATATACGTGATCAGCCTTGGCGAGCTGATCCAAATCACTACGATTCCGAACACGACCAAAGAAGTGATCCGAGAAATAGAGGGCCTCATACAGTCGAGGGCGCGCAAAGCGTTAGCCAAGAACCAAGCCCACGATAGCGCCCAGATCAGATCTCGGGTCAGCTCCCTCGGCTCGAGTCCACGGCCGTCATTCAGGTCGTCCGCGATCTCCAAAAATGAGACAACCCCGGCATACACCACTGCGGCGATGATCGTCACCCAACGACCGACATCGGTCGCGTCATCTGTATCCGGCCTCACGTTTGACCTGCCGCGCCTCGGATATTCATCATCGTGTTATCGATTCCACGCTCAAGGCGCAGTTGCTCAGTCGAAACTGCACTGCATCCTGTGCTGACCGATCCCTGACGGGTCCAAATATGGTGATTCCATCACTACATAGAGATGGGTCCTCGTAGATCACATCCCCCACGCAAAATCCACCCTCTGGTGTTGACAGTTCCAGTCCGCTCTCCGGCGCAATCGTGCTCAGATCGATCTCAACACGGACGTCGGTGCATTCCGGTGAGGTGGCCTTTTCTCTCTGGTATGCAACGGTGAACATCCCCAACACGATGACCCCAATCACTCCGTAGACCAATAGAGCGGTCTTTAAGGACGGCAAAGTTGGCTGCCTATGTGTGCTCAACGACACAGAGAGTCGCTACTCGTATCCTTCTACCTCGGCCATCACATTGCGAGCCCTTGCAACGACCGGCGCATCCACCATCTCGCCATCTACATCCAGCGAACCGCGCCCCTCTTTCGCAGCCAGATCTGAGGCCTCAATGATCCTTTTGGCTCGAGCTACCTCTTCGGACGTTGGAACGAATATCTCATTTATCGTGTCGATCTGCGTAGGATGAATGGCGAACTTGCCCTTGTAGCCTAAGCGCCGCGCGAGACGAGATTCACGGCGCAGACCGCCTTCGTCTCGGAATCGCACGTATGGGGTATCCAAAGCCACGACTCCCGCCGCACGTGCTGCCACAGCGACCGCCGACCGGGCGTAAAGCAACGATGCTTCGCCGTACTCCTCAACGCGACCCGTCTCACCAGCTTGCTTATCCACTTCCCTGCTGATCCCCATGTCCGCGGTGAAATCCTCGGCCCCGAAGGCGACCCAACGCACGCGTTCGCTCGCTGAACAGATAGCGTACGAATTGACGATCGCTTGCGCCGTTTCCAACCAGGGGAGGATGCCAATCGAACCTTCGTTGATGCCACGAGCCTTCTCCAACTCGCCGAGCATTCGAGCCACAACCGCAATGTCCGAGTAGTCCGTGATTTTCCCGATGCTGATAGCAACGATTCCGGGACGTACCACCGCCGCCAAGTCACCTTCTGTCCATTTCGTCGTCAACGAGTTGACCCGTGGGACAACAGGTCGGCCCAACGCTATTAACTCTGGCAGGGCGTCACGCAACACCTCTCTGGCTTCCATTTTGTGCGAAACAGGGACCGAATCTTCGAGATCCGGAACGTACGCAGATGGAGAGTATCGTCCGGCTTTCGACAGCATGTCTGCACGATTGCCCGGTATGAACAAGGGACACCGAAGGGCGATGTGCGAAGATTTATTCATGACTGCCGCTACTGCCCCTACATGTTACGAATTCATCCCTTGATTCGACGCGTTCATATCTCGTTGTCAAGCAACTCGCACCTGCATGGCGAAATTGCAAATGCGCTTGAAAGCAGCGGTATCGAGGCAGTCTCGAACCCTCACGATGCCGACTGTTTGGTCACCTCGGGCGCAGGCGGTGAGGTTCCAATCGACCATCAAGCCAGCCTCGTCCAATTGGTCGATTGCGGGGCCCTAGACACGAGCGAGATGCCCGAAGGCACAGTTGTCGCAAATGCTTCTCCAGTCCTTGCCAAGCATGCCGCGAAGTGGTGTCTAGACCGCTTGCACGATGCAATCCCCACGATGCGCAAATCAGACAACGGCGGTGTTCAGGCAGGGATCATCGGACTCGGCACGCTTGGTTCGGAGATCGCTGAAAGCATCCAAGGCGACGTCGAGAGGACTTGGATCGCCGATGTCAGGACTCCTCGTCAACAGCTCATGGCGAGATTGGGCGTTCGTCGTTCAACCCTGGATCTGGTTCTCTCCAAAGCAGACGTCGTATTCGTGAGTGCGCATCACGGCCCAACCGCCGACCCGCTCTTGTCGGCTAGGGAACTGCGTCTGATGCCCAAAAACTCTGCCTTGATCAATCCGTCCGGTACGAGGCTGGTCGATCAGCACGAGTTAGAGAACCGACTAGATTCTGGTCTAATCGCCTACGCTGCGCAGCGCGAAGAAACTGCCCACGAGTTCGATGCAGAGAACAATACCGAAGAGGTCGCCTCGTTCGTCGTCGAAAACATCAAACGGATGAACAAAGGCGAACCCGTCCGAGGGGTAGTTGAACCTGTCGACTTCCCATCCGCTGGTGACCCTGCATTCTGGTCGTCCCGCATGAGCCCCAGCCAGACCGCACGCTAACGGCGTTATCCGGCGGCTTTAGCCACGCCGTTAACTGAACGATTGGTCGGCATCAACTCTGTCGGCTGCTTGACCTCGCCAGCGAGCCTGATCCGTCTTTGCGCTTCGTGGATAGCGGAGTCTTGGACGAGTCGCTTCTCGAGCTTGACCGCGCAAGCCTTGAACTCGGGAGTTTCGGTGATGAAGTCGAACGCGTCAGAAGTGACGTCGTTTGTTCGAGTTAATTCTGGGAATGCAAACGACATGAAGACGACGCCACGCGGCGATCGCTCAGTGATCCTCGCCGCAACTACCACTGAGCCTCTCCGAGACGAGACATCGAGTTGATCCCCGTCCTCGATTCCAAACTCCTCGGCGTCGACCGGATTGATCTCGAGCATCTCGTGCGGAACTAGGTGCTGGAATCCCGTAGCACGCCCAGTTTGCGTGCCGGTGTGATACGTCGAGCGTCTCCGGCCTGTCGTCAAGAGTAAGGGATACTCAGCATCAGGCTCTTCTGCAGGTGGGATGTGATCTACGGGAGCGAAGAAGCCTGGGAATCCCGACGAAAACTCGTCGCCATGAAGATACACGGTGCCGGGATCGTTCTCGTCAGCGCAAGGCCACTGGATGCCGCCTTCACGGTCGAGCCGTTCATGTGAAAGTCCACCGTAGATAGGTGTGAGGCTGCGCAATTCATCGAATACATCGGCAACCGACTCGAAGGGTTGAGGCTTGCCCAACCTCTCGAAGAGTGACAGGATGATATCGACGTCGGTCTTCGCCTCTCCCGGCGGATCCAGCGCGGGTCTGACTCGCTGGACTCGCCGTTCGCTATTCGCAAACGTCCCATCGGATTCAGCGAACGATCCCGCTGGGAGAACGACATCGGCAAGTTGCGCGGTCTCAGTCAAGA
Organism: Dehalococcoidia bacterium; assembly: GCA_965249505.1. GTDB lineage: Bacteria > Chloroflexota > Dehalococcoidia > Lucifugimonadales > Lucifugimonadaceae > Bin127. The sequence goes on along the minus strand of OZ252238.1, from coordinate 2,100,961 downwards.
ATATATCTTGAACCACAAGGAAATCGACAGCCTTCAGCGCATGCTCGACGTGATTGGCGTCGGGGTCTGAAGCGACGGTGTTTTCGCCCATGACGTACACGGCTTTGACCTTGCCTTGGAGCATCTGTTCCATCGCCGTGATCTTCGTGATTCCTCGCCGCTTCGGTAGTGGCGTGTCCCAGGCCGCTTCGAACTTCTCTCGGATGCCGGGCCGCTCTACTTTTTGGTAACCAGGCAAGTCAGTCGGAATACATCCTGAATCGCCCGCTCCCTGCACGTTGTTCTGACCTCTCAATGGATTGACTCCGCCGTTGGGTTGGCCGAAGGTGCCGCAAAGGAGCCCCAGGTTACCTAGAGACTGCACATTGTGAGAGCCGCAGGAGTGCTCGGTGATGCCGAGCGTGTAGCAGATCGCCGCTTTGGGCGCCGCGTTCGCAAAGTCTCTTGCTGTCTCAATGATCTCTTCAGGTGTCACGCCACAGATCTCGGCCGAGTATTCAGGAGTGTAGAACTGAACGTGACGCGCCAACGCTTCGAAGCCTTCAGTCCGGTGCTCCACAAACTCTCGGTCGTAAAGGTCCTCGTTGATGATCACGTGCGCCACGGCGTTGTAGAACGGGATGTCAGTCCCTACTTTGATCTGAACATGACGCGTCGCCCACTTTGTAAGCTCAATCTTTCGAGGGTCGACGACGATCAGCTTTGCGCCGTTCTTCACGGCTCGCTTCATTCGAAGAGAAATCACCGGATGCGCTTCGGTCGTGTTCGAACCAGTGACGAGCAGCAGGTCGGTGCCCGCGAGCTCTTCGATCGAGTTCGACATCGCTCCTCTTCCTACCATGACCGCCAGACCGGCGACCGTCGGAGCGTGTCAAGTACGGGAACAGTTGTCGATGTTGTTGGTGCCGATCGCGGTCCGAGCGAACTTCTGCATCAGGTAGTTTGCTTCAGTCACAACCCTTGCCGATGCCCAGCAAACTACAGAGTCCGGCCCTTCTTCAGCGATCGCTTGCTTAAACCCTGAAGCGACGCGATCCAATGCTTCGTCCCAACTCGCCCGTCTGAAATCGCCATTCTCGTCTCTGAGCAGCGGATAACGAAGTCTCTCCTCGCTCCTAACGAACTCCCATGATGCGAATTGGCCCTTGACACACAAGGAACCCCTGCTCGCAGCGGAAAAGTCAGGCTCGGCGCCGATAATCTCTCCGTCGTGCGTCAACAGCTCGATTCCGCAGCCAACGCCGCAGTAGGGACACACCGTCTGGGTTCGGTCGACCTCGTCAGCCGTGATGTCTTGGCTAACGACCTTGCGATCTGTTAGCGCGCCGGTAGGGCACGTGTTGATGCACTGTCCGCAGAAGGTGCAGGGAGAATCCATCAATTGGTTAGCAAAGAACGTGAAAATCCCCGAGTTCTGACCACGCCCATCGACCGTTATCGCTGCTGCCTGCTCCCACTCGTTGCAGATGTTGGTGCATCGATAACAGGCGATGCAGTAGTCGTAATCTCGCTGGATGAAGGGATTGTCATCATGCAGGGCCTTCTCTCGAGGCGAGAGACTCGGTAGGGCGTCCCACCGGGCATCATACTCCTCGACGGCTCGGTCGAACTCGGTCGGTCCCACTTTGTTCGAGTATGGATTCCGTGCGGGAGAGGCCGTCTCTGAGAGAAGCATCTCCAAAAGAGTCTTTCGATAACTCTTCAACTCATCGGTGTGAGTTGCCACCGACATATTCGTTTCGGCAAATGCGGTGCACGACGCGACCTGCTCGACTCGACCATCCACCTCCACCTCGACGAGGCACATGCGACACGTGCCCTGAGGTCCGACTCGCTCGTCATAGCAGAGGGTCGGGACTTCGAATCCCGCTTCGCCCACCGCGTCTAGAACCCGCGATCCTTCCTCGCAGCGAACTGCGATTCCATTGACACGGACGTCTAACCAACGAGTGCTGGATGAGTTATCGACTGATTGTGCGGTTGTTGTCATGGCGCGAACCATTGCTTCGATCTATCGCCATTTTAAAGGTTGAGGGGCTCAAGAGAGTATGTTCAAGCCGCCATCGTTTTGTTCAGGGGAGGGGATTCCATCGCAATCCAAGTGCGACTGCGCACAGCGCGAGAAGGCCGCTAATGGCGGTCAAGACTGCTGAAACCTCTACCCGCACCTTCTTTTTGGCGTATTCGATTGGAATATTGTCAAATACTTTTAGAAGTTCGTCTGCGCTTTCGGCGAGGTAGTACTCGCCGCCCGTGGTCGCCGCGACCGTCTTCAAGGTGTAATCGTCCAAGGCGATGGGATTTCTGCCCCCAAATCCGCCGAATCCGCCGCCACCCCAGAATCCGCTTCTGCCGATGCGATTGGCTAGTTGGTCCCCTCCAAGCTGCTCTGGAGTGCACCTCAACGCCGCACCCTGCGGTGTCCCGAAGCCGATGGTGTAGATCCGAACTCCACGGTCAACGGCGGCCTCGGCGGCAACTACTGGATTTATCCCTCGAGTGCTCGCCCCATCGGTCAGCAGAACGATGACGTCGGGTTGAAGCGTCTCTTCGACATTGGGATCCGGGCTGCTGTCACCCCGACTCACGTACACATTCACTGGCGAAATGTCGGGGTTCACTTCGGCAAGCGCGTCCAAGGAACGGGTTATCGCGCTACCGACCGCGGTGGCCCGGGACGTCGTCAAATTCGAGACCGCCTCCATAAGAGCCTCCTTGTCGGTGGTAGGCGGGACGATCAATTGGGCAATGCCAGCGAACGCGACCACGCCGACTTGAGTATCGGTGTCCTGACTCGCGATGAAATTCACGGCGGCTTCCTGGGCGACTATGAGCCTGTTGGGAGAGATATCGTTGGCGCACATGCTGAGTGATACATCGAGCGCCAACATTATTGTGGTTCGACTCGAAGCCACGGTGATGTTGGTCCAAGGGCGAGAAAGAGCGATCACGAGAAGCACTAGGGCAATAACGATGAGGGCAAAGGGCAGATGGCGTCGCCATCGGAATCCGCTCGGAGCCGCCATCTGGATCAGCGAAAGGCTTGAGTAGTGAACCGCAAATCGTCTGCGTCGCCGCAACACCAATACGTACGCCAATAAGACCAGCGGAATCGCTATCAGTAGCACTAAGTAGATTGGCCAATAGAGTCCCATACGATCGATCCGATTATGGAATCCGGCCGAACCACAACATCGACATAGCGCCGCCAGCTAGGAGCAGGAGTGAACTGATGCCTCCTACGACCGCTGTGACCTCTATCTCTCTTGCTTCGACCACGAATTCGGTTTCCAACTCCTCGTATATCACTTGGATGTCGCCAGCATCTTCGACTCTGAAGTAGTTGCCCTCTGTCAACAAAGCGATCTCCTGAAGAACGACTTCGTTGAGTTGACTGAATATTACGAATCCATCGATTTCTAACGTTGCCCCATCTGCAGAGCCGACGCCGACTGTATAGATACGCACTCCAAGGTTAATTGCTGACTGCGCCATCTCCAGCGGATCAGGAGGGTCCGTGTTTTCGCCGTCGGTGAGGAGGACGATGATGGCGGGAGCGAATGCGCCACGAGTTTCGCTCGTCTCCGATGACTCCGGCTCCAACGGCCCCTCAGTTATATCTGAGGACGTCGTCAAAACGTTCAGCGCCGTCAAAATACCTACGCCCAGCGAAGTCCCGCTCTGTGGCACAAGCCGATCGATGGTAGCGTCGAGCGCCTTACTATCGTCGGTCGGCGGTTGAACTACCAGACCACCCTCGCCAAAAGCGACCACGCCTATCTTGGCGCTGTCAGGTCGCCTCTCAATCAATGCCTTGGCCACCGACTGGGCGGCGCCCAATCGGTTAGGCTCGGCGTCTTCAGCGGCCATGCTCGCAGATACATCGAACACCAGGACGACGATCCCTTCCCTTCGCGGTAATGGCACCTCCACCTGAGGGCGTGCAGATGCCATCACCAGAAGGGCAACGCCCACCAGGAAAAAGATGGGAGGTATGTGACGACGCCTTCCAACACTGGACGTGGCTGCTACTCGCACGGCGCCGAACGCGCCCAGCCGGGCAGCGTCTCGGCTTCGCTTCCGGTACAGGCGCACGTAAAAGAACACGGACACCGGAAGCGCCAGCATCGCTAAGAGGACCCATGGCCAGATGAACGTCACCGAGCTTCCTCTTTACCGAAGTGGTCGCCGCGCTTGACTTCGGAGCGACGCAAACCGGAGGATCGCAAGCACGAGATCCTCCTCAGTCGACAGGGTCAGCTCTTCGACGCCGGCGCGCTTGAAGGTGAGTGCCAGTTCAGCTTCCCGACGATTGGCCGCCTCGTTGAATCGCCGCCGGAAGCCGCTATCGCTCGTGTCTACGGTTAGCTGAACGCCCGTCTCCGAGTCTTCCACCAGAACGACACCGACGTCGGGAAGGTCGACCTCGCGTGGGTCCCATAAGCGCACTGCCATCAGTTCGTGCTTTCTGTTCAGCCGATCCAAGGCTTCACCCCATCCAGGCATACAGATGAAGTCTGAGATCAGGAATATGAGAGATCGCCGCTTGATGCTGTTGAATCCTGCATCAAGGAGTTTCGACAGATCCGTCATCGCACCGTCAGGGGATGATTGAAGTCGCTGAATGTCGTTGACCAAACGAAGAACTTGAGCGCGGCCGCCGCGAGGAGGGATCGTCGACTCGACGCGATTGTCAAACAAGATGGATGCGACGCGGTTTCCATTGCGGGTGAGGAGACGCGCAAAGACCGCCACGAAGTCGAGCATGACAGACTCTTTGTGCCGCTCCAATGCTCCGAAGCCCATGGAGGGGCTCATGTCGAGCAGGAACCAGGCCGTGATCTCGCGGTCTTCCATGTACTGGCGGACATAGGTCATGTTTGTGCGCGCCGTCACGTTCCAGTCGATGTGGCGAATATCGTCCTCGACCTGGTACTCGCGCAGGTCGGCGAAATCCAAGCCTCCGCCCATGAAGAGGCTGCGATAGTCGCCTTGGAGGATGCCGTCGAGCCGCCTCAGGACCTGCCAATCCAGGCGTTGCAGCACCTCCTCGGGTGACTTCAGATCATTGGGTAAAACGGTCGCCTGTATATTCACGTAGGGGGACTTCGGGGAATGGAATCGCTTCCAACAACTGATCGAGGATGTCGTCGCTTTGAACGTTGTCCGAGAGCGCCAAGTAGGAGAGCACGAGCCGGTGCCTGATGACGTCTAGCGCGACATCGCCAACGTCCTGCGGTAGGGCGTACTTGCGACCTCGCACTAACGCCAGTGCTCGAGCCGCGAGGATTAGATTGATAGATGCGCGGGGGCTGGCGCCGTACAAGATGTAGGGCTTCAGGCCTTCCTGCCCGAATAGCTCCGGCTGGCGCGTCGCCGTTACAAGATTCACCGAGTATTCGACGAGGGCAGGATCGACGTAGATGCCGTCGGCTTGTTTTTGCAACGCCATCAGTTCTTCGGTGCCCAAAACCTGTTGAACCTTCTGCAAAGCACCGGTCATGCGCTCGACGATAACGAACTCTTCAGTCGCGCTGGGATAGCCGACCAGCACCTTGAGCATGAATCGGTCTACCTGTGCCTCTGGCAACGGGTAAGTGCCTTCAGACTCGATGGGGTTTTGCGTTGCCATCACTAGAAACGGCTGCGGCACAGGGTGGGTCTCGCGTCCGATCGTGACCTGTCGCTCCTGCATCACCTCGAGCAGGGCGCTCTGCACCTTGGCAGGGGCGCGATTGATCTCGTCGGCCAGCAGCAGGTTGGTGAAGACAGGCCCGAGCGACGTGTTGAAGTCGCCAGTTCTCTGGTTATAGATACGGGTGCCGATTAAGTCTGCCGGCATTAGGTCGGGAGTGAATTGGATTCGTTGAAACTCGCCGCCGATAGCCTCCGACAAAGTCTTGACCGCCATGGTTTTAGCCAGCCCTGGGACACCTTCGACCAAGATGTGCCCACGAGCCAGCAAAGCGACAACTAAGCGCTCCAACAGCCGGTCTTGCCCCACGATGACCTTCTTCACCTCGTAGAGGACCTGCTCCATGGGTTGGCTGTTGCCGTTACTCGTCATATTTCGTATACACCTCTCGGTCGATTACCAGTCCGGGCCTCCGGCGGCTCTCGCCGCTTCTTCGATGGGTACCGCGAATCCGATTCCTATGAATACCTCTTGCTCCGTCGGGTTCGTCAACCCGGTCACTATGCCAACCACCTGACCTCGCCGGTCAAGTAACGGACCACCCGAGCTTCCCGGATTAACCGCTGCGTCGAACTGAATCAGCCCTTGCAACGTCTGTTCCTTACCCGAAGGTTGGAAGTCGCGGCCTAACCCTGAAACGACGCCGGCGCTCAACGAGCCCGCCAATCCCAAGGGGTTACCAACAGTAAAGACCTCGTCACCGACCCGCAAAGCCGCTGCATTGCCGATGGTTCCAGGCAGTATGAGTCGCGGCAACGACGCTGGTGACAAAACTGCTATGTCGTTTTCAGGGTCTGCCGTCGTGATCGTAGCAAGGCTAACAGTGCCGTCAGTGAAGGTGATTCGAATCGCTGATGCGCCTTCGACAACGTGCAGCGCGGTGAGCACTTGGGCGTCGTTGTTGATCACAATTCCGCTACCTATCGCGAAACCGTTCTCTTCGTCAGCAACGTCGTTCTCAGTCTGAATGATCACTAGGGACGGGAATACGACTTGATACACCAGAGCCGAAATGACGGGCTCCTGGGTGGCAGAGGCTAGGATCTCGGATACGGTCTCTCCGACATCAACCTGAGGAGGTGGCTCAGTGTCGGTCTGCAAGGTTCTCCAGAGCACGACCAATAGAAGGATCGCCAACGCGCCGAACGCTACGGGCGTGATCCATCCGGAACGCCTGAGCAGATTGCGCCAACGCTCACCCCAGCTCTTTGGCTTTGGGTTTGTCGGCTCGATCGACGGCTCAGCAATAGGCTTCTGCGGGTCGAACCTTTCCGGTCGAATCATATTGGGAAGATTCCCGTCTCCTCGCTTCTGCATACATGCCAGTTTAGGCGTCGGGAAAAGAGCCGAATAGAGTTTTCGACTTCAACCCTTCCAGCAAACATGCCATGTGAGTGTCAAGAAAGAATGAAGGGCCAAGGCCTGACGTGTGAGGCGGGGATCATTGAAGACCGTCGGCTTAAGTGGTCAGAGTAACACCATTCGATGACAACCTGTGGTGCGTACACGTCACAGGTACACCAAGGCGCGAGGATTCCTATTTCAGAATCCAAGATGGCATGTCGATCGGTTCGAATCTAGATTCGCTTCAGCTACGAGTCTCGGAATCCGACGTTGATGCTTCGGCGCCACTACCCATCTCTTCAGCCCGAATCTCACGGACTCGGTGCACAAGGAACCAAATCACTAGAGCTAAGACGATGGCGACGATCGGCAGCGTGAACGGCCTCGAAACCTCTCTAATCGACTCATAGTTGTCGCCCAACAGGAATCCGCCCCAAGCAAGGGCGATACACCAGGGAAAAGCGCCCAGAAACGTGTACAGGACGAACTTAGGGACATTCATCCTAGCGACCCCAGCCGGAATCGAGATGAAGTGACGCACCACCGGTATCAACCTGCCCACGAAGATCGTTATCTCGCCCTTGGTCTCGAACCATTCGTCAGCACGCTCGACATCTTTGCGCGTTATCAACAGATACCGACCGTATCTTTCAATGAGCGGTCTGCCGCCTGCGCGTGCCGCATAGTACTCAACCAGCGAACCCAAGACGCTGCCAACAGCTCCCCAGAAACCGGCGATGAAGATCCACTGTACGCCCAAATCCTGATCGTAGACAAGTCTCCAACCAGCCAAGGGCATCACGATCTCGCTCGGCAACGGGAACGCTGTGCTTTCGAGCGCCATCAGAACTACAACGCCTCCCCAGCCCAAAAACTCGAATACGTCCGTACTGAACGACAGAAGCCAATGTTCAACTCCTTCGATTAATTCGATGAGGGCATTCACGTTAGATTGATCATCGCAATTTCCACGCGCCAGCCGTTCCACTCAGGTGCAGAGCTGTGCGGTGCAGATTCTAAAATCCGCGGACTCAGGAGTCAGACACACCCTCGAGCAGCAGGGCAGAGGCGCGGGTGACCTCGAAGCAGATTCCGTTTTCGGGCCGATGGACCGTTGAAACGTGTTTCAAGTCGACTCGTCCCTCACGAGAGGGTTTGCGTGCGAAAAATCTCAAGACCGCTCCAGTTTCAACTAGTTCAAGACAATTCCGAGGCACGCAACCCGGCTCGTTCCAACTTCACAAGCTCAATATCGAACCTGTAGTGAAACTAGTTCTATATGAGTATTAAACTGTTAAGTGGATGATTGAACTGTTATGGTTCATAGTGTTAAATTAGTACTCAATGAGATTGATACTAGTATGACAACTTGTCGAAATTGCTCTAAACTGGTTCGAAATTAGTTGCATCGGCGACACACTGATCGCTAATGTGAGGTTAGACATGACCACCGCAAACCGAAAAATTCGTTCTACGAACCACACCAGGCGTGCCCAGAGGTTCCTTGACGGACCTTTAGAGGAGCGTCTTAAGAACTATCTGAATGAACCGGATGTGACCATGAGCAGTCTCGCCGAGGCGCTGGGGGTTCAAAAGGCGACCGTGAACTATTGGATGATGCGCCTGGGGATCATATACGGGCGGGTAGCCCACTATTACGACGAAGAGGTGCGAGTCGTGGCACGTTCCGAAGCGGAGCTGATCGACGCGGTGCGGGAAGCGGGCCTAGAAGTAGAAGATCTCGAGAATTGGGTCCAGGGAGAGGGCAGATTGGCTGAAGATCTGACCGAAAAAGGACTTTCGATCGACGAGGTTAGATCGTTGTCCGGATCAGATTTGGCTTTGCTGCGAAGTCTCAAGCGCCAAGGCATAACAGAGTCTCAACTCGAAAGGTTCGACTCCAATCTTCTCGCCGCCGTCGACGAACTTGAAGACAAAGGCGTCGATTTGGATGAACTCTTGGGCATTTCCCGCGCTGATCTCAGGACCTTGAGAAGGCTCCGGGAGCAAAACGTGACGGAGTGGGATCTGCAGGACTACGATCGCGAGGCGTTGGCTGGCCTGCGCACTTTGCAGCGGCAGGGCGTCAGCATGGCCGAGATCACCAAGTTGGACGGCGAGAAGATCAAAGCTTGGGTCAGGGTCGAAGAAAGCGGATTGAACCTGGACGAGGTGTCGGAGTTATCAACGGACGACATCTTGCTACTAAAGAAGTTAAAGCAAGCCGGCTTGAGCGATTCCGCCAGGTTAGATGCGTTGATAACCCTTTTCCAGCCCCAGTAGGGACATTTCGGCAAGGGTTGATGCAAACCCTATTCCGTCGCCGCCAGATTTTCGTCGATTCCTTGTGGCGTCGCATCTGGTCTGGAAACTGACGATGCCCAAGGCGTCACCTCCCTTTCAAGTCGACGAATGGCGCTGATCCGATGCGTCGCTGTCGTATTATTGATTAGGTTCTGGCTTAATAAATGCGGAGTTTTTGGGCATTGCGTTTCGTTCGAAAACCGAAAAACAGTCGAGGTCGCAAAATCATGCAATCGCGCCTCGCGTTACTATCAGCCCTCGCAATCGCAGCTGTTTCGCTTATTGCGTGCACCGAGTTGGCTCTACCGACATCGACACCCGTGCCGTTCGAACCTACGGCGGCGGACCCAGGAACCAGGGCGTTGGTCTTGGCAGGGGGTTCGGAGATCGATATCGCAGCTCTGTCGCAGCCTCGGGAACTACCTGAAGGAGACAGTGGGAACGGTGAGACTCTCTACAACACCCTAGGTTGCACCGCGTGCCACATGTTGACCGACGAAACATTGGTCGGACCTGGCTTCAAGGGCGTCTACGAGCGTGCGGGCAACCGAACTAGCTTGGGCGCGGACGATTACATCATCCAATCGGTGACAAAACCCTCGGCGTTTGTTGTCGAAGGCTTCACCAATTCGATGCAGGTGTTCGACTATCTGACCGACCAGGAACTCGCCGACATCATAGCGTTCCTGAAGACGGTGAATTGACCGAGTCAGGCGCGCGCTTCACTTGCGCGTGCGATCAGTGCGGCTTGATAGCCAGCTGAGAAACCGGCGTCTATATTGACGACCGACACCCCCGCCGAACACGAATTCAACATCGTTAACATCGCCGCGAAACCTTCGAGACCGGTTCCGAATCCGGTGCTCGTCGGGACGGCTATCACCGGCGCCGAGATGAGCCCGGCCACAACGCTGGGAAGAGCTCCATCCATACCCGCCACCACTACGACGACGCGCGCGGCCTCCAAAACGTCTCGCTTCGCCAGTAGTCTGTGAATCCCCGCAACACCGACGTCTTGCACGATGGTCGCCTCACAACCCATTAACTGAACCGTCAAGGCCGCTTCATCAACCACTGGTAGGTCGGAGGTGCCAGCCGAGACGATGACAACGCCTTTGCTGACAGGTCCTTTTTCTCGATCGTCTGCCCAAACCGCTCCGCACGAAGCCAGAAACTGCGCTCCCGGGATTTCGGCAAGGACAGCGGTCGCCGCAGCCTCGTCGGTCCGGGTCACCATCACCACGCCTGACTTTGCGTGGATCCTCTTCGCGATCGCAGCTATTTGATCTGGTGACTTCCCTTCGCCGAAGATCACCTCGGGGAAACCAGTGCGCTGTTCACGGTTGAGGTCGACCGTTGCGAATCCAAGCTCAACCGAACCAGGTTGGTCGGCGTCGTTCGCTGGGTTGTCTTCGCGTTTCGCCATACTTTCATTCAACGACGGATTAGGCGCGGCGCGGCCCATCGCTCCGCATCGGTCGGACCGGCTGCAAATGCATCCTTCCCAAGTTAAAAATAGGGTTACGCGGTATCATTTAACACCTAGCAATCGATACGTTCAACAACGTTACACACGTGTTTTTCGTTGAGCGTTCGCATCCGTTTATTAGCGCATTTAGAAACTAAGAGAACCGTCGCAATGAAAGTAACGTGTTTGCAAGAAAATCTCGCGAGGGGCTTGCGAGTGGTTAGAAGGGCGGTGCCCTCACGAGCAACGCTGCCCATCACTCAGAATATCTTGATTCAAACGGAAGATGCCCGTCTAAAGTTGGCTGCCACCAACTTAGAGCTGTCCATTACAACCTGGGTCGGAGCCCAGATCGAAGACACCGGCTCCATCACATTGCCCGCCCGGCCGTTGCTCGACATCATCAGCAGCTACGACTCTGGACGCGTCGATCTTGAAGTTACCGATGATCCTTTCGGCGCCCGCATCGAGACGACGACGATGCTCGCCAACAACCAAACCGCGAACTTCAACATCCAGCTTCACGGCGCCGCAGCGTCTGATTTCCCACCCTTTCCCAAAGTTGAAGGCACAAACTCAGTGAAGATCGATGCCGGTCTGCTGCTGAACGCTCTTGACCGAGTAGTTTTCGCAGCTGCCTCGGACGACGCACGACCAGTGTTGACCGGCGTAAAGATGGAGATCGACGGCGATCAAGCCACCTTTGCAGCAGCCGATGGTTTTCGGCTCTCGGTAGAGACCGCGAAGCTCGCCGAGCCGGCGGAATCGCCTTTCGAAGCATTGATCCCGGCTCGAGCCTTGTCAGAGTTGATGGGACTATTGGGGGGCAGCAGGGAAGTAGTGGAGATCATGCTCTCCGAAAACAACAGCGAAGCGCTGTTCAGAATCGGCGACGAAGTCGAAATCATAACCCAACTCATTGCAGGAACCTATCCCGACTACCGTAGCCTCATCCCAGCCGCCTCGGACTCTACGATCAAGATACCCGTGGAGGCGATGGAGAGACTCGCACGCACATCTCAGGTCATTGGAAGGGACGGCAGTGGCATAGTCCGCCTCGTCGCCGACTCGAACAAGAACGGCGCTGACGGCGGGACATTGACAGTCTCATCCAACGCCGAAGAGGTTGGTGAGAGTGAGGGAGTGATTGAGGTCGACATTGACGGTGATCCGGGCAAGATCGCTTTCAACGTGAGATTCCTGGTCGACCTTGTGAATCACGCCACAGGCGGAATCTCAAGCCCCAACACAGGCGAGGGCGGGGGAGAGGCTGTGGATGGGGGCGCACCGCAGATCATCATGGCTATGACGACGCCCTCGAGTCCCGCCGTATTTAGGCTCTCCGACCACGCGGGTTTCTCGCACGTGGTCATGCCGATGTACGTCCAGTGGTAGCGGCCTACCTGTCACGTACGGCGCGGACAACATCGATATCACTCGTCGCAGCTGCGGTCTTGCTTGTCGGTGTGTCCTTGACAGCCTGCGCCGCGGAAGAGCAAGCATCGATTACTGAAGCGACGGTTTCGCCATCTTTATCTGAGCCTTTACCTGAAGCCACGCCGACGCCGAGAGTGTCGAGGCAAGATATAGAGTTTGTCGAAACCTTTGGCGGTGTGCGGTGGGAACGGCCGACGGACATCGTATTCCTTCCCGACGGAGAATCGGCGCTGGTAGCCGAACAGGTGGGAGAGGTCTACCGAGTGTTTTTCGATGCCAGGAGTGACCCCGTTCTCTTCATTTCGATCGCCGAGCGCGTCAGCAGAGACTCCAACGAAGAGGGGCTGCTCAGCATGGCTCTCGATCCCAACTTCGACGAGAACGGCAGGATCTGGTTGTACTACTCGGTGCGTCAAGGGATTAGAACCACCCGGATATCTTGGTTTACGATCGAGGAGTACGTCGTCGACTGGTCGAACGAGCACATCGTGTTCGAATTCGTGCAACCCCACGGCAATCACAACGGGGGTAAGTTGCTGTTCGATCACGATGGATATCTGTGGCTCGGATTCGGCGACGGCGGATCAGCCGGCGATCCCCAAGACAACGGCCAGAACCTCACAAATCTGTACGGCACCCTGATTCGCATCGACGTCTCATCAACCTCCGATGAAAACCCATACTCGATCCCGCCAGACAACCCCTTCGTGGGGCCGCAAAATCCCGACGCGCTCGACGAGATATGGGCCTATGGGCTGCGCAATCCGTGGCGCATGTCGCTTGATGAGGAGACAGGAATGTTGTGGATTGGCGACGTGGGGCAAAGCCACAGAGATGAGATCGACGTAGTCGATATTCGAACAGATTCGGGTGCTAACTTCGGATGGAGCGTAATGGAGGGCACCGCCTGCTTCAAGCCTCGAAGAGACTGCGATAGATCCGGCAAAGTTTTGCCCGTGCACGAGTATCCGCCTCGGAGCGGCAACTGTGCCGTAATCGGAGGCTATGTGTACCGAGGATCTGCGATTCCCGAGTTGACGGGTTACTACCTCTACTCGGATCACTGCAGCGGGAACTTGGTCGCAATAGAAGCCGAACAGGCGCACCTCGATAGGGTGATACTTGGCGACATCAAACCAGAAGGACAGAAGTACGCCGACCCTCGCATCGTTTCGTTCAGTGTCGACAACGAAGGCGAGTTGTACGTGCTTAGATTCGACGGGCCAATACTGAAGCTCGTGCCGTAGCACTCGAATTCTTGAACCTCCGATGCAGAGGTTCCTTTCGGATGTTTCGGTAAGCCCTTCTCGTCGGGCTTACCCTGGCCCGCTCTGTTGGCGATGAGGTCTGTACCTGTAATTTCGAATACCCGAGGCCAGCCACCACACCACTACGACCACTCCGACTGAGATCGCTCCGCCTAGAACCATCACATTGCCAGCGCCGATGATCCCGCCTACGAACGAAACCTCCATCTGTCCGATGTGATTCGCTCCCATTGCCGAGAAGGAGTGCGCGCTGCTGGCTCGGCCCAACATCTCGTCCGGCGCCGTCAGCTGCACCAACGCCTGGCGCATCGTCATTCCCACCGCATCGGTCAAGCCAAGCAAAGCGACGATGAGGAGTCCAATCTCAAAGATTCGGTTGAATCCGAAAGCGAACAATAACAAGGCGTAGATCAGGGTCGCAACTAAGACAATCACGCCCTTCCTCCTCCATCGCTCGGTGATGAATACGATCATGCTTCCCACAACGCCGCCCATGGCGTTCGCCGAGGTCAACAGCGCCGTGCCATCTGCGCCCCGGCCGAACAGCTCCTCTGAGAAGAACGGGAAGAGCATGCGGTAGAAACTCACGACAGTGACGCCGATGTCAAGCATGTAGAGGCCAGGCAAGATGGGATGGCTTCTCACAAATCGGAAGCCTTCGATAATCGTCGAAAGCTTGACGGCCCGATTGCCGCCTTCCGGAGCCCCAGATGCCCTGATCAGCAGAGGAGCGATGACGCTAAGGCCCGCGATGAACGTAGTCACCAGCAAGGTCGCCCCTATTCCGAATCCTAGGTAGAGAGGCGCAAAGATCAACGGTGCCGAGATGGTGGCGATCTGCATCGTAGATGTCGAGACCGTAACCGCGTTAGTAAGGTGCGTTCTAGGCACCACCCGCGGCAACATGGCGGGACGTGCGGAGTTGCCAAGCATGTTGACCATTCCAGTCACGCCGGTCACCGCCCAGATGTGCCACGGAAGCATCTGGTCTGAGAAAGCCAACGTGGTCAGGACAATCAGGGAAAGGAATGAGACTGTCTGCGTGAACGCCATCAACAGTTTTCGGTTAACGACGTCTGCCAAAGCCCCGCCATAGATGACGACGGGCATCTGCAACAGACCGACAGCTCCCAGAATTCCAAGTTGCGCGGGGGAGCCGGTGACATCGTAGATCCATTGGCTCGTGGAGAGCATCCGGATAGTCATCGCCAACATCATCGTCAGCTGCGACAACCACAGGAAGACGAAGTTGGGGTGCGCGAAAGACGACCACGGCATGATGCGCGGGGGTCGCCGACGAGATGATGATGAAGGTGTGGTCAACGCCTGATCAGACCAGCGTCCTTCCGATCAGCGCGCCACGCGCCACAAACGGACGAAACACAGATTTACGCATCATACATGTAAACCTGACGATCGGAGGATTTGGATTTAAGGTGCTTGACGTGTCTCGCTCGCACCGCTCACGAATCCGCTCGATGGAAGATCAAATGCTGTAATGTGGAATTATCATGACGAAATTCGGGCTTCCCACTCGTTACCAGGAGGTGTAAATATGGGTGAATTCGATGGCAAGAGCGTGATCGTCACAGGCGGAGCGCTTGGGATCGGAGGAGGCGTCTCCAAGGCCTTCGCGTTTGAAGGCGCCGGCGTAACTGTGATGGATGTCGACGACGATGCGGGAGCCGAGGTGGTGGTGAGCATCACGTCTGTAGGGAGTCATGCTCAGTTCGTACACGCTGACGCTGGTACTGCCGAAGGATGTAGCGCAACAGTTGATGCCGCCGTCCATACCTATGGCGGGGTCGACGTGGTGATAAACAACGTTGGAATTCAGCCGCCTTCATCATATCTCGACGCTGTCGATCTGCCCGAGGAGTCTTGGGATCGGATCATCGATGTCAACCTCAAGAGCCGCTTCCTCATGGCGAAGTACGCAGTTCCACACATGCGCAAAGCAGGTGGTGGCGTGATCATCAGCACGGCCAGCGTTCAAGGCTTGCTATCGATGCCCTTTGTATCGGCTTACGCGGCCAGCAAGGGCGGGGATCTTTCACTCATGCGCCAGATGTCGATCGACTTCGCCAAGGACAACATTCGTGTTCTGTCGGTGAACCCTGGGACGATCAACACTCCGATGGTTTGGAACGCGTTTGAAGGCACCGGCGCAGACTTGGAACAAGGATTGATCGATTCCGCCAAGACGCACCCACTCGGAAGGATCGGACAGCCATCCGACATCGCGAACGTCATGCTCTTTCTGGCAAGCGACCGTGCATCGTTCATGACAGGTTCATACATCAACGTGGACGGTGGGATGATGGCCGTCGGCGCCTGGGCAGGCACGGTTGGCGCCGAAGGGAGTGAATAACGGGGGTCTTCTCTAGATCGGCCTCGTCGGGTTCCGGACCCGTGAGTAGGGGATTGCTGAACGCGTCTCCTTTGGCGCTGACGCTTAGACCGAGTTGGCGCACGATTCGACGCGTCTCTTGGTTGGCGCTTATCGTTTGGGGCGCATTCGGACTGCTAACGTCAGAGATCTCGACGGAACGTGCGAACGTCGCAGCTCAGGCATCCGGCGGCAACACGGTATCTGTTGTGCAACTGGACCACCCGATAGATGGGGTCTCAGAGCGGTTCCTCCTCAGGGAGCTGGAGCGGGCGGAAGAGATCGATGCGGAGCTGGTAGTCATCACGCTCGACACGCCGGGCGGGTATCTCGACAACACGCGTGCAATGGTGAGGGCGATTCTCGAGTCCTCTGTTCCGGTCGCGGTTTACGTTTACCCCGCGGGTGCACACGCGGCAAGCGCCGGAACCTTTCTCGGAGCCGCGGCTAACATCCTGGCGATGGCGCCGGTAACCGACATCGGGGCCGCGTCCGTCGTAGGCGCGCAAGGCGAAGACCTCGGCGAGACGCTGCAGAGCAAAGCCAACGAAGATGCGGCGGCGCTGTTGAGGAGCATCGCAGAAGAGCGAGGACGCAACGTCGAGGCACTCGAGGCCACCGTATTTGACGCTAAGGCCTATTCGGAGATTGAAGCGCTGGAGAAAGGGATCTCTGACCTCGTGGCTCGAGATCTTGACGAGCTCATCGAGTGGGCAGATGGCCGAGTAATCGAGTTGGATGGGCGAGAAGTCA
Source organism: Dehalococcoidia bacterium (assembly GCA_965249505.1). Lineage (GTDB taxonomy): Bacteria > Chloroflexota > Dehalococcoidia > Lucifugimonadales > Lucifugimonadaceae > Bin127. The sequence goes on along the minus strand of OZ252238.1, from coordinate 2,084,303 downwards.
CCTTGGACCTCTCGGATCCAAGCATTTCTGAACGGAGCTACAGCACGTTGGATCGGATTTTGTCGATCGTGGCCAATCCGAACCTGGCGTTTCTGTTGATTTCTCTTGGCGGTTTGGCGCTGATCGTCGAGTTGTGGACGATTGGCACCTTCATCCCCGGAACGATTGGAGTGGCGTTATTGATCATCGGGTTTGCGGGAGTTGGTCAGTTGCCTTTCCACTGGGCAGGGTTGGCCTTGATCGCTTTGGCGATGGGGCTGTTCGTGCTGGAACTCGTCTTGGCGCCGGGCATCGGCTTCTTCGGTGTCGCGGGCGTGATAACGCTGATCCTGGGCGGGATATTCCTGTTCCCGTCTTTCGATGCCCCGGACCTGCCGGGAGCAAGTGTCTCAGTCGACACTTGGATGCTCGCAACAATAGGTGGGATTCTTCTCCTATTCACGATCTGGTTAATCAGAGAACTGAGGTTGGCGGCCAAGGCACAGGGCTATCTTGGTGCTGGTTCCACAACTGTGGTGGTGGGCATGACTGGTTCCACAACTTCGACGCTGTCTCCGGAAGGGGAGGTGTACGTAGCAGGGGAGAGGTGGAGCGCCAGGAGCTCAGACAACAGCACGATAGAAGCGGGCAAATCGGTTTCAGTGCTGAGCGTTGAAGGCGTCACACTGATAGTCGACGCGGCCAATGATGATGTTGAATGTTGACGCGGGTATTCTGGGTGAAGCAGCCTCGTTGAGCATCCTCGAAATTTATTGATTTTTCTGCCGTAACATATGGGTACCCGGTGGAAAGAGATGCACCGAAAAACTTAGAAGAACGGATTGAGCGATGGCGATTATTAACTTTGTGCGTGACTACGAGAGGGTCGCAAGGTTTCGTTTCGGTACGTTCGAAGGGATGAAGGGGCCAGGTATTGTGGTCTCGGTCCCGATCGTTCACCAGATACGATCGATCGATACCAGGACTACAGTCCTTGAGATCCCGCGACAGACGAGCATCACAAAGGACAACGCGCCGATCGACATCGACTTTCTAGTCTATTTGCGCGTCGATCTCAATCAGGCCCACTTGGCCGTACTGGAAGTAGAAGAGTACACTTCTGCCGTCGTCGGTCTGGCAACAACCACTCTAAGGGCCGTTGTGGGCGACATGGCGCTCGACGAAGTGCTCTCCCAACGGGAGCGAATCAATGAGTTGATTCGGACTCGCCTCGACCAGGAAACTGCTAGGTGGGGCATAAAGGTTACGAACGTCGAGATCCGCGAGGTCGAGCCGCCCAGGGACATCCAGGAGGCGATGACGCGCCAGATGTCGGCGGAGCGCATGCGTCGATCGATGGTTCTGGAAGCGAGCGGTACCCGCGAAGCAGCAATCACAGTTGCAGAAGGCGAGAAGCAGTCTGACATTCTGCGTGCCGAAGGCGCAAAGCAGGCTGAGATCTTGAAGGCGGAAGGTGATCAACAGGCAGCTGTTCTAAGAGCGACAGGGTATTCGGAGGCGTTGCAGCGTATCCAGAATACTGCTCAAGGTCTGGGTGGCAACACGATGACCCTCCAGTACATGGATGCCTTGAAAGAGATGGCCTCAGGTGCCTCTACCAAGTTCGTGCTGCCGATGGAGATGACGAAACTGATGTCCAACATCGGCAACATGATCGGCGGTTCGAGCGACTCAGAAGAAAACTAGCCGTAAGAACTCGAGATTTGGTTGGGGCTGAATCTCAAAACCTCATAGGGCCGAGCAACTTTTTTCGTTAAAGTTTGCGAAATTGTGAATACGCGCGTATTCGGTTTCGTAGTGACCTTTTTGGTCTAACTTAATAACAAAAATCTCCTTCCTACCGCCTTCGGTCTCTGAAAGCTCGCTACTCCTGGTGAAACAGGGGCGGATCTCGGTTTAACGCAACCTTGCCCCGAGATCCTGCAACGGTGTGACCCCTCGCTCACGGCTCGGGTCCCGAGCAGGGGGACGGGGCACTTAGATGGACGGTCCGATTACGGCGTGGGGTTGGTCGACCGAGGTCGGTAACCCGGCTCTGCGGACCTTGCGATCCCGCTCAATCGCCGCCCACGCAACGGAAAGGTCGCCGCATGCAAATCAAGTGCTGTGTCGAGCGTGCGAATGCGGATCAGTTGCGGTAATCGAAATTTCCGGTCGCTTTGTCGCGTCGCAAACACGCCACTATTACGCCGCTGTCGCGGCATTTGTGCGGCATAAACGCCGCGATACGCTAGAATCTGCTTGACTTTTTGAATTTCGTCAAACAAGCACGTTTGAGCTAAGTGGCACGTTTAGGCAACACCGAGTACCCGGAGGCGACTCTCACCTCGAGCATCGAGTTGGTGCGCCGGATTCACGCTGAATTGGGCGGAGAGGTGCGTAGAGACGGCTTGGCACACATATTGGGCATGTCAGCGAGTGGAGGCGCATTTGCGGCCCGAATAGGGGCGCTGAGGATGTGGGGATTGATCACCGGACGCAGCGTTCTGCGTCTCACCAACGATGGCGAACACGCAATTTCATCAGCCGAATCGATCGAGCAACCCGAAGCGATAGGCCGGATCGCTCAATCAGTTCCAATGTTCGTCGAATTGAATTCGATACTGAGACCAGGCCTGGTCGATCGAAGCATATTGACAGTTGCGCTTCAAGAGGTGACCGGTGCCTCCATGACTGAAATCCTGAGCCGAGTTCCGTTGATCGAGCGAATCTTCAACGACGTTCGAGTTCATCTGGGAAGTGAGGAGGAGCCCGACCGACAGTCAGAACACAGCAGAGGGTCAGATATCGAGGACAAACGCCCTCAAATTGCGGTAGATCGGCGCGAAGGGTGGATCGATCTCGTGTTCGATGATGGCTCCCTGTCGCTGAAAGAGACGGCAGCGAACATCGACGTGATGATTCAGGCTTTAAATTCCCGCAAGAATAGACTTTGATCGGCAACTCTTTGTAGTTCGCGGATCAAAGATACTCTTTCACCCGCTCCGCTAGCCGGCTCGTCATGCCCGGAGTTGATGCAAGCTCCAACTCGGTTGCCTCGCGTATCGTCTTGATGCTGCCGAAACGACGTATGAGTGCCCGCTTGCGGGACGGACCGATTCCAGGAACCAGATCGAGGGCGGACCTCAGCGACCTGCGCCCCCTTGTTTTCCGGTGATACGTGATGGCGAATCTGTGCGCCTCGTCTCTGACCTGTTGCAACAGGAACAGTGCTGGAGCATTCCGAGGCAGACGTATGGATTCAGAGCTATCGGGCACAAAAACCTCTTCTTCTCGCTTGGCGATCGAGGCGAGCGGGATGTCGAGCATGCCTAAGTGAAGCATCGTCTCGAGCGCCGAGGATAGCTGCCCCTTGCCACCATCGATGAGGACCAAGTCCGGCACTTCTCCAAAGCTGTCCGGCTTTGAAACAGGCGCTGCGTCTTCGTCATTGCTATCGCTCGTCGCGGGATCTTTGTCTTCGCCGCCGACAGTCTTTTGAAGCCGTTTGAACCTCCTCGACAGCACCTCTTTCATCGATGCGAAGTCGTCGTTGCCTTCGACTGTCTTTATCTTGAATCTGCGGTACTGTGATGTGTCAGGAGAGCCGTCGATGAACACTGACATCGCGGCGACCGACGATGATCCTTGCGTGTGCGAAATATCGAAACACTCAATTCTTCGAGGTGGCAAGGGGAGGCTTAGCGCCTCTTGGAGATCTTCAACAGCTCGAGCCATCAGATCCGAGTTCGATTGCCACTTGATCTTGAGCTGCTCCAACCCTTGATTAGCATTGGAGATCGCCATCTTCACTAATCGTCTTTTGGCACCCCGTTGAGGTACATCGAGTGTCATCTGCGACCCTCGTTTTTCAGACAGGATCTCCTGCAAAACCGGCCCATCCTCGACTTCAATGTCGGTCAGAATTCTCTTCGGCAGGTGAGGGTTAGAGCTCACGTAGAACTGTTCGATGAATTGACCCAGGATGTGCGACTCAGGATCGTCCAACGTGCCTTCCATGATGAAGTTGTCTCGACCGATCATGTTGCCCTGTCGGATGAAGAAGACATCGATCCAACTCTCGTTTTGACCCTGTGCAACAGCGACGACATCGAGATCTTCGTTTCCGATCCCGACAACCTTTTGATCTTCGTAAACGATCCTCATGGCCTGTAAGCGATCACGGAGCGCGGCTGCGCGTTCGAATTCGAGACTGTCCGCCGCTTCCGCCATAGAGCTCTGCAACTCGCGGACCACACTGTCTGTATCGCCTTCGAGGAATGAGACGACTTGGCGAATAACGTTGTCGTACTCGTCCTTATCTGCCAACCCCGTGCAAGGCGCTACGCAGCGTTTGATGTAGTACTCGAGACACGGACGTTCGTCAGTTCCTGTGATCGTTTTCGTACAGGTTCTGTATGGGAACAGCTTCTTTAACAGATCCAACGTTTTGCGCACCGATAGTGCAGAGGCGTAAGGCCCGAAGTAGCGCGCTTTGTCGTTCTTCGAGTGGCGCCGAGTGAAGTAGATCCGTGGGAAGTCGTCTTCGAGATCGACTTTGATGTACGGATAGCTCTTGTCGTCTTTCAGGCGCGCGTTGAAGCGAGGCAGATGCTCTTTGATGAGTGAGTTCTCGAGTAGAAGAGCCTCTCGTTCCGACTCCGCCAAGATGTACTCGAAGTCGTCGACGCGCTGGACCAATTCACGCGTCTTGCCGGTCAATTTGCTACCGGAGCCGAAGTAGGAGCGGAGACGATTGCGCAGACTGACCGACTTGCCTACGTAAAGCACCTGCCCATCCTTGCCGCGCATGATGTAGACGCCCGGGGTCCGGGGAACCGCCGACAACCGCTCGGCAAACTTGCCGGAGCCCCTCGGTTGTGTCTTTGCATCGGTTGTCATCGCGAAATTTCGTACGAGCTACGTGGCATCAGGCAACGCGTTGCGACAGGCTTGCACTCCGAATCTAACCGCAGCGTGCAACTGGCGAGCTATTTGAAGACGGCAACGACGAAGTCGTCGCAACGTCTGGAGCTTTGAGTTGCTTACAGCACAAAGCTCAGGACGACGAGTGCGATCACCATACCGCCTGTGAGCACGCCCATCTTGCGAATCTCACGCGGGAACGATCGGGCGTAAACCTCGGATCTCGTCCTTCGTTGGGCACGGGAAGTGGAACGAGTTCGGTTGGCGTCGGGCACTGCAGAAATCGCCGGCGCGGGCGCAACTGCCTGTGCGGCCTGCTCTCCGTTGTTCGACTCTGGATCGTCTTGTAGCACTTGGGCTGGACGTTCGGATTGGACAAATACGTTGGGTCGTCGGTCTCGGCGGGGATTTTTCTTAGTTCTTTTGGGCATATCAGCTAGTCGGGAAAATGCGGTGAAAATCTGTTTGGATCGATTCTACGTCACGCTGGGTTCAGACCATGGTCCATCATGACCTTCGCGGCATCCACAGTCAATTCGGCTGCGAATTCGATGCTCACATCTGACGTGTTCGTCATGAAGTGGTACAAGAATGGGTCGATCGGACTGCTGTTGAACGCTTTTTCGAAGTACCTGTGTTGCGCTCCGTCCGAGTGTTCGATGAATTCGCGGGCTTCGTCGGAAGACATGTTCTCGCGCTCTGCCACTCGGGTGATGCGGTCTTCGATTCGGGCTATTACACCGACGCGCAAGACTCTAGGATTGTCCTTGAGAATCGCCGCGCCTCCGCGGCTCAAGATAACGATGTCGTCCTGTTGAGCAATGTCTTCGATCACCTCGCGAGTTGTATCGATAAAACGTTGGTCGTCGACTTCTTCCGCGGTTGTGTGCGGATCCTCCTCGTACTCAGAGTATTGGCGGGAGATGAGGTCTTCTACTCCGGGTCCAAAATACGGGTCGCCTCCCATGCCGGCGACTGCTGACCGTTCCAGAACGCGTTGCACCCTCATAGCGAGCCGATCGACCAGTGAAGGCACTCGACGTTCCTGGTCGACGAGCGCCCGCATCGTCGCGTTCACTCGCCTTGCGATCTGCGCCAAAATGAGGCGGTCGACGAAGTCGATGCCCAGTTCGCGTGCGACCAAGCGTCCCAAGTCTGGCGCGCCGGCGCCGACTCGGCCTTCAACGGTGATTACTGGCATATCTTCTCCTCTGACTTTGATGGGAGCTCGGCAGACATCCGGGAATGTTTCACTGCTTGGAATTCAATGTCTAAGACTCCATTATCGCGGGAAATCAAATGTGCCGTAGCGGGCTCTGAATTTCGGCGATGTACCATCAGCATTTAGGCGTCTTTCAGCCCTGTCACCACGCGCTAAATCAAGGATAGATCTGACCTCAAATGCCCTCTGATAGCTTGACGACTCTGCGATGGCGAGCACACTCGTCAACCGACTTCACTCTCGAAAAGAAACCCGTTGTCGGATACGACGGCGTTGTTGCTTCAACCCACTCGCTGGGGTCGGCCGCGGGTGCCGAGATGCTGGCCGTGGGAGGCAACGCGATCGATGCTGCGATCGCGACGTTGTTCGCTCTCTCGGTGGTGGAACCGATGAAGATGGGGATTTACGGTGCCGGGTTCATCAATATTCGTTTATCCGACGGCAGTCAGGTCGCTATCGACAACTACTCTCAAGCCCCCGGCGCGGCGACGTCGGACATGTTCGAGCCGATCGCCGACCAGTGGCCGCACTACATGCGCGCTAGGGGTGATCTGAATCGCACCGGGGTGTTGGCTTCAGGCGTCCCGGGTTCGCTTAAAGCTTGGTGCGAGGTCCTAAAAGACTTCGGAACCATGGATCTTGCTGATGTGATGCAACCTGCGATCCGCCACGCTGAACATGGTTTCAGAGCCAGCAGATACTACTGCGATCGGGTCGATGAGTCGGCCGAGCAATTGGGAGGGTACGCCGAGTCGAGCCGTATTTTCATGCCCGAAGGGACCGGACCCAGCGAAGGCGATCTTGTGGTCCAGCGCGATTTGGCGCAAACGCTTCGACGTATTGCGTTGGAAGGCTCTGACTATCTCTACGAGGGTGACCTGGGCGACCGAATCGTCGAGTACTCCCAAAGCAACGGCGGGATTTTGACCAAAGACGATCTCCGAGCGTATCGCACACGGAGATCAGAGCCGATCGTTGGAAACTATCGGGGGTATGACGTTGCCGGGCCGCCGCCGCCGTCTGCTGGAGGTGTGCATCTTGTTGAGCTGCTGAACGTGTTGGAGCTGGAAAACATTGGGGATATGGGTTTTGGCCAGCCGAGAACATTGCACCTGTTGGCGGAGGCGATGCAGTTGGTTTTTGAGAGTCGCAATCGCTATTTGGGTGATCCTGAGTTCAGGGAAATTCCGATCGACCGGCTCACCTCCGAGTTCCATGCGGAAGAGCTCCGGGCCCGAATCCTGCCAGACATCGCCATGCCGATGTTGCCCCCGCCATCGTTCGCCGAATCGCGAAGCACTTCGCACGTCTCCACAGCTGACGGAGATGGGAATGTAGTTGCGGCCACGCAGACCGTCAACCTAATCTTCGGATCGAAGGTGGTTGTGCCGGGCACGGGCGTGCTCCTCGACAACACGATGGCAAATTTCGATCCTCGTCCGTTTTTGGCGAATTCGATCGAGCCTTTCAAGCGCGTGGCCAGCAGCATGGCGCCAGTGATCGTGTCGAAGGATGGTCGGCCCGCGTTCGCGCTAGGTCTGCCAGGCGGATTGCGCATCTGGCCGACAGTGGTGCAGGGCATCGTGAACATGATCGACCACGGCATGACGCCTCAAGAAGCGGTTGAGGCTCCCAGAATGTGGACCCAGGGTCAAGAGGTGGAACTTGAACAAGGATTCGACGATTCGGCGGCGGCCGGCCTCCGCAGATTGGGCCACGATGTGGCGGTCGTGAACAACGTGGCCGGTGGCATGTGCATGGTCGCTTTCAACGAAAACGAAACCATCACGGGTTCGACGTGCTGGCGTTCTGACGGCGGCGCTGCGGCGGCCGGCGGTGGCAAAGCGCGCCCGGGCGTCACGCTGACGGTGTTTCCGTCAGACGGTTCGGCAACCTCTCGGTAGAGCCATCCAAAATGCCAGCACCGAACGCCGTTTTGGCAGCGCGAGCAAACCGCTTCGAACTTCGCTGTTCGATGTGTAACACTCCCTCGAAAGTGCCAAGCGTTTGGAGCGTTTACTGCGACTGCGGAGGGTTGTTCGATGTCAGGTATCTCGACCCCTCGGAAACATCGTGGCAGACACCGTTAGCCTACCCGGCCAACTTGCTTAATCTGGGGCAGGGCAATACTCCGGCGGTGTCGTTGGATCGAACGGCAAAGTCGTTGGGGTTGGCAGGCATCGTGGCAAAGCTCGAGTATTGCGCGCCAACCGGGTCGTTCAAAGACCGAGGGAGCGCGATGTTGGTGTCTGCGGCGGTAGAGGAGGGCATTACCGAGATCGTCGAAGACTCGTCAGGCAACGCGGGCGCTTCGGTAGCAGCGTACTCTGCTGCCGCGGGAATCAAGGCGCACATCTTCGCACCATCGTCAGCGGCCCAGGGAAAACTGGACCAGATACGAATTTTCGGTGCCGAGCTCCACCTGATTGAAGGCCCGAGGCAAGCGGCCACAGACGCCGCACAAGAATTCGCGACGTCGAATCGATTGTTGCACCTATCGCACGCTCTTAGTCCGTGGTTCGCAGAGGGTGTGAAGGCTTTGGCACACGAGATCCAAGCTCTTGAAAACGTTGGTGTTACCGATGTGGTGGCACCCGCCGGCAACGGAGCTTTGCTGGTCGGCATTGCCGCCGGCTACTCCGGCGGCCGAAGTCCTCGTATCCATTGCGTTCAGTCCGAGGGCGTTCAACCATTGGTTGCGGCGTTCAACGACGTTGACTGGGATCCGACTGAAGCCCGTGCGACGGCGGCTTCTGGCATCTCGGTAGCATCGCCTCCGCGGGCGGCCCAGGCCGTCCAAGCCGTCAAATCGACGAACGGTAAAGCGGTCGCGGTGGCAGATGATGCGATGTTCGAGTGGCAGCGATGGTTAGCCAAGGAGGAAGGGATATTCTGTGAGGTCACGTCTGCAGCCGCATTTGCGGGCCTCGAAACGCTGATTTCCAACGGTTCGATAGAAAGCGACGCCGTGGTCGTCGTGCCCGTCACGGGATCTGGGCTCAAAGAGCCTTTGCGGATTTAACCGAACGGCCGAAGAGATTAGCGGCTAAGGCGCTTCGTCGGGCAAGTCCAGGTGGCTGAGATCGGGTAGGTTCGCGCAGGTTGCAATTTGGCTGAATGTGCCGCCTGGGAGAGATAAGGCAAGCAGGTGATTGCCGTCGACGATGTCCCGAATGTGAAGCTCCTTCAGTTCGGAATTTGATACTCCACCGATTGCTGGGTCGACGCTATCGATCCACTTGCCCACAGAATCGCATTGACCCTCTCTAATGCTCGCCTGTTGGACAGCTCCGAGTCCGGGCCGAACGTTGATTTCGATGCGGGTCCCTCTACCTACTTGCGTCAAGACGCCGGCGCCTTGTTGAGGTTGACCCTGCGTCCCGAAATTGAATCCGACCTGGAGCGCCCCGGTCGATTCCGACTGCAGGACAGTCGCAGTTGGCGTAGCCGGCATCGCTCCGGGTGTGGCGGTCGGGAGAATGATTGGCGCATCTTCCTCCTCGCCTTCGCCGCAACTGATCGCCAACAGCAACGAAACGCCGAGGGCTAGCAGCAACGATGCGAGTAGAATTCGTTTCGGAGTTTCATTAAAACGATGGGACATAAAGGGAGATTCTAAATCCATCATGCGGCTTCGTTAAACGCATCCTCGAAACCCGTCAACGCGCCCTCCAGCACTGCATCCTCAACACAGTAAGAGATTCTGAAGTACCCGCCCATTCCGAAGCCGATCCCCGGCACCACCAGCACAAGTTTGCTCTTCAGCAGTTCGATGAAGGCTTGGTCGTCTTCCAACGGAGATTTGGGGAAGAGATAGAACCCGCCGTCTGGCAGCTGACATGGGTAGCCGATGCGGGTCAGATTCGAGTGAATGAAGTCGCGCTTCCGACGATACTCATCGATGTCCACGCTCGAACCTTGGAGCTTCGAAACTACGCGTTGCATGATCGCCGGCGCGTTGACGAAGCCTAGAGTGCGAATCATGAAGTTGGCTGCGTCGAGTAGGTCTGCCTTGCCAGCGTCGTCCGGATTCACTGCGAGATAGCCGATTCGTTCCCCAGCCAGGCCCAAGTCTTTTGAGTGCGACGTCGCGACGATGGTCCTAGGATGCTGGTGGAATACGAAGGGGTACGACTGGTCCGTATAGATCAGTTTCCGGTAAGGCTCGTCGGAGATGATGTATATCTCTGAACCGTATCTGTCCTCGGCACGCCTGAGGGTTCGACCTAATTCGGCAATCGTGCTCTCTGAGTAGATCACTCCCGATGGGTTGTTGGGTGAATTGATGATGATCGCTTTGGTTCGTTCGTTGAGAAGCCCGGCGATGGAATCGAAGTCAGGCATGAAGTCCGGTCTCGATTGTGCCTCTCGTACAACTCCGTTTGCGTGTTGGATGTAGAAGATGTACTCGGCGAAGTACGGGGCGATGATGATCACCTCGTCGCCTGGGTCGAGCAATGATCGCAACGCCACGTTGATGGCCCCGGCGGCCCCGACGGTCATCAGGATTTCGGTGGCTTCGAAATTGATTCCACTCTCGGATGAGAGCGCCTCAGCGACGGCCGCACGAGTCTCAAGGAAGCCGCCATTGGGCATGTAACGATGCCATCCGGCGTCGGGTTCTTCTGCGATTTCACGGAGCGCCCGCTTAAACTCGATAGGGGGCTCTAGCAAGGGATTCCCGAGCGAGAGATCGAACACGTTTTCGGCCCCGTGAATTCGCCTCAGCTCCAACCCTTCTTCGAACATCCGGCGAATCCAAGAACTCTCCTGCATCTGGATTCTGGCTGTCTTCGATATCGCCATATGTGCGCCTCCAACGAGATTTTCGTCGATCACTCTAATCTAGGGGGTATTCATCATCGACTCTTGCCCCTGCGCCACCGCTTTTGGCGTTCGGCAGGACGGCCAGAGTGCCGCTGGGTCTTGTTCGTCCTCGATTTTTCGTCGCCACTTTTCTCGTCCGGGAAGAAAAACCGTGAGACGAAGCCAGGGCCGCCGCTGTTGGGGGTATTGATCACGTAGGTTCCAGCGATCTTGTCGTGCCAACCTTGTCTTTGGGGATCGAACAGGATCCAAGCCAGACCCACTCCTACCGAAATAGTGGCGACGAATCTTCCCACCATCTCTCTGGGGATCGCGACGGCGACGCCGGGTTTCACGCCCTCGTCATCGACGACGGAGATGCCTGCCACCCACTTGCCGGGGGTTCTTCCGAATAAGCCGGTTGGAACTACGAAATACCCGAGAAAGACGAAGACGTCAACTACGGCCGCTTCGGGGCTGAACACGCGGCCGCCGGCCACTGGGGCGACCATAAAGATTACCATCATCAAGACGCCGACATCTATGAGAAAGGCGTAAACCCGTCTCAGCGGATGGGCAAAATCTAATGCCGAAACTGTTGGATCGACGCCGCCCTCCGCGTCGGAAACGACCTCGTCACCAACGTCAACGGTCTCAGTTGCTCGGCGTCTCTGCCTTCGTGCGGTCTGGGTCATTGGGAATCAACGGGATTGCGATTGGCGTAACATTACCTTCGTCAGTCGGAGCGCACTGCCGCGACGATGTGATTTTAACTTCCGAGCACACATATACGTCACGAAAAATTGAGGCTAGAAGGCAAAACAGCTCTGATTACTGGCGGAGGTTCAGGCATCGGCTCTGCATGCGCTGAACTATTCTCCAAAGAAGGCGCACGAGTCGTGGTTGCGGACCTGGAATCGCAGGACGCGGAAGAGGTGGCCGAGAGGGTAAGAGGTTCTGGGGGTGAGGCCCTGGCGCTGTCGGTCGACGTGACGAAGCGAGACCAGTGCGTAGCTTTAGTACGAGACGCCGTGGAGCGTTTTGGCGATCTACATGTTTTGGTGAATAGCGCGGGAGTCACTCCTCGGAAGGCGCCGGCGGAGTGGGATATGGAGCAGCGCTGGGATTGGGTAATCGATGTGAATCTCAAAGGCAGCATGATGATGTCGCACGCTGCTGTTCAGCACATGAAGACGACAGCTTATGGTTCAATCGTCAATCTTGCTTCGATCATTGGACTTGTAGGTTACGCAGAAGGGTTTAGCGACGGATTCAACCCATATCCTCACTCGAAAGGTGGAGTGGTACAGATGACGCGCGACATGGGTGTGGCGCTGGCGAAGTCTGGAATTCGCGTAAATGCACTGTGTCCTGGGTTTACATACACAAACCTGACAAAGTCGCTCACCGACGATGCGGATATGAGGTTGCACCTCGAATCGCTGCATCCGATGGGTCGGTTGGGAGAACCCATGGAGATCGCTTACGCCGCGCTCTACCTCGCGTCCGACGAATCCTCGTTTGTAACAGGTTCTCTTTTGCCGGTTGATGGGGGCTACACCGCGAAATGACAGGTCGACTCCAAGGCAAGTCCGCGCTGATAACCGGCGGTGGCTCTGGAATCGGGGCTGCCTGCGCCGAGCTGTTTTCGGATGAGGGCGCCGGCGTTTCGATTGGCGACCTCAATCTAGAAGCGGCTCGAGAAGTCGCTTCTCGAATAGAGAGCAAAGGTGGCACGAGCATCGCGATGCAATTGGATGTAACAGACAACGACCAATGCGGGAGTGTCGTGAATGAGACCGTCGAGAAGCTGGGTTCGGTGGACATATTGGTTAACAGCGCTGGAGTGTCACCCCGATCTGCCCCAGATGATGCAACTTTCGAAGAGATCTGGGATTTTGTGATCGACGTTAACTTGAAAGGCTCTATGTTGATGGCCCGCCAAGCTGCCGGGCACATGAAAGAGCAGGGCAGTGGCGCGATCGTGCACTTGGCTTCGATACGCGGATTGATAGGTTATCCAGACTTCGTAACAGACGGATTCCATCCCTACCCTCACTCAAAGGGCGGAGTCGTGAACATGACGCGGGACATGGCGTTGGGTCTGGCGAAATCGAACATTCGAGTCAACGCAGTGTGCCCAGGCTTCACTCACACCGACATGACGCGGGGAACGAGCGAAAACCCGGAGATGTACGAACGAATTGTCGGCTTGCACCCGATGGGTAGATTTGCGGAGCCCATAGAGATCGCCAGAGCGGCACTATTTTTGGCATCCGACGAAGCGTCATTCGTGACCGGAGCTTGTTTGGTCATCGACGGCGGGTTCACCGCTCAATGAAGCCGCGACGATTCACCTGATTGGGCTGTCGAGTCTTTATGCTCCGACGGGAGCGGTTTCAGGACTGACTGAGGTGCCGTTGAGAAGCGCCAACTTTTCGTCTTGGGGCTTGATCTTCCAGACTTCAGAAGCACTTGCGATAAGCCAAGGGTCCGCCGGGTAGACGACCGTGTCATCTTTGTCGTCGTAGGGAAGCAGGTTGAGCACATGACGCATAGTGTTTATCCGTGCGCGCATTTTGTCGTCTGACTTGACCAGGTACCATGGCGCCCCTTCGGTGTGGGTGTGGTAAAACATGGTCTCTTTAGCTACCGTGTAGTCATCCCATCGATCTCTTGAAGCCAAGTCGATCGGGCTCATCTTCCACTGCTTTAAAGGATCTTTCTGTCGGCGTTTGAATCGGCGTGCCTGTTCTCTCTGGCTAACGGAGAAGTAGAGCTTTATCAATCGGATTCCGCTTTCGACCCACATCCTCTCCAAGAGCGGAGTCTCGCGCAGGAAATGCTCATACTCTTCGTTGGTGCAAAAGCCCATCACCCGCTCCACGCCGGCGCGGTTGTACCAAGACCTGTCGAACAGAGCGATTTCGCCGGCGGTAGGCATGTGACGCACGTAGCGTTGGAAGTACCACTGCCCCTGCTCCTCTTCCGTCGGTTTTTCAAGCGCAACGACGCTTGCACCTCTTGGGTTTAGGTGCTCCATGAAGCGCCTGATGGTGCCGCCCTTTCCTGCCGCGTCACGCCCTTCGCAGACGATCACTACCTTTTGGCCGGTCGCGCGAACCCAGTTCTGCATCTTCACCAGTTCGATCTGAAGCGGGAATTTGTTGTCATAGTACGAAGAGAGAGCGATCTTTCGTCTGTACGGGTACAAACCATTCCGAAAGCTCTCCTTACGCTCCTCAGAGTCGAGATTCTGGGGATCTTCGGGAACCCTGGAGTTGACGATCTTTTTTCGGTTCTTCTTGTCTTCGAAGGAATCCCCGTAACGGTACGAGTAGTATCCACTCATGCGTTCGGATGTGCCCATTTTGCCTGTACTTACGTCTGTGTCCGACATGTTGCTATTCACCACTTAAATGAGTCCTCTTGCGCAACAAATATACCAGCGATCAACTTTAAGTTACGAATTCCAACCAAAATCCGAACTCATATGCCTATGTGAAATCGAGCGGGGTCCATCGCGATTGGAGGGTCGGTGGAATCAATTGCGACATCGGCGATTATCTCCGCCATTAGAGGCGACAAAAGTATCCCTTTCTTGCCAGCTCCGTTTGCGACGAACAGGCCGTCCGCACCGCCAACGGCACCCACTATAGGCATGCCATCGCTCGAAACGGGTCTCAAACACGCCGTCGCCCTTTGCAACGGAGCCGTTGCGAGAGAAGGCAGATATTTGTTCACACCATCCATGATGTGGTTCATACCCTCCTTCGTCGTACCTCTGTCGAACCCCCGCTCCCACTCATAAGTCCCGGCCCACACGGACCCGTCCGGTTTGCGCCCTACATTGCGTCCATAGCAACCGACTCTGTATTTGAGATCGTTTCCTTCACGCTCCAATCGAAGGATTTCACCTTTTATTGGGCGGATCGGCAAGTCGGGCACCCCTCCGATCTCAGACGCCCACGGTCCTGTTGCGGCGACAACGATGGGAGCGGCTAATTCAGCATCGCTCCGTAATCGGACGCCGGTCGCCTTCGAACCAGCGAAACAAACCTCTCCGACCACCCCATCCGTGAAGACGGTTCCGCGTCTACGAGACTCCTCGGCGAGAGCCAAAGAGTAGCTAAGAGAATCGAGTTCCCATTGGCAGTCCAGAAGCGATGCCCCGAGAACGCCATCGGCGATCGCTGGCTCCAATCGCACAGCCTCTTCGCCGGATATCACTTCAGCATTGAAACCCTCCGACTGCATCCATTTGACATCGTTTCGGATCGCCTCCAGGTCCGGTTCATCGTAGGCAAGTGACATAGATTGGACAGGCTTCAGTTCCCAATCGTGAGTCGTGGTGTCATTGAGTTCGTCGTTGATGCTTAGATGCATCTCGATGGCCCGCTTGTAGTGCTTGAGCATCGGGCCCGGTACGCCGGCTCCGAAATTCGCGGACAAGCCTCCCCACGCGAATCCTGATGCGTTGCCTGCAACAGAATCGCGTTCGACCACCGCCACTGACAGTCCGCGTCGGCTGAGTTCCAATGAAACCGCACACCCAATCGCACCACCACCAATAACGATCGCATCGAATGTGTCTGAAGATCGCATCTTAGATCAATTTGGCAATGCGTCGTCGCCGTCGCCCACATAGATGGGATTCACGTTTGGCGTGAAGTTTCGGCTATCTTGTGCACCGAAATGTGATTAACGATCTGTGGCGGGCAGAACCACCGTAAATGTCGACCCTTCGCCCAGAACGCTCTCGACGCTTATTTCACCATTATGCGCCTCGACGAGACGCTTGACGATCGTTAGGCCAAGCCCCCCGCCCGCTGATCGCGCTCTTGAAACATCGGCCTTGAAGAATTGGTCGAAGATCTTCTGTGCGTCTTCCTCGGCTATTCCGCATCCGTCGTCGGAGACTACTAGTTGCACAGTGCGGTGGTCGGGGGAAGACTCAATACGTACGCTCACCGTGCCGCCGGCGTCTGTATGCGTTAGAGCGTTTTCGATAAGGTTGCCTATGATTTGCGACATTCTCGTGTGATCGAAGTCCACAAGCGGGTCGGAATCGTCGTCTTCATATTCGAGAGAGACCCCTTGTTCGAGTGCTCTAGGTCGGAACGGATCGACCGCCGCTTCGACATAGGTGTCGAGGCGGTCGGTCTCCAGGTCCAAGTGCAGCGCACCAGCATCGGCGATCGCCAACAGCCGCAGATCGTCGACCAAGGCAGTTAGATGGATCGTCTCTTTGTGCAGCGTTTTTATTGCCTCATCGTCTGGATCGACGATTCCATCCTTGATGGCTTCGAGGTAGCCACGAATGTTGGTCAGTGGCGTTCGGAGCTCGTGAGCAATGTCCGCGGTTAAGCGTCTTCGGTTCGTCTCGGCGTCTTGCAGCTGAGTAGCCATCGCGTTGAATGTGCTAGCTAGCTGTCCTAATTCGTCTTTCCGGTCTTCATCGACGCGGTGGTCGAATTCGCCCTTGCCAAGCTCGGTCGCGGCTGCAGAGAGTTTGTGGATAGGCGAAAGCATGCTTCGAGTGAATAGGGCCACGATCAGTATGCCGGCGATCCCACCTGCGATCCCGGCGATCAAAAGCGACCTCTGGAACGACTCTTCTAACGCGCTCAATTGAGGTTCGACCGCAAGGTCTCCCAACGCCTCGTCGAGGATCTCAAAGACCGGGGAGTCTCGGAATGAATTGAGACCCGCTATCTGCTCTGCTGAGGGTGTGGCGTCGATTGACAGCCGGAACGGACGAGATGGCCGTATCTCGGTGCCATGCATGTCTTTGTTCAAAATCCACGCCGGAATGTCTTCAATGCCTTTGGGCGAAATCAAGAGCTTTCCGACCGTTGCTTCATCTAACAGCAGAGGTGAAATGCGGAACGAAGAAAAGTCGCTGAATCGTTTCCCTTCTTTGTCGTACTTGCCTTCAGCTGTGATCGGCGCCTGATGGGAATCCGCGACGACGAAACCGTCCTCGTTGACGATTGCCAACCGCATTTGGAACATTCTGCCCACCTGCTGGAGCGAGTACTGCACGTGCATCATGTCGTTGTCGGTGCTGTAGACGTCTTGAATGAGCCTGCGGGTACGTTCCTCGGTGAATAACTCCAACTCTTCCTCGTGGGCGTCGATGGCGGCCCGCGTGGAGTATGCCGCTGACGCGCTGACGACCAACAGCATCAGTGTTAGCAACGTCGCAACACCGACCGTTAGCCGGAACTGCAAGCCTTGTGTCCACTCAGGTAGATTCAAATCGGTATCCAACCCCGTAAACGGTTTTTAGATGACGTTCGCCACCGTTTGCTTTTTCGAGCTTGCGGCGGAGGTTCGAGATGTGAGTGTCGACGGTGCGATCGAATCCCTCGAACGAGTATCCGATGGCTCCGTTGATGATTTGGTCTCGGCTAACCGTCCGCCGGTGAGAATTCAGGAAGTAGATGAGAAGACGGTATTCTGTCGGCGTGAGTCTCAATTCGGCGCCGGCGACGGTCGCAGTGCGGGCTTCAAGATCGACTGTGTAACGACCGACGGCGATTTCCCCACCGGATTCTTCTCGAAGAACCGTCTCCCGCTTGGTTCGCCTCAACACGGCACGGATGCGTGCCATCAATTCACGCGGACTGAAAGGCTTCGTTACGTAGTCGTCTGCTCCCACGTCCAACCCTTCGAGTCTCTCCTCCTCATCGACCCGCGCAGTGACCATGATGATGGGGACATCCGAATATTTCCTGATTTCGTTGCAGACAGTTACGCCGTCGATGCCAGGCAGGTTCAGATCGAGCAGAATGAGCGCCGGATTGGCTGCTTTTGCGAGCTCGAGGCCAGTATGACCATCTGCCGCGTCGAGCACCGAATACCCGTCGTGGGACAGATAGAGACGCACCAATTGAGAGACGTTGGGATCGTCTTCGATCAGCAGAACGGTTGTTTCAGCTGGGTCTGCTGCTACTGCCATCTCATTTTCCGGTCAATTGAACAATATCGCGACACGCATCGTGTTCCCCAATTATTACGTCATGATTCTTCAGGAATTGACAAGGAACCTTGTTGTGGTTGGAGATCGATATAGATGACGGCCTATTAGAATCGTAATCCGAGCGTTTAACGCAAATGGTTCACTTTCAGAACCTAATCGCTCTGAATAGTTTTTTGTACCGACCACCAAACTCGTTCCATGAAGAATAGCGGCAAAATCGGGCGCGCCCCTGGGTTTGAAGATCGAGCGGGAGCAGAGTTGATGCGGATCGAGTCGGCGACTCAAACTTTGCGATCCGAATTCGGTAGTCGTGGATATGTGCCCATCGAGACGCCGTTGATCGAACAGACTGAGCTGTTTCTGCGGATGTCGGGGGGATTGCTCTCAAGCCAACTGTTCGACTTTACTTCGCCGGATGGCAGCAGTATCAGCGTGCGCCCAGAGATGACCTCGCCGGTCATCCGATACGCGCTGGAGAACCAGATCTCGGTCTGGCCGCAACGGTATCAATACGCTGCCCCGATCGTCAGATATTCCGAACGACCGTACGATGCGCCTCCGAAGCTGGTTCCGAGCCGCCGCCAATTTACGCAGGTGGGCGCGGAGCTTATCGGGTCGTCGCACCCAGCGGCAGATGGCGAAGTCGTGGCGATGGCGTACGGAGGGGCGAAAAGATTCGTCAAGAACTCCGTTTCAGTTCGGATCGGTCACGTCGGACTGATTTGGTCGATACTCGGTCGACTCGGACTGTCGGGCAGGGCGCAGCTGTTTCTCGCCAATAGGGTTGGGGAATTGAGTAACGGGAAGTCGGAACAATCCGCTATCGAAGCGGAGGCGAAAACCCTTGGGCTCTTGACGGACGAGCCGGATTCTGGTGATGCAGGCCCAGAAGGGGAGTTCTTGCGCCGATTAGTTTCTGGCGGCGTAGATCTTCCCTATCAAAGCGATCAAACATCACGGTCGGCCGCTGAGATTGTTGATCGACTCAAGAAAAAGCTAGACGAGCCGCACGATGCCAGTGCGTTTACAGACGCGTTTAGGCTTGTTTCGACCTTGGCAAGGATCTCCGGCGAACCTGATGATGTCTTAAAGCGAATCGCGTCGGCGACGGGCGAGTTTGGGATCGGACATTTGGCAGAGCTCGATAACTTGGGGGACGTTGTGGCTGCCGCGTTGGACGAAGGCGTTGAGGGGGACAGCTTGACGGTCAATGTTGGCTTGGCCACTGGTTTTGCGTACTACACCGGTATGATCTTCGAAGTTTCGTCAATAACGGATTCGAGTTCCGAGCGATGGGGAGGCGGCGGGAGGTACGACCGATTGGCGACCGCGTTGGGCTCCATGGAAGAGATCCCTGCGTTGGGTTTTGCTTTGAACCTCGATGCAATGCTCCCGCCAATTGATTCGGCTCGCGCCCACGCGGATAACGACCGTCTCGTCCTCGTTGCACCTAAACCCGGTGCAGGTGCTCAAAGCGTTGCCGAGGTGGCTGCAGATTTCCGCGAAAGAGGCTTCAACGCATTCACGTTGTTCGAGGCAACGACCGAGGCCAGGGCCACGGCAGATGCGCTGGGCGCATCCAAGATTGTTTACGTTGGTGACGCAAGGCAGACGGAGAGCGTGGACCTGTGACGGATCGGCTCAGAATCGCTATCCCATCTACCGGCGCTCTGTATGAGGGCACCGGAAGACTTCTCGCCGAGTCGGACGCTGCTGTCAGCAGAGTGAATAGTCGCCGGTACACAGCGACAATTCCGTCGATACCCGGCGTGGACGTGATATTTCAGCGTCAGTCGGATATCACTAGGATTATCGACAGCGGCAACGCCGAGCTAGGGATCGTCGGGCTTGACCGATATTTGGAGTCTCGCCTTGAGGATGGCGACACGCTCGTGGTTGCTCCGGACTTGAAGTTCGGCAGGGCTAGGTTGGTGATCGCGGTGCCGGAGGCATGGGTGGATGTGACGACGGTCTACGACTTGGCGGACATAGCGATTGAGTTCCACGAGAGAGGTCAAGACCTGCGAATCGCCACGAAATATCCTCGTTTGCTGCGGCGTTACCTAAATCGCAACGGAGTAACGTTTTTCTCGGTTGTAGACATAAACGGAGCCCTCGAAGCAGTCCCCTGGATCGGTTACGCCGACATAATCGCCGACATCTCCGACACCGGCAATACGCTCACAGAAAACAATCTCCGGCCATTGTTAGACGGCAACATCATCGAGTCGCAGTCCATCATGATCGGCAACGCCCGGCTACTTGCGGAATCAGAATCGAAACTTGCATTGACGCGCCAACTTCTGGAACGGATCGAGGCCAGGCTCCGGTCGAGGACTTACAGCCGGGTCACGGCGAACGTGGCGGGCGAGTCGGAGGGTGAAATCGCCGAGATGGTACTCGCGGCGCCTGATCTTGCGGGAATGGCAGGACCGACCGTTTCACGGGTCTTCACGGAGGACGGTCACAGCTGGTTTTCAGTGCAGATCGTTGCAAAACGGTCTGACGTCTCCCGCGTGGTAGATCGCTTGAGGTCGTTGGGCGGTGCGGGTACAGCGGTTACGGACTTGGAGTTTCTCTATCGGGAAGAGTGCGAATTGCACTCCCGCCTGGTTGAAAACCTAGGGCAGTATCGTCGAGGCGACCCGACGTGTTGAGACGCGTCTACGGGGTTGATGAAGCGCTGGCGGCGTTTGAATCTCGAGATACAGGATTTGGGGATGAGACTCCGTTAACGGACGGCGGCGGTATCTACAGCGAGTTGATGACGGCCGAGAGGTTTGCAGACAAAGTCATCGCAGACGTCGAAAGCGGGGGTGACGGGTTCGTACGGAGAATGACCGAGGCGTTGGATGGCGTTGCGATCGACGATCTCGAGGTGTCCGTCGATGTAGTGAAGGCTGCCAAGCGGCAACTTGATCCCTCGTCTGTAACGGCTTTGGAGAAGGCGGCTGAGAGAGTTTGGGAGTTTCAGAAGCGCGGATTGCCGATGTCTTGGCGTGACGACGGCAAGGGATACGGCGAAGTGGTGCACCCGGTTAACTCAGTGGGTTGTTGCGTGCCCGGAGGGACGGCGCCTCTGGCATCGACGGTGATTATGACCGCGGTACCGGCCAAAGTTGCTGGCGTTCCCAAGGTTTATGTGGCTACTCCGCCCGAGTCGAATGGTCTGCCTCACCCGGCTGTACTCGCGGCGTGCGATATTTCGGGCGTGGATCGGGTCTTCAGAGTGGGCGGCGCGCAAGCCGTGGCCGCAATGGCAGTCGGCACGGAAACGATACCCAAAGTTTATATGATTTGCGGCCCGGGAAGCATCTGGGTTACACGCGCCAAGCAGCGGGTTTACGGCAAGGTGGGCATAGACGGAATATACGGCCCGACGGAGACGATGGTTATCGTCGACGACACATCGGACCCGGAGTTCGCGGCGGCCGACTTGTTGGCGCAGGCTGAACACGACCCGTTGGCAGCACCTGTGCTCGTCTCGATGTCGACACATGCAGCAAATGCGGTTGAGGTTGCACTCGAAGACCAGCTGAGAGACCTGCCAAGGTCAACGGTGGCCGGAGCAGCATTGAGAGGGCGGGGCATGGCTATCATCGTCAGCAGTGTTAAAGAAGCGCTGAAGGTTGCGGAGGCATTCGCTCCCGAGCACCTTTGTTTGGCATTCGAGGGAGCAGAAGATGTCATTGGCGAAGTCCGCAATGCCGGAGGCATCTTTGTCGGCGAGCGATCAGGAGAAGTGATGGCGGACTACGTAGCGGGTCCCAGCCACGTGATGCCTACGGGCGGCTCGGCAAGGTGGGCTTCGGCCCTCTCGGTGAGAGACTTCGTGAGGGTTACGCCATTTCTTGATATGGATGAAGAGACGTTCCTAGAGTTGTCCGTACACGCCGCCAATCTTGCTACTTTGGAAGAGTTAGATGGCCATGCGAATGCAGCATCCATTCGGCGTCGGGCGATACTTGGCGAATGACATCTTTATTACGGAAGTGAAATGAAGGCATGCGTGATCTCAGAGAAATGATGCGGGCGCATTTGGTCCAGCCCGAGGGTTACGTCGGCGCAGCTCACTCGGATCATCTCGCTTCGTCGGCAGGTATCTCACCTGACCAGGTGATTAGGCTCAATGCGAATGAGAACCCCTACGAACCTCTGCCTGAGTTAACCGCCGCCCTGAGCGACCTGCCGATTCATGAGTATCCGGATCAAGACTTGGTTCGAATCCGCCAAGCTTTGAGCGAGTACACGGGTCGCCCGCCTGAGCAGATCATCGCCGGATCGGGCAGTGACGAGATCATCGAACTGCTCACGACGCTCTTCATCGAACCGGGCGAGACGATCATCGACTGTCCTCCGACGTTCGGGATGTACGAGTTCTGCGCGCGCATCGCCGAAGCACAATTGGTTGCAGTGGACCGCGCAGACGATTGGGAGATCGACACGGAGGCCACCATAACCGCCATCGAGGCGAATTCGGCGAAGATCCTGTTCGTCGCTTCTCCGAACAACCCGACTGGTAACTCGATGCCTGAGGATCAAGCGCGGGCGATCTTGGCGACTGGTGTGGTCTTGGTGGTAGATGAAACGTATTACGAGTTCTGCGGCGAGACCCTTGCGGACTTATTGGACGAGTACGAAAATCTGGTGATTCTCCGTTCGTTCAGTAAGTGGGCAGGCATCGCGGGACTGCGAATTGGATACGCGATCGGGTCAGAACTGATCATCAGCCACCTGATGACGATCAAGCAGCCCTACAACGTGAATATTGCAGCTGAGGCGGCCGCCCTGGCCGCGCTGGACAACCTGGATCCATTGGGCGATCGGATTCGAATCCTGTTGTCAGAACGCAAGAAGTTGGAGCAAGCGATCGACGAGATTGATGGCATAACCTACTCACCTTCAGATGCCAATTTCCTTCTGCTTAAATTCGACGGTTTTTCGGGCGACGAGGCTTACGGTTTCTTGGCGCAACGAGGGATCTTCGCACGCCAGTTCAGTTCGCCAAGGCTTGAACGGAGCATAAGACTCAGCGTGGGGACGCCGGCGCAAAACGAAATTGTGTTGGCCGCGCTGCGCGAACTCGTTTCGTAAAGACACCTGCCGTGAATATGGGATGTCGAATAGTATCGAAACTTAACCCTTGAAAGGCTGTTCAGAATGACTGAATTGAAGTACGAACCACTGGATGAAAATTGGGAGAAGGGCTTGGCGGTGGTGGCTCATCCAGACGACCTGGAGTACGGAGTAGCGAGCGCGATCTCGAAGTGGACTTCGGAGGGTAAGGAGTTCGTCTATCTTCTGGCTACTCGTGGTGAGGCAGGCATCGATTCGATGCACCCTGACGAAACTCGTAGGGTCCGCACTCAGGAAGAGATCGACAGCGCAAAGGTGGTTGGTGTGGATACGGTCGAATTCCTCGATTGCGCCGACGGAATGGTCGAGTACGGGTTGGCGTTGCGGCGTGACATTTGCCGATCGATACGGAGGAACAAGCCCGATGTCGTCATCACGATGAACTTCGAGATGCGCTTTCGAGGCGGAGGCACAAATCAATCCGACCATCGGGCCGTCGGGTTGGCTGCTCTTGACGCCAGCCGAGACGCAGGGAATCGCTGGATCTTCACTGAGCTGAGCGAAGAGGGACTCGAGCCCTGGAACGGCGTCAAGAAGGTTCTGGTCGGCGCATCTCCCGGAGCGACTCACGCGGTCGATGTGGGAGATCACATTTATAAAGGTGTCGAGTCGCTGCAAAAGCATGATCTATACATAAAGGGATTGGGACGAGACTTCGATCCCGAAACGTTTCTCACGATGGGTGCCAACGCTGTTGGGATGGATTTCGGATGTGATTACGCAGTGGCGTTCGAGGTGTTCAACCTCTGATCGCCGCTTTCATTTCGCAACTGATCGCGGATGCGATGCTATGAGGGCAACGCCGCTCAAATTTAGAATCTCAGTCGTGGCATTCCTCAGTAGGTAGCGATTGAAGAGATGGACCGAATAGCTGAAATGAACCGCGAGACGGGCGAGACGAAGGTAAAGATTCGTCTCGATTTGGACGGGCAAGGCAGTTCTGAAATCCAGTCTCCCATCGGATTTATGAACCACATGCTGAACGCATTAGCGAAGCACTCGATGATGGATCTCTCGGTAACGGCTGATGGGGATATCGAAACGGGGTCGCACCACACTATTGAGGACACCGCCATTGTGTTGGGCCGGTGCATTTCTCAGGCTCTCGGAGACCGAGTCGGTATATTGCGAATGTCGAGCAAGTCGGTTCCGCTCGACGAGGCTCTTACTTCCGTGGCCCTCGATTTGAGCGGTCGGGGCTATCCGGTTGTGGATATGGGATCGACCTCGAACTCCGGTGAATTTTCGATCGATATGGCACGGCACTTCTTTGAGTCGATGTCAATAGAGGGTCGATTCAACTTGCACCTCCAAGTCGTTCGAGGCTCGAACGAACATCACGTAATCGAGTCGGCTTTTAAGGCGTTTGCCCGCGCTTTGCGGGAGGCTGCCTCGATCGACGAGCGTGCATCCTCAGCCGTGCCAAGCACCAAAGGCACGTTAACCGAGTAAGGGCGTCTGCGCCGTTCTATTCTCTAACGACTACTCGACTTTGGAGATGTCGTAGAGGTAACGCTCAATCACCGGGTTGGCGAGTAGCTTCTCGCACATCGCATCGATCTGTTTCTCGGCTGAAGCCTGATCATCTGCTTGGAGCGTTACATCGAAGAACTTGCCGGCGCTGAGATTCTCGATGCCGCCGAAACCGAGCCGTCCGAGAGCGCGAGTGATGGTCTCCGATTGAGGGTCGTTGACTGTAGGTTTAAACGTGACCCGTATGTCAGCCCGGTAGGTGGAACTCATCGCCTACCGATTCGATGTCATGCCTGCGACTTGGGGTTCAAATCCACGATCGTAGTATGCGTCGATGAATTCGATGATGCGTGGCGTGTCGACATCATCGAAAGCAAGGTGGTGTCTCCATGCGGTGATGGTGATTGGAGTATCCATGTTGGGATACGGAGAGATGACGAAGCCTCGATAAGTGTCGTCTTCAGTCCAGTCCCTGGCGATTTCGGAGAGTTGGTCGACGAATTCTGCACACTGATCTTGGGCGCACTTGGTGGGATCGAAGTGCATACCGATACCGCCGTGCTCCAAGTTGTGGATCAAGACCTGGTCGGGCAAGAACCGATCATAAGGCCCCCATCCAGTAGGAGCGGCCTCGAAGTCCGTTACCGCGTTACCCAGAGTATTCCAGTGGGGGCCTGAAGTAGGCGGAAAAACGCTGTACGGAGTCTCGGGCGCCACGCCCTCAAATATGTGGGCGCGGCCATCATCGGGGTCTTCGGGGGCAGGACCACCTGGGTTGTAGTTGCCACGTTCGCCGCCGAGAGGCTGTTCCTGTGAGACGAACCCTTGCTGGAATACGAGCGCAAAGATGATGATGACTGCGAAAACGCTGCCGAATGCGATCAAAACAGTACGTTTCCGTCGCTGCCTTCTGTGGCTCCGTCTTCGCCGTTCTTCTCGAATCTGGGAACGGGTCATTCCGCGCCGATGTTCGGGGCGGGTTGTTGCGACTCTGCTATCGGACGAAGCGCTGTTCGACATAGGTAATCATTCTATTCAACGGATTGAATGAGCTCACGCCGTTAAGACTTCTTGGAAGCTACGATCGGTCAATCGCTCGAAAGCGGATATGTATCGGGTTCGGGTCATATCCAGCACTTCGGCCGGCACTTTAGGGGGTGGGGGTTCCCTATTCCAGTCGGATTGAAGCAGCCACTCACGCAAGTATTGCTTGTCGAACGGCGGGGGAAAGATGCCAGGAGTCCACTCGTCAATGTCCCAAAAGCGACTTGAATCGGGAGTCAAGACCTCGTCGATCAGGGTCAATTCGCCATCGACGAATCCGAACTCAAACTTGGTGTCGACCAGTATCATGCCCCGGGCGGCGGCATAGTCGCGGGCACGCAGGTAGACCTCGATTGAGACGTCTCGAAGTTGCGAGTGGAGATCGCGGCCGACGAGCGAGATCGCTTCCGCTTCCGAAAGCGGTTCGTCGTGGCCCTCCGAAGGTTTAGTGGAAGGGGTGAATACAGGTTCCTCGAATCGTTCGGCTTTTAGCAACCCTGAGGGCAATCGAGCGTTATTGAGCGTGCCGTTGGTTTCGTATTCGGCCCATCCAGATCCGGCGATGTATCCCCGGACGACACACTCCATGTCGATGCGCTGCGCCTCTTTGATGACCATCGATCTGTTGCGCCATGCATCGGGCAGATATTTCAATGCGCCTTCGATCGGCACGTCACTCATGCTGCTAACGTCATCGGCCATAGCGATCATGTGATTGGGAACTACGTCGCCGATGACATTCCTAAACCAGTGCGCCGACATCTGGGCGAGAAGCACTCCCTTGTGCGGGACCGGGTCGTTCATGATGACGTCGAACGCCGAGATACGGTCTGTGGCGACCATCAACAGCGTGCCGGGAGCAACCCTGTAGGTGTCTCGTACCTTCGCTCGGTGGATCAACCCAGGAAGGTCGGTGGTCATCACGGCGTCTAGGTTCATGCCGCGGATTCGAGTCCCGATCTAGCGAAGATGTAGTCGACTTCGCTGATGAAGAAGGAGTAGTCGAAGAGTTCGTCGAGACGTTCGTCGCTCAGGTGATCAGCAATGAGTTGCTCTTCGGCAACGATGTCGCGGAACTGGGATTGCGTCTCTAGAGCTTGCATGGCGGACCGTTGGACCGCATCGTACGCTGCGTTCCGTTCGACGCCCTCCTCGACCAGCGCCAGCATCACCCGAGGCGAGAAGACCAAACCGTGGGTTAGTTCCATGTTGCGCATCATGCGCTCTGGTTTGACCTTCATACCGCCGATGACACCGTTGACTAGATCCAACGTGTAGTCGAGGGCCAACGAAGAGTCTATCAACACGACCCGCTCTGCAGACGAGTGGGAGATGTCGCGCTCGTGCCACAGTGCCACGTTTTCGAGCCCGACGATGGCGTTGGCTCTTATAACGCGAGCGAGGCCGCAGACACGCTCCGAGAGTTCCGGATTGCGCTTGTGCGGCATCGAGGATGAGCCTTTGCTGACGTAGCCAGGCTCTCCGAAGGGCTCTTCGACTTCGCCGATTTCGGTTCGTTGAAGACTGCGGATCTCGGTGGCGATTTTTTCGAGCGATGCCGCTAGGAGTGCGAATGTCTGGAGGAATTCGGCATGGCGGTCGCGCTGGATTACCTGGTTCGAGACTTCAGCTGGCGTAAGTCCCAACTTTGCACAGACCGTCTCTTCGATTTGAGGCGGTATTCCGGCGAAGGTGCCGACTGGGCCCGAGAGCATTCCCACGGACACCCTGTCGCGCATGGCTGCCAAGCGATCACGGTTGCGCTGCATCTCGGACCACCATAGAGCGAGTTTGAGTCCGAAGCTCATAGGCTCTGCATGGATGCCGTGTGATCTGCCCATGCAAAGTGTGTGTTTGAACTCGATTGCCCTGGTTTGCAAAGTTGCAGTCAGCGCGTCGATATCGTTGACGATGAGATCGGTGGCCGCGGCCATCTGCATGCTCAGGGCCGTGTCTTTGACGTCGTTCGAGGTGAGGCCGTGGTGGACCCATCGCCCTTCCTCGCCGAGGCTTGTCGTGACGGAGCGAGTAAACGAGACTATGTCGTGCCGGGTTTCCTCGAAATTCCGGTCGTACTCGGCACGTGAGAAGCTCGCTTTTCGGATCTTCTCAAGTTCATTAGGGGAGATGACTTCGAGGTCGGCCCATGCTTCGCAAGCCGCGATCTCGACCTTCAGCCAAAGGTCGAACATATGATCCTCGGACCATATCCGAGACATTTCGGGTCTTGAGTATCTAGGGATCAATGTGGTCGTTTCAACCCATTACCGCCGCTGCCGTGGCTTGTGCTGCGATGTCTGACCTGTATCTGGCACCCTCAAATTCGATCAGGGATGCTCGGCGATATGCAGCATCTCGTGCATCAGAGAGACTGTCGGTGGACACGGCAGTGGGGACTAGGACCCTTCCGCCGGCCGTTACCAACCGCTCATGCTCATCCAGTGCCGTACCAGCATGGAAGATGATCGAGTCGTCGGTAGTGGAGAGGTCGCCTTCAATCGGGAAGCTCGTTTCGTACGCCTCCGGATAGCCTTCAGACACGACCACTACGGAAACTGCCGCGGAGTTGTTCCAGACGACTTGGATCGAGTCAAGATTGCCTTCGGCGGTGGCTAAACATATCTCTGCCAGATCGGATTCGAGCCTCATCATCAGGGGTTCGCACTCAGGATCGCCGAATCTGCAGTTGAATTCGATCACCTGCGGGCCGTCGTCGGTCAGCATCAATCCGGCGTACAGGATGCCTTGATATGAGCAGCCCACTTCAACCAATGCTTGGGCTATCGGCTCCAACACCGTCGATTTGACGATTGCGAGTTCGTCCTCGCTATAAAGATCAGGCGTAGTGAACGCACCCATTCCGCCAGTGTTGGCGCCTTGGTTAGCGTCGTATGCGCGTTTGTAGTCGCGGGCAGCGACCAAGTTGCTGACGTGTTCGCCATCGACGAACGCGAATACGCTAAGCTCCTCTCCCGTGAGTCGCTCCTCGATCACGACCTTGGCCCCAGCGCGCCCGAATGCTCCCTCGTCAAGCGCCGCATGAACTGCCGCGATGGCGTCAGACGGGGTTTCAGGCACCACTACGCCTTTACCCGCAGCAAGACCGTCGGCCTTTACAACGATGGAACCAGCTGGTTGTGATTCGATGTGTCCAATGGCGCGAGCAGATTCGGTGAATGAAGCGCTGGCAGGGCAGGGGATTCTATGCCGATACATGAGATCGTTGGCCCATGACTTCGAGCCTTCGATGCGTGCGGCGGCAGCAGATGGTCCGAAAACCTTGATTTCCTCTTCTTGAAGTCGATCAGCTAATCCATCGACAAGAGGTACTTCGGGCCCTACGACAACGAGATCGATGTCGTTGTTTTTGGCAAGTTCTACCAACACGGGCACATCTTCGGCAGCAACATCAGTTAGATCGGCGAATTCTGCGACGCCGGGATTGCCGGGAGCGGCGATCAAACTATCAACCGAGGGACTCTGTGCGAGCTTCCAGGTGAGCGCGTGTTCCCTGCCTCCTGAGCCGACTACTAGGATTTTCATTCGACGGCTTTCATCATCCAAGTAATTGACGCGCCTTTGACGGGGCTACTCCCACTCGATTGTGCCCGGAGGCTTGCTCGTAACGTCGAGAACCACCCTGTTGACCTCCGGCACTTCGTTGACTATGCGATTCGAGATACGGGCGATGGTGTCGTACGGCAGACGAGCCCAATCGGCGGTCATTGCGTCGCTGCTGACAACGGCACGAACCGCGACCACGTATTGATATGTGCGTGCATCGCCCATGACTCCCACGCTTTGGGTGTTGGTCAATACAGCGAAGCTCTGCCATAGCTGGTCGTACAGATTGGCCTTCTTGATTTCGTTGACGACAATCCAATCGGCGGCGCGAAGTATCTCAAGTTTTTCAAACGTCACTTCACCGATTATTCGAATGGCCAAACCCGGACCTGGGAACGGTTGACGGTTGACCGATTGCTCGGCGAGCCCTAACTCGCGTCCGGCATTCCTGACTTCGTCTTTGAACAAGTGGCGGAGCGGCTCGACGAGTTTCAGATCCATCTGTTCGGGCAAACCGCCGACGTTATGGTGGGTCTTGATCTTGTGTGCGGCCGTGCTCTCTGGAGAGACGCTCTCGATCACATCGGGATAGAGGGTGCCTTGCGCCAAGAAGTCGACTTCTCCGATATCGTTGGCCTCTTTTTCGAATATACGTATGAAAGCCTCGCCGATTCTTCGGCGCTTTTCCTCGGGGTCCGTCACTCCTTTGAGGGCGGAGAGGAACAACTCCGAACCGTCGACAAAACGCAGGTTCACCCCAAGTTGATTCGCGAACACCGTTTGTACTCGCTCTGCTTCGCCACGACGCATGAGCCCGTTATCTACGAATATGCAGGTGAGACGATCGCCAATGGCTCGATGGATTAGGACTGCTGCCACAGCTGAGTCGACCCCGCCGGAGAGCGCGCAGACGACCTTTCCGTCGCCCACTTGCTGTTTGATGCGGATCACCGAGTCGCGCACGAAATTTTGTGGCGTCCACGTTCCTGCCGCTCCGCATATGCCGAGAATGAAGTTCCGGATGATCTGTCCACCATCTCGGGTGTGGGTCACCTCGGGGTGGAACTGAATGCCGTAAGCGTTCAATTCGCTGTTACCCATCACAGCACATGGAGAGTTTTCGGAAAAAGCCATCGACTGGAAGCCCTGAGGCATATCGACAATACGGTCGCCATGGCTCATCCATACGGGTGTGGTGGTGTCCAGTCCGGCGAAGAGATCGTGACCGGTGCCGTTGAGACGCAGAACGGCGTGCCCGTACTCCCGCTCGGCGCCAGCTTCGACTGTCCCTCCGAGTTGGTGCGCCAGCAGCTGCATGCCGTAGCAGATGCCAAGGATTGGAACGCCTGCGTCAAATACCCAAGCCGGCGCCATCGGAGCGCCGTGGTCGTAGACGCTGTTGGGGCCTCCGCTTAGGATGATGCCCTTCACATCCTGTTCATGCAGCACATCGGCGGGTGCATCGAAAGGGATTATCTCGCAGTAGACATTGGATTCTCGCACTCGTCTGGCGATCAGTCTGCTGTACTGTGATCCGAAGTCGAGAATGACGATCGACTCTGTTCGGAAGGGAACTTGAGGAGAATCGCCGCTCAGTCTGTCGCCCTCGGCGATTTCCAGGTAGGTGTTGAGCTCGATGTCGTCGGACGTGGCGACTCGACGGGTTTCGACTTGCTGTTCTTCAGGGCTCATCTGGAGGAGGGTTTCCGCATAACCAATTATCGCCGATGCTGAACCGTTTCAGCAGGTGAAGTCGCTAACTCGCGGGTTGATGCGGAGAACGGTGAAGGATGTCGGCCAATGATGGCGATATACCATTGTGTTGGATTTGCCCGTTAGTTGGAAATGACGTCAAAAAGGCTAAATTGTCAGAAAAAAGATTCGATTCAGCGGTTCGGGCCCTCAAATCCGGGGGAGTGGTGGCGTTTCCCACCGATACCTTCTTCGCATTGGGAGTCGACGCTTGCAACCGCAACGCAATCACAAGGGCTTTCAAGATAAAGCGACGTCCCGACGGCGTTCCGATGCCGGTTTTGATTTCAAATATTTCCCAGGCCGCCGACTTGGTGGGCGATTTCCCATTGGATGCGCAGTTGTTGGCAGAGAGGTTTTGGCCGGGAGCATTGACTATTGTGCTGCCCGCCAGCGATCGCGTCCCCGCCGAACTCAACGGTGGCGTTGGTACGGTCGGAATCAGGATTCCGGATAACGAGGTCGCTCTGCGGCTGATCTCTGCGTTTGGCGGAGGCGTGACTGGCACGAGCGCCAATATGTCCGGAGATCCACCTACCAAAGACGCAGATGAACTGATAGCTGCTTTCGGCGATGAAATCGATGTGGTGGTTGATGGTGAGTGCGGAAACGAATCCGAGCCGTCGACCGTTGTGGATATGACTCGCGGCAGGCCGACGGTGGTTCGTGAGGGTGCAATCTCGATTGAAGAACTCGGAATCGAGTCGGAATCTGGGGCGGGATCGGCATGAGAGCCGGGAACCTCTCGGCGATTTTGCCCTCTGACGCCGAGGAACGTCTCGAAGACGAGATTAAGTCGTTTATCGGCGGCAGGGATCTGGAACTCTACAAGATGATGGAGTATCAGATGGGCTGGACGGATGATCTTGGCGCTCCCGACGACACTTCTCGGGCTAGGCGATTCCACGGTGAGTTGCTGTTAGCGACGACGATGGCGTGTCAAGGCGATTACGCTCCAGCATTGAAGTACGCGGTTTCGGTGGAGCTGATACACAACTTCGCGATGATCCACGGTGATGTGCAAGATGGCAACACGGATCGATTTGGTCGTGGCTCGGTTTGGTGGAAGTGGGGACCCTCGCAGGCGATCAACACCGGGGACGGGATGCATGCTTTGGCCCGTTTATCGTTGTTCAGGCTGCACGGCGAAGGAGAACCGGTCGAACGAGTGTCGAGAGCGCTGGAGATCGTCGATTCGGCGACGTTGCGAATGTGTGAGGGCGAGTATCTGGACGTCTCGTATCAAGAACGCCCGGCAATCACAGTGGATGACTTCATGGATATGTCCGAGCGGAGAAACGGGGCGTTATTTGGCGCGGCGGCGGAGCTGGGTTCGATTTTCGGTTCGGATGCCGACTCGAATCACAAGCGAGGTGAGGCTCTACGCCGATTTGGGACGAACATTGGCGTTGTGAAACAGATTGTTGCCGACTTCTTGGGATTGTTTGGCGAGGGCGGGCGCGACCCGGTGCAGCAAGGACGGATCATCGGCAAAAAGAAGACGCTTCCATTAGCGCACTTCTTCGACTCTGTGTCGAATCCGACCACGCGCCGACGCGCGGGCGAACTCTACATGCAGAGGGTGATCGATCCTTCAAGCATCGACCAGCTGGTGGAGATGGCCACGGAGTTGGGAAGTCGGGAATTCACTCTGACGAAGACGAAGGAGTTAATCGGAGAAAGGGAAGAGTTGCTAGGTCAGGCGGGCTTCTCTGATGAAATTTCGCAACAACTGGTGGATCTTGCGAATGAATTGTCGGACGTGAAGTTACTGCCCGAGGCGTGACGTGGGGTTGAAGCGGATTGAAGATCTGGCCCTTTCTGGCAAGCGAGTATTGGTCCGCGCCGATCTGAACGTGACGTTTCGACCAGGAAGCGCCGCGATCGCGGATGACAGTCGAATCCGGGCTTCGTTGCCGACGATCGAGTTTCTAAGGTCGCAGGGTGCGAAGGTGCTGGTGAGTTCGCACCTGGGGAGGCCGA
This sequence comes from Dehalococcoidia bacterium, assembly GCA_965249505.1. GTDB lineage: Bacteria > Chloroflexota > Dehalococcoidia > Lucifugimonadales > Lucifugimonadaceae > Bin127. The sequence continues at coordinate 2,051,433 of OZ252238.1, read as the reverse complement.
ATGGTCGAGTGGTGGAAGGATTGAACATTGAACCCGTCCGACGGAGAATGGCGCAGTTGCTGGGCGACTCAGTCACGTTTGCCGGCGGACCGGTCGGCGATGTGCCGGAGAGCGTGTCAGGCGAGATGCGAGATGGCGATGTGGCGATGCTTGAGAACCTGCGTTTTGACCCGGGCGAGGAATCGAACGACTCTGAGTTCGCAGCGCGGCTGGCAGGTCTCGCCGACATTTACGTCAACGACGCGTTTGGCGCTTCGCACCGATCGCACGCCTCGATAGCCGGGATTGCAAGGTACAAGGAGCCGTACGCGGGCTTGTTGATGCGATCTGAGATCGAGATGCTGAGCAGGGCGCTGGAGTCTGACGAACATCCGACTGTCGCCGTTTTGGGTGGCGCCAAGGTGGCTGACAAGCTGGTGGTTGTGAAGAACCTCTCGCGACAGGTGGAATCGATATTGATCGGCGGTGGAATGGTCGCTGCCTTTCAATGTGTGATTGGACTCCCATCTGGCGCAGCGGAAGTTTCAAAAGAAGAAGCAGATGCGGCGGATTCGATACTGGGCGATCCCGATGTGGCTCAAAAGTTGTTGCTACCCGCCGACTTGGTTGCGGCTGACGAGTTTTCCGAAGATTCAGCGCATCGAGTCGTGACTAGGGATGCGGTGCCCGAGGATTCGTACATTCTCGACATAGGAGATGAGACGATCGCCGAATTCACCGGCAGATTGGCTGGCGCGCGCAAGATCATTTGGAACGGTCCGATGGGATTGTTCGAGTGGCCGTCGTTCAGCAGGGGCACGGCCGCTGTTGCACGTTCCATTGCGAGGAACTCAGCTTCATTCTCCCTCGCGGGTGGCGGCTCCACTGTGGAAGCGATTGCTTCGTTAGGGCTTGAAGAGGCTTTTACGCATATTTCGACGGGCGGCGGAGCGTCCTTGGAGTATCTCGAAGGGAAATTGCTACCGGGTATTGCGGTTTTGGCTAAGACCTGTTGACGAAGCAGCGTCGCGCCGTTAAGGTTTAATGGATCGCGACGAATTTCGATCAAGGACGCAATTTTTCGTCGCTGCGAAGATCCAGAAGGGGCGATAAACGCTGCGTAAACCGATAATCGCAGGCAACTGGAAGATGAACACCACCTCCGAAGCGGGGGTGGCCCTTGCACAGGGGATATGTCGGGCCATCGGGGCGCTCGACTCGGTTGAAACCATCCTTTGCCCTCCGTTCGTGTCGTTATGGCCCATCTCAGGTGTGGTCCACAACACCAACGTCTCATTGGGCGCGCAGAATGTGAATGAGAAGCCGAGCGGCGCCTTAACTGGCGAGATTTCGGCCTCCATGTTGCAAGGTATCGTGACTCATGTGATCGTGGGTCACTCCGAGAGACGTGCGAACTTTGCTGAGACCGATGCCCAAGTTGCGGCGAAGGTCTCTGCTTTATGCGAGGCGGGTTTGACGCCGATTTTGTGTGTGGGAGAAGACTCCGAGGAGCGAAACCGGGGCAGGGCGGAGCGTTTCGTTAGGCGCCAACTGCGGAACAGCGTCGGCGATCCTAGTCACGTTGCAAAATCAATCATCGCTTATGAACCGGTTTGGGCGATCGGTACCGGTACGCCAGCAACGATTGGGCAGATCGAGTACATGGTCGCTTCCATAAGAGAAGAACTAGGTGAGATCTGCGACGAAGAAACTGCGTCGCAGACTCGGATCATCTATGGCGGCAGCACGAATCCGGACAACATTGGCGAGATCACAAATAGCAAGTCGATCGACGGGGCGTTGGTAGGAGGGGCCAGTCTGGTTGTTGATGACTTCGTGGCGATGGTCCAATCCTTGGCACGGACTCCCGTTTCTCACTAAGCCTCTACACGTGGCCACTCATTCGGCTCACGCATCTCAACCCAAGGTTTTGTCGCTCGTCGGCCCGACCGCGGTGGGCAAGACTTCACTTTCGATTCGGCTCGCGCAGCTGTTCGGCGGCGAGATAGTGAATGCCGACTCGAGGCTCGTATACCGAGGAATGGACATCGGCACAGCGAAGCCGAGCCCGCAGGAGCAGGCATTGGTTCAGCATCACATCGTCGACATAATCGACCCCGACGAAAGGTTTAGTCTGAGCCGGTATCTCGATCTTGCGAGGGCGTTGATGCAGGGAATACCTGAAAGGGGAGCATTGCCTATATTGGCGGGTGGATCGGGTCAGTATGTTTGGGGTTTGCTAGAGGGATGGCGGGTGCCGGAGATACCACCGGATGAGACGTTGAGGAGCGAGCTGGAACAAGTGTTGGAGGCAGAGGGACTCGAAACCCTTCAGCGAAGACTCCGAACCTTGGACCCCGATGGGGCGCAGCGGGTTGAGATGCTGAATCCCAGGAGGGTTATCAGGGCGATCGAACGGGCGCACGCAACGGGTGATGCAACTGGCGGAGCAGGCAAAGCAGACCATCCGCCGTACGACGCTTTGGTGCTCGGCCTGACGGCCCCAAGGGACGTGCTGCATGCGCGAGTGGCTGAACGTTTGGACCAGATGATCGAGTGCGGGTGGTTGACAGAGGTTGATGGTTTGATCAACCGAGGAACCGATTTCGACGAGCCTTCGATGTCTGCGATTGGGTACCGGCAAGTGGCCAGGCATCTGCGTGGCGAGTTGGGTTTCGACGAGATGCGAGAGGAGATCATTATTGCGACCAACCGGCTCATCGGAGCCCAGCACAATTGGTTTAAACCGAGTGATGACCGAATCAAATGGATCGATGTGACCAGCGTCGACTCGTTTGAGGTCGCCAAACGGATGGTGTCTGACTGGTTGAGTGGAAACGATTTAGACATCGGCGAGGGATAAAATCGGGGTTCATCCACCAGTGTTTCGATCGGAGAGATTGTGAATGGCGATTGAATTCGCAAAACTGCACGGTTGCGGAAACGACTACATAGCTGTAGACGGTAGAGCGCTCAAAAGAGATTGGGCGGCGCTTACGGTCGAGATGAGTAGGCCAGCGTTTGGAGTCGGCTCTGATGGCATCGTGTTGCTTCAGGATTCATATATCGCCCAAGTCAGGATGCGTGTGTTCAATCCGGATGGCTCCGAAGCTGAGATGAGTGGGAACGGCATTCGGCTTTTCGCCAAGTTCGTGATCGATCGTGGTTACGCGGATGTCGAAGATGGCCAGCTCAGCGTGGAGACGTTGGGCGGCGTTCGCACGGTTTGGCCCACGATGGAGAATGGGCGAGTCGCTTCGGCACGGGTTGCGATGGGCCAGGCGACGTTTGTGGCCTCGGAGGTGCCAGCGGACACGTCGGGCTTGACTGATAAGCATGAACTAATCGCCGAACCGATTGAGATTGGAGGCCAGAAACTTGAGCTGACGTGTCTTGGGGTTGGCAATCCGCACGCGGTGGCGATCATGGATGATCCGGTGGAAGAATTTCCGCTTCTAAAAGTTGGTCCGCTGGTAGAGAATCACGTCATGTTCCCTCAACGCATCAACTTCGAAGTTGTGAACGTGGTGGCTAGAGATAGGATTCGGGCTCGGATATTCGAACGGGGAGCAGGCGAGACGTTGTCGTCGGGGACGGGGAGCACCGCGTCAGCATCCGCAGCACGGAAGCTGGGATTGGTGGATGACGCCGTGGATGTAATCGTGGATGGAGGTGTCCTGCGGATATCGTGGGATGAACACGACGAAGCCTTTTTGGAAGGTCCGGCGGTGGAGGTTTTCTCTGGAGTTTGGAACGAGTGAGATTGCTCCGTGTTTGACTCGCATGAAGACCCTAGCAAAACGGTCCGTTGTTCCAGCGAGCGCGGGAACCAAGACTTGAGGCGAAGCAACCGATAATACGGCTTGTTCCGGTTTAGGAGTTACGTAAATGTCACACATTGACGTAGAAATGAGAGAAGATGCCTGAGTTAGCGAAACGTGTGCAGCAGCTGCCGCCTTATCTCTTTGTGAACATCTCGCGTGCGATTGCGGCGAAGAAGGCGCAAGGGATCGACGTCGTCTCATTCGGCATCGGCGACCCAGACATTCCGACTCCTGATCGGGTCTTAGACGCTTTGGACCGCGGCGCTCGTAAACCGGCAAACCACCGTTATCCGGAGAGTGAGGGTTTGCCTGAGTTTCGCGAGGCGGTTTCGAGGTTCTACGCCCGACGTTTCGGCGTGGAGATTGATCCTGGGAGCGAGGCGATCAACTTGATCGGAGCCAAGGAGGGGATCGCCCACGCGGCGCTGTGTTTCATCGATCCCGGCGACGTGTCGATATCACCCGATCCGGGGTATCCGGTTTATGAGATTGGAACGATGTTCGCGGGTGGCGAGACTCACCTTGTTCCGCTCATGGAGGAGAAGGGATACTTGCTTGATTTCAGCGAAATCCCGACCGATGTGGCTCGGAAGGCGAAGACGCTTTGGTTGAACTACCCGAACAATCCGACGGGCGCGGTGGCTGATCTGGCTTACTTCGAAGAGGCGGTCGCGTTTGCGAAGGAGTTCGATCTCTACCTTTTGCACGATGCATGCTACACGGAGGTGACGTTCGACGGATACGTGGCGCCGAGCGTGCTGCAGGTCCGAGGCGCGAAAGACGTTGCGATGGAGTTCCATTCGCTTTCCAAGACTGCAAATATGACAGGTTGGCGTGTCGGCGCCGCGGTCGGCAACTCGGAGATGGTGGATGCCCTCATGCGAGTGAAGTCGAACATTGATTCCGGATTGTCGCAGGCGATTCAGGAGATGGGGATAGAGGCTTTGGAGCTGCCCGACGAGTGGTTGCAGGGGAACAACGACGTCTATCGAAGTCGTCGCGATCGCGTGGTTGCGGCTTTGAATGAGATAGGATTGGAGGCCACCACTCCGTTGGCGACCCTCTACATCTGGACTCGCATTCCCGAAGGCCACACATCAAGCGAGTTTGCACAGAAGATGCTCGAGGAGAGGGATGTGGTCGTGACTCCGGGGTCCTCTTACGGGCCATCCGGTGAGGGCTACATCAGACTTTCGCTTACTATCCCGGATGATCAGATAGACGAGGGGATCCGTCGGATCTCAGGATGGCGGGTTTGAAGCCTGCCAGGTGACTTTTTATGCCCAGAAGAAACAAAACCCATAGCACCGGACCATATCGGGAACGGGCATGCCTTGTCGGCGCTCAGGTTAGGGGACGCAACAACGGCTGGGAACTGCGCGAATCGATGTCGGAGTTGGACGCACTTGCTCGAACTGCCGGTGCGAACCCGGTCGCGTCGCTGACGCAGATGCTTCGCACACCGTCGTCTTCGTATGTCGGAGCCGGCAAACTGGAAGATCTGAAGTCGCTGGTCAAGTCGCAGCACATCGAAACGGTGATCTGCGACGATGAGTTGGCGCCGAACCAACAACGTGCTCTTGAGGACGCGCTGGGGGCCAAGGTGATCGACAGGACTGCATTGATCTTGGACATATTCGCTGATCGCGCTCGCACCCGCGAAGGCAAGCTGCAGGTGGAGCTGGCACAGGTCGAGTATCTGATGCCACGACTGGCAGGCCAGTGGTCGCACTTGGAGAGATTGGGCGGCGGAATCGGCACCAGAGGTCCTGGTGAGTCTCAGATTGAGACGGACCGCAGATTGATGCGTAGGCGGATGCGGGATCTCAAGTTGTCAATATCGAAGGTTCGTGACCAACGAGGCTCGCAGCGTCGGCGCCGAGTTCGAGGAGATGTAAAGACGATCGCGATGGTGGGATACACCAACGCGGGCAAGACTGCGTTGTTCAATGTTCTCACTGGGTCGGAAATCCGGTCACGGGATCGATTGTTCGAGACACTCGACACGACAACCCGCCGAGTGTTTCTGCCATCAGGCCAGGCGGCGACGGTTAGCGACACGGTGGGTTTCATCAACAAGCTGCCAACGATATTGATTGATGCGTTCCATGCGACGCTGGAGGAGGCGATCTGGGCAGACCTTCTGATTCATGTGATCGACATCAGCAACGAACACGCGGCTGAACAGGCCGAGGTAGTTGATGGCGTGTTGGAGCTATTGGGCCTCGGCGAGACGCCGCGAGTGACGGTCTTCAATAAGTTCGATCTCATTTCCGACGAGAAGCCGGAGGCAGGCGCAATGGATGGTGGCGTTGTGACGTCGGCGACGATGCGTTGGGGGATCGATGATCTACGCGCATCGTTGGATGAGGCTTTGGCGGGACTCGTGGAGTCGGAGGGGTCGGATGCAGAGGCATCAGTGCATGAAAACGGGGCTCTAGAGCCGTCAAGCGTGGTCTAAGTCGTTTACCGGCATCGGAGGGGGTCTTGGCGGAGGTAGGGGGATGGTTCCGTCTCCTATAAGCAACTTCGCACTAGCCCCGTTATGTCAAGTAAAGAGGGGTGGAGTCTGCATCTGAAACGGAAATGGGCTTCGATTCGTATACTCAAACAACCTGCCTGTTCCTAGTTTGATTCAAGTGACACGTAAAGCATTGACTATGAAAATGAATGATTATCGCAACGCCCTTTTCAACTTGAGTATCGGCGCGATTGCATTGGTGGCCTTGGTCACGAGCGCTTGCAGTTTTGGCTCGGAACCTACGCCGACGGCGGTCAGCGTGGCTCCGACCGAGGTTGCGGAGTCGGCGGCTCCGAGCGAACGCGAGACTAATGGCGCCGTGTCGGTGGTGGTGCAAGAAGTTGAGCCGGTCGCAGAAGTTGCTGAGTCGTCGGAAGAGGTCGAGGGGCCGGTGGTTAAGTCGGATGAGCCGGAGACGCAGCAAGTTGTCGATGTTCCGCCCTTGCCTTCCGTGGATTACCCGGATGCGATTCCCGACGATGTGGGGATCATCTGGGAAGCGTTCCAATTCATCAACGACGAGTATGTCGACTACAGCAAGGTTGATCCGGATGCGATGTCGGAGGGGGCGATCCGGGCATTTATCGAGTCGCTTGGCGATCCGCATATGACTTATATAACTCCGGAGCAGATGGCGCTGAGCCGGGCAGATCTTGCGGGATCTTTTGAGGGTATCGGGGCCACGGTGCAGCCTTCGCCAGATGGTCAAGGCGTTGTGATCCAGGCGCCTATACCCGGCTCTCCTGCGATCAAGGCTGGAATCAGGGCGGGCGACAAGATATTGAAGGTCGACGGAGTAGATGCGACGACTTGGACGGTTACGGAGGCTGTGCTAAAGATCCGCGGCACAAAAGGCGAACCAGTTGTTCTTACGGTTTTGCATGTGGGTGAGGAAGATCCGGTGGATATCACGATCATCAGAGACAAGGTGCCGCTACCTTCTATCGATTCGCGCATGATTCCAGAGACTGACTACGGCGAATTGAATATCGATCAGTTCACTGATGAGACTCCTGCTGAGATCCGGAAACACATGGAGGAGTTGATCGCTGAAGGAGCGAAGGGGGTTGTGATCGACTTGCGCAACAATCCTGGCGGCTTGCTCAATGCGACTCTCGATGCAGCGAGTGAATTCATCGCAGAAGGTCGGTTGGCTTACGAACAGGACCGCGAAGGGGCTCGACGAGATTTCTACGCGCACGGTGACGGTAACTTCACTACTATTCCGATCGTCGTATTGGTCAATAAATGGTCCGGGAGTGGCGCTGAGCTGTTCGCCGGAGCGATGCAGGACCACGGACGTGCAGTGCTCATCGGTGTGACGACGTTTGGCAAAGGCAGTGTGAACATCACTCGAAGGCTTTCTAACGGCGCTGGGTTGAACATCACGATCCGACGTTGGTACACGCCAGATGGCAATGTGATTGAGGGCGTTGGTCTCGATCCGGATGTTGAGGTCGAGTACCCGGCGGTGGTCGATGAGCGAGATGTGGACTTCGTGGACCCACAGCTAGACGCCGCCATTAAGCAGTTGGACTTCCAGACTCGGGTTACGACTTCGAGGTAGTTCGACTCGGCGTAGTGTGACGATCACGCCGAAATCCAATTGATGGGTTATGCCCAGCGGCAAGAGAAAGAAGAGGAATCGGCCATCGGTCGTGCCTGGCACTGTGGCGACGAATCGTCGTGCTCGATTCGAGTATGAGATTCTCGACGATTTCGAGGCGGGATTGATCCTTCAGGGTTCCGAGATCAAGTCGATTCGTGAGGGAAAAATCGACATCTCATCGGCTTACGTGCGGGTGCGAGAGGGCGAGGCGTGGCTTGTCGGCGCGCACATAGCGCCGTATCTTTCGGCGGGCGCATGGGGTCAGCATGACCCTGCAAGAGACAGAAAGCTGCTGCTGAATAGGCGCGAGATCGATGTCCTGAAGTCGAAAACAGAACAGGAACGGCTGACGATAGTGGTTCTACGGGTCTACATCGCCCGGGGTGTTGCGAAAGCGGCTATTGCGTTGGCTCGCGGCAAGCGGGAACGTGATCAGCGCGCCGCGATTCGCAAGCGTGAGGAAGAGCGGGATATCGCCAGGGCTGTGCGACGCACCATCATGTGATCTTTCTTCTGCCGGGCCGTGGTGGAGGGCGCGCGAGTCCATGCCGCCGTGCTTGGCTGGGTGAATTGGATGCTCTTTCTTTCCACTGGGTTCCCGCTTTCGCGGGAATGACGCGGGTGAGTGTGTCTGATTTATGGATGGGATTGCTATGTGGTCGGTTTGGAGATTACGTTGGTGGATGGGGTGAATCTGATTGCTGCTGAAGAGGATCCTGGGTGGCCGGGTGCGCCGTAGAGGGAGCATCCCGTGCAGTTTGAGCTTATTCCGCATGGCGTTGGTTGTCGGGAGGTGTGGGTGCGCGACTCGTGCTCTCCGCCCCATGTGGTTACGTTATCGGCGAGGATCGTCGCCGGTTTTCGTTGTTTGGTTGGGTAGGTTTGCTCGAGTGATTCGGAGAATCCTCCGTCTTCGCGGTCCATGCGTTCTTTGTGGAACAGGCTGTCGAGTCGGAGTTGCTTGGCGGGTTGCGGTTTGTGTCCAGGGAACGTGATGAATGGCGCGGCACGTTTACGGACTACACCCATGTGTTGGAGGTCGCTCCATCGATCGATCTTGAATCGATGTCGGTTTTTGAGGATGCGGTCTGCGCTTATCGGGCCGAGTCCGGGGGTTCTGAGCAGCTGGTCTTTGGTTGCCACGTTGATATCGACAGGAAATGCATCGACCTGCTCGAGCGCGATCGAGATTTTGGGATCCATGTCGAGCGGCAGGAAGCCTCCTTTGTCGAATGCAGAGTTGATTTCATCGTTGCCGTATTTGTAGATGCGCTTCAGCCAATCGACTTGATAGAGCCTGTTGGACCGGGCCATCGGTGTGGCCGGGCGTTCCTCGAGCGGTGTGTGGCGCACGGGTCTGAATGGTGCGTAGTAGACGCGGCGGAGGTCCCATTCGCCGTAGAGCTGGGTTACTCGCTGGAGGATCTCGAGATCCGTTTCGTCGGCCGCCCCGACGACGAACTGGGTGGCCTGGCCTACTCTGCCTTTCATGAGGGAACGGTTAAGCTGGTCGATCTTTGCCATGGGGGCGATGATGTCTCGCTCGAACTCTTTCATCTTGCTGAGTGCCGACATTCGGTCCGCCGAGACGGTTTCTAGGTTGACTGATAGTCGGGAACCCAGAGCGTGGGCGGCTTCGACGACGTCGTTATCTGATTCCGGCATGACTTTGAGGTGGACATAGCCCTTGTAGTTGTATTTGTTGCGAATGAGGTCGACGACTTTCACCATTCGCTCGGTAGTTTTGGTTCCGGTTCCGGCGACGCCTGAGCTCAGGAAGAGTCCGTCGACAGTCTGTCGTTCTGCGAGTTCGATGAAGGTTCGAGCCAGTTCGTCGACCTTGAAGGCGAATCTGCGACGGGGTACCCAATGGCTGTTTGGGCAGAAGTGACAGTCCATCTTGCAGAAGTCGGTGAACATTACCTGCATGAGGTTTGTGAATTTGCCGTTTGGCAGTTTCGACCTGTAGATGGCTGGCCCGGGGTTGTTGCGCGGATTCGAGTATGGGGTTTTGGGCTCCGCGGGATTTGCACGAGGCAGGATTATGTCATCGCTCGCCATCTGGCCGAGTTTCTCGAGCTTTTCCCAGCGATCGGGTTTGCGGTGGATCAACATCTCAGGCGCCCTTGTAAAGAAACATATGTTCTATATTAATGGTGGGATGTGATTTGGATTGGAATTGGTGGCACGGTATTTAAGGGGTGAAGGGAATCGGTAGGGTGAGGTCTGCCCTGCCATCGCCGCAGGAGTTGCCCTTGACGCTTGAGCGGGGATGACGGGAGTGGTGCGCCTGTCCGATGGAAACGGATGCTCTTGATGTTCCCCCTCACCTCTTTGCGCTGGTGCGCAAAGGTCCTCTCCCACGGTGGGGAGAGGGTACACGTTCTCCGGATGTGTTTGGGGCGTGGTTGCTAAAGCTTTGCTCTGGGTGTCCGCTTACGCGGGAATGACGGTGCGGCCCTTCGAAAGGCTGCGGGGTGAGCGCACAACATGCGTTCACCTCCCCAGCACCCCGCTGCGCGGGGAGGACGGGGGTGGTACGCCTGGCTGGTGGAAGCGGATGCTCTTAAGATCCCCCTCTCCTGAATCCTCTCCCACGGCGGGGAGAGGGTACCCGCTCATTGAGCGGGTTGGGGGATTCGGTTGCTCTGTCTTTCCTCTGGGTCCCACTTTCGTGGGGATGACGGTGCGTCCTTCGACTGGCTGAGGTGTGAGCGCATAACATGCGTTCACCTCCCCAGCACCCCGCTGCGCGGGGAGGATGAACGGCAGAGGCGAATACCTCGTCGCACGGCGCTTCGCGTGGATGACGAGGGTGGTACACCTGTCCGATGGAAACGGATGCTCTTATTTTCCCCCCTCACCTCTTCGCTTTGCGCCATGTCGGAGCCAGTAGTTACTCTGCATGGCGTTGGTCATGTGCGCAAAGGTCCTGATGATGCGGATGCATCGTCCGCGTCACGATTCTCTTTCCGATTCGTCCCACAGAGGGGAGAGGGTGGCCGATCGTTGAGGGGGTGTGGTTGCTTAGGTTTTGCTCTGGGTTTCCGCTCACACGGGGATGACGGTGCACCATTCGACAGGCTGCGGGGTGAGCGCATAACATGCGTTCACCTCGTCGCGCCCCGCTGCGAGAGGGGGCGTGAAGGGTGAAGGCGGGGATGAAGATTGGGGGTACGCCTGGCCAGGGGAAACGGATGCTCTTAAGATCCCCCTCTCCTGAATCCTCTCCCACGGTGGGGAGAGGGTACACGGCCTGCTGGCGTGTTTTCGTGGGGTTCTTAGGGGGAGAAGGTACCCGCTCGTTGAACGGGTTGGGGTTTTAAGGGGTCTCGCAGTGCGGGGATTACGAGTTATTCGATCCAGGGTGCGTCAACTGGGCGTTGGTGCATCGGATGGAATTAGGCCCTCGGATTTCATTTCGGACCAGACGTCGCTGGAGATTTGCTGGCGGACCATCTCGATGTTCTGCTCCAACTCTTCCACGCTTTGGGCGCCGGGGACTGCGGTGGCGACTGCCGGGTGGGCGAGCACGAACTGGAGCGCCGCAGCCTTTAGATCGACGCCGTGTCTGACGCAGACCGCGTTGAGCTTCCGAGCGTGTTCGACTAGGTGTTCTGCGGCGCGCTCGTAGTTGAAAGTGACTTCGCCGGAAAGATCGCGGGCGAGAATTCCGCTGTTGTAGGGGCCGCCGACGATGATCTTGACGTCGTGCTCGACGCAGAGGGGCAGGAACTCTGGGTAGGCGTCGTGGTCTAGCAGCGTGTATCGGCCCGCCAGAAGGACGGCATCGATGTCGAACTGTTTGATGAATCTGGCTGGCATCTCCCAGGTGTTCATTCCGCAACCGATGGCTTTGATAGTGCCCTGTTCGCGGAGTTCGAGGAGCGTGGGAAACGCTTCTGCGACGGCTTGTACTTCGCCGAAATCCTCGTAGTCGGGGTCGTGGACGAGGACGATCTCGACGTGGTCGAGCTTGAGTCGCTCGAGGCTTTCCTCGATGGATCGAAGGACATCGTCGCGGGTCCAGGTATTGACCGACATCATTTCTGGAAAACCGTCTGGCGATTCCTCGGCGGTCATGCCTCCAGGGTAGGGTTCAAGCAATCTTCCGACTTTGGTCGAAATGACGAAGGAATCTCTGTCAATGCCTTCTAAGGCGGCACCGTAGCGCCATTCGCTGCGACCACTGCCGTATAGAGGTGCGGTGTCGAAGTAGTTGATGCCGAGTTCGTGAGAACGCCTGATGATTGATATCGCCTGATCACGGGCTGTTCCGCCGTAAAGGCCGTCGCCGAGCGTCATGCCACTCAACGGGGCACCGCCTAGACCCAGCTGCGTCACTTCGACTTCAGCTGCGCCGATTTTGGATTTTGCGAATGGGTCCATGACTGTGTGCCTTTGTGTAGTTGAAAACGAGGTTACGAAACAAGCTCGGCGATCGCGTCTCCAACCGCCATGGTTGTGGATGCGCCGCCGAGGTCAGGTGTAAGGATTTCTCCTTGGTCTAACACATTCGCCACTGCCGATCTTACGCACTTGGCGGCTTCATCCTCGCCGAGGTGATCCAGCATCATGGCGCTCGTGAGGATCTGAGCCATTGGATTGGCTATCCCCTGCCCTGCGATGTCGGGTGCGCTGCCGTGAGTGGGCTCGAACATCGAAGGGTTCTTTCTCGACGGGTCGAGGTTTGCGCTGGATGCCAGGCCCATGGATCCAGTTATGATTGCTCCGATGTCTGTGAGGATATCGCCGAACAGGTTCGAAGCCACGACCACGTCGAACTTCTCGGGTCGGCGAATAAAGTCCATGCACGCCGCGTCGATTAGTAGTGAATCCGTTTTGATGTCTGGATATTCTTCAGCAACTTCGGCGAATGTACGGTCCCACAAGACCATCCCGTAGCCTTGGGCGTTTGACTTGGTGATGGAAGTGAGGTGCCGGCGATGGTCTCGTTGGCGCGTCAATTCGAATGCATATCGGATGACGCGTTCGCAGCCGCGTCGTGTGAAGACGGCGGATTGAACTGCTACTTCGTCAGGGAAGCTGTGGTACTGGAATCCACCTACGTTGGCGTACTCGCCCTCGGTGTTTTCTCTCACGACTATGAGATCGATGTCGTAGGGCTTCTTTCCAGCGAGGGGTGATTCAACTCCGGGTAGCAGCACAGAAGGCCGGACGCAGGCGTATTGGTCGAATGCGCGGCGTATGGGCAGGAGCAGACCGTTGAGCGTGATGTGGTCTTGGACTTCTGGGTGTCCCACGGCGCCGAGAAAGATCGAGTCGAACGAACGTAGTTGATCGACCCCGTCGCTCGGCATCATTTCGCCGTGCTCAAAGTAGTACTCGGAGCTCCACGGCAGCTCAGTGAAGTTCCACTCGATGCCGCGACTGCCACCGATGGAGCCAAGCACTTTGAGTGCTTCATTGACGACGTCGACTCCGATACCGTCGCCTTTGATGACCGCGATGTCGTAACTGCTCAAGTCTTGTTGCACCTCATGGCAAAGAATCGCTGTTGGGTTGGCTGAGAGTTTAAGAGGAGCGCGATTCGATTATTTCGAGCACTCCGGCGATGTCGTTTTCGCCCTGATCGTCATCCATCATCTGGTGGAAGAGCTCCTGCGACTTCAGGGCCAGTTCCAGCGAGAGGCCCTCAGCTTGGGCCAGATCGCGAATGATGCCCAAGTCTTTGTCGAGGTTGCGAACAGGCGCGGCCGAGTTTTCGAAATCTCGATCGGCAGTGATGGGTGCGCTGCGTCCGACCATTGTGCTTCCGCCCCAGGAGACCCCAAGCAGACCGGCAGCGGCTAGGATGTCGACTCCGGCGGAGTTGGCCAATGCAAATGCCTCGGCAGCGGCTGCGGTGTGGACGCCAACTAGGAGCTGGTTGATTAGCTTCATGGCGGTTCCAGCGCCGTTGGGACCCATGTGCACTACGTTCGCGCCCATCAGGTCGAAGTACGGCAGAGCTTTTTCGAAGGCTTCGGCGGATCCTCCGCACATGATCGACAGAGTGCCGTCTGCAGCGCCGCCAGGGCCTCCGCTGATGGGCGCATCGATGAAAATCGCGCCGACGGACTCTGCCGCTTCGGCGCACTTCCTTGACGTGCCGATGTCGACTGTGCTGTGATCGACGATGACTTGGCCGGGTTTTGCTGCCGGAATGATTTCACCGGTGATGATATCGAGAGAGTGCTGGACGCTTGGCAGGCAAGCTAGGACAACATCCACTCGTGAGGTCAGATCGGCGGAGGAGCTCGCTGGAATTGCCCCGCGATCCGCCATGGCCTCGATTTTTGAGGCGGTGCGTGTGAAGACGACGGGCTCTGCGCCTTTGGCGAGCAGGTTGTCTGCCATGCCCTGCCCCATGTTCCCGAGTCCGATGAATCCTACAGTCATTGCCGGTCACCTATTCCGTTTCGATTGGCTTGTGAATGGCTGGTGTTTCGCAGCCAAAATGCAGTTGAATATGAACGGCAAAAGTATATCAGCGCGTCGAAAAAGCTCGGCGCGTATCGGACTCGGGGATGCGACTTCGAGGGTCGCTTTAGTCGAGTTGGCTCAGTCTCGGATCGAAACGGTCGCGGAGCCAGTCACCGAAGAAGTTGAGTGACATGACTAGGAGGAAGATAGCGAGTCCGGGGAAGAATGAAGACCACCATACACCGTTGATGAGGAAGTCGTAGCCTTCGTCAACCATCTTGCCCCACGTGGGGATGGGGTCAGGGATGCCGACTCCGAGGAACGAGAGGGTGGATTCTGCGAGTATCAGGCCCCCGACTCTCAACGTGGCGACAACCAAGATGGTGCTTATGGTGCCGGGCACAATGTGCCTCAGCATGAGACGGAGGTTGCTGGCGCCCATGATTCGCGCGGCGTTGACGTAGTCCATGCCCCTGATTCGGAGCACATCGGCTCGAATTTGACGCACGAATGGTGGCCAGGCGATCATTGCTATCAAGATGATGACGGTGGTTTCGGTGGCACCCAGGGTCAGAGCGACTATTAGAGCGACTAAGAGGAATGGGAGCGCGTTCCAGACGTCGACGGTGCGCATGAGTACTTCGTCGATCCAACCTCCGTAGTAGCCGCCTAGGACGCCCATGGCAGTGCCGACGATTACGCCGGTTAGAAGAGCGTAGCCGGTTACCTTGAGCGATACGCGGGCGCCGTGGATCAGGCGGGAAAGTATGTCTCTGCCTAGGCCGTCGCTGCCGAGGATGTATTCGCTCTGCTTGAAGGCTGACTTAGAGACGATGTTGTACGCGACTTTACCTTCGGGAGTGCTGAGATCGACGGTTCGCTGAAGTTCGGCCATCACGTCGTTTTCAGGGCGATATTGTCCCCACGTGGGTGGGAATTTAACGAAGTCTGTCTTTTGGAAATTCGGGTCGACCGGTGCCACCCAGTTGGCAAATAACGCAACGAACGTAATAGTTGCCAAGATGATCAACGGGATGATCGGCCACCGACGAAGCAGGTACCAGGCCTGCGACCATATCGGACGACGCACCGCACGGAGACCTGCCGAGGGCGCGCTCCTAGCAGACGTTTGTACGTCCCCAGTGGCGCCCACGCGTTGTAGTGTTGGTTCGCTTGCCATCAGTGTTATCTGTGCTGCACTGCTCGAAAAATGATCAGTCGTAACGAATACGAGGGTCGATCACTGCGTAAAGAACATCGGTGATGAATGTTGCGATGACATATACGAGTATGAACATCAATACCAAGCCTTGTAACAGAGGAAAGTCTTTATTGTTGACGGCTTGGATTGCCTCAGAGCCGATACCGGGTCGTGAGAAGACGGTTTCGACGACGAGTGCGCCTTCGATGAATCCGGCGAAGACCAACGTCGAGGCAGTCAATGGTTGAATAAGAGCATTTCGGAATGCGTGTTTCCATATGAGCTCCGCCGATGAAACACCCTTCGCTCGAGCAAGTTTGACGTACTCCGAATCGAGCACTTCTAGCATTGCCGACCGCGTAAGGCGCAGGTATCCCGCCAATCCTCCAGCGGTCATGGCGATCACGGGCAGGACGAGATATTTCATGTCCCACAATGATTTGCCGATTCGGCCGGCCGGCAACCAGTCAAGATAAACGGCGAACACCATGATTAGAACAATCCCGAACCAAAACACTGGCACGGACTGTCCGATTAGTGCCACGAATCGCCCGAAGTAGTCCTGCATTGTTCCACGCTTAACGGCCGATAGAACTCCTAGTGGCACACCTATGAATGTCGTGAAGAACCAAGCGAGCGCACCGAGTTGTAGGCTCTCCGGGATTTTGTCCACGATCACCTTAGCAACCGAATCTCTGAAGATGAGGGTTTTGCCGAAATCCCCTCTCACAATCCGACTTATCCAGCTGATGTACTGCACCGGGTAAGACTTATCCAACCCGAGCTCTTTTCGGACTGCTTCGACAGCTTCTTCAGTCAATCCGTAACCCGATGTGGCGAACAAAAGCAGCGGATCGCCACCGGCTCGCGAAAGAGCGAAAACCATGGCCGTGGCGGCGAGGGTGCTGATAATGGCGAAGAAGAATCTTCGTATGAGGAATCGTCTCATGACAGAACCGTCAATTGATGACGAAGGGAATTATAGCGGCATCCTTGCGATGCCGGAGACGCGCTGTCCAATGGCACGCCCCTTGAGAGCACGTCGTTGAGCAAGTGACATCGGATAACCGATGTCCAGAGCTAACACCTGACGATCAAACTCCCGCCGACGCGCCGCGGAAACGGCGCGTCGGCGGGTTCAAACTCAGTGCCTTGTTACTGGGAGAGTTCGATGTCCCAGAGGTTGTTGATGCCGCTGGCAGCCGCTCGGTCCTGAGGCCAGGCGGCGATCTTGTTGCGGTTCCAGAACCAGTCCTGCGGGACTGCTACGACACCTGGCTGCAAGTTCCAGTAGTAGACGTATTGCAGGTAACGGTTCGCGAAGTCAGTTGCCTCTGCGGTGTCAGCTGCGGTCGCCATACCCTGGTAAAGCTCCAGAATCTTCGGCGATTCAAATCCGCATGCGAAACCACCGCGGGTCAGGGACGTCTGTACAAGACCCTTGGGGAAGTGCCACGGGTTCGATTCTCGACCCTTGTCACACGAGGTGATCCACGGGTGCACGTTTGCTCGGTTCACAACTGTGGGTCGGAACGTCACGTATGTGAACTTGAGTGAGAAGGTCGAGAGTCCGATGTCTGCCCAGTAACCGGCAACTGCGTCTGCCACCTGTCCAGTAACAGATGCGCCGCCGCCGAGTTCTGGTCCGGCATAGACCGAGACTTCGAATCTGTGGTCGCCCAGGATGTCCGACTGGACGTTAGTTTTTCGCCAGTCAGGATCTTGGGCCTTCAATATTTGAACGGCTTGAACTGGGTCATAAGCGTAAGTGCATGGTCCGGTTCCAGAAGGCGCTTCATCGGTGAATGCTGCGCCGCCCTCCTGAGTGCACTGGACTTGACCGTAGTTGGGGTGCCCCGCTGCAAAGTACTCGATTTGGACCACGTTGCCGAGTCCTGCGAGGAGTGCTTCGTTGACAGCAGCTCGGTCTATCGCGATAGCCATTGCATAGCGAACGTTTCGGGCCTGCTCCATGTCGTCTGCGCCGTGACTTGCACTGTCAGAGTTGCCGATCCATGCGTGGTCGTGGACAAACGGGCCTTTGGGTGGCAAGGGATCGCCTGTCTTGGCGTCCGTTGTTTCCCAGAGGTTGCCAGAGAAGAACACTCCGAGTTGGACTGCGCCGCCGGTGCCAGACTGGCCCCAGTTGCTCGAGTCAACGATCAACTCAGCAGCGTCTTTCGGCTCCAATTGAGCGGTATCGATCTGACCTGTGCGAAGCAATGTCGCTCGGTTAGTCGGGTCGCCTGCTTGCACCAACATGACGGTTGACGTCTTTGCGTCGAAGTTCCAGTGGTTTGGGTCTTCGATCAGGACAATTCGGTCATCGCTTATCCATTCGTCGACGAGATACACACCGCTTGCGACGATGGTCGCAGAAACAAAGTCAGCACCCTCTTGCTCGAAAGCGGCCTTTGAGAGGACCCCGAATGCCTGGCCGGACTGGTTGACGTAGTCGTCTTTCCAGGTTCCATCGAACGCTGGAGTGCCGTCTGCCTTGATGGCGAATTGCCACTCGACAGTCGACTCGTCAACGGCGATCCACTCGCCCCACAGACCAGCAAAGTCACCTGCTTGGCCATGGATCGATGTCGGGTTGACGGCGTTGTTGGAGTCGTTCATGCTCCAAGCAACGTCTTCGGCCGTCAGTGGGCCGTAAGACTTGTCCTTGGTGCGGAATTCGATGCCGTCTTGAATGGTTACGCTGCCAGTGGTGAGGTCGTCGGATATCGTCCACGAGGTGGCTACCCACGGAACAGTCTCATCTGACGGTCCACGTCGGAACAACGTTTCGGCTACACCGTAGTTCTTGAGCGCATCGCTCGCCTGGTTGGCGTTTCTGCCGTTTTCGCGGCCGATCTCTGCAAATCCGAGGACGGCAACGCCGGCTTCTGTCTTGGGATCCGGAGCGCCGATCGTGCCGGTAAGGATCGGAGCGGCAGTTGCGGTCGCGGGAGCGACTTCAACGATCTTCTCGACGACGACAGTCTGAACGACGGTCTCGCCTGCGACTTCGACTTCCCTCTCGACGACGACAGTCTGGACGACAGTCTCGCCTGCTATTTGGACTTCCTTCTCGACGACGACGGTCTGAACGACGGTTTCGCCTGCGACTTGGACTTCCCTCTCAACCACGACGGTCGAAACCACCTGCTTCTCCACCTCAACCACCTTCTCGACCTCGACGGTTTGGATAACCGTCTCGCCCTGGACTTGGACTTCTCTGACGACTTCGACGGTTTGGATAACCGTCTCGCCACCACACGCCCAAACCGCCGCTGCGGCTACGGCCATGGCACCGGCGAGGAGCCATTTCCTGCTAGTTAGTGATATCAACACACACCTCCATGCGTACTTGACATTCTTCGTTTTCGGAGCGTATTGCTCATGGCCATACTTCTCCGAATTCGGGGCAGGCAAACGTAAAACCGCGTACACGCCCCTACATGCTCGTTCGAGCACGAAACTCGCATAAGTCTAGACGCGTTAGCACATAGTGTCAAACTGCTTTTGCGAACCAACAGGTAGGCTGAAACCGACAAGACGATCTGGGAGATGTTCCTGTTGGATGAATGCTTTGATGCCTCTTAGAATTGCTTCAATCCGTGCGTTCCAATAAGGTTTAGACAAGCCAAACAGAGAGCAGGATTCATGCCTTCCGTATTCCGAATTCTTTACTGGAAAGAGATACCCGTTCAGGTTGAAGCAGAAGACGGGAACGGCAAGATGTCGGTTCCGCTGGATCACCGCTTCCAAGAGGCTGCGGATGCAATCGCTATGTTCGACGGATCGTACGGGTCCGATGCGTATCTCGACGCTTGGCAGTGGGGTGATCACATCGATAGCGAATTCGACGCCGATGGAGCTGCTCAGGCAAGTGCGGACCGGATAAACCAGGGAATGCCTGGCGATTTTGTGGCTCGAATACGAGATTTGCACAATGCGGGTGACCGTGACGAGAGTCCAGGCGCGATCGATGGGTGGATAAAATAAGCACATGACAGAGAGCACAACCGTAACTAAGCATGAGATACTTCGGCGCCTCGAGACTGAGCAGCTGATTTTCGACGGTGCGACGGGCACATATCTGCAGCAGCACGGTTTGGAGCCTGGGGGGTGCCCTGAGCTGATGAATGCTGATGCGCCTGAAGTGATCCGGGGCAAGGCGAAGGCATATTTCGATGCCGGATCGGACATTGTGCTGACGAATTCGTTCGGCGGCACGAAGCACAGGTTGCAGCACTACGACGCGGCCGATCGGGTTACCGAACTCAACGAGTTGGCAGCTGAGCACGCAAAGTCACAGGCTGGACCTGGTCAATTCGTCGCAGGATCGGTGGGGCCGACCGGTGAGTTCATTGAACCACTTGGGTTGCTGAGCGAGAGCGCGATGTACGACAGCTTTGCCGAGCAGATAACTGCTTTGGAGGCCGGCGGAGCGGATGCTGTGATGATCGAGACTCAGATGGTGTTGGATGAGGCGCAGATCGCTATCAAGGCGGCTCGCGATAATACCGACCTGGTTGTGATGTCGACTATGGTGTTTGACAAAGGGCCAAGAGGGTTCTTTACCATGTGGGGCACATCTCCCGAGCAAGCCGTTGAAGGCCTCGAGGCTGCGGGTGCTGATGTAGTCGGCTCCAACTGTGGAAATGGCATCGACAAGATGGTCGAGATCGCGACCGCGATGCGGGATGTGACCGACAAGTATCTGGTCATCCAATCGAATGCGGGCATACCCGTTTATAAAGCCGGTGAGATCATTTATCCGGAGACGCCTGAGTATATGGTTGAGCGCTATAAGCTTTTGGCTGAGATTCCGGTCAACATCTTGGGCGGGTGCTGCGGCACGACACCGGAACACATACGGCAGTTGGCAGAAGCGGTTAAGTGAACCTTCACGAGCACAGATCATCTGAATTGCAGAGGCAGTAACAGTTTCTTACTCAAGCGGAATAGTTCGCGATAACGTCATTGCAAGCCCTCTGCACTCGCTGGGTCGCTGCGTGGAGTTGGTTGCTGCCGACCCACACTTCAAAGACATCACGGTTGGGCTCTTCCTGAAAGAGCGCATTTTGACGATCTGGACGTTTTCTCTAGCAGAGGGTCGTGAAGAACGGATCGAGACGATCAGAGAACGGTTGTGCAGACTGGCGGACGTTGATGCGGTTGAAGGTACGTACAACCAGGCGGAGGTGATGTCATCCGAACTCTATGACCGTGCCCTTAAGTTCGCTTTTACCGAGGCCGTGGAAAGAAACAATCCAATTCCCGAAGGCCCCATCTCGATCCGAGATACAAAGTCGCGACTGACGTTCACGGTCACACCTGAGGATACTGGCGACGAAGGATGGATCTACGTGGTTTCGGCTGAAGGCGAGTTCGATCGGCCTGAGATGCGCATCCGAGCGGTGGTTGGTGGCTACATGCGCTATGGCGATTGTGAGCGACTTGAGTGGGATCGTTTCCGATTCAAGGGTGGAGAACGGTTGGACCGCTTCGCACGTCTACTTCTGTCCTACGCCCGCAACGTGAGCGCAGTCGACGACATGCTGGCGGCGAGTGAACTGGCGGGCCAGATGACTACGCAGACCTTAGGTTTTTCACAATCCGTGTAATCCGATCGATGATCGGCAAAGCGTCCAAACAAGGGCGAGAGGGAGGGAGAGATGCCTTCCAATAAATACAACGGCACACTTACATCCAAAGAACGGGTGATGCGGGCGTTGGCCGGCGAGCCGGTGGATCGTCCACCGGTTGCGAACCCGACCAATGTGGCGACGGTGGAGTTGATGGACCTCGTTGAAGCACCGTTTCCGGACGCCAACCGTGACCCTGAGATGAACGCTCGCCTTGCGGCCACCGGGTACACGCAGCTGGGCTTCGATGCCATAATGCCCTACTTCACAATCATCCAAGAGTCTTCGGCGCTGGGTTGTGAGATGCAATGGGAGGGCAAAGACAACTGGCCTACTGTCAGGATGTTGAAACCGATCTGGAAGTCAGCGGACGACGTGAAGATGCCGGAAAACTTCCTTACTCATCCGGACAATTGGACGATTATCGAGTCGATTCGGATTCTCAAGCAGGAGTTCGGTGACGAGGTAGCGATCATCGGTAAGACGATGGGCCCGTGGACACTCGCGTACCACGTCTTTGGTGTCGAGCCGTTCCTGTTGGAGACGATCGACGATCCTGGCGCTGTGATGAAGATGCTTGAGAAGCTGAAGGTGTTCACGATCGCGTTCGGCCAGGCTCAGATAGAGGCCGGTGCCGATGCGTTGACGCTGCCGGACCACGCGACTGGCGACTTGGTGAGTGGCGAATACTACAAGCGCTTCCTGATGGAGCTGCACGAAGGGCTCATCGATGAGCTCCCGGTTCCGTTGATTCTTCATATATGCGGGGCCACGGTCGACCGAATGCCCTACATAGCTCAGACCGGTCTATCGGCTTTCCACTTCGATTCGAAGAACGATCCGGCCGAGTCGATGGAGGCTGTAGGCGATGGCATCAGGCTGGTCGGCAACATCAACAACCCGGTAACGCTCTACTCGAAGGGTCCAGAAGATGTCCGTGCCGAGGTGACGCGTGCATTGGATGCAGGTGTTCAGTTGATAGCGCCTGAGTGCGCCATCCCGCTCAAGACGAAATTGGAAAACCTGCTTGAGATGCCGAAAGCTGCTGAAGACTGGGCTGCCGAGCACTGGGACTACACGCCCAACCGAATTAACGGTGTCAATTGACCGGGTTCAACACAGAACGACGTGAGTATCGAGTTGTAAAATTGAGATTTGCGCTCGTTTGCTTAAATTAGTCGCTTTTCAATCAATAAAACTCTCTTCGAACACCCGGAAAACACGATCAAATGCCGATAGTCAATGAAGGGTTAGCCAAGGAGTTCGAGTGGGTCACTCGACCTGGTGAGCAGAAGCACATCGGCGAAGCGCTGGACGTAGCCGACGCCCTGATGCAAGAGATGGCGTACCAATTGATCGTCGGCAACAACCTCGAAGTCGACCGCCTCACCAAAGAGGCTCTCGGCAACGGCTACACGGCGAATCACATCCTCGACAACGGTTTGTTGAACGGAATGGCGATAGTTGGGGTGAAGTTCCGCGATAACGTCATATTCGTGCCTGAGGTACTGGTGGCCGCGCGGGCGATGAAGGCTGGAATGGCGCACATCGAGCCGATCCTCTCAGCATCTGGAATCGAGCCGGTAGGCATTGTGATTATGGGCACAGTGAAGGGCGACCTTCACGACATCGGCAAAAACCTGTGCATCATGATGCTGCGCGGCGCCGGTTTCGTGGTCCATGACCTCGGTGTCGATACGTCTCCCGAAGAGTTCGCAGACGCCGTGGTTGAACATGGCGCTCAAGTGATGGGCATGTCCGCTCTGCTGACGACTACGATGCCCAACATGGGTAGGACCATCACATATTTTGAGGATGTTGGATTGCGAGACGAAGTGAGGATTATGGTTGGAGGAGCGCCAGTTACCCGAGAGTTCGCAGACGAGATGGGTGCCGATGGCTACGGCGAGAATGCCGTCGATTGCGTCGAGACCGCCCATGGGATGCTTGAACTTAGGAAGCAGCTGGGCTAGGGGCCTCTGGTTCTGTGAACCACAATGGACAAGAGCGATCGCATCAGCTAGACGTCGGTGCCGCGCGCAGAAGCATTGTGCGGCTTCAAGGCATCTATAAGGACATCGCGGAAAATGCCGAGAAGTCGATGCTCAACCGGTGTCCGTATAAAGATGCAAAGACGCGATGCACCGCGAAGTTCGGATGTCGCAACCAACACTTCACCGAGAATCCAGCCGAAAAGCCCATCTGCACCGCGGCCGATGGTCTCGACTACAGATCGGCGTGGGAAGTCGACCCGCTGAATTGAATTCGTCAGCCGGTTGGGCTAGATTTCAAACCGCAACGTTGTTCGCCGGCTTGCCATGAGCCCACTGATCCACGGCGGGCAGAGTCTCCCGCTAGAAACCGGCAAATCCCTCTTCGACTACGCAGACGATCTTGCTCTGCGCGTGCCCACATCCTGCGGACGTACGGGTGAATGTCACGAATGCATCGTCGAGGTGCGCAGAGGACTATCGACTCTGAGTCCCCTCACTGACTCTGAACGGTTCTTACGAGGCGAGTACCGCCTAGCTTGCCAAGCGGCGATCACCGATCCGGACGCCGAGGTCGAGTTCAATGTCTTGAGGCGGCAACCTCGCATACTTACCGAGACGATCGAGCACGAGTTCGAGTTTGACCCTGTCACCGTCCGAGAAGGTGACGAGGTCGTATTCAAGGGCAACAACGACGGCCGCGTCATCGACCGATATCGAGGCCGAATGCTGGGGATCGCGGCGGACATCGGTACCACTACCGTCGCCATGAATCTTGTCGATCTCGAGAGCGGGGAAGTTATCTACGTCGCCTCGTTTGAGAATCCTCAGCGATTCGGCGGCTCCGACATCATGCACCGCATCAGCTACGACATGGGCGAGTACGCGGGCGAGCTGCAAGCAGTGTTAGTTTCGAGCATCAACTTCGAGATCGGCGAGATGGTGAAGACGTTGAAGATCAGACGGCGCCAGATCGTCGAGTTCGTCGCCGTCGGCAACGCCACGATGAGGGACATCTTGTTCGGCTTCGATGTGGAGTCGATCGGCACGAAGCCATATAAGTCGACAGTCGAGTTCGAGTATCTGGACGGCAGACGGGAATCTACGTCGGTGAATGCTCGGGCGCACGAGTTAGGGATACGCATACATCCAGAAGCGAATGTCTATGGTGGACCGTTGGTGGCATCTCACGTGGGCGCTGATGTAGCTGCTGACCTGCTCGCCGTAGGAATAGAGGAAGAGGAAGAGAACGTGATCCTGCTCGATGTAGGAACCAACACCGAGATCGTTGCCGGCAATCGAAATGGGTTGATGGCTGCCTCCTGCCCTGCTGGTCCTGCATTCGAGGGAGGCGCGGTCGCCTACGCCATGCCTGGTTACGACGGCGCTATCGAAGGTTTAACCCTTCGGGACGATGACGACTGTCCCGAAGTCAAGGTGATAGGGGATGCCGAGCCGATGGGGATCTGCGGATCTGGCCTGATTGACCT
Organism: Dehalococcoidia bacterium; assembly: GCA_965249505.1. Taxonomy (GTDB): domain Bacteria; phylum Chloroflexota; class Dehalococcoidia; order Lucifugimonadales; family Lucifugimonadaceae; genus Bin127. The sequence goes on along the minus strand of OZ252238.1, from coordinate 2,026,753 downwards.
GTTGGCAGAGCTTCGGCGTCGAGAACTGATGAATGAACTGGGCGCGTTCGGCGACGGCTCGAACCACTTCTCGTTTTATCCAGAAAACGGGCTGACGCTTTCGCGGGCCGACATATCTGCGTTAGCGCAGGCGAAGGCGGCGAACTTCTGCGGTCAACAGATCGTCCTTCAGTCGCTGGAGCGATCGGTCAGCGACTATGCTCGGCTGTATCTGGCGGGTGGGTTTGCCAACTACATCAATCCTGTTAACGCCATCTCGATCGGATTCATCCCGGATCTACCTTTAGAGAAGATCGTGAAGATAGGGAACGCATCGTTGCTCGGCGCGACGATCATGCTGTTATCTGGTCGAAAACGCTCGGCGATCGAGGAGTTGGTGAAGATGATCGAGCACGTCGAGTTGGAGACGAGTCCGGATTTCTTCGATTTCTTCGTAGAGGGCTGCCAATTCAAGCCGATGGGCTCGCCGACGGTTAGCGTATAGTCATCATTGGCAAACGCCGATGGTGGTTCAAACTCGAGGATTTTTCGATGACGAAGACAGCTCTGATAACAGACTACGTGTGGCCCGATATCGAGACCGAGAGCGCGGTGCTGCGAGCCGCGGGTGTAGAACCAGTAGTTGCTCCTGATACGTCTGAGGCCACCTTGGCTGGTTTAGCTGTTGATGCGGACATCATCCTTTTTTGTTTCGCTCAAGTGACAGGCAATGTGCTCCGCGCCGCTGAGAAGTGCGTCGTGGCTTGTCGATACGGCATCGGGGTCGACAACATCGACATCCCTACTGCCACTGACCTCGGCATAGTTGTAACCAATGTTCCCGACTACTGCATGGATGAGGTTACCGACCACGCCATCGGCATGATCTTGGCTTTGAACCGGCGGTTGGTTCCGCATAACAGTGAAGTGACGGCGGGCGGCTGGTCATCAGTCGTGTTGAACCAGCCGATGCATCGCACTCGAGGTGCCACATTAGGGATTTTGGGCTTCGGACGGATAGGTCGGTCGATTGCAGCAAAAGCAGCCGGTTTCGGGATGCAGATGGTGGCTTACGATCCGCTGATCGAAGCGGGCCAGACGATCGAAGGGGTCGAGATCGCGACGTTCGAAGACGTTCTTCGCAGGTCGCACTTCATCACGGTTCACACTCCCCTAACGCCCGAGACGGAGGGCATGATCGGCGCTGACGAATTAGCGACGATGATGCCGGGTTCGATCATCGTTAACTGCGCTCGTGGCGGGATAATCGAGGAAGAGGCACTGGCGGAGGCACTGGCCAGCGGCCATCTCGCAGGGGCGGGTCTGGATGTTCTGGAGCCTGCACCGCCGGCAGACAATCATCCCTTGCTGGGGCTCGAAAACGTCATCATCACGCCTCACACGGCGTTCTTCTCACAGGCATCGACCTTGGAGCTGGAGCGACGCACGGCCGAAGAGGCGGTGCGGGTGCTGAACGGGGAGATGCCGGAGAATCTGATCAACCCCGACGTACTTGGCAAGAGCCGGGTGGGGATTTAGTGCGGCAATCCCCTGTCCCCTCCGCGGGAGGGGACTCATGTGAGGGGCACTGAAACATCAGCTAGCTGTCGGGGTGCCGACTAGCCAGTAGTTGTTGCGACCTAACGATGCTTGGTCGACGCACCTCTACCGACCTACCCAGTCCGGTGCGCCATCGTCCTCGTTGTTGTCGGTCAATTTCGTCAACTCGGAGCCACGTACATCGACGATGTATAGATCATCGTTACCGTCACCGTCCCAACCAAACAGCAGATACTGACCGTCAGGCGACCAAACAAACGTCGAATCGTCAGCTGAAATATCGGCAAGTCGTGTCACTGCTGTGCCGTCGGTATTCATGACGTACAGACCGCTTTCGCCATCCCTGTTTGAGATGAACGCGATCTTTTCCCCATCTGGGGACCACTTGGCGACCATATCCGCTTCAGGGTGGTCCGTCAGGCGAGTAACATCTGAACCATTCGCATTCATGACGTATATGTCGTTGTTGCCGTCGCGTTCTGAGTGAAACGCGATCCAAGTTCCATTCGGCGACCATCCATAAGTGATGTCGTCTCCAGGACTGTCAGTCAGGCGAGTCTCGCCCGAGCCGTCGAGATTCACGACATACACGTCAAAATCACCGTTGCGGTTCGAGTTGAACACAATTCGATCTCCTGACGGCGACCACACGAAACCCACGTCAGAGTCTGCGTTTTGCGTCAACAGATTCAATCCAGAGCCATCCGAATTCACCACTTGGGCTTCCCAGTTTTTGTCTTCGAATAGCGATTGAAAAACGATCTTCTCCCCATCAGGCGACCAGAGTGGAAAGCCATCGAAGCCAGTACGATCGGTAAGGCGAGTCTGCCCCGAACCGTCGGCGTTCATCACGTATATCTCCCAATCACCGTCCCGGTTCGAGTGAAAAGCCACGCGTCTCCCATCAGGAGACCATTTGGGGTATGCGTCGACGGATTCACGGTCAGTCAATCCGTACGTAGTCGATCGTTGGAGATCCATTACATGGATCCCCCACCTATCATCCAACTTGGACATGTACACGATCTGTCCGTGAGGCTCGGGCGTAGGTGTGGGTTCGGGCTCGGGCGTCGGCGATGGAGGAGTAGCTGCCGTTGGCGTTGGTGGCGGCGGAGGAGTCGGTGTTGACGTAGGTTCGGGCGTCGGGATGATCGTTGGAGTCGAGGTGGATGTTTCGGTTGGTTCCGGCGTCGGGGTGTCAGGAATGGAAGTCGCGGGTCCAGCGGTGGCCGTGACGAACACTTCCACCACTCGAGTGAACTCCAACTTAACCTCACGAGTGACTTCCACCTCTACCGTTGTTTCGATATGAACGGTAACGTCGCGGACAATCTCCCTCGTAACTTCGACCGTCTCTACTGTTGGAAGATCCCTCGCGACGAAGTAGCCGACCGCGCCAATCGCGACAGCAACTGCGATAACAACGAATACTTTCATAAGTCAGATGGTGCGCATTGATTGCAGTCAATGATCCCGGTGGCGTTCGACGAAATGACAACCATTAAGTTCGTGATTCGCCGTGATTATTGTCCAGTCCAGTCGTAAGCGATCTCATCTCCCGGATAATCAGTGATGCGACGTAGGTTATCGCCGTTCGAATCGATCATATAGATGTCGTGGTGTCCGTCTCTGTTGGACGAAAAAGCGAGTTGTTGGCCATCAGGAGACCAATATGGCAAAAAGTCTGAGTTTTCGTGTTCGGTGAGACGCGCAATCGCGGTCCCATCTGAACTCATGGTGTATATCTCCAGATTCCCGTCACGATTGGAAGCGAATGCTATCTGGCTCGCGTCGGGTGACCATTGGGGAAAGGAATCCCGATCCGGATGATTAGTCAGTTGAGTCAATCCCGATCCGTCGGAATTTATGACGTATAGATCGAGATCTCCGCCTCGATCCGAAGCGAACAATACTTGGAGCCCGTCTGGTGACCATTGCGGAAACGTGTCCCCATCCGGGTGATCGGTCAAGAACATGCCGTTTGATCCGTCGGAATCTATGACTTGAATTTCCTGATTACCGTCTAGGTCAGACACGAACACGATCTGTTCCCCGTTGGGCGACCATCGCGGATAAAACTCATTTTCTTGGGTGGCGGTGATTTGGACTAGCCCCGTTCCGTCAAGATTCATTACGTAGAGGTCGTAGTCACCGTCTCGATCCGAAGCGAAAAGGACTTGCTGCCTATCGGGCGACCAGTGTGGAGTGACATCATCGCTCCCATCATCGGTAAGCTGCAGCACATCACTTCCGTCGAGGTCCATGATGTAAAGATCTCTGTCTCCGCCGCGATCAGAAGTGAAGAGAATTCGGCCCGAGTGTGCAGGTTGACCGACTACACCCTCACTCGAAAGGATCTGAAGTTTTTTTCCACTCGAATAGATCGAGTTATCGAATTCGAATGGAATCTCCGATTGTGCCGCGTCGACATTTGAAATCGTCAATCTAAAAAGCAAACCGAAGTTGCCAAATTCGATCGGCTCATGTCCCCTGAGGTCGTAGAATCCGTCTTCACCTGGTCCAGAGAGATCCCAATCTTCTAATAGGCCTCCGTCTTCTCGCCCGACCAACTCGAAATTGGCCTGTAGGTCAGAACCAATCTTGAACCGAATGTGGTCGATGTTTCGAGGTACGTGGAGCGCACGCAAGAAAGTCGTAGTTCGGTTGTTGACGGTATCGATGGATGGCGGATCGAACTGAAAATTTCCTATGTTGTCAGGACCGAAGAACGAGCCGACATCAAAGCTGCCAATTGTGGTTTCGCCCAAAATCCCGTCTAGTTCCGCGCTGATTTTCGTTCTGTAGATGCCCTCCCTTCTGAGCGTGATGTAGCTAACTTGATACTGGCCTCTAAGGTCATTGACGATGATTTCCAGCTGCTTCTGGACTAGGGCAGGTTCTCTCGCTGGGTAGTAGTTACCGTTCGTAAGGCGACTCATATCTCGAAGACGGGCTTCTTGGAAAACCTCACCGACACCCATTACATATAGTTGGACACCGCCATGTTGCGCAAGGTTCAGCACAAACTCGCGGCTATTGACACTGCTCGTGTCCCGCCCGTCCGACAGGAATACCAACGCTCTGACGCCCCGAGGATTGGTCTCCCTTGTCGAAAACAACCCAATAGCAGTTGTCAAACCATCCCACACGCGAGACGAGCCTGGATCGAAGTCGCTTTGATTGAACGCGGCGACCCGCGTTTGGACGAATGGACGATTCGTAGTTAACGGTGACAGAACCCGGGGATCGACGTTTCTGTCATGAAACTCCACTACTCCTACCCGATGTGAACTCGCCAAGACGTCCAGTGACGACTTGAACGCCTCGATCATGGCGTCAATTCCGCTCCTACCGTCAGGCAGAGTAGCTTCAGCCATGCTGTTTGTGAAGTCCAAAACGAAAACGACCTCTAACTCGAAGTTTTCCGCGGTGTGCACGAAGAAACTGGTCTCGGAGTAGTCAATCTCTTCAAAACCATCTGTTCCCGGTCCCTCCTCGTATACTTTCGTGACGCGTTGAATCTCCTCAGCGTCGCGCACGATCGCGTGATCACCCTGATTTCGCAGCGAGAAAACGACTTGCACTTTACTGGGAGAGTCTTTCGTTGTTGCGATCGGAACGAAGCTAATCTCCGTTATCGGTTCTGGTGTCGGTGTCGGCGTGACGGTCGGGGTAGCCGTATGAGTCGCTGACGGGGTCGGTGTGGGCGTGTAGGTAGGCGCCGGCGTGGGTGATTCGAAGCCGAAAGGCAGCACGACCTCCTTTATCCGAGTCACTTCAACAGGAACCACACGGGTCACTTCCACTTCGACGGTCCGTCGGGACTCAACGAAAACTTCGCGAGTGACTTCGACCTCCACCTCCACGTACTCCGTGCTGGTGAGATCACATGACGAAATGAGGAGCCATCCGCTCAACGCTGCGGAAACCAATATGACAGCGACAGATTTGGAGGCTGTACCTGACGCGATGGATTGTCGAAACATCAATTCAGTAGGTTAACGTGTTGCCGGCAACTTAATCGAATACAACGAGACGACTGCCACGGACCCATTGCAACGAACGGGTCTCTAATCCAGCCTGGGGTTCGAACTCGCCTTACGGGTCGGACCGCTGGATGCCCGCGACGCGGTCGAAGTCTCTGTCGTAGCTCACGATTTCTTCGATGCCCTGTGTCTCCATGTGGGCAACCGCCAGTGCATCCTCAAAATCGAGAAACGGCGTAGATGTCAAGAGCACGGATGTACGCGCGTTTCTGTGGCAGTCTGAGGCCGCGTAGCATGAGGATCGGTAGCACCCGGGCTCTTACTTCCTCATGGCTGAGTCCGTAGGGTGCCCGATTTGACGTTAAAACGTAAACGACCTCCGTCACAATTGCTTCGCATGTGAAGAGCTCTTCTTCTCCGTCTTGAACTTTCTGGAACAGCCGGTAGCATGCCTCGGCTTTGCTCTCGTCGTCCCTCGTCAGTTACCGCAAACCTATGGTTGTGTAGAGGAATCTCAGGCGTTGCGCATCTCGCGAATCGTTGCCTCGGCTTATTCGTCTTTGGCGATTCGTGAAATCTCGTCGAAGTCTTCGGGTGTAGCTGAGGGTTTTACAGAGCCGTAAGCCGACTCCAGTGTGAATGGAAGCGCGGTCACTCGCACCTGTCCGTCTTCGATCACGAAGGCGACCTTGTCTCGAGGTTTGACGCCCAAAGCGTGCCGAACCTTGACCGGAATTGTCACTTGACCGCGTTGGGTGATTGTCGCCGTGATCTGCATCGTGGATCCTGTCAATGACTATATTCGTTTAAATTGCGATCACAAATCATCAATGACTAATCTACGAAACATTGATCTGATGAGTCGTCGTCTCCCCCTCACCCTCCCGACAAGTCGGGAGGCAAAAACCCTCTCCCTCAGAGGAGGCTCTTGCAAAAAGAACCGTCGTCGCGGCGAAGCCCGCAATCCAGACGGCCAGGAGGGAACGGAAGGCAGCAAATTCAGTTTTGTGGGATGCGCTTGACGCGCCACCCCGCCCCAGATCCTTCGGCACGCTCAGGATGACATCGACTCTTGCAAGCGTCTTTCATTGGGGAGAGTAGAAATCAAAACCCCCAAACCCTTGCGGCCGTCTTCCCCATTACCCACTCGATGTCGTCGCCTTCGCTGAAGGCGGGATGGTTCATGACGCCGTTGAGGGCGTTGGCGTAGCCTTCTCGACCGGCGCTGGGTGGGAAGTCGCTGCCCCACATCATGCGATGCGCTCCGAAGGCCTCTTTGGCCATCTCGAAAAGCGGAGGCTCGTGGTCCCACTCCAGTTCAGGGAGGAGACGCGGCGGACGCTTGCAGATCTCGCCCAGTCCGGGCACTTTGATGCTGGTGTTGTCGCGTTGGCCGTGTTCCAGAGCTTTTTCGAAGTCTCCGTAAGGAGGTTCCGCTTGGCCGACTCCGGCTAGGTGCTCGATGATGACGTGAGTGTCCGGGCACGCATCGAGGACTCGTGAGAAGTGGTCGGATGCGAAACCAGGCGCTTGGCCGAGGCTAGAGACTACCAGTCCGAGTTCGCCGGCTTTGCGCCACATGTCGAAGGGACCCGCATTTGCGAATGCGCCGTCCGGCGCGATTCGAATCCCAATTGCGCCCTGCTCCGCCAGTTTAGTGAGTTCACCCTGCGGATCGTCTGACTCTGGGTCGACAAGGACTGCGATCTTGAATCGGCTTGGCCGTTTGGCGGCTTCTTCGAATAGGTAGTCGTTGTTGTAGGTGCCCCCATGCTGGATAAGTACGGCTTTGTCGACGCCGTTTCGGTCCATCTGGAACTCGAGGACTTCGATCGGCTCGAACCAGTTGCCACCGGCGTGGCAGTGCGTATCGATGATTAGCATGGTTTTTTCCTTCGCTTAGGTGGCTATTTCCATCCCCGCGGTGCCGACTCCGGATCCCTCGGCGAATACGAGATCATCGATCTGTTGCTTGACTTCGGATGACATCTCCCAATCTCCTCCGACGTTGTCATCGACTTCTGATTCTTCAACCATCCCGCACAATGCGACGGTCACGTTGCTGTTGGCGAGAACCCAGGCGATTGCGAGTTGGGCGACGGTTTTGCCGTGGTCGGCGGCGATGGACTTGAGCTTCTCGACTACTCCGACGTTGCGAGCTAGGTTTTCGGGTCCGAATGAGGCGAGTCCGAAGTTGGCGCCGTTGGCTCGCCAATCGTCTTCGCCAAAGGAATGATCGGAGCTCCATGCCCCGGTGAGGAGTCCGTGGGCGAGCGTGCCGTACGCCATCACACCCATGTTGTTGGCCTCAATGAACGGCATCACCTCGGCTTCTGGTCGGCGGTCGAAGATGTGGTAGCCGATCTGGTTGGTGACGATCGGGCTGTGCTCTCGGCACTGCGCCATCATCTCGGGGTTGAAGTTCGAGACACCGGTGTGGCGGATCTTGCCTGCCGCCTTCGCATCCTCAAGTGCTCGCATGGGCTCTTCGAAGCTGCGAGTGTGGTCGGGCCAATGGATCAGGAAGAGGTCGATGTAGTCGGTGTCGAGTCGGCTTAGGCTTTCATCGATGCTGCGGAGGAGCGTGTCGCGATCACTAATGGAGACGGTTGCGGCTCGTCGATCAGGGTTGTCACGAACCCATTCACGCCCGCCTTTAGTTACGAGCACGATGTCGTTTCGAAACGGCTCAATAGCCTTGCCCATCAACTCCTCGCCGTAACCCCAGCCATAGACTGCGGCGGTGTCGTAGAGGGTGATGCCGGAGTCGTAGGACTTACGTGCGGCGGCGATTGCGGCATCGTCGTCGAAGTCGCCGTACTGGCCTCTACCCATGGGCCATCCGCCGAATCCGATGACGGATGAGACGAGACCTGAATCGCCGAATGTTCGTTTTCGCATTTTTCTACTCCGGGTCACATGTGGGAGGTTTCATTCACGTCTACTAGTATCTGTCGTCGCTGTATGGTTTGCAGGCGAGTTTTCTTTGCGCCTTACAAGCGCGCACACGTCTCAGGCTTGGCATATAAGTATTCCCCGCACGATGGGATTGCTGCAAAATCCTCAAACCCGTCTGAACTGCGGCTCCGCACTCTCCCATCAAGAGGCCTTTGCTAAACCCAAACACGTCCAGAGGACGTGTCCCCTCTCTCCGTCGGGTAGAGGATTCAGGTGAGGGGGATCGACAGACGCATCAGATTCCAAACCGGACAAACCTCTGTCCGAGAAGCGTCGCCAAATCGGTTGCACTATCTTTCCTCTGGGTTCCCGCGTTCGCGGGAATGACGGCGCGTTTAGCAAAGGTCTCCTCCGAGGGAGAGGACTCCCGACTTGTCGGGAAGGTGAGGGGGGACTACAAAGAATCCGATTCCAAACTGGCGGAACGGACTGGTTTTTGCCCCAACCGTTTGGATCGCTTCAGTCGGAGTTCACTCCGATGTCTATCGGGGCTGCAATGACGGGCTGGTTGCAAGGGTTCCATGGTGAGGTGAGGTACCTGCTCGTTGAGCGGGTTAGGGATTATGCAGTTGGCTCCCGAGGGCCAGAGGATTCAGAGCCTCCCGTCCCCAGAGGCCACCGGGTCCCCCTCACCTCTTTGCGCTGGAGCGCGAAGGTCCTCTCCCCCGGAGGGGAGAGGGAAACCGGTTACTTTGTATTTCCTCTGGGTTCCCGCGTTCGCGGGAATGACGGGCTGTTTGCGAAGGTCTGATCCATCCGCGCAAAACCGAGAGGGTGGCATTTTCGAGCAGAGGCGCTCAGGAAATCGTGACTGCGCCTTCGGGTGTGACGTTTGAGACGTCGCCGGTTCCGCTGAACGCTGTGGCGGTTATATCGGCGGTTAGGCGTTCTCCGGCCTGCAAGCGTTTGGCGCTGCCGTTTTCCATCGAGTGCTTCAGGCCTCGGTTGTCCCAGCTTGTGCAGGGTTCGAGGCCTACGTTGTAGCAGCGCCCGTACCATGGGTAGCCCCAACCTCCGCCGAGGTTGCGCCAGTACCAGAGGTATTGGAAGACGTCTGAGGGGAACGACAGGGCGAATCCGATGGAGCTTTCTTTGTTGTGGACGGCGTACCAGGGATCATCCATGCCGGTCATGTACGCCATGTCGAGCGATCGGTCTTCCTTCGGAGGTATCGAGCGGAAATCGATCTCGGAGCCGTCAGCAGCTTCCGACATTGGCCAATCGGTTTCAGCGCCGAGCGCGAGTTTCTGCGTGTCGATGAAGGTCTCGGGGTGAGTGAGTATCTTGCAAGGAGGGACGTAGAGTCTGCACTTGTCGGAGAGGAAGGGAGGTCCTATTGCGAGGTGTTCGAGCCAGACGATGTCGATCGGCTCCTCGCCTTCGTTGATGACTGTTTTGGACAGTTTCAGGCTCGATGAATCTTCTTCGAGGCTAAGCGTCATCTCGACAGCAGCGGGCATGCGCACTCCCCTAGCACTGAAGTCGACTGCTACACGTTCGGGCGAATCTTCGCTGATCGTTGCGTCCCAGGGCATGTTGTTCATATCGCCGTGCAAGCCCATCTCGGCACCGTAAACGGTGTCGGGATAGCCGCCGTGCGGAACGACGGTCTGCCAACCGCCTTCGTAGTAGTCGAGCCACATGCCTTGGTCTGAGCCTGTGGAAGAGACGAAGAGCTTGGGGTCGCGCACGCCCCAAGGAGATCGCCACATGAATTCGGTGTCGCTGGCTTTGTGGACGAACGAGTAGATGTCGGCGCCTTTGTCTGCGAGGATGATGACGCGCATTTGGGCGTTCTCCATCACCACGCTCTTGACGCCGCGGTAGGTCCAAGCATCGGAGACGCGGCAGCGATCGGTTCTTTCGTCTTGGTAGTGCATGCGATCTAGTTTCTTTTCGGCAATAATAACCGTTGCGCTGAACGACGATCCAGAATACGTCGTTCTCCGGCTGGATCATCCTATCTCACCCCTCTTCAACGCCGTCTTGGAGAAGTACCACGGATGGGACCTACTGTTTCAGCTGAAGTTTCCGTCTGACCGCCAACTGCACAGCAGCCTCGATAACGCTCGGAGCCGCAGAGACTGATCCGATGACTCTCTTCTCGGGACCGACGATATCGTTGAAGTTGAAGCGTGGCGCCTCGGAGCAGATGCCTATTGATGCAGCCTTGCCGCTGGGGCGGATCCACTGGATCCAGAATTTGGCGTCTCGGCCGCGCCTGTAGCCTCTGCAACGATGTCGGGGCATATGCCTTTGGTCTGCTCCAGCAACGCCGCTGGGCTGCTGCGATCGCTTGCCGTCTCGGACACATGCTGCCTCACGATGCCATTCAGTCATCGGGACTGAACCACTGGTTGGTATTCTGAGTTCGTGCCTCGACCAGCTCCACGACTCGCGGCAGCGATGGTATTCCATCCGATCCTGCGCCCTGCGCAGGCTTTTTCGGAATTGGTTACCATGCAGACGTACCTAGGCCGACAAATGGAGGTTCCTCGAACCATGGACTATGAAGCCATCGATATATCCGCTTGGTGCAACACCGGTCCGGAGCAACTTCCCAGCGAGGACCCGGCACTGGGCGAGCAGATCATGCGGGGCCTCCCATTCATTGTCGGCTCGACACCAGACGAGCCGTCCGGGAACTGCTTCGTCTCGCTGGCGGATGGCGAAGCACCGGTGACTCTGCCGATCGGGAAGACCGCGCACAACCTGGTCTTAGCCCACCGGCAGATAGAGACCGAGCAGGACGCCAACGGCCCGATCGGAGTGCACGTCGCTGACTACGTGATCCGGTTCGAAGACTCCGAGAGCGTCGCGGTTCCGATTCGGGAGCGCTACGAGATCAGTGCCGTGGGTGACAGGCAGGGAATATCGCGGTACGGCGTGGGTTACCCGTATCTAGCCGTTACCGATCAAGGGGACACCATCATGCCCCGCTACGAGGGGCGTTTCGACGAGACCGGGAGACGCCAAACTGAAACAGTCCAGGCGCAACCTGCATGGTACTGGCTGTGGGCATGGCGCAACCCGACACCCGATCGCATCATCGAGTCGGTCGAACTTGTGCCCCGAGGCCCGCGCTTCATCGTCGCCGGCGTAACTCTCGGACACGTCGACGAGCACCCCTTCTCGCGCAACGCACGCCGGCCTGTGCGAGTAGACCTCCAAGAGGATGGGAAAGCCGAAAAGCCCTTCGACTTGGATGTAACGATCGACCGAGGCGAACGCACCTACACACACCCGCTCCCCGAGCAATCGTCAGACGAATTTCTGGCCGACCCTCAAAGAGGTTTCGGCGAAGCCCAGAATCCCAAGTCGAGCCCCGCCTACGTCGAGTTGTCCGGGACGCCATCGGCAATTGTTGAAGTGTCCCAAGAAGGCCAGAAGATCGACAGTGTGAAGTGGGGGGAGGTTGAGAAAAAGGGTCATGTCGAGACCGAAAAGGTCCGTATCTCAATCGTCGAACCCGGAAAGAACTGGGTACGCGTGCGAGTGGTGGACGATGAGACCGGCCAACTCGTTCCGTGCCGCATCCATTTCAGATCGCTCGACGGCGTGCCGTACCAACCGCACGGCCACCACAATCAAGTCAACTCCAACCTGGACACTTGGCACATAGATGTCGGCGGCGACCTGCGCCTCGGCCAGATCACCTACGCCTACATCGACGGCTCGACGCAGGGCTGGCTACCAAGGGGCAATGTGATCGTCGACGTCGCTCGTGGCTACGAATACGAGCCGCTCCGAGCCAAAATTAACATCGCTTCGGGACAACAGGAACTGGAACTGCGTCTCAAGCGGTGGATCAACATGAACGATCGCGGATGGTACTCCGGCGACTCCCACGTCCACTTCCTCTCCACGCAGGGCAGCCACTTCGAATCGCAGGCCGAGGACCTGAACGTCGTCAACCTGCTCCAGTCGCAGTGGGGCAGCCTCTTCACAAACGTCGAGGACTTCACTGGGCATCCCAGTGTCACTCGCCAGGGCAACAACGTCGTCTATACGTCTCAAGAAAACCGGCAGCACTTCATGGGGCACATGATCCTGTGGGGCTTGAAGCAGCCAGTGATGCCCTTCTGCTCCGACGGGCCGTCGGAAGCCGAGATCGGCGGTGCCATGCAGACAACGCTCAGCCACTGGGCTGACGAGGCGCACGCTCAGGGCGGCTACGTCATCAACCCCCACTTCCCCTTCCCTAACGGAGAACCTGCCGCCTTGGTCGCCACGGGGCGCATAGACGCCATAGAGATGATCCAGCAGCGCGAGTTCATGCACAAAGAGTGGTACCGGTATCTGAACTGCGGGTATCGCCTCCCCCTCGTCGGCGGCACCGACAAGATGTCCAGCGATGTTCCCGTGGGCATGTATCGGACCTACGTGCGCATTCCAGACGACGAGGAGTTCAGCTACGAGAGCTGGTGTCGAAACGTGGCGAAAGGCCGAACCGTCTTAAGCGGCGGTCCGATCATCCACTTCACCGTTGACGGATACGAGGTCGGCGACACCGTCCAACTGTCGGGCCCCGGCACGGTCGAGGTCTCCGCATGGGCCGAGAGCGTCGTGCCGATGTCCCGCTTGGAGATCGTCCAAGAGGGAAGAGTCGTAGCGTCCGCCGAATCCGAGTCGCCTACCCGCAGGCTCAGCATCCGCGACAGAATCAGTATCGATGGCGACTCATGGTTAGCCGCGCGAGCCGGCGGGCCAGACTACTACGAGGGTTACAGGTACTACGATGTTTGGGAGCGAGGCATCTTTTCCCACACTTCGCCGGTGTACGTCTCCACAGGCGGTCGGTGGAGCATGTTCGACGTAGCGACTGCCAACTACATGCTCACTTTGATCCACGGCGCCATGACCTACATCGACCATGGTTCACGCCAGCACCCGCACGGCTACGTAACTCATCATCACGGCGAGGACGACCACACCGGCTACCTCAAACGTCCCTTCACCGAGGCTCAAGACGCCGTCCGAAAACGGCTACATGACCACGGCCACGGCCACGGCTAGCCGCTTGGCGTAACCACGATTCGGAACACATCCTTTTCGGGCTGGATCATTCGTTCGAATCCCTTTTCGATGACATCGCTCAACGGGATCACGGACGAGACCAACTCCTTCAATCGCACCTTGCCGTCGGCCACTAGGCGCACTGCCACCTCCATGTCGCCCGGAGCCCTGGACACCGACCCGATGACGATTTTCTCTGGGCCGACGACGTCGTTGAAGTTCATTTCAGTTGCAGAAGTGCATATGCCGACCAGTACTGTTTTTCCTCCAGGTCGCGTCCACTGAATCGCCAGTTTGGCAGTCACGCCTGCACCCGCGGTCTCGGTCACTATGTCAGGCCCTACCCCATCTGTTAACTCCAACAACGCCTCATAAGCATCGTCTCGGCCAGAATCTACTACATCGTCGATCCCGAATCGCCTCGCCATTTCGAGGCTTTGGTCTCTGATATCTATAGCGATGACCCGCGCGCCCGCCGCCTTGAAGGTCTGGGCTGTGAGAATGCCAACACCCCCACACCCAATCACGGCCACGTTGTCACCAACCTTCACGCCGGAACGCCGAACGGCGTGAACTGCCACGGCCGCAGGTTCGAGAAGAGGCGCCTCGACGCTCGGAATCGATTCTGGGAGCAGAATGAGATGACTCGTGGGCCACACCATGTACTCGGCTAGCCCTCCATCTGCTGCGATGCCAGCGTTGCGCCCTTCTGTGCAACCCGACTGCTCACCTCGAAGACACCAGAAACACGAACCACATGTGCGCACGTTATTGACCATCACACGTGTGCCTTCAGCCAAGTCTCCGTGCGAAAACTCCACAGTTCCCGAGACCTCATGCCCAGGCACGCGGGGTTCCTGACCAAAGTCTGAATCTCGGTGCCTCGCCAGCGTGGAGCCGTGCTGCCATCTTTCGATGTCTGTGGCACAGATGCTGGCAGCGTCGACCCTTAGCAACACTTCGCCAGGAGCGGGCTCAGGTACGGGAATATCCTCGAGACGGATGTCCCGCTTTCCGTAGTAGAGCAAAGCCTGCATGATGCGCAGATTTTCGCATAGGTGGCGCGGGTGCGCTCCGGGGCATTGCCAAATCCCGGTGTACGGGCGTCTCTATTGGGCGCCCGCCCCGCTCCCCAGGGCAACCACAAGGGTTACCCTTACATGCGGTGGTTGAATCCCATTCACCCTTGAGGTTGAACGACGATTCTGAAGACGTCCTTTTCGGGCCGGATCATTCGTTCGAAGCCGTCTTTGATGACGTTCTTGAGCGGGATCACGTCGGTGACCAGCTCTTTGAGTTGGATCTTCCCGTTGGCAACGAGTCTCACGGCGGCCTCCATATCGCCTGGGGCTGCGGAGACTGAACCGATCACCGTCTTCTCAGGGCCGACGATGTCGTTGAAGTTGAATTCAGAAGTCGCCGAACAGAGCCCGACCAACACGGTTTTACCGCCCGATCGCGTCCATTGGATCGCCAATTTCGGAGTCTCCGCGGCGCCTGCGGCTTCGGTCACGATGTCGGGACCTACTCCGTTAGTCAGATCTAGCAACGCTTCGGCGACGTTGTCCTGGGTCGAATCTAAGGCATCGTCAGCACCTAGGCGCTTGGCCATCTCTAGGCTCTGCGACCGAACGTCTATGGCGACGACTCGAGCGCCGGCGGCCTTGTAGGTTTGCATTGTGAGCAATCCAACTGCACCGCAGCCGATAATTGCGACGTTGTCGCCGACCTTCACGCCCGAGCGTCGAACTGCGTGAATTGCTACAGTCGTGGGTTCAATTAGGGGAGCCTCTACGCTCGATATCGAGTCCGGCAAAGGAATCAGATGGCTGGTCGGCCAAACCATGTACTCAGCCAGCCCGCCATCCCTGGAGAAGCCGGCGTTTGAGCCGTTTGTGCAACTCGGTTGCTCACCTCGAAGACACCAGAAACATGTGCCGCACATGCGGACGTTATTGACCATCACGCGTGTGCCTTCGGCCAAGCCGTCGGCCGGGAGCTCCACCGTTCCCGCGATCTCGTGACCAGGCACGCGCGGGTCCTGCCGAGGGTTAAATTTCCTGTGCCGTGCCAGCGTGGAACCGTGCTGCCACCTTTCGGTGTCGGTAGCACAGATGCTGGCGGCGTCAACCCTCAACAATGCTTCGCCTGGTGGCGGCTCGGGTATCGGAATATCCTCGATGCGGATGTCTTGTTTGCCGTAGAAGAGTAGTGCTTGCATGATGCGCAGATTTTCTCATAGATGGCCCGGGCGTGCTAGGCCCTCTCCGCCTTTACCGAACGGAGGAGACGTGCGCGCAAGGCAATTTAGGCGCCGAAAAGGGTACCCTCTCCCCGCCGTGGGAGAGGATTCAGGAGAGGGGGATGTTCAAAGAATCCAATTTCGACTAAATTGCAGTGCACTTACCTGGCGGTAATGGACCGCCCTATACCCAGGCCATCGACAAGCTGCGCGGGGAAGACGAACAGAGGATGGAATCCAGACAGCCAGGGAGGCACGCAGGTTGAACGGATGCTCTGAGTGTCCCCCTCACCTCTTTGCGCAATTGCGCAAGGGTCCTCTCCCTTGGAGGAGATCTTTGCATAACACGCCGTCATTCCCGCGAACGCGGGAACCCAGAGGAAAGACAGTGCGACCGATTCGGCGAAGCTTCTCAGACGGGAGTTTCTCCGGTTTGGAATCTGATGCGTCTGTCGATCCCCCTCACCTGAATCCTCTCCCCGAGGGGGAGAGGGTACACGCCCTGCGGACGTGTTAGGTGACCTGCACAACTCTTTCTGAGAGGGAGAGGCCAGTATTCTCACCCGTCGGGCGTGACAACGATCCGGAAGACGTCTTTTTCGGGTTGGATCATGCGCTCGAAGCCCTCTTCGACTACCTTCGACAAGGGAATGACGGCGGAGACCAGCTCAGTCAGCCGTATCTTGCCGTTTGCCACGAGTTGCACAGCGGCATCCATGTCTCCTGGAGCAGCTGCCACCGAGCCGATGACCGTCTTCTCGGCGCCGACGATGTCGTTGAAGTTGAACTTCGGTACCGCGGTGTAGATGCCGACCAACACTGTGGTGCCACCGGAGCGAGTCCATTGGATGGCTAGCCTTGGGGTTTCAGCCGCGCCCGCGGTTTCGGTAACGATGTCGGGTCCAACGCCGTTGGTCAGTTCTGCCAACGCTTCGACAGCATCGAAGCGACTCGAGTCGAGCACATCGTCGGCGCCGAGTCGCATGGCCATCTCCAAGCTCTGTTCCCGGACGTCTATCGCGATGACGCGCGCGCCCGATGCCTTGTACGCCTGCATAGCGAGCAATCCGACGGTCCCACATCCAATCACTGCCACGTTGTCGCCGACCTTGACGCCGGATCGCCGGACAGCGTGAACTGCTACGGTTGCAGGTTCGAGCAAAGGTGCTTCGACGTCCGAGATGCTGTCGGGAAGAGGGATCAGGTGGCTCGCCGGCCAGACCATGTACTCGGCCAGACCACCGTCAGCCGAAAGTCCGGCCACGCACATATTTGGGCAGGTCGCTTGTGATCCGCGCAGGCACCAGAAGCAGGTGCCGCAGGTGCGGACGTTGTTGACCATCACACGCGTGCCCTCGGTGAGGTCGCCGGCAGGGAGCTCTACAGTTCCTGCGATCTCGTGACCGAGGACCAAGGGGATCTGTCGACCGCTAATCGGGTTAGGTCCGCCCTGCTGAGCCCAGAGGGGTCCGTACTGCCACTCTTCGATGTCGGTTGCGCAGATGCTGGAGCCGTTCACCCTCATCAGCACCTCGCCGGGAGCCGGTTCGGGCACTGGAATGTCTTCCATGCGGATATCTTTGTTGCCGTGAATGAGTAGTGCTTGCATGATGCCGAGATTTTCGCATATCGACGATGCATCGGCAAGGATGGTGTCCGCGTACCCAGTCCGTTCAATCCTCCCCGCCGAGGGGGGTGCTACGTCTTGGGCGCATGCCTGAGAGGGCGTGGTTCGATAGGCTCACCACGAACAGACAACGTCCTCACCTTGGACAGGGAAATTCCTAAGCGCGAACAGGGAGCGTCCTCACCACGAACGGAGAACGGCCTAACCGCGGACGGGGAGCGTCCAAAACGCGGACGGGGTATCCTACATCTGCGAAAGAGGATTTCGGATCGGCGCTGACGGGGAAAATCCTCACCACGAACGGGGAGGACGAATGGAAACGGACCATCTTCAGGTTTGGTTGCTCCCGTTAATGATCCGGATTCTCGTTCGATACCCTCTCCCCGTCGGAGAGAGGATTCAGGTGAGGGGAATCGAAAGACGCATCAGAATCCAAACCCGAGAATTCCCCGTCTGAGAAGCATCGTCAAATCGGTTGCACTGTCTTTCCTCTGGTTTACCGCGCTCGCGGAAATGACGGCACGAATTGCACAGGTCTCATGGTTACGAGAGGGTATCCGAGTTACGCGTAAACACGAATTGCGAACGCCTCATCGTTGGGAGAGAGTATCCAAGTTAGGCGTAAAATGGTTGCGACTCAACTGGCACATCGAATTGGAGCATTCAGAAGTGAGACCTGTAGCCAAAATCAACAAGATCGAATTGACCTATTTCCAGCACGAGTTGGAAGAGGTGAGCAAGGATTACAACTCGTTCAACATGGTTTACGAGCCGGGAGCCAGATTCCAGAGCGGTGGCGCTGTGCTCTCGATTCACACCGACCAAGGCGTGAGTGGCGATTACCCGGGTGTTGGCGGAGCGGCTATCGCAGACATCAAAACAGTATCGCCCTACTTGATAGGAAAAGATGCGGCGGCTAGGGAGATCCACTACAACGCGATGAAGCGCGGACTTCGCCACGGAGCCGCCTTGGGTTTGGGAGTGGTCGACATCTGCTTGTGGGACATCGCCGGAAAGCTCTACGAAGAGCCGCTGTATCGCCTGCTCGGAGGTGAACGCAAGCCATTGCCGGCGTATGCGTCAACACTCCATGGCGATGAGAACGGCGGACTCACGACTCCAGATGACTTCGCGGACTTCGCTGTCGAATGCAGGAACATGGGCTATCCGGCATTCAAGATCCATGGATGGGGATTAGCTGGTCAAAACATCAAGCGTGAGGTCGCAAACGTGCTCAGAGTCCGTGAGAAGGTCGGGCCTGACGTGGATTTGATGATCGACCCCGCCAACGAAGTCAAAAACTTCGCCGATGCGTTGCGTCTTGGTTATGCGTGTGACGAAGCGAAGTTCTTCTGGTGGGAAGACGTTTTTATGGACGGTGGAGTCTCAACGTTCGCCCATCGGAAAATCCGAGATTTCGTGAAGACCCCTCTTCTACAAACTGAGCATATTCGTCTGCCGGAGCAGCACATGAACTTCGTGATTGCCGATGGAACAGACTATGTACGGGTCGGCGCCCACGAGGACGGCGGGATAACCGGAGCGATGAAGATATTCCACGCTTGCGAGAGTGTCGGGCTCGATGTCGAGACGCATGGACCAGGCCCGGTTCACAGGCACTTGATGTCGGCGGTACGCAACACCAACTACTACGAGCTTGGGCTTGTGCACCCGAATGTTAAGACCACCAAGTCACCGGTTTACATCGGGTATTCGGATGATCTCGATGCGATTGACGAGAATGGCAACGTCTACGCGCCGCAAGGCAACGGCATCGGAGTTCCGCTCGATTGGGACTGGATCAACCACCACAAGACCGGCACAGAGGTTCTCGCTGAGGTTTAGGGGCATCCTATCCGTTCGTCCTGAGCCTGTCGAAGGATCTTGGGCGGGGCGGCACATGGCCGACGCGGAGATGCACTTAACCTCCGTGAGACTTTTGCAAAACGTGCCGTCATTCCCGGGAACGCGGGAACCCAGAGGAAAAACAGTGCAACCGATTCGGCGACGCTTCTCAGATGGGGGTTTGTCCGGTTAGGGATCTGATCGGTATGTCGATCCCCCTCACCTGAATCCTCTCCCCAAAGGGGAGAGGGGCCACGCCCCTTGGGCGTGTTTTGGGTTCTGCAAAGGTCTCCTCAGCGCGAGAGGATAGACACCGCATACCTCCGCTCTAAACCGCGCAGAGGGTGTGCCCTGCCCTTCTTACTTGAGGCTTACAGAACCGTCGCTCGAGATCGAGTTGACTCCAGCCGTCGACTCGTAGATCACTGCTTTGATGGTGGTTGTTCGCTTCTCTCCGGGTTTGAACATCACAGATGTGGACTCATTGGATCCGGGCTCTGGAATGCCGCTGGGCATGCTGGTGAAGGGCTCGAGTCCGACGTTGTAAGTTCGCTTGTACCAGGGGTAGCCGCTGTGCCCGCCGAAGACTTGCCAGTACCAGAGGTACTTGAAGACGTCCTTGTCCCATACGAGACCGATGCCGACTCCTCGGTCCGGATTCGTCACGCCGTACCAGCCTTCGTCGAGATTGTTGAACGAAAGGTAGTCGACCAATCGGTCTGACTTCGGCGGGAATACGGTTAGATCGATTTTTGAACCGTCGGGCGCGTTCGCGTTGGGCCAGGATCCCTTTTGCCCGGGTTTGAGTCTTGTGCCGGCAGGGAGTTCATCACCTTCCTGCTCAGGCACGATGAAATCGCCGCCTGCGAAGTCAAGGATGCAGTCCGGGGTTAGAAATGGATCGCCTAAGGCGACGTGTTGACCCCACTGGACCGGTGCTGGCTCTTCTGCTTGGTTGATCACCGTGTCTTGGACAGTCACTACTGGAGAATCGCTCTCCAATGTGATGGTCTTTTCGATCGAGAAGGGGGTTCGCACCGCTTTGACGGAGAACTTGGCGGATACACGGTCGACGGAGTCCTCGACGATCTGGGCATCCCACGGCATCATGTTTGTCTCGTTGTGCTGCCCTATCTCGGCGCCCATGTAGTCCTGCTGGAAGCCGCCGGTCGGCGCGATGGTGTTCCAACCTCCGATGTACAGATCGTGGAAGATACCCTCGCCCCATCCGGTCGATGGCACCCACAATGCCTGATTTCTAACGCTCCAGGGAGTTCGCCACATGAAGTCGGTGTCGCTTGGTTTGTGAACCAGCTCGAAGATGTCGGCGCCCTTGTCGGCGATGACGCTGACCCTGAGGAGTTGGTTTTCGAGGACCACAGTCTTGAGTCCTCGATAGGTCCAGGAATCAGAAATACGGCATCCGTGAGTTCGTTCGTCTTGATAGTGCATCTGGAACCGATCCTCCTTGGCGAAAGTGACTCAGGTGGCACGCGCATTTTAGCCTAGAGCGATCGCTAGATGCGATGACGATATCCCGATCCCCGGCTGACAACCACTTGACGACAGTTGCAATAATTCTCGTGTTGACCGCAGCGGTTGCGCACTCTTCGTGGAACATGATGGTGCGGCGAAGCACTACGCCGGCGGTTACAACGGCACTGATGGCTGTCGTTTCGGCGGTGGTAGTGATGCCGCTGGCAATCTATCTGCTAGTCACCGACTTTCCGAGCGGGACCGGTTGGTGGTTCATCCTAGCGACGATAGTTCTGCACATCTTCTACTTCGCTACCCTCGGTTACGCGTATTCAACCGGTGAGTTAACGGTCGTGTACCCGATCGCCCGCGGGTTGGGCGTGGCGATCATTCCGATTCTCGGAGTGTTCATATTGGGCGAATCGATGACGATATTGGCGGTGCTTGGCGCGGTCGCGATCGTGGTCGGAATTGCGGGAGTGATGGCGTCGGATGTGAGAATCCCGCCAGTGGGCATCATGGTCGCCGGCCTCTACAACCTTGTGACGCGCAATCGGCCAGAAGGACAAAGCATGCCGAAGCCGAAGCCGGCGATTCTGCTGGCGGTCGCTACGGGCGTAGTGATCGGCATCTATTCGGTGGTGGACAAGCAAGGCGTGCAGCACGTTACGCCTGCGCTTTACATGTTCTGGCTTCAGCTAGGGGGCGGGCTGGGAATGATCGCCTTCATGTCGAGATTTGAGACGCGCGATTCGTTCGTCAGCGAATGGTCTCGTCATTGGAAGATCATCTTGTTCGGAGGAGTGCTGCAGTTTGCGGCGTATACGTTGGTGCTGACTGCGCTTCAGACATCGCAGGTGAGTTACGTGGGGCCGTTCCGGGAGCTAGCGGTGTTGTTCGGAGTGATTTACGGCGCAATGGCCCTGAAGGAGCGGGTCACGCCGTTGCGTGCCGCTGGCGCGTTAGCGATTGCAGCTGGAGCCGTCGCGATCGCGATGGCTTGAGCGAGCCAGTGTCGGCTTTATCCGTTCTAAATTTGGCGAAGAATCACATGGGGACGAAGCATGCTGTTCGCCCGATGAACCTCCGACAGGGGATTCCTTCATCCCAAATGCTTGGCAACTAGCGCCGCAGTTGGCAGTCTAGAAAGTCGGCGGTCAAACGTGTATAGCGGAATAGCCCCTCGCCGTCCCGCGGCCTGCAAAATCATCAAATCGGCAAAATCGGCATCCCCGTCCTCGTACATTCGACATGCGCTCAACACGTCGTCCCCCTCTTCGACCACCACGCTGTCCGAAGTTAGAAAAATCGCCAAGGAGTGAACTATTGCTTCCCTTGAGAATCGATAGGATCGCTCTAACACCCACACGATCTCAATAATCGACTCGCGACAAATGAACCCGGGCTCTTCTAGCGAAAGGGTGTCGATCAACGCCCTCGCTGCTTCGGCTTGAGTAACTTCATCGTTAACGAGGAATCGCACTACGACGTTGGTGTCCAACGCGATCACTGGTCGATTGCCCCAGCGATTATTGCCTGTTCCATGTCTTCAAGTGAGACAGGTGGCCCGTCGTATTTCAGCATCCCGAAGAGACTTCGCGTCGGTCGAACCGGCACCATGGTTACGTCATCGCCTTGAATTACGTAGCGCACACGATCCCCGGCCTTGACCCGGAGCACGTCCCTCACCGCTTTTGGTATCGTGGTTTGGCCTTTGACAGTAATTTTGGATTCGATCATTGTTATCTCCAATTAATAATGCATAAGTGGATATCGCATTACTAATGTAAATTTAGCATACAAAGATGTGAGAAGCGTTGAGTATCGGCGGCAACGACTCATAATCAATCAAACGCGGGATTCGCTTGTTAAATCGCTCATACGCGCTGGTGCGGCGCATATCTTCGCATCGAAGCCCTGCGAGATCGATAATCCGGCATCACCGACTCGACCAGTGTCCAGAAACGCGGCGAGTGATTGAGCTCGCGGAGATGCGCCAACTCATGCACCATCACGTAGTCTGACAACTCGTCGGATAGCGTGATGAGTCGCCAACTCAGGTTGATGGAGCCCTTAGCGCTGCAACTGCCCCATCTGTGCCGGGCATCACTGATTCGTATTCGGGAAGGGTGCCATCCGGTCAGGTCGATCCAAGTTCTCATTCGACTGACGAGATAGTCTTCGGCTTCATTGCGGAACCACGTCAAGATGGCCGTTGACGCCACCTCATTAACGTCGTCGTAATCGCTGCTCTTCGGAATTGCGACGAAGATAATGTCGCCTTCGAGACTGCGCGTCACGGTGGGAACTGCGATCTTGGACCGATTGGTCGACTCAGTCTTGATTCGAAGCCTTCTGCCTCGGTAATCGACTTCGCTTCCCGACTTCCAACGCTGTTCCTCGGTCTCGAACAGCGGCTTGTGGAGGTGATTGAACACCCACATTGAATGCGACTTGAAGAACGACTCGATGTCGCGGTCCGAGATCGTTGACGGCGCGAGCAAGGCCAATTGGCCTGATGGGTCGGATTGGAGCTGCACAGTGCGCTTGCGCCTCGAACTGCGCCGGAGCACGTAGTGGATCGTCTCGCCATCGAGAGTGATGGTTCGTTGCTCTATGCTGATCGGGCTCACGCTTACTAGGCTAATTCTGGTCACCGGACAAGCATGGAGCAAAGAGGCGAGGTTCACCAACAGAAGCTCCGTTTGATACCATCAGAAGTCCCCCCCTTTCTCAAGCAATTCATACAGGTCGCCTCATGACGGATCCTCGAATCGAAGCAAACCGCCAGAACTGGAACGAACGGACTCCCATCCACGCGGCGTCGGATTTCTACAACGTTCAAGCCTTCAAAGATGGCAAAAGCACTTTGAACGAGATCGAACAAAGCGAGGTGGGTGACGTTTCTGGCAAGTCGCTGCTACATCTTCAGTGCCACTTCGGCATGGATACGATGTCGTGGGCGCGGTTGGGAGCGAAGGCGACCGGGGTGGACATCTCAGACGATGCGATTGATCTGGCGCGTTCCCTCAATGATGAATTGGGGCTTGACGCCCGTTTCATCAGGTCGAACATCTACGATCTCCCGAATGCGCTCGACGAGCAGTTCGACATCGTCTACACGGCGTCAGGTGTGCTGTGCTGGCTGCCCGACATCGAGGGATGGGCGAAGGTTGTGGCGAACCACGTCAAGCCCGGCGGAATGTTCTATATCTTGGATGGCCATCCCTTCGCGGGCACCGTAGAGCCCCAGGAGAGCGGAGACGGTATGCACGACTTGGTGCTGCACAACTCCTACTTCCCGCATCCAGAAGGGGTCCGTTACGACGGCGGCCATACCTACACCGGGGCGGATCAAATCTCGACCAGTTCCTACGAGTGGCAGCACAGCATCAGCGACATCGTGAACTCGATCATCGATGCAGGGCTTCAGATCGAGTTCTTTAACGAGTTCTCGAAGGGTAACTGGAGGATGTTTCCCCACATGGTGAAGAGCGACGATGGCTGGTGGCGATTGCCTGAGCGCAACGAGTCGCTGCCGCAGTTGTTTTCTTTGAGAGCTGTTAAATCGACGTCCTGAACCCATACACAAGGCCCCGCCCTCGACTCGTCCCACGGGGAGTTTTGCCAACTAAACGACAAAGGATGTTGCGAATGAGGTGGGTGCGCAGTTAATATGGGGCACAATTTGACGTAATTAAGGGAACTTCTGACAAATATGGCGGAATTCTTCAACTTTTCGACTATTTCTGACACGACGCGCCGACGGTTAGAGCTTGCTGCGTCTGTAGTTGTCACCATTCTCGTCCTCTACGCGATGTGGAAGTTGGTTTACGTGTTGGTGCCATACGCGCTCAGCGCTGGCATCGCGTTTCTGATCATGCCGCTGGTCGACTCCCTTGCCAATCGGTTGCCAGGTCACGACACGAATCCGATGAGGGCGAAGGCGATAGCGGCCGGTATTGCAAGTGTGGTGGTGTTGACCCTCGCAGTCGTGTTACTCGCAGTACTGGTTTTCAGAGTCGTTGAAGGTACTCCCGCGCTCGCGGAGCAGGTTCCGGGGCTTGTCGATGAGATAAGGACTACATTGGCAGAGGTAGAAGCGGCTTACAGGGAGCGCGTCCCCCAATCGATTCAAGACGCGATCGATCCACGGATCGAAGAGGCTGGCGCTGCCCTTGTCTCTTCGGCGACCGACGGGGTACTGCAAGCTTTTGGAGTACTCAGGAGCGGACTATCGCTGGCGATTGCGCTGGCGGGATCTCCAATTATTCTGTTCTATCTGCTCTACGACGCGCCGTCGATTGGTCGTGGAACCAGGAAACTGCTCCCCTCCCCGCTTCGGCATGACTTGAGCAGAATCGGGGGCATTGGCGGGTCGGTGGTGTTGACTTACCTCCGGACTCAGCTGTTGATGGCGGTCTTCGTGGCCGTAGTCATCGGATTGCCGTTGTGGGCGTTGGGTGTGCCGGCCGCAGCCCTTCTCGGAATCGCTGCCGGTTTGGGAGAACTGATCCCGGTAGTTGGTCCATTGGCCGCTTTTGTTCTTGCTGCGATCGTCGTCGCTTTCACAGATCTAAGGTTGTTGCCTGTCGTCGCAGTCCTGTACGGTGCAGTTCAATTGATCCAGAACACGTTGGTCACGCCTCGAGTCCAAGGTCGGGCGACGGGTTTGCATCCCCTGGGCGTGATGCTTTCGTTAGCCGTGTTGGGTTCCTTGTGGGGATTTTGGGGCGTATTAATTGCGGTTCCCAGCGCGGCTGCCGCTTACAGGATCCAGGCGTATGTACGCCAAGAGTGGAACGCTCCCGGGTCTTGGAGCGATGATGACGAAGGTGATGAAGCAGCATCGAGCGCTGAGACCACTGGCATCGAAGAGCCAGTTGAAGCGTGATCATTGATCCTGCACCGACCATCGCGACAAGCCGGATCGCAGGCACGCACCCAGCATGAGGTGAGGGTGCCTCCTACAAACGGAATGAGGCACTCAGCAGTTTTCGCTCAGGGCGGTCAATGCGCGTGAATGAAGTTGGGGCGCGCCGATACGCAGCGGACCACGACCGATATACGAGATCCTGCGATCTCGTACCGGTCATTTTTGGGAAATGTGCCAGTGGAGCACTTCGCGTATAGAATTCGTTGCCAGCGTGCAATATTGGTTTTGATCCACACAGTTGGATGTGATTCGGCAATCGGGTTCGCCAATTGGGGTTGACGTTTGTGCGCGGAATGTGAAATCATCGACGATCCAAGGCTTGCGGTCGAAACGCAGAGCACCTAACTGGCAGGCGTCTACAAGTCTGCCGGCTTCGGATTTCAATTACTCATTAGGAGATGTGCAATGAAAGTCGGTATTAAGAGATCGGCGGTTGTCCTCGCGGCTCTGGCTTTGGTGGCAGTGGCTGGTTGGGCGTGCGCCGGTGAAACCGTGGTTCAGACCGTCGTGGTCGAGAAACAGGTTCCTGGCGAAACCGTCATCCAGACAGTTGTCGTGGAGAAACAGGTCGAGGTCGCCGGAGACACCGTGGTCCAGACCGTTGTGATTGAGAAAGAGGTAATCGTCCAGCAGACGGTGATCGTTGAAAGAGAGTCGGCGCTGGTGCCACAGGTTGATGTCTCGGAGATTGAGCTAATTGATTTGCCTCAATCCAAGAGCGTGCCCGGGACTGTCATTATGGCGGACGTCGGTTCTGCACTTGGCAGCATCAGCGGCAACGGCGGCAGCCTACCTGACGCGCCTCTCGGAGGCGCCAGGAACTGGGGCGCTGGCGAAAGCCTCTTCACTCCAGGAGATGCCGACTGGGATATTCCCATGTTGGCCGCGTCTTGGGTTCTGGCTGACGACCTCAGCACTGTCACGATAAATATTCAGGAAGGTGTCCAATTCCATGGCGATTGGGGTGTGTTGACCGCGGAAGATGTCGCATGGGTGATAAACCGCACGAATCCTTCCCTCAACCCTGAATCGATCGCGGCTAGCGCGGCGAACTTCAGCGCACTCTTCGGCGATGCTCCGGTAGAAGCGACCGACGAGAACACGATAAAAGCGACGTTTAATAACTTCGACGTGCGTTGGGCGAGCAACTTCTTGAACCAGGAGGCGTCTGGAGGATTGACGAGCATCGCGACGTCGAAGCAGGCATTTGACGACAACGGCAGAGACTGGCTGAAGGACAACTTCGTCGGCACTGGCCCGTACGAGGTAACCGACTTCAAGTCGGGCACCAGCGTGACCGTCTCCAAAGTTGGATACGACCACTGGCGCAAGAATGGTGATGTTGAAGTCTTCAAGGTGCTCGCTGTTCCTGAAGAGTTCACGCGAGTTGCTCTCCTGCAGAACGGTGAGGCAGATGTTGCGTTCATCGACCCCAAAGACTTGGCTCGTATGGCTAAATCCGGCTTCACTCAAGTCGGCGCTGGACAAGGAATCCAAGAGGGCGTGATGTTCCCAGGCAACCTTTGGGAGACTACGAATGCCCTCACAGGTGAGCCGATCGACTTCCCTGGGCACGGCGTGTACGTGCGGGCGATCCCATGGACGGGAGACCCGCACAAACCTGATGACTCTGACAACCCGTCCGGCATCGACGACATGGAACAGTCGCGGCTGGTGCGTCAGGCTCTAGCGCGAGCAGTGGACCGCGAAGCGATCGTGGAGCACGTCCTCGGTGGAGTTGGCGAGCCGGTGCACGTAACCTACTTCAGCACGCACAACCCGAATTGGGACTCGGATTGGGAGTACCCGTACGACGTGGGCGAAGCTAACAGCTTGCTCGACCGCGCCGGGTACCCCGCCACGGATGGCGTTCGTTTCGAGATGCCTCTATTCGTAGGTCCTGAGCTGGGTGGCGGTGAAGGCCCGGCCGGTGAGATCGGCGATGCGATCGCTGGCTTCTGGGAGGATGTCGGTATCAACGTCAAGGTTCTCAAGTACGCCTACGGCGTGTTCCGTCCAGGACTTGTGAGCCGTTCGACCGTTGTTCCGATGCTTACTTCGTGTGACGACGGTAAAGAGTCGTACCCGTTCGACTGGCCGAAAGGTCTGGTTCAGACAACTCTGACTCGCGGCGGCTTCAGCTGTGGGTTCGAGTCACCCGAGATCCTCGAGTGGTATCAGGCAGTCGCTTCCGAACCGGACCGTGCTGAGCGCATAAGGCTCAACAAGGAATACGCGGCATACATGCACAACTGGGCACTGTTCCCTGGTTACGTAACGGTCCCACAGGCCTACTACGCCAACCCGAACTACATTACGGATTGGCAGATGAATCTCGGCAACAGCTACAACTCACCCGAGAACATCGTCCTCAAGTGAAGCAGTTTCTCGCGCGGGTTAGGGTCGCTTGGCCCTGCCCGCGTGAGGGCCTCGATAGACGGGCAGGAAGGGGCCGCCCGCGTTGTTGGCTGGATTGACATGGTTTCAGCGTGGCATCATGCGAGGCAACCGAAATGAGGAACGTTGTAATCCCTGAGAATAGGCCAATGCGTATTCCGAATCCGCTCAACGAGCGGGCACCACACTCCACCTCCCCTAGAGATAATTGCAACACTCCAACACGTCCGTAGAACGTGTACCTTCTCCCCTCCGTGGGAGCGGATTCAGGAGAGGAGGATCGACAATGTATCTGATTCCAAACAGTAGAACTTTCGATCCGAGGCGCGATGCGTCTTCAGTTGCACAGTTGCACTTATGGATTCCCGCGTCCGCGGGAATGACGGAGATGTTTCGCAGAATTCTCTGTGAGGCGACTTTAGGTTTAGAGCAGAGTTGACATGCGACGTTACCTCATCAGAAAACTCGTCTTCGCGGTCATTACGTTGCTTCTGGCCACCATCTTCGTGTTCGGGTTGTCGAGGATGGCAGGCGATCCGCTGCTTCTGTTCGCCAAGCCGGGAGGCTATGGCATGAGCCCCGAACGGGTCGAACAATTGAGTAACAAGCTAGGTCTCGACAAACCGTTGGTTGTCCAATACTTGGTCTGGCTTGGAAGAGTATTGACCGGGGATTTCGGTGACACGATCGTCTCCGAGACATCGGTCAGCAAGCTCATCTTGGAACGTGTCGCGCCTACCCTGCAACTTGGATTCGTGTCGTTCGCATTTGCGATCGCGATGGGAATTCCTTTAGGAGTCTTATCTGCCGTACGGAGAGGCACCGCGGCAGACTACGTTGGGCGCACAGTGGCCCTAGTAGGGCAGGCGGCGCCTGTCTTCTGGTTGGGGATCATGGGGATAGTGCTGTTCGCCAGTTTGCTTGATTGGTTGCCTGTGGGCACAGCGGGTCCTGACAATGCGCCGTTTTGGAGTTGGGTCAAGATAAGGCACATCATCATGCCATCCGTGGTTTTGGGTTGGGGCCCGGCGGCGGCATTTCTGAGATTGACCCGGTCTTCGATGCTAGAAGTCTTAGATTCCGAGTACGTGAAGATGGCTCGCGCAAAAGGCGCCGGCAACGGATTAGTAGTGTGGAAGCATGCTTTCAGAAACGCGGTGTTACAGCCGCTCACGACGTCTGCGATAACGTTGGCCGGGTTTGTCACCGGCGCCGTGGTCGTCGAACGCATATTTGCTTGGCCTGGCGTCGGGCAACTGATGATCGATGCGGTGTGGAACAACGATTTTCCGACGTTGACCAGTACGGTTCTGGTGTTCACGGCCATCTTCGTGTTAATGAACTTTCTGGCTGACATCACGTACGGGTTTTTGAATCCGGTCATCAGGTACGAGTAGATGTCCACCGCCGTCGCAACGGAGCGCACTAAAACGAAGGTCAGCTTGGGTTCAACCGTGTGGTACGTGTTGCGGAGATGGCCGATCATACCGATGATCATCTTTTCTCTCCTAGTCGTTTTGGGTGCTGGAGCACCTTGGATCGCACCGAACGATCCTATTGATCAGGCTCTACCGCAACGAAACGCAAAGCCGTTGTATAGAGATGGCAGCCATTACCTGCTCGGCGGCGACCACGTTGGACGAGACGTGTTGAGTCGCGTGATTCACGGCGCTAGGGTCTCGTTGGCGGTCACAACCGTCGCGCTAACAGCGGGAATGCTGATCGGTACGACCTTGGGATTGGTCGCGGGATACGCCGGTGGATTTGTGGATGAAGTGATTACTCGCACCGTGGATATCTGGCTTGGATTCCCGTTCTTGTTGCTGGCGTTAGTGGTGGCCATTGTTTTCGGCGCAAGTTTCACAAATGTGATGATTCTGATGATTTTGCTCGCTTGGAGTTCGTTCGTTCGGAACGTGCGTGCCGATGTGCTCGTGCTGAAAGAGAGCGACTACGTGTCGATAGCAAGAATCACCGGAGCTTCGACGGCCCGCATTCTGTTCAAGCACATACTCCCAGGGACAATGAGCACTGTGACGGTCATCGCCTCTCTCAGCGTGGGGAGCCTCATCCTAGCGGAAGCGACTCTGAGTTTCCTCGGCGCCGGAATCCCATCTCCCACGCCATCATGGGGGAACATGGTGGCTGAAGGACGCGACTACTTGACTACGGCATGGTGGACGTCCGTATTTCCCGGCACTGCCCTATTCCTTACCGTCATGTCTCTGAACTTCCTCGGCGACTGGTTAAGGGATCGCTTGGATCCGAGACTCCGTCAACTGGATTGACCAAATTCGGCTGATGTGGTGGCGGCTAAGAGGATTCTTCTATGGACACGACGAATTTCGAAGGCATAGACCAGTTCGGCTCGGCTTATCAGGTGTTGCTGGAGAACGATGTGCACGCCCCCGGCTCGGTTGATCGATTGGTGCTCGACCGAATGGTTCGATTGTGCGGCGAAACAGTGGGGTATCTCTACTCCGGTTATACCTCGACCAGAGTGGACTACCAGCAAGGCCAACGAACTGAATTGGAACTGCACTTAATTGCGATCGGCGCAATCGCTGGAAGTCCGGCTGACCGAATTGCGCGGATTGTCGAGTATTGCCTCGGGGTGGTTAAAAGGTGCGATGCGAGTTTGGACGAGATGCTTTTCGGGGGCACAGAGGAGGAGATTATCGCTCGAGGCAGTGATTGGTGCACCGACATCGCCCGAGTCGCCTGCGCGATGTGTCAAATTGCGGGAGTCCCTGCCCGGTTGGTTCCCTTGATTAACGTCAATCAGGCATACAGCGGCCATCAGATCATCGAAGCGTTCACTGACGGCGTCTGGGGAGCGGCGGACCCGACCAATGGAGTGGTGTACCGAGACGCCGATGGCGATCCGGTGACTACGTGGGAATTGACGCGCGTTCGTGAATTGGTGGCGCAAAACTGGGTTGGCAGATCAAGTTTCTACAGCGACCCTGATCAGTTCTTGGGAGTTGCGATCTCCAACTACTACGTCTCCGATGCAGACAGGTTCGACTACTCAAATAGCCGAGTTAACGAGTATTACCGGCGGATCCTGGAGATGTCGGATGCGGGTTGGCCCGGAGGATTGAGGCGGATTCAGGGGGAGGACGGAGGTTGAAAAGTCACAATCATTCGAGGGTGACAATGCCCTCTTGTTCAGCGGCGCTTGCCAATGCCCTATCAAGGGTGGCGAGGCCCGAGCCAAGTCTGATTGCCAGTTCAAGATAAAGCGCATCGTAAAACGAGAGTCGATGATTTCGCGCAAGTTCGAAGGCTGCGTCTAGATCAGGATCGGCGTCGGTTTCGATCGGAATCTCGCTTATCGTCGAAATGCGCTCTCCAGTTTCTTCGCGACTGATTCGGCCTCTGCGCTCCGCTACAAGTAAAGCGTTGCGAATCTCAAAGTGGAAGATCTGCGGCACTGTGGCCCCCTCTCTTCTGAGTTGAACGATCGCAGCGCTCTCGCTCGGTTCAATTTCGTCGTCCAACAACCACGCTGCCGCCATAGAAGTGTCGAGAACGAGGGAGGTCAAAAGCGATGCCCCTCATGACGAGAAGCGAGTATCTCTTCCCTGGTCATACCGGTTTTTCGCCACTGTTTACGTCTCTCCAAGAAACGATCGACCGCGGCTTCTCTCGCCGAGCCACGTTGGTTTTGGGGCGGAATGAGATGAGCTATAGGTTTGCCGTGGCGCGTAATCGCTATCGATTCGCCGCGCTCCACCTGCCGCAGCAACTCGGCGAGCCGTGCTTTCGCTTCTGTAGCTTGTACTGTGCGAGTAATCAATGGCATTGTGGGAGTAGCGACGCAAACGGCTGGTCATCTGCAATTATAACCGGTTAAAATAACCGGTCAATCACTATTCATGATATTCCACAGCCGGCCAATTGGCGGCGTTGTCAAAAGTTGCCCAACCACGTTGATGTTTCGGCGTAGACCGCAGCGGAAAGTTCAGGTCTGGAAGCCGAGTGCTGATGCGACTTCACGTTGCCGATTATCGAGCGTAATGAATGTGATCTGACTAGGGTCTGGTGAAGCGAACAAAGCAACAGCGACGTGCCAGAGGTCCGCACCCCTCAAGTAACCCGCCTCCAACACTGTAGCCAATTCAAGGCTCAATGTTCGGTCAGGCAACACCCACTGAAAACGGGATACGAGTCTCTCATCGAATTCACGTCCTTCACGAGCGAAAGCAGAGCGCACTTCAGCCTCAAGAAGATTCGAAGACGAAAGTCGCTGCATGTTATTCAGCCGTTCCCCAACCGCATCTCCATGTGGCTCTTCGAGTTCAACCGCAATCAACGCAGAAGAGTCGACGTAAGCCAGACTCAATTGTTTCGATCCTTCAGGAACCTTTCCAGAGCACCCGGAATCGGCTCACCTGGCACGAATCTCATCGTTGGATCCTTTGCACGCGTCAAGGCTCCTCGCCTCTCAAGTTCATCCAGGCGCTCCTCGATGGTTTGAGCACCCTTTTTGATTGGCCGGATCTCTGCCACCGGCTCACCTCGGTACGAAACCGTGACCGTGTTGCCCTCTCGAACCCGTCGAAGCACCTCAGAGAATTTAGCCTTTGCCTCATATGTCGAGTATGTAATTGCCATGGTTCACATTATATCTAGTCTGACTAGTCTATTCACGTGAAAACTCAGTGGCTTTGCTTTATCTCAGCGGTTAGAGGTTCAGGCAAAGGCAGTGCGTCTGATGTTGACACCCGCTGTAGCCTTTCTGTACCAGGTCCACCACCGACACGGAGGAACGAATGATGCCCAAGTACCTTGTCAAAGCTTCCTACACTTCTGAAGGGGTGCGAGGTTTGTTATCGGAAGGCGGGAGCTCCCGTGCCGAGACTGTCGGCCGGCTCCTCGAAGAGATGGGCGGCAAGGTGGAGTCGCTTTACTACGCCTTCGGCGAAAACGACATCTACGTCATCGCCGACGCCCCAGACGAAGAGACCATGGTGGCGATTGCGCTCACGATTGGCGCCAGTGGTGCCGCTTCCTTGAGCACCACAGTACTCATCGATCCCGCCACGATCGATGCAGCCACGAAGAAATCGGTCAACTACCGCCCGCCTGGAGCAGCTTGAGTCTGATCCCTGACTTCTTAACCGCGATAGAACCCTGAGCTCTTGTCCGGAACTAACTGAGGGCTCCATGTGCCACTCCTCGGCGCTGATGCCTCAACGGCGATATCTGTGCGAAGTTTTCATGCGAGCGCCGCGAGTTGACTTCACCACGCCGATTGAAAATACGAGTCAGGCCTTTCGAGAAAGACGACCACAACGCGAACGCCCACGTCTTCTCGAAGACCTTCCCTGACTTTCCTGTGACGGGAAATGACAGTCGTCGAGTGTCTGATAATCGCAGAAACCGCTACAGCGTTGTGGCGGAGATCAGTGTCACGGGTCAAACTGTCGGGTTCGGAGACTTATGGCAAGACCCGCTGATGAATCATCCCGGCAAGTACTGGTTGTGGGTGATGGTTGATCCTGAACATCAGCGCAATGGGATCGGAAGCGCAATCTACGATCACTTGAAAGAAAAGCTTTGCGATCTCAAGGCGCGAACTATTTGGGCAAACGCACGGGACGACTTCCCTCAGCATCTAGAGTTCATCCAGCGCCGCGGATTCCGCGCGTTGTGGCGGAACGTAACGCAAAGACTGACCATCGAAAAAGTAGACCTAACCTCGATCTCGGTCGCTGCGTGTCAAGCTAGGGAGCGATTCATCTCCATAGTTACGCTCAGCGAGGAGGCCCGAGCGAATTCAAACTACCTTCGAGATCTTCACAAGCTCCATAATCTGATTCACGCAGACGTGCCTAGAGCCGGCTACTTCACGCCTTGCTCTTACGATGAGTTCACCGACGAATTCCTCAGAGGGACGCATATTCCTGATGGTTATTTCTTGGCGAAGCACGGAGCGCAATATGTCGGGCTGAGCTACCTTCAGAAAGTAGATGCTGATCCCCTAACTTTAGAGGTCGGCCTTACCGGTGTTAGACGGGAATACCGTCGTCAAGGAATTGCGAGAGCCTTGAAACTCCACACCATCAAATATGCAAAGGAGCATGGTTTCGAGGCGATCGAGACCGGCAGCGACTCGACGAACGAAGCCATTCTCTCCCTCAACGAAAGCGTGGGGTTCAGCAAGACCTACGCGTGGGTGACGTTTGAAAAAGAGCTCGAGTAGATGAATCGGTTGTCTGGGGCCGAAACGTTCAACATTGGCAGTGTGCGTACCTCTCTTTAAGCAGTTAGACTACCGAACGAACACCCAGTGAACCACACCGTGATCGTCGACGTACATTCGCACATACCGACTCACGAAAGTGAGGTTCCGCCTGATGACGCCGCGACCAATCCCCTCATCGGCAAAGGTGTGAAACTCGCCGGCTCGTTACAGGATTACGTCGATGCAATGTCGACCGTGGACCGGGCCATTGTATTCGGGGTAGCCCCCCGACCTGGTGGAGACGGGCCTACGGTGGTCGACTGGGGCGCCGGTTGGCCCGATGGTTTAAACCAGAACGATATTGCGTCGCAGGTGGCCGAGTCGAACCCAGACAAGTTCATCCCATTCATGTCGCTCCATCCGGAGCAGCCAGACATTGACGACGAGTACGACCGCGCCGTCGGCGATTTGGGCTGCCGGGGAATCAAACTCGCCCTCAGCTATCAGGTGGTAGATCCTCTCAGTGAGGCGGCCTTCCATCTCTTCAGCCGTTTGGAAGCCGATGGGCTACCCATCGTCTTTCACCAAGGCGCATCAGTAGATTCTGACGCTCGCCTTGCGTATGCGCATCCCATGGTGATGGACGAGGTCGCAATCGCCTTTCCCAAGCTGAATATGGTGCTGGCACACACTGCCCACCCATGGTTCGAAGAGTGCGTTACGGTGGTGCGGAAACATCCCAACATGTGGACCGACGTTTCTGGAGTCACCTCGAGGCCGTGGCTGGGTTGGAAAGCTTTGCGAGTGTTCCACGAGTGGGCCGTTACAGAGAAGATGTTGCTGGGGTCGGACTGGCCCCTATGGACTCCACAGGAGACTATCGACGGTCTGCGAGGCGTCGCCCGGTTCGCCAAAGAGCACAATTTACCGCCAATACCGGAGTCGGAGATCGAAGCCATCATTAACCGAGATTCCTTGGAACTGCTCGGGTTGGAGTGAGGAACGATGCCATCTGATAGACCACTGATCGCAAGCCCTGCGAAAGAGAAGCTGATGGCGGGAGAGCCGATCTTCGGCATCAACGTGTTCGAGTCGCTGATGCCGTCCGTTGTAAAGGTCGCTGCGATGACCGGATTCGACATGATCATGGTCGACACCGAGCACGCGATCCACAACGACGAGACTTTCTCAAACTTCTTGATACTCGCACGCGACAACGGTCTTACACCGGTTGTAACGGTGATTGCACCGGAACGAGCGCTGGTTTCGCGGGTGCTAGACGCCGGCGCTCTGGGCATCATCCTGTCGCACTCTGAGACTGTGGAACAGATCGAGGATCTGGTGCGCTGGGTCAAGTACGCGCCTGAGGGCGAGCGTGGTCTGGCCATGGGAGCCAACGCTGGGTACGACGGCTCGGACGTGGCTCGATACTGCAGCGAAGCCAACCTGGCGACACTGGTTTTGCCAAAGATCGAGTCGCCGCTCGGTGTGGAGAACGCCGACGCCATGATGGATGTGGAGGGCGTCGATGGAGTAGTATTCGGTCCGGGTGATCTGTCGACGAAGATGGGGTTCCCCGGCCAGTGGGAGCACCCCGAGGTTCTGGCGGCCATCGATAGCGTGGTACGGTCCGCGATCTCCCGCGGATTAGCGGTGGAACCACCGGTAATGCCGGTCGACAGCTCGTCCTACGAGCGGGAGCTGAAAAGGGGTGCCCGCATCTTCGGCGCGACACGCCGAACCGAGTACGACCTGCTCAGGGAGGCGGCCGAGGGAGTCATGGCCGTCTATCGGTAGTGATTGGCGCCTGCGTATGCGGTCAGACATGCTCACCATTGACGGCTCGCCGTTCCAAATTCCCGCGGCACAACGAATTTGGTGGAAACGGGGGCTCGTCGCGTGAATTGAGTCCGTCACTATCGTGATACGGATGGGAAGGACGACCTGGCTCATCAGCAGGCAAATAGAGATTATGCGGACGAGTTGATCGAGTCTGGTGCGCCGCTCTTAAATTGAACGTTGGAAGACTGTACCAGAAGTCTTCATCGAGGATACCCAACAGCAACGGATCCCATCGGTGCCCTTGATCTGTCGGGTTGAGTTCAACATAGGACGCCGGCCCTGGGGTTCCTGCTAATAGTCTTGTCAAACGGCCCCTGCGGACCTGGTTAGATTCATGGTAAACAGGCCTGATTGTGCTGTCCTGCGAAAATTGAACTAGCGTACGATTGGTACGAGATGGATTGTCCTGGCGATACTTTGTTCACCCTTTCGTTGCTTTGTGGCATCGGCGCGGCGGGATGACGGCCACCCTAGCATCTCGTTTATCCGACTACGGGATATTCATGCGCCACTGCATCGCGTTCGTGGCAGTTGTTGTGGCGATCTCCATTCTTGGGTGCCAACCCCGCGAATCGAAGGTGGTTGACTCCCCGAGCGTGCTCGTCATTGAGATCGACGGTGTCATCGATCCACTGACTACGAACCTGATTGAGCGCGGACTCGACGAAGCGAACGAGGACGGGATGTCGCTGGTGGTTATCGAGTTGGACACACCCGGCGGGTTGGTGATTTCGACGCGTGAGATCGTCGGGAGACTTCTGGAATCGGAAATCCCGGTGGCGGTTTATGTTTCGCCGGCCGGGGCGAGGGCGGCGTCAGCCGGGACTTTTTTGGCGGCCGCGGCCAACTTTGCAGTAATGGCACTCGGGACGAACATCGGTGCGGCCTCGGTGGTAGGTCCGGGCGGTCGCGATCTGCCTGAAACGCTCTCACGGAAAATCAATGAAGACACTCGTGCGTTCATCCGTGGCATCGCAGAGATACGTGGACGCAACGCCGCTGCGCTCGAGAAAACTGTGTCGAAAGCCACGGCATACTCAGCACAAGAGGCTCTTGACCAAGGGATCATCGATCTGATCGCTCCCGACATGGACACGATGCTTGAGCAGCTTGACGGTCGAACGACGACGACAGCGAGTGGCGACACGGTAGTTTCATCGAGCGGCGCGGAGATCCACCATTTGAGCAGTACTCTTCTGGAACTCGTGCTCGGAATTCTCGCCAAGCCTAACGTGGTTTTCTTGCTATTTGTCATGGGCGGGATTGCGATCCTCGTGGAGTTTCTCGTTCCAGGTCCTTTGGTTGCGGGCACTGTGGGATTAATTGCAATCGCCCTGGCTTTCGTGGGCTTCGGGTTTCTGCCCGGAAGTTGGCTGGGCGTAGGCCTCATCGCCTTGTCGATGGCGTTGCTATACGGCGAAACGACGGCGCCGGGGTTCGGCCCTTTCGGCGCCGGCGCCATGGTTTGTTTGGTGCTCGGCTCGATATTTCTTTTCGGAAACTTCTTTAACCCTTCAGACTTGCCGGAGCCCAGTTTCATGGTGAGCCCGATCATGATTGCGTTAATGGCCGGACTAATGGTTGCGGCGTGGATTCTATTCATCCGCGTCCTTAAGGCTGAAACCGGCACTCCGAGCGGGTTCCAGACTGAGGCAGCGATTGAGATGCAAGGGAAATTGGGTGTTGCGCAGACAGATCTTCAACCGTCCGGTAAGGTGCTTGTTTCGAACGAAGAGTGGACGGCCACAGCCGGTGTCGGAATTTTGATCAAAGAAGGTGAGTCGGTTAGAGTGGTGGGTGTAAACGAACAGGTACTGATAGTCGAAAAGCTAAATAAGGGCTCGAAGTCGTCGAGTTAGACAAAATTCGTATGACGAAGGGCCCAGACAAAGGATTCTCATGGCAGGTTTCATCACAGTAGGACCAAACCACGCATTGATCGTATCGGGTGGGGGCACTCAGCCACGTGTCAAGGTAGGCGGCCGGATGTTCGTGCTGCCCATCATCCAGAAGGCTCAGACGCTTTCGCTAGAAGTGATGACCTTGCAGGTGAACACGGCTAGGGTGTATACGAAGGAAGGCGTTTCAATCTCGGTCGATGGCGTTGCACAAGTGAAAGTGGGGCGCAGCGAAGCGGCGATTAGAACTGCTGCTGAGCAGTTCCTCGGCAAGTCCGTCCGGGAAATTGCGGAGGTGGCCCTTCAAACCCTAGAGGGTCAGCAGCGTGCAATCCTGGGCACCATGACGGTGGAAGACATTTACCGAGACCGCGTTACGTTCGCGGAGCAGGTGCGCGACGTGGCAGCGACTGACATGACCAACATGGGGCTGGGAATCGTCAGCTTCTCGATCAGGGACATTCAGGATGATCAGGGGTACCTTGAGGCACTCGGGGTACGCAGGACGGCGGAGGTGAAGCGAGACGCGGCGATCGGCGAAGCGGAGGCTGAGCGAGACGCCGGGATCAAAGCGGCGCAAGCCGACCAGCAACGGCAAGCTGCGAGATATAGCGCCGACACGGCGATCGCCGAGTCGGAGCGCGACTACAACACGCAGAAAGCGGCGTACGATCAACTGGTCAATGCACGACGTGCGGAAGCGGAGTTGGCGTATTCCCTTCAAGAGGCCAAGACGCGCCAGCAAATCCGGGAAGAGGAGCTGCAGATTGAGGTGGTCGAACGGCAAAAGCAGATCGAGGTCCAACAGCAGGAGATCATCCGTCGCGAACGAGAACTGGATGCAACTGTCCGCCGTCCCGCGGAAGCTGAGCGAGACGAGTTGGAGTTGCGAGCGGAGGGTCACCGGCGCCGCGTACGAGTCGAGGCCGAAGCCGAGCGATACAAGCTCGAAACGATTGCGACGGGTGAGCGCACTCGGGTTATCGCGGAAGCGCAAGGGGATGCCGAGTCGGTCAGGCTACGCGGAGAGGCTGACGCTGGAGCCATCCAGGCACGCGGCCAGGGCGAAGCCGAAGCGATCAGGGCTCAAGGTCTCGCTGAGGCCGAGGCGATGAACAAGAAGGCGGATGCATGGAAGGAGTACGGCCAGGCCGCGATGATCCAGCAGCTATTCGAAACGCTCCCCGACGTCGCCAGTGCTGTAGCTCAGCCACTTGCGAAGACGGACAGTATCGTTGTGATCAGCAACGGCGGGGAGAGCGGCGCCGGCGCCGGCGCCAGCAAGGTGACACAAGACGTATCGTCCACGATTGCGCAGCTGCCAGCCCTCGTTCAGTCGCTGACCGGCGTAGATCTCATCAGCACGCTCAAGAACTTGCCCGGGATCGTATCCGACGAGTCAAATGGGTCGATCCAAGACGCAGAGACGGCGAGCGAGGACGAGTAGACAGCCGTTTTCGTCGGGCCCAGATAGTCAACCCATGTTTGCAGGCATGGGCGGTACAGTCCGCGATCTCCCGCGGACTAAGCTGTGGGGCCGCCGGTGATGCCGGCCGACAAGTCGTCCTACGAGCGGGAGATGCAAAGAGGTGCCCGCATCTTCGGGGCAACGCGGCGAACCGAGTATGACCTGCTCAGGGAGGCGGCCGAGGGAGTCATGGCGGCGTATCGATAGGGCTATTAACGCAGGCTTGAGAGCCTCCGCGATCGGCTTAGAACCATCGGGATGACGGTGCTATTGGCCGTGCCAAATAGGAAGCGCGCCGAGTTCAATCCGGTCGGGAATGGAAAGCGTTGACCGTGTAAGCCATCGCCGAAGGTTACGCTCGGCACGACTGACACTTTCAGCGGCACGGTACGTCATCCTCATGATTTACGGGCTGATCGAACCCCGTCGAGGGATCTAGGGGGCGCACACCGGTTTGGCAACGTCATGCGAGACGATAGTTGTGTGAGCCGGGTGCTTTCCGTTCCCCTCGACTTCGATTACCGCGTCGTTCTCTCCACGAGCGTCGATATCTCGAGCCGGGCCCATCTCGCACGTGCGCCGCGCGAACTAGCTAGACGTAGCCAGCATTGACGTCCATTCGGCGAACTTTTCCAAGTGCGCGCCAAGGATATTCTTGGTCTCCTCGTCGATGAGGTTTCCTTGTGAGTCGAACAACGGCGGTGCGAACGCCTGCACCAGCACCCCAGGCTTGATCATGACTAACGAACCGGTTTCCGATAGGGATTGCTGAATCTGCGTCTGGGCACGGGCGGTCCCCGCTCGGCCACCTGCACCGATGACTGTGACCGGCTTGCCCATCAACGAACCCTGAGCCTTGTCACGAGAAGCCCAGTCGATGGCATTCTTGAGCGCCCCGGAAGTTCCCCAGTTATATTCCGGCGTTGCAAAGATCACTCCGTCAGAACTTCGGATGGCTTCCTTGAGAGCGGTCACTGAAGCGGGGTCTCCCTGGACTTCAATGTCGCTGTTATAGAGGGGAAGGTCGGCTATCTCGAAGATAGTCAAATTCATTCCGGGAGGCGCGACATCCTTTGCCGCACGCAAGAGACCGGAATTGATGGATGCCTTCCGAAGACTGCCGGACATACCCAGGATCTCTAATGGTGCGGAGGGATCTGGTTCTTGACGACTGATCATTCAACACTCCTACCGTTTCGTTGCGAAGCACAGATGGCCGATTCTACTTGGCTGTTGGGGGCCGCTCGCCGTAATGTTGCATGGTCAAGCGAGGAATCACCTAATTTTGCCGTCAAGTACGTCGAGAACTTCTGAGTAAGATCGGAGACGACGGTGGCGCCAGCCGCTTACGGCTTCCAGATGCTCTTGGGATCTCGGTGGTTCTTCATCAGAGAGCAAGAGTAACCATGGATCCATACCTACGCCGGCCGCACCATCCAACTCGTTGCTCTCGCCGTCGCCGACGTACAGACATCGTTCTGGTTCAACTTCTAGTCTTGAGACTGCTCGGAGATAGATCTCTTTGTCAGGTTTCACTAACCCTTCGCATGCGGAGAAGACACACGTATCAAACAACCCACGAAATGGGGCCCCGCCCCACAGGTCGGGAACCTCAATCGAGCAGTTGCTCACCAACCCAAGGCGATAGCCCCGAGACTTCAAGGGTATTCAGCAGCTCAATCGAACCAGGACGAGGATTTAGCACTTCTCTAACCGACCGGTATCTGACGGCTTCGGCGGTTTGTATTACTTGGGGGTGCCGCCACCGCGTCGAGCGAGTCCATCGCGGCCCCGATTGCCGCTTCCACAGTTAACTGCCCCAAATCCCGCTGCTTACGGAGCCGTCTCCATGCGACTTGGAAAATGTCGGTCTCGATGCCTAGAATGTTCGCCATCTCAACGGTTGCTGTCCCCTGTCCTTGCGGGAGGTCGATGAGAGTGCCATACAGGTCGAAAATGACCACGTCGTAGTCCTTGGCGCCATCTTGGACTTTGTCGATCATCAACTCCGCCTTATGCAGTGCCGGCGTTCAGCCGCCGCGCCTTGTGAGTATCCCATTGGTCTTTCGCGGTGTGCCCTGCTCTCCCCTCGGCAAGTCCAGCGCAAATGGAGTTCACACTCCTCTGTTCGTGGATTTCACGCCCCTCCATTCGTGGTGAGCTTGTCGAACCATGAACAGATCCGCGGCCCTATGTAAATTGAATCGGTGCGAGCGCAACTGATTGGTGGAGACGGGGGAGGGTCGAACTCCCCGTCCAGAAAGTTTCCTCTCAAAGCGTCTACGTGTGTAGCCGTCGGCTATAGGTTCCGCAGCCCGTCGTTACCGACGGCTGCCGAAGCGGGTTGCGGTTACCGGATTTTTCTTTGGCCACGTTACCGGCGTGGCGTGGCCGCACCCCAGAATTTCGGCGTCCAGGAGGCGTCTCCGAGGTTAACGCCTAGTGAACGTCGTCACGGTTTTTTAGGCCGCGGCGAGGGCGACTTCTCGTTCGCCATTTAAGTTTTGCCCGTTTTAACGTGGTCAGGCGCCACGACACGCAACCTTGAGGTACGCTCCCTGTCGAATCCACTCGTCCCCACTTGGCTTCAATTGTACCGCTGGGAAGGCGATTCCAAGAGCAGACTTCTGGATCATGAAGAGTCCTTTGCGAACCACTCCACCATTTCCACGAACGCGGGGATCCTGGGGAAAGACAACGCAATGGAATTCTTAAAGAATCTGCTCTTGGTGTCGTTACGGTCCTGGTTCAGATTCTTTGTCGATCCCCCTCACCTCTTTGGGCAGGTGCCCAAAGGTCCTCTCCCTCAAGGGGAGAGGGGAATCGTCCCGCGGACGTGTTGGTCTTATTGCAAAGGTCTCTCAAAGGGGAGAGAGGAAACGTCTTGCGTACGTGTTGCGGGCTTTGAAAGGCCCTCACGCGGTGGATCGGGTACGTTCTGCACATGGAATATGGTTCATGCGAAGAAACTTCATCACGGAGGTGGTTGGTTGTTCGGATTTTCGGGGTGAACAGATGCGATTCGATCAGTTTTGAGTGAGCAGTTCGAATACCCGATATTGCTGGATTGCAAACGCGTCGAATTCAACGGTGGCTGAAACGTACATAACTACGCCCACTGTTGCGGCCAGTGCGACTGCGGTGGCGAGGGCTATTCTGCCTATGTTTCTCTTTCGGGTGCGAACTCGGGCGTAGCCAAATCCGAACAGTGAAGTTTCCGTTGAGACGATCTCGCGTTTCGGCGCCACAAAATATGCAATCGCCGCGCCCGATATCAATCCTCCGACGTGGGCGGCTTGATCCACTCCCGGGAAGAAGAAACCGAACACTATGTTGATTCCAATGATGACGGCAAGGCTCACGAGCAGCTGCCTCGCCTCTTCGCCGAGCAGCTCGCGGTTGCTGCGGAGGTAGACGGCGTAGGCGCCGACCAATCCAAATATCGCTCCGCTGGCGCCCACGCTTAAGAGTGGCGAGTACCAGTAGCTCGCGGCTACTCCGAATATGCCTGCCACAAAGTAGGTCGCCACGAAGGCTGTAGAACCGAATATCTGTTCCAACCGTGGACCGAAGATGAAGAGCGCGAAGGAGTTAAGGAGTAGGTGGAAGACTCCGGCG
This sequence comes from Dehalococcoidia bacterium, assembly GCA_965249505.1. Lineage (GTDB taxonomy): Bacteria > Chloroflexota > Dehalococcoidia > Lucifugimonadales > Lucifugimonadaceae > Bin127. The sequence continues at coordinate 1,983,712 of OZ252238.1, read as the reverse complement.
TGAAGGAATATCGGGACGATAAGTCGATAGTAGTCACCGTCTTGGACTGCTGGTCCGAACTTAGCTCCCCATCGATACAGATTAGGCGCGTCTTGAGATCCGCCTGTCAGTTCAAGCAATAGGAAAAAGGCGATGTTTGCTGCTAGGAGAAGTGTCGTGACGGGCGAAGTTCTGATGAAGTCGCGCGCTGCGTCACGTCGTCGAGTGCTGGAATCAGGGAAGTACATGGAGTTGTCGAGGTCGGTGCGTGGGTGCGTTTGATTTTCGTCCTTGCTGAGAATCTTACACTTCGAGTTGTGAGACTATGTGGAGATATAGGAGATCATTACGTGATTGTTAATTTGCGAAGGCTTCGTTGACATAGTATTGTGCTAACATGTTTTTGGTTGTGAGATTGATGAATGTTGAATGAAAGTTGATAAGTGATGAGATATTTGAGGGATTGAATGTCGTTTGAAATCGTAGAAGTTGACCTAGATGAGATGCGGCGCGCTTCTTTGATGAATAGGGCAAAGAACGATAGTGTCAGGGCAATGTATCAGGCGTTGTTCAACCTGAAACCAGGAGCGGCTAAAGCGATCATCGCCGAGCCTGGCGAAGATTTGGGCAAGATCAGAACGGCGCTGCAGCACTGTGCAAATCGGACCGGACTCGACGTCCGGATTGTGTTGGACAGAATGGCGGGAAGAGTCCTATTCACGCTGGGCGAAGGACAGTCTGAGACATCGAATTCTTCCGCCAAGAGCACCCGTACCGCTGAAGACGTAGCCGAGGCTGCCAGCAGGCGAGACTCAATCCGAGACGCCGCGTTGGATCTGGGTAGCACCAAATCTTTGGTCAGCGCCCAGGAGGTCGTCGATCACCTGACAAAGCGTGGCCTTGTGGGCAACTTGGCGAGACCCGCCACGGCTGTGAGCGCTGTGATGCGAAATATGGCTGAATTCGAACGCATCGGGCAGAGTCAGTTCCGTTACGTGGGGTGATAACCCTCTGCAAGCCAATGGCTTAACTGGCTTGCAGAATGTCAATGGTTGGCGCGTGGTCGATGATGCCGCGCTTTGCCGACATATTGAATAAAGTGTCAAGCGCAGTTTGCCCTTCACTACCCATGTCAACTGTGTCTTCGTTTACATACATTCTTACGAATCGTCTTCCGTCGTTATTCGATATACCCCGACCAAACCCAAGCGCATAATCAAGTGCATCATCTTCATGTTCATGTGCAAATACAATTGATGCCTTCAACCCGTTCGTAATTGCTTGACAAGCGTCTGTGCCAAGATCTCGTCTGACGATGTCGAGGCCCAACGGAATGGGTAACCCTGTCGAATCGAACCACTGTTTGCCCAAATCCATCAAGGCGTCAAACCCACGGGCTTCGTAAAGAATCTGGCCTTCGTGGAGCAATATGCCCACATCTGCGGTGCCCGAACGGACAGAATCCTCAATCTCATCAAATCCGAGGAAAACAGGATTGAAGTCATCTGGGCCGAATATTTGAAATAGCATCCAGGAGGTCGTGAATTCACCGGGAACGGCTACGGTGCAACCACTCAAATCTTCCGGCACAAGGCGCCCAGTCGGTTTAACGACTACGGGCCCGTAGTTTCTTCCAACCGATGCTCCGCACGACATGATCTGGTATATGTCGGCGACGTTGGGGTAGTGCGCGGCGGATATTGCCGTTACGGGTAGTTCCCCAGACTCTGCGAGAACGTTTAAGGCTTGAATGTCCGCCATGTGATGGCCGACTTTATAGCCTGGAATTCGGACATGCTCTTTTGCCAGGGCGTAGAACATGAAGGCATCATCCGCATCTGGGCTGTGACCGAAAACTATTTCATCCATTGAAGCGATTCCTAATTCCGATAAATCCGACCGGCTAGATCGATTTGCGCATATATTGGCACTCTTCGCTCCAAAAGTGCATGTCGCCATTGGCATCGGACACAGTGCCTGAGAGAACGAAATTCGGCACTCCGATCGTAGAGAATCCGAGACTCTCGTAGAGCCTGATGGCGCGAGAGTTCTCGACTCCTACGGACAGGCCCAGCCGCCGATATTCCCTCTGGCGAGCCATCGTCTCCATGCGGGCAAGGATCGCTGAACCCACGCCTTGGGACCTCGCATCGTCAACCACCCACAGATCTTCGACGTACGGGCATTTCAAATCTAGATGCTGTTTTGGCGCCCCCAATGGACCATCCCAGATGATCTGGCCATGACCTATCGGCGTATCGCCGTCCCAAGCGATGAGATACACGAGGTCGCCTTCGGACTGAGTGTGCAGTCTGCCGCGATGAGTCGCGGCGCTGCGCATCGGATTGAGGTTAGCCACGACTGCATCGATGTCGCGTTTCGAGATCGGTCGAATTTCCATGAAGGAAGGTGATTCAGATTTGCTGATCGATCCCTTTATCTTGTCAACCAGGTTAGAGAGCGATGCTTGAGTTTGAAGAACGCGATTCATGCGGAGGCGGCAGGCATCGATACTTCGCGCTCAAATTCCCGAACGATCTCATAGTTGGTTAGTCGTTGTGCTGGTCTGAATCCGGCGTCTGAGATGAGTGATTTCACTTCGTCCTCAGTAGTGCGGTTGTAGAAACCGGCCGCGAGCATCACGTTTTCGTCGAAGAGAGTACCGCCAAAGTCGTCGGCGCCGAATTGAAGCGCGATCTGGCCTGTTTTTCTGCCCTCAGAGAACCAGGATGCCTGAATGTGCGGCACATTGTCCAAGTAGATGCGACTTAACGCGATTATTCGGACGTACCTGTTGGGTCCCGCTTCGGTCTCGACTTGCTTGCCGAGCGCGGTGTTCTCGCGTTTGTAAGACCACGGGATGAAGGCAGTGAAGCCGCCATCGTTGTCGTTTTTGTCGGCGAGGTCCTGCACGTCTCTAATGTGTTGAAGCGTCTCAACCACATCGGCGTCAGACTCGACATGCCCGTACATCATGGTGGCGGTGGTCTTGAAACCCACTTCATGTGCGGCTTCATGAACCTCAGTCCACTGCTTCCAGGTATCTTTCGGGGCGAATCTCGAGACGATTTTCTTAACGCTATCGTTCAAGATCTCTGAACCGCCTCCGGGCATGGTGCTCTGCCCTGCTTCCCATAGGTCTTCGAACACTTGGCGGGGCGACCTGCCCGAGACTTCGCACATCTGCCATATCTCGGGAGCGGACCAGTAGTGAGGCATCACAGTCGGATGCTGCCGAACGGTCTCTCTCACCATTTCGAGATAGTAGTCGTAGGGCAACGCGTCGTTCAATCCGCCTTGCATCAGAACAGTTGTTACGCCTTTTTCTGCGGCTTTGCCAACCTTCTCCATGATTTGATCGACGGTGTAGGTGTAGGCGGAGGGATCATCGGGATCGGTGCGGTAGAAGGCGCAGAACGAACAGTATGCGTCGCAAAGATTGGTGTAGTTGAGATTCGTATCGATTACGTAGCTGACTCGGTCTGGCGGATTGAACCTGTCGCGCACGCTGTTGGCAAGCGGCGCAAGGTCGAGCAGCTGGGCGTCCTGGAGCAGGTACAGACCTTCATCGAAGTCGATCCTGCCTCCGGCGAGCACTTTGTTTCGTATCTGATCGATCACTTCTGTTCTATTCCGATTGGGGAGGTCGAGGCGTTCAAAGGATAAACGGGTGGTATCCATTCAGGCAACTTGGCGAGAAGAGATGCGAACTTGTCGATCGCTTCCACCTCTCTAGGGCCCAAGCGGTAGGTGAATCCTCTTATGTAGTCAACTATGTGGTTGGAAGGCATGCCGTCTATCGGCCAAGAAGTCGCGATCTCGTCGATTTTTCTCATCCCTTCGTCGTAAGACGCAGTGAGTTCATACTCCAACGCCGCGATGGATTCCTGGCCTATCTCTGACCGTGCAACCCAGCGGGCGAAGACGAATGGCAAACCGGTGAGTCGCTTCCACTCCAAAGATAGATCGTACACGTGACGAGCTTCGGCTCCATCGTAAATCTGTCGCAGAGCGTCGTCGCCGATGATGAGTTGGGCCTCACACCCGGCGTCAGGGCCTTCGAGTGAGACTTCATCCACGTTCCACAGCTCTTCGAAGAGAATTCTCAGCAGCTGAACTGATGTCGAGGTTTGGGCGGTAACCGCCACTGCCCTGCCCGCCAGCTCCTCCACCGGCACCTTGGTGACTAGGATCACGCTTCGGGCCGGACCATCGGTCGCAACTCCGAAGTCTGAGAGCGAAGTCACGCTGTCGCCCATTCGGAGAACCTCCGCGATCGGTAGAGGTCCGGCGTCCAAGTTCCCTTGCCTCATAGCGTCGGCCATATTGCGAGGGGGTAAAGACGTCAGTTCGAAACGGTCGACTGTCAGCGACTGGTAGAAGACTGCGGAGTTGAGATACGGCATGTGGCCTATCTGCCACGGCGCCCTATCGCTGGATGACAACTCGGCGCCGGCGGTTGTCAAGTTTTCGATTGCCAATTCCCGCTCACGCTCATTCCGTAGATACCTAGTCGCCAATTTTAACTTTCGAGTTGAATTCAACAACGAGGCGACGAACTTCGGTGATGGAGATCAGCGTTCGCCTAGTATGACTTCGCTTTTGTCGCCGCTATCTTGTGATAGAGGCAAGCTGCTCGAAGTAATCCGGGAAGGTCTTCGAAACGCAGTCAGGGTTGTTGATCGTGATAGGTGCGTCTCCTAATGCGGCGAGGGAGAAGCTCATCGCGATGCGATGGTCGTTGTAGGTATCGATCGTCGCCGACTTGATATCGTCAGGAGGGGTAATTTCGAGGAAGTCCGGCCCCTCGTTCACCTCGGCACCGACTTTGCGCAGACCGATAGCCATCGCCGACAAACGGTCGGTCTCCTTCACTCTCCAGTTGGCGACATTCCTTATGGCCGTGGTCCCTTTGGCGAATAGCGCGGTTGTGGCGACCGTCATCGCGGCGTCTGGAATATGGTTCAGATCGAGATCTACACCGTGAAGGTCGCCTTTCGAGACCTGGATCCAGTCGGGACCTCTGCGCACATCGGCTCCCATCTTCTCCAAAACGCTCGCAAGTTCAATATCGCCCTGGACGCTCTCCGATCCGACGCCATTTACGCGAACCGTGCCGCCGCGGATCGCCGCGGCAGCCATGAAGTAGGTGGCGGACGATGCATCGCCTTCCACTAGGGCTGTTTCAGGCGAACGATAGCCTTGATTGCCAGGCACTCGAAAACTCTGGTATCCGGAAGTCTCCACCGTCGCCCCAAAGCGATTCATCACAGCGATGGTCATGTCGATGTAGGGTTTCGACACCAGCTCGCCCTCAACGTTGATGACCATGTCATTCTGCGCCAACGGCGCCGAGAGAAGCAGCGCGGTGAGGAATTGGCTCGAGATGTTGCCTCGAACAGATACCTCGCCCCCTGCTATCCCGTCAGCTTCGATCCGCAGTGGCGGGTAGCCGTCGTCCTGAAGGTACTCGATGCGGGCTCCCAGCTGGCGTAACGCGTCGACCAGATCTTTGATGGGCCGCTCGTGCATTCGAGGTTCTCCGGTCAAGGTGTAAACGCCGCTGCCCAAACACAGGGCCGCGGACAATGGGCGGAACGCCGTGCCAGCGTTACCCAGGTAGAGCTCGGTTTCCTGTGAGGCGAAGGGGCCTCCCAATCCGTCGATCGTGCATCGAGTCTTGTCAGCCGACAACTCCATCTTGACGCCCAAACTCTGCAACGCGTCGAGCATGTGGCTCGTATCGTCGCTGTCGAGCAGGTTGTAAACCTCAGTCTTCCCGTAGGCAAGAGACGCCAACAGCAGGATTCGGTTGGAAAGGCTTTTCGAACCGGGAAGTTGGACGTTGCCGTCGACGTGCTTGATGGGTTTGAGTACGAGTTGGTTCATCTAATAATCGTCTCTTGGGGTGTATGTGGAGTTCACGAGCCTCTTACCTCTTCGCATCAGGTCCTAGCCGACAATTCTTCACCCAGAGTGATCGTTGCAATGATCCCGTTCGTCCTGAGCTAGTCGAAGGACAGACTGGTCAATTCAAACATCGGCGGCTGGCACGACGAATGTGTGGAATCGGAGTCTCCGAATGTCCCCCTCTCCTTAATCCTCTCCCACGGTGGGGAGAGGGTACATATCCTGCGGGCGAATTCTGTGTTTGGCAGGTTTCCAAAAACGGGGAGTGCGGTGTGCACTCATCAGTTGTAGACCGCTATCTCGTTGTAAAGAGCGTCGCGCTCGACTGGCAGTCTGCCTGCGTCTTTAATCGAGTCGACCATGCTGCGCCTGGCGACGCCAGCCGGCGAATCGGCAAGTGCGGCGTGAGCGATTCGCTCCTTACCGATCGTGCCGTCTAGATCGTTGGCGCCGAAGTTCAATCCCAATCCCGCGGTCGCCTCCCCGAGCATGACCCAGTAGCTCTTGATTGCGAGCACATTGTCGAGGATGAGGCGTGACGCGGCGATCATCTTCAGGTCGTCCATCGGAGGCGTGTGGCGAGGCCGGAGCTTGGTGTAGCCCACTTGATATTCGAGAGGGATGAGGGCGAGGAAGCCGCCGGTTTCATCTTGCAGCTCACGAAGCAGGATCAGATGGTCGATGCGCTCCCGGAAGGTCTCGACGTGACCGTAAAGGATCGTGCAGTTGCTCTTGATGCCCATGCCGTGCGCGATGCGGTGAATCTCGAGCCATCGATTCGCGTTGGCCTTACCGGGCAGCAACAGCTTGTGGATCCGATCGGAAAACACCTCTGCGCCACCGCCGGGCATGGATGATAAGCCGGCCTCTTTGAAGATAGCGAGCGATTCCTCGGGCGGCACCTTCCAACGTCGCCAGAAGTAGTCGATCTCGGAAGCGGTGAACGCCTTTAGCTGTACATCGGGTCGCGCTTCGTGGAGAGTGCGAATCATGTCGACATAAAACTCGAATGGCCAGGTTGGATGGTGACCGCCGACGATATGAAGCTCCTTGATGTCGTCGTCGAGGTGGTCAAGCATCTCGTCCATCGACATCTCGTAGGCGTCTTCGTCGCCTGGCTTCTTGGCGTAGTCGCAGAACTTGCAGGAGAGCACGCAGATGTTGGTCGGATTGAGGTGCCGGTTGAGCACGAAGTAGACCTTCTCCCCGCTGACACGCTGCTTAGCGAAGTCTGCCATTCGCCCGACAGCTGCGAAGTCGTCGGTTTCGAGGATGGCGACGCCTTCATCGGAATTCAGACGTTCGCCTGCCTTCACCTTCTCCCATATCGGCTCGAGAGCAGAGTCGGTGAAGAAGATGGACGGTGCTTCTATCGTTGAAGGCGCGGGAGCGGTCGCTGTTGCGGTACCGTTCTTCATTGCCAATACTGCTGCCATCTGCGGTCGACCTTTCTCACGATATCGGGATCCATCTCCAACGGCGCCGGGTAACCCTCTTTCCATGTTGCGTCGATGCCCATCACGCCCGAATAGATTGGTGTGATGCCGTCGAAGCGCTGTTCAGAGAAGATCACGTCTTTGGCGCAATCGAATCGAGTGAATATTCCCCAGATCAATTCCGTGTTGTCGTGGATGTCGACATCGTCAGACACCGTTACTACTATTTTCATTGATTCCATCGAGCCGTGCCGGACGAGGCGTTGCAATGTGGCGCGCTGATCGACGATGTCGCGTCTAAGCTTCACCGCTAACAGGTTGCCGGCGACTACTCGATGATCGACGATGTCGTCCGAGATCCGTTCTGGGTCAACCGTCAGCGGGGCAGGATACCCGACCGGTGGATGCCCAAATCCCGTGGCATCTAAGACCATCTTTGAACCGTGTTGAAACGATTCGCCGGTGAAGTCGAGCGTGTCCTGCGCAGTTCTAGCGAGGAGGTGGAAGTCGGTCTCGGATCTGAAGTTTCTCGCCACGGCATTCGCTACTTCGGACGGGTTTTGTGGATCGACTTCCGATGAGACCAGCACCAAGACCTTGGTCAGCGAGAGTTGGCCTTCACCTAGGATCCCCATCGCAGTCTTGATCTGCTCCCTCGTGTACCTACCGTCGACCGAGACGACAAGGAGGTTGTGGAATCCGGATTCGTAGTAGGCCCAGAGGTCTCGCACCTCTTTGCGCATGATGCGAATCAGCGGCTTCGTCGCCATTTGGGCGGCATCGCCTAGGTATCGATCTTCTTGAGGAGGTTTGCCGACGACCGTGGCAGGATAGATCGGGTTGCGCTTCCTCGTGATGGCCTTGAGGCGAAAGACGGGGAAGTCGTTGGCATCCGAATAGTGCCCGAAGTGGTCTCCGAACGGGCCTTCGAGACGTCGCTCGCCTGGATGCAACACACCCTCCAACACGAACTCGGCGTTGGAAGGCACTCGAACATCGACGGTCTTGGCGCGGGTCATCGGGGTGCGTTTTCTTCGCATCACACCGGCGAAGCCCGCTTCGTCGATGCCTTCGGGCAGAGGGATCACCGCGGATAGGAGGAGGGCCGGATCGCCGCCCAGCGCGACCGCGATCTCCAGCGGTCGATCCTCCAACTCGGCGTCGCGATGATGGAACGCCCCGCCCTTCTGGATCTGCATGTGCATCCCAGTGGTTGCTCGGTCGTAGACCTGCATGCGGTAGATGCCCATGTTGTGGGCGCCGGTGCGCGGATCTCGGCTCCGGACGAGCGGCAGCGTGATGAAGCGTCCGCCGTCGTCGGGCCAGCACTTCAAGATGGGCATAGTCGACAGATCAGGATCGTGATCGACAACCTGTTGAGCTTTGGGACCCCACGATCTTGAAGGTCGCACGTTGAGCAGATTCATTCCGGCGGATCGGTTTCGCCACAGCGCCGAGATCGTTGGCGGGTTGATGTCCTCAAGCAGCGTTATCAGCTCCTCGCCGATCTCCTCGGGATGCCGGCCAAGGCCGATCTCGATCCGCTCCATCGTCGCCAACAGGTTGATGACTAGCGGGTATTGCGACCCGGTGACGTTTTCGAACAGGACCGCGGGCCCTTGCTCTCGCACGAGCCTGGTCGCTATCTCGGTAACCTCGAGTTCTGGGTCTACCTCTGCCCTAACGCGCTTCACCAGCCCGCGGCTTTCAAGAACGCGGATGAAGTCCTGCATATCTGTAAAGGGCAAGATAAGTTCCGACTACGCGCCGCGCCAGACTTGGAGCAGATCGTCGCCGGCTCCTAGGTGATGAAGAATGCGTCCGGCGATCATCTCGACTAGATCGTCGATTGAATTAGGTCGGTTGTAGAAGCCGGGAGACGCCGGCAGGACGATTGCTCCCGCTTCGGTGACCGCCGCCATGTTGCGGATGTGCACTAGGCTCAAAGGCGTTTCCCGCGGAACAAGGATCAATTTTCGCCGCTCCTTCAACGCGACGTCGGCGGCTCGCTCGATAAGTCCTTGCGACACGCCGTGCGCTACTCGAGCCAAGGTTCCGCCTGAGCAAGGCACTATCGCCATCCCATCGACGCGACAAGAGCCGCTGGCGATATCTGCGGCGACGTTGCGGCTGTTGTGCAGCGTGAAGCCCTCGCGCGCCGTGAGAACTACTCCCAACCAACTCGACAACGCATCGAGGTCTCGCTCGATATCCTCGGTCAAGCGGACGTTTTCCTCAACCTCGAGGACTTTCCGACCTGAGTCTGAAACGACGAGATCGATTTCATGACCGCTCGCGCAGAGCGCCTGCAGAGTCTTGCGTGCATAAGGCGCTCCGCTGGCGCCGGTTACTCCGATGATGTACCTAGACATGGCGCGGGATTAAAAGCTAATGAGTTGATCGAGCACGACGAAAGTTGCGAAGACGATCGCTATTACGCCGTTCATCGTGAAGAACGCCATGTTTAGCTTGGAAAGGTCGTTCTCGGAGACCAACGAGTGCTCATATACCAGCATCAGCGCGACGGCGACTATGCCGGCCGCCGCCAGCCAAGAATCGCCTGCTACGTAGAAGGCGACCGCGAGGAATGCCAACGCCACCACGTGGCAAACCCTGGCAGCCCACAAGGACGTTTTCACTCCAAACTTCGCTGGCACAGAGTGCAAGCCGTTCGCACGGTCGAACTCCATATCGGCGATGGCGTAGAGCATATCGAAGCCGGAAACCCACATCATGGCTCCCAGTCCCATCCAGATGAACTCCTGAGGCAAGGCGCCCGTCAGCGCTATCGGGACGGCGGGCGGCACGATGATATAGACGGCGCCGATCCCGAAGTGAGCAAGCCAGGTGTATCTCTTTAGATAGGGGTATGCGAACGCGACGGCCAAGGGTATCGGGGCAAGTAGCAGCGCCAATGGATCGAGTTGCGACGCCGCAATCACGAACACCGCCGCAGAGACAATCATGTAGGCGACGACCTCGCCTCTCCGGATTGCACCGGTGGCGAGCGCTCTGTCTGCTGTGCGAGGGTTCCGACGATCAATCTCGGCGTCGAGCAACCGGTTAGCCGCCATGGCGAACGTCCGCAGAGTCACCATCGCCAAGATGATCCAACCGAATTTGACCCAATCCGGCCAGCCGCCGTAGGCCATGAATACGGCTGCAACCGCGAATGGGAGCGCGAAGATCGCGTGCTCGAACTTGATGGTGTCCAGAAAGACGACGAATCTTCGCCACAGCGATGCGCCTCGGACGGCATTCTCTGAAGGACTGGTGCTCAGGCTCAACTCGATTGACTCAACGGGAGAATAAAAGGGTACGCAAGATTTTAATCCCTGAAAGAGAATCGATTGGCGTTGCTATTCCTTTGTATGACTCCAAGGGTGCTTGAACGGGGGTATTCTCGTTCTTTCAGTTGAGGCGGATGAAACTCCATGTCATCCTTCCCCCGTAGAAGGGTGCCTCAAGTAGGCCGAATGATACGCGGCCTACTCGAAGCCTGACGAAGGATATGGGTACGGAAAACGTCGATATTCAATTCCCTATGAAGTTCGAGTTTGCGTCGGATGCATCGGACATCTCTTTCTTCTCAATCCTCCCCACGGATGTGACCTTTGCAAAAACACGTCATCCTGAGCCTGTCGAAGGATCTGGTGCGGGGCGGCACGTCAGACGCATGACTCCGACGAACAGAGGCGGAGACGTGACCGTCCCTCTTGGCCGTCTGGATTGCGGCCTTCGCCGCAATGACGAGACTTTCGCAAAAGAATCTGCCGAATGAAGCGAATCAGAAGAGTGGGGTCCAAAAAACCCCCGAATCCGAACCAGAGCGATGCCTAAACTCAGGTTGGTCCGAGGAGAGTGTCTCAAGAGGTTTGGCGTTTCAGCTTGGAATCGGATGCATCGAATGTCCCCCTCACCTCTTTGCGCTTGGTCGCGCAAAGGTCCTGATGGTGCGGATGCATCGTCCGCGCCACGAAGCTCGTTCAGCTTCGTCCCTCAGAGGGGAGAGGGGATCCGCTCGTTTAGGAGGACAGCCTCGTTACCGGCGTCCGAACTCGCGTTCGAGGGCTTCGCCGGTGAGCATTAGCATCGTGGGTCTGCCGTGCGGGCATGATTGAGGGTGTTCGCACTGTTGCAGCAAACGGACTATCTGCTCACACTCCTCCATTGTCAGAGAATCGCCCGCCCGCACCGCAGAGTGGCAGGCCATCGTGGCGAGTAGACGTTCCCCCCAGGGCATGTCGTCGGATCCGCCTCTGCCGCGTTCCGAGTCCGACATCTCGTCGAGCACTCGTTTGAACGCATCAGCGGCGGCATCGGCGCTCGTCGCTGCTCGTTCGGCGAACATTTGCGGCACTGCCCGGAGCAGCAGGACTCCGTCGCCGAAGGGCTCGATCTCCCAGCCTGCGTCCGTAAACCACTGCGAGCCCTCGCTGTAAGTTATCTGCTGTTGAGGAGAGATTTCGATCGCGCACGGAGAGAGCAGTGGCTGAGACTCCTTGACTCGCTCCGCACGCTTTCCGCGGATCTCTTCGAACTTTACCCGTTCGTGCGCCGCGTGCTGGTCGATGAGGAACACGCCCCGCGCATCTTCGGCGATCACGTAGGTCATCTGCGCCTGACCGAGGACTCGCAGCTGCCGCAGGACGTCATGATGTCGGGCTCGGCCCGATTCGGGCCGAGATGAATCGGTCTTGGGTTTGGGGCCTGTGGAACGTAGAGATCGTTCTTCGGATTTCGATTCGTTCGTTTCCACCGGTGGGGCCACGAGCTCATGACTCTGTACCCGGCGTGAGGCGAATGCGCCTTCGATAGATTCGACCAACGACGTCGCAACCCGATCCGGTGAGAACTGTCTCACAGTGGCTTCTCGGCTGAGAACGTCCTTGATGGTTTTCTCGATCAAGGTGAAGATGAGTCCTTCACGTCGGAAGCGGACTTCAGTCTTGGCGGGATGCACGTTGACGTCGACATCCTCGAGCGGAGCCGTCACCTTCACGAGAGCCATAGGGAACCGCTTGTCGGGAAGATAGCCCTGGTACGCCCTCTCGACCGCGTATCCGAGTCGGTAGCTTTGAACCAATCTGCCATTCACGGCTACTATGATGTGGCTCCTCCGTCCGTAGTGGATGGAGGGCATTGCGATCGCTCCGCCCACGCTGAAGGCGGCTTCTGGATCGGCATTGATATTGATTAGATCGGTATGGTCCTTCACACGGTGCACTGAAGCCTGTGCCCCGGCATCGTCGAAGTCGCCCGGCGTGTCCAACCTCGTGTTGCCGTCGACAGTGAGACGAAACTTGACATCGCTGCGAATCAACGCGATCTGTGAGGTGAGGGCGACGATGCGTGCCACTTCGGCTGCGGGCGAGGCGAGGAATTTTCGGCGGGCCGGCACGTTTTTGAACAACTGGCGCACCTGAATCGAGGTGCCGACCGGCACTCCTGCGGGCATGGTCTGCGACGGCGAACCGAATGCCACGTTGCACTCGGCTCCGTGCTCGGAGGAAATGTGCCGAGATCTGGCAGTCACATCCGCAACCGCGGCGATAGATGGCAGTGCCTCGCCGCGAAAACCCAAAGTGGATATAGCGATGAGGTCGGAGGTCTCGTCGACCTTGCTGGTGGCGAATCTTTCGAACGCCTTAGGCAACTCATCTGCAGGGATTCCGTGTCCATCGTCGGTAACCCTGATGAGCTTGGTTCCGCCGCCTTCGATCTCCACATCGATGCGGCTCGCCCCGGCGTCGAGCGAATTCTCGATCAGCTCTTTGACCACGGAGGCCGGACGTTCGACGACCTCGCCGGCAGCAACTTTCGATGCCAAGGCGTCAGGCATCACCCTGATTGGCAGAGAAGCCGCAGTTTGGGAAGCTGAGGATTGCATCTTCTCAGCTTATCGCTGACCGCAATCCGACATTCGCCCGAATTGGCGAGCGAACCAATGAAGCAGCTTTCAAAGCCTACGGATGCGCGGGGTCAAAAGGGTGGTCAACACCACAGACAATGCCAGGCCAGCACCGGCCAACCCGAATGCCAACTGGATATTGGTCGCCTCAGCGAGAAAGCCAAGGGGTATGGCTGCCAAGGGGGTCAGGCCGAAGTTGAGCATGTAGATGCCCATGACTCTGCCTCTGTGCTCTTCGTCGGACTGCTCCATCAAGAGCGATGCGTTGAGCGATCTACGCCCCGAATCACCTAGTCCCAGCATCACCATCGCAACCACGGCGACTAGGAATATCGCGACAAACGCCGAAATGAGAATCGCGGCCGCAGAAAGGGCTGTGGCCCCTAACAACACGCCGCCGCGCCTGGTACCTGTTGTGAGCCCGGCGATGAATAGCGAGCCCGTGAGCGCTCCCACGCCGATCATGCTCATCAGCAGTCCGAGCATCCCGGGTCCGCCGTTGAACATGATGTCGACATAGGCCGGCATGAGCGACCTGAACGACATCGAAGACATGGTCGTCGCCATCACAAGAAGCAGCAGGAAAAGGATCGTTCGATTGCGCGATGTGTACTTCAACCCATCCCATACGGCGCTGAAGACCTGTTGAGTCTTTCGCTGGGCAGTGGCTTTGATATTTACCTCCGGTATCGAGCCGGTCATGAAGAATGAGACGAAAATCATCGCCGAGATCACGAAGTAGGTGGGACCAGGTCCTATCAAGGCGTATGCGACGCCTCCAAGTCCAGGTCCCGCCAGCGTCATCAAAGCCATGGCGCTGGCGCTCAGAGCCACTGCGTTGGTCACCTCTGCTTTCGGCACCAGCTGCGGAATTATCGCTTGCCGGGCAGGCATCAGGAACGACCACACCATGCCTTGCCCGAATCCGGCCAACAACAGTATCCAAATGTTCACGACCCCAGTCACAATGGTCACACCGACCGAGCACGCGACCAAGCCAATGGTGAGTTGACCGTACTGCACCAACTTCTTACGGTCCCACCTATCGGCGAGCGCGCCTCCGAATAGCGAGAAGATGAGTATAGGCGGTGCGAAACCGGCGCCCACGAGGGCTACGTCGCGGATGCTGTGCGTTAAGTCCCACGCCAAATACCCGCGCGCCATCATCTGCATGTTGACGCCGGCCATCATCAGCACCAAACTCAACCAGAACGACCTGTAACCCGGGTTGCGCAGGGAGAGAAACGTGCGCCGGTAGTAGGCACGGCCCCTGACGCGAAGTCGAGGGCTCACCAGAGTCGGGGTATGCGTCCTTAAAGCCATGGGTAAAACAGGAATGCGCAAAGTCTACCACTTGGGTTTTCCCGCCTTGTCGGTGGCCCCGCCGGATGCGTCATCCCCGCGAAAGCGGGGACCCAGAGAGGGACGAAGCAACGGGCTCATCTCCTCCCGTTTGGGGTTGCGCCGCCTGAACCCTTCCGTTCGAAACGGACATCTCCTCACCTCGGCCATAGATCAATAAAAGACTGCATGTCATCCTCCCCGCGTAGCGGGGTGCTGCGACGAAGCCGCATGAATTGCGGTCTACTCGAAGCTTGTCGAAGGATCTGGGGTTGGGAGGCACGCCAAGCCCGACAAACCGAGCTGAGGTGAAGGTCTGGTCCTGCCCGGCCGTCTGGATCGCTTAGGCCGGAGCCCGTCCCGATGCAGATCGGCGCTGCAATGACGAGCTAATTCCGTTGCTCTCTGCCCCTGCAGAATTCCCAAGGAAATGTGCTTATGTGATTCTAGTCGTGCTTAGCGCAACCGAACCCAAAGTCTTCACATCCCCGAATTAGGGATCTTCGCATTCAGTTGCGTTGTCTCGAACTATGGAAGATGGACCAAGTCCCTGTCCAAACCCAAAAACCCAACCATGAAACGATCAATGCTGTCCACATAATCAGTTCATCGCCGTGCGCGATCCATCCCACACCCTTGGCCCCACTTTCTGAAGCGTTTTGCGCTGCCTCGGCAATTGGAGCCACTAGTTGGTCAATCGGTACGTAAATCAGGAAGAAATTCACCACTTCGTAACCGATCCAGACGACTAAACCTGCCAAAACGGTCGCAATCGACACTCTTACTATTGTTGACAATGCACTCGCAACCCTCATAACCCAATTGTAGGTGCGGGCCTCGCCACTCCTCCAAGACTCGCCTTCGGATCTTTACCAGTAGGGCTCGTCGCAATCGTACGTCCCCTCGTCGAGTACAGATCGAGGCATGCGCTCTTCGACAGACTCAGGGTGAGCGAGTCAATCGTTGCAGCCGTCAGCGGGGCGAGTAGCCATCGGACGCCCCCTCATCCCAGATCAAGTCCGGGACAGGCGCTGAATCCTCTCCCCCTAGGTAAACCTTTGAAAAAGCCCATGTCATCCTGAGCTTGTCGAAGCATCTGGGGTCGGGCGGCACCCCAAACGCACATAGCCGAACTGAAACTGCGACCTTCCGGTCCGTCCCGGCCGTCTGGATTGCGGCCTCCGCCGCAATGACAAGGCTTGTTGCAAAGGTCTACCAAGAGTGAGAGGGGATGTCGCAATCCGGACAAGTAGATTGCCCATCGGCCATTTCCACCGCAGAAGAGAGGGAGATTCCGCTCAACGCAGGCGGCGGATGCCTGGGCTGACTACGATGAAGATTAGAGCCGCGGCGAGGAGCACTGCGCCCATGCCGACTACCGTTATCGGCGCCCCGAATTCCTCGACCAAAACGCCCATCGGGAAGGCAGCGATCGGTATCAGGCCGTAAGTCATCATCGTCAAGCTGGTCATTCTGGCGCGATACGCGGAGTCGGAGTATTCGATCACTAGCGATTGGCCCAGCGCCCAACGGATCGCCTCGCCGAATCCAATACCTATGAACATGAACATCCCCATCCAGTAGAACTGGACCGAGCCGATTCCAAGAATCGCCACGGCTGAAACTATGGGCGCCAGCAACAGCACCATGCCGCGTCTCTGGCCCTTCCTCAACGAAGCGACGCCTAAAGTGGCGACTAGGCCGCCAAGCCCAGCCATTGTGGCTAAACCTCCCACCTCGCTCGGCAGCGATCCGTACAACTCTTTCGCAAACACCGGCACCAACATTCTGAAGGGCATCGAGAGCATCGCAATGACGACCGCCTGGATCAGCAGTATCATCACCAGCTTGTTGTTGCGGACATAACGGAAACCAGCCTGGATGCTCCTCAATGCAGGTTCTTTGACGTTTGAAGCATCGGGATACATCTTCGGAAGAAGGCTGGTGAAAAATAGCGCCCCTACCATCATGACCGTGACGACGAAGTAGACGCCTTCCGGTTCGATGATTTCATAGAGGATGCCGCCGATGGCGGGCGACACGATGCTCATCGCGCTCATCGCGGTGGCGTTCAACGCCAACGCATTCGGTATCAGATCCCTAGTCACCAGCTGGCTCATGGCGGCCATCCTCGCCGGTACCTGGAGCGCGAACATGCAGCCTTGCAACGCGGAGACGATCATCAAGTGCCACCACTCGATCACGTCGATCAAGATGAGTATTCCGACGCTTAACGCCAATCCAGCGTTGACCAACTGTGAAATCTGGATCAGCATTCGGCGTTCCAACCGGTCACCCAACACGCCTCCGAATAGAGAGACCAGCAGCAGACCCGGCGCCCAACCGATTGAGACGAGTGATGTGATGGCCGCGTTGTCGTTCGTGATGTCGTAAACGAGTATTCCGCGGACGAGCATCAGCATGTTGAATCCCCCCATTGAGAGGAACATGCCAAGCCACATCATCCGGTAGTTGCGGACACCCAAAGACGCGAAGGTCCGATTGACCCATGGATTGCCTGTCCACTTGGATCGCGGACGTGTTTCAACCGTGGGCTTTGCGGTCTCGTCGGTGCTGGCCGGCGCTACAGGAACCGCGCCGTCACGCGTTTCGGTGGTCGCCAAAGGGGATGAATTCTGAGTAGATTGGGCCGTTAAGAGACCAAAAGGGGAAGTACCGACAAGTATATTTCACTCATCGTTAGACTCGTACTGGCCTGAATGCGCAATTCTGAGAGGAAAATCGATGCCGAATACCGCCCTGTTCGAACCTACGATGCTGGATGTGCTTTCCGCACGGAGACAGATATCAGAGCACGTGCACCGAACACCTCTGCGTCGAGTTCCTGGACTGTGCGATCTTCTCGACGCCGACGTGTGGGTGAAGCACGAGAACATGCAGGTTCTAGGCGCGTTCAAGGTGCGCGGTGGAGTGAATTTGGTTTCTCGCACGACCGACGAAGAGAGACGGCGGGGATTCGTTACAGCCAGCACGGGCAACCATGGCCAATCGATCGCTTACGCTTCGAAGGCATACGGCGCACAATGCACTATCGTTGTTCCGGTCGGCGCCAATCCGGTCAAGATCGCGTCGATGAGGCATCTCGGCGCCACTGTTCTGGAGCACGGGAGTCACTTCGACGTGGCGCGCGAGCATGCGGAGGCGCTGGCTCGAGAAGAAGGGATGCGATACGTCCATCCCGCGAACGAGCCGTTGCTACTCGCTGGAGTTGGCACTTACACCTTGGAGATTCATGAAGACCTCGGTGACATCGACACCATCATCGTGCCTGTGGGCGCTGGGAGCGGAGCATGTGGGGCCAGCATCGTTACCCATGCCGTTTCGCCGTCAACAAAAATGATCGGAGTTCAATCGGCTGCGGCACCGGCTGTGCAACTATCGTGGGCCAAGCGAACCGGAGGCACGGTCGAGGCTCAGATGGAGACGGTGGCTGAAGGGATCGCCACATCTTCGGCATACCAGTACCCGGTCGATATCTTGAGAAAGTACCTTAGCGATTTCGTGCTGGTGAGTGAAGAGTCGATTCAGCGTGCGATCGTCACGCTCCTCGAGACGACTCGCACTTTAGTCGAGCACGCCGGTGCGACGCCACTCGCCGCGGCTGAGTTGCTGAAGCATGAGCTACGCGGCAAGCGGGTGGTTCTGGTGGCGAGCGGGGGGAATCTGAGCGTGCAGCAGCTGAGCGGATTGCTTACTTAGGGGATGCTAGTTGGACTCCGGGCCGATCGCGAACTTTCTACGAGTTAACGGTGAGCAAGCCTCGCCCAGTTAACGGTGAGCAAGCCTCGCCCAGTTAACGGAGTACAAACCTCAATCCGTTCGTGGTGCGCAAGCCTCGCTCCGTTCGTAGTGCGTAAACTTCGATCCGTTCGTGGTGAGCTTGTCGAACCATAGGTCGCGGCTCGCCTTTCGACACGGCCACCTACCATGCGCCCACCACGCAGATGCCCGCTCTGCAGGGAGGACGAACGGAACAGGCAGGTTGCCTCGCATCGTCCGACCTTCCCAGCCTCGATCCTGAGTTTCGCCTGCGAAGGAAGGCCTTTGTTTGACCCCAAACACATCCGCTGGACGTGTACCCTCTCCCCGCCGTGGAAGAGGATTAAGGAGAGGGGGGACCGCCAACGAATCCGATTCACTACGGTGGCACCGACACTCTTAACGCTTGCCCATGTCTCAACTGCGGCTTTAGCCGCGATGTCGTGATTTTGTCCGTGTAGGACGTAGGAACCCGATGTGTCGGGTTTAAGCACTTTGCAGTGATGACACTGGTTGCGCAGTTCGTGTCTTACTTCCCCACCCTTTGGGCCACCGGGTCCCCCTCTCCTTAATCCTCTCCCACGGAGGGGAGAGGGTACCCGCTCGTTGAGCGGGTTTTTTGAGTTATGCAAAGGTCGCTTAAAGGGGAGAGGGGAGCTGCTCATTAAGCGGTCAAGGACTTTCGCTGTGGCCTCAGCCGTGGCTGAGCATTTCCGCGATTTGAGTGTCTAGACGCTTCAGGCGTAGGTAGTCTTCGCGGTAGAGGCAGTAGGCTCGCTCAAGGTAGAGTTGGGCGAGTTCAGATGCGCCGGTGTGTTCGCTCGAAGCGGCGGCGATCATTTTGGAAACCTCTCGGTTATCCGGAAGGTTCCGACCGATCGCGCGCAGCCTCGACCTTGTCTCCGATGCCGTCGAGGCGTCTCTTCCTTCTATCGCGTAGCGCATTCTGCCGAGCTGAGCAGTCAACTCAGCCAAGAGATCGGCTTCCGCCATCCCGCCGTACATGAGATCGTGCAGGCTGTCTTCAATCTCGTCGTCTTCTTGACCTGAAACGTCGTCATCATCAATGTGACCGTGCGCTTCGTGATAAATCTTGCTGTACTCGGCGGTTGCTTCGCTCACCCGCTCCATCGATTCGAAGGCGTCGGCCAATGCGAGCGAACCACCGTAAATGAAGTCGTCGCCACGTGTTTCAGCGGCCTGTTTGATGTTGTCGTAACCGCCGACCTGCTCCGGAGCGGGCGGAAAGGCGAACGACGAGATATCACCTGAAGAGAGTTCGGATACCTGGCCCGCCATGAAGGGCGGCATGTACTTGGCAATGTCGAGAGGGACGGGCAGGATGACAACGTAGGTGACGCCGATCGTTTCGGAGTCTCCGGTGTCCCTGAAGTAGACGAGCGCGTGCCCGCTTGGGTGGGTTGAATCCCCGATCTCGAAATCGAGTTGCATGCGAAGTGACGCCTCTTGCGGCTTAGTTAGGATCGCAACTTACTAAGTTGTATACGTAATGGTAACGCGGGGCGTTCTTTGGGGATCGTGAGCGTGTTCCGCGTGAATCGGTCAATGTGTCGCTGTGCGAAAATCGCAATATGACGCAAATCCGAACGGGTAGCAACTGCACAGTCGCTTCGGCAACTCGAACCACCAACTTTGTATAAGCTCCTGGCACGCCCCGTTCTCTTCTCGATCGATGAAGAGCGAAGCCACTCGATCGCCGAACAAGCGCTGCGCATCCCGGGCGTATGGAAGTCTCTCGGCATCAACTCCAAGATAGGGGACCCGAGGATTCGAGCGGATGTCGCCGGACTGACTCTCCCCTCCCCTCTCGGGTTGGCGGCAGGTTTCGATAAGAACTGCAAGAACTTGACGGCTCTTATGGATCTTGGCTTCGGATTTGTGACCGGCGGCACAGTTACGTTGACCTCCAGACCGGGCAACGCCAAGCCACGTATGTTGCGCTCACCTGCGGCCGGTGCGCTTGTCAACTCATTGGGTTTCCCGGGAGAAGGCGTGATGAGCATCGCGCCGCGTGTGAGAAGGCTTCGAAGCCGAACGGACCGAGTTTTCATCAGCATCTCCGGGACTATCGAAGACGAAATCGTCGAGTGTTACCGGAGGTTCAACCGGCACGTTGCGGCGATCGAACTCAACATCAGCAGCCCGAACACTGCAGGTCTTCGTGTTTTCCACGATGGCGCAAGATTGCGCAATCTAGTTGAGCAGATTCGTGCACAGTCGCACCCGGTCCCACTCTTCGTGAAGATGCCGCCGTGGACCGCCGAATCAGACGACCGAAGACGCCTTCTTTCTTTGGTAGAAACCGCGGTGAACTCGGGAGCTGACGGTGTGGTTATTGCCAACACATTGCCGATCGAGCACAAAGGGTTAGCGGTAGGACAAGGAGGGCTCAGCGGTGCTCCCCTGCTCGAAAACACCGTGAGGATGACCGCCGAGGTCAGTGCGTTAGTGGGAAAAGAAGCGGCAGTGATCTCTTGCGGCGGAGTCTCGAACGCCGAGCACCTGTGGCGACTGCTCGCGGCTGGAGCATCTGCCGTTCAGCTATACACGGCGTTGATCTACGAAGGGCCAGGTCTTCCTGGGCGATTAAATCGAGGTTTGCTCAAACTGATGGATCGGGCCGGTGTCCAAAAACTGTCGGACATTGCAGGCGAGCCGTTATTTTAGGTCGGCATTCTCCGGACGCCGTTGGCGATCAGATCCTCGATAGCTTCCCGGTGCGCCATCGCCTCTTGGGCGCCTGCCTTCGAGACACACATAGCGCCCGCGGCCATCGCGTACTCGATCGAACTGCTTAGGTCGAGCCCTTCGCTAAGAGCGGCGCCGAGCACGCCCGAGAAGGCATCGCCCGCGCCGACACTGGAAACCGGCACGATCTCGAACGCCGGGAAATGTCCTCGCACCTCGTCGGACACGACGAAGGCACCGTTCGTATCCATGGTTACTATTGCCACTCGACAGCCCAGGTCGCCGCGAATCACTTCGGCCGCGGCCTCGGCGCTTCGTTGATCGGCCACCTCGATGCCCGAAAGGGCTTGGGCCTCGTGTACGTTGGGCGTGATGACATCGACGAATGAGTAGAAGTCAGCAGGCACCGATGCAGGCTCACGCGCCGGGGCGGGATCGAGGATCACGGTAATGCCACTCTCTTGTGCGACACGCATCGCCGCGAGAGACGTCTCCATTGGAATCTCTTGCTGGACCAGCAATACGCCCGCACCGTCCAGGGCACCGACAGTGGCCTCTACCTCTTGCTCGCCACAGAGTTTGT
The DNA here is from genome assembly GCA_965249505.1 of Dehalococcoidia bacterium. GTDB lineage: Bacteria > Chloroflexota > Dehalococcoidia > Lucifugimonadales > Lucifugimonadaceae > Bin127. The sequence continues at coordinate 1,962,063 of OZ252238.1, read as the reverse complement.
TGGCACCGTAAGCGGCGTTCACGAAGCTCTCCCCTGTTCTATCGATCAGGATGACTGCGACTCCCGAAGACGTTCCTTCTTCTCTCGACACATCAGAGACATCGATCAACTCTGTTGCCATATGTCGGATGAGTTCAGTACCGAAGGCATCGTCGCCGACTCGGGCGATCATCTTCACCGCGCCTTCTCTGTTGCCAGCGAACCTTGCAGCGGCGACCGCTTGATTTCCGCCTTTCCCAGCGGGCGACGTGTAGAACCGATTGCCCTCAAACGTCTCTCCGGCTAAGGCAGGACGCTCCGTTTCGAGCATCATATCCATGTTCAATGCCCCCAAAACGACTGTAGACAGCGGGTTTTCGGGATATATACTGGATGCCATGATGTTCTCAGAGATCAGCTTTACCGAGTGGCTAATGTTGATGGTGCGGTACGCCCACGGCGTGGCCGCTATCGCATGGATTGGTGGGAGTCTATTCCACGCCGCGGCGCTTCGACCCTTGGTCCTTGCCGCTCCTGCTCAGATGCAACCCGCTATGTCGTTAATCGGTCCTGCGTATCGCGAGATCGTCGACATCTCGATAGTGACGCTCATCGTCTCCGGCCTGTTGCTCATGTTCTCCCGGATTCAAAGCGATGCAGCCACGGTGGCATGGGTGTCCGTGCTCGCGGTGAAGATGACCCTCGCACTCGGCATGTTTTACATCGTGTGGCGCAACCGCCGAAGTGAAAACGGCGAATCAGTTGCCAACGGCAGCATCGTATCGAGGTTCCTCGGCTACGACGCCCTGCTCGGACTCGGCATGACGGCGTTCCTGCTTGCGACGGTTATGCGCAAGCTGATCGAAACCGTCCTCTAGAAGTTCCTCAGATCTTCTGGAACTTCCTGACCCGCTGACCCATCTCTGGAGTCCCGATCTCCGCGACGTAGATGCTGCCCTCGGAATCGGTCCAGATTCCGTGCCCCGCGCCTAGGATCTTAGCCTCGTCATCGCCGTACCAGCGAGTTACTAACTCGCCGTCGAGCGTCCAGATCGAAACGGCTCGATTGCCGCCCTGCTCTGCCACGTAGGCAAGGCCGTCGCCGCGGAAGTGGATGTCTCCCGGCGCACTCATCTCCGTCCAATGATCGATGAAGTTGCCGTCACCGTCGAAGATTTGGATACGGTTGTTCTCGCGGTCGCAGCCATATACCCGACCGTTCTCGTCGACTCCGACGTTGTGCACCAACGCAAACTCGCCGGGGCCGTTGCCAGGCACGCCCCACGCAGTCTCGTACTCGCCGCTAGCCGAGAATCGGTGGATGCGACGGTTCCCGTAGCCATCAGACACGAAAATCCTGCCGTCCGCATCTAACGCGATGCCGGTCGGAGAGTTGAACGGATCGCCATGTCTGCCGTCGAAAGTGACGGTCACGCCGGCCCAGTCACGATCACCCAGCTCCATCAAGATCTCGCCCGACTGGTTGTGTTTCGTGACGATGTGGCGCTGTTTCTCGGAGAGCCAGATGTTGTCGTCCGAGTCGATGTAGATACCGTGTGGTTCACGGAAGAAAAACTCCGGTGCGATGCCCAAGCTCAATCCGTAGCCCCAGCTACCGACCAGCTCGCCGTCGGTGGTCCACCATGAGACGGGATGTTGCTCGCGGGCGAACACCCACACTCGATCCTTGGAATCGACTGCGACATCGGAAGCCATGCCGAACTTCCAGCTCTCTGGCATCTTCTTCGGCCACTCCGGTACCACTTCATACCTAAAATCACCATCTCCCACGATCGTCATAGCGCTTGTCTCCCGTCGCTGACTAACCAATTCCCGATATGGCTTGCATGTTACGCCAAGCGGGGATGTTGTGTGGATAGAGTGGGCCATAGTTCGACAGGCGACGAGTGGGCGCATGATGTGCGCTGAGGTCACCGCACCCCGCTGCGCGGGGAACACGAACGGCAAGGGGTGCGATCACCGCGACAAATCAGGGTGTGAATAACCACGAATGGTCAGCGGTATGTATGACCACCAACGGTAAGGGTTTTGTGCGAGCACCAACGGGAAGGGATGTGAATAACCAGCAACGGTAAGGGTCGTGTGCAACCACGACTGGAAAAGGTTATGTGCCACCACCAACGGTAACGGGTGCGCAAGGCCACCAACGGGAAGGGATGTGAATGACCTCAAACAAGGATGGGTGTTTGCAAGGGAAAAGGTCAGGACAGATACGACGACGAACACAAGAACCGTCATCCCCGCGAACGCGGGGATCCAGAGGAAAGAAAGAGCAACCGTTTCTGAGCCGTCCTCGAGACGGCTCGCCCCTCCCCAGATCCTTCGACAAGCTCAGGATGACCACGTGTTTTGCGTTGGTCTCCTCCATGGGAGAGGGTCCAGTGCCTGCCCTAAACCTTTCGAAGGGCGAGGACGTGTAAAGCGCCGAGACGACAGACGCACTCCGTTCGTCCTCCCCGCAGTGCGGGGTGCTGCGTCGTGGGCGGCATGTCATGCGGACATGTCGGAGCCTGTCGAAGAGCCTGCCCTGAACTTGCCGAACGGATCTGGGGATGCGGGACCGCCGATGGCAAGCTCTGAATCCTCTCCCTCGGAAGATAGAGGGTACCCGATCATCGAGCGGGTTAATTGTTCAGCAAGGATCTCTCTTGGGAGAGTGGATTCAGCACCCGCCTTGAGTCCGTCGAAGGGTGGGAGAAACCAGGCGGCACGGGCCGGATTGCAACCATTCCGAGTCAGAAGATCAACTCATCGGATCGCAGGCTTCGTATTCCTCTGCCGTGCCGGTCCACCCGCGAAAGATGTAGTCGGCAGGATCACCCTCGAGCTCGGGCGGGAATGCCTCGGTAGGTACATCAACGTCGACCATGAAATCAGCACACTCTTCCGATGTCCACAAATCGAACTCCTCGCCCCGTCGAATGATCTCGATGACTTCGTACTGATCCAACACCCCGTCGGCCTCTTCCCATTCCCAGCTATCTTCCCACTCCTCGGAGGTAAATTCGACAGATACGATGGTAAACGCGTACTCGGCACTCCCGTTTTCCCAACCAGGCACGTCTTCGTCGGTCACCTCAATCGATATGGACTCGATCCCTAATTCGGCGTCACAAGCTTCCATCTGCGCTGAATCTCCCTGCCATTTGTAGACAGGCCAACCATCATCATCATTACCGATAGGCTCTTCACCCATGAATTCGCGGCACTCTTCAGGGAATGTGGCGTCATATTCCCAAGGCGCGAGAAACATTGCGGCACCGCCCGCTGCAATCATCACTACAGCCACGAGAACAGGTACCGCGATAAGGAGCAAACGGCGGATTGCCATCCGGATCGCAACCATATGAAGGCCCCCTAAGGGAAAATGGACGAATGTCGATGTTGTCTCGGAGTTTATCAACCTTCATCAGTGGAGAGAATTGAGGGGCAGCGACACGATGGAATGTGCCTAGTTCGCCCATCCAGGGTGCTTTGGCAAGGCCGGGGCATGTCTTGTCGAAGGGCGAGGATGTGTAAAACCGCGAGACGACGGACGCACTTTGTTCGTACTCCCCGCAGAGCGGGATGCTACGCCGTGGGCGCATGTTACGCGGTCATGGCGTAGCCTTTCGAAGGGGTCGGGGTGGCTAATCATGGTTCGACAAGCTCGCCACGAACGGTAAGGGACCCCACCTCTGACGTTTAGGAGGTCAGCACTGATGTTGAGGACGTCGGTACTGACGTTGAGGAAATCGCTACTTGCGGTCAGGACATCGCCACTGACGGTGAGAAGCTCGCCGCGATCGGAAATGTTCTCGCCAAGTGAGGTGATGGATCGACGCGATCGGAAATGTCTTCGCCAAGGAAGGCGATGGATCGACGGGGACAGTCGCGTTCGCAAATCCGTCAAAGATAATGTTTCGTCAGGGATATACGTTGCTACCTAAGAGCGAAAACCACAAGCAGATAATCATGCTCGCCATCGACGATGCTTGGCGATTGCTGCGGCGAGCAGTCGACTCTATCCGTTCGGAAGACGCGGCAGTACCAGGGGCATGCGGCGAATGGTCGGTCAACCAGGTGCTCTACCACATCGGATCGTGGGAAGAGCTGCTCATCTCCGAGTTGGAGATACCTAACGATCGCATCTTTGTCGCTTCGGCGATCGATCCTGACAGCTTCAATGCTCGAGCGATTGCTGAGATGGGCCAGATGTCGTCCCGCGAGGTGTTGGAGAGGTCAGAGTCGGTGCACCGAAGACTTCGTGACGCGCTGGACAAGACGCCTGCGGAATGGTTCGATTCAGGGCATCCCAATCGCCGATCGGTCGACGAGTGGGCCTACCTCCACTACGAAGAGCACACGGCACAGATCGCCGCGTGGGCTGCAAACTCGCGAACACCTAACTAGGCCGGCACCCACTTGCGCAGGCTGACGACCTCACGTGGCGGGTCTAGGTTCGAGCCTGTATTCGTGTACGAAACCTCGGCGATGTAAACCGCGCCAGATGAGTCGGTGTCGATCCCGTGCGAAGCGATGAACTGGTCGTGACCCTCGCCTGGAAGATCGCCGCCAAAGCGGTCAACCTCATTTAGATCTGTATCGAGAACCGCGACGCTGTTGCCTAGATTCCGGACTCCGCTTTGCACTGCGGGCGCGCCGGCCTCAGCAACGAAGATCACATCGTCGCCTGGACGTCCATTCGCTATGGCGATTGGTCGGTGCATGTGCTTCTGGCCGACGTAGTCGCCATCGACTGAAAAGATCTGAATTCGGAAGTTCTCCCGATCTGCAACAATCACCTTGTCATCGCCCAGCAGGCAGATGTTGTGGGGCAAGCTGAATTGGCCGTCCAAACCTCCGGGAGACCCCCAAGACGTTATGTGCTCGCCATCGGCGCTGTACTTGTGCACCCGCGAGTTGCCGTAGCCGTCGGTGATGAAGATGTCGCCGGATTCGGGATGCACGACGATGTCGGTCGGACGATTGAAGGGGTCGCCCTCTTGCCACGCCGCAGGCACACCATGAGTGCCGAGTCTGAAGATCAGATCGCCCTCCTTGGTTCGCTTCTCTACGATGTGAGCGTCATCGTCGGCCAAGAACAGGTTGTCATCGCCATCGATGAAGATGCCGTGAGGTCGCACGAATTCTCCGGCGCCCCACGTCTCAAGGAAGTTGCCCTCAGAGTCGAAGATCATCATCGGCCAATTGCCGCGATTGAAAACGTACACCCGATCTTCGGAGTCGACCGCCACCGAGGTCGCCTCTTTGAAGCTCATGGGGTGAGGCAGTTTTGCCCAGTACGGTTCAGGTTTATAAGGCATTTCAGAATTCCTTCAATGTCAAGGGAGGTGTAGGACTAGCCGGTCAATAAACGGCGAGCCATCATTGCTCGAACGAAAAACCAATGCAAGATTCATTTGCTGCCTGCGGGAGCCTTGGCTGTCTTGGAATCCTTAGGTTTTGCACCCGCTTTCTTCGGCGGGTCCGTCAGCCAATTGTGCGGGTGGGCGTTTCCGATCCGGATTTTGCGATTGTTTCGTTCGACCACTATTTGCTTACCTCACTGTTCGCCAAGGATACAACTGCAAGTGAACGCGTCCGCTATCTCTCCAAGCTCCATCTCTTCATACTGCTTGAGTTTACAAGCTTCGCTCATCGCACGGATCAACTTAGCGAACTCAAGATACCCACTGGATTCGTTGTTGGAGACTCGGTGCCATGCCTTCCACGCAGCCAGTACAGCTCGCTCGTTAAACACCGAGCGAACTTCGTTAATCGCAATGATGCCGCTTTCGCTATACGTGTGCGAGTCTTTGAAGACCCGGCAATCGTAGAGGACTCCGTGAACGTGGCCAACCACACGCCGAAAAACGTCCTGTTTCAAACACAGATTTTCGAGTCGGCTTTGCAACCATACGGCGCCAAAACCGACGAATACAAGCATTCCCGCCGACACGCAAATCTGGGCAACAGTCAACCATTCGGAGCCATTTATCACCGCAACTGCCTTTTCGAGCCGTAATACGCATTCGAAACGACATTTTCGTTTCGCGCTTAAATATTACTACTGATGTAGCAATTATAAGCGCTGGATGTCACAAACTTACCCGCCGTTGGCGATGGGTTGCCACTTGCGGAGGCTTACAATCTCACCACGAGGCGGCTCATCCATGCCGCAGTTTTCTGGACTCGAGTAGTAGTTGGTGTAGGCCACCTCGGCGACGTAGATGTTGCCCTGCGAGTCGGTGGAGATACCGTGCGGAGCAGTGAACTGGTCGACACCCATCCCGGGTTGCGGATTGCCCAGACGAGCGAGTAGCTGCCCGTCCGACGTTAGAACCGACACTCTGGCGCCAAGGTTCGGAACGCCTCGCTGGACCGCGGGTTGGATCATCTCGCCGATGTAGATCTTGTCGTCATCGCCCTTGCCTTCGGTAACCGACATCGGGTGATGGATGTGCCACTGGTCGACGTACTCGCCTTCGGTGGTGAAGATCTGGACTCGGAAGTTCTCGCGGTCGGCGACGATCACCTTGTCGGTGCCCATCATGCTGATGTTGTGCGGCAGGCTGAACTGGCCGTCGCCAGTTCCCGGCTCGCCCCAGGAGAGCATGTGCTCGCCGTCAGCGTCGAATTTGTGGACTCGGGAGTTGCCGTAGCCATCCGATACGAAGATCTCGCCGGTCTCGGGATGAATCGCAGCGTCGGTCGGACGATTGAAGATACCTCCGCCCTGCCACTCCGCGGGTTCACCTTGGGTCCCTAGGGTGAACTGTTCGACTCCTTCGATGTCGAACTTGCGAACGTAGTGACCGTCATCATCGATGACATAGATGTTGTCGTCTTTGTCGAACTCGATCCCGTGAGCTCGCGTCGGAGTGCCGTGCAGCATCGTGCGAACGAGGTCGCCATCCGGGTTAAAGACACAGATCGGGTCTGTACCCCGGTTGAATACATAGACGTTGTCTTGCGAGTCGACCGCTACCGACGTTGCGTCGCCGTAGAACGATACGCCCATCGGCAATCTCGGCCAGTGCGCCACCGGCTCCCACTGCGCGCCGTTACCGTCAGCCATTGATGTTGAACTTGCCATCTTAGTTACTTCCTCTCCTAGAGTTGATCGTTCTGATCGATTGCTTTATTAGCTGTTGCCCTTTGCCGATTCGAGCCACTGAGCCCACTGATCGGGCAGCCACTGCACCATGTTGATGTTGCTCTCAACGTCCTCTGTTAACAACTTGCCAGCTGCATGGGTCGCGACTCGGACCCTGTCCTCCGCAGCACGAACCTCAGGATGATTCAGATAGCCAGGATATCCCATCGACTGCGCCAAATCGTTCGATCCGAACGCGATGAGGTCGATGCCATCGACTTTGAGGATGTCGTCGATCGTGTCGACGGCGTTGGCGGTTTCGATCTGGGCCGCTACCGTCACCTGTTCGTTGAAACTCGCCATGTAATCGGGCGACGACATCCCAGCCATGCCGTACTCTCGGCCTCTTGAAGTGCCGAAGCTGCGCGAGCCGGTGGGTCCGAAGCGAGCAGCGTCAGCGATCCTGGCGGCCTGGTCGGCGTTGTCGACATGCGGACAGAGTATGCCCATCAGACCTCGGTCGAATGCACGGAGAATAGTGTCTGTTTCGGTGTTAGGGATACGAGCGGTACACGTCATGTCGTGCAACTCGCCGGCCCGGCACATCGCCTCTACGTCGTTCCAGTCGAAGACGCCATGCTCCATATCGAGGTGGAGCACATCGAATCCGGCGTATCCTGCCATCTCGGCGAGGGTTGGAACAGGGAAGGTGAAGGCGATGCCATAGGCCTTCGTCCCGCCTTCGATCGCGGCTCTGATTTTGCTTTTTCGCATAGCGGAATTAGGCAGCTGCGCCCAGTATGCAGCGCGCTGCCCGAAGTATATACCTGTGGGGCGCTCTCTTACGTATCGAGGTAGAGAGGCGGGGGCGGCCGTCATCTCCGCGAATACGGGGACCTTGAGAAATGAAAGAGCATCCGGTTAGTTCAGTCGAATATCTTTGACAGAACTTCGAAACATTTCATGCCTTGAACCGCACATTAGTCATACTCGCATCCGTTGCATTCGGGTTAATTGTCGCTTTAGCGTGGGCTTGCACTCCCGAGGGTGAGCCCTCGACAACCCCTGCACCGGAACCGACCACGGCGCCATCACCCACACCCTCTGCTACAGCTACGCTTAATCGATCGCCTACCCCCTCGCCAACGCCGCCGCATACTCCAACATCCACACCTTCACCGTCTCCGACCGCGACGATCGTCCCTACAGCGACTCCAACGAGTGCGCCAACTGGCCACGTCCACAAACACTCCTACAAGCACCTCAACACCTACTAACACTCCAACCGCTGAGCCCACCGCCACATACACGGCAACGGCGGCTGCAACCTTCACGGCTACGGCGACCGCAACCCACACGGCTACGGCGACCGCAACCCACACGGCTACGGCGACTGCAACCTTCACGGCAACGGCGACTGCAACCCACACGGCAACCTCCACGGCCACGCCAAGGCCGACGACGCTTGCTCCTTTGGTTATCGATGAGAGATACCGTTATTTCGCCACGATTTCCTTGGAGAAAGACCCGGACGCTGTTATCACAATCGAGTTGTTTGCTGACAAAGCACCAATCACAGTCAACAACTTCGTACACCTATCACAGTCTCGTTTCTACGACGGGCTTGCTTTCGATCGCGTTGTCTCAGGGTACCTGGTGGAAATCGGAGAGCATCCAGGGGGCTCGAGTTACGAAGTGAGGGACGAATTCCACCCCAAACTCCGACACGACACCCCCGGTGTAGTTGCGATGGCTGAGATCGGAGAACCCAACGGCACTTCAGACGGTAGCCAGTTTTACATCACTCTCGGGGCTTTCCCCCACCTCGATGCGTTCGAACTTGATGGACAATTCAAGGACTGCGAAAACCAAGACGTAAAGTGCCACACAGTGTTCGGCAGGGTGATCGACGGCATGAGATACGTCAACGCCTTCGTCGAGGGGAGCCATACGAGCGCGATTAGAAAAGGCGATGCGATCCGGACCGTTGAGATCAATAGGGAAAGATCTACGGCACCCGTAGTTCCTCCTACCCCTGTAATCGTATTGCCACCGGACTGCTCGAACGGGATCGTCGTGCCAAGTCCACAAAACAACGCCGGGTTGGTAAAGGACTGTCAGACGCTACTCCGAGTGAGGGATCAACTGGCCGGAGACGTAAATCTGAATTGGTCCGACTCGGTGCCGATCAGGGGTTGGCCAGGGGTTATTGTCGAGGAATCCCGTTCAAGGGTCGTCGGGCTGCACCTGGGTTTCATGGGATTGAACGGAATCATTCCTTCAGACTTGAGTCGGCTCGATGCCCTGATCGACCTCAACCTCACGGACAACCAACTAATGGGTGTTGTGCCCCGTGAGCTGGGCGAACTTGCCAAGTTGAGGTACTTGAAATTGAGCGTCAACAACCTGGAAGGCGGGATACCAACTGAACTCGGCAAGTTGTCGGAGCTAAGAGTCCTAGATTTCGGCCAGAACCAGTTGACTGGAGAAATCCCGGAGGAACTTGGCAACTTGGCCAAAATGGAGAAGATCGTACTCGGAGCTAACTCGCTCTTCGGCGAAATCCCGCCCGAGCTGACTGCACTGACTAACCTCGATCACTTCGTCATAGACCTCAACCGATTTCACGGTTGCGTTCCGGTCGAATTGCGCGTAAAAATACACAACGTCGGCAACCTGGGTTTTTGCGACGATGCGGTTCCAGTTTCACCAAGCAAGCCTCTATTCGAGGGTGGCGTGGATTTCGTGGTGACGTCTATCGAGAGGCTTCCGCGATTTCAGCGGCACAAAATCGCGTATTTCATCGGATCGACAGACTGCCCGTATCCGTACGAAACATCCATCGGAATCCTCAACTGCCAGGAGCAAGAGGGAGTCAAACGTTGGCCGGATCCGGGCGAGACGGTGGAGCTCATCTCTCACGTTTGGAACGCTGGCGATCAAGGATCTGGACCATTCGAGTACGAATGGCGATTGGACGGGGAAACGGTCGCCGTGGGGAGTCACAGTGGTCTCGCTTCGGACGAAACCGTGCAGTTTGAATTGGATGTAAATTGGCCCGACGACGTTAGCAACCCCGTTTACAGCTTCGTCGTGGACCCCGACGACCAGATCGAGGAGTTGCTAGAGGATAACAACGCCGTCAATGATTGGATCAAAGGTTACACACTCGGAATTTACTTCAGTCTGGGTGCTTACGAATCTTTGATGCTCTCCAACAAACCCGGCGGAACCATCCAGTCTCCGGAGTTTTGGATCCGCGACAATGTGGAACTCCTCAATGAACTCCTCGCCGAGGCTGGACTTCGAGATCGTATTCGAGTTGAACAGTTTCACGTCTCTCACGAGCGAATTCTTCCCAGCGACATCTACTGGTACTTAGATGGTTGGTGGAGCATTTGGGACGACTTCAGCATTTACACCGTTGAAGGGCACGAATCCCGACCCGAATTCGACAACGGACTGCTCCATGAGTGGATGCACCAGCTGGGTGTCATCGATCTTTACGTTATGCATATGGGTCCGCGCGACGTCTTGCTACCAGATTTGAACAACCCAAGCCAATCGGCAGGTTGCGCAATGGCATATGAAGAACGACACGATCGTTGCTTCAGGTTTCCTGAAGATGTTGAGGATCTCATGTCAGACCTGTACCCCAAAGTTGGCGCTCACACCGTTGGGGCGCTCGCCTCTAACTCGGGACATCGTAGAGGGCATTATGGCGGGTATCTCTACGACACTCCCCACATGACCACCGTGGAAGTTGTCGACATCGACGGGGTACCAGTGCCCGGAGCAACTCTGCATTTTTACCAGCAAGAGCCCGGCGAAACACGCCGGATCGTTGATACGATCCCAGAGTTCACCGTAATCACGGACCACTCGGGTCGAGCGGTGTTGCCTAATCGAGGCGTGACCGGCCCGGTTACAGAGTCTGGGCACCAGTTGAGACCCAACCCTTTCGGAGTGATCGATGTAGTTGGTTACAACGGCATATTTTTGATCGAGATGGTTGGAGAATGCACCGATTACGATTGGTTGACCATCGTCGAGGTCAATCTCGCCTACTGGGAAGGACACACGAATGAATCGGTGTTTAGGAGAGAATTGCAGTGCCCTCTTAGATAACCAAACGGGCAGTTGAGTCGTAATTCTTGTCGATCCGTTCGAATATCCTTGAGTGATCTTCGCACTTCTCCCCTGCTTCGAGCCGCTCGTTGACCCTCATCTCCTTTGCCGTCAGGCCCTTTCGCGCCGTCACGCGCATCTATCGAGGGCATGTTGCAGCGCTGCTGGTCTTCCTGTCGACAGGGCTCTCGATCGGCATGACGCAGTACTCGTTCGGAGAGTTCGCCGTACCCCTCCAAAGCAAGTTTGGATGGTCACAGACCGAGCTCAATCTATCGCTTTCGTTCGCATTCATCTCGGGCATTCTGGCGCCGCTGATCGGATCGTGGACCGATCGCTTCGGAATACGACCCGTGATGTTCGGATCGATCCTTTTGATCGCCATCGGCTTCCTGTTGCGGCCTTTTATGTCCGAACTCTGGCACTGGTACGTTTTAAGCTCACTCATTTACGCGGGATTCCCTGGCGCCACTGTTCTGCCCGCCGGAAAGATTGTCGGGATATGGTTCCCCGACACGATGGGGAGAATGACAGGTCTGGTCGTCTCTGGCAACAACTTCGGAGGCATGACGATGCCACCGCTGGCGGCCGTGATCATCAATTTAATCAGCTGGCAATGGGCATATGCCACGTTCGGGGTCGTTATGCTGCTGCTCGCGGCTTCTGTGCTGGTATTCCTGAAGGAGCGGCCCAGGGACGTATTGGTGGAGATGCGGAGAACTCGGCGACCTCGCACCGAAAGCGCCGGGATCAGGGCACGCGCGGGACTGACGCTAAAGCAAGCGATGCGCACCTGGGCGTTTTGGCTCTGCATCGTTGGCCTGACCGCGGCGACTTTTACGTATCAAGGCGTCCTGACGCAGCTTCGACAGCACTTCGGAGAGAACGGATTCGAGCCAGCGGCCGCGACTAGCGCGGTTACGTTCATCGCCTCGATGGGCATCGCCTCGAAGATCGCTTTCGGACGGGCCAGCGAACGTTTCAGCGCCCGACGCATGACCTCGCTGAGCCTTTTATTCCAGGCGTCAGGCGTTGCGCTCATTATCATCCCCGACGCCAGCGTGCCCCTCATTTGGGCCGGAGTGGTCGTCTTCAGTCTCGGATTCGGAGGTCTGGGAGCACTGATCGTGTTGGTGGTTCAGCAAACGTTCGGACTGCGTGAGTATGGGAGTCTGATGGGAGTATTTCAGTTGGCACAGATCGTCTCGATCGCTGGAGGGCCAATCTTGGCGGGTCAGGTGCATGACCGTACAGGATCGTTCGACCTCGCATTTGCGGTGATAATCGCCATCTTCGTTGCGGGTATGTTTGCCATGTTCGCGGCCCGGCAGCCGAAGATACCGGCTGGTTAAAGTGTTATCATTACATCTGTAATCATTACATCACTAATTGGGGGGGGTAACTGCGATGAAACGCACCCAGATACAGTTGGACGAGGCCATGTACCACTTGGCCAAGAACAGGGCCTACTCCGAGGGCAGATCGATGTCTGCACTGATCCGAGACGCGGTCGCCGAGTACCTGGTTGAGCCCAAGGGTTCGAAGCGCAAGTTGACGATAAGCGACTTCTCCTTCATCGGATCGGGACGTTCGAAGCCGACGGACCCTCGGCCGTTGTCAGTTCGGCACGACGAGGCACTGGCAGAGGACTATCTCCATTGATATTCCTCGACACTTCGGCCGCCTACGCGCTCGCCGATCTCGAGGACGACTTCCATTCCAAGGCGGTAGCCGCGTTGGAATCGCTACTCAGCGACGGAGATGCCCTATTCACACACAACTACGTTTTGATTGAAACAGCTGCATTGGTTCAGAGTAGATTAGGGTACGACTCGGCATTGACGTTTCATCGTCAAACCCGGGATTTGGTGGAGATTCACTGGGTTGTTGAACGCGATCACAGTCGCGCTATCGACCGTTGGCTCGAACGAGGCACGCGTCAAATCAGCCTTGTGGATTGCATGAGCTTTGTTATCATGGAAATGTACGGCGCAACCACGGCATTCGCCTACGATTCAGACTTCCGGGCAGAGGGATTCGAACTGGTCGGCTGACACACCGGCTCAGTGTCTTCAGTCAGCGGCAGCGAGAGAAGCCGTGTTTTGTGTGTGCACGCTCCGTGACTACTCTCATTCCGTCAGTTTCGGGGCACACCTTGAGACGCGAGATTCGAAGGAGAATTGGCGGCGTTGGGTCAGAGTCGTGTTGCCGTCTCCCCCTCCACAGATCCCTTCGGCAGGCTCTTCGACGGGCTTCGAGTAGGCCGTGAATCATGTGGCCTCGTCGCAGCACTCCGTTGCACAGAGAGGATGACAACGTGACGGGATGACGCGTTCGGCTGATGACTTGCTTACCGCCCTCGCGTGGGGTTCGCCGGCCAGGCCGTTCCCCACGCAGATCGGGGTCGCAATGACGTTTGTATGAAGAGGTTTGTGAATCGCCGTTCGAGCCAAACGCCGTGCCCTCACCCGCTCAGTCCCAGCTCGCTGCGCGCCTCTCCTACGCTCATCACGCCTGCGGAGACCAGCGACACCAGACGCTCGGCCCGCGCCGTTGCAGTCTCTTGTACCGCCTCAATGCTTGAGAGGTCGAAGCGGGCCTGTAACTCTCCAGGAAACTCGGCGAACTGCGACGCCAAGTGCAGGTTAAGGCCGTCCTCGAGCATGCGCAACTCTGGGATGATCGTGTTGCGCCATAGGAACTGCTCCATCGTCCGCACGTTGGCGAGAGTGGCGTCTTCGAACTCGCTCAGGAACACCTTCGGCACGCCGAACGACCTCGCCACCTCTTCGACCGACCACTCAAGCGCGGCCATGAACTCCATGTCGCGGTGCGTCATGCCAAGACGCTTGACATCCATTCCCGGGCTCAACACCAACGGGCGATGAAGCGTGCCCGCATCCCGCAGCCTGACGCTCCAAGCGTCGTAAAAGGCCTCGATCTGCTCATTGGTAGGCACCGAATCCATCGTCATCACGAGGTCGGACGGGGAGGCCGAGTTCAAGAAGAAGCGACGGTTGAAGCGCAGGGCCTCGGATCCCATATCGATCGCCGCCCGCGCCGGAGCCACAGAAGACATTCCCGCCAACGGCTTCATCGGATTGAAGCGTCGGAACCAGACTATGTCCTCCGGCAGGTATGCGGTCGGGCCGTCGATCGTCTCGTGAACGAAGCCCCGAATTGAACGATCGTCGTCATCGACCAAGGCTCGGACCTGATGCGACGGCAACGGCCACAACTCGGTCGGTGCGCCTCTCTCATCTCTGCCGATGGCAATAAAGGAACTTCCCCAAAGAGCCAACCGACTCTCCACTGCTCGCCACAGCTCCCCGCTGCTCCAGAATCGGTTAGGGCGATCCAAGATGCGTTGCATCGGGTGTTGCGATCCGGCCGGCTCAAAATCCGCAGCGAGACTCGAGCGTTGCCAAACCTCCAACTTGGGGCGTGACACGGCCTCCGCGAGCACGCGTACCGCCGCATGTACGGGCGATGACCTGGCGTAGTATTCGCCGTATCCAGCAGGAGACCACTCATCTGCGACCTCGCCAGACAATCGAGACTCGAACCTTTCGATTATTCTCCGATTGACCGGGCCCGAGCTCGCACTCTTCGCCTCATAGTCGGGATTACCGATCACGGACGCAACACCTTCCCATACCGAACGCGCAAGCTCGGCCACGCTTCTCCACTTTCCGGTTTCTCTCTCACTCATTTCACCTCTCCTCATCGAACTGAATCCATCATCTTGTCGAGCCCTATCAACCGACCGTAAAGGTCGCGATCGCACCACCTATCAACGCCACAAGCTGAGCACTCACGAGCGTCATGATCCATCGAAGATCGTTCTCGATGCGCTGCAACCGGTGGTCATGATCCTTCTCGACCGTCTGTCTCAACCTCGCCAACTCCTGTCTCACATCCGTCGAAAACGTCGCATCGAAACCCAAGTTGGGACCTTCCGGCACACCCATCTGGTTAAGCGGTGCACCGAAAAGCACACTGCCGCTTTCTTCATCCATCATCTGCCTCACTACTCCTCATCAACCGCGAGCTGAACATCTCGCGGACTACTCAACATCCCATTCATGACGCGTCTCACCTTTAGTGACCATCACCTCCATTGATCGTGGGCCGACCCACCGTCCCTCGGGCCTCCACCATTCCCAGCACCAACATCGTTCGTGGTGAGCCCCGGCGTTCGTAATGAACTCAACCGTTCGTCCTGAGCCTGTCGAAGGGCGGATGCCGATGGGCGTGGTTCGACGAGCTCACCACGAACGGATTGTGCACCTCCATCGTTATTGGATCTGCGGGGAGGACTAACGGAATCGATCCCTCAATCTCTGGTGGGTCTCTGCCCAGACTTTGAAAACGACCTCCCATGGGCGGCCCCTCCAACAAGCTTCGACCCCGACTGCACATCCTGCGCCGTTACAGCAAGATTCGCCGAAACGGAGCAAGCAACCTCTCCACATCTTCCCTTGAGTCGTAGACACTGTCCGGCGAGCCCGATGCAGATGAACCGCCCAAGTAGCCGTCCCTTCGACGCCATCGATCGACCGCCAGAAGCAATGTCGACTCTGCAATCTCGGCGGGATATTGCAGAACCTTTAGCGAAGAACCGTCCGGGTGATCCACTGCCAAAGTACCGTTCACTTCCCGCACGATGTTCAAGGTGTTGGCACCGACCTGTTTGACGAACATCTGCTCGCCGTCAACCAAGATCGTCTGCCCTGCTCGAACATTTGCATCGTCATCGACCAACATCGATCTGGACGCCGAGGTCAACGCGGAGCCAAGGTTCGAAATGTTGGCACCAAGGTCGATGAAGTTGGATCTGAAGCCCCAGCGGCCGGCTATCTGAACCGTGGCTTCGCCCACCGGAAATCCACGAGTCGAACCATTGCGTTTATGGTGGACCCTCGAATACCCGGCGCCGTGAGCCGATTCCGGTTCAGCGTCCAACGGATACAGCTGGTAACCGCTCCGACTCAATGTCTCCTCGAACACGCCGTCCCCGTCTCGATCCTCCACCATCTGATTCACCGAGATCAGGTCCGTGACCGTGAATCCTCGCCAGTCCTCCACATCGAAGCGTCTCGATGCCGTCCGAACGTAGAAATGGCGATTGCAGTAGCGATCTACCATCCTGCTCGACACGTGCAGCAGCTGCCACAACGTGCCGTCGTTTTCGTTCGGCACGATCGACAATCTGCTCTTCAATTCGCTCAGCGGTGCATACACATTAGTCACACCAACCGGCGCCGCACTATCAGCCATACCCATTCACCTCTTTCACTTCAACTTCGCACAATTTCTTTACGCCCCATCTCGTCGTTCCCGCGGACGCGGGACCCAGGGGATCAACAGTGCATCGGACGTCCCTCTCCCCTCCTGAGGCTGTTGCTAAGGTCTCTCGGAAGGGAGAGGGGCAACGCAGATTCACACCGTCACGTTGTAAGCCAACGCCGTGTGCGTTGCCGAACTGCGTGTCCCGGTGCGCTCTGCAAACGCGATCCGCATGCTCACAACCATCACGTTCTGACGCTTCTGGATGTCACGCTCGGTCTCGATCATCAACCTCCGACGGAAGCCGACGCGCCATTGCGAGGTGTTGACAGCCAATACGCGACCCGTATCGGTCGTGTTTCCGCCGCTCGTCACTTTGCCATCCTCATCGGCAAGAGCCACCTGACCCGAGACGATCAAGGGATGGCCGTAGACCGCGCCGAGTTGACCCGTCAGGATCGTCGCACTCGGGCCCAACTTGTCAACCGTCTCCACTTCAGTCAATCCGAGACTGTTGAGGAAGGTCGACGCGTCAGTGATGAAGACCGATTCGTTTCGATTCACTCCGTGTTTCTCCAGCAGCTTCAAGAGCTTCAGGTAGGCTGCTGCGGATATCGATCCGGATTGATCCAGCGACTGCGACGAGTTGTCCACCTGCGGAAGATGGATCAGACCGTCAAATCCAACTAACCAGTGCGCCTTCCCCGCGGTGTTAGTTGCGAGAGTGGCGCCATCGGCGTTGATGTTGTTCGCCTTCGTGGTATCTGCATTCAACAGAACGTCGTCGATCACCTCAGCTGCGTTGCGAACCAGCGTCCTCCGCACTTCCGGCAGCATGGCGATCACGGCGTCCTCTTCAAGAGTCAGCGACCAAGGGACCTCAGCCACCAACTCGTAAGCCGTCATCGTCTGCTTGGCCGTGCCAGGAGCAGTGTTAGTGGTCGCAGTGTTCTCGGAACCCGGATACCAGTTCACGTCTCCTAGCTGCAGAGGGATGTCGAACGGGTTGGTCGGCATCTCGATGTGACTGAACAGACCAGCCACGCGAGTTTCGAGATGAACGTCGTCCCAAAGCCTCGCAGCCATACCAGTCGGCACCAGCTCATCACCCGTGCCGGCAGTGACGGAGTCCATCGCTGCCTTGAGCCGGATGTCCCACTCACGGACCTGCTCCGAGCCGCTTCGCGTCGCGGCCGCTCGCTGAATGCTTTTTGCGATACCTAAGTCGAGGACGTCGCACCCCGCGTAGGCTCCCGACTCCACGATCCTCCTTCCATCTGATGCGCCGCCGTTAAGCAGCGAACTTCGCTTGAGGTCACGCTGCTCGGCAGTCAACTTCTCAACTGCCTCGCGCAGCCGAACTCGTTCATCTTGGACAGGTTCGACTTTGTCCTTCACGAACGCCGCAACATCCGCCATCTCCTTCTTCAATGTCTGCATCTCGCTACTCCTATCGGGCATACTCACTTCGCTCCTTCTCTTGCTTGCTAATCGCCCAAACATATTCGACCTCTCGGCCATCAATCCACCAGCATTGCCGCCGAACTCCATAGATCCTCCATCGCTTCACGCAAATCCTCCGTCTCTTCACCTCCTTCGAAAAAAGTTGATCCGATACTCAGCGCATCGGCATGCATCGGCACCGGCGCCGCGCTGATCTCCAGAAGCTCCTGACGCACGAAACGCAAACCTCGTCGGCCATCAGAAGTCTTCCGCACCTCCATCTCCAAAGGTCGAAAACCCACTGAGACGCCACGCATGAAGCCACGCTCGAACAAATCGGCCACCTCGTTTGCGAACGACGTAGGTGCAAACTCGATCTGCGCCATCAGCGAATCGCCTTCGATCCAGGTCCGCACACTTCGACCTATCGGGGGCCGCCAACGCTCATGCGCCCAGGGAAATACGGGATTTCGTTCAAACGCGCCCAGATCCCAACCATCGGCTTCGATCACATCCCCGGCCCGATCCTCGGTACCCATCGATGCCTTGATATAGAGGCGGCGAGGCGCATCAACAGACTCCGCATCAACCACGTCCGCCGCACCTTCGCCTTCGATGCGCTCATCTCCCCCGACAGAAGCCACAGACCTGCTGGTCTCGACTCCTATCCATCGGATGAAGACCTCGCCGCCCTCTTCGCGCCGCATCGCATCGTCTGCGCTGCGACGGATAAATAACCCACCCATCTGCACTCACCTCACTCAACACTCACTGCATAACTAGAACATGTGTTGTAATTACATGATGCATAACGATCGGGCCTCATGCAAGCCCAGTGGCACGGAATCCCCTCACGCATGGGCAGCACCACGAAGATTTCACGTTGCTCGGCAGGCACCTGTCATCGCCCTGACGGCCCCTTGCCATGCAACTCGTCATTCCGCGGACGCGGAAATTCCGACGGGAGAGGCAGCGAACGGCCATCAGGGCGACTTGCCGGGACCCAGAAGATAGACCGAGAACCGATATGACACAGTCGCCAACGCAGGCGACTCCCCTCTCCCCTCCGAGAAACCTCTGAGATACGCCAAATCCGCTCATCGAGCGGGTACCCTCTCCCCTCAAAGGGACCTTTGCAAAAGTCTCGTCATCCTGAGCTTGTCGAAGGATCTGGGGCGGGGCGGCACCCCGCTGCGCGGGGAGGATAGAACGGATATTGCAAAGAGGTAGGCGGACCTGGCAGCTCACGGGGAAGGGCGGGGATGATTTCGCTCGCTTGCACCAACACGTGAAAGGATAGGCAAATCCTCATAGCTACACGCCGTACCGCAATTTGCAAGAATCAAAAACCATGTGCGGACGATACGGACTCTTCGGCGACGGCGTCGCTCTCGCTGAGCTATTCGGCTTCGACTTGGTCGAGATGCCCTACGACTACCGCCCTCGATGGAACGTGGCTCCCACGACCCCAGTCCTGACGCTCCGAAACATCGAAGATAGTCGAAAGCCAGACTTGATGCGATGGGGCCTCATTCCGCCGTGGCAGAAGCCCGAAGCCCCGATACGACGACCCCTCATTAACGCTCGTGCGGAAACAATAGCCGAACGTCCGACGTTTCGAACGCCGTTCGCCCGTCAAAGATGCCTGGTTATAGCCGACGGCTTCTACGAGTGGCGAAGATCCGCTTCTACAAGGACGCCCATGTGGATACATCAATCAGACGAGCAGCCCTTCGCCTTCGCCGGAGTCTGGTCGAGATGGAGAGGCCCCGATGGTCCAATCGAGTCGTGCGCCATCATCACCTGCGAACCCAACGAACTGATGAGCCCGATCCACAATCGGATGCCCGTCATCCTGCCCTCCGCCAGCTATGACGACTGGCTTGGTGAAGGATCTCCCGAGGAGTTGCTTCTCGACCTAATCGAACCCTCCGAGTGGCCCGACTTCACCACTCGCCAAGTGTCGAGCCAAGTCAACTCTGTCCGCAACGACGGCCCGTCGCTGATCGAGGCAGCGACTGTCATTTGAAGCAGTCCGTCCTCCTGCCACGGGCTCATAACCTCCGCGAACGCGGGATACTGAGGCAAGTCGGAACACATTGCGGAGGTGGGATGCCCTCGTCCAGGACGGGAAGTACGTGGACTTGGATTCAGTCTGCGACTAACGCCCGGTTGTTTGTGCGATATTTCTGATGGCGCTAATCGGCGTTCACGAGCCACAGATCACAAATGGGCGGAATCGGACCATGCGTCGTACGTTTTGGAGGCCTCGAAGACATCTCCAGGATCAGCGTGTAAAGTCGCTGGGTTACCAATTTGAGGTTCTCGTCCCAGCCTAATGTCAAGGTATGATTTCGGTTTTATTGGGTAATTTTGAAATCTGGCTATCCCAATTTTGCACCAGTCGGGCGAATTATCAATCCCTTGTGAACGCGTCGCACGTCGTCGAGTGTTAGTCTTTGCCGTTTGCCCGGGATACATCCCGGTGTACAAGACTGATTCAGTGTTGGTTCGGGTATACATTCCGATCGCCTCGATTTCACTCTGACTCCCATATGTTTGCAACGTATACAGGACGTGGATGCGCTTACGCCTAATTACGCCGCTTGCCAAATGTTCGACGAGATTCGCGTTTTTCGTACGTTCGATCCCATTAACGAAAAGAATAAAATCCTCGCGATCCCCAACAAACTTGTCAAAAATGTCGGGATAGGCTTCCGGAATCTTCTCACCATATAGGAGTCCCGATCCTGGGGTCCAAAAAACATCCACACCTAAGGCGAAATGATGGGTCAGCCAATCGTTGCAGATCAACCCTTTGCCTGAGAGTGGTGGACCCAATACTCCGGTTATTCCCCATCCCGGATGCCTTTGCGCCGGATCGCCTTCTTGTTTTGCGGCCTCGTGACGTGAAATCAGCAGCCTTTTGGCTTCTTCGATTTCTTCCTCGCTGTGTATATTCTGAGTTGGAAGTTGTGCCATGACTTAATTGTAAAAATGCGGGGATATAAAGAAATCAGGTCCCGCTCACCTTTGACAGCCAACCCCCTCACTTTTGTGCGCTGGTGTGCAAAGATCCTGCTGAAACGGATCCACTTAAGTCTCCCCCTCACCTGAATCCTCTCCCCGCAAAGGGGGAGAGGGGTGTCCGCTCTTCGAGCGGATCAGCATATCCCTACGATTCCCAACACCCCGGAATCTTCGACAGGCTCTGGATGAATTTGACTAACCCAGCGCCTTGTTCACCGACGGCATCAGCTCGTTGGCGAAGAGTTCTAGGCTGTTCACCCAGGCCTCTTTGTCGTCCCAGTCGTAGCCCATCATCACTAGCGTTCCGAACTTGCCCGTCTCTTCAGTCATCTGGATGATCCGATCGAGCGCGTGGTCCGGGTCTCCGGCGATGATCTGCTCCTCCATCCAGTAGTCGACGGTGCATTCGGAATCGGGCATGTTCGGGTCGCGCTTGAACATCCCCCTGCTGCGTCCAGACCTGTCGAGCAGGTTCCTGATGTACTTGAAGCCTCCGACCAAGGAGTTGTTGCGCGCCAACTTCTCGGCCTCTTTGGTCGAGTCAGCGAGGAAGATAGCTCGTGTGACTTTGAAGTCTGAGCGGTCGGGTTCGTTGCCTGCCTCCAAAGCCGCATTTTCGTAAGTCTCCCAGATGTTGCCGACGACGTTCGAAGTTATGAGGCTATGAGCGAAAGGTTGGAAGCCACGTTTTCCGGCGGCCTTGGCGGTGCCGGAGTTCATCGATGTGATGGGCATCGCAATCGGAGGATGAGGCGATTGATAAGGCTTGTGCACCACACCGAGTCCGACCTCGTCGTCGATATTTTCCTTCATCGAGATGTTCCAGAATTCGCCCTTGAGTTCGATTGGACCATCTGCCGCCCAAAGTTCGAGCACCATGTCGATCGCCTCTAAGACCATCGCTGGCGACTCTTTAGCCTCGATGCCCAGAATCTCAAGGTCGGTCGATACGCTGCCGAGTCCGAAGCAGAGGTCGAGTCGACCCTTGCAGAGATTGTCGAGCATTGCGAGTCTGGTGGCGACTTGGAAGGGGTGGTGCTGCTGGATGCAGACCGGCGCCGGTCCCATATGGATGTTTTCGGTCTCCCTCATAGCCGCTGAGATGAAGATCTCCGGACTCGGAATATTCTCGAACGCCATCGTGTGATGCTCGCCGATCCAGAACTCGTTAATGCCGAGATCGTCGGCACGGATGATGAGCTCCATATCCTCGTCGTAGCACTGAGCGAGAGGCTTGGCAGGATCATGGAACGGCATGATAAAGATGCCGGATTTGATGGCAGTCATGGTGCGATCGGGAGAGTGGTCAGGGGTGTGGGTTGTGTCGGGGTCAAGTATACGGGGGAGTTGGAAACGAGATTCTAGGTGCACTGTCAAGCCTGCCAATTGCAAGCCGTGCATAGGACGGCTCCCCTCTCCCCGCGGGGAGAGGATTTAGGTGAGGGGGATTGACAGAGCATCTGCCCCCTCGTCAACCGCCTGGTGCCGTCATTCCCGCGAACGCGGGAACCCAGAAAAAGACAAAGCAACCGTTTTCCTCGGGTTTGGAATCGAAGGCACGGCGTTAGGCTACCTTTGACGTATTCTTCTTAGAATCCTTTCCCGATTCGGAAGGAAAGACGGCCAGTAGTGGGCTAAACTCCTCACGGTCTAGAATCCGGCATGTGGTACTTCTCACAGTGCGTTCATCCCAACACAATTTGGAAAACAGGGCCTATCTAAGACTATGAATATACGCAAGTCGCCACGCGGCCCTAAATGGTATCGTTCCCTCACTCAATCCGTTAGCTTCTTGATCGTATTGAATTTGGCGATGCTCACGGTTGCAGCGGTGTTATTTAATGTCACGTTCTGGGATTGGCCAAGCGAATTCTGGGATTGGCTGAGGGAGGGTGAAACTAACAGCGCAACTATACGGAATGTCGGTTTTGCGATTGCTGGACTGTTCGCACTTCCGTTTGCCGTATGGCGTAGCTTAGTGGCGGGTCGTCAAGCGGACGCGGCGTTGACGCAAGCCGTTGCAGCCCAACTTCAAGTCGCAACGGCGCAACAGAGCTTACAAAACGACCGATTCCAGAAGGGCGCCGAGATGCTTGGCGACATTATTCTCTCTGTTCGTGTGGGAGGAATTTACGCGCTGCGAAGTCTCGTCGAAAGTCACCCCGAGGAATACTACATGCAGATAATGCCTCTCTTATGTGCCTTCATACGGTACCCTCCTGAGGATCCATCATTCGAGCTTAATGACAATAGGATCACGACCAATACGCTGTCCGATAAAGACAAAAATCCTCTTCGTCAGGATGTCGCCATTGCGGTGGAGGCCATCGCCGTCCGCGATGAGGCCCATATCAAGCTAGAACGCGACAAACAATTCCTGCACGATCTCACGAACGCTAATCTTAGGCGATTGGTAATTACGATGGGGAATTTATCAAACATCAATTTGTCAGGAGCAGATTTGACCGAATCTCTACTCGTCGAGACGAACTTGTATCACGGGTTATTCACGTTTGGGAATTTGTCCGATGCCGTCATTGCAGGTGCTGATCTTACTGATGCTGATTTCGGCAAGACTGATTTGTCTGGCACAAAGTTTTCGATTAACAGATATTCGAAAGACGGCGAACATGTTGGCAAATTGGCAGCGCGTAATCTTACTCAGGTTCAGCTCGATAGGGCTGTCGCTGATCCGAACGATCCGCTTATCTTGGACGGCGTAACCGACTCCGTTACCGGGGAGCAACTGTTCTGGAGAGGCGGGACACCCGAAAACGGAAATGGGTCAGAGACGTTTCTTTTCCAGCGAGGCTAAAGACGCAAATACTCGTTAATTCCGGACAATTGGTTGGGACTGGATGCGTTGAACGTCCCCCTCACCTCTTTGCGCTGGAGCGCAAAGGTCCTCTCCCTCGGAGGGGAGAGGGGTGTCCGCTCTTCGAGCGTGATTCGGTTGCTCCGTCGTACGCCCAGGTTCCCGCGTTCGCGGGAATGACGGGGTCGCCACGGATTTAGTTACTGCCGAACGCCAACAGCTTCCGCAAATCCGTAATCTGATCCCGCAGAATCGCGGCGGTTTCGAACTCCAGCTCCAGCGCTGCCCGCTTCATCTGCTTTTCGAGGTCTTTGACGATGAGCGTCAGCTCGTCCTTGGGAAGCTCCAAGGCCGCGTAGTCAGCGGCGGCTTTGTCGGCCAGGCTGGGCTCGGGCTGGCGGATCCGGTCGGTGATGTCTCTCACGGCCTTCGATATCGATTGCGGGATGATGCCGTTCTCTTCGTTGTGACGACGCTGGATGATGCGGCGTCGGTTCGTCTCGCTGATGGCGTGACGCATCGAGTCGGTGAGGTTGTCGGCGTACATCACGACGTGACCTTCGATGTGGCGCGCTGCCCTGCCGATGGTCTGGACGAGCGAAGTACCCGATCGCAGGTATCCCTCTTTGTCGGCGTCCAGAATTGCGACGAGGGAGACTTCGGGCAGGTCGATGCCCTCCCGCAACAGGTTGATTCCGACTACTACGTCGTAGACGCCGAGTCTGAGGTCACGGAGGATTTCGGATCGTTCGAAGGTGTCGATTTCTGAGTGAAGGTAGTGGACTCGGATGCCCAGTTCACGGAGGTAGTCAGCGAGGTCTTCGGCCATCCGCTTGGTTAAGGTCGTCACGAGAACCCGCTGTCCCTTCGCCGTTGTCTCTTTGATGCGGTCGTAGAGGTCGTCGATCTGCCCTTCCGTCGGTATAACTTCCACTTCGGGGTCGATGAGGCCGGTGGGACGGATTATCTGCTCGACCCTCGCCTGTTCGTGGTCGGCTTCGTAGGGACCCGGCGTCGCCGAGACGTAGACGATCTGGTTGACCCGGTTCTCGAACTCTTCGAATGTGAGAGGACGATTGTCGATCGCCGAGGGCAGCCTGAATCCGTAGTCGACCAGCGTCGTTTTGCGGGAGAAGTCGCCGTGATACATACCCCTGACCTGGGGCAGCGTCATGTGCGATTCATCGACGAACAATAGGTAGTCGTCGGGGAAGTAGTCTAGAAGCGTCCACGGCGCCGAGCCTGGAGGTCTGCGTCCAAGCGGCCTTGAGTAGTTCTCGATGCCGGGGCATGTGCCGGTCTCCCGCAGCATCTCAAGGTCGAAACGAGTTCGCTGTTCGAGTCGCTCGGCTTCGAGGAGCTTGCCGTCCATTCTGAAGAGTTCGAGTTGCTGCTCGAGTTCGTTGTCGATGTCTTTGACGGCATCGGCGAACTCTTCTTCCGGGGTGATGAAGTGCTTGCCCGGGTAGATGTCGATCTGGTCGCTGTCTCCGAGAATCTCGCCCGTGAGCGGGTCGATACGGGTTATGCGTTCAATCTCATCGCCGAAGAACTGGACCTTCACTGCGAGTTCTTCATCTGCCGGCATGACTTCAAGCGAGTCGCCCCTGACTCGGAAGCGTCCACGTCGAAGGTCCATGTCGTTGCGCTCGTAGTACATGGAGATGAGTCGACGGATGACTCTTCGGAGTCCCGTCTCTTCGCCGGTACGCAGATTGAGCGTTATTTGGCTGTATTCCTGAGGCGATCCGAGGCCGTAGATGCACGAGACGCTGGCGACGATGAGCGTGTCGCGTCGGGTCATGAGAGAGCGAGTGGCGGCGTGTCGGAGGCGGTCAACCTCCTCGTTGATGTCGGTCTCTTTCTCGATGTAGGTGTCGGATCGAGGAATGTAAGCCTCGGGCTGGTAGTAGTCGTAGTAAGAGACGAAGTACTGGACCGAGTTGTTGGGGAAGTACTCCTGGAATTCGGTTGCGAGCTGGGCGGCAAGGGTCTTGTTGTGCGCGATTACGAGGGTGGGACGTTGAAGCTTCTCGACGACGCACGCCATCGTAAAGGTCTTGCCCGAGCCAGTGACTCCAAGGAGAGTCTGGTGTTTCAGGCCGCCTTGAAGAATGCCATCTGCGAGTTGGTCGATGGCGGTGGGTTGATCGCCAGTTGGGCTGAATTCATTTTCGATTTTGAATTCGCCCGTTGTAGGACGTGGCAACGTTGTGGTCATGTAACGATTTTATCGATATACCCTGTTGCAGAGACCGATAAATGTCGTGCCAATATGTGGCCCGAGGTAAACGGTCGGTTACAGCGATGAGATCAGGACGATCAAACGGCTCTAAAGACGAAGATTACCGCTTCGCGCCCGACATTGATCTGCGCGACGCAGGTCAAGACGATTCGCCGCAAGACGAGATTTCGTTTGAGGAGTACGAGTCGAGGCGGGACGAGGAGTGGGCGACCGATCTCAAGAGCGAATCGCCGCTCTGGTTGAAGATCAGCATCGCTTTGGTCTCATTGGTGATTGTGGTTTCGTTGCTTGCAGGCCTTATTGGACCCTTCTTCGGCGGAAGCCAGAGCGAAACGCGGTCTGCCGGCGAGTTCAGTCAAGCGACCCTGGTTGAGGTGATCGACGCTCGGACCATCGTTGTCGAGGTTGATGGCGAGCAAGAGACGGTTCGTTACATAGGCATCGAGCCTTTCGATATCGGCAGTCGATGGCGCGACTATGCTGCTGAAGCGAATCGCCAGATACTGGCAGACGGAAGAATCACTCTCGAATCTGACGGCGTAGACAGAGACGAGTCGGGAAGATTGCTCAGATACGTCTATGTGGGTCGAAACATGGTCAATGGCTTGTTGATTCGCAACGGCTTCGGGATACTAGGCCCTTTGCGCGATGGCGGTGACCGATACTCTGCTGAGATGTCAAGTTGGTCAGATGCGGCGAAGGGTGAAGAATTGGGTATCTGGGGTGATCCGTTGGGTAGACCGATTCAATACTGACTTGTCTTTTAAACCTTGTCTGATGGCACTTCAACGAACGCCTTTGGCGAGTGATCGGTAAGCAAGTTGAGACCTAGGCGTCCGAGGTTCGAGAACCCCGTCGTTCGCTTTCGCGCGATCTGGAATAAGGATTACCAAAGGCTGTGGGGCATCGGAGTCTCGACCAATGTGATGCGTTGGTTGGAGACGGTGGCGATAGGGATCTTCGTCTACCAGCTGACCGAATCGGCGTTCATTGTCGGATTGATCGGCTTTCTGCGCATGGCCCCGATGCTTGTGCTCGGCGCGTTCATCGGCGCTATATCGGATCGGGTCGATCGCAGGTTGATGTTGTTGACGACGAACTCTATGTTGAGCGTCGTCTATGTAGTCCTTGCGGTGTTGGTGGCCACCGATCGGATCGAGTTGTGGCACGTTTCATTAGGCGCCTTAATCGCGGGCGCCGTGTGGGCCACTGACTTCCCAGTGAGACGTGCGATGGTTGCGGAAACGGTGCCTCGGGACAGAGTAGCGACTGCGTTCGGGGTCGACATGGCGTCGAGCAATTTCTCCCGCGTCATTGGCCCAGTAGTCGGAGGCGCGTTTTTGCAGGAGATAGGCATGGAAGCTGTCTACGCTCTGGGCGCTGTTCTTTTCTTGGGTGCGACGGCGCTTGCATTCACGGTGCAGAGCAAACCTGTCGCTCGATTGGATGAGGAAGGAGAGGGTGAAGGGAGCAGGAGAAGCATTATAGGCGATTTGAGTCAGGGGCTGATGATTGTGCGCGGGGACATGGTGCTCTTGGTGACGCTTATCGTGACCGTGATCATGAACATGTTCGCCTTCCCCTACCAGGTGATGGTTCCCGTGATCGGCGCCGAGAAACTCCAGGTTGCACCTGTGTTCGTGGGGATGTTGCTAAGCGTGGAAGGTCTTGGAGCGACTTTGGGCTCGCTATCGATCGCCGGATTGTCGAGGCCCCGACACTTCACCAGGGTCTACATATACGCATCGCTCGGATTGCTCTTCGTAATCGTGGGTTTCGCTTTGGCCCCGTGGTACTGGTTGGCGGTGCCGTTGCTCTTCATTGGTGGATTCGGCATGTCCGGCTTCGGAACGATGCAGAGCATCATAGTCGTGTCGTCGACGCGCCCAGAGGTGCGAGGTAGGGTGTTAGGCGTACTGGCAGTTTCGATAGGCTCCGGCCCGATCGGCGCGCTATATGTTGGCTGGTTGGCCTCGCAGATCGGCACCGATATGGCAGTATTGTCGATTGCGATCGCAGGCATCGTCCTGACCGCGGGAGTAGTTTTGGTATCGCGAAGGTATTTGCGCAGCATTCCGCGTTACCGGAGGTGAGGGGACTGGGACTCCCCTCTCCCCTTGAGGGAGAGGACCTTTGTGCACGTGTCACGGACACTTGCACAAAGAGGTGAGGGGTAAAACCCCCTGCCATGGAGTGATGACGTATTTTTGCTTATCAAGCATGTTCATATTCGCTTGCCACCCGAATGGATTCAGGAGAGAGGGAGCCATGCCCGTTCCGTTCGTCCTCCCGCAGAGCAGGGTGCTGCGTCGTGGGTCCTTGTTAAGCGGCCATGTCGGAGCTTGTCGAAGGGCCCGTCATCCTCCCCGCGTAGCGGGGTGCTGCGACGAAGCCGCATGATTTGCGGCCTACTCGAAGCCTGTCGAAGGATCTGGGGAGGGGTTACCGAGAGTCGATTTCCGAGACGGTTCCGGTTTGGAATCGGATAATCTGTTTGGCCTCTGGGTTCCCGCGTTCGCGGGAATGACGGGCTGTTTTGCAAAGGTCTCACGGAGGGGTGAGGGTACACGCCCTGGGAACGTGTTTGAAGTTGTCCGAGAGACTCTTGGATCGGTGATCGTTTCTCCAGATCCCTGGTTTCACCGCAACGACGGGGTCTGCGTTACTGAAATAATGAGAATCTGAGCCAAACGGAAATTCACCGTCGGCTCATGAATGACGATTCCCAGGAGATGAACTAAATTGCATGACTACGAAGAGCTTCTGAACAAATCCAAAGAGTGGAGAGAGTGGTACTACGACGGCGCCCCGACTCCCAATCCCGTAACCGAGTCGGTAAGCGACGCGTTTGATTTGATCAACGCGACCCTGTTCGGCCACATATATCAACGTGAGGCGCTCCCCGGGAACATCCGAAGCATCTGCACAGTGGCTGCGCTCATAGCCCTGGATCGACCTAACCAACTGCCAGGCCACATCACCGGCGCACTGAACTATGGGTGGACCAAGGAACAGATCGTCGAGTTGATAACTCAGATGCTCTTCTACGGCGGCTACCCGGCTTGCGTGAACGCGTTGAACGCAGCCCAAGGCGCGTTCGAGGCGTACGACGCCAGGCACGCCAACGACTAAGTCCAGCCTTATTCCGGCCGACAAGGCAATTCAGGAGCGAAACTGACGATGGCACACGACGGCGCAATGAGATCGGAACGCGATTCGATGGGAGTCTTGGATGTTCCGGCCGAAGCCTACTACGGAGCGAATACGCGACGCGCGGAGTTGAACTTCCCCATCAGCGACCTCCGGTTCGGACGCTCTTTCATTCGTGCGATCGGTCAGATCAAGCTCTGCGCCGCCGAGGTCAATGAGGAGTTGGGCGCCCTCGATTCCGATGCTGCGGGGGCTATTATGGCCGCCGCCCAACGGGTTGTCGACGGCGAGTTCGACGACGCATTTGTCGTCGACATCTTCCAGACCGGTTCAGGCACCTCTACCAACATGAACGCCAACGAAGTGGTCTCTAATGTCGCTATCGAGTCGCTCGGCGGCGAGTTGGGCTCTAGAGATCCAATCCATCCCAACGACCACGTCAACAAGGGTCAGTCGTCGAACGATGTGATCCCGACGAGCATTCACGTGGCCGCCGCGGTGGCGATTCAGGACGAGTTGCTGCCGGCTCTAGAAGAGCTAGAGACAAGCCTGCGTGCGAGTCGGATGAGTTCTGGGACGTCGTGAAGACAGGCAGAACCCACCTTCAGGATGCGACCCCGATCCGCTTGGGTCAGGAGTTCCTTGGCTACGCCGGACAGATCGAGTTAGCCCGCCAAAGAGTTGGTGTCGCGCTGGGGGAACTGTCAGTATTGGCGCTGGGCGGCACCGCAGTGGGCACAGGCATCGGTATGCATCCCGAATTCGCCGAACGTGTGATCACAAAACTGAGTGAACGAACCGGCGTCGACTTCTCCGAAACGAGCAACCACTTCCAATCTCAAAGTACGCTCGACGGCGTGGTGAGCGCGTCGGGCGCGTTGAAGAGCGTCGCTGTGAGTCTGATGAAGATCTGTAACGACCTTCGTTGGCTCGGCTCGGGACCGCGCGCCGGTCTGGGCGAGATCCTGTTGCCCGAGGTTCAACCTGGCAGTTCCATAATGCCCGGCAAGGTAAACCCGGTAATAGCCGAAGCTGTGTGCATGGTCTGCGCGCAGGTGATCGGTAACGATTCGGTAGTTGCAATCGCGGGCCAGTCAGGCAACTTCGAGCTGAATGTGATGATGCCGGTGGCCGCGCACAATCTACTGCAGTCAATAGATCTTTTGGCAACATCGAGCGTGAATTTGGCCCGTCAGTGCGTGAACGGCATCGAAGCA
Source organism: Dehalococcoidia bacterium (assembly GCA_965249505.1). Classification (GTDB taxonomy): domain Bacteria; phylum Chloroflexota; class Dehalococcoidia; order Lucifugimonadales; family Lucifugimonadaceae; genus Bin127. Next base: position 1,931,668 of record OZ252238.1, on the reverse strand, counting down.
ACGTCTAAAGGTCCGGACATGGTTGCTCAAGGCCTGGCGATCTGCACCGCCTTGGCGCCATTAATCGGCTACGACGCTGCAGCCGCCATAGCCCACGAGGCGTCGGAGACCGGTGAGACTATTAGAGAGGTGGCTCTTAGGCGTACGGATTTAGATGAAGACGCCCTCGACACCGCCTTGGATCCCTTCTCAATGACGGAGCCGAACCCGAACATCTCGGCGAGTGGTTGACGGCCGGGAGCACGTGTCAGCACAATAGGTTCCCCTCTCCCCAACGCAAGAGGATTCAGAACCTCCCCAACGGAGGAGACCTTTGCGAAAACCTCGTCATCCTCCCCGCGTAGCGGGGTGCTTCGACGAGGCCGCATGATTTGCGGACTACGCGAAGCCTGTCGAAGGACCTGGGGCGGGGCGGCTCGTCAGAAGAGTGGCCCTGACCTGAATCGATTGCCTGCCCGTACCTCTTGCCCGTCAGGGTTGTAGCCCTCGTCGCAACGGCGAGACTTGTGCGAAACCCAAAACACGCCCACGGGGCGTGTCCCCTCTCCCCCTCGGGGAGAGGATTCAGGTGAGGGGGTCGACAGACCGATCAGATCCCTAACCGGACAAAACCCCATCTGAGAAGCGTCGCCGAATCGGTTGCACTGTCTTTCCTCTGGGTTCCCGCGTTCGCGGGAATGACGGCACGTTTTGCAATGGTCTCACTGAGTCGAGAGGGCACCCGCTCTGCGGGCGTGTTTGGATTGAACTGTGTGCTCGGATTTACGGCCGATTTAACCACCCCTTCTCGTCGAGATCCTGCAGCGTTCGTGGTGAGCCTTTCGAACCACCAAACCCGCACGGGCACTCGCGCTTCGCGAGAACGACGGATGGATAACTCCTATCCGTGTTCGCCTTTCTTCACGACCTAACTCCAGTGTGTCTCAACGGAGCATGTGCTGTCCTTGCCGAATCGCTAACTACTAGCGCGATCCGTGGCTCGTCTCATTGAAGGCTGACGCAGTAACATGTAGTGGCGTGTTTATCGTCATATTTCACATTGATTGGAGCAAGAATAGGTGTCTGCAGAGCAACGGATCAAGGAACTCGGGATTGACCTCAGTCAGCCTTCATCACCGATAGCCAACTACATACCCGCCGTAATAGTCGGCAAATTGATGTTCCTGTCTGGGCATGGGCCACGGCGCGGTGCGTCGAGCGACATGGTGACTGGGAAGCTGGGTAGAGATCTCACCATCGAAGAGGGCTACGACGCCGCAAGGCTCGTAGGCATTCAGTTGTTGGCTTCGATCAAGAGCGAGATAGGCGACTTGGATCAGGTGAAGCGTTGCGTGAAGGTGCTCGGAATGGTCAACGGAACGCCCGACTTCGCAGATCAGCCCGCTGTGATCAACGGCTTTTCGGACCTGATGGTCGAGGTCTTTGGCGACGACGGGAAGCACGCTCGATCAGCCGTTGGCATGGGCAGCCTGCCGAATGGCATCGCAGTAGAGATCGAACTAATCGTTGAGCTGAAGTGAGGAAGCATCATGGCGCAATTCAAAATTGAAAAGATCAATCACGTCGGAATTCCCACCGGCGACCGCGCCGCGTCAATCGCGTTTTTCTCGGGCGTCTTGGGGCTCGAGGTGATTCCGCACCAGATCGACGGCAATACATTGGTCTGGACTCGCGCATTGGATGGCGGGATGGTCCATTTGATCGAACCTCCGTCAGGTAACGTGGCTGATGCCGGGACTCACGTCGCGTTGCAGGTCGACGACATCGACGCCGCCTTGGAAGCTGTCCAAGCCGCTGGAATCGAACTAACGTCGGGTCCGGGCGAGCGTCACAACGGTCAGCGTTACTTCTTCGTGGACGACCCTGACGGAAACCGCATCGAGATAGCGACCGCGGGATACACGAAGGATTCCAACCGCACGGTAGACGAACTCGGATACACGCACGAAGCGTAATCCGACATCCTCTTAATGCTTAGCCTGTCGAAGCATCTGGGGTGTGGTGAAGAAGATCGAGCCTTTCTCCCAGGGCAACCCGCGGTTTATCGGATTCGCAAGTAATTGCTACGGGTTTGGCTGCCCTCGCCCCACGCCAGATCTTTCGGCCGGCTCAAGATGACGCGTCCGGGGCTTCAAACCCCAGATCCGAGGCCCGACAAATCACTTTCCTAAAGCGAGTCGTTCCAGGTCCTTGAAGAAGGACTGCATCATCTGGTTGGAGACGCCGGAAAGCATCCTCTGCCCTACTCTCGCTATCAATCCACCGACTTGAAAGTCGCCTTGAACGTCGACTTCTGTCGTTTCAGGAGTCGATTCGGTCAACTCCACCGAACCGTCGCCCTTCATCCAGCCCTGTCTGGCTTTCCCCTCCACTAGAAGTCGGTAGTACCGAGGTTCGTCGCGATCTTTGATTGCGACTTTGCCTTGAAAGTTGCCCTTGACGGGGCCAACTCCAACAATCATCGAGGCCGAGTACTCGTCCGGCGCGGTTTCGGTTAAAGACTGCGCCCCTGGAATGATCGATTTGAGCGACTCAACATCGTTTAGAACCTCCCAGACTCGCTGTCTAGGCGCTTTGATCGTGAAATTGCCGCTTATTTTCAAGTTATTGTTGCGATTCAAGCCGATTGATAAACCGAAACCGTGAAAGTTGGATACACTTTCGGCATATCACAGGATCATGATAACCCGGGAGGTTGAGTTAATGAACGAGCAGGTAACGCTGACCGTTAACGGGGAGGAGTGCACTGTCGATGTCCAACCGCGCACGCTGCTTTCGCAGCTGCTGCGTGACGGACTGGACCTGACAGGCACACACGTTGGTTGCGACACGAGCAGTTGTGGAGCGTGCACCGTCTTGGTGAACGGCAAGGCCACGAAGTCTTGCACGATATTTGCAGTACAAGCCGCCGGCGCAGAGGTGACGACCGTCGAAGGGCTGGCCTCGAATGGCGACTACCACCCGATTCAAGAGGCATTCCGTGAGAAACACGGTCTTCAATGCGGATTTTGCACTCCGGGAATGATGATCACGGCTGTGCAGATCTTGGAGCGGAACCCTACGCCATCCGAGAGCGAGATTCGTTCAGGATTACGCGGAAATCTATGTCGATGCACGGGCTACCACAACATCGTCGAAGCGGTTAAGTACGCGGCAGAACTGTCGGGAGGCAATTAGCTATGACGACGCATGCAACTATTGGGGAAGAGGTCCGGCGCGTCGAAGACCCCGCTCTGATCACCGGGCGAGGCAGGTATGTAGATGATCTACGCCTGCCTGGACTGCTGCATATCGCGCTCGTAAGAAGCCCTTACGCACACGCGCGGATCAACAACATAGACGTTTCAGATGCCGCAAACGCAGACGGCGTCGTTGCGATATTTACAGGCGCCGACCTTCAAGAGCAGCTAGGCAGTTTGCCTGTAGGCTGGGTCTTGGAGGATATGAAGCAGCCCGAGCACCCGCCACTGGCCTACGAGACGGTCCGATATGTGGGCGACGCGGTCGCTGCTGTGGTCGCCGACTCGCCTGAAGCCGCTGCCGACGCTGTGGACTTGGTGGATGTCGACTACGAACCACTCGACGTAACAGTGAACGCGGAGAAAGCGACCTTTGAAGGCGCTCCGCAGCTGCACGACGACACCCCGAACAACAAGGCGTTCGAATGGGGAGTTGGCGCCGGCGACTACGCCGCGGCTGCCGCTGAGGCGGATGTCGTGGTCAAGGAACGCATCGTCAACCAGCGATTGATACCAAACCCCATGGAGCCTCGCGGCATCATGGCCGACTATAACGGCGGCACCGAGCAGCTGACGATCTGGACTTCAACTCAGATTCCGCACTTGGTCCGACTGCTTTTCTCGCTCGTTACGGGTCATCCTGAACACAAAGTCAGAGTGGTCGCACCAGATGTCGGCGGTGGCTTCGGCTGCAAGCTGTATCTGTATGCCGAAGAGGTAATCTGCGGCATCATTGCCAAGCAGCTCGAGAGACCCGTGAAGTGGATTGAAGGTCGTAGCGAGAACTATCTGGCAACAACACACGGACGCGATCACATCGCCGACGCCGAGATTTGCGGCACCAGCGATGGAATCGTCACCGGATTGAAGGTCCATGTATACGCCAACTTGGGCGCGTACCTCTCGACCTTCGCTCCTGCGATCCCAACAATTCTGTTCGGCTTGATGCTGAACGGCTGCTACAAGTTCCAGAACATAGATTGCTCGGTCACTGGAGTTCTCACGAATACAACTCCCGTTGACGCCTATCGAGGCGCCGGACGTCCAGAGGCGACTTATGTCGTCGAACGGATGATGGACCGCTACGCCCACGAGATCGGCCGAGATGTGATCGCCGTCAGGCGTCGCAACTTCCTCCGTCCCTTCAAGCGCGGCTCGACCGTCGCAATGGGTGTCACCTACGACTCCGGCAACTACCAAGGCGCGCTGGGCAAGGCCCTCGAAATGTTCGACTACCAGGGCTTCCGCCGTGAGCAGCGAGAGGCACGACGTGAAGGCCGCTTGCTAGGCGTGGGATTCTCGACCTATATCGAGATATGCGGAATGGCCCCATCAGCAGTTGCCGGCGCATTAGGCGCGGGCGCGGGCTTATGGGAGTCTTCAACCGTCAGAGTTCACCCCACCGGTACAGTCACCGTCTTCACCGGAACCTCGCCGCATGGCCAAGGACATGAGACGACGCTTTCGCAGATCGCATCGTCACGTCTTGGCGTACCGATGGCGAACATCGAAGTTGTGCATGGCGACACCGAGAGGCACCAGTTCGGAACTGGCACCTTCGGCAGTCGCTCGCTCGCCGTAGGCGGTCAGGCCTTGATGATGAGCCTAGACAAAGTCATCGAAAAGGCCAAGCAGATCGCTGCCCATGAGATGGGAGTCGATGCGAGACAGGTCGTATTCGAAAACGGAACCTTCTACGTTGAGGACATTCGAGAACGCGAAATCCCATGGGGCGACGTAGCGTTGGGGGCCTACTGGGCTAAGAATCTGCCTCCGGGAATGGAGCCAGGATTAGAAGCCGTTAGCTTCTTCGACCCTGAGAACTTCACCTGGCCATTTGGAACTCACATCGCAGTGGTTGAGATCGACCAAGACACCGGCGAGACGAGTCTGGTGCGATACGTCGCCGTCGACGACGTCGGAAACGTTATCAATCCGATGATCGTGGACGGCATGGTGCATGGTGGCATAGCTCAAGGCGTCGGCCAGGCGCTGCAAGAAGCTGCTGTCTACTCCGACGACGGTCAACTCCTGACCGGTTCGATGATGGACTACGCGGTCCCGACTGCTGAAGACTTGCCATCGTTCGACACGGCTCGCACCGTTACGCCGACCCCGGTCAACGCACTTGGAGCCAAAGGCGCAGGAGAGACCGGCACGATCGCCGCTTCGCCTGCAGTGGTTAACGCCGCTGTGGATGCGCTGAAACACATGGGTGTTAAACATCTGAACATGCCGCTTACAGCGGAGAAGATGTGGCGGACGGTACAAGAAGCGAAAGAGTCACGCAGGGCCGTTCGATCGGCAGCTGCGAAAGGGGGCAACTGATCAATGACAACAAGTACTACTGATCCTTTCGCATACCATGCGCCGACTTCTGTAGAGGAGGCATCGCGCCAACTCTCACGTTATCGCGACGACGGCAAGCTGCTCGCGGGTGGCCACTCGTTGGTCCCGATGATGAAGCTCGGGCTGGCAACGCCTCAAGCGATCATCGACCTCAGAAACATCGAAGCTCTGCAAGGAATCGAAGACACCGACGACGGTGGCCTCTCCATCGGTGCGATGACGACCTACCACGAGTTGGAGTCGTCAGCATCTGTTTCGAGTAAGGCGCAAGCGATTAGCGAAGCCGCCTCACAAGTCGCAGATACGCAAGTAAGGAACTGGGGCACGATAGGCGGATCCTTGGCACACGCCGATCCCGCTGGCGACATGCCCGCGGTTGCGTTGGCCCTAGAATTCCAGATCCACTCCGAGTCGGCACGTGCGAGCAGGTCGATACCTGCGGACCGCTTCTTCCGGGGTTATCTCGAAACCGCCCTCCGATCGAACGAGGTATTGACGCGGATCTCCTGCCCTGCCCTGCCCGCAGGTTCAGGGTCCGCTTACGTCAAGCTCGCCAACAAGGCGTCGCACTACGCGATCGTCGGCGTCGCTGCTGCAGTAACCGTCGGATCTGACGGCGTCTGTACGATGGCCCGCATCGGCATCACCGGCGCAGGTCCGCACGCCGTGCGATCTCGACGTGCCGAGCGAATACTCGTCGGTAAAGAACCTGCAGCCAACATCACCTCCAGAGCCTCAAGGCGAGGCGGCGCAGAGTTAGCGGGTATGTTCAACGACGACATCCACGCCTCTGCGGAGTACCGTGAGGCGATGGTGCAAGTGTTCGTGAGCCGAGCCATCTCGAAGGCCATTAAGCGAGCAACTTCGAGCTAAATCACGCCACAAAAGAATCCACGATGCGCTCTGCCGGGCAAACTCCGACAGAGCGCATCCAGCTGTTCGCGGCCAACCCACATCTCTCGTAGCGAGCCGTCCCGTCCGTTCGTGGTGAGCTACCAGGCCCTTCGACGGGCTTCGAAATGGCCACATAACATGTGACCACCTCGCACCATCTCGCTTCGCGAGAAGGACGAACGGGGTCTCATCCTCCCTTGGCGAGCCGGCACATCCCTTCGTGGCAAGCACCGATACCCGTTCGTGGTGAGACTCGCCTGTCCGTTCGTGGTCCCCGCGGAGCAGGTTGCGGCGAAACAGACGCATGTGATGCGTAAGTTCGTCGCTTGTCGAACCATGCTTGGCAACGGAGCCGTTGCCCGTAAAATAACCTCATCTGCCGACAATCCAACGGAATACAGGTATGGACACAGCCAGAATATCGAACCGAACCATATTGGGACTCATCGTTGTTGCCGTCGGCGTGCTCCTCTTCCTCGACAACTTGGGTGTTGGCGGCGTCGATGGGGTGTGGCGATGGTTCCCTTCAGTCTTCGTGCTCTTAGGCCTCGTGATGTTGGTGAGGAACCGTTTCCGAAATGTTTTCGGGCCAATGCTTCTCATCGCTGTCGCTGCTTTTATTCAAATCTCGTTGCTAGGTGGAAGGGTTTGGGAGGTATTCTGGCCTTCACTACTCATCGTCGTCGGGTTAGCCGTCATACTCGGTGGCATACGTGGACGAAAGCGCGCTGAGGCGCAATCAGTCGACTCTGATCCACCAACCGACACGTCGAGGATAAACACATTCACCATGTGGGCTTCGACCGACAGGAACACCGAATCTGGTTCCTTCCAAGGCGGTGAGGTTACGGCGTTGATGGGCGGTGTGAAGCTGGATATGCGTCATGCAGCAGTTGAAGATAAGCCGGCAAACCTCGAAGTGACTTGCGTCATGGGGGAGGTCAAGGTACGAGTTCCTTCCGACTGGAATGTTCAGCTAGAAAACGTGACGGTGCTGGGCGAGACGCAAGACAAGCGATCCCATCATGGAGTGACGGGTGGCGATGTCGACCTTGTGATTACGGGCACAGTGTTGATGGGCAATCTTGAGATTGACGACTAGACGAGCGAACGAAAATCAAACCCGTTCGTCCTGAGCTTGTCGAAGGGCGACAGAGCCCATCGGTTATGCCGCGAATAACAGAAGAAGCACGCTCCCAGATAGTCAACCTCGTTCGAGAGTTCGTTCGTCGCGACGTCGAGCCGGTCGCCTCTCGTTACGACCACGAAGACATCTATCCCGCTGAACTCGTCGAGACTATGGCGGAGATGGGGCTTTTCGGGATCACGATCCCCGAAGAGCACGGCGGGTTGGGGCTGGACCATGTCACACTGGCGTTGATCTTCGAGGAGTTGAGCAAGGGATGGATGAGCGTTACGGGAGTTTTGGGCACTCACTTGCTGATGGCAGCCGTCATCTCGGACCATGGAACTGAAGAGCAGAAGAAACGGTACCTTCCTCGCATGGCGTCAGCAGAGATCCGTGGCGGGTTGGGCTTGACGGAGCCTGAGGCGGGTAGCGACGTGCAGAACATCCAGACCTCCGCGGTGAAGGACGGCGAGGAATATGTTCTTAACGGTCGCAAGATGTTCATAACAAACGCCGAAAACGGGAACGCATTCGCAGTTTTGGCCAAGACTGATCCAGACGCAGACCCAGCCTACAGAGGCATGGGCTGCTTCGTAGTCGAAAAGCCGAACCCGGGTATGTCTGTGGGACAGCACATCGACAAGTTGGGCTATCGAGGCATCGATACGGGCGAGTTGGTCTTCGACGACTGCCGAGTTGGTGCCGAGTGTCTGATCGGTGGCGATGAAGGACGCGGCTTCCAGCAGGTGATGAGCGGCCTCGAATCAGGACGCATAAACGTCGCAGCCCGCGCCGTAGGTGTTGCCACCGCCGCGTTTGAAACGGCTATCAGGTACGCCCAGCAACGCGAATCATTCGGAGTCCCAATTGCACAGCACCAGGCGATTCAGTTGAAGTTGGCAGAGATGGGCACAAAGATCGAAGCTGCGCGGCTACTTACGATGAATGCGGCGAAGCTTAAGGACGCGGGCCAGAGAGTCGATCTCGAAGCAGGGATGGCTAAGCTTTTTGCAAGCGAGATTTGCGGTGAGGTCACACTTGAGGCCATGCGCGTCCTAGGTGGCTTGGGCTACACCAAAGAGAGCCCGGTCGAGAGGTACTATCGCGACGCTCCGCTGATGATCATCGGCGAAGGCACGAACGAGATGCAGAAGCTCGTGATCGCGAGACGATTGTTGGAGCGGCATCGAATTTGAATCCTCGACAACGGCGTACGCTTAACTAAAATCCCCAGCGCGACAGTGGGACTCCTTCGGAACTGTGCCACCAATCTGGGAGTCTTCAATGTTCGCTGTTATAGTCAAATCCCGAATCGGTTCGACTCCTTCCCGAAGTAGGGCCAAGTACCGATATCCGCGGAGTCACTTCTCATGTCTAAAGGCGACATCCTAGTACTAGTCGGCACACGTAAGGGCCTGTTCATCTTCTCCAGCGGTCGTGATCGTTCGAATTGGAAGGTAGCGGGCCCTCATTGGGCTGGCTCCGACATATTCCACGCTCTCTACGACTCCCGTGGTGAAGGCACCATGTGGGTTGTCAGGAACGATCTCGTATTCGGATCTGAAATCCATCGAAGCGACGATCTCGGCGCAACTTGGCTGAGCTCTCGAAAAGGGCCCGAGATCTCCTCTGATCCCAATATGAATTTGAACCGCTTGTGGCATCTGACACCTGGTCGAGAAGACGAGCCCGAGGTCGCCTATCTCGGCGCCGAACCCGCTTCGCTCTTCAAGACCGAGGACGGTGGCCAGACCTGGGGCGAGGTCGAGGCGATCACCAAGCACCCAACGCGAGACCATTGGTTCCCGGGCGCCGGCGGCCTATGCTTGCACAGCATAGTACTCGATCCAGACTCAGCCACCCGAATGTGGGTAGGCGTCTCAGCCGCCGGAGTTTTCGGCACCGATGACGGTGGAGCAACATGGTTGCCGAAGAACAAGGGAGTACGCGCCGATTTCTTGCCCGAAACATTCCCTGAGGTCGGACAGTGCCCTCATAAACTCCTCTCGCATCCTGCCCGGCCTCAAGCTTTGTACCAACAGAACCACTGCGGCGTATTTTTGAGCGATAACGGCGGCAACGAGTGGATAGACATCAGTGAAGGCCTGCCATCGAGATTCGGCCTGGCCCTCACTCTCCATCCTCAGGACCCGGACACGTTCTACGTGTTGCCCGAAGACAATGCGATAGGCGACCAGCTCGGAGGAGGTGTGCGTTTTGTGACCGACGCCAAATTCCGCGTTTTCAGAACTCGCAACCGCGGCGGTGATTGGGAGCCCTTGACTCGAGGCTTACCCCAAAAGAACGCGTATCTGCATTCAATGCGAGACGGAATGGCTACAGACGCCCTGGACCCTTGCGGAGTATACGTCGGCACATCGACCGGGCAGTTGTTCTACAGCCGTGACGAAGGAGATAATTGGGAGTTGATGGCCGACCAACTACCGCCCATCAGTTCGGTCGAGACGGGCCAGGTAGTTTAAGAATCGGAGAGTTAGGTACACATGTGCAGAAGCATAAAGACGCTGCGAATAAAGGGCGAAGCTGCGCCCAGCGATGAGATTCGCGCAGCAGCGCTCCAATTCGTAAGGAAGATTAGCGGCTACCGAGCCCCTTCACGTGCAAACGAAGATGTTTTCAACTCCGCTGTGGAAGAGATAGCCGAAGCGTCAGAGCGACTGCTCGCCTCGTTGAAGTACGGGGCAAGTCGCCAAGGGGCATAGGGGCAGTCTGTTCGCCCTTCTAGCGAAGCGAGATGCTGCGAGGTGGCCAAACGTTATGTGGCCGTTTCGGAGCTTGTCGAAGGGCGGGCTCTCGAGACACGTTAGCGGCGAGTTCATGGTTCGACAGGCTCACAACGAACGGCCACAAGCTAACCACGAACGGAGAGAGCTCTCACGAACGGGAGGTATCACGAACGAGAGGTATCACGAACGGGGCCAGGATCGTCACTAACAGTAATGTTCACGGGCAGTCCGCTCGTCCTTCTCGCGAAGCGAGACGCTGCGAGGTGGTCAACCGTCATGTGGCCATTTCGGAGCTTGTCGAAAGATGATCTCCCGAGACACGTTAACGGCGTGTTCATGGTTCGACAGGCTCACCACGAACGGGCACGTGCCAACCACGAACGGGCATAGGGCATAAGCTAACCACGAACGGAAAGAACTCCCACGAACGGGGGTATCAAGCACGGGTACAGGACCGTCACGAATTGAAGGAGCGCTCACGAACGGGACGAGCATCCATCACCAGAACTTGGTCTATCGTGTCGAAACGTCCCAGTCCATTCTCACGGAGCTTGACACAGGGTGCCGACCCACAGTCTCAGCGGCTGCCGACGCGTTTCCTCGCCTCATGAGCGGTGAGTTCAACCATCGCCGCCAATCCTTCGCCTTTGCCCATGGAGAGTTGGCGACCGAATATCCGGTGAACGATGTCCGCAGGAACGTCGGCCACTTGCTCGATTGGCTGCCCGGAAAGCGTTTCGTCCATGATCACTGACATCGCGCGTGCAGAGATACCCAACTGATTTTCCACGGCATAGTGGAACTTCAGAGTTCCATCGTCCTGATCCTCCGCCCAGACGAAGGCTTCCGATTCGCACTTAGGCACTCGACGGTCTTCAGGAAAAGGCCGAGTGGCGATTCGTGCTGGCACCTCTTCGAACTCGTCCGATAGTTCGAGCAGGTATTGAGCGCGCTCTGTGCGATCGAGATCGTCCAGTTCCTCGAGGATCGACTGAAGCGGTTGAGGGATTTGGGGCATGTGATTAGTCGTGGATCGGCGACGTTGGTTTGGTAAAGATTAAAGCACATTACCGCGAGTGGTTTTGCCGTGAGCATCGAGGCGAAGTGCGTCCCACTGACCAACCCGCTCGGCGGGGAGTCCCCCTCTCCCCTCCGAGAGACCTCTGCAAACCACACGTCATCCTCCCCGCGTAGCGGGGTGCTGTGACGAGGCTGGATGATTTGCGGTCTACTCGAAGCCTGTCGAAGGATCTGGGGTTGGGCAGTCAGCCGAATTCACAAATCCAAACTGAGATTAAGACCTGGTGAACGCTCTTGGCCGTCTGGATTGCGACATCCGCCGCAATGACGAGACTTTTGCAAAGATCCCCTCTCCCCTCCTAGAGAGAGGACCTTTGCGAATGCGTATTCTTGCGCATTTGCAAAGAGATGAGGGATAACGACAGAACGTCCGAATGCTTCACGCGGAGACCTTCTAGTGAGAACATCGCAACATCCCAATCACGCCCGCAAGGCGTGTACCCTCTCCCGTCCGGGACACCGTTGCAAAACAACCCGTCATTCCCGCGAACGCGGGAACCCAGAAGAGAGACAGAGCAACCGGTTTCCCTCTCCCCTTCGAGGGAGAGGACCTTTGCAATTGCGTATCTTTTCGCCAGTGCAAAATGGTGAGGGGGAACGACACAACGTCCGAAACCTTGATACGGAGACCCCCAAGTAAGGTTGGTCGCCAAGAATGGGCACAGCTGACCTTGTGTGCCTTCCCGCTAAGTCAATCTCGCGTTAGAGACAATTCGAAAGTCCTTTCCCGCTGAGAGGACTTAAACAACGATCTCGTCATCGCCGGCGAAAATCCAATCCAGACGGCCGAGAGTGTCAACCTGCTCGAGATAAGCCAAAATCAAGTCGAGACCGAGCTCTGATTATTATCCCAAGGATGACCTTTGCGTAACCAACTGTCATCCTCCCAGTTAAGCAAGGTGCTGCGACGAGTCCGCACGTTTGACGATCCCACTCGGATCCGGTCTTAAGATCTTGGGGACAAACTCACCAGCGTCGACTTTCACGGTTGTTCCGCTTTGGAATCGGTCACTCTATCGATCCCCCTCACCTGAATCCTCTCCCACGGAGGAGACCTTTGCGAAAGTCTGGTCGTTGCGGCGCCGGCCGCGATCCAGATGGCCAAGAGGGACGGGCCGGTTTTCGCTTAAGTTCGGAGCCATACGCCTGGCGTGCCGCCCCTCCCCAGATCCTTCGACAGGCTCAGGATGACGAGCGACAGGCTTCGAGTGGGCCGCGAATCAGCCGGCCTCGTCGCAGCACCCAGCTACGCGGCGAGGATGACGAGACATCTGCAAAGGTCCCACGGAGGGGCGAGGGCACATGTCCTACGGACGTGTTTAACGCTTCAAAACCCCCTACGCCGAACAGGGTAGCCGTCTTACGAGCGGCTCTGAGGCTTGAAGATCGTCTACCCTCTGATTCCCGTTATCGCAGGGACGACGCTTGACCGCGAGGTCAGCCTACTTCTCGATCGGCACACCCACCGAGTTGCCCCACTCCGTCCAGCTGCCGTCGTAGTTCTTGACGTTGCCGTAGCCGAGGAGATTGGTGAGCACGAACCAGGTATGGCTCGAGCGTTCGCCGATCCGGCAGTAGACAATCACGTCGTCGTCTGATGAGAGACCAGCGTTGCCCTCGTAGATGCCTCGCAGAGCGTCAGCGTCTTTGAACGTGCCGTCTTCATTCGCGGCGGTTGCCCACGGGACGTTTGCCGCGCCCGGGATGTGTCCACCGCGGAGCGCTCCCTCGTTGGGAAAGTCAGGCATGTGAAGTCGCTCGCCACTGTACTCTTCAGGGCTCCGGACATCGATCATCTTGCCAGATGCAGCGGCGTGCGCCAAAACCTGGTCTCGGAATGCTCGAATAACAGAGTCGTCGCGTTCTGGTGCGTCGTAGCTAGCTGCTGATACATCGGCGGCGTCACGGGTTAATTCGCGACCTTCGGCCGCCCACTTCATTCGTCCTCCGTCCATGATCTTGGCGTTGGAGTGTCCGAATAGATTGAATATCCAGAGCGCGTAGCACGCCCACCAGTTGTTGCGGTCGCCATAGAGCACGACCGTGGTGTCGTTGGAGATGCCTTTTGCCGACATCAGGGCTGCGAAGCCGTCTCGGTCCAGGTAGTCACGTCGGAGTGGGTCGTTGAGGTCCGCCGCCCAGTCGATCTCGACTGCGCCGGGAATGTGTCCTGAGGGATATAGGAGGGGGTCTTCGTTCGATTCGACGATGCGAATTCCGTCGTCACCACCATGTTTAGCGACCCAACCGGTCGAAACTAGTGCATCTGGGTTGGTGTATCCACGGTCGCTTATGTCAGACATTTGAATCCTCCGCGTAAACTTGATTCGGTCTTCGAGTTTTGTTCCTGTTGATTGGCTCGATCAGGCTCGAATATGCCGAATTTAGAGTGCTGTTTGGTAAAGGTGTTGCACTGTACAGCATTCTATGCCAAAAGTAACCTGAAGTGCTCATAAATTCATCTCGCTGCTGTTTCCCAACGAGCCCGAAAGCGTGTAGAGAGGCGCTCGTTTCGTGAAGCCGGCGTCCCGCCAATCCGTGACTTCTCGTCACGCGCGACGTTTCGGATTCTCGATTCGTTCGTTGATGTGGACGGTCTACGCACCTTCATTTCTCTTGGCGTTCGGGCAAGGGATCTTGATCCCCGTGCTGCCCATCTTTGCACGAGACGAGTTGATGGCAACCGACTTGATGGTCGGTTTGGCAGTGGGAGCTCGACACATTGGCACGCTGAGTTGCGATGTGCCCGCAGGGATCTTGGTTTCTCGCTTCGGGATGTGGCGGACCATGATGCTCGGCATCACCTTGTTCGTCGTCGCGTCTCTGGTGGCAGCGGGCAGTCAGAGCTTTTCGATGTTGTTCGTTGCTCGAGTAGCCGCCGGAGCAAGCTTCGCCTTCTGGATGATATCGAGGCACACCTACATCGCGGGCGCCGTGCCCGTGCAGCATCGCGGCAAAGCTCTCTCGCTATACGGTGGAACGAGCAGGATCGCCGCGATTGCAGGTCCGATAGTGGGCGGACTGTTGGCGGAGTACGTTGATCTCAGGGCTCCGTTCTATGCCCAAGCTGGAGTCGCGTCAATGACCGGGGTGATCGTATTGATAACGATGATCCGCTCCGGAGGCGATCAGATCGTTGCTTCGCAGCGGCGCAACGTGGTTGCGAGCGTTGGCACGACGATGTGGGCGTATCGGGGCGACTTCGCCACCGCGGGAAGTGTCGCCATAATTCTGCAGTTCGTCCGGTCTGCCAGGGAGTTTTTGATCCCGGTCTGGGCTGATGACATAGGCTTGAAAAACGATGAGATCGGATACGTGACGAGCGTTTCGTACGCCGTCGACTCGACGATGTTCCCGTTGGTCGGTTGGATCATGGACCGGTTCGGCAGGAAGTATGCCGGAGTCCCCGCACTGTTGGTGATGGGGGCCGGTTTAAGCGTGCTGCCGTTTGCCACCGGGCAACCCCTGTTGATGGGGGCGGCAATCCTCGCAGGGTTAGGCAACGGACTTAGCAGCGGCTTCGTACTGACGCTAGGCTCTGACTTGGCGCCTTTGGACGATCCAGGTGAGTTTTTAGGTGTCTGGCGTTTCGTTTCAGACATAGGGCGAGCTGCGAGTCCGCCGTTAATCGGTGGCGTCGCACAGGTGCTGGCTCTGTCGACGGCGACGTGGTTGACTGGAGGATTCGCGTTGTTCGGCGCGGTGGCTTTGGCGTTGTTGGTGCCAGAAACGGTTTCCGACAGGGCGCGACGGGGGCGTCGGAGGAGGTAGGACGCAACAACGGCTCCGACAAGCAGGTATCCTCTCTCCCCCTTGGCGATCTTTGCAAAACCCAAATACGTCTAGAGGACGTGTCCCCTCTCCCCATTGGTGAGAGGATTCAGAGTTTGCCTTCAACTTGATTGCGGGTGAGAGGGATCGACAGATGCATCAGATCCCAAACCGGAGAAACCTCCATCTGAGAAGCATCTCGAAATCGGCTGCATTGTCTTTCCTCAGGGTTCCCGCGTTCGCGGGAATGACGGCACATTTTGCAAAGGTCTCCCTTGGGGCGAGGACATTTGCACACGTGTTCACAGGCACGTGCGTAAAGAGGTGAGTGTGAACTCAAAGCAATCGTGCCTAGATCAAGGCGTCCTTCGACAAGCTTCGAAATGGCCACATAACATGTGACCACCTCGCAGCATCTGGCTTCGCGAGAATGACGAACGGTTTTCATTCCTCGTTCCTCGATGTGCCCCTAAATGGGTTCCTTATTACTCTTGTCCGTTCGTGGCCGCCCTCCCGTTTATGGCCGTCCTCACCGTTCGTGGTCGCCCCTCCCCCGTTCGTGGTCCCCGCGGAGCGGGGTGCGGCGAAACAGACGCATGTGATGCGTCTGTTCGTCGCCTGTCGAACCATGAACAGACCCGCCTCTTTCGGCAGGTGTCCCTTCTACAAGATCGAAGCGCACTGTCGGCTGGTGTATGTTCCCCTTAATCTGTCCCCCTGCCAGCCAGTGCGTCGCGGAACCAACGCTGGTAGATGGGTCGAACATCGCGGTCAAAGCCAACTCTTTCCAGCACCTCATTGGGAGGCACAACCAATCTGGCAGTGGTTTCGTGTTGTGGATCCCACGGGTTCAACGAGACCTCTGCACTCCAAAGCGACCGGATGAGCGCTTGGCCTTTCTCAACGCCTTCGATGCAAACCGTCTTGGCGAAGGCTAGGAGCCTTGCCTCCTCGACCGACGCGCAGGCCTCTTCGAGCACCTCCCTTTCCAGCGTCGCCCGCCAGTCCTCATCCCCTTCAGGTCTGCCTCCGGGGATTCCCCACGAAACACCCGGCCACGTCACGAGGCCTACGCCCCCTTCAGGAGTGAAGCAGATCCCAGCGGAGCCGTTAGGTTTGCCATCAGGGGCGGGACGGTCTGGTGGATGCCACGATGCAATCCAGTCTTGGCCGCGTTCGTCACGGAAGCCGAACTCTTCGCCCTGCTGCGCCGAGTGATTCTCATCGGTCATTCGCTATGCGACTCCTCCGTTATGTCAAGAAAGATCTAAGTGCGCCTTGCTCAGATTGCATTGAGACGATCGATGATAGCACTCAAACTGAGTGATGCGAACCGCCCATCGGCAAAGCCCTTGCTAAGTACGCCGAAGCGATCGGGCTAAACGGGGTGTCCCGTATTTCGTTCGTGGTGAGTTTCCCACATTCCGTTCGTGGTGAGCTTGCCACATTCCGTTCGTGGTGAGCCTGTCGAACCATGAAAAACCCCTGACAATCCAGACGGCCAAGAATGTCAAAAAGTTGGCCAATTCCATTTCAGATGCTCCAACCGTCCCCTTCACCCTCAATCACGTTGAGACCAGGCTCTAAGTCCTCTTGACCCGAGGTGACCGTTGCAATGCCGAATACTCGTTCTTTGAGGGGGTACCCTCTCCCCTCCGTGAGCCGTTTGTGAAAGTCTTGTCACTGCTGTGGAGGCCGCAGTTCAGAGAGTAAAGAGCAATTAACAGGTCTTGACTTTCAGTTCGGATCTGTGAATTCGGCAACCTGCCCGACCCCAGATCCTTCGACAGGCTTCCCGTAGGCCGCAAATCATGCGGCCTCGTCGAAACACCCCGCTCCGCGGGGAGGATGACGTGTTTTTTGCAATGGTCTCCTCCGTGAGAGAGGATTCACGAGAGGGAAATCGACGAAGAATCCGAATTCAAACCGGATCGTCCACAATTCAAGGTGCGAAGTGATTCAAGCCCAATGTCGATCTTCTGAGTTCCCAATTCCGCGGGAATGACGGGCTGTATGCAAAGATCTCCAACAGGAGAGAAGGGAGCATCTCAAGGAGCGGCATTGAGGCGGCGAAACAGGATCAGAGTCCGTTCGATGCGAGAAGCTCTTGAAGATCAGCAATACAAGCCGAGTCAGCTTCCAGATCCCGATTGTCAACCCACTCTTTGCTTTCGCCGCTCATGCCTTCTACGGCGCCGACAGCGACGACGTCTCGGACCATCTGCTTGGCTTCTTCTACGCTCGGGAGAAGATTCACGCCCCGCAGGAGCGAAATTGAGGCTACTAGCCCGTACCCTCCCCAGTTAGAGCAACTGGCGATGATCAGCTCCGTGGTTGTTGTCACACACGGGTTCTTGGGCAGAAACTCATGCTCGATCGTCGGTATGACGTTCTGGAGGTTGCCCATCCCGATCTCGTTCCCACCGTCGCCGATGCCGACTGAGTAAGGATGCTGATCGAACAAGTGGTCAATCTTGGCGTTCAACGGGGTGAAGTCGACCCCTCGAAAGTTTCTGTAAGTGCCGTCGCCGACTAATCCTGCTCTCTCGATGGCTACAAGGGAGGAAGGAGCATGTTCTTGGACCAACACATTGGCGAACTGGGCAGATTCGTAGTGAGAAGCGATAGGGAACTCGATGACCTCGTGACCGTCGGCGGCTAGTGCTCGAACCGCTCCTGCGGAGAGATCGTCGGTGACGTACGCAATGTCCGCTCCGAGTCTTGCGAGAGCATTTCCGATCGCAACCGCGCCAGGAGGCCCATCGGTTTCGGTCGCCTTTGCAGCCATGATGTAGAAGCCGGTGACGATGAAAACGCGCTCGGAGTATTCCAGCAGAAGCGACGCGGCACGCTCCATGTAGTCGGTAGGCATGTGAGGTTTCAAGGCTGCCATGCCTCGAAAATCGTCTTGGAGGACGATGTCCTCTATCTGTCTGATGGCATCAGAGGCGGTGTTCATCTGTTCAATTTCCTCGTGGCTCGTCGTTCATCCGTATCAACTACGAGTGAGTGACCTAAAGCTCAAAACGGCCTATATTGGACGTAAAACGAAAGTTCTTTCAAACTTGGCGGCTAAAGCACCGCCAGCTCCTCATCGCTCATGTCCGTCACAAACATGTATCCCGGCGCGTGAGTGATCATTAACTCGGGTTTCGACGCCATCGCCACCGCTTGAGGTGTGACTCCACATGCCCAGAACATCGAGACATCGTCATCCGATTCGGGAGGCCATCCATCGCCGAAGTCGGGCTTCGAGACGTCATTAATCCCGATGTCCGCCGGATCACCAATATGTATCGGTGCGCCGTGAACCGCTGGGAAGCGAGATGTGGCCTGCACTGCCCTAACGACCTTCTCACGGGGTATCCAGCGATGAGTCACCACTAGCGGTCCATTGAAAGGTCCGGCCGGGTTCGTGTCGATGTTCGTCTTGAACATGGCGACGTTTTTGTCAGTCCCGTAGTAAGGGAGGTGAACGCCATTCCTTATCAACGCGTGCTCGAAGGTGAAGCTGCAACCGAGCAGGAAAGTCACCAGGTCGTCACTCCAGTAAGAGTTGATATCGACCGGCTCGTCGACGAGTTCGCCATTTTTATAAACACGGTAGAGTGGCACATCGGTCCTGATGTCGGAGCCCGGTGCTGTTAGCAAAGCCTCGAATTGGCCAGGCTCCATCACCTCAATAATTGGACAAGGCTTGGGGTTGCGCTGACAGAAGAGCAGGAAGTGGAACGCAACGTCCTTAGGCAGAATCGCGACATTCGTCTGCACGGTGTCCGGCGCAGTTCCCGACGTAGGTTGCACGAACTCTCCGCTTCGCGAGGCCATTCGCACGTCTTTGCCAGTCTTGAATTCGGTCGATATAGTGGCAACCATTTGATCGTTCTCCTCGATCGATGTCGTTGGAGTAAAGTCTATTGCGTCGCGTCAACTTGGATGTGCCAGCAACGGTTTCATATCCCAAGCGAAAGGATCGAGTGGTCAGATGGTGGTGAGACTGGGCCTTGCAGGATTTGGACGACGTGGGAAAAGGCATATTGAAGCCATCGACTCGGAGTCCGATGCGCAATTAAGCGCAGTTTCGGATCCCTTCGAAGGCGCGAGGGTTGAAGCAGAGGACACTTATGGAGATTCCGTGCATGTGTTCGAGTCGGCGGAAGCGATGGTTGATTCGGGAGAGGTCGACGCGGTTGTCGTCGCCGCACCCGCTCACTTGAACGGCGAGGTCGCTCTTGACGTGATTCGGCGAGGCGCGCCCGTGTTGATCGAGAAGCCGCCGGGTTTGAGTTACGCCGAGGTTGTCGGGCTGAAGGATGCAGCGGCAGAGAGCGGATCTCATGTGATGGTCGCGTTTAACCGTCGATTCAATCCGCTGATCCGAGCGGCGATCGACGCTGTTGAGGCCGAGGGCGGAATCTATCAAGTGGTGGCGGAATTTCATAAGGACATTCATGAATTCACCGACGATCCTCGCTTTTCATCGTCGATCATGGACCTGATGCTGCTCGAGTCGCCGATTCACTCCGTCGACCTCGTAACGCACATCGCGGGTGCCAAGTTCGACACTGTTCACAGCATCGTAAAACGCAGAACCAGCGGATATCGGGATGTTCATGCGGCGTTGATCGAGTTCGAAAACGGGATGGTGTGTCAATTCAGCGCCGCGTACACCGCTGGCGGTCGGTTGGAGCGGTATGAACTGCATGGGGAGTACGTTTCGGCTTATCTCGAGGGTGTGCAGCACGGATGGATACTTGAGCCGGTCAACAGTCGGCGAGAAATCCAAATTGACGGTGATGCGCAGAACGATACGGCGGCTCAGATGTCGCACTTCGTGAATTGCTTGCAAGATGGAAGCGCGTTCGGTCCTATCGGTGCCGACCTCGATAGTTCACTCGAGGTGTTGCGGCTGTGCGAAGCGATCCTTGCGGGCACCGAGTGATCCTCTTTGCGCCAAATCCTTGCTTGTAAACTCATTTCATTGTTTTCTCCGTTCATGATGGGAATTGCGCTATGAAAATCGCCCGAATCGATCAATTTGCACCTCGTGAGCGGACACGCTTAGTCAGGATTACTACAGATACCGGCATCGAGGGATGGGGTGAGAGCACCTTGGAGGGAAAGCCCTACTCAGTGCCCGCAGCCATCGAGGAGTTCTCCGGATATCTGATCGGGAAAGATCCGCTGAGGATCGAGCATCACTGGCAACAGATGTATCGGTCATCATTCTTCCGTGGCGGAGTCCACAACATGTCGGCGATCGCCGGTCTGGACGCGGCGCTGTGGGACGTGGCTGGCAAGCACTTCGGAGTACCGAGCTACATGCTCCTAGGCGGAAACGTCCGGGATCGTATCCGCGTCTACGCCCATTGGGGGATCCGCGACACGTCAGATGAAGCCTTGTCGCAGGCCAGAGAGCGGCTGGACATGCTCAAAAAGATGGGTTATACGGCGTATAAGGCAGGTCCTCCCGGGTCCTGGCGGGCGCACGAACCTCCTTCCCGAATCGATGAATTCGTCGAGATGGCGTTCATGATGCGCGAATGGGTAGGCGAGGATGTCGAGTTGTGCTTCGACTTCCACGGCAAGATGGCGCCCGGACTCGCAATAGAGGTGTGCAACGAGTTGAAGGGCATGCGACCGATGTTCGTGGAGGAACCAGTTCCGCAGGAGAACGCTGACGCACTGAAGCTCGTCTCCGACCATGTGCCCTTCCCTATAGCGACTGGCGAGCGTCTGCTTTCACGCTGGGAGTTCCGAGAGATTATCGAAAAGCAGTGCGTCTCGCTTCTTCAGCCCGATGTTGCGCACTGCGGTGGGATCACGGAATTGAAGAAGATCGCGAACTATGCCGAGGTCTACTACCAGCACATCATGCCCCACTGCGCCATCGGCCCATTGGCTCTAGCCGCATGTATGACCGTAGACGCCGTCGTTCCGAATTTCCTGGTGCAAGAGCAAGTTGATGCCGGGTTGGGCAATGGATTGATCAAAGAGGACTGGAAGGTCGTAGACGGTCACATCGAGTTGTGGGATTCACCCGGATTGGGTGTCGAGGTCGATGAAGCGGAGGCGACGCGCCCGTACTCCGGAGCGGCATATGGCTATCACGAGGAGTTAGGCGGCGAGACTTACTACGAAAATGATGGCTCGGTTGCTGATTGGTAGCATCCATTGACCATTGAGCAGGCCGATTTCAGCTTCGGCGCATCGCTGATCTCGGGGATTCTAGGCTCAGTTGTCGCCGTTCTTGCTTTGTCGCTATGGGAGTGGCGGCGAAACAAAGACCGCGTGTTAGGGATTGTTCATTTGATCGGCTCGGCGTTTTCAGCAAGCGGAATGGGCGTCACTATCATCGGTTGGGTGTGCTCGTTGTTGATCGGATGCGCGTACGGGGTGTTTGTCGGCGCGGCGATATTCGGGTTCAACATCGCTTCAGGTTCAGTGATCGCGGGAATCGTCATTTCATTCCCCTTGTGGATCGTTTCGGGGGTGACGTTTGCGTATGCCCGTCTGCTCCATCGTCTAGTGCGAAGTGGGAGCATTCCGTATCCTGGTCCGTTCGCTCTTGCCAGGTCACGAGAATCAGCGATGGAGTTGCTGGCTGCACACCTCGTGTTTGGAGCGGTTGCCGGCGGAGTCTACGGGTTGCTGATCTAATTAGGCGAAAACGTTGCCGCCGTACGCGGATTTGAGCAGGTCGCCCTCTTCGAACCTTCTGAACCTTAAGGGATTGAGGTCGAATGTGGTGACCGGCGCATTGTTTGAAAGTTCGGCCAAGGAGAGGCCGATCGCTGGCGACATTTTGAAGCCGTGACCCGAGAATCCGGCCCCGATGACTACGTTTTGCCATCCTGGAACACGATCGATCACGGGGTTCCAATCGGGCGTGACAGTGAAAAGTCCCGACCATCCGCCATCCCATCCCGCATCAGAGTACGCCGGGATTATCTCTTGGAGCGCGGCCATTCCTTCGGCAGCAACATCTGTGTCGACGCTTTGGTTGTATGAATCCCGATCAGCAGGATCTTCTCGGTAACCGATCAGAGTCGTGCCTGGCATGTCGGGTCGGGCGGATAAAGCAGTCGGAATATGAGCGATAGTGGGATGACGCGGATCTGCGACCTCCCCAAAATTCGATTGATGGCGGAGCCGGATCACTTGGTGCCGAACGGTGTGAAGCGGAAGCTCAACTCCGAGCATCTGGAGGAGATCAGAATTCCAAGGGCCCGCAGCCAAGACGAAGTTGTCGGCGTGGATGTCGCCCCCAGTAGTCTCGACCGCGATGATGGCATTGGCATCCTTTTTAAGCCCCGTGACGTTGACTCCGAGCCTGAGTTGGGCCCCCGAATTTCTAGCTGAGTTGGCGAAACCTGTCGTGACGAGGTGCGAGTCGGCAAATCCCGAAAGTGGCTCCCATACCACCGCCCTACTTTCTCCGAACGAGATGTATGGCCAACGTCGCTGTGCATCGATCGCGTCGATCATCTCCGTCTCGACCTCGAGTCGCTGCGCCATCTCGACGTTCGTTCGGGCAGCAGCCTCATTGCCTTCGCCGGGCAGCATCAACCAACTGTTCTGCACGAAGCCGCTCGGGCTACCCGTATGAAGATCAAAGTTGGCAATCACATCCCTGCTCCACCACGCCATCTCGGTGGTGACCTCGTTTGAGTAGTGCATGCGAAGAATCGTCATCGACCTGCCAGTCGAGCCTGATGCGAGGGTATCGCGCTCAAGGAGCAAGGTGTCGGCGACTCCCAAGCGCGCCAGGTAGTGAAGCGTGGCACACCCCATCACGCCCCCTCCAATGACTATCGTGTCGAAACTGTCAGGCATTTGTGCATTGCGATTGTTGCGAGTTCACTTCGGATTGCTATCGTATACCCGGTCGATCCACCTTGCCATCGATACCCATCGCGAAATCAACGAAACGAATTGGTCAGATTCCAAAGCGCCGCCATCCCCCATAAATGGCAGAGTGCCGTTGAAAGCACACGGAACACGTCTGAATGAAGTGTCCCCTCTCCCCTCCGAGAGACCTTTGCAAAAGTCCCGTCATCCTGAGCCTGTCGAAGGATCTGGGGCGGGGCGGCACGTCGGTGGTGTGGCTCCAAACTGAAGTTAAGACCTGCCCGTCCCTCTTGGCCGTCTGGGTTGCGCCTACACCGCAACGGCGAGACTTTTGCAAAGGTGTCCTCCGAGGAAGAGGACCTATGCGCATGGGTACATTTACGCATGTACAAAGAGGCGAGGGTCCTCTCGCCGTTCCTGACGAAGCCGATCCACAGCCCCTGATGAAACCGATCCACAGTTCATGGCGAAGCCGGTCCATAGTTCGTAGTGAGCCCCATCCCCCGTTCGTGGTCCCCGCGGAGAGGGGTGCGGCGAACCATGAATAGATCAGAGTCCCGCGCTTGCACCAACTCATCGACGGGCTCCAAATCCTCACCCCTGACGGGCAGAGGGTAGTCCGTTTCGCGAGCGGATTGGGAACGTTATGAAACCGCAGGCCTAGTCCCCGTCCAGGGCCTGGCCTGTTCCAATGCGCGAGCGGCTCTAAATACCAGCGGGTCGTCGTCGTGGGGGGCAATGATCTGGAGACCGACTGGCATTCCGCCTTCGCCGAACCCGCAGGGAACCGATGCGACAGGATTCCAGAGTATGTTCCAGAGCGCCGTGAATGGGATCGCCGAAGGATTGGCAATGCCTTCTTCGAGCGCTTGGCCTCCAAGTTCGTCCGGAGGTTGTCGGTGTGGCCACGCGACCGCCGCCGTCGTGGGTGTGATCAAGAGGTCGTAGTCCGAGAAGTACTGGTGCACCTGAGTGCGGTGTATCTCGGCTTGGCGGAGGGCAGACGCATACTGCGCGCCGGTGACTGTGTATCCGGCGTTGACCATCTCCATCGTGTAATCGTGTAGCGAGACTTCTGGGTCTTCGGCGAGATGGCCGTACATGGCGACTTGACCGGCTGTCCATAAGGTCCACCAATAGATCGCCGGGTAGGGATCGAATGAGATATCGACTTCCGAGACCCGCGCTCCCATTTCGGTGAAGCCGGAAAGCGCTTCCTCGCAAGCAGCGGCGACATCATCGTTCACCAATGCGAACCCGAGATCCGGCGTGTAACCGATCTTCAGGCCTTCGATACCGTCTTCGAATGTCGCCAAGCAGTCGGGCAATGCCGCGCGCAACGAACCTGGGTCTCGCGCATCGTGACCCGAGATGGCCATGTGCATGATCGCAGATGATCGGACGTCTTGCGACAAGGGTCCTGACGTACTCGTGCAGTTGTACGAAGGCATCGATCTGCCTCCGAATCGAGGTGTGCGGCCGTGTGTGGGCTTGTGTCCGAATAAGTTCGTGAACGCGGCTGGCAGTCGGACTGAACCCCCGCCATCGGAGCCGGTACCGAGCGAACACATGCCAGATGAAACTGCGGCCGAAGTGCCGCCGCTCGAACCACCTGGATGACGAGTGACGTCCCAAGGATTGTTGGCGGACGAGTGGATGTCCGTGTATGTCTCTGCCGAGTTTCCGAATTCGGGCGTGTTCGACTTGCCGAGAATAACGACTCCGGCGGCCCGCAGCCTTCCGACTACGGCAGAGTCGTAATCTGGCACCCAATCAACGAATGCAGATGCCCCGAGTGTGGTTCTTAATCCGTTGGTTACTTCCAGGTCTTTGACTGCGATCGGCACGCCATGGAGTGCACCAGGCTCGGATCCTGATGCGATCGCATCGTCAGCCCCGCGGGCCGCTTCTAGGGCACCTTCTTCGTCTAGGGTGATGAATGCGTTGAGTTGCGGTTCTAGTTGTTTGACCCGGCGAAGCGAGGCTTCGGTCAACTCGACAGAGGAGATTTCTCCGTCAATAATCATCTTGCGCTGTTCATGCGCAGGTAGAAACATTAATTCGCGGTCGTTCATTTCGGTGCTCTCTTCTAGTGGTTTGATTGCGTTCTAAATTAAGTTGTGTACGGGGCGCCTGGCCCCATTGCCGTCGGATTCCAATATGCGGTAGGATCTATCTGCTCGTAGAACAGAATTGGCCGGACTGTTGATCGACTTTAGGTGAGAGATTCGAGGATAACCTTCACCTTCTCGACTTCTTGGCGGTACTGTTTCCGCATCATCGGCTTGATCATGAAGCCCATTAATTTGAACATGAACGCCGTGGGCGGGCTGTCGGAGAGTCCGATCAGAGTCATCCGAAAGAGGGTCTGGTTGCCCGATCTGTGGCATGCATAGAGCTTGCGGACGGGGTACTTGCCCTCGGCGGTGTGGAACATGAACTCCATCTCTCGAGGATCGCAAACATCGACTTCCATGACGATGATGTTTTCCTTGCCACCATATTCATAGAGGATTTCCCATCGATCCTCGGGCCGCGTCGCACGAGACTCTTGCCGGCGAATCCAGTTGGCGCTCCTGACTCCAGAGACCCACTGCGGCTCGTTCATAGGATCTGAGACCCACCTGAACACGTCTTCAGCCGACCGATCAATCGTGACCTCGACGGAACTCGTTATCTCTGCCATTCGTTCTCCTACCGCACGCCGCGCTTGAGTCAGATTGCACCAAAATAGGCACAACGATCAGTTCATGATCGCCCCGCCGTTAACGTTAAGGGCTTGGCCGGTGATCTCAGATGCGTCGTCAGATGCCAGGAAAGCAACCGCTTTGCCAACGTCCTCCGGTGTCTGTTCCCTTCCTAGCGGCATCGAGCCTTTGATCTGAAATTCGAAAATCTCTCGAAGCGACATGTCCGCCAAATCGGGGTTGAGTTCTTTGTGGTTTTCGGCGATGGCCATCCACATCGGAGTCCAGAGCCTTCCCGGACACACGGCATTTACGTTTATGTTGTGTTGGCCGAGGTTCATCGCCAGCCAGTGGGTCCATTGAATGGCAGCCGCTTTTGAAACCATGTACGGACCTTGGGAGCTGCCTCTGCCTGCGTCGGGCACTCCGCGCGGCGCCCTGCCGCCGTGAGATGCGATGATGACGATCTTCCCGTATTGACGCTCGATCATGTGGCTCGACACTGCGTCTGCCGTGTTGACTACACCTTTGACGTTCACGCCCCACGTCGCTTCCCAATCCGCGTCGTTGTAGTCCCTGCGGGAGTTGATGCCCTGGCCGCCCAACACGCCAGCGTTGGGCACACAGATGTCAAGCTTGCCAAACTCGGAGATCGCCATTTGAGCCACCCCGTCGATGGAATCTTGGTCGGTGACGTTCCCGCTCGTAGCAAATGCGGTGCCGCCAGTCTCATTAATCTCCTCCGCGACAGATGCAGCCGAGTCTTCATCTATGTCCGAGACGCACACAGCGGCTCCTCTTCGGGCCAGTACCATGCTGATGCCTCTGCCGATGCCTCTACCCCCTCCGGTTACGAGTGCACTCTTGCCTGCCAGCTGTTCTGACATTGAATCGGTCATGACGTTCTCCTGTGCCGCTGCGATCTGGGCTGTATCATCAGTTTGGATAAATGATAGCGCGGCTACTGTGGCGTGCTCATTGATCAGGTGATTTGCATTAGAGCCGCAAGAATGCGGTCGGAGCGAGGACGGCATGGGATCGATACGTCAAGACGCAATAGATAAGGCTCACGTTCTGGCAGGCGCCTATGGCCACAAACTGGAGCGACCAGTCGTCTATACGCAAGGCGTAGCGATCACTGCGAGGTTGGAGTTGTCCGAACTGGATCCGACTTACGCGGATCCAAATTCGGAAATCGAGGTGATTGTGGCCCCGTACGTCGATTATCCCGACGAAGTCTTCACTGAACTTGAAGGCACCGCCAACTATGCAGGTGTCAACTGGGCATCGGAGATGGGATGGGACCCTAGATACGCGGACTTGCTGGTTAAGGTGGCCGACCGATTCCTCGAGATCGGTAATGACGGCATGTCAGAACCCTTGGATCGCGACTTCAGAGTGGAGGATATGTTCTTCGCCGGCACGGTTCTTCAACGTGCGACTGGAATCACGGGCGACGCTAGTTACGTCGCGATAGCAGCCGAGTTCATGTCCCAATGTGCAGAAAAGCTGATGCAACCGAATGGCCTCTACTGGCACTGCCTCTCGTCGCCCTACTTCTGGGGACGTGGAAACGGTTTCGCCGCCTTGGGATTCGCCGAGACTCTCAAGGGGATGAAGAGCGAACATCGGGATGATCTGGCCACGTTACATGCGAAACATCTCGAAGGGCTGCGCGATCACCAGGGCGCAACCTCTGGAATGTGGCGGCAAGTCATAGATCGACCCGACACCTACAAAGAGATGAGTTCAACCTGCATGATCGGGATCTCCATCGCGGCGGGAATTACCAACGGTTGGCTCGAAAAGGGCGAGTGGATATCGTCCTTGGAATCGGCGTGGCGTGGAGTTTCTGACCGTTTCGATTCAGAGGGAAGAGTAACCGCCGTATGCGTAGGGACTGGGCCGCTTGATTCGTTGGAAGAGTACGTGATCAGAGATTCCGTCACTGGATTCGACGATCGAGGCGGTGCGATGGCCTTGTGGTTCGCGGTTGCAGCCGCGAGGGCGTTTGGTTGATCAGCGAGAGGCACCAGACGCTCGGGTTTCGACCGTATCCCTCTCCCTTTCAAGCGACTAATTGCTAAGACCTTTACCCACCTGCCGGACGCGTACCCTCTCCCCTCCGTGGGAGAGGATTCAGGAGGGGGGGATCGACAATGAATCCGAATCCCGAATTGAGATTCGCTCGGACATCGGATATTTTGTTTCCCCTCTGGATTCCCGCGTCCGCGGGAATGGCGGAATGTTTCGCCAAGGTCTCGTAAACGGAAAGGGTGTCTGCACGGATGCATTAAAAGTCCCTCTCTCCTGCAATCTCTCCCACGGCAGAGGTGTACCCGATCGTCGAAAAGGTCTTGAATTTTGCAGCCCCCCAGAGAAGCGGGGACCCCGGTGACTCAGTCTTTCTTCCGAAGCTCTGCTGATTGGGATGCCAAGAGCCCGCAATACACTTGATAAGTGAGCCGATTTGGCTCATTCATGGCCCTCAATTGTGATTCGGCGGGATTCAGTTAATGCGCAACCTTCACAATGTTGATCTCGAGACGGTGGTGAGCCTTTGCAAGCGCCGTGGCTTCATATTTCAGAGCAGCGAGATCTACGGTGGAATCGGAAGCCTTTATGACTACGGTCCGGTTGGTGTCGAGCTGAAGCGCAATGTGAAGGACCAGTGGTGGAAGTCGATGGTGCGGGATCGAGAGGACGTCGTCGGCATCGACGCATCGATCTTGATGCACCCCGATGTATGGGTAGCTAGCGGCCATGTCGAGAGCTTCACCGATCCACTGGTCGAGTGCAAGGAGTGTCATCGACGTTTTCGATCCGACATGCTCGAAAGCGTGAACTGCCCCGAGTGTGAAGGCGAGTTCGGCGATCCGCGGATGTTCAATCTGATGTTCAAGACTCACATCGGCCCCGTTGAAGGGTCGGATTCCGTGATCTACCTCCGTCCGGAAACCGCGCAAGCAATGTTTGTCGATTTCGACAATGTAGTGAACTCGAGCCGCGTGAGGATTCCGTTCGGAATTGCCCAACAGGGCAAGTCGTTCCGTAACGAGATCACTCCTGGGAACTTCACTTTTCGCACCAGAGAGTTCGAGCAGATGGAGATGGAGTACTTCTGCGAACCGGGCACGGATGATGAGTGGCATCGTTTCTGGATCGACTTCTCAATGGAGTGGTTCGTCGGCCTCGGTCTAAGGCGGTCGAAACTGCGAGTGCGAGAGCATGAATCTGATGAACTGCCGCACTACTCCAAAGCAAGCGCAGACATCGAGTTCCTATTCCCTTGGGGATGGGGCGAGCTGGAGACGATCTCGAATCGGACCGACTACGATCTGAAGTCGCACATCGAGAAGTCCGGCCGGGATCTTTCGTATTTCGATCAACCGAGTAACCGCCGATACGTCCCCTACGTGGTTGAACCTGCGATGGGCGCCGATCGCTCCGCGCTCGCCTACATCGTCGATGCGTATGACGAAGAGATCGTCAATAACGACAAGCGAGTGGTTCTCCGCTTCCATCCGCGGATCGCTCCGTATGAGGTGGCGATTCTTCCCTTGAGCCGCAATGAAAAGCTGACTCCGACGGCTCGCCGTGTTCACGACTTGGTAAGAACGCGGTTCAATACCCAGTACGACGAAACTCAGAGCATCGGCAGGCGTTACCGCAGGCAAGACGAGATCGGAACGCCGCTCTGCGTCACTGTTGATTTCGAGACTGTCGAATCAGATGATTCGGTTACTATCAGGCACCGCGACACAATGGAGCAAGTCCGCGTTCCGATAGAAGGGTTGGTCGCCGCATTGCAGTCGCAACTGCAACAGATCGAGGCCGACTGTTTGGTTTCTGCAAATGCAACCGAGTAACGGCGAAAAACGTATCATCCAATACAAGCTATGAGCGTCGATACGGAGAGGGTCGCATTGTTGCGCGTTGAGAGTATTTCGTCGATGGGATGGCGGATCGCGGTTTTGGCGATCGTCGTATTCGGGTTGGTTGCGGTCGCGTGCGGGGAGGACTCAGAGGACTCGCCAACACCCACAAGTGAATCAGTCGATCCTGAACCCGCGCCGACTTCCACATCCGCAGATTCTTCGCCTCCTGAAGACTTCGACACTCAGGTTTTCGACGGCTTAGGAGATACTCCAGGTTTTGCTGGATTGTCTTTCAATCAAGGCGTATTCGACACTCGAGAACTCCAGGGCAAGCCCTTGGTTATCAACTTCTGGTTCCCTTCGTGCCCTCCATGCCGCGCTGAGTTGCCAGTGTTCGAAGAGGTTTATCAGGAGTTTGGGCCACCCGGCGGCGGAGATGTCCACTTTGTAGGTATCCAGCAGCTCGGCTTAGACAGCATCGATGACGGTATCGAACTCTTCAACGAGTTGGGCGTCACATTCCCTTCACTGCCGGACACGGGTACTCAGGTACAGATCAAGTACGACATATTTTCGTTCCCAACAACCGTGTTCCTCGACCGTAATCACAACGAGGTGAGGAAGTGGCAGGGAGCGGTGGATCACGACACGCTCCTCGAATTGGTTGAACAGATCTCCGAAACCACAACGTCGTCAGACTTCGAGAGCGGAGATACTGCAGAAGTGGCGGCCATTGCTGAAGACATGGAAGACACGGTCGAGGATGTGGTCGAGCGTGAGTTCGATCCGCCGGACGTGTTTGCCGGTCTGGGTGATACGGTCGGTTTCTCTGGCGAGACGTTCAAGCATGGGATGTTCAACACCAACGAGCTCGAAGGCCGCCCAATCGTCGTGAACTTCTGGTACCCGTCATGCCCGCCTTGTAGAGGCGAAATCCCGAACTTCGAGCATGCCTATCAAAAATATGGCGATCCTGGAGGCGGCGAGATCGTCTTCATCGGGATTCAGGCGCTATTCATTGATAGCGCTGCCAAGGGCGAGGAGTTCATGGAGGATATGAAGGCGAACTACCCGGTGATGCCTGATGTCAACGGCGAGATCCATGTCGCCTTTCAAATTACGTCCGCGCCGACGACATTCTTCTTGGACCGAGACCATAACATCGTGGGAGTTCACCAAGGCTACATGCGCCACGATGAGCTAACTGAGATGCTCGAGTTTCTGACCAAGCCCGCTTGACTGCCGTTAGAAGCTCCGGCTGCAGAGGCTAGTCGAGTTGACGCAACCTGGGATCGAGTCTGTCGCGTACCCAGTCTCCTAGGAAGTTGAAAGCCAGAACGACTAGGAATATCGCCGTTCCGGGGAACACCGTCTGCCACCACGCAGAGGCCACGTATTCGCTTCCTTCGGAGATCATCGCGCCCCACGCGGGAGTCGGTCCTGGGATGCCAGCGCCAAGGAAGCTAAGCGACGCTTCAGCGAGGATCAGCTGACCCACCCTCAGGCTCGCGATAACGAATATCGTGTTGATGAGACCTGGCAGCAGGTGGCGGAATATGATGCGGAACGTCGAGGCGCCGGTCACTCTGGCAGATGCAACGTAGTCACGCTCTTTGAGACTCAGTGTTTCGCCGCGCAAATTTCTGACGTAGCCGCTCCAAGCCAACAGGATGAGCAGAACCACGATCAGGTTGAGGCTGGCTCCGAAGATGATTACGGCGACCATCGCGAGGAGGAGAAATGGTATCGAGTACCAAATGTCTACCATGCGCATCAATATCTCGTCGATGATTCCTCCGTAATATCCGGAGACTACCCCGATAGTCACACCTAGGATCAAGCCGGAGAAAAGCGCTACCGATGTGACTACGAGCGATATCCGTGCGCCGTGAATGATTCGGCTAAAGACATCTCTGCCTACGTGATCACCGCCGAGAATATAGCGGTTACCGGCGTTCTTAACCGATTCTTCCCCACCAAAGCTGAACATCGAGGTTGATATGTCCTTGCCTTCGTAGAAGGCACTGTCGAGGATGCGCGGCGGTGCGTTGCGGAACCTTATGTCCTGCTCGATCTCGTCGTATGGCGCAAGCGTCCCGGCGAAAGTACCGGTGACTACAAGGACGAAAAGTATCACCGCTGGGATAATTGGCCAGCGTCTGACAGCGTACCAGACGCCACCAGGAGTGAACCTGAACCTACCAGCTCCCCTTAATGCCGTGGCGCCAGGAGCTGTTGTCTGTTCTTGGGCTGTCGTTTGCGTCGCCATGAAGTTGTTGGCTAGTACCTGATGCGCGGATCGATGACCGCATACAAAATGTCTGTGATGAAGTTCACGACCACGAACACCGTTGCGAAGAACAAAACCACCGCGGTGAGGATCGGGAAGTCGTTGTCTTGAACTGCTTGAACTGCGAGCCTACCCAACCCCGGCCATGAGAAGACGGTCTCGATGACGACGCTACCCGTTATCAATCCGGCAAATATCAGAGTCGAAACAGTCAACGGCGGTATAAGCGCATTTCGGAATGCGTGCTTCCAGATGATCGTCGTCCATCCGACGCCCTTCGACCGGGCAAGCTTCACAAATTCAGAATCGAGCACTTCGAGCATCGCCGATCTTGTGAGTCTCAAGTAAACGGCAGCGGCGCCCCATCCGACCGCGAAGGAAGGCAATACGAAGTAGCGAACGTTTTCCCATGAAAGCGCGAACGCGTCTCCAGTGCCTCTGGTTCCGAATGGCAGCAGGTCGAATCTGACGTTAAATATCAGGATCAACATCAACCCCAACCAGAATGTGGGAAGTGATTGCCCTAACAAGGCAAAAGCCCTGCCGAGATAGTCCCAAACCGATCCGCGGATAGTGGCCGAGAGCACGCCGAGGGGAACTCCCATAAAGGTCGCCAGCAACCAAGATGCGATCCCAAGCTGCACTGTGGCGCCCATTTTTTCGCCGATCACCTTCGTAACTCGCTGCTCGGCTAGCAAAGTCCTTCCGAAGTCACCTTGTGCCAGGTCGGTCAGCCAAGCCACGTATTGCATTACGAGGGGGCGGTCGAGACGGAGTTTCTTCTTCAGCGCCTCTTCCTGCTCGGGAGTTACGCCGTAGCCGCCTGGCTTGGCGTAAAGCAGAAGCGGGTCACCTGCCGCCCTTGATAACCCGAACACAATCGCCGTGGCCGCCAAGATTGAGAGCACACCTGCGATTGCTCGTCTTATGAGGAATTTCCTCAACGTTTGGTTCCTCTCCGCAGTCGATTGGGCCGGTTTAAGGTCGGCTCAAACCGACGCACCAACTGCATCGGGCGTTTATCCCGAAACAGGTAATGCTCTTAACGGCTAAGATGCGAACGCCCCGGTCGAGCCTCTTGATTCGACTCAACCGGGGCAGGACGCAGTTCTATCTGGCTGCCGGAACTATGAGTTCTGGTGAGGTGTGTGGAGCCTGCGGGCCAGGACGCATCGGCCAATCGGCTATCGAATTCGGGTTGTAAACCGATACGAACGGCAGCGCGATTATTCCGATCTTGAGATGCTCGTGTCGGAAGTAGTCAGCCAACGCGATGTTGTACTGAGTACGCACTGCGGGGTCAGTTTCCGCTGCCACCTTTTGGACGGTTTCCAAGATGAAGGGGATCTCCATGTGACATCCGAAACCGCCTCTTGTGAGGGTGGTCTCTTCTTCACCTGTGACCCAGTCATAAGGCTTCCACAAGTCTGACCTGCACCACTGCGTCGCAGGGGTGGTCGTGCTTCTAGCAACAAGGCTCGGGCGAACGATCGAGTACGCAACTCGGATGATGTTCGTCTCGATGCCTAGCTGGTTTATGAAGCCTGCCGCGGTGTCGGCGATCTCTGCCCAGTCACGCACGGACGTGAATGCGTAGATTGGCATCTGGAATCGGACGCCGTCGTCGTCACGCGGGTACCCGGCCTGGTCGAGCAGTTGATTGGCTCGTACTGGGTCGTAAGGGATCTTCCACTTGTCGTCCCAGTCTTGGTCGATCACGTGGAACATACCGATGTGGTACTCGGTAGCGTTACCGTTGTAGAGCGCATCGTTGACCAGGGTTCGGTCCATGGAGATCGCGATGGCCTCGCGAACGAGACGAGCTTGCTCCATATCGTCAATGCCAGGCGGGTTATTGCCGTCATCGGGACTGTGCGGGTTCCCGATCCAAGGGATGTCGTGGGTGAAGGTGACGTGCTTAATCTCTTCGCCAGTCTTCACCTGGTGGCTCTCCCAGTAGTTGCCCGCCATGTTCAACGGAACACCGCTCTGCCGGCCAGTGGTGATGACCTTGAAACCGTCTCTCGAGAGATCTGCTACTTCCCGAACCGGCAGTACTGCCCAGTCGGCTTCACCGGATCTGAGGGCTGCGAGTCTGGCAACGGAATCTGGAACGTCGATCAGTCTCAAAGTTGGCACCTCGGCCACCTTGTCCCAGTGCGAACCGACTGCGTTAATCGTTGCACTGTCGGACTGTCGCCACTCCTGAACTTCGTAGGGACCAGTGCCGATGATGTTTTCACGCATCCAATCGGGGCCCATCTCATCGAACAGCTTCTTCGAGAAAACGCCGAACGCGTCGCCCGCTTGGTTGAAGAGCAGTGTCGTCCAACGAGGCTCTGGGGCATTGAAGTTGAGCACCACCGTATGGTCATCGGTCGCTTCCGCGGCGTCCATGAACGCTGCGAAGTCACCTGCTTGGCCGTGGATGCTCTCAGGAGTAACTGCGGCGTTGGTATCGTTCAAACTCCATACGAAGTCCTCTGCGGTAAGTTCGCCGTGTCCTCCATGGAACTGCACTCCGCTACGGATCGTAATCGTCGCCTGTGACCCGTCGGCGCTCAAGTTCCAAGCCTCAGCCAGCCAAGGACCGACTAGAGACCCATCGTCGTTGGGACGGAACAGTTGCTCCGAAACACCCCAGTACATGAGTTGCTCGGGTGCTTGCGATCGGTTCAAGCCCACGCCCGCACCGACGCCTTCAGGAATCATGACCAGAGTACCGGCCGGCGCTTCACTCGTAGGCGGTTCGCCTGTAACTTCCATCACTTCCGCCGTCGGCTCCGGCTCCATCGCGTCGGCCTCTTTCTCCACGATCACCGTCTGCTCGACGACGACCTCTTTCTCGACCACAACGGTCTGGATCACGGTCTCTCCAGCAACCTGTTTCTCGACGACGACTGTCTGGACGACCGTCTCGCCCGCGACCTGGACCTCTTTCTCGACCACAACGGTCTGGATCACAGTCTCGCCAGCCACCTGCTTCTCAACGACAACCGTCTGAATGACGGTTTCGCCGCCGCATGCCCAAGCTGCAATAGCAACTACTGCAAGGGCCGCCAGCAGTGATACTGGTTTCTTAATATCTACTTTCAATTCAAACCTCCAATGCGGTTGATATCCGAACGATTTCCACTGATGATTACGACTCTTATTAGAGTTCAGCAGGGAGATCGATGTAGTGGATTGTCGATTTTTCACATTCGAACCAGCGACCGTCGCACTCACTAGTGCGTCCGGACGCAAGTACCTAACGTACAGATCCAATAAATGAATCCACACGATAAGTTGGAATTGTAATACGGTTTGGGCATCCTCAGAGACATCGCGCTCAGAATTCGTCTACGCTGTGTATGTCAAGAAGGTCCCCTCATCAAAGAGACCGCGCGTGATGCCAAGACAAGCCCTTTGCTAAAATGTCGACTGTTGTCGGGTGCCGATTCGTCTAGTGGTAGGACACCAGTCTCTGGAACTGGGAGCGCAGGTTCGAATCCTGCATCGGCAGCCAAAAAATCGCCGGTTCCAACGAGAATCAGGCGCAACAAGACCGGTGGCCCCTTCGTCTAGCGGCCCAGGACACGGCCCTCTCAAGGCTGAAACAGGGGTTCGACTCCCCTAGGGGCTACCAAATAGCCGCCGGTCCAGATCAGGTTTCGAATCGGCGGTGGTGATTATCAAATAAGGAAGGGTTGAGGATGCGGATGCAAAGGACCGTGCGATCTTTTAGGAGAATTGCATGAGGGGCGGCCGTATGGGTGGTGGTATGGGCCATGCAGGTCCAGGAATGATGGAGGCGCGCCCGGATCGACCTCTTAAAAAAGGAACTTTTAGACGCGTCGTATCGCTCTACTCCAACTACAAGTTGACTTTGGCGGTCGTCGGCGTCTTGGTTTTGATCACCTCTATTCTCGGCGTCGTCACTCCCCTGCTGATCCAACGTCTGATCGACGACGTATTGCCGCGGGGCGACACGAATCTGCTCCTGATTCTGATAGGCGGTATGATCGTCGCCGCGGGTTTGACCGGGATCTTGAATCTTGTCCAGTCTCGGCTCAACGCAGCTGTTGGCTTCCAAGTGATGGAGGACATGCGTCATGAGCTTTACACACATCTTTTAAGACAGCCTCTCTCTTTCTTCTCCAGTCGTCGCACGGGCGACATTCAGTCGAGGCTCGCCAACGATGTCTCGAGTACGCAGCTAGTACTCACCGACACGGTCGTGAACATCCTCTCGAGCGTCACAGTCGTCGCCGCGGCGCTGGCAGCCATGATCATTCTTTCTTGGGAACTGACCTTGGTCGCCGTCTGCACCATGCCGATATTCGCCTTCCTGTCAAAGATGGTCGGAGAGCGAAGACGGCGATTGACCAGTCAAGTGCAACGCGCGTTGGCGGAGCTTACCGCACAGTCCGGAGAGACGTTGTTCGTGTCGGGCGTGATCGTGGCGAAGACGTTCGGCCGTGAGGAGCAGCAGCGGCAAGAGTTCCAAGAGACCAACACCCGCTTGACGGGCTTGTCGATACGCCAGTACATGACCGGACGCGGCTTCTTCGTGCTCGTGCAGGCCTTCTTCACGATGGCACCGGCATTCATCTGGCTGATCGGTGGGCTCCTGATTATCGACGGCAGCGATCGCGTTTCACTCGGAGATATCGTGGCGTTCACTACGATCCAGGCACGTCTTCTCTTCCCGATGGCGAACTTGCTCCAGCGCGGCGTCGAGGTCTCCGGCTCGTTGGCGCTTTTTGAGCGAATTTTCGAGTACATGGACATCGAACCCACAATCGTCGATCCCGTGCACCCCACACATGTCGACCCTCGCGCCGCACGCGGAGAAGTTGCGTTTGACAACGTGGCATTCAGCTACACCCCTTCGGCGTGGGAGACATCAACAGTCTTGAATGCGCAGGGTCTGGCCGCCTCGCGAAACGGCGCCCAAGATCCGGGACGAGGTCCCAACGCTTCGGGGCCGGGTCGTCAAAACGTTCCGGTCGGCGCCTCGCCACGTGGTGCTTCAGCGGGAGAATCGCTTGAATTGGAAGGAATACCGAACGTCGAGGATGAGCTTTTCTCGTTGGAAGGCATCTCTTTCACCGCCCAAGCAGGCGAGTTAACTGCACTTGTTGGCCCTAGCGGTTCTGGCAAGACCACGATCGGATACCTCGCATCTCGTCTGTACGACGCCGACTCTGGCGCCGTGAAGATCGACGGCATAGACATTAAACAGATCACGCACGACAACCTGCGCCAGCTAGTGGGTGTCGTTTCTCAAGCACCGTTCCTCTTCCACGCATCGGTTCGGGAAAACCTGCTCTATGGACGACCAACCGCGACTGAGGCCGAAATCATAGAGGCTGCGAAGGCGGCCCAGATTCACGACACGATATCCGCGATGCCCGAGGCTTACGACACGATGGTGGGCGAACACGGCTACCGGCTGTCGGGCGGAGAGAGACAGCGTTTGGCAATTGCCCGCGTCATCCTCGCAGATCCCAAGATCTTGCTATTGGACGAAGCCACGAGTTCGCTCGATTCGCTCTCCGAGCGCTTGATCCAACAGGCAATCACCGAACTGCGAGAAGGCCGAACGACCATCGCAATTGCGCACAGGCTGTCGACCGTGATTGCTGCCGAACAGATCCTCGTCGTTGACCGTGGCGAGATAAGCCAACGCGGCAAGCACGAAGAATTGATCGATGAGTCAGAGCTTTATCGTCGGCTCTACGAAGAGCAGTTCACCGCCGTGCCTGTGACCGCGTGAACTTACCGAGCAGATATTCGGCGCATCGTTGATCCTTGTTCAGCCTGCTTCCTTTTCGAGCGGACACCCTGACAGTGCAAAACACCGAACGCGTCAGACCGATTCACGCCAAAAGAAGCTTGTTGATAGCTCTAACGCTGGCTGGCGTGGTGCTGGGTTGCCTCAATCCCAGCGATTTGAGTGAAGACCAGACCAAGGTTGAAGGCGACGATGGCCCGCTTGGTCAGAACACTGCGCTATCCGAGAAACGGTTGCAACCTCTGGTGGAAGAGGACATCGCCACTAGAGTAATCGCAAGACCCAAAGACTCCGGGAAGTTAAGCAATGTCGATGATGCACGCAATCGAGTAGTTCTACGAGTCGGCTTCGACCGATGGTTCATACCTGATCCAGTGATCGACAGCCATGACTGGTATTTTTCATTGGACGCCGAACTATATTCCGGGTTGATGAGGCTCGCGGACGGTCCCAGCGCATTGGCAGAGCCCGATCTAGCCTCTTCGTACAGCGTTCGAGATGACGGGCTCGTGTACGAATTCACATTGCGACAAGACCTCAGGTTCAGCGATGGCAGCCCTGTTACCGCGGCTGATTTCAAGTGGAGTTGGCAACGAGCGCTGTCACTTGCTCGCAATTCGACGCGCATACAGAGCATACTCGGCAACATTAAAGGCGCAGAAGCGGTGATGAACGGATCTAGCGAGGATCTTGTGGGCGTGCGTGTGATTGATGATCGTTCGCTCATTGTCGAGTTGGATGCGCCTCTCACGAATTTCACCGCTCTTCTTGCAGATCCGGTGGCGTCTGTACTCAAACGAACAAATGTAGAAAATTGGAGAGTCGACTGGTCCAGCTGGTTTGAGGAATTCACATTCGGGACCGATCCTTACACTTTCAATGAGTTGCCCGTCGGGACCGGTCCATTCAAGCTAAAAGAGTTCGACTTTCTAGCCGATCAGATGGTGTTCAGTCGTAACGAACACTATTGGGATGAGCCACCTCGCCTAGACCGCATCGAGTTCGTCCCTTTGAGCGATACAAGTGGCGAAAATGTTGGCAGCGCGGACAATCTGACGTTCACGGCTCAGATCGATCTTGCGTATGATTTCGGATTTTCAACCTCTCATGAAGCAGAAGCGCAAGGAGCGGATCCTGGTTTCCAAGGGCAATTTAAGACATACGCAATAGCGCCATCAGTCCATTTCCTAGCGTTCAATACCGCCATTGAACCATACGATGACCTGCTCTTTCGTCGGGCCCTCGTCGCCGCTGCCGATTTCGACTCGTTCGAAGAAGCATACTCTGGTTTCGACACTGACTTGACTTCGGGCTCGGTTTTGCCCAACGCATTGTGGCCACCGGGAATCCCAGGGTACCAAGTTGATGCGACACCCTTCCCATACGACATCGATTCTGTGATCGAAGAACTCGCAATTACCGAGCAATACAGTAATGGTGAAAAGATCAAACTTCGTCTGGTTCTCAAGGGAGTTGGGTTAGGCTCATGGTTCTCCGCGTTGACATCCCAATGGGAAGAATTGCTGAATGTAGAGTTTGGATACGACGAAGTGGGAACCGACACCTACAAAAACTGGCTGCAGTCCGGCAAACTCCAAATGATGCATAAAGTGGTGACGCCAAGATACGCCGATCCTCACGCTATTCTCGGAGTGTTTGAAAACCTGTTCGGGGACAATGCTGCGTCGGCCGAATCAGAGAAATTGCAACGCATGCTAAGCGATGCGGCGTCCGAAAGCGATGAAGTTACCCGCCTACAAAAGTACCGGGAGATCGAGACGTTTGTCTTGACAGATGCGCTCGCGATACCTCTCGTTTGGTCCATTGAGCAAACGACAGTTTGGATGCAACCCTGGGTCAAGGGTTACAACCCGCCAACCTACTACGGATCCAGGTTCAAAGACGTCTGGATTGATGCTTCACATCCGGAATACCCAAAGTGAGACCGCAAGTAGGTTTCAGACTTACCGGCAGAGCGCTCCGTCGTCGTACCAGACGCCGTTGACGTAGACGTACGCCCCACCGACGCTCACGTTTTGCGAGAATCTTCCGTCAATGTACGAGGCGTATGAGAGATCGAAACGGTCGTCTCGGCCCTTGGTGACGGTCACATTCCTCGCGTCGAGCGTAGTCGGCGAGACGTCGTAACGGCTCAAAACCTGCGTGACGTCGTTCTCGAAACGCGACTCGCTTCGCCGCGTTCTATAGTCCGGGCTGCAGATCGCATAAGCGGCTTCCCACTCGCCACCGTTGAGGAATGAAACCTCGTTGTTGAAAAGCTCGGTAATCTCCGCCTTAGCCAAGTCGGTGAAGGTAGGAGTTGAGGTAGGGACGGGCTCGAACTCAGGCACCAGAGTAGGAGTCGCCAAACTGCCGACCGTGCCGCAAGCCGCCAAGCCAAGCAACGCCGTCACGGTGAGGAAGATATTGACGCGGAGTTTCAATTTTGATCGGAGTTGGCTAGGGTTTGGTCTCGTTGAAGCTCGCCCGCGAGATATACGGTCTCTAGTTCCTCGGACGGCGTTGAACTCTGCGCCCAGCGCACATCCGTAGTGAAGCCGACATCGATAGCGAGATGGCGAAACTCCGGTGAAAGCCGGTCGTAGATCCGTCTGCGCATACGATCTTGTACGCGCACGTCAATCGGCGCATCGGTCTCTCTAGGAACGATTACGTACATATGGATGTAAAGGTACCTCCCCACCTCTGTCATTCGCATATGCATCTCGGTGTGGGGAACATCCTGTAGAACTGATTCGACAGTGGCCGCTATTCTGGCGTGGAGTTTTCGGTCGGGCGCTCTCCCCATTAGCTGTCCCCAGTTTTTCCGGATCGTCTGGATCGGTTGGGGCACGGCGATAGCTGCGATGGCGAGCATGATGATGGGGTCTGCATAGACCGCAAGGTCCGACCATTGAGAGTTTTGAATTATCAGCGTTGCTATGAATGCGATACCGACGCCAGCGCTGATGGCCGTGTCAATCGTCCAGTTCTGGGTGTCGACTTCAACGATGGGAGATCTTGAGGTCTTGTTCAACCTGCGTAACACTATCACCACGCCCACGCCGCCGAGCACCGCAACCGCGCAGTAGGCGATGCCACCCACGGCGGCGACCTCTTGTCCGCCCGTGATAAGTGTCGTGATGGCTGTCCATACGGCGTATAGAAGCGCCAGCGCGATGAGCGTGCCCTTGAAGAGATTAAGCATCGGCTCGAACTGCGCATACCCGAACGGGTACTGCTCGTCACGCGGCCTCTGGACGAGTTGCGAAATGTAGAGCGTCAAGATTCCCGCAACGCCGAATATCAACGAGAAGACGCCATCGAGAAACACGGCGCCAGAGTTGCTGAATACCGAGATGAACACGCCCAATACCCCGAAAGACAGGCTGGCGACGATCGAGATGATTATCGATCTTCGTTCGGTCTGCTCAGGTGTCATAAGAGAATGTGGCGACGAGTGCGGCCTTCAGCCATTTACACGCCGTTGGTGCGCATGATCTCGATGTACTCTTCCGTCGGGATTGCGGTGTAAGTAGTCGTTTCGATTGTGCCTCGAGCCCCTAGTTCGGTGGCGATGCGATACATCTCCCCGTTATCCGGCGCCTTAATTATCGTTATGAAGTCAAAGTCACCCATTATTGCGAACTGAGCAACCAATTCGCAGCCTCGCTGCTCGACTTCATGGTTTACTTCCAAGATTCGTTCCGGGTGGCTTCTCACGCGGTCCCGCCCGCGTTCTGTCAACCGGGAAAGCATGATGTAGGTATTCATCTTTGGTGATTCGGCCATGCGACTTCGTCCTGCTATTTACCCTGTGGTTTCACTCCATCTTTGATCCCACGAAGCGTGACAGTGCTCTCGCGGTTGGATCTGTGTGCACGTTTACGATTGCCGGAACACCGGCGCCGAAGGCACGCTCTAGGGCCGGTCTGATCTCGCTAGCTTCACGGACCTCTTCGCCATGCCCACCCAGTGCCTTCGCAATCTCGTCGAACTTGGTCCATCCGAGTTCCCGTCCTGGCTTCCTCACGCCTTCGACTCGAGCCGTCCAGCCCTCGTTATTGGAGACGACAATGACGATCGGAAGCTTGTATCTCACCGCGGTGTCAAAATCTTGAATGTTCATGCCTAGCGAGCCGTCGCCGTGAAGCGCAACGACTTGGGCGTCTGGCTTGGCGAGTTGGGCACCGATGGCAAATGGAAGTCCGACCCCCATGCATCCGGTGGCGCCAGAGTTCAATCGATGGCCAGGAACATAGGTAGGTATCGACTGCCTGCCGTAGTGAAGTATCTCGTTGCCGTCGACCGTCAGGATCGCATCGCGATCCATCACTTCTCGGAGCTCTTTGCAGAGGCGGAGAGGATGGATCGGCGATAGGTCTGAATTTTCGATCTGGCTCGAGCGATCGCGACGGTCCATCTCGATATCACCCAAATACGAAGACCATTCCGACTCCGCGATGGATTTGACGCCTTGC
This sequence comes from Dehalococcoidia bacterium, assembly GCA_965249505.1. GTDB lineage: Bacteria > Chloroflexota > Dehalococcoidia > Lucifugimonadales > Lucifugimonadaceae > Bin127. Next base: position 1,889,493 of record OZ252238.1, on the reverse strand, counting down.
GCCGATGCTTCTCGATTTAGTTGAGTCAGCACCGCTTTTACGTCGCCAATGATCCCTACATCGACTGAACGGTTGTGCCCGATCTCGGCGGCGTGGATATCGACCTGGATGATCTTGGCGCTCTCGGAGATTCGACGTCCAAACGTCATGATCCAGTTGAACCGTGTGCCCAAAACCAACACCGCATCGGTTTCGCGGAAAGCTGTCGAACGCGCAGCTGGAAACGATGCCGGATGGTCCTCAGGAATCACACCCCTCGCGATGGGCGTCGTGTAGAAGGGGATGCCGGTTCGATCTACGAACTCTTGTAGATCTTCCCATGCTTCCGACCACCAAACACCGCTGCCGGCCAAGATTATCGGCCTGTTGGCTTCGGACAGCGTCTTCACCGCGTCTTTGATCGCATCAGAATCGCCCTCGGGTCTCGCGATGTGCTTTGCCCGGATCGGTGGGTCTGCCGCGTCTTCCTCGAGCTCTGAGTAGAGAATGTCTTCGTTGCACTCGACGTAGACCGGGCCTGGACGATCACTCGTGGCGGTCCTAAATGCGGTTGAAATGAGTTCCGGGAGTCGTTGAGCGTGGGTCGGACGAATGACTGATTTTGAGACCGGTGCGAATATGTTGGGCAGATCGACCTCTTGGAAGCCGTCGCGATAGATGTCTCGCAACGGTCCTGCTCCACCCAGAGTGACCATCGGCGCGCAATCTACGAAGGCGTTGTAGATGCCAGTGAGGAGATTCAGAGTGCCGGGCCCAGATGCTGCGGTTGTGACACCCGGTCTTCGGGTGACCCTTGCGTAGGCATGGGCAGCCATCGCGGCAGCTTGCTCGTGCCGAAAATCAACCGTGCGTATTCCGAGATCTTCGGAGTTGTTGACGATCTCGTAGTTGGGACCGCCCATCAGATAGAAAAGACAGTCGGCACCCTCCTCTTTCAGGGTTCGGGCTATGAGATAACTGCCGTCAACAGTGGGCATAGGTTCAGCGTACGCGTGAATAACTGCAATTCGCGTTCAGCGATTCGATTCTATCGAGAGGTCATACGCGGTCATGTGTCCCACCCGTCTATCGACTCCTTCAATCGCTCCGCCTCCCGTTCAGGATGTTCAACCAACGTACTGGGATGCCGATCATCGGCAGCCGAGTGGCCCATCGACGCCGTGATGAGCGCAACGCCTGAGCTGAAGTCATCCAAAGATATGTATTCCGCCGCGATCGTACCGTCTTCTTCTCGATTGTGCCAAGCGCCGAGGGGATATGAAGTTCCGGTAACTGAGTAGCCATGAGCGGCGAATGCGCTGGCTTCACAACCACCTGCTCCCATCAAAGCCCGTTGAGCCTTGAAATTCTCAGTTTCTTTTGCGATTAACTTTTCTGCCGAGGCCCGAAGCATCGTTTCGGAATCGTTGTCGAATGTCGTGGATCGATCACCGACTCGAATCACCACTCCCCCACCCTGTTGGGCCACCGTGCTTTTCAGGCTCGTCTCGACCGAGACGACGATCGCGTTTCGAGGAACAGTACCGTCCTCCGCAATGAGACGTGCGCCAATTAGGCCCACTTCTTCGCATCGAGTAAAGATGCCCAGCACTCGGCCCGAATTCGATTTCGACCGCGCAGTCTCAATCAGCGCCGAGAGAATCGTTGCGCAGCCTGCGAGATCATCGAGGGAGCGTGCACTGATGAAGTCTCCGGCAATTGCGAAATCGGGGAGGTCGAGAATCACGGGTGCCGGAAAATGGTTTACCTTCTCGGCCGGCTTGATAACAAGTGATTCCGCCGACGCGAATCTTCCATCAGGAGACGTCCTCAACGAGTCACAGGAAATGACCTCACCATCGATTCGAGTACCTTCATGTTGAATGATCTTGACTCTTGTACCTGGTTCGAACGCCGCCGGCGCCATCCCGCCGTGTGAAACGGCGATGATCGTTCCGTCGCCATTTACGCTCAACGTCTCGAAACCCGGGTGATCCATGTGTGCGACGAAGGCGATAGGCCTGGCGTCGTCATCCGAACCCGGAATATCGACTATCAAGTTGCCCCACCGATCGATCTCGATTGACAAACCGTTAAGCTCGCACACTCGAATGATCTCTCTGGCCACGCTGTGCTCGTGATAAGAGACGGTGGGCTGACTGCACAGCGTTTCGAGGATTTGGAGTGCTTCCATCAGGATGAAGTTTTAACGGTCTGATTTGACGGGTCGATACCGTGTCGAGAACTGATCGCGCTTACCCATGAGTTTCCAATATAGTAGACATGCGTACAACGCAATCCCACTCACAAAGCGATTAACGCAGAATCATAGAGGTCGACCCCTACCAATGCCCAAAGTTCTCGTCTTATCAGGCCCTGCCCTGCCACTCCTCAAGATGGCGGCAGAGATGAGCCCCGATGGCTACGATCTTACGGTCTGCTCGGAAGAAACTCCCATCGATGACACGTTGAAGGTTGCGGGTGAAGCAGACTTCATCTTGACCTTCGGACACGGCGTGTCGGATGAAATCCTCTCGGCGGCTAAAAACACCAAACTAGTGCAGCTGTGCTCCGCCGGTTATGACGGCGTTGACCTTGCCATGGCCGGCGAGATGGGCATCCCGGTGGCGAACAACGGCGGTGCAAATGCCGTGCCAGTTGCCGAGTTTGCGATGACGCTGATCTTCGCCTGCCACCGTCACTTGCCGGTCGCGCACAACGACACTCGCGAAGGGACGTGGATGCGACCCGAAGTTGATGGCTACAACTCTCGCGAGCTCTACGGAAAGACCGTCGGGATTGTGGGCGCGGGTCGGATCGGATCCACGATGGCCGGCCTATTACGTGGCTTCGACACTACCACGCTGTATACCGATATTGTTCCGTCTCCCAAAGCCGAGGATTTCGGCGCGACGCGTGTAGATCTGGACGAGTTGCTTGGTGAATCCGACATCGTAACGCTCCACACCAACTTGGACGCGGGGTCGAGAAAGTTGATCGGGGTGCGCGAGCTTTCGCTGATGAAAGACACGGCATTGCTCATCAACACGTGCCGTGGCCCAGTGATTGACGAAGAGGCATTGATCGATGCGCTCGACAACGGCGTCATCTGGGGCGCTGGATTGGACGTGTTCGAACAGGAGCCGGTAGATCCCGACAACCCGCTGCTGAAGATGGATAATGTGGTTGTCGCTCCGCACATTGCGGGCAAGAGCTACGAATCGTATCCGCGCAGAGTCGAATTCGCGTTCAACAACATGGATCGAGTTTGGCAAGGCGGAGCACCGGAGAGCGTAGTCACCGCAAGCTGAATCAACATTCGAACCCAAGAATAAAAATGACAGAGAAAGTCACGAAAGGCGGCCAATAGATGGCAGATGACACACTTCGAGTTCTTTATGTGGGACCGGCGGGCGGAGACACTCACGACGCCAGTTCGACGGAGCAGCAATCGAGGGCTGCCCGGAGCTACGGCGCAGAATTCGTCCCTTACTCAGGCAACAGCGATGGCGAGTTGATCGAAGCGCTGCGCGATGCCGACGTGGCCATCAACCAAGGCCACGGCTTTTCGCCGGACCTCTTCTCGCACATGGGCAACAATGGCCGTTGCAAAGGCCTGGTCTCATTCGGCCACGGCTACGACGGGATGGATCTGGACACCGCTTCAGTCAATGGCGTCGTGTTGTCGAACACAGCCTCGTTCGGAACTGAGGAAGTCAGCAATCAGACAATGATGCACTTCTTGGTCTGCTCCAGAAAGTTCGTGCTCCACGACAAGTTGGTGAAGAATGGCGAATGGACGCGGCAGTATCTGCCTCCGATGGGTCACATCTTGGGCCAGACGTTCGGAATTATCGGCTTAGGTAACATCGGTCGCGCCGTAGCCCGAAAGGCGCAGGCATTCGGCCTGCAAGTGATCGCGTTCGATCCTTACCGCTCGTCGTGGGATGCGAAGGAGTACGGCGTCGAGATCGTGTCGACGTTGAAAGAGGTTGCGGAGCGATCAGACTACGTTTCTCCGCACGTCTTCTTGGACGAAGGCACCCACCACATGTTCAGCGATGAGTTCTTTTCTGCGATGAAGCCGACCGCGTACTTCCTAAACTGCTCGCGCGGACCCGTCGTCGACGAAGCTGCTTTAATCAGAGCGCTCCAGAACGGCGAGATCGCCGGTGCAGGCCTCGACGTGTTCGAGCAAGAGCCAGTTGATCCTGACAGCCCTCTGCTGAAGATGGATAACGTCAGCGTAACGAACCACTACGCCTCCTACAGCGAGGTGGCATGGGAGCGCGCAAATACGCAGTTAGGCGAAGAGGCTATTCGTGTCGCTGACGGATACTGGCCAATGTCGCTTATCAATCCCGACGTCAAACATCACGCACCACCTCGGAAAGATCCGATCTCGTGGGAAGTGATGATGGCGCAAAGAGGCGGATAAAACACAAAAGAAATCGAATTGGCGTGAAAGCGCTGTAAATCTCTGAAAGGAATCGATTAACGATGGCAGAGTTCAAAGTTTTGGTAATGGGTATCGACGAGAGCGATCCCCTCGACTACGAACGGGCAGAGATGTCCGACTTGGATGTGGAGTTCGTACACGGGAATCCACAATCCGAGGGCGAGGCGATGGAGCTTGTGCGCGACGCAGATGCTCTCATGATGCGCACCTCGCCTTATAGCTCGGAGCAGGTGATCAGAGCAGCCGAGAAGGCACAGGTGCTGGCTGTCTATTCGCACGGCTTCAATCACATCGACACGGATGCCTGCAACGACATGGGCATCATCGTCACCAACGGCGCCGGCATGTGCATGGAAGAGGTGTCGAACCAGGCGGTTACGATGATCCTCTGTCTGAACCGTCAATTGATCCAGTTCAACGAAAACGTTAAAGCTGGCAAGTGGGGACGCGAAGATGTGCTTCCCATCGAACCGATCGACCAGCAGGTGTTGGGCGTTGTTGGACTAGGGAATATCGGTCGTCAAGTCGCCCGCAAGATGTTCAGCGGCTGGCGGATGAAGGTCATCGCTTACGATCCCTACTGCCCGCCTTGGATCATGCAAGAGTACGCGGTCGAGCAAGTATTCTCGCTACACGAACTGTTCGAGCGATCTGACTACGTCTCGGTTCAGATTCCGCTGAACAAAGAGACACGCCACATGATCCGGAAAGAGCACTTCGACTGCATGAAGCCGACCGCCTTCTTCGTAAACGTGTGCCGCGGCGCCGTGGTACGCGAGGTGGACCTCATCGCAGCGTTGAATGAAGGCAAGATGCGAGGCGCAGGCCTCGACGTCTTCGAGCAAGAGCCGGTCGACCCTAATAATCCGCTGCTGAAGATGAGCAACGTGATCGTTGCCCCCCACTCAGCAGGAGCATCGACTCGTTCGGCATGGTTGGCCCGCCAACGTGCATCCCAGCAAGTCGCCGCCGTGTTACGAGGTCAATGGCCATCAGCCGGTCAGAACCCCGAAGTAGCCAGCTCGATCGACGAGCGAGGTCGCATGCCATCGATGGCACCGTCGCTAGAGGCGTCACCAGAGGTGCTATCCAGCGCAGTGCTCCCCGGCCAGTAGGTTTCTTCTGCCGAACCGAGGCGGAGGGCGCAGGATCCACTCCGCCGATCCTGGGGGAAGGAATTGGATTCCGTCTCTGCTGTTTGAATCCGGCTGCTTGCTCGCGCTCTTGATGACGCAACTGCGCCTTGCCCATGTAGCTCAACCGGCTGCTCTCCTCTCCCCTCCGAGAGACCTTCGCAAAACCTAAAACGCGCCCGCAGGGCGTGTCCCCTCTCCCCCTCGGGGAGAGGATTCAGGTGAGGGGGATCGACACACCGATCAGATCTCTAATCGGACGAACTCCCGTCTGAGAAGCGTCACCGAATCGGTTGCACTGTCTTTCCTCTGGGTTCCCGCGAACGCGAGAATGACGGCTCGTTTTGCAAAGGTCTCCTCCGAGGGAGAGAGGACCTTTGCGCACTAACTGAGCCATCCCAAAAGGCAGTTCACCTCTCCCCACCTTTAGGCACCTGCAAAACTTCACACCCGCTCGACGAGCGGGTACCCTCTCCCCGCCGTGGGAGAGGATTAAGGAGAGGGGGACACGACAATGAATCCGATTACAACCCGGAAAAGCCGCAAAATCTGACTCTCGCGGGTCGCCCTTCCCCAGATCCTTCGACAGGTTCAGGATGACGTAGTTTTGCAAAGGTTTCCTCCGAGGGAGAGGAACTTTGCGCGCTAACCAAGCCATCCAAAAAGAGGTTCAACTCTCCCCACCATTAACCCCTCGCAAAACTTCGCGACCGCTCGACGGAGCGGGTACCCTCTCCCCTCCGAGGGCACGAAGCGGATCAAGCTTCGTGGGTGGATTATGCATCCGCTTCAAACAGGACCTTTGCGCACCAGCGCAAAGAGGTGAGGGGGAAACGACAATGAATCCGATTACGAACCGGAACTACCGCGGAATCTGACACTCGCAGCGTTGCCCCTCCCCAGATCCTTCGACAGGCTCAGGATGACAGGAATCAGAGCTTGCCTTGAGCTTTTTTGAGAGCGAAGGGTTCAAGGCGGTAGATCACCACTCACCCTGAGCCCATGAGAGGGTTAGGACGTAATGACCAATCAGGACAATCCGTCATCCTCCCTGCGAAGGGGGAGCTGCGGCTTATTCGAAGCCCGTCGAAAAATCTAGGGCTAGCGAGTCGTCAGACCGAACCACTAGTCAAATCCCCCGCAAAAAACTCAACGTCGTCCGGCACCGATTATCGTCAAACGTCGAATGCCACGACGTCCCGCAACGAGTGTCACCAACTTATCGATTTTCCACCACAACCGCCTCCGCTTAATGAAACACGACGACCCTAAATCGCGTCGGCCGATGCTGAGATCACCGCCAAATCAGACCGGCTGTACGAACCTAGTGACCTGAAGTTGAACTCCGTGTAGTTGCGAAGCCACTGCATGGAAATCTTCACCGCATCTCGATATCGCTGCACCGCATCGGCTGGAGGATTATTGCCTAGCAAGCGGATGATATCTTCACCCTCGTCCACCATGATCGACTTCAATAGCGCAAGATCGTGCGCCGCTCCCGTATCCTCTGCCACCGCGCTGTGCACCACTCGCTGCGCCATCTGAGCCACTGATATCCGCGCCGTCGCTAAGTCTTCCATCAATGCTGGCCGCCTACCGGACCTTCCGGATAATCGGTCGATGCCCTTGGCGCCTCGACCCCCAAGCCAGCCCTCTACGTACTCGATAAGAGTCCGAGCGTTCTGACGCGTGCCTTCTTGCGTAACCACGCCTTCTGGGGTCTCGATCTTCACTGGATAGTTGTCAGGATCGTGCATTCCTTCGCTCGGTACCCAACCGCTGGCTCGCAGCTCCTTGAAGGGATCACCTGCCGACTTCATGTGGTAGATGTGAGCGACCCACGCTCGCAGGAAGCCTTGATTCGCCTCCCAGATCTTGTCATTTCGCACACTCGAGCCTGCCTCTTCGTTCACTTCCTGGTCGCGATGCGGCAGAGCAGTTGCCATGCCTCCGATGGGCACAGCATCGTGCTTCAAACAGATAGCCACCAATCGCCTGAATATGTTTGAGATGAACGGCGTAGTTGGGACCGCAACATCGAACCTGTCTGGCCAAACGCTCGAAGCATCCGCCATCACATACTCCAACAGCGATGCCTTTAAGTCCCAACGAGCGGCATTCAATCCAGCGCCGTAGGGACCGAGTGCGTGAAGGCTCTCCTCCATCGTCCACACCAATGGCAACGACTCCACCAGCAAAATGCCTCGGATGGTCGCGTCCCTCAATCCTGCCACCCGGTTCTGGCACTCGGCGAATATGTCTCGATAAAGCGCCGCCTCTTCTGGCGACTCCGTCTTGGGTAGATAAAAGTAGATGCCCTGATCTCGTTCCGCTTGGGCCTGGCCAGCGTGGTACAGAGTCAACGCAGTCCCAAGAATCGTCGCCGAAACTGGCTTGCCATCGACGGTCAGATCGGGATCATCCAGATGCAGCCCGCGATCGCGGTGCATGAAGAACGGAATCTCACCATCGGCGATCTCGTAGTGACGACCACGCGCTTCATTGGTGAAGCTCAAACTGCGGTCCACTGCGCCTTTTCGATTGCGAGCCGCAAGCAGCGAGTCCGAAAGTAAGTGGCTCGCCGAGTCTTCGTCATCATCCAAATCGCCTTCAGCACGCTCACCTTCGGGACCGGGATTGAGAGCGTTGATGAACATCGAGGTCATATGGGCAGGCCCGGAGATTTCGATACCCGGATTCCGGAGCTCATCCGGCATGTCGGGGACGACCCAAGGTTCGCTCGTTGCAGCGCTGGACGGCAAATGACCAGGTTGAATTCCACGATTCACGGCACCATCCACCATGCTCAACCGGGCTTCTCTCACGCCCGCCACGCGCTCTGCAAACTCGCTCTGCAAACCGGCTATCAACGACTTAGCCTCGTCGTTCAACACATCATCCCATTCGCCGCTTGCCTTGTATTGAACCCTGTTGGAGTCTGCCATGATCACCTCGGTTGTCAGCCAAACCAACGCACGCAACAGATGGCGAGCGCAATCAAATGGTACACACCGGGCAATCTGCTAAGAAACCCGTCGGTTGATCCTCCTGTCGTGGCGGTAATTGTTCTCAACAGAGGGCAGTTTTGCGTAGCCCGAACCGCTTGGAATGCAGGCTCGCATCTCCCGTTCGTGGTGAATTCGCTTCCACCGTTCGTGGTGAATTCGTCTCTCCCGTTCGTGGTGAGCTCGCTTCTCCCGTTCGTGGTGAGTTCGTCGAACCATGACCCCGCAACCTCCGCTCAGCCGACGGGGCTCCTCACCTCTTCGCGCGGACGCGTCGTCGATCCCCCTGAGCATGGGCAGAGCTTGCCCGATTGCTCGGTGCAGGCACTAACTCCTCTCTCTTAGGGGAGATCTTGCAAGATTCTCGTCGTTGCGACGAAGGCCGCAATCCAGACGGCCGGGAGCTTCACCCAGTTTGGCGGCGCAGTTTGGAAAGGGATACGTCGTCGATCCCCCTCACCTCTTTGGAGTTGCGTAAGCATACGCATCTCCAAAGGTCCTCTCCCTCGGAGGGGAGAGGGGAGTCCGCTTCTCCCGTTCGTGTTTGGACTATTGCAAAGGGTACCCAAACGGAAAGAAGATCCACCAATTGGGAGTTTGGTGTAGTGCAACGGACACGATGCGGTAGAGGATCAAGTGCCCGACCTGAGATAGATCTGAGTTTCGCTTGAATCGAAACGGCAGCCATTGTTACTCGGTCAATTTGACGGAATGGATTATTCGCCTAAACAAATAGTTCGGCGACAGAAAAAAGCTAGTTGAGTAGCTCTTTCATCTCGCGGATCTTTGGGTTTCGCTGAAGCATCGCCAACGCGGTGCGTTCGATCTGACGAATTCGCTCGCGGGTGAGATCCAGTTCCTCGCCGATCTCCTCCAACGTCTGCTCGACGCCATCACGAAGACCAAAGCGGCGAAGAATCACCTCGCGCTCACGCTCGCCCAGATAACCCAGAATCTTCTCCACCTCAAAGCGCAAAGAACGACGCGCCGCTACATCCGGCGGGGCCTCCGCCTCGCGGTCGGGCAAGAGGTCGCCGAGTTCATTGTCACCCTCTTCACCAACCGGCGATTCGAGCGACATCAACTCTTGGCCGTTCTTCAAAACGTCGGTAACCTTGTCGATCGTCATCGCAACGCGGTCCGCTATCTCCTCGATGGTTGGCTTGCGGTTGTACTCCTGCGCCAACTCCCTTGAAGCGCGCCGAACCTTGTTCAACGCCTCAACCATATGAACAGGTATGCGGATCGTCCGAGACTGATCTGCGATCGCTCGCGTCACACCCTGTCGGATCCACCACGTCGCATAAGTGCTGAACTTGTAACCCTTGCGGTAATCGAACTTCTCGATCGCACGCATGAGACCGATGTTGCCTTCCTGGATCAAGTCCTGGAACAGCAGACCACGGTTTGTGTACTTCTTCGCGACACTGACCACCAAACGCAAGTTCGCCTGTCCCAAGTGCAGACGCGACTTGTCACCATCTCGTCTGACCAATGCGAGGTGCGACTCGAGAATTGCTGATGCATCCTCGAGGTACGACTCGTGCCAAGGCTCAATCCCATCCTCGTGAACCAAGTCTGAAAGTAGAAGATCGTCTGGCATCGCGACACCAAGATCCCTAGGGAGAAGATTTGATCTTGCGGCGAGCTCGCGGGTAAGCAGACTAGCCTTTTCTGTGATCTTCTTCATCCGCCCTTCCTTGGTGTTGTCGGCCTTGGCCTTCTTGCCCCGACCCTTCTGAGCGGTCGAGTCGTCAACACCATAGAGGGTGAAGATATCCGTCTTTTCGGTAATCGGCAAAGTATCGCTCAAGTAACGGAGCAGCACTTCGTAATGAGTCTCCTTGCCTACATCGCGGGCACCATTGATCAACTCCCTGATCTCGTCATCGATCAGAAGCTGCTCCAAGGTGACCGGGCGCGGCTTGCCCAGGAAGGTCGCAACTTGGTCGGCCACCGGCGCCAACTTGCCCAAACCACGCAACACTACAGCAACGATGCTCACAGCGTCGACCGGAGGAGCTTCGTCAGGAAGCTGCTCGCGATTCTTAGGGATGTCTACGAGGCCGCGAAGACCCCACTCGATACGCTCGAGCCAAACCGCCGACTCCACCATCCTCGATAGAACGACCTCATCTGCTTTCGTCAAAAGATCGACCTTGCCGATCTCACGCAGATACATCCTGACGTTGTCTTCGGTCGCATCCGGATCCTCGGTCAGAACGGGAGTCGCGTCCTGCTCTGCCGCATCGTCACGAGCGGCTTCCCAAGCGTCCAGCACCGAAGACCCCGCAGGGGATTGACCATCAATCGACCCCGAGTCTTCATCATCTGAATCAGATGTCAGACGGGCGAAGGAAATCTCTTCCGTCGCCGAGTCGGTTCCAGTACCGTCGTCTTGCGCCAAGTCGTCATCCTCTTCATCCTCAACCGTCGCATCGACAGCCGTCGATGGTCCGATCGGATCGTCCGCCGTAGAAACTCCGCCAAGATCACGGATTTCGCTGTTTACCAAGTCGTAAAGTTCCTTTCGATTCGTTTCGAGAATCTCTGTGTTTAAGATTTATTGTTCGCTGTCAGCGCGATAACCGCTCAACGGGCAATGATCAATGATGGGCAGGAGTGGGCTAGCTCTAGTGGCAGGCGCTTACACGCCAAATCGGTATTAATAAAAGCTGACTGCGCGAACTGAAGTGCTTTGGGTGACGACGGATCGCCAATCGGGAAAGTCCAAATTATGCCAGTCAGAGCATGTCTCTGTATCTCAAATACGACGCGATTAGCGATGAAGTTTTACGAACAATCGGACTCCACATGAATCCCGCCTCACAACCACATCCAATTGCTAATCTTACCACACCAAGCGCTAACGGATCAGCACGTCATCAGCCCACAAATCATGCGGATGTGACGTTATCTCAGCTCATTACGGCTCTCTCCACCTGGCGACCCTGCTGACCAACAAATTCCCTAGAAGAGCGGGTACCCTCTCCCCTTCGTGAGACCTTTGCAAAACAGCCCGTCATTCCCGCGAACGCGGGAACCTAGAGAAAAGACAGAGTAACCGGACTCCCTCTCCCCTCCGTGGGAGAGGATTCAGGAGAGGGGGACGCTTAAACCATCCGATCCCAAACGGTAACGCCGAGTTTCCACGCGCTCTCGGCAGCTTGGATCGCGGCCCCGCCGCAACGACGGAGGTCTGGCAATAGTCCTCCCAGGGAGGCAATCAGACAACCTCAAACACGTCCGCAGGACGTGTACCCTCTCCCCTCCGTGGGAGAGGATTCAGGAGAGGGGGACGTACGGACGATGCATCCTACGGAAACTAACAAGCATCGACGCCCTGGACTCCGCGCCTTCCTCCACGATTCGCCGAAAGACTCACGCGCAGTTAATCACGAACTTGCCCGGTGCGCCTTGGTCAAACTCCGTGTACGCAGCCGGTGCTTCCTCCATCCCCACGGTGCGAGTGATCAACGATTCCAGAGGAACATTGCGTTGGGATGTGAACTCGGCCGCCTCTTCCAAGCCAAAAGTGCTGAACGTCCAAGAACCTACCAGCGTGAGATGGCGGTGGATGATATCCGGGCTCGGCTCCACGTGGAAGTCACCGCCCTCACCCACGAAGCAGCACCTGCCGAATATCCGAGTCGACTGCACAGCCGCCAGGCGAGTCTCATGAATGCCTATCGCTTCCATCGTCGCATCCGCGCCGTGCCCGCCGGTTAGATCAACGATCTGCTCGACCGCCGAGCCATCAGAGTTGTCTACCACCTCCCAAGCGCCGGCAGCCTTGGCCATCTCCAACCGCTCTCCAGAGATATCCACCGCGATAACTCGGGCGCCCATCGCAGCACCGAACATCACGCCCGCCAAGCCCACCGGACCCGCACCGAACACCGCCAACGTGTCTAGCCCGGATATCTGCAGCTTCTTCAACCCGTGAAACGCCGTGCTGGCGCCACACGCCAAGTAAGAGCCCACGTCGTAGCTAATGTCGTCCGGCATCTGTATACACGAAGACGCGTGCGCGATCATGTACTCCCCATGCCCACCGTGCCTCGTGCCACCGTGAATCATCCGTCCTTCCGACTTGCAAAGTTGCGTCCACCCCGATCTGCAGAAGTAGCACCTTCTACAGCCTTCGTAGTGGTGTTGCAAAACCCTGTCGCCGAGACTCAGGTTTTCGACTCCAGGCCCTAACTCCACGACCTCGCCACAAGGCTCATGACCCGGCCTGATCGGCTCGCCTGCGAAATCCGACGTCGGCGCATGGTATCTCTTCAGATCCGATCCACACATTCCCGAAGCATGCATCTTTAGCAGCACGTACTCTGGGCCCGGCGCTTCGTCCGGGTAGTCGATCACCTCAGACTGCCGGTCGCCCAAAAATCTAAGTCCACGCATTACTGATTGACCTCACGCTGTTGAACGAGGCGAGATTCCACTCGCGATGCCCGTAGTCTATCGAGAAATTGCACCCTCGGCGTTTTCGGTCGTAAACTACGTGAACGGCGACCGATCCACACGAAAAGAGATAAACAAATGGCAACTTCCACACGCTTCAGCTATGAAGGACTGTTCTCCGAGCGCTCGCAAGACAACCCGATGGGCGGAGTTGCGCACGCGGAGTACGACTTCGCAGTCGCTTATCCCGCGCCCGAGACATCACCGATGGATGGTCTCATATCTGCGCTACAAACAACCATGGATGCCCGCGGCGATGAAGTGGCGCAACACATGGCCTACTACCCGCACCCCCAAGGATCGATCGAACTTCGTGAATACACATCGTGGAAACTCGAATACGATCGCGACTTCAAAGTCGACCCCGAAGACATCATCCTCACGGCCGGATCAGGCGAAGCGATTAGCCTCGCTATCCAAGCGCTCACAAACCCTGGCGATACCGCCATCACAGAGTGGTACGTGTATAGCGGCACCTACGGACAACTAGAGAGATTCGGCAACAAGGTATACGGGACGCCTCTCGATGACCAAGGCATTATCCCTGAAGCACTTGACGAACTCATCATTGACCTCACCGAGAAGGGCGAAAAGCCGAAGCTCATCTACACGATCCCCGAGAGCCAGAACCCGACCGGATCAACGCTGCCCCTTGAGAGGCGGGAAGCAATCCTCGAAATCGCCCACAAGCACAGTGTCCCGATTCTCGAAGACGACTGCTACGTCGACCTCCGATTCGAAGGTGAAGTGCAACCCGCATTCCGCACACTCGACGACTCAGGCATCGTCATACACGTCGCCTCGTTCTCGAAACTGCTCGCTCCGGGACTCCGGCTCGGATACATCACGGCCGCCCCTGAAGTCCTGCGCCGGGCCGCCAGTTGCAAAGTCGGCTCTGGACCCAACCAATTCGCCGCCTACGCCATCGAAGGATTCCTACGCAACAACCTTGAGGACCACCGGGCACGCTTCAACCCGCTTTTAAAGCAGAAGCGCGATGCAATGGACCGTGGGCTGACCGAACACTTCACCGAGTGCGGCGCCACTTGGTCACGCCCAGAAGGCGGTTGCTACACGTGGCTCACGATGTCCGAAGGAACTGACATAACGGCGATCCGCGACGAAGTCTTCCAAGAAGGTGTCGGCTATAACGGTGGTGTCGGATTCGCCCCCAACGGCGATGGCGAGAACTGCGCTCGATTGTGCTTCGCATTCGAAACCCCAGACAAGAACTACGACGGAATCACCAAGCTAGCCGAACTATTCAGCAAACGCGGCCTGATGTAAAGGCTAACCAGGACCCACCCGTTCGAGGAACGGAAACCCCTCTCCCCTCTGAGGGACGAAGCGGAAAGAGCTTCGTGGCGCGGCCGATGCATCCACATCAACAGGACCTTTGCGCCATCCAAAGGACGCCATGCTGAGTAACTACTGGCTACGACATGGCGCAGAGCGAAGAGGTGAGGGGGACGTTCGGAGCATCCGAATTTCACACGCCGCCGCGCCCTTCGATAGGCTGCGGGGTGGGCGCATAACATGCTCACCTCCACAGCACCCCGCTGCGCGGGGAGGACGAACGGGAGGCAATCTCAAATGTCAACCCCGCTCGCCGAGCGGGTACCCTCGCCCCTCCGAGGGACGAAGCGGAAAGAGCTTCGTGGCGCGGCCGATGCATCCACATCAACAGAACCTTTGCGCACAGCGCAAAGAGGTGAGGGGGACGCTCACAGCATCCAATTTCCACGCGCTGCCACGCCCTTCGACAGGCTCAGGACGAACGGGGTGTAGCCTCATGTGCCTTCACCCACCCAACCGCCTCAATTCGTGGAGGCCTACTGCACGCGATGGCCCTTCCCCGTTCGCAGTGGCACACCCCCCGTTCTCGCCGTGTCCGTACACCGTTCGTGGTAGCCCCACCCCGTTCGTGGTGAGCCTGTCGAACCATGAACCCGCGGCCTCCTCCTTAGACGGACTCGGGACGAACGCAAGTGCAACCCGCTCGCTAGTTCCTCCTCACTCCTTGTGAAACCCCTCTAACAGCGCCACCTCGTCTGCAGCCCCGATGTATAGCGGCGTCCGATGATGCAACTCCTCAGGCTGCAGATCCAAAATGCGTGTAATCCCGTCGCTCGCCGCGCCCCCCGCCTGTTCGACTACGAACGCCAAAGGCGCGCACTCAAACAGCAGCCGGAGCTTCCCGCTGGGGCTGCTCTTGTCACCCGGATAGGCGTATATGCCGCCCTTGAGAAGATTGCGATGAAAGTCCGCCACCAGAGCACCTATATATCGACCCGAATATCCTTCAGACTTCACTTGCGAAACCCAACTCAAATCAGGATCGTTCCACCTCCCGGAGTTGCCCTCATTCGCCGAATACACATGCGATGAGCCGTGAGTCGTCACATTCTCATCAGTAAGCAAAAACTCTTCGGTTGTCGGGTCCAACGTGAAGAAATGGACTCCAGATCCCGACGTGTACACGAAGATCGTAGAAGAGCCGTAAAGCACGTACCCCGCGGCCAGCATCTCCCGCCCTGGCTTCAGCAAGACCTCTTCGCCGGCACGTGATGAGCCTTCTTCCCGTTTGTAGATCCCAAATATCGTCCCGATCGGAGCAGCTACATCGATATTGCTAGATCCATCGACCGGATCAAAGACGACACCGTATAAGGCCGTTTCAATATCGGCGCCGGTCTCGATCAAACCGTCGTTCTCTTCCGACGCCATCACGCAAACCAGCCCCGTAGCCGCCAGAGCCTCCAAAACGGCGCTGTCGCCAATCAAATCGAGTTTCTGCTGCTCATCGCCAGTTACATTCGCCGAACCTGCGGCACCAAAGATGTCCCGCAATGCTGCCCGGTTCACCTCCGCAGAGATGAATTTGCCCGCGGTCCCGATAGCACCCAGCAAAGCCGCTAGATCATCGGCTCCGTCGAATCCTCCGCTTGGATTGGCGATCGCGAACTCACGCAATGTAGAAGGTGATTCAGCCATAACTGTTGGCTCCCTCGGCTCATGGACATTTATGCGAAATCTGCTTCGATTTTAGACCCACACAGCGTGATTCGGCCCGATCGGCGGGTTCGGATTCGAATGCTACGCCGACTGTAAGAAACAGGGGTACTCGCCTCCATTTGGGAGGCGAGTAAAGAAGAGGACCTAAAGGACTGCCAACTTGGCGCAACTGATTTCCGATATCGACACGGAAACCAGTCGCGCCTCGCTCACATCGTTTGTAACGAACTAATCAGTTGGTGCTACGAGCGCAGCAAGCGTAGTCCGACGTTACCGCTAACCGCGACGAACATGACCGTGACGATGATCCCGATCAGATCTCGAGCGGACCCACTAGAGCTACCAAACAACGTCCCGCCGAACCAGCCCTCGAGGAACAACAGTGCCAGAACGACCGATATTGTCAACTCTCGCCTGGCAGACTTGGCGTCCGAATCGCCGCCGCCGCTCAGTCTCAAGTAACCGAACACTACGGCAGCGATAACACCGATCGCTATCAACCAGTCAAGAATCTCCGAGACATTTGCTGCCGCTTCCGAATCGTAGATCGGCGCAGCAAGGAACTGGATTGCTACCAACAAGGCCAAGATGGCAAGTATCCAGCCGAATAACATTTTGATCGCATCCATTACGGATTCCTCCTTGATTAGGCCGGCAGATACGAATCTGCCTTACTTCCTGAGGCGACTTTACCATATCCCGAGAATTCCTTAACAAATCAGAAACAACAAAATGGTAGGTCCAGGTACCCGGATCACTCGACATTTGGGCCTCGGGCGCCAGACGAAGTTCGCCCTGGAATCCTACCGTTGTTTACCGAGGGCGAGCTTCTCGGCACCAAAGACGACAACAACATCCCTTTCGAACGCGCCCGTCCTCTACCAAACCATTCAACCGTGCATTAACGACAATTCACCTCCGCCTTTCTTGCTCTAGCAATAAAGACTTTGGTGAGCCTTTACATCAGACGGGAATTGCCGGGATATACACACACATGCAGGCATCTCAACCGGCGCAAATTGAGCCGTCCCATTAACCAGTGATGTTTGATTTAGTCGTCAATCGCGGCGTAGCAACCGGATACCCACCGCACCATTGACCACCACGAACAGCACATCGATTAACACCCAAAGCAGCAGCCTGAAGCTGGCAGCTTCGTCGCTCGCATCCTTGAACACGGTCCAGTTGAACCACTGCTCGAAGTAAGTCAGAAACAGCACGACTGACGCAATCATCATCACATTCGCTGAAATCAGTTCAAGCTGGTCGGACTTTAGGGCGCTGCGCCATTGCAGGTAACTAAACACCAGGGCCGAAATCACCCCGATCGCCATCAACCAGTTCAGAACCACCCACACATCGCTGACTGCGTCATCGTCGTAGATCGACTGGCGACGAACTGGAGTCCCACCGCAACGGCTAACACAACATGCGACCATCCGAAGATTAACTTTGTCGTTCCCATGAATCACGCTCCTTCGTGGTCTCGGCCAACTCTCATGTTAGCTTCGCGGCTCCTGATACAGATTCAAGGTAGCCGTGAAGGCGCGTTCCCGTTCACGCGTGCTGCATAGACGTGAGAACATATACAAGCATCTCCAGCATAGAAGCAGGAATACCCAATGAAAGTAACCGAGATACGCAGCCTTCCAGTACGAGACGCCGATGGGCGAACCTACTTCATCGTTCGTGTCGACACCGATGCCGGCATCCACGGACTAGGTGAAGTCGGCACCTCCAGCATGGGGCGCGCCATTATGGAGGCCGTCGACCACTTGGCAGAGGCGGTCGTTGGCTCAGATCCTTGGGAAACGGAACGCCTCTGGCAACTGATGTTCAGGGGCAACTTCTTCCCCGCCGACCGGGTCTACGGCTGCGCCATAAGCGCCATCGACATCGCGCTCTGGGATATCAAAGGGAAATCCGTCGACAAACCTGTTTACAAGCTTCTGGGCGGACCGGTCAGAGACAAGGTAGTCTCTTACCCTCACACGCAAGGCGCTACGACTGATGAATTAGTTGAAAACTCCCTAGAGAGGGTGGAGGAAGGCTGGAAATTCGTTCGATGGGGTCAACCTGAGACTTCCGGCAGGTTCGAACAGAGCGGAGTTTCGATTCTGGAACCGGTCGAATCGATGCGGCTCGCTGTCGAGCAGATGCGGCGGGTACGAGAAGCAGTGGGACCCGACATCCAGATCCTTCTAGACGCGCACACCCGCCTCGACACTGCTCATGTGGTTCAGATGTGCAAGGACTTGGAGGAGTTTAAGCCCTTCTTCATCGAAGACGCTCTTAGATCCGAAAATCCTGGCTCTTATCGAAACCTCCGGCGTCAGGTCAACCTGCCAATCGCAGCGGGTGAGCAGTGGGTATCAAAGTGGGCATTCAGACAGGTAATCGAAGAGGATCTGATCGACTATGCGCGCATCGATTTGTGCATAGTCGGAGGTCTAACCGAAGCCCTCAAGATCACTCACTGGGCCGAGGCACATTACATCGACATCGTGCCGCACAACCCGCTCGGACCCGTCTCCGCGGCGGCCTGTGTGTCCCTCTGCATGGCATCGACCAACGTCGGAGTGCAGGAGATGCCCAAGCAGCCAGGCACATTCGCAACCGACCTGTTCCCGCAACAGATTGGCTGGGAGGACGGATTCTCCTTCTGCCATGACGCACCTGGTCTCGGCGTCGAGATGGATATGGAAGTGGCGGAACGGAGCGTCGTCGATCCCCACGGTTGGACTCCGCAGCTGAGGCGCAACGACGGCGCATTCACAAACTGGTAGATCGCTCGGAGGCCCAACAAATGAAAGTCACAAAGATAACGCCCTATCCCGTCACAGACGACGACGGCCGCCTCTACTACATAGTCCGAGTCGACACTGATGCCGGGATTCACGGTCTTGGCGAAGTGGGAGTAGCACGGCTAGGCAGGGCGATAGGCCAGGCCATCGAGCACCTCTCCGAGGTAGTCGTCGGCTCTGATCCTTGGGAAACGGAGCGACTTTGGCAACTCATGTTTAGGGGACTCTTCTTCCCGGCCGAACGTGTCTATTCGTGCGCAATCAGTGCGATCGACATCGCGCTTTGGGACATCAAAGCCAAGTCCGTCAACATGCCTCTCTACAAACTTCTCGGAGGACCCGTTAGAGACAAGGTAGTCTCCTATCCTCACTGTGACGGTTCGACACTGGAATCGCTCGTCGACAACTGCAAGAAGCACGTGGATGACGGGTGGAAGTTCGTCAGATTCGGCCAGCCCACGACCACTCCGCTTATCGGCGACTACGTTTCCGGCAAACCCGCAACAGCCACGCTAGAACCAGTCAAGTCGATGCGCATGGCCGTCGAGCAGATGGGCGCGGTTCGAGATGCGGTGGGATCCGATATCCAGATCTGTCTGGACGTGCACACGCGGCTCGATACGGCCCACGTCGTCCAGATGTGCAAAGACCTTGAGCCGTTCAAGCCGTTCTTCATCGAAGACCCGCTCCGATCCGAGAATCCCGGCTCGTACCGAAACCTCCGACGTCAGATAAACCTG
Source organism: Dehalococcoidia bacterium (assembly GCA_965249505.1). GTDB lineage: Bacteria > Chloroflexota > Dehalococcoidia > Lucifugimonadales > Lucifugimonadaceae > Bin127. Next base: position 1,869,891 of record OZ252238.1, on the reverse strand, counting down.
CCGATTGCCGCAGGTGAGCAGTGGGCGTCAAAATGGCCGTTCCGCGAGGTCATCGAAGAAGACTTGATCGACTACGCCCGTATCGACCTTTGCATCGTTGGCGGGATTACGGAGGCGCTAAAGATAACCCATTGGGCAGAGGCTCACTACATCGACATCGTGCCCCACAACCCGCTCGGGCCCGTCTCATCAGCGGCCTGCGTGTCCCTCAGCATGGCCTCCACAAACGTCGGAGTGCAGGAGATGCCACGAGTTCCGGGAACTTTCGCCACAGACCTCTTCCCTCAGCAGATCGGTTGGGATGACGGATTCTCGTTCTGCCACGACGTTCCAGGCCTAGGGGTGGAGTTCGACCTCGACGTAGCCGAGAAACGCATCGTCGACCCACGTGGCTGGTCGCCAAGATTGAGCCGCGAAGACGGAGCATTCACTAACAACTGACAACTCGGTCTTTCTCACGTCTTCGAGCCGCCAATAAGGGATACTCTCCCGTCAAGTAAGAAGGAAGAGTCGGTTCCGAGATTGAAGGGGGTGGAGTTGCTAGCGGTGGAGTTTAAAAATCTTCATCGTCCAGCATTCCGAACAAAGTGGCGAAGATGCCGAGCTCGGATCTGCTGGAAATATTCAGCTTTGAAAAGATGTTGCTAAGGCAGTTCCGAACCGTGTGTTGGCTGAGCGAGAGCTGGGCTCCGATGTCTGCGTTGTTTAAGCCGGATGCGGCCAATGCAATGACTTGACGCTCCCTACTCGTCAGACGGCCGACATCGACGTATCTCCGGTTGTGACGGAGGAATCTTAGGGCGCGCTCTGCAACCGGGGCGATCAGCAGCATCTCTCCCCTGCCGATTGCACGGATCGTACGAAGTAGATCTGACTTTGGCCCATCTTTCGGCAAGAAGCCAGCGCAACCTGCCATCATGCTAGCGATTATTTCCGGACCGTTCATCCCATCCGCCAACATTATCTGCCGGGATCGCGGAGAAACACCCTCAGCCTGAATGCAGGCCTCATAGCCGGTCATGTCAGGCAAAGTCGCACTCACGATTATTACGTCGGGATCAATTCCGGCCACTTCCGCCACGGTTTCGGCCGCTGTTCCGAACTCGCCGACCACTTCCATGTCTGGTTCGTTGTTGAGGAAGATGCTCAAACCGTCTCGAAGGAAAGCGTTGGCCTCAACGACAGCTATCTTTATGGAATCCGCGTTCAACATGTTGAAAGCATTAACTCGCCGATCTTTATATTGGGTATCTCAATCACTTGCCCCCGAGAGGCACGCAAACAGCGAATCTCTAAACTGCCCACGTTTACGCCCCGTCGCGAGAAGCCACTTTAAGCTTTCCACGCGAGGGCATTATCAAGAATAAACGCGAAATATGATCGTCACCTTGGACGGATGTACTCCCATGACTGACATGATCGTACATTCTCATTGTCGCTAATCCGTACATACCGCATTCGCCGACTCGCCCATAGGCGATCGAATGATAGGTTCAATGCAACCCCAGTCGCCCAACTGACAACATCGCACAACACGAGACCGCAAATGTCACAACGGTGTTGAGTGGCGATGTGTTGGATTGTAATTGCTGGTAAGCCGCCTAAACCGGGCAGTATTCATTTCCACAGGAGAGTTGGGCGAGGAGCCAAAGTACGTGGGCGGCGCCCCCCTCACCCGATCGACATACCTCCGTCTACGATGACGTGCGCGCCTGTCATGTACGACGCGTCGTCTGACGCAAGGAACACCGCAACCGAGGCGATCTCACTGGGTTCGCCCATCCGCTTCATCAGAGCGTCCTGACCAAATTCCTCATACGCCTCATCGGGCACCAAACCCAGCGACGCAATGTGCATGTCCGTCGCTCGAGTCTTGATCGAACCGGGGCAGATGGCGTTTACACGGATGTTTTCGGGCGCAAGATCCATCGCCAAGCAGCGCGTTAATTGAGCAACGGCACCCTTCGACGCGTTATAGGGAATGAACTCCGGCTGTGCGATAAAAGCGCTCACCGAAGCGATATTCACTACTGTGCCCTTCCCTGCTTCCCGGAACGAAGGCAGCACCTCTCTGACGCAGTTCGCATATCCGATCACGTTAACCCCGAACACACGCGCCCAATCGTCAGCAGTTACATCCTCAACCTTCCCAAAAACAAACGCCGCAGCGTTATTCACCAATATGTCGATCTGCCCGAACTCCTCGACAACCGTCTCAACCATCGACTTCACTGACCCCGAGTCCGAGGTGTCGGTGTGAATGAACTTGGCGCGGCCTCCGCTACTGTTGATGTCGTCGACCGTCGATTGACCGTTCTCATCTTCCAGCTCCGCAATCGCCAATTCAGCGCCTTCTGCTGCAAACCGTTTGCATATCGCCTCGCCAATACCGGTGCCGCCTCCCGTCACTATCGCCTTCTTGCCTTCCAACCTCATGATTTATCCCCTTTGCACAGTGTTCATCAGATCCCTTCAGAGCCGATTCGGAGAACCGTCTCACAGCGTCCAGCGTATAAGATAATGTGCGTCCGTGAGAGGTTGGGAAACGGTTTCAGGAATAGAGGAGATCGAACCAGTGAGCATCATCAGTCGAGGCTTTTTCGGCGGCAGACGGCAGGAACAGGAAGAAGGCGCCAAACCACTTCCACCAGGTCAATATCTTGAACGAGGATTCCCCGTGCTGTCCGCAGGGCCGACCCCTCGAGTCGATACCGCTACTTGGAACTTCACGATCCAGTACGGGGAAGACATCCTCGCGAAATGGAACTGGGATGAGTTCTTAGCTCTACCTCAGACCGATCTTCACACTGATATCCACTGCGTGACCAAGTGGTCGAAACTCGACACCGATTGGCGAGGCGTCACGATCGACGACTTCCTAGAAGCGGCAGGTCTCGACGAACCCCCGGCCGAGTATGCGATGGCCTACTCCGATGGCGGCTACACCACGAATCTGCCAACCGAAGACATCGTCGACGGAAAAGCGATGCTTGCCCACACATTCGAAGACGAACCGTTGGAGCCCTCGCACGGCGGGCCCGTCAGAATGGTAGTGCCCCATCTCTACTTCTGGAAATCAGCCAAGTGGGTTCGAGGACTAAGATTCATCGACCGCGACATGCCCGGATTCTGGGAAGCCTACGGCTACCACATGTACGGCGATCCCTGGCGCGAGCAACGCTACCACTACGACTAGGCGGCGGGATCGCGAAACCCAATTCGCTCGACGGGCGGACACTCCAATCCCGAAAGGATAGTGTCCGCGCAAGAGTAAAGGTCGAGTGTCGAAGTCCGTACCCTCTCCCGCGCAGGAGACCACTGCTTAAGCTGCTGTCATCCTGAGCCTGTCGAAGGATCTGGGGCGGCAGGGCAAGATGGTCGTTCGTGACGCGAGCGATTCAAGTTTGAAACGGTGGATTTCGATCAGCGTTACTAAGCTGGGGACATATCCGGCCGTCTGGATTGCGGCCTCCGCCGCAATGACGGACTACAGAGGTCGTAGATTGGTGCGAGAACTCGCCCTTCGACAAGCTCAGGACGAACGGAACGCTGACCCGCTCGCGGCGAGAGCCCCCTGCCGTTCGTAGTGAGCTGACTCCCACCATTCGTGGCGAGCTGACCCTACCGTTCGTGGTGAGCTTGTCGAACCATGAAGCCGGCTCCCGCCCTTCGACAAGCTCAGGACGGACGGATTTCACAGGCACCCCTCTTCGAATCCCTCAGCGCAGGGCGTACGATGTTCGGTTGAAACAGGCCCAGGATTACGCCTAGAACGTCAACGCCACCTTAATCACCCCGTCGGTGCGCGACTTCGCGAGCTCGAAAGCCCGCATCACATCCTCGATCGGCATTAAGTGAGTGACGATCGGCGAAACGTCGATCTCGCCTTCGGCAATCAACGCCAACGCGCGCCTGAAGGTCGTTAGACCTGGCTCCTCCTGCGCGCCCAAAATCGTGTAGGCGTTGACTCGCTTCTTGAACATCTCCGTGTAGTCGAACGGAACCGGGTCGTTGCTCTCAGGCAAACCGAAGAGCACACATGTGCCTTCCGGCTTCACAATTTGGAAGACTTGGCTCAGCGTAGGCGTCGAACCGACCGCTTCGATCACCAAGTCGGGTCCTTCGCCAGAAGTCAAGTCCAAAATCGCTTCGTTCAAGTCATCACCTTCGGCGACAACCGATTCATCAGCGCCAAATGTCGATGAGAGCTCCGCGCGGTACTTCACCCTGTCCGCCGCTATGACTCTAGAAGCACCCCGCCTCTTCAACACGAAGTCCCAGAAAAGGCCGGCACTCCCCTGCCCGATCACGGCGCACGTGTACCCCTCCAACGACTCCGGCAGCCGTCGAGTTGCGAATACAACAGTCCCGAGCTGCTGTGTCATTAGCAGATGCTCGATCGGCACGCCGGCAGGCAACTTCAATAGGTGATTGGCATCGACCTTCATGTACTCTGCGAAGCACAACGAGTCCCAGATATGGGGCACGGTCAACACCAAGTCGCCTTCCTCGAGCACATCTCCCGACAACGGCTCCGGGTACTCGCTTGGCGGCTCCATTACAACACCTAGACCCTCATGACCCGGGTGTCCAGCAGGAGCAGGATAGTCGGGCATCTGCCACCCCATACCCGCCATGTGTAGGTCTGAACCGCAGATAGAGGCCATCGACGTGTCGATCAACGCATCCTCAGGTCCGGGCTCAGGCATGGCAACGTCGTCGACGAACCTGATGTCGCCAACTCCGAATACCTGCGCAGCGCGCATCCGCTCACCTCCGTTCGTCACCGACGCGCTCATGAATACTCACGCAACTCATCGCCATGAGCCGCCCACATCTCATCAAACATCGACCGAATCTCTTCGAGCGACAAAACAGCTCCCGTCAGAGGATCTAACGCCACAGCATGAAATGCCGACTCGCGTGACCGGTTCAACACCGCCTCGACACCCATCTCTTGCACAGCGATATTTGCTCGGGATAGCGAGGCGCACTGAGGTGGCAGTTCGCCGACATTCATGGGATGGAAACCCAATTCATCGATCAGAATTGGGACCTCTACGCAGGAACCGTAAGGCAGGTTGTCGACTAGACCATCATTGGGGACATTCCCGTTGATCACGGTTTTCACCCCGCTCTCCATCGCCTCCATGATCCTGCACGCGTACTCGTCTGATCGTACTGGATTGATTGGATCGTCTGAATATGCATCACGCTCCAACATCGTGTAGTGGTCATCTACGCGCTTAACTCTTCGGTCGAGGTCCTGGCGGATCTCATTCAGTTTGAACTCCTCAATGACCAACTCTTCCGTGCGGAAATAGGGGACATACTCCGACATGTGACGCGTTGACTCAGTGACGAAATAGCCGAAGTGTTTCATCACCTCGAAGCGAACCGGATCAAGTGAAAAGATCTCGGGATCGTCCAATGCGTCACGCAAAGCAGGATAGGCATCCAGACCGTTTCTCTCAAATCGCATGAACCACGCCAAATGATTGATGCCCGCCACCCAAGCCGATACTTCCCCGTCTGGTGCGCCGATGTAAGAAGCCAACATTTGAGTTGTTCTCTGCACACTGTGACACAACCCAATCGTGGGCACCGTCGTCTCAGCGGTAATGCCCCAACAAGCCATCGCCATCGGATTCGTGTAGTTCAACAACGTCGCATTCGGCGCCACATCCTCGATGTCTCGGCTGATGTCGATCAACACCGGGACTGTTCGCAGCGCTTTGAAAACGCCTCCGGGACCCACTGTGTCACCCACCGCCTGATCAACTCCGAACTTTAGGGGGATCTCGATATCGCGCTCGTAAGTGTCGCCCACTCGGATGGTCGTTAAGACGTAGTCGGCATCAGCCAAGGAGTGCCTGCGATCCGTCGTAGTCTCGATCGAACCCTTCGAGCCAACCTCGGCGAACAGCTTCTCAGCGAAGTGACCAATCACTTCCAACCGCTCCTCATCAATGTCCATCAAACTGATATCGGAATCGCGAAGCTCAGGGACACACGACACATCCTGCAGAAGGCGCCTGGCGAAAACAACGCTGCCAGCGCCAATTAGTGAAATTTTTGGAGACATCTGCCTGTGAACCCTCTGAAGTACTCTCTAACGATTACGGAATCTTATCGCATCATCTGATCGGGAAACCATGAACGACGATTCGACACCCCTCCTGCGATCAGGCGTCGGGAGAGCCATCATCACACCCGCCGTCGGATTCTTGATCAGCGGACCGGAGTTCTCAGACCGTCCATCCACAGGAATAGATGACGATCTACTCGTCCGCACCCTAGTCGTCGAGTCCTACGGCACGCGTGCCGCTCTGATTTCGATCGACATTTGGGGAATTGACTCAATTCTGGAGCGCCGAATCTACGAAACGGTTTCGCACGATACCGGGATTCCTGAGGATCACTTGGTTCTGGCCTGCACAGGAAACGGAACTTCACCTCCTCTCTGGCGTGGCGCAGACATTCCAAACCAATATCTCAACTACGTCAACTACTTGCCCGACATCGTCGCCGGGGCAGCCCTAAGCGCCCAGACGAACTTGCAACCCGCCGCCGCTGGCTCGACTTCGGCGTCGCTTCCCAATCTGAACTGCTACTCAGTCGGTCGCCCATCATCCAACGTTGAAAACGAGTTGCACCACTTGCCCCTACTCGCGATCACAGACGCTGTTGACAACGTGCTAAATCTCACGGCCGGATTCGCATGTCCGGCAGTCATCCGCGGCGAAGCCGGCCGTTGGACGGCCGACTATCCGGGTTTCGCTTGCTGGGCGATGGAGCAGTCTGGAGTCGATTTGGCGCTCTTTATCCAAAGCACATCGTCGAACGTCCGCCCCTTCGATTGGTACCTCGACAACCCCAATCCCTCGCACACCAATCGCGATGCCACCGACGTTCAGGCGCTGGGCGTTTTGCTCGCGACTCAGGCCGCGCAGACTATCGGCAACATTCAAACCCGAAGAAACGCCGTGGTTCGTTGTGGGGTCGATGAATCCTCTGGCATCCGCTCGCTACGGATCGGCGACGCAATATTCATCGTCGCGCCCAAGTCCCAACCCATCGAGTTTGCGACGACCATTGGGGCTTCACTGCCAGGCGTCACGCTTTTTGTCTCCGCGATCAACCGTGAACCGGAAGAAGCCGAAAAAGCTCAATTAGAACGCGAATATTTCGTTGCGGCGATCCGCCAGGCAAAACAGGCGCTGGATTGACAGGCCGCCAAACTTATCAGTGGAAGACCACCATCTTCAACTCGGTCATCTCATCGATGGCGTAGGCAGGACCTTCCTTGCCGAATCCGCTATCCTTCAACCCGCCGTACGGCATCATGTCGGCCCGGAACTGAGTCCCGCTGTTGATATTGAGGTTGCCAGATTCAACCTCCAATGCAAAACGCATCGCGTTGTCTACATCTTGGGTGAAGATCGCCGCAGCCAACCCGAAGTCGGTGTCGTTGGCAAGCATGATCGCCTCATCGATGTCTTGAGCCGGAGTAACAGCCACTGCCGGACCGAACAGTTCCTCACGGGAAATCCGTGAATTTGGATCAACGTCCGCAAGGATCGTCGGGGTCATCACGGCGCCGGACCGTTCACCGCCTGAAACTAGGCGCGCACCGCCGGCAACGGCCTCACGCACCCAATCCTCCACTCGAGCCGCGTCTGTCTCTCGCACCAACGGGCCCATCCCTATCGACTCGTCGGTAGGATCGCCAAATGAAAGAGCCTCCACTTTAGGAACCAAAGCATCCAGAAAATCGCCGTATGTGCTCTGCTCGACAATCACACGCTGGGTCGAGATGCAGACCTGACCCGCATTCGCGTACCCGCTCTGGGCAGTCGCTGCCGCCACCTTGTCCATGTCGGCATCGGGCATCACGATCAACGGCGAGTTCGAACCGAGTTCCATCGTCACCTTCTTCAAACCCGCAGTGCGCATGATCCGCTCGCCGATCTCCTTCGATCCCGTGAACGTCACCTTTCTCACGTTCGGAAGCTCCACTAACGCGTCGCCTATCGAACCTCCCGAACCGGTGATGCACTGGACCGCCATGTCGGGAATTCCGGCATCCAACAGTATCTCGGTCAGCTTTAACGCTGAAAGCGGAGTGTCCGACGCCGGCTTGATGATCACCGCGTTGCCTGCCGCCAGTGCAGGTCCCACCTTGTGAGCCACCAAATTCAAAGGGAAATTGAATGGTGAAATCGCCGCGACTACGCCGACTGGAACTCTTACGGTGAAGCCAAATTTGCCCGCATTACCCGGCGACGCATCCAATGGGATCGTCTCGCCTCGGAGTCGCTTGGCCTCTTCTGCCGACCAAGTCATCGTCTGGACGCAACGGTCGACCTCTAACCGACCCTCGGAAATCACCTTCCCCTCTTCCGCGGTGATCGTCTGACCTAGGTCCTCCCGGCGTTCCTTGATCAACTCTACGGCCCGCATCAAGATCTCATAACGGTCCATGCCTGTCAAACGAGCCATCTGGGCACGACCTTCGTCCGCGGCACGACCAACCAACGCGACGTCCTCCACCGACCCGCTCGGCACAGTATCGAACGCCGATCCCGTGAAAGGATTTACGACCTCCATCTTGTCGTCACGATCCACCCACTCTCCTGCGATGTACATCTTCATCTCTAATTCCCTCGTTCCAACTTGGCCTGAACTAGCTTTATGCCGCGCTAGGTTAACACGTGGAAACTCCGTGAGGATGGGAAACAACCCCTGTCATCTAACTCCAACTAGTAGCCGATTGTGAACGTCACGCGATGCGATAAACTGCGCTCAGCGCCGCAGAGCCAAGCCGCTCAAACGACAGGAACCGACGCCAATGTCCCTAAACTTCGAGATCTACTCCGACGAGTTCAAATCAATACTGGGATCGTCACCTGAACTAGTGCTCCTGAGCACCGATCTAGTCTTCGCCGAAGGAGTCTGCTGGCTTCCCTCGCGAAACTACGTTATCGTCAGCGACTTCCCCAACAACAGAATTCTCAAGTGGGACGAAGCCTCCGGGCTCGGAATATTCAGAAAACCGTCTGACTGCGCCAACGGCAACGCTGTTGACGCTGAAGGCAGGGTGCTCTCGTGCCTCACTAGAGGAAGATCCGTTGTTCGACTCGAACACGACGGCTCACTAGTGCCCGTCGCAGAAAGCTACGCCGGCGGACGCCTAACCTCTCCCAACGACGTAATCGTCAAGTCCGATGGCTCAATCTGGTTCACTGATCCCGATTACGGCCTTCTCCACCCCGAATTCGGACATGGCGACAAACCGGAACAAGACCGTAACCGCGTCTACCGCGTCGACGGCGACACCCTCGAGATATCGGTAGTATCCGAAGATTTCGACAAGCCCAATGGCATAGCCTTCTCGCCCGATGAGTCCGTCCTTTACATCGGCGACACCGGCAGAACACACGGCGAGTTCCGGAACCACCGCCTGATGCGATTCGACGTGACACCCAGCGGAGAATCTGTCGTCAACCCAACCGTCTTCGCAGAGATAGAGCCCGGCGTGCCCGATGGATTCAGGTGCGACACCGACGGCAACCTCTACGTCTCCGCCGGTGATGGGATTCAGGTTTTCAACCCCAACGGCAATTTAATCGGCAAAATCCTCACACCCGAAGTCGCCGCCAACTGCTCCTTCGGAATGTCAGACCGACAGCGTCTCTTCATAGGCGCCACTTCCAGCCTCTGGTGCATAGATCTGAGCGCTCAGGGGGCATAGCGGTTCCCTACTCCGTTCTTGGGAGACCTATGCAATACAGCCCGTCATTCCCGCGAAAGCGGGAATCCAGAGGAACGACAAAGCAACCGTTACCCCTGCTGTTAATTGATTTGGGAGTTACGCAAAGGTCTCGTTCATGGGCGAGGATTCAGGAGAGAGGGATTGTCAAAGAATCGGATTCCAAACCCGGGGACCTTCAGATTTCCTGTCGTCCACCATCCTGACCCCACTACCGTTCATCCTCCCCGCGCATCGGGGTGCTGCGACGTGCCCGCACGCATCGAGGCCAACTCGTAGTGAAGACGTCGACGATCAATAATCCAACCCACCCCTGTTAAGTCCATGAACCAGATAAAAGCAATCGTCTTCGACTTCGACGGACTCATACTCGACACCGAAACGCCGGAATACGAGGCTTGGCAAGCGATTTATCAAGCCCACGGTGTGGAGCTTAGACTCGACGATTGGTTGCCGCATGTCGGCGGAGGAGACGAGGATTTCGACGTCTACCGACACCTCTCTGAATTAGCGAAAGTGCCGGTCGATCGCGTCCAGATGCGACAACGTCTCTTGGGAATCTTTCATGAGATGCTCGAAGGCGCCTCGCCCATGCCGGGCGTAGTCGATTACCTTAAATACGCTAAGAAACTCGGGATGCGAGTGGGCATCGCCTCTAGCTCCACAAGATCGTGGGTTCTGCCGAAACTCGATCGACTCGGCCTCGCCAACTGCTTTGAAACCATCGTCTGCCGCGTCGACGTCGGGAGCACCAAACCTAATCCGGCTTCGTACCTGGCCGCCGTCTCAAATCTCGGCGTCACTGTCCAACAGGCGTTCGCGCTCGAAGACTCGCCCCATGGAGTCCAAGCCGCCAAGAACGCAGGACTTTATTGCATCGCAGTGCCCGGCCCAATGACGAAGGACCTCTCGTTCAAGAAGGCAGATATGCGACTGGACTCTCTTGCCGACGTGCCTTTGCCTGAACTCCTCGACGCACTGTCGACAGCGGACTGCTAATAGGTATGTTTCGCTCCCCGTGTAACTCGATGTAACGGTTCAACCGGTCTGGCGTTTGCGCCTAAACTAAGGCTGCAACGAAATCATGCGAACCAGATTCGTCTAAGAGATCACATGGCAAAAACAGCACCCAACAAAACCTGGCCAACCCGCAACCAGTTCCGCACCGACGACGAGCTTGTCGCCGGAGCAGTCGTCGTCCACCCTTCCTTCACTTCGCTGATCGGAGGCGACGATGTCGAACTTGCAAAACACTACACGGGCACCGAGTGGGCCGAAGGGCCGACCTACGTGCCGGCGTCTGATACGTCAACCGGATTCGCAGTCTTCTCCGATGTTCCCAACAACCGCGTGCTCAAGTTCGATCCTCAATCAGGCGAAACAACAACCTTCCGCGAACCCAGCCACTTCAGCAACGGAAACACCGTCGACGCCGAAGGACGAATAGTCACCTGCGAACACCAGCGTCACGCAATCTCTAGACTCGAACACGACGGGACTCTCAACGTCCTCGTCGACACCTACGAAGGCAAGAGACTCAACTCACCCAACGACCTCTGCGTCAAGTCCGACGGCACTATCTGGTTCACAGACCCTCCTTATGGCATACTCACCGACAGGGAAGGCGATCCGAGGGAGTCAGACCTAGACGGCAACTTCGTCTACAGACTCGAACCTGAAACGGGCAACATCTCGATCGTCGTCAACCAGCTGGATCGGCCCAACGGCATCGCCTTCTCGCCCGACGAAAAGAGCCTCTACATCGCCGACAGCGGAGAGCCCCGCAACCTAGTCGCGTTCGACGTTGACTCGGACGGTGTCACCTTGATTAATCTCCGTGTCTTCGCGGTCGTGAGACCCGGCATCGCCGACGGCTTCCGATGCGACGTCAATGGGAACGTCTGGACCAGCGCTCACGACGGCATCCAATGCTACTCACCCGAAGGCGTGCTCCTCGGCAAGATCCTAGTCCCTGAGCAGCGCACCGCCAACTGCGCCTTCGGCGACGAAGATCGCCAAACCCTCTACATAGCCGGCGATACCTCGCTCTACTCGGTCAGGCTAGCGGTGGCGGGGATTTAGGTGCAGACCAATGTGGTCAAGGCTCGCAGTACGGCAGACCGAGTTCGTAGAGGTCGTTTTGCATCACCTCCGCTAGGCCGGCGGGCACGCAACCCGTCAACTCGTTGCCAGCCAGGTGCAAGTATTCAAGGTTTCCGAGATCGGCGAGACTCTCAGGAATCTCACCCGACAATCGGTTGCCGTCCAGATGCACGTAAGTTAATCCTGAGGGATTACCTAGGTTCGCCGGAATCTCGCCAGTTAGTTGGTTCCCAGAAAGATCGAGGTCCCAAAGTGAGTTGTACTCGCCGATGAAGCGCGGGATCTCGCCAGTCAACATGTTGTTCCTCAGCGACAGATCTTCGAGATGAGGTAAATCAGACAGAGCCTCGGGGATCTCGCCGACCAGTTGATTGTCGCCCAAGTACAGGAAATAAAGCTCTTTGAGACCACCGAGTTCCGTGGGAATCTCCCCGGTCAAATCGTTGTAGGGGAGGGAAAACACTTGCAAACTTGAAAGACGGCCGATCTCGCTCGGAATCCTACCTGATAGATCGTTTGAACCCAATTCAACAAGGACGAGATTACCAAGATCGCCGAACTCCACCGGTATCTCGCCCTGAATCTCATTCGAGGTCGCACGAAAAGTTTCTAACTTGCCTAACCTGCCAAGTTCTGGCGGAATCTCACCTAAAAGGTCATTATTTGAAACATCCAGGTCCACGAGTTCGGTCAGATGCCCGAAAATCCGAGGGATTTTACCCACCAATCCATGAAAGTTGAGATCCAATCCCCGAACTCGAGATGGCTCACCGTCTACCGTTACGCCTTCCCAGCCGGTTATCGAGGTGTCTGTGCTCCAGTTCAATCCGTGCACTGGGGCGAGGGTCCGCATAGCGCTCAGCAAAGTGGCGCAGTCGAGGACCAATCCCGGGTTTGTATCGGGCTCGCCCACGGCGACACCGTTCCCACAGGCTTCTACATCCACCGCGGAGGGTGTCAGATTGTCATCAATCTGTGATGGGCAAGTTGGCAGATCCAATTGATCAAGATCAGACCGCTCAACGTCGAGAAGACCCTCCGGTACGCACCCAGTCAAGAAGTTGAAGGCGAGTTTCAGCTCCTTCAGATTCTCTAACCCTCCAAGTTCCGCGGGAATGTTGCCGCCCAGCACGTTGTTGAACAACAGAAACTTGTGCAATTTAGCAAGTTCACCAAACTCGCGCGGAATCTCACCATGCAACCGGTTCTCCGAGAGGTCCAGTACCAATAGGCGAGGCAAATCTCCGAGTTCTCTTGGAATCTCACCTCGTAAATCGTTACTGTTCAGGATTAGTCGCACCAAATTTGTCAACCCGTCGAGCTTTCCGGGGATCGAACCTCTAATGAAATTGTTTGAAAGATTTAGTGTCGTCAAGAGGGCCAGCCTGCTTAGTTTTTCCGGAATCTCCCCATTCAATTCGTTTGTGGAGAGATCCAACTTCCCAAGGGCTGCTAAATCGGCGAGTTCAGGCGGGATACTCCCTGTCAGCCGATTGGAACTCAAATCCAGTAATCGAAGTTTCGTCAATGAACCTAATTCTGATGGAATCTCGCCGGTTAGCAGGTGACACCTGAGTTCTAGGCTTGTCAATGCATCCAACCCTGAGAAGCTGACGGGGATCCTGCCCGTCATAGAACCGAGTTGAGGAATAACGTGTTTCCAACTTCGACTGCGATAGTTCGTTCCAAACGGTGTTTCGACCGTTGTAGACAAGCAGATTCGATTGGACAAATCGACTTCGAGTACACGTGCCGGAGTGTTGCCAATACTGATCCCTTTCCATTCGCTTATAGGAATTCGTGCATCCCATCCCAAATAATCTTCACCCGCCAAAATTTTCGCGCCACCAAGAAGTATTGCGCAGTCCTTAACCAAGCCAGGATTCAGTACGGGATCCACCACTACGATACCGTTCGCACAATCTGCCAAAAAGGGGTTATCAACACCTTCGATTTCGGCAGGCTCCCGCTCGCAATTGGGCAAATCGAGGTCTAATAGGTCGTTCCGCGCTGTCACACTTAAAGTCTTAGGAACACAACCAGTCAATTGGTTGCCTGAAATCATCAGGACCCGCAGGTTCGAAAAATCAGCCAACCTCGGTGGGATCTCGCCAGAAAGCAGATTGTCGTCTAATTCCAATCTCTCAAGTTCTGAGAGCAGCCCTAGCTCTTGTGGGATCTCACCCATTAAAGCGTTGCCTCCAAGTTCCAACGCTTGTAATCCTTTGAGGTCTCCAAAGCTAGTGGGGATATGACCGTTAAGCGCGTTGTGGTGCCGAATGAGATCTTCGGTGACCCCTAGAATACGGATGAATGGAGAAGCTAAGCGAATTGCGCGGATTCGACTAGGTTCGCCATCGACCGACACACCGTCCCATTTGGCAATTGGAATGCCCGGATCCCAATCCAAAACTGCCTCGCCTGCCAAAAGATCTCTCGCTCTTAGCAAGACTATGCAATCCATCACTAGTTCCGTCCTTGCATTTGGGATCGGGATCACGATACCGTTGCTGCAGACCTCAAACAACTCATCGGTGCCCCAAGGAATAAGACGGTCGAGGTGCGCATATGGGCAATCCCAAAGTGTCTAAATCGTGGCGCGCAACCATTGACAGCAATTTGGGGATACAACCACGAACGTCGTTCCCAGACAAAAGCACTGTCTCCAAATTTCCTATTCCTCTAAATTGCCAAGGAATCGTTCCCACCAACTCGTTGTCGTTAAGAATCAACCGCCGAAGTTCTGGAAGGTCGCCGATCTCCCATGGGATTTTCCCTCTGAACACATTCCCTGACAAATCAAGGCCCATCAACCTTGTTAGTCCACCCAACCAGGATGGGATCGGTCCCGTTATTAAGTTGGACGATAGATTCAACTCTGTCAAATAAACAAGGCCACTCAATTCGCTGGGAATCTCTCCGGTGATGTCATTTCCTTGAACATACAAATGCTTAAGCAGCCGGAGATTGCCCAACTCCTTTGGTATGTGGCCGGTCAAACGATTGGACGAAAGGTCTAACCACCAAAGAGACTCGAGCTCGCCAATTTCGGTTGGGATACTGCCTGCAAGTTTGTTTCCAGACAAAGCCAACGTGGACAATACTGTGAGACTGCCGATATCGGCAGGAAGCGGACCAACTAGGTTATTCGAGGATAGATCCAACACCGAAAGCGGTGCAATATGGCCTAACTCGGACGGGATTACCCCTGGTAATTCATTTTCACCGAGCAACAAATATCGCGCGGTTGAGAGATCGCCCAAATCACTGGGGATTTCCCCTTTCAATTCGTTGTTGGCGGCGTCCAAAACTTGCAAACCTGATAGGCCGCCCAGGACTGGCGGAATCATTCCTGAAAGACCCCTCCCTCTTAACCGCAATTGTCGGACTCTGGGCACCTCTGCATCAAGCACCACGCCCTCCCACTCAGAAATCGGCCGGTCGGCACTCCAATCCAATACCGCGTCTCCCGCCAGGATGTCTCTGGCGTCCAACAGAATCTCGCAGTCGTTCACCAATCCTGGATTGGTGCCAGGTTCAGCGACGGCGATGCCATTCTCGCAAACCGTCTTCGGCACCGGCGTGTTAGTCGCCGGCGGAATCGGCGTATTCGTCGCTGTAGCAGTTGCAGTTTGAGTGGCCGTCGACGTGGGCGTTGAAGTCGAAGTGGGCGTCGGAGTGCTAGTGGGCAAAGGTGTGTTAGTCGCCGTAGCAGTATCCGTAGCGGCGGCCGTTGGAACGCTAATAGCCGTGGACGTGCTGGTGAGCAGCATTATTACTGTAGGAAACGGCGTCGGCGTACTGGCAGCGGTTGGTAAAGGAACCGCCGTTGGCTCCGTCGTCGGGGTAGGTGTCGGCGATGCAGTGAAGGTAGGAACAGGCGACGCAGGCGGAGCCAAAGTGGGAACCGATTCGCCACCCTCGCACCCAAGTGCGACTAACAGCAGAGCCAATCCCACCGTGCCCAAGCAAATTTGAATCGCCGACCTATTCGCCATCTCGACATCCTACATCTGCGACCTTCCCAGATGACCGGCAACACACTCTAGGTACGGCACGTTTCAGCACAGCCAGCAACCAATCTGGGATAGAATCCCATCTTGTGCCGACACTTAATCGGCAATCCCTCACATCCCTATGACAGCTCATCGCACAAGCAATATCCTTGTCTGACACTGCCATAGGAAGCTTGCCCGGAACCGGCAACGATATTGATTGGCGTTCAATAAACGCCATCCGTTTCCTCTCCATCGACGCCGTCGAACGCGCCAACAGCGGTCACCCGGGCGCACCGATGGGACTCGCTCCCACCGCCTACGCCCTATGGACCCAGATTCTGCGACACTCGCCTTCGAATCCCGGATGGATCAATCGAGACCGCTTCATTCTTTCGGCAGGCCACGCATCGATGCTCCTCTACTCGATGCTCCATCTCACTGGATACGACCTCCCGCTCGACGAGATCAAGAACTTCCGACAGTGGCAGAGCAAAACCCCGGGCCACCCTGAGTACGGTCTGACTCCGGGCGTTGAAGCCACCACCGGACCTCTCGGACAGGGCCTCGGCAACGCAGTCGGTTTCGCTCTAGCCGAAAAGATCCTCGCCAACTCCCACAACCGACCCGGCCACGACGTAATCGACCACCGCACCTACGCCATCTGTTCCGACGGCGACATGATGGAAGGAGTCGCTGCCGAGGCGGCTTCTCTCGCCGGGACGCTCCAACTCGGCAAGCTCATCGTCATCTACGACGACAATGAGATTTCCATCGAAGGCGACACCGACAAAGCCTTCCGGGAAGATGTTGAGGCGAGATACGAAGCTTACGGATTCCAAATCGTTGGCACTGCCGATGGCAATGATCTTGAGGGCATCGGCCAGGCGCTCAACTCCTGCGACGACAACGATCCACGGCCGAAACTCATAACTATCAAATCGATCATCGGCTTCGGCAGTCCTAACTTGGCTGGGACTGGTGGGGTTCACGGCAAAGCGATGGGAGCCGACGAGACCGAGCTGACAAGAGCTCAACTCGGTTGGGACTACGATCCCTTCGAGCTTCCGTCCGATGTCATCGACAACTTCCGCCTAGCCATTGGCAGAGGCGAGCAACTAGAGGACGAGTGGGATGGTCGATTCCAGGCGTACCGAAACGAATACCCCGAACTAGCCGAATCCCTGCTCCGAGATCTCGCCAACGACCTTCCCGAAAACTGGGATGTCGATCTCAACGAACTTGCCGGCTCGACCGGGTCCCCCATCGCAACCCGAGCCGTGTCCGGCAACGCACTACACGCCATTACTCCCAAACTACCCAGGCTCATCGGCGGCTCTGCCGATCTTGCGGAGTCCAACAACACCGAGGTCGAAGGTCGAGGCTCCTTCTCGCCCGAAAACCCGTCAGGCCGGAATCTCCACTTTGGAGTCCGCGAGCATGGCATGGGATCGATCTCCAACGGCATCGCCCTGCACGGGGGTCTTATCCCCTATGCGGCCACATTCCTCATCTTCTCCGACTACCTGCGCCCTGCTATCAGAGTCGGCGCCCTCTCCCACGCTCCGGCTATCTGGATATTCACTCACGACTCGATCGGACTAGGCGAGGACGGCCCCACGCACCAGCCTATATCGCAGCTTATGGGCCTTCGCATGATCCCGAACCTCACCGTGATTCGGCCCGCCGACGCTGACGAAACGATCGAAGCGTGGCGCGTCGCTATCGAAAATCGGCAAAGACCAACTGCCCTCATACTGACTCGTCAAAATCTGCCCCAACTCTCCGCCATTGGAGGGAGCGCTGGCGCTTCGGGAAACCTTCAACGAGGGGCCTACATCATCAGCGATACTGACGCCGAGCCAGAGATCATCATCATCGGCACCGGTTCAGAAACGCAGTTCGCCCTCGGCGCCGCCCATGAGCTCCAGTCGCAAGGCATCGTCGCACGAGCAGTCTCGATGCCGTCGTGGGAACTATTCGCCGACCAGCCGGACGATTATCGAGAGTCGATTCTCCCGGGCGACGTCAGAGCTCGGGTCTCGGTTGAGGCAGGCACAACGATCGGCTGGGAGCGCTACACCGGCTTCGACGGTGCCCAAGTAGGCATCGACACCTACGGCGCATCAGCCCCCGGCGACGTGGTGCTCGAGAACCTAGGCTTCTCCACCGAAAACGTCGTTGCCGCGGCTAAACGCGTTCTCAACGGCTAACCATCGCACGATCTGGCCTAAGTCCGCCCGCGTTATCCTGAGCTAGTGCTGCATCACGCTGAGCTTGCGCTCACGTCATCCTCCTGCGCAGTGAGACCTTGGTGAAAGTCTCGTCATCCTCCCCGCGTTGCGGGGTGCTGCGACAAGGCCGCATGATTTTCGGCCTACTCGAAGCCCGTCGAAGGATCTGGGGTAAGGGATGCTCGAACAACCTCGTCATCTCCATTCATCGCAATCCTCGTTTGCACTCTAGATGAAGCAGCGGGTACAAAGTAGCACCTAGTTGCCCGTCTCCCGGGGCTCGGGAATCCCATACATCACGTTGCCTCCGTTTGAAGAACGGTTATTTGTATATATAATCAAATATGGAATTCGAGTGGGACATTGCCAAGAACGAATCCAACTTCCAAAAACATGGTTTGAGTTTTGAATCCGTTCATGGTTTTGAATGGGATCAAGCCGTCATCGATGTCAGTTCTCACGCTGGCGAAGTCCGCTACGTCGCATACGGATACGTCGGCGAAAGACTGCACGTCATTGTGTTGACGCTCCGTGGCGAGAAACTCCGGATAATTAGCGTGCGGAAAGCACACCCGAAGGAGGTCGAAAGAGTTGCCGACATTTGAAATGAAACCTGGCACCGAGGTCCCGTCGCCTGAAGAAGCTGCCAAGATCGAAGCCGGCATCGCATCTGATCCCGACGCGTTTGAACTCGATGAGGAATGGTTCGATCGAGCACGCCCTGCCGCCGAAGTCCTTCCGCGATTGGTAGAGCAATACAAACGCACGCGCGGGCCGCAGAAATCGCCAACTAAGGACTTCATCTCGATTCGTCTCGACGCCGACGTAACGGAGCATTTTAGAGCAACTGGCAAGGGCTGGCAGACGCGCCTAAACGACGCTCTTCGCAAGGCTGTGTTCGGCGAGTGAATCTTTTCCGAATCTGGTTCACTTAGAGCGGGGTTCCGTCACTTCACACGTCGGCCATTCGTGCCTGGAACGCGACGCATAGCTTGGACTAAGCGTGCAACGACGCTGCCAATCCATGCATTTGGACTTGGTGCATCCTACAACCTGCGTGTCACACCCGCATAACCTCCCTAAATCCCGCGGTTGTATCATTACCGCGTAGTTCATCCCACCACAGACGGCCACCACCAATATGCGCATTGCGATAGGAGCAGATCACGCCGGATTCCCCTTGCGCACCGCCGTCATCGCCGCCGTTGAAGCAGCAGGCCACGAGGCCATATACCTCGGCGCCCATAATTACGATCCCGACGACGACTACCCCGATCTCGCGGCACCTGTCGCTGAGTCTTTGCAAGCGGATCACGCCGACAGAGGCATCATCGTCTGCGGCAGTGGAATCGGGGCCGCGATCACCGCAAACAAGTACAAAGGCGTGCGCGCAAGCGTGTGCCACGACAGCTACTCCGCGGCTCAAGGCGTCGAGCACGACGACATGAACGTTCTCTGCGTCGGCGCAAGAGTGATCGGCGACGCAATCGCTACCGATATCGTCGAGTCATTCCTAGCCGCCGAGATGGGGCCTGATGAGCGATTTCGGCGCCGACTCAACAAGGTAACCGCCATCGAAGAACTAAACTTTGGTGCCGATTGAGCTATCCGACGAATAAATCGACTTAAACATCAATCAGTGAGCAATCAAATGGGCGAATCCAAAATCAACAACCTCACCCGCGCAGCCGATATCGGACAAGCCATCTGGCTCGACCAAATCAGCAGAACGATGATCGATGGGGGCGAGATCGAAGCCTTAGTCCAATCGGGAGTCCGAGGCATCACGACCAACCCGACGATCTTCGACGGAGCAATCGCCGAGAGCAATGTCTACGATGACCGTTTGGCGGAGTACACAAAGGATGGTAGCGCTGCCGACGTCGTGTTCGAACGGCTCGAGGTCGACGACGTTCGTGACGCCGCCGACATCCTTAGGCCCCTCTACGACAGCTTAGGCCGACGCGACGGCTTCGTATCGATCGAGGTCAACCCCCACCTGGCGCACGACACAGAAGCCACGATTGCCGAAGCAATGCGCCTCTGGAACGCGATCGACCGCCCCAACGTGATGGTTAAGGTTCCCGGCACTCCCGAGGGTGTCCCAGCAATCACGGAACTCATCGCAAGTGGCATCAACGTCAACGTCACCCTCCTCTTCTCGCTTGAAGCCTACGAGGCTGCGGCCAACGCGTACCTCGACGGCCTGGAACGATTCGCGAGCAACGGCAACGGCGCGCCAACATCCGTGGCGTCCGTCGCATCGTTTTTCGTCAGCAGAGTCGACACCCTGGTCGACGAAAAGTTGCCTCCTGGCAGCTCGCTCGAAGGAAAGATCGGCATCGCAAACGCGAAACTCGCCTACAGAAAATACCGGTCGCTCTTCGCTCGTGACCTCAACGACAAAAGCCGATTCTTCTCGCTCAACACAATTGGCGCTCAACCGCAACGTCCCCTTTGGGCATCAACCAGCGTCAAGAATACCGAGTATCCCGCAACCCTCTATTTCGACAAACTAATAGGCAATGAAACCGTCAACACGCTGCCGTTAGCCACCTTAGACGCTGTGGTTGAATCTGGCACCGTCGCCGAGGCGATAACCGTAGGCGTCGACGAAGCAGATTCGCAGATGGAGCAACTCGCCGCAGAAGGCGTTTCTTACAAGGAAGTGACCGACCAACTCCTAGTCGAGGGTGTGCAGAAATTTGTCGATTCTTGGGACAACCTGATCGCTCGCATCGAGTCGAAAGTTTCATCCCTCGCAGAGGTGACCTAGCTCAGTTCGCCCGGTCGCCACATGTCCAGCAACGAATCGCGGATGCCGGGTAGCCAATTCGACGGTGCCGACGTAGTTCGGCGCATCTGGGCACATGACGAGTCGCTTTGGGTGCCCGCATCACCCGGAGGTGGCGGCGACTGGCTCGGATGGCTCGATCTGGCGGAAGCCCTCAACGACGGTGCTGGCATCGCATCTAGTGCCCAACGCGAGCTACTAGGTTCGTTCACGGGCTTCAACGTCCTCGGAATGGGAGGGAGCAGCCTCACTGTCGAGGTGCTTCGGTCCCTTTTCCAATCCGAAAACTCCCCGAGGCTCCGGGTGTTCGACACTGTGAATCCCCGGACAATCGGATCTGTACTAGACGACAATGATCTCCTCAACGCTGTTTTCGCGCTCTCAAGCAAGTCTGGAACGACGATTGAGCCACTCTCACTTGAAAAGGTGTTCCGGTCCGCCTTGGAGCAAGCTGGTGTTGAAGATGTTGCCTCCCACTTCGTGGCCATCTCAGACGTTGCAACAACGGCGGCCAAACGTGCGGCGGTAGGTGAGTTCGCAACTCACATCTCGGCCCCTTCCAATGTAGGAGGCAGGTACTCCGCGCTCTCCGTATTCGGGATGTTCCCGGCTTCAATCTGCGAAATGCCCACGGACGAGATGGCAGTAAGCGCCAACGCAATGGCGGAACGGTGCAAGCAACCCAACGCCGATAACCCAGGGCTACGACTCGGCAATTTCATGGCCGAAAACGCTTTAGCCGGTCGAGACAAGGCGACGATTGTCACATCGCCAGGCATCGAGAGGCTCGGACTTTGGCTAGAGCAGCTTCTTGCCGAATCGACCGGCAAAAACGGTCGAGGCCTGATACCTATTGCCGGTGAACCCACCCTCTCACGGCATAATTACGGTTCCGACCGACAATTCATCGTCATCACGTTAGGAAATGAAACAATTCCCGAAAACCCCGCATTCGAGGAACATCCCACGTTCAGGATCGACGTCCCAAACAAGCCGTCAGTCGCAGGCGAATTCTTCAGATGGCAATTCGCCACGGCGGTCGCTGCTTTCGGCATCGGTGTCTACCCGTTCGACCAACCAGACGTCGAAACTGCGAAAGAGCTGGCTCGCGAGTTGCTTCTAACAGGCGAAACTAGAGCCGTCGACCCCTCGAGTCCCGATGACGCGATCGAACGTGCATTATCCGAGACTCGTGAAGGCGACTACATAGCAATCACAGCGTTCCTACCTGAATCACGGGGCTGCACCGAAACCTTCTCGAAACTCAGGAAAGCCATTAGCGAGCGGACTGGCGTCGCAACAACATTCGGCTACGGCCCCAGATACCTCCACTCGACCGGTCAGCTTCACAAAGGCGGGCCGAAAACGTGCAAACTTCTCATATTCACGCAGGACGACCGCGAAGTCGACATCGAAGTGCCGACAACCGACTACACTCTGGGCCAGCTGTCCGCTGCCCAAGCCGCAGGCGACGTTCAAGCAGTCCGTAACTCAGGCAAGAGCGCCGAACTGATTCTCATCGAAGACGATCCTGTGAACGTTGTCGGCAGAATCGCAGACACACTTTGACGGCCTAACGATGCGTGAACTCGTCCAAAACACCAAAGCCGCTTATCGAGCGACTCATCTCGCCGCTCAGGGTGACCAAGCGGAAAGAGCTTCGTGGCGCAGACGATGCATCCACACGAACAGGACCTTTGCGCGTCAGCGAAAAGATGTGACGGGGACCCGGCGGCAAGTGTGGACCGGGGGCACCAGCCACATACATGATTCGGATCCATTAAGCAGAAAACCATGCTCCCCAACATAGTCATTGACACCACCGCACTGGGCCGACTCGTCAACGCTCATGGCCAACCAACGGCCGTCGAGCGGGTTACGATCGTTCAACTGATCGACGTAGTCTACTCAGCCATCGACAGGTCAGTTGAAAATGGCGTCCCAAAACAAGAAATCTTCCTCTGGGCAGACACCGAACTCGGCGAAGGTGCATTATTCAGATCCATCACCGACGAACTTCACACATTGGTGAGAGTCGACCTCGACAATTCCGATAGCCAATCCCGGATATTGGATCGCATCAAGGATCTGACAACCCGCTATCGGCCTTGGGCTCTGGCCGTCCGGGTGAGCACAACGGCAAGAGAACTCAACGAGGCAGAAGACATAAGCAATAAACTGTCGCTCTACGTGTTCCTCCACGAAACCCTCGCCGCGGCAACCGTACCCCTCGTTTGGGACTTGAGAAACAACACGGATCCTTCTCTCAATTCAACCCTTCGCGCCGAGAACGATGTTCAAATCATGACCACGTTCCAAGATGCGGGGCTCGATCCCTCAGGCTGGATCCTGACTCATCCCGGCAACCGCGCAACGACCGCCATTCTCACCGGAAGAGCGCACATCGATGACAGAAACGACGTCGCTGTCTGCTTCTGCCCCAATGTCGAGACTGTATCGCTCCCGTCCGAACAAAACCCTGAACCTTCCCAAATTGAGCCGTCGCTTAAACAGGCACTAGTCGACGCCTCGCGAATGCCGGGGAACATTCGGATCGCCTTGGGTCTCGGTTCGTTCAAGCCACCCTTGACGATGCTGATCGAGAATCGACTGAGCGCCGAAGAAGCATCAAACGCAATCGCATCTCAGATTAAAGAAGCAGCGAAGATAATCGTCGGCACACAGGTATCAGCTTAAGGAGACACCTATGCAGATCGGAA
Organism: Dehalococcoidia bacterium; assembly: GCA_965249505.1. Taxonomy (GTDB): domain Bacteria; phylum Chloroflexota; class Dehalococcoidia; order Lucifugimonadales; family Lucifugimonadaceae; genus Bin127. Next base: position 1,846,273 of record OZ252238.1, on the reverse strand, counting down.
TCGCAGGGTTGGGCCGGATGGGCGGAAACATGGCGCAGAGACTCCTCCGCAATGGACACGACGTCGCAGGTTTCGACCCCGATCCTGACGCGGCCAACGAAGTAGTCCAACACGGAGGTCGCGGGGCATCCTCGCTCGAGGAACTCGTTGGTGTCTATGGCTCTCCGCGAACAATCTGGGTGATGGTGCCAGCAGGAGACATAACGGAAGAAACCATCGGTCAGCTTTCTGAACTCTTGTCAGGCGGCGACACAGTCATTGACGGCGGCAACTCGAACTACAAAGAATCGATGCGCCGAGCCGAAACTCTAGCCGCCCGCGGAATCAACATGCTCGACTGCGGCACCAGTGGCGGCATATGGGGTCTCGAAAACGGATACTGCCTCACCATCGGCGGCGATCACGACGCGTTTCTGCGCAACAAGCCCATATTTGATTCCCTCGCGCCCGACGAGTCGGGAGGCGGGTTGCACGTTGGGCCTAGCGGCGCAGGTCACTACGTGAAGATGATCCACAATGGCATCGAATACGGCATGATGCAGGCCTTCGCCGAAGGTTTGGAACTGCTAGAAGCCAAAGAAGAGTTCGGCCTCAATCTCGCAGAAGTCACCGAAAACTGGCGCTACGGAAGCGTCATCCGATCTTGGCTCCTCGACCTAACCGCAAGCGCGCTCGCTGAAGACCCTGCACTCGAATCGTTGTCGTCGTATGTAGAAGACTCCGGTGAAGGACGCTGGTCGGTCGACTCATCAGTCGAACTCGCTGTTCCCGCTCCGGTGATCGCTCTCGCCCTCCAGATGCGCTTCAGGTCTCGGCAGGAAAACCCGTTTGGAGGCCGTGCCTTAGCTGCGATGCGCAACGCATTCGGAGGTCACAGCGTCAAACCCGCAGATGGCTGAGCACCACGAACAGCACTTCACAGTCATCATCTTCGGGGCGTCCGGCGATCTGACGCGTCGCAAGCTCTCGCCCGCGCTCTTTCACCTTCACTCGATCGGTGCACTGCCAGAACTGTGCAGGTTTGTAGCCGTCGCAAGGTCTGAATTTTCCGACGAGCGTTACCGGGCGAACCTTCTAGACGCGATGCCCGATGGTCCTCCTCGCGACGTGGAAGATTGGCGCAGCTACGCAGAAAAGATCTCCTACTTCCAAGGCTCATCGAACGACGCTCGGTCTCTCGAGTCTCTGGATCGCTTCGTAAGAGACAACTGCACCGATTCTGCACAAGACAACCGGCTCTACTACCTCGCGCTGGCGCCTAATCTCTACGAGCAGACGATCGAAGCCCTCGGCGAAGCGGGCATGCTCGACGAGTCCAACGGCAGCCGACGTCTCGTCGTCGAGAAACCATTCGGAATCGACCTCGAATCCGCCAAAGCCCTCAACAACGCCATCCACACGAAAGCGGCCGAGCAACAGCTATTCAGAATCGACCACTACCTCGGTAAGGACACTGTCCAAAACCTACTAGTCTTCAGATTCGCGAACGCCATCTTCGAACCTCTCTGGAATCGCAACTACGTCGACCACATCCAGATATCGGTGCTCGAAGACATCGACGTCGGCTCCCGCGCCGCATACTACGAAAACTCTGGCGTGCTCCGCGACATGTTCCAGAGCCACATACTTCAGCTGTTGACCCTCGTCGCAATGGAGCCGCCAGCCACTAACTCCCCAAACTCGCTACGTGACGAAAAAGCCAAGGTTCTAAGTGCCGTCCGACACCCGAATCGCACTGACGCGGCAGCAGACTCCGTGCGCGGACAGTACCTCGGATACCGAGAACTCAACGGCGTCTCCGATGCGTCTGCAACCGCTACCTTCGGTGCGATCCGTCTATGGGTCGACAACTGGAGATGGCAAGGTGTTCCCTTCTACCTCCGCTCTGGCAAGAGTCTCAAAGAGAAGTACACCGAGATCGCGATCCAGTTCAGACAACCGCCTCATCGCATCTTCGATACCGAACACGAAGCGAATCTCGTCCCCAACGTGCTTCGGATCGTCATCCAACCCAACGAATCGATACGTCTCACCATCGACAACAAAAAGCCCGGAACGACCCTCGCAGCCGAGGCGCAAGAGCTCGAATATCGCTTCCCCGCGGGAATGCGCGACGCCTACGAACGACTGCTCCTCGACGCCATCGCCGGCGACGCTTCGCTCTTCACCAGAGCCGACGAGATCGAACTCTCGTGGTCGATCGTCGACCCCTTCGTCGAGTGTTGGGAAACTCAACCAGCCTCTCAACTGTTCCCCTATGAACCAGGCACCTGGGGACCAATCGCCGCCGACCAACTCATCGGCCCATCCCGCACCTGGTCCAACCCCGGTTGATTTTCCCACCGCAATGCCCATCCCTCCCATACCTGAAGTTGTCATCCACGATTTTGCCACCATGACCGCCAAAGAACTACGCTTGGCGCAGGAAGAGATCTGGACCTGGATCGATAAAGCAGAGAGCGCCCCCTACGACGATGCGCCCGACGATGATCTAATCGATCAAGCAAGAGACGCGCTCAGCCAGATCATCGCCGAGCGCAGAGCCGTCCACGACGACGAGCCGGGGCCAAGAGGAGGTTGAGCCCCCGTTCGTCCTGAGCTTGTCGAAGGATCTCCGTGAGATGGATGCACGCCTCCCCACTCGCTCGAGACCTCGTCATCCCCGCGAAAGCGGGGATCCAGTGATAGGACAGATAAACCGATCACGCTCGAAGAGCGGACAACCCTCTCCCCCTTGGGGAGAGGGCTAGGGTGAGGGGGAGGCGACCGAGAATCCAATTTCCCAGTCCAGGTTGCGCCGTCACCACGAACGCCGGCCGGCTTGTCACCTCCCGAAACCTACCAACCCAGATCTGGTAGTTTTGACTGGTGTCGCCACCTACGTTCCCTACTCAATGCCCCGACAAACAGAGCCAAGCGTCAACAACGCACTAGGAATCTTGCTACAAGGTATGATGTCTCGCAGCCGAGTCCACTCTGAACGCACTCGCACGTTTACGGGCCATCCTAGTCTTCAGCCCGACATCCTGATCACGTCAACCGGTGCTGCGCCAGTAGTCGTCGAAGCCGAGTACATGCCGGCAACCAACGCCGAGGCCGAAGCTAAAACCCGGCTCGGACTCGAGGTCGAGGCGAACGGCAGGATCGTCGAATCCGTAATCGCACTTAGATACCCGGACGACGTGGGTGATGCCGACGACCTCCAAGCCGCGTTACGCGATGCCCGTCTCTCCTACTGCTGCTTCACCGAAGATGCCGAAGGCGTAAGCAGATTCCCTGAGTCGGGATGGCTCGAAGGATCAGTCGAGGATCTCGCCGACATGGTCCGACTCATGTCAGTCCCTCAGCGCGCTGTCGTCGAGGCCACGAACACGCTGCAAGAAGGCATAGACAATGCAGCCAGACTGCTCGACGAACTCGACGAGAACCGATCTGGAATCACTTCAGCGATTGCGCGTCTACTCGGGATGTCCAACGTGCCACAAACACGTCGAATGGCGTGCGCCATCATCGCCAACGCTATGGTCTTCCACGAACGGATCGCTGGGATGCACGATGGGGTCAGGCCGCTTCAACTCGTTTGCGGGGACTCCGTCCCCAATCCTCAAGGCGAAGTCCTTGCCGCGTGGGAGGACATCCTTGCGATCAATTACTGGGCGATTTTCGCCATCGCCAAAGACATACTCGAACAGCTGCCATCGGGTGACGCGGCGAGAGTGCTCCGACGACTGAGAACCACTGCTCAGTCCGTCAATGCTACCGGTGTGGACAACGCCCACGACCTGACGGGGCGGATATTCCAACGTCTTATTGCCGACCGCAAGTATCTGGCCACCTTTTACACCTTGCCCGCCTCCGCTGCGCTGTTGGCCCAACTCGCCGTCGCCAAAATGAGTGGCGTCGACTGGTCGAACAAAGATACGATCGGAAAGCTGCGAATCGCCGACTTCGCTTGTGGCACCGGTGCTCTGCTCTCAGCGGTCTATGAACAGATCCGCGCTCGCTACGAACGATCCGGCGACAATCCCGCCGATCTCCACAAGCTGATGATGGAGCAAGTTCTCTACGGCTGCGACGTAATGCCGTCGGCAATCCACATCACTGGTTCCACTCTCTCGGGAGTCGAGCCAACCGTTCCGTTCGATGATTCACGTCTTTATACGCTCGCCTATGGACGACAAACCGACGGGGATGTGAAAATCGGTTCGTTGGAGCTACTTCAATCCTCGGCTGAACCTTCTCTCTTCAACACCAGTGATCCAGCCCTGCGCACTGGAAGCACCGGAGAGGAGACGGCAGCTCAGATCATCGCAGACATACCTGACGAGGGATTTGACCTCATCATTATGAATCCGCCGTTTACGAACGCGACTAATCATGAAGGGGCTCACGCAGACATTACAAATCCAGCATTCGCCGCGTTCGGTGCAACTCAGAAGGATCAGAGCGAGATGGGAACTCGCATAAACAAACTCGGTAGAGGCACTTGCTACAACGGAAACGGCGGATTGGCTTCCGCGTTCGCGGCTTTGGCGCACAAGAAACTCAAACCAGAAGGGACGTTGGCCCTCGTTATGCCACTCTCGGTCGCTGCCGGATTTGCTTGGATGCGGTTTAGAAGTATGTTGGCAAACAGTTATTCCAATGAGAATGTCTTAAGTATCGCAGCCAATCGCAAAGACATGTCGTTTTCGTCCGACACGGGGATGGCGGATTGCCTCGTCATCGCAAGTAAAAAGCACTGCACTTTGTCTCAACAAAGAAATGCTAGCCACGAAACAGTCAATAATCGCTTCTTGACAACATTCACTTCATTGCGTCGGCGCTCTGGTAGTTTTGTCCAATCCAACGTGATTGCCAATCGACTGTCTAGGAGCGGCCACATCCGGAGCGTCTACGACGGTCCATACGGCGGTACTGATCTATTGATAGGTCAGGAATTGACCGGTAGTAGTATTGCGGCATCCCTTGGAACTGAGGGTGAAGCCTTCGGTTGCGTACGTGTACTGGATTATTCGCTGGCGCAAAGCGCATATGCATTGGCCCAATCGGCACTCGAATTACCAGCTCAATCATCCGACTTGACGCTGAGGACAGTACAACTCGCCGAAATATCTGAGCTTGGTATTGGGCATCGTGACATTGTTGGTCCACGACCACGAGGCCCTTTCGACATAGCGACTTGGCAACCGGCTGCTACATATCCTTCCATTTGGAACCACAAATCGCAAAATGAACGTCGAATCGTCTGCAATCCCGATAAGCAGCTACAAGTCCGACGTGGCATGGAAGCCAAAGCTAATAAGATATGGACCAGAGCAAGTCGAACGCACATTAACTCGGAATTCACTTTTGGATCTCAACCTCTTGCCGTTGCGTTCACCGACGAAGTATCGATCGGAGGCCGGGTGTGGCCGAACGTAAAATTCGAGAACCCTCGACACGACTTTCCCTTCGCATTGTGGGCGAACAGCACCCTCGGATTAGTGTGTTATTGGTGGCATTCCAGCCGTCAACAATCGAGTAAGGCCAGCATCACCATCCGTTCCGCCGAATCGCTCCCGATCCTCGACTTTCGCACCTTCTCGGATGAACAACTGGCAACCGCCGAGCAAATCTTCGACGACTTCCGCGACAAAGATCTCATGCCCGCCTACCTCGCCGACGCCGATCCTAACCGTGCACTTTTGGACCGGCCCGTCATGTGCGACCTGTTAGGTTTCGATCAAGACACCTACATGGGCGTCCGTCGGCTCGCCCAGAAGTGGTGCGCGGAGCCGTCCGTTCATGGCGCTAAATCGCGGCCTAGGGGCACAGAACTCGTTACATGAACTGGCGGTTGGGCCCAAAGCGATGAGAGAGACTTCAGATGAATAACACGAATTCTTTAGTTGTTTCCGTTGTATCGATCGCCGTCGGATTGCTAGTTGCGATCGTTTTATATTGGGCGTTGGCGTTTGTCGACGTATCAGCGATTTGGCGAGTCTCGCTGGGAATTCTGATCGGCGTGATATCGGGTGGATTGGCGTTCCTCAAGCTGCATCGTTGACGTTAAACGAAAGAGGGTACAGTCGCGTCTTCACCGTCACGCCCGATCAAGTCGGGCGCAGACTCTAAATCCTCTCCCTTGAAAGGAGAGGGGAATGAACACCCCTCTGATAAACTGACTTACACGTACAGGAATTCCCCTATTACCCCTCACAGCGAGGTCCCAATCATGGCCGAAACCGCTAGCGCCGTCCAAAAAGAGCACGTATTCGAGGCCCTAAAAGATGTCTACGACCCCGAAATTCCGGTGAATGTCGTCGATCTTGGTCTCATCTACAACGTCGAAGTCGAAGACAACGAGGTCTTTGTCGAGATGACCCTCACCGCACAGGGCTGCGGGATGGGACCCTACATTGCACAGCAAGCCGAGTGGCGAATCGCTGAAATCGAGCATGTCGAGGATGTAGAAGTCGACCTCGTGTTCGATCCTCCGTGGAATCCCGACATGATCTCTGAAGACGGCAAGCGACTCCTCGGCATCGACTGAGCACTCGCCGCTCCGGACTTCAATCTTCGATGACATCTCAGAGGCCGCTCTCTCCCGCCGAAGAGGCACGTTTGGCTCAGGCCAGACAGCAGTTCCAAGAACGTAAGCGAATCTCCGATTCCCTGAAGTCGATCGGGCGCAAGATCGGCGTCTACAGCGGCAAAGGAGGCGTCGGCAAAACCACTGTTGCCGTGAACCTCGCGGCAACTCTCGCCCAACAGGGACACAACACTGCCCTGTTCGATTGCGACATCGACTGCCCTAACGTTACGAGGGTCCTTCGAATATCTGAAGGACCGGTCGAGCGCGACTCGAAAATGGTTCCATCCTCGAGATTCGGCGTGAAGGTCATGTCGATGGCTTTCTTCCAGGAAAACGAGGAAGAGGCGATCATATGGCGCGGGCCGATGATCCACAACGCAATCAATCAGTTCCTGCAGATGACCGACTGGGGAAATCCCGACTACATGGTCGTCGATCTACCGCCTGGCACGTCCGACGCACCGTTGACCGTCATGCAGACCCTCAACGTCGACGGATTCGTCATCGTCAGCACCCCACAAGAGTTGGCTGCGCTTGACGCCAAGCGTTCGATAAATATGATCCGGAAGATGAACCTCGACGTGCTCGGTATAGTCGAAAACATGTCTGGCGGAATATTCGGGAGCGGCGCAGCAGAAGACCTCGCATTCGAAATGGGGCTGCCTTTCCTAGGCACCATCGCGCTTAGACCAGATTACTTGGACGCCGACCGGCCGCCAGTCCTGACCAACCCCGAAGTCGCTGCCGAGTTCGAGCAGATCGCCAACCATCTCACCGGTCAGCTGGCCGCAGTCTGACCCGCACTCTCGGCGAGCAGCGCAACGGTCTCCCGCAGCGTTCTGCTACTGTCTACCGTCTCCGGTCGTTCGTGGCCAATTGGCGAGCTCGCCACCAATCTGAACATGTCTGCGGCGCCTTTGTGCATCAACGGAGTCGCTCCAGCCGCGCCAAAAGTCGCTGCGATCTGCTCCATCTCCTCGATCCATCGGAAAGCCTTGGCGCCCAAGCCGTTCACGCCTTGCATTCCGCCCAACACGCGCTGCTGGCTCGAATCCAACTCGTTGATGAATTCGTCGAGTATCCCGAGGTTCTCAGCGGCTATCAGAGCCGAAGCGTGAAGCGACGCTGTGCCTTTGCTCAACGAGGCGTAGCACATCTTAATCGCCGAGGCCCGACCCACATCGCCGCCCATCTTCGGAACCGAGATGCCCCTGCCATCCAGCTGCGCCAAGATGGCCTCATGGGGACCCGATGCGTAGAACCTGGGAGGCGCACCTCTGCCGGGAGGGCCACCGATAATTCCCGCGTCGATGTATTTGCCACCGGCCGAGTCGATGATCTCGGCCATCTCATGCGCGGTCGCCGGGGCAACGGGATTGCAGTCGGCGAATGGCAACGGTTTGCCTGAATTCGAAATGATCTCCGCCACTTCACGTGCCACTCCAACCGCCGCTTCTGGCACGAGGATCGAGAGGACGATGTCCGAGCGATCGATCAACTCCCCCATTGAACCGGCGTCCCCGATCCTGGCGATCTGAGCCAACTCCTTCGTCCGGTCGCTTCGACTTTCGAGGCTCGTTATCACCTCGAAGCCGTTTTCGCTCAATGCCCTACCAACGTTTGAGCCCATGTCGCCCGGGCTCAACAGCCCGACGGTGTTAATCGTGTTCACGAATGCACCTCTCCTCGCAATTAAATTTCTTGCTCAAATACAACGCGCCGCCGGAAACGTCTTCACGACGTACCACGGCGGCGCTCTGGCGAGTTCAGTTGTTACTTGACGACTGGGTTATCGCCGAACAATCAACCTCGAACTACCCTTGCAATCGACTCGCCGACCAGCTGAGGCTCACCAGGGTTCAAACCGAACACGTGGATCGTGAGCGGAGCGTTGTCTTGAGTCCTCGTCCAGACAGGTGGGTCTAACTTCTTCAATCGGATCACCAACTCTTCGTTGTTGAATCCAACGACATCTTCATCCACGCTCACCGAGACTCCGAAGGGCTGGTGCGCAACGATGTTGGTGATCAACTCGGTATGCACGCCGTCCAAGCCACGAAGTGGTCGCATAATGGCGAGACTCTCCTGCTCTGCCGCCGCCAACCGCGCCTCATGGTCCAAGCTGAACCATCGCTGCACCGCGGCCACAGCGCCCATCATTTCTTGGCGATCGACTTTGTGAGGCCTGCCAACGCCACGAATCCGCCTCGACTCGTATCCAACGAATGAGTGCCTGCTGATTGCGTCTATGATCTCCTCGCTGCCCAGGGCCAAACCGGTGGAGTGCGGAGCACCCATGTACTTGGCTGCAATGCACTGGAAGTCGGCTCCCATGCGAACGTACTTGCCAAAGTTCTCCAGCGGGAATATCTGCCCTGCGGCATCCACCGAAACGTAAACGCCTGCCTCCTTGCCAATCTCGATCACCTTCTCCAACGTGACCACGTTAGGGTCCTTCGGCGCCTGCTCGACCACTGGCACATGAATTGCGCACGTCTGGTCGGTTATCGCCGCCCTAATGTCATCTTCGGTCGTACCTTCTTCGTCTCCCGCATCCACCAACTTCGCGCCTGCAAGTTGAAGGCAACGATCGTACCAATACCGCTCCCGACGCTGAATAACGATCTCGTCCTTCATCCCCGTAGTGTCAGGTAGCTGCTGTATAAAATCGTCGTTCGTCCCGGCCATATATGCGGCTGTCGCCAACGTTAAAGCCGAACCTGCACCGGATGTGATGTACGCTGCCGGAACGCCGCAAAGCTTCGCAATCATATCGCCTGCAGCCTTCTCCAGCTCGATCAACGGGATAAATGCGCTGTCGCTTCTATCCATCGCCTCCCTCACCTCGGGAACCGGAGTCGATCCACCGAGCAGCGTCACGCTGCCCGTCGCATTAATTACCGGCTGGGCGCCCAGTTCCTTGTATATGGCTCCCCATTCAGCAGTGACCATTTTGTAACCTCCGTCGGAAGACGTTCAACCTAACCGCGCACACGGAACTTGCCAGCCCCATCACGGCCCTTGTATTCTATCTGCATTCCGCAACGTGCCTTCCAATCGGAACGACCACGCGGAAGCTTCGATTGGCCGATTGGCCACAACCCCGAATCCGAAATAAAATGCCGTCACAAGATACAACCTTGACCCTCCCCACCGGCGCCGAAGTCCATGCCAATCTGTGGTCGCCTTCAAACTCCGATGGGCAAACCCGACTCAGCCTGCCCATAGCCCTTCATTCGACGCAAGACGATGCGGAACACTGGTCAACTTTCGCCGAATCGATGTCGAAAGACCGTTTGATTTACGGGCTTTGCGACCTGACGCCTAACCTGCTCTTGCAGTCTATGTGGACCATCGGGGAACCATCCATTCTCATAACCCAGGGCTCTCAACCCGGCGATGCTGGCATTCAAGTCGCCAGCATAGCGCGAGGCACTGTGGTCGCACTGGCACTAGTCGATTACCACTTGTCGGAAGACTCTCCTTCGCCAATCAACAGATTCGCTTGTCCCTCAGCGTTGATTCGGGGCAGACAGAGCGAGATATCCGATCATACCCAAGCGGTCGCCGCGCGAGACTTCATCGGAAACAGATGTCGTCTGATCGAACTGGAGAACTGCGAGAACCGCGCCGCTGAATCGTGCCCACAAGACTTTGAGGCCGCTATCCGCTGGCTAATCGACAGCGGGTCTGACGACGCTTAAGAGCATGAAGGCTGCGCGGTCCGTCGGCTACATCCCTCGTAGATTGAAACGACGGGCGGCCAGCATCCCCAAGCCAGCGACGATTGCGAGCACGCCCAAAACACCGATCAACCAGACAATCGCGCCCGACGGTGCCGCACCACCGGAATCCGGAAGCTCTTCTACTGGTTCAGTCGGCACGGGAGTCGGCAAAACGATAACTTCGCTCGCGTTGCCGGCACGGTGCAGACTGATCTTAACCGTTGCATCATCGGTCCAACCGTGAACCGCGGGATCCAAATCTCCGACGCCCATTATGCCTTCATGCATGGCTAGCTGATTCTCGCCCGGCCCATCAGATAAAGCCGCCGGTTCGCCGCCTAGGCAAGGTACGGTGCCGGTCGTTTCATCGTTATTCTCAGCACCTGAGTCCAACACGGAGGCGATAGCGGAAGCCGTCGTAACTACGTCCACTCTCGCTGAAAAGGGCGCAGTCGCCTGTATATAAGCGTCGTTCGTGCATGCAAACATCGCTAGAACCGTTATTGCCGAGCCTGGTAACGCCGAGATGTCGGCTGTGAAGGATTTGCCGGGCAGAATTGGCGCTCCTGTGACGATTGAATGCACTCCCAACACGCCGGGTTCCCTGATCAAGGTGTTAGCGAGCGCGTCTCGAACGCCGCCTTCGGAAAGATCGTCGATGCCGTTCAACTCTGCTGGTCGCTTGAACTCGAATGGATCGACTTCACGGTCGTGGACCACCACGAGCGGCGGGGTAAGCGGTTGGCCGGCAGTTAGGTTCTCGACCGTGACACCAAGATCTATCTGACGCCGAGGACGGCTACCTCGTTGTGCCAACGCCACCAGCATCGCTGGCTCTTCCCAACCGTAATTCTCAGCGAGGTCCGCATCACCCCGTATGCCGGCATGCGGATTGATTCGCCCTTCGCCATCTGCGGTATCAACGTCCGAAATCCCCTCACCACCTAAGCACGGCACGGTGTCGGTGGTCTCGGTGTTCTCCTCGGTCCCGGCATCCAGCGCGCTAGCCGAACCCAACGCGGGCAACGCGCCGCTTTCAGAGTAGATCAGAGTCCCCACAACCATCGCATCGTTTGTGCATGCCAGCATTCCAATCACGGTGATCCGGTCACCGGGCTCGGCCGGGATGTTCTGGATCGTGGCGGCGGTACCGGGACCGATCAGGCCCCCGTACCTAAGAACGTCCTTCACGCCGTTGCGATTCTCAAGCGTATCCATCAGCGGCATCTGCTCGCCACCCTCAGCCATCTCTTCCATGCCGTGCACGCGTTCGGAACTCGAGGGGACCAGAACTGCGGTCCTGCTATGAATGACTACGATCGGAGCCGTAATCGGCTGCCTGAGAGTCGTGTTTCGAACCGTAAGTTGCAACCCCGTAGTCTGGGCTTCCGCGCTCTCGGATCCGGAATAACCCACTGCTGCTGCGATCGAAATGATGATGAACGCGGTCAACAGAAGTCGTGACAATGTGACACCTCGTTGAACATCGGCCAACGCGTCCACGCGCCGACCTAATTTTCGTGGTCAATCGCGGCGTCGAGTAGCCGCGAGCTAGTAACTAGGCTAACAAAGCGTCAGTTGAACATCAGTACCGAGCGCGCCACTTCGCCGGATTTCATAGCCCTAAACGCCTCGTTTATGTCGCCCAGTTCGCCACGACGAGTGATCATCTCATCCAGAAGCAATCGGCCTTGCATGTAGAACTCGACGTACCTCGGCATGTCGATCTTGAAGCGGTTCGAACCCATGCTGCAGCCTTGTAGTTTTCGCTCCCCCATCTGCCAAGTCGGTATCTCGATCTTCGTACCATGCGGAATCATCCCGATGATCGTCGCAGTCCCGCCCGGCTTCAATGAGTCCCAGCACGCTTCGGCGGTCTCCTTCAACCCAATTGCTTCGAATGCATAGTCAGCGCCACCATCGGTGATGGACTTAATCGCTTCGACCGGATCCCCGGCGGAAGCATCCACGATGTCCGTCGCACCCAGATCCATTGCCGTCTTCAGTTTGTTTTCTGAGATATCCACGGCGATGATTCGAAGCGCCCCAGCTATCCTGGCACCTTGAATGGCACCTAGTCCAACTCCACCCGCGCCAAAAACCACGGCCGTCGAACCAGGATGGACCTTAGCCGTGTTCAAAGCCGCACCTACCCCCGTAGTAACGCCGCATCCTATGAGAGCTGCGCCATCGAACGGCATATCGTCTCTTATCGTTACGACGCTGTTCTCATGGACCAGCATCTTCTCCGCATAAGATGCCAAGTTCGCCATCTGCGTCACTGGCTTCCCGCGCCATGAAAGACGTGGCGCTTCATTTTCGCCTCGCATCGGCTTGTTTTGGCAGCGCGTCAGATGTCCAGTTAAACAGTGCTCGCACCTGCCACAGTAGACCGACAGACATGTAATCACGTGGTCGCCTGGCTGCACGTCCCTAACCTGCTCGCCTACCGCCTCGACTATGCCGGCGGCTTCGTGGCCGAGTACTGCAGGAGTCTCCATTGGGTACAACCCCTCGACGAAGTGAAGGTCTGAGTGGCACACGCCGCTCGCCATCGTCCGCACCAACACCTCTTCAGGGCCTGGCCAGGCTAAATCGACCTCCTCGATAGTCAAAGGCTCGTTGATCTCATGAAACATGGCTGCTTGAACCATTTCAGAACTCCTCAGTTATTGAATATGACTTTCGATTTTGCACTTAATCGTCTTCCAACGTGGATGTATCGCCTTCAGGCAACCCAAGCTCGCGGGCTTTCAGCAATCTGCGCATGATCTTGCCCGAACGCGTCTTGGGCATGATGTCGATGAAGTCGATCTCGCGAGGCGCCACTCCCGCCGACAGCCGATCGCGGGCGAAACGCATCAGCTCACGCCTCAACTGGCTGCTCTCTTCATAGTCCGGCGTCAGAGTCACAAAGGCCTTCACTACCTCCATCGCTATCGGGTCCGGCTTCCCAATCACGCCGGCTTCTGCAACCGCTGGATGCTCGATCAATGCGGACTCAACCTCGAACGGCCCCACCAAGTGACCAGCAGTGTTGATCACATCATCCGCCCGGCCTTGGAACCAGAAGTAACCGTCCTCATCCAAGGCGGCTTGATCACCAGTGATGTACCAACCCTTCTTGAAGCGTGAGTTGTACATCTCGTCCTGTTGCCAGTACGTGTACATCATCGACGGCCAGCCGGGACGCACCGCCAATATTCCAGGCTCACCAGCCTCAATGGGCTCGAACTGTTCATTCAATACACCCATCGTCACACCTGGGATAGGTCTGCCCATCGAACCTGGGCGCACCGGCATCGAAGCGAAGTTTGCACACATGATTGCACCCGTCTCCGTCTGCCACCAGTTGTCGTGGATCGGCATCTTAAAGTGCTCGTTACCCCAGACTACGGCCTCTGGATTCAATGGCTCACCCACCGAACTAATGAAACGGAGGCTAGACATGTCGTACTGCTCAACTACGCCGCCGCCAGCCCTCATCAACAACCTAACCGCAGTCGGCGCCGTGTACCACACCGTAACTTTGTAGTCCTGAATCACCTTGTACCAACCCGACGCGCTGAAGCCACCCTCGTAGATCAGCTGCGTAACACCGTTCGTCCAAGGCGCCATCATCCCATAGGAAGTTCCAGTAACCCAACCAGGGTCCGCCGTGCAGAAATAGATGTCGTCGAACTTCAGATCCAACGCCCAATGACCGGTTATCCACTGTTGCACAACCGCTTGATGCCTATGTAGCACGCCTTTCGGTTTGCCTGTGGAGCCAGACGTGTAGTGCATGATCGCAAAGTCGTACTGCGAAGTCTCGACAATCGAGAAGCTGTCAGCGTCCGCCGCGGCCATCAATTGGTAGTAATCAAGATCGCCTTCAACGGCCGGAAGTTCGGAACGACCGTCTTTGTTGACCATCACGACGTTTTTAAGGGTGGTGATCTCAGGAAGCATCTCACCAATCTTGTCTCTCAGGTCAGGGCTGGTGATGAGGTATCTCGCACCTGCGTCCAACATTCGGTCTCTAACCGGATCAGGACCAAACGCGGAAAACAAAGGAGCGATCACCCCGCCTGCTTTCAGTATCCCCATCGCGGCGACATAAAGCTCAGGAAGTCTATCCATGAAGATGAAGACGCGATCACCCAATTCCATGCCCAACCCCTGCATCACGGCGCCGAAGCGATCCGATTCTCGCTTGAACTCGGCGTACGTGTATCGCTCTTCTTCGCCGTTTTTGCCCACCCAGATCATCGCCAGCTTCTCGCCGTGACCGTGCGCCACGTGCCGATCCACCGCTTCGTACGCGTTGTTCAGGCCCCCGCCAGGAAGCCAATCCAACTTGTTGAACGCGTCTCTCCACCAATCGAAATCAGCTTTAGTCGCCGCGTAATCCGCCAAATTCGGCTGCTTCGAAGGATCCGTAATCGTAGGCTTGCCAATCTCTGTGAACGCCAATTTCGACCTCGCTTCTATTGAATGACTATGCCGAACGCAATGTTCCCTGCCGGTATCTTAAACCTTGAACAATGCACGTGCAGAGGATTGCTCAAGGGATGCGACTACCCGCATGGTAAAATTCACTGGTTAGATATCCGCCGATTCGGGTCAAAAATCGATCCCCACCAACCCTTCTCTTCGAGCAAACTCATATGCAAGTCCTATTCCTAGAAGACGCCCTACCAACCGCCCGCGCAGGCGACATCCGCGACGTTAAGAACGGCTTCGCACGCAACTATCTCATCCCGCAAGGCATCGCCGTTCTCGCTACGTCACACGAGCTTCGTCGAGCCGAAAAGCTCAGAGGCGAAGCGGAAGAGCGACGCCTCAGAGAACTCGAAGAGTGGCGGGAGATCGCCGCCGAGCTCGAACGAAATCCTATCGAGCTAAAAGTCCGTAGCGGCCCCACCGGAAGGCTCTACGGATCAGTCACCAACGCCATGGTGGCAACCAGATTGTCCGAACTCACCGAGCGAACGATCGAGCGAAAACGCGTGCGGCTTCAAGACAGCATTCGCATCACCGGCGAATACCGTGTACCGGTGCGCTTCATGGATGAAGTTACCGCAACGCTTACTCTAAACGTCTTTTCAGACGACCAAACAGATGAGGTCGAAGAAGAAAGCGAAATCTCCTACGCAGTCACCGACGAAATCCTCGAAAGCGGCGAGTTAGACATGCACGCCTGGGAAGAGCTCCGAGCAGTAGAAGCCGTAACCGAAATTGCCGGGAAAATCGCTACGCGCAGCGTGGACAGTTTCACGATCATCCACGGCAAAGGCGAAGGAGCACTGCGCCAGGCCGTAAGAGTGCGACTTCAAGAATTGATCGTCGGAGATGTGGTTGCAACCTGGGGTCCTGGACGCCAAGAAGGCGACACCAACGCCGACAACCTAGAAGCCACTTGCTGGTTCACCGTCAACCGGTAACAACCGCGCCCGCTCCTCCCCGGAGCATCGTTGTGTGTCCCAGACCCGCCCAACGGATGGGTCCCTTCCCCCGTTCAGTGAGAGGATTCAAGTGAGGGCGCCGTGTTGGGGCGTCCGAATCCAGTACCACCCGTTCGTCCTGAGCTTTTCGAAGGGCGCGTGCACACCACTACCACTCGTTCGTCCTGAACTTGTCGAAGGGCCCATGCGCACCACCGTCGTGCATCCCATCACGGTTCAACCAACCTGTACTTAAGAATGTCGAAGTGCTCACCATGGACGGGCAGACACTCACTTTGAATGCCACCTTTGGCAAAAGTCCGTTTCCCAGCTGATATCCTCTGACATCGCATTGAGTTGAGGGCAAGTTCTACATTCTCTCACGCAAGAGAGACCCCCGACGAGTCCGTACCTCTTCATTGCGGCGCAGACCGCAACCCAGACGTCCAAACGTGACAAGCATTTCGGCGAATCAGTTTGGCGTCGGATGCATCGAACGCCCTTCACCTAAATCCTTATCCCACAGAGAGGACCTTTGCAATAGTCCCATCTTTGCGGCGCAGGCCGCAATCCAGACGGCCGATAGGGACGGGCCGGTCTTTGCTTTACTTCGGAGCCATACGCCTGACTTGGCACCCCTCCCCAGATCCTTCGACAGGCTCAGGATGAAGAGGGTTTTGCAAAGGTCTGACGGATGCGAGAGGGTACCTGCTATTTGAGCGGGTTTTTGGCTTTGCGAGGCTCTCTTGGAGGGGACAGGACGCGCAGGCTCTGGCTGCGCTCTGGAGTCACGTAAAGGCGCCCTCGTTCGAGAGGCTCCGACTTGTCGGGGAAGTGAGGATAATCCGGGCCGGGTCGAGGGGTGAAGCAGACGTTTAGGCTCGCACTTGTTGGTCGGCGAAGCACCGTGACTTGTGGCGAATCGACGCTGTCAAGTTGTCGTATCATGTCACTGTAAATAGCCCTTATTGACCATATTTATTACGCTAAAACGCTAAATCATATTAATCAAATAGCTAATTATAGTTATCATCTCTTGTTGGGCTTCCTATCTGGCGATGCAAATGCCAGTTGAGTTTTGATCAAAGAGCCAGAAGCTCGGATGAAAAGTATTAGACGTCGAAAGGTGTTCGATTGAGTAGGAATTCGCGTCTCGGAACGAATGGATCTTCGCCAAGTCGATCCCACTTGCTAACTCGGTTGGGAGTCGGCGCAATCTTGACCGTCTTGGCGGCCGGTGCGGCGTTTGCCGCAACCTCTTCCCTGCCGCTGATCGAAACCGCTTCTGCCCAAGGGACTAACTCCGCTCCCGTGATCACGTTCACCGGCGTGCATTCCGTCGATCTTGACGGTGTGATTCACTACGACGAGGCCGAAAATACGTGCCAGTCCATCTCGAGTCACACAGTATTCACCGCCACCGTCGCCGACCCAGATGGGGATAGTTTCACCGTTGCCATAGCTGGCGACGACGCCTCTGAATTTACGTTGAGTGAATCGGACGTGTCTGGCACTAAGACTGTGACTTTCGCTTGGACGCAATTCTGCCCCAACTTCGAAATCCCGACCGACCGTGATGAGAACAACGAATATGAATTCACGCTCACCGCGATAGAAAGTGGCCTGACGAACAACAAAACCACCGAGAAGTCAGTGGTAGTTCGAGTCACCGACGTAGATGAACCCCCGGCAAAGAGGAACCCACCCACCGCAGTCGGCGGCGTGGAGTCCCTTCGCATTACGTGGGAAAGGAATTTTGAGGATAACGACCGGCCACCAGTTCAACGTCAACGTCTTCGCTATAAAAAACCCATCGAAACCGAGTGGACCGAGACCAGGAACATCGCCGCCTGGGTGCGGACAGCGACTCTGAAATCGCTCGACAGTGACGTCGAATACGAGGTCCAACTCCGGGCGGAGAGCGCAGAGGGACTGGGAGAATGGTCAAACTCCGCGGTCGCGAAAACACTGATAACACCGTTGATATTGTCGTTCGAAACCCCGGCGTACATTGTCGACGGGGTCGGAAAAAGAACGTCGGTTGAAGTCAAAGTATTACTGACGTACACCGACACCACGGTGACGATCCCGGTATCGATCGTCAACACAGACTCTTCTACCGACGGTTTCAGTGTTTCGGGTGACTACACTGCCGGCACCACTACTAACGGTGTTCTGAGCGGCACATTGACTTTTGCACCTGGGGAATTCGAAAAGTCAATCATCATCACTGCTGTCTCCGATCAAGACCGCAAAGACGAACGATTAACCATCTCCTTCGGCGCCCTTCCTGATCCAGTTGAGGAAGGAAGTGTGACCACTGCATTGGTTCTAGTACTCGAACTCGAACCGGACATCGTCCCACGTTTTAACGATGAGTTGCCCTCGGAGCCAACGGTCGAAGAGCGGAACCTTGTGGGGGCCGCGATCGGCCAGCCCTTCGAAGCGACCGACCCGCAAAACGACCCGTTAACGTACTCGATATCGGGGCCAGACGCGGACAAATTCGCGATCGATTCCACAACGGGCCAAATCTACGCAGCCGCCGAGTTTGACTTCGAATTGCAGGAAACCCTATGGATCGCTATCGAAGCATCTGACGGCCTGGACTACGAGGGGGAACAAGAGGAAGAGCCTTTCAGCGTCGACGATTTGCACTCGTTGAACGTAAAGATCGGCGACATTGTCGGGCCGGATGTCTCGGTAAGCCTTTCGCCAAATTCCCAATCCAGCACCCACGTCGTCAAATCCGATGAGACGATCACGTATCAGATTACTGTAGGCAACTCGGGGGTTGGCGCCGCCCGAAACGTTCAGGCGATCTTAACCTTGCCCTACAACGTGATCTATGACTCATCTTCGCTCGAAGACGACAAGTGTGTTGCCAGCATCGTGTTTTTCGATACCGTCGTCACATGCGAGCTGGGCGACATCGCCGAGTCATTCTCTGACACCACATCGTTCACCGTTAACGTGAAGACATGGATCGAATCCATCGGACCGGTGATCACATACGCAGACGTCAGATACGACCTCCACGATGAAGACCCTACCCCAACGGATCACACGGCCGAAAGCTTGATTGAGGTAGTTGCGGACCCCAACGCCGCGCCTGAACTGGTATTGACAGCAGAGAAAGAGACCGAGACGACACACGTCGGTCGAGTCACCGCTACTACCTTCGTCGCAACGAACGAGAGCGATTTCAGCGCTCCCGATGTCGAACTGGAGATCCAAGTCCCCCGCGAATTCTCTGTGCAGTCTGCAACGTTTGGCACAACACAGTGCGACGTAGTCCACCCGGCTGACCAATCTCAATCGAACATTGAGATCTCGTGCGATCTGGGTAACCTCAAGCCTCGCGAAGTTGCCCGAATCGTTGTCGTCGGAAGCCCCACCAATCGCGCCTCAGGCCAAGTTACATTAACGGCGAGCGTTTCGACCCGAGGCTCCGAGGCTGATCTCTCGAACAATGTCGTTTCAACTTCTTTGACGATTAGCACAGAGGGAAGCGTTGATCTCTTGCTCGAAGCCGAGGCGTCAAGTCCGGCGGTTCAGCCTGGGCAACACGTGACTTACACGTTGACAGTCACGAACCGGGGACCAAGTGGGGTGTCTGATGTCCGGGTCTTCAACATAAATGCGCGAAACGTCGTACCAATATCCTCGGTGCCATCCGATGCATGCGCGTTAGCTGAGGAGACAACGTGCCACATCGGGGCTTTGGCGAAGGATGAGTCGGCATCCATCGTCTTGACATTTGAAGTTCCCGACGACGCTACTGGGACATTCAACCTCTTCGCAAGCACAGACTCCGAAGGCTTCGATTACGAACCAGGCAATGACCACGTTTTCGTTGAAGTCATCATCGATGACCCTCAAGCTAGACCGCCGTGGGTGTTGGGAGCCTCGCTGACACGGGCCGAGGCCGGCGCCAATTTCGGTCGATCGGTTGCGATAGATGGACGGACGTTTGTAATCGGTGCACCTCGGGAAGACAGCGAAAGGGGTTCGATTTATGTTTTTGACGTGCCGTCAGGTTCTTTGTCTTCCGTTACCAGCGCCGACGGCGTCAGAATAACGCCATCGTCAAGGATAATCGGGAGCAGTTTTGGCAACTCAGTCGCAATTGATGGAGACACGATCGTGGTGGGGGCGCCAGAGCACGGCGCCTCAGGAGCCGCGTTTGTTTTTTCAAAAATGGGCGAAACCTGGGCCGAAAACGTCTCTGAGACCCAACTCACCTTCACCGATGACGCACTAGGAAACTTGGGAGCCGAGAGATTCGGTTGGGCCGTCGCAATTGAAGGCGACACCGTTGTGGTCGGCGCATACCAAAAAGACAAGGCCTCATTCGTTGAACTGATCGACCCCAATACTGGTGAAACAATCCTGTTTCCTGCACCGATCATCGCCGCCGGTACCGCATTCGTATTCACCGAACCTGCCGGGGGCTGGGGCATCGACGAACCAGCAGCGGCCCAATTGACTGCGTCGGACGCCGCAACTGCAGATAAGTTCGGCTGGTCGGTGGCGGTCGACAGCGGCGTGATTGTAGTTGGAGCACCTCACCACGACGGGGCCGGACCTCCGAATCTGTTCGACTCTGGTTCAGCATACGTGTACGTGGAACCTGAAAACGGTTGGGTGGATGCTGAGGAAACGGCTATCCTGACGGCCGACGATGCCGACAATGGCGACGAATTCGGAGTCGCGGTA
Source organism: Dehalococcoidia bacterium (assembly GCA_965249505.1). Taxonomy (GTDB): domain Bacteria; phylum Chloroflexota; class Dehalococcoidia; order Lucifugimonadales; family Lucifugimonadaceae; genus Bin127. Next base: position 1,825,826 of record OZ252238.1, on the reverse strand, counting down.
GACGTCAAAGGTTCAGACGTCGTTGTGGGCGCTTACCGAGATGGCGACGGTGGCGACGCCAGCGGATCGGTCTACGTCTTCGCTGCGCCTGCAACCGGTTGGAATGATGCCACCCAAGAAGCCAAGTTGATTGCCGTCGACGCAGATGTCGGAGACCAGTTCGGATACTCAGTTCGATTCGCAGGCGACTCAATTGTGGTGGGCACCCCATCCTCGTTGGACCTCAACACCAACAATTACCTGGGCACGGGTGCCGCGTACCGATACATTGACCCCGGAACCGGATGGGCCGACGCCCTATTCCGTGAAACGTTGACCGGGGACGACTCCGAAATCGGCGATCGTTTCGGAACGTCCGTAGCGTTCGAGTTATTTGAGAACGAGGAAGTTTTGATCGTTGGAGCCCCGGGTACGGATGCCCGATCCACAGACGACGGCACTGCATACGTCTTCGTAGGGATTATCAACCAATCTCCCGCGTTTGACGATCGATCCTCGCGATCCTACTCGATCGAAACTTATACGGCGACAGGATCGGCGATAGGCGATCCGATTCAAGTTTTAGATCCTGACGGTGACGATCCGACGTTTTCCTTGTCTGGTTTGGACGCCTATGCGTTCACGATCGACGAAGAAGGCCAGTTGAGGCTCAGCGCGGCGGCAAAACCCCTCGCCAACGTAGGCCGGACCTATCGCTTGGTATTGAATATCAATGACGGGAAAGACTCTCGCGGAATGTCTTCCGACACGATTGACGAATCGATCCTGCTTACCGTCGAGGTGTTGAAACCGCCCGAAACAAACATCTTGCGCATCGAGCCGGCAATAACTTCGGTCACCCTGAGATCGGGTGAACGAGTAAGGCTCGCGACGCAAGTCTACGGCGTACAGGACATCCTCCAAGACGCGTTAGCCGATGACGAGGATTCGGTTCGATTCTCCTGGTCGGACGACGGCAGGGGCGGATCATTTGAGGAATTCGCGATCAACGAGAGCCGCCGCAACGGCCAACACGACGACCGAGCGGTCATCTACACAGCGCCCGACACTCCCGGCGAGTTCAAAGTGCGAGCGAGCATCGCCGATTCCAGGGCATGTTGGCCTGAAGAACCCGGCGAAGACCAAAGCGACGTCGTTGAGCGCTGCAGCGCCGAGTTCACAATCATAGTCAGGCGCCTTACCCCAAATGACACGACCGAATCGACACCGGTCAATCCCTCGGGCCCGATACCGTCGGTCATCACCGATTACCTCGGCACCGCGTATTCGGTGTTTACCCCGGCTGAAGGGGGCGACTTCATTGGCGAAAGCTTCCTGATTTCGGCGGAACCGGGATCCATGCCGAACGGTGAATTCGTCGGCATCGCCATGGCGAGCAACGGCACCGCCACAAACGCCGGCGCAATACAACAGCGTTACACCTTGAAGGGCGACGCCTACGACATTGATGTTGTCGACGCGGCGGGCACTCGCCTAGAGGACTACAGACTCAATGAGGCCGCAGAAGTGTGCGTACCCCTACCACCTGCTCTTCGATCCAACATCAACGACGTGTCGTTAACCACATTCAACCACGATGGTACCCTCACGATCCTGACCTCCAAGGTGAAGATCACCCCCGATGGGATAGATCTCTGCGGTCGTATCAGTACCCTGCCGGCAACCGTAGCTGCCGGAGTCGAAGGCCCGCCCGCATCCTTACCAACCCCCACTTATCAGCCAGAGATTCTCACCCCTGACACCGGCGGCACTGCTCCCGATGGCGAAACGGCCCTCTTGCTCATGCTTATCGGCATGGCCCTCGCGACGACCGGAATCGCCACGGCGCGCCGCAGGAGTGCCAAGGGCACATGATCTCTGCCGGCGCCGAGGGGGAGACTTGTGGCCAAAATCAACCCCTGGCGCCGGAACCTCTTACGGATCTAGCTGCCTATGCCGCCCTGCTGTTGGTTGATGCATCAGACTCTGGTCCGCGAACTTTCGCAGGTTCATCGGAGTCTAAGACTCAGTTCCCACTACGCCTTGCATTTTCCTCAATCGAATGCGCGCGGCTAGGTGCCCTCGCACTATGATTTAGTTCAACGACCCTCGCGCAAACCCTTTTCGACTTCGCGCTCATGCAAGACGAAATCACTGTAGACCTTCATCCCAACAATCCCGAAGCCGAACGCGCAGTCATCGGGTCGCTCCTCATAGACGGTGATTCCATCATCCGTGTCGATTCCTTCCTCCGACCAGAGCACTTCTATGGCGAACACAACAGGTTCATCTACGAAGCCTGCCACGAGCTCTACATGGAGAACATCCCGATCGACCAGGAAACTCTGCGAGATCGCTTGAACGCCAACGAGAAGCTCGAAGACATCGGAGGCGACGCCTACCTGAGCGCCGCCGTGGCATCGGTTCCTCACGCCCTCAACATCGTCAACTACGCAAGGATGGTGCAACGAACCCACAGGTTGCGCGAACTCGGCGATGCAGGAGAGCAGATCCGTTCGATCGGGATGGACTACGCCAACACCCGCGATGTCGATCAAGCCCTCAAAAAGGCCGAAGACATCATCTTCAAAGTCGGTCAAGAAGCCGAGAACGCGGATTTCGTTCCCATCCGGGAAGCGCCGTCCATCAGCGAGTTCTTCAATCCCGAATCGATCACTACAGGTCGCCTCGACGAAAATCAGCCGATTCCTACCGGGTTCACGGCCCTCGACGAAGTTTTAGGCGGCTTTCACCGATCTGACATGATTGTCCTCGCAGCTCGACCGGGTTTCGGCAAGTCAACACTCGCTCTCAACGCCGCGCTTAACGCTGCCAAAAACGGCGCAACCGTCGGCATCTTCAGCCTCGAGATGGGCATCAACCAGATCGCCCACCGCATGGCCGCCGCCCACACGAGGATAAACATCCAAAACATCCGCAACGACACTCTCAATCCCGCCGAGAAAGATCGGCTCAGCGATGCCTACGGGTATCTGGGTGACATGAAGATCTACGTGGACGACGCGGCCCTGAGCACTGTCAGCCAAATGCGTAGCAAAGCAAGACGACTCAAGATGCAGGTCGGGCTCGACTTTGTAATCGTCGACTACATGCAACTCATCAGCGGCTCTTCGTTCAGCAGAGAGGCCAATCGAGTGCAAGAAGTAAGCGAAATTTCGCGATACCTCAAAGCCATAGCGCGCGATCTTACCGTGCCCGTACTCGCGTGTTCGCAGCTAAGCAGAGCCGTTGAGCACCGACGCTCGCACGAACCTCGCTTGGCAGACCTCCGAGAATCAGGCTCGATCGAGCAAGACGCCGACGTCGTGATGTTCATTCACCGCGACGACAAAAACATGAGCGAAGACGAGTGGAATCGTCGCAATCCAACCCAGGAATACCCCCGAGGACTGGCAGAGATCATCATCGCCAAGCATCGTCACGGTCCCACTGCAACTCTCGAGATGTCCGTAAGAGACGAGTGGGGGCTCTTCTCATCTATTCCTGAACTCCGACCCGCTTGAGCTGTGGACCCGGATACGCGACCAACGCGACACTTCCCGCTACCGGACGACTTCCCAGCTACACGCATACCCAACGCGGTTCTAGGGACCTTGCTGGCGCTCAAACCAGATCCGAGCGTCATCACACTCGTGCTTAGGGCCATCTGGCTCCTCGAACGTCAACGCACATTTCCTCGAAATATCACGATCGACGAGTTGCGCCACGACCGCGTTCTCTCCGTCACCCTCGAAACACCCGACCAGTTCAATATCGCACTTGAAGAGGCACTGACCATCGGAGTTCTGATCAAAGCCGATGGTGGCTTATTGATGCTAAATACCGAATCTGCGGTCCGGCAAGCCGTTTCTATTGGGAAATCTTCCTCAGGAGGCCGAACATCCGAACCCGAAGCCGGCGGTTGGGAAACCTCCGCATCTTCCGCGCTCCCTATAGACGCGTTTCGAGCTTACGAAGAGAACATCGGGGCTCTCTCGCCGATAATCCGCGAAAACATAACCAACGCCCTGCAAGACTTCACCGATGAACACATAGCCGAAGCCATTAAAATCGCAGTTGAGAACGAGAGCCGAACCTGGGCATTCGTAGCAGGAGTGCTTCGGCGATGGGCTCGAGATGGAGTTCCAAATGACCCAAGATCCGGATCAACCAGACAATCTGACGAACAGCGGGGAATTTCGGATGCTGAGCTCCGCCGATACCTGGACCGGCAACGGGAAAGCGGCTGATCCGTCGGCCCAATCTGACCCTCCAACTCCCCCCAACTGCGACATCTGCGACGACTCGCTCTGGATCGCAGAACCGTCATCTAGTCCCGAGTCTCGAATTACCGTCGTCGCCTGCAAATGCCAGAAGGACCTGAAAGACTCTTCTGCCCATCTGCGCACCTACGCCGAGATGGGCCAGCTCGAAAGGATGACTTTCGACTCGCTAACTCCAGATGGAAGGCCCAACCGAGTAGACCCTGACCTCTTCCGACTAGCCCTCGAGGCAGCCAAACGATTCGCTGAATCGCCAAATGGCTGGTTCGCACTGGAAGGACCTTCAGGATCCGGCAAGACACACCTGGCGGCGGCAATCGCTAACGAGACCATAGGAAATGGCCAGCCCGTCAAATACATCTCCGCTCTCGACATCGCCGATCTGTTCAGGACCTCCAACTACGATCAATCCGACTCAGAAACAGGCGACCCGTTCACCCCCATACTCACCGCTCCCCTACTAGTAGTCGACGATCTCGGAGCACACCAAAACGCACCGTGGATCGAAGCCAGAATCGATCAGCTCCTCACACATCGCTCGAACCGCAACTCGCCGACCGTCATCGCTCTCGCCAAGCCACTAGCCGATCTGCCTGAACGGATCGCCCTGAAAATCGACGACACCGATCTAACCCAACTGTTTACTCTCGTCGCAGACGCCGAATCTGCTGGGCACGCCACTTCGATCCCGAAAAACATGCTCGAACGTATGACCTTCGATTCGTTCGATCCAAACGGTGCGCCTCCTTCCAATCCTGATCAGAAAGCCTCCCTCGACCTCGCACTGAATGCCGCCCAAAATTACGCCAGCAATCCAGAGAAGTGGCTCTATATTCACGGCCCAACGGGAACAGGCAAGACCCACCTCGCAGTCGCAATCGCCAACACCCAACTAGAGAACGGCAACCCCTTCACATTTTGGTCAGTGCCAGACCTACTGGATAGGTTGAGACACGCCTACTCAAGTGACAACGAGGCATCCTTCTACCGAATATTCGAGGAAGTCAGAAACGCCGATCTTCTCATACTCGACGACTTCGGGGCACAGAACATGACCGATTGGGCACTCGAGAAGATATACCAACTCATCGCCCACCGACACGATCGAGTAATGCCCACCGTCATCACAAGCCAGTACATCATCTGGGAGGGCGCCGACACCAGTTATTGGCAACGATTACACGGCAAACAGCAGTGGGAATCGATCAGATCCAGGCTCAACGACACCAGCGTCGTAACCGAAAGACTCATGGCAGCGCCAGACTACCGAAACCGCGGCGCATGAGTGGTCTATTCCGCAGCCGCCGGCCCGCCCGAAGAAAGGGAACCCTCTCCCCACCATGAGACCTTTGCAAAACGTGCCGTCACTTCCGGGTCACTTATTCAACAAGCAGCCCTCACTCCCATGAACGGTTGGCAGCTAGCAACCGTCACCGCGGTAAAGCATGAAACGCCCGACGTCAAGACCTTCATGCTCCGTCCCAAAGTGTGGCGGCCATTCAGAGCCGGACAGCACGTGGATGTCCGACTTACCGCACCAGACGGATATCAAGCCCAAAGGTCATACTCGATAGCCTCGGCCCCCGAACGCATCGGATGCATCGACATCACCATCGAGCAGCTTGAAGATGGCGAGGTCTCGCCCTACTTCCACCAAGTCGTCGAGCCAGACGACCAGATCGAGATCCGGGGCCCCATCGGCGGGCCGTTCACTTGGAGGTCGTCTGACACCGACCGACTGTTGCTAATAGCTGGCGGATCGGGAATCGTCCCGATAATGTCCATCCTCAAACACCGCGCAGCTGCCGGAATGGCTCACAAAGTGCCCGCGTTACTCATCTTCTCGTCCCGGACATTTCACCACATCATCTATCGCGGCGAACTCAGCGACATGGATTCGGCGGACCCCAAGTTCGAACTCCTCCACACCCTCACGCGACAGCAACCTCCAAGTTGGTGCGGCGCCTCGCGCAGAGTCGACTTCACCATGATGCAAGATTCACTCAACCGATTAGACGCACTCGATGACGCCGCCAACCGCCGGACAATGTGCTACATCTGCGGACCGACCGACTTCGTCGAAAACGCAGCCCTCAACGCCGTTGAACTCGGGATCGCACCCGAAAACGTCCGAACCGAACGCTTCGGCCCCACTGGAACCTGAACCGACACGTCCACTCTGAACGGAATCCAAACATGTCAAAACCAAACTTCGTTCTCATCATGGCCGACGATATGGGTTACGGCGATTTTGGCACTTTCAGCGAAGGAAGAGTCCGCACTCCATACCTTGATGCACTGATCGACGAGAGCACATGCCTTTCCCAGAACTACACCGGAAGTCCAGTCTGCTCACCCTCCCGGGCAGCAATGTTGACCGGCAGGTACCCGATCCGCACAGGCGCCGTCACGCCTCAGGAGGTGCTCGGATACGACCGCATAGCTCTCAGAGAGACGACGCTGGGCGACATCTTCAAGGCCAACGGATACGCCACCGGCCTCATCGGCAAGTGGCACAACGGAGCACTCGACCCTCAACACCATCCCAACGCCCGCGGCTTCGATGAGTTCGCCGGCTTCCGGGGCGGTTGGGCCGACTACTGGAGATACACGCTCGACCGCAACGGTTCGTTCGAGCCCTCAGACGGCACATACATGACCGATCTGCTTACATCCGAAGCAGTGGACTTCATCGATCGGCACAACTCCGAGCCATTCTTTCTGAGCGTCATGTACAACGCGCCGCACACTCCCCTACACGCGCCGCAAGACTACGTGCGACGATACATGGATGCCGGATTCTGCGTCGATGTCGCGATCGTCTACGCAATGATCGAGATCATGGATCAAGGAGTCGAGAAAATCTCTGAAGCGCTCCGGAGAAGCGGCCTGCTCGACAACACCATCTTCATGTTCACTTGCGACAACGGCCCCGCGTTCGGCGTGCGCTGGGATCACGTGCCACCAGGCGGAACAGGCGACACAACGAGATTCAACTGCGGATTAAATGGGGCCAAAGGATCGGTTCTCGAAGGCGGAGTCCGCGTCCCAATGATCATCCGTTGGCCAGACGGTCTGGAAGCCGGAGTCGAAAACCATCAGATGACCCACTTCGTCGACTGGCTTGCTACCTTCATCGACGCCGCCAACGCTTCGGTACCAAACGGTGCAAGGCCTATGGACGGCCATTCCGTGCTGCCTCAACTTCGAGGCGAGCAACCTAACACCCAACCTCGCAGATTCTGGCAATTCAGCGGATACTCACCTATCGGAATCACGAATGCCGCGATGCGAGATGGCCATTGGAAACTCGTCCGCCCTGCCATCGACCTCCCATTCGCTACTCGTGAAGACCGAGAGCTTGCAGACCAATACGTCCTCATGGACATCGCATACAAATACGAACCTGAAAAGGTGCCTCAAATCTTCGACTGGCCAGAACCAAATCGGGTCATCCCCGAGCCTTCGAGGCCCGAACTCTACAACCTCGCCGATGACCCGCTAGAACACAATAACCGTGCTCAAGAACTACCCTCAAGAGCTGCGAAGATGACCGACCAGTTAGATGCATGGTTTGAAGAGGTCGAAGCAGAGCGACGCACGATCCCCGACGACCAACGAATCGGAGTCTGATGAATCGAGTCGATTATTGTTGAATCTGTTCTTGAATTTACTTCGAACCTGTCATTCCGGAGAATGCGGGACCCCAGAGGAACGACAAAGCAACCGAAACCCCCTTCCAAAGATGGGAGATGACTCCCGACTCCTCTGGAACGTAGGGGTGACGACGGCCAAGTCCTGGAATCAATCACAAAAGCCAACGTAGCTCAGTGGTAGAGCAGAAGGTTGCTCAACATCAGGTTGACCCTTCCCGCCGTTGACAACCGCGTTTGGCTGGCAGTGAAGGTTAGTGTGCGTTAAATGCGCTTCTGGCGCGGCCACTTAGTTGATCTGGCGGAGCCGGGGATCGAAGCGATCCCGCATCCAGTCACCCAGGAAGTTGCCCGCCATGACAATGGCGGCCAGTGCCAGGCCCGGGAACGACGCAATATGCGGGGCTTCTCGCAGGAAGTCACGGCCCGAAGAGATCATGCCGCCGAGAGACGGGCTGGGGGGCGGAATACCGGCTCCGAGAAAGCTGAGCGTAGCCTCTGTCAGGATCAGGCTACCCGTTGACAGTGTCGTTGCGACGAGGACGGTGTTTATGACGCCTGGAAAGATGTGTCGGAATAGGATGCGCTGGTTTGTTGCTCCAGAGATTCTCGCGGAATCGACATAGTCCATACTGCGCAACCTCAACGCTTCAACGCGCACGAGGCGGACCGCACCTGGCCACGAAATGAGCGCGAGGGAGACGACCAGTACAAATATGCCCGATCCGAATACAAGCGCGATGGTCAGCAGGATAAGTAACTGGGGTAGCGCCGCCCACACGTCGACGATGCGCATAATCCCTTCATCAAGAATAGATCCGCCAAAATATCCCGCGATCAGGCCCAGGATAGTCCCGGTGATCATTCCGACGGTCACCGACAGCAGTACGACGATTACCGTAATTCGGCTCGCCTCGATCATGCGGCTGAGCATGTCGCGGCCGATGTGGTCTGTGCCGAGCAAGAATTCAGTGCTGCCGCTTGCAGACCACGCCGGTCCCTGCGAGAAAACGCTGTGGCCTTCCAGCGGGTCGTACGGCTTTATCCAGGGCGCAAAGATGGCAGAAAAAAGCAGTATAACGATAACTAACCCCGGAATTACCGGCCAACGCCTGAGGAACTGCCACGAAGCTCCCAGGGACCCCACTACCACTCCCGCAGGGGTTGACGTTCCAGTGACGGTCGTCACTCAGCTCCTCCGAGACGAATGCGAGGATCGATCAAGACATATGCGAGGTCCAGGAGCAACACGACTATCACGTACGCAAGAGAGAACAAGAGCACCAGGCCGGTGAGTACAGGGAAGTCGGTGTTCCAGATTGCGTTGACCGCCATCCTTCCAACACCCGGCCAAGAAAATACCGTCTCCGTGACCACAGTGCCGGTGATGAAGCCGACCAGCACAAGTGCTGAAACCGTTAGAGGCACCAGTGAAGCGTTCTTGAGGGCGTGTTTCCAGATGGTCTGCTGGTATCCGACGCCCTTTGCCCGAGCCAGCTTGATGTACTCCGAATCGAGCACCTCGAGCATCGATGAGCGCGTAAAGCGTAGATAGGCAGCGGCCGGGTTAATCCCAAGCATGATCCAAGGAAGAATTAAATGAGGAATAGAGAACCCGTCGCCCCGCGTGCCGGAGGGGAGCCATCCCAGGTAAACGGAGAAGATCAAGATGGCCATGATTGACAGCCAGAAGGTTGGCGTGGCTTGCCCTATGAGTGCGAATCCCCGAGCCAGGTAATCAAGCACCCCGCCTCGCCGTACAGCCGAAAACACTCCAAGCGGGAAGCCTACTATGATGCCGAAAATCCAGCCACCGAGTGCTAATTGACCAGTTGCGGGAGCTCGTTCCCCAATCAGGGACAATACCGTACGACCGGACTGCGTGCTGTTGCCCAGGTCTCCCCTAATTACTCCACCGACCCAAAGGAAATACTGGACTATGACAGGCTTGTTCAGACCAAGCTTTTCCCCCCAGGCGTCCCACTGCTCCTGGGTGACGGCGTATCCAGGTGTGTTCCCAAGATAGAAATAGCGCGGGTCCTGGCCTCCGACGCGGCTGAGCACAAAAACGATGACCGTTGCGCCCAGGATCGCAACGACTCCCATGATCAAGCGTTTGGCCAGAAATGCCCGCAACTAATTTTCCTTGCCTGTTAGCTGAATAGCGACGGATCGGTACATGGCATCGCCGGGAAGGACCGGCGCAAACCACCTTGCTTGGAGACCTGGTATGCCGCCTAAGATCAATGGAAGCACCGTAAAGAAGATGATCGACCACTTGCCAAGTGCAATCGATACCAGCATTTAGATCAGCTCCGCTACCGATGTTCGCGTACAGCCAAACCTGATTGCAGCCCGGGATCCGACATACGGAACCCGGGCCGTAATACAAGCGTTGTCTACTTCAACCTGATCTGCGTCACCGGGTTGATTATCGAGTAGGCATACCCGAAGGTCGGATACACGTTGCGGCTGAATTCAATTGTCGAAGAGTTGTAGAGGGTCTGGTTGAAGACCTCTGCGATCGGCAACGCCCATGCCCAGTACTGGTAGTGCTCAATCCAGTCCTTGTAGAGCTCGATGCGCTCTGCCGGGTCGTTCTCCGAGCGCATCAATTCAAAGGTGAGTGCCGAGAACGGGATGTTGCCCATCTTCTGAGTGCCACCCTCTTTCCAACTGTGGTCCTCGGTGTCGATCGGCCAGTCTTCCGGGTCGAACCGGGGTATGAAAGCAAAGGAGAAGGCATCATTCGAACGATCCACATAGGAAGGCCGCTTCACCGCGTACACCCTCTGGTCGATCTCGCATGAGAGATTCAACGGCTGCCAGGTTGCGCACAGAAGCTCTGTCAGGCGAACGCTCAGGCCTTCTGCATGAACGGAGACGGTCTCGTCAAGCCCGTTCGGGTAACCCGCCTCCGCCAGCAGTTCCTTAGCCCGGTCAATGCTGAACGAGTCTTTCCACTCTTCCTTGAACAGCGAGCTTATCGACGCCTGTCCCGGAGGACCGTATGCAGGTACTGCCAAGCCGGCGAAGATCTGCTGGTTGATCTCGTCACGGTTGATGCTGACTTCCAGGGCACGACGCACCAGCCGGGCAGATTCCCACGAGTCGCAGACAGGACCGCTTGGCACCGGCTCCAACAACTGCGCTTCGTCGCAAGCCGGGTCGTCGATGTCGGCGATCCATGGAAGTTCCGGGTGGTAGCCGGGGCTATCCAGCGGGTTGCCGGTGGCTGCTCCGACGCGCTCCAGGTAATTGCAACACGGGACGATCCCATTGAGGGATCCACCATTGTTGACGATCACTCCATTGTGGTCTGCGACCAGGCGGGGCCTGTCCTTCGGCTCCACGTCGGCAATGTTCGCCTCGCCCGACTCGAACATCGCGGCTCGAATGGCAGGCTCCGGCACGGCTAGGACAAGTATCTGATCTACCAGTGGCTTCTCGCCCCAGTAATCATCGAACCCGTTGAGAACGAGGCGGTCATCCTGACGCCAGGCCTCGATCTCGAATGGCCCGCTGCCGATGAACTGAGTCAGCATACCGGTCTCACCGAACTCATCGAAGACGGCCTTGCTGTGAATGCCTACACCTCTTGGCACCACGTTCGTGAACAGGTGGGTGGGCTGCCTGGCATCCGCCGATGTGATCGGCATGTTTACCGTGTATTTGTCGACCACCGTCGAAAGACCGATGTGAGCGCGAAGGTCTCCGGCGTTGTCGTGCGCCGTGGAAATGTTCGTGGCAGCATTTGCATTGTTGTGCGTCCACGCTACGTCCTCCGCCGTCAACTCGCCCCATCCGCCGTGGAACTGAATCCCCGACCGGATACCCCAGATGTAGGCAGAACCGTCGGGAGTGACACTCCAGTTTTCAGCGACAAGGCCGGAGAGCGTGTAGTCAAGTCCCGTGGCCTCGAGCAGCATCTCATAGGCGCCCATCGAGAACTTCTCAACACCGCAACCCGGCGGGCACTGTGCCGGAAGCCCTACCGGGACTCCTACGTTTGCCCGGACCACTGTTACCGTTCCTCCTCGGCCGCCAGAGGCATCCGGCGCGGAAGTTGTGACTGCCACGGCAGGTCTTGCAGTTGCCGCTGGTGCAGCCGTTGCGCCCGGTGCGGCGGTAGCGCCCGGTGCGGCCGGCATTGCAGTCGCTGGCTGTTGCGGCGCCGCTGCTGTTGCCACTGGCGCGGTATCGGCCGCGCCGCAGGCGATCACAGAAACGAATGCCGAGGCGAACAGTCCTAACAGCAGTAACCGCACGCCAAACTTATCGATGAGTGAATGAGTCATATCCGCAAGATCCTCTCTTTTAGGGCTCCAGTATTAGCAGGGGCGAGTACGCAACGGCTCCCCTTGGTGTGCGTACCATGATGGTGATTACGTCACCAGCCTCCACCGTGTCAGGCAACATGATGCCGTCCTTCTGCCAGGCCCCTGTGGCCGTGGAGAAGAACCTACCCCCAAGAGACAGCAACTGATTGCCTGCCGTATCGTTATTACCCGTGCAGCAGATGAACTGAATCGCAGACCCGTTTATGAATCCGGCTCCAACCGCGTTGAACGTGGTGCCGTCGGGGTTAAACGTGGCCCGTCCGACCTGGCCTGTGACCGGATCGGTTAATACGATGTTGGCGGTTGTAGGGATGTCTGCCGGATCACCGGGATCGCCTTTTGGCCCCTGCGGCCCAGAGGGTCCCTGTGGACCTGGTGCGCCAGGCTCTCCTGGCGCTCCTGGCTCCCCTGGCAGTCCGGGGTCGCCAGGCAATCCTGCGTTTCCGGGCTCTCCCGGGAACCCCGGGGCACCTGGAGGACCTGAAGGGCCTGTAGCGCCGGCACACGCCACCGAGCCGACCATCAACGTTGCGATTATCGCTGTGATTGAAATATTGAAGAGCTTCCTAGCCCTCCCACGACACCGAATTACCATTAGGCACATCCTCCTTGGTCCGCGTCCCATTTGTGTCCGCGTGGCGTTTCCCATGCAACAGGGTCAGCGCACGCTTTCCAACAGAGGCAGAATAACCCCTTCTGTCAGCAATGCCCCGCAACATAACACGATTTCAGTCGTGCGTCAAGCCCTGGCACAGCTTGAAACTGAAACAGGAGCCCTCTCCACATTGGAAGTTGCTCGGTTGGTCGACCTTGACGCGAGAGACGTTCAGAGGTACTACTCCGAACTTACGCGGTCAGGCCTTTCTTCGCAGACGATCATCCATCATCACCGGTTGCTGCGACAGGCGATCCGGCAGGCAGTTAGATGGGAGAAGCTCGCTCGGGACGTCACAGAGCGCGTGAAGCCCCCCAAATAAAGTGAGGCCCGAGTTGAGGACGTTGACCGACAAGGACGTACTTTCCCTCCTGGCCGCCTCAGCTGAGACCGAGTAACTTGTGGCGATCCATCTGACTGTATTCGCGGGGCTCAGGCGATCGGGATACTTGGCCTTTTGTGGGCCGACGTAGGCCTCGTATCAGGCAGCCTCTCGATCAACCGGGGAATAGTTGAGCTGGTCGGGGACACCGGCCATATCGGTCCGCCCAAGTCACGCAGGTCGAGACGCGATTTGTCGATAGGTCCCGAAACTCGGAAGCTCCTAGAGAAGCATCGATTGCAACGGGAGGCGCAACTCAAATCGGTCGGTTTGGAATTGACGCTTGAGTCGCAGGTCTGCGTAATGCCGGACGGACGGCTCATGAAGCCGTCGGCGTTGTCGCACAACTGCAAGCGGATCATGGCGAAAGCAGGGATCGAATGCGCCCGGTTCCACGATCTGCGACACACGCACGCCACTTTGCTTTTAGAATCTGGGGTGCCTGTCCACGTCGTGCAGGCACGTTTGGGGCATGAGAGCATACAGGCGACAGTTGACACTTACGGGCACGTCCGGCCGGCATCGGATTCTGAGGCCAGCGAGGTCGTCGAAGACCGGGTCATCGTTTGATGTTGGCAGAATGTTGACGGAAACGCCGCGATTCTATCTCCTCTGAACCCAATTTAAGTTCAATAGCCAACGTAGCTCAGTGGTAGAGCAGCAGTTTCGTAAACTGCAGGTCGTGGGTTCGATCCCCACCGTTGGCTCCATCTCTTAGACCCTGCGCCGGGACAATCCGTTCTCCCCTTTTCGCCGTCGGTGCTCACTCGTCATCTCCGCGCACGCAGGGATCCAGAAGTCACCCAGAGCATCCGATCCCACCACCCAAGAACGGCGGCAAGGATTCCGACGCCCTCCACCTCGATCCGGCAGAAGAAAAAATGGCACGCCCGGAGGGATTCGAACCCCCGACCCTCTGGTTCGAAGCCAGATGCTCTGTCCCCTGAGCTACGGGCGCACGTTCACAACGAAGGTCTGCGCTCCGACACCAACTATTGGCGCCGTGGTGGGGTGGACGGAGGGATTTGAACCCTCGATCTTCAGGGCCACAACCTGACGTGTTAACCGCTACACTACGCCCACCATCGAGCGACGAAACCGCCCAATCACTCTGCGCAAGCCCCAACAATCGATTCTATGTCCCATATTCGGCCCAGTCAACGAAACCAATGCCGTGCAACGTAACCTTGCAAGTTAGAGTGCCACACGCTTGAAGCGACCATTTCACTACCGAGGGAGAACCAGCAAGATGAAAATCACAGATGTCAAAACAATGGTGGTCGAGAACGATCCACCATACATCGGTGGACGACATTTCTTGTTCGTGGAGATCAGCACCGACGAAGGGATCTCTGGTTTAGGCGAACGCGTAACTGGCAGCGGCTACTCGGGAAACGTACGCGACCTTCAGTCGCAGATCACCTTGCTCCAAGAGTACGGGCGCTACTTTCTGATTGGCGAGAACCCCTTCAACATCGAGTTTTTGTGGCAACGCATGTACGCTTCTCGGCACGACTTCCGACATCCGAGTCTGCACTCGACTCCGGCGATCAGCGCCCTGGAGATGGCGTTGTGGGACATTGTCGGAAAAGCTTGCCAACAGCCCATCTACAACCTTCTCGGCGGTAAGTTTCACGAGAAGCTCCGAGCATATGCTTATATGCCGCAGCCTGAGGGAGGATTCATGGCGAATCCCGAGGCCGCGGGCGAGATCGCACAGAGATTGTTGGAAGAGGGAAACTCGGCCTGCAAGATCGATCCTTTCACCCCACTCTTCCCAGGACCGCGCGACATCGGCCTCAAAGAGATCGAGCAAGCGGCGAAAATATGGGAATCGATTCGCAATGCAGTCGGAAACGATATCGAGGTAGGAATCGGCACCCACGGACAGCTGACGACCTACAGCGCCATCCGAGTTGCTGATTACTTGGAGCCTTACCACCCCTTCTGGTTCGAAGAGCCGGTATCGCCTGAAAACGTCGAGGAGATGGCGCGGGTCGCAGCCCACACCTCAATTCCGATAGCGACGGGCGAGCGACTGGTCACCAAGTTCGAGTTCTCGAACGTTTTGGAGAAGCAGGCGGCCCAAATCATCCAACTCGATCTGGGGCAATGCGGCGGAATACTAGAGTCGAAGAAAATCGCCTCCATGGCAGAGGCGCACTACGCGGTGATCGCGCCGCACATGTATTGCGGTCCGATAGCCGCAGCCGCCGCGATTCAGCTCGACACCTGCTCCCCCAACTTCATGATTCAAGAAGCCAACCAAGGTCCGCTGCACAGAATCATCTTCAAAGAGCCCCTAGTCTTCGAGAAGGGCTACATCATACCCCCAACCGGCCCCGGCCTAGGCATAGAGCTAGATCCCGACGTAATGAAAAAACACTTGGTGGAATAGGACGAATCCTCTGCCCTCCTCGGGGAAGATGCCGACTCGTCGCTAAGCCAAGGGGCACATCCACCCGCTCACATAGCAGTAACCCCTCTCCCTAGGAGAGACCTTCGAAATACTCAAACTCTGCCCGAATGGCAGGTACCCTCCCCCCTGCGTGGGACCTATGCAAAAGTCTCG
The DNA here is from genome assembly GCA_965249505.1 of Dehalococcoidia bacterium. Classification (GTDB taxonomy): domain Bacteria; phylum Chloroflexota; class Dehalococcoidia; order Lucifugimonadales; family Lucifugimonadaceae; genus Bin127. The sequence continues at coordinate 1,809,962 of OZ252238.1, read as the reverse complement.
TCATCCTCCCCGGGTAGCGGGATGCTGCGAATAGGCCGCATGATTTGCGGCCTATTCGCAGCCTGTCGAAGGATCTGGGGCGGGGTGGCACGTCAGAAGTATGGCCCCAAACTGGAGTAACGACCTGCCCGTACCTCTTGGCCGTCTGGATTGTGCCCTGCGCCGCAGCGGCGAGACTTTTGCAAAGGTCTCCTGCGTGGGAGAGGTTACAGGAGAGGGGATGCCGAACGTGAACGGCTAGTTCATCCTCTTGACTTGACAAGAGAGCCAACAATTCTGAGAGTCTTGGCTGGATTCCACACCGCTGCGAAACCGCCTGCAGCAAGCCCGCCGGTTGGAAGATATATCAACGATCGGATAAATTCCATGCCCTTGGCTCCCGATGCTTCCGCGTTTCGGGTCGCCGCTTCTATCTCTGCCAAGTGCTCATCGATGGACACTGCCTCTGCGACGGAGTGCCCCAACCATACGACTGCACAACTCGACGCTAGGGCGAAGGCGAAACGTACTATCTTAGCCAGAGTATGGAACACATGGGTCACGAATTCATCTGACACCGCTCAGATCGGCAACGAGTCGCTTCAACCGCGACGGCAAGTGCGGTCGCGCCGGCTCTAGGATCCCAATGCGAGCATCTAGTTGGAATCCTCTCGATCACCTTTGCGCAATGATGGGGAAGATTGGGAACATAGCCTGAAAATGCCGACGGACCAGCTTCGCCCCTAATCCAAACTCCGTTTGTACTCCTCCATCATGGCGGCTGTGGGTGGGTAGTACTTGCCAGGCCGCACGCCTTCAGATTCGATCTTCTGCTTGACGTAGCCCTCAACACCTTCGTGCTCTTCTACCCACGCGACCGCCTCTTCGGCGAACCACGACGGGACAACGACGCAGCCGTCATCGTCGCCAACGATCACATCGCCCGGACGCACCAAAGCGCCGCCGCACTGAATGTCCACATTCTCCTCGGCAGGATCCGCCCATGGCCTTCCGCCATACGGGGACCTCTCCTGTGCGTAGACAGCGAAGCCGTACTCCTCATCCTCAAGCACACCCAAGTCTCTGATGGCGCCATCCGTCACCAACCCATCTGCCTTATTCATCTTCAGCTGCATCAACTTCACGTCGCCAGCAACCGCGGCCCACTGCTTGCCCATGAGGTCTGCCACCAATACATCGCCCGGGCCGCACCGGGCCATCGCCCTGTACTCCGGTGATTCCTCGCCAATTTTGGTAGTGACGTCGAGATCTGGACGCGGTGGCAGGAACCGCAGAGTCCGAGCTCGACCCGCCAACTTCACACCCGGAGTGAAGTTGCGCACCCCTTCCATAAATGGCAACGACACACCAGCCACATTGGCCACCGCAGCCCACGTCGTCGCCGTCGGCAACCCGCGGAAACGATCCAATATATCGTCCGAAACGTCAACAGGCTCGAATGATCTCTCACTCATCTCGATTCACACCTCATTAAAATCTTCTTTTCATAAGCGGAAAACCCGCACTGCAAACTATACCGCCAACTTGCCGCCTCGATTTACAGATAGCGAATCATCCCGCCAACGCTTCGACCAAGTGCGCAAGCGTGCGAGTCGGCACGCCCGTAGCTCCAGGCACGGTATAGATCCCAGATCCGCTGTCTAGCATCGACGTCGCCGCGATGTCGATGTGAACCCAGGGGACATCGCCCGCGAACTCTGATATGAAGTGCGCAGCAGTGATCGAACCCGCCGGGGCGCCGCCGCTGTTCTTAAGGTCCGCAACCTCGGATCTGTTTTGTCGCTTCGACGTATCGTCCAACGGCAACCGCCACATACCTTCCCCTGCTGACTCGCTTGAGGTGAGAACCGAGTCGATCAGCGACTGATCATTGCCGAACACCGCCGAATTGCCCGTGCCCAGCGCCACTCTAGCGGCACCTGTCAAAGTCGCAATATCGATGATTCGAGCTGCTCCATTCTCGATCGCGTAACCGATTCCATCCGCCAACGTCAGCCTGCCCTCAGCGTCAGTGTTGTCGATCTCTATGTACTTGCCGGTCATCGCTCGAACCACGTCACCGGGACGTTGCGCCCGTCCGCCGGGCATGTTCTCCGTCATCGGCAGAACCGCGTGAACATTGATCGCAGGCTTCAATTCTGAGATGATCTTCATCGCCCCTATCACAGCGGCGCCGCCTCCCATGTCCCCCTTCATCGCACCCATCGATCGCGCCGGCTTGAGGGAGATTCCGCCGGAATCGAATGTGATGCTCTTGCCGATAAGCCACATGTTGTTCGTCGGATTACGAGCATCGCCCGAGTACGAAATGTGGACGAACTTGGCCGGTTGAATCGAGCCACGAGCGACGCCTACGAAAGCCCCCATTCCCAACGCCTCGCACTCGGACTCCTCCAACACCTTCATCTCCAAACCTCCCGCTTCGGCTACACCGGAGGCGGCGCTCGCCATCTTCGTCGGCGACAACACGTTGGCGGGTTCATTGATGAGATCGCGGGCGAGATTCTGACCGTCCGCCTTGATTCGCCCCGAGCGGACTCCCGCTTCAATCTCGCCCAACTTGTTTCCGTCGTACTCGACCAAGGTCAGAGCAGCCAACTTAGCGGTGTGAGTTTCTGAACCGCTTTTGTACTTGTCAAAGGAATACGATCCGATCATCGATCCTACGGTCAACGCCTCAGCAGCTGAGCCAACGTCCATGCCGCCGATACCCGCGCCGTGGACTATCGATGAAACGCGCCCTGCGATCCTGCTCAATCGATTGACAGCCGACGAGGCGACCTCTCGTACGGCATGCAAGTTGAAGTCTTCTTGACGTCCCAAACCCATCACAAGCACCCGTGACGGAACAAAGCCTCCGTAATTGCGGCTCGGGGTATGGATCAACACCGACGATCCGCGTTTCCCAGTGATCTCCCCGGCCTCAATCAGCTCGGTAATTAGGCCATTAAGCGCTGAATCGACCGCACCAGTGGCGCCTCCTGGTTTTGAAACACCCTCAAAAAGGTTGACGACGACCGCGTCCGTCTCCACCTGCGTCACGTCCCCCTGCACAACTCCGATTTCGTTCAGCATTTCAACGTCTCCGATCCGTAAATTCCCGACGCACCAATTTTAGGCGAGGCCCGACAACAGCGGTTAAGCGATGTTGCAAACACCTGAGCAAAGCGTTGAAGCCCTGATTCCAAGCACGGTTACGAGCATTACCCCAGTTCGTGACTTGTTAACTCGGTTCAAAACATTAAGTGAAACATTTTCGATAATGGTCATTATTTTCACTTTAAGTACTGAACTTATTCAACATATTCTTTTAAGATGGGAGTCGCTACCAGGGCCGCAAGGGTCAATAACCCCTAATTGCAACCGATTGAGAGATTTGCCGATCTCGAGTTTGGACGCAGAGAGCCAAGTGGCGAACCAGTGCGAGACTACTTTGCCCTACGAGGAGGCTAGGTATGGTAGCCAATGCGACTACATCGACTCCAACTCGACAACGACGAGTCGACGTTTGCGTCATCAACACCGGTGACTTTCGTGTCGACGGCGGCGAGCTTTATACAGGTGCCGTCAGAACCGATTGGCAACACTGGAACCTCGACGAAAAGGGCAAGAAGCCGGTCGATCGAAAAGACCGCGTTCGCCTCTCCAACTCAGTCGTAGTAATCCAAGTCCCCGATCTTCCCGACGGGCAATCAACAATCTCTATTGTTGGTACTGGCATTGGATCCCGCGATCCGATATTCACACGCGAGACCCTCGGAATGTCAGGTCCAAACCGACTACAACGCGAGCTCAAACGCGAGGGCGTGAAGCTCAACCAGGTCGACCGGGTCATACTTCCCAGCCTTCACTACACGATGGCCAGCAACATCCTGATCCAGGACAACAAGGGCCAGTTCGAGCCGATTTGCCCACGAGCCGAATACGTGATTCCACGCTCGGAATACGAGGCTGCGATGACGGAGAACCCGTTAACACGATCCATCTATCAAGGAATTCGTAGCGATCTCGAGATGCTCGAGAAGAGGGGCGGCTCCATCCGGTTGGTGGAGGGGTCCGAAGAGATCGGAACGTGTATCTCGATGCACGAACATGGCGGCGTTACCACCGGGCACTCTTCGGTCATCATCACCCTGGGCTCGGAGAAGCTCCTCGTCTCGGGACTCTTCTTCCCCACACCTAACCACATAGCGCCGGAAATTCAACTCGGCTTCACCATGAACAGAGAAGAGACCTTTGTCAGGAAGACCGAATTGCTGGAGAAGGCGTGGCAAGAGAACCTACTCGTCCTCTGCTCCATGGATCCGACACAATCTGTCGGTTACGTTCACCGGGACAACATCGGCAACTTCTCGTTCGAGAGAGTCGGTGGGCTAGCGGCCTGAACATACCTATACCAAAAATTTCCGACCAACGAAAGGCGATATGAGATGACAACTAAGAATTACGACGCTCCCAAAAGCGGTTACAAGATCACCCGAGACTTTTTGACCAGGCTGTGCGTGACCTCGGTCAACCCGTCTGACGATTCGGAGACCGCAGTGTTCTTCATCGATCGGATGGAGAAGCCAGGTCGAGGCTTGGCGCCGATCTTCACACGTGACGTCATAACTCCAACGCAAGTCACACAGATCCCGGCGTAGTCACGCGGACGCGATCCGCGAGACGCCTTCCCTCTCCCACCGAGGGACCTTTGCAAAAGTGACGGCACCCCGAGCCGGCGGGGTTATCTCGGCTGCCGGAGAATAGCGTCCATCCTCCGCATCCACTAACCGCCCGACGATCTCACCAAGCTCATCTCGCATACACCCAGCACCTCACCAGTCATCCAACCCTCGCGGTAAGCTGCCACAAGGCACGATCGTGAAATGCTCCCGTCCGTGGCCCGCTGAAGTGATTGGTCAAGTCTCCTTTAACCGTTACTCAGAACCTCACCCGTCAATCTGAGCCATGCGATGGACCCGGGGACGAGTGGTTCGCCAGTCCAAACACTTCGCACTTGGCGGCTGCCCGTCATCCCCGCGAACGCGGGGATCCAGAGGATAGACAAAGCAACCGATACTGCGACTCGTCCAGATGCTGAACTTTGGCAAACTCAGCACAGGTTCTGCCAAAGCACCAGGAGACTAGTGGTTCGCCAGTCCAAACACCTCGCACTTGGCGGCTGCCCGTCATCCCCGCGAACGCAGGCACCCAGAGCACAGACAAGGCAACCAATACTGCGACTCGTCCAGATGCTGAACTTTGGCAAACTCAGCACAGGTACTGCAACAGCACCAGGAGACGAGTGGTTCGCCAGTCCAAACACTTCGCACTTGGCGGCTACTCGTCATCCCCGCGAACGCAGGCACCCAGAGCACAGACAAGGCAACCAATACTGCGACTCGTCCAGATGCTGAACTTTGGCAAACTCAGCACAGGTACTGCAACAGGACCAGGAGATGAGTGGTTCGCCAGTCCAAACACCTCGCACTTGGCGGCTGCCCGTCATCCCCGCGAACGCGGGGATCCAGAGGATAGACAAAGCAACCGATAATGCGACACGGCCAGAATCGCCAGTTGCGGCAAACTTCCGTCCGCCATTTTCGGGATGCTATCCAGTGCGTTTTCGGATGCTCTTTCCGCATCGTGCCGACAGATGGGAGAGGGGACACGCCTTGCGGATATGTCGCGGGATTTGTGAAGCCCGTAAAGTCGGCGAACGATGTCGCTCACTTAGTCATCGTTACGGGAATCAACTCTTCGCCCACCAAAAACCCGTCCGCATCCAAATCCACTAGATGCACATCTTCTATCAAGCCGTCGCCCGCCCCTTCCTTGAAGCCAGGACCCAAAGTCATCCTTACTTTGAGGTAGTTATCGGTGAGGCCGCCGGCGCCCCGTCTGCCCTCCCAAAGTACCGTCCTCACCAAGCCCTGCTGCGAGCGTCGGAACATTGTCGCGCTTTCATCGCCGATTTCGCGCAGTTCTCGCGCCCTCTCCGCTTTGACTTGAGGTGAGACCCGGTCTTCATAGTGATATGCGCTCGTGCCAGGTCTGCTTGAGTAAGGGAAGATGTGAGATCCCGAGAACGATGCTGCGCTCATAATTGCCGCGCTCGCTTCGTGGTCCGCGTCGCTCTCGCCCGGGAAGCCAGAAATCACGTCGGTCGTGATTCCAACTTCGGGGATCGCGGAACGCACCAATTTCACTTTTTCGAGAAAATCGCCCGCGGTGTATGTTCTTCGCATGCGCTTCAAGATCTCATCGCTTCCGCTCTGAAGTGGCATGTGAAAATGGGGGCACAACCTGCCTGCGCCTTCGTCGGCCCACAACCTCAGCAGCTCAGAGTTGATCTCTGGTGGTTGTAAAGATGACACTCGAATTCGGGGGATATCCGTGTTCCTCAGCACTGTTCGGAGCATCTTTGGCAGATCTTGTTCAGTCCCATCGCCGATGTCGAAGCCGTAGTGTCCCAACTGAGTTCCTGTAAAGACGACCTCTCGGCAACCGGCCATCTCGAGATCACGCACGCGCTTCGCGATCTCTTCGACCGGCACACTCCGCTCTCGGCCCCTCACCTTCGGCACGATGCAATAGGCGCAGACTTGATCGCACCCTTCCTGGATCTTCACCGATGCCCGGGTCCTGCCCATCAACGAGGCGTTGAGCACATACGCTCCGCCGTCCGAACACGGTGTCAACTCTTCGTTCAAGTGCTCGGCGACGCTCGCCACGATCCTCTCTTTGTCTCGATTGCCCACTACGAGATCAACGCCGGCCAACGCCGCGACCTCGTCTGCGGCGCGCTCAGGATAGCAGCCTGTCATCACTGTGAAGGCTTCAGGGTAGCGACGGCGTGCACTAGATATAGATTGACGCGCCTTTTTGTCGGCTACGTGCGTAACTGTGCAGGAATTCAGAACGAAGACGTCTGGGCTGTTCCCTGAGCCATCCAAAATCGTAAATCCCGACCGCAAAAACTCCGCTGCCATAGCTTGCGAGTCGGCGGTGTTCAGCTTGCAGCCGTGCGTCTCTATCTGAACCGAAACCATGCTGATTTCGATTCTACGAGCATGCGAAGGTCTGCCGAACCCGAAGCGGCGATATGACTGCACAAGTGCGCTTATATACTTCTACAAGCATCGGATTTCTTACCTTGTGATGGACAAATTCATACATGAATGATCGTGTCGTAGTTACGGGCGTCGGGATGGTCACGCCCAACGGGGAAGATCGCAAAACTACGTGGAAGAGTCTGCTCAACGGCGAGTCAGGCATCGACATTATCAGCGCGTTCGACGCGGAGAATTTCGAGACGCGGATCGCAGCCGAAGTCAAGGATTTCGATGCTGCCGCGACCTTGGGATCGCGACACGCCAGACGCTTGGACCGCTTCGCCCAGTTCGCCAGCGTGGCAACCATCGAGGCTTTGGAACACGCGCAGATCGAGATGGAGGATGAAGACCGTGGTCGCGTGGCTGTGATTATCGGTAGCGGAGTCGGTGGCATCATCACTATTTCAGAACAGATTGAGGTCCTTGATAAGCGAGGGCCGAAACGCGTTAATCCCTTCCTAGTGCCTATGATGCTGGGGGACATGGCCAGCGGGCAGGTCTCGATGATGATCGGGGCCAAGGGTCCCAACTACTCTGTGGTGTCTGCGTGCGCGACAGGAGCCGACTCGATAGGTGAAGCCGCGGAGATGATCCGTCGGGGTGTCGCCGATGTCGCGGTGGCCGGGGGTGCTGAAGCAGCCATCTGCCCTATCGGGATATCAGGATTCAACGCCTGTAAAGCCCTCTCGAAGCGCAACGACGATCCACAAGCCGCTTCCCGTCCATTTGATGCAGAACGTGACGGATTTGTTCTGGGTGAAGGAGCCGGGGTTATCGTAATCGAATCGCTCGAGCACGCTGAGAAACGGGGAGCCCAAGTACTGTGCGAACTCGTCGGCTACGGCGCCACCAGCGACGCGCACCATGTGACACAGCCGCATCCGGAAGGCGAAGGCGCGGCCGCCGCGATGCGAATCGCCTTGACACAGGCCGATATGGAGCCTGAGCAGGTGGACTATATCAACGCTCACGGAACTTCGACTCCGCTGAATGATCGATTCGAAACGATCGCGGTGAAAAAAGTCTTCGATGGGCACGCCTACAAACTGGGTGTAAGCAGTACGAAATCGATGACGGGCCACCTTCTCGGCGCAGCCGGCGGAGTCGAGGCTGCTATATCAGTTCTCTCGATCTCTGAATCTGCCCTGCCACCCACGATAAACCTCGAAAACCCGGATCCTGATTGCGATCTCAACTACATACCCCACTTGCCGAGACGCGGCAGAGTTTCGACGGCGATGTCTAACTCGTTAGGGTTCGGCGGCCACAACGCCACTCTCCTCTTCAAGGAATTCACCGAGTGACTGGCCAGGGCGGCTTCGCGACTGGTACGCAACACTCAGATGCAACCGCTCGCCTCGAAACCCTTTCCCAGTTCGAACGCTGGCGAATCGCGGACTCACCTCCTGAGGGTTTCTACCTTGATCTACAAGGGATAGCTCCCGCCAACAACCTCAGCCATGCTTCGGCACTTCTCTACAACAGGGGAATTCGGGACGACGCTTCGGCAAGGTCGTTTCTGTTCGACGGCTTGGAAGAGTTGCAGGACCCCTACTCGCTTCCGGGTATGGCAAACGCCGTAGAGGTGATCCGAGGCGCGGTTGAGCAAGGTCAATCCATCGGGATTCTCGGCGACTTCGATGCGGATGGGATCACTGCGACGGCGATCCTCGTACTCACTCTTCGAAAACTCGGCGTGGAAGCGCACTACCATCTGCCTCACAGAGAGATCGAGGGCCATGGCGTTTCGAACGACGCGCTGGAGAGATTCAACGAACTCGGCGTTCGAGTTGTTGTCACGGTAGACACTGGCATCACTGCTTTCGATGAGGTGACTTTCGCCAACGAGATGGGTATGCGGGTCGTCATCACAGACCATCACATACCCGAAGGTGGTCGACTACCGGAGGCCGCTGCGATCGTTAACCAACACCTTGCTGATAGTTCGACGGTAACTGACTACTGCGGAGCGGCGACGGCGTTCAAACTCGCATTCGCTCTCCTCGCTGATAGTGGTATCAGCCCTGTTCCCGAATTGATTCCTTTGGCAGCGGTCGGAACCCTCGCCGATCGAACCGAGTTGCTGCGAGATAACCGGATAATCGTTCGGGAGGGTTTGAAGACTCTCGACCGAGTTGCTCCTCCCGGTTTGATAGAGCTGACCCGTCTCGCGGCAATGTCAATCCGTCACGAGGGTCCGTACGATTCGGAATTCATATCGTTTCAAGTTGCTCCCCGGCTCAACGCGCCTGGTCGGCTCGGTTTTGCGGACCCGAGTCTCGAACTTTTGATCAGCGACGACTTCAGTCAGGCCAGGGGGTTGGCGAAGAGGCTCGACGACGCGAACAAAAAGCGACGCAGCCTGGCTGATCGGGTGTGGCGGGACGCCGAGCACCAGATCGAGGCTTCGCGGGAGATGCAGCGCCGGGTTGTGGCTGTGGAGGTGGAGCGAGAGTATCCAATGGGGATATTGGGGCCGTTGGCGGGTAAGACGAGCGAGAGAACCGGATTGCCGGCGATTGCTTATCAGGTGATCGACGGGACCGCTAGAGCAAGTGCTAGAAGCGTGCCATCGTTCGACATCTACAAGGCGATCAGCGGATTCGCCAACCGACTTATCCGATTCGGCGGGCACGCGGCAGCAGCCGGATTCGCGGTTGATGAACGGGATTTAAAGGATCTCTTTGCTCATCTCGAGACTCAGGCATCTTGGTCGGCGCTCAACGAATTGCGGCTTGACCCAACGATGATCGAGGCGGACTGCGTGCTGGAGTTAAGCCAACTCGGCGGCTCGATGTGGGACTTCGTCGAGATGATGTCTCCGTTTGGTACGGCAAACCCTGAGCCGCTATTCGTGATTCCGGACCTGAAAGCGTTGAATGTCCGGCGAGTGGGACGCAACGCCAACCATCTGTCGATGAGGTTGACAGACGACGTAGTGCGGCCGATCAGGGCGTTCGGTTTCGGCCTTGCGGATCGCTTGCCGAGCACAAATCGATTGCATGCTCTAGTCTCGCTCCGGACATCGCACTACCGAGGGAATTCGCAGCGGGAGCTGTTCCTCAAAGACCTCTGCCCTGCTTGAGTGGGGTAGGGGGTCTCTCGTCACCTTCAATCGAGTTGAGGGCAGGCACCAGACATTGCGCAGACGCGCGAAGAACCGCTCTTCCGGGTCAAGAGAGGAGGATTCGGTTGCTCCGTCTTTCCTCTGGGTCCCCGCGTTCGCGGGGATGACGGGGCATACATGCGTACACGTCGTCGCGCCCCGCTGCGCGAGGGAAATGGCGGTGCGCACTTCGACAGGCTGCGGGGTCAACGCATAACATGCGTTCACCTCCACAGCACCCGGCAAGGCGGGATGACGCGAACATTCTGCGCCGAGTATTCGCCGCTCTCTGGGTCCCTCTCCCTGCGGGAAGAGGGTGATGGGTTGCTCTGTCTTTTCTCCTGGGTCCCCGCGTTCGCGGGGATGACGGGGATGCGTTCTATGTCATTGGTTCAGTGTTGATGTCGGTGTTCGAATCGTCGCCGCGCCTCTGGCTCGGACGGATTCGCGCTTGCGCTTTGTGCGGCGGCTCTTTCGAGCGGGCGTCGCGGGCGGGTCCTCGCGGGGATGTCTCCCCTCGGATGTGTCCGCCGGCTGCGAGGAGTGTGTCGCCGCCTTTTCGCCGCGGGGTGTGTTCCAGCGTCGCCGCCGCTTCCGATGCGGCGGCCCGAAGGGCCTCGCTCCTTGCCAGAGCTCGGCCTTTCATCGTCGACGGCTCCGTTTCCCGTCTCCTGACGCCGTGTGCGGGGTCCGCCGCGACCCTCGGTCCCGCACGCCGCCTTTACACGAGTCCGCCCGGCCCGTTCTGGAGCGCGGCCGGGCCGCTCTCCACTCGGATCGGCGCTGCGGGGCCAGCTGGCCCCGCGCCGGGACGATACGCTTTCACTCGCTCGGAAGGCGTTTCGGTTGGGCGTTTCTCCTCCCGGCGCCATGCGCGTCGGGAGGGTGTGGCGAGGAAGCGTCGCGTCGGGTGTGGCGGTCTTGCGTTTGCCCCGGCATGCGCGCCGGCGGGTGTCGTCCACGCGGCGAAGTGGCTTATCGTCCGCGCTCCCCTCCTGTCCGCGCTCCGTCGGCCGCTCGATCTCCATCTCCGCTCTCTTCCTCCCCTCCCGGGGTTTCTCGTCCGCGCCCGTCGGCGCGGCGACGTTTCTGTGACGTACGTCTTGCCTATTGTTGTAGAACATTTGTTCTGTATTGTCAAATTTGGGGGTGCGCCTTTCAAGGGGGCTGGGTCCTTCGACAGGTTCAGGACGAACGGACCCATGACATGCGGCCCGCGCAGTGCCCCATCGCGCGGGGGAGACGGGGATGACGATTGGGGGCGCGCCTGGGTGGTAGAGACGGATGCTCTTGATGTTCCCCCTCTCCTTAATCCTGTATGGACAGATACATTTTCCTCGCCACGATGCTCTTTCCGCATCGTGCCCCCAACGGGGGAGAGGGTACACGTCCTGCACGCGTGTTGGAATTCGGATGCTCTTGCTTTCCTCTGGGTCCCCACCTGCTTCGATTGTGCGCATAACATGCGCGCACGCCGTCGCACCCCGCTGCGCGGGGAGGACGAACGGAGGTGGAGGGATACGGATGCTCTAAATGTTCCCCCTCACCTCTTTGCGCACGGATTGCGCAAAGGTCCTGATGATGCGGATGCATCGTCCGCGTCACGAATCTCTTTCCGATTCGCCTCCCTGAGGGGAGAGGGTGCCCGCCCGTTGAGCTGGTTTGGTGTGTGGTTGCTAAGGCTTTAGCGTGCTAAGGCTCTTTGGCGCTCTCTTCTGGAGCGACTTCCGGATGTGTGATCGTCATCGACGTCAGGTCCGGATCCGCCGGAGACATCCTGCGACTTGCGAAGTCGAGTTTTCCACAATATGAATGGGACTGTGATTGCCAAGGCGATGATCGCTATGATGTGGGCCTCTTGAAGTCCCCAGAACTTGACATCGTCCAACCTGACGAATTGGATGGCGAAGCGCGCTATGGCATACAGTGCCAGATAGACCATAAAGAGACTGCCTGCGGGTCGTAATCGGCCTCGCAGTAGGAACAGGATGAACAGAATTACGATGTTGGTAAGCATTTCGTAGACGACTGCCGGGTGCGCAGCGCGCTCTGGATTCCCCAAGAATCTGTCGGCACCGAAACGTGCGGGACTGTCGACATCAGTGAAGAACCAGCCCCAGGGCAGGTCCAACGCCCTAGACCAATGTTCTCCATTTATTACGTCGCCGATGCGGCCAATGGTCTGGGCGATCAAGAGAGGTGGAGCGGCGAGGTCCATGAATCTGCCGATCGGGATCTTAGCGAAGTATCCATATATGGAGCCACCTATCCAACCGCCTAGGATTCCTCCCCATAGCCCTATGCCGCCTTGCCAAACAGCAAAGATCTGCCCCAGGTCGTCGGAGTAGCTGCCCCAGTTGTCTGCCACGTGGACGATACGTGCTCCGATGATCCCCGCCAGCACGCCCCACATCGCTGTGTTGTAGACCTGCTCTTGGTCCAGCTTTTCGCGAAGGGCGGCTCGTCCGGCGAGCCATACCGCGGTGCCGACCGCGATGAACGTCAAAAAGCCGTGCCACGAAAACGCCGTGGTCAACCCGCCGAATATGAAGGGGTCGAACGGTATCTTGATGGAACCGAGAACGAGGCTCATGTATAGGTCGCTTTCACTTATGGAAATACCGTGAAGATTCTATCGCGGGAGAGCGGTGTATTGACATCGCCGAGTGTCGAGGTCGATCTTCCCCACCGCGACAATGAAATTCTCCCGAACACTCCCAGAAGACGCATCCTCTCTCCCTTCCGAGGGACCTTTTCAAAAGTTTCGTCATCCTGAGCCTGTCGAAGGATCTGGGGAGGGGCGGCACCTCAAGCGTTGGGCTCCATCCTGAAGCGAAGACCTGCCCGTCCCTCTTGGCCGACTGGATTGCAGCCTTTGTCGCAATGACGAGACTTTCGCAAAGAGGAGAGGGGGATGGTCGGTGCAACCGATTATTAACCGTGAGTCATCCCAAAATAGTGTGGGTTTTTATCGGAGCTTAGATACGCTTGGGAATTCTTCTGACGTGAGGATTTACCGCTGGCGCAACACCCCAGCCTAGTTACCCCTCATCCTCGATCAAGTCTCGGGCAGGCTCTGAATCCTCACCCGACGAGTCGGGAGGTAACTTTGCCAAAGACTCGTCATCGCCGCCTCGATCTGCCCCGACAGATCGGGATGTAGACACATCGGGACAGGTCCCGGCCGCGGCGATCAAGACGGCTGAAAGCGTCAGCTGGAGTTACTGCGAAACTCAGATTCGCGGCGACCCCGTTTGGATTCGGTTGCTCTGTCGAGTCCCCTCGCCTCTTTGCACTTGGTCGCGCAAAGGTCCTTTTGATGCGGGTGTATCGTCCGCGCCACGAAGCTCTTTCCGCTTCGTCCCCCGGAGCGGAAAAGGTAGCCACCTTTCGGACGTGTTGGAGGTTGTGCACTCACGCCCGAGCGGGACAATCCATTATTCAGAGTCGGCGTTGCAATGAACTCAATCGCGCCTGTGATGAAGCGGCGAGAGTTAGGACTGCATCGCTACGATTGGAACTGTGAACTCGGAGCTTCAGACGTTTTTGGACCACCTTGCTGGAGAGCGGGGGATGTCGGGCCACACGGTGGACGCTTATCGCAACGACCTAAATGGGCTCGTCGATTTTCTCCAACCCTCCAGTGGGAGCGGCATCGCCAATGGCAAGGTCGAGATCAGATGGAACCTGGTCGATGAGCGTTGCATCGCCGATTACCTAGAGCATCTCGACACGCGAGAATATGCACCTTCAACAAAATCTCGAAAGATCGCATCTTTGCGATCGTTCATGCGATTCCTTAGAGAAGAAGGGGTCACGAACACGCAGCCCACGAAAAAGTTGAAATCTCCTCGATCTGGTCGACCACTTCCCAAATCCCTATCTCTAGACGAAGTGGAATTGCTGCTCAATTCCGTAAATCTTGCCGAAACTCCGGCCGAACTGCGGGATCGAGCGATGGTTGAGCTGATGTACGCTGGCGGACTGCGGGTATCTGAGTTGACTTCGCTCGACTTGAAGCATGTCAGCTTCGACAACGCCACGGTGAAGTGCTTGGGTAAGGGCTCCAAAGAGCGAATCGTGCCGATCTACGATCCCGCCATGGAAGCAGTGGCCGACTACGTCGCAATCGGGAGGCCGTTTCTAGGTGCCCGACAAGATCCAAACGCATTGTTCCTCAATCAACGAGGTCAACGCATCACCAGGCAAGGGTTCTGGTTGCAGCTGAAGAAACTGGCCACCGATGCGGGGATAACCAAGAAGATCACTCCCCACATGCTCAGGCACAGCTTCGCCACTCATATGCTCAGCGGCGGCGCATCACTTCGACACGTCCAAGAGCTCCTTGGCCACGAAGACATCTCGACGACGCAGATCTACACACACCTGTCTTCAGAACACGTCAGACGAGACTACGACGCTGCGCATCCTCGGGCTTAATCTCAAACCTCGTCACTCGCCTGTATGGCTAGCGGGAGGGGTCAGGTGGTGTCAGATAGTCCGCTTCGGTGACTAGCTCGGTTAACACGACCAAGTCGATGTCTTCGATGCGTCGGAACCCGATGCTTGCTGCGCCGAGTTTCACCTTTCCGAGGCGATCAGCATAGCGGTGGGCGAGGTAGGCGTTGTCGGCCGTAGCGTTGACGTAGATGCTGTAGTTCCTCTTCTGGCGAGCGAGGCCGACGAGGAACCACTCGACGGTATCTCCCGATGAGCCCGTCTGGTTGATGTGGCCGTATCCAATGATTGACTGGTGTGTGCCGCCCCAGAACACGCCCTGCCAAAGCACTCGTCGGCGGTCAGGCAGAGCGTGGTGGATCGCCCTGTCGACCGTTGTCATGGAGTCGCGGTGCCCGTTGGGAAGCGACGCTATGTAGGCATCCGGACTGGTGTCGACGATCCGCATCGACTCGCTCAAGACTCCTCCCCGGCATTGGCCAGATCAGAGAGATCGTTCTTCAAGCATTCGCGGGTTGAACTCAGAAGCTTCTTGCCGAAAAGCTTGACAATTACCTTGCTGACAAGGTTGTTGGGCTGGACCTCGAAAGATGGCGAGACCTCGGTGGTCTCGCCATCTTGGGATTCCCCGAGGATGTACCGGGTTAGATAGATTGCTCCCGCCTCGGTCGCAGTCATTGCAAACGCAGTCGGCTCCCTCCAATCGACAACTTCGATAGTTTGCGCGTGGCTCTTTCCATAGACCCTTCGGGTCTGCTTCCACTTCGCGCCGACTCCAGACCTCTCCGATGTCAGCCATTCGATCGCTTCGTATGACTTTACTCGACCGGGGTACTGATCTAGATCGATCAACGTACCCCAAGTCTTCTCGATCGATCCTTTGAACTCTTGATTGACAGATATCTTTGATGGCACTGCATCGCTACTCCTAAGGGAATGGTTATAACACGGGATACTGCGGGTTACTAGATGAGAGCCTGAATTCCGCACTGGTCAAGCTGTCGTCCGAGCTCCAAGAAGCTGGCCTATAAATGGACTCTCCTCATGTCCGACTGGCTGGTCGTGTTTGTGTTGCCGTGATCTGATCCAATTGGTACGCCTTGAAGGCGAGATAGGCGGCAGTTCCCGTGATGACCGCGCCGAAGATTCCGGCGCCTGGCGGGTAGTTCGAACCTTCTCCGGCCCACCACAGCACGGAGAACAGCACGTAGAGAACACAAGCCACTCCCGTGGCATTGAATCCGATTCTTGGACTGAAGAGCGTCATCGATCCCCCAATTACCCCTAGCAATACGGGTAGGCGCACAAGAGCGAAAACCACCAAGTATTCTGCGAAGTTCAGGTCCCTGAATCCCATGACGTCTGCCAAGGCGTTCACAAGAGACCAAGTCAAGACAATCACCAGAGTGCCGGATAGAGCCAACACCGCCGATGCGGCTCTGATGTCCCAGCGAATAGTCAGATCCATGTTTCACTCCCTATTGGTTGATGCTGCATCAATAGGGGTGACGCACTACGAGGGCGAATTGTTCCCGCGTTTAATTGAACGCCGCGAGATTTAGCGAAGGGGCAAGGCGTTGGGAATCGGATTAACTACGCATCGAGTATTTGTCGCGCAATCGCGAACATCACGTACTGCGCGAGCGCGAATCCGAGGGCTGCGGCGCCTAGTTGCTGCAACCAACCACGTTCGTACTGCCAGATTGCGCCAAAACTGAATAAGAGTAACGGAGCGGGAACGAGTATCCAACCCCAATCCCCGACGAAGTCAGTCATTACTGCGGCGGCAGGGAATGTGATGTTGAGGACGACGACTCCAAGTCCGAATCCGCCTACTGCTAACACAAGAAGCAGCGCGGCTGAAGACATCCCTGACTCTTCTAGCTCCTCTTCGAACTCGGAAATCTCATCGAGCTCTGCGTCGTCCGTTTCTTCGACGACGTCATCCTCAAGCGCGGCGTCGGGCCCGCGTTGCTCAGTCATGGGTGTAGTTCGAGCTAACCGAAAGCTAAGGGGTTAGTCGGCCACGTCTTCGAACTCGGCCCAGATCGTTTTGGCGTACTCGAGTGACGCGCCGTCCTTTTGCCACTGGTCGCCCAGCTGCGTTCCCTCAATTGCCATGTAACCGCTGTATCCCGCTTCCGCCATCGCTGAGATCGCGTATCTGTAGTCGATGTCGCCATCTTCCAAGGGGACTCTCACGAAAACTGAACGTTGATTCTCGGGGTGATAGATGCGGTGCAGGTTCTTGCAGTGCCAGTACTTAGAAATCGGGGCCAGAGCATCAATCGAGTCGTCGTAGTCTTCTTCTGGAACGTCGTAGTTCCAGACCACGTTGCCGATGTCGGGGTTGATGCCGAAGTTTTCACGGTCGATCTTTTCGTGCAGGTAGACACCCGACCACGAGTTGTCGACGGGCGAGTTCTGGTGAATTTCGATGGTGACGTTGACATCGTGGGGGGCCGCTTCATCGCAGACGCTCTGGAAGACGTACGCCAATTCGTCATACTCCCACATCTTGGCGTCCTTGCTGGAGTCTTGGGACACGGGCCAGCCGCTGACGCTACCGGGTATCGATCCGGGAGGATTCCCAGGATAGCGAGCCGGGGCGCTCATTGCACCGTTCACTACCTCGGCGCCGACATAAGCGGCGTACTCGACTGCGCGCAACAGCTTTTCTCGATTTGCCGGACCGTTGCGAGCCTCGGTCAATGTCCCACCGGCTCGTATCGCACCGACTTGAATGCCGTGAGACCTTACGCGCTCGCCAAATGCTGCAACTGAAGCCTCGTCTCCGAGTTTGTTCAGCACCTCAAAGCCGCACTCGATCGCATCGAATCCAGTTTCCCGTGTGCGATCCAAGAACTCTGGAGTGTAGTCGTCTGGCTCGACATTCCAGGAGTCGATCGACTGCGGATAGAGTGTGAAACGTCTGTGGGCGTAGCAGAAGCGCATATTACTTGTTCCAGTCCAGCTGATGCCGTTACTAACTAAGTCTGAGGCCCTTCGCCTCACGCGTTCGAAGTTTAACAGCACGCGGAACACACGATGTAACATTCCCGCATCGGCAACTTCGCCTTTTTTGAACTGAATTAGCGGACGGACCAGCCATGAAAATCACCGATCTTCGAGCATATGTCGTGAGAGCCCAAGAGTCTCGACCTTGGCTTTTCGTTGAGATCGACACCGACGAGGGGATCACCGGGGTCGGCGAATCGACCAACGTGGGCGGTGGCGGCGCGATCGTGATCGGTCGCACGTACGAGCTGTTGAAACATGATCTCGTGGGACAGGACTTTTCGGATGGGCTGATCGGACAGGACCCGAGCCACATCGACCGCATCTGGCATCAGATCTACCGTCGCTTCGGCACACTTGGCTCCCGGGGATTCGCAACGACGCTTGCCAGTGGTGTCGACATGGCGTTGTGGGACATAAAGGGCAAGGCCGTTGGTCGACCCGTCTACGACCTATTGGGTGGCCCGATCCGAGACTCGGTGCCTCTTTACAGCCACTGCGGGCCGGCTGACGACATCGACGCATGCGTCGCCGACGCAAAAGCCCAAGTCGCGCTCGGGTATCAGGCTTTGAAGCTCGATCCATTCTCACCAGAGATGGGCGCCAAGCATAGGCGCTACATCGATGGCAAGATCTCTGCAGCAGGAGCGGCACATGCTGAAGACCTGATGGCTGCGTTGAGGGAGGGCCTTGGCCCGAACATCGAGCTAATGATCGATGCCCACGGCAACTTCGATGTATCGACCGCGACCGACCTCTGCAACCGGATGATGCCCTACAACCTCACTTGGTTCGAAGAGCCTTTGCAGCCCGAGAGTTTAGAGGCGCATCGTCAACTCAGAAACAACACCGACATAAACCTGTGCATCGGCGAACGAAAATTCACGCGCTGGGACTTTGTGCCTTACTTGACGGAGGGCTTGGTGAACTACATCATGCCTGACATCTGCTGGACCGGCGGGATATCCGAGATGAAACGGATCGCCGTGCTGGCCGAGTCGTTTTACATTCCGATCAGTCCGCACGACGCGTCAGGGTCTTTCAACGTGATCACGGGCGCGCAGGTGCTGATGAATGTGCCGAACATCTACCGGCTCGAGATGAGTCACCACGCAGTCCCCTCCTACAACGACTGCCTTACTGAGCCGCTGGACATTCGAGACGGGCATATCCACCTGAACGGGAAACCGGGCCTCGGCTACGAGCTGGACCACGACTTCATCGGCAGCCATCTAGACGAGCAATGGTCAGCGTTGATTAGCTGATCACTTGAAGTAGAGGGACTCGGCGAGGATCTCGTCCGGGAATTCGATCTCAATGCCGTACTCGCCGTCCTTGGCTTCGAGTTGGTACTTGTCGCATCTCGTGATGCTGCCGCTTATGTCCCAGTCGACGCGATACTCTTCGATCTCGTAAGTTTCATCGTCCATCAACAGGACGACATCGATCGTCTGTTGCCGCCATTCGTCGCTCTGCTTTAATGCATTGTCGAGTTGGACACTCAGTTTCAACAATCCTGTTGGGAGCTGCTCCACTTCAATGGCGTCTGGATCCGCGTAATACACCACACTTCCCAATACCATCAGCAGATTTCCGAAACTGTCACGCCAACCCGTAGGTTCCAACGCATTCTGGCCGTCGATCGTCTCCCAACGCTCGTCGTTTCGGACCCAATATTCGACTGACTCAGAAGACGACTCTATGTAGTAGATGTAGTCCTGAGTGTCTTTGAACCTGATCACCCTAGGCCGATCCCTCCGCAAATCGTCGATCTCGTACTCAGCCCAACCGAATGCGTATCCGCATCGGGGCACCGGCCATGAACCCCGGATGTTGAACCGTACGCTACCAGCCTCGCGAAGCGCCACGTACGCCCGGCCGACGATGTCCAGTACATCTGGATCCTTTGGCTCGGGGAGGTCAAGCAATTCATCGGTGAAAATCACTAGGGGCTCCACCTCCGAAATCGTCATTCCCGGTTCGACCAACTCGTGCGAGTGGATCCGAAGCAGGGCCTCATCGACCAAACTGAGATCGGCCCAGAACAATGTGTCGCCATCGCTTACGATGCTGGCGAAATCCGAACTATGCCCGATAGTGCTCAATGCGTGGACCAATTCGTGGAGGGTAACGTCGCGAATGAGTCTGTCGGTGAGTTGGAATGTCTCCCAATGTTCGCCCACCGTCCAAACGACTATTCTGCCTCGATAAACGACAGAGCCGTCTCGCACCCACCGAGTGGCACATCCCGCGGCGTTTGCGCAAACTTCGCCGAACTCTTCTTTAGTCGCGTCCGTCTTTCGTATGCCGGTATGCACAGTTAGATCTGCATCCACCTCGTTCTCGACGCGTTCAATATTGAGATTGAGAAGTGGCACGAGTTCCGCGAGTAATTCATCCAAGATCTCTAAGTAATGGTCGTGTCCCTCCAACCACAGCTTCAGCGGATCGCTTTGATCCCACTTCCTGATGATTTCGGAGTCCCAATCAGCGCATCCGACACGATCATCTTCTTCGTCCGGGATGTCGCTGAAGCACTCCCAAACCTCTCGGTCGACGCCCACGATCCGTCGCGGCACCTCCAGTGCGAGGGTCAACGGTTCAGATCCTCCGTATTCGATAGTTAGCTCGATGTCGCCTTGAGGAGGTTTAAGTTCCATTGAGGATTCAGTTGGGCCAAATCCCTCTGCCAGCGAGACAACCAATTGGCCTCCGCACTCTGCTACGGGATCACCTTTAGCAGTGCAACTCACTACCATGCCTTGCGGTCCATCCGCCGTTTCGTATCCTTCGTTCCGCAACATCAGACTCACATCGACTCGTGCGGTCCCGTCCGACCAATACCCGATCAGTTCGCTGGTGGCTTCGAGCAACAGCAGATTCTCCGGCTGTCCTGGGGCCCCTATGTTGAAGTCCTCGACGTTTTGCTCTCCCCATAACAATCCGTCGTCGTTAGATCCTGCGAACGCTCTAGCCTTGACTCCATCAACCGGGACGATCCACAAGAACATACCTCTCGCGCTAGACCCTGGATCTATCGATTCGACCGATCCGGACCCTCTGACGTCGCAGAGGTCTGCCTTGGTTGCGACGCACTCGATGCCAACACTGAACTTGCCGCTCCGTGAAAGGCCATTGTTCAAAACTTCCAACGTCACCTCGTACTTGGCTCTGCCATCCGGCTCGTAACCCACGAATTCAGTTGAGACGTCAGTGATCTCAAGGAACACATATTCAACCAAAATCTCAGATTCGTCGCGGTTGTTGGTGAGGTCGACCTCGATTGAAGACGTTGTGACCTCGTAAACCACTTCGTGTTCTCCTCGTCCAATTTCCAGGAGTATCTCCTCGGATCGAGTCTCCCCGGGTCCCAGCGGCGCAGCATCCAAGAGATAGTCATCAGATTCCCATGCATCCGCCGAATCATCGCCAGTCAGACGCCATGCCACGTGCAATGTGATCTGTTCCGCAGGCAACTCGCCGTTATTCGCAATTTCCACGTCTGCAACCGTGACACCATCTCCTGCAATCCGATGATTCCCCACGTCCAAACTAAGATCAGAGACTTGGTAGTGTTCCTCAAATCGGAATTCATCACCATCACCCACGCTAAAAGCCAAGAGCCGTCGTCCGTGGTTAATGAGCCGACGAAATGTGAACGAGTAAGATTCGCCGGGCTCGATCGCCGTGACTAATGTAACCAGCTCGGGCTCAGCGCCATCAACTGAGAGGCGCACAGGCGAAACATCAACGCCTCTGCTTTCGCCCTCGTTTGCGATCGCAACTGTGAGCTTGACGTCTATCAAACCATCCACGACGCCTAGGACTTCACTCTCGACCTCGGTGAATTGATATTCGGCAGGTTTGGGCGCGGGAGAGGACGTTGCTGTGGACGTCGCAGTCGCAGTTGCGGTGGATGTAGGCGTTGACGTCGCGGTGGGTACGTCGGTGGGTGTAGCGCTCGGTACTAGAGTCGCAGTGGCCGTTGGCACAGCAGCAGTCGCCGTCGCGGTGGGTGATGGCTCGAGTGTGGCAGAGGGCTCCGGTGTAGATGTAGATGTCGGAACGGGGGTCGCGGTGGGTGATGCGATTGCCGTATCGCCGTCAGTAGGCACGCCTCCGTCGCCGCGCAATGTTCGAGTTGGTGATACCAGTGTTTCTTGCAGTTCGGAATTCGGATCAGGTGCGTCATTGCCGGTGCAGGCGGATAACAAAAGCGAAACAGAGGCGACGATCAGAAGAGCTGACCATCGAGTTGGATTCAGAGCGACCATGCTGGCTCCGAGATTCTAGGCGGCGCGGGTAAGGGTGTCGACTCGACTGTCACAATTGAGGTCGCAAGAGTTGCAACCCAATGCTCGCGGGGTGACTCTACAGTCCATCGTCTAGACGATGGTTTGGTAACCCGTCAGATCGATGGACATCGTATTGTCCAGATCGCTGGTTGTCGCTCAATCCGCGGACACAGGCGCATCACCATAGTTGATTTTGAAACACCTAGCGATAACAAAATCGCCGGCTGATTCGATGTTGTGGTAGGGAGCGAACCAACGTTTAGGAGCCGAGTCATCGGCGTTGGTTACTTAAAGTAGAGAGATTCGGCGACGATTTCGTCAGGGAACTCGATCTCAATGCCGTACTCGCCGTCCTTGGCTTCGAGTTGGTATTTGCCGCAAAACACACTACTGCCACTGACTTCCCAATCGACGCTGTACCGGTCGACCTCGTAGGTGTCAGCGTCCAGCACGAACTCGATGTCGATTGTCTGCCAGAGCCAATTGCCGGAGCGAACCAGAGCCTCGTCGAGTTGAACCGAGATTTTCAGTTGATCTGAACGAAGCCTTTTGGTTTGAATTGCGTCAGGATCGGCGTAGTAAAGGACACTCACCAGTGCCATCAGTGGGTTTCCGAAGTTGTCACGCCATCCCGTCGGCTCGAACGCATCACGAAAGCTGAGAGATTGCCATCTACCTGCAGACCTCGCCCAGAATTCGTTTGAAATAGTGAGAGGTTCGATTACAAAGATGTGGGTCCTGCCATCTTTGAAACGGGTCAATCCAGGGGAATAGACGTGAAATTCGTCAATTTCGTACTCTGCCCATCCAAATCCGAAGCCGCAATTTGGCGACGGCCACGAGCCTCGAATGCTGAAGCCTGCGCTTCCAGCTTCACGCAGCGCCACGTACGCCTCCTTGACGAGATCCATGCCGGTTGCATCAGTCGGCAATGCTGGATCGAGCAATTCATCTGAGAATACCAACAATGATTCGACATCGGAAATCGACATTCCGGGTTCAATCAATTCATGTGAATGAAGCCGGATCAACGCCTCTTCCATTCCGCCGATTTCAGACCATAGAGGCGTGTTGAGTCGGTTGACGATGCTTCCATAGTCGCGTCGATGCCCCATCGGAACCATTGCGTGTATTAACTCATGTAGCGTAGTGTCATGGATTGCCCTTTCGGTTAACCCCTTGTTATCCCAGTAATCTCCTTTGTCCCAGACGATGATTTCGCCACGATTTACGACAGAGTTTTCGTTGGTCCACCAGGTGGCGCAGCCACCGAAATCGATGCATGAATCCTCAAGACCGTATGTTTTCGCGTTGGCTTTATCGATGCCCGTATGAATTCTCAAGTCGGCGTCTGCTTCTTCGTCGACCCGCTCAAATTCGAGGTTTAGGACGGGGGCGATTTCAATCAACGCCTCTTCCAAAATTCGCAAATATGAATCGTTCCCTATCGCCCAGTACTTAACTGGTTCGCTTTGATCCCACTTTCTTACTACTTGCGAGTCCCAGGCAGCGCATCCAACTCGGGTTTCACCTTCTGCAGGAATATCGCTGAAACACTCCCACACCTCACGATCAACTCCGACGATTTTCTGAGGTATCTCCAAAGCGATCAGTACGGGTTCTGTGCCTCCGTAATCCATGACCAGAACGACGTGACCTGGCGGGACTTTAAGATCGGCTACGAAGGTCGAGGGTCCGAAACCTTCACTCAACGTCACAGGGATCTCACGACTGCACTCTTCGACGAACTCTCCATCCACCGAGCATTGGATTGCAACGTTGTGGGGCGCGTCGAGCGGTTCGTAACCTTCGTTTCTCAGAGCCAAAGAGACATCGACTCGTGCAGTTCCATCCGACCAATAACCGAACAACTCGCCAACGGCATCAAGCAACAACAATCTCTCAGGCTGACCTGGCGCGCCTTGGACGAAGTCCTCGACATTCTCCTCGCCCCATAACAGCCCGTCGTCCAATGAGCCTGCGTACGCTTTAGCCTGCACAACGGCAATGGGCACAATCCAAACCAAATCAACCTCTGCACTCGAACCGGGTTCAATCGAATCAACAGAAGAAACGGCCAACACCGCACAGTCGGCGGCGTGCACACCCTCGCACTCGATGCCGATCCCGAAGGTTCCACTCGGAGATACGCCATTGTTCGACACCTCCATCGTCACCTCATACCGAGCTCTCCCATCGGGCTCGTAGCCTGCGAGCTCAGTCGAGATTTCGCCTATCTTCAGCGAGACGTACTCCGCCAATATCTCAGCGGAATAGAGGTTGTTGAGCAGGTCGATCTCGATTGTTGGAGATTCGGTTTCAACAACGACCTCGTAGACTCCGCGCCCAAGATCCAACCAAACCTCCTTCGAGCGGCTCGCGCCTGGCAACAATCGCTCGGCGAAGACTTCAGATTCCGTTGTCTCCCAAGGTGCCTCATCGCCCATATCGACCCTGCGCCACGAAATCCGCAACGACACACTATCCGCCGTCAATTCGCCAAGATTCGTAACTTCAACACTCAGTGCCGTTACCCCATCACCCACCACTGAGTGATCGACAACCACCACTCCCAAGTCGGAAACCGGCAGGAGTTTTTCTACTGCCACCTCATCGCCGTCGCCAATTTGAAGTGCCAACTCTGGTCGACCATGCGGCAAAAGAACTTTGAACGCAAAAGTGTATGTTTCTTCAGGCTCGAGCGAGGTGATCACGCCCACCAATCCGGGTTCGCCGCCTTCTATTGAGAAGCGCACTGGTGTAGCACCATCGCCCTGTGCTTCGCCTTTGTTGGAAACCTCGAGCGTGAATGCGACCTCGATCAACCCTTCTACGACGCCTAGGACTTCACTCTCGACCATCGTGAATCGATATTCAGCGGGTTTGGGAGCCGGTGTGGCAGTTGCTGTGGATGTTGGCGTTGCCGTGGCGGTAGCGGTTGCTGTAGCCGTAGGCGTTGACGTCGCGGTGGGTACCTCGGTGGGTGTAGCGCTCGGTACCAGAGTCGCCGTGGCAGTGGGCACCGCTCTAGTGGCGGTGGGCGTCGAGCTCGGCAATGGCGTTGGCAAAGGCTCAAGGGTGGGAGAGGGTTCCGGCGTCGGTGTTGATGTAGATGTAGATGTCGGAAGGGGAGTCGCGGTGGGAGTTGTGACTGCAGTATCGCCGCCAAGAGGCAACCCTCCGTCAGCGCGCTGCGTTGGAGTTGGTGATGCCAGAGTGCCCTGCTGTTCGGAAGTTAGTTCCGTTGCACCGTTTCCGGTACAGGCGGATAGCAAAAGCGAAACGGAGGTGACGATCAGAAGAGTTGACCATCGAGATGAAATCAAGGCGACCATGCTGGCACCGAGATTTTAAGCGGCGCCGGTAAGGGTGTCTATTCGACTATCGATGACCCGTCGCGGACGATGGAGGGGATCACCATAGCGGCGCCATATTCGATGAGATCGGCTTCGACGTAGTAGAGATTGCATGCTAATCCCCGGGTGGCGAAGTTCCAGTCCATCGCGAATTCGGTGATTTGATAATTCGTCAGATCGATGGACATCATTATGTCCAGATCCGTGCGTGTCGCCCAATCCGGGGACACGAACGCATCGTCTAGGTTGATCGTGTAAGACCTGACCAGATCAGAATCGTGGGTTACTTCGATCCGGTTGTCGGGTGCGAACCATAGAATTGAGGCCAACATGATCAGCGGGTCGGAGTATTCGGGGTTCCAGATAGTGTGACGGATCAATTCCTGCTCGTTGCGCGCCCTGAACGTTTCCCAACTGCGGGTGGAACCGTCCCAATATTCGCTGGAACCTTCCGCGGAGCGTCTAAAGTGGTACAGTCGCTCGTCAGCGTCTACTAACCTGTATTGCAAGGCACGATATGGACTGAATTCGGACGTTGTCACCTGAGAAGGCCCAAACTCGTTCAGGCAAGTGCCGCCTGACCATTGGCCCCTCATTTCGTAAAGCACTGACCCGGATCGATGCAGAGTGGTGAATGCTTCTAAGATGTCCTCCCTGTGACGGACTTCTTCGACTTGCGCAGCATCGAGTAATTCATGCTCGAAGACGATCAGCTCCTCGACTTCGTCTAATGTCATCCCTGATTCAATCAACGGATTGGAGTAGAGATTGATCAACTCGAGATCGGATTTGCTCAACTCGGGAATGCGTAGACCTTGGTCGATGCTGATGATGCTGTCGGGCACGTCTCGATATCCCATGGGGACCAAAGCTCGAAGCGTTTGATGCTTCATCGCGTACTCCACTGCTTCGGCGATCAGCTGCAGAGCTTCATACTTTGGGTCGACGTTTTCGAAGACGATTATCACCGCAGAATCGACTGATCCCTCGGGGCCGAGAACGTAGTCGGCGCATCCCCAAAGACCTTCGCAGTTGATGTAACCGAGATCGGCCGCTTGGGTGGGAGTGATCCCTACATGCGCCACCACATCGGAGCCATCTTCTAGGGTGACTCGCTGAAGGGTGAGATTGAGCATTGGTGCTATCTCGGCAATTGCGTCCTCGAATTCCTCGATGTACCGCGCGTTGCCGTCAACCCAGTATGTGATGACGGAGTTCGCTGGCCACTTTTCGAACGCCTCACCTCGGAGGCCCCCGCAACTACCCCGTGGCGTTTCGTCGCTGTAGTTTTCGTCGCGTGCACAGTTCCATGTGGGCTGACTCACGATGATGCGCTCGGGGGTCGAGATGGTGCGAGTAAACGAGATATCGACTCCCTCGGCTACCAGTTCGACGTCGCCCGTCGGCACCGTTAGATCGATGTCAGATGTTGTCGGACCGAATCCATCGCCAAGATCCAAGGTGATCAATCCGCTGCAGCTCGTAACGACCGCCTCGCCTTGTCGACAGGTGATCAACACGTCGCGGGCGCCTTCCACCGGCATGCTTCCATCGTTTCTGAGCGATGCACTCAGCTTCACACCGGCGGAGCCGTCGCGGTAGTAGCCCAACACTGATGTGTCGGCTTGGAACACTAGGTCAATCTCGGGTTGGATTGGGACTTCGACTGTAATCGGATAGACGTTCGAATCACCCCATCGGAAACCGTCTTCTAACTCGCCGGCATATAGATGCACAGCCGTAATACCCTGAGGCAACGATGCTACCAACTCTCCTTCGAACGACTCGCCTGGCAGGAGAGATTCGACCGTGACGGTTCCTGTGCAGATCTCTTCAGCGGTCGTTACGCACCTTGCAGCTACTTCAAACTCTCCGCTCGCGGCTACGCCTATGTTGGAAACGATGAAACTGACGTGTACCTCGGCGCTGCCATCACGGTTGTAGCCAACTGTGTTGGCAGAATCGGCCTGCAGATCTAACGAGACGTACTCCACTTGCATCGTCACAAGCGAACTGTTGTTAGATAAATCGACCTCGCGGGCGTCGGGGCTAACGGATATGGTCACGTCGTGTTGCCCCGCCGGCAGTATCAGTGTGAATCCCAACTGCTCCGTTTCGGCGATCTGCAGAGGACGTATAGTGCCCACGCGTGCGCCCATCGCGACCACATCCACGGGGCCTGAAACCACTGAGCCTTGATTCGATACTTCTACCTTCACTTCCACGACGCCATCGCCCAGCACCTGATAAGAAACAGGAGCAACCGAGACGTTGGAGGCTAGTATCTCCATCGCTACATTTGATATTGAGTCGTCGACCTTGACCTGAAGCTGTCTCTGCCCTGGGTCCAACCTGACGTCGAACAAAATCGTTGACGTGCCTCCAGACGATAACGGCGGGACCTCGTTCACGGTCATCGGTTCTGCGCCTTCGATTGAGACGGTTAGAGGTGTCGAATCGTCCCTGTCAGTATCGCCAATGTTGGCTATCGATACCGTGAACGTGACAGCTATCTTGTCTGCTTCTGGACCTCGAATGTTCCACTCGATCGATTGAATTTGGAAGTTCGCAGGCGAAGGAACATGAGTGGAAGTCGGTTCCGGGGTAAGCGTTGCCGTAGCAGTGGCTGTTGCAGCTGGTGTCGGTGTAGACGTGGGGGCCAGAGCGACGGTTGTCGCGGTTGACGTTGGTGTCAACGTTGGCTCTGGGGCCGGTACGGCGGTAGCCGTGGAAGTCGACGTGGCGGGCAGAGACGTTGGCGTCGCGATCGGTGCAGTGGTGGCGGTCGCAGTGGTCACCGATTCGAGCGTAGGTGTCTCCTCCTCACCCGTGCAACCGACAAAAATCGTGAACGCGAGAGACAATCCAACGAACAATAGTGCCCCCTGCGGCAGCTTAGTCCGGAGATCTAAATGCCTGGGGATCGAAGAGGAGAAACTGAACATAGGCGCAGCGAATGGGCGATTCAGTACGAATTCTAGCGAAGCGCAATCGGCAAAAAATAGTCAATTTCACGCGCTTTACACGGTGCTCGCGCAACTTGATTCGAACGCCGACGCACCTTGTCAATTGGCCAAGCACGAGCCAGTTCTGACCGGCTGATTTACTGGATCAACGCCGTATAGAGATCACGCTGCCGTTCGCGAGCGGAGGAATAAGTGTCGATGTGCGAGTCGGAAGGGTGGTACGACGTCCCCACCTTGGTTTCGACGTCGCCTAAACCGCTCCATTCGCCAATTGCGTGCAACGCCAGAATCGCGGCACCTCGGCTGGTGCCCTGCTCATCTTCAGGAATCTGGACCTCTGACTGCAAAACATCGGCCATAGTTTGCATCCACCATGTCGAATTGGTCGAACCTCCGCCACCAGCCACAAACACATGCGCTTCGTCGAGGTGCTCGGACAGCAGATCAGCCACCAACCAAAATCGATAGGCAACGCTCTCCATGAGGGCTTGAACGATATCGAGGCCTGTGGTTGAAACCGTGATTCCGTTGAAGGCCCCGGACGCGTTGGTTGACCATCCCACAGCTCGCTCGCCGGCTATAAACGGGAGGATAGTCAATCCATGCCCATCAGGAACTACACCCTGGAGAGATGCGTCCAACGACTCAAGATCGGGTATCTGCAACGTCCGCTGGGCCCACTCGACTACGTTGCCTCCTTCGCTAAAGGCGCCGCCGACGAGACTCAGATCCTTACCGAGTCGATATCCCCACAGGCCGCGCGGTATTGTTGGAGGCCCGGTTTTTTCGTCATCCTCTGCAACCAATCTCATCGCGGCCGTGGAACCGACGGTCAACGCAATTCTGCGTCTGTCTATGCATCCGGAGCCCACATTGGCCGCAGCACCGTCGCCTACCGCCAATGTGAACGGGACTTCAGCCAACTGAGGCCATCTGCGTCGGTATTCGCTGGACAGCCCAATCTGAACGTCTGAATAATGGCTCAGTCGGGGGAGCATCTCTTCGTCTAGTGAGATCTGCGACAAAAGGTCGGCGTCCCAGCTCAATTCACGCCGATTCAAAAGACCACTCCATGCGGCGATGCTGTAGCTGCACGGGATGTCGGCGTTACCTAACCAGCGGCTGAAGATGAAAGTCGAGATATCGCTCCAATGGCTCACCCTCTCATCCAGGTGTGGTATCGCTCGCCTCAACCACAACACCTTGCCCGGAACGTACGAGGTGTGTTGCATCACGCCCGTTCGATCGTATGCAGCATCAACATCGATCGCTTCTCGCAAGCGGTCTACGTCGGGGCCGCTACGAGTGTCAGCGTATGTGAAGACTGGCGTGACGGGATCGCCTTGCCCGTCGAGGCCCATGATCGTGCTGGCCATCGCATCCATGCCTACGGCCGAGATCTGACTCGACGCCCCAGTATCAATTGCCAGCACGCCGTCAACTGCAGCCTCCACAACCTTCAAGATTTCGAAGGCGTCTTCTTCGTGCGTGCCGTCGCGGGCAGTCCGCTGCTCGTGCGGCACCGATACGACCGTCTGAGCGAGCGGGCTCGCGGTCGCGTCGTAGATCCCGGCTTTGACGGCAGAGCTGCCGATGTCGATCGTGAGGATGAAGGGCGTTTCGAACGACACTCGATCACCCTTCATCCCGATGGGAACGCGTATCGGTCCAGCATCGATTCGTCGACCTCGACTCCCAGCCCAGGCCGATCCGACACGTGGTAGTAGCCTTCGATCGGTTCGTAAGGCTCGCTAAGAATCTTGCTTTTGATCGCATTGGCGTGGTGGCCGTGCTCCATGATCATGAAGTTGGGGCACGAAGCCGAGAACTCCACGGTTGAAGCGACCGAGAGTATCCCCCCGCCGCCAACATGGGGCGCAACTGGGATGTTGTAGGTATCTGCCAAGGTCGCGATTCGATGCCCTTCTGTGATGCCGGTGCGACCGATGTCGTGCATCAAGATGTCGTAGGCGCGACGCTCGAACTGCTCTCTCATCTCGTAGCGAGTCCTGGTCCACTCCCCTATCGCCACGCCCATGTCGAGAGCCCGGGTTATCTCGGCCTGACCTGGGATGTCGTCGGGCACGATAGGAGCCTCGAGCCATGTAAAGTTGAGCTTCTCCAGCTCTCTCCCCAGAAGAATCGAGTTCACTACCGTCTGTCGCATGTGGACATCGACCATCAGCATGATCTCCGGCCCTACACGTTCCCTGACCGCCTTGGCGATTGCCGCAACGCCTGCGACATCCAACAGCAGATGCAGCTTCAACGCCTTGTACCCATAACCCACATGCTCTTCGGCCGAATCGGCCACCGTTTCGGGATTAGTGCCGCCCAACCCGGCGTAGAGCAAAATTTCGTCTCGATACCTGCCTCCGGCCAACTTGTGGACTGGCTTCCCGACGGCCTTGCCCACGATGTCCCATAGAGCGATATCGGTGCCGCCGATCGCGTCGATGTAGAAACCCGTCGGATGTCCTCGCTCACGCATGGCTCCGTAGTTGCGAGTCCAGATCGCCTCGATGTCGAACGGGTCCCTGCCCATCACCAGCGGCCGCACCAGATCTTGAACGATCGTCTTGGTAGTGTTAGGCGAAACCGGTGACTGCGCCTCGCCCCAACCGACGATGCCGGTATCGGTCTCGACTCGTATGACGGTCGTCTCGTGGTGATGGGAATAGATGGATGTGAACGCCGAGCGGTCTACGTAGTAGTCGCCGAATTCGATGGTTGGCGGCCGGCCGGAGTCCTCCGCTTTTTCGTCCCCGCGGTTAGAGATGCGCAGAGGAAACGCGCGAATATCGACGATTTTCATAGGGTCTGCTCCGAGTGGTCACACGCCAACATGTGAGTGCATGGTAGCGGATTTCACCAATGGGAACGAAAATCCGATTTGGTGTGGGAGAAAACTTATTAAGGCGAAACGATGACTTTGAAACGGCCTCTATGGGGTCGCCATTTGGACGGCCGCCAAATCTTGTCGGACTACGCTCACCCTGCAATCTTGCAATGCAAACCCTCCCCCGGCCACGGCGATCACCGCGTAGTCGATTGCAAAATCGGCGGGGTTATGCCGAACGGAGAAGCTTAGAGGGGGGAAGCCAGAGAACGAAATGTTGGCCAGATAAAGGTCGTTGCGGGTCACGTATTGTCCGAGGTCCGAATCGAAGTGTTCTCTTTCGGTCACACGTGCATCGGTAGCACCTTCGAATTGGGTCAACAACGTCTCCAAGTCAAGAGTCAATAGCCTGAAATTCTCGTCTACCGCCTGAACTCCGTAATCCTCACCGGTCGCGCCCGAGACTCGTTGCCACATGCTGCCGTCATGTATGAAGTACTCGCCAACATCGTTTATTAAGACGAGGTCATCTCCGAATCGGTGTACGGAATATTCGTAACCTGCATCTGACGCGGCGAACAGAGACAACTCCACGTTTACTACCTCTGACCGTGTCGCATCGCCGCACCGTGACAGGAGGAATACATCTGCAGAATATGTTCCCAACTCCGATAAAACCCCGGTCAAACCTGTTATTGTCTCCTCCAACAGAATTTGCGCCGCGCGCTCAGGGTTCAACAAGAACGACTCTTCTTGTATCTGAGCCGGAATCTCTGGGATCGTGCCAAATTCCTGAACCACCGCGCTAAAGTGGTATTCGCAACCGGCGCTTTCGTCGAAATCCCACTCGAAGGCGTAGGTCGACAACTCCCCGCTGTCGCGATCGACAGTTAGGACGATGGACATCTTATTGCCGTTGCTATCCCTCAGGTGTCCACCGTGGACCCGATAATCCTGGTCCGGGCCATCATCATAGACAATTATTTCGTCAGTGTAGCGAATGCCAAGCAGCAATATTAGGAGAGGGTCAGACCAGTAAGGCTCAAAACCTAGCTCCCTTAGGATCGCGTCGTCATCTAGCAACGTAGATTCACCGCCATTGGTGTGCCACAACTCAGTTTCGTCCTGAAGTCCCAGCACCACGGTACCTTCGTGTGTCAACTCAAAGTTAAGTACGTTGTTGTCACCGAAACCGTCCCAACAAGTGACTGTTACCTTCGGTCCGCCGGTAGTCCGATCGAAACCGCATTGCCAAGAGCCGACCATTTCTACTGTCATGGCCTCAGATCTCTTCAACGATTGCATTGTTTTCTGCAACAGCAGATTTGGCTCAATGATCGGTGTTCCATCGTAGTCCAACGTCTCCTCATCCAAAACTACGAGTTCTCTCATCTCATCCAACGTCATCCCTGCACTCACTAGCGGCGAATAGATCATTTCGTACATCTGGACGTCGACGCGACGGATGTATTCGGGGCGATCGAGCGTCAGCTGGTTGAAGGGACGGTTGTCGTGGCCCACCGGTATCAAAGCGTGGAGCATTTCGTGGATCGTCGTGTACCTGATTTCTTCCTCAAGAGTGATGGATTCATCCCTCCACTCGGGTAGCCGCCTGTGGACGGTGACAAAGGCCCTGTCTATCGCTTCGTTGCCCCGAGTCGACCGATTGCTGGCGCAACCCGGGCCGTCGTTGCAGCCAGGGCCATGCATCTCCAACACTCTTGGGTGGCCGTCGTGGCCCACATAAACCTCTATGTGGGCGTTTTTGGGATCGTCGACTGGTACGTATTCTTTCCTGGTGAAGTGTCCGATGGTCCTCAACGCCTCATCGAGAATGTTTATGCACTGGCTGTCGCCCTCCCGATGACGTTTATCTTTTCCAGTTCCCACTTGTGGATTCTGTAAGTGTCAAAGCCACCGCATGTTTGCCCGTACTGGACGTCGATATCGGCGAAACAGTCCCAAAGCTCTTGCGTTATCCCCACGGCAACTCGTTCTGGCACCGATATCTCAACCTCGATATCTTCGACATCAGTTTCGATCACGGCTGTCCCTGTGCCTTGTGCCAACCTAAATGCACCTAAAGACACCTCGGTGGTCCGGGAATTGGTAGACAGCTTCAATTCGAGATCCAATGATTCGCAGGATTGGTTGCCTGATTGATCCTTGACGCACACCTCCTCCAAGTCCCTCATCACTTCACCCTCGGTGCCAAAGGAGACTTTCAGCGTGAGATCAACCAAAGCTTCACCGTTCATGTAATAACCGGTGACAGCTGCCGACACTTCAGATTCCAGCGTTTGTTCGGCCTCAACCCAATTAATGGACACTGGTGCCGATGTCGTCGTTTCACCGGTGTCCAAGCGCTCCACGACTACCCGGAAAGTGCGTTTGACTACCACATTTGAAGAAACCACCAGCGTCGAACTTGCCGCATCCTGATCCACCCAACCCTTGTCGGCGACGGCCTCTTGCCATGTGTAACCAAGATCTCCCCCGACTGTGGGCGAGGCTGCCACACGCAGCGTCACGCTCTCTCCCAGGATGGGGTCCAAAGTGCCTTGCCCGATATCGTCGACTGTTATAACGGCGTCAAAGCAAACCGGCAGGTCATCCCACAATCCAGCGACAGTGTAAGTGTTGACGGGCACGCAACCTGAGATCTGATTGGCCCGAACATCGAGCCAGTTGAGATTGGGTAATTCGCCGATTTCGGCGGGGACTCGTCCAGTCAGTTGATTTACGCCGAGAGTCAACTCTTCTAACAAATGAAGATCGCCCAATTCCGGTGGGATCTCCCCCATCAACTGGTTGTTTTGGAAGTCTATGAACCTCAATTGGTCGAGTCTACCCAGCGCCGCGGGTATGGTGCCGTTTAGGCTTTTGAAGCCCAACCACAATGCGTGAACCCTCGGAGGTGAATCGCCAAGCCCGACGCCTTCCCACTCCTCCAAACCTAAGTCCTTGCTCCAGTTCAGGGTTGCATCGCCAGCCAGAGTGTCCTTCAACCCAAGGAGTGTGTCGCAATCCCTCGACGTCTCAGTGCTCGCATCGCACCCAGTTGCTTCGGCGGCTTCGGAAACTTGCCGCGACGTCTGGAGGACAACGCCTGATGTTGGTGTGGGGCCAGACACGATGATTCCCTGAGGTTCTTCTTCATCGTCTTTTTCCTGAGATTCAATGACGTAACTGCTCCACAAGGACGCCGCAACGGCGACAACTATCGCAAAGAAGAGTAAACGCCATCGAATACTCGCAGAATGCTTGAAACCGCTAGACACCATAATCACACCTCATTAATCGGAATAAGTGCCACTATACGCTCGATTGGCGAGTACAGGCGACTTAGATATAAGTTTGCCGACCTTATTGACGATTGTCGATGACCGACATTTCGCGTGACGTTGAAACCGAATTGCATTCGGCGGCCGAGGATCTTTAGGTATCTGTTTAAAGTTGAGTTCCTCGCAAACTCGACTTCACCTAGATTCCCAGACTATGGTTCTGTGTGGTCGGTATGGGCTTCGAAGTTCTTATTCGGAACAGATCGGCAAATTGTCAAAAAACCCTTCGGTCTGCTCTCTGTTGATAGGTATACAACCTTCGATTTGGTTGTCGTTGATGTCGAGCCAATGGAGATTAGGCAACTCGCCGATCTCGATAGGAACCGAACCAGTCAACCGGTTATGGCCGAGCGTTAGCTCCTCCAAATGGACGAGACCACCAAGTTCAGGGGGTATGGAACCGGTCAGTTGGTTTTTTTGCAGGTCCAGCTTTCTTAGCTCGGCCAACTCGCCGAGCTCAATAGGAACCGTACCAGTCAACCGGTTAATGCCGAGCGTTAGCTCCTCCAAATGGACGAGATCACCAAGTTCAGGGGGTATGGAACCGGTCAGTCGGTTTTCTTGTAAGTGTAGCCATCTCAGCTCGGTCAACTGCCCCAAACCCTCTGGGATAGTGCCATTCATGTCTCTTAACCCCAAATTCAATGAATAGACTCGGGATGGCCCACCGTCTAGTCGGACTCCATCCCACTTCGTTATGTGCAACCCTTCACGCCAATTAAGTGACACATCGCCAGCAAGTGTCTCCTTCAATTCGAGTAGAGTGTGGCAGTCCATCGAAGTTTCGGTTCTGGCGGCGCATCCTAAAGTGGAAAGAGACGCCCGTGTAGATTGGCTCAACACTTCATCGGGAATTTCTGGGATCTCGTCATATGACAAGACCTCCGCGTCGATGTAGTACGGACATGCCGAACTGTCGGGTCCGAACTCCCACTCGGCCTTGTAGCCTGACATCTCGCCGGTTTCGGGATCAACGTAGATTTCAAGTGAGATTTGAGGCCATCGAAGCTCATCAACCTGGAACGCCCGCAAAACGTAAACACCATCCCCTCGTAACGACAATGTGTAGTCATCGGCGTGCCTTAACCCGTCCCACAACAACCTATTCGGATCAGTGTGATAAGGGCTGTACTCTAAAAATCGGGAGTACAAAGGATGATCTTCCATGAGCTGCCAATTGCCACCAGTTAATTGCCAACCTTCGCCATCAGAGTCAAATCCGATCGCGCCTCTATCGCCTCTTTGGACTAAGTAGTGGTTGCTCATTTGTTCCTCGAAGCCCCAGTACCATGCGACGAAATCTCGAGGTAGGTTCCTTGGGGGAGAGCCACACTTATTCAAGCCTGACATCTTTACGTTAAGAGCACTAGATTCTTGTAACTTATCTCGTGTTTTTTGCACGAGGACGTCTATCTCAATGT
The DNA here is from genome assembly GCA_965249505.1 of Dehalococcoidia bacterium. Lineage (GTDB taxonomy): Bacteria > Chloroflexota > Dehalococcoidia > Lucifugimonadales > Lucifugimonadaceae > Bin127. Next base: position 1,774,062 of record OZ252238.1, on the reverse strand, counting down.
CTCGCTCTGGGTCGTAGTCAAGCGTGTCTTCGGCAAAAATGATGAGATCTTCTACTTCTGCATAGGTCATTCCCGCTCTAACCAAGGGTGAGTAGATCATTTGATAAATCGCTATATCGGAGTCTCGGACATAGTAGGGCGCGACCAACCGATACGGCGAAAAAGGCCTCGAGTCATGGCCAATCGGAATCAAGACATGGCTGAGCTCGTGAATAGTGGTGTAGCGGATCTCATCTTCGAGCGATATGGCTTCATCTCGCCAATCTGGATGACGCTTTCGAACTGAGACGAGTCCGCCGTCGAACGCGTCGGTCTTCGAAGACGACCACCACCGGGCATAACCGGGTGACTCGCTCGCGTCTAGCGATGTAAGTTCTATGACCCTTGGGTGCCCTTCGTGCCCAACGTATGCCTCGATATGCGCAGACTCATAGTTCTCGACGATCACGTAGTCGATACCCAATAACGCGCCTAGGTTAAGTAGGGATTCATCGAAAATCGCCACGTAATCCGGGTCTCCATCCCTGTACACAGAGACCTGTTCCAATTCCCATTTCTCTATTCGGCCTCCGCTGAATCCGCCGCAGGTCGTGCCATTTACGAAATTCGAATCAATGAAACATTCCCACAAATCTCTTGTGATTCCCACGACGCGTTCATCAACATGGAGTTCCAATTCGGAAACCCCTCCATTCGCTTCGACTTCGATGTGGTTACTACCCTGCGGCAGTTTGAAATCGCCTAGCCGCACGACAACTGATTCGGAATCAGGGATTAACGTGGCGGACGCGTCCGACCGTCTACAATCCTCAAGCTGCTCCGACGATCCCAAACAGATGCGTTCGACACCCACATCGACCTCGTTGGCAATTCCAATGTTTTTAACGCTCGAAGTGACTCGAACCAAAGCCGACCTATCCATGAAGTAGCCCAATACCTCGGCCTCCGCGCTTAGCCACCTTAGTTCGACCTCAGGCTGATGCGGCACCGATATTTCGATACCGTCCAATCTCGCTTGAGCTCTGGCTGGTGGCCAATTGGATTCGGTCGTGCCGAAAATAGCGTTGAATACCACGTCGCCAGGTGGCAATCCTTCCAGCTGCGTAACGAAGCTGTACCCTCCGCTATCGTCCGCCTTGCTCCAATCCATTGCTACGTCGGACCTGCTTGAACACATAGATTCGTCCTCGCACCAAACTTGGGCGACAAGGTTGGTATACTCCCAGTCCGCTGATTCTTGAGCCATGAACTCCAACGCCAAGTTGGCGGTGCCGTCATCGTTGTAACTGAGAACTTCATAGCCGCCGAACTCGACTACGGGAGCACTTGCTGTTGGCACATTGACCTCGTAGCGTTCGTGGGCATGCACGATCTCAACGCCATCGGCCGTTCCCTGTGAGACCTCTAGGTAAATCTCTTTTTCACCTTGGGGGAGCCCCGCTTGTATCAAAGCACGTCCCGGGTCCAGACCTGCTGTGATCACTTTTCGCGACTCTTCGCACAAAACATCGCCACGACATTTCACCAACCCATCTGCAAGCTGACTTAGATTGGCTATCGAATTTGGCACGGTCAGACCAAATGCCACAATTACGATCCCGCCCGAAGTACTAAGACCCACAACTTCGTGAGAATTTATCCGCAGCCGGAGGCTTGGCGCTTCCGGCGAGGCGACTCTGATCCAAGTCTCGGCGACAGCTTCGTCGCTGTTGCCTTCTCCTGTCGGCGCCAATCTCAAATTAAGGTCGGATGTTCCCTGGTTCAGTCGCGCTTTGGCCCTCACCACGGCGGTTCCGAGCCGCTCATTGAACTCAATGGGCGAATCCTCCGCGCAATCGTCTCGATCGGTGCAAACGACTTGGAGTTGAAATTGGGTATCGCCCCAGTTCCCTGTCCTCGTTACGACGACGTCGAAATCCAAAATCACATCGCCGGAGTCGAGGAAGGTCCACCGTGTTTCGTCGGCGTCTGCGATCGACAGCGTAGGCGCGGGCGTAGCCGTCGCTGTTGCAGTTGCAGTTGCAGTTGCGGTGGCTGTCGCCGTAGGAGTCGAGGTTGAGGTGGCGGTTGCTGTTGCGGTAGCTGTGGCTGTCGCGGTAGGGGTCGAAGTTGCCGTGGCAGTGGCAGTCGCTGTCGGTGTTTCAGTCGGCAGCAGCGTCGGAGTTGCGGTTGGCGTGGAAGTTGAGGTTGAGGTTGGCTCCGCAGGTGGTGACGGTGTGGATGTGCTGGTCGGTTCTGGAGTGTCGGTGGGTTCGGGAATCGGCGACCGCGTCGCCGAGGGAAGGACCACTGGGCTCGGCGACGGCGCGGGTACGGGAGTTGGCTCAGGGTCGCTGGTGCACGCTAGGGTCGCCAACGCGAAGGCCAGCGTCGAAACGAGAACCAAAGATGTATTGACTGAGACACCATTGCTGATGGCAAGCAATCGAACTAACACAATTAACCGACACTCAAATCTTCGAGGCACCATTCCTCAAACTACCAAACCAGCCAAGGGTCTCCAGACCATCAACCGCCCGCCCGAGCATATTCGGGCACGGGACTCGTCGTTCGATCGGAAGCTTCAACCGCCAAAAATTCATAAGTCGCCAACTCAAGATCACATCCAGCGGAATTGCCCATATCTCGGTCGCGGCGCAACCGATAACCAAACACCCCCGCGTCTTTGTGATGCTGGATTCGGATCTCGGTAGGCATCCCTTCTCCAATTGACACTCCTCGAAGTACGGCTTCCCGTGTCAGTACTTCACTGTGTAATCGGCCCCAATAGACTCCAACATCTCCCATCACAACAGAATTTGATGCAGAGTATTCAACACTCGTCAGATCCCTGAACCCCAACGCTAGCCAAGCCAAGAATTCATCTGGTGCTTGTTTCTCAGCTGTGATCTGAGGGATTTGTTCTATTCGTTTCCAAACGCCCTCTCGGTACGCATAAGATCCGCCTTGACCGGTGATAACTACATCATCCGTGCCGATAACGTGCCTGGAAAACATGAACTCTCCGTCGTTGTCGTAGACGAATATGGAGTCGTGAATCGCTGTCCCCGTAAATTCGGCAGCGTCGCCGCAACGCCATGAGAGATCTATGAAAAGCTCATACGCTTGTGCGTCTCCGATTTGGGCGTCAACCATCCGCAACAACGCATCGATGTCAGTAGGTTCTTCATCCGATTCTTCCGATGCCGCTTTTGGCACATCGACTATGGCCAACGGTGCTACATTTGACGGCAAAAGATCCGCAGGAACTGGGTTTATCCGCTCGCCGACTTCGCTCATTTTGGTGTACGACATCCAAAGTTCGCAAGGAACACTCGGGAACCTACCTGAATCAACTACCAAGCGCATCCAGAAAAGCGACTTGCTCAACGGCTCGTAGAAGAAGAAAGCCGTTGCAGGGGGAATGCCTTCGATCGTCACGTGCCTCAACATGAGCCTATGGGCTCTCGCACCTTCGCCGGTGCTTGGATCACGCACCCTTACGTTAGGCTCAAGCACCGAAGTGTCGGGATTGTACCCGGAGGTGAGTGCCATCGCTGGACTCGCACCCAGCAATCGTAATAACTCATCACCCGTTACCGGACCAATTTGAAGCAGTGAAGGGTCTTCTAACGGCACCCATTCAGAGCCTTCGCGCACAAAGTACGATTCCGTGCCCACAATAATGACGCTTTCGCCGTGTAGTCTGTGCCTCGAGAATGGCACCCAGTCTGAGCCAATCGCGTAAACCGACGATTTGAGCATGAGGTTCCCCTCGACGCCGTCACTGCATCTCCAACCGAGATACTTTTCTCCGTTCAAGGCTTCTATCGACGAATGGAACTCACTGAGAGCGATTAATTCATCAGCGAGCGAGACCGGTTGTGATGTCAGATACACAGACCGCCACTTCTAGGGGAATCTCAGGCGGTTTACCTTAGGACAACACCTCGGCATCGATGTAGTACGGGCATCCTCGATGTCCTGGACCGAAATCCCATTCGGCTTTGAATTCGGACATCTCGCCAGTTTCGCGGTCGAGGTAGATCTCCAATGAAATTTGGGGCCAACGCGGGTCGTCGATTTGGAACGCCCGCAACACGTATTTGCCGTCTGCCCGCACTGACAACGTGTAGTCGTCAGCAAGCCTCAATCCCTGCCACAAAAATACGTTCGGGTCGGCGTGATACGGGTCGAAATCGATCCAGTCAAAGAAGCGGCGATCGTCGCCCATGAGACGCCAGTTCGAACCCGGTGAGTACCAGATCTCGCGCTGAAAATCGAACCCGATTGCTGATCGGCCACCGTGTTCGACCAAGAAGTGGTTACTACGAGATTCTTCAAAATCCCAGTACCAAACAGTCAGGTCGCGCTCCTCCGTCTCGCGCTGCCGTCCACACCGCCGCGACCCTGACATCTTTACATTCAGGGCTCCTGCGGTCTGAAGCCTATCCCTCGTCTTTTGGACCAGAACATCAATGTCTGCATCGCGCTCGGGGTCGTAGTCAAATGTGTCTTCCGCAAAAACGATGAGCTCTTTGACCTCGTCGTAGGTCATCCCTGCCCTCACCGAGGGCGAGTAAATCATGCGGTACATCGCAAAGTCACTCTCGCGAATATAGTAAGGCTTGATCAGACGGAAGGGTGAAAATGGCCTCGAATCATGACCGATCGGGATGATGATGTGACTCAGCTCGTGGATAATCGTGTAGCGGATTTCGTCCTCGAGCGAAATAGCTTCGTCGCGCCACTCTGGTTTACGCTCCCTTACAGACATGAATCCCCCGTCGAACAAATCGCTATTCGTGGTTGACCAACCGCGCGCACAACCGGGAGCCTCAGCACAACCCCTCGAAGTCTGCGCAATCACCCGCGGATGCTCAACATGTCCTACGTAGGCTTCTATGTGGGCAGACTCGAAATCGTCAACGATGACGTACTCGATCCCGAGGACCTCGCCCATGTTGAGGAGCGATTCGTCAAAGATTCTTACGTATTCTGGATCGCCTTCGCGATAAACCTTCACTTGTTTCAACTCCCACTTCCGGATACGGTTGCCGGTGAATCCTCCGCAAGTCGTCCAATTCACCAGTTCGGAATCAGCGAAACACTCCCACATGTCTCGAGTCAAGCCCACAATCTTTGGCTCAACCTCCACCGCTATCGTTGAACTCGAATCACCAACTTCCACTATCAACTCGTTGCTGCCTTGAGGCATTTTGAAGTCACCGAGACTCACGATAGCCCTTTCCGCTCCCGGCGCCATCGTCACTGCAACACCGGAATCCCAACATTCACTCAACACAACACCCACTTTCAAACACACGCGGTCGACACCGAAAGAAACGCCCTCGGCATGTCCGACGTTGACCGCTTGGGATTCCAAGCGAATCAATGCCGATCCGTCCATAAAATAACCCAGGTTGTCGGTGTCGTGGACTGTCCAACGCAAGTCGATCCCGGGTTGCGCCTCTACAGCCAACTCGATACCCTCCAAGAGCCCGTTTTGCCGGGGGCGCAGCCAATTCGCCCCAGTAGCGTTGAAGGTCGCGTCGAATGAAACATCTCCTGTTCGAACGCCATTCAGCTGCACACTGAATCGATATGATCCATCGTCGACTAACTCAATGATTGCGCTTTCTTGGCCAGTACAGGCAGCCTCGTCAACACAAGAAATCCCAATCGCGAGATTCGCGTATGGCCAAGCTCCACCACCTTTGGCTGCAAACTTAACAATCAAGTTGGCCGTGCCGTCGTCGTTGTAGTCCTTGAGGTCGAACCCAACATACTCGATTTTGGGTGGTTCGGCCTCGGGCACATTTACTGCGTAACGCTCATGTGCATATACGATTTCGACCCCGTTGCTCGCTCCTTGGGAAATCTCGAGATAAATCTCCTTCTCGCCGTGAGGTAATTCAAGGCGGAGCGATCCTTCTTCGCGGGTTTGATCAATTGACAAACGGCCCGACTCGCTACATTCGATGTCGCCGAGACACCTCACGGTTCCATTCGCTCTTATATCCAACAAAGATTTCGGAATCGACATCTTTAGTTCGATCTCTGCTGTACCGTCAGGTTGGCGACTTAGTAGCTCATGAGAAATGATCTGCATTCGTGGCCCTCCCATTTCCGGCGAATCCACTTCCGAACGGGCGTCGGCCAACTCGACACCATCACCTTCTCGGCCACTGGCAGCCAATACAAAGCGCAAACTAGCGATACCGGGCTCGACTCTTACTGTGGTGTAAACACCAACTGCCTGTTGACCGTCTCCGAATTCGAACGTCGTTGACTCGGCACATTTGCTGCTTGTTCCACATGACACGTTTAATTCGAAATCTTGATCGCCCCACTCTCCCGACTTGGTTACCAACACATTTAGCAGCAATAAAACTTCTCCGGACTCAAGAAACGTCCTACGCACTTCGTCGACATTTGCGATCGACAACGTCGGCAACGGTGTCGCGGTAGCGGTGGCCGTGGCAGTCGCTGTGGCGGTGGCAGTGGCGGTGGCCGTAGCAGTAGCCGTCGCCGTCGCCGTCGGCGTGGCAGTGGCGGTAGCCGTAGGGGTCGGAGTCGCGGTGGCAGTGGCGGTTGCCGTCGGTGTAGAGGTATTTGTCGGCAGCGGCGTGGGCGTGGAGGTCGACGTAGCTGTCGCGGGCGGTTCGGCAGTCGGAGATGGCGTGGAGGTGTTGGTCGGCTCGGGAGTGTCGGTCGGTTCAGGGACAGGGGAAGGTGTTGCCGAAGGGAGGACCTCAGGGACCGGAGAGGGCGAGGGTGCTGGGGTCGGCTCTGTCGTGGTGGTGCACGCCACCACACCTATGGCGAAGGACATAGCCGTCAGGAAGAGGGCCGCAATCTTCATCGAATTCAGCATGCCTTGGTCACTCTAATTGCCAAAAGAGGCGATTTCAGGGTGATCGGCCGCTTCGCTAAGTTCCGGGACAAAATAAGTGACTCCGGCGGCACACTCTTGAGTACCTACAGTTATGGGCCAAATGCTGTGGTACACCCACAACACTTCGAGATTCCCGGGTAAGAAGGCATGATGAGCATTCAGTGGGTGTTCGCCAAAGCTTCCGATCTTGTCGAGCCTCAATATGTCGCCGAGTGCGGGTACTTCGTTTCCCCTTCGGTAAATGTCTACTTGGGTACGCAGTTCAGTTGCGGAAGCTTGGTCGCTCGATTTAAGCGGCTCGAACGGGCCTATCGTCAGAAGATGCGCGAACACTTCATCAGTGGGCGTCCCAAATTGGAGATTGTCGACGCTCGTGACCCTGTTCCACCGGCCGTTTGACCAGATGTGATACTCGCCGGAGCTGGAGATTAAGTAACGACGTTCGTTTATTGTGAGGATCACGTACTTAAAGCCGCTTTCGTCGCGAACGAAAGTCGATTCGCCTAACTCAGTGACCTTGTTCCTGCTGCCGAGCGGGCAAGACGAATTCAAAACCACAAACGCCGTGAACACATTTGCATCGCCGTACCTGTCCAACATCCCTTGAATCGCGTCGGGTGTCTCTAAACTCTCGGCTGCTTGAGGGGTTTGAACCACGTAATCCTCCTCTGCCAACGGGTTCTCGATCGGCTCAGTCTGTCTGAACCTGATGTGAGAAACGCCAACGTCGCACTCGTCGTCTTTGAATGCGCTTGGGTCGAACAACAACTTCATGCCGAGTACGTTGTCGGAGTTGTGGCTGAAATTGATGTCCGCCGTGATTGATGGAAGATCACGGACGTTCAACGCCCTGAACGTCAATTGGCTGCCAAGAATGATGCCTCCGCTAGCCCCGGTTGCCACCCACACATCCTTCTTGATATTCGAATGCCTTTCGTCATCGTTCGATCCCAAAACCGTCAATGGGTCGATCGACAAGATCCTCAGCAAGCGATACTTAATTGCGTCACCAGAGCCAGGATCGTCGATGTCATCAATCCTTTGCCAAGTGCCTTGTTTTCGGACGTAATAGTCGCCGTCGCTCGTCGTCACGAATTCATCGCCATGTACCCCGTGCCAAGCAAATACAGGTTGACCTTCGTCCCTCGTGTAAATCGACTCGATCAACTCTTCCTGTTCTTCAACAACGGAATTGCAGACAGAGATGCTTCGAGAATCTACGAGGAATGCCTGCCCCCCTAAACTTGGTTTCAATCGGAAGACGACGTAAGGCAGAGTTGTTGGCAGACGCTGGGGATATTCCGTAAATTCGATTACTTCTTCGGGTATCACAATAGAGGCGCCGTAAGAAAGCACCACGGCATCTATGTAATAAGGACAGCTGCGCCAGGCACTTCCGTAATTCCACTCGGCGGTGTACGCCGAGATTTCACCTGAATCTGGGTCGAGAGTCAACTCCAGAGTGATCTTGGGCCATACGTCTGGGTCCTCCTTCAATGTACGAAGTATGTACTTTCCGTCCGCTCGTTTTGAGGGCGAGAAATCATCGGCGTAGCGCATGCCCTGTAGCAGAATCACGTTGGGGTCCGCTTGATGCAGCCGGAAATCGACCCAGCCGTAAAAACGGCGATCATCGCCCATCGGCCTCCAAAAGGCTCCGGTGTATAGCCCTCCTCCGCGCCTCCGGCGAGACGAACAGCGGCTCGCTCGCCGTGTTCGACCATCTTTCCCGCACTGTGGTCGTATTGGAAATCCCAAAATGACGCCGTTATGTCCCGCGGCTCGTTCTCACGTGCCCGGCCACAGGCGTAGCTGCCCGACATCTGGACTTGGATCGCACCGGCGCGTTGCAGCACGCGGCGGGCCCTGTATACAAGCAGGTCGAGGTCAGCATCTCGCTCCTCGTCGTAATCGAACGTATCCTCAGCGAACACAACCTTTTCCCGCAATTCCCCCTTCGTCATCCCGGCCTTAACCAAGGGTGAATAGACCATGCGGAACATCTGGATATCGTCGGCCCGAAGGTACTGAGGCTTGACAAGGTTGTCGGGTGAGAATGGACGATCGTCGTTGTGGTGGGGAATCGCAACGTATCTGAAGTGGTGAGTCATGGCGATTCGAATCTCGTCCTGAAGCGACAGCCTTACGTTGCGTCGAAGGGTGTCGCGCTTGCGCACGCCGAGGATTCCCTGATCCATCGAATCGTTGTCCCGGGTCGACCAGACGCGATTGCAATCCCAATGTTCGCTGCAATTCTGGCCAAGAACCTCCAGCACCCTGGGGTGGCCTTCGTGGCCGACGTATGCCTCGATTTGAGCCGACTGGTAGTCGTCTACCAAGACGTACTCGATACCGGTCACCTCGCCCATGTTTACCAAGATCTCATCGAAGATCGCCACGTACTCGGGATCGCCCTCTCGGTAAACGTTGACCTGGTCAGCCGACCACTTCTTGATCGTCGACGATGGGAAACCTCCGCACGTAGACCACTGAATAACTTCGACATCTTCGAAGCATTCCCACAACTCACTAGTGATGCCGACGATTCGCTCTTCGACATGGACGGTTGCAGATGCCGTTTCACCGTTTGCCTCGATGATGAACTCGTTCGTGCCTTGATCCAACCTCAACTCGCCTAGCGGCACCCTGCCCGTCCTGCTGCCCGTGCCCAAAGTGATTCGGGCGTCAGAATCCCAACAATCGCGTGCCTCGCCTTGGACCGCGTTACATACCTTGTCGATGGCCACATCGAATCCCTGGGTTGAACCCTGATTCGCTACCTCGGCTTCGACTCGCACCAAGGCGGTACCGTCCATGAAGTACCCCAACGCAACTGGCTCCGGTATGGACCAACTCAGGTCGAATTCCGGTTGTGCAGGCAGTTCCAGCCCGATGTCGTCCATTAGGGTCACAGCTCGAGGCGACGACCATCGCAAGTCCGGACTCGAAATCTCAGTGCTGATAATCGCGCCCTTAGTCTGCACGCCACTGATGTCTACGGCGAATTCGAAATTGCCGCTGTTGTCCCGGAATGGGTACGCGACCTGATACTGGCCTTCACAAGGCGTGGGTGGCAGGCAAGAGACGGCGACCGACAACTGGGCGAATGGCCAATCAACGGGTTCGGAAACCGAGTAACTCAGCGAAACGTTGGCAGATCCATCGTTGTTGTAGCTCAGTACCTCAGCTCCTTGGTACGTCACGCTTGGGGCGCTGGCTACTGGAATGTCGATCTCGTGTTCTCTAACTATGTGAAGGACCGGAGTATCGTCAGGAAGCCTCTGTTGGATCTCAATAGAGACCGCTCGTACGCCGTGCGGTACGTTCGCCTCCAGTTCCATCTTTGTCGGATCCGAAGGATCTTGCCGAGCAATGGTTGCGTAGGCGCATTCGAAATCGCCGATGCATCGGACCTGTGCGTTCACCGAGGGTTTGACATCAAACAGACCGGGAGGCGCGGATGCCTTCAGGGAAACGGTCGTGGTGCAGTCGGGGTTGAAGCCCTCGATCTCGTGATTAGTGATGCCGAACGTTTGCCTTGGCGTTAGTGGAGGGTCGAATGAAACTGTTCTTTCGACGCGCGCTGCTTCTTCACCATCGGAGTCAATCGCGGCGAACGCGACGGAAAATTGCGACGGTTCGTCGGACAAGCAGAATGCGACCTTGATCGAGTCACCCTCACTCGCTTCTTCATTCGGAATTGATAGGACTGGGTCGCAATCGTCGGGGGCCACGTGTCTCGCCGTTAGCTCAATTGTGTACTCGTCCTGTCCGCCGGTGCTCGTCGCAAATGTGGACAAAGTTACCTCTGCCGTACCATCGTCGTAAATCTTCCAACCGGTGGCATTTACCTGTTCGATCGACAGCGTAGGACCAGGATCAGGCTCTATCAGAGTCGCCGAATCGAACAACGGGTTGCGTTCGCGATCACCAAATTCGATGTCGAGATATGTAACCACTGTCGCGCACTCGTTTTCGCCGATGTTGCTAGGCGTTACGTCGTGAATAACCCAAGCAAACTCAGTGGTTTCAGGGAAAAATGCATAAGTTGCCACGAATGGCGAAATACCAAAACCCTCGATGTCGTCAAAACGCGCGATAGTGCCGGGATTTGGTTCGGTGTCTCCCTTTCGATAAACGTCTGCGCCAACATTCGTCGAGTCTGATGCAGCTAGGTGGGACATCCACCATGGTTCGAACGGATCGATAGCCAGCAATCGCAAGGCCAGGTCATCATCGGGTGTGCCAAGCTCTAGCGCATCCGCATCCTCCAAAACGCGCCATGCATCGTCCAACAAAACGAAATATTCACCGGACTCGAGGATGAGCACTTCGTTGCCGTCTATCGAGTGATATGAGAAAGCGTTCACGCCCATTTCCTGGACATACGTCGACTTCCCCTTAAGCACTGATTGAAGTCGACTCCCTTCTGTACAAGTCCAACCCAGTTCAACGCTCGAAGCGAGCACATCGTGGATCTGTAAGCTGCTCAACATAGCCCTGATCGCAACATCTGTCGGGTTGGGTTCAACCGTTGCCGTGGCTGTCGCTGTGGCCGTCGATGTGGCAGTGGCAGCAGGAACGGGAGTCGCAGTGGCCGTTGCCGTCGGAGCACTGGTTGGCGGTGCCGTCGCGGTGGCGGTAGATGTGGATGTGGATGTGGCCGTCGATGTTGAAGTCGCTGTCGACGTTGGCACCTCTGTCGGCTCGGGCGTGTTCGTGGGTTCAGCCGTAGGCGACTCTGTCGCCGTGGCGGTGGGATCAGGTATCGAGGTTGGTACCGGTCCTGAGGTCGGTTCCGCGGTGCTCGAGCAAGCGGCGACAACAGTCACCAGTAGAGAAAATGTAGCGATGAGTATCAGTCGCTTGCTTCGTGACCGGACTCCTTTTGAGGACTTTTTCCGGACTCCAATGCTGGTACGAGACGCGCCATCAGTTGCCTTGACTCCCCACCGGGTCCCCGCTTTCCCTGGAATGACGGTTTGTTTAGCGAACGTCATCCACGGCGTCACCAACTCATTGAACATGGCATCGAATATTAACCCACCGACCGGACAATTCGCCCGCTTGCGGCCTAATCACACTGCTATTGCATACTGAATTACATGGACTTCATGGATCGGGCCATTGAACTCGCTGAATGCGCCGCTGGTGGCGTCTCACCGAGACCTCCTGTGGGTGCCGTCGTGGTCGCTGGTGACGGCGAAACGATCGTTGGCGAGGGGTGCACTCAACCCGATCCCGGACCTCACGCCGAGCATCTAGCCATCCGATCCGCGGATGGGAACGCCCGTGGCGGCACTATCTACTCAACGCTCGAGCCTCACCAGTTCCACGGGACGACTCCACCTTGCACCGATGCAATCGTCGAAGCTGGAGTTGCGCGCGTGGTTTGCCCTATTGCCGATCCGAATCCTTTGGTTAATGGCAAGGGCTTCGAGCGGCTGCGTCGTGAAGGTGTTGAGGTAGCAAATGAGGTCGGCGCCGACCAACTCCGACGGTCAAGCGAACTGATCGAGGGTTTCTCGAAGCTGATTCGAACCGGCATGCCCTTCGTGACCGCGAAGTGGGCCATGAGCCTCGACGGGAAAGTCGCAACCAGATCTGGCGATTCAAAATGGATCACCGGCAAAGAGGCTCGCGCTCACGCTCACCGAATCCGATACAAATCCGATGCCATAGTTACCGGCATCGGCACTGTGCTCGCCGACGATCCGAGGTTGACGGCTAGAGACCTTGAAACCGACGCACATCTGGCTAATAGACCCCGATGGCGCGTGGTTGTCGATAGCCAAGGGCGCATGGGTGCTGAAGCCGCCCTGCTTAAGGAAAGCGGGCACGTTATCCAAGCCGTCGCTGTGCAGAAGAAGCCGAGTGGAATATGCGAAATTGCCCGTTTGCCCGCTCAAGATGGTGGGGTGGATGTTGTGGCGCTCATGAAGCTGCTCGCCGATCGTGGATGCGCGAGTGTTTTGATAGAAGCTGGCCCGACGTTGACTGCTTCGATGCTGAACGCCGGCTTGGTCGATAAAGCAGTGGTTTACGTGTCGACAACCAAGATCATCGGTGGCGCTGATGCCTTGTCACCGTTGGCTGGAGTGGGCCCCGAGCTGATGGACGGCATCACCGACCTGCACGACAGTCGCGTCGAAACTCTGGGCGAAGACATCGTCATCACTGGACACGTTCGACACTAAAATAGACAGTCATCATGTTCAGCGGGATCGTAGAAGCAGTGGGTGTGGTGAGTTCATTCGAGGCGTCGGATGTCGGTGCCGTTTTGACCGTTCGAAGCGATCCAGTCATGTCGGATGAAGATGGCTTGTCGGTGTCGGAGAGCGTCTCGATAAGCGGGGCTTGTGTCACCGTCACCTCGACCGCTTCAGACACCTTCACTGTCGACGTGTCTCCTGAAACCCTGCGGAAGACTTGGTTCGAAGGGCTCGACGTGGGCTCGAAGGTCAATCTCGAGCGTGCGCTCAAGTACGGGGAGCGAGTGGGTGGACACCTCGTTCAAGGCCACATCGATGGCATTGCCGAAATCATGGTAGTTCAGGACGATGGCGATGCAAAGCTGATCGAAGTCAGATGCGACCCTTCTACAATGAGACACATAGTTGAAAAGGGTTTTGTTGCACTCGACGGCGTGAGCCTTACCTGCTTTGACTGCACCGACTCGAGCTTCCGGTTCACGCTGATCCCGTTCACTTCCAGCCACACAACATTAGGCGAGTTAAAACCCGGTGTTAAAGTCAACATCGAAACTGATATGAATGCCAAATACATCGAGAAATCGATGGCGTACTTCGATATCGCAACGCATCGTTAAACTTCGCAAATTAGCCGTGTCAATCGACCCTCCAAACTTAGAAACCTCATCTCCCGACATTGGTGCCGGTTCGGTCGAACGTGCCATCGACGCGATCCGCAACGGTGGCATGGTCATCATGGTCGACGACGAAGATCGCGAAAACGAAGGCGATCTCGTGATGGCGGCGCAAGACGCGTCAACCCAGGCGATCAACTTCATGGCGAAGAACGCCCGTGGCCTGATCTGCGCGCCGATGGAGGGCGATGACCTGGACCGGCTCGGGATGCCGATGATGGTTCGCAACAACACCTCGGCACATTCGACCGCGATGACTGTTGCCGTAGATGCCGCCTACGGAATATCGACTGGCATCTCATCTGCCGACCGCGCACACACGATCAGATTGCTCGCCGAGGAAGAGGCGGTCGCCGAGAACTTCGTCCAGCCTGGTCACGTCTTTCCTCTTCGATACCAAGAAGGTGGAGTGCTGGTACGGGCTGGTCACACGGAAGGGTCTATAGACCTGGTACGGGCGGCAGGTAAGCACTCTGCCGCCGTCGTCTGCGAAATCATGAACGACGATGGAACTATGGCCCGCAGATCGCAACTAGAGGCGATGGCGAAGGAATACGAACTCCCTATCGTCTCAATTGCAGACCTGATTGCATATCGCCTCGAACGAGAGTCGTTCGTCACTCGAGTGGCAGAAACCAAGTTGCCGACGAAGTGGGGCGATTTCAAATGCATCGCCTATCGCAGCAACGTCGATCCTGCCGAACATATCGCGCTCGTGATGGGAGATATAGATCCGGCTACACCTGCGTTGGTGAGAGTTCACTCCGAGTGCTTGACCGGCGACATTTTTGCTAGCCGTCGCTGCGACTGCGGCGAACAGCTAGAAGCCGCGCTCTCGAAGATCGCCGCGGAGGGAGTGGGAGCACTCATATACATGCGACAGGAGGGGCGCGGGATTGGCCTGATCAACAAGTTGCGCGCCTACCGGCTGCAAGACAACGGGATGGACACCGTCGAGGCAAACAACGAGCTCGGATTTCAGACCGACCTAAGACATTATGGTGTGGGTGCGCAGATCCTTCTCGACCTCGGTATTCGCAAATTCAACTTCCTCACAAATAACCCCAAGAAGGTGGCCGGATTGACCGGTTTCGGTCTCGAACTCGTCGAGCAGATCCCACTTTGGACGGAAGCCAATAACCACAATCGACAGTATCTTGAAACAAAGCGCGATCGCATGTCTCACGACATCGAGATTCCCCCTGGCCACGCCGACGAGCTTTTGGACCTGAGCCCAGGCGACGATGTCGCGTATGGCGATGTTCGGCGCGAACAGCAGTGAGTGCTGACGTCAAAAGCCGCGGCGAGTCGCCTGAGGAGCTGTTGAACGGCGAGGGGATCCGAATAGGCATAGCGGTCGCTCGTTTTAATTCGCAGATCACTGACGCGATGTTCAATGCATGCGTCAGAAGACTTGAAGAACTTAACGTCGAAGTCCAAACGGAGACAACCGTCGAGACACCGGGTTCTTTCGAGCTACCTCTCGCCGCGCGCTTGTTGATCGAGCAACGCGGAGTCGATGCGGTTATCGCTCTGGGCGCGGTCATCAGAGGTGAGACGGCGCACTTCGAGCACGTCGCCAACGCCGCATCACAGGGTCTTCTAAGGGTTGCCGACGACACTCGCAAGCCGGTTATCTTCGGAGTCTTGACAACCGACACCGTCGAACAGGCCAAAGAACGCATCGCCCACTCGGCGGGTTACGCAGACGCAGCAGTGGAGATGGTGAACCGTTTCCGCGCCCTCACCGAATCCGATCGCAGAGTCGGCCTGATCTGAATTTTCTTCTGCCGAATCGTGGTGGAAGGCACATGAATCTGCCCCGCCGTTCTCGGCAAGTGTGTTGCTGCCCACTCGTACCGCCTGCGTCACCCTCCCCGCGTGGCGGGGTGCTGCGATGTGTCGGAGACGGATGGGATGGGGTTTGCGAACGTCCACAAGCAGGACAAGGGACGCCGTGCGGATGCGGAGGCTCGGTTTCCCTACTGAGTGAAGACACCGATCAGGGTCATGGCTCCTGTCGCGGCGGTGAAGGCGGCGAATGGGAGGAGGGACATTGTGCCGATGCGCCGGACTATCCACATGAAGGCGGCGACGGCCAGGTAGGACGTGACGAATGATGTTGCGACGCCAACCCCTATCGGTGTCCAACCGGGGAAGGTTTCATTGACGTCAACAAGAGCGGTGAAGGCCGAGATGCCTACAGCTGCGACGATTACAGGTGCGCTGAGCAGGTAGGAGAAGCGGACCGCGGCGACTGCCGGCAGTCCGCGCGTCAATCCGACAGAAATCGTTGCCGCTGATCGTGAGATGCCAGGTAGCAGCGCAGTCGCTTGAGCCGCTCCGATGACAAGCGCATCCCACTTATCCAGCTCCTTGAATCTCGTTCTGCGGTCTCTGCCCATGAGGCGCTGGTTTGTGGCGTAGTGCCCCATCAAGAGAGCTGCCGCGGTGACGATGAACATTCCCCCTGCGAGTTCGGGATTTCGAACGGCTTCGGAAGAGATCACTGGATAAAGAGCGGCCCCTACCGCCAAGACCGGTAGGGTTCCCAAGCCCACTGACTTCACCAAACTGCGCGCGGACATCGATATAGCTATTGAGAGCCTTGTTCGGTTGTCTCCGATGCGACGCCTTTGCTCAAGCATCGTCAGCGAGGCCAGATCATCGTCGCCGCCCAGCGAAATCGAGCGGCCTCGCCTCATCGACTTGAGGATGAGCATCCAGTCTCGGGCGAAGAAGACTACCAACGCAAGAAGCGAACCGAAGTGGACCGCGGCATCGAACCCGACGCTAGGCGTTTCCCATCCCAGTGCCCAGGCCGCGATGATCATGTAGCCGCTACTGCTGATGGGTAGCAGTTCGGTGAATCCCTGTATTACGGCTAACGCGAAGGCTTGAATAAGTGGCATACAACAATCAATCTAACCTATCGCCGCGGTGCCGCTGGGGTGAATTTGAGCCAAGGTTAATGGCCTCCGAGCGTGGTAAATTGGGAATCGCTTCGATCTGAAATCGTTCGGAGCCGACGACCACCCGTTAGTCCCACGTTTCCCAAAGATGTCCAAGAAACCACCTATCGTTACTCGAATCGAGACGTTTCGAAATCCGGCGTACTCGAAGATATTTTGGATGCAGATTCATACTGACGATGGTCGAGTCGGCGTTGGCGAGACGTCGTTCAGTCCCGAGACCGTAGAAGCGTGGGTGCATGAAGAGGCAGCCACCTATCTTCTCGGCAAAGACGCTTCTCAACTCGACCTGCACTGGCACCATCTGAATGGATTCGGCGGCAGAATTCTTGCCCGAGCCGCCGATATGAGTGGCCAATCAGCGGTCGATATGGCTCTGTGGGATCTCTTCGCCCAGCGTGCTGGAATCCCCTTGTACGAAGCACTGGGCGGATTGAGCAGACCTAGGATTCGTGTCTACAACACCTGCGCCGGATACTCCTACGGAGTCAATAGGGTCGGAAGATTGGCTACAGGTGATCTTGACCATCGCCCGGAACAGCTATACGAAGACCAGCAAGCATTTCTGACAGATGCCGGAGCCCTCGCCGATGATCTCCTTTCACAGGGATTCACTGCGATGAAGATCTGGCCTTTCGATCAAGTGGTCAATGAGTCGCTGGGGCAGTTCATCTCTAGCACCGACTTAGAGATGTGCACGGAGCCGTTCAGGCTGATTCGCGAGAAGGTGGGCAATCGCATCGACGTGATGTTAGAGATGCACTCGGCCTGGAATCTGCCGTCGGCGGTGCGGATTGCGAAGTCGGTCGAGCCTTACTCTCCGTTTTGGTTCGAGGATCCCGTGCCGATGGACAACATCGATGCGTTGGTCGAGTTCCGACACTCTACAGATGTGGCCGTCACCGCGTCGGAGACGGTTGCGACGCGATGGGCGTTCCGCGAGATGTTCGAGAAGCAGGCGATGACGATCTGCATGTTCGATGTCTCTTGGGTCGGGGGCATCTCGGAATCGAAGCGAATAGCTGCAATGGCAGAGGCGTACTCCATGCCGGTTGCCCCGCACGATTGTGTTGGCCCCGTGACCTTCATGTTTTCGGTGCATCTGGCGCTGAACGCTCCGAACGCTTTGATTCAAGAAACGGTGCGAGCCTTCAATGTCAGTTGGTATCCGGAGATACTGACTCAGTTGCCAGTGATTGAGAACGGATACGCCCTGCCGCCCGAAGGAATTGGGGCGTGCACCGAGCTTTTGGATTCGTTCATGAACGACCCAGACACGGTGGTCAGAGCGAGTAACCTATGATTGCGCGGCAACGTTGAGCGCGAGTAGCGAGGAGAGCTATGGCATATAAGATCGCAGATCCAATTGAGATGTTCATCTCGCCCGGCCCGAAACCCAACGGGTTGCAGGCGGCTGATGACGGGCTCTGGTACATAGACCAAGGGAACGACAACGTCTACAAGCTTGATTGGCAGACTGGGGAGACACTGTTCGAGGCGCATACCGACACGGTTCACTCGAGCGGGATCACGTTGAGCGACGACGGGAACGTTTGGATCGCTTCCACTTATTCTTGCGAGATATTCGTGGTTGATCGCGAGACTGGCCAGACCATCGACAAGTTCGAATCTCCGGGGGCTGGCATCAACGCCACCCGTGAGCACTTCGACGATTCGATGGGGCGTGCGGCGCAGCCGACGGGCGACCACGGTCTTGAGTGGAAGGACGGGCACATCTACATCGCATCGCCTCCTTCTCAGTTCGTACATGTCGTTGAGGCTTCGACTTGGAAAGAAGTTCACCGCTTTAAGGCCCCTGGTTACCGAGTCCATGGGATCGCGTTTGCGGAGGAAGAGGGCCACATGTGGGTTTCTGACACTTCGTTCGGAATCGTGTGCCGTCAGCGAATCGAAGATGGTCGAACATACGACGTTTTCCGCGTGCCGCACCCGTTGCAGGTGCACGGCATGACTATCCGTGACAACAGGCTTTGGTACGCCGATGACCGTGGTCCGATCGGTTGGCTGAGCGTCAGCATGGAGCCGGACTTTTAAAGGTCGGTTGCATCTGTTCGTAGCGACGCGGCGAGCGCCCTCGTCGAGTCTGGATCGCCCCACGGAGTGATTCAGGAGGAGAGCGATGGCATATAAGGTTGCCGATCCGAATCAGAAGTTGCTTGCTCCAGGGCCTGTGCCCAACGGGTTGAAAGCGACAGACGATGCGCTTTGGTACATCGACCAGAGCAATGACCACATCTTCAAGCTGGATTGGTCGACGGGAAGAGCGATGCATGAGGCGCCGACGGAGTCGGAGCACTCGGGTGGAATCACTCTCGATGACGATTCGCGAAAACACACTTTGGTACGCTGATGGTCGGGGTCCGATTGGGATCCTGAGCGTCAGCATGGAGCCGGGTTTTTAACTTATGACGAAGGTATTGGTAACCGGTGGCTCAGGAAAGATGGGCCACTACATAATCCAGGAAATGCTTGCACATGGGTACGAGGTGGTCAGCACCGACCGCAAAGCTCCCAATTCCACGGAAGAATTTGAGTTTCTCGAAGCCGATTTGACATTGTTGGAAGAAGCCAAACGCGTGATGGACGGGTGCGAAAAAGTCATTCACATGGCGGCCATCCCAAATCCGTTGATTGCGTCTGAACACGAGGTGTTACGTGTCAACTTGATGTCGAACTGGTCCGTGTTGGAAGCGGCAGAGATTCACGGTGTTCGAAACATTGTGATGGCCAGCAGCATCAACGCGATTGGCGCTGCATTCTCAAGGCATCGCAGCACCCGTCCGTACTTCCCGATAGACGAGGTGCAGGAGACCTTTTGCCAAGATTCCTACGCCTTGAGCAAGTGGGTCGGCGAAATCATGGCAGAGACGTTCATACGCCGGAATCCTGGCGAGATGCAGATTGCCTCGATGCGTTTCCACTGGTTGGGGACACGTGCTGAGCAACGAGAGCGGAAACTTACCAACACACCTAGCAAGACGAATCCGTTGCGACGGAATGCGATGGATTTCTGGGGCTGGGCCGATATCGGGGAGTCAGCAACCGCTTGTCGATTGGCACTGGAAATGGAGTGGGATGGGCATGAGGCGTTCTTCATCAATGGCGATGACACCATGATGGAGATTCCTACAGAGGAGGCGATCGCGATTGCGTTCCCAGAGGCTGAACTGAGGAGTCCATTGCCTGGTTTCGCGTCGGCGATTAGCAATGCGAAAGCGAAACGAGTCCTGGGTTGGGACCCGGTGTGGAGCTGGCGAGAAGCCTAGAGCGAATAACAACGACTAACGAACCTGATTAGGGAACAATAAACATATGACTTCTGCTCAACATCCCGTGCCCAAGTTTCGAGCCACAGACAAGGTATTGACCGTTCAAGGTCCCATCGAGCCGGCCAAAGTGGGAATAACAACCACGCATGAGCATCTTCTGATCGACTTCCTGTGCACGTTCGTGGAGCCGAAAGAGGCCAGCGCACGAAAGTACATGGACGAGAAGGTGAGCCTCGAAAATCTGTGGTGGGTGCGTTACTACTGGAACGGTAGCCGCGACAACCACCAGATGCTCGATTTGGACACAGCCATCTCTGAAGCTCGCGAGTACTACACAGCTGGTGGTTCGACGATCGTCGACGTAACTTCGATAGGTCTTGCCAGGGATCCGATGGGCCTGGTGCGAATATCGCGCTCTACTGGCCTAAACATCGTGATGGGCGGCGGACACTATGTCTCACTCACTCACGGCGACGATATTCGAGATGCGAGCGTGGACGAGTTGGCGGAAGGCATCATTCGAGACATCGAGGTCGGCGTCGATAACACAGGAATACGGACAGGGATAATCGGCGAGGTGGGATGCACCTGGCCTTGGGTCGATACCGAGAAGAAAACTCTGGAAGCGGCCGTGATGGCCCAGCGCGCGACTGGTGCGCCGCTGCTGATTCACCCGGGCAGGGACAACCAAGCGCCTATGGAGCTGATAAATGCCGTCGAACGCTGGGGCGGCGATCTTTCCCACACCGTCATGGGACACATCGAACGGACTATCTACGATCGCGGCGTTCTTGAAGAGGTTGCCGACACCGGTGTCTACATGAACTACGATCTGTGGGGTCACGAATCGACGTACTACCCGCTGAATGCCAGTAGCTACATGCCATCCGACCAGCACCGCATCGAGCAGGTCGAGCACCTCATTTCGCGAGGTCACACCCAACAGTTGTTGCTCGCACACGACATCTGTGCAAAGCATCGGCTCAAGCGTTACGGCGGTCACGGCTTCGATCACATCATCTCCCGAATTGTTCCCCGGTTGCGTGCCCGTGGCATGGCAGCAGAGGTGATAAATACGATGCTGGTGGACAATCCGACAAGGATGCTCACGTTCAGCGAGCCGTCTGGCTGAGCATTCCGACGGGATTAAGCGACTTCGGCAACGTTAAAATTGAGGTTGCCCCTTCACGCCCCCGTAGCTCAACGGATAGAGCGAGAGACTTCTAATCTCTAGGTTGCGCGTTCGAATCGCGCCGGGGGTACCAACCCTTCTTCGAAAATGAGCGCCTTGCCGAACGATTCCAGCAGGACGACCGGTGAAGTCTCCGTCGGTTTGGTGACCGATTCTGCTGCCGCCCTGCCCTCCCTGATGATCGAGCAGCACGGGATCAGCGTTGCGGGGATGGAGATAAGGATCGGCAGCAGATCTTACATCGACGGTGCCGACTTAGACATCTCCGAGGTCTACCACGTATTGGATATTGACCGGAATTCAGACGTTTCTACCTCGGCGCCCAAACCTCAGGACTGGTTGGGGGCGATTCAAAGTGCTGCTACAGGGGTCGATTCCGTCCTGTGCATCACGCTCTCGGCCCGCATGAGCGCTTCGTACGATTCAGCCAGAGTGGCACGAGACATGGCCCGGGAGGTGTTGCCGGGCGTGAACGTATTGGTGTTCGATTCAGATGCCGCTGCAGGTTCTCAGGCGTTGATCGTGCTGGAGGCTGCGCGTGCGATTGCGGCGAGAGAAAACTTGGAGTCGGTCATCGCGAGGGCTAATCGGGTGAAAAAGTCGGTTAGGTTGGTGGCGATGCTCGACACGGTGGATCACATTCATCGCAGCGGTAGAGTGCCATCTGCACTGCTCTGGGCAGCAAAGACGTTCAACATCAAGCCGGTACTGTCATACGGTCCTGACGGGATCCGATTGATCTCGAAGCCCATGGTGCGGGGTTTGGGAATCAAGCGGATTCTGAGGGAAGCATCCACTGATCTCGGGTCACGCGTCGCGCACGTAAATGTGATGCATGCCGCGGCGCCAGAGGAGGCTGCCCGGCTGGAGGCTCAATTCGGGGAGCGGTTTGAGTGCGCGGAGCTGTTCACTACGGAGTTCCACCCTTTCATGGGGTTGCACACGGGTCCGGGGCTGGTGGGCGCGGCCTGGTGGGGAGAGATTTAGGGGAGTCAAATCTAGTGCAACGGTCGTTCCCGTGAACGCGGGGATCCAGAAGAAAGACAGAGCAAGCGATACCCGTCAAGCGCTGATCGAGAGGATTCGGAATTTGTACCCGACCTGAGCGCGGGAGAGGAGATGTTTATGGTTCGACAAGCTCACCACGAAAGGGACTTTTCGACTCCTCCTGAACGACGTGAGGCCGACACAAAGCAGTCGGAAAAACCCTCCGTTCGTCTTCATCGCGTGGGGAGGTGGTGCCCCGCGACCGCGTAACGTGCGACTACGGCGAAGCCTGTCGAAAACGGAGTGAGGCCGTCACGGAGCGGTCGGAAAAGTGTTCCGTTCGTCCTGAGCCTGTCGAAGGGCGGGATGCCTTCCCTCAGCGGCAAGTCCCGTCATCTCCCCAATAATCCGAGATTCTCTGCGGCTAAGGGTGCGGGATTAGTTAGTCGCCAGTGCCTCCACCCGTCATCCCCGCGAACGCGGGGATCCAGAAGAAAGACAGACCAAGCGATACGCGTCAAGCACTGAGCGAGAGGCTTCAGGATCTGTACCCGACATGAGCGCGGGTTAGGAGACGTTCATGGTTCGACAAGCTCACCACGAACGGGCCGTTGGCTCGCCGCGAACGGGGCTTTACGACTCGTCCTGAACGAAGTGAAACCGTCACAAGGCGGTCGGAAAAGTGCGCCGTTCGTCCTGAGCCTCTCGAAGGGCGGGGTGCCATATCGTCAGTTGCAAGTCCCGTCATCTCCCCCATAATCCGAGATTCTCTGCGGCTAAGGGTGAGGGATTAGTTAGTCGCCAGTGCCTTCACCCGTCATCCCCGCGAACGCGGGGATCCAGAAGAAAGACAGACCAACCGATGCGCGTCAAGCATTGTGCGAGAGGATTCAGGATCTGTACCCGACATGAGCGCGGGTTAGGAGATGTTCATGGTTCGACTAGCTCACCACGAACGGGCGGTTGGCTCGCCGCGAACGGGGCTTTGCGACTCGTCCTGAACGAAGTGAAACCGTCACAAGGCGGTCGGAAAAGTGCGCCGTTCGTCCTGAGCCTCTCGAAGGGCGGGGTGCCATATCGTCAGTTGCAAGTCCCGTCATCTCCCCCATAATCCGAGATTCTCTGCGGCTAAGGGTGAGGGATTAGTTAGTCGCCAGTGCCTTCACCCGTCATCCCCGCGAACGCGGGGATCCAGAAGAAAGACAGACCAACCGATGCGCGTCAAGCATTGTGCGAGAGGATTCAGGATCTGTACCCGACATGAGCGCGGGTTAGGAGATGTTCATGGTTCGACTAGCTCACCACGAACGGGCGGTTGGCTCGCCGCGAACGGGGCTTTGCGACTCGTCCTGAACGAAGTGAAACCGTCACAAGGCGGTCGGAAAAATGCACGGTTCGTCCTGAGCCCGTCGAAGGGCGGGATGCCGTACCCTCAGCAGCAAGTCCCATCATCTCCCCCATAATCCGAGATTCTCTGCGGCTAAGGGTGAGGGATTAGTTAGTCGCCAGTACCTTCACCCGTCATCCCCGCGAACGCGGGGATCCAGAAGAAAGACAGACCAACCGATGCGCGTCAAGCATTGTGCGAGAGGATTCAGGATCTGTACCCGACATGAGCGCGGGTTAGGAGATGTTCATGGTTCGACTAGCTCACCACGAACGGGCGGTTGGCTCGCCGCGAACGGGGCTTTGCGACTC
Source organism: Dehalococcoidia bacterium (assembly GCA_965249505.1). Lineage (GTDB taxonomy): Bacteria > Chloroflexota > Dehalococcoidia > Lucifugimonadales > Lucifugimonadaceae > Bin127. Next base: position 1,750,160 of record OZ252238.1, on the reverse strand, counting down.
GTCCTGAACGAAGTGAAACCGTCACAAGGCGGTCGGAAAAATGTTCCGTTCGTCCTGAGCCTGTCGAAGGGCGGTATGCCATACCCTCAGCAGCAAGTTCCTTTCTCTCACGCAAGCCAAACGGCCGTTTCAATTGGGAATCGGATGCCCCGTAGATCCCCCTCACCTCTTTGCGCTGGTGCGCAAAGGTCCTCTCCCCCAGAGGGGAGAGGGTACCCGCCGTTTACTTAGCCGGAATCACTGGCAGCACGATGTGCGATGGGTGGCTGCGGTCTAGGTGGAGCGTGTTCTGCGCGGTTTGCGCGTGGGTGTGGCGGCCCATGGCTTCGCCGGTGTTGGGGTTGATGTCGAAGCGAGGGAAGTTGCTGCTGGAGATGTCGACCCTGATGCGATGCCCTGCTTTGAAGAGGTTGCTGGTGGGTGGCAATGCGATGGTGATGGGATAAACCTCGCCTTCGACCATCATCTCGGATTCCGTCCACGAGTTGCGATAGCGACAGCGAAGGATAGAGTCGGCGATGTTCATGTGGTAGCCGTCGGGGTAGTCATCGCTTGGGGGATAGATGTCGAGGAGTTTGGCGGTGAAGTCGGTGTCTGGCGCGGTGGATGAGATCCAGAGTCCGACTTCGATGGGGCCGGTTACCTCAACGTCTTCCGATAGTTCCATGGATTCAAAGGTCAGAACGTCAGGTCTTTCGCTTAGCAAGGCGAACGGTTCGACGCATCCCACGATGTCTGACCGCTCTCGCTGGTGCATGGGTCCAGTTGGGACGAGGGGACCAACGTGGGTGAGTATCGCATCGGCGCGCTGACCGAATGGGGGAATCTCTTCGAAGGTTGGGCCGCCCTCTTCGGGTTTGAGCATTGAGCTAAACGACGCCATGTTGCCCCCGAGTGTCGGGACAGGATTTGAGGGATCGAATGTGTAGGTGAGGGAAGATACGTCAGCGTCTGGAGCATCGTTGTTCAAGGTACCGTCGGCATGAAAGCATAGTTGCTTGTAAAGCGTTCTCGACAGTGGCCACTCCTGCTCTTCTCGCCATGCTCCACCATGGTTGATTCGGCAATCGGCATTCTTGGCGCCGTCGCCGCCGCCCATGACGAAGATGAGGACTGGCGATTCGTTTTCGACACCGTTTTCTTCGCCTTTTAGCCAGCGATCGTACCAACGCCCTCGTTGATGGTTGAATTTGGCCATCCCCCACGGCGTGTCGGCTCCGAAGTCGGCATCTCCTTCGTGCGAGGCGTCGCTCCTCATACCCCCGTGCGCCCAAGGGCCCATTACAAGACGAGTCGGACTGTTGTTACGTCGAGTAAGTTCGGCGAACAGGTTTGTGGATGCTACCGCGAAGGGATCCCACCATCCCCCTGATACGACAACCGGGATGTCTGCGTGGCGATTTAGATAGGGCTCTTGATCGTTGTTTTCGTTGGCCCACCACTCGTCGTACTCGCCTCGCTGGTAGTAGTTGAAGAGAGTTTCTTCGAGGCTTGGCGCTGCGGCGAGAGCGGTTTCTCCCCGTTTCCAAGGCGTGTCTTTGAGCCACTCTCCCATATTTCGAAACGTGTCTATGACGGCACGCACGCCGTCAGGGTTGTCACGCATCTCTTGTGCTTCGATGGCGTGGTTGTGGATCGCAGCGGCCATGTGGAGGGCCATCGCGCCGCCCTCGCGTGCCTCATGGGCGTAGATATTAGTCGGCGCTTGCTCGACCCACTGAGCCGCGAGATGAGGGGGTCTGTGAAGCGCCATTACGGTTTGGACGATCCCTCGGTGGGAACTTCCGAGCGTCCCGATTCGTCCGTTGCACCAAGGCTGCGCGGCGATCCATTCGACGGTGTCGAAGCCGTCCTCTCCCTCCCAAAAGTTGCAAGTGTGGTAGTAGCGACCATCGCCTCGGACTTGAACCGGCTTCGCAGATCCTGGATGACGAGAGCGTAGCCTTGCTGAGGGTAATAGGGCCGGACAGGGTCCCACTCTTCGTTGGCCTTATCCCATGAGGTGCGGATCAGGAGCGAAGGGATAGGTGAGCCGTCGTGTTCCAGTGGGAACAGGATGTCGGCGGCGAGGCGGACTCCGTCTCGCATGGGGATCATGACGTCTTGGTGGAGCGTGTATGGGAGTTTGGAGGGATCGGTCATGGCAATTGGGAAGTACGATGAATCGGTCTACCTACCTTAATGGTCGACACCAAGCAGGACTCCCCTCTGCCCCTAGGTGGATCTATGCGAAAGTCCCTATCATCCTCCTTACTCGGAGCTTGTAGAAGGATCTGGGGAGGGGCAACTAGAACGGGCACGCGCCGCACGTCCCCTCAGCCGCGTTGCCCCCTCACCTCTTTGCACGTGCGTTTGTTGACTCACGTGCAAAGGTCCTCTCCCTCGAGGGGAGAGGGAAGGCGCTGCACGGGTTCGCCTGACTTTGGGCAAGGGGAAGACGGACGTTGACGCGTTCACTCGGGGTGGCGTATGGTACTTGGTTAATACACAAGGTGTCCGAACAGGTGTCCCGTCGTGAGTCGGGAAGAATAGGGAAGGCGGTGAGAAGCCGCCACGGTAGCGCCACTGTAAGCGGGAGTATCGCGCTTGCGCCCACTGACCCGTGAGGGTTGGGAAGGGCGAAGCAAATATGCGATCCGCAAGTCAGGAGACCTGCCTGTATCGGACCGGTGAACGCTCTTCGCATTAGGGAGCGGTGCCCGGCGGGTTGCTCTGTTCCGTAGAACTCCTGCTCAACTGCCTCCAGCGAAGCGTAAGTAGCTGGAGGCTTTTTCGTTTGCGCAAACGAACGAGAGGAGCGAGATGCAGGTTCTACGGGTAGCGGCGTTGATCATGGCGACGACCATTTGGGCAGGAGTGGCAGCGTGTGCCGATTCGGGCGCCGTTGTTGCGTCCACAACTAATACTGAAGCAGTTGAGACCCCAGCACCCCTTCCGGCTACCTCAACTCCTGAGCCTCTGACCGAAAACTTAACCGACAGTTGCGTCGACGAGTTCCATCCGAGTCTCGATTACTTCCCCGATAAAGCAACGTTGGAGTTCGCGCAAAACTTCTCCGTCCAGTATCACGATCACTACAAGGTGCTGATCGTGAACGAACCCTATCCGGGAGGCGCCCCTGAACGGTACATCTTGGTTCAGTGCGGCGCGCCACTCCCTCAACTGGGGCGAGGATTTGAGAACGCTACCGTCATTGAGGTCCCCATCTCGAAGATCTTCACCGGATCGACCACTCACCTGCCCGTCCTCTCGGAATTGGGTCGTATCGACTCGTTGACCGGCGTCGCGCAGGCTGGATACATCTCTTCGGTCGAAGTGCTCGAGATGATCGATCAAGGCGACGTGATCGAGTTCGCGCCAACATTCACTATCGACACCGAGCTTGTGATTGAAGCGGCGCCTGACGTGCTGCTGTCAAGTGGCATCGGCCCGAGCGACGCGCCCGAGGCATTGAAAAACGCGGGCATCCATGTGGTGTGGAACGGTGAGTGGTTGGAGACCACACCTTTAGGTCGAGCCGAGTGGGTGAAGATGGTGGCTCTGCTCTTCAATGAGGAGAAACGGGCTGCTGATGCGTTCGAGGGGATTGCCAGCGACTACCTGGATTTCGTGACGAGCACTGGGAAGATCGCGGACGAAGACAGGCCGAGCGTGATGACTGGTGTCGAGTTCGGAGGGATCTTCTACGCCTCTGGAGGCAAGAGCTTCGCCGCCCAGCTGATCAATGATGCCGGCGGCGATTACGTATGGTCCGACGACGAGGGAACTAGCGCAATCGAGACGGACATCGAATCTCAACTGGACCGCGCCGGCGATGCCGACCACTGGATAAACGGCGGCGCGTTTTGGATGTCGCTTCAGGACGTCGCGGATGCGGATGAGCGGTACACGGAGTTCGCAGCCTTCAAGAACGGCCAGGTTTGGGCCAACAACTTGGCTATGAACGAAGCTGGGGCGAATAACTACTTCGAACTTGGGGTCTTGCGGCCCGATTTGGTTCTCGCCGATCTCGTCAGCATCCTTCATCCCGAGTTGAATGAAGGGCACGAGCTTCGGTTCTACAGAAAGCTGCAACGGTAGATCGACATGGACGCTGCGGCAACACCGTCAAAGAAAGTCGAAACGGACGATCAGAGTCTGGAAGGATTGGCGCGGACCAGCCGACGGGATTGGTTCGTATTCGGATCGCTGATGTTGTCCGTCGGTGTTCTCTTCCTTTTGGGTATCGCGTTGGGCTCAGTGACGATCCCAATCGACCAGGTCTTTGTGGTGTTGCTCGGTGGCGAAGCGGAGAAGGTGAGCTGGGAGGTGATCATCGAGAGCGTCAGGGTGCCGAGATCAATCACCGCGATCCTGGCGGGCGCGGCATTGGGTCTGGCAGGACTGCAAATGCAGACGCTGTTTCGAAATCCATTGGCGGACCCCTTCATCCTGGGGATCATGGCGGGAGCGAGTTTCGGAGTTGCCGTGGTTGTGTTGCTGGTGAGTCCAGACGCCCCGTCGTTCACAGCTGGATTGGGGCACTTCGGTGGTGCGAGCATGGTTGTGGCGGCGATCGCCGGTGCCGGAGTCGTGTTGGTTTGCGTGTTGCTACTCTCGATACGCATCCGCAACTACATAACGATCCTCATCATCGGACTGATGTTCAGCTACGCGGTAGGCTCGGTGGTGACAGTGATGATTGCGGCGTCAGACGCGCGACAGATTGAGCTGTTTGTGGCATGGGGATTCGGGAGCTTCAGAGGCGTCACATGGCAGGAGATGCGGATATTCGCTCCCGTCGTCTTAGTGGGCGTTGTTTTGGGGTTCACGTTGATCAAACAACTGAACGCCCTGTTGCTCGGCGAGGCGTATGCGCGATCGATGGGCCTCGATGTGAAGAAGATGAGGATCTTCGCCATGGTTGTGGCGTCGGTATTGGCGGGCGTAGTAACTGCGTATTGTGGGCCAATCGCCTTTCTCGGAGTGGCCGTGCCGCATCTTGCGAGAGTATTGCTCGGAACATCTGACCATCGACTTTTGATCCCAGCGGTAGTGCTGCTCGGCGCATCAGTGGCGGTCTTTGCGGAGTTGGTAGCGCAACTGCCTGGCTTCAACTCTGTGTTGCCCTTGAACGCCGTCACGTCGCTGATCGGTGCGCCTGTGGTGATAGTGGTCTTGATGCGAAGCCGCAGGGGCGTCTTCACGTCGTGACCACCTCAACGACAGTCTTGAAGACTCAAAATCTGTCAGTCGGTTACAGGTCGGGTAGACGCGTCTCTGAAGTGTTGAGTGAACTGAATTTGAAAGTCTCTGCCGGAGAGTTCGTGTGCCTTCTGGGGCCGAACGGTATTGGGAAGTCGACTCTCCTGAAGACCTTTTCGAGCATCTTGCGTCCGTTGTCCGGATCGGTCTATCTCGGAGAAAACGACCTATACGAACTAAATCGTGATGAAGTGGCTCGCCGATTGAGCGTTGTGTTGACCGAGAAGTTGGAGGTCGGCGCGCTGACGGCTTACAAGGTCGTCGAACTGGGCCGGTTCCCGCACACCGGATGGGGAGGTCGATTGACAGAATTCGACCACGAGGTGATTCGGTGGGCGATTGCTTCAGTGGGAGGGAATCATCTCGCGGCTCGGGATGTCAACGAGTTGAGCGATGGTGAGCGTCAGCGGATTCTTGTCGCAAGGGCACTTGCTCAACAGCCAAAGTTGATGCTTCTAGACGAGCCGACCGCGTATTTAGATGTGACTTCGCGTATCGAGTTGATAGGTTTGCTACGAAACTTGGCCAGAGAGAATGATCTCGCAGTTGTCTTCTCCACTCATGATCTTGAGCTGGCTCTGCGTACAGCTGACACCGTGTGGTTGCTAGACCCGCAAGGTGAATTGCACATCGGCGGACCCGAAGACCTCGTTGGCCGCGGCGAGATCGAGCGCGCCTTCCGTGGTGAAGGGTTGACCTTCGATCCGTACGAGCGATCCTTCAGGATGGCGCGCAACGGCGTCGGAACCGCGTCCGTAGGCGGCAACGGCCTCGAAGCAGCATTGGCGAGGGCAGCATTGGAGCGCGAAGGTTTCTCGATTACCAATGGTTCTGACAAGTCTGCGGACTTGGAAGTGAAGGTGACGAACAACGGTGTCGCGGCGTGGGAAGCCCGTCGAAACGGGCTCGCCAGCCACGGGGATACCTACGCAGGTTTGGCAGCGTTCGCCAGATCTGCTGTCAGGTCGGATTAGTCGAGCAGTTGGGCGGACAAGCCTTTCGCCTAGGAGTGGTTCAATAACCACTAGTCATCCTGAGCTTGTCGAAGGATCTGGGGAGGGGCAACCCGACGAGGATACCGACGCAGGTTTTGCAGCGTTTGTGGGAGCGGCTGTCAACTCGGAATTGTCGAATAATTACGCGGACAAGCCTCTCTCCAAGGGCGCCTAAAAAACCACCTGTCATCCTGAGCTTGTCGAAGGATCTGGGGAGGGGCAACCCGACGAGGATACCCACGCAGGTTTGGCAGCGTTTGTGGGAGCGGCTGTCAACTCGGATTAGTCGAATAGTTAGGCGGACAAGCCTTTCGCCTAGGAGTGGTTCAATAACCACTAGTCATCCTGAGCTTGTCGAAGGATCTGGGGAGGGGTACCCCGCCTGAAGCACCATCGCGAACTGGAACTGAGACCTTGTGACCCCGTCGGGTCAGAGAATCGATGTCTCACTTCACATAGTTCCCGTCACCAGCATGGTTATTTGTTCAGATCTAGACTCCGTTTCATCGATACCGATTTGAAGAAAGGTGCCGAGGTGCAATGACAGATCTTTCCAAAATCAAGGCCTTGACGTGGGATGTGGGTGGCACGGTCTTCGACTGGCGCGGCACGATCCAGGGGGAGGTCCGTCGGCTGGCTGCTGAACAAGACGCCCAGATCGAAGTCGAGCAATTCGCGCAAGACTGGCGAAGTTGGTCGTTCCAGACGCTCGGCCGCGTCAATAATCGTGAAATATCGTGGACGAACTTTGACTTCATTCACCGCGCTGTCCTCGACGACGTGCTCGAAAAGCATTCTGCGCTCTCTCTGTCTGCCTTGGAACGCGACGACTTGACCGATGTCTGGCACAGGCTCAAGGCCTGGCCCGACGCCGCCGACGCGCTAGAAAGACTTAGAAGCCGCTACACCGTCGTCGTCTTGACCGTCCTCAGTTGGGCCATTGCAGTCGACTGCTCGAAGTACAACGGCATCAGTTGGGATGGAATACTTTCCTGTGAGTTCCTCCCTAACTACAAGGGCTCGCCTGCGGCGTATAACACCGCACTCAGGTTGCTCCGGGTTGAACCGTCCGAGGCGATGATGGTCGCCGCACATCTCCCTGATATCCGAAACGCGAAGGCCGTCGGCATGCACGGCGCTTATGTCCACCGCGAAGGCGAGTCGAACGTCTTCCCGGGATGGTCCGATCTCGAAACGGCCAAGGAGGATGCCGACATAGTGGCAGTCGACTTCCCAGATCTAGCCGATCAGCTACTTGCCTAACCGGTAAGCCCCAACCTTTGGGTCGCAATCCGAGGTGCTCGGCGGATGAGTCGAGAGTCACTCTCATCCTCGATCAAGTCAAGGACCGGAATTTGAAGTGGGCGCGCTCATGAAATCGGATGTGTTGGCGTTTCTCTGGGTCCCCGCTTTCGCGGGGATGACGGATACGTGCTAGCCGCACTAGCGGTGATCGCCGATAGGTCCCGGCGTTCGCGGGGATGACGGTGTAGTTCGCGGGTGTCTATTTAAAAGAGAAGGGAGAGGATCTTTCTGCCCCAGCGCAAAGAGATGAGGGTGAGACCCAAAAAGACGAAGAGCAAGACCACCCAAACCGGGAACGCGGTGCCCCCGGTTGTCGGCATAGACGGAGCAGGCCCCGGAGTTTCGGCGGGGCCGAAGTTGAACCCGATCAAGTCGTAATAGATCGCCGTGAAGCCTTCGAAGCCAGAGTCTGTTCCTACGATCAGCCACAACTTTCCTTCGCCGTCCGTTGTCGCTGTCAGGTCTTGATCTCTGATGTGCAGCCACTTGATCCTGTACTCGTCACTGACCACCTCGGCGTTCGCGATATCGCCTACAACAATCATGTCGGCGCCTCGATTTGCTTGATTGCCCTTGTCGATGTTCATCCTCAGATGGCCCGTGTCGTCGACGAGCGTGTTTGGCTCAATCGTTGATACGCCCATCTTGACGAACACACTTTCGCCTGGCGAGCCGCCGATGCCGATCGACCCCGCAGGAACGTTTGTTGCGAGTTTCAGCGAACCCCCAACCGAGTAAGTGGTGTTGGGCTCGAGTCCCTCGATCTGCCTCTTCAGAAACATGAAGAGATCGTCACTCCGGTTGTGTCCCTGAACGTGGATGCCGTTGCCTTCCAATCCTTCCGGCATCGGACCATGCGCGTGATCGAGTTCGTAGATCGACTGATCAAAGTCGACCGGCAGATCGGCGAACCCCACTTCCCAGCCTTCGGCGTCGTTTTCCACCAAGTAGTCGTAGACGTAGTAAGTCGGAAGCTGAGAGGAGGCGATTGGGGTAACTGACAGGACAATGGCGAAAGCGACGACAGTAGCCGCCAGGACTTTGAACACCAAAGGCTTGGACGTGTGATTTAAGGATGTGGAGTTCATGCCTAAGTGGGTAACCTACGTGAAATCACTCCTCATTGAATTCAGGGGCGTAGATCACCTTGCCTCCGATGTCCGCTAACGCACCAGTTCGTAGTTCGATGGCTTGAAATGCAGGGCCGTCGCCAAACTCGCTTGTTAACCCGTGGTCGCTGGCTCGGACGAAGCCGAACCTAGAGTAGTAGATGGGAGACCCCAGCAGAACAACGCCATTGATTCCGACGTCTCGGCAACCCTCGAGGCCTCGCATTAGGAGCTGCGATCCAATGCCTAAACCCTGATTCTCTGGAAGCACTCCGATAGGCCCAAGAGCGGCCCAACGAGACTCGTTGGGGTATTGTTCGAATTTAATTGGCGAGAAGATGACGTGGCCCACGACTCGGTCATCGTTCTCTGCGACCAACGACAAAGTCACGCGATCTGCGATTCTCAGTCCTTCAACGACTCCGGATTCGTAGGTACCGCCAAAAGCCTGTTCGTGAATCATTCGAATGGCCGGAGCGTCACCCGGCGCTTCGCGACGTATGTTCATTGATTGCGCATTTCCAGCTCTTTGCTGGCCTCACGTCGGGTTTCCGAGTGTAAATTGGGCCTCTTGCCTTTACCGATAATTTGCTGGTTGCGTTCCCCAGGACCCTGCCGTCGCGGGGATGACGCATTGGAGCTGTGGATGAAGTAAGGGTAGCGAGGATCGCGGACAGGTGGTTGAGGTGCGAAACGTGTTCATAACACCCTTCGGAAAATGTCGATTTTCAGTTTGCGGTGCATGTCCCATCGCCAAAGTCTTTTGGTTGGCGATGATCAGTCAAAGCTGGTTGTTGGTATAATGCCGCGCAACTGACGAATTGCTAAGAAAATCGGTTGGTATTCGATGAGCACGAACGAAACGCAATTAATGGCACACCTGATGCGACGGGCAGGCTTCGGGGCTTCGAGAGAAGAACTTGATGAGCTAGTGGAGCAGGGTTACGACGAAACGGTCCAGAGACTTCTGGAAACCGACAACCCGAACTCCATGCCGGTCGATCTGATACGGCGGTATCACCCGGATCACATGGGCATGATGGGAAACAACATCGGGTCTCACTGGATGTACCGGATGATCTCGACCGATTCTCCTTTGCGAGAGAAGGCGGCGCTGTTCTGGCACGGCATCTTCGCGACGGGTTACGCCAAGCTCGCCAACGGTAAGGTGCTCCACGACCAGATCAGGATGTTCTCGCGGCACGGTCTGGGCGACTTCCGCACGCTTCTGGTAGAGCTTTCAAAAGATCCCGCAATGATCGTATGGCTCGACAACTGCGAGAACCATAACGGCAGGATCAACGAGAACTACGGACGCGAGCTGCTAGAGCTGTTCTCAATGGGCGTCGGCAATTACTCCGAGCAAGACATCAAAGAAGCGGCGCGGGCCTTCACCGGTTGGACCATCGGCAACACCGAGTACATGACGCTCAAGTCGATGCGCGACTCGATATGGCCCTACGGGCGCCTGTCGTTCCACTTCGAGTTCAAGCCTGAAGAACACGATGACGGCGAGAAAGAGTTTCTCGGCCGCAAGGGTAATTTCAACGGCGATGACATTATCGACATCATCTGCGAGCAGCCCGCTACGGCCCGATTCATCTCGCGCCACATGTACAGCTTCTTTGTGGCGGATGAGCCCCCGGTTCCGGAGTGGCCATACAAACCGCCTTGTGATCCGGACGCGATAGAGATGCTGTCGAAGGTTTATTTCGAGAGCGGTTACAGCATCAAAGAAATGCTTCGGGCTCTCTTCAATTCGGAGGCCTTCAAGTCCGAAGATGTCTGGTACAAGCGCGTGAAGAGTCCGGCCGAGTTGATGGTCGGTGTTCTCAAGTTGACCGGTGAATTTCCCCGCCCGAAGGAGGAAATGATCACGACTCACTTGCATACCATTTTCATGGGGCAGCACCTGATGAACCCGCCTTCGGTCGAGGGATGGCACTGGGGTACGGAGTGGATCGATTCAGGCGCGCTGGTAGAGCGCGTCAACTTTGCGTCCGAAAGACTCGGGAATCTAGATAGCCCTGGGGTCAAGACGATGATCGCCAACGTCCTTGCTGACGATGAAGGTAGCGAGGATCCGGCTGAGCTTGTCGACCGGGCACTGGAACAGTTGTCCATGTCGAAAGTGACTGACGTTACACGGCAGTCGCTAATCGAGTTTGTGGAACGAAACGATGAGCTGGTGGGTTCAGACGGCCAATCCGCTCGTGAAAGGGCGGCGCACGCCCTCAAACTCGCGGCGGCGGCGCCTGAGTTCCAAAGGGCGTGATCGACGGCAAAAACGCAGGCAGATCAGAAGCCTACTAGCTTGGTGACCGACAGATGACATTAGCCGAATCAACGACAATAACCCAAAGACTCGAGTACAACCGGACAATCGGCGTCACGGCGATGTTTGGCCGCGGCTTCTACTACCCAGTTGACATCGTGGGTGGAGACGACGATCGCCTGTACGTGCTCAACCGGTCTTCCGACGGTGACAAGCGAGGCGTGCGCATCACGGTGATGAACCTGGACGAAGACTATTTCGGGATATTCGGCGAGTGGGGTGAAGACGATGGCCAGTTCACTTGGCCCAACTCGATCGCCATTGACAGCCAACAGCGTGTGTTCATTACCGATGACTACCTCACTCGCATCACCGTTATGTCGATCGAGGGTGAATTTATCGAGAAGTGGGGTAACCACGGCTCGGCCCACGGGCAGGTGGACGGCCCGAACGGTGTTGTGATCAACTCCGACGACGAGTTGTTCGTGGTGGATCATCGCAACGACCGCGTCCAGCGCTTCACAGCCCATGGTGAATTCCTAGGGTCATTTGGCAGCACTGGTTCCGCAGAGGGACAGTTCAGAATGCCTTGGGGCATAACTGCTTGTCCTGATGGAAATATGCTCGTCGCCGACTGGGGCAACGACCGCGTCCAGAAAGTGACTCAAGACGGAGAATTCATTGCGGCGTACGGTCGCCCTGGAGAAGGCGCGGGTGAACTTAACCGCCCATCCAGCGCCTGCGAAGATGAAGGCGGATACATCCACGTCGCTGATTGGGGAAATCACCGCGTGCAGGTGTTCAATCCAGACGGCGAGTTCGTCCAATTGCTAAGGGGTCAGGCAACGATATCGAAGTGGGCCAAGGCGTTCCTTGACACCAATGTCGAAGAAGCCGCCGCAAGAGCTAAGTCGAATCTCGACTTGTCTCCAGATTTGTTTGAAAGAGACGCCCACGAAGAATCGGCGCACATCGAGAAGTACTTCTGGGGGCCGTCGGCGGTCAAATTGATTGACGGCCATCTCTACGTTGTTGACACCGTTCGGCACCGAATCCAGGTATTCGACGTGCCCTCGTCGAGCTAATAGAGGAATGCCTCACTTTTATCTAGGTATGAATAATCGAAACAGCGAGGATGCTATCTCGTACGCAACATTCCTATTCGGGAGTTCCGCGTGGTGCAACTCGTTTAGGGCCAGAATAAGGCCCACCTCTAGGAGGAAATGTAATGGTTTTACAGCGTGACCCGGCCTTGGTGGTCATCCAGCTCTCTGGCGGAAACGATGCCTTGAATACGGTGGTGCCTTACACGAACGGCATCTATCAAGATTCAAGATCGGCGATACGGCTGGAAGAGAACGAGGTGCTTGACCTCAACGGCGCGCTTGGTCTTCACCCCAGCCTAGGTCCCGTCAAGAGCCTATGGGACGAGGGCAAGGTCGCGGTCGTCAACGGCATCGGATACCCGAAGCCCAACCGGTCGCACTTCCGGTCTATGGATATCTGGCACACAGCGGAACCTGTAGACGTCGCACCCGATGGCTGGTTGGGAAGGATGATCCGGGAGATCGACCCGGACCATTCCAACGTTGTTGCCGGTGTCAACTTCGGCCGAGGTCTGCCCCGCGCACTCCACTGCAAAGGTGTCCCGGTGGCCTCGGTTGGAAATCTGGAAACCTACGGACTGATGCCCGACATAGAAGATGCGGCTACCCGTGACCTCGCGCTCGACATCTTCACGCGCATGTACGGTCCTGCCGAGGGCAGGGACGCCATGCTCGAAGCGATTGGTGAAACGGGTATGAGCGCCTACCTAGGGGCTGACATCCTCAGGACCGCTCCCGCCCGGTACTCGTCGTCGATTGAGTATGCCGACAATCAAATCGCCCAAGCCCTTAAAGACATCGCGCAAGTGATGTTGGCAGACGTTGGCACGCGCGTCTTCTACACGCAGCACGGAAGCTACGACACACACTCCGGCGAACTTATTAACCACGCCAAACTACTGGGCGAACTCTCAACAGCAGTCGGCGACTTCTTCGCCGACCTCGAAGAGCATGGGCGAGAGAACGATGCGATCGTCATGGTGTTCAGCGAATTCGGTCGCAGAATCGATGACAACGGATCCGGCACGGACCACGGCTCAGGCGGTGTGGCGTTCGTGATGGGTTCCGCAGTAAACGGCGGACTCTACGGCGAATATCCTTCTCTGGAACCCCGGGACCAGGTTGAGGGCGACATGGCCTACAACAACGACTTCAGGGGCTTGTACTCAACGCTGATTGACGGCTGGATGGGCATCGATCCGCACCCAATCGTAGGCGGCGTTTACGAACAGTTCGACATGATTAGGCGTTAGACTGCCGCTCCATAACGCGTCTTCCAGATCCGCTTACTGCGCGGGTTGAAAGCGCGGTCGTTTCCGCCGGAACCGGCTCCAACATAGATCCGGACAGCAATGAAGGGGCGTGGAAGACGTTTGATTGTTTCGCGTCGATCCTTCGACAGGCTCAGGACGAACGGTGTTGGCTGCCTCCGTTCGAGAAACCCGTTCCGTGGGGAGGCCGGGCATTCCATACGCTCAGGATGAACGGCGCTGGCAACCTCCGTTCGTGATACCCGTTCAGCGGGGAGGCCGGGTTTTCCGCAGGCTCAGGGCGAACGATTGCGGCTTCTTCCGTTCGTGGTGAGCTTGTCGAACCATGAATTGACTCCCTCGACGGATCGATACACGTTTCAAACGTCAGACCGCTGGTGGTGCACTGATGCACGAATATTATTCTCTGCATAATAAGAACGACTATTTCACTAGATGACTAGCTTGCTGAACAAGTGCGCCGGGAGGCTGCCCCCCAAGGATCGAGCGTGAGCACCTACGTCGCCAAGACGTTAGATGATGCCATCAAGCTCCTCGAACCGACGGATCACCCGCCGTTTCGGCTTGTAACAGTTCGCGGTGCCCGACCGCGTCGCGGTGTGGATCTTGCCCGGCCGCGCGAGCTTGACGCCGTTGAAGACCAAAATCAGTTCGGCAATCGCCACGCCTGAAGGAGATGCTGCTACCCGACGTCAACGTCCTAATCTATTCTCACTTCGAGGATTCCACGCCCGATCACTCAGGATATGCCGATTGGATGACCCGTCTGGCAATCGGACCGGAACCATTCGCTTTGTCAGTGCTGGTCCTCGCCGGTTTCGTCCGCATCGCAACGAACCCGCGAATATTCGATCATCCGTCGAGCGACGATACGGCGTTCGCCTTTGCTTCGTCGCTCCTGGATCGCCCCAATGCACGTATCGTCGGCCCTGGCCCTGTTCACCTCACTATCTTCGAGCAGCTGTGCCGCGATTCAGCGGCTACTGGGAAGTTAGTTGCCGATGCCCAACACGCGGCTGTGGCCATTGAGCACGGTTGCACAATGGTTTCTACCGACTCCGACTTCAGCCGGTTTCCCGGTCTACGCTGGCTACATCCGCTGCGACGAGCGCAAACGTAACGGTAGAAGGAGTAGCACCGGGTCAAGGATGCGACTACCCCGTTAGTGTTGAGCGCTCCATCTGCTTTTCGTGATGAATGCTCACTGTTCTGTTCGTGGTGAATGCTCACTGTTCCGTTCGTGGTGAATGCTCACTGTTCCGTTCGTGATGAATGCTCACTGTTCCGTTCGTGGTGAGCTTGTCGAACCATGATTTGATCCCGTCGACGGCGCTATCACGTCTCTTACGAGAGAGAGGGCACGTGCGATGAACCCCCAAACGCGTTCGCACCCCGATAAGATAACGCTGGGATCACAATTCCGGAGGTTGCCACCATGAAGATCACGAAGATCACACCTATATTGGGACAGGGGAATATCTGCGCCAGCTGGGTGTTTGCGAAGGTCGAGACGGATGAAGGCATCGTCGGCTACGGGGAAGGAACCCGGCACGCAGGGCCAGTGATCGCTGAGGCGATTCGGTGGCTCGAACCTCATGTCATTGGGACCAGCCCCTACGACGTCGAGTCGCTTTACACAACTCTGTTCAAGGCGACCCACTACGTGTGGGGTTCGATTTTCAGCTGCGCCATCACGGCCATCGAAACAGCCATGTGGGACATCATGGGGAAGGCCTCGGGGAAACCTGTGTACGACCTTTTAGGTGGCAAGGTGTGGGATAGCGTCCGCTTGTATTCACACATAGGTGGCGGCAGCCAGATCATCCGCATGGGCATGGAGGAAGGTGCAATCGCCTCCGACGATTTCGGGGCCATCAGGGAACGTGCGCAGGACCTGGTCTCACGCGGCTTCGACTGTGTAAAGACGTTCCAAGCGAACAGGTACAAGATCACTGAAGGGAGCACCGCTGGCCAAACCGACTTCTGGCCCAACATGCACATGGACCGCAAAGACATCCAATCCACGGCCCGCAAGGTGGAGTTCATTCGCCAGCAAGTCGGCGAGGACGTGGAGATCGCGTTTGATGCACACGGCCTGAACGCTGTGTCGGCTCTTAGACTCGCCAAAGCCCTCGAACCTTTAGACCTCCTTTGGTACGAGGAACCGGTTCACCCGTTCAACTTATCTGCGCTCAAGCAGCTCCGGACGGAAACCTCGATCCCGATCGCGATGAGCGAGCGACTTCACGCTTCTACCGAGTTCTCAGAGGTCATCGACACAGACGCCGTGGACGTAGTGATGGTGGATGCGCAGTGGTGCGGCGGCGTTTCACAGGCCAAGAAGATCGCTGCGATCGCCGAATCCAGGTATCTGCCGATCACGCTTCACAACTGCAACAGTCCCCTGGCATCAATCATCAACGCGCACATTGCCGTTACGCTTCCCAACTTCATCAACATGGAGTTCATCGACCCGGATGTGTTCTGGCGCGACGAGGTCATTGACGAGCCGCTGCGATTACGAGATGGCCGTCTAGAACTGAACGACAAGCCGGGATGGGGCGTTGACATCAACGAAGAGGCGTTGGCCAGATATCCCTACGAGCGCGGGTCGAGCACCTACGAGGAACGCGGCCAACGGATTCATCCTGTTGGCAATTCATGGATTGCCCGGGAATAACCACTGCCCAACAGGACCCGTGCGATCCTTCGACGGGCTCAGGACGAACGGATGCAACTACACCCGTTCATGGTGAATGCTCCCTCTGCCGTTCGTGGTGAGCTTGTCGAACCACAGGACGCGCGCGATCCTTCGATAGGCTCAGGACGAACGGATGTGACTTCCCCGTTGGTGTTGAGCGCTCCCCTGCTTTTCGTGGTGAGGGCTCCCCTTTCCGTTCGTGTTGAGCGCTCACTTTGCCGTTCGTGGTGAGCGCTCACTCTTCCGTTCGTGGTGAGGGCTCCCTATTCCGTTCGTGGTGAGCTTGTCGAACCACAGGACCCGTGCGATCCTTCGACAGGCTCAAGACGGACGAGTTTAGCTCATCTATCAAGGCATGTTTGAGCCAAGTCGACCGTCATTCGTCGACTCGAGTTAGGTCGACGACGCGCAGCGCGTCCCCGTCGAAGGCGACGAAGTATCTGAACTGCTGAGGCGATCCGGTATGCTGTTCGCTGGCGTCGATCGGTCTGAAACATAGGAACGTCTCGTACGATTGGCCTTGGACGAGGACTGCATCGTCATAGAATCCTTCCTCACATGGTTCCGTCCACAACTCCACATAGTTCCCTTCTTCGTCGGGTTCGGTTTCCAGTGAACCGCCGAGGGTGACGAGCGACAGGTCCAGAGTCTCTGTAATGGCCGTGATGCGGACAGGTACAAACAACGTGTCGTCGATGAGTGTCGGGTAATCCACGACCATGAATTCGTAGCCGTCCTCTTCCCAATCAAATTGCAGCTTGACCGTTTCTCCTATGTAGGAAACTCGCTGGTCTTCATCGATCTCAGTAGGCCTTTGCAAGGGCAGCTGAGAATCGTCGAGGATCAAACATCCCCCGTCGCGCCATTGCCCATCCTCATAAACCGCGAGGGATGGAGGGCCCAGAGTGTCGCTGAGGTCGCCGACGGAGTAGTCGCCGATGATCCAAGCTCTGTCACGATCGATTCTCTGCACGCCGGTCACGGTGATCGAGAATTCATGGGGACCATCGAGTTGCTGCCTGAACTGGTTGGCTATCTGCAACAACACCTCATCCGAGGTAAATCTGCAAGCTGCGATCGAAGTCGCTCGCATTAATTGCACATCTGGCTCGGGTTCTGAGAAAACGCCCTCCCAAGCTCTGCGGTTCAATCACTCGACGCTGCGGGCGATGTCTTCGTCTGAGTGTTCGGATGGATCCTCGCTGAGAGACGGCGGCACCAGCGCCCGAGTCGTGCTACTCGAATCGTCATCGACTGGCGGCTCGACGTTGTCAAGGAACTTCGCCCTCCCCTCTTCGCAGTTGTTGTCGACCCAGCGTCCGTTTTCAAAGATGAGCAAGTTGTCCCCCGCGGCAGCTACGGGCATATCGTCGATTAACGGAATCGTCACAACCAGCGCGGCGTGGTCGACGTCGGGAAGTCGATATGCGGAAACGACCTGAGCGGAGAGTTGAGCACCCCCCAAAGCGGCTCTCAGTTGTTCGATTTGGGAGGCGAACGTATCGTCATCGGGTAGGCAGGTCGTTGAGTAAGTAGCTTTGATGCGCCCGAGATCAGGGCCTGGTTCAGCATTCAGCGCAACTGAGAATTCACGTATAAGGTCGACTACGGCCTCAGCGATCTCTTCGTCGGAGTAATCGATTGCCTCCCTCGTATCTGCGGTTATAGGGGTCGGTTCAATTCCGGGAACCGTTGGAGGTTCAAGATCACCCAGCTCTTCCCGAGTGAATCTCGCCCTGCCTTCTGGACACTCGCTGTCTAACCAACGACCGTTTTCGAAAACTGTCAGGGTGCGCCGGGCGTCACGAATAGGTTCACCATCGATTTTCGGTATGGTCACGGCGATTGCAGCGTCATCATGCCCTGAGATCCTCATGACTTCGAGGACTTCGGTTGAGAATTCCGATCCACCGAACGCGCTGCGCAGAATGCTGATCTCGTTTGCGAATTCTTCGGGTTCAGGTCTACACGCCTCTGCAAACAGCGCTCTGGCGAGTTCCAACTCAGGCTCTGGCTCAGCGTTGACCGCGTCCGAGAACTCGCTTGTCAGAGAAGCAACAGCCTCGGCGATCTCCTCATCGGAGTAGTCGGCTGCGGTCTTGACGACCTTAATGGCTGTTGGCACCTTTGTAGGCGATGGTTCGGGCGTCGAAGTGGATGTCGGCTCTGGGGTCGAAGTGGGTGTCGGCGTCGGAGTTGAAGTGGGAGTGGACGTCGGAGTCGATGTGGGTGTCGCGGTGGGGGTGCTAGTGGCCGTGGGTGCAGTTGTTGGGGTTGCTGTAGGCGTAGAGGTAGATGTTGAGGTCGGCTCAGGTGTCGGTGTTGATGTGAGTGTGGGCGGAGGTGTGGCTGAGGGTAGCAGGACGGATGTGGGTGACGGTAGAGGTGTGGGTCCAGGGTCGTCTGAGCAGGCGGCGAGGAACGCCGAAGAGAGCAGGGAGAGCAGGCAAATCGTTGCGATGTAGGGGATGGTTACCCGTTTGTTTGCGGAAGTTATCGGGACATTTCCTTCGGCCTACTCGTAAAGATTACGCAGGATTGCTCTACGAGATGGCCTCGTGAGAATGTCCACCGAGTGGCTGATCTGATCCACGGAGCCGAGATTATCCGGCAGAGCACGGACATCAGGGTCGGCGATCTGAGCATAAATTGCATCGGCGAACCGTTTGGCTACGATCACTCGGTATGGTCGGTTGTGGAACGGTCGCACGTGAGTTTCAAGCAAGTCGGTGATGCCTAGTTCGTTGTGCATACCTGCGACGTGTTCGTACGCTCGTGAAAGATGTCTTTCCCGTTCCTTCCATTGGTTTCCACGCATTGCGTCCGACAAGATCGGGATCATCTGATCCGCGCAATCCAGTTCGCGGAGAGCTGTCCCGAGCCACTTTTCGTAGGGAGCGTAGCGTCGCTCCATGAGAAAGCAGAGGCGGATCAAGTCCCACACGATTTGGTTTGCGATGAGTCTTGAGCCGAGTTCGTCGCCAACGTGTCCGCTCCTACCCATGAGGTGCTCCATCTGGTCGATCCTTCGCCACTGAGAAGCGAGGAGGTAGAGCCAGATGTCGCGGGGATAGTAACTGTACTTGGCTAGGAGATCTTCGAGTCCTAGATCGTCGTGATAGATGGCGGCTCGAGTTGCTTCGAGCAACGACTGCTCGGAAAAAGTGAGCCACTCGGCGACACTCGGATCCCTGGACGGGTCGGTTCGAAGATGTGAAGTGAAGAACTGGTCGATGGTTGTGACTCGTACCCCGTGCCGGATCGGCCCATCATCAGCGTCAGTTAGCAACCTGGTACCCTCGGCGTCCGGTTCCAAGAAGCTCGTCGAAATCCCTCGAAATTCTCTTGGAAGGTTGACCGAAAGGCTCTCGTCGATCTTGCTAGATAGATTCGCCGCATCGCTTTCGGTGAGGAATAGTTGGAGACGAAGACCCCAATCGTGGTCCATCGATTCCACGGTGTCGTAGCCGAGGACCTCGGATCCAGTACCGATTAAACAGGCAGGCGGTGTGCGTGACGTTACCGAATTTGCTCCGCAAAATTGGGTTAACCACCTCTTCGTAGAAGAGACGGCTGAGCCGGCGGCCTTGTATGAATTCGGGCAAGGTTGAACTAAGTTGAGATTGGCTTTCGGATGTGCGCAGATTATGGTGAGTTTGCAATCACAAATATTGGGTCGATTGTCTCAATGTAACCGCACTGCTGAGCCGCCAGGCCTGAATCACGGTTCTCTGGAGTAGTGATCCATGCCCCGAATACTTCGACCCTACAAATCTCGTCGATTGCGGTTCCGGACTTTCTCTGCGGCATTAAACACCTGATTCAATAATTCCAAAACATAAGGGTCGTTTGGACTCGTATTTGGGTTTAGCGGACGTAAGCTCATCTCAACGTGCACTTCTTGAGTTCCAACCGGGATGACAAACTTCTCGGTTCTATCTCTTGCTTGCTTTATTGCCCTTAGGATGATCCGCCCAAGGTCTTGTTCCAACGTTTGACGCATAGAAATGATGGCGGCCCGCTCGTCTTGTTGTCGTTCACGCCTGCTCATCTCCATAGCCTTCTCGCAATCCCACGAACATAGCTCCGCGACTATCAGGTCTCCCGTCCTTGGAAAGGTGGGACAAGACAACTCCGGTGGCGACGCGCGGAGTCTTGCGTATCCTAGATTTCCTTCTTCATCCAGAATCATGTCCAGCTCAGCCCAAGTGGAATCCCCTTCTTGATGCCGTCTCATTAACTCGTCTGAGACCTGCTCCATGAAATACATCTGCCTCTTGACCTCCTCAGGCAATGAGGGGTCCAATTCCCACCAGGGCCGGGAAGGTTGAAGGCTGGGGCTGAGGGATCGTCGATGAAGCGCCAAGATTGTGAACAAAGGGATACCCAACTCCGCAGCGACACAAACTGACTTGCTCGGGCGGTTGGATCGAACGATTTCGATAAAAGCGATCGGTTCGCAGTGAGTATTCAGGATGGTCAGATCGGGACGGCAACGTCCACTGACTGGAGCGGACTGATTCTTCTCCATCACAACTGATCCAGCCCCACGAAGCACGTCGAATGCATGAGGATGCATCCGTTCGCAAGTCCACAATATCTCCTGGGATGGTTCCCGGTGGTGCCCTAGATAGGCGGGAGCGTGGCTTTCGAGACTCTCTCCCAATTCACACCCGATACACCCGCTCAGTTTGCGGTCAAGATGGTTGTACAGGTCATGTTTCCACTGTTCATGCTGTTTGGATGGCATAGAGCTACAGCCTCTCGTTCCAATTTGGTCTTTGTAGAAGCAAATGATATTTCCGACACAACCATTTGAGCCGAGAAACGGATCCCAGGGCAGCTCCTAGGAGTCCTTATTCAGTCTCCGGATCCTCGAATCGCAAATCCGAGATGGATCGCCAACTTAAACGAACGCGGTTTCGGTGTGTGCGTCTCACGACGGCCTTGTAAGAATTCGTGCATCAGGGACCCAGCGATGATTTGAACAGTCTCAACATCGGTTGGCGTGTCCGAGGTCAATGTCTATGTTCGTTCAAACGGATGGGCTCTTCGGAGTTGAATAGGAACCCGCGGTCTGATGGTGCCTACGAGACTAAACCCGAAAGACTTCTCAAAATGCTACCAAGCCACTCGTAACCGACATTTAGCTAATCAAGATCGGCACAAATAAAGAAATCTTCAGCAACTCTTCATGAGAAGCGCACGTGTCGCATTGACCGTTATCGCAAAGCTGCGATCTCTCACTAGTTATTGATCCAGAAACCGCCTTATGTGACGGGCGATGTCGAGCTCTTCTTTTAACGTGACCTTCACGTCGCGGTTAGGTTTGGTCGGAGTCTTGCCCTCGACGACGCCGATGTGGGGCGGGCCGCTTCCCCAATCGCTGCCGATCGTTCTACGCGGCACGACGTGCATATGAAAATGCGGCGCGCTTTGGCCTGCAATCACGCCGTTGTTTTGAATCAAGTTGAGACCGTCCGGGGCGTATGCTCGAAGAAACGCGTCCGCGGTTCTGCGAACTGCACGAATAATCGCCACGGCTTCTTCGTCCGTAAGATCGAAGAGGGTTGGTGCGTGACGTCTGGGTATCACGTAGACTTGCCCGAGCTCGAACTGTGCCCAATTGACGAGTGTCAGCGTCAACTCGGTCTCTTCCACGACTCCTTTTTGCGCTCGACCCTCGATCACCTCACAGAGGTAACATGGATCACCCGGAACGGGAGTCTTACCCCGATCCGCGCCTCCAGGTCCTTGAGGAACTTGGATCGGCATCAGGATGCTCTTGTCTGCCTCATTTGACGCTCACTCACGGCGTGAGGCAAAGATCAAACCCACATGCTAACGGAAATGCGATGCGGTTTGAGGTTCGCCGTCTAATCCCCGGTGCGCTCTAAGCAACCAGTAGGTTGCGCGTTTCAAATTCGGTGCACCGGAAACCATGAACGACTCCCGACGGCTCCATCACGGTATCATCCGCTTGGGCGGGAATCTCCTCGCCGTCCATCGACATCACGCCTTGTCCTGCAATGAATTAGTAGAACTCCTCCAAAGTGTCTTCGCCTTCCTAAACTCAATCAACCGCACCGGCACCAATAGCTGCGATGCCACGACCTTGAAGATTCTGTTGTCCAAGCGGAATCTGATCAACTAGTTCGACCCATCGAGACAGTTGAAGTGCCGCTGAGCACTATCCCGAATGGAACCAGATGCGAATGTTCTTAGGGTTACGAACATACTTTCGAAACTAAGGCGCAGCCCTGATTTCATCGAACATTCCATCTCGGTCGTTTGGCAACTCTCTGATCCGACGTTCAAACACGTTTTTAAAAATGTTCAAGTGTTCCACAATCCAAGCGTATTGGTTGTCACGATCTGCGTCGTCGTTGAGGTCGGTTGATTTCTTGACGAAAATTTTGCATGTGATGTTGACATCTCTGTTTTCCCACGTAGTTCTATCACCAATCTCAGAGTCAATTGCCGCTTTGTTCACCTCCAACAGTGCGAAATATCGTTTGGAAAACTCTTTGTGCGTGATCACGAATTCGACCCTGAGTTCATTGTCTGTCGTTAAGACGATAACCGCGAGATTGAACCCCGTTCTGCCTATGCTCAGATTCATCCAGTGCTGTGCGCGGGGCTTCTGCAATCTCACATTGGCGCCCTGCATGTTTACGTAATCGATCAGTCCATGCCAAAACTCAAGCTGGAATCGCTTCGCCGGTGTCAATTCAACTCGTTGCTGTGCGTCACCTTTCGTCCAATCATTCGGTTCGCCAACGATATTGAATCTCGGCGCAGGATTAGAGTTACCAATTCGCCATAATTCGATTTCAATGGCAAAAAACCGAAACTCCGTCGAGGAAATCCGATTGAGCATATCTACGGCGGCCCTATGTTCGTCGGTGAACTTCCTCGCTATCCAAACTAGCGTATTACTTCGTTCGAAACCGGCAGCATACGTCAATATCTGGCCCAAGTGCGAGTGATTAGTGGTTTCTAGTTGATTTTCAATCAACACGTGACTGCCATCTGCAGTATCCAGGCACACGATGTCTGCGGCGTATCTACCGACCTCAATTTCAGTACCGACAAGCTCCAACTCCATTCCCAGTTGCTCGCCGAGCAACCCAAGGCTCTGTTCTTCGGCAAGCCATGTTGTGAAATCGGTCGCTTCGTCAGGCCAAATCGATCGTAGGTCCTCTGGTTCGAGTTTCCCTAACTGCGTTGTCATGTTGCCTCCAACCTTTTCTCCTCATTTGAGCCTTGTTCGAATAGCCGATTAGTTATTCGGGACGCCCCACGCTATCACCAGCTTGAGCGTGTCATCCCCCGTGCACCGGAATCCGTGATCGATGCCAGGCGGCGCCATTACGGCGTCGCCGGCGGTTACAGGAATCTCCTCGCCGTCCATCCACATCACGCCCTGCCCTTCGATGAAGTAGTAGAACTCTTCGAGCGTATCGTCGCCCTCGTGTATGTGCGATCCTTCGCTGGCGCCGGGCGGTAGCTCCCAAACTTCAACGCGAACGGGCAGCTTGCTGGCGTCGCGGAAGAAGCGGCGACGCGTGACGGCGCCGTCCCCCTCGTGCAGGGCGGGTTCAAAGATCACGTCTTCAGATTCGTTTTGCTTCCAATTCATCGTTGCGGATCCTGGGGTCCCTGATAGGTTCATTCGGCATTTAACTCGATAAGCTGAATAAAATTGCCGCACGTATCGTCGAACACGGCTTCGGTGCCGAAGTCTGTTTTGGTTGGGTTCTGTTTGAACACGACTCCCAACTTCGTTAATCTGTCGTGCTCCGAGGCGATATCGTCAACCGAGAACGTCATCGCGGCCAATCCTTGTGCGAGGAGACCATCTCGATACGGCTTGACGATGGGATTGTCACTTGGCTCCAGAAGCAACATGGTGCCTTGTGGCTCCTCGGGTGATGCCACGATAGCTAGGTTGGCTTCGGGAACAAACATCACCTCGACGAAACCGAGGGTCTCCGTGTAGAACTTGAATGCGTCCGCAGGGTCCTCAACGTGCACGCTGGTCATCTTGATTTTCATTTTCCTGCCTTATTCTCGCAAATGTTGACGCTTGAGTTGCAGATACCGAGCTGTGCTGTTGGTGTATGTAATATACCGCTCTCCGAATGCGGAGTTCAGGTCCGGTTCCTCGACCGCTCTGATGTAAGTGTGGACGATGGGTGCAATTCCAATCGCAAGGACAAACGACCATGCGGAGAGACTCGCGATTGCTGCGCTCGACATCACCAGCCAGTAACCTTAATACTGCAGATTACGCGAATATCGGTAAATCCCTGCGGTTATCAGCTTGTCCTCTACAAGACCGTGAAACCCTAGCCCTGCTCGCGTATTCCCTCCGCCCCGCAACGATTAAAGCAACCCCGGAAACCGCGACGACTGAACCGAGGGCCGAGCTTGTGCTCGACGGGTCGCCGAGCGAACCCCGGTCCAGCCACGCAAGCGCGAACGTAAGTGCAGCGTGACCATACAAAGCAACGCCTGTCCAAATGGCGACCGGCAATGTGAATCGTCCTAGACGGGCAAAGTTGCGCCTTGCAAGCCACGACATCGGAATAGCGCCGAGAATGTTCAGCAACGACAAAGTGATCAACGCAGGGTTCATCGAGATTCACCTGAATCGATCTGTGTCGAGAGAATCAGCAACATATCCGACTGAGTTTCGGAGCCTCGGTTCTGACCTTTGAGCATGGGACCGGGAAGTGGTGGGGGAGGCGGGATTCGAACCCGCACGGCTTGCACCACATGCTCCTAAGGCATGCGCGTCTACCATTCCGCCACTCCCCCGCGCTGCTGACACCTTAAATAGTACTTTTCCCACCCATTTGTCGGGCCGCCAACGGAAGTGGGTCCGTCTAGGGCGAGCACCTTGCGCACCCCTGCAAGGACGTCACTCGGATCCGTTGAACCTACATCTTGTAACACGCCGCCAACTGCCCGCCGCCTTTGTCCTCCAACGGCGGTTGATCGTTATCCCTACAAAAATCGTCCGCGATCGGGCAGCGGTCGTAGAAACGGCATCGCGCAGGAGGATCAACCGGCGTTGACACGCCACCCTTTATGAGGACCGGCGGACGCGTGTGATCTGGGTCTGGCACCGGCACGGCCGACAGCAGCGCCCGTGTGTACGGGTGAATAGGGTTGTGCAGAGTCTCCTCAGTGTCGCCCATCTCCACGATCTTGCCCAGATACATGACCGCGATCCTCGTACTCATGTAACGCGCCACCGCTAGGTCGTGGGTGATGTACACATAGCTGATGCCCAGCCGGTCCGCGAGCTCCTCCATCAGGTTCATGATGCCCGTTCTGATCGAGACGTCGAGCATCGATGTCGGCTCGTCGGCCACTACGAAAGCAGGTTCGATAACCAGCGCCCTCGCGATCGCAACGCGCTGTCGCTGGCCGCCCGAAAGTTCGTGTGGGAATCTGAACAGGTAAGTCGAAGGCGGTGTCAGACCAACCAGCTCCATGATCCGCGTGACCTTCTCGATCCGATCCAGCGCCCCGCCGATCTTCTGCACTTTCAGGGGTTCGGCGATCGTGTCGAATATTGTCATACGGGGGTTCATGGACTCGTAGGGGTCCTGAAATATCATCTGGGCCTTGCGACGGAACCCCTTAAGTGACTTCCCCTTGAGTGAGGCGATGTCCGTCTCGGCTCCCTCACCCTCGTCGAAGATGATTCGGCCGCTGGTGGGATCTATCAGCCGGACGAGCAGCTTGCCGGTCGTCGTCTTGCCGCACCCAGATTCACCTACTAGGCCGAAGCTCCGGCCGCGCTCCAGAGAGAAGGATATGCCGTCGACTGCATGAACGAAGCTCTGACTCCGGGTGAACCAGCTCGAAGAGACCGGAAAGTGCTTGGTCAGATCACTGACCTCGATCATAGGCCGGTCGGTCGGATCCACTGCCCTACTCCCCCGGCGGATTCCAGCAGACCGCCCAATGCTCGCCGCGTTGGACCACAGGCGGGGCTTGTACCTTGCACTCGTCGGTGGCATATGGGCAGCGGGGATGGAATCTGCAGCCTGGTGGCGGGTTCTGTAAATCGGGCGGCTCACCCGGTAGCACCACAAGTTCCTGCTTCTCACCCGTAACCCGTGGAAACGCGGACATTAGTGCTCTTGTATAGGGGTGTATGGGATTCTTGAACACCTCGTGCACGGAGCCGGACTCAACGATCTTCCCCGCGTACATCACCCCCACAACATCGCTCACCTCGGCAATGACAGCCATGTCATGGGAGATGTAGATCATGCTCATGTTCAGGGAGGCACGAATGCTCTGCATCTCGCGCAGAATACGGTCCTGGACGATCACGTCCAGCGCAGTCGTAGGTTCGTCGGCGATCACCAGGTCAGGCTCACAAGCCAGTGCCATCGCAATGATCGCTCGCTGCTTCATCCCGCCGCTGTATTCGTGCGGATACCGCGGTATTAACCGGTGGTTGAGGCTCACCAGGTCGTAGAGTTCCCGAACACGCTGCATTGAATCAGTGGAGGCTGAGCTGGCGTGGGCCTCGAGCGCTTCTACGATCTGATCTCCGACCGCATAGACCGGGTCGAGCGCATTCATCGCGGCTTGAAACACCATCGAGATCCGGTCCCACCGGTACTCTCTCATCTCGTCTTCAGACAACGGAACGATGTCGGTACCGTTCAATCGAATCTCGCCGCCGAGGATCTGAGCGTTGTCCGGTAGCAGCTTCAACAAGGTGATAGCGATTGAAGACTTGCCGCAGCCGGACTCGCCCACAAGCCCGAAGGCCTCTCCGCGCTTGACGGAGAAAGAGACTCCATCGACCGCACGAACCGGACCAGACCTCGTCAAATAGTGCATGGTCAGATCGTTGACTTCGAGCACAGGTGCGTCGTTCATCGTCGCCTCAACCTCGGGTTTACAACCTCGTCCAAAGACCGGCCCACGAGATAGAACGACGAACACAGCAGCGTGATAGATAGGCTGGCCGGGAAGATCAGCCACCAGTACTGCCCCACCTGGAGCAAATAGCCCGCGTGCTCGGTGGTGTGGATCATGATGCCCCAACTCATTCTGACGTCTAGAAGGCCGAGGAAGCTGAGCACCGCTTCCGAGAATATGGCGCCAGTTACCGTGAACATCATGTACAGAAACGACAACGGGAGCAGGTTGGGAACGATGTGTACGAAGATAATGTGCACCGGGCCCCCGCCAGAGGTCTTGGCCGCCTCAATGTACGGTTTGACCACCACAGATAGCGCCTGCGATTTCAGCACTACGCCCGTCCCGCCAAATCCGGACAATATGCCTATGATGAGCGCGAGTTCCAGATGCTGAACGCCGATCAACTTGCTCAGCACAATGAGAACGCTAATCGCAGGCATCATGATCATGATGTCCGCCAACCGCATGAGGATCGTGTCAACGATGCCTCCGAAGTAGGCCGTCACCGCTCCTACGATCGTCCCGATGGTAACCGTCACAATCGCCGCCACCAGTCCCAGCATGAACTCTGACCTCGCACTGAACATCAGTTGGCTGAGGATGTCTCTGCCCAAAGGGTCTGTACCCAAGGGATGGCTCAGGCTGGGCGGAGCGGGTTGCCGCGTCTCGTCGAAGGCGTAGCCGATGACCGGATCGTAGATGCGCTCTTCCCACACAAAGTTCATCATCAAGGGGTGTGCCACGGCCATCAGCGCGTAGAAGGCGATAATAACGAGGCCGATAATTCCGATTCGCGTGCCGAGGAACAGCTCCCAGTTCTCCCGAAGGCTACGTGTTGCGAGGGTGAGTCGTACCTTCCAGAGAGCCGTAGGTATGGGCCGGTGTACGGAGTTAGCGGACATCAGTACCTGATCCTCGGGTCCAGGAAAACGTAAAGGACATCTGCAGCGAGATGCGCCACGAGGACGAATGCGCCTACGAATACAAACGCCCCCACGGCCAATGGCAGATCCTCTGAAATGGTTGCGGATACCAGGGTCTGGCCCATCCCGGGCCAGGAGAAGATGGATTCTGTGATCACCGAGCCATCGACAGCAAAGGCGAGGCTGAATACGAGACTGGTCACCACCGGCAGCAGCGCGTTCCGTGCGACATGGCGGTCTCGCACGTCTTTCTCGGCAAGCCCCTTCGCGCGAGCAGCCATCACGTAGTCCTCACGCATCGTCTCCAGCATACTGTTGCGCGTAAGCAGCATCGTGCCAGCGAAGCTGATCAGGGTGAGCGTTGCGACCGGGAGGATCATGTGTCTGACGATGTCCAACGCCAGATCGCCAAAGCCAATCGTCATCCATGCAGCGACGACCCCGGCAACGCCTAGGATGATAGAACCAACCCGCATTAGCTGGGCCTGCACCGTCCTCTGTCGGCTGGTAGCCAGGAATACTGAGAACACAGCCAGACTCGCCACAATCGCCGTTACGATCATCCGCATGAATATCGAGTTCGCGTCGATGGGAGCGTCGCGCCACAGGATCGGATCTAGAAACTTACCGATCGGGAACCAGCCGAACTTGAACGCAAACACCCAGATCATCATCAGGGCGAACCATGGGGTGAAGACAGTGTATAGAGTGACACCGCCGACGGTCGAAGTGTATTCTGTCCACCCTCCCCTCCGCCAAGCGATGATTCTACCCAGAGCGAACCCCAGGTAGAACGAGATGACGGTGGCGGTCAGGAAAAGCACGAGCGTTCTGGGCAGGCGCTCTTTGATGATGTCCCCGACCGACCTCGGATACAGGCTGAACGAGGTGCCGAAATTCCCCGTGAAGGTGTTCCTGATGTGAACCAAGTACTGCTTCCACAGCGGCTGATTGACCCCGAACAGATCCTGCAACTTCTCCCTAGTTTCGGGCGGCAGGTCAGGGTTGAGAGCGTAAAAGTTAGATATGTCGCCAGGTTGCGCGTTGACGATGAAGAAGACCATCGTCAGGAACACGAACAGTGTGAACGCGATCTGAACCGATCTCTTCAGGACGTAGGTGGTCACTGGCGAGGCCCGGGCTTCAGGGGTTGGTCGCCCGGTAGGTGCACTCTAGATGAGAGCTGGTTCGAGTTCGACACGCACCAACTCTCATCTCTGCTGATCAATGTGAATTGTGATCTACTTGATCACCGCCGCCTCTTGCATGCCGCCCTGCTGTTCGATGCCACCGAGAACCGACGTGTAAGGGAACTCGATCCTCGCAGGTCTGTAGGCATCCAGCTTGGGAGTCGTGAACAGGGTCACGTAAGGCAGCTCCTCTGCTAGGAACTCCTGAAGTCTGAAGACCTTGTCCTTAGCGCCTTCTATCGTCGTCTCGGATAGCAGACCTATCGACAGATCATCAAACTCGGTGTTTGAGTATCCTCCCCAGTTGTAACCGGCACCAATTTCTGGTGAGTGCCTAGTGTTGAAGAAGTTCTCGAGGTAGTCCGGGAAGATGGACAAGCCCCAGCCGAGGATCCACATGTCGAGATCGTCTGCGACGGTATCGCTGAACAGCTCATCGACGATGACGTTAAAGCCGGTCAGGTTGGCCCGCACTGGAATACCTATGTCGTTCATCCAGCGCTCGACCCAGATCGCAAAGGTGGAACGCATCGGGTCGTAGCCCGCGCTCGGCGCCAGCATCTCCATCTCTGGGACAGGATTCCCGTCCGGCATCTTCAGACCCTTGCCCGCCTTGGCGACGAAATTACCGTCCTCGCTGATCTCTGGCTCCTCCTCGTAGGTGAAGCCGGCGCTCTTCAGAAGCGCCACCGCTTGTTCGAGACGTTCACCGCGGGTCAAGCCCTGTCCGTACTTAGGGACGTCAGGGTTGTGCCAGAAGCCGTTGCCCTCAGGGACCATCGCATACACCGGAATCGCTGCATCCTGCAAGATGGTCTGGGTGACGAACTCCTTGTCTATCACCGTTCCGATAGCCTGCCGGAACTCCTTGATGTTCATCGGCGGTTTTCGGACGTTGAATCCCAAGTAGCGAACGCCGTTGTTGGCATTGGCTACGACCTGGAGGTCCGGCGTGTTTCTGACTCTCTCTTGGAACCCTTTTTCGAGACCTAGCGGGTTGAAAACGTAGTCTATGTCGCCGCTGGTGAGCGCCAGGATAGCCGCGTCCTGATTTCCGTAGATGCTGAAGAGCGCCGATTCCACGTGTGGGCCCACGGTGTACTCCAGCAATTTTTCGCCAGTCGGTTCACCGTAGTAGGTTTCAGTGGTTCCGGTATTAGGGTTAGCTTCCGAGTAAGCGCCACTCGCGTACTCAGTCACCACGGTCCCAGCCTGGTAGTAGCCGGGATCAGTATCCTTCTCGTAAAAGGCACCAGGTTCCCACTTGTCGAAAACAAATCCGCCTAGTGTCGGCTCATTTTCAGGGACGTGTGCGAATAGGGCTTCGTGCTGCAGGTTTATCTCTCCAGCGCCCTTTGCCGCCTCGACCACGGGCGTCCAGTAATGTTCGGCGAGGATCGGCATGAAGCCAAGGCCAAACTGCCAAACGCTCAGGCCCGGTGTCTGCTCGTTTCCTTCCTCGTCCGTCGTTTTGAAGAAGACCTTGATTGTGTGGCTGTCAACCGCTTCAACGTGATCCAGGAACGCAGGATCGACCGCTGACGCCCAGTTCGAACCGAGTCCCATATCGAGGACCGTGTTGACTGTGAACACAAAGTCGTTCGCATCAAGCCCTTCACCGTCGCTCCAATTGACTCCTGTCTTCATCGGGACTGTGGCTGTCCAGTACTCGGTACCTCCGACACTCTCCTTCGCCAGAGGCGTTGGGAAATCGGCCGCGAGACTGGGAACCCAGTCGAAACGCTGGTCCGAGTAACCGTACAAAGAGCCTGCATGCCCGACAAGGACGTACTGGGTCCAAACGGAGCCGCCTGGCCCGCCGTAGTAGTTCCAGAAGTTGCGGGTGATCGGCTCCTCGAAGATGCCCATCAGGTAGATAGAAGGACCAGCCATCGCCTCGGCAGGTTCAGATGGCCCCGGCATGGCGGAGATTGCCTTGGATACGATACTCTCAACATCTTCTGCCGAGAGTCCGGGTTGCTCGGCCGCGGCTGCCTCTCCCACAACCTTTGCGACGGCGCTCTCTATCTCTGCTCTAGTGACGGCGGGCTGTGAGGAAGCTGAAATCGCTTGTTCCACCATGGATCGTATGTCTTCCGCACTCGCACCCTCCGGAGCAGCAGCCTCAATCGCAGCCTGCACCATTGCTTGGATCTCCTCAGCGGATACTGGCTCGGCCAGAGTAGGCTGCTCAGGCACAGCGCCCGAGATCGCCTGTTCCACCATGGAACGTATCTCTTCCGCGCTTGCGCCTTCAGGAGCAGCAGACATGACCGCTTGTTGGACCATGGATCGTATCTCTTCTGCGCTCGCTCCTTCCTGAGCGGCAGCCTCAACCGCTGCCTGCACCATCGACTGGATCTCCTGAGCGGACACTGGTTCGGGCTGAGCGGGTTGCTCAGGCACCGCGGCCTCGACAGCCTCTTGAACAAGCTGGCGCAGTGCGTTTGTGTCGATTGCCGGAGCGGGGGTTGGTTGCTCATCCTGTGTGCACGCTCCTAATGTTAGGAGTAACGCTGCAACACCTATTAAAGCCAAAATTCGATTTCTCATTGTTTCACCTTCCGCTTCTTGCATTTTTTCCTTCTCTGACGTGGATCATATATCAATCTAAACTCCGACATAAATCGATCATTTGATGAAGGCCGATGTGTGATTTCAATGAAACGTCAAATGACTTTTTTCCCAACAGTTACCGAACCTTTGGCAGAATGGGAACTGCCTCGGGCAGAGGCAAGCGTGCCTTGCGCAGAGTGGACGAATATGAAGCGTCGAGCATCAGTGTTACTCAATGACGAAAGTCACAGTTTCATCGAATAGATTGTTCAATACGATCACCGCATCGTGTGCAGACTCGGGCATCGCCCCAGCTCTGATTGGCGCGATGGCTGCAATGCAGATCAACGTCATGTTTACGTCCTGACTCTCCAAAGTAGTTGTGGAGCCCGTTAAAGATGCTGATGATTTCATGGCACCCAGGCCACACCATCTTTGGGTAGCTGCGTCGACACCGGAACGGAGAAATCTCAAACGCTCCCATAAAACGTGACAAACCGCCACGTTTTAAAGACCGTGCACTGTCGCAACAACCGTTATCTCAAGCGCATATGGGAGTTTGCCGTTCGTTTGTTGAATTGCCTGCGTTCCTCGTGCGTAGCCACAGAAGCCGCCGAAGATGACGCAGCCCAAAGTAATAAGCGGCGCACGGCCAAACATCACCTCTGGGCCGAACTCAATTATGTTCGAGGCCAGATCGGTCAAAACATCACTATGAATGTTCCCTTCGAGTAACCAGCTGTTCGCGATGCCAACGGGGATAGAGGTGACGACCACCGGGAAGAAAGTTAGGACCTTTAGCCGTTTGGATCCAGGCCTATAGACGTTCCTCCTAGCAAAAAACCAGAGCCAAAACACGCCCGGCGCGAATGCCGGCAGAGGAGATTGAGCGCGTCCACGGCCCTGTGTTTGGCCTGTATACCACGATGTTGTCTCAAATCTGGACGCGCAAACCTCTTTTGTTACTTCCAAAGGCCACCATTAGGAACTTCCCTAACCGTAATCGAGCCGATGTGAAGTAACCCCACTACCGGACAAAAGCCGTTCCCATACCTGCTTTGGAACCGTCAAGGATTAATACGCGAATTCCGAGAACCCTCTTGGCCAAGTTAGTTGACCAGACGGAGATGGCGGCCGCAAATAAGATCGCTTCACGAAGAGTGTGCACTATATAAAACTCGCCGCCACATAGTGATTCTTATGCTTCGAGTGGCGTAGACGCATTGCCAAACAACATGGCCAGCGCAACCTAAATCACGGTCACGATCAAACCGTCGATGAGTAGTGCCGCGCATCGCCTCAAGAACCCTGCGAGTCTTCCCACCAAAACAATCCAACAGCCGACTCCTGCACTTCGTTTAGTGGCGATCCTCAGTTAAAACAAAATGCAGAACCGGCGTCGTTTACATTGTGAAAGCGCGGACCGCTGAAGCGATGTGCCGATCCAACCGGCCCAGCAACGATTGCGCTATTAAGACTATCGGAGGTTGCCGGTTTTTCTCCGCAACGTCGGTAGAACGCGGCACCTTCAGTTTCCCAACAGGCGTTGAGTCATCAAACAACCTTGGGTTATCGCGAGAGCTGGATCGGTTGCCGCCTCCTAGCTTCGGTACGAGAGTCATTCGTAGATGTTCTCCATCTGCCACGCGTCGAGCGACTTCAGAGTGGCTTCGGAGCCTTGGGAGCGAAGCGACACTCCCACGCTGTCGTCTCGACCGGGATAGACGCGCGCTGCCACGCATTGCTTGCCGTTGGCGAAGACCTCGACCACACTTCTATCGATGAAAACCCGTAACCGTAGCGGTTCATCAGGGTCGAGCAATATGGGTGCAGTCTCCGGCGGACGTGACAATGCTTCGGGCAACGTCGAGGAGTAGGAAGTGTCGAGTGTCAACAGGCTCTGCAGCGTTGGCGCGGGCCGGGGCGCACCGTGTCTCGCCACCGCCGGTGAGCCGCTGGCCAACAGCGCACCCTCCTTGGCGTATCGATTCACGCGGAAGCCGCGCTCCTTAAAGAACGCGATGCGCGTGTACTCATCTCGATTCGGCGATCGCAGCACATTGAGTTCGACCATCGGCGAACTCATCGCATCAATCTCCAGGCTCAGCTCCATGGCGTTGCCCTCGATGCCGTCCAACACTACTTCTTCGTTCGCGGGCAAAACCATCTGATCGACGTGGCGGTGATCGTAACGAAGCGATTCGACATCACCAACTGGCTCAATCCCTAGTTCGTCGTCTCCGCCCAGGGTTAAGCGACGCGGAAGGGTCATGATCTGGTTCCAGCCTTCGGTCGGATAGCCCGGATTCATGTTGAAGATGATGATGAGTCCTCCCTCACTGTCCGGTGTTGCTGAGGGAGCGTGAACTCCCGACGGTGTCGAGGCGCCGAAGTTGAACAGGCCGTGGCCGGTTACAACGAACTTATCGCGCTCGGTGTCGTAGTCGCCGAGCAGGTACTGGCCCCCGCTCATGTGGCTGAAGAACGGCAGGATGTGTTTGTCGCTTATGGGCCAGAAGTAAGGGCAAGCTCCGTCGTCTCCAACCAACGTGAATCGATCATCCTCGGTGAAGGTATGCAGATACTCCCACGTCGCCAGATCTTCGGATCGGAACAGGAAGTCGGCGGCGATTCGCTTACTACCAGGACCTTCGGGCAACGTGCCAGCCGACAACGAGTAGTAGACGCCGTCCTTCTTCCAAATGCAGGGGTCGAAGACGGTGTACTCCTGTGGTGAGCCATCTTGTGGTGGAGTCGGTATCACGGCCTTGCCGGTGACCTTCTCCCAGTTCAGCAGCAGCGGATCGCTTGAGACGGCGACCATATTACCGACTTGCGTGCCGTGGTACATGGCGATCACACGGTCATCGTCGACGAACGAGGCGCCCGAAAAGCAACTCTCTTCGGGATCTGGATAGATGGCGTACGGGAGATCACGCCAGTGAATGAGGTCGTCGCTCACAGCGTGTCCCCAATGCACCCGGGGGTCCTCCGGTGGAAACCCTTGGTAGAAAAGGTGCCATCGGCCCTGCCAGAAGCAGAGCCCATTCGGATCGTTGTGGTTGTTTTCGGGGTTTACGTAGTGATAGATCGGTCGGTGCGGGTCGCCGGACTTCTCCTTTCGAGAAGCGATCATTCGTTGGAGCAGCAGATCTTCTTTGAGCTGCGCCTCCTGCTCTTCCAAAGTGTCGGCGTAGGTGTGTTTGGGCACGAGAGAAGTGAAGTTTGGCTGGGTCATGGGTCTTTCTCGAAATGGCGTATGACTCGTTGTGTGATTGATAAGATACGGCGCTGCGCGGACTGACGCGCGGCCAACGCGTAGACTTTACGAACGATTGCGTTTGAGTGACTCGTTAGTCAAGGAGTTAGCAATGGCCGATATGGAGATCACGATGGTTGCCGACGAACAGGCGTTGGTCGGTGAAGGTCCGGTCTGGGATGTGCAAACGAAGACCCTCTACTGGACGGATATCCGCGGCGGCCGATACTTCCAATATGATCCAGCGACCGGTGAGAACAAGACGATTCACGAAGGGATATTCGTTGGTGGTGGCGCAGTCAACGCTCCCGGCGGCCTGACATTCGGCACATGGGAGGGCGTGATGCTCTGGAGGTCGGACTCCGATTGGGAGTGGCTCCACCACGAGCCGGATATGCGGGCGCGGATGCAGTTCAATGACGTCACTGCCGGTCCTGACGGCAGCTTATACGCCGGGTCCTACTACGAGGATGCTCCGAGGGGAGAACTCTTCAGGTTCAAGCCAAGTGGTGAAGTCGAGGTGATTGCGGACGGGCTGGCGATCAGCAACGGCATGGGTTTTTCTCCCGACTTGCGGACCTTTTACCATACCGATTCGATGGCTCACAAAATTTATGCGTACGACCACAATCCAGAAAGCGGCGAGCTATCGAACAAGCGCGATTTTGTGGAGGTGCCGCCGGAGGAAGGCATTCCCGACGGGATGACTGTGGATGCAGAGGGACACGTTTGGTCTGCGACCTGGGGAGGCGCCCAGATAATTCGTTTCGACCCCGATGGCGCCGAGGTGACCCGCATCGACATTCCGGCTGTGCAGAGCTCGAGTGTCGTGTTTGGGGGCGATGACTTCACGGATATCTACGTAACCAGCGCCAAATTCGGAAGTGAGACTCCTCCGGGTCCAGACGATCCCCCGAAGTTCCATACGATGGCCAACCGAGGCGGCCAGCTATATCGGATCCGGCAAGACCAATATCAAGGCAAGCCGGAGTTCGAGACGAACTTCGAGTGGAGTTGAGGCTCTAAGCGTTTAGGACGTTGTCGTCGAAGCCTATGTGAGAGCGCGACGGCGTGGGCTCTGACTGACCTTGGTACCGACTTCGCAGCGCGGCCGAGCCGTATGGGTTGTCGGCTGACGTCGAGAGGTACTGGAACGAGATCTGCCCTATCGGCATGCCCTTATAAAGCGTAAGAGGCAGGCGTGAGACGTTCGAGAGTTCTAGGGTAAGTGTGCCGTCCCAACCGGGGTCAACAAACCCAGCAGTCGAGTGGATGAGGAGTCCGATGCGACCCAGCGAGCTTTTTCCTTCAAGGCGTGCGACGATGTTGTCGGCGAGGTTTATTCGCTCAAGGGTGTTGCCGAGCACGAACTCGCCGGGGTGAAGTATGAAGGGCTCGTTGTCCTCGATCACGACCATCTCGGTGAGGTCGGGGATATCCCGTCGGAGGTCGACGTAGGGAGCAGTGGAGTTTCTGAAGACGAGGACTTTGTCATCGAGATGAAGGTCGATCGATGCCGG
Organism: Dehalococcoidia bacterium; assembly: GCA_965249505.1. Taxonomy (GTDB): domain Bacteria; phylum Chloroflexota; class Dehalococcoidia; order Lucifugimonadales; family Lucifugimonadaceae; genus Bin127. Next base: position 1,713,747 of record OZ252238.1, on the reverse strand, counting down.
TTGGATATCTTCCTTCCTGAGCGGGGAGACCGAGATTCGGCCTGCTTCGATCTCTTGTTTAATGCTTCTGTCGCTCAGGACCATAAGTCGCCTCTGTCGCCTCAGGAATCAGATTCTATAAGCGACGCCATTGTCGGGTAGTGAAGAAAGGCTCCATCTGTCATCCTGAACCTGTCGAAGGATCTGGGGAGGGGCAATTCGCCGGCGCAACCACGTCGTTACCTTCACCTTTTTGTAATTCTTGGCAATTTGTAATTGGCGGTCTGGCATGTAGGGGACTCGCGTGGCGCAGGGGTGACGTGTGCGCGAACCACTGTAGGTGTCCGCGACACTGTAACTGCAGCGATCCAGACGTTGCCTGCCGTACCTCACGGCGCCGGTTAGCCACTCCCCAGATCCTTCGACAAGCTCAGGATGACGTGGAAGCAGGTTCAAGTAGACGTGCTGCGGCCTGAGGACGGGCGCACACGCCACGGCGACGTGAGGATGACGGGGATGTGGCTGCGAAGACTTCGACTATGGCGACTGTAGTTCCGGTACCACGCCGAGTATGGAGAACGTTGCTCGGATGTTGGCGGTGATTGTGACGTTGCCCGAGGAGACCGGCGTCTCCACTGAGCGTAACGCAGCTGTTTCAACGGCAAATCCGAACGAGTCGTTTTGGAATCCGATCGGCGCATCGGCTCCGGTCTCTGTCAGACTTACGATGGGTCCGAGTCGCACGCCAAGAGCATTGGCGTAGAGAGTCGCCGTTGCCCTGGCGTTCGCGGCAGCAAGTTGTCTGGCTGAAACAGCGGCGTCTGAGGTGTCGTCAGCCGTGAAGTAGATGTTGTCGATCCGAGTGGCGTCTCCCCCCACGTCGGCAGCGGAATCGATCACATCACCAATAGTTTCGACGTCGCGAACGCTGACATCCAAGCGGTTGGTCACCCGATAACCGATGATCCTGCTCCGCCTTGATCTGGCGACCTCGCCGTCGCCAAGTTCGATCTCTTCTTCCACCCAAACGGTCTCCGGGCGGATGTTGAGTCGGCTGGTCGTGATGTCATCTGCTGCTACACCCTGCGACGTGATCGCATCGATCATGGCGGCGAGTTTGGTTGCCGCTTGATCCCGGGCTTCTCGAACTGTAGGTGCGATCACATCTACGCCTATCGACACATTTGCCACGTTGGCTTCGACTTCCACGGAGCCGGTTCCATTGACGGTGATGCCTCCGCCTTGCCAGGCCTCGGGTATTTCGACCGTCAGTTGCTGGGCCGAAGCGACCGGCGGATCGCTGTCTGCGATGTTTGCTAACGCAAGCGTGGCCAATCCGACCGCTGCCAACGCCGTGACCGCGATTGCCCGGGTGATTATTGATGCATTCATGATTTCCTCTTTCGTTCGGTGTGAGTTCTTAGTCGGGAACGTTGGTTTGTTCATGTCAATAAGACGCATTAGAAGGCGATTGTGTTCCTCACTATTTAAAAGTCGGTGAAACGTGTTCTGCGTCGAAGCCAGATCCATAACAGGATCGACACTGCCGCAATGATGACGAGGATCACCTGAATCACCCTTGTTGTCGAAAACTCAAGGCCGAGTTGCTCCTCCGTCGGGCGTTCAGGCGCGACGACCGTGACAGTCGGCAACACATCGAGCAAGACTAAGGCCGTCGGCTCAGGTGTCGGAGTTGGCGATAGCGTAGCCGTGGGTTCAGGCGTCGGTGTAAATGTTGGGGTCGACGAGGGTGTCGGAGTCGGAGTCCGAGTTTCCGTTGGTGTTGGGGTGTGAGTGGGTGTTTGGGTTGGCGTGTTGGTCGGTGTCCAAGTGGGGGTGAGCGTGTGAGTCGCGGTTGCGGTAGGAGTGTCGGTTGGTAAAGGTTCGGCGCGATCAGCAGGCGCCGCGGCGGCGCGTACGGCTCGTTCGGCCACGGGAACCTTGGTTGGCTCAAGCGCAGGTGTCGGTACCTCCAACATCGCATCCTCAACCACAATCTCTTTTTCGATTACGGTTTCGACCTCGACGACGACCTCCCGTTCAATGACGACCTCTTTCGGCACCTCTGTCACACGCACAGTTTCCCCTGCGACTACGACTTCCTTTTCCACGACCACGGTTTGCACGACGAACTCGGCGGCGACTTCGCTCTCTACTACGACCGTGACGTCTTCAGAGGCGACCATTTCGAATTGATCGTCATCTTCGGACGCTTGTTCGATCACTTTCTCGGCTTCTTTCTCGATCCCAACCGCAGTGATGCCGGGTTCCCCAGGTGGTCCCGGCAATCCTGCTGCGGGAGTCGACTCGCGTTCAGGTGTAAAGATCGCGACCGTTTCACCTGCAATCTGCACTTCTTTCTCGACCATGACCGTCTGAACCACGGTGTCCCCTGCTGCGCTCTCTACTCGCACCTGCGCAGACTCATCGTCTCCACCGGAGAACTCGCCAATAGAGATCAACGCAACGCCCAACGCCGCGAATCCGGCGATCGCTAGAGTAACATAGGTCAGTCGCCTCCTTACGGCGATTGCGATCGACGGTCCTCCGGGACTTAAAATACGTTCGATTTCATGTTCGCTGTAACCCTGTCGGACTAAGCTCTCTTCGGTAACTGCGAAGGATCTAGGGGCTTCCACCGGTCCTACTTGGCGCAAGAGGCGGACGGTTTCGCGAAGCGTATCTAGATCACAGGCTGGTTCTCCGGCCTCTTGTGTTTCGGTGGCTGATACACGATCCTCCAGGTAGGCGAGGACGGAATCGTCATCAACTTCGGCTTTGCCGAACATTCGGTGGATGTATCGCATCATTGCTGATACCTCCGCCTGACACGATGAGTCGAATGATCAGGGGCCACATTGCAACGCGATCGCATACTGATATGACGCAGCAAAGGCCTTTCCCGTTCCATCTCGTGGTAGTTCATGCCCCCTGCCCTCGCATTGAAAGTGGGAGCAACTCCGGCGTCTGCTGCAGGCAGTCTCTGATTCTTCGCCGAGCTCGGCTTAGCCTGGACTTAATGGTGCCGATGGAGACGCCGGAAATCGCCGATGCTTCGTCGTAGCTGTGACCCTGGACGTCGACCAGCAAGACGGCGAGACGTTGGTCGTTGGCCAACCGCCCCATGCAGCGCTCGATCGCTCGTTTCAATTCGGCGCCGAGCGCACGTTCTTCAGGGTTTGGCTCGTGCGAAGGTAGCCTGTTCTCGAAATCCGACTCTTCGTCGTCGACAGACGTCTCGCGGCGGCGGTCTGCACGTCGGAAGTGGTCGTAGGACTTGTTGCGAGCTATCGTGAGGACCCAAGAGCGGAAGTTGCGGCCTCGCATATTCCTGATCGACCGAAATGCGGCGATGAAGGTCTCTTGAGTGACGTCATCTGCGATGCTGGCTTGCCTGACAAGCCTGAGCACGAATCCGTAAACGCCGTTCTGGTGAATTACGACGAGACGATTAAATGCGTCGAGATCGCCTGATTTAACCCACTCTATTAGTTGGAATTCGTCTGATGTGTTCATTGACGGCGATAGGGGCGCAGCGATGATGCTCGAAATCACTATAATCGACGTTCATGTCCAAGTCGATCTGGAAGACACTACGCGATGTCGCGGAGATCATCATCGTCACCGCAATCGTTTTGATCGTGGTGCGCACGGTTGCGACTACGTACACCGTCAGAGGGCCGAGTATGGAGCCGACTTTGGATGCCCCAGACCGAGTGTTTGTGAACCGCTTCGGCAATCTCCGTGTCGCCGACTTCTCTCTCTACGGACAAGGCGCCTTCGTGTTCGGAGGTCCGGACCGCGGCGACATCATGGTTTTCGAACCTCAGGAAGCTGGTCCCGACAACATAGTGAAGCGAGTGATCGGCATCCCGGGAGATGAAGTCAACATCACTCAAGATGGCCAAGTTTACGTTAACGGAGCCCTGTTGAGCTACAGCGACACATCGACTGAATTGAAGTCGCACTTCGATTACCCGGTCGTTGTGCCCGCCGGCCACTACTTCATGATGGGTGACAATCGCCCAAGGTCGAATGATTCACGCAACTGGGGATTCGTTCCTGCGGAAGATTTCGTGGGCAAAGTGTGGCTCGTGTACTGGCCACTTGGCGACTTCCTCACGTTTTAAGGCGAAGATCCCCGGAAAATCGGCGGGGCGCAGCGCCCCTACAGTCTTCGCTGTCGGTGACCAGCACACTCTTGGCAACCGTCTCAACCTCAGTTGGCACCTAAGCCTTCCCAAGCATGTTGAACGAAGTTAATGAGGCGCACTGTTTCGTCCTTAGGAAGCAGGGTAATGGAAGGTGGGTGTGTTCCACCATCCCAACCGCGATCTGGATGAAGGAGCTTGACTAAGTCGGCCTCTGATGCGGGGATGGCAATGTGGGGATTCTTGGCTACTCACTTGGTCGCAGATCCATCGAGGCTTTTACGATAGCGGCACCGTATAGGAAGACCCATCCGGCGATGTAGGCCCACATCAGCAGAACCACGAACGACGCAACTGGTCCGTAGATAACGCTGCTCTGGCCAGCCTGGTTGGTGAACCAGAAAAAGACGTGTTTTCCGGTTTCGAAGAGGATTACTCCAATCATCCCGCCGAATGTTGCGTCGCGCCACTCGATTTGGCCGTTAGGCAAGTAGTAGTAGACGACGATGAAGACGGTCGCGGTGAAAACCGCGGGTAACACCGCCGACAATACGCCTGACACGATGACGAAAACGCCAGAAGCACCGCCGATGGATTCGATGAACCCGCCACCAAAGTTGATGGCAACCTGAAAAATCACCGTGATGGCGATGGACAACATGAAGAGGATTGCCAAGGTCGTGGCAATTGAGGCTTGGGCGAGGGTTCTCCCTACGATTTTTCTCGGTTCGTTATCGAAGAGTCTGTTGACGGCTCGGTTCGAGGCCATGAAGAGACCGTTGGCTCCAATAATGATCCCCAGCAGAGCGATAAGCCCGATTGCCAACGAACCCTTGAATAGGTGGTCGACTACTTCGCGCAACAAACCCTCCGATGCTGGGAAGTAGTAGACGAGAGTGTCAGTCAACGTCGCACGAATATCCGCGGGATCGGTGAAGAACGCGGCGATCATGATGATCAACGTGATAAGTGGGAAGAAGGACATAATCGTGAAGTAGGCCAGTGATGCCGCTAGATCGATTCCGCCCTTCTCAATCAAGATGCGTACCGCCTTCACCATCGCCACTCCCCGCCAAGCGCCTCTTCCCCGAGGCAACTCAGTGGACAAACGATCAGCCACTTCAACGAGACGGGCACTCAGTTCTGGCGCAATGGCCCTGCCGGGGTCGGCGATGCGACGGATTATGGAGTTACGCACGCGGTCGCCTTCAGATTGGCCAACTTCATATGCGGCCTCCACAGCTCCTTGGGCGGCGGCTGAGACTACATCATTCACATCGTGTGTCGTCGATTCTGCCTCTTGGATGACGGCGTCCATGACACTCGAGGCAACGTTTGAAATCTCCGTGGCGTTCTGTCTCAATCCTGCGGCGCTCGCGATCAGGAGGTGCGCCGAGTCTCTCGTTGCGCCGGCAACGTTACCACCGGCTGAGGTTACGCCAGAAACAACCCCCCCAATGGTTGTCGCGGCAGCATCTTCTATATCACCCCCGACCTCCTTAACTGCAACAACGGCGCCTTCAACTGCAGCGTGAGCGGCGTCGACGCTATCGATCCCGATCGATGCGGCTCCGACAATTGCTCCCTCTACTGCCTCACGGCTGGCTCCCGCAGCGTCAACGTTCGTTTTCCTGGACCCTCGTATGGCGCCGATCACAGTCTCCCTGACCGCTGGTGTTGTGACTCTTAAGGCTTGCGCAGTTCCTTGCATGGTGCCGATCACGGCATCTCGTACGAACGCGGTGGTTTCACCACCGACCTCGCCGACTGCCATGATCGTTCCTTCGACGAACTCCCGTGCCAAATTGCTGGTGCCGCGTCCCGTCGAGCTCGCGCTCCGACGAGCGAATAGGGCCGCATTGCGCGCTAGAGTTGCTGCATCTGGTCTTTGGCGCGAATCGTCGCTTTGATCCTGTTGCTCATCGGCGAGGTCATCCGAATGATCGGGGGAATCAGAGGGACTGGTCATGGAAAACGCTCGATTGGCGACAGTGCCTAATTGTTAAAACTGGCGACGTCTTGCACACCCTGGATTCGGATACGCCACGAGGCATTACGCCAATTGTGTTTGTCGCCGCAGGTACCGTTATTGTGCACCGGGCTCGTATTGGAATACTGTGATTTTCCTAACGACGTGAGGCCCATTTCTACGCCATTGCGAATCAGGGGTTGGCCTCGCTCGGGAAATTTCCAGTATATGAACCGGGCTTAAGGACTCATTCACACCTATGCACTTGCACCGCATCGTCGAGGCCATTACACATGATTCCCAGAAACGATCAGTCGGCGAATTTAAGGATGCGGGAAACCCGCGCTGTCAAAACTCCGAGACGCGGTGGCGCTGCCGAGCGTCAGGCAGGTATTTTGTACCTGTACTGAATGGCTTCAGCCAGGTGGTGATCTTCTATCTGCGCAGCCGCATCGAGATCGGCGATCGTTCTCGCAACTTTCAGCACACGATGGCAAGCCCTAGCCGAAAGGCGAAGATGTCGCATGGCGCTCTGTAGCAGCAGTTTGGCATCTGCCGACATTTTGCAATTGTCCCAAACTTCGACCGGACCCATCTGAGAATTGACGCTCAGGCCGTTGTCCGGGAATCGGGCACGTTGCAATTCGACCGCTTCAAGAATTCTGGCTCTGACGACGTCTGATCCTTCCTCGGTTGGAGGCGTCACTAGTTTTTCGTACTCAACTCTAGGAACGTCAACGAACATGTCCATACGGTCCATGAGCGGACCTGAGATTCGCCGTTGATATCGCACAACCGCCATTTCACTACAGGTGCACGACTGATGAGCGTCGCCGTAGTATCCGCAGGGACATGGGTTCATAGCGCCGACGAGCATGAAGCTAGCTGGATATGTAACTGTTCCGCGTGCGCGGCTGATGGTGACGGTTCGATCTTCCAGCGGTTGGCGCAGAGTCTCGAGCGAGTTGTGCCCGAATTCGGGTAGCTCGTCTAGAAACAACACGCCGTGGTGACTGAGGGTCACTTCTCCGGGGCGCGGCAGTGCTCCACCACCCACCAATCCGGCGTTCGAGATCGTGTAGTGGGGCGCTCGAAATGGGCGATGGGTGATTAGGGAAGTGCCCGAGGGAAGCAATCCGGTCACCGAATAGATAGTTGTGACCTCGAGTGCTTCTCCCGACGTCATCGGAGGCATCACCGAGGGAAGGCAGCGTGCGATCAACGTCTTGCCGGAGCCTGGCGGGCCCATCATAACGATGTTGTGACGGCCCGCCGCGGCGATCTCGAGGGCTCGTTTCGCTTGTTCCTGACCTCTAACATCTCGTAGGTCGTAGGTTGTGTGCGGGGATACGTGGTCAGCCGGATCGCTTTCTTGTCGGACGAATGCCGGCATCTCGGATCCGTCGCGCAGATGCGAAACGAGTTGGGCGAGGGTATCGGTTGGTTTAATCTCGATTCCTTGGATCAGTGCGGCTTCGGCGGCATTGACTCTGGGGACGAACGCGGTGCCGAACCCCTCTATTTCTCCGATATTCATCATCGGCAACATGCCCTGTGTAGATCTGAGCTGCCCATCGAGTGAGAGTTCTCCCAGCAGCAACGAGCTATTCAAGACATCAGGAATCTGTCCGCTGCAGATGAGTATTCCGATTGCGATTGGTAGATCGTAAGAAGGGCCGGACTTCTTGATGTCCGCCGGTGCAAGCGATACGGTGATGCGTCTGAGCGGGAATTCTGCTCCGGAATTGCGGATCGCGGCGCGGACCCTTTCGCGCGACTCCTGCACCGCGGTGTCTGGCAGTCCGACTATGTTGAATGCAGGCATGCCGGGCGAGATGTCAACTTCAACTTCGACCAAGCGCCCGTCGATTCCGTTGAGTGCGCATGTCTTCGTTTTTGCGAGCATCGGTTTCTCCCTGTGATTCCACTGGATGACACTCCAGAGGTGTGTGCCAGAGATGATGTTATTGCACATTTGTTCTATTATTCAAATCGATGTGTCACAGCATCTGCACGATAATTGGCGGCACGAGTTCCGAGATCGGCCTCCTGGATTGATCAGGCACTCCGACGCAGGATTCTTCGAGGAATTTAATGGGCATCAGGTACGAAACTAATGAGCATGTGGCCACGATTGTGTTGGACAACGCGTCACGTGCAAATGTCATTGACAAAGGAATCGCACTCGAACTCGCGGCGGCGTGGAAAGAGGCCTGGGAAGATCGCGATGTTAGGGCGATCGTTTTGACCGGCGCAGGCGATCGTCATTTTTGCGGTGGTCACGACTTGAAACCTCGAGGGGATGTTACCGAGGCGGAGTTCGAGTACCTCACAATGGAGCGGGTGTTACGGGCGCCTGCCGGATATGTGAACGGCGTGCCGATGGGATTGGATGGAGAGATGGGAGATCACTACCCCAGAATCCCGAAGCCGGTGGTCGCCGCGGTCAACGGATGGGCTGTCGGCGCAGGGTTATATGTCTTGCTGGCTTCGACAGATATTCGAATCGCAGCGCGCGGCCAGGCGATGTTCAGGTTTGGATTGATCTCAAGAGGTTGGATCGGAGCAGGCCCGGGGGCAACTCTGTTGGCGAAGCAGTTGCGCTACGCCGATGCGATGAAGATGCTGCTCCTCGACGAGGCGGTTGATGCGGACGAGGCGGTCCGTATCGGGTTGGTCAATAAAGCCGTCGAACCAGATGCGTTGATGAACCGCGCTTATGAAATTGCTGGCCGCATCGCACAACAGCCACCTCTGGCAGCCCAGAAGATCAAAGAGTTCGTGACGACGTTTTCGGAACTCCCGGCCGGGCAGGCTTGGCGAGTGCAGTCATTGCTCAACACCCTCTTAATGCACACCACCGAGGACGGGATGGAGGGTAGGCGATCGTTCCTGGAACGTCGAGAACCTGAATTCACGGGAGATTACTCAGGGACCGAACTCTCGTGGTCGGAGATGGATGAGGACCAACGTCGCAGGCTTGATGAGTTGAAGCGACAAATAGACTGGTAAGCAGGATCCTCAACTCGGATATGGCTGATCGCTGGAGATACGCGCAGGATGAACATCCTCCCTACTGCACTTGCGTAGATTGCAGGCGGAAGAACATGCGCGCCCCTACCTCTTCCTTCCTCGCCCGATTGATTGGGCGCGTCAAGCGATTCTTCGGCAAGTGATGCTCCCGGCTTCGCTGCTCAGCGGCGGTTGAACCACCTGTGCCAAAGCCACCCCAGAAGCGCTCCGCCTGCGATACACATCGGCAAACCGATTGCCAGGTTCACGACTAGGATGTCCTTGGTCTGAGCTGTCTCGTCATCCACGATCCCCGGCTGAAAGACCATCACAAGGGTGGCGGCCGACACGACCAAGGCGCCGATCGCCGCGCCTGCGATGATGTGCCGGATCGGGTTGGAATTCATGCATCGATGGTATTCGACTGCCTCTGTACAATTTCGCAACGGAAAGCGAGGCGATGATCATGGCAAGCTCAAACGGCAAGGTGTTGCGCAGCGAGGCGTGGTTCGGACCGCGCGACTTGGAGGGTTTTCTCCATCGCTCAGGATTAAAGAGTCAGGGCTGGAGCGAACGTTCCTTCTCGGGCAAGCCCGTGATCGGAATCGCAAACTCTTGGAGCGAAGCGACTCACTGCAACGCTCACCTTCGTGACGTGGCGGCGCATGTGAAGCGTGGAATCATCGCATCAGGCGGCTTTCCGTTGGAGTTTCCTACGATTTCGCTAGGAGAGTTCTTCCTCTCCCCCACTTCTATGCTCTACCGAAACTTGATGGCGATGGACGTCGAGGAGATGATCCGGGGATTGCCGATCGACGGCGTCGTTCTCTTGGCGGGTTGCGACAAGACGACGCCTGCGATGCTGATGGGTGCCGCCTCCGCCGATCTGCCGGCTTTGATCGTGACTGGTGGTCCGCAACTGAAAGGGAACTGGCGGGGCGAAGAGTTGGGTTCTTGCACGGATTGCCGACGGTACTGGGCGGAGCTGCGTGCGGGGACGATCACGCAGGCCGAATACGACTCTATGGAGGAGGCGATATACAGGTCGCCTGGCCACTGCATGGTGATGGGCACTGCAAGCACGATGGCAGTGATCTGCGAAGCCCTCGGAATGACTCCATCCGGAGGTGCAGCGATTCCAGGAGCCGACGCAAGGCGTTACGCGTTTGCCGAGGAGGCGGGCTCGACGACGGTCCGTTTGGTGCAAGAGGGCGTGAGACCGTCCGACATCATGACCTCCGATGCGTTCGACAACGCCGCGACAGCGCTGTTGGGGCTAGGCGGATCTACAAACGCGATCATTCACTTAACTGCGATTGCTGGCAGGGCGGGCGTTGATCTCCCATTGAGCAGATGGGACGAACTTTCGGCAATAACGCCCGTGATCGCCAATCTCAAGCCGTCAGGGAAGTATTTGATGGAGGATTTCTTCTACGCTGGCGGCGCCCCAGCCTTCTTCAACAAGATTTCGAGGCTGTTGAATACCGACTGCCCAAACGTGAACGGCAAGTCGATGGGCGAAAACATCGCCGATGCCGAGTGCTACAACGATGATGTGATACTCGACCCTGATTCGGCGTTGTATCTAAATGGCGGAGTCAAGATTCTTCGCGGTACTCTGGCACCAGATGGCGCGGTGATCAAGAGTTCAGCCGCCTCCCCGGAGTTGCTCAGGCACACAGGACGCGCAGTCGTCTTTGAAAGCCCTGCCGATTTAACCGCCCGTATCGACGATCCAGACTTGGATGTGACCGCCGATGATGTTCTCGTCATGCGTTCTGCAGGTCCCATAGGCGGTCCAGGGATGCCCGAGGCGGGATTCCTGCCCCTTCCTCGCAAGCTGCTAACGGCAGGAGTACGCGACATGGTCAGGATCTCCGATGCACGCATGAGCGGGACCGCGTTCGGAACGGTTGTGCTCCACGTTTCGCCTGAGTCGGCGATCGGTGGTCCGCTGGCACTGGTGCAAAACGGCGATATGATCGAGCTTGACGCCAGTGAGGGTCGAATAGACCTGTTAGTGGGTGGAGACGAATTGGCTCGGCGCAGATCATCTCTGGAGATGGATATCGGTGCCGGAGATGAACGCGGCTACATCAAGATGTACAACAACCACATAATGCAGTCACAACACGGCTGCGATTTTGACTTCGCAGTTGGCTCGACGCCCGTCGCCACGCACGTGGATCCGGAGGGGCATTGAGGTTGGAAATGTAGGGGCGTCCCTCGTGGGTGCCCTACCTTCGCGGCGCGGCCTTCTACTGCACCTAGCCCGACCAACCCCGTGTGGTGTAGTTTTTGTTTTGGATTGGTTAACTGATATCCTGACCTAGGAAGTCGTGCGGCGAATGAGCGTTCACGCCGCACCGGTCAACTGGTTGCGGAGTTGCACCAATGCCAAACACCGCCCTTAAACCCATGATTCTGGTTCGGCCGCCGAACTCGATTCTTTACGACGACTCATTCTGGGACGAGTTGGCGGATGCGGGCATAAACGAAGTGGCGCTGCAGTGGCTATGCCTGCTGGACGACCAACAATCGGGCGGTAATCGCTACCCGCAGATCGAGGACGCGCACCCGCGCGGTCTCGCAGCCGTCGGCGGAGAGCCGGTTCAACGTGTCCCAACCGCTGCATTCGCACCAGATCCCAGCTTGTACGAGGGCCTGGAATGGGCACCGCCCGAAATGCCGGCTCACTTGGCTGGCGAATCAGAGCGCCTGCGAAATGCCCTGCAGACCGGAATCGCCAAGGGCTTCAGGATCTACGTCATGGACGACAAGGCGTACTTCCTGCTGGGCAGTTTCGGCACAGGGCGACTCGATCTAAAACGCCGTACACCCAGCCTCACCGACCCGGACTGGCCGGCAATGACCACTGCACGGGCGCGGGACACGGTCGCCAACTTCCCGGAAATCACGGGGATCCTGCTGGATGGACCCGACTTCAAGTGGGAGATCGAACCTGGCCACAGGGACGATCTTTGGGTGGAAGTGATCGATACTAAACCGAACCGCAAGTTCGCTGCGTCGCATGGCATCGAGATGCAACTCGTGCTCGACGGACGCGAGCGGTTCAAGGAGTTCCTGCATTCGCTCACCCCGGATGAGGCCCGCCGCTTCGCCAAGGACTCTCCGGGCGCGCTCGCTGACCACTCGTGGTGGTCAACACGTCCGGAATTCTCTGACTGGTACCGCTTCAAGCAGGCGGTGGTGGAGTGGAGCGTGTCCACTTCCTACCGTGGATTGAAGGAGCACCTTCCCGACGTCGCGGTCGGCAACTCGTCGCGCCTGCCTTTTGCGACGACGCTCACGGGCCATAATCTGCCGCGGAAGCAAGCCTACACGGACTTCCAGATGCCGAAGGAGTATTGGTGGTCCGGCGGGGTTGCAGGGTTCCGGGGAACGGTCGTCAACTGGGTCAAGACGCTTTGCGACTGGAATCCGGGTCTGGATGAGGACCTGGCTTCGGAGTGGTTCAGCGCCGCATTTGACTACCCGATGCCGTCCGATTATCCGATTTCGGCCTACGACACTGAGGCGACCGATGAGTGGTTCACCACGTCGGTGCGCGACCAGACCCGGAAGATGATGAGCGCGGCCGGTTCGGCGGATCGCTTCGTTCCGTGGGTAGGATTGGAGCACTTCGGGTCCAACTGGGTCACTCCCACGGAGCTCGATCGGCTTCTCGGCGAGATGCGCCATCAGGGGGCGACGCGGTACTGCTATTTCGTCTATAACAGCGTCTCGCCCGAGAACTGGGAAGTCATCAGACGGCACTCGCTGGAAGGCTAAGCCACTGGCCAGCTGCAGTCCGCGCCAGAAAGACACCGGAGAAACGCACAGTGACCAGACAGAGGCTCGTCATGCTTTCCGAAAAGTCGCAGATCTTTCCTTACGGTCTCGACCATTCTGCATTTGACGGAATCGATGTCGACTTCGCCGTGGGTTCAACGCCGGTGGCAACGCATGTGGAACCGGAGGGGCATTGAGAGGGCCTTCAGCCGGTGGTCAACTGTCTTCGCTATCGGCTTTTTCACCATGCCCAGTCTCTTAGCCTGGCGCGCCACGGCACCTCAACGCCTCACCGTAAACTCATGCGATCCAGTGGCTGCGACCCCACCTATCACGTCAGTCACGGTCACGAAGATGGTGTAACTCCCTGGCTGCAACGCTTGAGTGTTGATATGATTCCATCTGCACCAACTCTGCCCCGGAGCAGTGATAGTCCTCTTTAATTCAAAAGGGAATTCTTGGACGACGTCGGCACCGGTCATGATGTAAATCCGACCTTGTAGCCGAGCGATCCTATCATGATCGAAATCTTCGTAATAGAACACGGCGAAGAAATTCCCGCCATCAGATTTGTCGTACGTGTCTGACCATTCGAAATCACATGGACTTTCTGCGCTGTCGGCTGAGTGAACGGAGGTGATACGAAGACCGCTTGGGTGTGTGAAGGGTGCTTCTACCGGCTTTTCGACCTCGACGGTGACCTCCACCATCACCTCTCGCGTCACCTCCACTGGAACCTCGATCACCAGTTCGACCGGCACCTCCCGCGTCACCTCAATCGGGACCTCAATGGCCACCTCCACGAATACTTCTCGCGTTATCTCAATCGGAACTTCAATCGGGACCTCCACAAACCTCTCAACCTCAACGGGAACTTCGACCACTCGCTCTACCTCCACCGGCACCCCGCGCGTCACGTAGACCTCACGCGTGACTGCCACTTGGACTTCCCTGTAGATCTCAACTTCAACTTCCCGAGTCACCTCGACCTCTATTGGCACCTCAACCCGTAGCTCCACGGGAACTTCACGCTCCACAACAACAGTTTCGACGATTGTGGTCTGCGTCCCGCAAGCGATGATACAGACGACCACAACCGCGCTCAACACAATCAGGCTGAGGAACGAGTTTCCTTCTTTATTCATCGTTCGATATTCACTCCTTGTGCGGATTTGCCTTGGCCAATATGTCCCAAATGGATGGGACGTTCAAACTGCCAGATAACCGGTGGTACTCGTTGTGCTCGGCGTCGAGGAAGACCGTCGTCGGTAACGACTCGATGTCGAATGCGCCAGCGAGTTCGCCGGTCCAATCGATCATGGCGGGGAACGACACATTAGGTTTGACGATTGACTCGGGAGGGTTTTTTGGAAACTCCAACACTTGAACCGCGACAAACAGCGCTTCGAATGAATTCGGCGGACCGTTTGCGCCTAACAACGCTTCGAGGTCGATTTTTACGGTGTCCGCTGCCCCCGACGTTTCAGCGTCCTCGTCGCTGAGGACATCAAAAACGAATATGACGACGATGGGTACGTCTGCAAAGTTGTTGGTGTCCAAATAGCCATTCACGTACGTATTGCCTGAAAAACTGGGCGCTTCGTCAGATCCATCACCTATTTCGGACACAACTACTATGTCGGGAAAACCTCCAGTTGGCACCCGAATAGCCGCATCGACGGGTTGAGCAAGTACCGCTGTTGGCGCCGGTACCGCGGAGTCAGCACCGGGTAACACCTCGACCCTCACGGGCACCTTGACTATCCGTTCGACTTCTACAATTCGTTCAACCTCAATCGGCACTTCTCGTGACAGTTCGACTACCTGAAGGGATCGCGCGAATTCGGGCGAGAGCGCGGGCGTGCCGTCGAGCAAGAAGATCTGTCCATCTTCGAGCGAAGTGTCTATAAGCACCTCCCTCACAACCTGTTTCACCACCGGGACCTCCCGCAGCACCTCGACCTTGACGATGCGCTCTACCACTACTGGGACCTCCTTGACTAGTTCGACAGTTGCCAAAGGGACTTCTACAACTACCTCCTCGGTCACTACGCGAGACACTTCGACCGGAACCTGGCGAGTGAATTCGATTTCTACATTGATCTCGACTTCACGCGTCACTTCAACTTCCCGAGTGGCCTCAACTACCAACTCACGGGTCACTTCGACTTCCCGGGTTACTTCGATCTGTTCCGGCACCTCGCGAGCCACGTCGATCTCTCGGGTACACGCCGAGAGGAGCCAGAACGCTTTCAAGTCGGCAGCAAGGGTGACGAAGACGAATCTCTTGAAATGAGGTTCGATCGGGAACGGACGAACGCTCTTCACGTACTCGCCAAACAGACTGTGGTTCAACAATCGGCGCCTTAGCTGAATGCTTTGAGCGATCATACGTTCAACGCGTGTGTTCTCTAACTGAGCCACTCAGATGGTGCCACAGCGTTCTCCTCGCTTGGATAGAACGTAACGCAACACCCAGATGGGTAGCCAATCCTGACCCTTAGGATTAGCGTAGGATTGCCGCATTCACCCTAAACGACGCGAAAACACGATCCCAAAAGGTAGCAAATGCGGATTCAGCGTCGCAGATCCAACAGCACAACCCGCTCCGATTCTGAGATATAGGTGCCGTCGGAATCCTTGAGGATCGAGAGTGCAGGGATTCTCTTTCGGAGCTGAGAAACCATGTCCGCAACGTTCCAAGAAGCCCTAGCTCCAAGTTCACGGGCCATACGGGCACGAAGCTGAGAATTAGAGAAGCGAGTTCCGGCCTGACGCGCACAAATGCACAGGAGGGCGAACGGGCCGCTTCGCATGTCAGCTATGCCCGGCCCGACTCGGAATCGAACCTCGCCCCAAATTCCGTTTCGGTTTACAAACGCCACCCCCGACGGTTTGTCGATGACGATTGTCGGACCCGGAGGTAATCGGTCGATTCGAGTGGCGAGATGTTCATACTGGCCTTCGCTCAATGACAATTCACAACCGTTGAGGTAGGCGAGATAACAGTTCGAGGTCCGCGGCTCGGAATGATGTTCGCCTAGCTCCTCCAGCAACGCGGTCGCCCAATCCGGAGCCGGTGCGAAACCCACTGATTGCCCTCCTGAGGAGGTACGCGACTCTTTAGCCTTCGAGTGAATCGCGCCGACGAGCGCACATCAGGGAACGAAGACCATGTAAGCTATTCCCGCGATGCCGAATGCGATCAATCCGTCGCGGTGTCGCTGCGCGAACTCGTGCTCGCTGTATCCCAACCGTTCCCAATCGACCTTCCACTCCCACAGGTAGTTTGTCAATGGCGGAGGTGCATCTGTGAAGTAGAGGAGCAGAAGTGCCTGAATAGCGAGCACTAGCAACACCGTGATGAAGCCGATGGACGAAAACAGCCAGACTTTCGCTTGGCCAGGCGGTAGCGCAAAATCTGGCGACCTGACTGCCGCTGTGACACAGAGTGCCAAAAATACTAAGATGCCGCACAACAGATAGTAGGGCTTGCCGCCCGAACTGCCCAACAAGAGACCGGGCGCCATACCGATGATCACGGGCGGGGCCAGGGTTAACAGTGCTCGGCGCCAAGCACCAAACCTGCCTTGGGAACGCACCAACACCTTGGCGACCAGCCATCGATAAATCGCCACACATAAAAATGAAACGGCCACGTTGACCATAATGGTCAATATGACGGGCATGGGTGGCTCGGCGATCGTATCGATCGTGAAGAAGCCGTATGGGTCGGTGCCGGCGCTGAGGGCGATGAATAAAGGTGTGCTGAGGATCGTGAGCACAGTCACGAACAGGAGGGCGCCAAGGAAGGCGCGGTGTTGAAGCGGCGATTGCTTCAGAAAGGAGAAGCGATCGATCGTCTTGTAACGGGAGGCGTGGAGCATTGCGACCTGACCACAACGGGATTTTAACTGGAGAGCGTCCAACGCCTTTGAACCGTGTCCAGTGAATTCCCCCCATAGGGTACGGCGCCACGTCCACTCATCGGGGCCCAACCGGTTTGAATCGTCAGTTGAAACGCCCGTTTTCGGGGGCGCGACGAACCCAGAGGTCGACGTAGCGGTTACTGAGGGTCGCCGCCGCTCGGAACGCAGGACCTTGCCCGTGTTTGATTGGTTCCGCGCCTTTCGCAATGCTCGTCGAGCCTGAGCATCATTGACGGTTTGCTAGATTCGGTCCTTGTTCGGCAACCCACCGACCTGACTTATTGGAGTTGAACGCGCGAATCGATCGCTTTCGGAGTGGGCCGCCGGGCGACTGTTCGGGTAAACGAGATTCGGTTGCTTTGGCTTTCCTCTGGATCCCCGCGTTCGCGGGGATGACGGGGGTGTGTTCTGAATCCTCTGCCCGGGGCGGACTTTCCCAATACACCAATCACGTCCGCAAGACGTTTACCCTCTCCCCTACGCGGGACGAAGGGGAACCAAACCCGCTCGGCGAGCGGGTACCCTCTCCCCGCCGTGGGAGAGGATTCAGGAGAGGGGGAAATTCGATGCATCCGACCCAGACTGTCGGGCGGAACTGCTTGACACTCCCGGCCGTTTGGATTGCGGCCTTCGCCGTAATGACGAGGGTTATGCAAAGGTCCCTCGAATGGGCGAGGATGAAACGGATGCTCTGGCTTTCCTCTGGGTCCCCGCGTTCGCGGGGATGACGGGAGGTTTTACACCACCGACCGGAGGCGAGGGTACGCGACCTGTGGGCGCGTTGGGTACCCACGCGGGCTTACAGTATCTGATCCAAGAAGAGCTTCGTGCGTTCTTCTTGGGGGTTGTTGAAGATCTGGTCGGGTGTGCCTAGTTCGACTAGCGCCCCTTCGTCGAAGAACGCCATGCGATCGGCGACCTCTCGGGCGAAACCCATCTCGTGGGTTACGCAGAGCATCGTCATGCCGGTTGCGGCCATCTCACGCATTGCGTCGAGCACCTCTTTGATCATCTCGGGGTCGAGCGCTGATGTCGGCTCGTCGAAGAGCATGATCTCGGGCTGCATCGCCAAGGCACGTGCGATGGCGACCCTCTGTTGCTGTCCGCCGGATAGCTCTGCAGGGTATTTCTGCGCCTGCTCAGGAATTCCGACTCTTTCGAGCAGTTCGATTGCCAAAGCCTCGGAGTCTCCTGCCGGCATGCGTCTGACCTTTTCGGGAGCGAGCATGATGTTGTCGATCACGCTCATGTGCGGGAACAGATTGAACTGCTGGAACACGATCCCGACTTCGCGGCGAATGGCATCGAGATTGCGCACATCGTTGGTCATCTCGATGCCGTCGACGATGATTGTGCCCGACTGGTGCTCCTCGAGGCGGTTGATCATTCGGATGAAGGTCGATTTTCCGGAGCCGGAGGGGCCGAATATCACGACCACCTCTCCTCTTTTCACCCTCATGCTGACATCACGGACAGCACAGAAGTTCCCGAACCATTTGAAGACGTTTTCGCAGACGATGATGTCGTCCCGTTGGTCGAGGGGCAACGCGAGCATAGCTTCTTTGTCGTTCGGGTCGAGCGACTGTGTGTCATCAGTGGTTGTTGTGGTCATTCGGGACCTCCTGAGCGGTGGATTATCGTCTGCCGACTCCTAAGGCGCGTTCGATGCGCCGGCTGACGTATGACATCGAGTAAGTAAAGACCCAGAACACGGCTGCGATGAAGAGGTAAATTTCTCGTCCGTTGTCGTTGAATTCGAGATTGCCTTGGATCGTGACTCTTCCCATTTCGACTAGGTCGAGCATGCCGATGAAGAATACGAGACTGGTGTCCTTGAAGAGGCTGATGAACTGTCCGACAATTGCGGGGATTATGTTCCTTAGACCCTGGGGAAGAGTCACGAAGATCGTTGTCTGCCATGCGCGAAGACCGAGCGCGCGAGCGGCCTCAGATTGACCTGGTGGCACTGAGGCCATGCCTCCCCGCACGTTTTCGGCCATGTACGCGGAGCTGAAGAGGGTGATAGTCACGGCGGCGAGGTAGAGCTCGTTG
The DNA here is from genome assembly GCA_965249505.1 of Dehalococcoidia bacterium. Lineage (GTDB taxonomy): Bacteria > Chloroflexota > Dehalococcoidia > Lucifugimonadales > Lucifugimonadaceae > Bin127. The sequence goes on along the minus strand of OZ252238.1, from coordinate 1,694,863 downwards.
AAGTGCACGTTTTCGGGGAGCATCAGCGGCAAGATGTGTCTAGACATGAAGAGCAGCGTTATGAGCGGAACGCCTCGCACAATCTCGATGAATCCGACGCAGACGATTTTGACGACCGGTAGGCTGCTTCTTCTTCCGAGGGCGAGAGCGATCCCGATGGGCATCGAGCAGACGATTCCGAACACCGCGAGTATCAGGTTCAGCATTAGTCCGCCAATGTTTTGAGCGTTTACCGGCTCGAGACCCGGGACCCCGGGGACGCCTTTGATCACCAACAAGGACACCAAGAAAACAACGGCGAATCCGATTGCGAAAGATTTGGGGCGGGCGAATGCTGGCAGAAACGTGAGGCCGTACCCGATAGCGATCGCCGATGGGTTCATGAGGATCAGGACCCTGTTCAATATCGGCATCGAGATTGGCAGCACGGCGACAATGAGTGTCGTGACTCCAAATGCAATAGCGATTACTCTTGCTATCCCTCCCCACATTCGCCACGACATGCCCATCAGGCCGCTGACGAGCAACACGCTGACGAGTGGTCGCCAGAACTCGTCCCTTGGGTAAGCTCCGACTAGATACAACGGCGTGCGGCTAGTTACGACCTCCCAATCTGCGGTGAATATGAGCCATTGAAGGAAAGACAGGCCCACGAAAACGATCAGTGTTCCGAGCGCGACCGTTGTAACGGCGTTCCAAGGTGAACTGAAGAGGTTTGCTCGGAGCCAACCCAGATAGCCGACTGTTATTGCCGGCGGCCTCGGCGTTATGTTCGCAGTCTGAGTGCTCATCGAATCGTCAAATGCCCTTGAACCCGGTGTATCGGTTGTATAGGTTGCCGATGAGCGAGTAGGTGAGGCTCATTGCCAAGTAGATGGCCATCACGATCGCGATCAAAGAGATTGCAGGTGCTGTTTGCGTCATCGTGTTGGCGATGCTGACGAGGTCTTGGTACCCGATGGCAGCAGCAAGGCTCGAGTTCTTCGTGAGGTTGAGGTACTGGCTGATTGTTGGTGGAATGATCACCTTAAGAGCCTGCGGAAATACGACGTGGCGCAAGGTCATCATCCGGTTGAACCCTAGTGAACGAGCGGCTTCGGTTTGACCTCTGTTGACGGACTGGATTCCCGCGCGGACTATCTCTGCGATGAAAGCGGAGGTGTAGACGACGAGTCCGATGAGGAGAGCTGTGAAGCTGCCTCCCAATCTTGCGCCGCCTTGGATCCGTCCGAACCTCCCTTGAGGTTCAGGGATCACTATCGTCATTGGCGTGAACGCTATGTACGCGATTGCCGATATTCCGATGGCGATCGCTAAACCGGTGATCACGGGATAGCTACTGTCGCCGGTCTCGATCTCTCTTTTGCCCAATCGACGCGCGACGAAGATCGCGAGTGCTATTCCCAGCGCGGTGACTGCTACCCATAACCAGAAACCGGTTTCTGGCGTGGGCCATGGCAAATAGAAGCCGCTGTTGTTGATGTACAGCGCGCCGAGTATCTCATAGCCCTCCCTGACCGGGGGCAGGGTGAGCACGAAGAGGAACCAGAAGAGGAGTTGAACCAACAGCGGGATGTTTCGGAAAATCTCGATGTATGCGAGGGCGATCTTGTTGAGTAACCAGTTCGGCGATATGCGAGCGACTCCGATGGCGATTCCGAGTATGGTGGCGAGTACGACTCCAAAAACTGCCGCTTTCAACGTGTTGAGGACGGCGACCAAGATTCCGTATCGGTACGAATTGGAGGGGTCGTATCCGATTACCGATTCGCCGATCGGTATCTGGGCAGCACGGTCGAGGAAGCTGAATCCGAACGGCAGGTCGCGCTCTTCGATCTCACTCGCGATGTTTACGAAGAACGTAGCGACGATCGATAGAACGATGATCGCTGAGACGATCTGCACCGCCCATCGCTGGACGACCACGTTCCGCCAAAATGGGATGCCTTGAACGTAGAAAAACCTTGTTGAGTTGCTACGCAATTCGTCTGAAGGTGGTGATGGTGGTTATCACGAAAAGAGGGGGATGAATTGACATCCCCCTCTCAGGTTTTTCGATGAGTAGTTGGCTGTTAGCCAGATACTCTATCAGCGGAGCGGAGCGGCGTAGAGTTGCCCACCGTCCATCCAGAGTCGGTTACGACCAGTCCGAGGAAGGTCGATGCCGTCAGCACCGAGGTTTCGATCGTAGATCTCGCTGTAGTTGCCGACGCTCTTGATCACATCCTGCATGAAGGTGTCAGAGAGACCCAGCGTCTCTTGTCCGAAGCTTCCTTCGGTTCCGAGGAGCCGCTTCGCTTTGACGTTATCGCCGCCGGCAACTTCGTCGACGTTCCCGCTGTCGATGCCGTACGCCTCGGCGTAAATAAGACCGGCCATCACGGCCTTGACGATGTCGAACCACTGCTCATCGCCGTGCGGAACGACGGGAGTAAGGGGCTCTTCAGAGATCGTCTCGGGCAGGATTACGTGATTGTCGGGATCCGGCAGAGCACTTCGAAGCGCGGCCAGTTGCGATCGGTCGTTCGTGAAGACGTCGCATTGGCCCGACTTGTAGGCGTCGAGCACAATATCGGTGTCTTCGAAGACGTTCGGGTTGTATTCGAGGTTGTTCTGTCTGAAGAAGTCGGCCAGGTTGAGCTCTGTAGTGGTACCGCTGGTAACGCACACCGCGGCCCCGCCTAACTCATACGCGGATGTGACTCCAAGGTCCGCCGGGACCATGAAGCCCTGTCCGTCGTAGAACATGGTGTATGCATAGTTGCCCCAACCGGTGTCGCGCGACGTGGTCCATGTGACGGTGCGAACCAGCAAGTCAACCTCGCCGGATTGGATGGTCGGTCCACGTTCGGCAGCAGTGATGTAGTTGATCTGGATCGCCTCGGGATCGCCGAGGACGGCGGTTGCGACTGCTCGGCATAGATCGATGTCGAAACCGACGTTTCGACCAGATGCGTCGAGAGAGCCGTAACCGGGCACGTCGTTCCTGCTGGCGCAGATCAGGACACCGCGATCTTTCACCGCTGCGAGGCGGTTGGCCTCCATAGCTTCCCTCAGGTCGCCCAGCTGGTTTTCTGTAGAGTCAGCGCGTCCCTCAGCGACCTCGGCGCGTGAATTCGCCGCGTCCAGGGCGGCAAGGGCTGCCGCGGAGGTGGCTTCAGCGTTGGCGACTAGCTCGTCCGAGTTGTCGTCTTCGCTCGTGCACGCGATTATCGCGAGGAGCGAGACTAGCATTACCGGAACTATTAGCTTGAGTTTCAATTCTTGGGTCCTTTCCCGTGTCAAGATGACAATCGGTGTTTATCGGGCACTAACATTCCATTTTGGACGTTATGGGGCATGGAATCAATATCTAGTTTGACATCGCTGGATGGCTTATGCGCGGTTCGCCACTATGGAAGCGAGATCAGCGGCATACAAGCGCCACCTTGATGCCGCTGGACTTCTGACTCGAAGCCACGCCCGTGGGCCAGGGGAGAGTAGCTCCGCGCACGTATGTGAAGTGTTGGCTTCTTAAGACCTATACCGGCATTGTTCTGCCGGTCTTGGCACGACCGTAGTCGGCGAACTCTTTGCTCGGGGCACCCGTCATTCGTGCGCCTAGCTCATCGATGATGAAGTCGACGGTTTCTTCCATTGACAGGTCATCGTCGCGCCATCCGGAGTAAAACGCCACGTTCGACTTATCGCAAGCGGCTTTGACGATGCCGCGAGCAGTGTGCATGTATTCGGGATACGGCGGGTCGTGCGCATCGGGGTTGCCGTGGGACATTCCCATGTCTCCCGGACCCCACTCTGCGAAGCCGATCCCGGGCACCGCGGCGATTTCGTCGGCGTCGGGTAGGCAGTGCCGATCTTCGATTTTCAGTCCGAGTAGAAGCTCACCGTCGGGGTTGATGGGCCACGGGTCCGCGATCTCCACATACTTGCGTGCGTCGACTCCCCAAATCTCTGCAGGTGCGCCCTGCCCTCCTCCTCCGCGAAGGCCTTCGGGAATGATGTCGCGTGCCGCGGTCTGGAACGGGTATCGGGATGCCGCCACGAACCACTTTACGGCTTCGGCGCTGCGAGTGTGGGTGTGGAGCAGTCCGTGAATGCCGGTGCTCAAGGCGTGTCGCATCTGCCAGGCGTTGTACTTGACTTCTTCAGGGGTGATGGCGTTATGCGGCAAGGTGGCCACGACAGTGGGCGTCAGGTGTCCACTGGGGGTTGGACCTCCGGCCTTAAGGCCCTTCATGAAAGCGCCGAGACCACCGATGTCGAAGTGGTGGTGTTCGAAGTCGACGATGATCATGTCGCCCCATGTTTGGGCCATGTTCACGCCGGCTTCGTAGGAAAGTTCAGGTGTATGTGTTGCGTAGATCATCTGCCCAGCTTCGAGCAGATCGATGCATTTGTTGATTCGCATGGTGTTCCTCGTTTATTGATCGGCAAATCGGGTGCTTTTGGATGTTTGCCTGCGGGTTGTAACGCTAACAGACGCGCGCGGTTAGTGCATGGCTGGACGAGGTCGGCGAAGATTGGCGGGAAGGGAGTTTCGATGCCGGCACTAATTCGGCATGGGATAATCTTCGTCCACGACTAGGAACCCGCAAAAAGTGCTCGCAGTTCGGTGTTCCGATTCATCGATCCTCAATGTGCCCGTGTATCCGTTATTACCGCCTGTGTCAGATTGAAGGTGGAGGATGATGTCACACGTTGCACCCGGTTCAGGTCTAAAGAGGTCGGAACCCTCGACAGTCACCTTGATTAAGTCCGATTCCGCCAATGTCCGGTAAGCGTAAGAGTCGTCGATTTCAATGACGAAGTAGCGGTCAAATTCTGAGGATTTGTCCGCAACTGACGTCTCTTCTGCAGCAGCTTCCTCGCTCACCGCCTCTTCAACCTCGATTAGCACCGCCGAAACGCCTTCGGATCCAGTTGACTGCACTTGGATGGGCGGCGCTAGAAAGTAGGCGCCAAGCGCGACGAGAGATAGCGCCCCCGATGCGATGAGGACGCCTGCTAATCGGGATGTCGGGGTGCTTCGTGATTCCATGGCTAGTCACCTGCACTTCTATGCCGTTGTGTGAATTGTCACCAAGTTTATTCGCCCAACCAGTGAAGATCCCTGACTCGCCGGTGTGCGAACGTGTTCATGGTTCGGCAGGCTCACCACGAATCCGTAGATCAGGTGCTATTGGATGTTCGCCTGCGGGATGTTGCGCTAACAGAGGCGCGCACATCTTGCACGCCGATTCGAAGAGTCTGGCTCTTTGGTGCGTCACACGTACCCTCTCCCCACCGTGGGGGAGGATTCAGGAGAGGGGGACGTTCATTGCGAGTCGTTCCACCTAGGAACGCACAAATTGCGAACAATCCCGATTGTCTGGATCGTCGCCCTCGCAGCAATACCGAGTTCAGTTCGGCATCGGCGAGTCGTAATCAGCGACATAAATTCCGCAAAGGTTTCCAGACTCGTCGTCTGGCTCCCCAACTCTGATATATCCCACGTACCAGTCTTCGTCTCGGCTGTTGGATCCAAGTTGAAGGGTGAAGTCACACTCTTCTCCCGCAGGGAGGTTAAAGATCGAAGGTGGTTCCCCGGATCCTGTAATTGTGACGTTGATGACATCCGCATCCTTTAGGAATTCGATCGAATCGTCAAATTCGATGACGAAGCCGTGGTCAAATTCTGAGGGCTTAATCGCACCCGTCACCTCCTCTGCAACGCCTTCCTCGCTCACAGCCTCTTCAATTTCGATCACCACAGCGGGAAGGCTTTCGGATCCAGTTGGCTGCACTGGGATGAGCGGCGCTAGAAAGTAGGCGCCAAGCGCGACTATTGATAGCGCCCCTGATGCAATGAGGATGCCTGCTAATCGGGATGTCGGGGTGCTTTTCGAAGCCATATCTGTTCACCTGCTTGCATATGCGGATATTCGAATCGGCATTAAGGATACTCTCTCCAGAATCACGTATTAGGTAAGGCCGGCGCGCAAATCGTGATCGAAAAGATCGGGCACTTTTAGGTGTTTATCTGCTGGATCCAACGCTTACAGACGCTGCGGGGATCACGCATGCCGATTCGAAGAGTCTGGCACGTTGGTGCGTCACACGTACCCTCTCCCCACCGTGGGAGAGGACTCAGGAGAGGGGGACGCTCAATGCAAATCGTTCCACGGGAAGACACAGAAACTGTGAACCATCCCGATTGTCTGAATCGCCGCCCTCGCAGCAATACCGAATTCAGTTCGGCATCGGCGAGTCGTAATCAGCGACGTAAGTTCCGCAAAGGTATCCAGACCTGTCGTCGTCTGGGTCGCCAACTCTGATATATCCAACGTAGGTGACTTCGTCTCTGCTACTGGGTTCGAGTAGAAGGGTGAATTCGCACTCTTCTCCCGCAGGAAAGGCAAAGATTGAAGGTGTTTCTTCGGATTCTGTAATTGTGACTTTGATGAGATCCGAGTCCTTGAGGAACTCGATCGAATCGTCGAATTCAATGACGAAGTCGTGGTCAAATTCTGAGGGCTTGTTCGCAGTTGACACCTCTTCTGCAACGCCTTCCACGCTCATAACCCCTTCAATCTCGATCACCACAGCGGGAAGGCTTTCGGATCCGTCGATCGTGACCTTGATGAGATCTGTGTCTTCGAGGACCTCGATCGAATCATCAAATTCAATGACGAAGCCATGATTAATTCCTGCGAGCTTGTCCGCACTCAACAACTCTTCTGTAAATCCTTGTTCGATGGGGACCTCTTCAATCTCGATCACCACAGAGGTGACAATTTCGGAGCCGGTGGGCTGCACCTGAATGAGTGGCACGAGAAAGTAGGCGCCAAGCGCGACGAGAGATAGTGCCCCCGATGCGATGAGGACGCCTGCTAATCGGGATGCTGGGGTATCGCGTGAAACCATCGTTGTGCACCTACTTTTCGGACGACTATCTGACTAGCCGTCAAGGATACTTGACCCCTACATCGTCCTAACGTGTCGAGAGGTGGCACGACAACTTTGGGAACCCAAGATTCTCGTGAAGATAGTTCAACGAGAAGCCTAGATTGTTATCCCCTCCCCTCGGCCGGCGTGTCCCCCTCTCCTTAATCCTCTCCCACGGAGGGGAGAGGGTACACGTTGGTTGCAACAAACTCGCCCTACACCGGCATTGTTCGGCCGGTTTTGGCTCGGCCGTAGTCGGCGATGTCTCTTGATTGGGCACCGACCATTTTGCAGCCGAGGTCGTCGAGCAGGACGTCGACTTTTTGCTCGTTGTTCAGCTCCTCGTCTTGCCATGAGGAGTAGAAGGCGACGCCGGCTTTGTCGAGTGCGTCTTTCACGATGTCGCGCGCGTTGTCCATGAAGCCCGGATAAGGCGGGTCGTGCGCATCGGGGTCGCCGTACGACATTCCCATGTCGCCGGGTCCCCACTCTGCGAACGAGATTCCTGGCACGGCGGCCGTCTCCTCAGCATCTGCTAGGCAGTGTCGATCCTCAATCTTTAGACCGAGCATCAACTCGCCCTTCGGGTTCAGTGGCCACGGGTCTGCCATCTGGACATACTCTCGTGGGGTCACGCCCCAGATTTCTGCCGGTTTGCGCTGCCCTCCTCCTCCTCGGAGTCCTTCAGGTATGATCTCTCGACCGAGTGTTTGGAATGGGTAACGGCAAGCTGCCACGAACCACTTCGTGGCCTCAGGGTTGCGCGCGTGTGTGTGAAGCAGTCCATGGATGCCGGTGCTGAGCGCGTGCCGCATCTGCCAGGCGTTGTACTTAACTTCTTCGGCGCTGATGGCGTTATGAGGCAGAGAGACGACTACCGTAGGCGTGAGATGTCCGCTTGGCGTAGGACCTCCGGCTTTTAGTCCCTTCATCAGTGCCTCAAGCCCGCCGATGTCGAAGTGATTGTGTTCGAAGTCGATGAGAATCATGTCTGCCCATGTCTGGGCATTTTCCACTCCAGCGTCGTAGGAGAGTTCTGGCACTCCGTGGTGATAGAAGGGTTGACCTTGTTCAAGTAGTTCAATGCATTTGTTGAGTCGCATGATGTTCCTCTTTCATGCGTAGTGGACGCTGATTGACGTCCTACGAGTTGGGCTATAAAGATGGTCGATTCAAGTGCTTATGGGGTTAGTCTCCAAGGTACTCCTAGTTCTGCTGTGATGCCACGGAACCAATCGATCACTTCGGGATGGTATGGTATGCCGTGTTCTCGTCGCTCGATCTCTTCTTCGTGCTCTGGCAATCCTGCGTAGACGACTCGTTCCTGGCCTGCCGCAGGCGTGCAGTCCTGAAGCGCACGCATGTATTCGTCCATGTCCGATTTGAATTGTTCGACATCTACGAACGCCTCAAGGTTATAGGCGATGAAGTGATGGGATGCGCCGCTCCGGCGGTTCGGTCCGCCGCCGTTGCCTCCGAGAATCCCGCAGAGAATCTCGATCATCACGGCCATTGAGTAGCCCTTGTGTGCGCCGAGTTCGCGAGTGGCGCCGGTTGGGAGCATCATGTAGTCGTCGGGAATCTGTCGTTCGTCCATGATTGGCGTGCCGTCGGTCTCGGCGATCCAACCTGGCAATACGGGAACTCCGAGCCGTTTTGCGAGCATTATCTTGTTGCCAGCGACGCTGCTCATGGATGCGTCAAATATGAACGGAGGCTCGTTACGCGTCGGGGCTGCGATCCCGAGGGGGTTGAGGCCGACCAGCCGTTCCGCCCCGTGGACCGGAGCGACGGATACGCCGCCGGTTGTCATTGCGATGCCGATCATGTCGCGTTCGAGCGCCATTGCGGCGTGATAGGCACAGGCCCCGAAGTGTCGCCCGTTTATGGCCGTCACGGTACCGATTCCATAGGTCTCTGCTCGATCCATCGCCATCGTCATGGCCTTAGGGCCGACGGCGAGGCCGTGCCCACCATCGCAATCGAGGGTGGCGGCTGCCGGAAGTTCTCGGACGATCTTGGGCTCTGGAGTCGGGTTTATTCCGCCCTGACCGAACGAGTTGACGTAACTCCGCAGCATATTTGAGACGCCATGGGACTCGATGCCTCTGGCGTCGGCATAGACGAGCACATCGGCGGATTGGACTGCATCGTCGTCGGGCATCCCCATCTTTCGGAAGATGTCTTCAACTGTTGCCCGCATGTCCTCGATTTCGACATGGACCGCAACATCATGGGGTACGTGGAATCGCTCTAGCACTCGAACTGCCCTTTCTCCATCGGCGGCGTCACAGGAATTGCGCTAAAACGGCGCTAGTTTCAGGTTGGAACACCACCTCAATTGATCGAGTCGAAAGTATATCTGGCATCTCCGTTGGCGTGTGAAATGCGTTATATTCGCATGCAACATGGGAATTGTTTGATTGCGGCGGCGCGTCGCAATCTGCACCAGATCCAATCGAGAGAGAGCTTAAGACATGCCCATAGGAAAAGTCGCCGTATTCACAGCATCGGGAGTTCCGTTCGAAATCGATGAGCTGCCGACGCCGGAAGTCAAACCGGGCGGAATATTGATCAGGAACACGCACGCGGTGATTTGCGGTTCAGATCTGCATGGATGGCGTGGCGATGGCGACACACCTCGTCCGCCGAGCCGACGCGTCACCGGGCACGAGTTCACGGGCGTGGTTCACTCGATCACCGAAGGCGCAGAGACAGATTCGCTTCGAAGGCCTTTGAAAGAAGGCGACCGCGTCGCCTTCCCGTTTTTCAACCCGTGCAATCGTTGCTACTGGTGCATACGTGGCGAGCATCACGCATGTCCTCACAGGTCGAGAAAGAACCATCAGGGATTAGACCAGTATCCCTACTGCGACGGAGGGATGGCCGACTACTACTATCTACCGCCCGGTCACTACATATTCAAGGTTCCTGACGAATTGCCGACCGACGCAGTGCCTCCAGTGAACTGCGCGTTGGCACAGGTGTTGTTTGGACTTGAGCGTGCCAAGATGGACTTTGGCGACACCGTCGTCATCCAAGGCGCTGGCGGATTGGGCGTCTTCGCCACCGCGATCGCAGCTGAGAAAGGCGCGTCCAGGATAATGGTGATCGATGGTCAACAACCGCGGCTCGATCTTGCAATGAAGTGCGGTGCCACGGACACGATCTCAATGATGGACTACCCGACTCCGGAGTCTCGGGTCGAACGGGTCCGGGAGCTGACTCACGGCGTCGGCGCGGATGTGGTGGTAGAGGTCGTTGGCATCGCGGCGGCGACGCTCGAAGGACTCGACATGGTGCGGACCAACGGCAAGTACGTCGACATCGGAAACATCGGTGGAGGGAGCATCACGTTCCCGGCGGTTAAGGTAATCAGCAATCAAACCCAGTGGTTAGGCACGATGCACTACGACCCTTGGATCATCGAAGCCGCTTTGCAGTTCTTGGTCCGGGTGCAGGATAGAATGCCAGTCGCAAACGTGATATCGCACAAGTATCCGCTGGAGCAGATCAACGACGCGTTCGAGTTCGCCGAGTGGCAAGGCCGCGAAGGCGGCTCAACCGCCAACCGCGTGGCATTGACGATGTAACCCCTTCGCCGGAACGAGGCGGCATGCACGAACTCCATGCCGCCGTTCTGGGCTGACAGGATTGGGACATTTCGTAAGTCACTGTCTTCTGCGACCAAGTCGGCGAAAAGCACCCATTCCGGGAGTGGGTGTTGCCACGCCTGGATCATTGGGGAATAAAACTCCTTACACTCGGCCTGAGTGAAGGGGATCATGAAATGCAGGCACCTTGAAATTCCAAGACGAATGGGAACTCAAATTGGTTACGCGTTACGTAACGCGTTATAATGATTCGAGGGTTCAAAGACCGCCGAACACGGAGGTATTACGAAGGACAGCGGATTCCGAGGTTCGACGGTTTTGCTGAACAAGCGGTTCGTCGGCTCACTGTGTTGGACAACGCGAGTTCACTGCAAGATCTAGCAGGATTGCGTAGCAATCGGTTGGAATCACTTTCGGGGAACCGCACAGGACAGTACAGCGTCAGGATCAATCGACAGTGGCGTATCTGTTTCATCTGGAGCCACGAAGGCCCCTACGATGTCGAGATTGTCGACTATCACTGAAGAAGAAAACGATATGGGATCACACAGCGGCATGAGACCGGTTCATCCGGGTGAAATATTGGGTGAAGAGCTCCAGGAACTGGGGATGTCTGCCAGCGCGTTAGCGAAAGAGTTATGCGTTCCAACTAACCGGATCACGGCCATCCTTAAGGGTCAACGAGGGGTCTCTGCGGACTCTGCATTGAGGTTGGCGTCCTATCTGGGTACGACTCCGCAATTATGGCTAAACCTGCAAAAAACCTTCGAACTACGTGTTGCGGAAATCGAGTCGGGTGACGAAATCGCGACAACCGTCCGACCGAGGATTCCCACGGCCAGTCGATAATCAAGCGGCCAAAGCGGGTCAGGGTCTCAACCCCCGCTAGCTGATTTCGCGGCTTCTAGCTCGCTTGGGCGCCGAGGTGCGAAGTATCGTTTGATGTTTTAGCTTGCCACACGTTTCGCATGAAGGGGTGCTCTGTCAATGTGGTTACGCTTGCATTGTCGATTATGAACCGCCACTGATCTCTAATGCGCAACCCGAGAAGTTGGGCGACCATGGATTGGATGGGGCCGCCGTGCGCGATGACTAGGATGGTGTCGTTGAGACCTTCATGAGTCTGGACGATTTCGTTTGAGAATCTGGCGACGCGTATCCACATGTCCCGCTCGCACTCGCCGTTGGGCCATTGAGCGTCCGGCCTGGTTTCCCAACTGATCCATTCCCAGAAGAAATCGGGATCTTTATCTCGAATCTCTGACCAAGGGACGTTGTCGTAATCGCCGTACAAAGTCTCTCGAAGATCCGGTCGGAGTTCGAGAGCGTGATCGGTCAGTGCTTCGATAATTGGCGCTGCAGTGTCTTTCGCTCTTGTCAAGTCGCTGGAGTAGACAGCGGTGAATCGGGAATCGCGAAATCTCCGGGCGAGCGATTCCGCTTGGCGGTGCCCGCGTTCCGTGAGCAATGAGTCGTACTGACCCTGAGCAATGTCCTGAACGTTGCCGAACGTCTCCCCGTGACGAACCAATACTATCGATCGGGCGTTCCGTGACGGTGCCTGTTCGGAGGTCGTCATCAAAGTGTCAAACGGGCGATCTGAATCCGTTCAAGTGGTTCGTATCGTTCCAGCGTTCGATCTGCCATGCGTCGTCGCTCCAAGTGGGATCGTCGATCACACTGCTGATGCCGGTGTTGTCGGTCTTGAGCCGCCACTTGTCTTGGATGCGGAGCCGACACAAGTGTGCTCCGGCCGCTTTTATTGAGCCGCCATGGCTGAAAACCAGAATGTTGGAGCCTTCATCGTGACGATTAGGAATTTCGTCGATGAATCTTGCTACCCGATGCATGTGCTCGCGGTCGGTCTCACCGCCAGGGAATCTCACGTCTGAGCCGACTGCGGGATTTAACATTCTTTCGAAAGTTTCCTGGTGTTCGGTTCTGAGAGCATCCCAAGTCGCGTTTTCGCAGTCGCCATAGAACTTTTCCCGAAGGTCCGAGGTAGTCTCAATCGTCAACTCTGGCCGCATCCTGAGCAGCGGCTCAGCGGTTTGCACCGTGCGCGTGGAATCGCTCGAGTAGATGGCATCGATCCGCCAGTTCAAGAGCCTTTGGGCGAGCAGCTCAGCCTGTGCCCTACCCTCTTTGTTGAGGGGTTCGTCGTAGTGGCCTTGTGCGAGACCTGCGGCATTGCCGTCGGTCTCGCCGTGGCGAATTAGAAAGATCGTCTTCAATCCGCACCTCTTGTCGCGCGCAATGGCGTCATCGAAGAGGCACTAAAGATCGAAGGGTTACTCACCAGGGTATTGCTCTCGAATTTCGGCGAAGAGTTCTACCATCGGTCCGCATCCGATGGCGAGAGGGCTGGACACGTTCATCATCGTGTATCCCTCACCTATCCATCTTCGGCAGACGTTTGGGTCCCCGAATGTCGTGGCGAGGAACTTGCCCGTGCCTTTGATCCGCTGGGCGACGTCGGACATGATCTGCTCCACCCTGTCGTGGTGGATCTGACCGGGAATGCCCAGCGTGGCTGAAAGATCAGTCGGGCCGACCAACAGCACTTCGAAGCCATCGATTGCGAGTGTGTCGTCGAGTTTCTCGTATGCCTCGGTGCTCTCCATCTGTAGGATCAAGAGAGTTTCGTTGTTTGCGTGTTCGAGAACATCGTCCTGGGTGATGTTCATCAATGACGCGAACCAGGGCGCGATCCCACGTTCTCCGATCGGAGGGTACTTGCCGTACATCACTGCTTCGGCGACTTCCTCAGGGTTGTCAACCTGCGGAACCATCACGCCTACGGCGCCGACGTCGTAAGCCTTCTTGATGTGACCGGGATCGTTCCAAGGAACTCGAATGACAGGTGCGCATCCGGCGTTACGGCCCTGCACGCAGATAGTGCCGATGCTCTCGGTGCCCCAAGGGCTGTGTTCCTGATCGATCCAGACCCAGTCAGGGCCGACGTTATAGACGGCGTGCGCCACGTGGGGTTCGCGGGAGAACATGCTGGTTCCCAGCACGGCTCCGCCTTTGGCAAGTTTCGATCTGATATCGCTCGGGTACATTTCGCTTCTGCTCTCCGATTAGTTTCGAGGATTTTGCATGCCTAACGTAGGTAGGACATTTGGGATGTTATCAGGATAGGGTTTTCTTTCGGCAAAAGATAGTTTCTCTCCCTTGAAGAACCCGTTGAAAAACTCCAAACACGTACCTAGGGCATGTTCCCTCTCTTCTCCGGAGAGAGAGAACAAGTGAGGACTAGTGACGGATTTACGGTGTTACCGTTGAAACGATCGCGAACGGGCAACTGAACTGGAGTTGAAAAGATGATTGTGGTTACTACTGACGACGTTCATGGCATGGAGGTCAAGGAGGTGCTGGGAATGGTGCGAGGCAGCGCGGTGAGGGCGCGAGGGATCGGTTACGACATCACCGCGGCGTTCAAAAATGTTGTCGGGGGCAGGGTCTCCGAGTACACGAACTTGCTGAAGGAGACTCGTGAGGAAGCGACTACGGAGATGATCAACGCCGCTGAAGAGTTGGGAGCCGATGCGATTACCTGCACAAGGTATACGACTTCGTCGGTGGGTCAAGGCTTCGCCGAGATCTTGGCGTATGGGACGGCGGTCAAGCTGATGTGAAGGTGATGACTATTTCAACAACTACGGAGGTTCTCAATGACTTGGAACAGCGATGCCGGACGGCCTGTTCTGCTCTCGACCACAGACTTCATAGCCGGGCGAGAGATCGAGAGTAACTTGGGACTGGTGGTTGGATCCGAGAAGCTGGGAAGCGGAGGCACTTCCAATGTCGAAGAAAAAACGCAAGAAGCAGTAAATCGACTGATCACCGCCGCTTTGGCGATTGGCGCCGATGCCGTAATCGGATTGCGAATAGATTCAATTCGTCCCACAAGTGATGGCGCCGACAGGCACATGAGCATGCTTGCCTACGGCACAGCGGTTAAGCTTCGATGAGGTGCGCAGGCGCCGAAATAATCAATCAGATTCAATGCGGACAAACAGGAGTTAAACGATGGCTGAGATGATGGTCAGGGAAAATCGAGTGATCAAGGCGATGAAGGAGGGTCGGAAGGCGCTGGGTTACCAGATGACCTTCCCATCGGTCTGGGACGTTGAGATTCTCGGACGGTTCGATTTCGACTATGTTTGGCTGGATGGGGAGCATGGCCCGTTCGGATACACAGAGTTGGAGGAGATGGCGCGGGCCGTCGAAGCGGCGGGCGCGACCGCGGTGGCACGTGTCGAGAATGTAGAGGCATCGCACATCCTCCAGTACCTGGATCGAGGTGTTCAAGGCATCATGGGACCACACATAGCAACCGGTGAGGATGCTGAGAAGTTGGTCGATGCTTGTTACTTCGGGCCTATAGGCCATCGATCGTTCGGTGGGAATCGAGGCACGAACTACTCGTTCACTCCAGATGCATGGGGAGACAAACGAGATTTCTATCAACAAGCTAACGACAACATGCTCGTGGGTGCGCTGCTAGAGGACCAGGGATCGATCGACAACATCGACGACATTTTGGCGGTCGAAGGCATCCACTACTTCGGGATTGGGATGAACGACTTTGCGCAGGGGATCGGTTACCCGGGAGAATGCGAGCATCCCGATGTTGTGAAGGCAGCGGACGAGTTGTCGGCATATATACGGAGCAAAGGCAGGTACATGAGCGGCGACATCATGAGTTCGGTGTGGATTCACGAGTTGTTGATGAACAGCGCCCAAAAATTCATGGATGAGAACGGCTAAGGTGTGATGCCCTGCCCCATGTTCCGCCCGGTCCCCCTCTCCTTAATCCTCTCCCACGGATGGGAGAGGGTACTTCAGAGCTGAGGCGAAACGATTCTGATGGCAACTTCAACGGAGATTAGCGCGGAACTCATCGAGGAACTCGTTCAGATCGTTGGCGACGAGTATGTGATCTGGCGATCGGAGGACTTGATCCTCTACGAGTACGATGGCTCGATCGACCGTTCAGCCCCGGCGGCGGTCGTCTTGCCTGGTAGCGCCGATGAGTTGGCGAGATGCGTGAAGGCGGCGAACGAACACGATGCGTACATCGTCCCCCGCGGCGCCGGAACCGGGTTGAGCGGAGGCGCCGTTCCGCTTCACAACTCGGTTGTGATGCCCGTGACGCGGCTCAACAAGGTGCTTGAGGTGGATGTCGAAAATCGAGTGGCGATTGTCGAGCCTGGCTTAGTGAATATCGAGTTATCGCAGGCAGTCGAGCCTTACGGGCTGTACTACGCGCCCGATCCCTCCTCGCAGAAGGCTTGCACCATCGGCGGCAACGTCGCCGAGAATGCAGGCGGGCCTCATTGTTTGGCCCTTGGTGTTACGACGAATCACGTTCTGGGAATAGAAGTCGTATTGGCCAACGGGGAGCGCGTTTGGCTGGGAGGCGAGACCCGAGAGGGTTTTGGCTACGACCTGAGAGGTGCGTTTATCGGGTCAGAAGGCACCTTGGGCATCGTGGCCAAGGTGGCCGTGCGGCTGATGAAGAAGCCCGAAGCTGTTCGCACGATGCTGGCGGCGTTCCCATCACTCGATGATGCATCGCAGACGGTCTCCGACATCGTTGCTGCAGGTATGGTGCCTTCTGCTCTGGAGATGATGGATCGAGTGACTATCGATGCCTGCGAACCGGTCTATCACCCCGGTTATCCGGACGATGCTGAGGCCGTACTGATCGTCGAGGTGGATGGGCTCCGCGAGTCGGTTGACGAAGACTCGGAACGAGTTCGTGGCATATGCGCTGAAAACCGGGCTTCGGAGATCCGTGAGGCAGAGGACGAGGAGGAGCGTGCAGAGTTGTGGGCCACTAGGAAGGGAGCGATCGGTGCCTTCGGGACCATCGCCCCGAACTACTACTTGGTCGACGGGGTCGTGCCTAGGACCAAGCTCCGGGACGTGATGCGTCAGGTGCGGGAGATCGGCGAAGAGTTGGGTTTAACCATTGGTAACGTGTTTCACGCCGGCGATGGGAATCTGCACCCGTGCATCCTCTTCGATGGTCGGGATCGAACCCAAGTCAGGCGCGTGATTGAGTGCGGCGAGCGAATTTTGGAGGCTTGCATCGAAGCTGGTGGCGCTCTGAGTGGCGAGCACGGGATCGGCATCGAGAAGCAGGCTTACATGTCGCTGGTGTTTACGCCGGAAGATTTGGCGACGATGGCGAAGTTGAGGCCCGCGTTCGGTGCCGGAGACAGGTTCAATCCGGGCAAGGTGTTCCCAGGCGGCGCCATTCACGGCGAGGCTTACGGGATATCCGAACAGGCGTTCAGGCCAGCCTCAGGGCCACTGCAAGCGGTGTGATGAATGGATGCTTTGTGCATCCCCCTCACCTGAATCCTCTCCCCAAAGGGAGAGGGGAGTCCATTGGCTCTTCAATGTTAAGAAGGAGGTTCGGATTTGACCGAGAGCCGAAAACTGAGAATAGGAATAATCGGCGCCGGCCCATTCGCCGAACGCCACATGGACGCGTTCGCGGAGATTCCCGAGGTGGAGGTAGTCGCCTTCATGCGTCGATCAACAGATGCGCTGAAGGAGATGCAGGACAGGTGGGATGTGCCACGTGGTTACACCGATCACCGGTTGATGCTCGCTGATCCGGATGTTGATGCGATCGATATCGTTTCGCCGACTTCCTCGCATAAGCGATACGCGTTAGATGCGATCGCGACTGGGAGACCAGTGTTGTGCGAAAAGCCGTTGGCGCTGACGGCTTCGGATTGCAGGGAGATGCTGGATGCCGCCGAGAAAGCGGGAGTCGTCCACGCCACAAACTTCAATCAGCGCGGCAGGACGTCTGCGGGACGGATGAAACGATATCTCGAAGAGGGGTATGTAGGTGATACCTATCACACGAACATCTTCTGGGGCATGACGCTTCAGAGCGACGTTCGACCCGATGCTCTAGCTTGGAGATTCGCCGAAGGAGAAGGCGGCGGCACTGTTTATGAGCTCATCCATGTCTTCGATATGGCGCGCTTCCTGAACGGTGAGGTGGCGCGGATCGTATCTCTTCTGAACACCGCCGAAAAGAGTCGGAGCGTGGGTGACATGGAGGATCACCTGGAGGTTGTGGTACCCGACTCGTCGGCGTTCATGATGGAGCATGTGAATGGGTCCTACACCATTGCGCACACGAGTTTCGTCTCTCGCGGAACTGGCACCAGCCAAGGAGTGCGTGTAGACGTTTCGGGATCACGTGGAAGGATCATGACCGACGGGGTTTATGGACTCCTGGGCAACAGCGGAGATCATGGGCCGCTGGAGCAGCTAGATCCTGGCGAAGCTCATGCCCAGCCCTACGAGCGTTTCGTCAAGGCGGCTCTGAGTGGAGATCAGTCATTGATCGACACCGGCTTCGACGCGGGATTCCAGGCTGCACGATTGGTGGATGCGGCGATGGAGTCGTACGCATTGGGCAGATGGGTTGATCTGAATTGAGGGCTTGGCTGTGTCCGCGAGTTTAGCTGTGGCCCTTCTACCGGAGGATGCTTCCGTCTGTCGGAACTAGACTGCCGATGGGTTGTCATTTCACGGGTTGGGCAATTCCCGATGAGGAGCACTTTTGTCAAGCCACACATCGTGGAACATTGTGCCGGGATACTTAGGTGCATTTAAGTCGTGCACCCAGGGATGGACACGATACGTTTCACCGCTGGTGAACACCTCAATAGGTATCACCAACGCTTGATCAGCTAGGTACCTCTCGATTTCTAGATACATCTCATGCCGCTTCACAGCGTCTGGCTCGACTGCGGCGATTGCCATCATCTCATCCAATGCAACGAACTCCGGAGCCTTGTTGATTTCGCCGAATGGCGACGTTATCGTCCGCAGAACGGTTGCTGGATCCGGGTGGGATGGTGACACGTGGAATATCCGGACGTGATATTTATCGTTCATCCTGCCGTCGAATTCGTCGAGAATGTTAAGTCCGTCAAGATCCGTCACGACGTTTAAATTCAATAATTCGCTCCAAGCATCGAATATCTTTTCAACTTCGTACAAAAGCTGAAACGACGGCGCCAAGTAATTGGCTACCCAAACATCATCGCTGGCTGCATATTTTGATGCCGTCAACTCGGACATCGCCTTTTCCATGTCGTATCCGGTGTAGATATTCTCCAGTTCGAGGGTGGTCAAGTCGTCGGTGATCAGCCTCGGAGTTTCGGTACCTTGCCACGCGAGTGACTCGACGTCTGCGCTGGCGGCGGCGGCACGGCGAAAATGAACGTCATCGAATGGAGGTGCCGCCGCGTTCAAGACCAAGAAGGAAATTGTGGGCGCGAAATTGGCTTCCAAGGTTTTGGCGCCATCAACTTCAATCTCAACTTCCGGATTCAATTGTTCGATCATGAAACCGGTGGATTCGTAGTCCGTTTCACGTTGCGCAAACGCCTGCGGATCGGTGCTCACTGTCAACGAGTCATCCGAGTCTGACTCTCGGTTCATCGCATCAGGGCGAAACAATACGCCGTCTAAGTACGTTTTGCGTCCCCAATAGTGTGGGTTTCTTGCGATTGCGCAGTGCCCCGGTTCCGAACCGATCCAATAATCAATTAGCTTGAATGGGCCGGCACCTACTGGCATGGTGTCCTCTGTAAATCTGCCGTCTGTCGTGAATCCGTCTCCGTTCTCCCATTGGATACCCCAAAGACGCACGTTTTCCCGCTGTAACACTGACGCCACAGGATCGGCGAGCAATGCCAGGAAGTCGGCGCGGGGTCGCGTCAGCTGCACCTTGAGCGTGCGGTCATCGACGACACGAACTCCCACCAGATCGGTACTTTCGCCCCGAACGATGGCAGCAGCACCCTCAACCAGCCCGAAGACGTCGCGGGCGCGGCTCGCGGTCACCGACTTGCCGATGGCGCGCTCCCAGCTCCATTTGACATCGAGCGCGGTCAACAAACTTCCGTCGCTGAACTTCAGGTTTTGCCGCAACATAAAGGTGTATTCGAGTCCTTGGTTTTTGACCTCATATGAATCGGCTAGCTCCATCTGCACCGGTGCGTCGGGGTCGTCAAAGATCCTCGTCAGACCGGCATGAATTTCAGTTACCAACGGCGCCGACACGATTGAGATTCCCTCTATAGCATGATCGATTGCCGGGTCTGGAATCTGACACCAATACAGCGGTGCCGCAAGCACACCACCCATCGGCGGGCCATCAACATCAATCTGTTCAGGGTTATCTCCGACCTCTGTCGCAGGTATCGTCTTGACGACCTCTACCCCCTCCAACACTGAGGTCGGCACATCAGCGTTACATGATGAGAATATCGCCCAGAATCCGCACAACAACAAGGCAGGTATTGCTGCCAAGGGATTGGATACGCGTTTAGATACGGTTTGTTCCAAAATGTCACGATGCCGAAAAAGCCGTCGCAAGAATTTTCGCACACATGCGACATTCCGCGAATTCGGGAATCGCGGCCGTCTCGTGAGGGATTGAGGGCGGATAATATCAGTGGAAAGCATGTGGAGGCGGAACCATTTCAATTGAATACGTGAAACTCGGCCGGACCGGTACAAAGGTCTCTAACCTTTGTCTCGGTTCAGACAGTTTCGGCAATCCCTACGGCTGCGATGAAGAGACTTCGCACGGCATCATGGCTGCCGCTTTCGACGCCGGAATCAACTTCATTGACACTTCTGACTCGTACTCGATCGGCGATTCCGAGCGCGTCATCGGCAACTACTTCAGGAATTCAGGCCGACGTAACGAGGTGGTGCTGGCGACGAAGTATCGATCGAAGGTCGGCGAAAGCATTAACGACATTGGCGCGTCGAGGTATCACATCGTGCGCACCGTCGAAGGGTCGTTGAAGCGGTTGAAGACAGACAGGATCGATCTGCTTTACTGTCACTCTTGGGATTCCGAAACGCCGGTCGAGGAGACGTTGAGAGCGGTGGACGATCTAATTCATCAGGGCAAGGTTTTGTACGGCGCCGCTTCGAACTTTCCGACTTGGGTCATGGCATCGGCGTTATGGGTATCGGACGTGCGGAATCTCTACCGGTTCGAGGCCATCCAGAGCGTCTTCAACATCTTGCAACCGGGCTTGGCGCAGGAGATGATCCCATTCGCGATGAAGCACGGCATCGCAGTAGTGCCTTACTCCCCCCTCGCAAGCGGAATGCTCACCGGTAAGCACACGGGATCATATGTCGAAGACTCGAAGTTTGGGACGCGTGACGACCAAAGGGGTGGCGTGCTGAAGACGCGCTATGGCGACGACGCCCGTCAAGGGACTGTTGCACGCCTATCGGCGGTGGCCGAAGCCCACGGTGAGCCGCTGCTCAAGCTGGCGCTGCAATGGGTCGGCGAGACGCCTGGTGTAACGGCGCCGATCTTTGGCGCAAGGCGCATGGATCAGCTTGAAGGGATCCTGGATGCTTGGGCAGATCCGGTGCCAGATGAGGTGATGGCCGAGGTGAGAGCCATCGCGGATGATTTTGCGGAAGTGTCGACTATGAACTACCCGCCGATCTCCGGTGGCGCGGTCGGTACAGCGGCGTTGGTGGCGCAAGGAGCCGTAGCCCGATGAATCACGTTCGGCTAGGTCGCACCGGGCTACAGGTCTCCGAGTTCTGCATCGGTGCCGACGACTTTGGGGGCTTGACGGATGAGGACGAAGCGTTGCGGATCATGGGAGCGGCTTTCGATGGCGGTGTGAATTTCATCGACACCGCAAACGTTTATACCTACGGCAGATCGGAAGAGATCATCGGGCGCTTCATGAAAGGTCGACGATACGACGTTGTGTTGGCGACCAAGGGAAGCGGTGGGCTCGGCGACGGTCCGAACCTAAGGGGGGTCAATCGCAAGTATGTGATGCAGGCGATCGACGATTCACTGAAGCGGCTCGGCACTGACTATGTGGATCTCTACCAGATCCACAATTTCCACAGCGATTCCCCGATAGATGAGTTTGTTCAGGCTTACAGCGACATAGTGGAAGCGGGAAAGGCGCGCTACATCGGGGTAGCGAATTTCGCGGGCTATCAGTTAGTTGAATCTCTTTGGCAAGCCGACAGGTTAGGAGCGCGTCGTTTCGACTGCGCCCAGAATAGGTACAGCTTGCTGGTTCGGGATCAAGAACGGGAGCTGTTGCCGGCGTGTTCAGAGTTCGGCGTGGGGGTGATGGCGTATTCCCCGCGAGCAGGCGGACTCTTGTTGGGTACGCGCCAAATCTTAGACGCAGAGCCGGGAACTCGGTATGCGGCACCGTTTAGGCACTGGGAGTCGTATCGCGATTTCTACTGGTCGGAGCGGAATCTAGATGTCGTGAAGAGCATTTCGGGTGTTGCCGACAAATATGGCGTGTCCACCAACGCATTGATTTTAAGGTGGGTGATAAGGAATCCCGCGGTAACTTCATGCATTGTGGGTTCCGCCACTCTTGATCAGCTGAAGGAGAATTTGGCTGCGTGGGAGGAAGAGGTTCCGGATGAGGCTTTGGCCGAAGCGACCGAGGCCAGCGACCCGGTTAGAGCCACCTACGCGGAGGTACAAAGGGCGGCGAATCCGCAACCGACCGCCACCAAATCGACCTAGCCGAGGTTTCAGAGATGAATTACGCGCCGATCCCTACCGGGGTGGTCTGTACCTTGACACTTCCCACACAAGGAGATGTGTGCAAAGTGGTTCGTCATTGGGGCCCCGATTCTGGTCGGGGCAACCCAGACGGCCGGGAACGTCCGGCAGCTCTGGAAGACCGAACCACTACGGAACTTTCAAACTCAATACCCCTTTGCTCGATGACGACCATCTGGCCGCTCCGCCCCAGATCCTTCGACGGGCTCAGGATGACGTGCGAAAGGCTCAGTATGACTTGCAACAGGCACAGGATGACGTGGACTCTTTTTCACGTCTCACAAGGGGCGACATCGAGATGAATTACGTTCGCTTAGGCCGCACTGGGCTAAAAGTCTCGGAGTACTGCATCGGCGGCGATAACTTCGGGGGTCAGACCGATGTCGAAGAATCGCTCAGAATCATGGGTTCGGCATTCGACGGCGGTGTGAACTTCATCGACACTGCGAACACCTACTGCGACGGTCGTTCGGAGGAGGTCATCGGTAAATTCCTGAAGGGTCGGAGATCGGAAGTCGTGTTGGCTACGAAGGGGAGCGGCAGAGTTGGTGAGGGGCCGAACGCCGAGGGCATCAACCGCAAGTATGTGATGCAATCGATCGATGATTCGCTGAAGAGGCTGGGGACGGACTACGTGGACCTCTATCAAATCCATAGATTCCAAAACCAAGTGCCGATGGATGAGATGGTGCAGGCTTACAGCGACGTGGTCGAGAGCGGAAAGGCGCGTTACATCGGCGTCTCGAACTTCGCCGGCTATCATCTGGTCGAGGCGTTGTGGCAGGCTGACAAGCTAGGCGCCCGCAGGTTCGATTGCCTTCAACCCAAGTACAACCTGCTCATCCGGGATGCCGAAAGAGAACTGTTTCCAGCGTGTGCCGAGTTCGGAGTCGGTGTCATCGTTTATTCGCCGCAAGCGGGCGGATTCCTTCTCGGTAAGCATCGGAACTTCCAGGCTGAACCAGGCGGCCGGTTTTCAGACGCCTTTAAAGCGTGGGAGTGGTATCGCGAACTCTACTGGTCGCGGCCTATGTTCGACGCTATGGAGCGGATAGTTGGGATTGCGGATAAGTTTGAAGTGAAACCGAGCGCGTTGGCATTGAGGTGGGTGATCGGTAACCCGACAGTGACTTCATGCATCGTCGGTGCGCGGACGGAGGAGCAACTTCTCGCAAACCTAAGGGCGTGGAATGAGGAAGTGCCCGTAGAGGCGTTGGTGGAAGCGACAGCGGCGAGCGAAAGCATCAGGACGACGTATGCGGAGGTTGAGGCCCGCGAGTGAATCAACCGGGCGGGAGAGGTGACAATCCCTTTGACCTGTTGGCGAAGTCTGAAATAATCCCGTCATTGCGGCGAGGGCCGCAATCCAGACGCCCGAGAGGGTACCACGCTGTCCTCGGTTCAGTTGGCCTGGATGCATATGTTTTTCTGCACCTCCCAGATCCTTCGGCGGGCTTCGAGTGGGCCGCAAATCATGCGGCTCCGTCGCAGCACCCCGCTGCGCGGGGAGGATGACGGACAGTTTTTCAAGACTCTCCCGGGGAGAGACGAGGGTGTTCGCCTTTTTGTCATAGCCGACTTTTGTCGGACTCTTCCTAACGAGTCATCGGATTCTGAAGCTGCCCGGCACGTGCGCGGTAAGATGGTCGCGTAACTGATTGTTCCCGAATTGACCCCAACAAGGAGTTCCAATTGGGCCTGAACATCTACATTCACTTCAACGGCAACTGCCGGGACGCCTTTGAGTTTTATCGCTCTGTATTCGGCGGCGAATTTGCTTCGATCACCACATTCAGAGAGGGCCCAGGGGAAATGGGGATCGCGGGCGACGAGTTGGATGACGTGATGCATGTTTCGTTCCCGCTCGGTGGTGGGATTTTGATGGGCAGCGATATGCCCTCCACCTTCGGTCCGCCGCCGGAGCAAGGCAACAACTTTTCAATCTCGATTGAACCTTCGAGCAGGGAGGAGATGGATGAGCAGTTCGCCAAGATTTCTGATGGCGGTACTGTGACGAAGCCTGTAGGCGAGATGTTCTGGGGCGCTTACTTCGGATCGTGCACTGACAAGTTCGGAATCAACTGGCAGTTCAATTGTTCGCTGGAGTAGGAGCTAGTTGGGATCAATGCGTTTCGACGTTGATGGGTTGACTCCGGGAGAAGTCGTTAAGCCTAGCTCGGTGTCGGAGCTAAGCTCGTTTTTGTCGGGTGCTCATCGGGAGAAGCGCGCGGTGATTCCCTGGGGCGGAGGCACGCGCATGGGTGCCGGTAATGTCCCCGAGGCGTACGACGTGGCGTTGGACCTAGACGAGTTTGGCGGAAACATCGAACACGTGGCTGGTGATATGACAGTAGTGTGCGACGCTGGCGTCCGCGTCGGCGAGTTGGACCGAGCATTGAGAGATCAAGGACAGCGCCTCCCTTTTCTGGTTCCGCGCATGGATGATGCCACGATCGGTGGCTCCGTAGCCTCCAATGCGCCGAGTCAAATGCGACCGATGTTCGGCGGCATCCGCGACTGGATGATCGGAATCCGAGTGGTACTGGCGGATGGCACCGAGACGAAAAGCGGAGGCCGGGTCGTCAAAAACGTCCAGGGCTTTGACTTGCATAGGTTGCACACGGGCGCTTATGGGACTTTGGGTGTGATTGTGGAAGTCGCATTGAAGCTGGTTCCAGTGGCAAGATCGAGCAGGACTGTTGCTTTGTGGTTCGATCAGGTTGATGCTGCGAACGAAGCGGCGAGAGAGATTTCGATGCGGAATCTGAACGTGGAATCTGCCCGTCTATACGTTGGCGGTCGGGCTACCGGGATGATCCGGGATCTGGCAGCTGATCGGTATATGGATTCTGGTGACGACTCTCAAGGCGCCGACATGCTTTTGCTCGTGAAGATTGGGGGTTCGAGCGCCTCGCTCGAGCGTCAGGTTCAAGAGTTGACGGGTTTGGCCGGCACTGTGCCCGCGCTGGGATATGAACGACTGGACCGCGGAGCGGACGGCGAGTCGTGGGGCCACATGGAATTTCCGATCCAGAGCAGTTCGTTTCGGGCGCAGCTTGCGTTGAAGCCGGGCGATTCATTGAGAGTGTTGAGCAAACTCAAACGGTTCGCCGATCATGAGGGATTAGGTGATGGTTTCGCAGGATTTGTGGATGTCGGTTACGGGTCTGTAACAGTGGCACTGGATAACGTAAAGGCGGATTTTGCCTCCAGATTTGCGGGTGAATGTATCGAGGTTGCTCGGCGTTCTGGTGGTTCAGCATTGATAGAAGAGTGTCCGGCTGAGGCAAAGAAGAGCATCGATGTGTTTGGGATTGATGACGGTGCCAGTCGACTCATGAAGCAGATGAAGCGCGAATTCGATCCGCATCGGGTGCTTAATCGAGGCCGGTACGCGTTTAGGATTTGAGGCGGAGGCGACATCTAATCACTACGAGAGAATCTAAAAGACGGGGTTTCATCTCCGCCGATGGACCCGAAGAGGAAGACCTCTACAAGTGCGTCCAGTGCGGGTTCTGTCTGAACGCGTGTCCCACTTATCTGGAGACAGGCCTGGAGGCCGAGTCTCCGAGGGGCAGACTCACGCTCATGAAAGCCGTCAACGAAGGCCGGTTGGAGATGACTCCTACCGTGACTCGACATTGGGACTTGTGTTTGCAGTGTCGGGCCTGCGAGCCGGCGTGTCCCTCTGGCGTGCCTTACGGAAAGATCATGATGGCGACGCGTGCCGAGATGAAGGATCGTGTGGAGCGGCCGTTGAAAGAGCGAATCGCCCGAGAGGTCGGTTTCAATAAGATTCTTCCGAGCCCTACTCTCCTCAGGACGTTTGGCAAGGTTACGAAGTTCTACCAGCGTTCAGGTGTTCGCTCGGCGTTTCGGAGCAGTGGTTTATTGAATGCTCTACCCGGCGATATGGATCATCTTGATGCTTCGATGCCGGAGATGGGCGACGAGATATTTATCGCCGACGGACGAGTGGTTAAGCCGATGGGTGTGATTAGGGCTCGGGTCTCGATGTTGGCGGGCTGCGTGATGACGATGATGCACGCGGATGCTCTTGAAGCCGCTGTAAGAGTCATGGTGCATAACGGCGTGGAGGTGCATGTCCCGGCGGATCAAGGTTGTTGTGGATCGCTGAACATGTACGCCGGGGAACGATCAACAGCTCGAGAGATGGCGAAGCGTAACGTTGAGTCGCTGTTGCGGATGAACCCCGACGCAGTGGTTTCGGTTTCCGCCGGTTGCGGCTCGACGATGAAGGAGTATGAGGAGCTCTTGCCGGGCGATGATGACGCTGCTCTACTGGCCAAAAAGACGCGGGATGTCCATGAGTTTTTGTCGGACTTGGGGATCACCGCTCCGACGGGGACAATCGACAAAACGGTCACGTTCCAGGATCCTTGTCATCTTCTCTCAACGCAACGCGTCCACGATGCTCCGCGCGGCTTGTTAAGTTCCATCCCTGGCTTGAAACTCGTCGAGATGTCGGAAGGAGCAGTGTGTTGCGGATCTGCGGGCACTTACTCGATTTCGCAGCGGGAGATGTCGTTGCAGCTGGGCGACCGCAAGGCGCGGAACATCGTCGATTCGGGAGCCCAAGTCATGGCGACTGGAAACCCTGGTTGCGCGCTCCAATTGACGAACGCATTGAGACGTGCAGGAAGCGACATAGACGTGAAGTACGTCGTCGAGATGCTTGACGAAGCGTACCTAACGGGCGGCGATTACGGTCAGACAGTGTATGCGGGAGATGGCAGAGGCGCCAACTCTTGAGCGGCCGCGGCGATGGCCGCACCGTGACCGACTTCGTAGCCGAGCCTCGGAAGAATCGCTTCTAGAGCGTTTAGCAGCGCGAAGACGTTTGCCGGCACGCACGATTCTCCCATGAGGCCGACGCGAATAACTTTGCCCGCGAACTGGCCGAGACCTCGGCCCACTTCGATCGAGTACTCGTTCAGCAACGCGTTGCGAAGTTCGATGTCGCTCACGCCGTCAGGAAGGTTTACGACGGTCAGTTGATTTAGACGATCGGCTTCATCGACTGGCGAGTCGAGATCTATGGCAGCGAGTCCGGCCCGGAGCGCATCGGCGACCCTCTGGTGTCGAGACCACCGGGTCTCAATTCCCTCTTCCTCAACTAGCGCCAATGCTTCTCTAAGGCCGTATATCATGCTGACCGGGCTGGTGTGATGGTGGACGTGATACGGCCCCCAGTAGTCGGCGATCAACGCAAGGTCTAAATACCAAGAGCTTGGAAGTGTTTTGCGATTTCGGATGTGATGGAGGGCCCGATCGGACACCGCCACTGGACTTATCCCTGGGGGTGCTGCGAGACATTTCTGGGATCCACCGTACGCGTAGTCGACACCCCAATCGTCGAAGTCAACTCGAGTGCCGGCGAGGGATGTCACGACGTCAGTCATGAACAGCGCGTCGTGATGATGGGCGAGTGTCGCGAGCGTTGAGACGTCTTGCAGAACACCGGTCGAAGTCTCGGCGTGAATTGCGGAGACGAGCACGGTATCTGGATTCTCTTTGAGGGCTTTTTCCAAGGCTTCAGGATCGACAGGTTTCCCCCACTCTGTATCGACTCTGACTACCTCCACGTCGAGCCTTTCGCACATCAGAATTTGACGCTCGCAGAAAAAACCGTTGGCGCAAACTATCGCTTTGTCGCCACGTTCGAGGATGCTTGAGAGTCCTGCTTCCATACCAGCCGAACCCGCTCCGGCGACAACCATCGTCGTCTGTTCGGTCATGAAGACGTGCTGGAGCATTTTCGACACGTCGTCGAGGATCTCGAAGTATGCGGGGTCGAGGTATCCAATGATGGGCTGCGACAACGCCCTCAGCACACGAGGGTTGGCGGAGCTGGGTCCAGGTCCAAGGATCATTCGGCGCGGAACTGGTCTCGACGCACCGATCGATTGTTTCGTTTCAGAAGATGTCTCGTTGTTGCCGGCGTTGGTCACATTGCCTCACTTTGTCGTTTCGCGTTTATGCGCCGAGATTTCACGATAATGTATAACGGCTTCACGGGCAAATCTCAAAGCTATCGCTTAATCAATTCGATGGTGTCGAGCAAGTTTAGCCCTTAAGCTGAATTGGAAACGGAATTAGGTACAGAGGATCGCAGAGATGGATTTAGGACTTGAAGGCAAAGTTGCGGTTGTTACGGGCGCAAGCGATGGAATTGGCAAAGCTGCGGCAGCACGGTTCGCGATGGAGGGCGCGAATGTTGCACTGGTTTCGCGAACGAGGTCGGACTTGGAAGCCGTCGCCGCCGAGTTGAATAGTGCAGGAGGGGGTGAGGTGATTGCGGCTCCTGCCGATGTCTCGAACGAGGATGCAGTGAAAGAGATGATGAACGGTGTTGCCGAGAAATTCGGCGGGATCGACATTTTAGTCAACAATGCTGGCACGTCGTCGGCGTCGCGTTTCGAAGACATGACGATTGAGCAGTTGGATATCGACTTTTCGTTAAAGGTGAAAGGCGCTATTTATATGACTCGGTACGCCCTGCCTCACCTAAAAAAGTCGAGTGCGGCTGCGATCTGCAACACCACGACGCCTGGCGGAAAAGCTGCGGCTGGTGGAAGTCAGCCGACATCATTGTCTCGTGCGGCTGGCATTTCGCTTACAAAGGCGTGGTCGAAGGAGTTTGGCGAGTACGGCATTCGTGTGAACACCGTATGCGTGGGTGTTCTGAAGAGTCGTCAACATCGCCGCCGATGGGAGGCGATGAACGCCGACGACCCTTCCTACTCATTGGATGATCACTGGGACACGTTCGGCGGCGGCGTACCTCTGGGCCGGATAGGCGAGGCTTCAGAGGCCGGCGACGTGATCGCGTTCCTGTGTTCAGAGAGCGGGAGTTACATCTCGGGCGCGGCAGTGAACGTCGATGGCGGCGCGGCGGCCGTTTACTGATCTGACTTACGAGTCAGTTCAGGCGGTCGGAATGTTGGGAATATCGAACGCGGCGCGGACGAATATCTCGGTGCCGATAGGAAGGCACGCTTCGTCGTAGTCGAACTTCGCGTTGTGGTGACCTTCGGTACCGGGCTTTGAGGCCCCTAGGATGAAGTAGGTGCCGGGGATTCGGTTCATGAATTCTGCCATGTCGTCGCCGACGCTGATGGGGTCGATCTGGCCTACCGAATCTTCCCCGGCGACCTGCATCGCCAATCCAGATACCCAGTTGGCGATCTCAGGATTGTTGACGACAGGCGGCGACCCGGCCATCGTTTCGTAGGTAGCCTCCGCCCGCAACGACTCTGCGACTTTCGGCACGATGCGATGGAGCGCGGCGAGGATTTTCTGATGAGTATCGGCGTTATAGGCGCGGACTGTTCCCAACACTTCGACTTGGTCTGCAATGACGTTTGCTGCCGAACCGCCCTGAACGCTGCCAAATGTGACGACTCCCATTTCGTGAGGCGGTATTTCGCGGGCGACGATCGTTTGACATGTGTTGATGATCTGTGCTGCTGCGACGACTGGGTCGACCGTGAGGTGCGGCATCGCGCCGTGCCCCCCATGGCCTCTGACTAGGATCTTGAACATGTCGGCGCCGGCGAAAACGGTCCCCTGGTTCACTCCGACGTATCCCGAAGGCGTCTGATTCCAGAGGTGCGTCCCAATAACCGCGTCGGCGTCTAGATGCTCCATCACACCGTCGTCGATCATTGCATTTGCGCCCTGGGCTAACTCTTCGGCCGGCTGGAAGACGAATATGATTTTTCCCGCCAATTCGTGGCGAAGCTGCGCAATGATTTCGGCTGCGGTGAGGGCCATGGTGATGTGGCCGTCGTGGCCGCAGGCGTGCATCGCGCCGTTTGTTGAGGCGAATTCAAGGCCCGTCAGTTCATCGATCGGCAAACCGTCGATGTCGGCTCTGATTACGAGGGTCTTGCCAGGTTTATCGCCTGCAATCTCAGCTACGAGTCCGGTGCCGCCGATGTTCTCGGTTAACTCATAGCCCGCGTTTCGAAGACGATCGGCGATGTAGGCGGCGGTGTCGTGTTCCTCAAACGAGGTTTCGGGACGCGCGTGCAGGAATCGCCGTGTGGAGACGATCTCTTGTTTTCGCGATTCAATTGCGGACGAGATCTCGTCTCGCATGATCAAGCGTACTTACCCTCGCGTGCAGCGGCGGTCGCCGTTGCGCGTTCGATGAAGGCGGCTTGTGCTGCCGGGATGTTCGCCGGATCGCCCGACCAAGTTTGTAGCGGTGTCTGTTGGAGACCCCTGCCGTAGGAGTAAGAGAGTTCCCAAGGCGCTCCTTCGGCGTTGGCGAGTTTGTTGATGGCGTCGAGGTTCACTGTTGCCTCTTCGTCGCCCTGACCTCCCGAAAGGAAGGCGATGCCCGGTACTGCAGCAGGTATGTTGCGATTGAAGTTGTCGATTGTCGCTCGAGCGACTGTCTCGGCAACTGCTCGGTCTGGTGCGTCGGTTCCGCTTAGGACCATGTTGGGCTTCAGAACCATGCCTTCAAGGTCGACGTTCTGCTCTCGTAATTCTTGGAACACACGCTGCAAAGTGCGGTCGGTTGCATCGTCGCACTCCTCGATCGAGTGGTCACCGTCCATCAAGACTTCCGGCTCTACGATTGGGACGAGTCCGGCTTCTTGTGAGAGCGCGGCGTAACGGGCTAACGCGTGCGCGTTTACGTTGATGCAGTAGTCCGTAGGGATGTGGTCGCCGATCGTGATTACCGCCCGCCACTTGGTGAACTCGGCGCCGAGTTCTCGGTATTCGTCGAGGCGTTCGCGCAGGCCATCGAGTCCGTCCGTCGTCGATTCATTGGGCGACCCGGCCAGAGGATTGGTGGACTTGTCGACCTTGATGCCGGGAATCACTCCTTCGTTTCTCAGGATCTCGACGAACGGAGTTTCATCGTCAGATGCTTGCTTGAGGGTTTCCTCGTAAAGGATAATCCCGCTGATGTACTTGCCATAGCCTTCGGTGGTGATGAGAAGCTGGCGCCAGGCACGTCGGTTTGGCTCGATGTTTTCGACGTTTATCGAAGCGAGGCGTCTACCGATGGTGCCGGTCGATTCGTCGGCAGCGAGTATTCCTTTGCCGCGTGCGACCATTGCGTTTGCTATTGCGTTGAGATCGTTGCCCATGGTGTCACCTCCGATAACGAGTGAGTAATAAGAGAAGCTGGTGCGTGGGTTTGAGCCTCATGATAAGGCTTTTTCTTCCGCCGTATCGTAAGTCACGGTTTGAGAATACCCTCTGAGATCAAAGGTGATTACGAATCGGCAGCCTCTCTTGGACGTCTGGATCGCTCCAGCCGGAGGGAGGATAGAGTGTTTGCCCGGTTCGCGACATGAAGAAATCGTCTGTGTGATTTGGGAGCGGCAGGGGTCGTTCTTGGCTAGCGCTAGACTCGCACTAATCCACATCCACCGGGCCTATTTCCTGAGACGCGTCAATTGAGCGATCAACTACTTATTTCCGAACAACCGCAACTCGACGACGCACTCTTGCTCACTGCATGGTCAGGATGGTCCGATGCCGCCGAGTCGGCGACGCGCGCCTTGAGGCATGTTGTTCGTGATCTCGGTGCAACTAAGTTCGCTGAGATCGACGCTGAAGACTTCTACGTATTTACCGACCAGAGGCCCGTGGTTCAAAACGGGCGAAACGGGGCTCGTCAGCTGAATTGGCCCAAAAACGAATTCTTCTACTGGAAGTCTGACAAATCTTCATCGCCCGACATCGTCGCGATGATTGGGATCGAGCCCAACCTCCGTTGGCGCGCATACACCAGTCTCGTAACCGATCTCGCGAACGCCGTCGGTGTCAACATGTTGGCGACGATCGGAGCGCTGCTGGACTCGGTCCCTCACACCAGAAAGCCACGCGTGCTCTGCACGACTATTCACGAAGGCCTCGGTCCTCGATATCAGCACATTGAGTATCCAAGACCAAACTATGAAGGCCCTTCAGGGATGACCTCCGCAACTATCGACGCCTTCGACAAGCGCAAGGTCAAAGCCGTTTCGATTTGGGGGCATGCTCCTCACTATTTGCAGGTGGCGCACAATCCGGCGATAACCCTCGCGATCGTGCGTGAAATCGCCAAACTCGCATCGCTTGACGTCGATACAAAAGAACTCGAGGCCGATTCCGAGGATTTCACTAGCAAGATCAGCACGGCGCTCAAGAACCAACCTGATGTGCTTCAATACGTCAAGACCCTCGAGGAACGGTACGACTCCGAGGCAACAGCGGCGCAGGATCCCGAACCGGCGGAACTGATCGACGAACTCGACGCCTTCCTCCGCAACCGTCAGATCGGTATCGACGACAGCGGTGACTCCTCGGGCCGCGCCGGTTCCAACTAATCTGATCGTCAACCAAACAACCAGCACTCAATCCTTCACTAGGAACAGATCATGAAGCAAATCACGTTAATCGGCGTGGGGCAGGTCGGCGCATCGATCGGGATGTCCCTTCGAGTCGACCACCCGAACGAGTACCGTGTTATCGGGTATGACAGCGATCAAGACCTCCACACCAGAGCTGAAAAGATCGGGGCCGTTCACGAAGCCGAATGGAACCTCGACGTCGCTGTAAGGGATGCCGATATCGTCGTCATTTCGACACCTGTGTCTGGTGCGTACGATGTCCTGGAAAACATCTCTCGATACCTAAAAGATGGAGCAACGGTAACCGACACCTGCTCGACAAAGCGTTCTATCCTCCATTGGGCGGGCGAGCTGCTTCCGCCCCGCGTTTCATTCGTGGGCGGGCATCCGCTGGTTCAGCAGGATGCGACATCCAACGACGAGCCATCGCCGTACCTGTTTGCTCAATCGCCCTATGTGATCGTCCCTCTGCCAAACAGCACGGGGAAGGCGATCAACGACGTGCAGGCGTTGTGCCAACACGTCGGCGGCAGGGCTCTCTACATGGATGCGACGGAGCACGACAGCTTCTCGGCAGCGGTGGACGGAGTCCCAGCTCTAGTGGCAGCCGCAGCATTAAACGCCGCATCTGCAAGCCCCTCTTGGCACGAGATCAGCAAGTTCGTTGGGCGAGACTTCGTAAACATGAGCCAACCGATGTCGAACGATCCTGCATGGGTAAATGGGATGGCCGTCACGAACCGCGACATGCTCACGCACTGGATCGATCAGATCACCTTCGAGCTCGCCAAGATGAAGAAGTCGCTAGAAGATGACGAGTCTCTCAGCGATCCGGAGGGGCCGCTCGCCAATCTCTTGGTGAACGCCTGGGAGAACCGGCTGCGCCTCGAACTCGGGATCGAGCCTAGCCGACCGTCCGCCACGCCTGCCCCAGAGCCCTTGCCCTCGAGCGGAGAATCGACGATGTCGATATTCACTGGTCGTTACATCTACAGGATGTTCCGCGGCGATCGGGACAAAGATGACCCTGCGAAGTACGATCGTCGGAAGCTCTGATCAATAACTCGGCGAAGCGACGAGCATGAACGTAGCGATTCACAATTCTCATCGTCCGAGCTGTGAAGTCGAAGGTTTAGGCGGAGCAGTTGAGTAGCGTTGACGGCGAACCGTCGACTGGCCCAGAAACGCCTCTCATCGTCGTGATCTCCGGGCCTTCCGGAGTGGGGAAAGACGTTCTGATTGAGCGTATGGTGTCTCTTGGGCACGACTTTCACTTCACGGTCACTGCGACTACGCGAAAACCCCGACCCAACGAGATCCAGGGCGTCAACCACCACTTCGTTTCCAAAGACGAATTCAAGACTCTCATCGAATCTGACGAGCTGCTTGAGTGGGCCCGCGTTTACGGCAACTTCTACGGCGTCCCGAAACAACAGGTCAGGGACGCGCTGCAACAGAAGTTACACGTCATAGTTAGGGTCGATGTGCAGGGAGCGATGCGGATAAGGGAGATCGTGCCCGATGCGTTGATGCTCTTCATTAACGCTCCGAATATGGAAGTGCTCGGCGACCGATTACGACGCAGGGGCGTCAACAGCGAGGCCGACATCCAAACCCGGCTGGCATCGGCTGCAGGTGAAATCGAGCATTCAAAACATTTTGATCGCCTCATAATCAACCATGAAGGTAGGCTAGATGAAACAGTCGAGCGCGTCGTGAGCATCGTCGAGCGCGAATCTCGACGGATGCCGCCGCGAAAGATGATCGTGTAACAACCAGTCGAAATCCGCCGCATGAAGATAGTCATAGCTCCTCAAGAGTTCAAAGAGAGTCTCAAAGGAATCGAAATCGCGCTTGCGATGGAGCGCGGCGTGAAGCGCGTCTGGAGCGATGCGGTTACTGAGCTAGTCCCGGTGGCAGACGGTGGGGATGGCACGCTCCAATCTCTGGTCGATGCCTCAAATGGGCGGGTGAATTCCGCAGTTGTGGAAGACCCCCTGGGTAATCCGATCGAAGCCAAGTGGGGTGCGCTAGGCGACGGCCGGACAGCGGTAATCGAGATGGCGAGATGTTCCGGGTTTGCTCTTCTCACTCCGGAGCAACGTAACCCGCTGATCACCTCCACCTATGGCGTTGGGCAACTGATGCTTACCGTTCTAGATCAGGGTTATCGGCACCTCATCATCGGAATCGGCGGGAGCGCGACCAACGACGGCGGTGGTGGAATGGCGCAGGCTCTTGGCGCACGACTATTAGATTCGGACGGCAACGACTTGTCCAAAGGCGGCGGCGCTCTGTCGTCCCTCGAACGGATCGACACCTCCAACATAGATGGACGCCTTGCTGAAACTACCATCGACGTCGCCTGCGATGTCAACAACCCGCTCTGTGGCGAAACAGGAGCTTCGGCGATCTTCGGGCCTCAAAAAGGGGCTGATCCTGCCACTGTCGACATGCTTGACAAAGCCCTACACGGGTACGGCGAAATAGTGGCAAGAGACGTTGGAAAAGACGTGATGCACACTGCAGGATCAGGCGCGGCTGGAGGGCTTGGTGCAGGTTTGATGGCGTTCACCAACGCTCGGTTGCGACCTGGTGCTGACATCGTGATCGAAGCTGTGAAGTTGGCCGACAAACTCGAAGATGCGAGCCTGGTCATCGTCGGTGAAGGTCAGACTGATCGCTCGACGATCTTCAACAAGGCCCCGGTTGCGGTTGCTCAACTCGCCAAAGGGCGAGGGATTCCAGTGATTGCAATTTCGGGAAGCCTCGGCGAGGGCTACGAACAGGTTCTCGAACACGGGATCGACGCCGTCTTCAGCGTAGTGAACCGCCCTATGACTCTCACCGAGGCGATAGAGAACACTGCCCAATTCGTCGCCGACGCCACCGAGCACGCTTGTAGAGCGGTCGATGTGACGTTGAGCGGATAAAGTTCCCCAAATAGTCAGGCATCGGCCAAGCTTGGGGTTCCTCTCCGTCGTTAGAGCAGGCGCGAAGGGGTCCCCTCTCCCTCGCCGAGTTGCTGCACAACAAACCAACCCGTGCCACCAACCACTAAAACAACCACCCTCCCCTGATACCCTACGCGCATGAGCCGATCCACTGATAAACCAACCTCACTCAAGCTGGATCGCCCACTCGTGTTCATCGACATCCAAACCACGGGACTGGACACCAGATCCGCTCGCATCGTACGACTCTCAACCCTCAAAATCGAACCAGACGGCAACGAATCTTTCAGATCGGCCCTGCTTAATCCATTGACCCCCATCTCGCCCGGCGCCTCAGAAATACACGGCATCACCGACGATCAAGTCTCAGATTCGCCCCCATTCGCCCCCTTCGCCAGAGCACTGGCAGAATACCTCGCCGGATGCGATCTAGCAGGTTTTGGCATCCGCAGATTTCATCTCAAGGTGCTCGAAGCCGAATTCCAACTGGCCGGCGTGCCATTCGATTGGAACGAGGTGGCAATACTCGATGCAATGGAGATATTTCACAAACTACAGTCTCGTGACATGCCTGCAGCGCATCGCCGATATGTGGGCGAAGACTACATCCGGTCGAACGATGTCGAGGAACACATCGACGCAATTCGCCAAATCATCAACGGCCAACTCAACGCCGATCCATCCGTCCCTCAATCACCCTCGGCCATCGATAACTGGATAAGGGGCATCTCTGACCAACGTTTAATCGACGACGAAGGCCACTTCATCTGGACAAGCGACGGCGACGCCATCATCAACTTCGGGAAGTTCCGGGGCCACACACTTTACGACCTCCACGAGCACGAACCCGACTACCTCCGATGGATCGCCGGAAACGATTCATTCACCGACCAACAGAGGAAGATCGCGGAAGACGCCGCCAACGGCATCGTCCCGCAGATGGATTAGGGCGGGTACGCTCTCCATAACGGGCCTACACCCGTCATTACCGCCAATTCGGACGCTTAAGCGGGCGGAACGGCTATCCAATTCAACCAATGGAGCAACGGATGCCCAAACAAAAAGACCGGACGAATGTTCGCCCGGCCTAGTAATCAAAGTGGAGCGGAAGACGGGATTCGAACCCGCGGCCTTCTCCTTGGCAAGGAGATGCTCTACCACTGAGCTACTTCCGCGAATGTATCCGTATTATGCAACGAATCCGCCGAAGCGGTCAAACTCCCGCACAACCTCAAGTCTCGACTTTGCGTCAGTCTAGTCAGAAACCTTGACGAGTAGTTTTCCGAAGTTTGCACCGTTCATCAAGCCGATGAACGCCCTCGGCGCGTTCTCCAACCCGTCGACCACATCCTCCTTGTACTTCAGCGAGCCGTCCTTGACCCACCCTGTCATCCGAGCACGCGCGACCTCGTGATCATTGGCGAAGCTGAATACCAAGAAGCCTTCGATCCGAGCCTGCTTCGTTATGAGGTTCCACAGATTCCGAGGTCCCATCTCCGGCTCCGGCAAGTTGTACTGAGATATCTGACCGCAAACCAACACCCGACCACGGAACGCGAGGTTATCGATAGCAGCATCCGTCACGGGACCACCGACATTGTCAAAGTAGACGTCAACGCCGTCTGGTGCGATCTCGGCCAACCGGCCCGAAACATCCTCAGTCTTGTAGTTAATCGCACCGTCGAATCCCAACTCGTCCAAGATGTAGTCCGCCTTCTCATCCGAACCCACCGTCCCGATTACTCGGCAGCCATTCATCTTCGCGATCTGACCCACTACGCCGCCAACCGCGCCAGATGCCGCGGAAACCAGAACCGTCTCCCCGGGATTGGGCCTTCCAACCTGCAATAAGCCGTGATACGCCGTTAACCCCGGCATTCCCAACACGCCTAGAGCGGTCGAGATCGGCGCCGCATCAGAGTCGACCTTCCGCGCCATGTGCGCCGGCACGACCCCGTATCCCTGCCAACCGATGTTGCATGCCACAATGTCTCCCGAATCGAACTCGTCCGACATGCTCTGCACCACCCTGCCGACGACCTCGCCAACTAGCACGCCGCCGATCGGCACCCCAGGGGCGTAAGAAGCCCGATCCCGCATCCTACCCCGCATATACGGGTCCAACGAGAGGTACAGCGTGCGTATCAATATTTCGCCGTGCCGAGGATCATCGACCTCCGCCTCTACGAGTTCGAAGTCGCTCTCCTCCGGATACGCCTCCGGCCGATTGGCCAACGTCCACTGCAAATTGGTCAACTCAGACATTTCAACTTCCCAAACTATGTAACTCGATCAGATCCAAAATGGCACCGGCTCAACGCAACTCTCATTCCGACGATGAGGATGCGTCACTCGGAGCCTCACCCCGTTGCTTAGCGCTCCAATTGACCCAAAGGTAAATCGGCGCCGCGATAACGAAGAACACGACCAATGCAGCCACACCGGGCACCCAACCGACCAAACTAGAATCCTCCAACACGTTGTCCAACCAGGTCTTGATGCCAGCACCGACCAGCCCGGCGACCGTAACGCCCAAAATGATCACAAGCCACTCAATGAATTCGTTCGGAATATGGGGAAACTTCATGAAATTCTCAAGAACTCAAAC
This sequence comes from Dehalococcoidia bacterium, assembly GCA_965249505.1. Lineage (GTDB taxonomy): Bacteria > Chloroflexota > Dehalococcoidia > Lucifugimonadales > Lucifugimonadaceae > Bin127. The sequence goes on along the minus strand of OZ252238.1, from coordinate 1,656,743 downwards.
TCAATATCAACGCAATAAATCATATCCCACACATCGCTCGGATCGACTTTGACGACCCCAAGAAACAGACGAAATCCGTTTTTGAAATGTTCACGGTGCTTTCGTAGACCAATCTCAGCTGGTTGATTAATCGCGGCGATGCCCACGGCACCACTCTTCGTTTAACTCTTGGACCATTAGCGCACTCCTCAGTCAACGGACTCATCTCCAGGCTACCGCTACGTTCTTGGCTCGTTGATCGCCTCGGAAGGTGAGAGTCTCTTAGAATTCACTAGATCCGAACACCGAGCCAACACAAACCGATCGCTAAGGCCAAAAGTACTCTTGGCGAATCGGTACCGCCTCACTTCTTTAGGGGCTCACTTTGTTGAGAACAGCCAGATTCCTCCTTTTACTGACCATTCTCTACAACGTCGTGGAGGGAGTCATCGCGTTTTGGTCGGGCATCGCTGCCAGCAGTGTGGCGTTGGTCGCGTTTGGCGCCGACAGCTATTTGGAAGTCGCCGCGGCTTCAGTCGTGTTGTGGAGACTCAGCATCGTGGATTCGGAACGTGCGGAGCGAGTCGAGAGGAGCGCAATCCGGTTTATAGGCTGGACTTTTCTCGCTCTGGCGGTAGCCATCATCTTTCAGTCCACGTGGACAATTCTTCAACGTAGCGGCGCAGAAGAGTCGCTGGTGGGTATCGGATTGGCCGTGGTATCCGTAGTCTTCATGCCCTCTCTAGCGATCTGGAAACTCCGAATCGCTGCGCAGGGCAATCTGATCTCAATCGCCAGTGAGGCCAAGGAGACACTCGCCTGCACATACCTATCGCTAACTTTGTTAATTGGATTGTTGGCCAACGCACTTTTAGGTTGGTGGTGGCTCGACGCCGTAACGGCCCTCCTGCTGGTCCCATGGCTATTTCGGGAAGGCTGGGAGGGCGTGAGCGGCGAGCACCACGAGGATGCGGATCAAGTACTGTGCTCCTGCCGGGCTTGCCTATTTGGGCTAATATCCTGCCGGTCAACCTGCTGCGTTCCAAGCGGCACCACATGAAAACTCGAGTAGCTTCGTGAGTTCTGATGCGTGCATCCCGCGCATGAAGCCTGCGACCATTCAACATCCGGCCACGTGTCCACCTAGACCGTTCACCACAATGTATACTGCGCTAACGTAAACCAACGCCTACATTTCTTACACCCGAAGCATAACCACAACCGAGGCCGATGACGACAGTCGCTGAAACCACAACTGACGCTTCCCCCCAAAGCAATCGGCGAAACAGTGACTCCGAGGTCGTGTTGAAGGTTGAAGATCTTCACGTCTACTACGAAACTCAAGCCGGGGTGGTCAAAGCCGTCAACGGCGTCTCGTTCGAGCTGCACCCAGGACAGAGACTCGCCCTGGTTGGCGAATCTGGGAGCGGCAAAAGCACGATGGCAACCGCCCTCATGCGCATGACGAGGCCGCCCGGAAGAATCGTGTCCGGGTCCATTACTCTATCTGGCCGCGACATCCTTCAAGTCGACGATGCTGAGATGCGACGGGCTCGCCTTGCCGAGATCGCACTTGTGCCGCAGGGTGCTATGAACTCCCTGAATCCCGTTACGAGGGTCGAGAAACAGATCATCGACGGCATATTGGACCACGTCGACGACGAGAAAATCAGGGTCGCGGAGAGTGAAGGGCGCGTTGAGGCAAGGGTGGGAGCTCCGTCCAAGCCCACAAAATCAGAGTTGCGACGAAGAGTAGCCGAGGTCCTCACAAACGTTGGCCTCTCACCCTCCGTCGCGAGCATGTTCCCGCATGAACTCAGCGGAGGCATGAAGCAAAGAGCCGTTCTGGCCATCGCCACCTGTCTAAGCCCCAAGGTCATACTCGCCGACGAACCTACAAGCGCCCTCGACGTCGTCGTTCAGCGACAGATCATGCTCACTCTAGGACGGCTCCAAACCGGGATCGACGCAGCCGTAATCCTAGTCGGTCACGATATGGGTCTCGTTGCGCAGTTCGCAGACACCATCGGAGTGATGTACGCCGGGAAGCTCGTCGAACTCGGCCCCGTAGAACAAATCTTCGAAGATCCTCAACACCCGTACACCCAACTCCTCATCGACAGCCTCCCCTCATTCAGCGAGAAGAAGGACTTCGTCGGGATACCGGGCATGCCGCCTCGCCTCATAAACTTACCTGTCGGCTGCGCCTTCGCACCCCGTTGCCCTTCTGTGATGGACATCTGCACGAACACCGATCCGTTTGACGAATTAATCAAACCAGATTGGCGAGTTTCGTGCCACCTGCACACCGACGGATCCACCGATGGCTAATCTGCTCGAACTCGAAAACGTAACCAAAATCTTCGGCGGCGGACTGTTAAAGAAGTCCAATATCACTGTCGCCGTCCAAGACGTCACGCTAGCCATTCCAGAAGATAGGCCCTCCATCACGGCCGTCGCCGGCGAAAGCGGCAGTGGCAAAACAACCTTGGCACGTCTCCTCTTGGGCGTATTGCCCCCCACCGAGGGATCCGTGTCGTACCAGGGTCAAGACATCCAAAAAATGGGTCGCCGCGAATGGATTACCTTCCGTCGCGAAGTCCAACCGATATTTCAAGACCCCTTCGAGTCCTACAACCCGTTCTACACAGTCGACCACGTGCTCAATCGTCCCATCCGTAATTTCGGGATCGGCAGCAACAAAACAGAGCGCGAGGAACGCATAAATCAAGCCTTACGCAGCGTGGGCTTGCAACCAGAAGAAACTCTGGGGAGGTACCCTCACCAACTCAGTGGAGGACAGCGCCAAAGAGTCATGGTCGCCCGCGCCCTGGTGCTGCAACCCCGAATCATCCTCGCCGACGAGCCCGTCTCCATGGTCGACGCATCCCTGCGGGCCACGATCCTGAGCAGCATCCGAGACCTGAACCGAGAACTCGGAATCTCAGTCATATACATCACACACGACCTCACAACCGCTTACCAAATGTGCGACAACATCATCGTGATGTACCGCGGCTCGGTAGTGGAGGCCGGCTCCGTCGATCAGGTCATCAAAAACCCGCAACATCCTTACACCCAGCTGCTCATCAACTCAGTTCCCCAACCAGACCCGAAAATCGCTTGGGGCGACGACGAAACGGAGGAAGAGCGGCTAGACGAAGCTACCTCCGTTGTTGATCAGTGCAAGTTCGCTTCCCGTTGCCCATACGTCATGGGCAAGTGCACACAATCAATGCCGCCGCTCTACGTCACCCACGACAACCAACTCACCCGCTGTTTCCTGTTCGAAGATTTCCCTGAGACTGATGAACCAGACATCGGCGCCTCGTTCCAATACCCCGCCATCGCCGCCGCCAGCGACGCCGAAGGAATATCCGTCCCCACTTAGCCCAACGCGGCCTTACTCCTCGGGCTCGACTATCTCCATAACCTGACCTGCTGCAAGTTCGGTGAGGGTCTGCTGTCTACCGCTAGGCCACTGGATCTCGATGCGCTCAACCTCCTCGGCAGATCCTAGGCCGAAGTGCAGATCCAAGCAGTTCATACTCAAAAACGTCGAGCTGCCGAACACATCCTGGATCTGAGTTGTTGACTCACCCGATCCATCGGTATCCGCCGTCAACCTAACCCGAGCGCCGATGCCATCCGCGTTGCTCCCGCTCCCGTCTATCGCCTGCCGACCCTTCAACCGCAACGCGATCCAGTTCCCATCACTCGCGTTGCTCATCCAGAGGAACAGCGGGCCGCGGAAGAAATCGATCGTCTTTTCCGCAAGGAAAATCGGACCATTACTATTGGTTCCCAGCAAGTCCACAGCACCATCCCCGTTCAGATCGCACTTCGCCAAACCCTTGCCGTTCTCATGGAACTTTCGATCAATCCTCTGCCGATCCGAATCGAACTCTGCTTCACTCGGATCAACCACCGAATAGTTCACACCCTGTATGTCCAGGAGTCGCGCCTCGACGGTGATGTCCTCGAAGGATCCGCCGCCATCTCCACGCAACATACGGCCCGGGCCCGTGTATTTCCACCCGTTCGGACCCTCGCCCCGGCCTCCCATCGCGCCTAGCCAGTAGAGATCCTGGTCACCATCGTTCTCATAATCGAAAAACGCCGCCCCGAAGCCGAAGTCGTAAGCCGCCAAACCCGTCGGCTGCTGTGACCACTCTGGGAGGATCATCTCTTTGTCGAGTGACTCCGGCGGCAACGCCCGGCTCGCCATCACATCCGTCTCCGGCGCCACATTAGTGAACCGGCCAATCATTCCAACTTCGGAATCCTCCTCGACACCATCGTTACGCAGCAAAAAGTGGTAGCAAGTGCCCCATCCATATTTGTGGCTGTAAGCGCAATCGCCCGAAGGCACCGGCGGCACCTGGTAAAGCAGGAAGTGGTAACCGATATTCGTAACGAAAATGTCCAGGTCTTCATCTGAATCGAAGTCCCCGACCGCGAACCCCATCCATGCGCCGACGCTGTCGACTCCCATTTCGGAACCGATCGAAGTGAACGACACATTGGCGCCGTCGGTGTCATTTCTGTACACCTTCAACACGTCACCATCGTCGGCCAGCCAAAGATCCAAGTCGCCGTCCGAGTCGTGGTCGAACAACAGGCTCGCCAAAGTCTGCCCGGTCGGTTCTCCGATCCTATTTCCACGCGCATCCAACAATCCAGGATCGTAACCGACAGTCTCCTCGCCACTCTCGGAATCGACCCAAGTCATCGGCTCACCATCAGGGTCCAGCATCTTGATATTTGGACTCAGCAACCCCGCCGATTCCGTCACATCTTCGAACTTCATCCCGCCCTTGTTCAAATAGAGCCGATTGTAGTGACCATGATGGCGAGGGTCGTCAAACCTGATGAAGTCCTGATCCAGCCGATTGCCCACGAATACATCGAGCAAACCATCGTTGTTCACATCGCCACAAGCGACGCTGATCGCAGATCGAATGTTGACATCATCGCCAAACGCAGATTCGGTGATGTCCTCGAATCCTGTACCGCCGTTGTTCCTCAGCAACCGGTCCTTTATCGCATTTGTCAAGGCTTCATCACCATCCGCCGATCGGAAGTCTAACTCGTCACCTATCAACCCATATCCCGCCACATATAGATCCTGATAACCGTCGTTATTGAAATCGCATGCGGCAACCGCCGAGCTGTTCGACAGGGTGAGATCTGCCCCCAGATCAACGCTCACTTCGGCGAATCCAGCATCTCCGTCGTTCCGGAAAAGGACGTTGGGACCACCAGGGGCCTCAGGCAACTCCGAATCGCCATTCGCCTGAGTCACATAGAAATCCATGTCGCCGTCACGATCGAAATCGAAAAATACCGACCCTGGATGCCAGTTGTTCACAAACGCGTTATCGCCCAACAACTGACGCGCCATGTTCGTGAAAGGCACAACCGGCTCCATGCCCGCAGCGACCACCGGCGCAGGGGTCGGGATCGGTGTCGAAACGCTTACCGTCGGCGTTGCTTCAGCCTCCACAGCAACCGTCGCGACTGAATCGACATCCGGAGTTTCGGCCTCATCATCGCCGCCTTGACACGCGACCGCCAACGACACAAGAACAACGGCCGTTACTGCGAACAACCAAGCGGATCTCAACTTCATTTTTTGGTCCTCAATTGAGGGAATCACAGATACCGGTGACATATCAACTGCATCGTACAACCAAAAGCGGGATGCGACCATCAGCCGCATCCCGCTTTAGCTTCTAACCTTCGTTCGAAACGCTACCTATTGGGTAGGCTCCAAGTTCAGTGTGATCAGGTACCAGCCGTTCCAAGGCGGGTAAGGAGCCACGTAGGGATCCTCAACGCCGGGCCAGCCAGACCAGTAGTGCGTGTTGTGCACGATCACGTGCAACTCTTCAGCGATGTGAATCACTGGCATGTCGCGCAGGAACAATTCCATTGCGCCTCTCGCCAGCTCGACGTAGCGAGGATCGTCCGGCGAGTGGAGCATGGCTTCCATCTCGTCCAAGATCGCATCCATCTCGGGGTTCTCGTAGCGACCACCTTGAACAGCGCCGCCGTAACGCTCGCCCGGCGCGCCGGAGTTCTTCGAGTGGTAAGACTTGAATGTGTCGTACGGCTCGTTGATCGATCCGCATTGCACCCAGACAACCTCGGTCTCGCCAAGCTGCAAGCGGTCACCAATCGTGGCCGGCTCGCCCTGCTTGAAAACGGCATCGAATCCGCCCTCTTGCAACTGCTTCTCGAGGAACGGACCCTGCGGCCTCATCCAAGACGGGATCTCAAGCGTTATCTCTACTCGATCGCCGTCCTTCGTCCAGAACCCATCCGAGTCCTTGGAGTAGCCGGCGGAAGTCATCCGCGCGTCGACCTTCGCCGGATCATGGTCGTTCGGGTTGTACTTGTCGAGGATGTCCTGCATCAGGGGCAAGTACTGCTTCACACCGTATGAGGAGATCGGCACCGTCACAGCTGGCACACCGCCTTCGTAAGCGACGCTAGTGATCTCGTTACGGTTGATGGCGTGGTTGATCGCCCATCGAACGTCGGCGCTGGAGAAGTGCTCCTTCTGGTTGTTGAGAATCAACACGAAGTTGCACCCGTCCGGAGCACCCCAAACCGGACCTTCGAAGTTCCACGACCTAAGAGCTTCGTTGAAACCCTTCGCGGCTTCGAAAGTTCCCTTCAGGAGAGGCGGACCAACGTCCAGCTGGTTGTTGATGTAAAGCTGACCTGCGATGTCGTCGTTAGCGACGGGAATGTATTCGATACGCTCGACCTTTGGAGGGGCGTGGAAGCCTGTCTCAGAACCCCACCAGTCGTCGCGTAGGTCATAGATCTGCACCCCCGGTGTCGACAAGGCGAGTCTGTACGCACCTGTTCCCAACGGCCAACCCTTGGAAGGGTCGTAGTTGTTAAAGGTGAGCGGATCCTCGTTCTCCCACACGTGCTTCGCAACGATGGGAGTGTGGTTCTCCCAACCAAATCCGAACTGAACCTGGAAGAACCGAGGGTCGGGCCTCGACAGATTGATCGTCATATTGTAGTCATCATGGACCACAACTTCGCTAATCATGTCCGCCCAAAGCGTCGACCTGTTCATGTCGGGGGCGCTGTCCCTAACCATGTCGATCGTGAACTTCACGTCGTGAGCAGTGAAATCCACGCCGTCCGACCACTTCGCACCCTCACGAATCTTCACATCGATGGCGTCCAACGAGTCGTTGTATTCGAACGACTCACCCAGCCACGGGATGATGTCACCCTCGTTCAGGTTGGTGTAGAAGAGGTACTCGATAAGCCCCTTTTCAGATGCGTGCCTTGCGTGTGAGTTGCCGGGCAGCCACCAGTTAAAGTTTTCAACGTTGTCGTGCTGCGTCCGGTAAGAGTCGCTCCAGTGGGTGATGACCAACGTTCGGCTTCGAGGCACATCTCTCAACGCGCCCGGATCCGGCGTCGGTGTCACCTCGACCTGGACGGTCTGGACTCTAGTCTCGCCCGGCACCTCGACGACTCTTTCCACCTCGACGGTTTGAACAACAGGCACTTCCACCTGCTGTTGCACGATAACCGTCTGGACTACAGTCTCGGTCCCGCCGCCGCATGCAACCGCAAACGCCAGCGTTGCGACGACTGCGATTGCAACAAGCGACCGCTTGTATTTATTCCAATTCATGATGATGGTTTCACCTCCGGCTTTAAAGCAAAGTTAATTTCTCGTCGAACGACTTACTTGAAGTGCCGGAACCCAAACGCCGATTAAATTGCGATTTTCGTCGCAACTATGCAAGCCGCCTGATCCCAGCAACGCAGATACACTAACCGACGCATTTGGAAATGTCAAGTTTGGACCGCTTGCATAAAGGGCCGAAAATTGTGGGCGGCACTAGTCGTGCCAAGTCACAAAAAACGGGCCGCGATCCATAGAATCGCGGCCCGTTTATTTGAACGACTCGGCTCTTGTCGTACTTACTCCGACTTCACTCCGTAGGTTCGAGATTCAATGTGATTAGATACCAACCAGTCCAAGGCGGATATGGAGCTACGTAGGGGTCTTCCACGCCGGGCCAACCGGTCCAATACCGAGTGTTATGCACAATTACGTGGAGCTCTTCGGCAATGTGAATTACTGGCATATCTCTAAGGAACAGTTCGAACGCCCCTCGCGCCAATTCCACATAGCGAGGATCGTCCGGCGAGTGGAGCATTCCCTCCATCTCATCCAAAATCGCGTCCATCTCAGGGTTTTCGTATCGACCGCCTTGTACAGCGCCCGCATAGTTTTCGCCCGGGGGAGCAGAGTTCTTCGAGTGGTAAGACTTGAACGTTGTGTAGGGCTCCGTAATCGATCCGCACTGAACCCAAACGACTTCAGTTTCGCCCATCCTCAAACGGTCGCCAATCGTCGCTGGCTCACCTTGCTTGAAGACAGCGTCAAAGCCACCTTCGACCAACTGTTTCTCCAAGAACGGACCCTGCGGGCGGAGCCACGACGGTATCTCCAACGTAATTTCGACTCGCTCCCCGTCTTTCGTCCAGAAGCCCTCGGCATCTTTGGAATAGCCTGAATCTGTCATTCTTGCAGCGACTTTTTCAGGATCGGGGTCGTTTGGGTTGTACTTGTCGATGATGTCTTGCATCAACGGCAGATATTGCTTGACGCCGTAAGACGAGATCGGCACGACAACCGATGGCACACCGCCTTCATATGCGACACCTGTGATCTCCTGTCGATCGATCGCATGGTTGATCGCCCACCTGACGTTCACATCGCTAAAGTGCTTCTTCTGGTTATTGAGGATAAGCACGAAGTTGCAGCCGTCGGGAGCTCCCCAAACCGGGCCTTCGAAATTCCAGGATCTTAACGCCTCATTGAATCCCTTCGCAGCTTCAAATGTTCCTTTCAAGAGCGGAACACCCGCATCGGTCTGGTTGTTGATGTATAGCTGCGCGGCGATATCGTCATTCGCGATGGGGATGTACTTCAGTCGTTCGACCTTTGGGGCATCGTGGAAGCCTATCTCGGAGGCCCACCAGTCATCTCGCCTGTCGTACAGCTGAACTTCGGGCGTCGAAAGTGCCAACCTGTAGGCTCCTGTGCCGAGCGGCCAACCTTTTGCCGCGTCAAAGTTGGAGAAGGTCAGAGGGTCTTCGTTTTCCCAAACGTGCTTCGGAACGATCGCGGTGTGGTTTTCGTGGCCGAACCCGAATTGCTCCTGGAAGAAACGAGGGTCGGGACGCGTTAGATGCACGGTCAAATTCAGATCATCATGAACCTCGACGCTAGCGATCTGGTCCGCCCACAGATTCGATCGACTCAATTCCGGTGCGCTCGCGATCACCATGTCAACAGTGAACTTCACATCGTGCGCCGTGAATGGAACGCCGTCCGACCACTTGACGCCCTCGCGGATCTTCACGTCGATTGCATCGAGTGTTTCGTTGTATTCGAACGACTCGCCCAACCAAGGGACAACCGCGCCAGTGTTCAAATTTGTGTAGAAAAGGTACTCGACCAGACCTTTTTCTGAAGCGTGTCTCGCATGAGAGTTGCCTGGGAGCCACCAGTTGAAGTTGTCAACGTTGTCGTGTTGCGTGCGATACGAACCGCTCCAGTGCGTAAACACGACCGTGCGATTGCGCGGCACATCTTGCAAAGCGGCGGGGTCCGGTGTGGGTGTCACCTCAACTTCAACGGTTTGAACTCGAGTCTCGCCGGGCACCTCTACGACTTTTTCCACCTCGACTGTTTGGACAACAGGCACCTCCACCTGTTGCTGCACAACCACTGTTTGGACAATGGTCTCCGTTTCACCACCACATGCAACTGCGAACGCAAGTAACGCTATCGCGACCACTCCTCCGAATATCAGCCTCAATTTGCTTATGGACATGCTGTTCGCTCCATCTTTAATTCCTACGCTTTGTAGACGAGATGAAGAAAGTTTACGGTCTATCTGGTGCTCGTGCTGACAAAAATCATTCGGCGATTCTGCCAACCCTTCCCTTTATTCGGTTGGCTGAAGATTAAGCGTGATCTGATACCAGCCACGCCACGGAGGGAACGGGCCCATATACGGATTCTCCGAACCGGGCCAGTTCGTCCAGTAGCGCGTGTTGAACACCGTCACGTGCAGCTCTTCCGCGATGTGGATCACAGGCATGTCGCGCAGGAACAGCTCCATCGCCTGTCTCGCCAACTCGACGTAACGAGGATCGTCTGGCGAGTGCAACATCGCCTCCATCTCATCAAGAATCGCATCCATCTCCGGGTTCTCATAGCGTCCGCCTTGCACCGCGCCTTTGTAGTTCTCGCCCGGAGGCGCCGAATTCTTCGAGTGGAAAGACTTGAACGTGTCGTAAGGCTCGTTGATCGAACCGCACTGCACCCAAACGACCTCGGTCTCGCCCAGACGTAAACGTTGACCTATAGTCGCAGGTTCGCCTTGTTTGAAGATGGCGTCGAACCCGGCTTCTTGGAGGTGCTTCTCGAGGAAAGGCCCTTGAGGGCGCATCCATGAAGGAATCTCGAGTGTGATGTCGACTCGTTCGCCGTCCTTCGCCCAGAATCCCTCCGAATCCATCGAATACCCGGCGGAAGTCATCCGGGCCTCAACCTTCGACTGGTCAGGGTCATCGGGCGAATACTTGTCGATCAGATCCTGTAGCAACGGGTAGTATTGCTTCACGCCGAATGAGGACATTGGTGCCACCACAGCAGGAATGCCTCCCTCATACGCGACCTCGACTATCTCTTGCCTGTTGATCGCGTGGTTAATCGCCCACCTGACATCCGCGCTCGAGAAGTGCTCCTTCTGGTTGTTGAGGATCAACACGAAGGTGCATCCATCCGGGGCGCCCCAGACAGGACCTTCCGCCGACCAGCTTCTCAGGGCATCGTTGAACCCTTTGGCGGCTTCAAATGTGCCTTTCAGCAACGGCGGGCCCGCGTCCAACTGGTTGTTGATGTACAGCTGGCCTGCAATGTCATCGTTCGCAACCGGTATGTATTGAATGCGCTCCACCTTTGGATCGTCGTGGAACCCGATTTCGCTTGCCCACCAACCGTCACGCCGATCGTAGATCTGAACCTCTGGCGTAGAGAGAACCAGCCGATACGCTCCTGTACCCAAGGGCCATCCTTTTTCGGGGTCGTAGTTGTTGAAAGTCAGAGGGTCTTCGTTTTCCCAAACGTGCTTCGGCACGATCGGGCTATGCGCTCCCACCGGCGTTGCGAACTGGTTGCCAAAGAATCGAGGGTCGGGCCGCGTCAGGTGTATCGTCAGGTTCAGATCGTCGTGAACTTCGACGCTATCGATCTGATCGTTCCAGAGGTTCGATCGATAGAGTTCAGGGGCGTTGGATATCACCATGTCGATGGTGAACTTCACATCGTGAGCGGTAAACGGAACACCGTCCGACCACTTGACGCCCTCGCGGATCCTCACGTCGATTGCGTCATGCGAGTCGTTGTATTGGAACGATTCGCCAAGCCAGTTATAGATGCCCCCAGTGTTGGGATTTGTGTAGAACAGGTACTCGATCAAGCCCTTCGCTGCTGCGTGTCTGGCGTGCGAGTTGCCGGGTAGGTACCAGTTGAAGTTCTCCACGTTGTCGTGCTGCGTGCGATACGAGTCGCTCCAGTGCGTGATAACCAATGTGCGGTTGCGAGGCACTTCTTTCAGCACGGTCGGATCCGGAGTCGGCGTGACCTCGACTTGGACGGTCTGGACTCTCGTTTCGCCGGGCACCTCGACGACCTTCTCAACCACTACGGTCTGCACGACAGGCACTTCGACCTGCTGCTGCACGACGACGGTATGGACGATCGTCTGAGTCTCGGTCGCGCAAGCCGCCGCGGAAGCTAGTGCGGCAAGAAACACGATCGCCTGCAAATATTGCCTAAATGCTCGAAACTTCATCTTTACGCCCTTCGTTGACTGAAATCGGTCTCTGTTGGCCAAGTGTCTACATTATCGGCGTATTATCGATCGTTGCGCGACGCATTATGTCATTTACGAGCAATCATTGCTGTGATCTGGTTGCTCCTGCGTTCCCTTGCGCCGTCTTATCTGCGATTACTAGAAACGCCACGATCAATAGCTGATCCGCGGAGGCAATAATGTGTTTCGAACGCGCGCAGATAACAAGACACGGATCCACGTCCCAGAATCCGATTCGAGGCCAGTCAGGCTTCTTGACTATTAGCCGCTTCGCGGTTAACTTAACTGACATCGAATCGTAGCCGTTATTCGACCTCGGCCTACTGTCGCAAGCATGAATCTCGCATACATAGCGCGCCGTTTCGCACTCTTCGTGCTTGTAGTTTTCGTTGGAATAACAGTCGTTTTCCTTCTCACTCGGCTCGCTCCTGGCGACCCTATCGAAGCCAAGGTGTTGGCGCTCGAAGCCCAAGCCGGGAATACGGGCGGCGACATCGGGCCAATCGTTGCCGCTTACCGAGAGAAATTCCAACTCGACGGTCCCTTACTCTCCCAGTACGTGACCTATCTCATGAACCTCCTAAAAGGGGACATGGGATACTCCCTCACGAATTATCCAGCCACCGTGGCGGATAAGATCTCCGCAGCCCTTCCGTGGACAATTGGTTTGGCGGTTACAACCACTGTGATCGCGATGCTCTTCGGTTCGCTCGTGGGAGCCCTCATCGCGTGGCGCAAATCTTTCCGGCTTGTTCAGGCGCTCTTGCCGGTGTTGATGGTCACAGCTGCTGTGCCGTTCTTCCTGTTTGGATTGGTTCTCCAATTCTTTTTGGGAATCCACTGGAAGGTCTTCCCCATCGCCTTCGGCGTCGATCCTGGGTACCTCGTCGGTTGGAACCTGGAAACCATGTGGCAACTCGCCAGCCACGCAGTACTCCCAGCCGGCGCGGTAATAATTGCGAGCACAGGGCTGTGGGGACTGGGAATGCGCGCAATGATGGTTACAACAGTCGGCGAAGACTACATGGTGTTGGGTGATGCGAAAGGGCTTCGCGAGAATCGACTTTTTTTCGGATACGCAGTGCGCAACGTGCTACTGCCACAAACCACCAGTTTCGCTTTGGCGCTGGCGAACGTCGTCGCTGGCCTCTTGTTGGTGGAGATAGTGTTCAACTACCCCGGCATCGGCCTGCTTCTCAGGAACGCTATAGGGGAGAGCGACTATTTCATGATCCAAGGAGTCACCCTCATAGCAATATTCGCAATCGCGCTCTCCCTCTTCGTCATGGATCTCATATACCCATTCATAGACCCGCGAATTTCATACGAGAAGTAACTCATGTACAGATATGTTCGTAATCAACGCTGTCCGTAAGACTTACATATTCGGGCGAGGCAATCTGAAGATCACAGTCGGCGCTTCGCTGGTGATGATTGTTGTGTTGTTCGGCTTCGCCGGACCGCTTTTCGTTGACTTGGAAGGTGCGCAGGTTGGCTCGTTCCTACCTGCTGGGCAGTCTCCATCCGCAGAACACTGGTTAGGTCTTGACGCCCAAGGGCGCGACATGCTCGCGTGGCTGATCGACGCCACTCCCGACTCCCTGAGAGTCGGTGTGATCGCTGGCGGACTCGGAGTGTTTATAGGCGCAACCGTGGGTTTCGTCGCCGGCTACTACGGTGGATTCGTCGATTCCGTCTTGAGAACCGTCACTGACATCTGGTTAGCCATTCCGGGACTTCTGGTCTTAATCGTGTTAGCCAGCATGGTTGATGTTCTCTCGCTGGAACAGATGGCAATCGTGATCGCAGGCTTCGCATGGATGGGTGCCGCACGAGTAATCCGTGCGCAAGTACTTTCGTTGAGAGAGAGGCAATACGTCGAAATCGCCCGGATGTCCGGTGAGAAAGGTATGTACATCGTCTTCTTCGAACTGATGCCGAATCTAATGCCTTTCTTACTTGCGGCATTCGTCGGATCGCTTATCGGATCGATTCTCGCTGCAGTTGGCTTGGAGTTCCTCGGTCTAGGCGCCACTCACGTCTCCACACTGGGCAACATCCTCTACTGGCAAAACTTCTACAACGCAGTCATTCGAGGCATGTGGTGGTGGTGGGGTTCACCCATATTTATCTTCGTGATCCTCTTTGCCGGACTCTTCATCGCCTCCATCGGCCTCGACGAGTGGGCCAACCCGAGACTCCGAGAACGAGCCTGAACCTAGTCCGCAATCTGTGAAGATCACCGATATCAAGCTGTCGGTGTTTCAACTGCCGACCCAAACTCCCTTCTTCAACATGGAGAGGCAGCCCTGGGGCAATCGCCAAGTCTGGCGATCAATCCCATCGACGCCACATCCCGACGAATACCACGTTCTCCACGTCCTCACCGACGAGGGAATCGAAGGAATCTGCACCGTCGGCGACGCCCGTTACACGACGATGCGGCAAATCGACCTCGAGCATTTACGGCACCTTGCCATAGGCGAAGATCCGTTGGACCGAGATCGACTGCACTCAAAACTGAGGTCGGCCACTAGGCACATCTTCACGATGCCGGGTTGGTTCGGATCATTCGACAACTGTCTGTGGGACATCGCTGGCATAGCTGCAAACAAACCCGTCTACCAACTCATCAACCCGATCAGTGAACGCGCGCCGGCTTACTACAACTATCGCGGCGGCGGAACCCTCGAACGAGCGATCGAAGATGTCGAACACGCGCTCGAGATCGGTTTCACCGCGGTCAAAGACCACCTCAGCTGGCCGATAGATCAGAACGTGGAGTGGTTCGGAGAGATCCGCAGAGTCTGTGGCGATGAAATCGACATCATGCACGACGCGGCAGGAGCAAGATACGACCTATCAGATGCGATCGTGGCAGGCAAAACGCTCGAAGAGCACAACTATTTGTGGTTCGAGGAGGCTCTACCTGATCGTGACTTCAACAACCTTCGCAAGCTCTGTGCTGAGTTAGATATACCCGTGATGGCGTTAGAAGCACTGATGCACGAACCCGAAATCTCCAAGGTCTGGCTCGACAACGGGGCTTGCGACCTAGTCCGAGCCAACGCCAGAAACGGCACCACTCCGCTACTCGAACTCGCCGAATACGCACGCGTGCGCGGCGCCAACATCGAGATGAACGGCCCCGGCGGGCTCTTCGGTCTTGTCCACACTCACCTAACCTGCGCAGTCGAAAACACCGCCTACTACGAATACTTCCCCGGCGGAACAAGAGACGAGCTTGGTCGCGAGATTGGGCTCCTTAATCCACCCGTGCCACGAAATGGATTTGTGATGCCGCCCAACAGACCCGGTTGGGGTGCAGTGTGGGACCGAGAGTACTTCAACAACGTGCGCGTGGCGGAGTTGTAGGGCCGAAATGCCGGCGCGTTCTCGAGGATAGCGTCTATCCGAGCGCACCCCGTTTCGTGAACTGGTGTATATTGACTGCCAAGCAGGCGCAAACCCGCTCGCTTGAATACACTTGGCTGCGCTGTCCCGTTTACTCTGGATCTCGCGGCCACAGAATACTAGGAGGTGTTACATGACACCATTCGCGCCCCTTAAAACGCGAACCTGGCGAGGAATAGCCATAATCCTGATTCCGGCTATCCTGGCAACCGTTTGGATCACAGGCTGTGGCGAGACCGTCGTCGAAACTGTGGTCGTCGAACGAGAAGTTGTCCGAGAAGTCCAGGTGCAAGGTGAAACCATCGTCCAAACCGTGGTGGTGGAGAAGGAAGTCCAAGTAGAAGGCGAAACGGTGGTGCAGACCGTCGTCGTTGAAAGGGAAGTCCAAGTTCAAGTCGCGGGCGAAACAGTGGTTCAGACAGTGGTAGTGGAGAAGGAAGTCCAAATAGAGGGCGAAACGGTGGTACAAACCGTCGTCGTCGAAAAGGAAGTCCAGGTTGAAGTTCCCGTAGTCCAGACCGTGATCGTCGAGCGAGAGGCTGAAGCGCCAACCGGACGAGTTGTAACCGGCAACCCGCAAGGCACCCTGATCATTGCCGAAGGCGGCGTTGGCGTACCCGTCGGGTACCCAGAGCAGTGTGTGCCCGGTTGCGGAAACCAGAAGTTCCGCATGGGCGCTTACGAGAACCTCTTATTCCTCGACTTCAACGCGAATGCGATCCCTCGGCTCGCAATCGATTGGACCATCGCAGATGATCAGTCATGGGTCGACTTCGACATTCGCCGAGGCGTTGAATTCCACGGCGGATATGGCGAAATGACCGCGGAAGACGTTGCGTGGAGCTTCAACAACGCCAACCCGCACACGAACCCCGACTCGCGTCACGACCAGGCTGGCGATTTCAGAGGAATGATGACGTCTATGGAAGTCATCGACCCGTCTAAGGTCCGCATGCACGTGAACGTGTGGGAAGTGGGAGTCCTTCGCAGAAACCTCAGCCCGTACTGGCAGAGCATGGGCGTCCACAGCAAGAAGGTCTTCGACGAGTTTGGACCTGATGGGATGGTCGATGTCTTTATCGGCACCGGACCATTCGAGTTTGAAACTTGGTCATCAGATGACCGTGCCGTGCTGAACGCACTCAGCTCCCACTGGCGCAAGGTTCCCGAGATGGCTCGAGTAGAGATCCTTGCAGTCCCCGAAGCAGCCGTCCGGAAGACGATGTTGGAGACTGGCCAAGCGCACGCCGCTAACATCTCCCTAAAGGACATTCCTGGCCTTGAGGCTGCCGGATTCATTGCCCAGCCAACTGCTGCTCGAATGAACGGCATCTACTTCGGAGGTAATTACTGGATTACGCACTCAATCACCGATGGCGCCGAACTCGATCTCAAGGGATACGACACTTCGTTGCCATGGGTCGGCGAGTGGGGCAACGACGCCTCGATGGAATCGGCTGAAAAGGTCAGGCACGCGATGGCGTTGACCATTGATCGTGCGGGCATCAACGATGCGATTCTCGACGGTCTGGGTTGGGAAAACCACATCACCAACCTCTCGGTTAACTCATCCCTCTGGGGCGATTTGGCCGACTCTCATGGATGGGCTTGGGACTTCGACCGCGACGCCGCCAAGACGCTCATTGACGAGGCGGGATGGAGCCAAGGATTCGACGTTACGCTTTGGACCGGAGCCGGCGTCTTTGAAGAGATCTCCACGGCGATCGCTGCCGAATGGCTGACCACGCTGAACATCAACGTCAGCCTCGACCTGTCTCCCTACTCCGAGCACAGGCCGAACCTCGTAAACCTCTCGTTCAACCAGCTGCAGTACCGCACTTGCGGAGATAGCTTCTCCGCGCTGAGTCCCGACCTGCCCAAGTCGAACGAGTCGACAACGCACAAGCTAGGCGGCACGATCTGCGCCGGCAGCTTGCTGCCGAGATGGGACGAGATCTTCGAGGCGATGTCCACCGAACTCGACCGAGGCGAACGCCTAGATTTGGCCGTCGAGTTCTTCGACTACACCCGCGAATCCGCAATCGCGGTTGGCGTGGTCGAACAGCCCGCGTTCAACACCTACGACGGGAACAAGATAAAGAGCTGGCCCATACCTCCGCAGATGTGTATCGGCGGTTGTGGTTGGTTCAACTTAGAAGAAGTCGACTGGGTACCGTGAAAACGGTAGTTTAGCCACTTCAACGGTAAATCGTAACGCCTAAACGGCGTGCGAATAAGCTGCATGAACGGCCTCTTCCTTAGAAATTGAAGGGAAGAGGCCGTTGCAGCCACGTCTAATGCGTCGATGCGAAAATTCCTATCGCTAAGACTTGTCTACGCCTTCATCGCGGTACTAGGCGCGACGCTCATCATTTTCGTGTTGTCGCGACTTTCCGGCGATCCACTGGACCTGTTCCTCGACGAATACGGCGGTGCCCTCGCGGAAGAAACGCGAGACCGACTGCGCGCCGAGCTCGGCCTCGACCACAACGTGGCGATCCAATACTTAATCTGGGTCGGCCGATATGCGAGAGGACAGTTCGGCGAAAGTTTAATCCATCAGCGGCCCGTCATAACCGTCGTCCGTGAGAGGTTCTGGGCATCGATCCAACTAGGTGTAGTGGCGTGGATCTTCGGCACCGCGCTCGGAGTGCCGTTAGGCGTGGTCTCAGCAGTGAAGAGGGGCGGACTATTCGATTATTTCGCCCGCGGCGTGGCGCTCGTGGGACAAGCCGCTCCCGCTTTTTGGGTTGGGATCATGGCCATCCTTGTTTTCTCGGGCACTCTTGAATGGTTGCCCGCGGGGACGCGAGGCGACGGTTTTTCGATACAGCACTATATCCTTCCAGCAATCGTGCTAGGTTGGCTGCCCGCAGCTTCGTACTCGAGGCTGACTCGCTCATCGGTCTTGGAAGTGCTCGAATCGGAGTACGTCAAGTTTGCGCGAGCGAAGGGTGTCGACACCAATACCGTCATCTGGAAACACACGTTCCGAAACGCTTTGATCCCGCCACTGACGCTGTCGGGTTTGATCTTCATCGGATTCATCAACGGAACCACCGTCATCGAGACCGTATTCTCCTGGCCGGGATTGGGACGCGTGGCCGTCCAAGCTGTGCAAGGCAACGACTTCCCCCTCATCTCCGCCATCACCTTCCTGACTATGGTTCTCTATGTAATTGTCGTGTTGGTTATGGATGTGCTCTACGCCTTCCTCGATCCCAGGATCAGATACGGCTGATCTGCAACTATGTCTACGAGCACACAAGCCGACAGGCAAACAGTCAGCGACGGGGCGGCACCCGTCGACGTGAATCGCCGGCACGCCTTGGGCTGGCTCGGATATGGCTTCTATATCCTCCGACGCTGGCCGATCATCCCAGCGATCATCATTTTCATCCTAATCTTCTTCGCCGTGTTTGCGGACCAAGTCGCACCTCACGATCCCTATCTCTCTACCCTCACTGACAGAAATACACCCCTGTTCAGCGCAGGAAAATCTGGACAATACTACGTCCTCGGCAGCGACTTCGTAGGCAGAGACATTCTGAGCCGAATAATCCACGGCGCCCGAGTTTCGGCTATCGTGATGATCGCCTCGCTCTCTGTCGGCGTCACCGTCGGCACTACTCTAGGATTGATCGCCGGTTACTTCGGTGGCCACATCGATGAAGTGATTATGAGAATCGTCGACGTCTGGGCCGCCCTCCCCTTCATCATGTTCGCTCTGATCGTCGTCAGCATATTCGGGCAAGACTTCAGAATCCTCGTTGCCCTGTTGGCGCTCCTATCGTGGCCTGGAGCCGTCAGACTCGTCAGAGCGCAGACGCTCAGCTTGCGAGAAGCCGACTACGTATCATTCTCACGAATCGCCGGTGCATCGGCGCCACACATCCTCTATAAACACGTGCTGCCGGGCGTACTCAATATCGTGGTCGTCAGTGCCACCCTCGGCATCGGAGGAATCATCCTGACCGAAGCCACACTCAGTTTCCTCGGAGTCGGCATCCCGCCACCCACACCTGCATGGGGTGCTATGGTCGCCCAAGGGCGCGAATACATCGGCGACGCTTGGTGGCTCTCGGCGATCCCCGGTATGGCCATATTCCTAGTAGTGATGGCCGGAAACTTCCTGGGCGACTGGATGCGAGACCGATTAGACCCCAACCTGCGGCAGCTGGACTGAGTAACCGCTTGCGTCAACAACAATCTCTCGATCTTGTGTCGACAGGTAGTTGTCGCCAACATTGACTGAAGATCAAATCAAAATCGGCGCATCCCAACCGAAGTCGTTTAAACAGATCGCGCTCGACTTCCTGCAAGTACTAAAAGGCTGGCAAGCCATCCCTGCGGCTGTAATCGCCGTCTACATCTTCGCCGGTGTCTTTGGACCGTTGATCGCCCCATTTGATCCTCACGAAACGGAACCGCTCGACCAATATTGCCCCCCATTGGCGTCCGGCGCCAAGATCATCGATCCAAATTATCCGTTCAGGGAAGCGGAGTGCAATTGGACTAACATTCTTGGCACCGATGGGCGAGACAGAGACATATTCTCGCGCTTGTTGTTCGGAGCCAGACAGTCGTTATCTCTTGTTGGATTCAGCACTCTGATGGGTGTAATTCTTGGGACTTGCCTCAGCATCGCAGTCACGCGATTACGCCCCAAGCTTCAGCTCGCTGCGTATGCGATCGTAGTCTGCACCGTCGTTCCTTTTGCATTCTTTTCGGTCTCCCATCCGTACGGCCTCGCCAGGTTTGGTGTGCTCACGGATATCTCCGGACTGCTCAGCTTTTTTAGCGAATTCGTCAGGTTGATCCCACTGGCGAGCATTTCAATGTTGATTTCGATGTCGGTGCTTGTGACCGCGTACCGTCTCGACCCACGGTGCCGAGAAGAGCACAAAGATGTGTCCGCAACCAGGAATAGCGGCAAATCGACTATTGCGTGGACTTTCGACCGCCTGGGAGTCCTCGCTCCTTGGATTCTCTTGGCTACTATTTCCGGCGCAGCTTTGACCTACAGCGTTGCTACGGACGCTACGGACTGGGTGTCCGATCCGTCCGCGATCACGTGGGTTGGCGACCAAGAACATCGCTTGCTACACATAGGCATGTGGAGTCCGCACATCACGGTTATCGCGGTTTTTATGTCCCTCGTTGCCCTATCCGCGTGGTGGGCACGATGGTGCTTACTG
The DNA here is from genome assembly GCA_965249505.1 of Dehalococcoidia bacterium. Classification (GTDB taxonomy): domain Bacteria; phylum Chloroflexota; class Dehalococcoidia; order Lucifugimonadales; family Lucifugimonadaceae; genus Bin127. The sequence goes on along the minus strand of OZ252238.1, from coordinate 1,636,213 downwards.
AAGTCCCGTGAACCCGATCCGGCGCCATCGAATCCGCTTATTCGTTCAGAGAATCCCGGAAGTGTTGGGATCGCGTCTGGCAACTCCTCGCGGTCCAGCGACGAACCCGGCCAATCACCCCAACCATCTTCTCGACCAAAACTGTTGGCCACAGTATCCCGGCTGTCGTTGCGTTATCGTCTCTTACCGATCGCATTGTTGGCCGCGGCGATCTTGTTGATAGCTGCGCGTCTTTTGTCTGAAGGCGGGTCCGGAATCATCCGGGATACCAATGGATATAACTTCATTCCGGAAACCCAAAAATATGTGTACATAGGTAACTCAAGCACTCTGGAAAACGGTCTTGTGTCCCCAAAATTAACCGATTGTTTGAGCGGACGGAACTCGGTGCCTTTTGCCGAGGAGCACGAACCGTCTCTTGATCGCGGGTGCTTGGATGCGTATCAAGAATTCCGAAACTCCCCTTCGCATCGACTTTCACTTTTTTACATTTGGTCAGTCGCCAAATTGTCCGTCGTACTTGTGCTCCTGGGTAGCGTTGCAGGAGTTTCGATGGCCTATCTTTCGAACGCTTATTCGTTACCGTCAAGAATCTTGATCAATAGTGTCGTAGCCGTTCTAGCCGTAATTGGCGTTACCTTAGCGGTGGGTGTCACAAGAACGGTAGGTTTCTTTAGTGTGGCCTCGATATCTCAAGCGTTGGGCGTTGATGTTGTGCTACTTGATTTTCTACACGGAGCCAGAACGCCTATCATCCGCGACGCTTCCATAGCCATCAGCCTTTCGTACATCTGCGCTTCCACCGCTATTTCCAGATTCGGTTCTCCATCACTTGACACGACGATCCCCATGTTTGCCCGTTGGATACCAATTTGGCTGGCGGCGATGGGCTTGACATCCGGAGTCATCATGTCTTTCAATTACCCATTCCCATCCATACTGCTTTTTTACGATCACGCCTTGGCCTCCATCGTCGGGTTACCGCAGAACCCAGAATCTGTTCCACCAACCGATCTGCTTCGACACTGGCTTTGGACCTACTGGTTCGCGATTCTCGCCTATGCGGCAATCGTCTTCGGCGCATTCGCGGTCGCTATCTGGGGATTTCGCCGTTACGGAGCTAACGTCACGAAACAAGAGGCGACAACAGTATCCGCAAACGTCTAGGCTTCAACGCCGGCGCTCCCTGTTTTCAAAATCAGAGCGGGAGCACCTAACCCCTCGAGGCCTCAATCCCTCTCCACGTAGTCCATCTCGGGCCGCAGGTCCCACCGGTGCGTATCCGGCGGGTCCACGTTGCGAGCCCACTGCACCATCAGGTCTTGCTCCTCTTTAAGCACGCGCATCCTCTCCTGCACCCATACAGGATCCCAGCCGTCGAGCACCCTATCCATCATCTCGTCCAAAACGTTTTTGCAAGACGGATCACTGCTTCGGTCGTTTAGCTCCGAAGGATCCTCAGCCAAGTTGAAGAGTTGCGGCTCGAAGCCGTGATAATAGTTCAACTTCCAATCGCCGCTCCGCACCATTCGGTTCTGCACACCGCCGGGACGCGCATGGATATCTGCGCCCCCCAGATTGGGGGATTCTCCGCTACCCGCCGCCGAATCGTTCATGCAGTACTCGCTGTATACGGCATCCTTCCAATCTGAAGTCGTCGGATCCTCGATCAGACCAATGAGACTCCGGCCATGCGACCTCGGCAGAGCCGGTGCTCTGCCCGCATCGAGCATCGTCGCGGCCAAATCGAACTGATCGATCGGACGGACGATAACCCGACCACCTGGCAAACGGCCCGGCCACGAAACTATCGCCGGAACGAGTGCCGCGTCCTCGTAGAACGTCTGCTTCCACCACAACCCATGTTCGCCGACCTGCTCGCCATGATCAGAGGTGTAGATGATGATCGTGTCGTCCATGAAGCCGTTCGCTTCTAGGGAATCTAGAATTTCACCGATAAGCTGATCAGTCCTGTCCACCAAGGCCCAGTAAGCAGTCCTCGCGCGGATGATCTCCTCATCCGAAACCTCTACGCTGCCCGTTCGCTCCCTCCACCATTGGATATAAGGATGGCAATCGCCGATCGCCTCAGCAGGGATCTTCGGCATGCCTACCTTCCCCACGTACCGGTCATAGTCAACCGGGCGGGCCACGAAAGGCTGGTGTGGGAGCATCAGTCCGATCGATAGACACAGCGGCTCATCGTCCAAGCCCGCCCGCTTCGTAATGCCTTTGTTGTTTATGAAATCTACCGCTGATTGCGTCACGTACTCGTCATGCACCTCGTAAGCGCTCTGACCTCGACCCGATAGCTCCAAACTTACTCGAGCCGGACCTGCCGTCCCGTGCAGCATCCCGTGATCCACACCTCGGGGACTGCCAGGATGATTCGGGCTGTGGTCACCGACGTACCTTCGTGAAAAGCCATGAAGCTGGTCCGAGCCGTTGTAGTGCATCCGGCCTATCTGCACTGGGTCGTAACCGACGGCACCCAACGAGTGCGCGTAAGTTGGAACTGCCGAATTCAAGATTTGGTCATTCGTCCAGATCTCGGTCTCATACGGGTACCTACCAGTTACTAGTGAAGTCCGAGACGGGACGCAGATCGGGGAGCCACAATATGCGGCCGTGAAGACTGTCCCAGACGACGCTAACCGATCCAGGTTTGGCGTCCCAACCACTTCATCGCCGCCACATCCCATCACCCTAGGATTGTGCTGATCAGATTGGATGTAGATGATGTTCGGTTTGGACTGCTCAGACATTGAATTCTCATCTCATTTCTGAATGCGAGTTGCAGGAGGACGATGCTTGTATCAACTTTACCCCGCCTGAAACGGAGTCACCCCTCACCCCTCCGCGGGAGAGGGTCTTTGGGCACTAGCGCAAAGGGGTGAGGGGGACGCTAAATGAACTCGATTCCAAGCTGCGAAACACTTTGACCGAAAAGGTAGGTCGTATCGGTTGCTCCGTCTCTCTTCTGGGTTCCCGCGTTCGCGGGAATGACGGCAGGAACCAGATCTGGCCTTCGCTCATTTGACGAAACCCAGCTTACCTTCCCGTCGTCATCGCCTCCGCAGCCACCGGGACGTCTTCATACAAGTAGCAGCTCGCAATCCTGTCTGAGTCGATCTGATACGCGGGAGGATGCGCAACGTGACAGCCATCCATCACGTGCGGGCATCTATCGGCGAATTTACAACCTGTTGTCTCGCCGGTCTCGTCGATTGATAACATCTCGTGGGCATCGTCGTCCCACGCCCGATCCACCCTCATCTGCGGTATCGACTCCACAAGCAGCTGCGTGTAAGGATGCTTGGGATCTCTGATCACCCGCTCAACGCTGCCCTGCTCAACTACGGAGCCTTTGTACATGACCATGATGTCATCGCAAATCTGGTAAGCCGTCGTTAGATCGTGGGTGACGTAGACAACCGATATGCCGAGATCACGGTTAAGCGTTCTGATGCTTTCGAGAATAGTGGCACGCAATGAAGCATCCACCATCGATACCGGCTCGTCGGCAAGGATGATCCGAGGTTTCAACAGCATCGCCCGGGCCACCATCATCCTCTGTCTCTGACCGCCGCTGAGCTGATGAGGATACCTGCCCAGCATCTCTTCCGGACGTAGCCCTACCGTCTCTAACGCCTCGTTAATCAATGACGCCCGTTCATCGCGCGAATCCGCGAGCTTGAACTTGTCGATCGCCACGTGTAGCAGGTGATCCGCTTTGTAAAACGGGTTGTAGACCTCAAACGGGTCTTGGAAAATCGGTTGGACCTCGCGACGAAATTCCCGACGCTCGCGTCCCGACATATCTGAAACATCCTGGCCATCGAAAATCACGCTCCCGCTCGTCGGTTTGATCACTCCGAGCAAGAGCCGAGCCAACGTCGTCTTGCCGCTGCCGCTTTCGCCGGCTACCGCGGTGATGGAGGGACGATCCGAATCAATCGCGAACGATACATCGTCGACCGCCACGGTCACGTTAGAGCGGTTGAACAAGCCGCCGCCGAACACCTTGGTGACGCTCTGTAGCTCTAGGAGATTAGCCAACCGCGCTGCCCGCCATCTCGACTTCCTCATCGAACTGGTGACACATCACCCATCGGTTATCACCAACGTTCACGTCTCGGGGCGTTTGCTCGTGACAAACCGCTTCTACCGAAGGGCACCTCGGCGCGAACACGCACCCAGGTGGGAGATCCACCAATGGAGGGGGGATTCCAGGGATTCCCTCCAAGCGTTCTCGCTTCTCCTCAAGATCTGGAACACTGTTGATCAATAGTTTGGTATACGGATGCTTCGGTTCTTCGATTATCTGTTGAACAGAGCCGATATCCACCAATTTGCCAGCGTACATCACGCCTATCCGGTCTGCGAACTGTGCGACCAAACCCATGTCGTGGCCGATTAAGATCACCGCCGCACCTGTATCCCGTTGCACACGACTCAACGTCATCATCACTTGACGTTGCACGACAACATCCAGAGCGCTCGTCGGTTCGTCCGCCACGATCACCTTCGGGTTCATACTCGTGCCTGTAGCGATGGCGACACGCTGTTTCATACCTCCGCTAAGTTCATGCGGAAACATCCTCGCCACGCTTTCGCGAAGACCGACACGACGAAGGAGATCATAAACATGTGACCGCATGTTTTCCTTGGTGTCTTGAATGCCGTGATCCACCAACCCGTCTTTGATTTGATCCTCAATTCGCATCACAGGGTTCAGCGCGTTCATGGCAGACTGAGTGACCAAAGCAATATCTGCAAGCCTTGCTAGTCGCACGGAATCTTCATCAAGTTGCACCAAATCTCTGCCGTCTAGTAGAGCCTCTCCGCCGTCTATGTAACCCGGCGGTTTCGTCAACCGCATCAATGCCATGCCCAACGTAGTCTTGCCGCAACCAGATTCTCCGACCAACGCTAATCTCTCGCCCGGTTGCAAAGAGAAATTTACACCGTCGACCGCTTTCACTATCCCCGCCTCCGAATCGTAGTAGACGCGCAGGTCACGCACCTCAATCGCAGCACGTGTCGACTTCGCAGACCCACTCCGGCGCAGATCTTTGATCGTCACCGGATGACTAGGCGTTGTGTCAGGTGCCTCACGGGAACCGACCTCTGATGTGATCTCGGTTACCATCTAGAAACGCCTTCTCAGCCGCGGATTCGCCCACTCGTCCATCCCACGAGTCAACAAGAACAACCCGACGAACAGAATTACGATCACGACGATAGGGGGACCCCACCACCACCACCAACCGTTGACCAGCGAAGCATACGAAATGTTGTGATAGATCATCATTCCTAGAGTGTTTGAACTAAAGTCGCCCAATCCCAACGCCTCAATACCGATCGATGCAAAGATAGCGGACGACACTGCGATCACATAATTCGCCACGATGAACGGCATAAGATTCGGAATCATCTCTTTAACGATGACTTCGGGACCGCTTAGTCCCGAGAGCCTTGCCATCTCCACGTAGGACCTCTGCTTCATCACCAGCACCTGTGAGCGGATCACACGGGTCGGACCCAACCATGCCAGCATTGCGATGATCAGGGACAACTGGATAAACGTCATCTCGCCCCCTCCCACGTCACGCCAAACGATGGTGATTATGATCAAAATCAAAATTCCCGGTATCGTTTGAAGGGTGTCCACAATGAACCTGATTGCCGCGTCAAATGCTCCCCCGTAGTAACCAGCCGCGAAGGCCAGGAGCGTGCCCACAACTGTCCCAACAGAGCCAGCGATCAGGCCGATCATGATTGTTTGCGGGATGCCTTGAGAAAAGGAAGCCAATATGTCCTTCCCTAACCGATCAGTTCCCATTAGGTGCCGCCGAGGCAGAGTGTCTTCTAGAGGAGGCGAATTCGCAAAACATATTTCTCTCGGGTTTTCCGAGAAATAGCACGGATGAGGGTTTTCAAAAGACGGTCGATTGTTCGGTGGCGCAAAAGCTAGAACCTTTGCGTCTTCAGGGGCCGTCATTAAAGTGCCGAACGTCCAAAAAATGATGATGATTGCCAACATGAAAAATCCCGCGATAATCGAGGGATTTCGCTTCATGTAGCGCCACAATTCGCCTACACGGTCAACGACTTCAATCGTCGTAGCGTCACTAGTATTCGGTGTTGTTTCTGCTGTTGCCATGCGACTCAGACGCGTTCACGCCGCACTGTAACTGATCCTCGGGTCAAGCAAGGGATAAACCACATCGATCACCAGCATGGCAAAAGCTATTGCAACAACAATGATGACCACTGCTCCTTGGATCACAAAATAGTCGAATCCCGTGATCGCCTCGAAAATGACGCGACCAATCCCTGGGTATCCGAACACGCGCTCGACCAAAATCGCGCCAGAAACTACCTGAGGCAGAGTCAATGCTAGCGCGGTGGTTTGAGGCAACACCGCGTTTCGTACGGCGTAACGGAAGAATGTCCGAACCTTCGTAAGACCCTTCGCTTCGGCTTGCAGCATGTAATCCTCGCCCTGCATCGTGATCATCATCGACCTCATGCCCAGTGCCCAGAAGCCTAAGGAAGTCAAGATGATCGATAAAGCGGGCAATAACGAGTGTCTGAAAACCTCCAACAAAAATCCGAAATCGCTCCAATCAGGAATAGTTGTAGGACCATAACCGTCGCCTAACGGCAGCAACTTGGCCTGAAATGCCAAGAGCCAGGTCAGTACTAAACCAAGCAGGTAGTACGGAACCGCCGCCAGGAGAAAGAACGGAGGCAAGATAATCTCGATCGCTGTTTTGGGACCATATTGCCACGCCAAAACCGCACCACCCAAGGTCCCGAAAAAGAACGCAATCAACGTAGAAGTAACCAGCAACATTATGGACCAAGGCATGGCAGGCAAGACGAGTTCACTAACAGTTGCAGGATATTTGACGATTGAACGCCCAAGATCCAATCTGACGACACTCGAAAGGTAATTGACGTACTGAACCACCAACGGACGGTCAAGGCCGAACTTCTGGTTGTAAGTCTCGATTAGGGCTTCGTAGTCTTCAGCCCTAGTCGTTACGCCTTCAGCAGCCAGTGTCTGTAGTCGCGTAGCGATAGGGTCCTGGCCCGTGAACCTTGGCAGAAAGAAATTCAGGGTCGTGGCGACGAAGATAACCGCCACAAACATACCGATGCGTCTCGCTAGATAATCTATCGTCATTTCGTTGGCAATTCGCTTCGCCGCGCCAAAAGCCACGCTGGCACCAAGATATCAGAACCGACCAACGGTATGACGCGCAGACAGAGGGCTCTGGATCGTTGCGGCACCGAAGAGGGACGTCAATGCGCCCTCAGTTCGGCGCCGCAACTATGTGCATGAACTGCGGACTATTGCGCGCCGGTCGGCTCAAGCTTGCTCAATATGTATGGGAACCCGGTGTGCGGGTGAATCCCATTCATGTATGGCGTGTAGCCTGGGGCGTCGCCCGGCCAGCCAGTCCAATAGTGCTCGTTTCGCGTGACACGGTTGAAGAACTCGACCAGCGGTACGTCCGGTTGATCTTCCAACCAGATCCGCAGAGCTTGTTCAGTCAACTCGAGAACCTTGTCAACGTCGGGCTCCTCGGCCATCGAAGCTACTACCGCATCAAACTCTGGGTTTGAGTACGACCAGCGGTTTCCGCCGCTGTCAGTTGTGTAAAGCAACAGCGATCGATAGATGTCTCCCGACTGCGATCCATTGTGGCCAACCAACGTGCATTCGTAGTCACCACCCTTGCCGTTGCGGGCCCAAACATCTGGCGGTTGCGCCCACGAGGACTCAATGCCATGTTGCTCAAGCAAGGCCGCGACAACCGGACCCAAGTCCGTAAAGTGTGCCGAACTGATGATGTTGCACTTGACAACTTCGCCGTTGGCATCGGCCCAGAAACCGTCGGAATTCTTGCTGTAACCGGCTTCCATCATCAAAGCGTCGGCACTGTCTCTGTCGTACTGACCGACATTGAACTCTTGCGCCAACGGTTCCATAGCTTCGTTGACGTGCCTCAAACCGGCGTACTGCGGCCAAGGCCAGTTGTTAATGCGGCCCTTGTTGAGGTAAGCCTGTGCATTGAGGCGGTCTCGGTCGATGTACTTGTTGATTGCTTTCCGGACGTTTGCGTTTTCCAGATGAGGCTGCAGGTTGTTTAGGTGGAGCGAAATCGGCCACCATGAGACCATTCCGTACTCTCCGTCCGGATCTCGACCTGTGTAGGTGGTCGTGTCTGGATTCTCACGCAGTATCGTGTCAACGGTGTCAACACGCAAGTCATGAGTCTCGTCGATCTGGTTCGTGATCATCGCCTGCGCAAACTGCGTGTCGTCGTCGATGTTGTAAAGCACATAGCGCTCTACTTGCGGCAACGGCGCGAAACCAGTTTGGCATGCCCAGTGACCTTCGCAATTCTTCACGCGGTCTAGAACTCGGCGGAAGTTGTCCGAATATGACAGACGCCATGGACCGGTAGAAACAGGTCCTGCGCCGTTGTTGTAGGCGTCGTACTCAGCCCAATCCTGGTCGTTCCAGATGTGCTCAGGGACGATGTACGTTCCAGAGTCACCCTTAAAGATCACGACTTCGGCATGGAATCGAGGCGCCGGGAAGTTGAACTCGATGGTGACTGTGTGATTGTCAACGACTCGAGCCTCTTTCACGAACGTTTGGAACACGCCACCGCCTCGGACTTCACTGCCCAGTGCGGACAACGTGTTGAAGGTGTAGGCAACGTCGTCGGCATTGAACTCTTGGCCGTCGCTCCAGGTCACCCCTTCACGCAGCGTGTAGGTCAACTCGGTTGCCGAATCGTTGTAACTGGCGTCGGTGGCCAGCCATGGGTAGCTGTTTCCGTTCAGGCTGTCAGCGTAGAACAGAGGCTCGTGGAAGAAGATCACGCCCTTCTGGTGTGTGCCACCCAATGCATATGGGCTCCACATCCGCAGGCTGATACCGCCGCCGAATCTCGTGCCCACTACAACCGTGCGATTGCGCGGAACTGAAGAAACAACTTCGACCTCGCGCTCGACGATGACTTCCTTCTCGACCTCTACGGTCTGAACAATCGTCTGGCCTTCCACGATCTTCTCGACCACTACGGTTTGAACAACAGGCACTTCGACCTGCACCTGGCGCTCGACGACGACGGTCTGCACAACGACCTCCGGTTCTGACGAACCGCAGGCCATCACACCAATCGCCGCGATGCCGGCTATCGCCAGCACAACGAACGCGCCAGTGTTATATCGCAATTTCTTAATCAATCTATTCGCTCCTTTTCGTATTACCGCGACCCGCAATTTTCGGGATCGCTGGCAACCAAAAAGCAAGCCGCGCGCAACTCAGAACGCGGCAACTTAACTGGTGGCTAACTCTACTAAATACAAGATTGCGTATCAAACCTTGTTGTTAATTGCGAGCCGGTGCGCTGGTCCGAAAACCTGTAACCTCAGACATCTCATCCGAGATGTGATTCAAGCCCCTGTTATACGCTGAAATTGAGACAGTCAACGGTCGAAACGCAGATCCCGCTGCGAAGCAACAAGCGTAGTTCCCATACTGCATAAATTCGATTTAAGTAATGGTTTCCATATACATCACATCTGCATGGCTCCGTCGTTTATTCACCGTAACTAGCATTGCCTCCGGGCTGATTCTGCTTTTCTCGTTGGCATGTTCTGATGGGACGCCAACGCCCATGCCGACGCAGTCGACTGCCGCGACAGAAACTCGAGCCGAACTGTCAGTGCCCGGCCCAGGTGCCAGCATCGAAGAAATGGTCGCCGAGCCCGTGGCTCCTTTCACAAACATCGCACCGGCCGTGTTGGGCGATGATTTTCTCATCGAAAACCGTCACCCCGGCGTCGCAATATTCGACTACGACCGCGACGGCGACCTCGACTTCTACGTAACCTCCGCCGAATCAGAAGCTCTCCTTCCCGACACCACAGGCGGGCCCAACAAGCTGTTCCGGAATGATGGCGACAACGTGTACACCGAAGTCGCCCAAGAGGCGGGCGTCGATCTGCCAATTGCCAACAGCACTGGCGTCGCCGCTTGCGACATCGACAACGATGGCTATCAGGACCTGTATGTCGCCTCCTACGGCCGCATCGGAGATGGACTCGACTACCGCGCCGCCCGTTACTACTCCGGCCTCTCCGACATCATTAAAGATCGCCTCTTCATCAACGATCGTGACGGCACATTCACCGAGATCACCGACGAAGCCTTTGGCGATACAGCAAACATCAGGTCTGGCTTCAGCGTGGCTTGCGCCGACGTCAACAACGACGGATGGATCGACATATTCGTTGCCAACCGCGTCGACCAGGATTTTCTGTGGTTCAACAGGCCAGATCACCACGGCCACTACAACGTGCTATACGTCAACAACGGCGACAACACCTTCGAAGATGTGACAGAAAGGGCCGGCCTCATCTACGGCCCCATCTTGATGCGCGACCCCTTCGGCGACGACGTCGCCTGGCGGGATCCCGTTACCGGTGAGATGATCCCCGGATACAATCCCGAGCTTCTCGACGCATCAGGCGAACCAGTCGGCGAACCGACGGGACAAACGCTGGCGGCGCTCTTCTTCGATCACGACGACGACGGCGATTCCGACCTTTGGCTTGCAGACGACGGAAGCCGTCTCAAAGTATTTCGTAACGACTCCTCCAATGACGAAGTGAAATTCACGCAGATTTCGAGGGCAATGGGCGTAGACAAAATGGGCGCATGGATGGGCTTCGCGTTGGGCGACTACGATAGCGATCTCGACCTAGATATCTTCATCACCAACATAGGCTTTCACCCCCTCACCCGGGAAGCGCCCGACATTCCTTCCGGTGACTGCGCGTACGGCCACAAGTACGGCTGGGGCACGTGCTTCCACTTCCTACTGCGTAACGACGGTGTTCGCGAAGTACCGGGTGTAGGCACGGTCGGCGAGTTCAACGATGCGGCAGGCGCAACTTACGTTAAGGCCAGCGAGGTCATGCCTCCAGTCTCATTGAACCCGGCGCAGATCGTCGAAGACTGGCAGGTTCCAACCGGGCTCGCGGCGTACGATTTCGGCTTCGGAACCGTCTTCTTTGACTACGAGAACGACGGCGACCAAGACCTCTACTGGCTAGGCGCCATGTCGGATCGCGGCGAGGCACCGACGGGTCACCTCTTCCCAGGTGCAGGCAGAATGTTGCGCGGCAACGGCGCCGGGGATTTCCAAGACATCACTGTTGAGTCCCGTCTCCTCGACGTGCTCGGAGTCGATTACTCCGTATTAGACCCGACCGATCCGAACTTCGATCGCTCCGGTCAACGAATCAGCCCAGCGTTCCACGAAAACGGCAAAGGACTCGCCAAAGGGGACCTGAATGGCGATGGCTACGTCGATCTCATCGGCACTAACAGCAACGGCTGCCGCTTGAGAAGCCAATCTGAGTGCGACTGGGAACCAGGCCCCTTATTCTTATGGATGAACGCTGGAGGCCATAGCAACTGGATATCGATGCGCCTCATAGGAGGCATGGCCGATGGTGACACCGGCAGCAACGCGGACGGAATTGGCGCTAGAGTTTTCGTTGACGCACGTCATCCCGATGGCTCGGTCTCCAAGCAGGTTCAAGAGCTGCTGGGAAGCTCGACCTTTCTCTCGATGAACAGCCTTGAACTCACTTTTGGATTAAGTGACGCAGATACGATCGAGAGAATCACCATCAAGTGGCCAAGCGGCACTGAACAAGTCATCGAAAACGTCCCAATCAACCAGTTGATAACCGTCAACGAGGGTGAACCCTTAAAGTGACGAACGGCGCCATCATAGCCTGTCCGTTGAACCTAATGTGAATCCGAACCGCCTCAACCCCGAACTGATGCGCGCGATCGCGATGACGCGCGTCATCCGCCCTCCGCGCCAATCTTTAGCCACATTCGGCTCTACGGTCGTTGACTACCACGTCGTCTCGCAACCGATCTACCAAGGGATCTTCGACGATCAACCTACGGAAGCGGTGATTCGACACGGCGTCGTAAAAGCGGACAAGCCTCAGATTGTCACGCCGGGCTTTCTCTCTCGATCCGAAGGATTCGGAAGCGAAGCCTCCGATTATCTCGACTATCTAATCAACACGTTTGGCAGTAACACGCCAGGTTTGCTCTACAAGTACAGCAACGAACCGCGATCGACCGATACCGTTACTGGCGAGCCAGCCCAAGTCGCGGCAAAAATCCGGGATGAACTCAATCGAGATCAATTGGCCCTCCATGCCGTCATCCTCGGCGTCGATGAGCTGTGGGACGTCTCCCTTATGAAATTCATATACGAATTCACATCCGCCTCATCGGATTCGAACTTCAATGAACTCAACAACAAGGGGCTCCTGCAAGACGATGGCGGTGTCCCTCACGAGATCCGACTCCGCATCGATGACTTGTTCACAAGGGCCGAACGCGGCGCGTTAGACCCTTCAGACATTCACGACGAGCTAGTTCGATGGGGAATCTTCGAAGAGTACCAACGACGATTCTTCAGCTTGTTCAAACGCGACAGCTAGGATTCCAGAACCCGTGCCCCGGCGTTCGCCATCGCCGCCACAGCCGCCTCCGAGTCTCCAGGCTGTAGATCCACGCCCCTCATGCATGAGAGCACTATCGTCGTGTTGAACCCGAGCCTCAACGCATCCAAAGCTGTCTCCTTCACGCAGTAGTCGGTGGCGATCCCGATCACCGTCACATCGGTCACACCGTGATCTCTGAGCAGGGACTCTAGCCTCGTCGAACTGGATGCGAGCGTCTCGGCGTCTCTCACAGAAAACCCAGAATAACCATCCTCGCCATCGACTCCCTTCTGGACCACCTCGGCTCCATCCGCTGTGAGCAACTCCGGATATAACTCCGCGCCCCAGGTGCCGCCAACGCAATGCACAGGCCAGATGCCCCCGTCCTTCTCGAAGTGCGGAGTCACCTCTGGATGCCAGTCCTGCGTGTAGACGATCAAGCGCCCTTCATCTCGCGCAGATGAAATCCTTGCGTTGATTGGTGAAACAGCGTTCTCAGCGTCTCGCACATACAAGCTCCCCGAGGGATCGACAAAGTCGTTCTGGACATCCACCACGATCAACGCTTGACTCGCTTCAGACCCCATTTGATCCCTCCCGAATCTGCGGATTCCGTTTCACCGTCGCCATCAGTTTCGCATATCCTTTCGCAATAACTCTCGAACGAATGGCCAACTCGCCACGCGTAAGGAAAGGCTCACTAAAGATGACGGCACGATACAAGGCAGCGATAGTCGGTTGCGGCGGCATTGCAAACGCGCACATGCAGGGCTACTCTCGCGTCGATGACATCGAAGTCGTCGCCTGCGTCGATCCGATCCCGGAGGCGCGTCAGATGTACATGGACGACTGGGGTATCCCAAACTCCTACGCAACTCTCGAAGAGTGCGCCGCCGATGCAGAGCCCGATATCGTCAGCGTTTGCACGTGGCATCTGCTGCATGACCCGTTGACTGTCGAAGCCGCGAGCTACCCTTCGATCAAAGCCATCATCTGCGAAAAACCGATGGCGATTGGTATGGGGCGCGCCAACAGAATGATTGAAGCCTGCGATGCCAACGACACCAAACTCGTCATAAGCCATCAGCGCCGCTTCACTCCGGGCTGGGAGCGAGCGAGAGAGCTGGTCGCCGACGATGCTATAGGAATCCCCCTCAGAGTCGACATAAGGGTCAAAGAAGGCCTCGCTAACTGGGCGACACACTCGATAGATGGCGCCAAATTCGTCTTGAGCGACCCGCGCCCGCGCTGGGTGATGGGCGCAGTTCAGCGCACGACCGACAGATACGAACGCAACACGCCCATCGAGGACGCGTGCATCGGACTCGTAATGTTCGATGACCCGCTTCAGTTCTTCATTCAGTCCGATCTATGGGACAACGACTGCGACGCCGGTAAATTCTTGATCCGTGGAACTGAAGGTCTGCTCCACGTCAAAGAAACCGAGCTAAAGCTATTCAACGCCGACACAGGTGGATGGCAAAGCGTAAGCATTGACCTCGAAGAGGGCGATCAGGCGATCGGCGGGAACATGAACGCCAAGCAGGCTCAAGAACTCGTTAATTGGCTGGATGGCGGCCCCGAACATCGCAACGCCGGACACATCGCACGCGACACGGTTGAAATCATGATGGCGATGTACGAATCTGCCCGCCAAAACAAGGTGATTTATCTCCCGATGGAGGAGATGGAGTACCCCCTCGACTTGATGATCGATGAAGGACTGCTACCCATCGAGCAGGAAGGCCGGTACGACATCCGCGGATTCCTAGACCGAAGCAACATCGACGAGGCGCGCTACGCGCAGCTCAAAGACGACGGCGTGAGCCACCATCAGATCATGCGCATCCTCCACGACGAGATGGCGCGGAGTTGAAGCGGTAGTTGACTACTGCGAAGAGGGCATCTTAGATAGGATGTGCCCCGCGAGACGGCTCACTGGCATCGATTGAAGCCACACTCGTCCCGATCCCTCCACCGTGGCAAGAAACAAGCCTTCGCCACCAAACATCATCGATTTGATGTTGCCAGCGCGTTGGATGTCGTATTTCAGTGTGGGCTCGAACGCGACGATGCAGCCGGTGTCGATCAGCAACTTCTCGTTGCGAAGTTCTTTCTCCACGATCATGCCGCCCGCCGACAAGAACGCCTGCCCATCGCCCTCGATTTTCTGAAGTATGAACCCCTCACCGCCGAAAAAGCCGCGGCCCAAGCTTCGTTGAAACGCTACCGAAACTGAAACATCTGGCGATGCGCAAAGGAACGCGTCGCGTTGCGCCAAGATTGATCCACCGACGTCGGACATCTCCAACGCGAGAATTTTTCCAGGCGCCTCCGACGAAAAGGCTACAACCTGATCTCGCGACGAGCTGTTGGTGAAGTGCGTTACGAACGCGCTTTCACCCGCCAACATTCGACTTCCGGCGCTCATCAGCGAACCCATGAGACCGCCGCCACTGCCTTTATTAGAAGCGAGCTTGGCCTCGAATTCGATCCCCGACTCGAGATACATCATCGCCCCAGCTTCACCCACGACCTCTTGGCCAGGGGCGAGGCGAATCTCGAGCATCTGCATGTCGTCGCCTTGTATTCGATATGGGAACTGTAGGGCCATGGTTTGAGATTCTCCTTGATCTGACAGAGCCTGACTCTGCGTCAAGGCTAATGGAAGCAATTCGGAGTTATCCACACGATACTGAGGGTTGGCGAGCTGAAACCGATAAGTTGGCGCGCGGCGTCAACCGATAGATTCAAGGGGCGCCGACCGTCGTGAATGGAATGCAGCCGCAGATTCAGGCACAGACTCCACTCTCATTCGTTGAGCCAACCTGAATGAAGCGGAGTCTCAAGAATCATCGCTTCTTCGGGCAAATTGTTTAATTTGACCACCTTGTCGGACGAGTTTCATCACATTCCGGGAACTTTTGACAAGATTGTGCTAGCGAGTTTGCTGATTGGCATCGATTGTAGCCATATTTTGCCGGTGCCTTCGAGGGTGGCGAGATACATCCCTTCTCCTCCGAACATCGACGACTTCAGATCGCCCACCGATTCGATCCCATAAGTCAATGTCGGTTCGAAGGCGACGATGCAGCCCGTGTCCACAAACACCTTCTCATCTTTTAAATCCCTCTCAATGATCATTCCCCCAGCGGACATGAATGCTTGGCCTTCACCCGTGAGTTTTTGAAGGATGAAGCCCTCACCCGCGAAGAATCCTTTGCCCAAACTTCGCTGAAACTCTACCGATACCGAAACCTCAGGCGATGAACACAAGAACGCGTCGCGTTGCAAAAGCAACTCGCCATTCACATCCTCCATGTTGATCGCAAGTATTTTGCCTGCCGTTTCGGATGCGAAAGCCACTGTGTGTTCGCTATCGGAGGTGTTTTTGAAGTGCGTGACAAAGGCCTTTTCTCCTGCCAACATTCGGCTGCCTGCGCTCGCGAGCGATCTCATCAACCCTTTATCACTGTCTTCACCCACCGCCATCACTGCTGAGAAATCGATGCCGTCGTCGACGTACATCATCGCTCCAGCCTCGCCGATTATCTCCTGACCAGGTGCCAGCCGGATTTCGACCATCTGAAGATCATCGCCGTGTATTTGTTTGCCATTATTCCCGCTTCTCCTTGGTTTTCTTGATCACCTTTGCATCAAGGCTAATGGACGGGTACCCAAGAGTTCCATGACCATGTGCGGATAATCCCGCCTAAACCCGCACTCAGCCAACAACTCGGCCCCTTCACTCTGAAGTACTGGCTCACCGTTCCACTCACTGATCGACAGCCTTCGAGTCGTTGAACCCGGACTCAAAAACTCCACCAATCCTGACAAGGCTTTCAACAGCTCCGAGTCTGAAACATCGGCCGTCACAATCCGATCTCCATTGCCGTGCGCGACTAAGACCGGGACGCCATCGATGAATACCGCCGCGGTTCCGGTATTCCTGGGCGTCGTCAACAACTCGGAGTGTCTGTCGCTCGATGATCTCGCAAGGGCTTGATCCATTACATAGGCCGGGTCAGTTAGTCTGACGACCGACACTGATGAGTCTCTGCCATCTGCCACGCCCTCTCTCATCTCTTCAACAAACTCTGGTCCGCCGAACTGCACTCCTGGCAATTGGTGAACGAAGTAACCTCGCCGCGCCTCGCCGCGTAACTCCATCAAACTCAAGGCATCGTAAATCCCACGCCAATCCCACGAAGTCTCATCCAACTCCAATGCACGGCGAGTCACAACCCCGTGGCGATTAAGCAAAATCTTCGCCCGGGACGCCGCCAGTTCTCCATCGCTGGTCGATGGACCGAGGAAGCTGAACCTTCGAGTGCTTGACCACATCGCTCCCTGTGGCAACAGCCCTGAATTTCTGCGTGCCCGTTGACCGAAATGCCGCCGCGCCTCTCTCGCCGACCGACCACGCATTCCCAAACGAGGCGCCTCAATCTGAGACGAGACGCTCTGACCATCAGACGCGGAGATCGACATCGCAGCAACCCACGAGTTGCAGGTCACCAACCCAGATAAAGCGAGCTCCCTCACCGCTTCAGCTACGTCCGAAATGCTGCGATGTGGATGAGCGGACACAATCGTTTCGGAGGTGCAAGTGCCTTCTCCAGAAATGAACTCGAAAATTTCCCTCGAACGATCCGGCAGCTCTGACAACGCAGACTCGATGGTGTCCAGCGTCTGCGTGGGCAGATATGCCCTCCCTTGGCCGTCCCGAAGCAGTGCGACTTTGCTGGTCGCAGTGTCACCCGACGGGCAGAATACCCAATTGAAGGCACCTTCGGCAATCACATCTTCAAGATTCGCCAGACGGAAGCCATCGATCCGCGTCGGCAACACGCTGCCTACCCAATCGCGTGGCGACAACGAAATCCCTTGAAGTTGCTCTAGAACCTCTGAAAGATCCCCTCGCATATTGCCGACTCCGTGTAAATCCAACACTTGGGCTTGATAGCGCAATACTCTCACCGGCTCTACCTCAGAGCGAAGAATTGAGAGCGTCCGCTCCTGGATCCTTGCGAGCATCGCGAGGTCCAGCCATTCGACCTCGCCCGATCCGCTGAAGTAGCCGCTCGCCACCTCGCTGCCCGCGGCCATCTCATCCAACGCGTCGTGAAGCGCGTCCACAGAGATCGGATATCGGCTTTGCAACACAGCCAATGGGACCGGTCCGCTTCGAGCAAGGAATCTTGCAACGACTCGCCTAACGGAGCCATAGTCTGGCTCGTCGCCCAGAGCCATGGAATACTCGTCGAACAGAGTGGCCGCAACCCAGCGAAGCTCCGAGCGTTCAACGCTCCCGAACTCCAGCTGCTTCACCCTCCCCTGCGACGACAATTCGTCGATCCAATCCCGCCAATCGGCTGAGACCCTGTCGTCGATCTCTTCATCGGAAAGATCACCCAACTCCTCCAACAGCTGAGCCAACTCACTCGTACTCCGGGCTCCCGTCCCGCTCGCGCTTCTGGCTGCGCGAGACGAAATATCGTCTATCGCCTCTTGCCTCAGTAAACCTGACGATTCGGGTTTCCTGAACAACCCTGCCAAGGCGACGCGATCCACATTCAGCGCCTGCAATCCACGCTCTGCCTTCGGCATATCCCACTCATACATCCAGTACGCCTCGAACTGGAACTCCAACGCTCGGGCGACTTGCGACGGCGTGTTGGAATTCACGTGCACGACCTCGATCTCTCCCGCCTGAATTCCGTCCACGACTTCTTCGAGACTGGGCATATCCATGAAGTCTTCCAGCGCGTCGCGGTAAGACTCCAAAACCATCGGGAAGTCTGGAAACGACCTCGCTACCGATAACAGATCCTTCGATCTCAATCGCTGAAGCCAAAACGGAGTCCGCCGCCAGTGCCCGGGAGTTGGCAGCAGCAATGCCCGCGCAGAATTCTGCCGGAACACGGCACCGAATAGTGGCGAGTCGATCATCCCATCAAGCACCCTCTCCTTGATCTGGGCTGCCGTCATCTCCTTCACGATCTCAACCGGCGCTGGACCATCTGCGGCCGTAAGCCTGAACATGATGCCGTCGTCCGAAACCTGCACCTCAGGCTCGACCTTCGTCTTATGGGCGAGTTCGCGCGCCAGCGCCACCGACCATGGGCCATTGACGCGACCGCCGAACGGAGAGTGGACGACCATGCGTCGATCTCCGATCTGGTCCTGGTAAGTCTCCACGACGATCACCTCATCCGAAGAGATCGCATCACCCCACTCAATCTGCTGACGAACATATGCGACCACCTGCCGCGCACCCGCTTCATCTACGGGATACTCCGATCGCAGCCACTCGATCACCTCGGGAGGATCGTAGCCGTCCTGCCAATGCTTGCGGAGCCGCTTCGCCAACTCGGAACGCAGCTTCGCCACCCGCTTTGAAAGATCGAAGGCTCTCCACGGAAAATCGCCGCGCCAAAACGGCATCCGAGGCAACGCGCCTGGAGCCGGTTCGGCGACAACCCTGTCGTCGTCGATTCCCGACATCCGCCAAACTTGGCTTCCCAAAACGAACGCGTCTCCCACCCCCGATTCGTAAACGAACTCTTCGTCCAACTCGCCGATACGAGTCTTGCCATCTGGCAGGTACACGGAGAATGTTCCGCGATCCACGATCGCCCCGCTGTTGCTGATCGCTAACATGCGCGTTCCGGGCAGAGCCTCTAACCTGTTGCGAACTCGATCCCAATGAACTCGCGCACGGAGCGAGGAGAACAGCTCTCGGGGATAGTGACCCGACACCAGCTTAACCACGCCTTCGAAACTGCTGTAGTTCAGATCTTCATATGGATAAGCGCCTTTAAACGTGCGGAACAGCTCCGGAACGCCCAAATCCTCCACCGCAACCGATGCGACGATCTGCTGAGCCAGAACATCCAACGAATTTCGCGGCGACCTCATCGCCTCGACCTCGCCGTCGAGCATCCCCTTCGCCACAACTATCGATTCGAGCAGGTCCTCTGCATGGGTGGCATAGATCTTGCCTTCGCTGGTAGCGCCCACCGAGTGGCCAGACCTGCCTAGCCGTTGCAAGCCCTGAGTGACTGACTTGGGCGACTGGACCTGCACCACGAAATCGATACTGCCGATATCTATCCCCAGCTCCAAAGTGCTCGTACCAACGAGTGCCGGCAACTTGCCATCTTTGAGATCTCTCTCTATCGAGCGTCTCATGTCATCAGAGATGCTGCCGTGATGAGCCATGAACGGACCATCTACGACACCTGAACCGCGCTCGCCCGAACCGACGGCTGCCGAAGGATCTTCGTCAGATTCCCGAGCGATGTAGGCGCTGTTCAAACGGTCGGCGGCATTTTCGGCCTGTCTGCGGCTGTTGGTGAATATCAACGTCGTATCGTGATCGTCGATGTCGCTCAACACCTCAGGGATCAGACGTGGCCAAACCGATTCTGGCGCCGAGGCATCATCCGTCTCAGGCATGCCCAACACCTCGATCTTTAACTTCTTGCTCCCCGGGCAATCCACGATCTCGACCGGCCTGGGAGTCATTTCAATGCTTTCAAGTTCTTCCCCGACACGCTTCACACCCTGGCCGCCCAGCATTCTCGCAACCTCCGACAACGGACGCTGCGTCGCCGACAATCCGATCCGTTGGAATCCCGAAGATAGCTTCTCGAGTCGCTCCAACGACAGAGTCAGATGCACACCGCGCTTATTCGCGCACAAGGTGTGGATCTCGTCGACGATCACCGTTTCGACTGTCCGCAGAATGTCACGGGCACGAGAAGACGTGAGTATGAGATTCAGCGATTCCGGAGTGGTGATCAAGATATCCGGCGGGTTCTTCACCATCCGCGCTCGCGCCGACGGACGCGTATCGCCCGTCCTTACCTCTACCCGAACTTCCGGTATACGGGCGCCCAATCTTTCGGCAACGTCCCCGATCCCCCGCAACGGTTCCGTGAGATTGCGCTCGATGTCGTAATTCAGTGCCTTCAAGGGTGAGATGTAGAGGACGCGCACACCTTTAGGTCCTTCTGACCTACCCTTGGCGAATAGTGCGTCGAGTGCCGACATGAACGCGGCCAGCGTCTTGCCAGACCCAGTGGGCGCATGTATCAGGACGTTGCGCGACGCCTGGATTAAAGGCCACGCTTGCTGTTGTGGCTCCGTCGGCTCTCGATGAGTCGACCTGAACCACTCCGCAACCCACGGGTTGAAGATCGTTAAGACATCGTCGACCGAATCGGTCGAGGTTTCACCTAGAACCGACGCGTTGCTGGTGTCAGTTTTGTTGCTGGGCGCCATGTTGGCCCGAATTTAGCACACACCGCCACAGTCCCGGTTTCAAGTGGCGTACGTGCCAGGAAGGGGTTCCGGACGAGCGCATGTTGTCTGGAGGTCTATGTGGCGACCCTCGTCGGAGGACTCATGTAGGGCGTGCATCACGTCCAGCACGTGGTTCGCGAGGACAGCGTCGATGCGCGAATTCCGATCTTCACGGATCGCTGAAGCCATCTCGGCCACGCCGATACCTCTGCCTCCTTCGGCGAACTGAAGCGGCATATCCAACCACTGGCCGCGGCGTTCCTTCACCCTGACTGGACCGCCGAAAGTGTTCGGATCGGGCACGCTCATCGTGCCCTCTGTCCCAAAAATCTCGATTCTTGGAGCCTCCGACGCCCATACATCGAAGCTCATCGTTATCGAAGCCGTGGCGCCGTTGGCAAAGTCGAGAGAACCCGTCACATGAGTCGGCACCTCCACCGGGAACTCGACTCCCGGGTGAGCATCGCCGATGCGCACGTCGCGCGAACGCTTCGCCGAGCTTGAGACCCTGTTGATCGGTCCCAGCAGCACGACTAGGGCAGTTAGGTAATACGGTCCCATATCGAAGACCGGGCCGCCGCCTCGAAGATAGTAGAACCCAGGATTCGGGTGCCAGTGCTCGTGGCCCGGGCTCGTGAACGTTGCAGCTGCGCCGACCGGCGTGCCTATGCATCCCTCGTCCAACAGCTTGCGGCTCGTCTGGATTCCCGCGCCGAGGAATGTATCCGGCGCGCAGCCAGCCATCACGCCACGCTCCTCAGCAGCGCGGACGATTGCGGCGCCATCGTCTCTGTCTACCGCGAGCGGTTTCTCGGAGTAAACGTGCTTGCCCGCATCTATCGCCGCAAGACTCACTTGGGCGTGCGCCTGCGGAACAGTGAGATTAAGCACCAAATCGACCTCAGAGTCCGCTAACAGATCGTCGACGCTGCAAGCCTTTGGAACGCTGAAACGCTCCGCGGCCGACCGCGCTCTGTCCGCATCGATATCGGCGCAAGCGATCACTTCGATGTCGTCGTAAACCGCCAAGTGATCGAAGTAACTGGGGCTGATCGTGCCACACCCCACGACTCCAACTCTGAAAGGATTGCCCTTCTCAGTCACGGCTTGCCCACAGCATGCCTCGCTTGGTGATTTCCAACACCTCGGGCACATCGAAATCGTCCAGCTTGTGACCCAACGAGGAGTAGAAGACACGTCCTCGGCCCCACATACGCTTCCAAACAACGGGCATCACACACCCGGCGATCCAAGGCGAGTCATATGGCGCCACGATGCTGATCTCCTGGTCGCCTTTGAACGTTGTCGTCGCCAGCACCTCGTTGCTGGGGTCCACATGCATGTAGTACTGCTCGCTCCACATCTTGAAATCTTCGAGCCCAGTCGTGATCGGATCATCAGGATCGACTATGTTCACCTCGTAGTCGATGAATCGGCCGGGATGGGAAACCCACTGACCGCCCACCATGAACTGATAGTCAGTGCTCGTGCGGAAGGAGTCGCCCATGCAGCCATGCCAACCAGCGATTCCCACGCCGCTGGCGACTGCGCCCAGCAAGTTGCTCACCTGATCCCGGGAAATCTCGCCTTGAGTCCATATCGGGACGATCAAGTTGAGTTCCCTTAACCTCTCGGCGTCCAGATAAGCATCGAGAGTATCCGACACTTCGACATCGAACCCCTGAGATTCAAGCCAAGGGCCAAATATGTCGGCGCACTCTCGGGGCGAGTGCCCTTGCCAGCCACCCCAAACCAGCAAAGCCGACTTCAACTCCGTCCTCCGTCGTCGGGGCGGAACCAGGTTGTGACAACGGTGCCAGAGATCTGTGTCGCCGGAGCAATAACTACGATCACCAAAGCTCCAGAGAATTCAAAAAGAGGTCGCGAAGATCCGCTTCATCGGCCGGTCTTGGAGCCAGCTTAGTGACACGGTGCTGCGGCATCGTGCCCGCAACCAAGGTGTCCACATCGCGCTCGTCATATCCAACGTCGGCCAATCCGTTGGGCATACCCAGATCCTGAAGCAATCTCACGATTTCATCTGCCAAAATCTCGCCCACATCCGTTTCATCCGCGCCTTCTACGTCTGCCCCCATAAGTCGCGCTGCCTCCAAGTGTCGTTGCGGATTCGCCGACGCCGTCCATCTGAAAACTGCTGGTGCGTTCAATATCACGGACAGGCCATGAGGCACAATCGGTTTTTCTTCCGGATACCCTTCCGGCAGGAATTCTCGAACGTTGCCGGAAACCGGGTATGACATCCCGTGTGGAAGATGCACGCCCGCAGTACCGAAACCAACGCCAGCCGCCGTCGCCGCAAGACACATATTCGACCTAGCCTCGTCATCATCACTGTCAGCAATCGCTCGGCGGATGTTCGCCGAAACGATCTCGATCGCCTTCGCGGCCCACACATCGCTCATCGGATTCGATCCCTGATACGCGGGTCGATGCGCCGGGTCGACCGGCGCCTCCCGCTTCGTATAGGGCAAAGCTGTGTACGACTCCAACCCGTGACACAGAATGTCGAAACCACTGAACGCAGCCACATTTGAGGGCATCGAACGTGTATTGGCCGGGTCAACCAAGCCGAGCGTCGGCTTCAACGCCCTGTTCGCAATCCCCGTCTTCGCCCCAAGTTCCTTCATATCGAAGATAGCTACGCCCGAGGTCTCGCTGCCGGTCCCCGCCGTAGTCGGAACCGCGATCAACGGCCTTAACGGACCCGGCACCGGGGTTCCCTTCCCAATCGGAGCATTGACGTATTCGAGCAATTCGGCAGGATAGGTTACGTATAGATTCGCTGCCTTTGCCGTGTCCATCACTGAGCCTCCGCCGATGGCCACAAATCCTTCGAAATCACCACTCTCCGCAAACCTGATCGCATCAATGAACGATGCGTCTGTCGGCTCCACACTCACATCGCCATAAACCACCCCATCGATGCCGCTTTCAGACAGCGATGTCATCGCAGTCGACATCGCGGCCGACTCCAACATTCGCTCATCAGTGAGCACCATCACACGGCTCACTCCCAACCGATTCAGCTCGAATCCGAGCTCAGCAGTGACTCCGAAACCGAACTTGATGCTCGCGGCATCCATAGCGAATGCAGTTTCGAAATTCTCTGGCATCACTTGCCCGCTCAATCAACCTTTAGGCGTTGTTTAGTAGACATTCCGTCGCGCAACATAAAGTATGCACCAACCAAACTCCGTCGACCGCGAAAGTCTTCAGCAGACGAACGCGTAACACTCAGCACTGCAATGTTCGGCGACTCTACCAACGCTCTCAACATAGACCTTTACGAACTCACCATGTCGCAGGTCTACTGGCGACGCGGAATGGACTCCAACGCAACTTTCAGCCTCTTCTTCCGCGGCTATCCACCTAATCGAGCCTTCTACCTCGCGTGCGGCATAGACCATGCCCTGCAGTACCTCAAAGACTTCCACTTCACGGACGAAGAAATCATTCAGCTGAACGCGAGTCAGTCGCTCTCTGCAGATTTCGTCGATCATTTGGCTGGGTTGACGTTCGACGGCTCGATTCGAGCGGTCCCAGAAGGGACTATCGTATTCGCCAACGAGCCCCTTATCGAAGTCACCGCGCCTATCATCCAAGCCCAACTGGTCGAGACGATGCTCCTCAATATCGTCACCTCCGCCTCTCTCTTCGCCACTAAGGCCACCCGAATCGTCAAAGCAGCAGATTCTCGCTCCGTTGTCGATTTCGGAAGCCGCCGCGCTCACAGTGTCGAGTCCGCCATCATCGCCGCTCGCTCCGCGTACATCGCTGGCTTTGATGGCACGAGCAACGTCAGAGCCGCCGCATCGTTCGGCATTCCTGCAGTCGGCACAATGGCGCACTCATTCGTGCAGGCTTTCGAGGAGGAGTCAGAAGCCTTCCAGACATACGCAGCCGAATTCCCCGACGCGACGACGCTCTTGGTCGATACCTACGACATCCTCAGGGGCATTGAGAACGCCGTTAAAGTTGGGTTGCATCTTGGGGAGCAAGGCAAGAAACTCGGAGCAATAAGGCTCGACAGCGGCGACTTGGCTCATTGGTCCCGCGAGGCGAGAACCCTACTCGATTCCGCAGGTCTGACCGAAACTCGCATCATCGCCAGCGGTGGATTGGATGAACACTCAGTCTCCAATTTGACCACCGCGGATGCGCCGATTGACGCCTTCGGAGTGGGCACACGCTTCACAACATCAGCCGACGCGCCATACATCGACTCCGTCTACAAGCTGGTCGAACTCGATGGCAGACCAATCTTCAAGACTAGCGAAGGCAAAGAGACGCTTCCATGGGCCAAGCAGGTCTATCGGATCATCGAAGACGATGCGATGCAACGCGATGTGATCACAAGAGCGATCTCCCCTCCACCGTTAGAGACGGCACAGCCTTTGATGCAGTCCGTGATGCGCGACGGAAATCGGCTCGCCAGCCCCGAGTCTCTCGAAACCGTGAGATCTCGTGTAAAACAACAACTCTCACAACTACCAGTTCGACACCAGCACCTCACCGAACCAGAACGATATCCCGTCGAAACGGCTGCCGATATAGTGTTGAGACGATAATCCACACCGGGCACCGAACACGGAGCGCGCAAGCCAATGATCAAACTCGCCGCAAACCTCACCATGACCTTCAACGAGCACGACTTTCTCGATCGGTTCGATGCAGCGGCGAAGTGCGGATTCAAAGGCGTCGAGTATCTGTTCCCCTACGACTACCCGGCTGACCAAATCGCCGAAAGGCTAGAGGCCCACGGATTGGCCCAAGTGCTATTCGACTTCCCTGCGGGTGACTGGGCGGCGGGTGATCGCGGAATAGCCGTGCAACCAGATCGAGTGGGTGAATTCCAAGACGGTGTCGGCACCGCCGTCGAGTACGCCCGCATCCTCAACTGCACAAGACTCACCTGCCTCGCCGGCATCCCAGATGAGGGAGCAGACGGTGACACAACTCAAGAAACGATGGTTGAAAACCTGCGCTTCGCCGCCAGAGCCGCTGCAGACATCGGGGCGACCGTCCTCGTAGAACCCCTTAACACCAAGGATGTGCCTGGAACATTCGTCTCCACATCTGCACACGGAGCAGAAATCGTCGAAGCCGCGAACATGCCCAACATCAATCTCCAGTTCGACGTTTACCACACCCAGATCATGGAGGGCGACATCACGCCTTCGTTCACGTCTTTGCTGCCATTGATACACCACGTGCAGATCGCCGACAACCCGGGGAGGCATGAGCCAGGCACCGGCGAGATCAACTACCCGTTCGTGTTCCATCACATCGATCAAAGCGGTTACGATGGCTGGGTCGGCGCCGAGTACGTCCCATCCGGAGAAACCACGGCATCTCTAGAATGGGCGCACCCTTACCTCGCTTGAACTCCGCAACTTCGAACTGAAGGGAATCACCATGTCAGAAAAACTCATCCAAGGCGACCGGCTTCCTCAATTGAACCTTGATTTGGTCGGAGGTGGGCAGATCACTCTGCCTGGAGATATGGATGGCCGCTACCTGGCGTTGCTCTTCTTCCGAGGCGCATGGTGAGGCTACTGCCGCAGGCAGCTGGTCAGCTACCAAGAAAACCTCGACAAACTCGGAGAACTCAGCGCACACGTTATCGCAACCACCTCAGATGAAAAAGAACCCGTGACTGCGATGGTCGACGAGCTCGGCCTCACCTTCCCGGTCGCCTATGGCATCAACGAAGTTGATCTCGAGTCGATCGGCGCATGGTGGAATACTGACCATCACGGACGGTACATGCAACCCACCGAACTCCTCATATCCAGAGGCGGCGTAATCTTCGGCTCCTTGTACGCCTCCGGACCAATTGGCAGAATGGCGGTCGACGAGGTCGCATACGCCATCCGCGGCCGCGAGCAGACCCGCAACGAAAACCGCTGAAAGAGCATCGCCCCTTTCACCTCCGAGCTAGGGGACACCTGACTCGTCGGCACCGTCGAGTTGAGGGAACCACAACCCTCTCCCCTCGAGGGAGAGGGTCTTTGCATAACATGCCGTCATTCCCGCGAACGCGGGAACCCAAAGGAAAGACAGTGCGACCGATTTGGCGACGCTTCTCAGACGGGGGGTTCTCCCGTTTAAAATCTGATGCATCTATCGATCCCCCTCACCTGAATCCTCTCCCCGGGGAGGAGAGGGGACACGTCCTTTGGACGTGTTTGGGTATAACAAAGGTCTCTCGAGGGGAGAGAGAAGCCGTTCCAGATGCGCCAACAGACTTATGCAATTACACCGGGTGTATCAACGGCCTCGCTGCGTTGCTCACGCCAGAAAACAGTCACCTAAAGCGATAAAATTGAACTAATCTGAAACCCGATCATATTGATCTGATTCGCAAACGCCTTACAATTCAACACTCCTCATGCCCTCATTCCACGTCAGGACAGTCGGTTGCCAAATGAATGTCTCCGACTCCGAACGCCTAAGTTCCGGGATGAGAAGCGTCGGCTTCACAGAATCTGACGTCCCTGAGACCGCAGATGTAGTGGTTCTCAACACTTGCGTCGTACGGCAATCTGCTGAAGACACCGCCACTGGCATGCTCGGCAAGCTTCGAATCGTAAAGGATGCGCACCCAGATCGCATGATCGCTGTGATGGGATGCATGGTCGGACCTTCGGACACAGACCTGAAGCGTCGCTTCCCTCAGGTCGACCTTTGGGCACGGCCCCAGGACTTCCAACCCATATTGGAGATGGCGGCCATCCGGAACGGTTTTGAAAACCCCGACAGCGATGGCTGTCTCGCGAGCTTGGTGCCAGATGACCCCAAAGTGGCAACCTTCGTGCCGATCACTCACGGATGCGACAAGTTCTGCACGTTCTGCATAATCCCCTACCGCCGAGGCAGGGAGACCAGCCGACCGATGGCAGAGCTAATTCATGAAGCCGAGATGCTGGTGGAACGGGGCGTCAAAGAAGTCACGCTCCTCGGCCAAAACGTCGATTCGTACGGCCACGACCTCGACGACCGTCAGGATCTTGCTGATCTTCTGGAGGCCATCCAAGAAGTCGATGGAATCGAGCGCATCAGATTCCTCACGTCACATCCGAACGACATGTCGAGCCGCATCATCCGCTCCATCGCCGATCTGCCAAAGGTCTGTGAAGTGGTGAATCTCCCTTTCCAGGCCGGCGACGATGTGGTTCTCGCCAACATGCGACGCGGATACACACGCTTGCAGTTCCTCCACAAAATCGATGAGATTCGCACTGTCCTCGGCGACGACGCAACCATCACAACGGACGTCATCGTCGGATTTCCGGGCGAAAGCGAATCGCACTTTGAGAACACGATCGACATCATCGAAAAAGTTCGTTTCGACAAAGTTCACTCAGCCGCCTACTCCGAACGCCCTGGCACACTCGCCTCACGACACATGCCGGATACCGTAGATCTAGAGCAGAAAAAGGAGCGGCATCGTAGACTCGACGCTATACAATATGAAATCCAAGCCGATAAGCACTCAACACTTGTCAACTCCAAAGCCGACGTGCTAATCGAGGGCCGCAAGAGAGGGAGGCTATTCGGCAGGTCAAAGACCGACAAGCTCGTATATCTGAATACAGACTCCCGCTTAAAAGTCGGGGATACCGTCAACGTACGTATCACCGGGGCCACAGCCTGGTCCTTGGAGGGCGAACCAGTCCATAGCGCCACCACCGCCATGATTGGAGCAGCTGCACCATGATCTTCACAGACACCACAAACCGAAGCATCATACCAATCACCGAATTGGAACAGTCCGCCTTCTGCCAAGTCGAGGGCAACCTCCGAACGAAGACCCTCGAAGAAGAGTTCCAAGCCGGTGTTCGATGGCAAAAGGTGCCAACTCGGTACCTCAAGATGTCTCCCGAGCAGATCGAGGCTGGCATTCGCTACGCCCGAAAGGAGATCGGACAGAAGGCCGTCGTTCTCGGACATCACTACCAGCGCGACGACGTTATTCAGTTCGCCGACTTCCGGGGCGACTCCTACCTCCTCTCGAAGCAAGCCGCCAGCGCCGAACAAGTCAAGTGGATCATCTTTTGCGGCGTCCACTTCATGGCCGAGACCGCCGACATCCTCACTGCCGACGACCAGTACGTAATCCTCCCCAACATGGCTGCTGGCTGCTCCATGGCCGACATGGCCCCAACCGACGACGTCGAAGATGCTTGGGATGACATCACTGAAGCCCTCGGCACAGCGAATACGGGCCCGAACGCAGAGATCGTTCCCGTGACGTACATGAATTCCACGGCTGCCATCAAAGCCCTCTGCGGTCGGAACGGCGGTCTCGTGTGCACCTCATCCAACGCCGACAAAGCGTTCGACTGGGCGTTTGAGCGAGGCAAACGCATCCTATTCCTACCCGATCAGCATCTCGGTCGCAACACCGGGCTTGCCAAGGGCATCCCTGAAGAAGACATGGTCGTCTGGAATCCCTTCAAGTCACTAGGCGGACAGACCGAACAGCAGTTGCGCGATGCCAAGGTGATCCTATGGCAAGGCCATTGCTCGGTCCACACCCGCTTCACCGTCAAGCAGATAGAAGAAGCGAGACGCAACGATCCCGACGTAAATGTCGTCGTGCATCCAGAATGCGTGCGCGAAGTCGTGGATGCCGCCGATTCTTACGGTTCGACCGAGTTCATTCGCACCACCGTTGAAGACGCCCCGTCAGGCACCTCTTGGGCGATCGGCACAGAGATCAACATGGTCAGCCGACTCCGCGACCAAAACCCCGACAAAAAGGTCTTTTGCCTCGATCCAGTTGTCTGCCCGTGTGCCACGATGTACCGGATTCACCCCGCCTATGTGCTATGGGTACTAGAGGGCATCATGGCAGGTGTGGGCATCAACATAGTGCAAGTAGATAAAGAGACGAAACGCGACGCTCTGGTCGCGGTTGAGCGGATGCTGCAAGTCGCCGGTTGACCTTGACGCAGTCGCAAAGTTCCTCTGGCGACGCCAACGGCAACGTCATCGAGCTCAACAATCTGACGAAGCACTACGGCGATGTCGTAGGGATCCAAGACCTCTCGCTCGAAGTCGAGCAAGGTGAGGTCTTCGGGCTTCTCGGCCCCAACGGCGCCGGCAAGACGACCACAATTCGCCTGCTCCTCGATTTCATTCGCCCTACCTCAGGATCTGCAACGGTATTTGGGTTGGACCCGAGAAACGACGGCGTCGAGATGCGGCGGCGGATCGGATACCTCCCGGGCGACTTCATCACCTACAACTACATGACCGGTGCCGAAGTCGCGACTTACTTCACCAATCTGCGAGGCACTGATCCGGTCAAGATGGAAGAGCTCTGTGAGAGGTTCGATCTTGATCCCTCACGCAAGATACGAGAATTGTCGAGAGGAAACCGCCAAAAAGTCGGCCTAGTGCAAGCCTTTATGAACGATCCGGATCTACTGATCCTCGATGAACCGACATCGGGTCTGGACCCATTGCTCCAGCATGAATTCCAAGAGATGGTTCATGAGGAGAAGGAGCGAGGCAAAACCATATTCCTCTCTTCTCACGTCATGTCGGAAGTGGAAGCTACTTGCGATCGAGTGTGCATCATCCGGGAAGGGTCGCTCGTGACCCTCGAAACGGTTTCAGATCTCACAGCGCTGAACGTCTTCATGGTGACCGTGGAGTTCGAAGGAGGAGTCGACACTTCGCCATTCCACAATTTGCCAGGCGTCAACATCTCCAACGAGACCGATTCGTCCATCTCGATGGCCGTAAGCGGTGACGGCGCGATGGACTCTGTAATCAAGGCCGCGAGTCAGCACACCGTTAGACGCTTGGAGAGCGGACACGCCACGCTGGAAGACGTGTTCCTGCAGTTCTATTCGGCGGATTAACTAGCGTCTTACAACGCTCGACCATGTATTCAAACGTCTTCACCAAAACAATGCGTGACGGCCGCACGAGCACTCTGTTGTGCGGCATCGGGCTATTCCTAATTGGTCTCTACGTCGCGGTTCTGTTTCCGAGCATAGGCGAAGACTTCGCCGGTATGCTCGACAATTTCCCTGACTTTCTCAAAAGCATCATTGGTGAAGCCTCAGAATTCGCCACTCCAGAAGGATTTTTCTCTACTCAGCCGTTCGGCGTCCTGGGCCCGATCCTCATCGTGGCATTTGCGATCAATCGTGGCGTCGGGATGGTCGCTGGTGAAGAGGAATCCGGAACCCTGGATCAGATGATGGCGAACCCGGTCAGCCGCACTTCGCTGCTCGTGCAGAAGAGCCTCGCGCTTCTAATTCAATCCCTCGTTCTGGCGGCGTTCCTAGGAGCATCCCTGATGCTCGGTGGTGTGCTGGTGAACTTCACCTTCTCGATCGGTGGCATGATTCAGATGCTCTTGAGCTTTTTGCTTCTCGGATGGTCGATGGGCTTTTTGGCCCTAGCTGTGGGCGCGGCAACCGGAAGCAAGTCGATGGCCATGGCGATCTCTTCTTCCGTCATTGGCGTTGGATACTTGATCCACATCATTTGGCCTTTGCAGGACGCCGTCGAATTCACCAAGTACATCTCCGTCATGTACTACTACATCGGAGATCGGCCCTTCGTTAACGGAATCACCTACTGGCACGCAGGAGTGTTGGCGGTCATAGCAATCGTCTCGTGCGCGTTCTCCATCTACGCCTTCAACAACCGCGACCTCCATTGAACCCGGGGTCAGTTCGGACATCGGCGGCTTCGCCGTTCGCGGCGTACGATCGTGCTTACAAGCGCTCGCTCATTCTCCAAAGCGTCTACTCGAAGACCCTAATGGAGGCTAGGTGGAGTACTGCACTCATCGCACTAGGTCTATTCCTGACCGGATTCTCCTTCACGCTGCTCTATCCGTCGATTGGCGACCTCTACTCCCAAATGATCGAAATCCTGCCGGAATCCTTGCGTGCATTCGTCGGAGAGGCCAATCTTGGCGATACGCCCGAAGGGTTCCTAAGCATCGAACTCTTCAGCTTCACTGCGCCCGTGATCACGATCGCGTATGCGATAAGTCGCGGGGTCCGCTCCGTGGCAACGGAGGAAGAAGCGAGCACGCTCGACCAGTTATTGGCGAACCCGATTACGCGCAGCAGCGTTGTGATTCAAAAGTCCCTGGCACTCGCCACCACTAGCCTCATACCAATCGTCGCCTTGGCGATCTCGATCCCGATCGGCGCGGCGGTGATGGATTTCTCAATATCCTGGGGTGGATCGATCGCTATGAACGCGAGCCTGTATCTCCTGACATTGGCCACCGGTTTTCTCGCCCTCGCGGCCGGGGCAGTATCCGGTAAGAACTCGATAGCCATGGCAGTCCCGTTCGCAGTCGCTGTCGTCGGGGTCTTGGTGAATTTCCTCGTGCCGCTCACCACATCTTTCTCGTTCACGAAGTACATCTCCCTCCTCCACTACTACGAGGGCAACGATCCCTTCCTGAACGGCCTCGATCCCTGGCACGCGTCGGCTCTCGCCGCCGTATCAATCGTCTCTGTCGCCATCGCCATCTATCGATTCAACTACCGAGACCTGCACTGAAACCCCAGTGAGTGGATCATGTGCAGATCATCGCCCGAAGTATTCACAACCTTGGCAGGGACTGGGCTAGCTTCAGTGTTGGCGATGCTCCGCATGCACTGGGACATGCTTCGGGATCGAAAAGCCTTCAATCGGGCCAAGAAACGCGCCGAAAAAGAAGCTTCAGACTGACCTCACGCCTCAACCAGCTGTTCGGCCAACTCTTGTGGATCTGTGACCGGTAGTTTGCAGGCGTAGTCGAAGCAAACGTAAGCGGCGGCCTTGCCATCGATTAACCCTCTACCTTCGAACAGGGGCAATGCATCTTCGCTGTTCGATGCGTCCGACGGTGGAATGGAGGCAATGATGGCGTCCGGCATGTATTCACGCCGAGCGGTCGTCAACAAAGCCTGAGTTTCTTCGTTCGCTGGGTCGCCAATCACCACCACCTGTTTCACTGGGTTTCCGTAGAACTCAGCGGCTTGCAACCACGAGGCGAATCCCGACGGAGCCCTTTCCATCAACTCCCTGACCGATCTCAGTCCAGCAGCCCCGTAGCGGCCCAGGTCTGCATCACCCGTGAACTCTGCGCACTTAAGCAGAGCTATCGCCGCCGCCGCGCCGCCGCTGGGTTGCGCGTTGTCGAATACATCGCGAGGACGCACGACGAGCGACTCCTGATCATTGCCGGTGTCGTAGAACACAGCCTCCGACTCAACCCAGAACAGCCTCACCATCTCCGAACACAACCTGCGAGACTCTTCGACCCATCTAAGATCGAAGGTCGCCTCGTAGAGAGTGAGCAACGCGTTCACCAAGTATGCGTAATCTTCGAGGTACCCGACCACCTTCGCCGGTTCATCACCATCCGCCTTGCAAGTCCGCATCAACCTGCCGTCACTTTCACGAACCAACCTGGAAAGTATGAACTCCGCGTTCATAACCGCAACGTCGACCCAATCCCGACGTCCCAGTCTCGAACCGCCCTCCGCAAATGCCTTCAAAGCCAACGCGTTCCAAGAAGTGATGATCTTGTCATCCGTCAAGGGCGGCACTCGCTTCATGCGCTCCGCGTAAAGCAACCGACGGGCACTGGACACGCGCTCCCGGAGCTCGGAGACCGTTATATCTAATTCCCTAGCTACGCTTTCATCCTCCCGTGGAACGAACAGGATGTTCCGACCCTCAAAATTGCCGTCCCGCGTCACACCCCAGTACTCAAATGCCGCCTCCGCCAACTCTGGACCAAGAATTTCGGTCAACTCGGTCGAATGCCAAACGAAGAACTTGCCCTCCTCGCCCTCAGAATCGGCGTCCGTCGCTGAGTAGAAGGCGCCCGTTGAAGGATGACGCATCTCTCGAACCAGATAGTTCAACGTGTCCTCCGCCACCTCTCGGAAGTAACCGTCCCCCCTCGATTGCCATGCATGCAGATACAGACTCGCGAGTTGCGCGTTGTCGTAAAGCATCTTCTCGAAATGAGGCACTAACCAAACTGAGTCGACCGAGTATCTGTGAAAACCGCCACCGACCTGGTCGCGTATCCCACCCTTGGCCACCCTTGTCAAGGTAAGTGACACGAAGTCAGATGCTTCCGAGTTGCCTTGTAACGCAGCGTGGGTTAATAGAAACTCGAACAGCATCGGTTGCGGAAACTTCGGTTGAAGTCCTATTCCACCTCGCTGCCAATCGAACTGGGGAGATAAATGCCGGTACGCGCTTTGGAACAGTGATCGAGTGATTGGCTCTATGCTCTGCCTCGGACGCGTCTGCGATTCGATAGCGTCCACTACCTTCGCCGCGTTCGAAACCACGTCGGCGTATCGTTCCCGATACGCATCTGCAACAGAGGTCAAGACCCGAGGAAATGAAGGCATGCCTCCTCGATCGTTATTCGGGAAGTACGTTCCCCCGTAAAAGGGCACGCCTTCCGGTGTCATGAATACAGACATAGGCCAGCCGCCGTGACCCGTCATCGACTGCACTGCAGACATGTAGACCGAGTCCACATCCGGACGTTCTTCTCGATCCACCTTGATGTTCACGAAGAGATCGTTCATCAACTCCGCGATCTCGGAATTCTCGAACGACTCTCGCTCCATCACGTGGCACCAGTGACAAGCCGAGTAGCCCACACTCAGAAAGATCGGCTTCCCCGACTCCCGTGCCGTCGAGAACGCCTCGTCGCCCCATGGGTACCAGTCCACAGGGTTGTCCTTGTGCTGCAACAGATAGGGTGAAGTTTCGTTAGCGAGCCTGTTAGCCAATTGACACCTCTCTAACCAGTCTTACACCCGGCAACCAGCCCCGTCGCGCCTACAAGCTGTTTAATTCGATCGTGTCGACAACTGAACGCCCAACGTCCAATCGCCGGATCGAATAGTTGTTCGTGTCGGCGACGTAGACAAAGCCATCGAGGTAGGAGATTCCGGCAGGTTCGTTGAACTGAGCATCTGAAGCCTCACCGTCTTCAATCCCTTCGGTCCCACTACCCGCAACCGTAGTCACACGCAACGTACTCAACTCCATCAGCTTGATCTTGTGGTTGTATGTGTCGGCGATGTAGACCCCTTCAGGAGCGAATGCCACATCCTGCGGATGCTGCAACTGAGCGTCCTTGCCGATTCCATCACGATCTCCGAAGTCGAACAATCCGGTACCGGTCAGTGTGACGACCCTCCCGCCAGCACCAAGCTTGGCAACCCTGATCGCGCTCGTCTCAGAGTCTGCGAAGAAGAGGTTATTGCCCTGCAACGACATGCCGTAAGGCTGAGCTAGCAACGCCTCCATGCGCGGACCGTCTGCGATGTTCTCGGCTCCAGTTCCCGCGAACGGAGCGACTTCCGAAGTAGATAAGTCCATAGACCAGAGTTGATGAGCGCCGGCCATCGAGATGTAGAGCACATCGTCTTGAAACGCCAATGCGTAGGGTGAGTTCAGCGGCAAAGCGGTGGCATCGCCGCCAGCATGCCTGAACAGCGCTTGTTCGCCCGTTCCAGCGATCACAGATGCTCGCTTTTCAGCCAAGTCGGCCTTCACGATCGTGTGGGCGCCAGCATCGGCAACGTATAGCACTTCTCCATCCAGCGCCATTCCTTGAGGGTTGTCAAAGATGGGTGCGTCGAACCTCGCTTCGAATCCAACTGGATTCAGCACACCTTCCGGCACGTCGAACGACTCAAACGCCAACGGACTTTCGCCGTTCCCAACTACGTCAACCACTGAACCGTCAAGCGAACTCACAATAACTCGGTGATGGTTCGAATCCGCTATGAATAATCGATCGTCCGTCGCCAATACTTTCCCCGGGAAAGATAGCGGGCCTGAGCGGCCAGACGCGACCTCGTCTTCAAATGTCAGGACGCCATGAGTAAGCAAACCGCTCGCATCGAACTCTTCGATCATCTGACCCAAGATCCTGTCAACAGCTTCAAACTCGAACTCGCCCTCGTGCTTTCCGATGACGCGGCCCTCGGGGTCGATGAACATCAGTGACGGCCATGCCCGAACCGCAAACGAACTCATTACCCCGTGATTCACGTCGTTCACCACCGGATGTTCTATGTTGTATCGTCGCACCGCGGCCGTTAAGTTCTCGGTCGACCTCTCGGCATCGAACTTCGGCGAGTGAACACCGACCACTGTGAGCGTGTCGGCGTACTTTTTCTCCAGCCTCCGCAACTGCGGAAGTATATGCATGCAGTTAATTCAACAGTAGGTCCAAAAATCCAGGATCACCACTCTCCCCCTCAGATCGTCAAGCTTCACCGCTTCCAAGGCGTTGATCCACTCCAAACCATCGGGGAATTCCGGCGACCGGACTTTGCCCGCAAATGAAGTCTGGCTCCCTGCCAATTAATACGCTCCCTACATCTAGCAATAATCAATCGTCTCCAAATTGTTGCACATCACCCATAATTGGCGGCTCAACGTGACACGCGCTTGAATACTGTCATAAATATGCAAAACATCTCGATCTCGGAATAATCAAACGGTGTCGAAACGCATGATGTTGCACCAACTCTCCTCTTCAGAAGGATCGTCGAGAACTTCATAGATGTCAGACATTACGCCCTCATCATCATCATCTGGCACTGGTTCATCGCCTGTTGGGCACTCGACTACCAACGTCACAGGTGTCTGAAACAGTGACGTTGCCCTGAAGAGACACGCTTACGAACCGGCAGGGTGAATGCTCTTCCGCAGGTAAAATCGGCGGTATCGCGAGTCGCCATCTCGTTTCACCTCCAAGAACACACAGGGGGATCTTCAATGAAGGTTGCCAAAGTAGAGACTCTCAGCGCGTCAAACCACCAGTGGGTCAAGATATCAACCGACGAGGGGCTCACCGGCGTCGGTGATCTGCACCCAGCCAGCGGCACCAGCGGCACGCCGGTCACAGTTCGAGGCGCCGTTGAATACTGCGCCGAGTACCTAATCGGCAAGGATCCGACCGAGATCGAGCGCCACTGGCAACACATGTTCCGGCGGACGATCTTCAGAGGGGGATCGGATGCGATGGCCGCGATCGGGGCGATCGACGTCGCGCTCTGGGACATTGCAGGCAAGGCGGCTGACGTGCCGGTGTACAAGCTGCTCGGAGGCCCGACTCGCGAACGCGTTCGGGTTTACGTGCATCTGGGCGGTGCCTCCCCTGAGGAGATGGCGGAGAATGCTCTGCACAGGGTCGAAGAGGGTTACACAGCGCTTCGGTTCTATCCGCTCGACCCGTTCGAGTCGGGAATCCCCACCAACTTCCGTGGCGTCGTCAACAGGATGGTGGCATACACCGAAGCGGTGCGGGATGCAGTTGGGCCGGATCTTGACCTGATGATCGACGTGGTTAACCGACTAACGCCCCCTGAGGCGATCGCCGCAGGACGGGCGCTTGAGCCCTACGGGTTGTATTTCTTCGAAGACCCCATCGAGCCAGACAACATCGATGCCATGGCGTACGTTGCGAACAACATACCGATACCCGTTGCCTCCGGCGAGCGGTTGTACACGATCTACCAATTCCGCGAGCTTCTCAATAAGAACGGCTCTGCGTATATACGGCCGGATATCAGCGTTGCGGGCGGCATCACCAACCTCAAGAAGATCGCCGCGCTCGCAGAGGCTAGCTATGTCGGGATGGTCCCGCACAATCCCTGTTCGCCGGTGATGACGGCTTCGTGCGTCCAACTAGATGCCGCAATCCACAACGTCGCTATCCAGGAATACACGGGCAACGAGTACATGCCTCCCAAGAGGGATCTGGTGAAAGAGCCGTTGAAGATCGAAGCGGGGCACCTCATCGTGCCGGACAAGCCAGGAATCGGCATAGAACTTAACGAAGAGGCGTTCAGGCACTACCCGCCCCAACCTTACGCCCGGGCTCCTGTTATCACGAGCGACGGAGCGCTGCGCGACTACTAGGCCGACCGAATAGCTCCGTTACTGCGGAGGCACCAATCGCCGGGCATGAAGGCTGAACTAGGCTGGGTAGGCCAAGATGGCAGTCGAATCGGCGAGATATGTGGTCTCGAATCCCGATGCAGATGGCGTTATCGCTTACGTGACAGCGTCGACGACGAATCAAATCGTTGCCGTTGACCTCGAACCTATATTGTCTCCATTCCGCATAATGGAGACATGACCGATTCGCCCGACGAGCACGACCGGAATGTCGTGCCACCGCCCGCCGACGACCTCCGAAACCTCTGGATCGGCGGACCCAACGATCCCTCGATATCCCGGGATCAGTGGGATTCGCAAACTCAGCAAGCCCCAGAAGCAACGTGGGTCGATCCTGACGTCGAATCCGCCGAACCAGACGAAGCGGGATGGCAGTACAGCGAGCCGCCTCGCCAGCAAGCCCGGGCCGATTCCTCGTTCAGAACCTGTGACAACTGCGGTGCCGTGCTTGGCGACGGCGAATCGTTTTGCCCCAGCTGCGGACAACAGACAACGCATAGCCACACCGTAGAAGAGACATTTGCGAAACACCCCGAAAGCGTCGCCGAGTTCGGGCCTCCCGCGGGTTTCGGAAGGCGGCTCGTGGCCTTTGTAATCGACTCGATAATTGTCGGCCTCGCGTTGGGATTGTTATTCCCAGTGGCACTGAACCGGCCTTTTATAGACATTGACGGAATGAACGAATACTTCGATTACGTGGGCGAACTAATGCAAGAGGCCGGAAGTGAGCCCGACTCCCAGGTGTCTGCCCCGGAAGTGCTCCCTGTCCCTGAACGAGCCGCCGCGGCCGTGTCCAACCTTCAGTTCTCTTCGCTAATCAACGCAATCTTGTTTTGTCTCTATCAGGCCATCCTGATCGGAATGATCGGCACTACTCTAGGCAAAAAAGCATTGGGCGTCTACATCCTCGATCGAAACGGCAACGTCATGGGCATACCCCGCTCGATTGCGAGAGCCATCCCGATGTTCGCCTCGATCCTGTTTTTCTACTTCGGCTTCGTCTTCGCCCTCTTCAGGTCCGATAATCGCACGCTCCACGATCTCCTCGCCGACACCTACCCTGTCATAACCAGGCCTTCGCAAGAATCCGTCACCCGGTAACCCAAATTTACGAGCGGTACGAGCAACTGACGCACGTCCAACTATTCCAGGGGTATCAAAGCCATGCCTGACAAACTCAAAGTCTTAATCACCGGAGCCAGCGGCTACATCGCATCCCAGATGCTCCCTCAGTACAGACAACGCTACGACCTAACGCTGGTCGATGCCATCAACACGGATCGCGATGGCAACCCTATCAACGACATCCAGATCGCAGACCTGATCGATACCGATCGCAGCAATTACCAACACATATTCGACGGCCAAGACGCCGTGATCCATCTTGCTTACAAGCGCTCCAGCGAAGGCGGAGTCTACGGAACCGAGATCCCGCAGATCGATCGCTTCGCCACCGAATTTGAAAACGTTCAGATGGCCAACAACGTCTACCGAGCCGCATACGACGGAGGCGTTAAGCGTATCGTCGTGGCCAGCTCGAATCATGCTGCCGACTGGTATGAACACTCGCTGATCCACAAACACATCAAAGAAATGGTCTTTCCTGCAGACTTGCCAATCTCAGACAATTTCTACGGCTGGGCCAAAGCAGCGTATGAGCTACTTGCACACCCCTACGCCTGCGGCGTTTTTGGCAGGAAGTTGGAAGTTGTCCAAGTCCGCATCGGAAACCCGCGGGAAACAGACGCAGACGCGCTCCTAGCCGCAGAAGATCCCCAACACGGGGGCACCGGCCAATCGCTATACAAGCGAGGCTTGGGCGCCCACTTCAGCCAACGCGACCTTCGCCAGCTCTTCAGCAGAGCAATAGAAACTCCCGACATCGAAAACGAATACGGCGTTCCGTGGTTGATCGTTTACGGCATCAGCGCCAACGCACGAGCGTTTTGGTCGCTCGAGACCGCGAGAAACGTGCTCGGCTATGAACCCGAAGATGATTCAGAGATCAAGTTTGCCGAAGAGATACAAAAGCACTTGACTGGCGAATCCACAGCGGGACCCGGAAAGGTCGGACCTTAAAAACTCCTAGCTGACAGGGAGGGAGACAACGATCCAACGCTTCTGGCTCGACCAGGAGGCTTGGATTCTCGAGCCATATCGTCGGTACGTATGTCGCTATTTCCCTCCCCGTCCTAGGGGTACTTGGCCCACGTATTGCCGTTAGTGAGCCAGCAAAATAAAGCCTCTGTGCTAAAGGAGAGCCGGTGACATCGTCCCATTGGAGACACCGTTCTTGGAATCCTCGAACAACAGAGGCATCACGTGCAGTTCAACCGCGATCTCCTCACCAATGGTTGTAGCCGACGGCTGAGGCGTATCGACCACAGCACTCAATTCTTCAGCGGAAACGTTACCGGTTCCGCCGGACGCATCTCCGCCGCCGAGGATGCTGATCCTGAACTTCGAACGCGCGTCACTGTCTGGAATTGCGACAAACGAAGTAGTCAACGAGGCGCCATGCCCCAACTCTTTCTCCACGATGCTGATAGTCGAGTTCAACACCTTCATCGGAAGATCTGCTGGCCCGGCAACTACAACACCGACACGCTGAGCCTTACACAATTCGATGCCCGTTGTCAGTGGCCTGTTTATCGCCTCTCGCGTCGCCTTTCGAAAAGAGTTGAACTCCTGTGTTGAAGCGTGAGCGACGAATGCATCCCTCGCGCCCGATAGACACTCCAGCATCTCCGACGAGTTCGAGAGGGAGTCGGACGATCCGACGCCGGTAGACGTCAACACGGTCATCAACGCCCGAGCTTGGACCGCAGACAGCTCATCGCAAACGCTCCCGATCTGAGTCGAATTCGAAAGAGCCCGGTCAGCATCGATCACAGCGATCGGACAACCCGTGGCGCGAACGCGTTCCAAAGCACGGGTTGCCAGTTCCCTACGTGCCCGTCCTTCAAAAGTGAAAGGAAGAGTCACAATCACCAATACGGATTCACTCCTGGCCATCGCAGTTCGAACTACGGTTGGCATCAACTCATTCGTCGCTTCACCACCGAGACCGCCAACCACGAAAACCTGGGAAGGTTTGCCAATGCCCGCCTTCAAACGATAAAGGTCGCTCTCGTCAACCAATTCACTGTCGAACCTCTCCTCGTTCGCGGCCCGTATGCCAAACATCGGATATCCGATCGCGATCCGCTTGCCCAGCCGAATCCCGCTCAAATCCTCTGCAGACCGGTCGACCGAGATCGTCTCACCGCCAGGAGGCAGTATCTGAGAGATCTCTGATGTGAAACGCGAACCAGCACCACCTACACCTACCACGACGAATTCGTCGGATTTCGTTTCGTTCTCGCTCCGTTGAAGTATCCGCATGATTTACTCCCTCATATCGAAGTGCGTTCATTCATTTAGAATTTTTGTTCGATAATTAGAATAGCACATCCGTTCAATAATTCAACACAATTCCACGACATTTCACAACATTTGTTATATGATTCGCACTCATGTCCGAAAAAGATGGCTCCGATGCGAAAGTGGACGCGGAAAAGGGATCAGATCAAGCTATTGACTCTCCGTTGCGCCGGCGCAACGAGTCTAAACTCACTCACCTGCTCAAGTGGGCTGCTTGGGACTGGCTATACAACGTCGCTGAGTGCCGTGCCATCGGATTCGAGGTCCGCTTGGAGGGGCCGTTCGGCAGGATTGTCGACGTCGTCGG
Organism: Dehalococcoidia bacterium; assembly: GCA_965249505.1. Classification (GTDB taxonomy): domain Bacteria; phylum Chloroflexota; class Dehalococcoidia; order Lucifugimonadales; family Lucifugimonadaceae; genus Bin127. The sequence goes on along the minus strand of OZ252238.1, from coordinate 1,594,599 downwards.
AATCGGGAAACAGAACCTCGTCTACATAATCGAAGTCAAATCGAGTCGAAACGACCTCCGAAGAGACGACCACACCGCGTACGATCAACAGCGCATAATCACTGAACGCGCCGCACTCAGGGATGCGGCCGACCTCACGTCAAAGATCTTAGAAGACGCTCGTCGTCACGCTGTCAATGATTCCGATGGCGATGAAGCTTGGACCGAGGCACCCGCATACAAACAAGCCCATCGGGATCACGACGAGGCAGTCAGCAAACTCGAAGCCAAAAAACGTCGAATCGAGACGTATTCAACCAAGTTTCACGATCCCGCGTTCTTAGCGTGTGGAGACTACCACTACCTCATGACACCCAAGGGGCTGATAGCCAATTCCGAGTTGCCGCCGTTCTGGGGACTGTTGGACGAATCAGCGACCACAATCGTCGAAGCAGTGCCAAAGCAGGTCCGTCGAAACACAGTCGGGGTTTTGCGAGCCATCGCAAAAGCGAACACCCGTGATCTGATGAAGGTCAGCGGGATATCGCTCCGCCGAACCGGGTCCGATGAAGGCGATTAAGGTCTAGTGCACAACGCGTCTGGGCGGCGACTCGCCTCTCCCCTCCGAGGGACCTTTGCAACAACACGTCATCCTCCCCGCGTAGCGGGGTGCTGCGACGAGGCCGCATGATTCGCGGTCCACTCGAAGCCTGTCGAAGGATCTGGGGTGGTGTGAGCTGCCGATTTCACCAGCCGAGCACGACGAATCAGATTGATACCGCGCACACCTTTGCGTCCACAGGGATTGCCGCCCTGGGGGACTCCCATTGCGTTCGTTTCGGCGCGATTGCTACCGCAGCACCGAAACTCTAGTGAGCAATGAACATGTAGCCGGCATACGCCTACGAAAGCATCTCCGCCAGCCGCTCGACCGCCTGCCTAAGATTGTCTTGCGAATTGGCGAACGAGATCCTGATGTAACCATCGCCATACTCCCCGAACGCTGTGCCCGAAAGCAGAGCCACTCCCGCAACATCCATCGCTTTTTCGGCGAAATCTCGGCTCGAAAGACCAGTCTCCGAGATGTTCGGGAATGCGTAGAAGGCACCACCTGGGACTTTGCAGCTCACGCCGGGCAGTCCGTTCAGCCCTTCGACAACGAGATCGCGTCTGGCCCGAAACTCGGTCATCATCTCGGCGACGGAATCCTGTGGGCCTTCGAGCGCGGCGACGCCAGCCATCTGCACAGGCACCGAAGTGCAGGAGACGCTGTTCGTCATCAACTTCGTCACGGCATCCAGCATGAACTCTGGGAATACGCCGTAGCCCAGTCTCCAACCTGTCATCGCATAACTCTTCGAGAAGCCGTCCAAAATCACGGTTCGGTCGATCATGCCATCGAAGCTCGTGATCGAAGTGTGCGAACCCGAGTAGTACATGTCTTTGTAGATCTCATCAGAAAGCACGATCAGGTCGTTCTCAACCGCTAACTTGGCGATGCGTTCCAGGTCTTCGTCAGCGATCACACTGCCACACGGGTTGTTGGGCGAGTTAACGATGATGAGCTTCGTCCGATCCGTCACCAACCCTTCAAGCCGGTCTATGTCGAGGGAAAAGTTGAACCTCTCCTCCAGCGGGATCGGCACTACAGTGCCACCCGAGTAGTTGATCATCGACTCGTAGATCGGGAACCCTGGATTGGGGCACAGCACTTCATCCCCTTCCTCGATCAATGCGAGGATCGTGAAGAACATCACAGGTTTGCCGCCTGGCGTGACGATAACCCGCTCGGGAGCTACGTCGTACCCCTGCCTCTCGGTCTGATGCTTGGCGATCGTCTCTCGAACAACCATCTCGCCCGGGGAAGGACCGTAGTGAGTGAAGCCGTCGTCCAACGCCTTCTTCGCCGCTTCTTTGATGTGCACCGGCGTATCGAAGTCCGGCTCGCCGATCTCCAAGTGGACGATGTGCCGTCCCTGAGCCTCTAACTCACGGGCACGTGCTAGCGTGAGGAAGGCGGTCTCTGTCCCCAAACGGTCTTGTCGAACTGCGAGTCTTGGTGGCAATGCTTAGAATCCTGCGGGTTTGTAGTGTTGAATCCACGGACGTAGAACCTGGTTCACGCGTTGATCGTTGAGCCGCCGTCCTACTTGGGAATTAAGGATAACGGAATTCCCGCCACCCGAATCTACTCGTCATGAACTACGATCGCTGGGCCAATAGATACGACGTCTTCTACGAATCTGGCCCTACTGGCGAGGTGGAGTTTTACCTCGAGGCCATCGAAAGATTCGGCGGCCCGGTGCTGGAGATTGGCGTCGGGACCGGACGCATCGCCATTCCCGCGGCCACCAATGGACATCGCATCACAGGCATCGATCTCAACGAGCCGATGCTCGAACGCGCTCACGTCAAAATTGCCGAGGCTGGATCGGGTGCCGAATCGATCCAACTCATCCACGCGGATATGAAGGACTTCGATCTGGCACCCGCGAAATTCCAGACGGTCATCATCCCCGCCAACACTCTTGCATTGGCACTCGATGAAACAACACAGCAACAAACACTTAATCGCGCTGCAACGCACATGGTTCCCGACGGTGCTCTCGTCTTCAACATCTACAACCCGACCCCGGACATGATCTACGACGACACTGAGGATGAATTCCTTATTGGTGTTTTAGATAACCCGGACACGGGCTTACGGCACGTGCTGACGGGCATCAACCGGTTCGACAACGAAAGCCAGATAAATCGATGCACCCAGATAATCGAAACTCTGTCGTCGGACGGTGAAACCGTCGACCGAGAAGAGCTGACCGTGATGACGCGATACCTCCACCATCACCAAGTGTCGGAGATGCTCACCCGCGCCGGACTTGAACCGATAGAGATCTACGGCGACTTCGACCGATCTCCGCTGAGCGATGATCAAGACGAAATGATCTACATCTGCCGTCCCCTCTCTCCTCCGAGGTAGAGGGCCCTTGGCGCGGCACATGTTGACGCTTGCGCAATGAAGTGAAGGGGAACGAAGGGGCCACCCTTTCCCGCGCTTGGCTTCTCCTTCGGCGGCACCCTTCGACAGGCTCAGGGCGAACGGAGGACTCTCACTGCCTTACAGAGCGCACCTATCTACGCTCCGTCGCGAGCCACCCTCTGTTTGGACACCTTTGCGAAAGTCTCGTCATTGCGGCGAAGGCCGCAACCAGACAGCTAGAAGCAACTAACAGGTCTTGAATTCAGTTCGGACCCGCGAATTCGGCAGCCTGCCCGACCCCAGATCCTTCGACAGGCTTCGAGTGAACCGAAAATCATGCGGCCTCGTCGCAGCACCCCGCTACGCGGGGAGGATGAACCACTGTTGCAAAACCCCCGTTCGTAGTGAGCCATTCCCCGTTCGTGGTGAGCCATCCCCCGTTCGTGGTGAGCCATTCCCCGTTCGTGGTGAGCTTGTCGAACCATGAATAAACCCTCACCATATTCCCATCCGCTAAGCAAGACCTTCGCTATTCGTCAAGACACGTCCGCTGGGCTTTTGCGACCTCCCATGTCATCCTCCCCTCGCAGCTTGTCGAATGATCAGGGGAGGAGGGGGCGGCGTTGTGTTAAGTCTCGAGCTTGTTCCAGCTTGCGAAGGGAGCGATCCCCATGTATCTCAGCGGCGAGCGCTCTACATCGGACGGGAGCTGGGGACAGCGGTCATGCCGGTGTGTTTAGCGAATATCCCTTAAGTGGAAGAAGGTCGCCCGCCCTTCAGGCAGGATCGAGGTCATCCGGAGAGAACTCCGACCTTATTCTTGCGGCACGGGCGGCTCAGGCTCAACTCCCGGCTCCTGCTCCTCGATCGCCTCCAGCCAACTCTCCGCTGCCTCAATCACGCTCGGAAGTTTCGGGTCTTGGGAAAGCGAGATTGCTTCTTCCATGTCCCACTTCGACTCTGCAAACATGCCGGATTGGTATAGGAGAATTCCTCGGTCGAGGTAAAACGAAGCTTGCGCAGGTTGCAAAGAGATTGCATTGTTGAAGTCGGAGAACGCCGCTCCTCCGTCGCGCAGAGAGTCTCGGTAGAAACGACCTCGCCACCAGTAAGATCCTGCATCGGTTGGCTCCAATGCGACCGCGGCATCGAAGTGTTGTATCGCCAAGTCGATCTCGTTCTCCCTCGCCAAGACCCGACCAAGAACCAAGTGCGCGTCCACTAGTTCATCGTCAAGCTCAAGTGCGCGCCTCGCATCGCGTTTGGCTCCTTCGTTGTCACCCATCCCGACGCGGGCCATCGCACGGTGACCATAGATGCTGCCGATGTTCGGACGCAAGGCCACTGCGTGGTCGTAATCGACCATTGCCTCTTCGAATTCGCCTTGGAACATGCGCGCCTGTCCCCTGCCGTCCCACGCCCTCGCGAACTCAGGCTCGATCTCGATGGCGGTCGAGAATCGGCGCTGCGCGTCCGCATACTCACCTCTGTCCATCAACCTGTGAGCAGCTGTGTAGATGTTGATCGACTGCCGTTCCGTAGGCGTAGGAGTGGGAGTCGGTTCAGGCGTGGGAGTCGGTATCGGAGTCGACGTTGGAACTGGAGTCGATGTCGCCGTAGGAAGAGGCGTAGGAGATGGTGTCGGCGTGGATGTCGGTGTCGAAGTCGGCGAGGGAGTGGGTGACGGCGTAGGTTCAGATCCCACACACGCTGCGATCATCATTGCTGGCGCCAACGTGGCCATTGCCAAAGCCACGAATTTCATGTTTGAACTCATCATTTATTGATACGTGATCCGGCGCGTTTCAGTTTCGAGAATCAACGCTGCACCGCAATCTGGTTACTCGCCAATCTTGCGATCAACGTCTCTATCGCAATGTGCCTTTGCGCCTTACCCGTCTTGATTTGAACGTCGACGTCCAACAATTGACGATGCATCTCTGTTAGTTGATCCATGCCTCTGTTGTTCGCCTGCCGGCAAGTCTTGTCCAATACCCAATCGTTGTTTATGCGGAGACGACGACCCATCTCGCCACGATTGACGCGTGAATTCATCAGGTGTTTCGCCAGTATCAATACTCGCATCTGGCGGCTCAACAGCGCAAACACTCCCTCAATCGATTCGCCGTGGTCGAGCAGATTCTGCAACCCGCTCAAGGCTCGTGGCGGTTGGCCATCGATGATTGCGTCGATCACTCTGAAGATGCTCTCCTGGCGGGCCGCTGAGACCATGAGATCGATATCGCCGCGCTCTATCATGCGACCATCCGCATATAGGGCCAGCTTCTCGATCTCGCCATTCAACCTCCTCGTGTCATCACCGCCTAAATACTGCAAATGCTGAATAGCGTCCATCGAAATTTGAGCGCCGTGGAATCGAAAGCGTTCCCGTAGCCAGCTCAGCATCTCGTTGCGTTTCGGCTTGTCGTGGGCCTCAACCTCCGAGACAGCAGCCAGCGACTTTAATGCCGCACTCGTCATTCTGAGATGCGTCCGCTCGACGAACAAGAGGTCGTTCACTATCGAGACGCCGTCTCGGGTGATCACCTCACCGAAATCGGCCCAATCACCTCTGGGAGTACCACCGCCCGCATCGAGAGGCGCAAGCATGTCCTTCACCACGATCGCCCGCTTGTCGGCCAAAAACGGAACGACGCTTACTACCGCCATCACTTCGCCGAGCGCAACACCTCCCTTTTCGAAAACCGTCACGTTAGGCGCCCTCAGATCTGCAGGCCCCAGTGCGACCAGATAAGACTCCAACGCATTAGCGATTGCGAACTCGTCGTCGCCGTGAATAACTCGAATCATCTCTTGACCAGATTAATGGACACCGGGGTTTCCTAGCAATTGGCGCGGCCTTCCACACTCATATAATCGGAATCTGACCCCACCCATCAGCCAAAGATTTCAACGCGCAATGTCCACCGCCATCATCGGTCTGGCATCTTCAGGGAAGACCACCGTCTTCAACGCCCTCACACGAGGCTCTGCCAGCAAAGGCGGCTACGGGGCAGCAAAATCGATGAACATCGGTATCGGAGCGAAACCCGATACCCGTCTCGAACACCTCAACCAGGTAATCAAGCCTCGGAGGAAGGTGAGCGCCGAGATGACGTTTTGGGATATGCCTTCGGACTATGCATCCGGAACGCTCTTCAATGGCGAAACCGTCAACTCGCTCCAGAACGCGGACGCGCTGCTAGCGGTGGTCAGGGCCTTCGATGATCCGGCTGTGCCGCATCCGAACGCATCGATCGAATGGGCACGGGATCTCGAGAAGATCGCTTTCGAGATTCTGTTCGCCGACATCGCTTTGATCGACAGGCGCATCGAACGCATCACTCAGAGCATGAAAGCCCTCAAATCGTCAGAAAGGGTAGATGCCGACCACAGAATCGAGGTATTGAAGAGCATTCAATCTGACCTTGAAGGCGGCATTGCATTGCGGTCGAAGCAACTCGATGCGACCGAGAGTCGCGTCCTCTCAGGCTCCTTCACGCTCAGCTCATTGCCTCTAGTCATAGGCGTCAACGTTGGCGAAGATGACGTGCATTTGGAACCCGCCACCCTTGCCTCAGAGTTCAAAGACCGCTTCGACGGTTCTCTCATTGGCGAGGGAGTCGACTTGGTCCCGATCTGCGGCTCATTGGAGGAAGAGCTCAGGACGATAGACGACGGGGACGGGGATGAACTGCGTCGCGAGTTCGGTCTTGAGCGGGACTACAGCGAGACGCTGATGGATGCGTGTTTAGCGAGTCAATCCATCCGCACGTTCTACACGGAGTCGGATCGCGAAGTCAGGGCATGGCACTTTTCCGATGGTTCGACCGCGCCTGAAGCCGCCGGCCTCGTGCACTCCGATTTGGAGCGAGGCTTCATTCGTGCCGAAGTTGTCGCATTCGATGACTTCAAGTCGTGCGGTAGTATGGAAGATGCCCGAAAAAGAGGAGTTTTCCGCAAAGAAGGCAGGGGTTATCTCGTGGCAGATGGCGATATTATTCTCTTCCTCTTCTCTGTCTAAACAATTAGCCTAAGCGATTCGTCATGAGTGCCGCAGCCCAATCCCCCCAGTCCGGTATCAGTGATGACAGGATGTTGGCACGCAAAGCGTACATCGTTCGTCTAGTGCAACCGATACCCCAGCTTGAGGGATTCGACCAACTCGTTGCAGAATACTGGGCAGCCGTCAGGACCCATCTCGAACGTCAAGAGATCGCGGTTGGGCCGATCAGGCGAATATTCGCCGAGACTGTCATCGGCCGCGGTGAAGATGCCCTGCTGATGCTTCAACAGACCAATCCCGGCGCCCACCAGCTCGCCCGGAGTCTGGTCGCCTCGGGTGCGGTGTTCGAAGATCTCGAAGACACCGAGACGTTCCAAGAATTGCTCGATTGGTCTCAATGCGCGAACCAACAGTTGATGTCGGCCAAGGTGCGCGAGATCGTTCAAAACGGGCATGGGGAGGCGTCTGCAGCACGCACGGAACACATGTTGAAGCGGCTTGACGACACCATTGGTTCCGCGGAAGCCGCGCTGATACTGACAGTTTCCGAATCCCTGCCGATCCCGGGAGACATCGAACGGTACCTCGTCTCCCCTCCCGAGCTAGACCGTCTCGAGCGATGGCTAAGAGAAAAGATGGAGGAGGCGAGAAGGCAGTTTGCCGAAGAGGCGCGAGCCCACGAAGCAGCGCAAGCCCAGCAACCGCCAGCCGATGAGCCTCCCGCCGGACTATGGACGCCTCCCTGATCCTAGATTCGACTAACGCTCAGTCGAATTCGCAAGACAGCCCTATCGGTCGGCGTGCGTCCAAGCCCCCGCGCGGCGAGCAGCCCTCCCCCATTCGTGGCGAGCCCGCCGTTACCGCTCGTGGTGAGCCCTCCCCCATTCGTGGCGAGCCCGTCGTTACCGCTCGTGGTGAATCCGCCGTTTCCGTTCGTGGTGAGCCCTCCCCCGTTCGTGGTGAGCTTGTCGAACCATGCCACCAACACCTTCCCATCGGACTGTACGTCCACATCCCCTTCTGCCTCTCAAAATGCATCTACTGCGACTTCAACACCTACGAGGGAATAGAGCAACTCATTCCCGCCTTCATTGACGCCCTTGAACGAGAGACATCGCTCTGGGCGCAGAGATTGAACCACCCGGCAATCTCGTCCATCTTCTTCGGCGGTGGCACGCCCTCGTATATCCCGGCACAGTCCATCCAACGGCTGTTGACGACGATCTACTCTGAATACTCGGTCGCTACCGATGCAGAAATCACGTTGGAGGCAAACCCCGACGACGTGCATCGTGAAAAGTTGGACGCATGGCAAGAAGCCGGCGTAAATCGGCTGAGCATAGGCATCCAATCTTTCCATGATGGAACTCTCGCCTCCTTGAGTAGACGGCACAACGCCGATACCGCCAAAAACGCCGTGCATCTAGCCAGAGAAACGGGATTCGACAACCTCAGCATCGACCTCATGTTCGGCCTCCCTCTTCAGTCCGTCGACAACTGGCGCACGTCTCTCCAAACGGCGATTGGGCTAGGGACCGACCACTTGTCTCTGTACGGACTTCAGATCGAGCTCGGCACGCCTCTTCACCGCAACGTTGCAACGGGCGCAACGCCGATGCCCGACGATGATCTCGCCGCTGACATGTACGAGATGGCGATGGACACGCTCGGAGACGCTGGCTATCACCACTACGAGATCTCGAATTGGGCGCAAGATGGCAAGGAATCACAACACAACCTGTTGTACTGGCTGAATCAGCCCTACCTCGGCGTCGGTCCGGGTGCCCACTCTTCTTTGCACGGTTTGCGATTTTCCAACTTAAAGTCGCCCCGACGATACATCGACGGGTCCAGAGCGTGGGAGCACTCGAACGGGATGAAAAACTCTATCGGCAATGGCGAATTAGCTATCGATTTTGTTGAAACTACAACTGAAGCGATGTCTATGTCAGAGACGATGATGCTCGGTATGAGGCTCTCTGAAGGCGTTCGATTCGAAGACTTCGAGGCACGATTCGGAACGTCGATCGACGAGATCTATGGCGACGAATTAAACTCCCTCACCGCGTTAGGGCTTATCGAAGGCAACGAAGACCGCATCGCACTGACCCGCAAAGGTAAGCTGCTGGGCAATGAGGTGTTCGAACGCTTCATCTTGTCCGAGGAGTAGCGATGCGGTGACGCAACCACACGACAGAGTCGAACAAGGCTACGGCTCGTTGGACTTTCCCGAATACATCGACGAAGCCGTGGAGGTCTGGGACGAAGTCGCCGAGTGGTGGGACGATCGGATCGGCGATGGCAACACGACCCAAAACTTTCTCGTCGAGCCGAATCAAGAGCGTCTCCTCGAGATCACGCCGGGTGATCGAATACTCGACATCGCGTGCGGCGCGGGACGATTCACGAGGAGAATGGCAGATTCAGGTGCTCGAATCATCGCATTCGACCACTCGGAAATCTTCATCAACCGAGCACGCCAACGATCTGTCGGGTACGAGAACTCAATCGACTACCGAGTCCTAAACGCAGCCGATCCCGACGCCCTCGCCAACATCTCCGACGAACCATTCGAATCGGCGGTGTGCACGATGGGCATCATGGATATGGCGGTCGTGACTCCGCTCGCCGAGGCTCTTCCAAAACTCTTGGTACCCAACGGAAGATTTGTCTTCAGCATCTGCCATCCCGTCTTCAACTCAATCGGCACGAAGATGGTCGCCGAACAGGAGTTCGATGCCGACGGCGTATCTGTTCGATACTCTGCCAACGCTACTGATTACTTGAAGATACGGACTGCTCTGGGAACCGGCATAGTCGGTCAACCACGCCCGCAACGCTACTTTCACCGCCCCATCTCGGCACTGCTCGAACTGTTCTTCGATCAAGGAATGATCCTCGACGCCCTACTCGAACCCAAAATCCCAGACGAAGCGTTCTCCGAGCACAAATCGCCGCTCTCCAGCGTCCATTTCGCCGAACTGCCACAGGTGCTAATCGCCCGGCTGCGGAACGCAAGTTAAACTCCCCTTCTCAACGAGTTCCTCGCGTAGCGGGCGACGGTGACCCAGAGCTAAGACGGAGCAACTTGTCTCCCCGCGCTCTATCCGACGAGTCAGGACTCACAGGGAGAGAACTTCCGACGCGTTCTCTTGGCGAACTCGCCATTCTCCTCGGGCACGGTTCACCCTCACCTATTTGGGCACGTGTTTGTGAACACATGCCCAAAGGTCCTCTCCCTCGGAGGAGACCTTTGCAAAACGTGCCGTCATTCCCGCGAACGCGGGAACCCAGAGGAAAGACAGAGGAACCGATTCGGCGACGCTTCTCAGAGGATGGTTTCTCCGGTTTGGAATCTGATGCGTCTGTCGATCCCCCTCTCCTGAATCCTCTCCCACGGAGGAGACCTTTGCAAAACCCTCGTCATTGCGGGCGAGGCCGAAATCCAGACGGCTTAGAGGGACGGGCAGGCCTTCGCTTCAGTTCGGAGCCTTACGCCTGACGTGCCGCCCCGCCCCAGATCCTTCGACAGGCTCAGGATGACGAGACTTTTGCAAAGGTCTCACGGAGGGGAGAGGTGCGAGTCTTGTCATCCTCCCCGCGTGGTTGACGACGCGGAATGAGCGTCGTGGTCCGGATAACGAATCCGATTATGTTGCGAGTGGAGAGGGGACCGGCAGAGAATCCGATTCCGAACCAGAGAAACTCCCGTTCTAACCGCAACTAGATGTCGGTTGCACTGTCGCCCTTATGGATGGGCGTTCCGCCCGCTGAAGTCCCCGCTTCGGCGGGAATAACGACTTGGGCTGCCATGGTCCCTTGCGTGGGAGATACGCCCGGCTCCTCGAAGAAGTGAGTCGCCACGCCTGACCCCGTATCCGATAATGCATGTATCTACCAGCTATCGATTCATGCAATGTATGTCGCCGGAACCGCCGGGCACGTCGACCACGGCAAATCCACCCTCATTCAAGCCCTGACGGGCATCGATCCCGATCGGCTCGAACAAGAAAAGTCGCGGGGAATGACGATCGAACTCGGCTTCGCTTGGATGGAGTTGGAAGACGGCAACGAGATCAGCATCGTCGATGTGCCGGGCCACGAACGCTTCGTGAAAAACATGCTGATGGGAGCGGGCGGCTTCGATCTGGCTCTCTTGGTAGTCGCCGCAGATGAAGGAGTTATGCCACAGACTCGTGAGCACCTAGCCATCTTGGACCTCCTTAACGTCGAGCACGGCATCGTCGTAATCACCAAGGTGGATGCCGCTGATACTGAGTTGGTTGAACTCGTCGAACTGGAAATCGCCGATGAGATCGCCGGGACCTCGTTAGAACATTCGCCGTTCGTTTCTGTTTCTGCCGAGACGGGCCAAGGGCTCGTTGAACTCAAAGAGACGATCTTCCAGTCGCTCGGCGACGTCCCGAAAAGGGTGGATCGTGGTCGCCCAAGACTATTCATCGACCGGTCTTTCAGCGTCCCTGGTTTCGGAGCAGTCGTCACGGGCACCCTCGACGGTGGGTCTCTGAAGTTAGGTGATGAAGTTGAAATCTTGCCATCAAAGACTGCTGCCCGCATCAGGGGCCTTCAGAGTCATAAGTCCACCGTCGAAACCGCTCATCCGGGATCGAGAGTGGCGGTGAGCATATCCGGGGTCAGCCACTCGGAAATCGATAGGGGCGACGCCCTCACGCGGCGAGCTCAATACGGCCTCACCACAATCTTCGATGCGTCGCTCCGGAGCATCGAAAGCGCCCCGCGTACGATCAAACACAACCATCACATCACCATCTACTCCGGCACCTGGGAAGAGGCGGCCACTCTTCGACTCTTGTCCGGTGACCAACTCGCTCCGGGCGGCAATGCCTTTGCGCAGATCAAGTTGGCCGGTGCAAGGCCGGTTTCTCCTGGCGACCGCTTCGTAGTACGCGACAGCAACGACACCCTAGGCGGCGGAGTGGCGCTAGTGATGCAACCAGGCAGACACCGGCGAAACGATCCCGAACTGCTTGAACATCTGCGTGTCTTGGCCGAAGGCGCAGAAGATGAAATCGTTTCTCACACACTCGACGCAAACCCGTTTGTGAACAGTCGAGAGTTGGCCGCCCTGTCGAACTTGGCGCAGGATGAAGTCGAACTAATACTCGATGGGCTCAAGAATTCCGGGGAAGCCTTGAAATTCGGCCCTGACACCCCATCCGGCCCATACGTCTCAAGCAAGCATTGGGACGCGTTGAAGGGACGGGCGCGGAACGTATTAGAGGAATATCACCGACGCTACCCGCTCAGGGTTGGGATGCCGTTGCAGGAGCTAAGGAATCGTCTGGTTATCGATTCGAGCGTCTACGACGCAATACTCCGGCTAATGGAAGAACAAGGTGACGTCGAACTCTCTGTCACAACCGTCAAGCTGCCCGAACACCGTGTAACGTTTAGCCAGCAACAGAAGAGCGAAGTCGACCGCTACCTCAACGTCCTCCGGGAACATCGTTACTCGCCCCCGGCTTGGAACACTATCGAACCTGAGCTGTTGACCGCCTTGGCACAGCGACGAGAGGTCGTGTTCGCGGGCCCCGATGTCGTGTTCTTCGCAGAGGCATATGATGAGATGCGAACCCGCGTGATAGATCTGGGCACGAGTCAGGGAGAGATATCGATCAACGACGTGCGCGAACTTCTCGGGACGAGTCGAAAATACTCCTTGGCGCTACTCGAACAGCTAGACCGCGAAAATGTAACTATGCGTAACGGCGATCTCCGAACCCTGAGATGAGTTCCACTAGTCACGCTCTGACGCTCGCGCTGGGCAACGGGCCACACAAGGTGTCGGCCCTGTCTTCGCTGTTTCGGTCACTTCAAGCCGCAGTCCGTGAAACCGCGGCTGGCGGTGTGCCGATCGACAGCTACTTTTCGCTCCAAAGCGGTCCCTTTTTGGTAGCCGAGGTTGCATACCCTGGGGAACGCAGTTTAGAACTCGCGCTTTGGTTCGTGAACCGCGAAAACGATCCGCTCGACACAACATCTGATGAAGTCTTCGAAAAGACGATGGATGAGTTGGAAAAGTGTGTCAACCGCGGATCGCAGCACACTTTCTGGGGTTCGCCTGCCGGCGCTGTTAAAGCCGAGGAACTAGACGAACGAATGAGCCGATTCATCTCCGATCTCAGAACTATCGGCTCGGCAACGGTCGCGTTCGGAGCCCGAAAGATTGTGCTGGAGAACGATGAGTTCTCCCTTGCAGACGAATAAGTTGGCTTCAACCTAGCCCCATGTCGTCGATCTCATGATCGTCGAAACCGAAGAAGTGGGCCACCTCGTGCCGAACCGTCGTTTCGATCTGACGCTCTAGATCCTCTTGCGATCTCGCCCAAGACTCCATCGGTTCTTGGAAGATCGTGATCTTGTCCGGCAATACCTCGCCGTACCTTCTTCGCTCCGGCAACGACACCCCCTGATACAGACCGAACAGCGATTCGTAGGGTCGCATCCCTAACTCTTCCAACTGCTGCTTAGACGGACGACTTTCGACAACGACGTCAATGTTCGAGGTTTGCAGGCGTTCTAGATAGGGTTTCGGCAGATCCAGGACGGCGCGCGCGACTAAGGCGTCAAATTCATCAGGTGATATCCGGAACGGCATGATCCGGTATGCGGGGTCGTTACCCGCCCACTTCCTCGCGAATCGCCTTGAGCGCGTCCACGTTCGGCTTGTCGGGGCCTTCCTTCTCGTAGCCGGGCACTTCAAGGTAGAACGGAACGTCCGCGAAGACGGGGTGTGCCATCACATTCTCGAAGCCTTCGGTGCCTATCAACCCCTCGCCGATGTTGTCGTGACGGTCTACGGACGAGCCCTTATCGCGCATCGAATCGTTGGCGTGGACGCTTCGCAACAGGTCAAGGCCGATCTCACGATCAAACTCGTCCAGCATCGCCTCCAGGCCTTCCTTGCTAACGATGTCGTAACCCGCAGCCCATACGTGTTGGGTGTCTAGGCATACTGCGACTCGTGGGTGGTCGATCGCCTTGATCAAGCTGCCCAACTCCTCGAACTTCGATCCGATATGGTCGCCCGAACCGGCGCTCGTCTCCAACATCAGCAAACTCTCCCCCGGCGCTGCTTCCAAAACTTCATTCACGCCCTCGACGAACTGGTCGAAAATCGCTTCCAAGCCCGCGCCGCGATGGCTAGCGGGATGAAAAACCAGACCCAAAGCGCCCAGCCTGACCGTCTCGGTCAACTCGGCTGCCAAAGATATGCGGCTCTTCTCAACCAACTCCGGGTTCGGAGAGCCCAACGCGGTGAGGTACTTCGCATGCACGATAGTCGGACCCAGACCCGACCGCTCCATCTCTGCGTGGTAGTCGGCCAACGGCTTCTCCTTGATCGCCGGCACCCGCCACATCCGAGGCGATGCGGCGAAGATCTGGATACACTCGGCGCCGATCTCCTCGGCTCGTGCGATCGCTTTGTTCACGCCACCGCTGGTAGAAACATGTGCGCCTATATGCATGGAAGGTTGCTTCGCTCCGATCTGATTGAGACATTAAGGCGCGGAAGGGCACCCATTTGCCCAAAAGTGTAATTGGTAGCGAGCGACTTGAAAACTTTCTCAAAACTGAGACTGTTCGACACGCGTCATCTCCGCGAACGGAGACCCTTGCAAAAGTCCATCACGCGACCCAAGTCGCTGTATCGGTTGCTTTCGCAGGGTAGCGATTCGTCTTGGACAGACGCTGGGCTATTCGCCCCAAACGGTGTGCCGCCGTATCGTTTCTGCGCCGTAAACGGGACTTTCCTCTGGATTCCGGCTTTCGCCGGAATGACAGGTGGTTTTGCTAAGGTCTCCCGCGAAGGGAGACAGTTTCTTAGTCCACAGAGCGGTTGGAAGGGTACGCCGGATCTGCAACGTCTATCCAGACGTTTTTGAACATGGATCCGCCGTACTTGGGCACCTTGAACCCATGCACCCAATCGCGCACGACGTGATACGCGCCCCCGCTGTCCCAGAACAACGGCAGAACTAAAGCACGATCGAGGATGTGACGCTCAATATCCTGGTACCTCTCCAGTCTGGTCGCCGCGTCAGGCTCCGCGGCTGCCGCTTGGAGCATTGCCTCCAACTCTTGTGTCTCCGGCGACTCCCCCTTCTCTCCGAAAAGTACTGGAATAATTCCCAGAATGGCGTGAGGATCAGGGTAGCCAGGCCTGATGCGGACGAAACGCATCTCCAGAGTACCGTCAGCCAACGCGGATTGGAAGGCATCACTCATCTCTTGAGCATTGCCGTGGACCGTTTCCGTTCCGTATCTAGGGTTCAGCCTCAGCCAATCGCCCCAATTATCGGTCATCCTCGCGAAGTCCTCCTCCCCCAATTCGATCCTCTCAGTCAGGAAAGTCATAGTCAAGGTTTCAGCCGAGTCGGCGTATCGCGATGCAGCGAAGGCATCTTCGGCGCGGTTTCGATCAAGGAGAGGCGCAGCCACAGCGGTTTCGTGTCCGGGAAACTGAGGAGGAAGGAGAGCAGATGCAGGTGTATCTGGGAAGCCGACCAGATATCTTACGTCAAGATCGCTCGCGTCGGCCGCGGCGACGAGGGCGCGGCGGAAGTCCACATCGTCATATGGAGAGATCGCGGTGTTGAAAGCCAGAAACGTCGACTGCGGCGCGGTGTCGGAGGCCACGCCTTTCCCTGTGACTGGTACACTATTCACGGCAAATTCGGCACCCTCTAGCAATCCACCTACCTCGAACGAATCGCTGGATCTGACGTCGAATTGATTTGGATCCAAGGATGGATTGGGGGCCTCGCCATGCCAGTATGAGGAGTATAGGTTCGTGTACTCTAGCGCCTCCAATTGCGCTCCTACGTCCCAATAATTCTCGTTAGGTTTAAGAACGGTCACGTTTTTGAGAAAGTCAAACTCGGCCAGCTTGAATGGGCCGGTGCTCGCCGGAAGCTCTTTGAATTGGAATGGGGCCTCCCCTTCGACCCAACTGGTGTTGAAGACTCTGAGCCAATCCACGCCCCAGTGTTTTACGTTGTCAGGCTTCAACACAGAAGCCACGGGGTCTGAAAGCAGAGCCGTAAAGTGATACGCGGGACGAACGAGCCTTACAACTAAAGTGAGATCATCAATCACCTCCACTCCTTGCAGCTCGGTCTTCGCGCCAGAAATCACTGCATCGGAACCAACGATCATGCCCAACACATCGCGGGCGTGGTCGGACTGCGTCTCCAGCTTCAGCGCCCTTTCCCAACTCCACTTCACATCAGCAGCGGTAACCGGACTACCGTCACTAAACTTCAAGTCCTTTTTCAAAACGAAGCGGTACTCCAGCCCGTCATCACCCACAGAGATGGTGGATGCTAGATCAGGTTCGATCCTCCCCTCGTCGGCTGATAATCTAGTCAGCCCGGAATAGACTTCGCCGAACAAGAACCTGTTTTGGATCTCGTCTACGGCCGGGTCGGGGATCAGGGCGCCACCTTCCATCTCATACCGGAGAATCCCCCTGCCCGATTGCGTGGCTTGTTGAACCTGAGTTGATTCGACAGATTCCGTGCCGATTTGGGCAGGCGTGACCACAGGTTCAACATCGAAGGGCGATTCCGTTGGAATCTCTGAAACTGACGCTACCGCTGTTGCTGGCGCAATTCCCACGGCTGGGGTTTCATTTCC
Organism: Dehalococcoidia bacterium; assembly: GCA_965249505.1. Lineage (GTDB taxonomy): Bacteria > Chloroflexota > Dehalococcoidia > Lucifugimonadales > Lucifugimonadaceae > Bin127. Next base: position 1,577,953 of record OZ252238.1, on the reverse strand, counting down.
TTCACTGCAGGCAATCACAACTACACTTAGCATCCCGGCCATAAAAGCCACCAACCTCAAAGAATCGAACGCCCACGCGACTGTGCGTTTTTCCAAAGATTCATTTACTTTGAGATTGAGCAAACTCGGGCCTTTCGCTTGTGTCGCCTTGCCTTAGGTTTTACAGTTTCCTCATCCTCAATCAAGCGCGTGGCCTGCGTCATTGACTATCGGACCGTTGGGATCCTGCCCGCTCTCGCCCACGGGACTATGCGCTCAGTCGGACCGCAATGATTCCAAATGCCTCGGTGCCGGTCAATTGATCGAGTTGCGTGCGTTTGTTCCTTGCCAAGCAACTTAGGCTTCGACGCTTCGTCGTCGCCTGAATCTCGGCAACAAGCGGAAGTATCGCCCCAGCTCGCCCTGTTCCCAGATGACCAAGACCTGGGCGGCTATGAAGATGGACGAGTAGGTGCCGACAATCACTCCGAGAAGCAACACGATCAGGAAGTCGCGCAGACTCTGACCGCCGAAGAGCAACATCGCCAAGATCACAGTGCTGGTCGTGACGCTAGTGCCAATTGATCGGATTATCGACTCACGAATCGAGGTGTTAACGGTCAATCTAAATTCGCGAGACGGTACCAGCAAAACGTTTTCACGAATGCGGTCGAAGATGACGATAGTGTCGTTCACCGAGTAGCCGATGACGGTCAGAATGCCAACGATGAAGATGGCGTTGACCTCAGCATTCAACGTCACTCCCAGCACCGCGAATACTCCCAAAACGATCAATACGTCGTGGCCCAAAGCGATAACCGCGCCGATCGCGTACCTATACGCCCCAGGGACTGTCCGGAAGGCGTACATGATGTAAACCATCACGAAGAAGGCCGCAACTAATACCGCAGTAATCGCATTGCGCACCGTGCCTTGAGCTACCGATGACCCGACCGTGATCGTCTCCAGCGTTTTGGGTTCCTGACCTGTCCTTTCGCTCAACTCTTCGTCCACCACATCCTTGCCCTCGTTGCCCAAATCTTTGGTTCGCACGAAGTATTGGCTATTGCCGATGCCCTGAACGATCGCTTCAGGATGCCCGCTAGCAATTAACGCATCGGTAACCACGTCAGTACCCGGGTCTTCGTCGAACTCATAGGTGATGCTCGTGCCTGAGACGAAATCGATGCCTAAGTTCAAACCGGGTGCCAACAACAGAACTGCGGATGCGACGACCAGAGCGGCCGAAATTGGCATGAAAATCCGACGTGCCGCCACGAAATTCATCGCGCTGCCCTTCCTACCGCGGTTTCCCGCGCAGTGACCCCATCCGTAACTGGCACGAACATACCGGTGCTTCTGCCCAAAGGCGACCTAGCGACAAGCCGGAGCATCAACCTGCTTGAGAAGAACGCCGTGAACATGCTCAACATCACACCAATCGCCAACGTCAGCGCAAAGCCCTGCATGATGCTCGTGCTGAACCTGTCGCCGAACCAGAAGAGCACCAACGCGGTGATGATCGTCGAGATGTTGCCGTCTCGGATCGAGGGCCAAGCACGATCGAAACCCGCATTGAGGGCCGCCAACAGATCCCGGCCCGCCCGCAACTCTTCTTTTACGCGTTCTGATATCAGCACGTTCGCGTCAACTGCGAAACCAAGCGAGAGAATCACGGCCGCCGCACCCGACAAGGTCAACGTGACCGGCACCAATTTGAATATTCCGATCAACATCACTGTGTAGGCGACCAGCGAGATGCTGGCAACAATGCCCGGCAGCTTGTAGTAGGAGATCATGAAGATGACTAGGAGCACCAGTCCAATCGCTCCCGCGATCATGCTGCGCCTGAGCGAATCTGCACCCAGGATCGCGTCGACGTTCCGCTCTTCCGTCAACTCCAACTCCGCGGGCAGAGCACCGGACCGAAGCTGAATCGCCAGCGTTCGCACACGCTCTGTGGTGAAGTCGCCGCCCGAAATGATTGCTCGACCGTCCGGAATTCCTTCGCCGCTCGGCGTATTCACCGTAGGCGCAACCAATTCGACGTTGTCCAAGTAGATAGCCAAAACGTCTCGGTTTCGTGCCACACGGCCCGTGACCTCGAAGAACGCATCACGACCCGACTCGTTGAATACGATCGTCACAACCGGCGCAGGAGGCGTCCCTTCGATAGATGGGAACGCATCAGCCAAGTCGTCGGCGGAGATGTTGGTCGCCTGCTCGACGAAGTATCGGGGATCGGAGCAACGCAAGAACTGCCACTCGATTTCAGATAGATTGTCTGGCGGCCAACTCTCGCCCTCGTAATCGGCCGGTCTGACCAACGACCCGCACTTGCGCTCGCGGAATTCGAGCTGGGCCGTGGACCCTATGAGCGCCTTCGCTTCCTGCACCCCACCTGCAACCGTCCACTGATTGATGTTGCCCGACGTCCTGAACGACGCCAGGTTCCCGACGCCCACGAGTTCACGCGTAAGCGATTCCACGTCTGAAGCTACGATGTTCCCTTCGTCGTCGAACGATCGTTCAGCCAAACGACCGTCGAAGGTCGCCTCGAAGACGATCGCATCGACCTGCTGTAAACCACCCGATTCGCCCGGAGCGAACATGATCGTGTCGATGCCTTCGCTCACTGCAAGTTCGGAGAAGCCCGCGGCGTCGAACGCTGCTTGAACATCTTCCCGTTCGGGTCCTACACGAATCGGCTCGAACGGCTCACCCTCGACGCCGTCGTCGCTTCCCGCCGCGGCTTCGTCATCCGCTGCGGGTGCACTGCTATCGTCTGCGGTCGCGTCTACGCTCGCCGGTGGATCGATGAACTCGTACGCGAACGCCGCCGTCAAAGTCGTGGGGAATTTCGTCTGCGCCGCTTCCCGCCACACGTCTGCGTCCGACCCGTCGAATTCGTCGAAACGAACGGTCATCGATTCGTCCTCGTTGATCGTGACCTCCACTCCCGCCTTGCCGAAGTCGTCCCTGAAAAAGACGGCCAGATCATCAACGGTCGTAGCGCTGGATTGAAACGCTACGGTAAGTGAAGATTGGCTCTGACCAGGTATCTGAATCAGCACGCGCTCAGGCGGATTTCCCAACACCTGGACTATCGGCTCGCTCACTCCGAATTCGTTGACGCGACGCTCGATTATGGTGCGGATCACCTCCATGTCTTCCGCCGAGGGAGGTCCGCCATCTTCGGTGACCACGTCGTAGACGAGGTGCGTGCCACCCTGTAGATCCAACCCCAAATTGAGGCCTAGGAAGGAGTCCTCGTTTCCTCGATCGAACTCGAAGTTGCCGAGTTCGAACTGGACGTGTTGGAACGCAATCACAACCGTTGCGATAACTACGAGTATCGCTACGAAGATCAGGCCTCTTAAATCGCGAGCCAATTTATACCACTTATGGATTCACGGAAAAATGTCCGCCTGCATTTCGAGGCGTTCATCTCCGATATATAGGCGACTCGTTGGTCAATTTCCTGAGACGAAATCGGGGCAAAAGCCACGATGTTTCATCTCGCAATCACAAAAAACGGCTTCGACGCTTATGCAGGTTCGAAGCCACAGTTGAGTATAACACCGCTCTCACCAAGCACAGCCTCTATCAGCCCTGTTCCCTCGAACCGTCATCATGCTCTATTGCAGTGTCTCTGTCGCTCAAATCGTAGCTCAATTCACTCATCGAATGCTCCGATGTTACCTCGCTCAACTTGGCTTTCGCCACCAGTATTTCAGTCGTGGACTCCTCGTCAGGATGGTCGTGGGAATCAACCACTTCATCACTGTCGTGAGCATGAATCTCGTACGTAACGTCATGCATGTGAGTCTCAGACTCCGGGTCTTCTTCACTGATTTCTCGCAGTTTCTCATGTTCAAGAAGATGATCCATGTACATGATGCCGTTCAGGTGATCGATCTCATGCTCTAAAGCCTGAGCAAACAGCTCCTCTGCACTTACTCTCCACTTCGCGCCGGCCTCGTCCAAGGCGCGCACCGTGACACTGACCGAACGGGTCACCAATCCCTCGTAACCGGGCACAGATAGACATCCCTCCGTAACCGTGCGTTCGCCCTCTCGGCGAGTTACTTCTGGATTCACCAGCCAATACGGCTCTTCTTCGGGCAGGTGAAGAGCGATCACGCGCTTCAGCGCACCGACTTGGTTAGCTGCTAAACCGACGCCTTCTGCGTCGAGCAAAGTCTCGACCAGGTCTCCCGCCAGCTTGCGCACATCGTCGTCAATCCGCCGCACCGTCCTGCACTTTTTTCGGAGGATCAAGTCGGGATAGATTCGTATTTTTCTTATAGCCATGAGCCGAGTTGGTGAGATTCTATAAATCTCGCCAACAACGGGATCCCGGATTCAGTTCATATCCGTGGGATCGACGTCCACGCTCCAACCTCTGCCCAAAGGCGTTTCATCCAACACTCTCGACGGCTCTTTGCCCCTGAGAAGGATCTGCCACCGATACTGACCTCTGAATCGGACAGGGAAGGTAGGTGAAGGTCCGATCACGGTCACCTCGGACATCGGCCGGGCTTCGAGAGCTGCATCAATCCTCGTCTTGACACTCGCGGCCTCCGATTGGGCGTCCGTCTCTTCGAAAGAGCCGTAGACCAACCTGACGTAGCGCGCCCAAGGTGGCAATCCGTAACGCTTCCGAAGTTCGATCTCCTGTCGATAGAAACCTGCGAAGTCCTGTTGAGCGGCGGCGACTATCGCGGGATGATTGGGCTGCATCGTCTGGATGATCGAACGTCCCGGAGTGTCTGCCCTGCCGGCGCGGCCGGTGACCTGAGAAAGAACTTGAAAGGTGCGCTCCGAAGATCTGTAGCTTGGCACTGCGAGGCCGATATCAGCCGCTACCACTCCGACCAGGGAAACCTCTGGGATATCCAAACCCTTTGCCACCATCTGCGTGCCGACCAGAATCTGATTCCCCTTTGCTTCGAACTCCCGTAACAGCCGTTCGTGCTGCGAAGCGTTGCGCGCCGTGTCGGAATCCCACCTCAAAATAGGTGTCTCGGGAAAGAAGCCACGCAACACCTCCTCTACACCTTGAGTGCCCGCGGCACGTCTGCTCACTCCTTGATTGCCGCAGTTACGGCATGTCCTCTCCACACCTACGCTGTAGCTGCAGTAGTGACAGCGCAACCGACCGCCAGAACGGTTCCCGGCGCTCCGATGCAGCGTGAGAGTCGTGTGGCAGTTGGGGCACGTCTTCATCACTCCGCAGGTTGCGCATTGAATGAACGAAGCGGTTCCTCTGCGATTGATGAACAGTATCGACTTCCCGCCTTCGTCGACATTCTTGCGCAAAGCGTCCAAGAGCGTTCGGCTGAGCATCTCTCGATGCCCCGCCTTCAACTCCTCTCGCATGTCGACCACGTCGACCTTGGTGTGCGGATATTTGATCTCGTTTCCGTATGCGCCATTACGATCGCGGAGCTCAGATACCTTCCGGTCCGTCAATGCGATGTTGATCCGCCGCGGCAACGTCAGAAGGCGCAGTTTACTTTCGATCCCGTTTTCGTCCGTTCGGTGATAGATGACCACATCCGGTGTCGCACTTCCTAGGATCAATGCTGCACCGGTCTCGTCGCAAAGTCGCTCCGCAACATCCCGAGCATGGTAGCGAGGAGCGCGCTCGGTCTCCTTGTAGGTCCACTCATGCTCTTCATCGATCACAACCAGGCCCAAGTCATCGACCGGCGAAAAGATGCTCGCTCTAGAGCCGATAACGACCTTGTACTCCCCGCTCTTTATCCGGTGCCACTGATCGAATCGCTGTCCGCTGGAAAGCCCAGAGTGTTGCAACGCGATCTGGCCGGGAAATCGACTTGCGAAGCGTTGCAGAGTCTGCGGGGTCATCGCAATCTCTGGCACCATCACGATCGCTCGTTTGCCTGCAGCAATGCAAGATTCGACCGCTCTAAGATAAACCTCCGTCTTGCCGCTGCCTGTCACACCGAACAGCAGGAATCTGCCTGCCGATCGGTTCTCCGAACCTGTTGACGAATTTGAAATGGCGTCCTGGATGGCATGAACCGCCGCCTGTTGTTCTTGAATCAACGAGTGGTTGATCGTCTCTTGAACCACGTAACCCATCAACGGATCGCGATCCACCCTCACGTTCTCGATCGCGGCCACGCCGTCGTCCAAGACCGCCCTAACGACCGATTGACCGAACTCCTTGCTCAGATCAGCCCTAGGCACTGTCCCTGAGAGCGAAGACAATCTCCGAGTCAATTCCGCCCGTCGATAGGCGCGCCTCTCGTCGTAAGCTTGGGCGACTTCACTCGGTAGATCGCCCCCCTTCGCCAGGCGCAAATGCTGTTTGAACACGGCTTTAACTGTCGGTGTGTTCCAAATCGATTCCGCTCTCAGGATTCCCTGACGGGTCAAAGCGTCGACGTGACGTTCGTTCGAGCGGCCCACGAGCCTGATCAGCCTGTCCCGGCGGATTTTGGCGCGCTCGGGGACAGATTCGAGCACCAACTCCTGTTCTGGTGAGATCGTCAATCCGGCCAACGTGCCTTCGATCTCTGCCGCCAGTTCGGACCTAGACTGCCATATGTGCAGCTGCCGATTAGCGCCAGGCGGCAGCATTAACGAGCAGGAGCGAAAGAGGCCCGTTCGATAGTAGTCGGCGATCCAGCGTCCGACCCTCAACTGTGACTTGGAAAGGAATGGACCTCCCTCAACCACCGACTCAATTTCACGCACCTCGGCCGCATCCGCAGAGGGATTGGAAGACATCAGGATGCCTTGAACCGGCCTCGGACCAAACGGCACCCACACGAGATCACCGGGCGAGACTCTCATCCCGCTCGGCGCTGAATACGTGTAGGTTCTTAAACGGTCGTCGGTGGCAAAATCGACCGCTACATCAACAAACAAATCGCTGCGACTCCTCTAACAGAGACGATACACAACACAGGGATATCCCCTCGAAAGCGAGTCGCTTCGCATCGGGCGACGTCTGGATTCTTTCGCGACCCTGTCAACGACTCCTCGCAGCGTTGTCACTCAGCCGATAAGCGAAATCGCCACATCGCTACAGCGAGGAATGCCAGACCGAACGCTACCAGGGCCACCATTTCCTGGGTCACGTCACCGAATTCGGCCCCGAACAGCATCAGCTTGTTGAAACCCGTATTAGCCCACCCATGAGGCGTGATCTTGGCAAGCGACTGCATCCACTCGGGAGTGATGAATAGCGGCCACCAGCACCCACCCAATGGCGCCAACACTAGCGACGCTAACACTGCAGCGGTGCTCACCGCACGCACTTCGCTTATGAAACTCGCCAGAAGAACACCGAATGATGCCGACGCCAAGACCATCAGAATCGAAATCAACACAACCGCCGAAGGGGATACTCCGAGGTCGATCCCGAATGCCTGAACGCCTACGATCCACAAGATCGCGACCTGCATCAATCCGATCACGGCTGCACTCAAAAACTTGCCTAGAACGATCGACTCTCGGCGAACGCCGTTCGACATCAACCGCTCCAAGGTGTGGTTGCGCCGCTCCCGAGCTATCGCCTCGGCGCTCATCGCCGCGGCGAAGAAGACAAACATCACGAGGTAGCCAGGCAACGTGAAATTCGAGGCGTTGTACGGCTCTACGTCGCCGACAGTTTGGACTTCCAACCCGATGCCGCCTAACTCGTCCCTCCCCAACACCGTGTATCCCACCTCGGAGATCTGGATGTCGACTGCACCCGAATCGATCAGACCGAACACCGTCCCGGTGACGACTTGGGCCTCGACGTATGATCTGGTTAACGAACTAGCGAAACCGATTAGCACCGCCTCTTGGCCCGATGAGCCATCGCCCAACACCACTTGCAACGACGTCGGCTCTCCGTTCATCAGCATTTGTGAAAAATCCGATGGAAATGCGATGAACCCAGGAATCGTGCCGTTCTCCGTCGCGGCCAACGCCTCCTCGTAACCCATCTCGGTGAAATTCGGGTCGACGTTGGGAGACAACGAATCGATGATGAAGCGGCTGATTTCGTCCCTTTCTTGTGTCGCGATGGTAAGCTCCGATGCTTCATCCGATGGACCTTGTCCACTCAATGCAAGTGAAAAACCGATTATGAAGAGGAAAGGGAACAAAAACGAAAATGCTACCGCGAAGCGGTCTTTGAAGAAGACTCTCGTGTCCTTCATCGCCAACAGCACCGCCTGACGGAGCGTCGTAGCCAACCTATCGACCTCCTGCCGATGCTTTGAAGATGAACCTGGCGACAGCCAAACCGACGATCGTCACACCCACCAGCACCGCAATACCCAAACCTTGCCGACCGAGCCCTTCACTCGTCGACAACATCCCGTGCATGGAATCGATGGCGTAGCTGTTGATGGTGAATTTCGATAACACATACAGAGCACCACCGGTGCCTACGTCGAAAAACGTACCTCCGAATACCGTCATGAACATCGTGAAGAACACGGCGGCCCAGATGGCTTGGTCGCGCGTTCGAGCCGCCGCGCCGATAACCAACCCGACGGCGCTGACCGCTGAAGCGACTAGCACTGAGAAAACTGAAATCTGAAGAAACTCAAGGATGCCGCCTACTCTCAGCACAGCAAATGCGAGTCCCAACAAGAACAATGCTTGGAACGTCGCACGCACCACCCCGGCCAGAAACTTGCCCGCGAAGAGTTGATTGATCCCTAGTCGAGTCGTCATCAATCTCTCTAGTGTCCCGATCCGCCTCTCCTCCACTAAAGTTTGGGCCCCTAGGGTGACCGCGAACATTAGAAACATCACGACTACGCCTGGAATCAATCGATCCAAGACATCGACTTCATACTCGCTTATTCGCTTGACATCCACACCCACGAAAGGATTTTGGCGGGCGATGCGCCATTGAGCCGCCAGCTCTGCATTGATCTGATCCAGGGTCACTTCCGAATCAACAAACGCGTCCGCCACCTGCCACCGTGTAAACGACTCGGAGGCCAATTCGTCGACGACATTTCTGACGATCGCCGCCGCTATTTGGCCTGTATCACCACCGTTGCCACGTCGTTTGAAGATGATGGAGGTTGGATAAGGGAACTCCACCTTCTCGGTGAATCCCTCGCGGATCACGAAAGCGAATAGTATTGCCGATCGTTCCAGCGCATCGTCTACCTCCTCCAACGATCGTTCCCTGACGGTGATTTCATCGAGCGCGTCCAATCGCTCTATTAAGTCGCGAGATTTGACGCCGCCGTCTAGATCGACTACATCTACGATGGCGTGAAAAGACTCGTCACCTCCGAAGGCGCCGTACATGAGTGCGAACAAGGCGATAGGAAGAGCGATGTTGAACGCCAGCTCACCCCGGTTGGTCAAGTAACGCCTTAACTCAAACAGAGCGATGAAAAACGGTCGCAACATCCCAGGTGACTAATCTCGGAGCTTCCGGCCCGTGTGCTCGAGGAAAACGTCCTCGAGCGATACTTCATCCGGATCGCCAATCTCCGACTTCAACTCCCGAGGGCTGCCGAGCCTGATCAACCGGCCGTGGTCCATGATGCCGAGGCGATCGCATAGGCGGTCTGCCTCCTCCATGTAGTGAGTGGTATAGAGAACCGTCATGCCCTCATCACGTAGCTGCTCGACAGTGTCGAAGATGTAGCTGCGTGATTGGGGGTCGATGCCCACCGTAGGCTCGTCGAGAAACAATAACTTTGGGTTGCTCATCAGGGCAATCGCAATGTTCACGCGTCGCTTCATCCCGCCTGAGAATTTCTCCACTTTGTCGCCGGCTCTGTCTGTAAGTCCAACCTTTTCGATGTACTCGGCAGCGGCTTCCTTCGCTCGAGCACTGCTCAGACCCGACATCCGACCGAAGAAAACTAGGTTGTCTGTCGCCGACAGCTCCGGATACAACGCGAGTTCTTGCGGACATACGCCGATAACCTTCCTCACCTCGTCACTGTCTTGGGCAACCGAGTGGCCATCGATACAAGCGTCGCCGTCGTCTGGTGAAAGAACGGTGGAGAGCATCCGAATTGTGGTCGTCTTGCCGGCACCGTTGGGCCCGAGCAACCCGAATATCTCTTGCCGTCCGATGTTGAATGAAACATCGTCTACGGCCTGAATACCGTCGAACCCTTTGCGAAGGCTTTGAGCGACGAGCATGTCCTCAGAGACGGTCATGCGTCGAATATTATCAGGCGGCTAACCAGCGGTTTTGACCCGATATCGCTCCAAGTTGGAGCAGTGGATCAGCGTCGTTCTTTGATGCGGGCGTGACGGCCTGTGAGGCCGCGCAGGTAGTAGAGCCGCGAGCGACGCACCTTGCCCTTGCGTGTGACCTTTACCGACTGAAGCGTAGGGCTGTGGAAGGGGATTATCCGCTCCACGCCGATGCCGTATGAAACACGGCGGACCTTGAAGGTAGCACCCGGGTTCGGGGTTTTGTCAGAGTAGTAGCGTCCGACGATGACGTTGCCCTGGAACGCCTGCACGCGCTCACGATCGCCCTCGCGGATGATCATGTTCACGGTGACCGTGTCACCAGGCTGAAACTCGTCTATCTCCGCTTGGATCGGCGTTTTTACCACATCGAGCGCGTTCATCAGGATGTCCTCAGTATTTCGGATGTGCCGACTAATTGGCCGCTCTACACGAGCCTTATCTGGTTGCCCAACCTTAGAGGCGACAATTCGGCGCTAACGAATCAGTATATCCGTTAGTTTTTCCTACCTCAAACAGTTCCGGATCAATCACCCGAACCTGCCGATGACTTGGACGACCGAATAGATCAAAATGAGGGCGATCATCGGGCTCAGGTCCATGCCTCCCAAAGGGGGCAGGATTCGACGTATCGGCTCAAGCACGGGGTCTGTTATCTGAAATACCAATCGCACTATCTCGTTGTCGTGAAGTGCCGGGATCCAAGAGAGCAGCGCTCTGATCACGATCAAGAATCCCAACACCATCAATACGAGTTGGAGGAGAGAGAGAAGTTGGACCATCGCAGTTGCTACCCTTCGGCCAATTTGGCGAGTTCTTCGCCGCGTAGATACGCCGCCAGCACCGCCTCGATCGACGCCCGACGGAATCCCCCTGCTTCAAGCGCGGTCAACGCGGCCGCCGTAGTCCCACCCGGTGAAGTAACCATGTTTCGCAGCTCTGCCGGGTGCTTGCCCGTCTCTTTCGCGAGCGAAGCACTCCCCAACACCATTTGGATCGCCAACTCACGCGCTTCGTTTGTTGGCATCCCGAGTTGGACGGCGCCATCAACCAGAGCCTCGATGAACACGAAGACGTAGGCAGGGCCGCTGGCGCTCAAAGCGGTTGCGATATCCACCATCTTCTCGTCTTCAAAGTAGACCTGCTCGCCCACTGCTTCGAGCATCGTCTTGGTGAAATCCAACGCTTCCTCCCCGACAGTTGGCGTTGCTGACCAGGCGCTGGCGCCTGAGCCAATCTGTGCAGGGGTGTTCGGCATCACCCTCACTATCGCATCGCAACCCAGTTTTTGTTGAATCGTCTTCGACTGCACTCCAGCCATGATCGAGATTATGACCGGCAAATCGACTTCCGTCCCGCTCAACTCGTCCGCCACGGCGTCGAGCTGTTGCGGCTTGACGGAGAGCACGACCACATCGGCATCTTTAACGCCGGAAATGTTGTCGCTGACGACGTTAATTTCATAGCTCGTAGCGAGTTGTCGGCGACGTTCGGCGATTGGTTCGCTCACAGTGATCGTTGCGTCAACGCCAGCGTCAAGAGTGCCAGAAATCAAAGCCTCCGCCATCACGCCACCTCCTATGAATGTGACGTTCAACCCCGTGCCTCGCCTTCGTTTTTCGCTTCAATCAGCATCAGAATTGCCCCGATTCGTGCATTCCGAACCGTGTTGTCGATTATACGTTTAGGGCACTTCACCCATGGCCAAAAGACGCCGTTAAGGAACCACCCGTCATTCCCGCGAAAGCGGGAACCCAGCGGAGCGTCAGAGCAACCGATACTGTGACACGAATTGAACCGTCACCGTCTTCGGGTTACAGCAACCGCGAGAATCGACGTCCGGCGACTCCTCCCCCAGATCCTTCGACAAGCATCGAGTAGGCCATAAATCATGCGGCCTCTCCGCAGGACCCCGCTACACGTGGAGAATGACAAGACTCGCCCCTCTCCCCTCCGAGGGAGAGGACCTTTGCGCACCCGCGCAAAGAGGTGAGGGGGGACGGGGCTCAAGGGGAACAGCGGGTTCGCCAAGAGAGCGCGTCGGAAGTTCTCGCCTGTTAGCCCTCACTAGTCGGATAAAGCGAGGGAAACATGTCGCTCTTTCTTTGCACTGGGGTCCCCGCGTTCGCGGGCATGACGGAGAGGCGCGTGGTTGTCGAAGGTTCAGGGAGGGGTGGGCCACCCATTGTCGGTTCTCGCGGTTGCTCTGGCTTGGAATCGGATACCTTGTAAATTCTCCCGCACCCGCAATCTAGTCGAGGGCAGGCTCTGAATCCTCTCCCTCGGAGGGGATCTTTGCAAAAATACGTCATCCTTAGCCTGTCGAAGGATCTGGGGTTGGGCAGGTTGCCGAATTCACGGACCCGAACTGAAATCAAGACCTGTTAATCGCTCGTGGCCGTCTGGATTTCGGCCTTCGCCGCAATGACGAGACTTTTGCGAAGGTCTATCGGAGAGAGGAGGGGATCCCGTCCTGTCGGGATTCGAAGTCTGGTAAACATCTCCCTCAACAAAGCCCGTCTCATGCTCGCCCATCGCCAAAATCGGGTGTTATACGATTACATTCTTCGGAATTTGCGCCAACTTCCCGCCCGTTGGCCAAGTCCCCTCTGACGCAGTCGTAAGCGTCGCAAACTCGCTCAACTCGCCAGGCCCGCAGGGCTCGACCGATGCCGCAGATAATCGTAGAAAACCTCGTCAAGCAATTCCGCATCTCTAAACGCGACGTCGGAGTCTGGGGAGCCATCAGAGGCATAGCCCGCCGTAGGTACGAAACCATCGATGCGCTAGACGGGGTCTCGTTCGCGATCGACGCCGGAGAGTTGGTCGGCTACATCGGCCCGAACGGCGCCGGAAAATCGACCACCGTCAAGGTCATGTCAGGCATCCTAGTGCCAGACTCAGGCTCGTGCGAAATACTCGGACGCGTCCCTTGGAGGAGCCGAATCGATCACGTTCGCGACATCGGGGTGGTTTTCGGTCAGCGCACTCAGCTGTGGTGGGACCTGCCCGTTATCGAGTCGTTCGATCTCCTGAGAGACATCTATCGAGTCCCAGCCGTCGAATACGCAAGCAATCGAGATGAGTTCGTCGAAGTCCTGGATCTAGATGCCTGCCTAGACATTCCAGTGCGCCAACTGAGTCTGGGGCAGCGCATGCGATGCGATCTCGCCGCCTCCCTGCTTCACTCCCCCTCCATCCTATTTCTCGACGAACCGACCATCGGACTCGATGCGATTTCCAAATTGGCGTTCAGAGACTTCATTCGACGCTTCAACCGAGAGCGCGGTACCACCGTGATTCTGACGACTCACGACATGGACGACATCGAAGCGATTTGCGATCGCGTGATGGTGATCAACAGTGGCAAGATCCTGTCGGATGGAACGTTCGACGATCTGCGCCGACAGATCACTCCCGAGCGACTGTTGGTCGTCGATCTTATCGGCATGGGCATGCCAAAAATCCACCGCGCTGCAAGGATCACCGACCGGAAGGGGAATCGGGTGCACATCCAGTTCGATCCTCAACAAGTGTCTGCGGCCGAGTTGATATCGCAGGTGACCTCCGAGAACGAGGTCGGGGATCTATTCGTCGAAAACCCGCCGATCGAAGAAATCATTGCGCGCATCTACGAGGAGCAGTCTCGTTGATCAGCTACTGGGCCGTGTTAAGCGCCAAATTCCGCAGCCTGCTGCAGTATCGCTCGGCGGCGTTGGCGGGACTGGTTACGCAGGTCTTCTGGGGCATCATACGGGTGATGATTTTTCAAGCGTTCTATCGATCCACCAATGCCGAACAACCTATAAGCGGGAGCGACGTAGAGACCTACATCTGGCTCAGCCAAGCATTCCTCGCCGCGCTTCCTTGGAACATCGACACCGATCTGCGCGCCCTTATCAGATCAGGCGGCATCAGCTACGAGTTGGTCCGACCCGTCGACCTCTACAGTTACTGGTTCAGTCGCGCACTAGCTTGGCGCACCGCTCCGATGATGATGAGAGCAGTGCCGCTGTTAGTTTTCGCAGCTCTGGTGATGGGAATGGCGCCTCCGGCTTCGGTCGGCTCCGCGGCGGCGTTCGTCATCTCGATGATCGCCGCGATTCTCCTCAGCAGCGCCATCACCACGTTCCTCAACGTAACGATGCTCTGGACGATCACCGGCGACGGAATCACCCAAATCGTGTTCGGGCTGGTGCTCATTTTCTCGGGGATGCTCGTCCCCTTGCCTCTCTTCCCGGACTGGGCCCAACCACTCATCAACGCGCTGCCGTTCCGAGGTTTGGTCGATACGCCTTACCGTCTTTACCTAGGCCACATTCCAGCCGCCGACCTGCCCTTAAATCTCGCGCATCAGTTGGCTTGGACTCTAGCGTTTGTCTTGGCCGGACGAATCGCTTTGTCGAGGGCGCTTCGAAGAGTCGTGGTTCAAGGCGGTTAATCGTGTTCGACTCCCTATACGTCTACAGGCGATTCCTCGCCGTTTCGATGCGCTCCCAGATGCAGTACAGAGCCTCGTTCATCATGCAATTGGTGGGACGGCTTGTAATCACCATCGGCGAATTCATCGCCATACTGATGCTCTTCGACAGGTTCGGATCCCTCCTGGAGTGGAACGTCTACCAAGTCGCCTTCGTCTACGGCATCGTAAATATCTCGTTCGCGGTCGCCGATGCCTTCACAACGGGGTTCGACATGTTCGGCGACATGGTTAAGTCGGGGGATTTCGATCGAATCTTGACTCGACCCCGAGCCACCTCGCTCCAACTAGCCGGCCAGGAGTTGACGCTCCGACGCATAAGCCGCCTCGCGCCGAGCCTCATCGTATTGATCTGGGCGTCCGCTTCGCTAGACCTTCACTGGACGCTGCCCAACGCGCTGCTGCTCATAGCATCCGTGGCCGGTGGCGCCTCGATCTTCGCCGGGCTCATCGTCCTGCAAGCGACACTAGCGTTTTGGACGACAGAGACGCTTGAGGTTATGAACACAGTCACCTACGGCGGAGTCGAAACGACGCAATATCCGATCAACATCTATAGACCGTGGTTCCGAAACTTCTTCACATTCGGAATACCGCTAGCCTGCGTCAGCTACTTCCCCGCGCTGGCGATACTCGGCATCCCCGACCCGTTGGGTTCTCCGATTTGGTTCCAATACGTGGCGCCATTGATCGGGATCGCATTCCTACTGATCTCGCTCCGACTATGGAACTTCGGAGTGCGCCACTACCTGTCTACAGGTAGCTAGGCGGAATTCACGCAATCCCCCGGCGCGTGGCTAGCGCCACAGCCAATTTGATCGCTTCGATCATGCTCGTGGCCTGAGCAATACCCTGGCCGACGATGTCGAACGCCGTTCCGTGGTCCACGGATGTCCGGATGAAGGGAATTCCAAGGTTTACGGACACCGACTCTTCGAATCCATGCACCTTAATCGCGATATGACCTTGGTCGTGATACATCACCACGACGACATCGTATCTTCCGTCGATCGCTTGGTTGAAGACGGAATCGGCGGGATGAGGTCCGGTGGCGTCGATGCCATCCATCCGGGCCGCATCGATGGCCGGCACTATCTCTTTTGCCTCGGTGTCGCCGATCAAGCCGTTGTCACTGGCGTGGGGGTTTAGCGCCGCCACAGCCACACGGGGCCTAGCGAAGCCCCAACGCTTCATGTATTCGTCTGTCATTCTGACCGCGGTGAGAATGTTTTCTGTCGTGACGAATGCGCACGCCTCAACGAGCGATTTGTGCGTCGATAAGTGCATGCAGCGCAAGTTTCCGCTCACCAGCATGGTGTAGACAGTGCCGCTGTTGGTCAGTCGTTTGAACACCTCTTGATGCCCGAGATCCTCCGCACCTGACATCTGCCACGACTCCTTGTTGACGGGCGCCGTAACCATCCCATCGATTTCTCCGTCGAGGCATAGCAAAGCGGCCCGCTCAACCCACTCGTGCGACGCTTTGCCAGAGAGCGCCGAGTGAGTACCCAACGGAAATTCTGCAGCGTCGTATCCGCCGATTTCCAGGACCGGAATCGCATCGGCAATCTCTCGCGCTTCGACCGGCCGTTCGATAGAGATTGCGGCGAGGCCAGCACCTAGTTGGCCGACCGCGTCGTTCACCGAACCTATCGAGCCGATGGCAAACATGTGCGCCGAATCACGCATTTCCGAATCCATGAACGACTTGACTACGACCTCCGGACCGATGCCGGAAGGGTCGCCGAGCGTCAATGCCAAGAGAGGCTTATCGATGCGTGGACCAGCCACTGAGTGCCTCCTAGATTCCTAGATTGTCTCAACGAGGCTTCAGCATTTGCTGAAGCCGCAGGAGTAGCACTTCATGCAACCCTCTTCGAAAGCCATTCCGGAGAAGCACTCTGGGCAGGTTTCCGTGGAAACGGATGGCGCAGCGCCATGGCCGTCCGTCAACGTTGCCTGCGGCATACCTAACTCGTCTGCGCTCGGCGCGCCGAACATCGAAGAGTGCCAAACCTCGCCTTGGGCGGGAAGGACCGATTCCGAGATCACAGGCGCATCGCCCGAATGCGCCGAGATGACCTGCGCTATCGCGTCGGGCACCGACATGACTTGTACGCCGTTGCTCCAGATCGGTGCGTCCGCTATGTAGCGGAGTTCCCTCACGATCTCCTGCGGCGCCACCCCCGACCTCAAACTCAGAGAGATCATGCGGGAGAGAGCCTCGGCCATCGCGGCATCGTTTCCGCCCGCCTTGCCGTGGGCGGTGAAGACCTCGAACAGTCGACCGTTGTTGGTGTAGTTCAACGTCACGTAGATTCGACCGCGACCCGTTTGCATCACCACGGTCCTACCCGTGAGCGCCGGCGGTCGCTTCATCGGGGTGATGAACACGTCGGACCTCATCAGACCCTGGGCGTTGGTCGTTTCCAACAGGGATGGCTGCTCGAGGCCTGCAATTTCCTTCTCACCAGCAGATTCGGAGTGACCAGCCGTCAGAACCTCTTTCTCTCGGCTGCCAGCCCGATAGACCGTGATGCCCTTGCATCGCGTCTTCCAGGCCAACATATAAGCCTCTTCCACATCGTCCTGCGTCGCCTCGTTCGGGAAGTTGATCGTCTTGGAAATTCCAGCATCGACGCTCTGTTGGAACGCCGCTTGCATAAGCACGTGGGCCCGAGGAGAGATATCGGATGCCACATGGAACAACGACTTCGAATCCCCGGGCACGTCATCTCGACCCAGGAGGGATGAGCCGTCCGAGAGCGAGTTGAGGAGATCATCCGAGAGGAAGCCTCGCTGCTTGGCAACTCTCTCGAAGTTGGCGTCGGCGTAGAACAGCGTGGTGTCGCCGCCTAGAATGTTGTGCTTGCGATAGGCAAGTGAGAAGATTGGCTCGATGCCGCTGGAGCAACCGGCGATCATGGATATCGTGCCGGTAGGAGCCACCGTCAAACGGCAGGCGTTGCGCATCGCAGGCTCTCCGCGAGATTCGGGCTCGCCTCCTGCCCAGCCACCGTACGGACCGCGCTTCTTGGCTAGCCGCCTCGACTCGTCGTCGGCGACCTGCATGATGAAACGCATCACGTCTCTGCCGACCTCGACAGCCGCTTTGGTGTCGTAAGGGATGCCAAGCTTCACTAACATATCGGCGTAGCCCATCACGCCTAAGCCAATCTTGCGAGTCTGATTGTTCATCTCTTCGATCTCGGAGATTGCGTACACGTTGACGTCGATGGTGTTGTCTAGGAAATGCGTCGCTAAACGGACCGTGTCGCCGAGGCGATCCCAATCGATGCCCGGTAGCTTCGTGCGAGTGTGCGACTGTAGCCCGGCAAATTCCGGCTTGAGCATCTCCAGCTGCGTGGCGTTCCGCTCGATCACACCTGTGGCGAGCTTGCCGGTCACGTAGTTGGATAGATTGACCGACCCTAGGTTGCAAGACTCATTTGGGAGAAGCGGCTGTTCGCCGCACGGGTTGGTCGCGGTGATACTCCCGATGTGCTTCACCGGGCTGTTGCGGTTAACTTCGTCCAAGAAGATCATCCCGGGCTCGCCATTGCGCCATGCGCCTGAAATTATCTTTTCGAACACCTCCCGCGCATCCAGTCTTCCGACCTCTTTCAACTCGCTCTTTTCGTCTGCCGGGTTCTCTCTGAAGTAGAGGGGGTAATCAGTCCCCGCCTCTACGGCTGCCATGAACTCGTCTGTTGCGCCCACAGAGATGTTGAAGTTGTGGATATCACCCTCGATCTCTTTGCAGGATATGAACTCCAAGATGTCGGGGTGGTGCACATCCATCACAGCCATATTCGCACCGTCGCGCTTGCCGCCTTGAGTCACTAATCTTGAAGTGGCGGAGAGGTAGCGAAGAGTCTCGACCGGGCCGCATGCGCGCCCGTGCGTAGTGGAAATCGGCCAGCCCTTGGGTCTCAGCTCCGAGAGGGCGAAGCCGGTGCCGCCGCCGAACTTCTGGACCATCGCCTGATCATGCGAAGCCTTGGCGATGCCCTCCATGGTGTCCCTCAACGGGAGCACGAAACAGGCTGAGAGCGTTCCCTGTCCGGTTCCGGCGTTCATCATCGTGGGGGAGTTGGGCAAGAAGTCCAAACTCGCCATCATCCGGTAAAACTTCTCAGCGGTGTGCTCTACCTCTTTAGGCGACGCGTCGTATAGGTAGTCGCCCTTTGCAATCGCGCGTGCCACTCGGCGGAACATAGTCTTGGCGTCCTCGATCACGCTCCCATCGTCATCCTTGACGAAGTAGCGCCTCTCCAAAATCACCTGCGCGTTGTCAGATATTTCAGCTGGAACGAATTCGACCTCGTCCTCGCCCGAAACTTCGATTTCACGTTCAAACAGCTGAGTCATTTCCTTTTCTCTCTGTTCTCTTGGTTTCTTGGACAAGGCAACCGGGTTCCCTCATCACATATTCGGCTTGCGTTCAATTCTTCCGCTCGCGGCGACCCAACACGTGGAGGGCGTCGGACGCCAACAATCTTCCTTGTAGAAGGTCGTCTATCGTCTCTTCGCTCTCCAACTTGTCAGCTTCTTCAGCGAAACTTTCCGGCGCGTCGAAGTTGCGATAAACCGACGCGTAACGGAGGTAAGCGACCTTGTCCAACTCGCGCAGCCTGTCCAGCGCCATCTCGCCGATCAGGCTGGTCTCAACGCACTCCCGGCCATCGACGAGAATTGCCTCGCGAATCTCCTCGACAATGTGATCTATCGAACCCACAGGTATCGGGCGCTTCACGCAGGCTATCTCTAAGCTGTGAGCCAGCTTCTCCTCTGAGAAGGTCTCACGGCGGCCGGTGCGCTTTTCAACTTGGAGTCGCGGGCTGTGGATGCGCTCATAGGTTGTGAATCTTCCGCCGCACAGCAGACACTCGCGACGTCGGCGAACCGAGTTGAGGCTCTCGCGCGAGTCAACCACCTTTGTATAGCTATGTCCGCAAACGGTGCAGTTCATCTCTTGAATTCTCGTTGCACAGTCACTAGAGCCAACAACCGCGTGACTGTATTCTCCGTCCGTGCCTGTCCCAAAACCAGCTTTTTGCCTCCCTGCTGGTTTGGTGTTGATGAGCATACGAAGCACTATATGTTGTGTAGGGATTACTACTATATCAATCTATTGATGTTTTGGAGGCTCGATCTACTAGATTCTTGACACGTTTCGTCAAGTTGCGGACAAAGCGGGAACGTCTCCCAATCTCCAGTGAATTAAGGCCGACTTTCGACGTCGCAACGCGAAAATTCTCGCCGGCATTCACTCTCTCAATTCGTGCGCCGCATCCCTGTGTCGGTTCACACCCGCCGACGCCCGTTAATGGATTTTAACGCGATGACGCTATATCCCCGACGACGCCCTGGCACTGGGGAAAGATCGCACCACACCATGCAACACAGCCCCAACAACACTTCTGAAACCCTTCGAATTAAGGGGCTGACGACGGGCAGCTACTCCTCGGAGGAATCAACTGTCCCGTCGTCAGACTCAGGAGAATTGCTCGAAGATCCGGGGCCGGGAACGCGCATGAACTCCGGCATCTCGATACCGAAATCATCCAACAGATCTCTACCAAGCGAGTGGTCGCGCTCCCGCCGGATGGCTTCGAGCTCTTCCCGACGCTCTGCGTAGTAGTCGATCGTCTCTAGTTCTTCGAAACCGGTTGCGATGATGGTGATCTTGATCTCGTTCTCCATCTTAAAATCTTGCGTGGTTCCGAAAATTATCTCGGCGTCTGGATGCACCACGCGTCTCACCGTCTCGGAGATTCTCTGAACCTCCGACATCATCAGGTCTGCGCCGCCGGTTATGTTGAGCAACACTCCTGTGGCGCCATCGATCTTGACTTCCAGTAAAGGCGAACCCAAAACAGCCGCTATCGCCGCCCTGGAGCGGTCGATTCCGTTGCCTTTACCGATCGCCATCCAAGCTGGGCCTGCATCTTTCATCACTGTACGGAGATCGGCGAAGTCCAAATTGATCTCGCCCGGCATCAAAAGTAGCTCAGTTATCGACTGCATCGCCTGGCGCAGCACCTCGTCAGCCATCCTGAACGCCATCCCAATCGACATCGACGGATCTGCCACTAGTAACAGTCGCTCATTCGGTATCACGATCAGAGTGTCGACCTCTGCGGCGAGCCGATTCAACCCCTTCTGCGCTTCGTGTTGGCGCTGATACCCCTCGAACGGGAAGGGCTTGGTCACCACGCCGACGGTCAAGCAGCCGAGATCTTGTTTAGCGATTCGCGCCACCACGGGAGCCCCACCTGTGCCGGTGCCACCCCCCATGCCGGCCGATACGAACACCAGGTCGGTTCCGGTCAATATTTCTCGGATCTCATCCTGGCTGTCCTCGAAGCACAACCTCCCGAGGTCCGGGTTGCCGCCAACGCCCATACCACCGGCGATCCTGTCGCCCACTCGGAGTCTTAACGAGGCTTCAGCACTTGCGAGCGCCTGAGCATCAGTGTTTGCCGCTATGTACTCCACGCCTGGGATGCGGCTGCGATACATACGCGTGACCGCGTTCGAACCCCCGCCTCCCACGCCTACGACCTTGATCTTCACAGACGGAGTCCGCCTGCGCTGTCCAGCTATTGCGTTCGGCAACGTCAAGGTGTGTGAGCTGATCTAGGTTCGGATACCGAGCGCGCTGGCGAATACTTGAGGAGTTTCGGGCGCCGCGCGGCGATTCCACTATAGATATGACTCTACACACCACGACCTCTCTCACCTAGGCAGCCCTCGATCAGACAATAATCGGGCTGAGGGCCCGCCTCGACTAACGGCGTTCGACCTCTATCGGCGGAACATAGAGCGCCAATTGCGCTCGGCTAGCTGTTCCCGAGCGTTGCCACCGCCCGCGGCGACCGGCTCTAGGTTTCTGACAGGTTGGCGAGAAACGTGATTGTCGGTCTCGATTCGGTCCAAAGCTCGTAGCATCACGCACACTGCGCCAGACATAGTCGGGTCGCTGACAGAGTCGGGCAGGCTTTTTATTCCGGATGGCTTACGGACATCCACTTTGCCGCGGATCTGCATCGCCAACTTCGCGGCATTCGCGAATCCGTCGAGCTTGGCCCCTCCGCCGGTGAATGCAACGCTCACAAAGTCCTCATCGTGCAGACCCGGAGCCTGCCGAATGCGGTGCTTGAATAGCTTCGATATATCCGAAACTCGCTCGCGCAGAAGATGGGACACCGAGACTCGTGTCAATGACTTTTCTACATCAACGACTCGCTCACTGCCCGTCAGTGCATTTGGATCGATCTCGACGTCTTGTTCCGAATCGGAGATATTAACCGTGCCTGCTGCCAGCTTTACGGCTTCGGCGTTTTCGTACGGAATCTCGTAGGTATAGGCGATATCGTTGGTGAAATGGAATCCACCGACGGGTAGAGAGCTTACGGATACGCTCCTGCCATCTTGATACACCGCGATCTCTGTGTCGCTTCCGCCGATATCGATCATCACACATCCGGCATCTCGTTCGTAAGAAGTAAGGAGATGCTCAGCCTCGGCAATTATCGTGGCGCCACCGTGTATCGCCTCTAAACCGGCCGCCTCGACGGAGCCAAAGACGGCTTGGTAGTGCTCAAGATCGCAAACTACGAGCTGCGCCTCTACTTCAAGCACATCGGGATGCATGCCAATCGGAGGCTTCCGAAATTCGGTTGTCCCATCCACTCTGTACTTGATTGGCGTCGCATACAAGAGGTGATCAGACATCGCCACGTTCGAAACGGCGGCGTTGCGAACAGCATCCAAGATGTCGTGTTCGGTAACGCCGGCGGCGAAATCGAACTGCCTTGCATCGCCTGATCCTGTAAAGGATCGCACGTGCTTGCCGCCGATAGCAATATACGCCTTGCCGAACGCCAGACTGCACTGTTCTGAAGCCTCGGCCACGGAAGCTCGGATCACCTCCGTCGCCAGCGCGCGGTCGACAAGATCGCCCCGATTCATGGCGTCGCACGGCATCACGTTGAGGGCAAGCAACTCGGGGTCGCCGAAACTGTCCCGGCGAGTCACGACGGTGCAAACCTTCGTGCTTCCCACGTCGATTGCGATCCTAATATCTTCTTGGTACATCGAGTCAGGCTCTCCCACGGCTCAGTGCGTTTGTTTTTGTCAAATTCAAATTCTCGCAGCCACCCGCATTTTGGCGCTTCGGCTGCGTGGGTTCATCTGCACCTCAGACTCTCCGGGCGTCACAACGCCGTCGATCACTAGCGAGAGTGACGGAGAGTGTTCACAGGTGCAAACAGGAGTGACGCGTTCGTCAGGTGGGCATATGCAGGTTTGAGACTCCCTGCGCATGAAGTTCTTGACGATCCTGTCTTCCAATGAATGGTACGAAATCACCACCAGTCTTCCCGAGTGTCCGATCAAGGAGACAGCATGTTCCAAGGCTATTTCTAACGACCTCAACTCATCATTCACCGCAATGCGAAGAGCTTGGAAGGTTTTGGTGGCGGGATGAATACCTCGTCGGTCGCCGCGCGAGGACCCAGCCACGATTTCAGCCAACTCAGTTGAAGTGGTTACAGGTCGATTCGCCACAATGGCCGAGGCGATTCGCCGCGAGGACCTTTCCTCGCCAAATCTGTATATGAGGTCAGCGAGTTCCCGTTCGGAGTAACCGTTCACTATGTCGGACGCCGTCGGACCTCCTGACATGCTGAACCGCATATCAAGTGGATCGGGTCTGCGGAATGAAAAGCCGCGACTCTCACGGTCGAGTTGCAATGAAGACATACCGAGATCGAAAAGGACCCCATGGACCGGCAGGAAATCGTAGCGGATTGCTAGCGCCCGCATCTCTACGAAGTTCTCGTTGACAAAGAGCACCGAGTCGCCGAACTTCTCCAGGCGGGTTGAAGCAACTGACACCGCTTCGGGGTCTGCATCGATCGCCAACACCTGGCCGCCGGGCGATGAACGTTCGAGTATCCCTCGGGTGTGACCACCTTCACCGGCCGTCGCGTCTATGTAACGCCCTCCCGACTGCACGTCGAGCGCGTCTATCGACTCTTCAAGCATCACCGGTTGGTGATGTTTCTTATGGCACTGCGTCATTGACGAGCGTGTGGTACTCAATATTGGTCGTCGCTCAAATTAAATCGCCTTGAGACACGCAAAGACGCACTTGGCACGACGATCTCCAACCGTCGTACTCAACTTGCCCAAACGGGTCTCGCCCCGAACTTAACCAGTTCGTACCGAATTCTAAGAACCCCCTGCACTCCGTTTCCATGCATCTATGTGCGTTCGCGGCGCGGTATCATCGATTTGAATTCACCTTTCGATACGGACAACCCTCCGATCAAGTTTCATGAGCGCTCCACTCAAATTCGCAGTACTGACCAGCAGCGACACTGGGCATATAGGAGGTCGCTCGGACATTGGGGGCGACGCCGTAGTGGAGACCATGCAGGCCCAAGGGCATCAACTCACGCGCAGAGCACTGCTTCCCGACGATCGAATCGCACTAGCTTCGCAGCTCAGCCTATGGTCCAGCGACGAAGACGTGCAAGTGATATTGACGACTGGGGGCACAGGTCTGGGACCGCGTGACGTCATGCCGGAAGCGATGGGAGATGTGCTGGAATACGAGGTGCCGGGGATAGCGGAGGCGATGAGAGCTGCTTCCCTCGCCGTAACGCCGATGGCTATGCTCTCCAGGGCCAAGGCGGGAGTGTGCAACCGAACCCTGATCATCAACCTGCCGGGAAGCCCGAAAGGCGCGGTAGAGACTCTCCAAGTGGCCCTACCTGTCATTGCCCACGCGGTTGAGATCGTCGGCGGCGACCACCACGGCAGACACCCTGTGCCCGAATAGACGACAGATTCGGACACAAGTCAGTATGAAGTTCCACATCGTAACCCTCTTTCCCGAAATGTTCTACGGGCCGCTTTCCGAGAGCATCATCGGACGCGCGATAGAGAAGGAATTGATCGAAACCAGCTTTGTGAACCCGCGAGACTTCGCGAAGGACAGTCACAGAACGGTCGATGCGCCTCCCTACGGCGGCGGACCGGGCATGGTGATGATGGCGCAACCCCTATTCGATGCCGTGGACCACATAAATGCTGAGTATCCCCTAGACCAAAAACCACTCGTTGTCTTCATGTCACCTCAGGGCGAGCGCTTCACGCACGAGGTAGCTCTAGAGTTCTCGGCACTTTCTGCCGTAACCATCGTGTGCGGCCACTACGAGGGCGTAGACGAGCGCTTCATTGAAAATTCGGTCGATCGAGAGGTCAGCATCGGCGACTTCGTCCTTACTGGCGGCGAGATTCCGGCGATGGCGGTAGTCGACGCGATTGCCAGATTGTTGCCAGGTGTTTTGGGCGACGACGACTCGAGCAGCCAAGAATCGTTTTCGAATCGAATCGGTGGAATGCTCGAAGGCCCCGTATACACCCGTCCGGCCGAAGTCAGAGGACTGCGCACGCCTGAAGAGCTGTTGACCGGCGACCACGCAGCGGTTGAGCGCTATCGACGCCGATCCGCGGCCGAGAGAACCATGCGTAGAAGGCCGGACCTGATGGCGGGGTGGGGACCCCCAGAGAGCGAAGAAGATTCAGCGTGAGCCTGTAGCTCGCGCAAGCGCATCGGCTTCGCACTCAACTTCCAGCATCTTATCCCTGCTCCTCGCCCCTCGGACGATCCGGACCTTCCCCTGAGTCGTTCCGCACGCCTTCGCAAACATCCGGATCAATGAGTCGTTGGCCGCGTTGTCGACCGGCGAGGCTTTGATGCGAACTATCAGCCTTCCCGTCGCGTC
Organism: Dehalococcoidia bacterium; assembly: GCA_965249505.1. Lineage (GTDB taxonomy): Bacteria > Chloroflexota > Dehalococcoidia > Lucifugimonadales > Lucifugimonadaceae > Bin127. Next base: position 1,552,483 of record OZ252238.1, on the reverse strand, counting down.
GGGTCCCACTATCTCGTCGCGAGATGAGCGGGGCCGAACCCTCAACTGCACAGTGTGAAGCGGCGACATCCTAGGGTCCTGTCAACGTCACTTCTCCGGAAGAAACTGCGGTCAAACGCCCATCTCGGGTCCTTATCAGTAACCGTCCGAACTCGTCCACGTCCTCAGCTCGTCCTTCTTCGACGATCTCCGGAGGGCGGGTCCCGCCCTTCGCCACAACTACTTGCTTGCCCAACGTCTCAAGACGTGATCTCCACTCAGGAATGATCGTCTCACCTCTTTCGAGCGAATCGTATAAGTCATTGAGATGCGTCAAAAGGGTCGCAAAGACCTCGGAACGGCGGACGCGGTTTTTGCCGCCTCGCAAGTGTCGGATGCTGGTCGCTTTAAAGCAGTGAGACGCCGCATCTTTCGGTGCGAAGTTGACGTTAAGACCGATCCCGAGAATCACAGACTGCGACATGTCTTGCATAAACGACTCTGCGATCACTCCACTGATCTTCTTACCCGACACCAGCACGTCGTTGGGCCACTTGATCGAAATGCCCTCATTCACATATTCTTCAACCGTCAAAGCGCAAGCCAACGAACCCATGATCGTCATCTGGTTCACCAAGCTAGCTCGTGGCTCCAAAACGATCGACATCAAGATGTCGTCCCCGGCCCTAGAGACCCACTCTCTGTCGAACCTTCCGCGGCCAGACTCTTGTTCGTCCGCGATGACTACTGTCCCAGACCCAGCTTCCTTTGACAACGCCAATGCCCGCGCAACATCCTGTGTGGATGACGTGCTCTTCAGGTGGATTATCTCGTCCCCGATCCCGTCCGTGAAGCTGCGCGAGAGCTTAGATATCTCTGATTTGCTTACTCTCTGATCGGATTCGAACATGGTAGGCAAATTCTAGCCAATGGGGTTTTCGATTGTCTGATGTTCGGTGTTTTCGGATTTCCGAGTTACAATCTTTACCTCCGAAGCACTTTCCCGCTTTGGTTCGCGCGTTGAGCGTTTAACGCGCACCCCCCTTTCATCACATGGAAATCAGAACTGTAACAGACGACGAATTCTTCGAGTGGCGCATCAACGTGCGCATGAATCTCGGGGATCACGTATCCGAAGAAGATACGAGATACATGCGCGCCCACCGAGTGGAGCTGGATCGCCTGCTAGTTTGCCGAGACGGAGACGCCTTCGCCGGATCAGGCGGAGCCGACTCCTTCGACATGACCCTGCCAGGCGGCGCGACTGTGCCTGTGGCGGGCGTGGCGTACATCACCACGGCATCGACGCACCGTCGCCGAGGAGTTCAGCGCGGGATCATGCGTCGAATCCATGACGATGCCCGCGAGCGCGGCGACTTGGCATCGATCCTGTGGGCGAGCCAGAGCTTGCTTTACGGCAGATACGGCTACGGCAACACGATGCCGGTCCACAACTGGCGCATCAGCCTTGACCACACCGCCTATGCTCATGCCCCCGAATGGTCAGGACACTTCGTGCGGCCGCAACGAGATGAAGCGATCCCGATGATGGCTCACGCCTACGATTTGGCGAGAGTAAACCGACCCGGAATGATCACTCGCACGTCCAAGCGCTGGCAGTACGAAGTCCATCCAAGGCATCGGAAAGACGAATTTTTCCTCATCTACGTCGAAGGCGATGAGCCGTTGGCATACGCCCGATTTGAGATCCAACGCTCAGCCGACGAAGAGTTCACGGGAACGCTGCACGTTGTGGAGGCCGTCGCATCTACCGACGCCTCCCACGCGGCCTTATGGAGGCACCTCTTCGACCAAGAGCTTGTTAACGAACTGACCGCACACGCGAGACCCGTCGACGATCCGATCATCTGGATGCTTGCCGATCCGCGTCGGTTGCGACGAGAATTCACCGATGCGATCTGGCTCAAGCTGCTCAACCCAGCGCAGATGCTCGCCGGGAGGACTTATCCGGTTGAGGGTGCGATAACGATCCAGACCCGAGACCCTGAGACCGGCGAATCGCAGGTGTTTTCACTCGAAGGCGGTCCCGAGGGTGGGCAATGTGCAATGACTAACGACCGTCCTGACCTGGTCATGCAAGACTGCGAGTTGGCGGCGGCGTACATGGGGGCGGTCTCGTTTTCGATGCTGGTCGAGTTGGGGTTGGCTGAAGAGTCGCCGAACTCCCCCGGTGCGGTGAAGCGAGCGGATGCGATGTTCCAGACCGTTCCCGCCGGTTGGAACCCTTACCACTTCTAGTCCTTCAATCAAACTTTCGAATTGAACCATCAATCAAACAATCTCGCTCACATCGAATTCCGCCCGTTAAAGCTTCACGAACTCGTAGCCTTCCACCGTACCGAGTGGCGCGGATTCGGCGATGTGTTTCGTCCGACCCCGGAAGGGATGGAATTCGGGCGGAAGTTCCTAACCGACTCCAGAACGGTGTGCGCATTCGACCGCGACGATGTGGTCGGAACCTCCGGCGCCTTTACCGCCAATCTACCGGTGCCTGGAGGTGATACCGTACCGGTCTCCGGCATCACCGCGGTCACGGTAGCGGCATCGTACCGACGACGCGGGATCATGACCGGGATGATGAGTCGCCTCCTCGAAAAAGAACACGAACTCGGCAATCCAACGGCAGGATTGATGGCGAGCGAAAGCATCATATACGGACGTTTCGGTTGCGGAGTCGCCGTTCAGGAACAGATTGCGTCGATACGGACGCGTCACGCCGCTTTCCGCCATCACGTGAATGCTCATGGCAAAGTGAGATTCGCGGACGCTTCAGAGGTCAGATCGGTTGGTCCCGAGGTTTGGCAAAAAACGATGACGTCCCGACCAGGGATGATCGATCGACCGGACTACCTGTGGGAGGATGAATTCAGAGACAAAGTTCGAGGTCAAGATCGATTCTTCGTCGTTTACGAGGAGAACGACGAAACTCTCGGGTACATGAGGTACCGACTCGAACGCAAACACGAGCTGATGCCCAGCGGAGCCAAAGACCAGGACGGCGGATGGGAGCTCTACATCATTGAGCTAGTAGGAGTGACCGAGATCGCCGAGGCCGCTCTGTGGCGTTTCGCACTCGACGTCGATCTCACCCACACCGTCACGCACTGGCACGAGCCGATTAACTCTAGCCTTCTATGGCGATTGGCCGATCCCAGAAGGCTTTCGTTGAAGCCTTGGGACGCGCTGTGGCTACGGATCCTAGACCCGGAAGCCGCGCTGTCTGCGCGAAGCTACTCTGCCTCGGGCGGCTTCACCATCGAATTGATCGACGACTTCTGCCCATGGGCCGCAGGCACCTTTAATCTCGACGCCGATGAAGAAGGAAACGCAACCTGCACCCGAACCAACGCAAGACCTGATGTGTCGATGCCGATCGCATCGTTGGCTTCCGTCTATCTAGGCGCCAATTACCTCACTCATCTAAAACAAGCTGGTCGGCTGGATGAGCACACAACGGGTGCCGTCGCCGGTTTGGATACCATGTTCGCCACATCTGACATCCAATCACTTATCCATGAGTTCTGAGATTCTCGACGGCATCGAATACCGGTCGATACGTCCTCACGAGCTAGTGGCTTGGGAGCGCGCCATCTCCAGGGGGTTTGGAGAGAGTTTTTCTCCACGACCCGGAACGTTGGAACGGGTTCCAACACGTATGGACTTCTCCCGATCCATGGCCGCACTCGACGGCAAGCACGTCGTGGGCACTATGGCGGCCCTCGCCTACCAGCTGCCATTGCCGGGCGGATCCATCGTCGACATGTCGGGCGTCGTCGCCGTCACGGTTCAGCCGACGCATCGCAGACGCGGCATCTTCACCGAGATGATGCGTCGACTTCTACGGAATGAGTATGAACGCGGCATCACTGTGGCCGGCCTCTGGGCCAGCCAGAGCATCATCTATGGTCGACACGGATACGGCAACGCAATCGAGCACCAGGAAGCCACGATCGAGAAGCGGTTCTCACAATTTCGCCACACGCCAAGTGTGACTGGACGGGTCCGGTTTTCGGACGCCGAGACGATCAGGAAAATCGGTCCATCGATCTGGGAAGCTGCGATGAAAAATCGGCCGGGAATGATTCCGAGGCCAACCCCGGAGTGGGAGATGGAGTTCCCTGACGTGTCAGCTCAGGTGTCAGGGGACAAACTGAGCTTTTTCATCACATACGTAGAGAGTGGGGTTGCGGAAGGCTACGCGGCGTACCGGATAAAACCCATTCCCAACGACTCGGATCACAACCGTCAGATCGAAGTCAACGAGATAGTTGCAACGTCGGTCTCAGTCGAAGCCGCATTGTGGCGTCACGTTTTAGACGTGGATCTCGTAAAACAGGTGGTCAACTGGAACCATCCAAAGAGGTCCCCGCTCTTATGGCTGCTGCAGGACCCGCGACGCCTCAAACTCGAGCCTTACGACGCTTTATGGCTCCGCATCATGGATCCGGCGAAGGCGTTGGCAGCCAGAGAGTACCGATCTGCGGGACAAGTCACCATCGCAGTCCAGGACGAATTCTGTCCGTGGGCAGAGGGCACTTATCTTCTCGAAGTCGATGACGAAGGCTCAGCGCGCTGCGAATCCACCAACCGGCTCCCCGACGTCACGATGCCAATAGCGACGCTGGCCTCGATCTACTTGGGCGCCCACCATCTGCAACACCTGCAGAGCGCGGGGCGAGTCGATGAGCATTCTCCCGGCTCAGTTGCCAAGCTTGATACCATGTTTCCCACGACGGATATGCAATCGGTCGTCCATGATTATTGATGGGGCACGAGATGCCGGTATTTACGCCAAGCCACCTCGGCAAGTGGGAAGATCTATTTCACACGTTGCTTGAGGGCGACTCGTTACCTTTGACCACAGAGGGCATCTGGTTTCTCGGTAGCAAGCCTGGTATCGTGGCAGTTTTGCACGAGGGCGAGCCCATATTCATCGAAGCGTCGAAAGATATCGCAAAGACTGTGAGTGACTACGTCAACGGCGCGGCGCGGTCGGAGTTCAGGGTCGAGGTGGCTGTGATGGAACTTGGCGCATCTCCCCGCACAGCACCCGAGAGGGTCAAAGATGGACCCTTGGCCGATCGGCTAAACAAGGTCATTGCGAGCTACAGATTCAATGTCGTCCCGGCGACCGCCGCCCAAGTCGAGAAGCTTGCCGAGGCATTCACGGTTGTCGCGGATCCTCGATTGAATGGCCCAACGGCCAAAGCCAACACAGTGATCGACGCCCTGCCCAGGTAGAGTCGGCTCACTAAGAAAAATCTATGGCCAACGAAGGTTTCATCTCATACCTGCCGCTTCTGCTCCTTATCGTTGCATTGGGCGCGTTGACCTACCTTCTATGGCGAAGCCAATTCAACATCGGCGCCCTTATCGTTCAACTCTCCACCGCCGCCTTTTTATCGACACTAGCCGGCTTCGGTCTCTGGGTGTTGGGCGTGATCATGGTCGTTTCCGCGCTGTTCCCTGAGAACGAATTCGCCTGGCGGGCAAACCTCGTCATCGGCATGTCGGCTGGCTCGACGTTCGGTTACGCCATGGTCAAACGTTTCGGAACATCCGAAGAGATGCTGAGCCCGGTTGATATCGCTCTGTCGTTCGGATTGGCCGCTGTAGGCGCGATCATCGGATTCATACTCTTTATCGATGTGCAGTTCGGCGCCGACTTCGTGCCCAACGCGTCCGACGTCGCAGGCTCTTACTTCGGGGCGCTGCTCGGTGGCAATCTGCCGCTTATAGTGGTTGGCGCAATCCGCGTATATCGAAATATGGAGCCATGAAGAATCGGGTAGCCTTCAACCGACAAACCACGGCCATCTAAGGGTGCTGAAATGAAAATCACCGATATCGAAGTCATCACGTTTAAAGTCATGGCCAACAACGTGAGCACGAAGTGGGGCTACGGCGAGTGGCTCGACGAGCCCAGAGAGTCGACCCAGTCCATCACCAGGATCATCACCGATGAGGGTGTCAGCGGCTACAACACGGGCGGAATGGGCGCGTACTTCCGTAGTGCGACGCAAGAAGAGGTCGAGTACATGGTGAAGCAGCTCTTGGTGGGCGAGGACCCACTAGATCGAGAGAAGCTATGGAACCTGATGCGCGATAACAAGCCGTTCCACGAGTCGTTGATCGGCAACATCGATGCCGCGTTGTGGGACTTGGCGGGAAGGTACGCCGGCATGTCGGCCGCCCAGCTGATGGGCAAGGCTCGAGACAAGGTGCGTGCGTACGCGAGCACTTTTCCGAATATGGGAACTCCTGAGGACTACGCGAAGTTCGCGCTGGAGTGCAAGGATCGCGGCTACACGGCCTTCAAGGTGCACGCTTACATCTACTGGGATCCGATTAACGATAAACCAGCCCCGAGACGTCCTGCATTTCCGAAACACGATATCGAGATCTGCGAAGCCGTTCGTGATGCTGTGGGCGACGAGATGACGTTGATGCTCGACCCCTGGGGAATCTACACGCTGGACGAGTCGATCTACGTCGGCAGAGAGTTGGAGCGGTTGGGCTACTACTTCCTCGAGCATCCCATGCACGAATTCAGGGTGGAGCCCTATCGCAGGCTATGTAACGAGTTAGACATCGCGGTGTGCGCTCCAGAGCACGCCGACAACATGCACTACTCACGCGCCGAGTGGGTCCTGCAAGGAGCGTCGGACATCGGGCGCATCGACGTTAATTTCGGTGGGATTACGGCCTGCAAGAAAGCTGTCGACGTATACGAAGCATTCGGGATACCGTGCGAGATGCACGGCGGCTGGTTCGCCAACTCAGTGATCCTAGGCGCAACTACCGAGGAGACGTGCCTCTTCTACGAAAGAGGGCTTCTTCGCCCCGAATTCGATTACGACACGCCGCAACCCTTCCTCAATACGCCGTGCGACCCTATGGACGATGAAGGCAACGTGTTGCTTCCTCAAGGGCCGGGTCTAGGCTTCGACTTCAACTGGGACTACATAGACAACAATCGCTTAGGCTGAGCCCCTGCGCGTCATCTCCCTCTCCGCTCCGAGCGAGAGGATCTTAGCGCAACCCATGCACAAAGAGGTGAGGTGGAGACTTGAGTGCAACCGAGTGCCCCCGTCGAGAACATCCACGGCGTCTACACGCACCTCCCCTGATCCTTCGACATGCTTCCAGTAGGCCGCTACGTGAGGAGGATGTCATGGGATTCCTCATGTGGCCCTCTCGGGGAGAGGATTTTAAGCCTGCCCACAACTTGATTGAGTGGGAGGCGGAGATGTCGCATGCGTCTGACGCGCCGCGCTAGCGACCAAGCGTCGATACACGATCATCATCCCCGAGAAAGCGGGGATCCAGAGAGAAGAAAGAGCAACCGATTACCCGAGTGTTCTATGGGAAATTGGTTGGTCTCGACGAGGAGCGCGCCCTAGAAGCGCATGCGCTTGCGACGTTCCATATCGTGGCGTCGCAAGAATGGCGGCAACTCCATCGACGCGGGATCGTTGATCGCCTGCTCGATGGCCTCGTTGTCCATCATGTTCTTCTCGTCTGCGGTCGGGAAGCCCGTGGCGATAACGACGACTCGTATGTCGCGCCGCATCGTGTCTTCTCTGGCTGTTCCCAAGATGATGTTCGAATCGACAGACATCTTGCTCTTCACGAGCTCAGTGATCTCCTGCACGCTGTGCAGTGTCATTTCGGGACCGCCAGTGATATTAACGAGCGCGCGTTTTGCGCCCGTGATGTCGACGTCGAGCAAAGGACTGTCCAACGCCTGATTGACCGCCTGGACAGCGCCTTCACCAGGCTTGCCAGTGTCCACACCGTTGCCGACGCCCATCCATGCGGGTCCGGCATTCGCCATAACGGCCTTTACATCGGCGAAGTCTACGTTCACCTCGCCAGGTTCCAGGATTACGCGAGCTATACCCTCTACGCCATCCTGAAGCACCTTGTCGGCCATTCGCCACGCTTCTTGAGTCGTGGTGTCCGGTGCGGCGGCATCCAACAATCGATCATTCGGAATCTGCACCAGGGTATCGACTTCGCTCTCGAGCTGCTCGATGCCCTCGATCGCCTTCTTCATCCTTTGCGTGCCCTCGAAGCTGAATGGCTTCGTGACTACGCCAATAGTTAGCGCGCCCGTCTCCTTGGCGATTGCCGCAACTACGGGAGCACCACCTGTACCGGTGCCGCCACCCATCCCGGCGGTTACAAAAACCAAATCGGCGCCTCTCAGCAGCTCGATAATCTCATCACGGTTTTCTTCATGACATATGCGCCCGATACGAGGATCCCCGCCGACACCCATGCCTCGTGCCGTCGAGTCGCCAACCCGCAGCACATGTGGCACGGTGGCCAACTCGAGAACCTGGGCATCGGTGTTAACGGCGATATAGTCGACCGTATTAATCGGCTGGTTGTGCATGCGATTGACGGCATTTGATCCGCCTCCGCCGACACCGACCACCTTGATGTTCACCTTCCCGATCCCGGATGGCTGGCTTACTCGAGGATGAAACTCGAACTCTTCGTGTATCTCGCGCAACATTGGATCCGTCCGTCCTTCACAAATTTCAGGGCGTGCTGCTAATAGGTTTCCTGCAAATATCCCGCACTATCGCATAAGGCACATGCTTCGCATCCAACTCAATGGTGCATCGCAATGCCTCGCACGGTTAGTTACTTAAGTTATGTCATACCAGAAAGCCGTTTCAATGCATTGACGCGCAACAGAATCGGAAATTTGAGAGGATTCTTGAAATCTCCAGATTCGTCGCTGTCGCACGGCTGTCTCTTCTGGATAGATCGATTTTATTCTCCGCTACGTGCCGCCTCTTCTGCGTGTGTCAATTCAGACTAAACTTGAGTGTGTGAAACGGGACTTACAGAGTAGCTGTTTCCCAGCGCGTCTATGACTAAAACCAACGAAAAGGAATCCCTTCGATGAATGGCCACGAAGCGATCGCGAAAATCTTGAAAGCCGAAGGATTCGAGTGGTTGGCATGCTTCCCGTCGAATCCCATCATCGAGGCTGTCGCCAAAGAGGGAATTCGACCAATAGTATTCAGGCAGGAGCGGGGCGGGATTATGGCCGCCGACGGCTACTCCAGGCTGATGGCCTCGCAAGGGAAATACGGCGTATTCGCTTGTCAAGGCGGCCCCGGAACAGAGAACGCGTTTGGTGGCTTCGCCCAAGCATGGGCGGACGGCGTCCCGGTCTTCTTCCTTCCAGACGGGCCAGGCAACAACAAGACCGATGTCGCGCCGAACTTCAGCGGTCCAAAAAACTTCGAACACATCACCAAGTTTGCGATCTCGATCACGAGCCCCGATCGCATCCCAGCGATCATGCGAAGGGCTACCGAGGCACTCAAAAACGGGCGGCCTGGTCCAGTGATGGTCGAGATGCAACGCGATGCCATGGGTGGCGAGGTGCCAGGCGGCATCGATTCCTACAAGCTCACATCATCCAGGAAGTCTTCACCTTCAGCGTCCGACGTAAAAGACGCCGTGAAGGCCTTGTTGAATGCGCGAATGCCAGCGATTTGGGCTGGCCAGGGAGTGCTCTACGCGGGTGCGACTGAGGAGTTGAAGGAACTCGCCGAACTAACGCAGATTCCGGTGATGACGACGATGCCGGGTAAGAGCGCGATCGACGAACGTCATCCTCTCGCATTAGGCGCTGCGAACCGAACCGCTCCCAAGCCGGTGTGGACATGGCTAAAGGATTCCGACGTGCTGCTAGCCGTCGGCGCGAGCCTCACTGTGACGGGCTACGGCATCGATATTCCTGCCGGAAAATTCCTCATCCACGGCACCAACAACCCGACGGACATCTCCAAGGAGTACGCAACTGACATAGGTCTTGTCGGCGACGCCAAAGAGACGTTGAAGATGATCATCGAAGAGGTGAAGTCGCAGATCGGCGAAGATGGCCGAAGCGGGGACACATCCGTCCAAGAGGCGATCGCGCAAGTGCGAGCTGAGTGGGTTGAGGATTGGAAGGGACTGCTTAACTCCGACATGGTTCCGATCAACCCTTATCGCTTGCTCAAGGAGATCGGCAAAGTCGTCGACCACGAAAACACCGTCATGACTCACGACGCCGGCCACCCGCGCGACCAGATGATGCCGTTCTACACGGCAACGGCCCCTCACACCTACATCGGCTGGGGCAAGAGCACCCACCTCGGCTACGGTATCGGCTTAATGATCGGCGCCAAGATGGCTATGCCCGAAAGGTTCTGCGTCAACTTCATGGGCGACGCCGCATTCGGAATGTCCGGCTTGGACATCGAGACATCGGTGCGTTCAGGTAACCCGATCACAACGATAGTGCTCAACAACGGCACGATGGGCGGTTACAACCGCTCACTGCCAGTGGCGATGGAGAAGTACAACGCCGGCAACATGACCGGTGACTACGCCATGATCGCCGAAGGCATGGGCGCACGGGGATTCACGGTAACCGAGCCGTCAGAGATAGGTCCCGCCGTAAAGGAAGCACGTCGCGAGAACTTCGAAAACGGCAGATCAGCCCTGATCGACGTCCACACCCAGCAAGAGCTAGAGTTCTCGATCTACGCCGACTGAGGCTCAACGGCCCTTACACGCCTTTCGACAAGCTCAGGACGAACAGGATACGGTCCGTATCGTTCGCGGCGAGTCGGACCCTGTCCATTCGCGGCGAGTCAGCCTCGGCGCGTTCGGGGCGCGAGCCAGTCTCTGCCCGTTGGGAGCGAGCCCCCCTTCCGTTCGTGGTGAGCCCCCTTACCGTTCGTGGTGAGCTTGTCGAACCAAGGCACTCGCGGCAATTGCGGCAACACGCCCTTCGACAGGCTCAGGACGATACGGGATACGGCCCGGATCATTCATGGCGAATCAGCCTCCGCCCGTTCGCGGCGAGTCGCCCCTTACCGTTCGTGGCGAGTCAGCCACTACACGTTCGGGAAGAGCTGGCTCCTGACCGTTCGCGGCGAGTCAGCCTCTACACATTCGGGGAGAGCCGGCCTCTACGCGTTCGGGGCGCGAGCCAGCCTCTGCCCCTTGGGAGCGAGCCCGCTTTCACCGTTTGTGGTGAGCCCCCTTACCGTTCGTGGTGAGCCTGTCGAACCAAGGCCCACGCAACGATTACGGCAACACGCCCTTCGACAAGCTCAGGACGAACGGGATACGGCCCGTATCATTCGTGAGGTGCGGGCCCCTGCCCGTTGGCGGCGAGTCAGCCTCTACACATTCGGGGCAAGCCGGCCCCTCACACGTTCGGGGTGAGTCAGCCTCTACGCGTTCGGGGCGCGCGCCAGTCTCTGCCCGTTGGGAGCGAGCCCGCTTTCACCGTTCGTGGTGAGCCTGTCGAACCAAGGCACGCGCGGCAATTACGGCAACGCGCCGTTCGGCAGGCTCACGACGAATGGAATGCGCTTCTGTACGCGGTTTCGAGGCCGATTGTTTTAGTTCGGCGTAGGGATGACCATTGGCTTCGAAGCTTCTTAACCTTCTTCAGCCAACGCTTCCTCCACGCGTTCGGCAACATCGTCAGGGACGAATGACTTCCATGTATCTCCGTGGTTGTTCAGGTACCAAATCGCCGCCGCGTCGGACGACTCGTTGTTATCAGACATCCACGCCTCCGTCGAAACTTGCGTAGACGACGTGAAGTCCCAACTGCGGAAGAACTCCACTACGTCGGGAGCTCGCTCCAACAGCGTTTCGTGGACCGCAATCTTGATCTCCGCAGTCGGGTACGCGCACCCTTGATCGCCAGCCCAGCAATCTTCTGTGTAGGCAGGCTCATCCAAGATGTAGAGGTCAAGTTCTGCGGATGGCTTCGTGGGTCCCCACATGTAGCCCAACCACGCATCACCTCGGGCGTAAGCAGCCTCGATATCCGCGAAAAGTGCAGCTCCGGAACCAGGGTTCACAAGTTCGACATTGTCTTGTAATCCGTACGCCTCAACCTTGTTGACATTTACCTTCTCGCACTCCCAACCAGGGATGCAAGTCACCAATCGCGCCTTGCCTTTCGAATCAGCCGTCACGAACAGTTCCATGTGATCGGGCAAGTCGGTTACCGAGACGAGACCGGGGTTTTCGTCTTTGACGTATTGCGGAATTACAAATGCCTGCCAGTTGTCCTCCAAGCTCTTACCGACGTCAACCACTGTGCCACGCCCCAACGCCTCATCCCAGGCATCTTGCTGGTTGGGGAGCCAAATCTCCATCGTCACATCCGTGTCGTTGTTGATCAACCCCTCCCACAACGAGATAGTGTCGCCAGTTACCGAGTCAGTCGGGTACTCGTAGCCGTTTTCCACGATGTACTTGGCTATACGCGTCTGTATCTCAGCAGACGTCCAGTTCAGGTCAGAGAATACAATCGGCTCTTTCTCTTCGGCCGCACAGCCGGCCACGACCGCGAAAACCGCGACAAACAGCGCAACCATTGACAGCGCGATTCCCGCTCTGCCTGTCTTCCTCGTTAGTTTCTTGATCGATTTAATCAATTTGCCCCTCCTTGGGTCTTTGTCTTCGGACCTGAACGCTTGAGGCCCTGACTTTTAAACACGGCGAAACGAATTCGCTCGTCACTCAGCCGCAGAGCCCTCAACATCCGCGATGCCCATGGCTCTCTGTTGCCGAATGGCGAACGCCTGCGTGATGCGATCGATGATGATCGCCAGGAAAACAATCCCTAAACCTGCCAAAAAAGCATTCCCAGGTTCGATTCGCCCTAGCGCGCGATTCACATCTTCACCCAGTCCGCCAGCACCAACCAAAGATGCTATCACGACCATCGCGAGCGCCATCAAAGTCGTCTGGTTGATCCCTGCCATGATCGTCGGCGTCGCAAGCGGTATCTTCACCTTCAGCAACAGTTGCAGATTGGTCGCACCGAATGACGCAGCAGACTCGATAGTCTCTTCAGGTACCTGGCGGATACCGAGATTCGTGAACCGCACAGCCGGCGGAACCGCATAGATGAGGGTCGCGATCACCGCCGGGACGTTGCCGAGACTGAAAAACGCGATGGCTGGAACCAGATACACGAAACTCGGCATCGTCTGCATCCCATCCAATATCGGTCGCAAGGGTGCGTCAAATCTGTCGCTCTGAGACGCCCAAATTCCTAAAGGCACCGCGATCACCACAGATAGCGATACCGTGACGACTATCAACGAAACCGTCTCCATCGTGCTCTCCCACAGACCGAAAAGTGCCAGCGACAGCAGGGCCGCCACAGAAAACACTCCCACCCTCACGCCCGATAGTCGCCAACTCAAGAGACCGACTCCGACGATGAACGCAGGCCAAGGGATCCAAATCATTAGGTCTTCAAGCGCTATCAGCGCCGTCAACAAGATTTTCTTGATCACATCAAAAATGAAATCGAGTTCCGTCGTCATCCAATCGACGATCCCGTCGATCACTCTCCCTACCTCTCTTCCATAATCGAACGGGAACTCACGCCCGTCAGCCCAACCTGAGGAGACAATCACAACAGCCAATAGTAGCGGCAACATCGCCCACCGCACCCAAACCGGAACTCGTTGGACTCTGCTAGGCATCGCGGGTTCATTATTCGAAGTTGAAGATTGTGCAGTCGGTTCATTCATTGACCCGCTCCTGTTCCGTAGTTGGTTTCTGTTAAGCGCAAATCTTGAGCTTCAAGCATTTGTTCCGGAATCGGAACCCATGGCATCGGCCAGCACGTCGAGTGAGACTTCACCCACCAGAGTCCCGCCATCGTCCAGCACAGGCACCGAGTGATTGCATCTCAAGCCAGTTGGGACCAGATCGTCCAAGACGGTGTCGCGATTCACAGTGGCATCGAACAGAAGTGGAATCTCGCCGAGTTTGGCGTCTCCTCCCCTCACTGCCCTGCTGATCCGTTGAACGTTGGCAGTCCCGATGTAACGGCCGGCGTCGTCGACGACCAATGTGTAGCTCTGGTCACCATCGATAATGGCGTCAAGCGCCTGCGAGGCCATCGATCCGCCATTGAATATATGCAAAGCGTCACCCATGATCGACTCCGCAGTCAACATCGAGTGTTGCCGAACATCTCGGGTAAAGTCGCGGACAAAATCGTCTACCGGATCAAGGACCACATCTTCAGGGGTGCCGACCTGAACGAAACGACCCTCACGCATTATCGCCACTCGATCTCCCAACCTGACCGCCTCATTCATGTCATGAGTGATGAACACTATCGTCTTCCGGAACTCTTCTTGCATCTGCATCAACTCACCCTGTAGGTCTCGCCTGATAAGTGGGTCCAACGCGCTGAAAGGCTCGTCCATCAGCATCACCGGCGAATTTTGGGCCAATGCCCTGGCAAGGCCGACGCGCTGCTTCATGCCACCACTCAACTCTCCCGGGAAATTGCGCTCCCAACCTTTTAACCCGACCGCACTGAGCGCTTCCGCAGCCCGATCGTCCTTTTCGGTGCGCTCAACTCCGGACAGCTCCATCCCCCAGGCCACGTTGTCAAACACATTGCGATGCGGCAGTAAGCCATAGTGCTGGAAAACCATCGCGAGCTGGTTCCGTCTCAAGTCGATCAACTCATCATTATCCATCGCCGTAATCTCAACGCCTTTAACCCACACCTCGCCCCGATCCACTTCGATCAGTCGGTTGATGCAACGCACGAGCGTAGACTTGCCGCACCCAGAAAGCCCCATGACAACGAAAAGCTCGCCCGCGGCAACGTCGAATGAAACATCGGAGATAGCCGCAACGCTGCCAGTTGACTCTTGGATATCAACCTTAGAAGCCCCGCTCTCCGCCATCTCCATGGCAAGCGAAGCGTCGCCACCGAAGGATTTGTACAAACCCCTTACAGAAATGGCAATTTCGCCGGAGGAGCCGCCCATCCCTTCACCTCAACAACGTCGACGACTGGCAAACCCCAGTACGAGCCGATTCTGTGATGTCGTCAACAACTATCAAAACAAGGGAGAAAGAACATCTCCCAAAAGCCGATAGTAGCACACTAGAAGATAACCCCGTCCAACCGACTGCGCTGCTGGCTAGTGCACTCTTTCGTGGTTCGACAGGCTCACCACGAACGGAAAGCCGGCCACTGTTCGCTCCGATGCCCCCTTCCCGTTCGCCCTCCCCGCAGAGCGGGGTGCTGCGTCGTGGGCGCATGTTATGCGGCCATTGCGGAGCCTGCCGAAGGGTCGCCCTGAGCTCGTCGGCAGGGGGATAGTACCCCGGACAACGGTTTTTAATGACGTGAAACTGAACCTTTAGGACCTATCAGTTATCTCCGCCATCCCCGGTGTTCCCGAGCCGAGGATCAGGTTCTTCGCCCTGTCATTCGCGCCGACACATACCAAGAAGTAACGGGAAGCATCGTGCATCCCCGGAAGCATCACCTTCTCCTGCTCCCACGGCGGCAAGTCGTAGAGCCATCTCCACTCGAAGCGCACCTTTTCAGGCACGTTGAAGTGCGCCACCATCTTGCTCGCCGGAACCTTGACGTGCTGGTGCAAGAATTCCTTCGCCGCGCTCTTCGAATACCCTTGCCCAGCTATCGGCCTCGCATGCGCGGGCGCGAGCAATATGAGAGTCGCCCCGCCTGGCGAGTCGTCATACTCGCCGTGCAAGTTCGCGATGTAGCTGCCGCCGCCGTTGCAAGAGGCGGCGATCGAAGTTAGGAGACCGTCTGCTGTGTCGACTCCCTGATTGCCATGGTCGTGCTCGCCACCAGAAGGGAATATGCTCACGACGCTCTGATCAGGGTCGTAGCCTTGCTCAACGTGCCACGGGTCCCATGGCGAATCCTCTTCGTTTTCTGCGATGCAGAAGCTGAACTTCCTCGGTGTGCCGATCGTGTCCATATCTAATACGCCCGGGTACCAGTGCCCGCCGTTCTTCAATGTGAGGGTGAAGGCGCGGCCTATCGCCACGTTCACCCTCGACATCTTGCCCGGACCTAGCGTTGCGCGTCGGTAGTTCAAGCCGATCTCGTTGCGGATTGGGCCATTCACGACGATGAGGGGTGCACCAGCCGATGTCGACATCAACAGACCTCTCACCTCGAACGGATCCATGCTCGATATCGCTTTGCAGGCCGCGATGATTACCGGCAGATGTTCAGGCTCACAACCCGCCATCACCGAGTTAACGGCAATTTTCTGCACAGTTACTATCCCGTTGCCCGGCGGCAGCGTGCAGACCACGTCCTCGGGATCAAGAGTCGTGCCTCCCAGCATCCGCTCGACCTTCTCGGGCGTGGGAGGAATTAGCGGAAACCCATCACCCCAATCACGGTCTAGAAAGTCTTTATTAAACGCGTCCAAGGCGTCGAATTGATCGTCGCCGCCAAACGTGAACATCCTCTCCTGCGCATCTCGAAGCGCTTGATTTTCGATCTCCTCACCCGTGATGCCTACGGTCAGGAGCGACATTATTTCGTCCACCACCGGGTCGGTCTGTTCTATCGATTGATCAGTAGTGATGTTGTTGTAAACAAGCGGCACCTCAACTCGAGGGATCGGCCCCATTCCGAACGCCTTGGCACTTGCATCGGCGTCGTGCTGGAAGCCGTCTGAGAGGATAACGACGGTCGGGATGCCCGCCTTCTCCAGCTCGACCATGTCGTAGACAAGCCACGACGTGCAGCTCCCTCAGTCGGCCGTACAGCCCACGGCGACATCGATCTCCGAAATCGCCTGATTCCGCACAAAGTCGGGGAACGGCAACGCCCCGGAATAAAAGCGCACATCGACCGTGGGTTCGGCAGCCTTGATCATCTCTCCGGCACGCCTCAGCGCGTCATCACCATGCGCCTTGCCGTTCCACATCAAGCCGAGAACCTTGTTCTTCAAACTGGTAGGTCGTGGCGCATACGGGAATGCGCTCACATCGCCTCGTTGAGGTGAAACGGGGTTGACAACTTCGAGGTGGTACGTCATCGGGACTCTCCGAGCTTTCGTGTGGGCAGATGCGTGCGAATTGCATAAAGAATACACTTTTTGGCTCGCAATCGGCCACATTGCACATGTTTGGAGGCGATTCAGCCCAACGATAAACGACCCAGACGCAATTACCCGTCGACAGAACCAGATACGTTGACGAATCCCATGTAATATACCGAAACAAGCACATATCTTGTTAACGAGGGAGGATTGCATCCAATGGCGATTCTGAACAAAACAAAGCTAGCCATCGCGTTAGCGATTCCTGCTCTGCTACTCGCAGTGTTCGCGATCGCTTGCGGCACCGAGACCGTCGTTGAGACGGTGGTGATCGAGAGGGAGGTACAGGTCGAAGTCGCCGTTCCTCAAACGGTGGTGGTTGAAAAGCAGGTCCAAGTGGCCGGCGAAACGGTTGTGCAGACCGTAGTGGTTGAGAAAGAGGTGGAGGTTGCCGGAGAGACCGTCGTCCAAACCGTTGTTGTCGAGAGGGAAGTGGTTGTCGAGGGCGAGACCGTAGTTCAGACTGTCGTAGTCGAGACTGAGAGGATCGTCGAAGTCGAGAAGCAAGTCGTCCAGACCGTTGTGGTCAAGGAGCAAGTGGAAGTTCAGGTTGAAGCACCTCGCAGATCCGGAGGAGAGATCCGGATGGCGAGCGTATACGTGCCGCCGCCTCTCTACCTTCCCTCCGCACAGCCGTCACCCGAGTACTGGAAGCTCCACGTTTGGGGCGTAACAGAGACTTTGTTACGCACCGACCGCGATCAGCCGCCGCCCTCCTATGGGTCTCCAGGTAACACGGGAATCGCCACCGGTTGGAATATCGACGGTGAGACCATCACCTTCAACATCCGTGACGGTGTCTCGTTCTCGGGCGGTGGGGTCGATTGGGGACCGCTGACCGCCGAAGACGTGGTTCACACAGTTACCGACGCTGGCAAAGAGGGAAGCCGCGCCGCTCGCGCACCGACCTTCAGCGAAGCCAACGGCAGCGGAATGTGGGATTGCTTGACGATCAGCGACAGGGCTTTCTCCTGCACGATCAACCCCGTGCGTTTCAGCCCCGACTTCTTCTACAACATCAGTAACGAGAACGGTCAGGTCGCCATACACAGCAAACGCGTATTCGACGAAGTCGGCGAAGCGCAAGCCATTCTGACGCCGCACGGGAGCGGACCCTGGGATGTCGTGAAACACGTCGGCAATGACGAGTTAGTAGCCGTTGCCAAACTCGACCACTGGCGAGCGGTGCCGTTGGCTGACACGCTTCGCATCATCGAGATTCGCGAACCGTCGCAGGCGGCAGCAGCATTGGCCACCGGAGAGGTCCACCTGGCGCAGATCCCCAGCTCGCTGGTCCTCAACACTGAAACCCGTTCCAGGGGCCGTCGCACGCAGATAAATGCAGGTCTAGGTGGTCAGGCAATCTACTTCGGTGGAAACTTCTGGACCAACCAAAACCACCTGAGCGACGAGCCAATCGAGCCCCGACCCGGGTTTAAACCCGACGACGAACACCCTTGGATCGGAACTGGACCAGACGACGAAAACGCCAACTCAGTCCGTAAAGCCTTGTCGATGGCGATCGACCGAAACCTCATCAACAACAGCATCCTGGTCGGATTAGGCAAACCGATCTACACCAACGCCGGATTCGAGCCCGGGTCGCCATACTGGCAGGAACGATGGTTCGTCGAACACGATCCAGACGGCGCCAGGGCGATGCTCGCCGCAGCCGGATATCCCGAAGGCTTTGACATGGGATTCTGGGTTCCGTCAGACAGTCCGTTCGTCAACCCTGAGGTCGGCGTAGCAATCGCCGGTCAATGGCGCGACGTCGGCATCGACGTGCAGATTGAGAACACGGCGTACTCGGCAAGGCGCCCCACCCTTGTGGACCGCTCGATCGACATTCCTTGGCTCTTCATCAACACTGCTGAAAACGGCTACTTCGGTTCCAAGTACGGGCGGTGGCGACACGGCCTAGGTTGGAACTCAGGTGGTGAGTTGCCGTACGAAGTCATGAAGGACTGGGACACGAGATACTTGGCGCTGGACAGAAGTCAACAAGATGAGATAGTAGCTCTCAACACCGAGATCGAGGACTACGTCCAAAACACCGCTATAGAGATCCCAGTGGTCGAACTCGTTAAGTGGTACGTCGTCGGACCTGAGGTCCTAAGCTGGAAACCGTACCGTCACAACGAAAACGGTCCCAACTCGTTTGAAACCGTCCTCCTAGACGAGTAGCGACCGTCATCGCCCTTTAAAACCGCCCTTCTCTTGAAAGCTCGCCACGAGTTGTTCGGGAAGGGCGGATTAGATTCCCTCTGCCTCATTCCTTCGGAGGCGCATCGCAACGGCTAAATTACCAAGATGAAGACCTTCCTCGCAAGGCGCATAACCTACAGCATCATATTGATGTTGGCGACGACCATTTTCGTCTTCGTAATGTCGAGACAAGCAGGCGATCCGCGCCACCTCTTCATCAGCGAACAGAGCACCAAAGCAGAATGGGATGCTTGGGGCGCTGAGCTAGGGCTCGATAAGCCGCTGTATCAGCAATACATCATCTGGCTCGGCAATGCCTTAACTGGTGACTTCGGCGAATCGATTCGACAACGTCGGCCTTCGCTGGACGTTGTGGTGGAACGAATACCGGCGACTCTTGAACTCGCAGCCGGCTCGTTCTTGTTCTCGGTCCTTACCGGCATACCGTTGGGCGTGCTATCCGCAATCAAGCGAGGTTCAGTTCTCGACTACATAGGCCGGACCTTCGCACTCGTCGGCCAAGCCGCACCAGTTTTTTGGCTGGGGATCGTCCTGGTTCTGATATTCGCCGTCACTCTCGAGTGGCTGCCGGTGGCCAGAAGGGGAGGATTGACGCACTACATCCTGCCTTCAGTAACCCTGGGGTGGCTCTTCGCGTCTAGCTTCCTGAGGCTCACGCGCTCGGCCATGCTCGAAGTGCTCGATTCCGAGTTCATCAAGTTCGCTCGCGCCAAAGGCGTCAATCGAGGGGTGGTTATCTGGAAACACGCTTTTCGCAATGCGTTGTTGCCGTCTTTGACCTACGCCGGACTGCTACTCGCCGGATTAATTACAGGCGCAGTCATCACAGAGACGATCTTTTCATGGCCCGGCTTGGGAAGTTTGGCTGTCACTTCAGTGCTGCAACTCGATTTTCCCGTGCTCACCGCCATCGTATGCGTCATTACCCTCGCCTATGCTGCCATGGCGCTGACCATCGACTTCCTATACGCGATCGCCGATCCAAGGATCAGGCTGGAGTGACGCCGTGAACGACGTCTCCACCGCCGTTGCCGCGACGGCAACTGACCAGCCACTGGTAATCGATGACCGATCGATTTTGCAACGTGGGTTACGCGTGCTTCGGACGTGGCCAATTGTTCCGATCATCCTCATCACCGCCTTGTTCACGGCCGCCATTTTTGCTGAACTGCTGACGCCGTACGATCCTGAGAAAGACGATCTGATTGCCCGAAATACGCCGCCCATGTGGCAAGAAGGCGGAAGTTCGTCGCATATCCTCGGCACAGATCCACTTGGCAGAGACATCCTCGCCCGGATAATCTACGGGGCCCGAATATCGCTGCTAATCGCCTCCATCGTCCTTTCGATCGGCACCGTGGTGGGACTTTTAGTCGGGCTCATCGCCGGCTACAGAGGGGGAACACTCGACGAAATCCTGATGAGAGTCGTCGACTTCACCTTCGCAGTCCCTTTCATCTTGGTGGCCCTCGTAACCGTCATCGTCTATGGCCAATCGTTCGCTCTGGTCATCATCCTTCTCACGATATTCAGCTGGAACGGAGTCGCTAGGCAAGCGCGTGCCGAGACTCTCAGCCTCAAAACCCTCGACTACGTAGCCGCCTCTCAGATCGCCGGCGCGAGTCTTTGGCGCATCTTGTGGAGGCACCTGGTCCCCGGGCTCATCAACACCGTCATCGTTGTAACAACATTGCGACTCGGTTCGTTAATCCTCACAGAGGCGAGTCTCTCGTTCCTCGGTGTGGGAATCCCACCTCCCACACCCGCTTGGGGAGTCATGGTCGCCGAAGGACGAAACTACATCTACACCGAGTGGTGGGTGTCGTTCTTCCCAGGATTGGCGATCATGCTCACGGTGTTGGCCTTCAACTTCCTCGGCGACTGGTTCAGAGACCGATTCGATCCACGGCTGAGGCAGCTCGATTGAGGGTGGCTTAAGCTTCATTCTGCCGAATGTCAAATAGAAAGCGAGTAGTTGAGTAATGAAAGTTGCATGGATAGGTTTGGGTCACATGGGCAAACCCATGGCCAAACACATGATGAAAGCGGCCTCCGAATTCACGGTCCACGACCTCAGACAAGACGCTGCGTCGGACATGCTAGAAGACGGCGCACTGTGGGCAGAGACTCCGGCCGACGCGGCCAAGGGCAAGGACCTAGTCGTTACCTGTCTGCCCATGCCCCCTCACGTCGACGCTGTGAGCTTTGGCGACGAAGGCATCGCCGACGGGGTCGAAGAAGGCACGGTCGTGATCGACTGCACATCCAACTCGCTCGACATGGTGAAGTCGCTTCACAAGCGATACGCCGAGCAAGGAATCGTCTTCCTAGACAGCCCAGTCAGCGGCGGAGTAGTCGGCGCGATCAACCGTGACCTAGCCGTCTACGTCGGAGGCGACCGCGACGCCTACGACTCCATCAAACCCACACTCGACGCCATGGGCGACAAGGTGATGCACTGCGGTGGGATCGGCACCGGCACCATCTGCAAGCTCAGCAATCAGCTCTTCGGAGCCATCGCGGGACAGGCAAAGTACGAAGTGATCACCGCAGGCGTAAAGGCCGGCTGCGACTTCGACGTGCTCGTCAAGGCCATACATGAAGGCTCAGGAGGCAAGAGCCGCCCGTTCGATGGGTTTGAGCGTCCTCCGGAAGACTTTGAGGAGAACGAACTCACCTTCTACCTAGAGTTAATGGCGAAAGACGTCCGGTTGGCAAACGAGATCGGGCGTGCACATCAGGTCCCGCAACCGTTGGCAAACGCCACCGAGGCTCGCATGATCCAGGCGCTGAACCGAGGATGGGGCAAGAAGCGTGGCGAAGTGGTTTTCGAGATCCAACAAGAGATCTCCCAAGTCAATCTACGGACTGATGGCTGATTTTCGAAACTCTCTCCGTTAAAATCACCTAGATACTCGACGAATTAAGGAAGAGGCTGTCATGCAGACTGCGGATCCTGCGATTAAATCAGTTATGGACAACATCGGCGTCATGGTCGGTTCAGAGGGCGGCTCATTGGAGCTACTTGAACTCACCGACGACTCGATGAAGGTGAAGTACATCGCAGGCACAAACGAAGACTGCCCCGAGTGCGTGCCCATGACGGATGCCGTCTACCAGTTCATGAAGGTCGCGCTTGAAGTACACGCCCCCCGCATCAAGTCACTCGAAGTGGTCGACTAAACCGATTCGTCAACCACGTCTTAAGGACGTGTGCATTCGCCCTCCGCGGGTCCTTTGAGAGTCTCCAACCCGGCCTCGAAGCACGGGTGCTTGCTCCCCTCCACGGGACATTTGCAAGACTCCGTCCCGGCTCGAAAAGCGTGTTTTCTTTCCCGTCCGCGGGACATTTGCAAAACACGCGCCGTCATTCTCGCGAACGCGGGAACCCAGAGGAAAGAGAGTGCAACCTATTTGGCGACGCTTCTCAGATGGGGTCCCTCCGGTTTGGATTCTGACGCACATATCGATCTCCCTCATCCGACTCCTCTCCCCGAGGGAGACGGTTGCAAAACTACGTCATCCTGAGCCTGTCGAAGGATCTGGGGTGGGGCATGCTGCCGAATTCGCGGCCCCGAACTGCAATCAAAACCTGTCAATTTCTCTTGTCCGTCTGGATTGCGGCCCGCGCCCCAATGACGAGATTTTTGCAAAACGCGCCGTCATTCCCGCGAACGCGGGAATCCAGAGAATCCGATTCCTTACCTTCATATCGAAAGATCGATCCTGATGCACCCAATCCATGATGTCCGGCCGACTTGAGGTGAAGCGAATTAAACGCTCCCCGGCTTGTCGGAATCGGCTCCCGCATCTCAACAATCGGCTACATCCGCAGCGCAATCACTCGAAACACCTCAAGTATTGAGCACCAAAACGCTATTAACGCTTGCCATTAATATCGTGTTGCGTTACTATTCAGATTTGGAACGGTTCAAAGACAGGGACTCAGAGAGAATCTTTCTCGGGCAGACTGCCCGACGATTGCCGCCAGACATCCAGAGGCGCGCACGCATGCGATTGCAACGCGTAGTCACTGCTGCTTCATTGTCCGATCTCCGAGTCCCGCCTTCGTTTCACCTAGAAGCCTTAAGAGGCGACCGCAGAGGCCAGCACAGCATCCGAATCAACGACCAGTGGCGAGTCTGCTTTCGTTGGACGGATCAAGGGGCGGTCCAAATCGAGATTGTGGATTACCACTGAGGAGAATCATATGCACATCAGCGCACCAATACACCCGGGAGAGCATCTAGCCGAAATACTTGATGAACTCCACATCAGTCAGTATCGCCTTGCAAAGACGGTGGGCGTCTCGCCTCGACGAATCAACGAGATCGTCCACGGGAAGCGGTCGATCACGGCCGATACTGCCCTCAGGATCGGCAAAGCGTTGGGCATGACGGCTGAGTCATGGTTGGACCTCCAAAGGTTGTACGATCTGGACGTCGCCCGCGAATCTACAGATACCAGCGACATCGAGCAGATCGTCGCCACATAACCTGAGACTTGAGCACTAACCCACTCCTCGAATCCCATGCAAACGCCCATGCCCCAGCGTCGTAGAGATCCGGCGACGGCACATCTTCCGGCTGCTTGTCTGTCGCCACCCGACCGACAAAATTTTCCTGCCACTCAGGTTACGAGAACAGGTCTAGATACGCCTCTAGCTTCTGGATCATCGAGTCTCGGACACTCTGTCGATTCGCCCTCACCTTCCCGACGAGTCTGAAGTCCTCTCCCTCGAAGTGAAGGGAGCTGGACATCCTCCCAATGTGTATTGGGTCTTCTGTGTGTTTGCGAACTTGACGAATGCAAGGCGGACTATAAGCCGAGTTCTGTCCAGGCTCGCCACAGGTTTACGGCGTGAAAGCCTTCCTCCCTGTGCTAACGCCCTGTGCGACCATCCATCTGGGACCACGGTCGCCCGTGGCCTCTAGCGGCCTACCCGGGAGCCGGCACGGACACCGACCTTAACGCTCCCCTATTTGGCCTTGCACCGAGCGGGGTTTGCATTGCCACGACCGTTGCCGATCGAGCGGTGCGCTCTTACCGCACCGGTTCGCCCTTACCCACAAGTCAATCGACGTTGCAGGCGGTATATTTTCTGTTGCACTTGCCGTCGGGTTGCCCCGCCCTGCTGTTAGCAGGCGCTCTTGTCCGTTGGTGCTCGGACTTTCCTCCCCGATGAATCGGAGCGGCCGCCCATCCGCCTTGCACAGCCTCTAGCGTAACATCGCGGCTGAAAAACTCTTCGCGATATTCTCGTTCACGGCCTGATTCGAGGGTTGACTGACACAGCGCTGTCGGTAACCACCACCTTCTCCACTACGGACGCCAACGCCTCGTGCGCACGCTCGGGGTCGCTGCTCTCCAATGCATCAGAGATCAATCGAGCGATCTTCCGCCTGGGCGACCCGTTGGACCCTGAAACAGCGGCACCATTGGTCGATTCGTTGCCGTTCCGTACAGCGATGGCCTGCCTCAAGGTCTTGATCTCGATCAATCGAGTTTCAAGATTTTCCAAGTCACCCCGTCCTGCAGAAACCCTCGAGGTCTCCTCAAGGAACAGTTTTTCCGCGTTTTCGAGGCGATGTTCCAGGGTCAATCCCGTCTCATGAGGCTCGATTTCGTCACGCACCCAGTCGGGCCACTCAGAAACCATTTTTCGCACGCGGTCATCCAACTCTGCGGCTCGCCAAGTCGGACACTTGCCGTTTTGCTGCACGTCGCTCCGATGACGTCTGGCAGGACATTCGTAGAACTCGTAGTAGCGATAAGTCTTCGTGGCCACAGAGTCATCTCGGCGCTTCCAGCTGCGTCTCCGCGTCAAGCCTGGTACACCGTGACCACAGTGGCCGCACTGCAAGAGTCCACCTAGGAGGAACGGTCCGTCTGAATCGGCCTCCTTAATTTTCCGATGCTTCGACGCGAGCGCGTCTTGTGAACGCCGGAATAACGACCTGCCAATGATCGGTTCGTGGTTGCCGACAACGAGGAATCCGAACCTTGAGTAGGTGCCGACGTACACCCGGTTTTTGAGAATGATAGAGATCGTCGTGGCAGACCATGGCTTGCCAGAGCGAGTGGGAACTCCCTGTTCGGTTAGTCGCTGAGCGATTAGACGCATCCCGATGCCATTGCACTCTTCCGCTTCGCCGTCTAGCGATGATTCATCTCCAATGTACCAACGGAACACACTCTTCACAACTTCTGCCTCGGCGGGAACCGGTTCGAGATTGCCTTCAGCACTGCATCGATACCCGTACGGCGTCCTCCCAAGCACCTGGCCGCGGGAAGCCTTCTCCATGACCTTGGTCCGGATCTTTTTGCGAAGCCAGTCGGGCGCGCCTCGCAAGCCCAGCAACTCCTCGCCACTCTGAAGCGGATCAGGCATCTCCGTGTCGGTGCACTGGGTCTCAGATCCAGTCCGTCTGATCAACAGCAATCGTTCGACGAGCGTTTCGAGATCATCAGCGAGGTGAGACGCGTCGGGGATCACAACAAGAGCGGGATGGCCGCCCGGACCTGCCAGCGCCTCGATTAAGTCGGCGAACTGACCCTCACCCAGCTGAGTCGCAAATCGATTTGGACCCCGAACCTCGCCCGTATCCCGTATCCATTCCCGATAAAGCTCATCCGTGCCACCGTCAACACCAAAAATCGCAACCAATTTGTGGCCGCTATCCTCGCAATACCTGACTATCTGGTCAGCAGGTTTCTCAGGATATGGAACGAACGAAAGCGACAGCGTCGAAGAAGCGCCCCACGATCCGGCGGCCGGAACCACATCTTTCTTCCACGAAAACGAGCCACCGTCAGCCGTGGCTTCGAGTGCGCCGTGCTTAGACTGACGTGCGACGTAACCGACTGCACGCACTGTGGATCATCCTTGGTCCAGAGTGATGAGATACCTGCCGCAGTGGCACAAGACAGGTTCCGAAGAGTGCTTCAACCTCGTCAATTCACCCATCGACAGTCTCTCGGAACAGCCACTGCAGACATCTCTCGCCACTGTGGCGACTGCCTTGCCGGCGTTAATTTTGAAAAGGCGTGTATATTCGGTGAGCTGCGTGCCGGGAATAGTGCTAGCGGTTTCGTTTCTTTGCTTGAGAGCCTCGTTGTACTCCTCTGAGATGCGAGTCTGCTCCTCGGCGCCCTCCGCTTTTTGAGATTCCCACTCGCCTTCCATCTCAGTCAGCTTCGCCGAGAGATCTTCGTGAGT
Source organism: Dehalococcoidia bacterium (assembly GCA_965249505.1). Lineage (GTDB taxonomy): Bacteria > Chloroflexota > Dehalococcoidia > Lucifugimonadales > Lucifugimonadaceae > Bin127. Next base: position 1,526,071 of record OZ252238.1, on the reverse strand, counting down.
CTCACGAGCAGCGTTGGCTTGAGTCTTGATCGGGTCGATCCGTTCATCAATCGACGCTATCCGATTTTCCAGCTCTTGAATCCGCTCTTCAATCCGGATAACGTCCCGAGCACTCGTAATTTGAGCGCCGCTATAAAGGTCATCCTCAGCCGTGGCGCGAGTCTGGTTTTCGGATGCCCGTTCCAGCTCGAGGCGTTTCAGAGCCACCTCCGCAGTAATCTGAGCCCTCTTCGCCCGCTCACACTCATCTCGCAGTTGCTTCAACTGCCTCGCCCTCTCCTTCAACTCCGACGTGATACTGGAGTAGACGCGGCGACGATTCAATAGGTCTTGATCGATTATCTGCAGTTCCAGCAACTCTCGAAATGTACTCAATCCTGCAGCTCCTTCGCAGCTCACGCAAGGCGTGATTCCGCCTCAATTCATCTAACTTAATCGTATCAAAATACCCATATCACTGCAACTTGACGCCGACGAAAGTCGCCGACCCCTATACCCTCCGCGGCTCTCTTCTCGTCGAGACCTTCGCAAGACCTCGAACCGAGGGGGATCCGAGGCATCGGCCATTACGGCATCACTTCGCTCGGTCCATGTTGGCTAGCGGATCCTGAGGTTAGGGTAGTAGATTAGAGCTTTAGCCAACGCTACGGGAGAGGCGAAAACTTGATCGCAAAGCTACCGCCGTTCGTCAAGAATCGCGCGCGTACCAGAATCGTGTGCACAATCGGGCCCGCAACCGGTGACGTAAACCGCCTCAAAGCGCTCATACGTGCCGGAATGTCGGTGGCACGCCTCAATCTCTCCCACGGTACGCCAGATGAGCACCGCCAATACGTCGCGGCGATCAGAAAAGCATCCCAAGAGGCAGACGTGCCCATCGGAATCTTGGCGGACTTGCCCGGCCCGAAGTACCGAGTGGGTAAGACCGATCCCGCTCACTCGGAGGAACTTGACGGCCAAATTGGGGTAAGAATCAACGCACGCGACCCTTTCATTTTGACTTCCCAGGAGGTAGCCACGACCAATGGCCAGGCAATGGTGTGGCCTGCAGGAATCCATCGAGATGTCAAAGAGCGATCCCAAATACTCATCGACGAGGGCGCAACAGAGTTAAGAGTCAACCACGTAGACGGCGAAGAGGTCCACTGCACAGTCCGGCGCGGAGGGTTGATTCAGGATCTGAAAGCAGTGACTGTACCGGGCACCACATCAACTCTCGATTACTTCACAAAAGAGACCGTAGAGGCGCTCAACTTCGCGATAGATGCGGATGTCGATTTCGTGGGGCTTTCGTACATCAGAAATGCCGACGACCTCAACGCGGTCCGAAATCGACTGGCCGACGCAGGCAGAGATCCTGCGCTGGTTGCCAAGATAGAGATTCGAGAAGCGGTCGCGAATCTAGAGGAGATATTGAACGAGACTGACGTAATCATGGTCGCCAGGGGCGACCTCGGCGTGGAGATGCCTCTGCATTTGGTGCCAACAGTCCAAAAACGAATGATTCGCATGGCCAACGAGGTCGGTAAACCAGTTATAACCGCGACGCAGATGCTCGAATCGATGCGAGACAACCCCTACCCGACTCGCGCAGAGGCGACAGACGTCTATAACGCCGTTCGGGACGGCACCGACGCGGTGATGCTCTCCGCGGAAACTTCCATCGGCAGGTATCCGATTGCTGCCGTCCGTTTCATGGCACGCGTCTCTAAACGTGCCGAGCGTTTCCTCGAAACCGAGATGCTTCGCGACCGAAGAATGAACATCGTCGAGAAAGAAGGTCGCAACGCGCAGATCGATTCGATAATCGCCTACGACGCCGCAACCACCGCGGACCGGCTCCGTTCGAAGGCGATCATCACGTTCACTGAAAGCGGAACCACCGCCGCAAGGGTGGCAGCGTTCCGGCCGCGCACGCCCATATTGGCGCTCTCTCCCTACGCGGTAACCGCCGCCAAACTATCGATGCGATGGGGGATCACCTCGGTGTTAGTCGATGCCATGCACGACCTAAACGAGATGTTCAGGTTTGCATCAGACATCTCCCAAGACCTCGGCTATGCCAAACACGGCGACAGCATCGTTGTCGTGGCAGGCCTCCCGATCGGCTACTCCGGGAGCACCAACCTGCTGCGCGTGATCAGAGTGCCCGAGCAGCTGGAATCCTCCCAGGCCAGCAGTCGCTTATACCGCGAGACCTTGAGGCAGGATGAGCTACATGAAGCGCGAGAAGCGCGCAAGAGCTAGCATCCCGTTCAGCGCCGTTTGCTGTTAGGCGCCCGCGGGCGTCGGCGCCGCCTCAACCGTTCCGGCGTCCAATGCATCGACCGCGTCGAGCAACCTCTCACGCAGAGCCTCCACCTCTTCCACCTCGCTCAGCACGTTACCGTAACACGCCTTGTTGAATCTAGCAGTGATGTCTTCGATTGGCGCTCCAGGTAGATAGATGCCCAAATAATCCCGACGCTCGGTAGGAGTTCGATTCGGATCAAATACCATGCCACGCTCCACCGCCAACTCCAGAGTCTCGAAGTAGAGCTGGAAGATCTCTCGAATTCCATCCACATCTGGGAACCGCCACAACCAGCGTCCTCGACCTCGACGAGTCATCCATTCCGGCAACAGCCCTTTCAGCAGATCGAGGTATGAAACATCGTCGACCTCGTCTCTTATCGACTCTCGCTCAAGGCCGTCGTCGTTGGCTAATCTGCGAACTATTCTTCGATAAGCCAGCGCCAATATCACCAGCAGGACAAACAAGAGCAAGAACGTCAACGGCCACTGCAGCGCCTCTAGCACTGCCTCTACCCAGTCGGAACCAACCGCTTCCCGAGCTTCGCGCTCTGGAAACTCTGGACGTTCTCCGACGCCCTGTTGAGCTTCGGGCTCGGGAGGTTCGACATTGAACAACGAGCGCAGCCACTCGATGATCATCGCCAATAACCAGCCGATCGCAGTGAGTGGCCACCTGATTACCCATATGATCCCGTCGACAATCCATCCCCAGAGGGCGAATAAGGCGTTCAGGCCCGTTGAGCCGAACCGGCCGCCGGCGTAACCGGCGATGAGACCTAACCCGATGAAGCCGCCGAGTGCAACTAAGATAATCTTCGCCCAGCGACCTGCGACCGGGGAGTCGTAGGGCAAACGGGCCACTGCCATGCCGGCCAGCGTCGCGACGAAGTAAGGCACCAGCAATCGAGCGTATCCCGCCGGTTCGCTGACCAATTCGTCAACGACCAACGCGACTGCGAGTATAACGAGACCAAATTTGAACACTCGCTTCAGATGGTCAGCGGAATCACGGTCGTCTCGCATGATCCTGCTGGTCCGACGCCATACGATCGCCGCGGTGATCAAAGCTATAAAAACTGCAGCCACGGCCTCGCCCGACAATTGGCGGTCGAAGACGTGGTAGATCCAGTAGAAGTCGAAGTTGAAGCCAGGTTTGAAGCGAAAAGTCGCAACCGCCAGATAGACCGTTGCCAACCCGATACCTCCATAGGCGAGTGCGATATTTTGTATCCCGCCTTTTAGTCCGCCCACAAACCACGAAGTGAACATCCCTATCAGGTACACCAGAACGATTGTCGACCACGGCAGTGGTGATCCACCCATACCCAACGCCTGCCCAATAACTCCGAGAATCGCATACAAGATCACGCTCTCGGCGACCGCTATAGCGAGGAAAACTATCTGATTTCGCCACTCAGACATTCGGAGAACCGGTTGAAGGCCCCGCGTAACGAGACTGCTGCTCGTTAACCTCGTCATTGACCGAGAACAAGAAGTCGTCTAAGTCGGTTTCGATCTTGAAGTTTGCGCGCATATCGAGCACGCGCATTCCAGTCACTCTTGGGGGATCTTCTCTGCCTACCCAAACCACCATCGCGTCGTGACCCCTGACCTTAGATTCGGCGAGATACGACACCGCGCCTTCACGGAGGAGGCCCGCCACCAATACAATCGCTGCACGTGTGGGCACCGCGTGAAACCCTCGCTCCAAGGCGAGCTTCTCAAGGGGCAAGAAGGAAAGCGGGTGCACGAATGCCAAAGCCTCGAGTATCTCTCGGAGATGGCTCGGTCCATCACCAGGCGGGATGACTGACATCACCCCCCTTCCTGGCCGGACTCCATTGCCCATGAATCCGACTCGGTAGCCAAGGTCCACACATCGGGACGCTATCGAAGCCGCCCCAGTTACGCCGGCCTCGAGAACATCGTAGCGATATCCATGCCAAGCCGTGTCAACCGTCGCCGACTCGAGCATTATCACTACTTCGTTGCTGACGCTCTGATCGAAAGTCCTGACTGCAAGTTCGCCCTGCTTGGCACTCAACTTCCAATCGATCCGTTTCATTGGATCGCCGGGGCGATACTCCCGAACACTCTTGGGCCTCGATGGATCATCGATTAGCGTGTTCCGGCTCAACGCATCTCCGATGGGACGCGCGGACGGCAGGTGAAAACCATCGAGTGGCACGATCTTCGGGTAGACCGTAACGCCCATCGATGAGCGAGGATCCCGTCTTACAGAGCCGAACAATCCGAAGAGGTCTCCGCTCCGCAACTCAGTCGGTCCAAACGAGAAGAATCCTCTATGGGTTGCGCGGAGTTGGTGACGGAAGCGGACTCTTTCGTAAGCCGCTAAGCTGGTGGTCTCGACGATCTCGCTGCCTCCAGCGTAGGCGCGTCGTCTTGCTTTGTCAGTTTCGAAAGGCAGTAGGCCTGCCGGCATGAACTCGATCGTTTGGACCCATGGCACCGGCAACGGCTTGCGATTCTCAAGAGTCATCGCTATCTCGAGCTCATCGTCAACAAACACATGAGTATCCGAGGTCTGCACATCGTACGTCACTTGCTCAAGTGAAAGCTTGGACCAAAGCACGCCCCCTCCAGATACGACGAAGGCGGTCGCACCGAGCGCCACCGTAAGGGCCGATCCCGTCCCTGCACCTACGCCAACGACCAAAATCATCACGAACATGAAGATGCCGCCGATCACGTCCGGTGAACGCAGATCGCTTGTCCGTCTAGTTCCCAGGGATTTCAGAACTGGGTTGACCAAGTTTTAACCTCCGGAGAGGGAACGCGATGAATGAATTCGAGCGCTATCGCCCGTGCCGAATCACCGCTCTATCGGCACTGGGATCTGGTCTACCACATCTTTAACTATCTGGGCGGCATCTCGTCGACGCAGTTGAATACTGGGCTCCAACACCACTCGGTGTGCCAACACTGCAGGCGCCAGATCCTTCACGTCGTCGGGCATCACGTAGTCGCGACCATCCATCGCTGCGCGGGCTTGCACGGCCTGTTGCAAAGCCAAAGATGCTCGAGGGCTTGCTCCCAGTCGAATCTGGGCATTGTTTCGCGTCGCCCTGACGGCAGCCAGCAGATACTGCCGCACATGCTCCTCGATGCGCACCGTTACGACAACGGCTCGCGCTCTCTCCACATCCTCCGCCGTGGCACATGTGTCGAGAAACACCGATTCATTGCCGCTCTGGAACCGCTGGAGCATAGCCGACTCTTCGGCATCCGACGGATATCCGATCGTAAGCCGCAATAAAAATCTGTCCAGCTGTGCTTCGGGCAACGGGAACGTGGCTTCCATCTCAACCGGGTTCAATGTGGCCAATACGAAAAACGGCGCGCTCAGGATGTTTGTGACGCCGTCGATCGAGACCTGCCCTTCCTGCATCGCTTCCAACAGTGCCGATTGTGTCCTCGGCGTGGCTCGATTTATTTCATCGGCCAAAAGTATCTGGGTGAAAATCGGCCCTGGCTTGAACTCGAAAGTTTGTGCGCCGGAGTTGTAGATGTTGACGCCCAGCACATCGGAAGGCACCAGGTCGGGTGTGAACTGGATCCTCCTGAACTCGAGCCCGAGGGACGCGGCCAATGCCTTTGCCAGTGTCGTCTTCCCCGTACCGGGTACGTCTTCAATTAGGACGTGACCTCGGCCCAACAGCGCTACCAACGCCAAATCGATCGCATCGTCTTTTCCTACAAAAATCCGCTGCACGTTTTCTCTCAACCGCAATGCGAATTCACTGACGAAAGTGACGTCGTGATCACGATCCTCTACGACCGCTGCACCCATTTGTTCGTTCCTCAATATGACCTCAGTTCCGGAATCCGCCTCCCAACCACGCAGTCAACAGCAATTCTTAATCTTAATCGTTGGTCACCGTGTGCAGGTTCGAGCGTGGACGATCTCACGAGCCTCCGCTTAGCACAAATCGCTTTTGAACAACCCAAACCCCGATTCCGATGGGATAGCACCGATGAACTCCTCGTCGGTGGCATCAAGCAAAGTCGCCATGAACTCCCGACCTCGCCGATTCTTGATGAAAAGGGCTACCTCCCACCACTTCCTCCACGTCATGTCTTCGGTCCAGCCGATGCGCCATGTCATGCCTGGCCTGATGTTCTGATCATCGGACAGCATCCTGCCATCCGCGCACATATGGATAGGATCTCCGTCATCCCTGAATATGACTCCATCCGATAAGTATTCCATCCAAAGTTGCTCAGCCGAGTCTTCGTCTTGTGGCGGATTCAGCGAATACGATCCCAAATCCTCCGGGAATTGCACTGGAACCAAGTTGTCAGCCCGCGGAGTCGGCTTCGGAGTTGGAGGAGGAGGAGGCGTCGGAGTGAATACGATCACGATGTAAGTCGGCGTTGGCGCAAACGTGGGCGCGGCTGCGGCATCTGCCGAGTTGCCGTCAGGGTCGGTGCCGCAAGCACTTGCGAGCGCAGTCACCGCCGCGAATCCAGCTATGAAAGCGACACCGATCGGCCTCATCAGTTGCACATCGAATCGCATGAGAGTCACTACGCTCAAACGGTGGTTATCGGATTGACCAACGTACCGATGTTCTCAACCTCGATCTTCACGACATCGTCATCTTGTAGCGTGAACTCTGGCGGTGGAATCGTGCCCGTACCCGTGCAGACCGTAGTCCCATTTGGCACAGTGTTGTGACGCTGCAACCAATCGGCCAAGTACGCGCAGCTGCGCTTCATAAGTGAAGTGTTTGAAGAGCCGTGGAACGCTGTCTCGCCATCCCTTTCAATCGTCAACGAAACGTCCAATGATTGGGGATCCCCGACTGTTCCGGGAGTTGCGATGCAAGGCCCAATCGCGCACGACCCGTTGTAGACCTTGGCTTGAGGCAGATACAAGGGGTTTGCACCCTCTATCGATCGGCTACTCATGTCATTGCCTACCGTGTATGCGACGATCTCGCCTCCGTAGAGCACGAAGGCCAATTCAGGTTCCGGAACGTCCCATTCGGAGTCGGCTCGGATCCCGACATGTTTGAACGGCGGTACCAACCTCTCGGCTGTTGACTTGAAGAACGCCTCTGGCCGATCTGCGTCATAAACCTGCGCGTACACATCGGGTGAACCACTCTCAGCCTGACGTTCTCTCATACTGTCCATATATGTGACACCAAATGCCCACACCTCGGGAGCGAAGATCGGAGGCAGCAGATCAACGTCGCCGTCCGACGAGTTCAACTCCTCCACAGTCAAGTCCCCGGGGTTGGCGTCGCCCACGATGCGCATCGCCACCGTATCGATACTTTCGCCGGTCAGACTCGCCGCCTTGAACAGCGACAAAGTTGAATCGGCCTCGCCGTTCAATGAGGTCAGATCAACGACCGAACCCTCCTCCAACTCAACGCCAACGTGCACATCGCCGTTGTGACGAAACTGGTAGTAACGCATGCGAATAGCCTTTCAGAGCCGGAAAATCAATCAACGACCGGCAGCTTCGTATTCAGGTACCGAATCATACGACTAGAGGTCACGATCGCTGATCGCATCAACTTTACATCAACGCAAAAATCGTTTTGAGTCGTTGCTTCGTATATTTGTACAAGCCTCACACTGTACGACCTGTTGATGATCGATTCCTTCCAACATTCATTCTCATTGACCCGCAGAGTCATCTCACTCACCGCGATCGCTTCCGTCACCACTCTCGTACTCCTGATTTCGAATCCAGACGAGGTCGCGTCTCAAGCGCCTCGCGCGGCGATCAATGAAGAGGTTCGCTACCAAGTTGAGTTGGGCGACAACATCGCAATTTCGGTGAGCGCCGAATTTGCAGACGAAATCGTGGCTCTTAAGGCGTACTACCGTCCGCATGGCGACAACACCATATCCTCCTACGCGTATCCCGAGTTCGAGGCCGGGAAGAGGGTGGATGCCAAGTTCGAGATCGATGTCCGGTCGCCGGCCTACTATCCTCCCGGAACCGTGTTCGATCTTAATTTCGAGTTCACGACTTCCGATGGGACCGTCGTCGAATCGAGCAAATACGTGATCGAGAATATCGATGCGGATCGCCAATGGCAACGCATAGCGGGCGACGATCTCGAGCTGATCTACTACGGCATCAACCCAAACGCCATGACGCGGCTTCACTCCGAAACTAGCGCCCGACTCCCTAGGATCAAATCCGCACTAGGGATCAGCGAGACGCCGCCACTGCGCGCTGTCATATTCCCGAATCTTCGAGACCTCACCCGTTACGGACCAATGATCAGCGAGGCAGCCACCGACGGCACGTTTTTCGGCGGCTTCGCATACGCCCGGTACAACCTGACAATCATGGCCTCGCCATCGACGTCAGTGCTTACTCATGAACTGACGCACCTTATATATGACAAGGCGTTCCCTTCACCGCTCAGGGGAAGATCTCCCGCATGGCTCAACGAAGGCATCGCAAGCTACTTCGAAACTGGATCCCGAACACTGCCGAAGGCAACGTTCGCCCCTCATCTCCGAGCAGGCGAAACGATGAGCTTCAGGAAGATGAATTCGGTTCCTGGAAAGCGCAGAGACATCGGAGTCTTCTACGCTCAGGCAACGGATTTCGTCGCTTACCTGGCGGAAAAATATGGAGCACGAGAACTGGGCAACTTGGTCGCTCGATTGAATGAAGGCGATCAGATCGACGAAGCTATGTTGTCTGTCTACGGCTCAGACCTGACCGAGTTGGAGAACGACTGGCGTACCTCGTACGGACTCGCCCCGGCGCCGACTCCGGAACCGACCAGCTCATTCACATTCGACGAGTTGCCGCCAACGATACCCGGACTTCCAACCTACGCCCCAGACGCAGACCAGACCGCCAAAGCGACGCCACTTCCGACAAAAGTTCCACCGACTCCGATCTATATTGTCACGGTGCCGACATCTGAACCGACGGTAATCCCCGTGACACCTACTCCGGGCGGTTACTTCACCGGTGGTGAAGGCGAAGAGTGGCCCAGCCCCAACCCGACGATGCTCATCGTCTTCGTCCTCCTCGGCCTCGGCGTCTTCGCCATGATCTGGCGCCGGACCAAGATGTAGAACCATCATCCGAACCGACGCCCGGCGTCCTACCTTGACTCGTCATCCCACTCGCCGCGAACGCGGCGACTAAGAAGAAAGCAAGAGCAACCACTCCCCAAGTCCGCTCGAAGGGTGCCGCCTCTCTCCCCTCCCGGGGACGATGCGGAAAGAGCCTCGTGGCGCGGACGATGCATCCGTATCATCAGGACCTTTGCGCACCAGCCAAAGAGGTGAGGGGGACGTTCGGAGCATCCGATTTTCTCCGGCACCGTTCACCCTCCCCGCGCCGCGGTGTGCTGCGCGGGGCCGCATGTTACGCGTCCGTTCCACAACCTGTCAAAGGGCCCAGCCCGCAACTTGCCATTTAAGAACACATGTTCTATAACAATGGGTAGAACGCCCGTTTAGAAGCGTCGCCGCGCCGACGGGCGCGGACGAGAAACCACAGGCGGGAAGGAAGAGAGCGGACATGGACACTGGACGGCCGACGGGGCGGGGGCAGAAGGGAAGCGCGGACGATAAGCCACTTCGCCGCGTGGACAACACCCTCCGGCGCGTCTTCCGGTGCACGCCAACGGCGCCCGGGTCCGCGGCGACGCTTCCTCACCACGCCCCCGAGACGCCGCACGCGTCGATGGGGGAAACGTCGAAAACCCATCCCGAGGCGGGAGAAGGCAGAACGTCCAGGCGCGGAGCGAAGCCGGCTCCGCTCTACCGATCCGACGGCGCACGGGGCAACCCGCGCCAGAACGGGCCCCAGGACGATCCCGCTGAATCGGGCGGCGGAGGCCGCAGGTCGCGCGGGCGCCCCGCACGGCGTCAGGATCCAGGAACTGGAACTGTTGGCGATGAAGGGCCGAGACCTCCTGATCGAGGCCCCTCGGGCCGCCGCGTCGGAGGCGACGGCGACGCCGGAAGAATCAACCGCGGCGAAAGGGTGGCGACACACTCCTCGCAGAAGGCGGACAACCCCGGGAAAGACACCCCCGAGAAGACCCGCCCCCAAACACCGCTCGCAAGAGCCGCCGCACACAGCGCAAGCGCGAATCCGTCCGAGCCGAAGGCGCGGCGACGATTCGAACACCTTACGACAACACCGGCTACAACCGATGAACCAATGACATAGACCCAGCGACAAACCTACAAGGCGTGCACCCTCTACCCTCCTCAGGAGAGGATTCAGGAAAGAGGATCGTTAAGAGAAACCAACCCCTCCAGACGAGAGCGTGACCAGCCTCATCCCACCGCTCTTTGGCGAGGATCTTTACGCGCCTACGCGCATGGAGCCGAAGTGCCGAAGTGCCGAAAAGCCCCACCGTTCGTCCTCCCCGCGCAGCGGGGTGCTGCCCGGGGGCCGCATGTTATGCGTCCGTTCCGCAGCCTGTCGAAGGTAATCCCATTGTTGCAGGGAGCCATCGAGCAGCCCCACCCTCCCAATGCTGCAATGCCCTTTGGTATGATTACGCGGGTGGCGGAAACGGTACGACGCGGTGGATCTTCGCCCCGACGAGTCTCACACCGTATAGCCACCAAACGCAGAGCTTCTTAATGCCCCGATACGATTACAAATGCACCAACGGTCACACGTTCGAGGAGTCGCAGAGCTACTCTTCCAAACCCGTGGCTACGTGCGCCGAATGCGGTTCGACCGCCTCTAGACTCCCGACCGTGCCGATGGTCCTTTACAAGGGCTCCGGCTTCTACTCCACCGACTACGGCCGGAACGGATCCGCTTCGAAGTCCGAATCGAGGTCCGAAAAATCGGAACTGTCATCTTCGAGTTCATCCGAGAAGAAATCCTCCGCCAAGAAGGAATCTTCGTCTACATCATCTGACTGACTCCGAATCTCTCGATGCGCTTCGTTATTCAACGTGTAAGCCGTGCTCGCGTAACAGTAGGCGGTAAAGTAACAGGCGAAATCGGAAAGGGTCTCATGATCCTCGTCGGCATCACTCACGACGACGATGATGCTGACGTCTCTTACTTGGTCGACAAGACCGTCAATTTACGAATATTCAATCCGATCGACGGCGAATCTGGCTTCGATCTCTCCTTAAAAGATGTTGACGGCGGCGTGCTTCTCGTGAGCCAGTTCACACTCTACGCCGACACCAGAAAAGGGCGCAGGCCCGGATTCACCGGGGCAGCCCCAGGAGACGTATCTAGTCCGAAATTTGATGACGTCGCAGTGGCGTTCCGCGGCACAGGGGTCGACGTCCAGCTGGGCGTCTTCGGCGCAATGATGGACGTTGAATTGACGAACGCGGGCCCTGCCACCTTCCTCCTCGACTCCAGCGATCGACTCCGCCCACGGCGTCGTTAACAACGAGCTACTTGGCCACCAGGTCGAGAGAAATATCGAGTGCTGGCGGCGAGTGGGTCAACTCCCCAATCGAGATTAGGTCGACGCCCGTTTCGGCCACTTTACGCACGTTTTGAAGCGTGATGCCACCAGATGCCTCCAACAACGCTCGCTTACCATTTTCCTCGACGACCCGACGCATTTCGCTCACCGACATGTTGTCAAGCATCACGATATCGGCGCCAGCGTCGATCGCGTCGATAGCCTCCGACACCTTCTCAACTTCGATCTCCAATTTGACGGTGTGGGGAGATCGCTCCCTTGCGTGGACCACGATATCTGAGATCGACATGCCCTTGCTTCGCATCACGGCAATGTGGTTGTCTTTGATAAGGACGCCGTCCGATAAGTTGAGGCGATGATTGCGCGCTCCGCCCACGGCCACGCAATACTTGTCCAACAAACGAAGTCCTGGAACAGTCTTCCTAGTGTCAACTATCGTGGCCTCGGTCCCTAGGATTTCGGCGACGTATCGGGCCGCCAACGTGGCGATGCCGCTCATCCGTTGGAATAAATTGAGCGCAGTGCGTTCGGCCCCAAGTATCGACTCGGCACTGCCCGAAACGGTGGCAATGACCTCGCCGCCTTCCACTCGGGTACCGTCCGGAAGAAGACGATACGTAGCAAGAGACGGGTCCAAGACCTCGAACGTCTTTGTCGCTACCTCGACGCCGGCGATGACACCCGGGGCCTTAGCTACGAAATTCGCGGTCGCAAGGACACCCGACCCGCCAAGAGTCGCACGCGTTGTGACATCGTTCGATACGAGATCTTCGTCGAGCGCACGATTGATCACGCCTCGGACGTAGTCGGGAGAGAGATTCACTTCGACGCTCCTCAGCCAGATTGTTGAGCGACGTACTCCTCAAGGGCCTCGTCGGGGAAATCGGCGTTCGAGAAGACTTTCGAAACATCGTCCAGAGCTTCTAACTCGTCGAGCAGGCGTAGCGTCTGCATGGCTTGGGACTTGTTGAGCTCGACCGTGGTATTGGGGATCATCGCAAGCTCGGCCTGCTCGATCCGCACGCTCCCCATCTTCTCCAACTCTTCCTTGGCCCTTGCGAATTCGCCGAACGGCACCGTCACGCTCACTGACGCCTCTTCAACATCTACATCTTCAGCGCCGAACTCCATCACCTCCAGCGCCACCTCGTCAGGGTCGATACCCTCTACCTCCAGATTGATCAAACCCTTCTGCTCGAAGTTCCACGAGACCGCACCGTTCGCAGCTAGATTGCCTCCGCTACGGGTCACCTTTGAGCGGATTGCGGATGTGGAGCGGTTTCGATTGTCAGTGACCAACTGGATGATGATCCCCGTTCCGCCCGGCGCGTAGGCCTCATAGGTGAGTTCCTCGAGATCTGATCCATCAGCGCCTTTGCCCGATCCCTTCGCGACCGCCCGTTCGATCGTATCTTTTGGCATGTTCTGAGCCTTGGCGTTGTCGATAGCCAATCTCAGCCTGAAGTTCATCTCAGGATCTGGCGCGCCCTCGCGCGCGGCGACAGTGATCTCACGCGTGAGTTTGGTGAAGAGTTGGCTCCGACGAGCGTCGGTCACACCCTTCTTGTGCTTAATGGTGCTCCATTTCGAATGACCAGACATATCATCCTCCTAAGCGCCTATGCCCTATCCCCTCCGTGGGAGAGGATTCATGCGAGGGGGAAACGACAACTCGACCGTTTCCCGTGGCTGTCACTCTACGTCGAGATTAACGCGCAGATTCGACTTTGTGGCTGCAACTCGCAGCAACGATTGCATCGCTTGCACGACTCTGCCGTTCCGACCGATCACCTTGCCCTTATCGGTTTCGGCGACCTTTAGATTTACGATCAGTCGATCGTCTCTCCAAGTCGAATCTACTTGAACGGCATCGGTGTCTTCGACCAGCGCGCGAGCGATGTAGTCGATCATCTGACGCATCGCAGTTTCGCCCTCAACATCATCGGCAACGGGCAAAAATTCGTCGTCTTCTTCTTCGACTAATTCGTCAAACGCCTCGGCCGGTTCGTCACCAGGCTCTACGATCTCGTCTTCGACCGCCTCCACGTTCATTTCCTCTTCATCTTCAAGCATCGGCGACCGCCACCTTCTCAGTTATCCCCTTAGTCTTGAGCATCCACGCAACAGCCTCCGACGGTTGTGCACCGTTGCGTAGCCACTTCAGCGCCTTCTCCTCATCGATGTCGATTTGCGGAGGATCGGGGAAGGGGTCGTAGAAACCGATCTGCTCGATAAATTTGCCACGTGTGGCGTTGCGTTGATCGGTTACCACAATTCGGTAGTAAGGACGCCCTCGGGCGCCGATTCTTCTAAGTCTCAGTCGAACCATAGATCTGTTTGATGTTTTCCAGTAATTAACGAGGCGCTGAAACGAAGAAATATTCGCTCAGCATGATCAAGCGTCCATTCTATCGCACGAGATGCCAACCACTTCCCAGGCATCCGACCCGGAGCCGCCTCTCCGTTCGCCCTCCCCGCGCAGCGGGGTGCTGCGCGGCGGCCGCATGTTAAACGTCCGTTCCGCAACCCGTCGAAGGGGCGCCCTGAGTTCGTCTAAGGGTGGGCATCCATGACGCGGCTCATGGTTCGACAGGCTCACCACGAACGAAGAGGCAAGCCCACCGCTTACGGAGAGGCAGGCTCATTACTTGTGAACCGGCAGACCCAAAACGGACGGGGAGGCAAACCCACCGTCCGAGAGGAATGAACATCGCGAAACTCTCCTCATTGCGGCCCCGACTGTCTCACAAACATAAGAAACCCGTATACCCGTTCGCCTTCCCCGCGAAGCGGGGTGCTGCGCGGCGGCCGCATGTTAAGCGTCCGTTCCGCCGCCTATCGAAGGGTCGCCCTGAGCCCGTCGAAGGGCGGGTGCACGCACTCTCGGCCACCTTGTGCCGCCCTTGTCCCTTCGCTTTGCTACGCTTGACACTGAATCTCACAATCACCCTAGATCCAAGAACTCGATGAAGGTAACGGTTTTATTCTTCGCAGGCGCACGAGAACGAGCCGGAACCGGGCGCGTGTCGGTCGACGTAGATTCCAACTCAAATATTTCTGATGCCGTGGCCGCCGCGTGCACTCAGACGCCAGGCGATGCCGTGTTGCCTTCCAACCTGATGTTTGCCCGCAACGGTGACTACGCCACAGGGAGCACGATGGTCGGAGATGGCGACGAAATCGCGGTTATCCCACCGGTCAGCGGCGGTTCAGATGGTGCAGGCCATGTCTGGATTACTCCGGATCCGATCGTCGTGGAGTCGGTCATTGGCAAGGTCGGGTCCGATCGCGATGGTGCGATCGTCGTATTTCACGGAATCACGAGGGATCACAACGAGGGGCGTCGAGTTCTCCACCTCGAGTACGAGTCATACTCTCCGATGGCCGAGGCGACAATGCAACAGATCATCACGGAGATGAACGATCGTTGGGAGATCGGCGACGTCGCAGTGTGTCATCGCACTGGCCGCGTCGACATTGGCGAAACGAGCATGGTATTGGCCGTCAGCGCAGCGCATCGGCGCCCAGCCTTTGAGGCCAGCCTCTACTTCGTCGACCGCCTCAAGGAGATCGTGCCGATTTGGAAGAAGGAGTACTTTGAGGGAGGTGAGGTCTGGATCGGTGAGACACCGGGCTGAATAACCTCGCCACACCCTTTGGTGTAATTCAAGCTTCACATTTACAATTGAATGAGCACGGCACCTCGTCTCGACCATCGAGATGACCTGACCGAGCCCGTCGCCCTCTAACCCACTCACGCGCCACTTATCGGCGCGTCTTTCTCCCCATTTGCAATGGAATATTCAGGATTCAACAACAGCATCGTCGTCGATGTTCAAGATGTCGTCAAAAAGTACGGCGACTTCACCGCGGTCGATGGCGTGTCATTCAAGATCCACAAAGGCGAGACTTTCGGTTTGCTGGGCCCGAACGGCGCCGGCAAAACTTCGACCATGAAGATCGTTTCTGGCATCTCGCCGCTTAACGAAGGTTCGGTTCACGTAGTGGGCATCGATGTGATCAAGTCTGGCCGCGATGCCCGCAACCTGATCGGTGTTGTGACCCAGCACGATGGCGTCGACATACAACTTTCGGTCGAAAAGAACCTCGAGACCTATGGCTATCTTTCGGGGCTCTCGCTCAAGGAAGCACGTAATCGAGCAACCGACGTGCTGAGTTTCTTCAATTTAGAAGATAGAGGTTCATCGGACACCAGATCCCTCTCCGGCGGCATGAAACGGCGTCTGGCGATCGCCCGTTCGATGATGACAAGCCCGCTCCTGCTCGTGATGGATGAACCAACGACCGGACTCGACCCGCAGAGTCGAAACCGAGTGTGGGAGCAACTCAGTGAACTGAAGCAAGAAGGTGTGACGTTGCTCATGTCCACGCACTACATGGTCGAAGCCGAAACTCTGTGTGACCGTCTCGCGATCATGGATCATGGACAGATACTCGATATTGGCACGCCCGAAGAGGTGGTGCAGCGTCATGTGGGCAGAGAGGTGGCGATATTGAACATTGGTGATTCCGCCACCTCGAAACAGAAATCGGAGCTTCGCAGGCGATTGAGGGACGAAGGAAGAGACTTCAGCGAGGTTGGGAAGCGCATCGTAGTCACCGCCCCGTCCGGTGAACGACCCGATTTGGAATCGCTTGGTGGCGTGCTCGACATGCGTGTCACCTATCGCGACGCGCACCTTGAAGATGTGTTTTTAGCTCTCACAGGCAGAGGATTGCGAGACGAATGACGACACGGACTTGGCAGACTGCAGCATTGCCGACGGGGCTTCCAATCTTCTTCGGCATTCGGATCAGAAGCATAAGCGCCATCTGGCTCAGGCATTGGTACGCGTTCATCCGTTACTGGAAGTACGCGCTGGCCTTCATAGTCGTGGAACCTGTGGCAATGCTGGTAGGCGTCGCCATCGGTATCGCCCGGTTGGTCGATTCAGTGCCGGGAACGGATGTTTCCTACGCCGAATTCGTCGCACCCGGAATCGTCATCGGCAGCGCGATGTTCACCTCGATGGTCGAGTGCTCGATGGGCGCCTACAACCGTATGGACAACCAGCTTTACGAGACGCAGCTCACAGCTCCTCTGTCGGTCTTGGAGGTTCTGATCGGCGACGTCGCATGGGCCACCTCACGCGCGATGTTGAGTTCGGTATCGATTGTTGCAGTCGCCCTAGCGTTCGGTTGGATCAACGAATGGACGATCGTTTTCATCGTCATCCCAGTAGCCGTGACCGGGATACTCTTCAGCTGCATCGGATTCCTCTTCTCGTCAACCGCCCCTCATCCCATGTTCGTCGGGTTGGTCTTCACCGTCGTAGGGACCCCAATGTTCATGTTCAGCGGCATCTTCTTCCCGTTCGAGGTTTTGCCCGATTGGGCCGCCTTCATCTCCAACTTCATCCCGCTCGCGCCAGCCGTAGGCATGGCCCGGGCCTTCGCCACTGGCGAAATCGACGCCGCGATAATTTGGGACGCCTTCTTTCTGACGTTGATGACGTTGTTGGTCGCGCCGTTAGCGCTCTACCTGCTGCGACGCAAACTCATCAGCTGAACGAAGGCATAGAATACGAGTACCTGGCGCGGAGGGTTCGCATAGAGGCCTAGTGCGCCCGCCTGCTAAGCGGGTTGGGGGTGTTGAGCCCCCTCGCGGGTTCGAATCCCGCACCCTCCGCCACTCAACCGACACTTACGCTTGCGCTCGCGCCCACTCATCGCGCAAGATGCCATAGTAGCAAAAATCGCATCGCTCTCCGCGGGTTATTCCATGACTTCTCAGCACGCCCTCGCGCTTCATGCCTATCTTCTCCATCACTCGCCACGAGCCCACATTATTCACATCGGCCCACGAGAAGACTCTGGCCAACTCGAACTCGTTGAAACCCCATCTCACGACTGCGAGAGCCGCTTCTGTCATCAGTCCCTTGTTCCAGCGTCGCCTTGCGATAGCGTAGTGTAGCGATGCCATCGATTGGGCAGCTTCAATCTGCAGCTCGATGCCACCTATAACGGCCCCTTCCAGCTCGATAGCGAAACTCGGCGTCTCATCCCAATTTCTTGAGACGCAGAGTGCGACAAACTCCTCCGCGTCGGTGAACGAGTAAGGATTAGGTACCGGGAGGAACCGCGACCACTCAGAGTCCTGGGCGTACGCGAAAACGTCTTCCGCGTCGTCGAGCGCGAAGGGACGGAGAAGGAGGCGTTGGGTGGGGATTTGTGTCGGAATGGTCATTGAGAATCAGAATCTCTTTATCCAGCCTAATTCGAAGCATCGCGTTCGCACTTCACATCTCTTCCTGACTTTCGACGAATCTACGATCGCTGGCCAATAGTCCGAAGGCATATAAATGTATTCCAACGATTACCCTTAAATATGTATCCTGCTGCCGCAAGTCAAGGGTGGAGCACTAACATTCCTTGCTTCTTTGTGTCTGCGCAGGCAGGTTTGATCCTTGACAAATCCACCACGATTTAGTAGAAATTCGTAGTTGATCGGTCTTGACGACTTTCTCACGCGCGCATCACGGATCTATGCATTTTGCGTTGATCGAAAAGAGCCATTTGAGAGCTAACACAATCAAGAAGCTGAACATCATTGACGGAGGTTCAACTGCAATGAATGATATCTATAGGAAGTGGCGATTGCCGCTGCTAGGCATGCTCGCCGGAGTCGCCATCTTGGCGTTCATCGGGGCATGTGCAGACGAAGAGCCGACTGCGACGTCGGTTCCTCCGACGGCAACGTCAGTTCCACCTACCGCCACAACGGCACCGGAGCCCGCGGCCCCCGAAGAGGCGATGATGGAAGATGCCCAAGGCATCATCATCGACCCAGGTGAAGTTGCACGAGAAGACACTCTCATCCTCTTCCACGGCGGATCCGAAGGCCGATACATCGACCACGAGCTTTGGAACCCTTACTCTATCGGTGCAAACCACCAGGCTGGACCCAACCTCATCTTCGAGCCGCTGGCATTCTTCAGCGCATTCGCAGACGAGACCATTCCTTGGTTGGCCGAGAGCTGGGGCTACAACGACGACTTCACCGAGCTGACCATCAACTGCCGTGAAGGCGTAACTTGGAGCGACGGACATGGGTTCGATTGTGGCGACGTCGTCTACACACTCAACACACTTAAAGAGCTCAAAGAGCAGGTGCGTTGGGGTAAGGACATCGACGAGGCCATGAGCAACGCAGAGTTGGTTGACACGTACACCGCGAAGGTGAACCTGTCACGCCCCGACCCGCGTTTCATGTTCCTCATGACCTACAAGTTCGACATCGGTGTCTACATCGTTCCTGAGCACCACTACCAGGGCCGCGACTGGACCGAGTTCGGTGACTACGACCGCGACAAGGGCTGGCCGCTTTCGACCGGTCCGTGGCAGGTCACTACCACCACCGAGCAGAAGATCTTCGACCGCCGCGACTCGTGGTGGGGCGAAGGTGCCTCCGACTTGGGCGAGTACGCGAAGCTTCCGGAAGTTAAGCGGATCATCTACATCCCTGGCGTTCCGCAGGAGCAGCGTTCGCAGGCACTCGTCAACGATGAGATTGACTACTCAAGCATGACCACCCCGGCGCTGATCAAGGAAACTCTGGACCAAAACCCAGACCTGATCACCCACTCTGCTGATGGCGAGCCATATGGCTACGTCGACTGGTGGCCCGTATCCATCGCGTTCAACGACAGCGGAAAGTTCGGCCCCTACGACGACCCTGACGTCCGATGGGCGTTTTCCTTCTACCTCGACCGAGCTGAGTTGAGAGAGCTTGCATACGACGGCGCAGCGGCGTACAACCCGCTGACCATGCCGCAGTACCCGCCACTCCAGCCATACTTCGACATCGCAGTCGAAGTTATGGACGAGATCGGTCGCAGCACTCTTGACTACGACCCTGACCGTGGTGACGGGCTTCTCGAAGGCGCCGGGTTCACGAAGAACTCTGACGGCTTCTGGGAAGACTCCGGTGGAAACACCATCAACTGCGACATCGTAGGATTCGGCGCATGGGTAGACCTTGGTCCCGCCGTTGCTCAGCAGCTCAGGAACCACGGCATCAACGCCGACTACGGCCAGCCGACCGACGCCTCCAGCAGGATGGCAGAAGGTAACTTCGAGTGCCTCATGTTCGGTCACGGCGGTAGCGTGCGAGACCCGTACTTCACGATGAAGCTCTACCAGTCTTCTAGCGTGAACATTCCTGGTGGTCACCAGGTGAACTTCTACCACTGGGAAGACTCCAGGTGGGACGAGCTTACTGACGAGATTGCCAAGACGTCGCCAGAGAACACCGCCGAGATGTACGACTTGTGGCGCGAGGCAGTTAAGATTTGGCTGGAGCAACTTCCAGACGTTCCGATCTTGGAGTTCTACCACCGCATCGTCTTCAGCGAGAAGCGCTTTACCAACTGGCCGCAAGGCGACGCCTCAAAGGGCGCCGTCGACGTGACCGGTTACGTCAACGAAGCTTCTTGGCACCTGACTTGGAGCCTAGTGGTTCACAAGCTGGAAAAGGTCAACTGAAGAAGCGTTCGATGAACGATCGCTCAGCACGAGCGTCGTAACTCGAAACGAATCTGAGAGCGGCTGTGCGGATGAATACCGCACAGCCGCTCTTTCGCGTCTGGGGCAACCCCCTCGACGAGAGCCACTCTCTCTCCTCACTTGGCACTTGGATGACTCCATGGCTGTTCGGGAATGCTCACGCGCTTTCCCTCCCCAGTTACTTGCTACATAGCCCGTCGTTACCACGAAAGGAGACTATTGCAAAAGGGCCACCTCGTCCGCAGGGCGTGCACTCTCCCCCGCCGTGGGTCCTGTGCAATAGGACCACCGCAGCACGTGTACCCTCTCCCCTCCGTGGGCACGATGCGGAAAGAGCGTCGTGGCGAGGAAAATGTATCCATTCTGACAGGATTCAGGAGAGGGGGATCGACAAAGCATCCGAATCTGAACCGACTCTTGGAGGGTACCCCCACAGATCCTTCTACAGGCTTCGAGTTGGCCGCAACCCATCCGGCCTCGTCACAGCACTCCGCCACGCGGGGAGGATGAAGACCGGTGGTTGGGACTGTGACTGGAAATACGGATAGCGGAGCCGGTATGACGTGGTGTCAACGGTGGTCTCTCGCAGAGGCTCAGAATCGTTCGGGAGGCGAGTGGGCACAGGCAGGATTATCCGGCGTTCATAGATAGTTCTGCCCAACGCGTTTATCCTGTATCAGGACGATTCGAAATCGAACTACGAACACTCCCACCTAATGCCGAAACGATTCATTTCCGTAACTCTTTTCGGGCTAGTCCTCGTAGTTGCCCTTCTACTCGTCTCCTGTGGCACTGACACGGAGTCGGCCGATTCGGCCGACTCCGCTGGCTCCGAAGCTTCCCCTGTAGACGAAAACGCCATCGTGACGATCGGCGACCGCGCTGAACTTCGGGCGTACACGAGACCTAGCAGCCTGCTCTCTGTAGACGACTTCGTATCAGCAGGTTGGAAGAAAAACAAAGAGTTCCCGGTCGACACGCTTCCCGAAGCCGAGAGTGCATGGTTCGGATTCTTCAATCGAAAAGACATCGAACTCAGGTTCTACCCTTCTCACGAATCGGCGATGACTGCAGGACAAGAGAGTGCCGAGTCTGCGATAGAAACCGAGAAGCTATCTGGCCGAGGCGCCGGGTTTTCAGCTGTGACCCTCTATGGTGCATACGCAGTCGTCGGGAACACCGTGATGCTCTGTGAACTCTCCATCACAGACTGCACAGACCTGATCGAGCAGATCGAAAACTGATCGCGACCTATGCGTTTTCATCTCTCGGCCGTGGCGACAATCGCAGCCCTGCTCACGCTCATTCTCACAGGTTGTGGCACAACGGGCTCCGAAAGCGACTCGCCAGGAACTTCCCAAGTCGACGAAACGGCCTTGATCGCGATCGGCGACCAACGAGACATCAGCTCATCTACTCGCCCCAACACCACGTTTAGCTACGAAGAATTCGTCTCAGGTGGATGGAAGGAGTACCAGATTTACGATGTCTCGACTCTGCCACACGCCACACATGCGAGATACGGGTTCTTCAACCAACGAGACATCGAGATCCGTACATACCCTACTCACGAGGTTGCGCTTGAACACGGAGCCAATTCCGCCGAAGAAGCGATCGACCGCACAGTTCACGATGGCTCAGGCTTCGCCAGCAGACGCATCTATGGCAGCTACCTAGTCGCCGGAAACGTCGTCATGCTCTGCGAACTCACAGTCAACGACTGCGTAGCGCTTCTAGACGCCGTGGACGATCTGCCCTAGGCAGGTTGTCAAGGAACGTTCGCCAGGAAATCGTCGCAGTTATCGAGCGAGGCTTTGCTCTCAAGCCCTTCGCACATGAGCACCATATTTCCGATGACCACGAAGTCCCAGTACCTCGAGGAGTAAGAACAGCCTGAGTGCGGTGTGTCAGCATGCCGGCTGCACCGCCTTCGATCCTTTGCGCCCTCCTCCCACAACACATCGTCGCCTGTCACAACAGCATCGTCGCCCGTCACATGGTCGGCGTACTCCCAACCCTGATCTATAGCCGTTTGGTGATCCGGGTAAAACCGTGCCTCGAACTCCGTCTGATTGAAGATCATTCGGAAAGCTGATTCGGCTCCGGGCAGATCCTCAACGTCGTACTCTTTGTTGGCCTTGACACCCGTCGCCTTCATTTCGTCGATCGTGTAGATGCGATCAGTGCCACGAATCCTGGGATCAACGCTGTCTCCGCCTTCCGAAATATCACCAGACTCGGCCGGAGCATCGACTCCGCACGACAAAACTGCAACACTCATCACAGCCAAGAGGCAGACCAGCATCTGGGCACGCATAAACCTTCTCAAATCAACGGGCAACATTATCGCGGTACCTTAATACTGAAGTTCCGCCATCAAGGCGTTGCAATTGTTCAACGACGACTGGGAGTCTTTGCCTTGGCATAGCAACACAACGTTTCCAGCAACTACATAGTCTCCATACTTCGCGTTGTCGCATTTTCCGGAGTGGTGCGAACCTCTTACATTGCCTTGACACTCTCGGCGCTGTATCAACCCCTCGTCCCAACGCTGCACATCCTTGGCGATTACGGCATCACGACCTGTCGCCTCGTTCGCGAAATCTACGCCCAACGAAATTGCCGTCTCGTGGTCGGGGTAGAAACGCACCTCGAACTCCTGGCGATTGTAGGGATCGGGGCCATGAAATCCGTAGAGAGCCGCTGTCGCACCCTCCAGCCCCGCTACGTCGTACTCCTTGCTTTTCTTGAAGTTTCGAGCATTTACGAAGTCTTCAACGCCGAACATCGCCCCCGCAGAAATGATCGTCACCTCTCGAGGCTCGCTCGAAACCACTTTCTCCACACTCGTCGAGCGTGTTGGGACTACAACTATCTGTTGTCCCTGTGTCGTTGAACGATCCAAGTCACCGTTCTCGCGGACGATTTCGATCTCTAAATTGCCGCTCGATTCGGCCGAAGAGTCAGTGCCGCAGCCGACTGAAATCAGTGCGAAAATCCATACGCTCAAAGCCGCCACCGCGGGCAGCGACCATGCCCACCGAGACATCGGCTTACTGTGGGCGTCGATCTCTATTGCACGTCGGCCATAAGTGCGTTACAGGCAGCCAGAGACGTCTCCGAGTCCTTCCCTTGGCAAAGGACCACGGCGTTCCCGGCTACAACGTAGTCGCCATACTTGGCGTTGTCACACTTACCAGAGTGGTGAGAGCCTCTTACATTGCCTTGGCACTCGCGGCGCTGAACCAATCCTTCATCCCAGCGTTGCAAGTCTTTTGCAATAACAGCGTCCGGGCCGGTAGCTTCGTTTGCGAAGTCCACACCGGTAGTGATCGCAGTTTCGTGATCTGGGTAGAAGCGGATTTCAAACTCGAGCCTGCTGTAGGGATCGGGGCCGTGGAAACCGTATAAGGCTGCCGTGGCTTCGTCCAAGCCCTCGATGTCATACTCCTTGCTCTTCTTGAAGTTTGGAGCATTCACAAAGTCGTCAATACTGAAAACCGCGTCGGTCGAGACGACCTCGACGCCAGGTGGTGCTTCAGGAGCAACGTTTCCAGCTGCAGCTGGTGCCGAGTCGCCTGAGCTGTCGGTTGCTGACTCCTCCGTGCCGCAAGCGACGATCCCCGCCACCGCTATCACTGACAACAACACGCCGGCCAGAAGCAATTTAGTTAATCGAATAATTCCTTGAGTCATGGCGCAAAGCCCTCCTGAAAGATTCGCCGAAATCAACCCTGCAATCGATTATTGCGGCCGACTTAATAACGAACTGGGCGCATACCGAGTTTGAATAATCATACCAATAAATTGTGGATTAACGGTTGGTGGCAAGGAGGAGATGTGCGGCACCCTAACTGAATTTCAGATTGTTTCACGCTTTGCGTAGCACCATGCAGACGTTGAATCGTCGATGTCGGGGCAATGGAAATCGTGCGAGCACTGCTCATCGGCGGTTGTCGCGATAAATGGTAGTTACTCTTCGAGACCTTCTATCAACGCGCAGCATCGAGTCCAACCCTCGGCTTCGTCCCTACATTCGCAGAGCACCACCATATTCCCGTAGATCGCATACGCGCCGTACTTTGGTTTAGGCTCCGCGCGAAAATCGAAGATTGTTCTCCGATCCCTTATCCCCTCTATATAGTCGGCTTTTTCATAGTTCAAGATCGCATCCTCGCCGCTGCCCTCCTCAGCCGGCGCCGTTCCCAACTCGACCGCCGCGTCGTGGGATTCATAAAAGCGCGCCTCGTACTCGACTACGGTGCCGTTGACCCACCAGTAAAGAAGATGCGCGTCGACGCCGCCTGGCAGAGTGGTGACGTCGAAGGTCTTGCCTTTTTTCAACCCTAGTGATGTCAAGTCGTCGAGAGCCTACTGTCTATCAACTGGGAATACTCGAGCAACTGCATCTTCCGCCACCGCCTGGCTGTCAGAATCGCCAGCACCCTCATCGGTACCGCAGGCCAAGACAAACACCTACATCGCAACGATTGGTATGAGAAGAGACTTGACCACGAATCTACGGGGACGCCGCGCCTTCAAGTGCCAATGCGAGCTCTTCGCAACGTTCCAACGCCTGAACAATCTCGGCACCACCGCACAACATCACCACATTCCCGTATATTGCGTAGTCGCCGTATCGAGGGCCGATTCCGCTCCTGCCTCCACCACCGGGGCCTTTGCCGACGATCATTCGTCGGTCCCTGACGCCTTCCTTGTATTTAGCTTTCGTATCGTCCAGCGCCGCATCCGTGCTTGAGCCTTCGTCCGCCAACGCCGTACCCATCTCCACCGCGTCGCTGTGTGTTGCGTAGAACCGCACCTCGAAGTCGATAGGATCACCGGTGGAGATTCGCCAGAAACCGAATACGGCATCGGCCGCACCCGGGAGCGTTTCAACGTCATACGATCGTGCCTTCTTGAAACCGATCGTATCCAGATGTGTCATATCGAACGTAGTCGTCACGTCGGTGACCTGTTGGAACCCGGCGTCGTCGCTTCCGCCGCCGTCCCCACTCGTCCCACATTCGATCGCCAACATCGGCGTGGAAAGAACCAACGCGAACAATGCGGCCAAGCCGATGAGGATTTGCTGCGATCTGACCATGAGCCTTCTACGAAGCCGCGGCTGCAAGAGCCAACGCCAGCTCCTCGCAACGCTCCAAACTCTGAACCACCTCGGCGCCAGCGCAGAGCATCACAATATTCCCGTATATCGCATAGTCGCCGTATCGTGGGCCGGTTCCGCTCTGGCTGCCGCCGCCGGTACCTTTTCCAACTATCATTCGACGATTCTTTACACCCTCCTTATAAGTGGCCTTCGTGTCGTCCAACACCGCATCCGAGCCTGAGCCTTCGTCCGCCAACGCCGTACCCATCTCCACCGCGTCGCTGTGTGTTGCGTAGAACCGCACCTCGAAGTCCAAGGGATTACCAGTTGAGATTCGCCAGAAACCGAATATAGCGTCCGTCGCACCGGGGAGCGTTTCGACGTCGTACGATCGTGACTTCTTGAAGCCGATCGCATCTAGATGTGCCGGAGTGAATATCGTTGCAACATCCGTCACCTGCTGAAACCCTGAGCCTGTTGTTTCATCTCCTCCGCCGTCACTCGCACCACAACCGATCAGACCTACGAAACAGCACATCGCTATGGCGAGAATAATCGAAAGTTTTGGCACGTTCAGTATCTGATCGTATGACATACGCGTGGCAACTCTCTGAAGCTGTTACAGCATGATAACTAATCACCCGAATTGCGTTCTACCCGAGAGCCCTGCAGACGCGACTTGCTGCTGCACGGCGTACGGAGACGGGGTTGCTAGACTTGAAACCATGGGGCTGTAGCTCAGTGGGAGAGCGCCTGCTTTGCAAGCAGGAAGTCACGGGTTCGAATCCCGTCAGCTCCACCATCCCTCGAATAGGTTGACCCCAGCGCGTTGAGAAGGCGGTATGTCTGGGGGTTCGTGGTGGTCTAGCGCAAGATCGTTGGGATCCTAGAGGTGGAATTTCTCGTCCGTTGAACCCCTGATCGCCGGGTGCATAAACCTGTCACTTACGGCGAGACGAAACTGGCCTGGATCGGTTACCGTTGTTCTCGGCCCAGTCATGGGCTTGAGGTCTGTTAATCGCAGCACATCCCGCTTTGGCGCAAAACGTCTCAAATCGTCTTTAAAGTTGACTAACGTTGAAGCGTGATGTAAAAATATGTAGTCGCATATTGGGTGACTGACGTGTTGAGTGAAGCGCAAATGACGGTGCTGGAGGTCGCCCATTTGGCCATTAGATTGAACAAGATAAATTAGCGTCACATTGGCGGTATCAGACACACAGATCACGGCTAGTTCGGCGGCGATCACAAGAGACAGCCAATTCGCCGTTCTCTCGGGCAATCCAGTCTGGAGATTCGTGGCTGCTTTTACAGGCAACTTCATCGTCCGACGAGTTCTGCTTTTCATCTTAACGGTTTGGATCGCTGGATCGGTCATATTCATCCTGCCGCGTCTAACTGGCCAAGATCCTGTAAAAGAGAAGCTCCTCCTCGAAGCACAACGGGGAGGGTCGATCCAATCAGGCATCGATGAAATGGCGAAGGTCTACTCCGAGCGACTCGGATTCGACCAACCGTTATGGGTTCAATACCGCAATTACATTTACGACCTGATGAGGTTCGACCTCGGAGTCTCGATCTCGTACTACCCACGAACCATCAATAGCATCATCGCCGATTCGATCATCTGGTCGATTGGCTTGATGGGTGTCACGCTGACCATGGCGTTCACGTTCGGCACCGTGGCTGGAGCGCTTCTAGGCTGGGCTAAATCGCCGGGCTGGCTACGCTACGCATTTATGCCATTGCTCACCCTGTCGGCGATCCCACAATACATGCTCGGGCTGGTCTTGGTCATCGTATTCGCAAAACTGTTCAGCTGGTTCCCCACATTCGGACCTTATGACCCGGGAGTCATCCCCAATCTAAGCCTGACCTTCGCCATCGACGTCCTTCACCACGCAGTGTTACCCGGCGGTGCAATATTGATCTCAGCCGTGGGTTTCTGGGCCATCGGCATGCGCGGCATGATGATCAACACCCAAGGCGAAGACTTCATGATCCAAGCCGAGGCCAAGGGGCTTAATAGCGGGCGGGTCTTCTTGAGATACGCACTCCGTAACGCGTTATTGCCTCAAACCACCGGGTTGGCCATCTCATTCGGTACGCTCCTCACCGGCGCTGTGCTGGTCGAGGTCATATTCATTTATCCAGGGTTAGGCAACACCCTCTTCCAAGCCATCCGTATCTCGGACTTCAATCAGATAACGGGACTCGTGATGACGATAATCATCGCTCTCGCGTTCATGACGATGCTGGTCGATCTCATTTACCCGCTCATCGATCCGCGCGTTAAGTACACCCAAAACTGATAATGACGCAGATCGCTACTTCAGAACCTGAAGGTGCAGGGCCCGCAACCTTTGCCAGCCGGACCTCGGGTTTCTACGACGATCGCGTCGCGCCGATGATCAGCTATTCGAGGCGCAACCCTTCGCTCCTCGTTGGGCTTGGGTTGATTCTCGGGCTGTTCTTCATCGTCGTCATCGGCCTGTTGACTTATCCGAAGCTTGAGGATCACGTTACCGGTGGTGCGCCGATTAAGGACAAGGGGATATCACCGTCTTGGTGCAATTGGTGCGATGGGATTCGCGAAAAAGACGATAAACCAACATTTTGGGAGTACCCGATGGGTACAGATGTCCACTCTCGCGATCTCTACTCTGTGTTCCTACAGGGCACGCCCCGAACGATTGGCACTGGACTGATCGCCGGTTTCTTATCTGTATTCGTAGGAACTATTACGGCTTTCGTCGCCGCCTACTATCGCGGAATCCCTGACACGCTCATCCGGCTGTTTACCGACGTGGGCATATCTATACCGGGCCTCATCGTCCTGATCATTATCCGAATTCAGCTGGGAACTGAGCTCACTTGGTGGCAAACCGGAGTTTCACTCGCGGTCGTCGGATGGGTCTTTTCATCTAGAACTATTAGATCTCAAGTCCTTGTGATGAGGGAGCAACCGTACGTCGAGATATCTCGTCAATCCGGATCCAGCGGGATGTCGATCATAGTCAAAGAGATGATTCCGAATTTGATTCCCTACATCACCGCCAGCTTCGTCGGCGCCGTGGCCGGGGCGATATTGGCGACGATCGGGCTTGAGGCGCTAGGACTGGGCGACCTGTTGACACCTTCGCTTGGAATCACGATCTACTACGTAACTCAACTCGGTGCCGTCACGCTAGGAATGTGGTGGTGGTGGCTATTCCCGGTTGCCGCGATAGTGGTCATCTTCGTATCCCTGTTCTTAATCTCTGCCGGGCTCGACGAATGGTCTAACCCAAGGTTGCGTACGCAGGCGTAAAGGCCAACCGCTCTGGATCTCAATTTTCGACATGGTAACCACTTCATCGCCCCCTCCGACCACACCCTTCGCCAGCGACGTCGCGCTGGAGCTCGAAGACCTGAAGGTCTACTACGGCACATCTCGCGGGGATGTTAAGGCTGTCGACGGCGTTTCCTTCAGCCTGAAGCAGGGTGAACGCTTCGCTCTGGTCGGTGAATCAGGAAGCGGCAAGAGCACTTTGGCGATGGCGATCATGCGGCTTACGCGTCCGCCAGGCCACATAGCTGGAGGCCACGTATACCTCGACGGAAATGATCTCGTCAACCTTTCTGACTCCGCGATGCGACGGATACGTCTGCGTGACATGGCATTGGTTCCCCAGGGCGCAATGAACTCGCTCAATCCCGTCATGCGGGTCGCAGACCAGATCATCGATGGAATCGTCGACCACGTTGGGCCCGGCCAGAACACCCCATCGAAACGAGCGTTAAACGAACGCGTCAACGATCTGCTTTTGCGAGTCGGCCTCGATCCCTCAGTCGCCAGGCTGCACCCTCACGAGCTCAGCGGCGGCATGAAGCAGAGAGTCGCGATGGCGATCGCCATCTCGCTCAACCCAAAGATCATCGTAGCGGATGAACCGACCAGCGCCCTCGATGTCGTGGTTCAGCGCCAAATCATGCAGACTCTTGGACGTCTGCAAGAGGGATTGGACGCTACGGTGCTGCTGGTGGGCCACGACATGGGATTGGTAGCGCAGTTCGCTGACCGGATTGGCGTGATGTACGCCGGCAAACTCGTTGAAGTCGGGTCCATCACAGACGTCTTCAAAGATCCCAAGCATCCTTACACAAAACTGTTGATCGAGAGCCTTCCTTCGTTCGACCTCGATCGCAAGTTCGTCGGGATACCGGGTATGCAACCGGCTCTCCTGGACCTCCCTACTGGTTGTGCGTTCAACCCGCGTTGCCCATCGGTTCACGAGCGATGTTTCAACGAGGACCCTGTGTTTCTAAATATAGGCGGCGAACGAAGCGTTTCTTGTCATCTTTTCTCAGAGAGCGCCGCGCCTTGAGCAACTTCATGGAATTGGATCACGTCAGCCGTAACTTTGGCGGCGGCCTCTTCTCGACCAAACCGCCCATCGTGGCCGTGGACAATGTATCGCTCTCGATAAACGAGGACGAGCCGAAGATAACCACGATCGCCGGCGAGAGTGGATCGGGAAAGACGACGTTGGCGCGGTTGCTGATGGGGACTATCACTCCCACATCTGGCACCATGTACTTCCGCGGCGATGACTACACGAAGTTGAACCGCCGCAACTCATGGCGCTTCAAGCAAGAAGTGCAGTCGATCTATCAAGACCCGTTCGGCTCCTACAACCCCTTCTACAAGGTCGACCACGTTCTCGAAGTTCCCATCAAAAACTTCAAGTTGGCGAGGCGTAAGATGGACAGGGTTCGAATGATAGAAGAGGCTCTGGCCATGGTTGGCCTTCAGCCCGGCGACACACTCGGTCGATTCCCTCATCAATTGAGCGGCGGTCAACGGCAACGCATCATGGTCGCCAGAGCGTTGCTCATGAGGCCCAGGCTGATCCTAGCCGACGAACCGGTCTCAATGGTAGACGCATCGTTGCGCGCAACCATCTTGGACAGCATCCGACGATTGAATCGAGACATCGGAATCTCCGTCGTGTACATCACTCACGACCTCACCACCGCGCTGCAGATCAGCGACAACATTCTTGTGATGTATCGTGGCTCCGTAGTTGAGGCAGGCGCAGTCGAGAAGGTGATTCTCGAGCCCAAGCACCCTTACACTCAGCTGTTGATCGACTCAATCCCGCAACCAAATCCCGATCGCAAGTGGGGCGAAGAACCTCCGAGCGCCCGCTTCGAAGACTTTGACACGATGTTGGGCTGCAAGTTCGCAGATCGTTGCCCGTACGTCATGGATATCTGCAACGAGGCACATCCGCCCGGTTACGAACTCGAAGAGCACCGCCAAGCACAGTGCTACCTCTACCAAGACGAAGCGCCTGTGATGACCGACCCAGACTTGGCGTCGATATTCCAAGACAGGCGAGCCGAACTCAACGTTTAGCTGCGGCTCACGTCGCGCACGGCCTCTATTCCCGACCTCTACTCGGCGCGCGCTGGTCGGTTTCGTGGAATAATATCGCTCAACGCATGCCAAGCAACCTGTCTGGATCGATCTGCCAGACTTGAATCACCATGAAAATAACCGGTATCGACATCACACCACTCAAGACGGGCAGATCTATTGTCCAGATCCGAACAGATGCCGGGATAGACGGCGTCGCTGAAGGTTCAGGAAGAGCCGCCGGAGCCTTTAATGCCCACATCAATGATGTGGTCGCCCCAATTCTCACGGGAGAAGATCCGCGTCAAATCGACCGGCACTGGGAGACGCTCTACCTCGGAGCCTCACGAGATGGACGCATCACGAAGCTGCCTCCGCAAGTCGTCGGAGTGATCGACATCGCCCTTTGGGACATACTCGGCAAAGATGCAGGTCTGCCCTGCCACGCCCTCATGGGTGGCGCAGCGAATAGGGAGATCCCACTCTACTGGAGCGTAGGCGAAGGTTGGCGCAAAACACCGGAGGAGATGCTTGATGATGTGAAAGTAGGTTGGGATATGGGCTACAAGGCCTTCAAGATCCGCATGGACTGGAGGTCGTTCCGCCAAGACGCCAACCCGGCAAAAGACTACGAAATGTTCAAGCTGGTCCGCGATTTTCTGCCTGGCGACATCTACTTGGGATTCGACGTCAACAACGGCTACTCGGTCAGCACCGCGATCCAACAGGGAAGGAAGTTCGAGGATTACGGCAGATTCGACCACTACGAAGAGCCGATACCGCAGTACGACCTTCCCGGATACCGACAGGTGTCCGATGCGCTCGACGTGGCGGTTTCCACCGGTGAGCAGGACTGGGACCGTTGGCGATTCCGAGACGTCATCTTGCTCGGCAATCCAGACATACTTCAACCCGACATACTCGGAGCGTCGGGGCCTTCGGAGATCTTGAAGATCTACACCCTGGCCACGTCATTCAACAAAGCGATCATGCCTCACTCTCCTAGCGCAGGCATCAACAGCATCGCATCCCTCCACTGCTACTCAACCATCACAAACGCAACAAGGCCGCACGAGTTCTCAACCGAGTTCGCCGCACCGCTGGACGAGATCGCCGACCTCTACGGCGACCACGTGGTGCCGACCGACGGAGTTGTGACTTTGACGGATAAACCCGGTTTAGGCATCGACCTAACTGAAGCCGGAATCGAGAAGTACAAGGCGTAGGGCGGGCTGCTACGCGAGACGTGTGCGCTCGCTTCGCCAGGGAACTCCGCGAAAATTCAAATCCGCTTGTAAAGCGGGTGCCCTCTCCCCCAAGGGGGACCTTTGCGAAACGTGCCGTCATTCTCGCGAACGCGGGAACCTAGAGGATAGACAGAGCAACCGAATCGGCGACGCTTCTCAGATGGGGGTTTGTCCGGTTAGGGATCGGATCGGTCTATTGATCCCCCTCACCTGAATCCTCTCCCCGAGGGGGAGAGGGTACCCGCTTGTAGAGCGGGTTATGGGTTTGCAATTGTCTCCAATGGGAGAGGTTCCAGGTGAGGGGCAGCACAAGTGCAACCGGAATCCGGAGCCGGGAGACGATACGCGTCCCGACTGAGCTAATAAAACGGTTACATCGTCATTTCTCTGGATCCCCGCTTTCGCGGGATGACGGCGGTTCGGAGGAGTTGCTGGCTTTGCGTCTAACGGTCGCCTCCCACCCCGACCACCGATCCCCCTCGCCTGACTGCTCTGCCCCTGAGCCGTCTCCTTCGTGGAATAATACCGGTCAGCGCCGTCAACTAGCTTGTCTGGATCAATCTGCCAGACTAGGATCACCATGAAAATCACCGGAATCGACATCACACCGCTAAAAACTGGGAGGGCTATCGTCCGCATTCGCACCGACGCCGGGATCGACGGTTTGGCCGAAGGCGCTGGCAGCGCGAGAGGAGCTTTTGGATCCTTCATTAGCGATGCAGCCGCACCAGTTCTCATCGGAGAAGACCCGCGCCAGATAGATCGCCACTGGGAAACGCTCTACCTCGGTGCGGCGACCAAAGGGACGGTAACGAAGTTGCCGGCCAGTATCGTTGGTGTAATCAATATTGCGTTGTGGGACATCTTGGGCAAAGACACTGGACTACCGTGTCACGCGCTAATGGGCGGAGCAGCTCGTAAGGAGATGCAGATGTACTGGAGCGTCGGCGACGGCTGGCGCAAGACTCCCAAAACAATGCTCGAAGAGGTGACCGTCGGCTGGGAATTGGGATACCGGGCCTTCAAGATCCGCATGGGCTGGCGAGCGTTTCGTCAAGACGCGGACCCTTACAAAGATTTCGAGATGTTCAAGCTGGTGCGTGACTTCCTGCCTGATGACATCTACCTCGGATTCGACGTCAACTGCGGGTATTCGGTCAGCACCGCGATTGAGCAGGGAAAGAGATTCCAAGACTACGGCCGGATCGACCACCTCGAAGAGCCGCTCCCTCAATATGACTACCCCGGTTTGCGGCAAGTCTCCGACGCGCTCGACGTCGCAGTCGCCACTGGGGAGCAGGAGCCAGACCGCTGGAGGATCCGCGACGTCATCCTTCTCGGCAATCCCGACATTCTTCAACCTGACATCCTCACGGCCGGCGGACCGTCAGAGCTGCTCAGAATCAGCACTCTATGCTCCACCTTCAACAAGCCATTCATGCCACACTGCCCCACAGCTGGGCTGAACAGCATGGCATCCCTCCACCTCTACTCCACCGTCAAAAACGGTACCCGTCCGCACGAGTTCTCGGTCGAATTCGGCACTCCCTTGGATCAAACGGCAGCGCTGTACGGCGAGGATGCGATACCAAAGAACGGGGTAATCACCCTAACCGACAAACCCGGCCTAGGCATCGAGCTGAATGAAAAAGCGTTAGAGCAATACAAGGCTTGATCAGCGGCACCAGCATTCCCCTCTCCCCTTCGAGAGACCCGTGCAAAACCTAAAAACGCGCCCACAGGGCGTGTCCCCTCTCCCCTCGGGGAGAGGATTGAGGTGAGGGGGATCGACACACGCATCAGTTTGCAAACCGGAAAAACCCTAATGTGAGAAGCGTCGCCGAATCGGTTGCACTGTCTTTCCTCTGGGTTCCCGCGTTCGCGGGAATGACGGCACGTTTTGCAAAGGTCCCACGGAGGGGAGAGGGCCTTCCCGCATATGACGAATGCCGTGCAGAGTAACTACTGGCTACGACATGGCGCAAAGCGAAGAGGTGAGGGGGACATTAAGAGATTCCGATGACCAACCACTCGAACGAACAGATTTAGATCAGACTCCCCAGCGTCCCTCATTCGTCATCGCGGCGAAGTCCGCGATCAAGACGGCCGAGAGCGTCAAGCAGCACGGCGATTTAGTTTGGAATCGGATGCATCGAAAGTCCCCCTCACCTCTTTGCGAATGCGTATGTTTACGCATTCGCAAAGGTCCTGTTTGGCGAGGATGCATCGTCTGCCCACGAAGCGCATTCCGCTTCGTGCCCCCGGAGGGGAGAGGGGATGTTCCCCCCGTCGAGCGGGTTGCAGAAATCACACAGATCTTCGGCGTGGCGGCATTCAATGGCTACTTCCCGTTGACAAACAGCGAGGGAGTCTCCTTCAGGCACAGAGCGCCGGCGTTCGCCTCTCTTCCAGGTACAGTTGAAACCGAGCTCCGATGTCAGAATCAGCCAACCTTCCCCGCCATTTCACTGCCACCGCCTTCGTGGTCCACAACGGAGCGACCCTTCTCCACTGGCACAAGCGCGTCCAGGCCTGGCTCCCTCCGGGAGGTCACATCGACCCGAACGAAGATCCAGTCCAAGCAGCAGTGAGGGAAGTCCTCGAAGAAACGGGGCTTGAAGTTCGCATCATCCAAACTTCCGAGTTGCCCGAAGTCGAGTCGATCACTCAGGTCCAACCTCCGCGTACCATCCTCGTCGAAGACGTCTACGACGAAAAAGTCGGCAAGCACCAGCACATCGACATGATCTACTTCAGCGTGCTGAGCGACGAGACGACGGCCATAAATGGGATGCCCCAGGTGCCCGAGGGCTGGGTGTGGGTCACGAAAGAGATGCTCGAAAATGGTCAGCCGATCACCACGCCAAGCGGCAATGAGGAGCCGCCACCTGAAGATGTAATAATCCTCGGTTTGGAGGCGATCCGAGCGGCTTCAAAAGAAGCACATGATGGTCGAACGGGCGAGTCAGGAACGCAAAGTGTGTGAACTTCCCAAACAACAGGTGATGAAATCCTCACATACCTATACCAAGTCTGTTCGCCCGCGGGCGGATTAATTGGAGTGCGGCTGAAGTCGACAATCTTCTCGTTGCTCTTGCTTACCGGACTGGCGTGTTCGACGGGTTTCACCGGAGATCTTGTGGAGACGGTCACTTACGAGGACTCGGTACCAAGCCCTGAGGGCTTGTCTGGCGAAATCGGCTCGCAAGGACCAGGTGGGGAGACAGGGCCGCCTGGAACCGAAGGGGAACCCGGCACTGCAGGAACTGATCTCAGCGAAACGCACTCCAACGATGTGGAGGTGCCGAAGCGGGACGGATGCGACTTGGTTTGGAACGACGAATTCGAAGAAGACGGGCTACCCGATCCGTCCAACTGGTACCCCGAACTCGTCGGCCCTGGCTGGAACCAGGAGCTGCAGTTCTACACGGAGGCTCGAGCCAAAAATGCGCGGGTGGAAGACGGACGTCTGATCATCGAGGCACACAACGAGGATTGGTTGGGGATGGAATACACCTCAGCGCGGCTCGGTTCGAAGATGTCGTGGACTTATGGTCGGTTCGAGGCATCCGCCAAATTACCGTCAGGTCGCGGAACCTGGCCCGCCATCTGGCTGCTTCCAGACCACCAGCAGCGGTTTCAATGGCCAGAAGGCGGCGAGATCGACATCATGGAGCACGTCGGCCACCTTCCAGACAGGATCCATGCCACTGTGCACACCGAGGCTTACAACCACAGGAAGGAGACGCAAAAAGGCGCATCGATCCATGTACCGACGGCGCGCACGGAGTACAACTTGTACGCGGTCGAATGGACGCCGTCCAAGATCGATGCGTTCGTAAATGACGACCGCTATTTCAGCTTCGAGAATGAACGTTTAAAGGATTCGAGCGCGGACAATCGTCACTGGCCGTTCGACCACCCGTTTCATCTCATATTGAACGTCGCCGTTGGCGGTTCCTGGGGAGGAGCGCAAGGCGTCGATCCCGACATTTGGCCACAACAGATGGAGATCGACTTCGTGAGGGTCTACGACTGTGGCGAGTAAACCGTACCCCACGCAACGATGCACTCTCGTCGCTACGCCATCACTTCACCAGGAATCCACCACTCGGCGTAGCTAGACAGTCCTCCACCGTCTCCCGATACATCGGCATGAAGTCTGGCAAGGGTTGCACCGGCAGACCACGCAGATCCTTGATCGAGAACCACCGGGCGTCAACCGTCTCGTTAGTCTCGGTCAGAAGCTCACCCTCCCACTCATCGACCCTGTAAGCAACCGTCAGCAACTGCCCCTGCGGTCGGTTCGGCGCCGTGAACCTAGGCTCAGAGTAGATGGCGAACGCCTCACACGACTTGACAACTAAACCGGTCTCCTCCCACACCTCGCGCTTCATGCACTCTGTGACCGATTCTCCCGGCTCCATTCCTCCCGCGGGCAGGGCCCACTGCAGATTGTCGCTCCTTCGTATAAGCAATATTTGGCCCTCCGAATTGAAGATCACTGCTCGCGCCGCTGGCACTATGTACGTCGGTGTTTCTGAACTCACTCTTAGACCCTCATCGCTAATGTGCTAGTAATGATTTGGACGGCTAATTCTATTTGAACAAATCGGAGTTGTAGAGATGGCAACACAGAGTCGGCGGGCAGGAATCCGCAAAAACGGAAGAGCACCCGGGAAGTGGCGCTCGTGGGAGACCACCGAGGGTGTGATTCGCGCTCCTAACCGCTCCATGATGCGCGCCATGGGAATGACCGACTCCGACATCGACGCTCCCTTCGTAGGCGTCGCATCGACTCACAACGAAGTCACTCCGTGCAACTCAGGCATCCGTCCCCTCGTCGACGAAATAAAGATAGGTGTGAGAGCCAACGGCGGCTCGCCCTTCGAGTTCGGCACCATCACAGTTTCCGACGCCATCTCGATGGGCACCGAGGGCATGAGGGGCTCGCTTATAAGTCGAGAGATAATCGCCGATTCCATCGAAACCGTCTGCTTTGCCGAGCGCTACGACGGGTTGGTCGCCGCCGCGGGTTGCGATAAATCGCTACCTGGCGCAATGATGGCGATGGCTCGATTAGATATCCCGTCCGTTTTCGTTTATGGCGGCTCGATACTGCCCGGCCACCTCGACGGTGAAGACATCCAGATTCAGACCGTCTTTGAGGCCGTCGGCAGACGGCAGACCGGCCAGATCGACGACGACCGCCTCTACGACATCGAGTCGAAGGCTTGCCCCGGTCCCGGCGCGTGCGGAGGCATGTTCACAGCCAATACGATGTCTTCGATCGGCGAGGCGTTGGGACTCTCCTTGCCAGGCGCAGCGTCGGAGCCGACAGTGGACCAACGCAAGCGCGCGTCATCCCGAGAGGCTGGCGCGGCCGTGATGAATCTCCTGCGTCGTGGCATCTATCCGAGAGACATTCTCACTCGCGAAGCCTTCGAAAACGCAGTCGCACTCGTTGTCGCCATGGGAGGCTCTACCAACACGTGCCTCCACCTTCCAGCCATTGCGCACGAAGCCGGAATCGAACTGACGCTCGATGACATCCATGAGATCTCGATGCGGACTCCCCTTATCGCCAATATGACGCCCGGCGGTCGATACGTCATGTTCGACCTCGACCGCGTCGGAGGAGTGCCCCTCGTCATGAAGCGACTCCTCGATGCAGGACTGCTCCACGGCGACTGCATGACCGTCACGGGCAACACTGCCGCAGAAAATCTTGCTGATGTCGATCCAACGCCTGAGGAAAATGATGTTGTTCGCTTCCCTTCGGATCCGATCTCGACGACTGGCGGACTAGTAGTTCTCCACGGCAACCTGGCGCCTGACGGTTGCGTGCTCAAAGTGGCAGGCCACCAATTCGGCGCACGATTCTCAGGCCCTGCCAAGGTCTTCGACCAAGAGGAGAGCGTGATGGCTGCGATCCAAGCCCGTTCAGTCGAGCCTGGCGACGTCATAATCATCCGTTACGAAGGCCCCAAAGGCGGTCCAGGCATGAGGGAGATGCTCTCAGTGACCGGCGCGCTAGTCGGACAAGGCCTCGGCGAGAAGGTCTACCTAATCACCGACGGTCGGTTCTCCGGCGCCTCGCACGGCTCGATGATCGGTCACGTCGGCCCGGAAGCCGCCGTCGGAGGCCCCATCGCCGCGGTTCGAGACGGCGACACGATCGAGATCAACCTAGAAGATTTCGAGCTGAACATCCTAATCAGTCAAGAAGAGCTGCAATCCCGCCTACACGCCTGGCAACCCAAGCCACCCGCCTACACCCGAGGCTCGCTAAGCAAATACATCAAGTTAGTGGGGCCAGCGAGCGCGGGCGCGATTACGGGGTAGGGGCCGGAGTTAGATCCCTCTCTCGCCCGCGGGAACCAAAATTCCGTTGAAGAGGCGACCATTCCCCTCTCCCCTCCGAGGGAGAGGACCTTTGAAGATGCGTGATCATACGCATCTTCAAAGAGGTGAGGGGGACCGATCGTAAAGGGAACAGCGACAGCCGATTGTCCGTAACACTGCAATACCCGTACGCGCTTGACGAATCTGGAGAAGCAATCTGGGTTAAGGCCGTCAATCCGAGCAACCGCGGCAGCTACCGATGCGTAGTTTGCAAGGGCCGCATGGTTGCGCGATGCGGCTCAGTAAGAACGTGGCATTTTGCCCATTACGCCGCGCCCGAAAATTGCTCAGAACCTGATGCCCTACACGAGGTGGCGAAGGCGTTGATCATACAAGGATTCAATCAGGCCAGACGCAGCTCCGGTGCATATCATCTCGGCCGAAGGTGCACGAATTGCGGCACTAGGACCATTTCCCGAGACGTTGCCACCAAAGGGTACGAACTTGGTTCGGAGATATCTGTGGTCGCGGGCACGCGTTCCGACTTGGTTTTCAGCCGAGGTGACGACGTTGTCATCGTGGAAATAGTCGTAACTCACCCGCCAGAATCGAACACTCTCGACCGTTACGAGCGCGCCGGTTATCCGGTGTTTCTAATCAAACCTGCTTGGAACAATTTGGAACTTTTGCGAACCTGAACAATCGCAGCAGAAGCTTTGTTCACACAAAATCGCATTTGCGTTCATTGCACCAAAGCAATTCGCCAACAACAAACAATTCGTGAAGCAGTATCAACAGCACTTCATGCGAATGTCGAACAAAGCATCAGTGAGCGGAAATTCACTCGCTGGTACAACGACAATTTTGACAGGCCAATGTTTTCTCACATCCGAAATCGCGTCTACTCGTATGCCCGTTTATTGCACGAGATGGGTTTCGCCCAACATAATTTGTACAAGCCGTGGGTGTTAAGCAAGGATCTCGGCCAATTCGGGATAGTTTATGCCGATTTCGGTTCGACCAAAGAGGTTCCGATTTGGGATGACACTGCCGCACTCGTGTACGTCTATCCAGAAGAAGAGCGCGAATTGATACTCCCGATCATCCTCGACGAATTGTGCCGGTCAGGTATAGAAGTGCGCACCAGTTTCTACGAGTCGAATAGCAGACTTTGATCCCACGGTTTAATACGAGAGTGGGTAATCCTTCGTGACATATCAGGGTGACGTTTCGACGCCCACACTTGGCGCCGCCGAGCTATTTGGCGATCTGCCTGAGGCACTGATCAATGAGCTTCTCAGCAATTCGGAGCGGGTTTCTAACCGAGTGAAGGGGCAGATAGATTCCATCACTTCTCAACGCGAGAACTTGCGGGAGCGCGCCGAAAAGTTAGGGTTGATCCACTCACTCCCGGACATGTCAGACACGGCCCCTATGTCTGTTGGAGCCGTCGACGGCTCCTGTGCCACCACGCATCTGGCGTCTTTCGACTTGTCCGCAACGGCGGCTTTGGGCGTCGACGGATTAGGGTTCGGAAGGGACGATGCGGACGATGACCTGCGAACTTACGAATTTGATTGTCAGATCACCGATCCGTTGCCCTATGGCCAGGAACTGACGTACGCCCTGATGTTCTGCATGGAGTACGAGGTGGCGAGCCGGATGAATCACGATCTAGTGATGCTCGACGGAGCTTTTTCGTCGGGAATGGTGGCGATCTCAATAGGGCTCAAATCGATGGACTATGACCACGACCTGTCGAGTGCGTTGAGAAAACGTTGGATGGGCCGTGCCAGAGAAATTGTGCCTGGGTTACTCAACTCCGACCGTGTTTTGGCGTTACCCAAGAGATCGTCGAGCAACGAATTCGCCACCCAAACAGCACTGTTGAACAACCAAGAGTCCGACGTGAATGGCCGAACGGTTGCGAGCTTGATCCTAGAGGGTGGGGAGTACGCGACGCCCCTGTGCCTCGAAACTCATGGATTTCACATCGACACATCGACGCTCAATCGTGACTACGTTCATCGCCTCAACTCGATATACGACGATATGAAAATCGTTTACTTCAAGCCACATGACTGGTCGCCCGCGATGAGGATCGAGTTCCCACCCGGCCAAACCGACGACGACAGGAATCTGCACCAGAAGCTCGACGCCATTAGACGTCAATGCGTCAGTCCGGCAATCCTGGAGCCTTACCCGCTCTACGTGGCTGATCGATTCGTTAAGAGCCTCAGCCGTGGTGTTTCCGCTCTTCTCCAGGCCGTTAGGCGCGAAGTGGCCAATGATTCCGATGATCCTGAACTCGCCATGAGAATGATGTATGCACACAGAACCGATCCCGTGATGGAGGTGGCCGCCGAATGACCCAAGAGAGTACAGAATCCCAGGATCGATCGCCGGTCGTAGCAGTCGTGAGCAGTCCATCCACCAACACGTCGTTGACGCTTGACATCATCGATGAACGAGCCGAGGATCGGCTAGTAGGTGCAATGGTGGGATTCAGATCACGCCAAGTCGAACCCGACGCAGCCAACGATAGTTCGCCTGTGACCGCGGTTCTTGGTCAGATCACTTCGTTAGAGATGCGAAACCGGTGGCACGAAGACCAGACGTTCAACAACATCATTAAGTCCCAGAAGTCGCTTCCCGCGATTACGCAACAGCAAGATACTCGCACCGCGGTAATGAAGATCGGCGGTTGCTTCGTTCAGAACACGGCACGCGGTGGATTTTCCCACGGTGACCTGGGCAGCGTGCCATCAACCGGGACAGAGGTCAATCTGGTCCGCCAATTTTTCTTGGACCAAGTTCTGTCGTTTTGCAGAGATGAATTGTTCTATCTGGGCAACGCCTACGGCAACAACATCGGCTTCCCAATGTGGTTCAAGCACTTCGGCGGAGGGAAGCACGGCGTCGGGGAAGCGTATCACCTCGGTATCTTTGGGAAGACTGGCTCGGGCAAGACTGGTTTGGCGAAGATGCTCTTGCTGGCTTACGCCCGACATCCAGAAATGGGCATCCTGGTAATCGATCCTCAAGGCGAGTTTTCGCTAGAGATGGGAGGAAGTCAAGTTGGTGGACAACAGCTAAACACAGTCGAGATCCTAGAAAACAGACTGAAACGACGAGTAGTTCGATTACCGATTTCCAAAATTCGCCTCACCGACTGGGACCTCTTTCGAGAACTGATAGTCGGCATCGGACTATTCCCGATAATCCTGGGCATCCGAACCGAGGACCCCCAAACTGCAGCTGAAGCGATTCTGATGCGATACCTGAAAAAACAGCATAGTATCACCGATCTGGCCACACCGGCGTGCGCACGTGGCGCTCTTGCACACTTGAAATCCAAGGTCAGCGATATTTATAAAACTAACCTGACGCGCGACGGTTTCAAATATCAAGTTGACGAGATCCTCAATGAGAGATTTCAGGAATTCCTCGAAGAACACTGGCAACCTGTCGCCAAGCTCTTCGCAAATGGAAACGGCAAAATGAACCTCGATCAGGTCGTGAGCGAATTGATCGTTGGAGTTGCGGGTAAGCCAAAGCCCATAGTAGTTCTAGATCTTTCCACCCAGTCTGGGACTGCGCAGTGGTCGGAAGCGCTCCAGAAGCGAGTCATTTCCCACATCGCAAACACGTTGGTTGCCGAGTCTTCAAAGACTCTCGCAGGCGATGCAACTGCAAACACGCTTGTGATCCTCGATGAAGCACACCGATTCGTCCCATCAGGTGGGTTGTGGAACATGAACGACCAAGAACGAGCGCTTCTCAACGAACTCAAGCGTGCCGTGCGAGAGACTCGAAAATATGGCGTCGGTTGGATGTTCATCAGTCAGACGATGCAGGGCATCGACACTGAGATATTGATGCAACTGAGAGCGATGTTTTTCGGTTACGGCCTCGCTATGGGCCTGGAATTCACGCGATTGCGCGAACTCGCTGGTGGTGATTGGGAGGCGATGAACCTATACCGCAGCTTC
Source organism: Dehalococcoidia bacterium (assembly GCA_965249505.1). Taxonomy (GTDB): domain Bacteria; phylum Chloroflexota; class Dehalococcoidia; order Lucifugimonadales; family Lucifugimonadaceae; genus Bin127. The sequence goes on along the minus strand of OZ252238.1, from coordinate 1,483,685 downwards.
CGCGATCCGCAATCTGCGGTCGACGCAGAGTCGAAGCATTTCCCTTTCATGGCCATCGGCCCGATATCGCCAATGCCCTTCTCCGGACAACCAATGTTCATCTCCGCTTACGGCTCACGGGATTTCTTGAGTACGAACGAAACGGCTCTAAACACCCCTTAATCCGTCAAGCAGGTTGCATCCGCCGCTATCTGCTAGATTCACGCTCATACTGATCTGTCCCCTAGAGAAAGCTGACCCGCAATGCCCCTGAAAACTGTCGCCCCTGAGATCCTTGAAGGACTGGCCGAATACGACTCCGCAACGGTGCAGAACGCTGCCGCAGTGCTGCATGGATACATCCATGAGCACATCGACTATTCGGGACCCGACATAAAGCCCTACGTCTTCGACGAAGAGGGTGGTGACAAGCCGGCTGTCGGATACGCTCTCACCTCCACCTGGACGCCGCTTCACGAACCCGCGTTCGATCTCGAAGTTCGGACCGATTACATGGACTCGATCGCTGCTGCAGACGGTCCTGTTATCGTCGTCCAACAAGATATCGATGTCCCGGCTCGCCGCGGGGCAATAATCGGAGACGGTATGGCTTACCAGATGCGGGCCCTTGGCGCCGTAGCCGCAGTCACCGACGGCAATGCCCGCGATGTGCCCGGCATCCGCAAGGCTGGGCTGCAGCTATGGGCAACAGGCAGAGTGCCCGGTCACGGACCGTTCAACATGATCGATCACGACATTCCAGTCAACGTGGCGGGCTTGGTGATCGTTCCAGGCGACATCTTGGTGTGCGATGGCGACGGCATTACAAGGGTGCCCGTGGATATCGCCGAGGATGTGCTGGTCAAGTGCGCCGAAGTTCGCGAGAAAGAAGGGGACTCGCATCGCTACTTCACTAAGCCCAACTTCACGTTAGAAGATTGGGAGGCCTACAAAGCTAGGACGGGGTGAACGCGACGAAGTCGCTGGCTGTGCGGCTCCCGACGGACATCGTCCCGAAACGTCGGGACTCCAAGATAGGAGGTTTTTGAAACCCTCAAACTTGGGCAGAAGGCGTTTCCCCTCTCCCCTCCGAGGGAGAGGACCTTAGAGGATGCGTAATCATACGCATCTTCAAAGAGGTGAGGGGGACCCGGTGGCTCAAGGGGAGGGGCGGCAACGATGATCGGCATCGGAGCTCTTGCAGCATCCTATCGGCGAAGTTACCTTGCGCTTTAGGCAGCAATGACGCTGACCTTGTGGGTAGCGCCCAGGAATCGGATGCGCTGAATATCCCCCTCACCTCTTTGCGCTGATGCGCGAAGGTCCTCTCCCTCGGAGGGAGAGGGTACAAGTCCTGCGGATTTTCGTTGATTGTTGTTGAAGGCCTTGCCGCGGGGAGGAAACCTGTTCGCGTTTCAGCTTAGGGAGATGCAGTTGGCAAGCCTCCCCACCCCAGATCCTTCGACAAAGCTCAGGATGACGGGTGTCTTCTCAATATCCTCACTTAGGGGAGAGGGTACCCGCTGTTCGAGGGGGTTTCAGTTGCCTTATCTCCCCTCTGGGTCCCCGCGTTCGCGGGAATGACGGTGTTGTTTCGCGCTTCAGAATCCCCTTAATCGACGACTGGCGTAACTTTCGCTTCGTAACCGCTCAGATCTGCACCGACAACGAAGTCGATCGATGGCGCGCCACCTGCGTCGGCGACATCGGATGCCACCAGCTCCAGTTCCGCAATCGCATCGCCCGTCGCGGCAATCTCGAGCGAGGCCAACGGTTTCCCTAGACCGATCTGTGCCTCATGCTTCGCCTTGCGCACAGCCGCTATCGCACGACATGCCGCCCTGAACGAAGCCGCGGTTTTTGGTTCAGAAACGCTTTGTAATTCGAATTGGCCGGACAGTCGCTTTCCATTTGCGATCGATGGCGACTCCAATGACTCGGTCGTGGCATCAGTCAGTGGCCAAGGTGCCTGGTGGATCGATGTGCAGCCCGTCTCTTCGGCGAACGACCACGACCAAACTTCATCGGTTATCGTCGGCACGAACGGTGCGAACAGACGCAACAGCACGTTGAGCCCGAGCCGCAAAGTGGCGACTGCTGATGCCCTCGACTCCTCGTCGTCGCTTCTAGCTCGTCGCTTCACAAGCTCGATGTAGTTGTCGGCGAACGACTCCCAGAAAAAGCTCTCCGTCGATTGCAACGCATTCGCGAACTCGAACCGCTCCATGAGGTCGGTGACTCGCTCAACTAAGCCGCGCAAATCGGCGACGAAGCTCCTATCGAGTTCGTTCACGATCTCGCCGCGGCTCGCCTCTTGCATAAGGACGAATTTGCCGGCGTTGTAGAGCTTAGTGACGAGTTTCTGCCCAATCGTGAAGACGGTCTCGTCAAACGCCATGTCCATGCCGAGTCGGCCGTTGGCAGACCAGTACCTGACAGCGTCTGCGCCGTAGCGTTCGATGAGTGGCATCGGCGTGACGGCGACACCTCGTGATTTGCTCATCTTCTTGCGGTCGGGATCGAGAATGAAGCCTGAGATCATGGCGTTGCGCCAGGGCACGTCGTTTTCGTGGAGGGCGGCCTTGACGATCGTGTAGAACGCCCAGGTCCTGATAATTTCGTGCGCCTGCGGTCGCATGTCCATCGGGAAGAGTTGCGACATCCGATCGTCTTCCTCTCCCCATCGCGCCACTATCTGCGGCGAGAGCGACGAGGTGAACCACGTGTCGAACACGTCTTGTTCACCTGAGAATCCCTCCGGCTCACCTCGCTGCGACTCCGTATATCCCGGCGGAGGTGCAAGCATCGGGTCGACTGGCAGCATCTCTTCAGTTGCGACGATGTAGGAGTCGTGATCGGTCCGGCCTTCCTCATCGATCTGGTACCAGACCGGGATGGGTACGCCGAAGAAACGTTGTCGACTGATCGCCCAGTCGTGCGCCAGACCCTCGGTCCAGTTGGCGTAACGCTTCTCCATGAAGTCTGGTAGCCACTGAACTTCGGCGCCCTTCTCGAGCAGGAGGGGCTTCTTATCCATCAACTTCACGAACCATTGGCGCGATGGGATGTATTCGATTGGCGTATTCCCCTTCTCGTAGTAACGAACCACATGCTCGATCTGCTCAGGCTGGTTCTGTAGTGGTATTGAAGGCGTCGTCGTTGAGGAAATCGTCAATGCGGAGTTTTCCGGATCTTTCATCAGCTCGACCACCGCCTCCCTCACCGCTTTGAGACGCTTCCCTGAGAGTTGCCCATAGTTTTCGTTCGCCTTGTCCGAATTCAAGCTTCCCCAACCCTCGTCATCCGATCCGTAAACAACGAACTCACGTTCAGACGCTCTGCCGTTCCGGCCCACCATGGCCCGAAGCTCCAAGTCATTCTCACGCCACCACTCAACGTCGCTCTCATCCCCGAACGTGCAGATCATGAGGATGCCGGTGCCCTTCTCGGGATCGGCCTTCTCGCTTGGGAAGATGGGCACCTTGGCGAAGAAGCCAGGAGTGACCGCATGCTTGCCAAAGAGGGCTTTAAACCGATCATCATCGGGATGCGCTGTAACGGCAACGCACGCCGGGATCAACTCAGGTCGGGTGGTGGAAATGACGAATGAACTGGGGAGATCTGACTCACCGTTCGCCGCTTCGTAGACTGCGAACTCAATGTCGTGGTACGCGCCCGGGGTAGGCCGGTCTTCGACCTCTGCTTGCGCTACCGCGGTCTGGAAATCGACATCCCACATCGTCGGCAGTTCGGAGGTGTAGACATGGCCCTTGGCATCAAGATCGAGGAAAGATCGCTGGCCGATCCTTCGGCAACGGTCGTCGATCGTGGCATACTCCTCGTCCCAGTCGATCGAGAACCCAAGTCGATAGAAAAGCTCCTTGTACGCCTTCTCGTCTTCTGCAGTGACCACGTGGCACAACTCGATGAAGTTCTCACGGGAGATGATAAGTTGCCGACTCTTCGATAGACCTAGCTCCTTGCGTCGAGCCTCAAGATCGAGATTGGCGATATATGGAACATTGGGTTCTGCCCGGACGTTGAAGAAGTTTTGGACGCGACGTTCTGTCGGAAGTCCGTTGTCATCCCAGCCCATCGGGTAGACGACGTTCCAACCGGTCATGCGGCGGTATCGGGCGATGAGGTCCTGATGCGTGTAGGAAAAGACGTGGCCAGGGTGAAGCGAACCGCTGGCGGTAGGCGGCGGCGAGTCGATCACAAAGCTCTTCGAACGGGGCATCCCACGGTCGTGCGAAGAGATTGCCAACTCGTCCCAAATCTGACGCCAATGCGCCTCCCGCTGGTGTACATCGAATCGGCGCGGCAAACCATTGGGATCGATCGGCGAAATCCTTCCCGTATCGGCAGTTATGGTCAACTCGGTTCTCCTAAAGCTGATTTATGTGGCGGGATCAATAAAAAAACCCCGTCCAATCAAAGGACGGGGCGTGAATTTGAGCCTCGCGGTACCACCTCTGTTGCCGCCCTTTTTATCAGGACGACCGCTCAATTGATGCGATGTAACGGGCACCTTCCGTCGTCGCTTAGTTGCCGTTACACGGTTTCAGCGACGCCGCTCCGGGACGACTTCACGACGCTGCGCTACCGGCTTTTCAGCTAACGCCGGCTCTCTACAAGCGCACTTGCGATCGCTACTACTTCCCCTCGTAGCGTTTGCGTGTTTTTCAACTCTTAAATGCTACACCAGGGGCTTGAGCAGCTCGTAGGACTGCGACTTCGCAAGTAAGCCCGGACCGAATACAGGGTTGTCCGTAGCGGACGTGACGGCGAATCCCTCTATAATTTCGAGCACATCCCTCGCTATGGCAAGAGTCAATCTCGACTCCTCTGCTGGGTAGCGTCGCAATCAGACCGTTACGGAACCACATGAGTTCGGCATTCACTCTCGCTTTGTTAGGTATCGCTACCGGTGCTGCGATCGGCATCGGCGTCGGGGTCTCCATCGAATCCGAAATAGCCTCGTGGATCTCGATCGCTTTAGGGATCGGTGCCGGGATCGCGTCTGGTGTAGGAGTGGGTATGGCGGCCAACAGAGGCGCAGCGATCGGGGTCGGAATCGCCGCCGTTTCAGGATTTGTGGTCGCATCCGGGGCTGCAATCCACATCTTAGAAGGTGATGGGTGGGTTTTTCATCCGGAATTCAAGCTCGAATTCGCGTTGTTCGTGGGAACGGGCATCGTGTTCGGGATGGCTTTGGGAACAGGATTCGTATTAGGGCTTGTTCTCGCCATCGCGATCGTCGCAGGCGTAGTGATAGGCGTAGCGTTCATGACGGGAATCGATTTCTCGGCCGCGTTTGGGGACGGGCTCGATTACGTGATTACGACAACTTCAGATGTGTTCGGTTTCACGGGTATCGCGACCGTCATCGCCACTGCTCTAGCTACCAAGCTTGGATATGTGATGGCGACGGCCACGGAGGGTGAAGACGAGAGCGAAGACCGAAACACCGTCGTGAGCGCCACGGGGTCCGGGGGCTCTTCTAACTGACGGACTTAAATGGCTTCTCGAAGCCGTTAAAGCCGATTTGTCACATAGAGAGAGTATCTGGATTCGAAATCGACAACTCGGTTGCTGCGCGGATGTAACCGACAAGGGCGTCTCGATTCGAGGAGTTAACTTCCGCGACCTTGATGTGCCGCAACTTCTTGCCCGTCCCTTCAATCATTTTGTAAGGGTCAGATAAGGACGCTCCGTTGAAAAACCCGAGCCGTACATTCTCTTTCTGGCATGCCAGGTAACAGATCGTGCGGCGGCTCACCTTCGGGAGATAGTAGTGCGGCGTTCCCCACTTGACGCCCTCTTCAAACTCGTACCCCGCTCCGAGAATCAGAGAACGCAGAGCTCGCAAAGTCTCGCGCCGAACTTCCGACTGATTGGAAATCCATTCGTCGACCACCGACGCGTTCTCGTTGCCAGTCACCGTGCGACCCTCAGCTTCTCCGCCCACCGATCACCGCGAATTCGAGGAGGTCGCCAGCATCTTCGTTCATCAACATTCTGAGACGACGTGAGTCTGCCTCCGAGATCGCTGACAACATCTCCAAGCCGTGTTGCGTCTCGTATGCGACTTGCGCAGGGTGACTCGAATCGATCCGCCTCTTGAACAGCCAGTAGGTGAAGTCATCATCTAAGGAAAGTGGTCTGCCGTCATCATTTTCGAGTGAAGTCCCGTCCGGACTCGCTTCCTCTAAGAATCGTTCCCACAGCACCGCTTCGTCGTCGTTATAAAGTCCCACGTAGGCTTCATCTGCCGCGTCGTCCGTAAGGGACATCCCTCGAGCGAATCTCCGCCTATAAATGCGGTTCTGGACTGCCGTAAACAGACACTGCTCCAAATGGACCCCGTAGAAGTAGTTGAGGTGGCCTCGCCATCTCTCGACCCCAAGCGCCCGGCGGAATTGCGCCTCATCGAAACCACCGAACACGTGATCAGAGTGCAGCCACTCCCGTATCTCCGATTGTGACGGCTTCGTTGTCTCCCTCGTTTCGAGGTGAATAACGAGCCTCTCGGCCAATCGCTTCCAGTTGAACGCTTCGCCACCGATGATGTATTGGAACTGCTCGCCATCGACCGTTTCGCTGGCAACCGGCCACTCGGCTACGGCATTAAGAACGGAGAGTTTCCAGTTGGGTGGATCCGTCGAAACGTCGATGAAGAGTTTCGATAACAGCCGTTGGCACTCGGATGACTCATCGGCGCGACTGCCGTTGGCGCTCTCGAAGCTCATGGGTTCAACGAGGGACTTTGCCCTGCTTCTTCTGCTGCCGCTCCAGCATCCTGCGCTGTCTGCGGCTCAACCGCTTACCATCAGGACCACGAATTGGACCGTTACCCGACTGGGTAGAGGCTGCGGTTCCAGCCCCGCCCGTCCTCGCCGCGGCCATCACGCTCTGTGTGCGCGCCTGTGACATCGCAATTCGGCGAGCTGCGTCTTGAGAATCGACCTTCTGAGCAATGATGCGACCACGGGCTTGCATCGCATCAGCAGCACTCATCTGGGGTGCGAGATGGAGGATGGTGTGAGCAACTTCGTTGCGAATCTCTTCGTTCAACTGCTCGAAGAGGCTGAATGACATCGTCCGGTACTGGACTAGAGGGTCCCGTTGGCCCACCGCTTGCAGGCCGACACTCTGGCGCATGTTTTCCATGTGCGTCAAGTGGCCAACCCAGTGTTTGTCAAGTGTCCGGATGAGAACGCTGCGCTCGATGATGCTCAAGTGCTCGTCACCGAACTCGATCTCGCGCCAGTCGTATGTGCGATCGACGTATTCGTGCAACTCGTTCTCGATATCTGCCTGGGTCTTGTCGGCGAATTGTCCCTCGGATTGAAATATGTCGGGAACCGGGAAGTATCTCCGCAAATCGCGCTGGAACCCTTGAACATCCCAGACCGTGATGTCGCCATCGAGATACACGGCCACGATGTGAGACATCGCGGCTTTGATGTAACTCTTGACCTCGTCCCTGAATGGCTCGCCGTCCACGATGCGATCTCGCATCTTGTAGACCACGTCGCGCTGGGTGTTGGCTACATCGTCGTAATCAACCAGATGCTTGCGAATTTCGAAGTTGACGCCCTCGACTTTTTGCTGCGCATTCTCGACTGACTTCACCAGCATCGAATTCTCGACGGGAACATCCTCTTCCCAATTGAACATGCCTAGCGCGCCCTTGATGCGATCGCCTCCGAACCTTCGTACCAAATCATCTTCTACCGAGAGATAGAAGCGTGTCTCACCAGGATCGCCCTGCCTGGCCGTCCGACCCCGCAACTGGTTATCGATACGTCGTGATTCGTGTCTCTCAGTACCGAGGACAAAGAGCCCGCCCTGCTTCAGAACCGAATCGTGCCGAGTTGCCCAATCTTGTTCAGCGCTACCGTTCTGGCTGCCGTTCTTCGATTTTGGCGAGACATCAACCTCGGGGTTACCTCCGAGAATGATGTCGGTTCCCCTGCCTGCCATATTTGTGGCGACGGTTACGGCACCGGGTAAACCTGCCTGGGCAATCACATACGATTCAGACTCGTGCTCCTTCGCATTCAGAACTCGATGCTCGACACGACGCTGCTTCAACAGGCCGGAGATGATTTGCGACTTTTCGATGGTGGTTGTGCCGACTAGCACGGGACGCCCCGACCGGCTCAGTTGCTCGATCTCTTCCGCAGCTGCGTGCCATTTGGCCTTCTCCGTCATGTAAATGAGGTCTTGGTGGTCTAACCGTTGATCATCTCGATTGGTGGGAATCTCTACAACGTCTAGACCATAGATCTTTGAAAACTCCTCCGCCTCCGTAGCCGCGGTTCCCGTCATGCCCGACAGCTTTTCATACATTCGGAAGTAGTTCTGGAGCGTGATGGTCGCGTAAGTGCTCGATTCGGCGCGTACTTGGACGCTCTCCTTCGCTTCCAACGCCTGGTGCAGACCGTCGGAGAAGCGTCTGCCCTCCATCAACCGACCAGTGAACTCATCGACGATGATGATCTCGCCGTCTCGCTTGACATAATCACGGTTCTCGGCGTAGACGTGTTCAGCTCGAATCGCGTTTTCTACTAGGTGAGGCAGTTCGTGATTTTCGCCCGACTCACTGTAAAGCGGCCCGATGCCGAGAATCTTCTCGACCTTTTCGCTCCCCTGCTCGGTCAACGACACACTCTTGCGCTTCAGATCTAGTTCGAAGTCTTCATCGCGGTTTAAACGTTTCGCGACCATCGCAAAGGGAGAGTAGTCGCGTCCGCTGTCGATGCCAGGCCCGCTAATCAGCAGCGGTGTTCGGGCTTCGTCGATCAAGATGTTGTCTACTTCGTCGACGATTGCGTACGCCAGCCCGTTTTGGACCCGCTCCTCCGGCCTTGAAATCATGTTGTCGCGCAGGTAGTCGAAACCGAACTCGTTGTTCGTTCCATAGACCACGTCGCATGCGTACGCTTCGCGTTTGGTGGCTGGCTTCAGGTGCATTCCAGCAACAGCAGCGAACCTTGAAGAAGCGTCTTCCCCTTCGCCGTCTTCGGGGATTTCGCTCCGATAGTTTTCGTCGAAAATGAACGACTGATCGTTTTGTTGGAGACAACCGACTGAGAGACCCATGAAGATGTAGACCTCGCCCATCCATGAGGCGTCACGTTTGGCCAAGTAGTCGTTGACCGTCACGATGTGGACGTTGCGGCCGCTAATGGCATTGAGGTACGCTGCCAAAGTTGCAACCAACGTCTTCCCTTCACCAGTTCTCATCTCGGCGATCTTGCCTTCGTGGAGTACCACGCCGCCGATCAACTGCACATCAAAGTGACGCATACCCAAGACACGCCTGGATGCCTCGCGCACCGCGGCGAAGGCCTCCGGCAACACGGCGTCCATCGTCTCGCCCGACTGCAATCTGGCGCGGAGTTCAAAGGTCGTTGCGCTCAGATCGTCGTCGCGCAGATCTGAGAATTGCGACTCTAACTCGTTGATCTCGTCGACGAAGGGCTGCAGTTCTTCGAGCAGCCTCTCGTTGGGATCACCAACGATCTTGGCGAGGAATTTCCCAATCATTTCATTTGACCCGAAAGCAACGGATTACTGCGTCGCCCTGGCTCAGTATCAGTTCTGGAACAGCGCGCCCACGGATCGACCTTTGTGGATCCGCATGATCGCTTCGCCGAGCAAGGGAGCGATCGACAACACCTTTATCTTGGGGTGTTGCTTGTGCTTGGGCTGAGGCATCGTGTCCGTTATTACTATCTCTTCAATGTAAGGCACATCTGCCAATTTTCTCGCAGCGTCGCCAGGGAATACCCCGTGCGCCGCGGCGACGTACACATCGCGTGCACCGTTTTGCAAGAGACCTTCTGCAGCGGCGGCCATCGTGCCACCTGTGGCTATCTCATCATCTATCAGTATCGCAGTGCGATCTCTGACCTCTCCTATGACGTTGTGCGTCGACACCGAGTCGTCGTTGCCAGTCCTGCGTTTCTCAACGATCGCCAGAGGTGAGTCCATGTACTCGGCGAAGTCGCGCGCTCGTTTCGAACTTCCTATATCAGGAGATACGACGACCGGGTCTTTGAGTTCTTTCTCCTTGAAGTATTTCGAGAGCATCGGCATCGCAGTCAACTCATCGACCGGCACCTTGAAGAAGCCTTGCACCTGACCTGCGTGCAAGTCCACGGTGAGGAACCTGTTGGCGCCCGCGGTCTGCAACAGATCGGCGATGAGCCTGCCAGTGATCGGAACTCTGGGCTGGTCTTTCTTATCGGTGCGAGCGTAGCTGAAGTAAGGCACTACCGCAGTGATTCGGCCGGCTGAAGCACGGAGCGCAGCATCGATCATGATGAGCATCTCCATGATGTGGTCGTTCACCGGCTCCGACGTAGGTTGAACAACGAAGACGTCACGCGCTCTTATGTTCTGGAGAATCCGAACGAACGTGTTGTCGTTGCTGAACTTGAAAACATCTGCGTCGCCCAGTTCGATGTCGAGGTAATCGCAGATCTTTTCCGACAGCCCTTCGTGGGCTCTTCCTGCCAGAACAACTGGCCCGCCGTTAGTTGGGAACATGAAGGATGGGGAGGTTGATCGAAGTCGCCAAGAGATTCGTGGTTGCTGCGAGCCTTGATTCTAACGCAGTTCCAAGACGCGTCCTCAAAATCGAGAGCCCAGCGAGGAGTACGCGTCCTTGTCATGCCCAACGACCGGCGGACCTGAATGCGGCAACAAGATCGGTCGCCGAATGAGACGAGGCTCGTCGGACATCAGTGCGACTAGCTCATCGACGGTAATACTCTCCTTGCGATCTCGATACGGCTTCGCGCTCGGGCTCCGCCACGAAAAGAGTTCATGTGCCGGCACGCGAGCCACGAGTTCATGCAGTTCTGACAGCGAGAGTTTTTCGGCGAAGAAATCGCGTTCTCTTACGTCGATCCCGAAGCTGACCAACGACTTCTTGGCGTCCTTGCAGGTGCTGCAGGATTTCCAAGTGTAGAAAGTGAATTCCTGATCCATCTGTTTTGACCTTCTAGTTCACTTAGAGCTGCCGGAGATTGTGTATTGCGGACAGCGTTACCGAATAGTCTCACACATCTGGTATAGATTGAAAATTGGGCAATCGGAACACTCTCACGTTCCCAATTGCAATTGTTAGGACGCTTTCATCGTTCAGGAGTAGCTTTGGCCGACAGTGCAGACACGTTTTCTGGATCTGTCGGTGTTCGCTCGCAAATAGCGCGCCGAATACGGGAAGGCTCCGACAGTTTGTTCAACTTGAGTGTCTACTCCCTCGGCATGTCGGGTGTTTGGACGGGTGTGGGCAGCGTGATCCTTCCGTTCAAGGTGATTCAGATCGTCGAAAATGAAGCGATAGCGATCTACGGTTGGGAGTTGAGCAAGAACGGGTTGTTGGCGCTGATCTCGCTTCTAGGGTTATCGACGATCGTTATCGTGCAACCGTTGATCGGTTTCATCAGCGATAGAGCGCAGGTTTCCGGTCGTTCGATGTCGAAGCGATTGCCTTTCGTGATATTCGGCCTGTTCGGCTTGGCGGCCGTGACCTTGACGATGGGAGTTGCAGAAAGCTTCGTAGCGGTGCTCTTGGTCTCGGTCGGGATGCAGGTCTTGGGAAACACTGCTCAAGGTCCGGCGAACGCGTTAATCATCGACCATGTCTCATTTGACGAGCGCGGTCGGGCTTCCGGGATGTTGAACTTGATGCGATTGGCGGGTGCAGGGTTGGTGACATTCGTAGTCGTCGCGTTCATGGCCAACTACCACCCTGATGACGCGCCTCAATGGATGTGGTACTCCATCGTCGCGATGACCGGTGTGCTGGTTGCTACGACGGTCTACACGATATTGGCGCTGCGTCTATCGCCTGCGGTACATAGGGGCATTGATTCGGCTCCGATTGTTAAAGCCCATGAGACCACTCCTGTCTCTGAGCCATCCAACCCGCTTAACAGCAGCCGCGTGAGGTACATCCTTTTCCTTGTTGCGTTGGCTTTTTCTTTGGCGGCGCTTTCCGCCATATCCACGAACGCGCTGTTCTTTTTCCAAGACGTAGTCGGACTCGAAAACCCTGCGCGGGGCGGAAATCTCGTGTTGATGGCGCTTGTCGGCTCTTCTGCGATAGTCGTATATCCTGCCGGCAAACTGTCTGACAAGGTAGGGAGAGGCATGCTCCTGTTAGCCGCCGGGTTGATAGGCGCGGCCGGCGTGTTGGGTCTGATATATGTGCGTTCAATTTTCGAGGCGCTAATTCCATGTGTTGCCATCGGAATTTCGGTCGGCCTCTATCTATCTGTGGGGTGGGCGGTCGCCAACGACTTGGTGAGACGCTCAACCGCGGCCCGCGACCTCGGGCTCACAAGCGTCTCATCCTTGATCGGCTCGATCGTGGGCAAGACTAGCGGCTTCGGCATCGGCGCGCTCAACAGACAGAGCGAGGCGGTCGGGATCGAGAATTTAGGCTACGTCGCATTGCTGATCGGCGCTGCGGTAGCCTTCGTGTTGTCGGGCATCATGTTGTGGCGGGTGGTTAAGTAACCCCGGACACTCAACTCGCTGGGTAGTACCATCGAAAATCATGAGCGAAGCCGATTCAGACACTTCCTCTGACCTCCCGGCACGGACCATTCTGTTGGCGAGTCCTCGCGGCTTTTGCGCTGGCGTCGATTTGGCGATCGGAATCGTCGAGTTGGCAATAAAGCGCTACGGCAGTCCCGTTTACGTGAAACACCAGATCGTGCACAACCCTCGCGTTGTTGCAGATGTTGAGCGACTGGGTGCCATCACGGTTGAGGAGGTTGAAGAAGTCCCAGATGATTCTGTGGTTGTTTTTTCGGCACACGGCTCGCCGCCTTCGGATTTTGAGAAGGCGGAGCTAAAGAACCTCACAGTTTTGGATGCGACCTGCCCGTTGGTCACTAGAGTTCACAACGAGGCAAAAAAGTACGCAGCCGAAGGCAGAAAGGTGCTGCTTGTTGGACACAGTGGTCACCAAGAGGTGATCGGCACGACGGGACAAGCATCCATGGAGTTGGTAGATGATCGTGACGGAGCGGAACTCCCTGATTGGGATGGGGATGAAGAGGTCGCGGTTCTGACCCAGACCACGCTTTCGGTACGAGACACATCGACCGCTATCAATTCGATCCGATCTAAATTCGGCAACGTCGTCGTTCGCAACGACATCTGTTATGCGACGACTAATCGACAAGCCGCGGCCATGGAGTTGGCGCGGGCTTCGGACGTGGTACTAGTGATCGGTTCCAAGAACAGCTCCAACTGCAACCGGCTAAAAGAAGTGGCAGAAGGCGAAGGAGTCGACTCCTATCTCATCAATGGTCCTGATGAACTGAACTTCGATTGGCTTGAGGGCAAGAAACGCATCGGCATCACGTCTGGCGCCTCAACCCCTGAGAAGATGGTCCAATCGGTGATCCAAGCGATTGGACACCGGGAGATCATCAAAATCGGTGAAGGCGAAGATTCCATTACCTTCAAACTCCCGAAGGAGTTGAGATCTACGGCTGCCGAAGCCGACTTTGAGTTCCGGGGTTCTTCGCTCACGTGAAACGCGACGCCTTCCGCGTCACTCTAAGCACCATTCTTATCGTTGCCTCGGCAATGGTCGCGTCTGGGTGCTCTGTTGACGAACGGCCAACCGCGGAACCCGTACCTCCAACTGCCAATCCGACGATCGCTCTGCCGACTGCGTCGCCTACTCCCACTGAAGTCGTGAAGCTTACACCGAGCGCGACGCCAACACCGCCAACGCCAACCACTGTAGTAATTGCAACGGCCACTAGCGTCGCTACTGTTGTGCCTGCATCCGCCACACCCGTCCAAAACTCGCCTGCACCCTCACCAACGCCGACGCCGACGTCGACGTTGACCAGCACTCCCGAAGCGTCGTATCAGACTGTATTCGTGGAGAACGACGACTGCCAGACGGGTATCAGTAGATCTCCCTTAACGACGACCGAAGTATCCATTTCTACAACCGGGCTAGTTGTCAATGTTTCCGCTGAGGTCGCGGACGAGCCTGAAGAAAGACAACAAGGGTTGATGTGCCGTGAAAGCGTGCTCGAGGGGACAGGGATGCTCTTTGTCTATGAACGCGAGTCCGCGCAAAGTTTCTGGATGTTCAACACTTACGTGCCACTCGACATCGTCTACATCGATGCCGATCAAGAACCGATCAACGCCCTGACCATGGCGCCCTGCCCACGACCTGAAGGGCTAAATGATGCGGCATGGCGTTCGGAGTGTGCAGATCGTTCAGAGGGTTACGGATCTGGAGATCCGGCTCAATACGCGCTTGAGTTGCCTGCCGGATATTTGGAAAAACAAGGTATCGTTCTCGAAGTGATAGAAGAAGTCACTTTCGATTGGTGATCGCGCAAGTGAGCTCAGAGTCTTCCCAAAAAGTGCTTGCCGTAGTAACCGACGGTCTTGGATACGATCGGCGAGTCGCTTCCGACGTGTTGGCGACCCTTCGCGAGTCCCTGAATTCAGGAACGTTGGAACTGGTTAAGGATGCGATAGCCAGTCACTTTGGTGCCGATGACGATCGTGAAGAAGCATTTGAATTGTCGTTGATGCCTCGCATCCCCGAAGGGATTCCGATCGGAACCGACTGGGTTACTGCCAATAGAAAAATCTCGAATGCGATTGCAGTCCAAGAAGATCTGATGCGGACGGGCGTTTGGGACGGTATCGCTTCGTTAAGGCGGCTTGCGGCCAGGGGACACCGGTACGTTCCTTGGATCGATGACAGCGACGATTGGAATCGAGTCGTTAACGACAACCTGACCGTGCCGACTCATGCCTCTGGAGTCTGGGTGGGTTACGAGGATGTGGATCCGCCTGTCCAAGGGAATTCAGAGACCGGGCATCAGCAGATAGGTAACTTGGCGTTAGCGCCTCAGATCCCGCTTGAGATCACAAGGTCGATCGAGAGCGGAGCCTTCTTTACCAACGAGCATTTGAGGTCTACGCTCGAACGCGCTCTGAATAACGGCCGCAACGTGAATTTCTGCTTTCTTTTGTCGGGCATCCGAGGCTCGGACGGTAGGGTCCATTCCGCTTGGAATCATTTGGAGGCGTTCTGCGACTTACTCTTCTCGGAGTTAAACGCTCCACCGAGTCGCGTCCGAATGCAAGCGATCCTCGACGGCAGGGACGCGCCAGCGAACGGCTCGATGAAGGTCGAGGGTTTGGACGGCGGCTATCTCGATTACCTTGAACGTCTGCTTGAAAAGCATGGTGCCATCGAATCGCTGGCATGGGTGATCGGGCGCTCGATTGCGATGGACCGCGACTATCGGGAAGAGAACGCTAAAGCCGACTACCTGCAGATTACGGCGGGTGAGGGGAAGGTAGCCGAAAGCTTCGGACAATTACGTGAGATTGTCGCAAGTGCCCATGACTCCGGGTTGACTGACGCAGATGTCCCGCCCATTGTCATGTCTTCTCTGCCCGACGGAGTTCGAGTGATCCGACCTGGTGATGCGTTCGTCAACTTGAATTTCCGATCAGATCGCCAGAGGGCCAAAACTGCCTCACTGTGCGCGGCGCAAGATTATCTGTCCAGCGAGGCCTCGGCGCGCGGTCGCGAATGGTCGTTCGATTGGATGCGAGATGATCTCGATCTCGACATATGCAGCATCGCCGAGTACGATGCTGCGTTCGAGGCGGACTACGGGGTAAAGGTCGCTTTTCCTATCTCGCCGCATCAACTCAGTTTTCTTAGTCATTGGAACCGGCTGATGCCAGAAGACAGCCAGTACTTGCTGGTCGCGGAGAGCGTCAAGTCTTCGCATATGGGTTACTTCGTGCGAGGTCGACGCGAGGATCCCGCCGCGAAAGATGCCGAAGATAGGTGGATTACTCCTTCAGCAGGTGAAAACGAAGGGGTCTTCTCAGATTCAGACTTCTATCTTCAGCCGCGCATGATGACTAAGAAGGTTGCAGACCGTGTGGCTAGTGCAATGGAGGATGGTCAACATCGGTTAATCATGTGCAACTTTGCGGCGCCGGACATGATCGGGCACCTCTTGCCGACTCGGTTCGAAGAGGCGATCGAGGCGTATAGAGCCACGGTTTCGGCGCTAGCCGAATTAGCGCAGGCAGCGTCGCGTTTTGGCTATTCGATGGTGGTCACTTCGGATCATGGCAATATCGAAAACGACGCTCCGACCCACACAATAAATCCGGTCCTAACCACCGTCATCACCTCAGCTGGACGCGCTTCACCCTCTACCCTTTCCGGCCGATTTTCGGCGACCCTTTTCGATATCTCACCTACTGTCGCGGAGCTCCTAAGCGTCGAAAAGGACGAGATCGCGCGGCTGACGATGGAACACCGCGGCGACCTGGAAGAGCGATTTATAGGAAGGTCGATCGTATAACCGATCGACTTATCACCAGGCTATTTCGCCGCCATCGATGACGAGTTCGATTCCTGTGACCCACGACGATTCGTCGGAAGCGAGGTAAAGGATCCCGTAGGCGATGTCCTCGGGCACACCGAGCCGCCCCATCGGCGTCATCCCCAACCGGAAGTCTCGGATCTCTTTGACTGAGTGAATATCGGTGGTCATCGGCGTATCGGTGAAACCTGGATGCACCGAGTTGACCCGAATATTGTCGGGCGCGTACTGCACCGCGGCGGCCTTGGAGAATGTTCGGGCGGCACCCTTCGAGGCGTGGTACGCGGCGCCTGCGCGACTGCCGACGATGCCGAATATCGAGGAGACGTTGATTATCGAACCTCCCCCGGTCTTCTTCATCGACTTGATCCCGCTGCGGGTCCCGAGCATGACACCGGTGGAGTTGACGGCGAAGACATCGTTCCAATCATCGACGTTCACTTCCTCCACAACTACTCGTCCCTTGGGTCCAGACATTCCTGCGTTGTTCACAACGATGTCCAACCTGCCCCACTTGGACTCGACGGTTTCGACAGCAGCGCGCCAGTCTTCCTCGGAAGTGACATCGAGATTCTGAAATACTGCATTCGGAGTCAGATCCGATTCCAGCGCTTCTCCCTTAGCTGCATCGATATCGCCGATCAGCACTTTGGCACCTTCGCCCACGAATATTTGCGAAGTCGCTTCACCGATTCCGGAAGCGCCACCGGTCACGATCGCTACCTTGCCGCTCAGACGGTCACCATTACTCATATCGGCACACTCCAATTATGTGTTTTCCAAACGATTTCATCAGTCAACAGCCAAGTTTCGCATCGTGTCTTGATTTGGAGCCAAACCTAAGCCGGGTCGGTCGTCGAAGGGCTTCCATCTGCCGTTCACAATGGGAGGAACATCCTCGAACAGTGTGCCCCATCTCTGCATTTCTGGGCCTGTGGCCTCCACGATTCTCAGGTTCGGGGTCGCCATCGTGCAGTGAAGGTGAATAACGCCATACGCGTGAGGAGCGACGGGCAAGTTGAATGCGTGAGCCAAGTGCGCAACCTTCATCCACTCTGTCACGCCGCCGACTCTGCCTATATCTGGCTGCACGATGTCTGCGCCGCCCTGCGAAATCAGCTCTTTGAACCCGAATTTCGTGTACTCGTGTTCACCGGTCGCGACCGGTATGTCGGTGGCACGTGAAATAGCGGCCAGTCCTTCGATATCGTCAGCGAGGACTGGCTCCTCGAACCATCCGACGTTGAACTGTTCGAACTGATGCGACATTCTGATCGCTTGCTTGGCGTAGTAGCCGTTGTTCGCATCAACCAAGATTTCGATGTCGTCGCCTACCGCTTTTCTGACGGCCTCGAGCCGTCTCATATCCTCCGCTTCGTTCATGCCGAACTCGTAGCCGACCTTCATCTTCACGCTCGGAAACCCTGCTTCCACGTAGCCCACCTGCTCAGCGACCAACTCCTCGGTCGTGAAGTTCGTCCAACCTCCGCTGCCATAAGTCGGCACACTTTCGTGTGCGGGACCGAGCAAGACGTACAGGGGCACGCCCAAGGCTTTGGCCTTTAGATCCCACAAGGCGGTGTCCAAGCCCGATAGCGATTGAAACGCCAATCCTTTGCGACCATATCCCCGGACTCGCCAGAACATGTCGTTCCACAACTTCTCGGTGTTGAAGGGGTCGTTACCTTCCAAGACGTCAGCGAGTTCATCATGGATCAAGGTTCGAACGGCGCGAGGTCCGCTCAAATAGCTGAAACCTTGGGTTCCTTCATCTGTGTTGATGAAGATGAAAATCGTGTCCCGCCCCTTGGCTCCCGGCTTCAACGGCGGAATCGTCGAGTCCTGAACCACCATCGCATCCGGATCGTGGATGTGCATCGTAGTTACGTTGGTGATCTTCACTTGCCGCCCCCTTTGAAGTGAACCGTCAGTCGGTTCGCGATGGTTGGATTTTACACACCACTGTAACGCTACGATCAAGCGTTCAACGTAAGAAGTGCGTCGCTATCACGGATCGCAGAACCGGCTCGGCTAATCGACTGACAAGTTACGGATCGTGTCTTGATCGGGTGTGAGACCGAGGCCCGGCCTATCATCGAACGGCTTCCACCGGCCGTTGACAATAGGCGGATAGTCTTCGAAAAGCACTTCCCATCTCTCCATCTCGGCCCCCAATACTTCGACAATCCTCAGGTTCGGGGTCGCCATTGTGCAGTGAAGGTGGAGAAGTCCGTATGCATGAGGGGCGACTGGCAAGTTGAATGCGTGCGCCAGGTGCGCCACCTTCATCCACTCCGTGACTCCGCCTACTCTGCCAATGTCCGGCTGGGCGATGTCGGCACCACCCCGTGAAATCAGCTCCTTGAAGCCGTATTTCGTGTACTCATGCTCACCAGTCGCGACCGGTATGTCGGTCGCACGTGAAATCGCGGCCAGCCCTTCGATATCGTCAGCGAGGACTGGCTCCTCGAACCATCCGACATTGAACTGCTCGAACTGGTGCGACATGCGGATCGCCTGCTTGGCGTAGTAGCCGTTGTTGGCATCGATGAGGATCTCGATGTCGTCGCCCACTGCCTTGCGGACCGCCTCCAAGCGCTCCATGTCTGCTTGTTCGTTCCGGCCGAAGTCATAACCGACCTTCATCTTCACGCTAGGGAATCCGGCCTCGACGTAACCGACCTGCTCGGCGACGAGCTCCTCAGTCGTGAAGTTCGTCCAACCTCCGCTGCCATAAGTCGGCACGCTCTCGTGAGCTGGACCGAGCAATACGTATAGAGGCACACCCAACGCCTTCGCCTTAAGGTCCCACAATGCGGTATCCAACGCTGATAGCGCCTGGAACGCCAACCCTTTGCGACCATATCCTCGGACTCGCCAGAACATATCATTCCATAGTTTTTCGGTGTTGAATGGGTCGCTGCCTTCCAGAATGTCAGCTAGTTCGTCGTGGATGATACTTCGCACCGCGCGAGGCCCGCTTGAGTAACTGAAACCTTGGGTCCCTTCATCCGTGTCGATGAAGATCAAAACCGTGTCGCGACCTTTGGCTCCGGGTGTCGGCGGAGGCATCGTGGAGTCTTGGAACGCCATCGCGTTCGGATCATGGATCAGCGTGGTGGTTATGTGTGTGATCTTCACGTTCCAGCCTCTTCTTCACATGAGTCAGTACGACTTCGGCGGTGGTTGGATTTTACACAGCACGAATAAGCCACACAGCCGTGACTAAAAAGAGGTGATCACCACCTGTTTTGGGGCTAAACCTTTCGGTAGCGCCAGACGGCAACGGGACCGAATACGAGCGCCATCCCGATAGTCCACAACAGGCTTAGCCAAGCGAGTTCTGTGAGTGGTCCGCCGTGGGAGAGTGCCCGCCCCAAGTTCACCGCGATGGTGACTGGATTGATGTCGGCGAAGGCTTGCAACCAAGACGGCATCGTCTCGATCGGCACGAATGCGGAGCTGACGAACGTGAGCGGGAATACGACGATGAACGTGATGGAGCTGGCTGTTTCAACGTTGCGAACCGATGCACCTATCACTGCTGCTACCCAAGAAAACCCGAAACTGAAGCCGGCGACCATGAATGGCAGAGTGAACGCCGGCCAAAAGCCACCGTGGAAACGCATTCCAATCAACATGCCGACACCGATCATTAAGTAGGCGACGAAGAGGTTTCGGAGCGTATCTGCCACTATTCGGCCCCCGATCACAGCCGAACGCGCCATCGGCAGAGATCGGTATCTATCGACCATTCCCTTTTGCAGATCTTCCGCCAACCCAATTCCCGTCTGAGTCGCGCCGAATATCGTGGTTTGGATCAATATCCCGGGCATTAAGAAATCGATATAGGCAAGCTCACCCGTCGGGATGGCGCCGCCAAACACGTAGGCGAACAACAACACGAACATGATCGGAGAGATCGTGGCGAATATGAGCAACTCTTGTGAGCGCTTGTACTTGACTACGTTTCGCCAAGTCATCGCCAAGGTGTCGGCGACGATCCATCTCCCCTCAGTGGCCAGCGATGCGAAGAACTCACGAGTCATCGAGCTAGGTGCTTCAACTCGATCAGTTGTAGTGCTCATTGCTCTTCACTCCTCTCGCTTGAAGCTTCTTCGGCAGTGCGACCGGTCAATGCGATAAACACATCGTCCAATGTAGGTTCTCGGACCATCATGTTCGAGATCGGTACTTCTTCCGAGTCGAAAGCCCTTACGACGGATGCCAACATCGTCGATCCGTCGGTCACGGCAAATGTCGCAGTGCCCGCCCCAGCATCGATGTCGGGAGGTTCACCGTTTGTGAACTGTGTCAACACGCTTGCTGCTTTAGGGATATCTGAGGCATCACGCACTGTGACTTCGATGAACTCCGAACCCGATTGTTGCTTAAGTTCGTCGGCTGTGCCCTCTGCGATAACTCTTCCGTGATCAATCACCGTAATTTGATCGGCAAGATTGTCTGCCTCTTCCAGGTACTGCGTCGTCAATAAGACGGTGGTCCCGGCTTTCACCAAGTTTCGTATCACGTCCCACATTCCCGCCCGGCCACGCGGGTCCAAACCAGTGGTTGGCTCATCGAGGAATATCATCGGCGGATCTGCGACGAGGCTGGCGGCGAGGTCCAGCCTGCGCCTCATCCCACCTGAATACTCACGGGTTGCCCGATCGGCAGATTCGACCAGATCGAACTGCTCCAACAGCGCTTGGGCCCTTTTTTTGACGATGGGTCGCGGCATGTGGTACAGCCGCCCCGCCAATTCGATATTTTCGCGGCCAGTCAGTAGATCATCGACTGCCGCGGCCTGTCCAGCCAAACCGATTTGGGCGCGGAGAAGGCGAGCCTGCCGTGCCACGTCGAGACCGAGAACGGTGGCGGTGCCCGAGGATGCCTTTAACAGCGTGGTGAGTATCCGGACAAGAGTCGTCTTGCCTGCGCCATTCGGGCCGAGCAAACCCATAACTGAACCGGATTTCACAGTCAAGTCAACCTGGTCGAGCGCTTGGATCTTACCGAAAGACTTGGAGATCTGCCGCACTTCGATTGCGTTTTCGTCTGCCAGCAACCAACAACCTTTCGATTCAAAAAATCGGGCGCGGTTTGGATTCCGCGCCCGTGTCCGAAGAGATAACCCCAGTGTACTTACAACGCGAACACTCCTTTCGTGACGTGTCACTAGCCGCATACGACGGTGGTTACGGGCGGCGTGGGCTATATAGACTGTCAGTTACCCGATCGACTCATCTGCCTACTCCTCACCACTATCAACGCTCGATCCGATGCTCTGGATGTACGCAGAATGGCGCCACGGCCTTAGAGCATTTCTTCTTCTAGCGCGATGAAATTTCGCCGCATCTACTACGGGTGGTGGGTTGCACTCGCCGGAGCATTCAACATGCTGCTTAGCTCCGGCCCGACCTTTCAAGCTTCAAGCGTCCTGTTCAAGGCGATGGAGGACGAGTTCGGCTGGTCGAGGGCGCTGATATCAGGAGTCGCATCTTTCGGCAGGTTTGGCGGCGCGTTGCTAGGACCCGTCGAAGGTTGGATGACCGATCGTTTCGGCGCCGGCAAGATGGTTTTCTTGGGCTTCATCATCGGCGGCGCCGGCCTAATAATGTTTTCGAGGATCACCGGCCCCTTCCAGTACTACATCGCGTTCTTCACACTCTCCGTCGGCTTCAGCATCGGCGGCTTTACTCCGTCCATCACCTCGGTGAACGCTTGGATGACGCGTCGTCGGGCAACCGCGATGTCGATCGTAGTCGGCGGCAGCAGCATTTCTGGTCTATTGATCCCGCCAATTGTCTGGGGAATAGCGACGATAGGTTGGCGCGACACAGTTCTGATCATCGGCATCGTCACGCTGCTTGCCGCGCCTCTGGTGGCGTTCATCATCGGCAAGAGGCCCACAACGGCTGATTTGGCGGCCTCGGAGGGTGGAGAAACGCAACGAACCCGTTTAGCCCGAAGCCGATACGACTTTACGCCTCGGGAAGCGTTACGCACCAGGGCGTTCTGGGCGATATCGATGACCCACATGCTCACCAACTTCTCGGTTGGTGCGGTTTCCGCTCATCTCTTTCTTCACTTGAGCGACAAAAGCGGCGTGGGACTTGAACCTGCTGTTGCGGCGGGAGTGATGCCAGTCTTGGTCGTAACTGCGTTCACTTCTCAGATCGCGGGCGGGATCATCGGGGATAGGGCTGACAAGCGCACTATCGTGCCTTTTCTAACCCTGCTTCAAGCGGCGTCGCTAATCGTTCTGGCCTTAGCGTCGACGTTTTTGGGCGCTGTTTTGTTCGCCGTGATGTGGGGGATTGGATTTGGCGGGAGGACGCCGATGCTTCACGCCTTGCGAGGCGAGTACTTCGGCAGTCGGCACTTCGGAACGATTCTCGGTATGTCAAGTTTCCCGATGGCGATGGGCATGATGATTTCGCCAGTAGCCGTCGGTTGGGTGCACGACCTGCAGCACACCTACGACAATTCGTTTTACGTGTTGGCCGGATTCTGTGTGATGGCTTCGATCACAATTCTCTTTGCGACGAAGCCCGCATCACCAGCTGCCATGCGTCGACTCATAGCCCGGAGAAGACGCGCCCAACTGCGTTGAGTGAATGAACGATTGGTTAAGAGTCAGCGCAACCCGGCGACGTGGCCGACTCCCGGGTACACGTCTGGCAACGGCACTCTGTCATCGTTGCGGATCTGCCAGGCCCGAATTTTGCGTGCCAACTCGACCGCCTTTTCACCGTGTTCCTCGGTGTAGAAGAGGTTGGTCTCTTCGTTGGGATCTGAGTTGAGGTCGTAGAGCTCGCAGAAATCACCAACCGCAAGATTCAACTTCCAGTTGTCAGGAGTGATGATCACGCGATGCGGTATGTCTCGTTGCAGTTCGAGCGGCGATATGGGTAGCGACAAGCCATCGAGCCCACGGCCGTGCCAAGCCACGATCACGTCGTTTTCGCTGAGGTCTGCTTCGTCACTGAAGACTCCCGCCTTGCTTTCGCCCTGAAGCGATGTCGGGATGTCGAATCCCATTAAATCTAGCAGCGTCGGCACCGTGTCGATGTGTGAGTATCTTCCCGAGATTCGACGGCCTTCGAGCCACGGCACGCGCACCAGCATCGGCACCTTTACCGTGTCCTCGTACATCACCATCTTGTGGAGAAGTCCGCGATCGCCCAGCTGATCTCCGTGTTCGCTTGTGAAGACAACGATCGTGTTGTCAGCGATCCCTTGTTCGTCGAGCGCGTCTAGGATCTTGCCAATCGCCCTGTCTAGCAGGGTGACCAATCCGAAGTATCGGGCTTGGATCTGTCGCAAGTCATGTTCTTCTTCGCCCGGAGGTGACACTTCCTCGCCGCGTAACTCTCGCGCCGCGTTTGGCGCCATTCTGTCCTCGCCAGTCTTGTACTGCTGCGCCATCAACTGCACCATCAACGAAGCGTCTTCCGGCGGGTCTTTCATGAATACCGGAGACTCAGGGATTGACCACGGGTCGTACATGTCGTCCAATGGCCCGGCGTAAGGGAAGTGAGGCTCCAAAAAGTTGACGTAGAGAGCAAATGGTTGGTCAGCGTTCCGTTCGATAAATTTGCTGACCTCGCGTCCGAGATACGAGGCCTTGGTGTGCTCCTCGGGAAGCCTGTGCGCGTATGGCCTGCTGAATACTCTTCTTCCGCCGACATCTGAGTCAGGTTCGAATCCCTGCTCAACTAGGTAGTTGTGGTACGGACTGAAGAGGTCTTCGTACTCCGAGCTAGTGGACCAGACCCTGTAAGCGTCCTCGATGGGATGCCACTCGTCGAAACCTCTTCGCGTCGCGTTTTCATCGCCGAGGTGCCACTTACCGAAATATGCCTTGTGGTAGTCATCTGGGATGTAATCGACTATCGTGTCGATCTCTTGCGGCAGCGGGACGTTGTTTTTGTAAGCCCCGTTCGTGTGCGGCCAAGTTCCGGTCATGATCGTCGATCGGGACGGTGTGCATATCGGCGACGAGACGTAACAGTTTTCTACGACGTAACCAGTTTCGGCCAGGCGGTTCATGGCGGGAGTCTCGATCCAATCGTTCCCGTAGGCCGCCATGGTGTCGGCACGCTGCTGATCGCTGAAGATGAACAGCAGATTCGGCCGATCAGGTCGCTCATTCATGTGCAGTGGCCCCTTCGCTCAGGGTTGGGTCATCCCCGCTCGTGACTATCGAAGATGCCCCGGAGGTCAACATCTTCGTATTGAGGATGCTCTTTGTAAAGGTAGCAGCGGGAGATGCGTTTTTCGGCGGTTACGAACAGTGGCGGATCTGCGAGCGTGCACTCATCCATTCGGGCGAAGCAGCGATCGTAGAAGTTGCATCCCGCAGGAGGCGCGTCGTCATCTGCTGCTTCACGTTGGTCTATGCCCCACTGCATCTCAGGATCGGGTTGCGGGATGGAGTCGACGAGCATCTGAGTGTATGGATGCGTCGGGTTGTTGATGACATCGTCAACCGCACCAGCTTCAGCCACCCTTCCTTTGTAAAGAATGACGATGTTATCCGCGAGCTGGTAAGCGGTAGTTAAATCGTGGGTGATGTAGAGGATCGAGATTCCAAGATCCTGGTTCATCGCGCGCAGAGTCTCGAGGATCGTCGCCCGCAATGATGCGTCGACCATCGACACAGGCTCATCAGCGACGATGATCTTAGGATTCAGCATTACGGCTCGGGCGACCATCACCCTCTGGCGCTGCCCTCCGCTCAGCTGGTGGGGATGTCGGCCCAACGTCTCCTCTGGTCTCAGTCCCACCGTCCTCAGAGCCGAGACCACGATGTCGTCGACATCGGATCTGGAAGATGCCAAGTTGTACCGGCGAACCGGCGTTCTGAGTACGTGGTCTACTTTGTAAAACGGGTTATACGACTCAAAGGGATCTTGGAAAATCACCTGAACTTCGCGCCGGAATTGAGCCCGTTCCCGGCCGTTCATCTCGGCAAGGTCTCGACCTTTGTACACGACTCTGCCGGTTGTAGGTTCGACCAATCCGAGAATTGTTCGGGCCAGCGTTGTCTTGCCACTGCCGCTCTCACCTGCCACAGCGGTGATGGATGGTGGCGATTCGGGAATCGTGAGCGTGATGTTGTCGAGCGCGTGGGTGTAGGTCTTCTTGAATGTCCCCGAGTCGAACACTTTGCTGATGTTGTCGGCTTGCAACAACACCTCGACCGCAGCCTCATCCGGCGCGGTGACCAAATCTCCGCCTTGCGACGTTGCCAAACCTAAACCGCCTCTCCGTCGCTCTCACCCAACAGATGACATGAAGCGATCTGCTGCTCACCAACCTGCCTCGGAATCGGCAGATCACGGGCGCAGATCTCCATCGCTTCCGGACATCTAGGGTGGAAGATACAACCGGGCGGTGGTCGGAGCAGCGAAGGCGTTAGCCCCGGAATCCCCACGAGAGCCCTTTTGGACCTCGTGTCAGGCAAGCTTGATATCAACAGTTTTGTGTAAGGATGCTGGGGGTTCTTGAAGATATCCGTCGCAGTCCCAATCTCAGCGATCTTTCCGCCGTACATGATCCCGATTCGCGACGCGAACTGCGCCATGAGACCCATGTCGTGACCGATCATGATCGCGGCGGCGCCGATTTGTTCCTGCACGTCTCTCAACGTCTGTACAACTTGCTTTTGAACTACAACGTCGAGCGCGCTTGTCGGCTCATCGGCGATAATGACCGAAGGTTTCATCGAGATGGCGATGGCGATGGTGACCCTCTGTTTCATGCCGCCGCTCAGCTCATGCGGGAACCTTGATGCGACGTCAGGGTGCAGGCCAACGCTGTTCAATAACTCCGCTACCCGTTCATTGAACTCACCGTCAGACATGCTGACCCCGTGATCCTTGAGCCCGTCGATCATCTGGTCACGAATACGCATCACCGGATTGAGCGAGTTCAGAGCGCCTTGGGGCACCATCGCGATCTCCGAGAGCCGCCTCTGCCGAATACGTTCGTCGCCGTCGTCCAACAAGTTAGAGCCGTTGAGTTCGATCCTGCCGCTTTCGATGCGCGCCGGCGCCTTGTGAGCCATCATCAGCGCAAGCGCGATTGTCGACTTGCCGGACCCAGACTCTCCGACGAGGCCTAGCCGCTCGCCTCGACGCAACTCGAAAGAAACACCATCGACAGCTTTTACGGGACCTCTACGCGTGTAGTAATAGACCTTCAGGTCTTCGACTTTCAATGGTGTCTCAGTTGTAGTCGCCGTGGTCATACCGAGGTGCGAAGCCTGGGGTTGGCAATCTGGTCGAGGCCGGTAATCATGATGAAGAGCCCGACGACGAAGATTGCGATGATCATGATCGGCGGGCCGAACCACCACCACAATCCTTGTGGCACGGCCCCATATCTGATGAAGTAGTCGGCCATAAGGCCCAGTGACGGTTCGTTTTGAGGCCCGAGTCCAAGGGCTGAAAGACCGATCGAAAGCAGGATCGCACCAGCCACGGCTGCTACGAAGCTTGCAACGATAAATGGCGCCAAGTTTGGTATTAACTCTGCGAAAACAACTTCTAGATCGCTCTGTCCATTGAATTTCGCCACCTCTACATATGCCCGGCGGCGCAACGTGAGCACTTGAGCTCGCACAACACGGGTCGTTCCCATCCAAGATATTACGCCGATGAGCAAGCCAAGTTGCTCAATAGTCAGCTGGTCGACGTAAGCAGTGATCACAATCAAGATCATCAATCCGGGGATCGTGATAAACGAATCGCTAAACACGACTACGATCGCGTCTAGCCAACCTCCGAAGAACCCCGCTAGGAAGCCGAGCGACGTGCCGACCCCGATACCGATCAAGCCTGCTATCAAGCCCATGAAGAGGGTGCCGAAAGTGCCATAGGCGACGTATGCGAACACGTCGCGAGCAAACTGATCAGAACCGAAGGGAAGCTGGAGTGACGGCCTTAGCCGCGGTTGATTATCGGTCGCGCCCACCTTTATCCTATCGGGATCGATCACCGCGGTCCCGATGACTGCGAACAACACGACCGCCAAGACCATCGAGCCGCCGATGACGATTAACTTATTGCGGATCAGCGCGCCTATTATTCGTTCGCTGAGTGTCTCACGCTCAAACTCGACCACGTCGTGTGATGAGACGGCAAAGGTGGGACCTGTTTCCTGTTGGGGCGGCGCGCCGGATTGAGTGCTCATGACGCTCGATACCTGATCCGAGGGTCGATGAATGGATAAAGCAGATCGACGAACAACAGCATCAATCCGACCCCGAAAATCACAAACATAATGATTCCCTGCATCAAGAAGTAGTCGTTCGCACCGATGGCTCGATACAGCAGGTTGCCGATGCCCGGATATGCAAACAAAACCTCGACCAAAACTGACCCAGACACCACGAATCCCAGATTTATGGCCAAGCCGGTGACCTGAGGCAGCAATGCGTTCCTCACTGCGTACCGGAGGAACATCCGCCTCTCTTTGAGGCCTTTGAACTCCGCCAACTTGATGAAGTCATCACCCATGGTCGTTACCATCATGCTCCGCATGCCCAAACCCCAAAAACCGATGCTCGACAAGATGATTGCCGCACCTGGCAGAATGGCGTGTTCAGCTATGTTGAGCATCGCGTGCAACTCGAAGCCAGGAACAATGTTGTAGTCGTAAGCGCCCCCGCCGGGCAGAAGAGGCCAAAATACAGTAAAGCCCCACATCAGCAGCAACCCCAACAGATAGAAAGGGACAGCGGTTACGACGAGTAGCACCGGCACAACTAAAGAAACCGATATCGGCGTTCTGGTCCAACCTAGCCAAGCCCCGAAAAAAGAGCCTATCAAGGCGGCCAGAATAGTCGTGACACCGACCAATCCCATCGTCCAAGGCAAGGCTCGTCTGACCTCCTTGGTCACTTCAGCTGGGAATAGGGCGATTGATTGGCCAAAGTCCAACTTCACGACCGATATCCAGTAGTTGAGGTACTGCCTCCAAAGCGGGTTTTGCAGTCCGAACCGGACCTCGTACCGCTCGATCATCTCCTCAACATTCCCGATGTGAACTCCCCCGGCCTGTTGCAGAAGTTGGTACATTCTCTCTTTCACAGGGTTTGTCGGGTTCAACCTCGGTATCGCGAAATTGAGGGTGTTCGCGATGAAGATAATGAGAACGAACATCCCGACTCTTTTCATCACGTAGTCGGTAGTCACGTCTTACGGCTTTGCGTATCTTCAAACATGTAAAGCAACTCTGGTTAACGAATAGGGGCGGGATTTCGTCAATCGAGAAAAAGTTTATATGAAACTCAATCGGCGACGGTTCACCTCATCGAATGGCGGCACCGAAGGGGGCGTCCCTCAGGCAATTTCGCAAGCCTCGTCAATCGGATTGATTGACAATGTTGCGCCGTTGTTGTAAATTTTCCGGCTAGCGTGTGGTGCTCGAACTACCGTCTAAGTAGCGCGGGCGCGGCGCAGATAACGCGTCTTACAGACGTGTCAGTCATATATAGATGCGCCAATTATCAACCGGCGCAGGAGTAAACGAAATGCAATTCGTATCGAAAACCCGTAACGCACTCGCGTTGCTGTTGGTCGGATCGCTGATGCTGACGGCATTGGCAATCGTGGCATGCGGTGGCGAAACCGAGACTGTTGTTCAGACCGTCGTGGTCGAGAAGCAAGTCGAGGTGCGCGTCGTCGAGACTGTCGAGGTCGAAAAGGTCGTCGAGGTCCGAGGCGAGACCGTGGTTCAAACAGTGATCGTTGAGCAGGAAGTGATGGTCGAGGGCGAAATAGTCGTCCAAACGGTCGTCGTGGAACGCGAGGTGGCAGTAGAGACGCTGGTTGAAGTCACACCGACACCTGCGCCGCGCGGGGAAATCACACGTGAGGACACGTTTGTCATAACAGGTTTCGGACCCGGTGCAACGCAGTGGGAAAACTTCGACAATATGAACCCATATTCGCTGGGCGGGTTGGGAAGAGTTCGTGGAATCCTAAACAAGACCATCTACGAGTTCCTCTACCTTTACAACCACAACGACGGTCAAGTGATCCCGTGGTTGGCTGAGAGCAGCCAAGTCGACGACGACTTCATGGGCGTCAATGTAACACTTAGGGAAGGCATCGAGTGGTCGGACGGCATGCCATTCACCACGGAAGACGTGAAGTTCACCGTTGAGCTACTCCTGAACAACCCCGACATGGTGTTCGCAGGCGATGTTGCCGAGTGGGTCAAGGATGTAGAGATCATCGACGATCGCAACTTCCGCCTCAACTACAACAAGCCGAACGCCCGTTTCTTCTACTTCTACTTCCAGGAAAACTCAGAGATACACCTGCCTATCCTCCCCAAGCACATTTGGGAGGGCCAAGACCCGCTTGAGTTCCCCAACTTCGATGTTGCCACGGGTTCGCCCGTTGGTACCGGACCCTACGTAGCTGTCCGTGCTAACTCTCAAGCTCAGATATTCGACAGGAACGACAACTGGTGGGCAGCCAAAGTCGGCTTCAAAGAGCTCCCCGAGCCTCTCAGAATCGCGTTCATACCGCCTGGATCAGCTGACACGATGGTCGCCAGGATGATCAACAACGAGTTCGACACGGGTTCGATAATGCAGCCCGGCGTGTTCGTTACTGCGCACAACCGCAACAACAACATCATTTCCTGGGACACCGACGGTCCGTCCTACGGCGCTGCCGACGCCTGCATCTACACGCTCGGAGTTAACACTCAGTACGGGCCGTTGTCAGACGTAAACGCGCGTCGCGCTGTTCAAGCTGCTGTGGACCGAGACCAACTCGTGCTGCTTGCCTACGAGAACTCAACGGTGACAAGGGCAGTGCCCTACTCGACGTATGGGGGCTTGAAGGCATATGAAGATGCTCACGCCGACATCATCAGCGGATACAACTGGGAAGGACAGGGCCAAGCCGAAGTCGATTCCTACATGGCTGAAGCAGGATACGCCCGAGACGGTGACGGCTTCTGGGCCAAAGACGGCGAACGTCTGTCGATGGACTTACACGTCCCAGGATGGCTGAGGCCGATGGGACCTGTGATGGAACAGCAAATGATCAATGCCGGCTTTGACGTTTCGTTCGTGTTGCACGATCCCAGCACTGAACCCTTGTGGGCTCAAGTTAGGACGGGATTGGCTGACATGTGGATCCTAGTGCACTGCGGAAGCAGTCGTGAGCCTCACGGCACGTTCCAGCACTACCACAGCAGGTATAACTCACCGACTCAAGGTGAGCAAAACTCCTACCTGTGGGCCAACAGCCAGTTCAACAACCCTGAGTTCAACGCAATCATCGACGAAATGGATACTGTGCTGCCTTCAACCTCTGACCCGCAGTACATGGGTCTGGTCGAACGCGGGCTCGAGATATTCCTTGATCAGGTGATCGAGATTCCGCTGGCCGAAGAGCGTCACGTGGTTACGTTTAACAACACCTACTGGCGCGGCTTCGCCGACAACAGCAACCCATACGTTGCTCCATACAGCCTGTGGGCGGGATACTTGCTGGAGATCCTGAACGTCAGCAAGGCGCAGTAATCGGGAAAGACCGAAGATGCTTGATGCCGCGAGTTTCGCTGGCATCGACATAGAATCCGAGGGCGGCATTCACCCGAATGTCGCCCTCGGTTCGCGTTAAGCGGTATAGGAAGCCATAGATGTCAGAGATGACCACTAAGACCGACAACATATTGGTCGACATCTCAAATCGGGTTGCGACGGTCACCTTCAATCGCCCTGAACAGCGCAACGCGATCTCGTATGAAATGTGGGGTTCTCTGAGCAGCATCATGGAGACGCTGGATGCAAAGCCTCACGTCCGGTGCATCGTTTTTCGAGGAGCCGGAGATAGAGCTTTTTCGGCTGGCGCCGACATCAAAGATTTCGATGAGAACCGTAGCGATTCACGATCGGCCGCTCAATATGCCGAGGCGTTCGAGTTGGCGCTGGAAAAGATTGAAGAGTGTTCCAAGCCGACTGTATCGGCGATACAGGGATACTGCGTAGGAGGCGGTCTCGAGTTGGCCGCGGCTACCGACATCAGAGTAGCAACCGAATCTTCTAGGTTCGGAGTGCCGGTTGCCAGGCTGGCCCTCACTGCCGGATGGGAAGAATTACGACGCTTGATTTCGGTGGCGGGCGTGGCCGCGGTAAAGTACCTTCTCTTCACCGGACGAATCGTCGATATTGAAGATGCTATGCGTTTGGGGCTGGTGACATTCTCGGTCACCGACGGTGAATTCGAGGAAGCTGTCGAAAATTTGGCGAAGCAGATCGCTGCAGGCGCCCCACTCTCGGCCGCAGATCACAAGATCATGATTGGTCGCCTCTTGAGAAATCCAGACACTTCGTCGCTGACCGAGGAAGAGTTCGCTCTTCAGTTCCGAGTTTTCGACTCCGGAGATTTCCGCGAGGGCGTGAGAGCGTTCAAGGAAAAACGCGACCCAGAGTTTACTGGCGAGTAGATCCTCGTTACATCCCGTATTCGTCTAGTTTCCGTCGCAGAAACGCCGTCCCTATCGGAACGGCCGAAACCTCGTCCAAGTCGTCCTGACCCTCGAAAACGACCGACATCCAGCCGTTGAATCCGACGGACTTTATGATCTTCATGATCCGGTCGTAATCTAGCCACGCCTCAGCGCCTGAAGATATCCGGTACATCTTTGCCCTTACATGTACCGCCCTAGGTGCAGATGTTTCGATTGAGCCGTAGAAGTTGTGCGCCTTGTCTTCAACGCCACGTTCGCCGAGGGAGGCACCTGGTGAACCACGATACTGACCAGTATCAAGTATGTGCGAGTAGTACGGATGGTCGACCTCGTCCAGCAGGCGGATAACCTGATCGCCCGTCGCCGGGATGCATCCGTGATTGTGGTTGTGCAGTCCGACGACCACTCCTTTGGACGCGCCGTGCTCGGCCACCTCTTTCGTCGATTCAACTAAGCGAGGCCACACCGACTCTTCGTCTTCGTCGTCGGGGACCCAAGCGCCGAACGATCTGACCATCGGTATTCCCATAACGGCCGCGACGTCGATCCACTTCTTCATGTTGTCGATTTGATCGCGCAACTCGCCTCCCAAGGCGCCGAAATTGTTGGAGACTCCGATGTAGCACATGTGGAGGCCCCGTTCGAGGCAGGCCATCTTGATCTCTTCAAGGTAGTCCCGATCTGTAGAAGCGAAGTGGGCGAAATGGATGTCTATGCCATCCATCCGATACTCTGCCGCCTTGTCGATGATGCCAAATAGATCGATCGCACCTGAGTGGAATGTGTCGCGGTAGCAGAGCGACTGAAGGCTGAGTTTGATCACTTTAGGTTTCCTGAGATTGGACTATCACGCTCGGAAGCGAGCATAACACCGAATGAAATCGGGAAGTATAGATGTGTTTGATATGAGCGCTATCATCAGCATCAATCATCAACCTCTTAGGGAGTCATTGGCATGTCAGCACAAGCAGCACCCACCACCACTCCGGTACCCTCGGCAGCACCCAAATCAATCAAGCGCATGACTAAGGCGGCCACGGCGTTCGCAGCATCTCTGGACGATTCGAACCGCGGTTCCGCGCTGTTCCCATTTGGGGGGGACGAACGGTACTTCTGGGCGTACACGCCGATTGACCGCAACGGATTGCTGCTTTCAGACATGACGGAGGCTCAGCAACAGGCGGCGTTCGAGATGATGGACACGGGCTACAGCGCAAGCGGCGTCGCGATGGCTCGTCAGATCATCGCCTTGGAGACGATCTTGGGTGAATGGGAATTTATGAATAACGCCGCGTCCAACTGGTTAAGGTTGGAGGAGCGATACTGGTTCAGCGTGTTCGGCGAGCCTGGCGGCGATGCGCCATGGGGTTGGCGAGTGGGTGGGCACCACATCGGGATCGTCACGACGGTAGTTGGCAACCGGGAGGTGAGTATTCATCCCCTTTTCTTCGGGTCCAATCCCGCCGAGGTGCTTCATGGCGAACAGAAAGGCATGAGGACGCTTGCTGAAGAGGAGGATTGGGCGCGGAATTTCGTCTCTGAAATGAGTGACGACCAGAAAAAGATTGCTATTGTCGATCCGACTGCCCCTGCCGACATTCTGACGACCAACTACAGAAACATCGATCGAGAGATGACACCAGAGGGTATCTCAATCTCGAACCTCGGTGATGCCCAGAGAAAAGCGTTGGTCAAGCTGATTCGTCACTACGTATACCGGGCCAACGATGAATTGGCCAACAACTACTGGCGACAGCTGGAATCTGAGGGATGGGACAGCCTTCACTTCGCGTGGGCGGGTCCCTTGGAGCGATGGCAGGGTCACTACTACAACATCAGGCACGACCGTTTCGTTATTGAGTACGACAACACACAGAATGGGGCGAACCACATCCACTCTGTGCTTAGGGACTACACGCACGACTTCGGAGAAGATCTATTAGCAGCTCACTACCATGTGGCGCATTGAGAGATTCGCTCCTGAACCGAAACTCAGCACTAATCTCTGAGCAGCCCTGAAAACCCCTCGGATTTCACAGAGATCGGTTGAAGGCGCGTTTCAGCTTCTTCTTCGTTCGACCGTGGGCGTCGTATTCGGATACGGGGGCGCCTTTTTGGGCACGTTAGTCAACGCAGCAGCACTTCCCCCGAATCAACTCGACGAGCTTTTTGTCGGCGTACTGCGAATCGTCGTCATCGGTGTTCTGGCCGCCACTGTGGCCTACTTGGGTTGGATCAAAGTCTTTACTTCGCGGGTTAGGTCGCTTTCCGCCTGGCTCGGCGGTGTGGCAGTAGGTGCATTGGGAGCCTGGTTGGCATTGGCAATCGGGTCAGCGGTTTTGGAGAACCCCGATTTGTATATGCTCAATCGCGATATTTCGGGGCTGGGATTACTCGGCGCCGCCGTGGGTTGCAACCTAGTGCCTCTTGTGGCGGCTGCGCGTTCGATATTCGATCCAAACGCCTGAAACTCAACAGCGTATCGGCATGGTGCCGTTTACCCGTCGCAGACTTAAGAACTGCGGTATCATGCGAACCACAGTTGGCGCGACATTGCCTGACGTTCATTTGTAACAGGCATAACGCGTCGACAAAAACCGCGTACGTGGCTACGCGTTAATTAATGAACACCCCAATTTGGAGGATTCATGATGTTGAAAAGATATGTAAGATGGGCCATTTTGCCGATTGTGGCGGCTACCTCGGCGCTAATCGCCTGCGGGGGTGAGGAAACGGTCGTCATCCAAACAGTGGAAGTGCCTGTTGATCGAGAGGTGAGGGTGGTCGAAACAGTGGTTATTGAGAAAGAGGTGGGAGTCCCTGGTGAGACGAGAATCGAGACGGTTGTCGTCGAACGAGAGAGGGTAGTTGAAGGTCAGACGATTATTGAGACGGTCGTCGTCGAGCGTGAGGTGGTGGTTACCGAGAAGCAGACCGTCGTAGAGACGGTTGTGGTGGAGAGGGAAGTCGAAGTGGCGGGCGAAACGGTGGTCCAAACCGTCGTTGTGGAAAGGGAAGTCCAAGTCGAAGTAGCGGGTGAAACCATAATCCAGACAGTGGTCATCGAAGCAACGCCTGTGCCTGTCGCCGAGACGTTCTACGGCTTGCCGATTCCGGAGGCCGCGCCCACAATTAGTGAGCCTCCCCCACCGCAGACCGGCTCAGACACGGTCGTGATCAGAACCGGACTCGAGCTTCGAGGATCCGGCATTCCAGGCGACCCAACTGGTGGGATGTTCACCGGATCAAGTGTGACAGAGAAGTTCTTCCTTACGGACGAAGGTGGAAACGCCGTCAACCAGATAATCACTGGTTGGGAACTCATTGATGACGACGCTGCCCTAGGTGGCCAAACCTTCATCTTTACGTTGAAGGAGAACGTGCCGTTCCACAACCAGTGGGGTGACTTCGGTAACCTCAGCTCCGACGACGTTGTCTGGGCATACAACAAGGGCAACCCTGGGTTTAACCCAGAATCCGCTACGGACGGCGGTTCATACTGGGTCACCATGATCGGCAACCAGGAGCTCACAAAGATTGACGACCAAACGTTTCGTGTTCCTTTGAGAGCCTTCGACGTTCGCTGGGACACGTTAGGGTTCGGCCAGTCTGGTCTTGGATTGAGCATCACGAGCCAGAACGCATTCGAATCGATGGGCGAGGACTGGACGCGAGACCACGTAGTCGGTACCGGCCCTTACTACGTGAACGAATACGCATACGACGCGACGCTCCAGCTCAAAGCGGTGCAGAACCATCACCGTAAAACTCCGGATGTGGAAAACATCATCTACGAGCCGATTGCCGAGGATGCTGTGGCCGAGGCTGCACTCCGAACGGGAAGCGTCGACATTGCAGTAGTTGATTTGCGCAACTACCCGACATTGACTCAAGAGGGATTCGAGATCATCGGAGCCGGTGCTGGGTCGTTCCACTCGATCTCCTTCTCAGGAAATTACTGGCAGAACTCGATCTACACGCCAGATCCAGACGATGAAGAGATACCGATCACCCTTCACGCCACAGTGCAACACCACATTCCGTGGATTGGCGACCCGAGGCGAGACAACTTCGGGAACCCGCCAGAGGGCTTCACGAGCATGACCCGTGCGGCGCAAGTTCGACAGGCGCTCTCATTCGCCATCGATCGCGCCTTGATCGCCGAAGTTCTCTTCTCGAACGCAGCATGGGTCAACTACGTCTACGGCCACGACATCAACAACCCGAACTGGCAAGACAAGTGGAATGTTGAGTACAACCCCGGGCTTGCCGGCCAGATGTTGGACGAAGTGGGATATCCGAAGAATGCGAACGGATTTCGCTTCGAGATGCCGTTCTTCATCCGAATCGGCAGAGGTGATGAGGAGATCGGCACAGCCGTAGTCGGCATGTGGCGAGAGTTGGGTATTGACATGCAGGACTGGAAGGCACAGTACCAGACGTACCGTCCGAGTTTGATCGGTCGTACCGCGACTGCGCCTTGGATCCACTCCGCAGGAGCGGAGAGTCCGCAAGCCCCTTGGGACTGGCCTGTAGTGAGCAACTCGGAATGCTCCGGCGGACGTCCCGGATTCAACATTGGGATCGAGATCCAAGAGCTCTGCGAGTGGGGCACCGAGATGAACCAGCAGCAGGACAAGCAAGCGCGGATCGCAATTCGCGACAAGATGGCGGACTTCCTGCACACGTACAACCCGGCAATCGGGACAGTGGCACGCCCCAACGTGGCGCTTGTCAACCCCAAGAAGATCGCTTCATGGGACATGCCGCTTTCCGTACGTGAAGCTGCCCTGCACCATCCCGAGTTCGTCGTCACTGTCAAGTAAAGCTCGCTCCAAGCGTAAAGACAACGTAGGCATCACCCACCGGCACATGGCCTGACAAGCCACGTGCCGGTGGGGTTGCCGTTGCCACAGAATTTCGCTGGGTACAAGGGAATCAGGGCGAATCCATCGTTGGGGTACATCCGATTCCTCAGCTAGCCCAATATGCTCAAATTCATTTCACGACGCGTTCTCACGATGGTCATCTCTTTGTTGGGTGCAACCATCGTGATATTTGGTCTCGCGCACGCTAAAGACGACCCGATCAACGTATTCATCAGGGCCGAGGGATATGCCATCGGGCCCGAGCAGATCGCGGCTCTTCGGGAAAAGTGGGGTCTTGACCGCCCCATCCACCTGCAGTATCTGACTTGGCTTGGCAACATCCTTAGGGGTGACCTGGGAAGAAGCGTTGGCAGCAATCGTCTAGTCACGGACATCCTGCGCGATCGATGGCCGGCAACGATGCAGTTGGCCGTGGCGGCGTGGGTCATCGGCTCATTTGTGGGAATACCACTCGGCATCCTTTCGGCGATGCGCCGCGCCTCGCTATTAGACTATCTTCTCAGAGCCCTCGCGCTGTCGGGGCAGTCTGTCCCCGCATTCTGGATCGGCATCGTCGGCATTTGGGTCTTCGCTGTTCATATGAAGTGGTTGCCTGTGCCGACCTATTACGGAAGAGTCGATTCCGGCTTTTTCGTTCAGATCCAATACTTCATATTGCCCGTGATGGTGTTGGCTTTCGGGCCGATCGCGGGATACCTCCGCATCACCAGATCTGCCATGTTGGAGGTGATGGACTCAGAATACGTAAAACTTGCTCGAGCTAAAGGCTTGGGCTATCGGAGAGTCGTCACCAAGCACGCGTTCCGCAACGCATTAATCCAACCAATTACGGTTTCCGCCTTGCTGCTCGCCGGCTTCATGGATGGTGCGGTCCTCGTCGAGAACGTCTTTGTCTGGCCCGGCGTTGGTCAGATCGCCGTGGCAGCGGTCGATGACAACGACTTCACACTGCTCACAGGGATCGTCTTCCTTTTCACGATTCTCTATCTGGCGATGAGTTTCGTCGCCGACATACTTTACGTAGTAATAGACCCACGGATTAGGCTCAACTAATGAGTACCGCAAGCCAGGTATCTGAACAATCGGCGCAGTCGGTGCCCATGAGGGTGCTTTCGGTTCCATTGGCTGCATGGGAATTCATGCGCCGATGGCCTGTGATACCGGGTTTTGTGATCGTGATTTTCGGCCTCTCAACAATATTCACTACTCAAATTGCGACAGACGACCCTAATAAACAAGATCTGCGCGCCAGCTTCGCTGCTCCGGCATGGAATTCCGAGTATTACGAAGGAAATGAGCGAATTGATAGGCGTTACTTGCTCGGCGCAGACCAACACGGCCGCGACATCTTTTCACGGATGGTTCATGGCACCAGAGTGTCCATAACTGTTGCTTTCGCTGCCGCGGCGATAGGCATGAGTGTTGGGATGTGGGCTGGCGTAGCATCGGGATGGTTCGGAGGATGGTTCGACGAGATCATGACGCGGTTCGTCGACGTTTGGAACGGGTTGCCGTTCCTCATGATCGCACTCGTGGTGTCGATCACAGTTGGAACCGGAATCATGGTTTTGATCGGACTCCTCGTGATGGCGACGTGGGTAGGCCTTGTGCGCAACCTGCGTGCCGAAGTGCTTTCGCTAAAGACGCGAGATTACGTTGCCGCGGCTCGTGTTGCCGGCGCCGGAGACTTTCGCATCATGTATCGCCACCTGATGCCTGGTGTTCTCAATCTGCTCATGGTCCTAGCAAGCTTGCGGATCGGCGGCTTGATACTCGCTGAGGCTTCGCTCAGTTACCTCGGTATCGGCGTGCCTTCCAGATACCCGTCGTGGGGGAACATGATCAGTGATGGCAGGCAGTTTCTTGACAACGCTTGGTGGGTCTCGGTGTTCCCGGGCTTGTGCATATTCCTAGTTGTGATGTCGTTCAATTTTATTGGCGACTGGGTGCGCGACAAAACCGACCCAAGGTTGCGGCAAGTCAGGTAACTTTGAACTGCAAATACCCGTGACGATAGTCATGGAACGAAAGGTGAAGTGAAGATGTATGACCTACTTATCAAGGGCGGTCACGTAATCGATCCGAAAAACGGAATCGATGGGCCGAGCGATGTTGGAATTTCAGGATCTTCGATCGGCGCCGTGATGCCAGATATCCCCGATTCGCAAGGCAGGAAAGTCGTAGACGCTTCCGGCTGCTACGTGACACCAGGCTTGATCGATATGCACGCTCATTGCTACCTATACGGCGGCGCGATGTTCCCTGACGAGTTGTGCTTCCCATATGGCGTGACGACGATGGTCGACTGCGGAGGCTCCGGTTGGCGAACGTTCGACGACATGAACGAAAACATCATCAAGAAAGCCGGCCCTAGGGTGTTTGCGCTGTTGAACATCGTGGGATGGGGCATGTGCGGCGATGGGGAACAAGACGTCGAAGACATGGACGTTGAGGCGACAGCGGCCAAGATTCGTCAGCGTTCCGACGTCATCGTAGGGGTCAAGGTGGCTCACTTCGGAGGAGTCGGTTGGGAGTCGGCTGATCGAGGAGTTGAGGCCGCTCGACAATCGGGCACGTTCTGTCTAATCGACCAGAATGCCCGCGCATCGCGTCCGTTTGGCGAGATGATGCTGGAGCACATGAATCCTGGCGATGGCGTAACGCACTGCTACGGCTACGGCAAGCCGATGGTCGGCAACGACGGCAAGGTGAAGCCGCACTACTGGGAGGCTCGTGAAAAAGGCATCCAGATGGATGTCGGACACGGAAATAACAGCTTCTCGTTCTCTATGGCGGTTCCAGCGATCGAGCAAGGCTTCCCGCCCGACACAATCTCGACTGACTTGCATCGTATGAGCCTCCACACCTCAAGAGCCATCCAAACCGAGGTAATGAGCAAATTCCTGGCGATAGGCATGTCGATGCACGACGTGGTCGAGAAGTCGACTTGGGCACCGGCGAAGCAGATCGGACATCCCGAGCTCGGCACCTTGACTCCGGGAGCGACTGCCGACATCGCGGTGCTCGAATTTGTTGAACGCCCAACTGGTTTGAGCGATTCCGGTACGACTGGCTACCGAATCATGAAGGCGAAGGGACGACTGATGAATCAGGTAACGATCAAGGGCGGGGCGATCCGGTTCGACTACGACGGTAGGTCGAAAGAGGAGTGGACCGCAACACCTACGACGGACCTAAATCTGCCGGGATGAGCCATCCATGCTGAAGACCTGAGGGTTGCGAGTTGCGCTACAGGCATCTAGGCGATTCAGGGCTAGAGGTTTCCGAAACTGGCCTCGGCGCAAACAGTTTCGGTGAGCCTGGACGCCGCACGTACGCTGAAGCCGAGGCGATCATCGATGCCGCCATCGAGCACGGTATCAACTTCATAGACACCTCGAACGTCTACGCTCAGGGTGCGTCTGAGTCTTTTATAGGCCGCGCTCTCAAGGGTCGAAGAGGCGAGATGCTAATCGGAACCAAGTTCGGGTCGAAACGCAATCATGGTCCGAATCTCTTCGGCGGTGGAAGGAAGTTCGTAATGGACTCCATCGAGGAGAGCCTTGAGAGGTTACAGACCGACTATATAGACCTCTACATGATCCATCGCCCTGATCCCCGGCTGCCGTTGGAGGAGACCCTGCGAGCGATGGATGACATCGTGCGTCAAGGCAAGGCTCTTTACATTGGGTGCTGCAACTTTGAAGCGTGGCGGATCGTGGACGCGGTTTGGACATCCAAGTCAACCGGCATGACTGTTCCGATCTCTAGCCAGTTCGAGTATTCGATGCTCAATCGAAGTAGCGAGGTAGAGATGCTTCCCGCGTGTCGAGACCACGGAGTCGGTGTGATTCCTTACTTGCCGCTGGCGGCCGGGTTCTTGACTGGAAAAGCCGGTGCTGAGGGCATTGCACCAGCTGGCAGCAGGCTCGCACTCGATCAGAACATGGCAAGTCGTTGGATCACGCCCGACAATCTCGATGTCGTGCAAGAGCTAACGCTTTGGGCGGCTGAAAGAGGTCACACGATTGTTGAATTAGCGTTCGCGTGGCTCCTTGCCGATCCGATCGTGGCCACCGTAATCGCTGGAGCCAGCTCGAGAGAACAGATCGCCCAGAACGCCAAAGCTTCAGAATGGCAACTGTCGCAAGATGAACGAAACGCAGTTAACGCGATCTTGGACGCGCACGAGGTCGGCTCGGCAAAGACGTATTTCTCGAGGGCAGGTTACTTCGACGAACAGGTTGAGGTCGATTTCGACATGTAGCCCGACTCGCTTCGTTGGGGTTAGCTAAAGCGTCTGGGGAACCTCGAACCAGCCTTCGGCTCGCCGAATCGAGTCCACCACCTCCTGGTAGATCCATCCGTCCTTAAACATCTGATACCCGGAGTATCCCTCGCCCTGGATGTCGGCTACGAGCTCCTGCATAAGATACGTCCAGTTGCGCTGAGTGTCATCCTCGATGTCAGGTATCGTGTCAGAGATCTCTGACGGCATGTCTACGCGCTCCCACTCCGTGCCGCGCGTCTTGACATGCAGCGGGCCCTGTGCGTAAGCGCCGCCGATATGAATTGATGCCTCATCGCCGTAAAACGCCACGTAGTCGGCTTCGAATTTGGGCTGGATGCCTCCGTGCCTGAAGTAAGCCGAAACGTGCTGTTGGCTCCTAGCGGCAGTTAGGTGGGCGATGGCGGTGTAGGTCCACTCCGAGTCGACTTCCCGCCATTCGAGTGAGTCCAGCTCATCTTCTGATGGGATGAAACCGCTTCTCTCCCGAAAGTCGTGTATGCCCTCAACGACGGGTGCGCGGTGCATGTCGTTTCTGGTTTCGCCATTTATCTTGGTGATCCTGCCTCCGAGGGCGTGCGAGAGTATCGACAGCTTGTGTGTGAAGTTGTTGCTCAAGCGCCCGCCTCCGAGTTCGATCCGATGCGACCAACCCCACGGAATCAGCGGGTTGAGATCATAGTGCGATATGCACTCGGCTTCCAACGGAGTGCCAATAACTCCTTCGGCAATTAACTTCCTCGCCAAGAGAGCGTGTGGTTGGTATCTGAACGAGGCGGCGTACGCTGTCTTTCGACCATTCTCTTCCGCTTTCGCATGCAGCTGCTTAGAAGTGTCAGCGCTGGTGGTTAAGGGCTTATCGCAAAAGACATGACATCCACTATCGAGAGCCTCCATGGTCTGCTCGAAATGAGCACCACCTGGCGTTCCGATCGCGACGATGTCAGGATCCAACGCATCGAGTGCCGCACTCCAGTCCGTCGAGGCGTAAGGGATCTTCATCTCAGTGGCGACCGCCTCCACCACATCTTTCGTGCGGCTGACCATGCCCACGACTTCCACGCCGCAGGATCGCATCGCCTCGGCGTGTCCTTGACCGGCGAAACCGGAACCGAATACAAGGCCTCTCAATTTATCGGGCATATAAGTGCCTCCCTTGAGGGAATAGGCTACACCTTCCCTCAGACACCGTCTGGTTGCAACACGCCGAAGCAGTGTGACCTATCTCTGCTGTGAGACCCTTGCGAAAGCGTAGTCTTTGCGGTGCAGGTCGCAAATCATGCGACCTCGTCGTAGCACCCCGCTACACGGGGAGGATGACGAGACTTTTGCAAAGGTCTCCGCTGTGGGAGCGGAGTATGGAGAGGGAGATATCAACGGCAACAGGTTTAAGCGCGGGTGAAGAATGCAATGGATTCTTTGAATCCTCACCCTCACCTTCCCTATAAGTCGGGATTCCTCTTCCTAGGCGGTAAGAGGTGCTGACCACTTACGCCCCGTTGGACAGGAACCCTACGCGTTCGTACTCGGCTTTGACGACCGGACGGGCGTCGACCTCCAACCAGTCCTCGAGGATCTCGGTGTAGAGGCTTCGGAAGTCAAGGTTGAACTCGAGGTCGCCTTCCACCAGTTTGTTCGCGTAGAGAGACGGATATTCGCTGTACTGGCCTCCCTCAACACCGTCGCCGATCAGGAACGCCACACCGCCAGAGCCGTGATCGGTGCCGTTACCGTTATCCTTCACTCTCCGGCCAAACTCTGAGAATACGAGCATGAGGACGTCTTCGCTCTTGTTGTGCTCCTTCATGTCGTTGTAGAAGTCGTAGATCCCGCCGGAGACATCTTCGAGCAATCCTTGTTGCAACGCGATCCCGTTGGTGTGGGCGTCGAAACTGCCGTGCTGGGTGTAGCAGATACGGGTGCCGATGTCCGCCTGCAGCACCTGTGCGGCACCCTTCATGCTCTTGGCGAAGGAGTTATCTGCGTACTCGACATTAGAGGAGTAACTCTCAGGAACTGAGCTCAAGATGTCTGAACCACGAAGCGCGTCCAAGCCGGTTTGGCTGAGGTAGTCCATGACGGGGCCGCTACCGATCGCCTGGGAGTAGATAGTCTTGAATGCCTCTAGCGC
Source organism: Dehalococcoidia bacterium (assembly GCA_965249505.1). Taxonomy (GTDB): domain Bacteria; phylum Chloroflexota; class Dehalococcoidia; order Lucifugimonadales; family Lucifugimonadaceae; genus Bin127. Next base: position 1,440,458 of record OZ252238.1, on the reverse strand, counting down.
CATGGAGCGTCGGTCGCCCGTGCCCATGTGATTCATTAGGCCGTAGGTCTCTAGGTCTGTAACCGATGCGACCGGTGCACCCTGTGAAACGAGCGCCCGTGGCAAACCCGCTCCGAAGTTGACCGCGGCCACAACGTTGTCGCCCTCTGGGTACATCTGCTTCAACGCGTTGCCGAGCCAGCCTTCGTTGCCCACTTTGGTAGGTTCGGCGGTGTGCCAGATGTCCATAGATCGGAAGTGGGATCGATTGGGCACGGGATAACCAACGCCATGCATAATGGCCACCTTGCCCTGATCGTAGAGATCCTTGATCGGCTGCATGCCTGGGTTCAAACCATATTGGCCGTCCAGCGGTATGACGTTTTCCTCGGTGATTCGCACGTTTGGACGATTGTCTACGTAGCGGGGATCGTCGTAGGGAACGACGCAGTTCAGATAGTCGTTTCCTCCCGAGAGCTGCACAACGACAAGCTTGCGTTCCTTTTGGGCGGCCATGGGAAGTTCTCCTAACGGGTTGTAACGCTCTCTCGTAGCGAGGTTTCACGAACTTTTTCGTAAATTTGGAAGCGGTGCCTGCAAGTTTCCAGCACATAAACCCGATCTTCTGCGTCCAAGGCTACATCAACGGGATCCCAGAAGTAAGGCTCTATTCTGGCTGAGACTTCGCTCTGATTGTCGGTATCCACCTCGAAGAACGGCTCGAACGTGGAGCGTGCTCGGGCTTCATCCGCTTGCGAGTCAAGATATTCGCGGGACCAAAGCGATAACGTCGCCTCACCCTGCAACTGCTCGATGAAGTTGCCTTCCGAGTCGAGGATCTGGACGCGTTGGTTGCCCCAATCTGCCACGTACATATTGCCCTCGGAATCGACCGCCACACCAGACGGCCTATTCAGTTGCCCTTCGCCGTCACCAGAGCTGCCGTAGAGGGCGATAAAGTCACCGTCGGGCGAGAATCGCTGGATCCTGTCGTTCCGCCAGTCTGCGACGTAGAGAGTTCCATCAGGCGCGCGGGAAATGCCCCATGGCAGGTTAAATTCGCCCTCGCCGTCGCCGAAAGAGCCCCACGTATCTAGAAAGCCACCGTCCTTTGTGAGCTTCTGGATTCTGTGGTTTTTGTGGTCCACGAGAAACAGGTTGTCGTCGTCGTCGAAAGCCATGCCTGACGGACTATCGAACTCTCCGTTCGCGTCGCCTTTGGCGCCCCATGTGGAAACCAACTCGCCATCTCGGTCGAAGACGGTGATTCTCTGCAGCGCCTCGTCAGCAAGGTACAGGTTGTCCTCGGAGTCCAATGCGAGAGCCGTAGGACCGATCATCCGACCTGCATCTCGGCCGTGCCCCCCGATCTGGCCAAAGAAATCGTGATCCAGGTTCGTCATCTGGATGCCGACGATGTTGAGCGCGATGGTGCTGCTCCGGCTGACCACGAAGATGCGGCCGTCGTCGCGAACGACCATCGCCGTCGGGAGGTGGAATCCGCGGCCGCCTTGGTCGGCGTTGAAGCCTATCGTGTCGGAGTATTTGAGTTTGAAGTCTGCCATCTTGGCTCGATTTCTCTTGTCCGGCCGAAGCCCATTGGCTCTAGGCCATCTGGTACTCCTGAGTAGCGACGACGAGTTGAATCACTGAGAGGATCGCGCCTTCGGCATTCGCCACAGACATTTCGTCGTTGAAGCTGATGTGCCCGTGATTCGCAGCGTAGTTAATCAAGCCCTGTCTGATGGGTTCGACCGTATCGAGCGGACCTAATATGTCCAGACATCGGTCAACCAGCTCTTCAGGTGACAGGCTTTCGCCACCAGCAGACGCCTTGATGCGGTCGATGATGTCTCTGATCCCCGGCTTGTCAGGATCGTTGAGGATCATGCTCGCAAAGTTGACCCGTTGCACGTAAGATCCCGTGTTGATCCACTCGACACCGCCTTGCCAACCCTCCACACTCGGCGGATTCAGAAGGGTCTGACCCATGTTGGCGCACGTAGAGGCACCGACGTAAGCGTCGCTGGACGGCACCTCCATGCCGCCCGCCAACCTCATCGTGCCAACGACCATCTCGGCAGGGCTCTTGATCCTGGCGAACCGTGCATCATCCGACTTGAAGAAGTCAGAGGTGAACAAAACGCGCAGCATCTCATTGATGTTGTAGCCAGACTCAAAGTAGGCGCCGACCAGGATGTCGATGGCCTCGGGGTCCCTAGGTGGAACATGAGGCCACTGGGGAACCGGTGGCTCGTCTGCGACGAAGAAGTGATACAGGTGGCGAGCGACGAACCTGGCGGTCGCTTCTTGCTTGCAGATGATGTCGACGGCGTCTTCGCCGTTTAGATCGCCGGTCTCACCCAAGAGTGTCTTCTCGTTGTGATCGTGGTCATCATCGTCATACTCGAACTGCCACGAAATGTATCCGTAAGGGCGTGCCGTGTTGTTCCTCATCTTGATCGACATGTAGTCGGGATTGACGACGCTCCAACCGGTGAAAGCCCTGGCGCACTCCTTGATGTCTTCCTCGGTGTAGTTCCCTACACCCATCGCGAACAACTCGAGGATCTCCCGGCCGTAGTTTTCGTTGATGGAGTGTTTATGGTTGTCTTGGTTGTCCAGCCACATGAGCATGGCAGGGTCGCGCGACAGTTGCACGAGCAGGTCACGGAAGCTGCCCATGCCGTATTCGCGGAACATGTCGATCTGGTTTAAGACCACCCGACCTTGGATGAGCTTGTTGGCGCCGGTTGCGAACACTCTGTGCCAGAAGAGACACATCTTCTCCCGAAGCAGCGATTCGGTCAGCACCAGCCGGTAGACCCAATGGGCAGCGGCCGAAAGTTGATTCCGCAGGTCCGACTGGTCGACGTGGTAGCGGCGGATCAGGTCTTCGGGCAGAAGATCGGGACCCATTGGATTTAAGAGCGTATCGAGCGTGGCATCGTAGCCCGCTTCAACGGCACGATCCAACTCTTCCGGCGTGGCACCGAAACTGGCTCGCCTCAACAGGTGGGCTATAAGGGCTACGTCGGTCTTAGATTTAGTGAGAGTCATGATCCAAAACCTCTATCTGAACACGGTTTTGACTACGAAAACTTAGGAGTTAGTTTAACCGGTATGGGCGGAAGTTAGGGGGAGGAGTCCCCGTCATTCAGTTCGTGCTGAAACCGTATCCGTTCGTGGTGAGCCCGTGACTCCTTTCGTGGTTGGCCTACATTTCCGTTCGTGGTGAGCCTGTCGAACCATGACGCTGAAGACACTACGCCAATTCGCTCGAAGAGCGAACACCCCTCGCCGCCTTTAGGAGAGAGGATTCAGGCGAGGGGGAGACGACGATGCATCTTTCTCCCGCCGAAAGGCGGGAGGCGTCACACCGCGTCTATGGGACCCAATCAAACTTGAAATCCAGCCTCCTGAACATGCCGGGCCGTCTGGATTGCGGCCTTCGCCGCAATGACGAGCATTTTTGCATAGGCCTCCCGGTGGGGAGAGGGTACCGCCCTGCGAGCGGGATCGGTTGCTCTGTTTTTGCTCTGGGTTCCCGCTTTCGCGGGAATGACGGTAGAGTACTCTCTCCCCCTTAGGGGAGAGCCTCGATGCATCGGGGTCCACGTCATCCTGAGCCTGTCGAAGGATCTGGGGCGGGGTGGCACGAATCCGGCCCGGAGTTGCGCTTCGGGCTGATTCAAAAACGGATTCATTTGAGAATCCCCCTCACCTGAATCCTGTTTGGAGCGGATGCATCTTCCACCCACGAAGCTCGACTCGCTTCGTGCCCCCAAGGGGGAGAGGGTACCGCCCTGCGGGCGGGATCGGTTGCTCTGTTTTTACTCTGGGTTCCCGCTTTCGCGGGAATGACGGTAGAGTACTCTCTCCCTCTCAGGGAAGTGTCGTGCGCGGGGTGCGGGGGATTGCGGGGGCGATTATGTGAGCATATTCAGTTCCAGAACCATCTTTGGGGTTCGTTTTTGGCGAAGGCGTACATCAGGGCGTCGGCTCTGTCGGGGCTTTTGGCTCCTCGAGCCCTCATGCGGTGCTTCTCCTCGAGTCTCATTTGTCCCTTTGAGTTGTAGAAGTATCTGAGCGACGCGAGCTGGCCGATGAGTTCGTCATCGTCAGGAATGGAGATCTCTCCTTTCTCAAATCTCTGTTTTAGCTTGTCGTATAGCTCGGCTCTGGTGTTGGCGTAGCTTTGGGAGTCGGATGGCTTGTTGGCGCCGTTGACGCCGATGACGCTGAAGCGGCGGCCCGCCTCTCGGATGCGGTCGAGGACTCCTGCTCCGATGCCTACTTCGTCGACCACTATGATGTCGACGCCTTTCTCCCTGGCGATGCTGAGCGCTCTTCCGGCGGTGCTCATTGCATCTTCCTTGGGTAGAACTATCAGGTCCGTTACTTCGTCTGCGGTCCTCACGCATGCCACGGTTCGGTCGTCGCCGTATCTTGCGATGTCGATGCCCATGACTCGTGGTTCGCGGGGTTCTTCCCCGTTTCCCTTGGCTTGTGGGCGTCTTCGGTCGACTGCGTCTTCGATGAGTTGCAGGGGTATCAGCGTGTCGTCGGCGTTTTTTGGGAACTGTCCGAGGACTCTCGTTTGGTATGCGGCGGAGTCTTCTCGCCACATTCTGCGAGCGTTTTCGACCCATTGCCTCGTCAGAAGCCCCGTGCTGTTGTTCCCGGCGGCTCGGCCTGACTGGAGGTTGGGCGTGTCGAAAGCGGAGATGTGGATAGTGTTCCATTCGCCTCTGTTTTTGTGAAAGGCGTTGAAGAAGTATCCCTCCAAGGCGTTCGGGTTCCCGATCATTAGGATCTTGGCGCCGTGGGCGGTCATAGAGCCTTCGATGGCTTCGAAGATGTGCTGTCTGACGCCTGACGCCTCATCGACGATGAAGAGCAGGTTTCGTTGATGGAAGCCTTGGAATCTCTGTTCCTGGTCAGTGGAGAAGCCGACGGCGAATCTGTGGCGGTCGATCCTTAGCGAGTTGCTTGTGATCTTTCCGCCGATGAGATCGGATTGGGCGCTGTGTATGGCGTTTATCTCTCGCCACAACAGTTGACGGACCTGCCGATCTGTAGGCGCGGTGGTAACCACGGTAGCGTGTCGGTTCGCCATTAGCCACCATACGGCGACGTGGGCGGCGATGTAGGTCTTGCCAGAGCCGTTGCATGACCTCACCGCGACGCGGTCGTGATTTGCCACGGCGTTTAGTATCTGCCGCTGCTTCCTCCATGGTTTTGCGCCGAGTTCGTCGACGATGAGTGCGAGAGGGCGCCTGCGCCACACCGCTTGTTTGCTGGGCATGTTGCGGGCTGACGGCCGCGCTTTGGCGGCCCGTGATGCGGATCGCTCTCCCATCATCCTTCCCTCGCTCTTCCTCAACATCGTCCTCGTCGTCCTCGTCACAGCTGACAGCCCCTGCAATGCCGTTTCACCGAACGCGGCCTTGCGGCTGCGGTCCGTTGGAGGCGGGCTGCCTTAGTTGTTATGGTACATGTGTTTCATGAGGAGTCAAGGGCGTGGGGCGAATGAGAAAGTGGGGTGGGATGTGTCGTGGTGCTGCCATCAGCTATTCCACCCCTGATACTTCGACAGGCTCAGCATACCAAGCGGAGAGGCTCGGGCGCGCCGCTTCGCAACATCCGGCTCGCTGCGGGATTGCACATAACATGTGCTCTATTCGCCTCCCTGATTGAGTCGGGAGGGAATAAGAACTAAATTAGGGATTCTTCTTTGAGTTCCTCGTAAGCGCTTTTTATCTCGGCCTCAGAGAAGCGGGGTTTAAGGTGCTTGACAGTTGCAACGGTTTCGTCGATGAGCTTGTTGCTCTCTGGACCCCCAACGAAGTGGATGGTGGCACGAAGTTCAAGTTTGGGTGTGTCCAGATAGCCGAGATCCTCTATTGTGCGTTCAAGTGCCTCGAAATTCGATAACTGAGTTACGTCGAATCTCTCCAACAACTCCCTACCCTCGGCTTCAAGTGGGGTTACTCTAAACCCCCAGCCATCGTCATCGGGTTCGATGTCGACGAACCCAAGAGATTTAGACAGCGAGAGAATGCCGTCAAGTTGATCCGAGTAAGGCCCGTAGTGGTGCATCCTAAATCTGTACCCAAGCGAAACACTGAGGGATTCTTGTAGAAAATAAACAATCTTCTGGATCTTGGTTTTTCCAATATCACCGGGATGTTTCGCAATAAGTTGAATAATAGCCAATCTTTTGGATAACTGATCTGTGTCTCTCATGCCTAGTCTTCCTTTACGCTCCTGTGTCACGACAAAATTCCCGTACCTCGGTTTCCAATGAGGGGTCATCGCGGAAGTCAGCGTAAATCCTGTGCCTTTTGATCTCTTCCAACCCTCCGAGCGCTTTCGAGAGGTTCGCCAGCGACGCCCATCTTCCGTCGTCCATTTTGATGGGGACCGACGTAGCTTCAGACGTAAATCTATCAGGATGATCGATTGCGGTATCTGACCAAATCTCCAATTCCGGAAACTTCCGCTTCAAATTCCCATGGAGCATTGTTATAGCGCTCTCAGCGCTGATTGGATCGGGGTGATCGCCGGAGTCGTAAACGGGTTTGGGGTGATTTCTGGAGGACAGTCTCCAGGCCAGATTGCGGCTCGAAGCATCTCTGAGTGTATGCATTGCTGCCAACACGCGCCAGTCATTCCACGAGAGATAATCGGACAGACTATCTAGCCCTGGATAGTGAGGTGATCCCGTTTGATTTCTTAGGAGTTGCAATATGAAATCCGTCAAGATGAGATCATATGCTCGCCGCACTCTGTGAAAGTACACCTGCGTGAACATGAAGTAGCGTGCGAGGATGAAACCTTCTACGGCGTGTATGCCACCATCTTCGACTCCCAACCTTAACGCGCCATCTTGTGTTTGGTCGTAAAGGGTTATCGTGTCGAGAATCCTTTCTATGTCAAACGATCCGTAACGTACGCCGCAATACACGGAATCCCTCAATAAGTAGTCCATCTTGTCGACATCTAAAACGCTTGAAATTAGCTCTCTGACAAATCCAACTTCGTATATTCCTTTCTGATTCAGAATGTCGGCAACGCGTTCCTTTGTCACACCCCAATCGCGTTTAAGTTGATCGATGATGGAGCCGATGCCGATTTTGTCGGATAACAATATCTCTTCACTGTAGTGTTCGTGATCAACGCCTTCAGCGAACAAAGTGGCTTCGCCGGTATGAGAAAAAGGAGCATGGCCTATATCGTGGAGAAGGCCGGCTAAGCGTGTCTCCATCATGACTTGGTCGACTTTCATTTCGTAGTCGTCCTCACGCCACCCCTGGTGTTCCATGAGAATTCTTTTGTGGTTTGGTTTTCTCATTAGGTTCTCAACGAATTTCCCAGCTAAGTGCATCACACCCATCGAATGACCGAACCGGGAATGCTCCGCGCCATGGTAGACATATGACGTCAGGCCTAGCTGACGGATCCCGCGAAGACGTTGAAAAGCGGGCGTATCGACTATTTCCCTTTCCCAGTCGAACACGCCGATGTACCCGTGTACCGGGTCTCGGAATGAGTTCTCGGGTATGGGCAGTGCCAAAGGTTCAGTTATAAGAACGGTTGTTCAATATCTAGACTTTAGTGTCATCGGAATGACTTCGCAGAATCGGGATGTCACACGGCCACGGGCTTAAGGCGGGGCTTTTGGCGAGTTTTAAATTGCCACAACGGTTTCGGTGTCTCCAGCGGCGAGGGCGTTCATGTAGGCGAGGATGAGCTCGCGGGTGCGGTAGTTACCAAACTCGTCTTCGTCTTGTTTTCTGACGATCGGGAATGTGCTCAGGATGTAGTCAGCATCATCGCGGTTGATGCCGTAGAGGTGGAAGTAGAGGGCGTCGAGACGGGCGCGAAGATGTCGGCGTTCTTCGGGATCCCATGTGAATGGCGGGCCTTCGTAGCCGAGATCACGGGCAAATGGCTCCATGTCGTGGGCTGTGTAAGTGAGGCGCAGTACGTGGTCATACACGAGATTGTGGGCCGTTAACGGGCCGAACATCCGATGGTAGTCCGTTGGTGCGATGACCGGGAGTTGCTCAACTATGTATTTGTTCAGGTGTGTGCCCTGCACCTTTTGCCTCGCCACGTAGTCGAGAGCAAAACTGCACAGATTTGCGGTTAAACAAACGGCATCACGAGCACTCATTTGGGAGTTTGGCAACAGCAAAGGCAGTTGGTTTCCAAATCCACGCCGAGGAACGACTGTAGCTTTCATTGTGCGCTCATCATTGCTTCGACCAAAATCCCGGAATGCGATTGACCACTTGTGGTCCGCCAAGAGTCTCTTGTCGACCTCTTGTCGCGGCACCCAATTATGAACTCGAGGGAGAAAAGCCGGGTCAGTTCGCTGGGCATCAGATATCGCGATACTCACATAAGGATTGTGCGTGTTATTGGGATTGAAACCTATAGAGTTGGCCCGGTGGTCGAAATTGTGGATCATTCGTCCTTGGTATAGAGGAATGTACAGTTCATCGGCTTTTCTCCAACAGTTGTTTTCAATTCGATAGTAACCGTCGGCTTCTAGTCGATCTGCCGTGCAGAAATGATGCGAATCGTTCGTCATATGGAACATGCTGACATACTTGATCGGCCAAGCTAGCACTTCGTCGCCATCGGAACGATCCACTAAGACGGGATGGCGTTTGTAAATTCGGCGAGTGATCTCGGCATCCCTTCGGTTGCGGAATATTGGCGCGGTGCCGGTATTGGGATTTATCCGATCGAAGTCTGTGGGCGACAATGGGAAGCTTCGGTTATCAGACATTGTGTTTTCCGGATCGTCTAAGAAAAACCCGCATCGTGTCTCTTTGAACCGTCGACTTTCTCCGCCGAATATGAGGGCACAAAACTTGAATCGCTTTTCGACATCCGGGAAAAATGGCGGCAGTTTAACGGTAAGGCGTCGGTTCTCGAAGTCGAATATCCCGCCGACACGACCTCCACTCGAAACAGACTTAAAAAACGGTGCTGCGGTCTTGTCTGCATATATGCCCGATGGCGTAAGTAACCCGATCAGGCCATCAGGCTTGACGAGGTTCATTGCCCGTTCTACGAAAAGCGAATAGAGGTTTATGTCTCCTCTGCCGAGAAAGGGGTAATCGTCGTTCCCCCGAAACAGACTGCTGAGTTTGTCAGCACGCTCCTTGGCGGCGTCGAATTCGGCTGCTAAAGGAGCGGACTCGTCGCTCAAGCGTCGGATGTGGGCTTTCCGGTGGGCGGCGTTGGGTGCATTTGCAATGTCGGGCGATCGAGTTTCAAACCACTCCACCTCTTGGAGCTTGATCTTATCCCATGGTGGATTGCCGATGACGGCATCAAAGCCGCCGACTGGTTCGCTGTTCTGCCAGTGTTGCCATACGCCCGGGAATGCGGCCTCCCAGTGGAAGAAACGTTCTTCTCGGGCGACGTCGTTGGCATTTTTCCAAAGTTTCTTGAACGCCGGCCAAAAGCCTTGGGTTCGGATGGGGTCGTCATCAGTTGTGTGTTCAGGACCCCGCCCAATCAACTCGAAGGCTCTGTGTCCCTGCAATGCGAGCGAAGCGACGAGCGGCTCTTCCTGATCCGTTCGGTCTCTTACCTTCATCCCGGCGTTAAGCCAACGAACTCCGCATAAGGTGTCGAGCACGCCGCGGAGTTCAGAAGTGGCTGATTCGACTCTTTGGAAAAGCATCGCGGATTCCTCGACTTCGGCGATGTCGGCATCGGAGATTTGCTCTATCTTGATCATGCCTTCCGCGGCGTTCTCTGCGGACTGAATGGGAGAGCTGGAGTACATTCCTCCCAAACGTGCCAGGTCACTTGTGGCATCTTTGATTTTCATTCCGACCAGCGAGTCGCCACAACGCAGATGGTGGTCCAAGAATGACAAAGGGGCACCTACGGTGAAGCTGTGAAGCCAAAGTGAGACCTTTGCCAACTCGACTGTTAACGGGTTCTTGTCGACGCCGTAGATGCAACGTTTCAAGATCATGCGCCGAATGATGGCTTGGTCTGTGAGTTGTCTGTCGTCAATCGTCCATCCGGCTTTCTCGGCGCGAGTGAGTATTCCCTCGCGGATCGCGTTTATGCGATTCACTAGTGGAGAGACGTATTGATCTTCCACCCAGTCGGGTACTGCCGGCAGGTATTCGAGCATCATTTGAACGTAGTCAGACAAAAAATCGACGGCGGCGACCAAGAAGTGGCCGCTGCCCATCGCCGGGTCTAGCACTCTAAGATTCAAGACGGCTTCAGCCGGATCGAGCCTGCGAAGCTCGGCTTCTCTCGCAGCCTTTGGGCGTCGATCTCTTTTCAATATCTTGGATTTTTCCTCGAACGCCTTTAGGCGTTCTTCAACTAAAGGTTTGAGTGTCCAATCGATGATTAAATCGACAAGAGGCTGAGGTGTGTAGAAACTGCCGCTGTCTTTACGGGCGTAGGGGTTGGGACGGATCGTAATTTTTCCGGATTGGTCGCGAACTGGCTCGCGTTCGAGCAGCCGTTCATATATTGAGCCCAACTGCTGCACGGACATGTCGCGGTAATTGACGAAGCTGCGGTTATCGCCGTCGCCAGTATGACTGAGGTCGTAGAGGATGGGGGCGACGACGGAATCGGGTAGCTCGACGTGATCCAAAAGAGGTGCTGAATCAGGGTTGAACAAGCCGCCGTTGTACGGAGGCAGACCGATTGATGGATCGCCCTTGTCGACGAGTTTCGACAGTGTCATCAGGCGGTTGTAGTAGATAGACGCGACGTTAGAAAAAACGTCCTTTTCGGCGTATCGTCTATTGATGTCGTCGCGTACGAATCTGCGTAAACCGTAGTCTGCGTAGCGGGACTCATTGACCGGAAGCAGCCCTCTGTCTTCGGCGAATAGGACGAAGAGGAGTCTGTAGAGGAATATGAGAGCTGCTTGCCGGATTTCGCTCAACTCCGCGTCGCTGGCATCGTCGATTGCCTGGACGAGTTCCGGGAACACCCGATCGAAAACTACGCCCGAGAGGTCTTGTGCGACTCGCTCTTCGTACCTCTTCCCTTCAGCTAGGGCGGCCACTAAGAAGCTAGTCGTAGCGCCGCCCGCGGGTGCAAAGGATGGGCGACGGAATAATATCCAAAAGGCGCGCGTAGCGTCTTCATCACCTGAATTCAGGATTGCGGTTAGATCGGCTTCGAAGTAACCGGTGGAACGCGGGCGAGTTCGATAGTCGTATAGCCGCCATACGGCACCATTCGTTAGGATTCCCCACCGCACTTTCCCGTCGGAGTTGATGTCAGCCGCCGTAAGATATCGCAGCATTTGGCCATGCGGCGTGCTGGGCTGGACGGAGTCGCTTTTATCACGGGTGTCGAGAGTCAGTCCGTACTTTTTGCTCTCTTCTACGACAAGTATGTCGGCGAATCTGTCCTCAGATTTTGCGCGGCTGGCAGCATTGCTCTTCGCGGTTGCGTCATTGAAAAGCAGATGATCAGGTATGTCTTCGTTACGAGCAGTGCCCTGTTGCGGTAGGCGATGAGTCCAACCCAACAGTTCAAGGATCGGCAAGATCAGATCTTGTTCGGTGGTTGCTTCGTTTGGCTCAACGTTGTTGCTGTCAAACCAATCGAGTTTGTGTCTCAAGCCTTTCGAAAAGTCGCGAAATCGTTCGTTTTCGACGAGCGATTCTTGCCACTCTGGGGTGTGCTTGATGCCCTCGTCAAGGAAGTACTGGGTGAACAACTGGCCGGACATGTGGATTGAAATGGTACTCGCCGTCAGTGTGTCATTACGATGCACAAGGGAACACCGTTCACTTGAATTATGCCGAAGAGCGAGGGTTTGTTCATATTGATGGCGGGTTTAATGCCGGATTGATGGGAGCGAGTTCTTTTGTCGATGCCCCGCCCCAGATCCTTCGACGGGCTTCGAGTGTGCGCATCACATGCGCCCACATCGCAGCACCCCGCCACGCGGGGAGGATGAACGGGACGCCGAGCTAGTTAAGAATCGGATTCATTGAATGTCCCCCTCTCCTGAATCCTCTCCCACGGAGGGGAGAGGGTACGCGTCTTTGCGACCCTTCTGCCTAATCCCCTAGCTGTCTTAGGCGGGGGTCGGTGAAGTCGCGGATCCAGTCGCCTACGAAGTTTAGGGACATTACTACTAGGAATATGGCGGCGCCGGGGAAGAAGGATGACCACCAGGCGGTGGTGAGGTATTCTCGGCCTTCGGAGACCATGAGGCCCCAGGCTGGGGTTGGCGCAGGGATGCCGACGCCGAGGAAGCTGAGCGTGGCTTCGGTGAGGATGATGCCGCCTACGGAGAGGGTGGCTATGACGAGGATGGTGGGGACTACTCCGGGGAGGATGTGTCGGATGAGGATGCGGGGTGTCGAGGCGCCGCACACCATCGCCATCTGCACGTATTCGCGTTCCTTCAATGTGTAGACTTCCGCACGCACGTTTCTGACGAATCCGGCCCAAGATACCATCGCCAGCACCGCCATCATCACGGTGAGGCTGCTACCGAAGAGCACTATGATCACGATCGCCATCAGCAGGAACGGCAGCGCGTGCCAAATGTCCACCATTCGAGCGATCCCTTCGTCGATCCATCCTCCGTACCACGCAGCTATCAGTCCCAGCGAGACGCCCAGCAAGAGTCCGCTGACGAGGGCGACCGTTGCTACTGCGAGCGAGATACGGGCGCCGTAGATGATCCTGCTGAGGACGTCTCGACCTACCTGGTCGGCGCCTAGCAGGTACTTCGTCGTGCCCTCCTCGGTCCATGACGGCGGGGTGTTTCGATCCCGTAGCTCTTGGATGTTCGGTTCTTGCGGCGCGATCCAAGGCGCGAAGAGTGCACACACGACGAGCAGCACGAGTACCGATCCTGGTATCACTGGCCACCGACGAATAAACGCGTATGGCCGGCCCAGGGCGTAGAGCGTCCTCGACATCGGCGTCGCGCGATGAGTTCCGTATCTGATGGAGACGTCAGCCATGACTCGCCTTTACGTGTATCGGATCCGCGGATCGACCAGCACATAGAGCAGGTCGGCGAGGAGGCTGAAGACGACGTAGATGATGACGAATACGAAGACTCCGCCGGTTAGAACGGGGAAGTCGTTGTTGTTCACCGCTTCGAGCATCGTCCGGCCTAGTCCGGGCCAGGCGAAGACGGCTTCGGCGACTAGTGTGCCATTTAGGAGTCCGGCCATCAAGAGGGTCGAGAGCGTAATCGGTTGGATCAGCGAGTTGCGCAGGGCGTGTTTCCAGATCACGATACTCGGCCCGGCTCCCTTGGCACGGGCGAGCCTAATGAACTCAGAGTCGAGGACTTCGAGCATCGAAGATCGCGTGATTCGGAGATATCCGGCCATCGAGCTAGTTCCGACGACGATTGCAGGCATTATGAAGTACCTGATGTCTAGGCCTTCGCCCTTCAGTCCGCTTGGCAGCCACTCCTGCCAGACGGAGAAGAGCAGCACCATTACGATGCCAAGCCAGAAGTTGGGTATGGCTTGTCCGAACAAGGCGACGAACCTTCCGAAGTAGTCGAGGTAGGTGCCGCGGAAGACTGCGGACATCATGCCCATCGGAACGCCGACGAAGGTGGCAAGCAGCCAACCTGCCAGTGCGAGTTGAGTTGTCGCGCCGAGTTTCTCGGTGATGACCTTTGCGACTTTGCGCTCACCGGCGAGAGACCGGCCCAGATCTCCCTGCAGGGTGTGGCCGATCCAGACGAGGTACTGCACGATGAAGGGTCTGTCGAGGCCCAGATGCCTCTCCAAGGCCCTCACCTGTTCTGGTGTCCTTCCGTAACCCTCCGGATTCGCGTATAGCAACAACGGGTCGCCGGCCACTCTTGAGAGTGCGAACACGATGAACGTAGCGCCGAGGATAGTCACGACCGAGGTCAATAATCGGCGAACGAGAAACCTTCTCATCGGGCTCTCAGTTCAACGGTGATTCGGAGCAACGTGTCGGATTCCATGATGGCGAACGAGTCGATACGGCGAGCCGCCTCCTCGGGGAGCCGCTGGTCGTCGATCTGGACTTTGCTAGAGAGAGGGCCGGCGCCATCGGGTCCGGCCCTCTACATAGCTTCCGATCTTAAAGGCCTAATCGGCCGGTTCGATCAGGTCCAACGACACGATGTGTGTGCCGGCGGCGTTAGCTCGCATGTTCCAAGATTTGATCGTCTTGGGGTTCCAGACCAGGGGTTCAGGAGCCGCGGCGATGCCGGAGTTGAGTCTCCAGTGTCGGTAGTACTCGAGCAGCTCTGTGTTGTTCGCGATGCGCTGGGCTTTGTCCACCTCGCCAGACGTCTTCAGATAGTTCTCCAGCACGAATGGGATCTCCATCGCGCAGCTGAAGCCACCTCTCGAAAGAGTTGTGAATACGACACCCTTCGGGAAGTCCCAAGGCACCGAGTCTCGAGCGTCTGTGCCTCCACAAGCGCTCAAGAACGGCTGGTTCTGCGATCGTTCAACGACCGTCGGCCTCCAGACCGGGTAACCGTGCCTCACCAAGCTGGTGCGGATGCCGAGTGCATCCCACATGGCACCAACCGCGGCTTGGATTTCACCAGCCGTGCCGGTGGCGCCTCCGACGTGCGGTGTGACGTACATGTCAACCTGGAAGCGAATGCCTCTAGCCGCCACCGGGTAACCGGCCTCGTCGAGTAGCCTCGCTGCTTCCGCAGGGTCGTACTCGATGTTCCACTTGTCGTCCCAATGGGGCGATCTTATCGAGAAAGCGTTGACTTGGACGAGCCAACCTAGGCCATCCAGGATCACGTCGTTGATCGTCTCTTTATCGATGGCGACCGACATGGCTGTGCGCACCAATCGGGCACGCTCCATGCTCTCTTCGTTTCCGTACTCGCCGATCCAAGGGAATTGCTCGGTCGGCTGGTAACCTTCACGACTCACTTCGACGTCCTGTGGCACGCCGATGGTGATGTCGGTGCACGAAACGGAGCTCTGGCCTTTCGAACAGTTGTGGTCGTACTGTTCCCAGTAGTTGCCGGCGAAGAAGATGCCTTCCTGAGCGGCCTTACCGCTGTCGGACATCATGAACCCTTCCTCAAGCAACGGCTTGATGGCCTTGAGCGATACATCTGCAATGTCAGTCTGACCGTTCCGCAGCATCGCAATCCGCGTCGATTCTTCGGGAACCTCATTTATGTTGAGGAACTTCATCGACGCCGGCCTTATGTGGTGGTCCGGGTTCGACTCTAAGCGCACGATGTTCTGGGGAATGAACTCTTTCAGCATGTAGGGACCGGAACCGATTATGTTCTCGTTCGCCCACTCGCGTCCGTTCTCATCGAACGCTCTCTTGCTGAAGGTTCCGTTGGTCCCTGCGAAGGTGTTGAAGTATGCCTGGTTCCAAACCACCGTGAACTGCTTGATCGGAATCTCCACTGTGAAGTCGTCGATCTTCGCCATCTGCTCGAATACAGCGGCGTAGTCACCAGACTGATTGTGCACGCTCTCGGGTGCGATGAGGTCGTTAAAGCTCCAAACCAAGTCGTCGGCTGTCAGTTCGCCCCAACCTCGGTGGAACTGGACGCCCTCCTTGATCGTGACTGTCAGTTTGCTCTGGTCAGATGCAACTTCCCAGGTTTCCGCCAATACGGGATGCACGATGTTCGTCCCGACTGGGCCTTCAGGCTCGAAGAATCCTTCGGCGATGCTCCAAGGTCCGTCGGGAGCGCCAGTGCTGTTCAACCCGGTCATTGTTAGACCAACACGGTTTTGGACCGCCATCTCGGCGGTTTCAGCCGCGCTTTGCGGATTGGGAGCCTCCATCATCGCGATGGCGATCGCGGTAGGTGTCGCGACAACCACGACTTCCTTCTCCGTCACAACAGTTTGGATAACAGTGTCACCAGCGACTTCGACTTCCTTCACGACCTCCACAGTCTCTACAACCGTCTCCCTCTCCGTAACCACGACTTCCTTTTCGATGACGACGGTCTCGATGATGGTCTCACCCTCGACTATCCGTTCACGCTCGACCACAACGGTCTCGATCCTTGTCTCGCCAGCAACCTGTCTTTCGACCACGACGGTCTCGACGACCCTCACTTCTCGTTCGACAGGTACCTCGACCTCGACCGTTTGGATAACGATCGTCTCCTCACCGCCACAGGCGATGAGCGCCGATGTCGCCGTCGCAAATGCCAAGATCGGCAAAATTGCCCATCTAGCATATCTCTTCAACATCACTAAACCTCCAATTGATTTTTTAACTCGACCCAAGATATTCGCCGAAACATTACTTCATGTTTGCGAACTCCGCCGATGCCAAAACCACAAATCATGGAACCCATCAGCATTGGCGGCGAATACGTGGTTCGCATGATACGTCAAATTGGAGTGCTGCGACGGAACCAAAGGACACCCAAATCGACCGTTTGGGACTACACAATCATCCCGAATGGTGACGGAAATGAATACGAAGGAGTGTTGCCTAGTCGTAGACCGTTTTGCCGACAGTGTGCGCGTTTATGAAGTCCCAATCTAGCGGCACTCCCATACCCGGGCCCTCTGGCACCTGCACCTCGCCGTTCTCGTCGATAGCGTCGATCATGTCGCTGTAGTTGTCGAGATAAACCGGAGGGTAGGAAGGAGCGAGTTTCGGGTGGACCAACCCGAGTTCGTAGTAGTTCGAATTGCGCATCGCTGCCATCGTCTGTCTACGACTCGGACCCGGACCATGGGGCTCGACATCGAGGCCGAAACCCTCGGAGGCGTGCGCGATCTTCATCACGCCTGTCACTCCGCCGTCGTAATCGTGGTCGATGCGCACAAAGTCGGTGCCGTCAGCAATGATGAAATCGACGTGCTTCTCGAGGCCGCGAACATGCTCAAGCTGCAACAGAGGGACCCTGATAAGCTCACGCAACTTTCGGTGAGCGAAAGCGGATTCTCCGCCGTCTTTCATCACGTCCTCCCACCAGTAGTAGTTGTACGCCTCGCATGCACGGCCGATCTTCAACGCGTCGCCAAAGGTGAGGATGGCGCAGAAAGGATCCAACATCAGATCCATTCGGTCGCCCACGCGTTCGCCGACAACTTCTACGAGCCTGACGTGTTCTTCGATCGGTGCCTCTTGCCAAGGGTGGATCTTGAACCCTTTGTAACCCATCTCCGCACACTCTTCGGCGAAGTCGGCGTATGCCTCCGGACTGTTCAACCCACCGGGATATCGGTCGCCGATGTATGTTGAGGCGTAGGCGGGAAACGACTTCCGATGCTCGCCCAGCAGTTGGTAAATGGGTTTATCGAGCAGCTTGCCGGCCAGATCCCACAGTGCCATGTCGACCTGCGACATTCCCATCCGCGCGTGCTGCCTGAGAGCTTGCTTGGCATCGTTGTAGATGCGCTCGCGGGCGAATGCGCTTTCGCCGATCACAGCGTTTGAGAACAATCCGATGGCGGAGTGTTCAGTCGCCGAACCACCGACGTACTCTCCGGTGACTCCAGCGTCTGTGTGGATCACGACCACCCGTGCTGTTTGGCGAAGGTTGGTCCCCGGGGCGTAGGCAGGCAGAACTATCCGCCCGGAACCCTCCATATTCTCAACGAAGTACTCGAACTCGATTACTTCCATCTTTGTGATGATTGGGTCTGCCATGAGAGATTCTCCCGCGAGCGGATCTTGTTAAGTGCTCAAGATTCCCGTTATCTCGCCTGTTTCTTCGTCTAGGTCGATGTCGAAAGCGTTGGGGCTGGAAGGCAGCCCCGGCAACGTTATGATGTTCCCTGCGAGTGCCACTATCTGCCTTGCACCTGCCAGGACTCGTAGCTCCCGGATCGGCAGCGTGTGGCCTTTTGGCACATTCAGTAGGCGTGGATTTGCGGAGACGGAAAGATGCGTTTTCGCCATGCAAACCGGAAAATCCCAGCCATTATCGGCGAACCTGCGTGCCGTGGTTCGGGTTAGAGGCCCCCACTCCACGATGTCGGCTTGATACAGCGTCGTGGCCATTCGTTCGACTTTGTCGAAAAACGACTCTTTGTCTTCGTACAAAAGCCTGACTTCGGCATCTCCGCTGTGTGCGGCACCCCATACCGCTTCAGCCAAGTCGGTCATTCCGGCTCCCCCTTCGGCGAAGCCCTTCGCCTCTGCAACGTCGACCGCGCCGGCGTCCTTGGCAGCGGCCACGGCCGCGATGACCTCGGATTGAGAGTCGGTAGGGAATCGATTGATAGCTACCACTGCGGGAAGACCATACATGTTGACGATGCGAATAGCGTTCGCCAGGTTTTGAGACCCGATTTTGACCGCTTCCACATTCGTCGAGTCCAATTCATTGCGCTTCACTCCGCCATGCCACTTCAAGCCTCTTATCGTGGCGACAACGACGGCCGCATCGGGCTTGGGTCCGCCCTGTCGCACCTTGATATCCATGAATTTCTGGAAGCCTAGATCGGCACCGAATCCGGCCTCCGTAACTGTGATGTCAGCCGCGTTCGTAGCGAGGATGTCTGCCAAGATCGAGCTGCAGCCGTGAGCAATGTTTCCGAACGGGCCCATGTGGACAATAGCGGGTTGTCCCTCCAACGTCTGAGCTAGATTTGGCTTCACAGCGTCGCGCAGGAGAGCCATTATCGAACCGACTCCGCCGATCTCTCTCGCCGTCACTGGTGTCCGGTCTCGAGTCCAACCCACCACAATGTCGCCAATGCGTTTACGAAGGTCTTGATAGCCATTCGTCAGTGCCAGGATCGCCATCATCTCAGATGCTGATGAGATGTCGAAACCTGCTTCGCGCATCGGAGCATTGGCACCGCCGCCCACGCCAGTAACTATCTGTCTCAACGATCGATCTTCGGCGTCAGTCACTCTACGCCAGGTGATTCCATTAGCCTCGAAACCCGGGATCGCTGAACGATACACAGCGTTGTCCGTCAAAGCAGCAAGCAGATTGTGGGCAGACTCCATCGCATGAAAGTCGCCCGTGAAGTGCAAGTTTATCTCTTCGGCTGGTTGGACGGTGGATTTGCCTCCGCCGGTTCCCCCGCCTTTATGTCCGAATACGGGACCCAGAGATGGCTGGCGGATCGTCAGTGCTGCGGATTTGCCAATCTTGGCCAAACCTTGGATAAGCCCGACGGCTGTGGTCGATTTTCCCTCGCCCGCGGGAGTAGGAGTGATGGCAGTGACCACTACCAACTTTCCTGGCGACGCCCTGTGCGGAAACGATTCGAGAGGCACCTTGGCTTTGTCGCGGCCATAGGGTTCCAGATCGTCATACGAAAGCCCCAACTCGGCCGCCACATCGGCGATTGGGCGTAGAGTCATGCGGTGCTTGTCCTGTCCGGTGTTCGTTCGACTATCAAATGTTAAGCCCTGTTTCTACGACCCTCTGACCGGTCTTCGCGAGCACCAACCTAAACAGTCTATTTGAACAAGGTTTGCTACCACGTATCGCACCCTTCGGTTACACCCAAGCGCTCCGAATCCATCTCGTTTTCGCCTTTCACCTCGCCCGTATCAAAATCGACCTTGAACGTCAGCGTTTCTGGCCCCAATATGCGTTCCTCGCGACGTTGAAAGATCGCCGTAACTCTTCCATCGTCGAGGCGTTCGGCCTGATCCGGCAGCCATGTGTAGTCGATATCTAGCCACTGATCGCACATCGCACCAAAGAACCCCCAAGTTTTGTCCGACAGGTAACCGACCGTCATCTGCCTCGCCACCAACGCGATTTCGCGGGAGACTGGCGTTGCCTTCCGAGGCGTTTCGACGATTTCAGATCCGTCGCTACAAGAGAACGTCGAAATCAGCAGAATTGTTATCAGCACCGCTAGCGCAACGGTGAAGTTCATTCGACATGCGAAGGATGCGGTCAATCCGTATCTGGAAGCGTCAGTGTTTTCAAAAACGCAATTATCGCGTCTTGATCCTCGTTCGTTAATCCGAGGTAGTTGTCGCGTGCTTCTTGAGCGTCTCCGCCGTGGGCCACGATGGCCTCCGAAATTAGCGTTGCACGTCCGTGATGAAGGAATGGCGGCTCTGACGCAAAGCCCCATAACCTCCGTGTCATCCACTGATCAGTCGGTACACCGTTTTGGATCACCTCTTCGTTGTCCAACTCTTCTCCCATCTCATGTCTGCGGAGATCGGAGAAGACGGGTATAAGAAAGTTGCCGTCTTGATCTCTCTCGAATTCCGCCGAAAACTCCGATAGATCGATGCTCAGCACTTCGTCGACCGTACCTGGTCGTAGATCCCTGCCAACATTGAATTCGTTCGGCTCGGTGAAGACTAAAGATTCCAACGGTAGGGCCGGCACATGACAGGTTGCGCAGCCAATGCCATCGAACTTGTCACGCCCGATGGAGACTACGTTCTGCAGTTCATCATCCTGCGGCTCGTTGGGAATGGGCGCTGGCAGCGTCGCCATGAACGCCACAATTGCAGTAACGTCGCCTGGTGTGATCTCGTTCACGACACCGTCGCCGTCGTCATCGAAGTACGGTCCTGCGCGCTCGTAGTTTTGGATCCCGTGATGATGGATCATCGCGTTGTTGGTGAATTCACGCAGGCTGGTAGTCACCCCCTTCTGGATGAACGGACGCACGATGAGATCACCGTCGACGCCTTCGACTTCGCTTGTGTAAATAAACCCATTGGGGTGTGCCGTGATGTATCCAAAGTCGACGCCTTTGGCTTTGAGATTCTTGCGCACGGGCCAGCCGGACTGCTTGGCCTCGGCGATTGTCGCCTCTTCGATGGCTAGCAATTCAAGCGTCATCTCTCGAGCTAGTAGCTCAATGAAGCCAGATCCGAACATCCCCAGCGTGCCACGTTCGTTGCCGACGTTTGACAGGGTAAGTGGCTCTTCTTCTTCATATTCATATTGCAAGCGATCTTGAAGCTCGGTCCTGAAATCGAACTCACTCTGATCTCTGAAATCGACAAATTCGAAACGCTGACTCAACGAAAACACGTTCGCCACGTTGTCTCCTCCACCGCCTACCGCAGGGATGTTGTGGCAGCCGCTGCAGGCGTTGGCATCTGGTCCAGATATGCGGTTGAAGCTGTCGGACCCTTCGCGCCGTCTTCGAAACTCTGATGTACCCGTCAGAGTAGGCCTGCCTGCTCCATCGAGAGAGTTGAACGAGGCCATGAAGAGCGACTCGCCGTGTTCGATCAGCTCTTCCAGCGTGTACTTTCCACCCTCTATTCCGGCCTGACTAACGTGCGTCTTGATCGCTGGCTCGTCCCCGATCCATTGATGGTCGATCATCTCGCACTCGTGTCGGACTCCTTCGAGCGATTGAAAAGCATCGACGTGTTGCTCCATGTGTTCATAAGTGTCCAGATAGTTGAGGACTTGGACCGTCGGATAGTCGTATGCTCCTGTAGCCAGGATGTCGCGCAGGTAGTGTATGTATCTGGTTGTGGCGTCTTCGAGTTCACCTCGGACCTCGACGAGTTCCCCTTCCAACTGATTCAGTTGTTCCTCGATCTCGTCGGAGCTCAACTCCTCCAACAACATGCCGTTGTCGAGGGATTCAACCTGATCGCATACTTTCGCTTCAGGGGATTGGCGTTCCTGCGAAGTGAAAGAGCCGCAAGCGATGCCCAAGATTATGAGTAGGGCGAGGGCGAGGGATGACGCTGATGCCAGCGCGACTAATCGAGCAGGACTACCAGATTCCTGCTTCTTCGTCGATTTCCTGTTGATATTCCGCAACAGTACCGTCCATGATGTCCCTTAGGAGCACTGGTTCGCCGGATGAACCAGATTCGAGTGTTCCGTACGCGACGGCCAATGCTTTCATACCAACTTCTGCGTCGACTTCGACACGCGTTTTACCTGATTGTATTGCGCGAGCCAACTCTTCCATTTCAAGGGCGATCAGCATACGATCGATTGCGGCGAATCCAACATCATACGAACCCATTCGCCTCATTCCACCGAATAACGTCGCGGTGATATCGTCGAGCTCCCAATCAGGGACCAGATCCAGCATTTCGGTTTCGCTTAGAGGGTCGTCACGCTCTTCGATGTGGATCTTAGGAGGGATTCCACTGCGGCTCGGCGGCATCTGCATCGTCGCCAGGTCACCGTGGATCGTGTTTATACCCGCTCCAAATGCGTGGGACGCGTTGGTGATCGTGAACTGGCCTATCACTCCCGATTCGAAGCGCAAGATCGCGACTGTTGTGTCTTCTTGGTCGATTTCGACATTTTTCTCTTCCGCAAACGCGTCTTCCACTCGATGCGAGTAGAACTCGGCAATCTGACCATGCATGCCTTTCCTAACCCTTTTGGGCGCGGCCAAGACTGTATGCGCCGAAATTGTGTCGATATCGCCTAAGAAATACAGGAGCAGGTCTGCCTCGTGGACGCCTTGCTCGATGATGACGCTTCCCGCACGGTTCTTTAAAGCCCGCCAACCTGTGTCGTGCATAAGTGCCGAGCCACCGCCCAACGAAACCTTCATGGCGAATTTTGGGTCACCGATCGCCCCAGCGTCAATCAGCGCCTTGGCCAATCTGTTCATTGGATCGCGCCGATACTGCTCACCGACGGAGAGCACGAGGTTTTTCTCTGCCGATCTGTCTCGCATCAACCGGCACGCCCTTAACGTCAGGGCCATCGGCTTTTCTGTGAGGACATTTACCCCAGCGTTAAAGGCTTGCAACGCGAAAACGTGGTGCATCCGCGTGTCTGTGACGATGTCAACGGCGTCCAGCTTAGGCTCGGAAGCGAGCATCTCGCCGTAGTCCGTGAAGACAACCGGTCGGTTGCCTGTGGCTTCTTCGACTACGGACGCTACTTGATCTGCTGCGGCTTGATGACGATCACATACAGCTGCAAGTGTGAATGACTCGAAATGTTTGCGCAGTTCGATATAACCGTGCGCGTGGCGCATGCCCATGCCACCGCAACCGACTAGCCCAAGATTGAGAGACACGATTGATTATCCTTTTCTGGCCTTCTCACGGCCCGCACATGAGGGAGTTCATCGAAGCGCCACGGATCCGTCGTCTCGTAACGCGCCTCCCAGAGGTCCATATTCGTGGGGATGCTTCTTTATCCCCTCTTCATCGAGTTCGACGCCAATGCCAGGTACTTCAGGAATCTGCAGCCAACCAGATTCGAGCTTGATTATCTCCTTGACGACGTCGGTGTAGGGAGATCGTTCTTCGTAAACATGTTCCTGAACCTCCCAATTTGGCACGCATGCTCCTAACTGAACATGGGCGGCGGTAGCTACCGGGCCGGAAGGAACTGCGTGAGGAATAATTCCTTGATGATGCGCCTCTGCGATGGCACAGATCTTTTTGCAATGTGTGAATCCGCCTGCGACTCCGATGTCTGGCCGCACATGGTGGACTCCTGCTGCCTCCGAATACTCTCGGAACTCCCAGATCGTGAGATTTCGCTCCCCTGCCGCCATCGGGATTCGCGACTTTTCCGAGACCTCGCCAAATGACAACACCGAATCCGGAGCAACTGGGTCTTCGTAAAAGTAAGGTCGGAATTTCTCCAACTCTTGTGCCAGCACGATGCCCTCGCCAGGCATCATGTTGCGGTGTATTTCAACACCAATATCCATGTCCCAACCGACGGCGTCGCGAACAGCGGCCATACGTTCGACGAGATCTTTGATTCTCTCGCTGTGTCGCATGGCCGCGTGATCGTGTTGATAAAGCAGGCACTTGACGGCGGTGAATCCGTCTTGCTTGGCATCGGCGGCGTGTTTGGCCACCTCTTCTAGAGTGCCAGTAGGAAGAACGAGCATTGCCCGCACGGCGTTTCTCGCTTTTCCGCCGAGCAACTGCCAAACCGGAGCTTCAAAGTACTTGCCCTTGATGTCCCAAAGCGCCTGGTCAACAGCACTGATACCGCCGCCGATCGCTCCACCTCGCATAGACTTCGCCCGATAGAGGTAGTTCCAGTGGTGTTCCGTGTTTAGCGGGTCCTGTCCGACCAGGTATGGGACGAACGATCTGACCACGTCTTGTGAGGCGCCTGGCCAGCCGAAGAATGTAGACTCACCAATTCCGCTGATTCCCGAGTCAGTGGTGATTCTCACCATCATCCAATTGACGGCTATGAACGTTTCAATTTGCTCGATTTTCATGGTGTTACCTGCAGCTGTTGGAATGATCCGAAATTATATGCGTGTGCATTAGAGTGAAACCGTGAAACTTGAAAGCGTTTCCGTCAAAAAAGGGCGCCGCGAAAGCCTATTCCTGATAATCGCCTCACTCAGCGCGCTTCTGGCCGCAACGGTGGTTTCGGCGGCTCCGATCTACTTCGACTCCATCGAGCAACTCGGCGTGCAGCGAATGGTCGGAGGCTTCTCTCCAGCCCAAAACGGGGCTTGGGTTCACGTCGACGAAGTGACCTTTAATCCGGCGGCGATCGCTGCCACTCAAAGGTCCGTTGATAGGGCGGGCGATGAGTTGGGCGACATTGTTAGGCAACGGGCACAATTCCTCCGCTCTGGGCGACTGGGAGTTGCGGCGGTGGATGAGTCGCCCCCGCCACCGGCATTGGATTTTCACTACCAGTCAGTAGAAGGCATCGAACTCGACATCGATATCGTCGAAGGCGCGCTCCCGTCAGCTACTTCAGGCGACATCGAAGTGGTGATCTTGGATCAAGTCGCAAGAGGACTCGGAATCGATGTTGGGAATTCTTTAAAGCTAACCGTGCCTCCGACAACGATCGTCCATAGCGTTGCACGCGTGGTTGGCACATTCGTTATCCGTGATCCATCGGACGAATCATGGCTGGGACTCTCATCGAGCATCTTCGATCCCGAGCAAGGCGCCACGGGCGGTCGACCTCCCATCATTGCACTGGCTCACCAAGAATCGCTCGCTCGTGTTGCCCGGCGAGGGATCGCAGATTCTGGGGAGATCTGGGCTCTCTTTTATACGGACGCGGCGACTCTTGACCGGATCAACATAGATGCAGCTCTTGGTGCTATGACTGAGTTCCGAAAGGCCGTCTCTCGGGATTTGGCAGGAGCCATAGCGTTTTCGGGGCTCCAATCTGCCTATTTGACTTTGCAACGGCAGCTCACATTCGCCAACACGATCACGATTATCGCCGGATCGCTGTTCGCGGCGTTCGCGCTGTTCAATTTAGGCGTGCATGCCTCGGTCGTCTCGTCACGATGGTCGCGGGATGAGACCCTGCTCCAGGCGCGTGGCGCCGACCGAAAACAGCTAGTTAGAGCGATTTCGACTTACGCCCTACTGTTGTTTGTGATGCCGGCGGCTCTGGGGCCTCTCATTGCGGCGGCGGTCCTGCCATTGTTGGGGACGCTCACTGCGTTCGCCGAGCTGACGAAAGGAGAAACGTTGCCGTTTCGGATCGGTGCCGAGCAGTTTTGGTGGGCCGGTTTGGCATCACTTGCGACACTCGTGGTTTTCGTTTCACCATTGATCAAAGCCCATAGCGGCGAACTCGTTAATCGATTGACGCGCATCCGGGTTTCGGGGTCACCTTGGTTTTGGCGGGCGAACATCGATTTTGGTGTGATGATTGCGGCGGCGGCGGTGATCGTTGAGTTGAATGGCCGAGGCACTCTGTTTATCGTCCGCGAGGACGGTTCAACAGGGCTGAGCACCTTGGCGGCGTCGCTTCCGGTCGTTGCATCAGTAGGCGCGGGACTGCTGTCACTTAGGCTTCTCGCGGCAGCCGGGCCAATTATGGACCGCGTCTCAAGGATCAATCTGGCGCCCATGGCGGCATTGGGACTGCGGCTGCTCTCACGATCGACGATGCAACACGCGGTTTTGATGCTGCTGGCCAGCGGCGTAGTTATCGTGGGCGCTAGCGCTCTAGGGCTTGCGGGCACATTGGAGAGGAGCTCAAAGGAGCGCGTCTCGTTTCAGACTGCGTTCGATTTGAGAATCGCCGGAGTCGATGGAGCAAAAGCCGCACAGAATACCGAAGTGAAAACCATCGTGTCGAAACAATGGATCAGCGATTACGCTTGGGGCGCTCGAACGATCGCTTCGGCGGGAGCCACGGAAACTTCGAGACAATTCGAATTGCTGGCGTTGCAACCCGAAACATTTGGTGCGAACTCATGGTTCAGGACGGACTTTTCCGAACAAAGTTTGACGCTGCTGATGGATGCGATAAGTGTCTTCAACAGTCCGGAAAAATTGATGTTGCCAGACGCAACTGTCGGCCTCAGTTTGGATGCCGTGCTAGAGCGGAGTGGAGAAGGTCGGATGGATTTATGGGCAAGGATCGTTGATGGCGTTGGATCGACGCATACGATCAGATTGGCACCTGACCTTGAGCAAAACGTAGGCCGGTGGCAAAACTGGCAAGGGGCCATCAACGACTCGATCCCTAGACCGATGCGACTTGCGGCGATTCAGGTGTATCAACCTCCCACCGCGCCGTTGGGGAATGTTGCGGAACTGGTCCTAGACTCGCTGTCCGCGGTTTCGGCGGAAGGGGAATTTCACACCGTCTCGGAATTTGGCGATGAGAGCGTGTGGCATCCGATGGAAGCTTCCTTGCCCAACAACTCCGAGCTTTCCCCTACAGCTTCGGTTGCGCCAGATTCTCGTGATGGGGTTGCACTGAAAGTCTCGATGGGCAAGGGAACCGCCAACGGCATTAGGGGCATCTACTACTCATCCGGCGCGCCTACCGTTGTGCCCATCTTGGTGAGTTCGGGATTCCGAAGTGCGACCGGTTTGAACGTGGGTGATCGATTCACTGGTAGGGCGTTCGGCCAGCTGGTGCCGTTCGTCATCAAGGGCGATTTTGGTCTCTTTCCCACCATGTCGAAGGCAGATTCATCATTCGCCGTAGCGAACGTTGATGCGATGCTCGCCTACATGGTCCCCGTGAGTGAGCCGTTCTTGGGTAACTCCGCTGAGTTGTTTGTAAATGTGCATGGTGAAACATCCCCCGACCAGAGAATTCGAGAGATCAAAGCAATTAATCCGGCGTTTCGAGTCAGGGATCGGAGTAGATTGACCGGAGATTCGTCGGCCGGGTTTGCTGCAACGGCGGGTTGGCGCGTTGTCGGCGTAGTGATATCGATGACTGCGTTGGCGATAGCTTCTACCGCGGCGGTGGCATTCACACTGCATCGACAAGAAGCATTCCGGATCGATCACGCGGTACTCGAGTCGCTTGGTGCAGGGAGGTTGTCGATCGCACTCGAATCGCTGCTCAGAACGATACTGTCAGTGACAATCGGTTTGGGATTAGGGTTAATTTCTGCGCTACTGAGCCTAAGGTTCGTCGCGGAACGGATGACGAGGGCTGAAACCGGTGAGAGTGTGCTGCCGCCAATGCAACTCGCGATGGATTGGACGGGGATCGCGGTGATAGTCTCCGCATTCACAATTGCTGCCGTATCCCCGATCGTGCTGCTCGTCTGGGTGCGTCGTGAAGCTGTGGCGATAAGACTTCGGTCGGCAGGCACGAGATGAACGCTTCCGACCTCAAGGACCACCCGATGCGGATACCTGCGTTGCTTAGTCTGATCGTGAGTCGTGCACTTTCCGAGAAGGTCTTTTTGCTGCTTCGGGCTGCAGGATTGACGATCGCCGTGGGAATATCCGCAGGGGTCTTCATCTACCTCGATGGACTGGGGCAATCGGCACTTAACCAGATGTTGGTTGGACACCGGTCTTCAGACTTGAATATCGCCGTGCGGGGCCGCTTAGATTCCCCAACTCCAACCGGTCATCGAGCCCTGAAGTCCGTTGTTGAAGGATCGACGACTGACGAGTTGGGAGTGGTCACGGACGACCCTGTCACTGGAGCAAAGTCGATTACGTTGTTGTTCGACAAAGAAGTTGTTCCGTGGTCGAACGCTCGTGCGTTCTTCGCCTACTTGGAGCAAATTCGGGACGTCTCGACGATCGTGGAAGGCGCTTGGCCGGAAGGATCGCCGGAATCCGTATTCGAAGTTGCCATATCGGTCGATGACGCTCGATATTTGGGACTGGGTGTGGGCGACGTAATGGATCTGTCGGTTCCTGGGGCGAATTCAGATCAACCCGTGGAGGCGCGAATAACCGGCATCTATGAGAGGAACACCGGTAACTCCACCGTTTGGACAACACTTGACGAAGGGTTAATAGGCAACAGCATCGCATTTCGGTTTGTGCCGTTGATAGTCACGAGCGACGCAATAACCACCAGCGTTGCAATTGGACTGCCTGAAACGGAGCTGCGCTACTACTGGATTTTCGAGACTGATCGCGGAGCGCTGAAGGCCCGCGAGGCGGAGAAGGTGTTGGATGGATTGGAAGCGCAGGAAACGTCGCTCAGGGCGGAGTTGGCAGGCTTCCAGCGGATCACCTCGCTCGATGACGTATTGAGGAACTTCGTCGAGATATCAACCATTTCTCGGAGCTTGATGCTCGCGGTGGGTGCAGTCATCTCATTGTCTTCGCTGGCGTTCGCGGCACTGGTCGCAGGGCAAGCCCGCGAGATACGGACAGGCGAGAGCGGAATGTTGAGGGCACGGGGAGCGACGGCGCCGCAGGAGATCGTGTTGATGACTGGCGAGAGCATTCTGATCGCGCTGGGGTCGTTGGCAATCGGATTGACATTGGCACTTGTCGGTGTCGCATTGTCAGGAAGACTCCCGGGCCTGAGCGAACTCACTGGTGGCGATCCATTGCCCGTGTCGTTGTCGACACAATCGGTGGCCGCCGCGCTCGGCGCAACGATGATCGGGTTCGCTGCCCTGCTAATACCGTCGATCGTCCGGAATGTTGCAACCGCCCAAGAATTCACCTCGCGGTTGGCTCGGCCATCGAGACGAAATGTTGTGCAGCGATACTACCTCGACGTGGCGTTGTTGGGTGTAGGCATTGCGGCGATGTGGCAGCTCTCCCAGGAAGACCTCTTCATCGCCAGCAGCGTGTTAGGAGAGGGTTTCAGCAACCGGTTAGCTCTCGCGATGCCCGCGGCTGTCGCAGCCGGGGGCGCGATCGTGCTTCTGCGTTTTCTTCCCTTTGTCTTGTCATTGATTGCAGATGGCTTAAGCCGCCTACCCTCGGGACTTCGATTGACTCCCGCCGTACCACTTGCTCTCTGGTCGTTGGCGCGTAATCCCCGCTCGAGCATGGGGCTTATGTTGCTGATAATTCTCGCTGCATCGATCGCGGTCCTATTGGCGGTGTTTTCGCCTTCGATCGAGAGGTACAGCGTAGACGAAGCGCGTTTCCGGGTAGGCTCCGATTTCCGAATATCGCAGATGATCTTCAGGAGCAGGATGGACATGGCGGTTTCGTCAAGGTCGATCAGCGAGTTGGACGAAGTTGATCAACTCTCAACCGTTGCTCGGGTTCCTGGCACCGCATCATCGCCGGAAGGCAATCAAGCGATATCGATAGTGGGGATCGTTCCCGAAGAATTCGATAGGGTTGCTTGGTGGCGGCCCGATCTTTCAGCGGAGAGTCTTGGTGCAATGGTCGGACTGATTGAAGACACCTCGTCGAGCGGAATCCCGATACCCGCCGACACCGAGTGGCTCACAGCCATAGTCAAACCCGACACTCAACGCGCCGACGCGGGGCTCGTCGCCCGCCTGCGTGACGATAGCGGTCGATACCACTCCATCTCAATCGGGAACTTGGAGCCTAGGTCGGTAACTGTGGGGACGCCATTTGCTTGTCCCAAGCCGGTTTTGGATGAGGACGGGGAGAGGTTTCTTCCTCCCGAGTGGTGCCGCATCGGTTTTCCATTGGGCAGGTTGCTTGAGGAAAACGCTCCTGGCGCCAGATTCACTTTGGACTACATCGGCGTGTCCCGACGCCGCGTTGAAAACGCGCCCCCACCGACTTTCGGTTCAATGCTGATCAAGGACATCTCGACCTACAACTCGGATGGCGTCGCAACGCTGATAACGGACTTCCGAGACATATCGGAGACTCGAACCGCGGGTCCGGGATTCGGACAGTACGGGGCGCGAATCGATCCCGTTGATGAGTCCGGAGAAGCTGGTGCCTTGATGACTTGGTCGCAACCGGAATTCCGGCGGTTGAAGGGAATAAAACTCGGTGGAACTGAACCCGTGGTGCGAGTGATAGGTAGCAGCTGGTTCAGGGACGAGTTGGGTCTGAGCAAAGGCGATTCATCTCGGTTATTTTTCGGAAGCAGGGGAGTTGATGCCCAATTCGTCGCCTTCACTGACTACTTTCCGACGTTCGGATCTGGCTCGGCTCCCTTCGTAATCACAGACATCCGCAAGATTTGGGAGATCGTTTCGATCGACAATCCGATTGGCAACGACCTTGTAAACGAGTACTGGATTTCCGGAGACGGATTCGACGATGCAACTACCTCTCGGATCGGCGAGATACTCGATCGCAATCGCGTAACCGCACGACTGTTCCAGAACTCTGCAGGTGAAGTGCAACGGTCTGAAGGCGATGCTCTGACCACACTGGGTTGGAACAGTTATCTCTCATTCGGATTTTTGGCTGTAACAGCCGTCTCGGCTTTGGCCTTCATGGTCAACGGTTGGACAACCTACCGATTGCGCAGTTTGGAACTGGCCGTGTTGAAATCGATGGGCTTAACGATCAGGCAGCTTCTAATAATGATTGGGCTTGAGCAGACGCTCATCGCAGCGATCGCTGTGGCGATTGGCGCTGGTTTCGGAATGATCCTGAGCTCAGCGTTACTCCCATACTTGGCTGGCCAGGATGCATCGACTCTCGCACCGCCCATGGCACTCGATATTGGTTGGGAGTCTTTGTCGATTCTGCTTGGGATAATCGGACTGTGTTTAGTAGCCGCGGTGACTTGGGTGTTTCTGTGGGTCCGCGGGCAACAGGAATACATCGTGCTGAGGGCAGGCGGTGCCGGCGCTTAGATTCGGTTGGCCGCGCCGAGGCAACGCACGGACGGTTTTGCGGAGGGAGTTGGTGACGCGCCGGGGACTCGAACCCCGAACCTAGTGATTAAGAGTCACTTGCTCTACCAATTGAGCTAGCGCGCCACCTAAGATTCTAACGTCCGCTTGCAGCGCGTTAACATTGGCACATCGCGCGCGGACGGATTGGCGGTTCATTCGAAGATTGGCGCCAATTCGAGCCTTGTGACGACGCTTCCAACCCGACTAGATCAACTCCGAAGGGACGGCTTCGCAGCTATGACTCACACACCTCCTACGCAAGACGACTTACTCCGATGGCTCAATGAAGAGCTGAACAATTGGGGACGCTGGGGCGAAGACGATCAAAAGGGAACACTCAATCACTTATCGGCCGAGACGACGCTAAATGCGCTATCTCTCGTGCAAGAAGGTGAAACGGTTTCCTGCGCTCGAGCCGTTGGGTTCGAGGCCGCACCAGATGTGCCACGACCTCCGCAGCACTACATGATCGGTTCAGGCGACATTTACAGAGAAGGTGAAGGGCCCGACAGGCAAGTGGCGATCGACTACTTCGGATTGGTATTTCACGGCCACACTGTGACGCATATCGACTCTTTGGCACACTTCTTCTGGGACGGAAAGGCGTATAACGGTCGGCCATCGTCCGTCGTAACGGTCGCTGAAGGCGCGACGGAGCTAGACGTGACTGCCGCAGTCGGCGGCATCGTGACGCGAGGCGTGTTGGTCGATGGTCCGATGCTGCGGGATGTGGAGTGTATTGAACGCGGCGATGGTGTAGGTATGGACGATATCTCTGCGGCGGAATCTCGTTGTGGTTTCAAGGTGCGAGAAAGCGATGTTTTGCTGCTGCGTACAGGCCAACTCGGCATGCGAGAGAAACGCGGCCCCGTGGACCCTTATCAAGCAGGTTCGTCGGGACCCAAGCCTGAGATCTTGCCCTTCATGCACGAGCGTGGCGTCGCGGTGATGGGATCGGACACAGGGAATGACGTTCAACCAAACTCTTACGAGAGGTTCAGCAACCCTGTTCACCAAGTTGGCATCGTTGGAATGGGCCTGTGGATCCTGGACAATGCATGGCTCGACGACTTGGCAGCGGCTTGTGCTGAGCGCGGTCGGTGGGAGTTCCTAATAAACATCCTCCCGCTGAGACTCCCGACTGTTACCGGTTCGCCTGTGAACCCAGTGGCAGTTTTTTAGAGTCTCTACGCCTACTCGACTTGGGCGTTCTTGATCAATTCGATATCTGTAACGGTGCCGCGTCCAGATACTTCGACGCCGACGAAATCGATTCGCCAGTCGATTGAGTCGGTCCCATGTTCGACGGCTAGGTAGGTCAAGGCGGCGTTCCGCATATTCGTGAACTTTTGGAGCGTGAATCCTTCCGATGGTTGCCCGAACACGCTTCCCTTACGCGTCTTCACCTCTGCGAAAACTAGAACTCCGTCGTCTTCAGCGATAATGTCGACCTCGCCAGCTCTGGTTCGGTAGTTGCGTCGAAGGATCTTATAACCGCTGGAGGTCAGATACCGAGCCGCGGCTGCTTCGCCGGTTTTTCCGATTCCGTTTGCGAGGTGGAGTGTCCCGTGGGCTGCTATGTGGGCGCTGTTCGCTTTGCCTATGGCACGCCAAGACGCCTCTGCGATGATCCCCGAAACGGGTCTAAAGGTCCGACGGTGAATCGGCGAGGGTCCGTGGTCTTGTAGCGCTTGAAGATGCCGGGCGGTGCCGTAGCCCTTGTGATCGGCAAATCCGTACTCTGGGTAGTCACGATCACTCTCGGTTGTCATCATTCGGTCACGCGTCACCTTCGCCACGATCGACGCGCTGGCAATTGAGTAAGAAATCGAGTCTCCCCGAATGATCGCCTCGCAGGGCGTGGCGTCGCCTATGTTTCTGACAGCGTCGATCAGCAAGAAATCGGGACGGCGTTCGTTGCTGTGAATAGCCCTTCGCATCGCGGCCTTGGTGGCTGGCACGATACCGATCCGATCCACTTCTTCTGCTGAACAGTGCCCCACACCAACTGATACGGCGACCCCAATGACGATATCGAAGGCCTTTTCACGCCGGGTTGCGGAGAGTTTTTTGGAATCGTTAATGATCTCCCGGGCATGATCTGGCAGGTGGTCGGGCAATACCACTGCGGCGGCTACAACAGGACCCGCTAGCGAACCCCTGCCTGCCTCGTCGATTCCCGCGATCGCGTTGAATCCCGATCTTCGAAGATCGTCCTCGTAAAGCAATGTGGGGCGAGATGCGACAAGCGTCTGGGATGCCATGAGGGGATAGATTATCCCAAACGCATCCCAAATGCCAAGCCTTAAAGCGCAATTATTTGTTT
Organism: Dehalococcoidia bacterium; assembly: GCA_965249505.1. Lineage (GTDB taxonomy): Bacteria > Chloroflexota > Dehalococcoidia > Lucifugimonadales > Lucifugimonadaceae > Bin127. The sequence goes on along the minus strand of OZ252238.1, from coordinate 1,407,251 downwards.
AGACGAGGGCGCTTTCCAACTGGGCCGAGGCTTGAAGTTGGGAAACAGCGCTTTCCAGCTCAATGAATCCGCCCCCGAGAACTGTCTCGCCATCGTAGAAGACGATCGCTTGGCCGGGAGTGATGGCTCGCATCGGCCGATCGAAACTCACCTTGGCGGTTTCGTTGTCGATCATTTCAACAGACGCCGATTCCTCGTTACTGCGATATCTGATCTTTGCAGATACTTTGGCATTCATTGGCGGGGGCGCGCCAGAGACCCAGTTAACGCGCGAGGCATAGAGCTTGTCCCTCAACAGATCCTTGGCAGAACCGACCGTTACGACGCCAGACTTCGAATCGATCGATGTCACGTAGATGGGGCCGTTAGTGCCTCCGTTGGTTGGCAATCCTTTTCTCTGCCCGATGGTGAATTGGTGAATGCCATCGTGCTCCGCCAAGAAATTGCCATTGACGTCTGTTACGACGCCCGTCTTCTTAACGTCCAGCCGCTTTTCGACGAACTTGCGGTAGTTCCCAGTTGGGATAAAGCAGATGTCTTGAGAGTCTGGCTTATCTGCAACCGGAAGGCCCTCATCTTGAGCGATGGCTCGGATTTGTGGCTTGTCGAAATCACCTATGGGAAGAATGAGATGGCGCATCTGATCTTGCCGCAGGTTGAAAAGCACGTACGACTGATCCTTAGCCCTGTCTGCTCCGCGCAGGAGCATCTTGGAGCCGTCCCTGTCTGTCTTAATGCGTGCGTAGTGACCGGTGGCCAACGCGTCGGCACCCATCAAGGTCGCTCGCTTCATCAAGAAGTCGAACTTCAATCTGTCGTTGCACGCTAAACACGGAAGAGGTGTTCGACCTTGTTCATATTCGCTGACGAAATAATCGATGACATGCTGCTCGAACTCCTTCTCGAAGTTCAGGTAGTAGTGCTTGGCGCCGATGATGCGGCAAGTCGCGCGGGCGTCCTCAACGTCTTCAAGCGAACAGCACGACTTTCCGAGCTTGCCGGAATTTTCGAAGGGCGAGTTGAAGAGGCGCATCGTAACGCCGATCACTTCGTGACCTTCACGCGCCAACAGCGCCGCAGCGACTGACGAATCGACTCCGCCGCTCATGGCGACCACGACGCGCAATTTCGGTTCAGCCTTGTGGTTGAGGGACATTTGAATTGGCAGGTTTCGGGACCTAATAGATGGGGTGCAGGCTCTTACTTCAAGAGTAAATCACTCGACACTTGCGCCCCGCTTCGCCCTCACCCTGAGGAATCGCATCCTGCATTCCGCGTCTATAATGCGTACACAATGGCGACAGGAATCACTGAAGCGGCAACATCAATTTCTGTTGAGGAGCTCGCGCGTGCGGCCGTGACGGAGGCATCGGAACTCCTTGGCTCTGATGTGGTGTTGCTGGACACTAGAGGCGTTAGCGATTTCACCGATTATTTCGTGATCGCTTGCGGCGAAACAGATCGCCACCTCGAGGTGATGGCGTCACGCATCGAGAGAAAGCTTCGAACGCTGGGCTCTCGACGTAATAACCGGGAAGGGTCAGGGCGAGGCGGCTGGCTGTTGATCGATTTCCCAGGCTTCATCGTGCATCTATTCCTACGGGAGACGCGGGAGAGATACGACTTGGAAGGGTTGTGGTCTCAGGCGAAGGAAGTCGTTCGCTTGCAGTGAGTGGCGCGGATTAGCCGTCAGACCCGACCAACCAATCTTCGGTGGCGCGTTGATACTCAACGATGCCATCTTCCCCGAAGAAAAGTTCCACCTCTCGATTCGCATCTTCTGCATTGGCAGAGCCGTGAACCAGATTACGACTCACGTCGATCCCTAGATCGCCTCTAATGGTCCCGGGTGCGGCTTCGCTGGGCTGCGTTGCTCCCATGATCTTGCGAGTGATGGAGATCGCGCTCGGACCCTCTAAGCACATTGCTACGACAGGTGATGAAGTGATGTACTCCACCAACCCGATGAAGAAGGGTTTGCCTTCGTGCTCGGCGTAGTGTCTTCGCGCCAACTCGTCCGAAACATTCATGAGCTTGAGACCGACGATTTTCAATCCTGTTGACTCCAGTCGGCCGAGTATTTGACCTGTTAGGCCACGCTGGATACCGTCGGGCTTTATCAGCAAAAGAGTGCGTTCAGATTCCATAAAAGTCGATCCTCCATCGAGATCAATTCGCGCAAAGCTGTCGTTTAATCATTCAATTGTGCAATGAGATGGTGAACGCCTTCAGAAACGGCGCGATTTGGTGATGGTGGGTGGTCTGGCGTAGACCGGAGTTGTTGGCGCCGTTGAGAGATCCCCTGATTCGATGGCGAGGCGGGCGATCTCAAGCAATAGTTGCGGCGGACGGATCAGATCGACAGGTGTCTCGGTTTCAGGACTTGAGATCAGAGTAGATGCTTCGCCGCAGAGGATCGTTTCGTCGTTTGAGAATCGGTCAACGACTTCGTCTAGATCGCAGATCCCGGTTTCGAATTCGTCGTCGACACCGCACATTGGTGACTTGAAAACCCCATACGAGACTTGGCTTCTTCCGATAGGTATCAGCGAAACGACTCGCTTTTCGACGCTGTTGGCGTGGGCGAATGCCTGCACGAAGTGAGTAGGTACGCCGATCAATGGCAATCCCCTTGGCTCGGCCAAGCCTTGTGCCGTCGCGATGCCTACACGAACTGCGCTGAAACCGCCCGGACCACGTGCCACTGCGATATGAGTGATCTCTTCCACGCGTGTTTCGGCTTCATCCAAAACGCTCAACACGGCAGGCATTAACTCTCGACCGTGGTTGTGTTGCGACCGCCAGCAACGGGAGTAGACGCGATCAACGCCATCAACGCTGAGACCGACTCCCGCGACGCCTGTGGAGGTGTCAATTGCTAGGAGTTTCAACTTGGCGGCTCTTCCTGCAGAGATTCCATTAGTCGAGCGAAGAGATGGTTGGATTGACGCCCTTGTGCTGAGATTCTTAGGTGCCTCGAATTCACGTCTTCCTCCGCATCCAAGCGTATGGTCAACGCGTCATTCGGCAGCGACGATCCTCCGTTCTCCGGCCATTCCACAACTACGGCTCCGCGCTCGAGGTTTTCGTGAAGAGCCAACTCGTCGATTTCGATATCGCTAGTAACACGGTAGAGGTCGCAATGGAAGATCCTCACCCTGCCCGGGTACTCGGCGACGATTATGAATGTCGGACTTCTGGCCCCAACTGTGCACTCGGCCCCTCGCGCTATACCCCTCGCCATGCAGGTCTTGCCCGCCCCCAAATCTCCCGACAACAATACGGTGCATCCGGGCTCGATGATTCGGCCAAGTTTTTCGCCCAGCGCTTCGGTTTGTGCCTCCGATTGAGTGACGACGGTCAGCGTTTGGAGTTGAAGATCAGGCATTGGCCAAACCCGAGAAGTGGTCCCAACCTAACGTATCGACCTCAATGACGTTTCCGTCGTCATCCAAGACTGAGACGTTGCCTCCAACACCGCCTGATGGTTCAACGAATTCACCGATTACGCCGAAACTGCGGTCCTGAGATTCAGGTTGCGCCGAGTTGATCTCGGCGATAGCCTCAAGACCGCCAGTGTAGATGAGCTCGTAGTCTTCGCCACCAGAAAGAGCCATCCTCAACCAATCGTCGGGAAAACACCGGATTAATGAGGTGTGGATAGGAACATCACTCACTCGAACAACGGCGTCGACATTGCTAGCCGTGCACAGCCGCTTTAGATCAATGAGCAACCCATCACTGATGTCGATCGCGCACCGCACACGTTGTTGTTGCATCGCCGATGTGAGATCGGTTCTCGGAGTCGGCCTGAAGTGCGCCGCCAGCAACTCTGATCGAGCCGGTTCACTGATCGATCTGGAGGGACTATCGTGGGTCAAGATGGCCAATCCACCAGCCGAACCTCCAAGATGACCGGTGACAGCTACAAGATCTCCCGCCGACGCCGCGGCGCGACGCATCGCGGTTGCCGCGGAAATGCCCACACCAGTCATTGCGACGCTTACAGAAAGAACAGCCGAGGACACCGTATCGCCTCCCACCAGTCGCCCGCCAAACTCTTGGAGCGCGTCGACCATGCCATGGAATAACTCTTCTAAATTCTCTGCCGATTCATCCTTGGTAATTGCCAGAGTCACTAAAGCGTGCCCGGGTACAGCTCCCATGGCTGCGATGTCGCTCTGATTGGATACGATGCTTTTCCACCCTAAATCCCGCCACGAGATCTGACCTTTATGAAAGTGCACTCCGTCGACCATTGCGTCGGCGGTCATAACCAGCGCTTCACCAGGAGTCGAGACTAGAGCGGCGTCATCCCCGATGCCGATCTCGTTTTCAGGCGCGCCGAAAGAGCGAGAAGCGTGCTGACTGATGAGGTCCAGAAATTCCGATTCGCTGCGCATTTAGCCTCGAAACGGCCCGTTTAAGGCCATGCAACGATTATATTTCGGGGGAGTAACCAAGTATGCCCAACTATCCCGAATCAACGATGGGCGATGAGCGGGCCGTACTCGTTCTATCGGACATTCACGCGAATCTAGCCGCGTTGGAGGCAGTTTGGCACGACGCCTCGAACGTTGCGCCGATCTATGAGACCTGGATCTTGGGAGATTCCGTTGGGTATGGGCCTCAGCCCAACGAGGTGGTGACGTATGTCCAACGCCTGCCGCGCGTGAGTATTGTCAAAGGCAATCACGAAGCCGCTGCGCTCGGGGAGATATCGACCTCTGATTTCAACCCCGTCGCAGCTGAGGCGGCGATGTGGACATCTCGGGAGTTGTCGGCAGAAAGCCAGGAGTACTTGAGACGTCTGCCGTTGGGGATCGAACGCTGGGATGTGACGTTGTGTCACGGCAGCCCTCGCGAGCCGTTATGGGAGTATGTGCTCTCGGCGGATATCGCCAAGGCGAACTTGAGGCATTTCTCGACTTCTGGATGCGCCGTTGGCCATTCACATGTCCCATTCGTCATCGGATTCGATGGATCTGATGCGTCTTTGGCCCGGTCCGTGGCAGATGGATATGTGATCGATCTAGCTTTCACTCGTTGGTTCATCAATCCTGGGAGCGTCGGCCAGCCACGCGACGGCGACCCTCGAGCATCGTACGCGGTAGTTCAATTCGACAGCCACAAGGCTCAACCTCCGTTTGTTTCATTTCACCGAGTCGATTACGACATTCAAGCGACCCAAGAGATGATCGACCTTGTCGGATTGCCGGCTTATCTGGGTTACAGACTGGCGGATGGCCGATAAATGAACGCATCGCTGCGCTCTATAATTTAGCGACGGTTTATCGAACTTGAGAAGGAATTGATGCAATATGCCCGTTGTTCACGTCTATATGTATGAGGGTCGGACCGACGAACAGAAGTCTGAGATGGCGAAAGGCATCACGAAGGCGATTTCCAGTGTTGCCAATATTCCTGATTCGGCTACCACTATCGTTATCCACGACACAAAACGATCGGACTGGGCCCAAGGCGGGACGATGGCATCCGAGGCGTGAGGCGTTCGTCAAACGGATCGGCGCAACCCGCAGTGTCAATGCGCGAATCAGTTGCGCAGAGAATGATCGGCGGGGTTTACGTGATCGTCGATCCTGAGCACACATCGGGGCGGCCCGTCAGTGCGATTGCCATGGCAGCGGTTGAAGGCGGTGCGGCAGCTATTCAGTTGCGGGACAAACACGCGCAACGAGATGAATTGCTGAATAGTGCGGTGGAGATCTCCGAAATTTGCCACAATTCGGATGTGGTGTTCATCGTTAATGATCACCCCGAAATAGCTGCCGATGCTGCGGCCCACGGTGTTCATGTGGGGCAAGGCGATGCTTCAGTAACTCGTTGCCGGGAGGTTTTGCAGGGACATCAGATCGTGGGTAAGAGCAACGCACTCGTCGAGGAGGCTCGTGCCTCCGTGGCTGAAGGTGCAGACTACATCGCCGTAGGCTCAATGTTTCCGACGTCAACAAAATCTGACACGCGGCCAGCAGGGTTGGAGACGTTGCGATTAGTCGCGGCACAGACGGTTGTGCCTGTCGTCGCAATCGGCGGCATCAACGTTACGAACGTGGGAAAAGTGGCGGCTTCGGGTGCTGATGTGGTGTGCGTCGCCACGGCGGTAACGCTTTCTGAGGACCCCGCGTCGGCTGTACACATGCTGCTTGAGGCGTTCTCGAAGGAGAGGCAGGACCGTTTAGCGAGCGAGGGTGAGTGAAGTTGGGTGGGAAGGGATCAGATGTCGGTGACGCTCTTCAAAGCGCAATAGATCAAGCGATCAAAGCTCTTGCGGTCGCCCACGAAGCGCGAGAGCACGGGATCCAAGCGTCGCGAGAGACTATTCAGATCTCATCGAGGGCGATCCGCGCTGCTCATCGTGGCGAGATGGATTTGGCTCGTAGGTTGGTAGGCGAAGCTCAAGAAGCGATCCAGATCTCTGATTCGTCGAACGACGCACCTATTTTCAACACTGGATATTTACTCAACGGCGAAAAAGAGTATGCCGAAGCCGCGTTGACGGTGGCTTTCTTAAGCGATGACCCGATTCCCGACGCAGATGGTCTCGGCGTCTCGCACGCAGCCTATCTCAACGGGCTGGCGGAAGCGGCTAGCGAACTCCGTCGCTCCGCACTTGATGCGATCCGGCGAGGAGATGTTGCACGTGCAGACCATTTGTTGAGCTACATGGACAGCGTGATGGCGGTGCTGGCTCAGGTGGATTTTCCCGAGGGAGTTACAGGGGGATTGCGCCGGACCACGGATCAGTTGCGAGGCGTCACCGAACGAACACGGGGGGACGTGACTCAGGCTCTGCGTCAAACTTCGTTGGAGCAGAAGTTGAGCGAGTTGGCCGACAAGTTGCGCGCAGAGTGAGTTGCGACGAAGGCCCAGTACCTTTAGGCGTAATGATTCTGGACGGGTTGTCGCATAGAATCGAGTGCTGGCACAACCAAAAGTGTGTGATCACGTCGAGGTTGTAGTCGCCGTGAATCGATCGAGAAAGTAGCAAGGATTCCACCAACTGATGACCGCCCTATATCTGTCGCTCGCCTCTGGATTGCTCGCCTTGGCTGGTGCCGCTTTCCTCTTCAATTGGGTAACGAGCCGGCCGGCCGGCAATGAAGCGGTTCGAGAAATCGGCGCACTAATTCGAGAGGGCGCGATGGCTTTCTTGCGTCGAGAGTATTCGATACTCGCTGTTTTCGTGATCGTGATATTCGTGGTGTTGGCACTCTTCATCGATTACAACGTGCTGGGGAACGCCCGTATCGAGAGTCTGATCGAAGGCGGGAATCTCGATTTATCGGGACCTTGGACGGCCGTGGCATATTTGGCTGGAGCGATCGGATCTGGACTTGCGGGATTCATCGGTATGAGCGTCGCTGTTCGGGGCAACACCCGCACTGCGACGGCAGCCCAGACTGGACTCAACTCCGCGTTGCGCGTCGCCTTCAACAGCGGTGCAGTGATGGGGTTCACGGTTGTGGGCATCGGTATCTTAGGCGTCACAGGTCTGTGGCTCATCTTCGGTAATCCGAACGTAATCGCAGGATTCGGCTTCGGTGCATCCTCGATTGCGCTATTCGCCCGTGTTGGCGGAGGCATCTATACCAAAGCCGCCGATGTCGGCGCCGACCTTGTGGGCAAGGTTGAAGCAGGTCTGCCGGAGGACGATCCTCGCAATCCGGCGGTCATCGCGGATAACGTCGGCGACAACGTAGGTGACGTGGCAGGGATGGGTGCGGATCTGTTTGAGTCTTATGCCGGTTCTCTAATCGCGACTATCGCCTTGGCCTGGGTGACTGCTACATCCCAGGAAAACGACCTCCCTCGCGTTGTGCTTCCGATGATGTTGGCGGGGATCGGGATCGTCGCATCGATAATTGGCACTGCCTTCATTCGCACGAAAGATGATGCGAGCATGGGCAACCTGCTTTGGAGCCTTCGTTACGGCATATTCGGCGCAGGCATCTTGGCTCTGATCGGCACCGGGATATTTATCGGGACTTCAGATGAATTGCCCTTCAACCTGTTTTGGGTTGTGCTCACGGGATTGGTTGTCGGGCAGGTCATAGGGACGGCCACCGAGTACTTCACGTCGTACGAATTCGGGCCCGTCAAGTGGATCGCACGTCAATCACTTACGGGACATTCATCCACCATCATCGCAGGCATCGCCATCGGTCTTTACAGCACCGTAATCCCCACGTTCGCGGTCGTAGCCGGAACGTGGATTGCCTATGAGTTGGCAGGACTTTATGGTATCGGCCTTGCTGCGGTCGGGATGTTGTCTACTCTCGGTATCACGCTGGCGACTGATGCCTACGGGCCTGTCGCCGACAACGCCGGAGGAATCGCCGAGCAAGCAGGACTAGATCCGGAGGTTCGAGAGCGAACTGATGCACTTGATGCCTTGGGCAACACTACGGCGGCCACCGGGAAAGGGTTTGCGATTGGCTCAGCAGTGTTGACGGCCATGGCCCTAATGGCGGCCTACGGTCAGGTCATTGGGATCGACAGTTTCAATTTGCTGCAGCCGCGGGTTCTCGTCGGCGCGCTTATCGGTGCCCAGCTCCCCTTCCTATTCGCCGGCCTTACTATGCAGGCGGTCGGCACTGCAGCCGGTCATATGATCGAGGAAGTTCGGCGTCAGTTCAGAGAGATTCCAGGTCTCCGCGAAGGTGCCCCAGGGGTCAAGCCCGACGCCGCCCGAGCAGTGGATATCAGCACCACCGGTGCCTTGAAGGCGATGATTCTTCCTGGGCTGATTGCGATTGCGGCTCCTATCCTGGTGGGCAGCCTAATCGGGCCCGAAGCGTTGGGCGGAATGTTGGCCGGTTCGATAATCGCAGGATTCTTGCTCGCCATCTTCATGGCCAATGCAGGCGGCGCGTGGGACAACGCGAAGAAATTCATCGAGTTAGGGAATCACGGCGGCAAGGGATCCGACGCTCACGCGGCCGCGGTAACCGGTGACACGGTTGGCGACCCCTTCAAAGACACGTCGGGACCCGCGATCAACATTCTCCTCAAGCTGATGGCGATCGTCTCGCTGATTTTCGGCCCGCTATTCATTTGAATCCCGTGCCCCGGAGGCGCGGAGATTCGCTGTTCGGGGAAGCCGTAAACAATTAAGCCGCCAGGGCATAATCGCCCCGGGGTTAGAAGCAATCAGGTTGCCTTAGTCGAGCAGCTCTTTCGAAGAAATGGTGCCTGCGCCGTTAGCGATCATCGATTCGATCGCTCGCGCATCGTCGTCTGGATTCGCGTTGACGGCCGAGATCGCGTCTGTGATCAAGACTGTGGAATAGCCCTTGTGAATGCAGTCGAACACAGTGTGTTGAACGGAGTATTCGGTAGAAAGTCCGCCAACGAATATCTTCTTAATGCTTAGGCGCTCAAGGTGACCTTCGAGATTGGTGTCTTCAAACGCAGAGTAGGCTAGCTTTGCGGGGTCTTCGCCCTTCCGGACGATGACGCTTCCGATTGGCAGTTTCAGGTCTTTGTGGAACTGGGCTCCGTCGGTGCCTCTAATGCAGTGTGTGGGCCAAATGCCGCCGTTCTCGACGAAGCTGGAGTGTGTTACTGGGTGCCAGTCTTGCGAGGCGAAGACCCTGGCGTCCCTGGTGTTGAATTTCAACGCGATATCTGAAATCTTCCGCGCCACCGAGTCGCCGTCTTCGACTGCGGCGGATCCGCCTGGACATAGATCGTTCTGGACGTCGACGACGATTAATGCATCACTATCGTTGATATTCAATATTTGCCCCGTGGGTGACCGAAGCTGGGACGGTCATTGTAGTTTCTCGCTCAGGTTGTGCACAATCCGTTTTACCGTTTCTCGTGCACCATGATGATGTTAATGCATCGATGATTCCGATGGCGCACACGGTTTCTGGCCAGTTCCAAGTTCAACCCGAAGTTGGTGTGCAACATCGAGTTGGTGAACTACTGGAACGCGAGGTAACCTGACGGATGCTCAGTTTTAACGGCAGCTTTTCGCCGAATGTGAGGCTGCTCAACGAATTGTCGATTTCGTTTTGGCCACTCAAAACCGACCGCACTATACCAGCGCAACCTCGCGCGACACACAATCATCGCTACGCGCGCTGATCGGTTGGACGCTCGTGATCATCTCGATGGCTGTGGCTCTTGCCGGAGCGTACATGTGGGGTCGAAGTCACGGAGGCTCAAACGCTGTGGAAATCCTATTGCCCACCCCGGGGCCGGTTCTGGTCCAGGTGGTTGGGGAGGTCAATCGGCCTGGGTTGTTACAGCTCGAGGAAGGCGACCGAATGATCGATGCGATCGAGGCCGCTGGCGGGTTGACCGAAGCAGCTGCTCCTCAAGATGTGAACTTGGCGGCGTTTGTGAGAGATGGGGCACGCATCGTCGTTCCTTCAGTTCGGAATATTGATGCAGAAAACTACTCTGGCGATATCGGACGCACTTCGGCGTCAGAGGCTAGATCTTCTGCAGGGGACCCGCAGAATGACGCAAGTTCGGAATATTCGTCGGACGGCCTTCAATCAGCAATAAACGTCAACACAGCTACTAAGGCTGAACTGATGTCTCTTCCGGGCATAGGTGATGTGAGGGCTTCTCGAATCATCGCGCTCAGAACGGAGTTGGGCGGTTTCTTGTCCGAGGATCAGCTCATGCTTGTGGATGGGATCGGGCCTCAAACGTTGGCTGCTATCCGCCACCTCATCTCTGTTCAATGAGAATTGTCTGGTTCGCCACCGCGTTTCTCGCTGGTGTTGCGTCGGCTCTTACTTGGGGATTCGCTCCAGGCGATCTAATCGCCTATGGTGCCTTTTGGGCATTGATCGTGGCTACAACGGCCTTGATCGCGGCGAGTGTCTTGCTGCGGCGCAACCCCATCGCGCTTCTGCTGCTGCTGACGATTCTCTTCGGCATGTGGCGAGCGTCCGCAGGACCGCAAGAAGCTATCAACGCAGGTTGGGTTTCGCTGGGTGTTCTTGATATGATTCGCGGCGCCATAGAAGGAGGTTTGGATCGCGTTATAGGGGGAGACGAGGGTGGTTTGGCGACGGCGCTCCTTACAGGCGAAAGGGGAAGACTATCGACAGGTCTCGTGGAAGCGTTCCGATCGGCGGGACTGTCGCACATCTTGGCGATCAGCGGTTTGCACGTTTCGCTGATTGGCGGCGCGGCAATGATGGCGTCAGTGTCGGCAATTGGGAGGCGGAGTCGCTTCTACTTAGCGGTGCCTGTTGTAGTGGTCGTGGCGTATGCGGCGTTAGCCGGCTTCGCTCCCCCAGTGACGCGGGCAATGATCATGTTCTTGGCGTTCATCGTCGGCAAGCTGCTTGGTCGAGGATCGCACATGCTACCCGCAATCGCGCTGGCGGCTGCAGTAATGGTCTTGGTCGAGCCGCTGGCATTGGCATCGCTTTCGTTTCAACTTAGTTTCGCTGCAGTTTTGGGGATAGCGCTGGTGGCGCGGCGGCTCGATCTGTTCGCGGAAGTTTCGTCAGGCGGAGTGACGACGGGACAACGCAACTCGATCCTGTCGAGGTTGAGACGTTTCCTGACAGGCAGCCTCGTCGTGTCGATTGCCGCTACGTTGGCCACTGCCCCGTTGGTTGCGATCCACTTCGATGCCGTGCCGATATGGGGACCGGTCGCGACGTTGCTCGTACTGCCGGCGCTGCCGATCCTGATCGTCTCTTCGTTGTTGGCGTCCGCTGCAAGTGCCTTGGCGCCGGACTCAGTTGCTTTTATCGTCGCTGTGCCTGCCATCCTGGCGGCAAAATACTCGATACTCGTGGCAGATTCGATCGCCCGCATTCCTCCCGGACCGTTGTCGACAGGATCGTTAGGCGTTCTATTTGCCTTCATCTACTACGGGGTGTTGTTCTCTGCTGCGACGTGGGTTGCAGCAATTGTGGAGCTCATCAAAAATCCTGAAGCCAAAAGGGAGAGGCTGGTGGGTGTCACTCGGCTGACGACACGAATTGCGGTTGTATTACCCTACGCTCTCGCCATCGCGTTGCTGCTGCCAGGCGTCGTCTTGTGGTTGGGCGCGACGACGCGGGCGGAAGACCGTGTGCTGAGTGTCACATTCTTGAGCCTGGCACGAGGTGAAGCCATATTGATCGAAGCTCCGAATGGCAATCGCATGCTGGTCGACGCAGGTGGCACGCCAGCCGGCGCGGTTGAGGCGTTGCAGGACCTGATTCCACCTTGGGATCGTCGGATCGACGTTGTTCTGGTAACGCATCCGGATGCTGACCATCTGGGCGGGATGAGCGAGGTCGTGAAGCGTTTCGAGGTTGGTGTCATATTGGACGCTGAGATCGAGTCAGAGAGCATAGCCTTCGCTGAATGGAGGGTTGTAGCGGACGGTCATGGAAACACTGTCTCTCCTGTAGAAGGCATGGAGATCCGATTGGACAAGGACGTGTCGATCGAGTTTTTGGCCTCAGGTTGCCACGATCTCGAATGGGCGTGCGTTGGCCGAAACGACGCTTCGGCAGTAGTGAAGGCCGTCTACGGCGAAGTCTCTTTCCTACTGACGGGCGACATCGAAATCGCGTCTGAGTTGCGACTGATCGCAACCGGCCACGCCTTGGAGGCGACGGTTTTGAAGGTGGCGCATCACGGCAGCAGAACATCGTCATCGGAATCGTTCATCAACGCCGTTTCACCAGCGGTTGCAGTTGTCGCCGTCGGCACAGAGAACCCCTTTGGCCATCCGCACGAGGAGATTTGGCGACGACTTGTGGACACGATCGGCGAAGACAGGGTGTATCGCACGGACATGGATGGTTCGGTTAAGTTCCTCACAGATGGTCGCCGATTGTGGCAGGGCGGTTAGCCCCTCATCGGCCGGCGTCGGAATGCGATCCGAACACTACGTCGGCATCTCGAGCATGGTCCCCTTCTCGTAAGCGCATGAATTCAAGGTCGTCGCAACGTTGCTCTTGACGCGACCAATTTCGGATTGAACGGCCTTCAGGACGGGCGGACGACGCAATAACTGAGCGCGTTCGTCAACCTCGGCGAAGGGGCGTGTTTGACCACAGAATTTGCGATATTTTCAGCGTGACTGACCTAATTATTAATTTTTTTACATTTAAATTTGATTTATTCAATGTTTTGGTATATATTGCTCATCATAGAACAGCAGTGAGAGCCTAAATGACAGAGATCCGAAACTGGAAAGAGCTAACCGATTTGACTGACGGCGCGAGACTGGTCGTCGAGCGCGTCAGGATCCTCGATAGCGATATCGCCATTGAGGGTCAGTTCGAACCCACGGCCTTGGCCCGGCTCACGAGCGAGGACCAGGTCTTCGTGATGACATTCGTACTGGTACACGGCTCGATAAAGGAGATGGAGAACATATTCGGGATCAGCTATCCAACGGTCAAGAACCGTCTCAACCGGATATCCGAGAGTCTTCAACCGGTTGGAATTGTGAATCGAAGCCATTCGCCGAGCGGATCGCAAGAGACGAAAGCCAGGTCAACGGAGATCCTCGACAGCTTGGAGGCAGGCGAGATTAACGTGGAAGAAGCCGTGAAGAGGCTCTCCGAATGATCTCGACAATCGTAACCATGAAAAACCACTCCACGAATCTGATGGACGCGAGAAGCAGAAATCAGATTCGAACGCGCAAACAACTGGATTCAAAGGAGAAGGGCTATGACTGAAGAACAGCGAAGAGTGCGAGAACTGCTCGCTGACGGCAAGATCACAAATGACGACGCCAAGCGTCTTCTGAATGCGTTAAGGGCAAATCAAGATGAAGAAGAGCGGGTCCGCGTCGCCGTTGAAGACCGTCCTGAATCTTTAGACCAGCTCGGCGGATCATGGGCTGAGGAGATCGGAGAGGACGTTCGCCGACGTTTCGCCGAGGCATTGGACGTGAACGATGCGGCTTCGACAGGTGACGACCGTTTCGAGGTGGGTGATAAACCGCACCTTCGCGTTCGCGGTCTGAATGGGCGAGTCCGCGTGGTTGCCGGCGACCCGGGCACGATTCATGTGCGTGCCACTTTGAAGAACCGCCAGGCCGTCGAATACAAAACTGTTCAGGATGGCGACCTCGTAAGTGTCGAAGTGAGACCAGTGCAGGGCTCAGGAGGGTTTTTGTCAGGGTTTTTCGGCCAACGACGTGGAGCGGATATCGAGGTCACAGCTCCGGTCACGACGACAGTCGACTTGGCCAGCAGCAATGGTCCTGTGGAAGTGCGTGGAACCGAAGGCGACGGTATGTTGGAAACCTCGAACGCTCCGATAAGAGTCGAGAGATTTAAGGGCGAATTGAGCGCTCGGACCAGCAACGGGCCTATTACCATCGACAGGTTTCAGGGCTCTGCCGAATTGGCCACCTCGAACGGCCGCGTTTCGATCGACGAAGGGCTAGGACAGTTCGATGTGAAGACCTCAAACGGGTCAATCGCATTCCAAGGCGAACTGGATTCCCTTAGCCGTAACAGGTTGGTGACTTCGAACGGAAGCGTCAAAGTATCGCTCGGGGGAGATCCAAGTCTCAAGGTGGAGGCGTCAACAGTTAACGGGCGTGTCAGATGCGAGTTGCCGGGGTTCTCGCCAACAGTCGACACGAGCCGCAAGATAGAGGGCACAGTGCGGGAGGGCGACACCGAGCTGGTCGCTAGAACCGTAAACGGGTCCGTAACGATCGCTTAGACGGCACTGCAACGTTCTAGTGCCGCTAAATTCCGAGATTTATTCAGAGTCTGTGTACTGCGCGATCACTCTACCGGTGTCTTGCGCCGGCACCGGCTCGTAGTGGTCGATTGACGCTCTAAATCCGCCGCGCGCTTGAGTTAAGGATCGAAGGTCGGCCGCATAGCGCTGCATCGAAGCGGTAGGCGCTTCGGCTCTGATGGTGGTGAATCCATTCCCCATCGGCTCCATGCCGCTTATCCGCGCCCTCTTGCGGTTCAAGTCGCCCATCACGTCGCCGGCTGTCTCGTCGGGAACGGTCACATCGACTATCAGAATCGGCTCCAAGAGTTGCGGTCTCGCCTCCCGAATCGCTTGACGGAATCCCATGCTGCCGGCGATCTCGAAGGCCACGCCTGATGAATCGACCGAGTGTGAGCTTCCGTCGTAGAGTTCGACGTTGATACCAACGACCGGGAAGCCAGCCAACACGCCTTCGCTGGCGGCGTTCCGCACACCTTTTTCGACTGAGGGGATGTATTCCCTAGGCACATTTCCTCCGACGACGGCGCTGGAGAAGCTGATGCCGTTTTCGGGTGTGCTCGGCGCAATTCGCATCAATACGTGGCCGTACTGTCCGCTGCCGCCGGTCTGTTTTCGGTGTTTATAGTCGACTTCTGCACGGCCTGCGATGGTCTCTCTATATGCAATCTTGGGCAGTGAGGTCGTTAAGTTGACTTCGAACTTTCGAGCGATGCGTTGGATCGCCATCTCGACGTGAATGTCGCCTAACCCTTGAAGAACCATCTCGGATGTTTCCGGGTTCCTTTCAAGTCTCAACGTGGGATCTTCCTCAATGATTCGCGCCAATGACGACGCCATCTTGTCGAGATCCGATTGCGATCCTGGGTTGACAGCCAAACCAAAAACCGGGCTTGGCAACTCGACGCCATCGAGCGCCACTGGGTTTGAACTTTCAGTAAGCGTGTCGTAGGTCGATGCGGTCGAAAGTTTCGTCACGGCTCCGATATCGCCAGTGATTACTTGGTCGACTGTGTTCAATACTCGGCCGACAGGTTGATAGACCTGGGCAATTCGCTCGTTCTCTGCCTTTCCGGCAGCGACCAGATGCGAGTTGGGCATTAGTGGGTTACCGTATACGCGCAAGTACGAAACTTTGCCGACGAAGGGGTCTGCAGAGGTCTTGAATATGAAATCAGCGGTGGAATCAACGGGGATTGACTCCGCATCACCATCTTCTGGAGAAGGGAAGTAATCGACGATCGCATCCATCAACTCTTGGACGCCGATCTCTTTGTCGGCCGCCATGGCGAAGATCGGCACGATCGATTTCGATTGGATGCCTTGTCGCAAGCCCGCTTGCACGTCTTCGCCACTCAACTCTTCGCCTTCGAGGTACATCATCATGAGATCGTCGTCCGACTCGGCGATCGCTTCGATCAGCTCCTCGGGAATGTCATCGTAATCCCCGGCGAGGTGGCTGTTCACGCCTGAGAACGACTCGGCATTCCCAACCGGGAGTTGCATCGGCACGCAGTTTCTTCCCCAAACCTCTTGTAATAACGCGACGGTTGAATCGAAATCGGTTTCGGGCCGATCAAGTTTGTTTATGACGATCGCGCAAGGCAATCCCGCTTCTTGAACGGCTTGCCAAGCCTGGATGGATCCGACTTCGATGCCTGATGGCGCAGAGATCAGTATCAACGCGGCGTCCGCGACACGCATCGCCGACAACATGTCACCCCTGAAATCTGGATAGCCCGGCGTATCCAATACGTTGATCTTGTGGTCTTTCCAATCGCAAGGCAACACCGCCATTTGGACACTCGAACCCCTAGCCTGCTCCTCGGGTTCGTAGTCGGAGAGGCTGGTTTCGTCGTCGACTCTGCCACGTCGATTCGTTGCCCCGGTTAAGAAGTACATGGCGTCGGCGAGCGTCGTCTTGCCGGCGCCGCCATGCGCTGCCAATACGACGTTCCTGATTTGAGACGTGGACGTTACCGCCATTTAATTCATGCTCCTAAAGATTCAATTGATGTTCCGGAGTCGATTCACGTTGTCCGATATTCGTAGTCGTTTGGACTTTGGGTGATCGATGCTGAACTTAGACTTACGATTTTCGTCCTTCAATTGAAGGGCGAATCAAGCAGGTTTCAATGAAGTTTAGCAATTTTAAAGTTGGATAGTCTCTTTCGAGACTCAGCGTCGTTCGAACGGCCAACGATGTAAACTCATGGCGCACCGCGGCATTGTAGTGAGGCATCGAAATCGGAGGCGTATCGAGATGAAGATTACAGACGTTAAGGCTTACGTAGTCGAGCCGCCGGGAAGGGCTTTTGGCAGCACATCGGAGCGGCAGTGGACTTTCGTTAGGATCGACACTGACGAGGGAATTTCCGGATGGGGAGAGGCGACGAATTACCCGGGAGGCGGGAGTTTCCTGACAGCCCAGGCGGTTCTTTCGATGAAGGAGGTGCTGATCGGTGAAGATCCATCGAATATTGAGCCTCTGTGGCACAAGTTGTATCGCCGCTACACCTATATGGGATCGAGGGGCATGCCCACGACTGCCATCAGCGGCATCGACATCGCCCTGTGGGACATCAAAGGCAAGGCGCTAGGCAAGCCTATCTACGAGCTTTTGGGGGGCAAATTCAGGGATGAGGTGAGGCTCTATGCCAACGGCTGGTTCATGGATTGTTCGACTCCAGATGATTACCACGACGCGGCAAAGCGAGTAATCGAATCTGGCCACGAGGCCGTGAAGCTGGATCCGTTCCTGGAGATGCGTCCGTATCACACGGCTTATCAAGAGGGCCAAATATCGCAGGATGGCGAGCAGCTGGGATACGAAATTATTCGTGCGGTGAGGGACGCTGTTGGACCTCAGGTTGAGATATTGATTGATGCGCATGGACACTACAACGTCCCGACCGCGATCCGGATCGCGAACACTCTTTATGAGCAGAGCCGTATCGAGTGGTTCGAGGAGCCGCTCCCGCCTGAGGGCATCGACGGATTGGAAACCATTCGCAGGCACACGCAGCCCAATATCTGCGTTGGTGAGCGGCTGTTCACTCGATGGGATTTCCTACCGATATTCCACCGGAACTTGGCCGACTACATCATGCCAGACATCGTATGGACCGGCGGGATCAGCGAGATCAGGAAGATTGCGACTATGGCGGAGGCGTACTACATCCCGATCAGTCCGCACAACGCGATGGGCTCGCTGCAGGTCGTGGCCGGCGCGCATGTATGCATGTCCACGGTGAACTTCTATCGTCTGGAGCACTCGATGGGTGCAATCCCGGCGTATAACGCCATGCTTGAGGAACCGATCGATTTCCACGGACAGTACATCCAGGTTTCAGGCAAGCCGGGACTAGGTGTAGACATCAGCATGGATGCGATTGAGAGGTATCTGCACCCAGATTGGGCAACCGTCTGAACTGCGGTTGCCGTTGATCGACCTCGATGCAAGGAATCGCGAACCGCATCCCGTTCTTTTACGGGTGGGTGATATTGGGCGCGGCGGGGAGCTCCATGTTCGCCCGCAACGCCGCCGCCAGCCTCACGATCGCCGTATTCGTCTATCCCCTCTCTGAAGAACTGGGCTGGAGCCGCACCCTGATCTCGGGCGCTGCGGCCGCTGGCGGGCTCGCGGCGACACTCATGTCCCCCATCGTGGGGCGGCTGATCGACCGCTACGGCGCGCGGCCCGTGCTGACTGTCAGCATTGTGTTGCTATGCGTGACCACGGTGTCGCTTGCGTGGTCCGATGTGAGTATTACGGTGATGGGAGCAACCATCCCTTGGGTGTTTTACATCGCCTACGGCACAGGGCGAGTGATATTTTCAAGCGCGGTGCAGATCGGCGCATCCGTCGTGGTTTCCCGCTGGTTCATACGTCTCAGGGGCAGAACCAACGGTATCTTGAACCTGTCGCATTCGCTCGGTATGGTGCTGTTCCCGCTAATCGCCTCCATCGTCATTGCGCAGAGCGGATGGCGCGACGCTTGGTTCGTTTTGGGCGTGCTCGTGTTTGTGGTGGCGCTGTTACCGGTGGCGTTGCTCATATCGGAACGACCCGAGGACATGGGCTTGCTTCCCGATGGAGACGCTGAAGATGGCTCGACAGAGGGCGCTGGTGCTAAGCATTCCTCGTCAACGGCCGATAAGGAGGTCGATTGGACTTCTAAGTCGGCGATGCGAACTCCAACCCTTTGGTTGATAGCCATCGCCACCGGCCTGTTGTTTGTTATGCAGGCCGGGGTCAACACTCACAGCGCCGCGTTCTTCAGAGATCAAGGGTTAAGCGCTGTCATCGCTGGAGTCGGCATCAGCTTCAACGCTCTCTCTCTCGGGTTGGGAAGTTTGGTCTGGGGCCGCATCACCGAAAATTTCCAGCCGCGCTTCGTGATGGCAGCAGTTGCGCTTGTGATGGCGTCGGGGGCAATCCTGTTCACTCAAACCGACACCGCGTTGGAGGCGTTGGCCTACTCCGCTTTATTTGGCTTTGGATTGGGCGGTATGCTCACGGTTCCACCCGTCGCGTATGCAGACTACTTCGGGCGGTCGTCACTAGGCACGATCCGAGGGATGACTGAGCCGTTGACGACATTGGGGCAAGCCATCGGGGTGATGCTTCCGGGTCTCGTGTTTGACTACATCAGCGACGAAAGTTACATGCCCTTCTTTGTCGCTGCGGGGACCATCGGCATACTCGCTGCCGTGGTGTCACTCTTCGCAACCCGACCCATCCTGCCCACGGCCGCATCAAGAGCGGTACAACCATCCTCCAATTAGACGGATTCGAAGATAACCTGAACCTAGGATTTGCGCCATGAAGATCACCGACATCAAAGCTTTCGTCGTTACACCGCCGGATCAAACATATGGCGGTCCCAACGAGCGGCAGTGGACTTTCGTACGGATCGAAACGGATGAGGGCATCCACGGATGGGGAGAATCGACGAACTATCCAGGCGGCGGCAGTTTCCTGACCGCGCGCGCCGTCCTCGCGATGAAGGAAGTGCTGGTAGGCGAAGACCCGACGAACATCGAGCCTCTCTGGCACCGACTATTCCGCAGATACACCTATCTTGGCTCGCGTGGCTTCCCTTCTTCTGCCATCAGCGGTATTGACATCGCGCTTTGGGACATCAAGGGTAAGGCGTTGGGCGTGCCGATTTACGAGTTGTTGGGAGGGAGTTTCAGGGACGAGGTGAGGCTCTACGCCAACGGCTGGTTCCCGAACTGCACGACGCCCGAGGATTACTACGAAGCGGCCAAGGTCGCGGTTGAAGCGGGTCATGAAGCGTTTAAGTTGGACCCCTTCAACGAGATGGTCCCAGTTCACACGCGTTACACGGACGGCGTCATCTCGCACGCGGGCGAGCAGCTGGGCTACGACATCGTTCGGGCGGTGAGGGAAGCCATCGGCCCGAAACGCGAGATCCTTATCGACGCCCACGGAAACTTCAACGTGCCTACGGCGATCAGGACAGCCAACACTTTGCACGAGCAATCCAGGATCGAATGGTACGAGGAGCCCATCCCTCAAGAGGGATTAGATGCTCTGGAGACTATCCGGCAAAACACGGTGCCGAACATCTGCGTTGGCGAGCGTCTCTACACGCGCTGGGACTTCTTGCCGATATTCCGGCGCAAACTAGCGAACTACATCATGCCCGACATCGTCTGGACCGGCGGCATAAGCGAGATCAAAAAGATCGCTTCGATGGCCGAGGCGTATTACATACCGATCAGTCCTCATAACGCCATGGGATCGCTACAGATCATCGCCGGGGCCCACGTCTGCATGTCGGTTGTGAATTTCTATCGGTTGGAGCATGCGATCTCGTTCAAGTCGGACTACCAGAGGATGCTTGAGGAGCCAATCGACTTCCACGGCCAGTACGTCAAGGTGAGCGGCAAGCCCGGGCTAGGCGCCGAGATCAGCTTGGATGCGATGGAGAAGTATCGGCATCCGGATTGGGTGAATCAGTAAACCCGCAATTCATGGGGATCGTTTGTTCTAAGACTGCCCGTTTTTGAACTTTTGGAGCGTCATCACTAGTACCGCACTCGCCGGCATTGGCACTCCAGTGCTACGCCCCAATCTCACTGCGGCGCCCAAGATATCGTCGAGTTCTAAGGCACTGCCTCGATTAAAGTCGGATTGCAGAGATGATTGGAACTCCTCCGCCTCAGCAATAGCGTCGTCTATCTTGGCATCGACGATTCGATTCGGGAAGCTGACTCCTTGCGCTAGACCGCATGAGACGATCTCTTCCATCACGGTGCGGATGGAATTAAGGCCCTCCTCCATTTGAAGCACCTCCGGCAACGAAGCACGTGCCGCGGTTACCACCGTGCCCAGCGCGCCGATCGCAACCATCTTGCTCCAGAGCGCAGATCGGATGTCATTACTCACCTCGACCTGGACGCCCGGTACGGCGAGCGCGTTTCTGACATCGTCAACTCGTTGCGAGTTCGCACTGTCCTGCTCTCCGAACTCGATTCGGGCCGCACTGCCAGTCTGGACAACGTGACCGGGTTCAACTAGCGAAGTCTCGATGTAGGTCGCTCCTTCCAAGACTCGATGCCAGCCGAACTCGTTCGCCAAGGATTCACCTCCGGTGATGCCGTTCTGGATCGTGAGGACTGTTGTCTCGTCGCCGATCATTGGACGCATAGCTGGTATCGCCTCGGCGTTGGAGTAGAGCTTTACGCAGTGCAGCACCAAGTCGGCATTTCCTGCTTCTGCTGGGGACTCTGCGACCCTGGGATTGACTACGAAATCGCCCCAATACGATGAAACCTGCACTCCGTGTTTACGCATCTGCTCGGCATTTTCACCTCGGGCGATTAGTGTTACCTCTGCCTCGCTTCGTGCCAAGGCCGCGCCGTAGTAACCTCCGACCGAACCTGCTCCCATTACCGCTATCTTCATGATGACTGTCTACTAATGCCGATCTGTTCGACCGTCTCTAGGACGTTGGCTTAACGAACCGTCCCAATGTTGGTTTTGATCGGGCTATCTTGACTCAATAGAATCTTGAGTATCGCCGAGAATCATTGAATGGGATGGGAAGGCGGGACGTTCCGGATGAAATGGAAGGCATTAACTCGTTGATTAGACACGACGGCAGGGCGCGGGATGAAACCCGCGAGATTTCGATTGAGCCGAATTTCATGCCTAGAGCGGAAGGTTCTGCGCTCGTCAAACTCGGCGACACGCATGTGATCTGCACGGCTACAGTGGAGCCCAGTGTGCCCCATTGGATGCGTGACAGCGGCCGAGGTTGGGTTACGGCTGAGTACGGAATGTTGCCGAGGTCGACGGATGACAGGGTTGACCGCAGACGTTCCAGTTCGAGTGGTCGCAGTCAAGAGATACAGCGCCTCATCGGCAGGTCGCTCCGAGCTGTGACGAATCTGGGGGCTTTAGGCGAAAGGTCGATCGTTGTCGACTGCGATGTGCTTCGGGCAGACGGTGGAACACGTACCGCCTCGATCACTGGTGGGTATGTGGCACTCGCGTTGGCGATCAAAAACATCGGAGCGACAGGTCGCTTCGCAAAAGAACCCTTGAGCGATTCTGTGGCTGCTATCTCTGTAGGGATTGTCGACGGGGAATGCGTTTTGGATTTGCCATATGAAGAAGATGCGCGGGCCGAAGTCGACATGAATGTGGTTATGGCAGGATCGGGGGATTTTGTCGAGGGCCAGGGAACGGCGGAAGGAGCGCCCTTTACGCGCTCGCAACTCGATGAGATGCTGGATTTGGCGAGCGGTGGTTGTGTGCGAATGAAAGAGGCGCACGTGCGAGCGTTAGGCGCGTGAACCCGAGCTTTGATGCGCAAAGATTGGACTCGACAATTAGATGAAGATGAACTCGAACGGTAGAAAGACATACATCGCGGTAATCGGTGCGAGCGAATTAAACGCGACTGCACCAATGCTTACAACCGCCGAGGAGGTAGGCCGTCGCATTGCTGAGGCCGGCTGCGTGTTGGTCAATGGCGGGCTAGGAGGCACAATGAAACATGGCGCTAAGGGTGCCAAAGAGGCAGGAGGAACCACGATCGGAATCTTGCCGGGTCCGGATCGGATGGCTGCGAACGAATACATCGACTACTCGATACCCACAGATTTGGGCTTCACCCGAAATTCGTTGGTTGCGCACTCGGGTGATGCCGTGATTGCGCTTCCGGGAAGCTGGGGCACCCTCTCGGAGCTAGGATTCGCCATGACATGGGGCATACCGGTAGTGGCAATGGAAGATTGGGACCAGTTAATGCGCGACGGTGACGTTCCGCTTCAGTTAAAAGGACTGTCGATCGCGAAGAATGCTGAAGAAGCTGTGAATCGAGCGGTCGAGCTGGCACGCACTAGATCTGCCGAGAGGTCAGGTCGAGAAAACGGAGACAAACAATGAGCCAGATCAAATTCGCCCGAGGCAAGGAGATCCTCGATTCTCGAGGCAATCCTACTGTCTACGCTGAGGTGCTTTTAGAAGACGGCACTCGGCACGGGGCGTCTGTACCCTCGGGAGCGAGCACGGGGGAGAACGAGGCTTGGGAACTCCGCGACGGCGACTCGAAGCGCTTTAACGGAATGGGAGTGTTGAATGCGGTTGCGAATGTGAACGGTCCGTTGAACGATGCCATCCTAGGCCTGGACGCGGACGATCAGCGCGCCGTTGACGATGCCATGATCAACGCGGACGGGACAAAGAACAAGTCTCGATACGGCGCCAACGCCATGCTTGCGATCTCGATGGCCATCTTGAGGGCATCGTCGCGAAGCCGAGGCGAGTGGCTTTACGACGTAGTTGCCGACTACATCGGCGGTCAGACCGAGTACGTACTGCCGGTGCCGATGTTGAACATCTTCAACGGCGGCGCTCACGCCGCTGGGTCGACCGAGTTCCAAGAGTTCATGGTGATGCCGGCGGGCTTAGAGTCTCTTTCCGAGGCGTTGAGGGCCGGGTCGGAGATCTATCAGTCGCTGGGCAGGTTGCTGCAGGATGAAGGACTTTCAACGACTGTCGGGTTTGAGGGCGGTTTCGCGCCGATTGGTCTTACGAACCGTCAAGCTCTTGGCTACGTGACCCATGCCATCGAGACTGCCGGATACCTTCCAGGCGAGCAGATATTCATTGCGCTCGATCCGGCGGCGAGCGAGTTTTACGTTCCTGAAGTGAAGCGTTACGGCATGAAGCGCGAAGGCTTGCGGTTGACTTCAGAGATGCTTGTGGAAGAGTACGCAGCGATCTGCAAGGAGTACCCGGTGTGCAGTATCGAGGATGGTCTGGCCGAAACCGACTGGAGCGGATGGACGACACTTACCTCGAAGCTGGGCGAAGGTATACAGCTTGTGGGTGACGATCTTTTTGTTACTCAGACAGAGTTTTTGGATCGCGGGATCGAGGAGAGGGCCGCGAATGCGATTCTTATCAAGCCGAATCAAGTGGGAACCGTGTCGGAGACCTTGGACACGATAAAGCGCGCTCGCGAAGCCGAATTCGGCGTGGTCGTCAGTCATCGATCAGGCGAGACAGAAGATACGACCATCGCCGATATCTCAGTAGGTTGCGGTTGCGGGCAGATCAAGGCCGGAGCACCCGCCAGGAGCGAACGGGTGGCGAAATATAACCGATTGTTGAGGATCGAGGATTGGATTGGGGACCGCGGCTCTTACGCCGGAATGAGTGTGATTAAGTGAATTCCCACTCGTGCAGATAACAGAATCACGAGCCTTTAAGCGGCCGCGGATGCTGTAGTCTGCTAGGTGAAAACGCACTGATAAACATAGCGATTCAAACCGAGGACGCAATGAATAAAACGAGAGTCGGCATCAATGGATTCGGTCGGATAGGGAGGCAGGTGTTTCGTGCCATCCAGGAGCGCCACGCCGATTCACTTTCCGTGGTGGCTGTGAATGACTTAGCCAATCCTCAGCAGCAAGCCCACTTATTTAAATACGACTCAACTTACGGCAGGTACCCCGGAGAAGTAGAAGCGGGAGACGGCGTGCTCACGATCGATGGTGCGGAGATACGGGTCTTCTCGGAGCGTGACCCTTCGAAAGTCCCGTGGGGCGATGCCGGAGCAAGAATCGTGATTGAGTCGACTGGATTTTTCACCGATGCAAGCGCGGCGGGCGGACATCTTCAGGGCGGCGCAGAAAAGGTGATCATCTCGGCACCTGCGACGAACGAAGACATAACTATTGTGCTGGGAGTTAACGAAGACAGCTACGACCCTGCACAACATCACATAATTTCGAACGCTTCGTGCACGACCAACTGTGTGGCTCCGATGGCCAAGGTGTTGAACGACGCGTTCGGGATCGAGCGGGCGTTGATGTCGACGATCCACGCCTACACGAACGATCAGAGCATCCTCGACCAGGTGCATAGCGACCCGCGGCGTGCCCGCGCGGCCGCGAACAGCATTATTCCTACGACTACTGGTGCAGCGAAGGCGGTGACGCTCGTTATTCCCGAGTTGAGGGGGAAGATCGACGGTATGGCATACCGGGTCCCTGTGATCACGGGATCGGTAACCGATCTTACGGCCGAGTTGTCGAATTCAGCGAGTGTCGATGATGTGAACGCTGCGTTTAGGGCTGCAGAAGAGGGGCCGCTGAGCGATGTTTTGGGCGTTTCCGACGAGCCGCTGGTTTCTGCGGACTACATCGGCAACCCTAACTCTTGCACTCTCGACGCACTCTCGACCGAGGTGATAACGGGCGAGAACGGCGAAGGCGAGTTCGTGAAGATCGTAGGCTGGTACGACAACGAGTGGGGTTACTCATGTCGCACTGCCGATTTGGCGGCGTTAGTCGCGGCCTCTCTGTAGCAACCATCCGACAAGCTGATTCTACGCGGAAATGGGTGGAATTGTTACGTCGCTTTAACGCTCATAGATCAGTGTTGGCCTGGCCAATGTACTCCGCTAGCGCGTATCATGAGAAACATCAATAGAAACCTAGTTACAATTCAGAAATCATCAACGGAAAGTTAGAAAACTCGGCGCGGGAACCTAGCCAGCAGGTAGTCGATGACATGGAGGCATTCCTCCGCGTCCTACCAACCGAACTTCAGTCGCGGCTCCGAAACAACTCCGAATCCTCTCGCCGGATCACCGATCTCTTAGAGGTGATAATCGATCTTGGCAGAGAACCT
This sequence comes from Dehalococcoidia bacterium, assembly GCA_965249505.1. Taxonomy (GTDB): domain Bacteria; phylum Chloroflexota; class Dehalococcoidia; order Lucifugimonadales; family Lucifugimonadaceae; genus Bin127. Next base: position 1,381,369 of record OZ252238.1, on the reverse strand, counting down.
GAAGCCAGATTCACCGAGGGGACCCAGACGCTCAGCGATAGGGAGATGTCGACTGACGACATCGAAACTGTGATCACCGGGCTTGGCAGGTTTGGAGACGACAACAGGGCGGGTATCGAGCGCACCTTACACCGGTTTTCGGTGATCCGCGACCGGGAGGGTGAACCAGTCGGTTTAACATGTCGCGTCGGTCGCGCCGTCTTTGGCAGCGTGCGATTGATTCAGGACCTTATCGAAACGGACCGGAGCGTCTTGATCTTGGGTAGGCCTGGCGTGGGGAAGACGACGATCTTGCGTGAGGTGGCTCGAGTGTTAGCGGATGATGCGTCGAGACGAGTCGTGATAGTCGATACATCGAATGAGATCGCGGGTGATGGCGCGGTTCCCCATCCGGCGATAGGCCGAGCCCGTCGCATGCAGGTTCCGAATACCCAGCTGCAGCACAAGGTGATGATTGAGGCAGTTGAGAACCACATGCCCGAGGTGGTTGTCATCGATGAGATAGGCACCGAGCTTGAATCGATTGCAGCTAGGACTATCGCCGAGCGAGGCGTTCAGCTGGTTGCCACCGCCCACGGGAACACGCTCGGCAATGTGATCAGCAACCCAACTCTCTCCGACTTAGTCGGCGGTACACAATCTGTCACCTTGGGCGATATCGAAGCGCGTAGGCGGCGCACTCAGAAAACTGTATTGGAGCGCAAACATACCCCGACGTTCGATGTAGTCGTCGAGATGCGGGATCGCAATATCGTGGGGATCCACAACGACGTCGGTGTTGCGGTGGATCGAATGCTGAGAGGATTGTCAGTTCCGATGGAGATGCGTGCGATGGGTGAAGATGGCGAAATCGAGTCGCAGATTGAAGATGCGATGCGCTCGGAGGACGGGTTCGAAACCGCGGCGTTTGATTTGAATTCCATAAGGGCCCCCCGAAGAATTCAAGGACAGGTCGAGTCAGATCAGGAAACGAGCCGGGAGAACGGCACTAACGGTGCCGCCCGAATTCCGGCAAGTGAATATCGCGTTCAAATTCCTGCGGTACGTGTCCACCAGTTCGGAGTCCCGAAGGACTCGATCCGCTCTGCAATCCAGCGCATGGGCGTTCCAGTCGAAGTCGTTGACTCGGCTGAGGATGCGGACATTTTCGTCACCACCAAACTCCACTACGGGCGACGTCCACCGGCGATTAAGCGTGCCGAACGCGACGGGCTGCCTGTTTATGTGTTGCGGCGAGGAACTCGGGAGCAGATTGAAGAGTTCTTGAGCCGGTTTGAACGGCCAGATAACCGGGCGATGGACGAAGCTCAAGTTCGAGAATCTGAGGATGAGTTGGTTGTCGCCGAAGCATTGGAAGAGGCGGAGAGTGCAGTAGAGCGCATTCTGAGCGGTGATCGTAGAGTCGCGCTTTCGGCACAGTCGGCGTATATTCGCAGGCTTCAACATGGATTAGCTGCCAGATACAACGTTGGATCTGCGAGCGCAGGCAATGATCCTAATAGACATGTGATCATCCGACGCAGACGCCGCTGATCCGGCAAGCCAACCTTTGCAGCACGCAATATGTCCGACGACGATTCAGTTGTGGAACCGCGCAGATCACGTCATTCGGCGCCGTTCATCTCCTTCGAGGGCGGCGAGGGCGCGGGCAAAACTACGCAGGCGTCGATCCTCAAAGACCGTTTAGAGAGCGAAGGCCGTAGGGCGCTGCAGGTCCGAGAACCGGGTTCGACGCAGCTAGGTGACACGATCCGGGAGATCATCAAGTCGCCGAACGAAAATGTTCCAGCCGCCGATGCCCTGCTGTTCATGGCGGCACGTGCCCAGCTGATGAACGATGTGGTCGAACCGAATCTGAAAGATGGCGTGACGGTCATATGCGACCGGTTCGCTGACTCGACGCTGGCATATCAAGGTTTCGGAGGAAAACTCGATCTAACTAGATTGAGGCACGCGAATGAGTTAGCGACGGACGGCAATGTTCCGGATTTGACGATTTTTCTGAGTATCGATCCTGACGAGGGACTCGCCCGAAGGCATGTCGAAGACTCCAGTAACGAAGATGCGAAGCGTCGCTTCGAAGAGTTGCCGAGGCGTTTCCACTTCGATGTCTTGAAGGGCTATCGCGAGCTGGCGGCAGAGGAGCCAAACCGTTGGGTCGAGGTCGATGCGTCGCAATCGATTGACGTCGTGTCAAAAGAGGTTTGGCGTCACGTCTCAAGGTTTTTCGACTGATCGATTCATCATCCCTCGTCCGTCGCGGTGATTGGGTTAACCTTTACCTGCGAATTGCTGATTTCGTTAACCGTGAAGGAGATCTGGTTTGCGCAAAAACACGATGAAACAGAAGATGCTCGAGGGTGGAACCACTCTAGGTCCATTTGTCGGGTTCCCGGCACCGGCATTGGTTGAGACGATGGGGTGGCTCGGTTTCGATTTCGTGGTGATCGATTGCGAACACGGCATCATGGATTACGAGACCGCTGAGAACATGATCCGCGCCGCAGAGCTTTCAGGAACGACACCCATCTTGCGCATCGGAATGAATGATCAGCAGCACATTCAGCGATACCTTGAAGGTGGTGCACAAGGCGTGATGATTCCCTTGGTCAACAATGCGGGACAAGCGCGGCAGGTAGTCGATTCGGTCAAATACCCTCCGGTGGGTAAACGTGGTGGATTCTCCGGCCGGAGCGCGATGTTCGGGATTCAGGACCAGGCTTCATATGTGAAAGAGGCGAACGAGGAGACGTTTGTTTGCCTCCAGATCGAGACACCTGAGAGCATCGAGAACGCTGACGAAATCATCAATACGGACGGCGCAGACTGCATCTTCTTCGGCCCAGGCGACTTATCCCTGAACTTCGGCCATCCGGGGCAGATAGATCATCCAGAAGTGGTCGACGTGATCGAGCGGTTGGTCAAGCAGACCCACGACGCCGGCAAGATTTCCGGCACGCTAGGGGTGACGTCGGAGCAGGCGCATTTCTGGCACGAGCGTGGAGTTCAGTGGATTGTGAGCGGTGCGACGAGATTCTTGGTCTCCGACGCCCGCAACTACCTTGAGCAGACCCGCGGCGCAGGCATCGATTAACGACTAGGCAGAGTCGCGAGTGGCGTTGGCGGCTAGCCAATCGTTAACAATTCGGTTGTCGTGTTCGAAGGCTAGTCGCGGCATAGAGTCGATCGGGAAGACTCGGGCATCTGACGTTTCGTCTCCAGCTTGGAGTTCGCCGCCAACCGGAACTGCCTGGTAAACGACGAGGATCACGGCTTCGCCTTCGTCGCTGTAGACACCTACTAGATCCCCAACCTCGACAGTTAATCCGCACTCTTCCGCGACTTCACGTTGGAGAGCGTTCTCGAGTTTTTCGGCTCGATCCACGTATCCGGACGGGAAGCTCCACATCCCAAGATTCGGTTCGATGGCTCGTTTCAACAGAACAATTCCGTCATCTATGGGGATGATGGCGGCCACCGCGACCTTAGGGTCGGAGTAGATGATGCGGCCGCACTCGGAACAGCGATGATGACCACCGTGGATGGAGGTCAATGAAGGAAGGCCGGCGTCGAAGCGATGTGATCCTTGGCTGTGGTCTGTCACGTTCTATTTGTCAAAAACTAGCTGTGTTATCGGACAACAGCCACTTTCGACATTCGTCCTCTCTGGCCGTTGACAACTACAATTTTCGGGCTTGAGCGGTGATGCACGTTCATAGAGCACTGCAGCGGTCGTGTCAACAAAAAGGCTCATATTCGCGACCTGTCCGTACTTTCTGACCCGCGGCGAGGATGTCGAGCATATATGTTGCACCAGTGGTTGGGGGATATGATCAAAGGTCGTAGGCGGGACCCCATAAAGACCAGCTACGGAATTCAATGCGTCCTCTATAGCTTCCAAGCTCCTGTCGACGTCCTCCCGTGTGGGCGACTTCAATTGTTCGGAACCTCTCTCATGAATATCGAGGTCCAAGTGGGCAATTGCCTTGTTGCGCCACGTCTTGATCAACTTTGCCTTCTTGACGGCAACTTCGACTTTTTCGCATGTTTTGTTGGCGAATGTTTCACACACCAAATTTGGTAATGAACGAATCGTGAGGTTCGAGTAGCCGCTGACTTTGGGACTATCAACCAACCTTGCGATGCGGAGACATACGTCTTCGAAATATAGGAGTTGGGCGATCCCAAAAAAACCCGAGGCAACATCGTTCAAAAACTCAATCCTTCCTTTACCTTCGCCAAACAGCTTTAGGCATTCATGCCAATTTCTCCTAAGGCAAACCGATTCTTTCCAAAGTCCGTCATACACTGGCCCCAGTTCATCGCCCATGGCATCGACGTGCCGTCTCAATCTCTCTGCGTCGTCGTACATCTCTCGACACCTTCTATTGATGAAGTTTTAGATTTCGATTGGATGCCATCATCACTACTGTGGGCTGCGGTTGAAGCACAAATTGATCACGAGAACGAAGAGCATCGTCTTCAATCATTGTTTACTTTTGTTTTCGCCTTGGGCCTGCACCGTCGCCGTTTCCTTACCCGTTCAAATGGGTCGTTGACGCGCTGTTTGATAACTACGCCAACCAGAATACTTGTGTTACCCGGTCCGAACGGGTGGGACTCACCCATCAAAGTCGAATCGGTGGTTCGTTGCCTCGCTACCAGAATAATCTCGATGATGCCTATGGCATGCGGAATAGATGGTGTCCGCCGTGGATGGGGGTTAGAGGAGGGAGATTAGGATCGTCGCGGTGCGAGTCGGCGTTGTGCACAGACATAGAGATTCATCAGTTTAAGTGAGAAGGGCCGATATGCCGCTCGGGCGGGTCTGGACGCATGTATCCCCTATCATTTGTGGTGCGTGGGAATCGCCGACTCGATGATGCACTTGGATGTGCCGAGCGGGTGGCTCCGCGCCGGAGTATCCCCGTCAGCTGACGGCATGTTTCGAATTCGACGGAGGACGAATTTTGTATTTTGATGCCAGCTTGTGGCAGTTCACCCGCGGTTTTCGAGGGTGGATTTCTTTAGCCGTCGCATTTGGCCTCGTGACAGCGGCATCAGGCGTGGCCAGGTTGGCTATCAGCGGATACGCCATCGCCCTGGTGTTGACGGGAGCCTCCAGCAACCGCATCATCGTCGCTCTGATTCTCGTTGGCATCGCGATATTTGGTAGATCGGTGTTCCAGTACCTGAAAGAGATAACCGGGCATCGCGCGGCGATCCAAATCCAGTACCTAATTCGGTCGAAACTCTACGTCAAATTGTTGTCTCTTGGGCCAGGGGTCTTGGATCAGAAGCGGACAGGCGATGTCTCGATCTCAATGGTCGACGGCGTCGAATCCTTAGAGACATACTTCGGCGAGTACCTGCCGCAGCTGTTCGTAGCAATCGTCACGCCCGTCGGGCTATTCACCTTCATGTGGTTCTTCGATCCGCAGCTTGCCGCCATCTATCTCCTGTTCTCGCTCTTCACCCTGTTCGTGCCTGCTGCGTTTCACCGAATGAACGCCACGAGCAGCACCCGCAGAAGAAGAGCATACGGGAATTTGGGGGCTGAGTTCCTCGACAGCATCCAAGGTTTGGCCACTCTCAAGTCTTTCGGTCAGAGCCGCGCCCGGGGCGACCACCTCGCGGAAAAGGCGCATGAAGTCACGCGCACCAACATGAGCGTTATGGCGGCGAACATGGCGACCACGGGGATCACTTGGTTTGGGATTTCGATCGGCGCCGCGGCAGCCCTGGGTTACGGTGGACTGCGAGTGGCTGACGGGAGTCTTGAACTTGCCGCGCTGCTCATCGTGGTGATGATGGGAGTGGAGGCGTTCCGACCTCTGCGTGAACTCACCAATATCTATCACCGTGGCATGTTCGCCCTAGCGTCGACGAGAGCCGTTTTCGACATCCTCGATGAACAACCCAACATCATCGACACCCAACCGAGTCGACAAGACGCAGATACCTTCAACCCGACCGTCGAGTTTCAAGACGTCGAATTCGAATACCCAACCCGGGAGGAACTCTCGCTGAACGGCGTGTCGTTGAAGGTAGAGTCAGGCGAACGAATCGGAGTTGTTGGCGCCAGCGGCGCAGGTAAGAGCACGCTGGTGTGGCTCGCTCTGCGCTTCTTCGATGTCAAAGACGGCGCCGTCAAGATCGGCGGCAAAGATGTACGCGAGATTCCACTGGAGACACTGAGGCGACGTATCGCGGTCGTGACGCAAGATACCTATCTATTCCACGGTTCTGTCGCCGAAAACATCCGCTTCGGCAAGTCCGACGCTTCCCTCGAGGAGGTCGAGCGCGCGGCGCGCATTGCCAACATTCATGACTTCATAATGTCGCTCCCCGCCGGTTACGACACACTGATCGGCGAGCGTGGTATCAGACTCTCTGGTGGCCAAAGGCAACGTGTGGCCATCGCTCGTGCGGCCCTTAAAGACGCGCCGATCCTCATCTTGGATGAGGCGCTCTCGAGCGTCGACGCCGAAAACGAGTCGATCATTCAGGAGTCTCTCGAACGAGTGATGGAGGGCAGGACAACGCTGATCATCGCTCACCGTCTATCGAGCGTGATCGGATGCGACCGCGTGATAGTTCTCGAGAATGGTCGATTGGTTGAGCAGGGCACCCATCAAGAATTGCTCAGGAATCAAGGGCCCTATCTCCGGCTCATGACTAGCCAACTCGAGGAGGCTACGGCACCACCAATTGAATCCTCGAGACTGGCGGATGCTGAGCGCATTGCCCGGCGCGCTGACCAGAGATTTGCCGAATCTCAACGCCCTGCCCTGCAACGAGACATCCCAATGCCGCCCGATCCCCAAGAATCTCTGTTGACGGCCAACATTTCGCATATGGGTTTCTTCTCAGTTGCTGCACGGCTATGGGGATTGATCTGGCCTTGGAAGTTGCACCTCACCATTACATTCGTTCTCGGTGTGCTCCGCGTCGGAGTACTGGTAGCCATTGGGGTCGTCAGCGCACTACTCGTTCGCCAGGTTCACCTCGGTGGCGATATCACTCCCCACCTGTGGTGGTTAGCGGCGTTGGCGGTCTGCACTCCTCTATTCCATTGGGGTGAGACTTGGATCGCACATGACATGGCTTTCAGGCTTCTCGCCGAGATGCGCATCGCCATGTATCGGCAACTCGACGCCTTGGCTCCGGCCTACCTCGTGCGCAAGCGGTCGGGTGACATCGTATCTGCCGTTACCACCGACGTCGAAACCGTTGAGAACTTCTTCGCTCACACCGTCGCACCTGCGTTCGTCGCGTTTGCCCTGCCGATTGCCGTGTTGGTAGTCACGGCGCTCATCGAGTGGAAGATGGCTCTGACGCTCCTACCCTTCCTTATCCTGATCGCGTACTCACCGTTCCGGGCCCGAACTCAGATCGACGAACTTGGTCTAGAGGCTCGGCAACGCCTCGGCGACGTGAATGCACACATGGTCGACAGCGTTCAGGGAATTCGAGAGATACTTGCCTTCGGGCAAGAGAAGAACCGCGCTGTCGAGATGATGCGGCACCAAGAACTCTTCGGCGAACTTCGCGAACGGTACTTCCACGAAGTCACACTTCACCGTGTCCTCATTGAAGCAGTCATAGGATTCGGCAGCCTTGCCGTCCTCGCAGTAGGGACCTACTCGGTGAACAACGGCAGTTTGACCGCCGATCTGCTGCCCTTACTCACGATCGTTGCGATGGCGTCCTTCATCCCGGTTACGGAGATCGCCCAGGTCGCGCAACAACTCGCAGACACGTTTGGAAGCGCACGACGAGTCTTCGCTGTGCACGATGAGCCGGTCACCATCCAAGATGGGGTCGGAGTAGATCCGGAAACAGTTGCGGCGAATCGAACCGCATCCTTCAGCGAAGTCGCCTTCTCCTACGGCCCAAACCTGAGCAACGCTCTCGACGATGCATCATTCACACTCGACAGATCTCAAATACTGGCGCTGGTCGGCCCTTCCGGCGCGGGCAAGACCACATCAGCCCACCTCCTGTTGCGATTCTGGGACCCTGCGAGCGGCCAAGTCGAGATGGCAAGCAGCGACTTACGGGACTTCACCACGGATGACCTCCGCAACAACATCGCACTCGTCGCGCAAGACACCTATCTTTTCAACACCTCGATCATGGACAATCTGCGCATCGCCAACCCTTCGGCAACTGACGAGCAGGTGATTGAAGCCTCCAAACAGGCCGCGGCTCACGAGTTCATCTCCGAATTTCCCGAGGGCTACGAAACCCAGGTAGGCGAACGAGGATTCCAGCTGTCAGGAGGCCAACGACAGAGGGTCTCTATCGCCAGAGCGTTCCTGAAAAACGCACCCATCCTCATCCTCGACGAGGCGACGTCGCAACTAGACGCCGAGTCGGAACGCTTGATCCATGACAGCCTTAAGGAGCTCATGGCGGGCAGAACAACGCTCATCATCGCCCACCGACTTTCGACGGTCAGAGACGCCGACAAGATAGTCGTCCTAGACGAAGGCCGCGTCGTAGAACAGGGCACGCACGAAGAACTAATCACCCGCGAAGGTCTTTACTCTGCGCTAGTAGCCACGCAGGTGGCGACGCAGCCCAGTAGGTCGGAATGAGGGGTGGGGGAGAGTGGGATAGCTGCCTGACCACGAGTCGGTCGGATATTGAATGCTTCAACCTAGACCGACTCCGGAGATCCTAATCATTTTTGCACATTACGGACGCAGATCATCTCACGACGCGGCCGGCCGGTTTTGATCAGGAATTCGCACTCCGAAGGTTTTTAGTGCAACACCCGATGCCATTGCAAACAACCATCCAATGCAGTACCCGAGAACTTGCATTATAAAGATGAATACGAAATATTTCACAAACCAGAATTGTTCGGAAAGCATCGCCACGTAATTTACGTTTAGTCCTTGATATGGAGAGAAATTAACGAGATTCAAGAACCATAACGCGAGCGCCAGCACCAACGGAAAGAGCGTGAACGTGAGTGGATTCCAAAGTGGACTCACTTGTGAGTTATCGGTACCAGTGATCGGTAAATTGAATTTTTTGGCGATACCGATGGATAGCCCCGCTTTCATTGTCGATAACCACACGATCGCAGGACCCACGATGAATGTGAAAATTTGAAGTATCGGTATTTGAGTGTCAACGCTAAACATTTTGTCCTCTTGGTCAAATGGGCGGGGTCTGAACCTGTGTCCCCGCGACGACAAAATTAGCATATGCGCGTAATAGTTGGCAAACACCAAAAGTCTCAATTGTGTCAACCCGGAACGGTGGTCGATTGGCTACATTGGAAGTTTGCCTCTCGTGGGATGGCGCGGGGAGTCAGGACGAACGGGGCGGGACGGCACGAACAATTCGGATGCTCGAGAGCGGCGGGATCAGGTGGTTCGGCTCTCCGCTTCGTCCCAGCTAACTACTGCGTGAGGTCTCCTGCGACATTTTTTCGGCTGACGCTGCAAGGTCTCGAAGCAGCCTTTCGGCTCCTTTGGGAAGCCGCCTTTCTAGGAGTTTTCCGATGAGACCGCCAAGAATCCCGCCCTCCGGTTAAATCTCCGCGCTAAACGTCAGTTGAGTGGTGTTCTCGTCGATCTCGATCAGGGAGAATGTGGTTTCCGAATTCTTAACCGGCAGACCTTTCGTATCGAAAAGAGAGACGACCAGCCGATCACCCGGCACGTAACCGATGATCTTTTCCTCCGAGGTACCGACCGGCGCAAGGTCGCAATGCCTGGAAGCGCCGACGCCGGAAGTTTGCTCGCTTGTTGAGACACTCGCCTTTACCGAATCTGTGTAATCTGCGATGTTCGGGAAGTCGGCGAGAACTTTCCAAACAATCTCCTTCGGCGCGTGTGCGATGGTGGTGGCCTTGACTGTTGCTGGCATCGAAAATGCTTCCTCCTGATGGGTTCTTTACTGAACAGTCAATAACTGATTGCACGATGGTACGATGCACCCACGGCACGCCCTAGAGAGTTTGACACCGATACGGCGATCGAGAATATCTGCGAGAGATTCTGGGCGGAAGGATTCGAGGCAACCAGCATCACAGACCTCGAGGAAGCCACAGGTCTAGCCCGCCCGCGGCTCTATGCAGCCTTCGGTTCGAAGAGGGAGATGCTGCATCACGCCCTCGATCACTATCTTGAAACCCGAGTCGACCAGATCTTTTGCCGAGTCGATGAAGGAGGTTCAGAGGGTGTGGCGATCTTCTTCGAAACATTCGCCAAGATATGCAACGAGCAGCCTGAACAAGTCGCTATGGGCTGTCTAATAGTTAATTCCATTGTTGAGATAGGACGCGCCGATCCCCAAGTGGAGGCTCGCGCGGACCGTTACAAGCAACGAATTCATGGCGCGTTTCGAAGCGCGCTAGAAAGGGCCGCCGAAGAAGGCTTCGTCGAAGGCGACCTCGAGGCCCGGGCGGACCTTGCCTACATGATGCTCATGGGTCTTCGCTTTGAAAGGCGGAGCACCCCTCGAGGAGATCAACCGACTGTGTGCCGTCGCCATCCACACGGTCGAGTCTTGGCAAGTGGCGACTGAACGAACCCGCTGAACCCGGCCAAGTCAGGCTTTTGGGAATACCCGAGTCGCCAAAAAAGCGCACACCCCTCTCCCCTACGGGGGGAGAGGATTCAGGTGAGGGGGACTTCCGGAGCATCCGATTCCGAAGTGAAGCGACCCTGGGGCGACAGCTTCAGTACCATGAGTTCTTCGTCGAAGTAATTCCCGTCAACGAATAGGGCTTGTCCCTCGATGCCGTACGTCTCAAATCCAAATGTTGCGTACAGCGACCTTGCAGGCTCATTTGTGCTCTCCACCGCTAGGCCTACGAGCAGGAGGCCATGCATTTGGCGTGCGCGCTCTAGGGCTGCAGCCAGCAACGCCCGACCGTACCCTCTCCCCTGTTGCTCGGCGGCCACGTGCATGCCTACGATCGTTGCCCGGTGCATGCTCTTGGGGCCTTGTTCTCGATAGAGCCCAACCGTACCGACAAGATTCCCCTCGACGAAACAGCCGAGTATGAAAGAGTCGGTGGCTTCGAAAGTCTCGTGTAATCGCTCGGTGAAGCTAGTTAACGGCCAGCTTCGCTGCTGCTCGTACGAAGAGCTGAACGCCGTGGGATGCTCTTTGAGCGCCCTTAACCTCAGTGTTCTGTATTCGGAGGCGTCACTCGCCTCAAGTTCGCGAATATTGAAAGCTGCACCCAAAATCCGAGGTTAAGGTCAGACCCGGCCAAGATCCGGATCCATCAATCGTGCCAAAAAGAATGCGAGATGGTTATGTCCTACTCACCGAATAGCCACAGTTTTAGCATGGCTGGTTCGACACATTGGGATTCCCGCACAGTCACAACCGGCTAGAAGGCACCGGAAACATCACGAGTATCTGAGAAGGACAAGCAAAGGAACCGAAAGCATTCTGGAACTCGAATGGTGGGCCCGGACGGATTCGAACCATCGACCTCTACTTTATCAGAGTAGCGCTCTAACCAGCTGAGCTACGGGCCCAACGCATGAAACATATGTTGCTCTGGCAGTTCGGATTCCGCCCTTTTCATGCGGTCCGCCCTGCCCTCCCGAAACCGGCCAAATATGGGTTCTGCCAACATTTCGCCAACATCACTGCAACATTCGCTCAAACGCCGCGCCTGCTTCGCCGTCCGACGCGGGAAGGACATGGCCGTAGGTGTCGACGGTGGTCTTCACGCTCTCATGCCCCAGCCTCGCCTGCACGACGTGGACAGGCACGCCAGATTCTAATAGTAACGTCGCGTGCGTGTGGCGCAGATCGTGGAACCGCGAACCGGCCATGCCGCACCGTTTGGTCATCCGCCTGAAGGCGTGGGAGAGCGAATTGGGGAGGATGGGGCTGCCGCCCTCCCTGACGCACACGGGACTTTCGCCGGTCAGCTTCAACCCCAGGGCGTCGAACGCCGTCTGGAGCCGATTCTTGTGTTCGACCAGCAGATCGACCGTGGAGTCGGTGAGAGACACGGTCCGGCGAGAGCGTGTCGACTTCGGCTCGTCCGTGTGCGACGGGTTGCCGGTCATCGCGACGACTGATCTGGAGACGGTCAGCGATCTTCGGCCCAGGTCCACGTCCGACCACTTCAAGCCCAGGATCTCGGAGCGTCTCAATCCGGTGTAGATCGCCAGGTGGACGGGAACGAGATACTCCGTGCCGTCGGCCTCCGCCAGAAGCGTCCTTATCTGTTCGCCTTGAAGCACCTTCATCTCGCGCCTGGCCGCTTTCGGGGCCGGCACCCCGTCGGACGGGTTGCGAGCGATCAGATCCCAGAGCACCGCATGCCTGAGGGCGGTTCGTAGGACGCGGTGGTGCGTCCGCACAGTCACGGGCGCAGATCCTTCGCGACTCATTCGGGCGCAGTACTGCTGGACGTCTCGAGGGCCGAGGTCTGCGAGCCTCACGTGTCCCAACCCAGGCTTGACGCCCTTGTCGATGATGGTCCGATAGAGCGACAGCGTGTTGGCTCGAACGTTCGGCTCCGCGTAATCGCGGAGCCAGAGATCCAGGTACTCCGCGACTGACATCGTCGTCGGCTCGAAGTACCTCCCGCGATCCAGGGAGCGCAGTATCTCGGTGAGCCTGGATTCCGCCTGCTTCTTGGTTCCGTCTATGGTCTCGTAGCGCTGCTTGCGCCTGCCGTCGGACCCGCGCGGCACGTCGTAGACCAGCTGCCACTTGCGAGGCCCTCTCTTGCGCAGGTGTCCCCTCACGACGCACGAACGACAAGACCGGCCGTCGGATCGTATACGAATATGAAGATCAACAGAACCACATTCAAACCGAGAGACAAGAATAGTAGGCATGCTTTCCAACCATGACCATCCATTTCGGCACCTCGCATTCGCAGGTCAAAACGTCCTCGCCATCCAGCGCACCTCGCCGACGACCTCTGCGTTCTCCGGCCACGGCTCCGGATCCCACGCCGGATGGTCGCTCTCGATGAACCAATCGCCAGCAGTATCCTTCGCCGCCCGTTTGACGATCAGTCCCTCCTCGGCGTTGATGACGAATATCCGGCCTTCGCGTCTGCGCCGCCGATAATTGCTTCGGTCCACCAGGATCGAGCAGCCTTCGACGAGAGTAGGCTCCATCGATTCGCCGGCGACACCGATGATCGAGCACTGGACAGGATCGATGGAGTTGCTGTCAAGCCACTCGCGGCGAAAGGCCAGAGTGCCCTTGACCGGTGCATCATCGATGTGCATGCCAGCTCCTGCTGCGGCATCTACTTCGTAAATCTCTACGTGCCTCATCTCTAGCGTGGGTTCATGGATGTGTTCAGCAGTCGAGCGAATCGCAGCTTCCAAGGAATCGATGCGTTCACCGATCTCGCTCTTCAAGTCTTCCAGAGCCTCCACGCCGAGGTAAGGCGAGCCTGAAGGTTCGGACGGAATCGATGAGCGTACAGCTTTGTCACTGAAACTAACGACGCGGCTCTCGGTCAGGGTGTCGTCGGGCGCGGAATGCGTTTCATCTTCACTAGACAGCCAACTCACTGTCACGCCATATAGGGAAGCTAAGCCGCGGAGAGCCAAGGCGGAAGGCTCGCGATACCCACTTTCATAACGCCAGATCGTATTCGAATCCACACCTGCTAATGCACCGATTTGTCGAAGTGTCATTCCCCGGCGGGATCTAGCTAGAGCAAGTCGCTCTGCCATCGTCATATTCCAAGCCTTTGTGCCTTAGGCAGATTTCTAAACATAAGGTTAGTCAAACGGCTTGACATTACAATATGCTAATGGTAGAGTTCACTCCATGATTAGACTGCCAATGGCAGTAACGGCCTTGAGCAACATGAAGACGGACAAACAGGCGCTGCTGGAGGCGCAACAGGGCAAGCCGATCGAGCTTGTGCTACGCGAGGCTTTAGAGCGGCACCGAGGCAAGAAGTTGCTGGTTGCGCTCGCCGGCATCGACCTCGGAGTCTCCGACGCCACTTTCTACAACTGGTGCGACCAACTCAATATCGACATCGATGAGTACAAGGCCGACCGCGCGCCGGTGCAGGGAGAGGCGAAGTGATGGGGGTGCGTTTGAGGCCGTATCAGCGGAGAGCTTCGGACTCGATGCGAAACAACATCAAAGAAATCGGCAAGACCCTAGCTCCCGAGTACGGGCCTGAGACGCCCGGTGAAGCCGTGATCCGCCTGTTCGAATACTACCAACGGCTCGACGGCGCCGACGCTCTCGAGTTCGTCTCGGCGCTGGCCACGGACTACGTGGCGCTGAAGGCGCGGCATGCCGTAAGAAGAGGGAGTGCGGAGTGAGCAAGGCCATCTTTGTCGCGGCGCCGATCGGCATGTTCGTGCTGGGGGCCGCGTTCGAGCGGTTCATCGGGTTGCCGGGCGCCGGGGCGGTTTGCATCAACGCTCTACCGTTCTCGGCGATCGGAATCATGATCGCCGTCCTGATGTGTGTGCTGAGTCAGCTGATTCTGTACCGCACGGGTATGGAGCTGCGCATGTTGGGCGCGGAGCTGAGGCAGACGTTGAACGAGAACCGAATGTCGGACTCGGAAGGATGAACGAGCACGTAGCCATATGTGACGGGCGAATCGAACTTGACGCGCCGATGCCACGGTCCATCGTAGTCATAGGTGGCGAATTGGCCGCTCGCGCTTTGGACACCTGCCTCAAACGTCAAAGCCAGGATCTTTCGAGACCAGGGGAACCTCGCGGACGCTCCGGTGACAACCCAGTCGGGTCGACTCGGTGGAGATTCGAGTTTGAAACGCACCAGGGTCATCCCCGTAGCGGAATGCGGAGCGTTGATCCTATCGAACTCGGCGGTCAAGACCGGAAGGTTGAAAGCTTTGCTGCTCCCGTGGTTCAGGCAGCCGAACACGATGCCAACAATCACTGTCATGAAGATGCCGACGGCGGTGACGATGCCGACGATCAAAGAGGCGTCCATCTATGTGACCTCCTGAGTCTTTCAGGGGGAAAGCGGGGCGGTTGTCTCAAGCAGCCGCTCCGCACGATGGGCGAATCCTACGAAACGGGTGTTGCTTCGTATGAGTGAACGTATTGAATCGAACCGACTGGAGGCGGGGCAGGCCGAAGCGACGACTACGGTCCTCGACCGGATGCTCTCGGGTCTCGGTGTGGAACCGCCCTTGACCGCCGACCCCATCGAGTTGCCGATGCAGGCTTTCGTCCGAGGCCGCAGGGTGAAGGTCTACGACTACCCGATGACCAGAGAGCGACTCCAAGGTTGGGGGCTTTGCTGGTCGAGTTCATCAACGGGTGCGGCTGGTGGAAGGGATTTGAAGTCGAGCTGTGGAGCGTCATCTTCGAGGACGACGACGGAACAGAGGTCGAACGGTCTATCTGGTCGGCGCCGGAAGGGGTGAAGAAATGAAAGTAGCGGAACCGAGGCTCAGGCTCGACCGGGCGTACGAAGCGAAGGTCGCCGCCAAGATGCTGGGCATGAATGTCAGGGTCTTCAACGAGAGGGTGCGCGAAGGGTGGGTCTCACCGATCAACAACGTGGGTGAGCGTCGCTTCAGCGGCTACGCACTCGCCAAGAAGCTCGGCTGGCCTTTGACGGACGATCCCCGCGACTACATGCCAAGCGCCCAGGTTCCCGCCGCGATGCGGTACCCGGGCCTCAAAGACGACGCATTTCAACCAACGAGGAGCAGATGAGATGGCAAACGGCAATGGACAAGAGATAACAAAGATGAGCAAGTGGCAAACGCCGCACGGCGAGGTCGCCGCCACGCCGGAGATTCTGAGGAAGCTGTTCAAGGCGCCCAACGCTTCTGACTTCGAGGTCTTCACCTTCATCCAGCTGTGCAAAGCCCAGGGCCTCAATCCGTTCCTCCGGGACGCCTATCTCATCAAGTACGGCAACAACCCGGCAACGATCGTGACGGGCAAGGAAACCTTCACGCAAAGGGCGGAATCCCATCCTCAGTTCGACGGCATGGAGGCGGGGATCATCGTAGATCGCGATGGCGACGTGAGATATTTCAAAGGGACCTTCCATCTGCCTACAGACACATTGCTGGGCGGCTGGGCACGCGTGCACCGCAAAGACCGGAGCGTCCCGCTTGAAAAATCAGTGGCGTTCTCCGAGTACGACACCGGCAAGAGCCTGTGGAAAACGAAGCCGGCGACGATGATCGAAAAGGTCCCCATCGTGCAGGCCCTCAGAGAGGCGTTCCCGCAAACCTTCGCCGGGCTCTACGACTCGTCCGAGATCGGTCAGGACCTCCCGAGGAACGAGGAGGCGCCGCCGCCCGTCGAGCTGCCACGAGAGGACGTAAGTGTGATCGCACCCGACGAGGCTTCAAATGCGGCCGAACCTGAGAAACCGGCAGGCTTCCTGGCGTGGCTCGAGTCACTGGGCAAGACCACCGAACACGTGAAGGCGATCATCGGCGCCGATGCGACGCGGGAGAACGTGAGGCAGTACCAGGAGCAGCACGGGTTGAAGACGACGCAGGCCCTCTACGACCACCTCGTCGAGGAGTGGGAACGCGCCGACATCATCTCGGTCGAGGAACAGACGCCGATGGAGGGGATTCCCGAACCGGCGCCGGTGCCTGCGCCGCATTGAACGCTGCCAAGTCGAGACAACGAATTGACCCAGAAGGAAACCCAATGATTGGCGAATTACCTCCCTGCATCGATTGTAGGGGCCGGGTGCGACCCATAGATATAGAACCTGATAACCGAGAGAGCTGGTGCTCAGCTTGCAGGTTGAACGAACACTCACCCATCGATGGTCGGTGCAACGACTGCCATGACAAGGAACACAGCGCATGACAACCGCAACTAAGACTAAACCTGCGACCCCTGAGAAGAGAGTCAGGGCGATGTCTAAAGCGCACACGCGCTACAAGCTCGAGGACGGAACCATCGTTCCTGGCGTGACCACCGTCATCAACCTGCTCGCGAAGCCGGCGCTCATCAACTGGGCGAACCGCATGGGCCTCGACGGCATCGACACGGCGAAGTACGTCGACTCGATGGCCGAGGTGGGAACCTACGCCCACTACTTGATCCTCTGCGATCTGACCGGTGAGGAGCCGGAAACCGAATCGGTGAGCCCGACGGTGCGTGACCTGGCTGAGAACGCGTTCCTCTCTTATCTCGCGTGGAAGAGCGCCCATGATGTCGTGCCCGATCTGGTAGAGACGCAGCTGGTCTCCGAGAGCGACCGCTACGGCGGGACGATCGACTTCTACGGCACGGTTGACGGCGTGCCGACCTTGATCGATTTCAAAACGTCGAGCGGGATCTACCCGGAGCACAGCTACCAGCTGGCGGCCTACTGGCGATTGCTGGCCTACGCCCGTCATCGAGTGGAGCAGGCCAAGATCCTGCAGATCGGCCGGACCGAGGACGAGGGATTTTCGGAGCACACCTTCAAGGACCCCTCGAAGCGTCAGGACCTATTCATGCATCTGCGAGCCGTCTACGACCTCCAGAAGGAACTCGGCGGCAACAACCGATGGAATCCGAGAAAAAAAGCGACCAAGGCCAATACGAACGGAGCGAAATCATGACTGAATTCAACGCCAACTTCGGCGTGCAGATCAGGTACTCGACTAGAGCGAGGAACCTCGACAACAACAGAGCCACGGTGAGACTCGCCGTGCCGCTAGGTGCCGGGATGGATCTGGCCGCAAACCTGGCTGCGCTCCAAGGCCAAGCGGTCCACGTGACTATCGAACCGCTGCCGGTCGAAGAGGAGGATCTCAGTGAAAGCGTATGAGCGTCATCCCCTCAGCGAACTCTGGGGCGACATGGGTGAGGACGAATTCCAAGAGCTCGTTGAGAGCATCGATGTGAACGGCCAGCTGCTGACCATAATCCTCCACGAAGAGATGGTTCTCGAGGGCTGGCACCGCTATCGAGCCTGCCTGCGTCTCGGTCGGAAGCCGGTGTTCCAGCAGTTCCCTGAGCACCGCGACCCTGTGGCTTACGTGATCGCCATGAACGCCACCCGGCGGCACCTGACGGCGAGCCAGAGAGCGGCCTGCGTCGTGGCTGCGAGGAAGTGGGCGGCGCGCGGCCGACCTGCCCATCCCGAGGAATCCGAAAAACAGGACTCGGAGTCCTATTTTCGCGGCTCCGTAGACAAGGCCGACTCAAGTCAACAGGACTCGGAGTCCTATCCAAGTTCCGCAACTGCTTCTTCGCCGGATCCCGTTTCAGAAAAGCAGATGGCGGACGAAGCTGGCGTGTCGGAGCGGATGATCAGGCGGGCGAAGAGGGCCGAACGAGAAGGCTTCGGCGAGAAGGTTCGATCCGGCGAGATCACCCTCAACGAAGCGGAGCGCATCGCCAAGGGCAAGGGCGAAGAACCCAAGCCGCCGACCGCGACGGAGCGTCTCAGATCGAAGATCGAAGCTCTGGAGGAAGAGATCGAGCACCTTCAGACGCAGAACGCCCTGTTACGTGAAGAGGCCAACGAGCAAACCGATCTCATCCGCTTCCACGAAGGGAACATGAGCGAGCACGAACACGAGCGACACGAAGCCTATGCGAGCTTGCAGGCTCAGCTTTCCACGGCGAACTCCCAAGTAGCGACGTGGATGAACAAGTTCAACGATGAGCAACGCTCTCGCAAGTATTGGGAGCGTCAGGCCAAGCAGCTTGGTTGGAAGAAAGCGACGGCATGACCACGGCTCAGCTGGAAATGCTTCGAAGCCCCGCGACCGCAGGCAAGCTCAAGCTACGCCCTTATCAGATCGCCTCAGTCGACGAGCTCCGGGATGGGCTGCGACAGGGCTTCGACAGGCAGATGCTCTGCGCCCCGACCGGCGCTGGCAAGACTGAAATAGCCGCTTACCTCATTGAGGAAGCCAGACGAAAGAGGAGCCGCGTGGCGTTCCTGGCGGACACGATCAATCTGGTCGATCAAGCCAGCAGGCGGCTCACCAAATACGGGATCCCGCACGGCGTGGCACAAGGCGACAACACTCACGGTCGCTACGAACACATCCAAGTATGTTCGATCCAGACGGTCCAAAAACGCGGCTACTGGCCGGACCTCGACATTCTGATCATCGACGAGGCGCACATTAGACACCAGCCGATTATGGACTTCGCATTGGCGTGGGGCGGCCCGACGATAGGGCTGTCCGCCACTCCCACCACGAAGGGTCTCGGCGAGTTTTACGAACGCGTGGTCAACGCGGTCACCACCGACTGGCTGCTGGAAAACGTTGACGCCAACACCGGCGGCACCTATCTAGTCCCGCTCAGGATCAAGCCGATCGTTCAGCACGAGATCGACATGTCGGGCGCTCCCAAAGTCAACGGCGAATTCAAGCGCAAGGACATCCGCGAACGCAGCAGGCCGATCATCGGTGACATAGTCAGCACTTGGGTCAAGCTCACTCACGACTACTTCGGCGGCCCGGTCAAGACGCTCCTGTTCACAGCGGACACTCAGCACGGCGAGGAGCTGTGCGCCGCGTTCCAAGCCACCGGACACGACTTCCGGCAATCGACTTACAGAGACTCCGGCGACGACACTCGTGAGATCGTCGCGGGTCATACCACCGGCGAATTCATCGGGCTGGCGAGCGTCGACAAGTTCTCGAAGGGTCACGACGATCCGACTGTCATGTGCATCATCGATGCCCGTCCGAACGGTGGGTCGTTGGCCGCATTGCTGCAGAAGATGGGGCGCGGTTCGCGACCGTCTCCCGGCAAGGAGTTCTGTCTCTACATCGATCACGCAGGCAACGCCACCGGCTGGTATCACGAGATCTACGAGTTCTGGGCCAACGGGGTCGACTCCCTCGACGACGGGAAGAAAGCGACTCAGACCCGGCGGGAAGACAAGGAACGGAACGAGGTTCTCTGCCGATGCGGGTTTGTGGTCCCGCCCGGCGTTTCACACTGCGACAGATGCGGTTGGGTCCGCAAGCAGAGGAGCAGCGTCGAAGTCGTCCCAGGTCGGATCGGGGAAGAGCTAACGGCTCCCGGATCGCGTCGATGGAACGAAGACAAGAGGTGGACGTGGGAGCAGATATGCCGCGTCGCCTCACACATCAAGCGTTACGAGCCCGAAGGCGCTCAGAAGCTGGCCCGAAGGCAGTACCAGGTGCTCTACGGCGAGTGGCCGCAACGGGATTTTCAACCCAGCCACGAACAGCCCGACTCACGTGTCGAACGCAAAGTCCGGCGGCAGTTGCGGGATTACTTCGGAAGGAGAAACAGATGACCCTCAACCAGGTCTTGTTAATCGGCAACGCCGGCCTCGACGCCCAGTTGCGCACCACACAGTCAGGAACGCAGGTGGCGAATTTCAGCCTCGCCGTCAATCGAAGCCGCCAGATCGACGGCGAGTGGCAAACCGAAACCGAATGGTTCAACGTGTCGGCATGGGGACGCTCCGCCGAATACGTCGCAGAACGGGTGAAAAAGGGATCGAAGGTGTTCGTGAGCGGGAGGTTGTCGAGCAGATCGTATATAGCCGACAACGGCGAGACCAGGTTCTCGATGGTAGTGAGCGCCTTTCGTGTCATCCCCCTGGACCTTGCAGAGCACAGCGCCGAGACCAATGGAGCAGCAAACCACAAGGCTTACGACCCTGTGGTAGATGTCGAACCCGGCAATGTAGAGGAGCTTCCGTGGTAATGGCCAAGATCGATTGGAATTGCGACGTTTCGCTTGAAGACGGGTCGATTGTGATGACCATTCCCGGCGTGCCGACCGAAGACCTGCGCGGTAATGCCCGGGGCCATTGGGCGAAGCGACACCGAGCTGCGAAAGAGATGAAAGAACGAGGGTTCGTGTTTGCAAAGACGCTAGGGGTCAAATACCCGAGTCTTTCGTTGCCGCTGAAGCGGGCGAAGATCATCTACACGTTCGTGAAGCAGCGGGGAGGCGATGAGGACAACTTCGCAATCGGCATGAAGTCGTTCCTCGACGGCTTGGTGGCAGGTGGGATCTTCGTTGCCGACGACTATAAGCATGTGTCGCATGGCGAGCATTCGATCGAGCCCGGCAAGCCGTGGCGCACGATAGTGCGGATCGAGGAGTTGGCAGATGAATGAGCTCGCCGTCAAGTCCGCGTTGGGAGCGATACCTGCCGACGACAGAGAGACGTGGTGGCGTATGGCGATGGCCGTGAAGTCGGAGCTCGGGGAGCAGGGCTTCGACATTTGGGATCAGTGGTCGCAGACGTCGGAGTCTTACAAGGAACCGGACGCATTGGCTGTGTGGCACTCGATCGATCCCGACGGAGGGGTGACAGCAGGCACCTTGTTTCACGAAGCCAAACGATTCGGATGGGTTGGAAACGCAGATCCGCAACCGTTGAAGCCGCGAGTGAACAAGAATTCCGACAAGCGAGTAAAGGATCGTGTCGCTGCGAAGCGCAAAGCCGCCGGCATGCTTCGAACGGCGAGAGTGGATATTCATCCCTATTTGATCAGCAAGGGGTTCCCCAAACAGAAGATATTCGTCCGTGGCCACCTGATGCTCATGCCGATGCGGAACTTCGACACAGGCGAGCTACAGTCCCTCCAATTGATCGAACCAGATGGTTCCAAGAAGTTCCTGTCAGGAGGAAGGGCACGGGGATCCGTGTGCCGCCTCGGAGAGAACGGTTACAAACCCTGGTTCTGCGAAGGGTACGCAACAGGTCTCTCGGTTCATCACGCTTTGAAGATGCTGGGCATCGGCCACAGCGTCGTCGTCTGTTTCTCGGCCGGCAACCTGAAGCACGTCGCCCGAGGCGAGGGGTTTGTGGTCGCAGACAACGATGCTAACGGCGTGGGCGTTCGTTCTGCCCGGGCTACGGGAATGCCCTATTGGTCATCGCCGGATCTAGGCGACGCCAACGACTTCCATCAACGATGGGGTCTCGACGCTTTGGCGAGTGACCTCAGGTTTTTCATCGATGAGGCTACGACATGACACGCACAGGGATGATGCTCGACTGCCCGCAGTGCATCACGGGTTTCACGGTGACAGGGACGGATCACTACGGCTCTTACCGCAGGTGCATGAATTGCGGCTGGGTAGGAGATTGCATCGATGTCGAAGAGCAAATGTATAGGAAACGGAGCGATCGGCGGACGTATGCCGGGCGCTCCGCCGGAGCCACAG
Source organism: Dehalococcoidia bacterium (assembly GCA_965249505.1). Lineage (GTDB taxonomy): Bacteria > Chloroflexota > Dehalococcoidia > Lucifugimonadales > Lucifugimonadaceae > Bin127. The sequence goes on along the minus strand of OZ252238.1, from coordinate 1,359,251 downwards.
TGAAAGGAATTCAGAGATGGTTTTGAAAATAACCAAGTCCGTCGAGCCGAGACCGGTCGCCGAGGCGGTGCACTCGGCTCTTGAACTGGCGGCTCCCGGAGACGCGCTCTCGACATTCGAGTCGCAAGGTTTCGAGTTCGAGTTAGCAGTCGATGCGGAGCTTCCGATCGGCGACGGCCGCCGCGAGTGCAAAGGCGAACGCGACTATGTCATCGACGGCGTGGAAGTCAAACTCGTCGGGGTGACAGACGTGATCTCGGCTGATGGCACAGTTTGGGACTACAAGACCACGGAACGGCCCGACCTTGAGCGTTACGCGAACACCATGCAGTGGCGTTCCTATCTTGAAATCTTCGGCGCTGACGTGTTCCGTTACATCGTCTTTGGAATCTCAAAACGGAGAAAAGACGGCGTGTACGTCGTTCGCTCCGTAGACACGCTGCCGTTGCGACGCTACCCGGAGATGTGTAGTGACGTCGGGTCGGCGGTCACGGAATTCACCAGGTTCGTCATGGAACACGTGCCCGAATACGCGAATCGCAGGTCTGGATGAACGATCTCCAGAAAATTCTGTTGCGCCCATACGCGCCGCCCAGACTGCACCTCGACGGCACGGTGAGATCAGTTGTCGGATTCTGGCTGCCTAAATTCTCGGAACCGATCAGGATAGCGATGGAGGTCGCAGTCGACAACCGGTCTGGGTTGGAAGTGGTGAACGACGCGAGAGTTTTCTACGAGCGCAACAAGGGCATCGTCTGCTGCTTGATCCTCTCCGATTCCGTCGAGGCTCTCAACGCGTCCAAATTCATCGGGTTTGTGGCAGGCGAGATACCTCGGGTAGAGGGTGCGGCTCTTCGACTGGCATCGCAGATGCTGGAGAAGGCAGCCGACGAGTTGAGGAAGGTGGAGATCAACTGATGTCTAAGCTCAATTCGCATGCCAAGGAGGTTCTGCGTTTCGAGAAGCGGGAACGGCGGCGTCGCGCGGCGATGGAGCGGCTCTTGAGGGTTTTAAACGATTTGACAGATTCCGATCGTTCGTTCGTTCGCTCGCTTGTGGCTCAGTGGCAGTCGAAATCAACGTTGTCAGACAAGCAGTGGCATTGGGTGGAGAGGCTCGCGGAGAGTGTTCTGCCTGGATCCTTGAAGCCGACGCGGGGCCCTTGCTACATCTACGCGATCCAGTCCGAGAGCGCAGTGAAGATCGGCATCAGTAAACAGCCCTCGATCCGATTGAGGGACTTGCAGGTCGCCAATGAATCGACTCTTCACCTGTTGTGGAGCGTATTGGCGCCGACGAGGACGAAAGCGAAAAACATCGAGAGGAGAGTCCATAAGCGATTCAGAGATATGCGGATGAAGGGCGAATGGTTTGACAGCGCCATAGCGACCGAGGCCCGAAACATGGCCGAGTCTATGGCGGCAAACACGGCCAGCGGCGATCGTGCCCGTTGGCCGTCCGATCCGGTGGCGGACCCCGCAGCGCCGGATCAGGTAGATACGGGCGATGATCCAGAGCGCATCGTCAACACTGGCGGGAACCCCCATCGCTCTGGGCGTGAGCGCGAAAAGCTGAACACGTGGGGGACGACGTGCGAACCGACGTTGTCAAGTAGCAGCTGATCTCCGGGCGGGTTCCTGCAACCGATGTTGCGAGCGACCCGGAGAGCCTGAAACAACTGCCCGGAACGGGCGGGGAAGAGTCGAGGGCCGCGACTGCCCGACCTGACGGTCGGGGGTAGTCGCGCTATGCCTGCAACCCCTCCCCGCAAGGTTCCAAGAGAAAAGATTGGGTACATGATATGGGTTTTGTTACTGCCCTTGGTACTGGCAAGTCCATCAAATACAGATACAACGACGACGGTTGCGACCTAGCGCCTTCGTGCCTGAACTGTCCTTTGCCGGAGTGCAAGCACGACTTGGAGACAGACCGAAACAGAGACCGTGACGCTCGGATCGTTGCGATGAGAACGCGAGGGGCGACGGTGCAGCAGATCGGGCAGGTGTTCGGCCTGTCCGACCGCACGGTGTACCGCATCACGTCACCAGTCGAAAGGAAGAGACATGCAAGCCGAAGAATTTGAGGATCCCTACGTTCAGGCGGCCAGGGATGAATCTAAGGACTGGAATCAGGTGATGAGGTGTGGCAGGACGATGCTCCACGTTTCCAAACATTTCAGAGTGATCGAGGTGAGTGCCGATGCCTAACAACCCCTACACCAAGCCTCACGCCACGATGACGAAGCGGGAGGCTCTCGCCTATTGGACCCCTGCATCTTTCCTCAGGCATGAAGCGGCGGAGGCGATGAGCATTTACCCGCCGTTTCACGAACTTGCGTGCATGGTTCACCACAACCTTCAATCCGTTCAGGAGCAGAATGCGGTGACGCCTCTCTACGCTTCGGCCAACTACCGGTTGAAGAGCATCCACACAGCGATCATGAAAAAGCACGACTTGCAGCATGCGACGTGGAGGTGGATAGAGGTGTTCGTTGGCGGCATTACGCCCCTCGATTATCGCGAGCGCGCCAGGCTGCTTCACAAGCACACGGCTGCTTTGCTCGTCCACACCAAGTGGAACCTGAGCGACTTGAGGTACGGGAAACCGGTAGGGCATCCCTGGGACCAAATGGTCGGTGACAGCGAGGTCGTGGCGGAACTGTTCTCGAAAGGCGCTTGTCACCGGCCCATCAACTTCGCCGAAGCGTTCGCCACGGCGCAGCATTGTGCAGCGGATTCCGTCAGGCGCATCGTGAGTGAGATCAGACGCGAGCATGAGATTAGTTTCATCGGGAATATCGCCTCGTCGTTGATCGACACGGCTACCTTTCTCAAGTTGGTTGCTTTGGCCCTAGACGGAGAGGAGATCTACGAAATGAAGGATCAGGTGAATCTGGATGCTTGGAGCTACGCTGCGGTTTGCTTGAGGCACTCGCTGAGAGGTTGTTACTAAATGAAACGAGCAAGCAAAGGAGAAACGACCATGTATTGCTCAGAATGCGGCGGCGAATACGGGCGCAAATTGGTGTTTTACGTATACGAAAACCCGAAACCACCTTATGGCGGCTGTCGGTTGTTTTGTGTCGATTGCATTGCCCTGATGTTCACGAGACACGTATTCGTCCAGAGAGCGAGCGCACAGTGAACACGAAACGGAGTCACACGAAGATCGTGGAGAATTTCTGTTTAATCTTCTGGCAGCCAGTGCGGAGGCGGATTGTGCCGATGAATAAGGCTCCTGAGCGCATCCAGCGCAAAGGCACAATGGGGTGGCGAACGCCCCCAAACACCGTCTACGTGGGCAGGCCTACCAAGTGGGGCAATCCGTTCAGTTGGGGCGTCTACGGACGCAAGGGAGCGGTGGAGATGTTCGTAAGCGACAAATTGTGCGGCGTGAGCGGCATGTATTTCGCAAACGAAATCGCTCTAGAGCTTGAGGGCAAGAACCTTGCTTGTTGGTGCCCGCTCGACGACTCGTGTCATGCGGACCTGCTCTTAGAGATAGCCAACGGAGGCAATGATGAATAAGACCTGTTTATGCGAGGCGAGGGTATCGGTCACGATGCGATCCCATCCCCGTCGCTGCTGCGGTTGCGGTATGCAATTAACGCGGCCCGACTATAAGTGGCAAGCGATCCCCCACGACGGGCATATGTGGTGCTTCGAGTGCTACTGCAAGGCGTCCAATGAGTGAGTGGCGCTGCACGGGTTGCGGCGATGAAGAGACGACTCTGCACAACTGGCCTCTGTGGTGCTTCAAATGCCGCAAGCCGATGAGGAAGAAGCATGAAACGGAGAAAACCCGTGAGAAGCACGAAGATCAGGCTCACTGAGGTGCTTAAAGACTACATGTGGGCGAACCACGGACAGCAACGAGAAATAGCAAAGGAAATCGGTTGCAGTACGGCGACGCTCGGCCGCTTCGTCAACGGCACAGTAGAGCTTTCGTCTACCAACTTGGCGAACCTCTTGACTTGGCTTCTGGAGGAAGACAGATGACTAGCGAAGACATGTTCACCGGCGAGATCAGGACGATGTGGAACTGCCCGCTATGCGGCGCCGTCGTCTGGACCTACCGGGCTTGCAAGCCCTGCGAGCTCGAAGGGCTGTGCAAGGAGTGCTACGAGACTGGAAACCATGAGGAACACAGAGAAGTTGAAAGTGTGTTGGAGGACATAGAAGATCGGGGCTTGATCTACACGAGGGCGGGGACGGTAGTGATCGACACTCGTGGCCCGCGGGAATACCCGGAGATCGATTTCGATTGGCTGGGCGCGTTGTTGGCGGACAACCTGTTCGACTGGAGTGCGGCTATCCGAGAATACCTTGAGGAGAAACCGATCTATCACGATGGTGCGTTGGTTGATGTGGCGTGGAAGGACGAGCTCGAGTTCTGCGACGACGTCGAGCCGGGCGCGGTCGAGTACCGAGGATCAACTAAGCCGAAGGCGACGCGTGAGAAAGGACCTTGTAGATGACGAGCAAAGAAACGATTGACATCTTGGTGAGGATCACCAACAGGCAGATCGAGTTGCTGCGCAAGGGGTTTATCGATGACATCAACGCGCCTGTAGGTGTTGCCGCGTCATATGTCTCCGCAGCGGACGCCGCTGCCAACAAGGGGTATTTGGAACAGGTGGATCGTTGCTATCGTCTCACGGACAAAGGACTGGATCTCATGAACAAGATCGAGAGATGAAGCGGTTTCGCAGGACGAAGCTAATGCGTGATGCTGGGCCCTACCGTGTTCTGAGCAGCAGCGACGGCACGTTGAAGGTGTATCCCGAATGGCATGAGTATCCCGGCATCCCGTCGTGGCAATACGGGGAATTGCACGACGGCGACTATTCGGAATGGCCTGGCGGCGGGCCTGGCATGTTCAGCCGTATGGGTTTGGCGCACGATCTGCAGCGGTACCTGAACTCTCCATATCCCCCAAGGCGACCGGTCGGTTGCTCATGTGATCGGAACGTCGTGTGACGTGGCTCTACGTCCCAACATCCTCAGCATCTGCACCGGAGGCGGAGGGCTCGATCTCGGAGTCAGATTGGCGTTGCCAGATGCTCGCACAGTCTGTTACGTGGAACGAGAAGCTTTCGCCGTCGCGCAGCTGGTCGCGGCGATTGAAGCTGGTTTCATGGACGAGGCTCCTGTATGGAGCGATCTCAAGACCTTCGACGGCCAACCGTGGCGTGGAGTCGTGGATTGGATCGTTGGCGGAATCCCGTGCCAACCGCACTCCAGAGCTGGCAAGCGTCTCGGTGCGGAAGACGACAGGGATCTCTGGCCAGCCACTGAACGAGTCATCGAAGACGTTCGACCCAGCGTCGTCTTCTTGGAAAACGTTCCAGGCATCACAAGGTATTACTTCGACCGAATCCGGCCTGCCTTACAAGGACTGGGTTACTCAACTGAGGAGGGACTATTCTCAGCGGCAGAAGTCGGCGATACCCAGGTTCGCCAGAGATTCTTCGTTCTGGGTCGGGCCGGTAGCGTCGTGGGAAAGCGGATCTCAGAGGGGGACTTGGAACGGGAAGCACTACATCAGGAAGGATGGGAGCAAGGCGACCTCTGTTCTGTTCCACCAGGCGGCGAATTGGTGGAACGCTGTGACGACGGCTCCCGAGGCTTCAAATCAAGGCTCGCACCGGATGAACGGGCCCAAATCCCTGCTGGGCCAGGCGCAACAGGTGACGATGTTTTGGCCACCTGCGACCGTCGACGGGAACCACAATCGCAGAGGAGCGTCGACGACATCCGGCGACGGGCTGGCGACCCTGGCGAGTATGTGGCCAGCGGTGACAACCTCAGACAACGACGCGGTGCACTACGGGAACGAGTCTCTGAGACTGTCCGGGGCGGCCATGTCTTTCCCCCCGGTCCGCTCGAACTCGACGAATGGGCACGAGTGCTCGTCGAAATGCCGGAGGTTGAACCCGCTTTTTGTCGAGATGCTGATGGGGTGGCCTGGTGGCTGGACGCTACTGCCAATCGGACTCAGAGACATCGAGTCCTCGGCAATGGCGTGGTACCGCTGGTCGGAGCTTATGCGCTCCGCACTCTCGCGGCTAGAGCGGGGTTGAGGTTGTCGGATGAATAGCTGGCGCATCATCGAAGGCGATGCGATCGAGGAGCTGACGAAGCTCGAGTCGGGATCCGTTCGCATGTGCCTCACGTCGCCTCCCTACTGGCTGCTGAGAGATTACGGCGACTTGGGACAGCTGGGACTCGAGCCGACCGTCGATGAGTATGTCGACAACCTCGTCGAGGTGTTCAGAGAGGTCAAGCGTGTGCTCACCGACGACGGCACGCTCTGGCTCAACATCGGCGACTGCTACACAGGCAGCGGCGGAGCTCACAAGCCGCACCACAAGAACCCAGGGTTGAACAACTCGGCCAAACGCGAAAGCACCAGCCTTCCGGGTGTGGTGCGGCGTGTGGAGGGCTTGAGACGCAAGAACCTCATTGGGATTCCCTGGAGGCTCGCCTTCGCACTGCAACACGACGGCTGGTATCTCCGCGACGCCGTCATTTGGCACAAGTTGAACGGTCTGGCGAGTGGCGGAAATGATCGACCTGCGTCTTCTTACGAGTACGTCTTTTTCCTCAGCAAATCCGACATGTATTTCTCAGACTTCGACGCCATTGCCCAGCCGATCGCCGAGAGCACCAAGAAAGACATGATGCGGGGCTTCCGTGCCCGGAAGAGCAGCGCCTGGAAGGACTACAAAAAAGCGCGGGGCCAGAATCCCAGCGCGGTCAAGGAGAGAACCATCGCCGGACTAGGTGAAACGGCACGTATCCGCAATGTTTGGCCGCTCCCCGTTCAACCCTTCAAGGGGGAACATACCGCCACCTTCCCCACGTGGCTGGCAGAGCTACCCATTCTTGCAGGGTCCGAAGAGGGCGACACGGTGCTCGATCCTTTTGCCGGATCAGGGACCACTGGAGTCGTCGCCCTCAGAAACAACCGGGGCTTCATCGGCATCGAGATCAACCCGGAGACTGTAGAGTTGGCACGGAACAGGATCATTAGCGATGCGCCGTTGTTCAATCGGCACTAGGCATTCACGAAATCTGTCTTGGACAGATCGGTCACGACGTTGCCTGGTGTTGCGACTTCGAAGCCCAGGAGCCTCAAGGCAGAGGTTTAAGATGCTTGGCACGTCAACGCTGATCACAGAGGTTGAAAGGATTTCGATATGAGGATTGAGCATTGGTTGTCGATAGCGCTCGGGGCGCTCGCGCTGGCGGTGCTGGCGGCGGTGCTGGCAGCGTGCACCCCTCCCGAACCGGCGGTCGTGACGGTCGAGATCCCTGTGGTCGAGACGAGGGAAGTCGAAGTGGAGGTTACGCGCGATGTGACGGTGGAGGTCGAGAGGCTGGTTGTCGTGTCGGTGGAGGTCGTGCGAGAGATTCCGGTTCTTGTGACTGTGGAGGTCGAGGCGACCCGCGAAGTTGAGGTGACCCGCGAAGTGCCGGCGACTGTACTGGTGCAGCAGACGGTCGAGGTGCCTGTGACCGTCGAGGTGGAGGTCGAGGCGACTAGGGAGGTTCAGGCGACGGTCCTGGTGGAGAAAAGGGTCGAGGTGCCGGTGGAGGTTACCGTCCTGAGCGAGGTGAGCATTGTAGAAACGCCTGATCTAGGCAACCTTTCGCCTGAAGATATCGAATTCCATGTTTTGGGCATATACGACGCGGGTGGAGATCGGTTGTTGGATTTTTGGGAGGTCTGCGACCAATCGGTGCTTTTGGATAGAGGTTTGGATTGGCCGACGGAGATTTACATGTGGATGTTCCGATTCTTCGCGTATTGGGATGCGGATTTCTTTGGCGATTGGAATGAAGAGACTCGTCAATGGTGGCGGGACCGACGCGACTTGACGAACACGCGGATCTGTTTGTTAGGCGGGAGTAGCGTTGACGAACGGGCTTAGAGGGTGAGCTCCGCCGCCGAGAGCGTCTACTGCCAATACACCAGACAACACGACAAAATCAACGAACGTTGAAGCTGTATTACTCAGCTGACTTTGCGTCTTGTTGCTTTTAGTGCTAGGCGGATCCTGTGTGCTTGCAGCACGCGACACTTCACGCATCTGCTGTAGCCCTGCGAGGGGGAGGAGCAGTCGAGGCACACGCCGCCGGCCCGGTGTTGCGCCACCCTGTTGCTCTGGTAGCTAGATGTCCTGCGTCGACACTCGCCGCAACGCTTGTACCCGCCTGAGGCCGGGCGCTTCTTGCACCTGGCGCAAAGTTCGGAACTCATAACCTATTGCTTCTATCGTTTGGTCGTTCCGAACCTATTCTCAAGCGTCACCATGTCTCTTGTCAACACGAGTGGCGATGCGTTCGGACGGGGCGCACATGTGATGCGCCCCGTCTCCGAACAACGCGGAGGTCAGGCTCTCACTGACCTTGCGCGCCGGTTTCCACGATCTGGAAATGGATAACCAAACCAGACCGGCGGCGCACCGATTCCAGCGAAAGGTTTGTAACGCCTCGACGGTCGGGTCCGCCGATTGATCCCGCGATCTTCGCTATCTTAAAGGCGAACCGGCATCGGGTATCCCAATTTGTGGGACTGCTCAACCACCGGCCAGTCGTTGTGCTCCAATCCGTCCAACAGACGTCCCTGCTTCGACTTCGGGAAGCCGCCCCACTGCTTGAAGAAGAAGTGCACCTTCTGTTCCAGGCACTGGTCGCGAATCTCCCGCGCCCAATCGCCGTGCATCTGCCTGTAGCCGTCGCCGCTCTCGCCCCCGACAATCACCCAATCTATGCCCGTTAGGTCAATCTCCCCCAGAGGCCCCAGAAGGGGCTCGAGCGAGAGAAATCTGATGCGGGCGTTCGGAGTCGCCTTGAGGATCGGCACCCGCTCGTCCCAGCAGCCCTGGTCGCTGGTAAAGGAACTGATCCAGAACGCATGGGACGAGGCCCCCGGCCGAGTCATCGACGGTTGCGGACTGCACGGGCTATTCGAATATGCCGACGATCAGATTCAACGTGCGGCACCTGAGCGACGATTGGTTCGCTCTCCGAGGCTCGGAACAGTTCGAGCTCATCGTTCACGAACTAGGCCATGCATTGGCCGACAAACCAATGGAGCACGGCCCCGCCTGGGGCGAATCATGCTGCCGTATCGCTGGGATTCTGGCAGTCAACTCATCGATCCCTCGACGGGGATAGAAAGGAGCCCGCTATGGGCATCACGATCCACTACAGATACGAGAACATGACTGAGGAGGTCAGAGCGGTCTACGATCCCGATGATCGTGATCGCCGACGATCTGGAAACTGCCATCTAGGTTTCGTCTTCCCGGCTTACGCGCGTATTGTGATGACAAGATGAACAACCTCTTCACAATCGGCTACGGCGGATACGGCTCAAGGACGTACGTAACATCGGCACCGCGCTAGCTCTGCTGACCGAGATCGCCTTAGAGCAGTCCGACCGTCTAGAAGCGATGGCTGCTCAATCAGTTTCATCCAATGACTGACAAAAAACCGACTTGGGAGAGATGGCCCTACGAGACCCAGAAGGCGTTTCAAGCCTTCGTGACTTACCGCGTTCAGGGAACTGATCGAAGTTTGGCAGCCGTTGCTCAAGAGTTGGGTAAATCGACGACGCTGATGTCGCGCTGGTCGTCGCGCTGGGACTGGGTTGCCAGATGCGACGAATACGATGCTCATCTGGAACGTATCGAACGGGCCAGACGAGAGGCGGAGATCATCGCGACGAGAGAACGGCACGTCCAGATAGCAAGATTGTTACTGGCTAAAGCGACGATGAGGCTTCAGGACCTGGAGCCGCATGAAATCACTCCGGCGACACTCGATCGATTGGTCAAGGTGGGTGCGGAGCTTGAACTCACGTCTCTGGGCGCAGTGACCAGCACCAGCAGGACCGAGATCACAGGTCCAGATGGTGCGCCGTTCGAACCCAATGCTTCCGTAAGGGTGGTATGGCATGATGTCGACGGCGGCTCACCTTCCGAGGTGGGCGGATCAGCTTCTTAAGGCTGCTCGATACAAGGTCCTCTACGGCGGTCGAGGGGGCGCAAAGACTTGGACCGTCGCAATACTCCTGGTTCTGATGGCTGCTCAGCGTCCGATGCGTTGGGCCTGTGTCCGTGAGTATCAGCGCTCGATTCAGGAATCGGCCAAGCGCACCATAGAAGACAGCATTCATCGGATGGGGCTGTCGAATCACTTCATCATCCAGAGGGATCACATCTACGGCAAGAACGGGTCCCATTTCTTCTTTCGCGGTATGTCCGATACTTCGGCTGAATCGATACGTGGATGGGAAGCGGTGGACGGAGTCTGGGTCGAGGAGGCGCATCGGATGAGCGAGCGCAGCCGTGAGATCCTCTACCCGACGATCCGCAAACCCGGTTCGGAGATATGGTTCACGTTCAATCCCAGGTTCCGGACCGACCCCGTGTGGCGAGATTTCTGCGGTTCGTCCAGCAGGCTCGAGGATGCGACGGTTCTCAAGGTCAACTACTACGACAATCCCTGGTTCCCTCCCGAGCTCGAGCAGGAACGGCTGATATGCCTCAACGACGAGCCGGACAGATACGCTCACATATGGCTCGGAGAGCCTGACGACGAGGGCAGTGTTCGCAAGGTGTTGCCGTTTGCCATGATCGAGAAGTGCGTGGAGGCTTGCAATGCTCTGGACCTCTCCGATCTCGACGGTCGGATCGATGTAGGACTCGACGTTGCAGATTCAGGAGCCGATCGAAACGCTCTCGTCGCACGTCAAGGGCCTCTGATCGTAAGCGCCGACTCTTGGTCCTCTCAGATCTTGGGAGACACGGCGAGACGAGCTGACACTTTTTGCCGCGAGAACGGCGCAAGAATGCTCTACTACGACGTTGGCGGAGTGGGTGCGGGTGTTCGAAGCTATTTGACAGAGATGACCGATAGGGAATACGCAGCACGTCCCGTCAACTTCGGTGAAGCAGTCGCTGGGCCTGATCGGAACTACAGCTATCGAGTCGCGAACAGGGGCTTCTTCGCACGTCGCAACGCACAGTTGGCGTGGGCGTTACGTCTCAGGGCTCAGCAGACGTCGAAGTTGCTAGCTGGAGAAAACATAGATAAGGACCAATGCTTGTTCATATCGCCGCGCATCCCACGCCTCGAGCATTTCATGGCGCAGCTCTCGCAGCCTGAATGGGACGAGGATATTGCGGGTCGCATAGTCGTCGACAAGCAGCCCGAGAACGCTCCGTCGCCCGACTTTTACGATGCTACGGCTCTCGCGTTCGCATGGGATTCCAGGTCCGGCTTAAGGGTTCCCTCTTGAATTAAACCGTTATCCGGGATAACGCATTAATCCGTCCTCCTAGAGGACGCATTTCGAACTTCGTGTTCCCTAGTCGTCACCCCAAGCGTTGTGAAATCGCAACTGATGTTTAAAATGGCAGCATGATCGATCTGCCTTTCGGATACCGTCTGATCAAATCAGAGGCCGCGCTTCAGAATGAGCGCAGCGTCGAGACTAGGGCTGGTTTCAGAAACCCACGCACCGGCATCGGAGGCCCTACCGACAAGTCCGTCGGAGGGTTTTTCGTGCCGACCAAGATCCAGTCGCGTAAGGATCTTGAAGTCCTGTACGTCGAGTCTTGGGCGACGCGCAAGTTCATCGACATACCAATCGAGGATATGCTGATCCGCTGGCGTTCCTTCACCGGCAAGGATCAAGAAGTCGGAGCCATGCGAAATGCTGAGCTTCGCCACAAGGTCTCTGATCGTCTCTCACAGGCGATGAGAGCCGGAAGGCTCTTCGGATCGGCATTTCTCGTTATGGTCACCAGCGAAGCTCCTTTGGTTGAGCCTCTGAACGTGGACAGTTTGGTCCCGGGCGACCTCAAGAATCTCATTGTGTTTGACAGGTTTGACGCTGAAGTGGCCGCCCGTGACAACGACCCATTTTCTCCGACCTTCGGCGAGGTCTCGATCTATCGTTTCAAGTACGGCGACACGGAGAAAATCGAAGTCGACGCATCGAGGGTGCTGAGGTTCGACGGATTGACGCCGTTGTCAGTCGCCAAGTGGGATGCTTACGATCGTGAATGGGGTGTTCCCGAGATCGTTCCGGTTCTGTTGTCGATAGAGCAGGACGTTGCGATGGCAGCCAACGTCGGGCACCTGTCGGCGGTGGCGAGCACGGGCGTGATACGGATGCAGGGTTTCAAAGACGTCCTTTCCGGCAGAGGCGGCATCGATGAGATCTCGCCTGAGACCTACGGTGAGAACATTGCCTACACCCTCGCCAACACCCGTTATCTTTTCTTAGACAAAGAGGACGAATTCATTCGTGTGGGCGTGAATTTCTCCGGGTTGCCCGAACTGATGGACCGATACGCCCGCAGGCTCGCTGCTGCCGCCGACATCCCGGCGACCAGGTTCTGGGGTCAGTCGCCCATCGGTTTGAACGCAACCGGCGAGAGCGACATGAGGAACTACGCGCTTCGAGTGGCTGCCATGCAGAAGGCGAGTCTGACGGGTCCTTTGTCCAGGTTGGACGCTGTGCTGGTGAAAGACGCTGCGATCCCTGAGCCGCTGCCGTACGAGTTCCATTCGCTGCTCGATCTGTCAGAAATCGAGCTGGCCCAGGTCGCCGAGGTCACGTCACGCGCGGTAGGCGCAGAATTGATTGCAGGACTGATCGACGAGAACGAAGGAAGGTCGATTCTCGACGGCGATGCCGTGTTCGGTTCTTTAGAGGATCTGAGCTAAGTTCACACGCGAACAACTGCGCCGAAAAGCGGGGTTGCCAGCGTAGCGAGTAACCATTAGAATTGGATCTTGGCGTGTTCCTGGGACGGTAAAGCCGCAAGGCCAGACACTCTGGCAGGAACGCATGAAGCCATCGGCTACCAGGGGGGTGTCCAAAGCCGCGACGTGACGCCAGGCTGGAGCGTGGACCGGGTAATCCTTATTCACCCGAAAGATTAGCAGCCACCTTGAGCTGTCAGGACGGTCTCAAGGGCCTGATCCCGGAACACTGTGAGTTCAATAAGGGTAGGGCGGGCACAGCCCCGGTTTTCTACGGGGCTAAGCCCCGCTTTGCCTTCACGGTTTCCAGGAAGAAATCCTCCTAGCTGTACTTCCCTAATCAAGCTGAAGGTAATGGATTCAAAGGGTACAGTACCTGGCTAGCGGTAAAAACGAGATTCTAAAATCGTGGAACCGCGGCGGGAATCCGTGTCCTCTCCCCCTTTTTCTGACTGTCCTCATGTCGTGATCCTGAATCACGACCTTGTCTTAAACGATGCCGCCACGCCTAGACCGAAGCTTGCAATCAGGCGAATCGGATTCACTCCTATGCAACAACGTGACTCCGATTCACCCTTTTTACTCCCGGACGTTGCTGTCGAAGTCGTGCAACACCGATTGGAACTGGTCGCCCATCTGTTCTTTCACCTGGCGAGCGATCTCGTTAGGATCCCCGTTCTGAGAGTTAATCGTTATGGGCGAGTTCACCTCGATTTTGTCGACTTGAGTCGAACGGTTGGAGATGGACGAAGAATTGGTTATCGAGGATGCGGCTGGTGCAACTGGCAGCAACGCCGTGCCTTGAGCCAGCCCACCTGCGAACTCGGTCGCCAGTTGTCCTGCCGGCCTAACGTTCAATGTTGCAGACTGCCCTCCGAACAGATTGGCGATGGCTCCGATGGCGTTGGTTATCGGTCTGATGATGTTCAAGACACTTTCGACGGCGGCTTGGATTTTGACAATGATCCAGTCCCATAGGTCGGTGAAGAACCGGCGTAGTTTGTTCCAGTTGCGTGCGATGAGCAGCGGGATGCCAATGAACGGCATGAGCACCAGCAGAGCACCGGTGATCCAGTTCTTCCACCTGGCCCAAAAATCCGTCACGACACGCTTGACGGTGTCCCAGTGCACGACAAGCAAAACCAAAGCTCCGATCAGCGCGACGATGCCGAGCACGATCCACGTGATGGGGTTGAGGAGGAGAGCCGCTGTAACGGCCCAGACTCCTGCGGCGAAGGCGGCAAGAGCTGGTATGGCTGCGGCCCATATCGTGGCCCCGAAGCTTATGACAGCACCTATCGCGGCGGCTATTCCGATGACAGCGAAACGTAAGGCGCCAAGAGTAGCGGCCCCGATGCTCAAGATGAATCTCCAGACTGCAGGCAAGGTCTGAGTCCAGAGAGTTCTACCGAAACCTATCAGAGCAGGGATCACCCTCGTTCGAAGCACACCATCCTTCGCTAGTAGCCACGTTACCGAAGCCCGGATTGCTGCTATGAAAGGATAAAGGGCGAAACTCACTGCTCGATAGACGATGTGCAATGCAGCCAGGACCACGACCGATGCGCCGGCAATCACTATCATCTGCTGTAGTCCCGACGAAAGGTTGGTCAACCACGAAGCAAGGCTCCTGAGCATGTCGGTGCCACGCTCGAGTACCCCGGTAAGGCCCGATGCACCTAGTTGCAACTGGAGACCTTCGCTCGCTGACTTTAGTTCGAGCATCGCGCCTGGCAGTCCCTGCATCTGCGTGGTCGCCATTTCAGCTGCGGCGCCTTGAGCCGCTTCCAATGATTGGGTCAGAGCCCGAACCTGACCGACGTTCTCTGCCAGTATCCTGCCTGCGCTGCCGGCTTCGAGTCCGAATAGCTTTTGTGCTTCCGCCACGCCCAATCCGGCGTTTCCCAGCATTTCCAACACTTGCAAGACACCGCCGGACTGAATGAGCCGCTTCAACTCGTCCACATTGAGGCCCAACCCGCGGATGGCTTGCTCCGCTTCGCCCGATGGATCGACCAGTCTACCGAGCACGTTGCGCAGGCCGGTTCCTGCTTGCTCGGCTTGGAGACCGTTGTTGCGTAGCACACCGATCATTGCTGCAGTCTCCTCGATCGAGGATTCTAACCCTTGGGCAGTTGCAGCGACCACCCTGAATGCCGGTCCCAGCTGACTGACTGTGGTCTGTGTGCTGGTAGCGGTGCGAGCGAGCACGTCGGTCACTCTCTGAGATTGGGAAACATCCAGGTTGAAGGCGTTGAGTTGGATGGACGTCAGCGCAGCGGCCTCTCCCATGGAAAGCTGTCCGGCAGCTGCCAAGTTCAGCACATCAGGCATGGCACCGAGTACCTGAATTGCCGAGAAACCTGCTTGTGCAAGCTGGGTTTGAGCGTCCGCCGCTTGCGAGGCGCTGAATGCAGTGGTTCGTCCGAGTTCCTCCGCTTGTTCCCGAAGCTCGGCCATCTCGTTGGCGGTTGGTTGAAGCGTGGCTTGCAGGTTGTTCATCGAGGTCTCGAAGGAGACGATGGTTCTGCCTGCCACGAACCCTACACCGGTCAGCGCGGCTGAAGCGACGGTCAGTCCTTGCGCCATACCGCCGAGGGACCTCTTGAATCCTTGCAACCGTGACTCGGCAGCGTCCAGTCCTCTAGTGTCGGTCTTGAACTGAAAGTTGGTTACGAAGGTGTCTAGGACTGTGGCCAATTATTCCTCCTATCCGCAACTCGCCAGAGGCAGTAAGTCCCATAACGGGCAAAGTGCGAATTCCCAAAACAACATGACGCATAGATAGATGATTATCAACAAGAACGGTAGAAGGAGTAACCCGCAGGATATTCTGGTCAGTCCATTACCTACCCGATTGAACTTCTGGCCGAATGTCAACTCGCTCCATTGTGGTCGTCGCTCTTTCTCCTCTTCGATCTCTGACTTCACTCGCGCCCGTTCTCGCTCCTCGGCTTCGATGCGTTCCTTGTCTTCGGGGGTCAGCGTCAAATCTCACCTCGTTTTCTGGTTCGCCTTTTTCTCAGCATCTTCGTAGGCTCTGCGTTCGTTCTCGTATCTTACTGCGAGGATCTCGTTGAGATCGGCCACCTCGTCGAGCGTCAAGTGGTCCCTGCAGTCGATGTAGGAGCAAAGACCGGCGTCGATCGGGACAGAAAAGAACGTCGGTACACCTATTGGCTCGGCTGGTCTCCAATCAACCCCATTTGCCCTAGGCTTGAAACGAGTTTTCGTAGCGAGTTGGTAAAATTTACGGCGAAGGACCTCACCAGAACTTCGTACACCGCCATCGGCCCAAGCTCGTTGAATGCGAAGTCTTCGGCGCCCGCCAATTTCTGTCGTTTATGGCCCGAGTTGGCGAACTCGACCTTTTCGAACATTTGTTTTCTCGCTTCGTCGACGTATCCCGGCTCGAGTGACAGGAACATGTGGAGAATAGCCTGAAACATCGCAGCACCCGCGCCTTCGTCGTTTTCGCTCTTTGGAATCACGTTTAGCGCCGATCTCCCCAGCTCCCGTCTCAACCGATCGAGGAAGTGCCACGCTTCCATCGAGGGAAGCTTCGAGACGAAGAAGAGCGTTCCTTCGATCTCAAATTCGGTTTTCAAAAGACCGTCGGTCAGACGATTCAAGTCCACCTGAGGTTCTGATTCAGCGGCGTTGATCATGTTTCGCACCTTCTTTCGGATATCGTTGATCTGAATCTTACAATTCGATACAAGAGTTGCATATCGTGCCGCGTCGCCCAAATCCAGTACGTCCCCGTCGCATCGACGAACGGGCGTACGAGTCTGCGTTGCGCAGAACAGTGCTCGCTCCCTTGATGCAGCAGCTCCGGGAGGGATTGACTGAAGCCTCCGCTGCATCCATGGCTCTCGACGCGGTTCGCCGCATCGTCTGGGATCGAGGGCAGATGGAATTGCTTGTCGAGGCTGAAGTCGCTGCATTTGCCACGAAGATCGAGGGGTATCACTCCAGACGGCTGGCGCAGACGTTTCGCACGGCGCTCGGCATAGACGTCCGACCCTTGTTGTCAGATGCCGGAGTGCGACCGTTGCTGAACAGTTGGCGACGTGAGAACGTGGGATTGATCAGGACGATTCCCGATCGCATAAAAGATGGGCTCTACAACCGTATGACGCAGCGGTTCGCCGAGGCGCCGTTCGACCAGAAACTGCTGTCGGACACGCTGCGGGACGAATTCAAGTCGTCGGGTTACAACCTTCGCCGCATCACGAGGGACCAGACTTCGAAGGCGGTTGGCAGGCTCACACAAGCCAGGCACACGCAAATGGGGATCGAAGAATACTTGTGGCGCGCCAGTCAAGACGAGCGGGTGAGATCCGAGCACAATTCGTTGGACAACAGCAGGCATCGATGGGACAATCCCCCTAGCATCGGGCATCCAGGCGAGCCGATCCTTTGTCGTTGCGTAGCAACGCCTGTCATCCCTGAAACAGGAATCAAGTACTCGGAGGGAGCTGATGATGCAGCGGATTGAACCCAATCTCCCTGTCACAGATGAGCGTCCGCGGTGCTGGCGATGCAACAGAGTTCTTGGAGACGTGTTGACCAGGCCATGGCGGCTCCGATGCCGTCGTTGCAAGGCGATCAACTCCGGATCGGTCCCCTGACCTCGCTCCGCGGGGCATTAGCTTCGAATATCTCTGGCCGAATCTTGAAATCGAGCCCGATAAACGCTTGACAAAATGTAGACTATAGGCTACAATATAAACATGATCGAGGTTATTCAAACGGAGATTTTCAGCCGATGGCTTCAACGCTTGAGAGACTCCCGAGCAGTAGCCGCGATCACTCTCCGCATGAACCGCGCGGCTCAAGGGAATCTTGGGGACGTGCGCTCGGTTGGAGACGGAGTGTCCGAGATTAGGATCCGATATGGACCTGGTTACCGGCTCTACTTCGTCCGTCGAGGCTCCGACATCGTCGTGCTGCTATGCGGCGGCGACAAGGGGACGCAGGGACGGGACATGGCGCGAGCCAAACGAATAGCAAAAGAATTGGATGAATAATGCCTCACAAATTGACAAAGTTCGACGCAGCCGATTACATCAATACCGACGAACGGGCGAGGGCGTACCTGGAGCTGTGCGCGGAAGAAGATCCCGGAGATGGCAGCCTGATCCGAGCCGCGCTGAGCGACATCGCCCGCGCCCGAAACATGAGCAGACTGGCGCGCGAAGCAGGTCTCGATCGGTCCGGGATTTACAAAGCACTGTCTGAGAATGGGAATCCTTCCTTTGGGACTGTGTTGAAAATCACGGGCGCCCTGGGACTTCGGATCCGATTCGAGGAATTTGAGAAAACTCGGAGTTGAGAGAAGGCGCGGCTCGCCTGGCGATGCAAGGCGCAGAACCGAAAAGAAATGTAATATAATGCGCTGAAAGCAGGTCAATCCGCGGACCTCAGCGTCCCCGCACACCGCGGTCCCAGCGACCCCGTGCAGCCTCCGCAAGGACAGAGCACGGGGTTTTTCTTTTGCCGGAATCCGAAAACGAATATAAGCAGGTCACGTTCAAGGCGGAAGCCCGTCTCGGTAAGAGGGAGAGAACTCCCGAAGGCTATCTCAAAGCGGAGGCGGCTCTCACAAGAGTCGGTGTTCAGGACATCTACGGATCCGAACTCGGTTTGGAGGGCGATGCAGCGAACAGCAGCTTCGGGATTCTTCTCGACCGCGACGTGATTTTCTCCGACTCGACTATCGAGTCGGCCCGCAAGAAGCCGGTGACGTTCGGTCATCCGGATCAACCGGTCACCAGCGAGAACTATTCAGCATACGCGGTGGGCCACGTCGGGGACGATGTCCGTGAGATCGAAGGCGGTAGGCTCGGAGCCTCGCTGATCCTCACGGATCCGGTAGCTATCGCCGCGGTTGAGAGAGGTGTGGAAGAGGTGAGCATCGCGTCCCACGTGCTTGTCAAACCAGACGAAGGGGCGCGGGAAGGTCGTCAGTACCAGTTCAGAGGGGCTTCGCCCCTGCAGATCAACCATGCAGCGATTGTGGACAAAGGCCGCGCGGGTAGGACCGTGCGGATATTGAGCGAGGAGAAACCCATGACAGACGAAGAACTGAGGAAACTTGTCGGCGAGGCGGTGGCAGCGGCCATGGCTGAAGACGACTCCGAGGACGACGAGGATCGACCAGGCGTCGATGCCGAGGCAGTCGCAAACGCGGTGGCCGAGAAACTCGGACCTGCATTGGAGCGTCAGGAGGATGAAGAGGAGCGGGATGACGAGCAGGAGTCGGATGACGCAGGAGAAGGCGACGACGAGGCGGTGAGGGAGAGGGTCTCCTTGATCCAAAGCGCCGCTCCGCTTCTGCCTAAAGACGCGAAGCCGCACACGATGAGCAGGCGAGAACTCATGCTTGCCGCTCTGGGCGATTCGGTCAAGGATGCGGACGAGCACAGCGACGAGTATCTCAAGGGCCGGTTCGAGGCCCAGATCACTTCCCGGCAGAAAGCCGACAGCGAGCGGAAACGCATCACGGCGAATCTGAACAGCGAGGCTGGATCCGGCAAGGACGCAGGGACCCCGATGAACTTCATCGACATGCGCCGCTACTACAGGAAAGAAGGTAAGTAATGGTTATCCAAGACACCTACACGACCCGTCAGGGCATCGGCTACTACGGCGGGATCGCGAGGCCGAACACTCCCACGTTCTTCGAGCTCGGACAGGTGTCCGATGCGGTGAAGCCGGGTTACGGAGTGCTGTTCGACGACGCGACCGAGAAGTGGCGTCTTCCGGACGATGCGTCTGAAAGGCTCGAGGTTAGCGGGATTGTCGGCTTCGATTCCGCTTTGAAACCTAACGACAGCGGTGTGATCGAGTTCGAAGCGAACTCGACGGCCAAGATCGCAGTTATGGGCCACTTCTACGCGAAAGCTGGAGAAGCATTGAAGTATGGAGACCTCGTGGTGTTCGATCAGGTCGATAACGACTGGGTCAAATACGACCGGACGATCGCTGGATTCTCTGCTGTGGCTCCTAACGATTTCGACGCGACTGCCCCAGCCGATTACAACGGCACTGTTAACGCGGCTGGTGTGAGCACCTACGTTCAGGACGCGATCAACGGGCTTGACGCCAGTGTGAGTGCCTATGTTCAGGGCGCGGTCAGCGGCAGCGACGAAGCGATCGGCAACTATGTTCGAAGTGCCATCAACTCGCTTCCAAGATTTTCCATCGTGGCAGCCACAAAAGCTGCCAGTGGCGGAATAGTTGAGCTGCGCCTGTCGGGTGCGGCCACGAGATAGGAAGGAACTGGAAATGCCAGACATTTTTGGCCGAGAGGCTCTTGACTACGAACACCTGAGGGACATGCGGGAAGCCGACTCTCGTGCCTTCGAGAGTTACTTGGCGATGGCCGAGGACTCGCACAACTTCGACGCCTTGCGAACTCGCGACGCGTACATGCAGAACGAGGACGCGGTCGGTGTGGGCTACCTCACCGATAACCTGCAGGCGATGCAGGCGCTGGTCGAGGACATCCAGTACCGAGCGTTCCGCGGCGACGGCTATGTGCCCGTAGTCACCGACATCCCTGACAACGTGGACTCGTATTCGTATCGGGTCTTCGACCGCGTTGGTCGTGGCCGGTTCATCGAGACCGACGGCACTACAGCGCCTTCGGCCAACGTCTCGCTTCGGACCGTGGCGTACACGGTCCATCAGGGCGGCATCGTGCCGAAGTGGACCCGTCACGACTTGAGACGGGCGATCTTTGGCGGCGTTCCCCTCGACTCCGAGACGGTTGAAGCGGCCACCGTTGGCGCCATGGATCACATCGAAGAGGTGATACTCACCGGCGACGATGCTCGAGGTTTCAAAGGGCTGCTGAACCAGCCCACGACAGGTTCCGTTTCCGTCAGCCGATCGGACTCGACGAAAGAGATCGGCGACATGGACGCGGACGAGATCATCAAATTAATCGCGGATGAGATTCGAGCCTTCGTGGAGGACAGCGCCGAGGTGCTGGGGCGATCGGTCCGAAACGGACTTTCGATCTATCTGCCTTTGGAGCAGGGGTCGCACGTAACCGAAACCCGTCTGGGGGACACGCTCCAGACCGCATGGGAATATCTCGCCACCCACAACCTGTGGTTCACCTACACGAGCGAGCAGCCGACCCTCCATCTCGTCGCCGAGTTGGAAGGCGCGGGGAACAGCGATTCCGACCGGATGATCGTGGCGCTCAACAACCGCCAGATCATGGAGATGCCTGTTCCCATGACTCCTCGAGTGATCGGGATCTACGACAACGGTGGATTCGACTTCACAGCGCCGATCGAGTACATCATCGGTCCGTTGGCGTTGAAGCGGCCTGTCGGTATCCGATACAAGGACAGCGTCTGATGCAGAGCCGTTCCGAACTTGAAAGGAAGGCGGAGCTTGTTGTTGTCAACCGCATATTGATTGCCTCGGCGGTGATCATTGTGGTTCTGCTTATAGCTGTATTCGCTATGGTCGGTGTGGTTAACGCGCAGCCCGTGATTGAGGATCCGACCTGCCCTTCAGGTGAGCGTGCTTTAAAGGTGTTCGCCGACGGGCACACGGAGCCTTGGATCTGCACCTCAGCTGAAGGGGTCTACGACCTCGACGGTGAACGCTTGCCAGAGCCGACTATTCACGAGCGTAACTGCGGGGCGAAGATCGATGATCCTGACTTCGTGGAGAAAATGATCGAGCACTTCGATATCGAATGGCGTGAATACCACCGTCCGAGATGGGGCACAAGACATACCGATCCACCCCGGTTCGGCTATTGGTTCGTGCCTTGGATCGATGCTCTGACTACCGGATTCTGGTGCGTAGCGGAACACGAGGACTGGAACTTCGGACTTGGAAGGTGGGCAGACAGATGAACCTTTTCAGACGGCGACCCGTGTATCGCATCGTGCTCCGGCTGTCCAAGGCCGGATTGTGGCGATGGCAGATCAGAGACGACCAGGACAAGGCTGTTGCTCTGATGAGCGGGCGCGGCCATGAGACATACGAGGAGTGCCTGGCCCAAGCTGCGAAACTCACGGCGGTGAGATTCGAAGTCGAACGCGAGGATAGGGAGTAGCGATGTGGGACGGGTTTTCGACGGAACTGCACACGTGGGTATCGGGTCTACTTGCGGGTATTTCATCTTCGATCCTCGGTATCGGCACTGGGCTTATCTTGCTGCGGCGACGTTTCTCAGCTACGAGTCGTTGCAGGCATGGCGCAAAGGAGATGAAGGGTATGTCGAACTCAAAGAGTTCGGAATCGGTCTGGGCCTCGGAGCCGCCGCCAAGCTTCTCGTCGAAGAGTTGCTCGAACGGTTGGAAGGATCTGAGGGTGATCGCCGTGTCTACGGGAGCCGGGGTCCTGGTCGGATTGACGATCGGGTTGGCGCTGGCGTCGAGGCTTAGCAGGACGGAGGTCCGCACGTGAGCACATTCGAACCAGAGTTGATCGTAGCACTGACGTCGCTGTTGGGATTGGTCGGAGCGGCCGCAGTGGGGATATACAAGTTCGGCCAGCAAAAGCAGGAAATGGTGTCGGCACTGAACCACCAGCGTAAGACCAATGAACGGATCTACAACAAGTTGGATGATATCGACGAGAAACTCGACGAGACTCGAGTGCACGTCTCCCACATTGACGGCAGGCTCAACGGGAGGCACAAGTGACGGTCAACTTCCTCGAATTCCGAGACCGATTTCCTGAGTTCTACTCAGTTTCGGACAGGAACGTGGAGCGAGCCATGGAGACAGCTCGCAACATTCATTCGGCCAGCGACGAGGCGCAGTTGCATTTGATCGCCCATTTGTTGGAGCTGAGCAGAAGTGATGACTCGGCGGCAGGGGAAGTGATCTCCGAATCCGTAGGCCCGAAGTCTGTTACTTACATGTCTCAGGCAGGTGAGCCGAATGAAGCTTATTTCACACGCACCAGCTACGGGCAGACGTTCCTTGTGCTGGAAAAGAGAGCCACCCCGTTCTCGGCAAGAGTTTATGGATAGCACCTCATGGCGATAAAACCGACGATCACGACTAGAGGCGGTGACAAGCTTCGCCGAGCCTTGCGGGAAGCTGGCAAAGGGGGCGTTCGCGGGGTGAACGTGGGTTTCTATTCCACATCGAGATACGAAGACGGCACTCCGGTCGCTCTGGTGGCAGCGGTGAACGAGTTCGGCGCTCCTGACAAAGGGATCCCCGAGCGACCGTATTTCAGAAAGGCTCTTGCCGACTCGGGAACCAAGAGGGGCATATCCAACTTGGTCAAGAACAAGATCGACGCGAAACGGATGGTGATCGAGCTGCCTCTGGCCAACGATATCGGCGAGTTCGTGGGATTGCAGGTCCAGGAGTCGATCAGGTCCCTCAGAACGCCTCCCAACGCACCGGACACCATTGCTCGTAAGGGCAGCAGCAACCCGTTGATAGACACCGGATTCATGAGACAGTCCGTGGCTCACGAGGTGGAGAGATGACAATGCAGATCGCCAAAAGCCGCTTCGCCGAGACGGGTCAGATCATTCGACAGGAACGAGGCCATCGCATTGCCGACGGCACATTCCAAGCCGGTCCGGAGCAAGAGCCGGAGGAAGTTTCGCTGGTGAGCGCCCCTCCCAGCGCGGCGGTGATGCGCGACATCGTTCCAGAGGGTGGGAGGCTTTCAGAATCTCGCATGTTCTGGATCGATACCGACGACCTCAAACCGATGCGTGTCGGCTTCAACGCTACCGACGGCGACCGAATCGAATACGAAGGCAAGAGGTACAGAATCAAGCACGTCGAGGATTGGACGCGGGAGGGATTCGTTGAAGTCTTGGCGGTCAGAGAGGACGGTCAAAGTGATTGAGCCTCTGACCAAAGACATAGAACGTTCTGTTCGATCTTTCGTCGCTCGGGGTTCCGAGTTGCACACCAGGCAGGTGATCCCGGCGAACGACGGGCGTTCTGCACTGCTCGGCTTCTACGCCACCGTGCTAATGATCAGCCCGTCGGTACAGGGGATCCCCGAATCCCATAGGTCGCTTTCGTCCGTGCCAGGCGAGATCGACGTTCTGACGACAGGTTCGATAAGAGCCAGGTATTCGGTCCAGTGGTTCCGAGAAGGAGCGATGGACGCGGCGCGGCGTTTCTCGATCTGGACCTCGTCACCGGAAGGGTTGGAGGCCGCTGCGGAACTCGGCATTGCAACACTCCTGGTCAGCGAGGTGCGCCGGGTGGACGACATCATCACCCTCGAATTCGAGGAGCGTGCCTCGTTGGATCTGGACATCGGCTACCGAGAACGTGTGACGACGAGCGTGAATAAGCTCGAAGGCGCGGACATCATCGTTTCGAACGAAACGCATACCCAACGATTGGAGATCAGAGATGCCATTGCAGCTTGACGATATAGTTCGGGTGACCGCGAGCGCGGCACCCGGAGGAGCGCGGGGCAGAGAGTTCGGACGGGGCCTGTTCCTCACTACCGACGAAACGCTGGATCAGTCCGGGCCCGGGAAGGTTCGGACGTACGCAAACATGAGCGAAGTCGCGGACGTTTTTACCGCCGAAAGCGAACCTTATAAAGCCGCGCAGACCTACTTCTCGCAGTCGCCCTACCCACGTGGACTGGTGATCGCGAGGTGGCCTACGGAATCGAGGCCCTGGGTTCTCACGGGCGGATCCGCCCCTGCCTTGCTCGCCACGCTGAAAGCGATCACCGCGGGCACGCTCGAGTTCGAAGGTCAAACCACAGCCACGTTCGATCTGAGCTCTGCGACCACGCTCGCAGATATCGCTTCTCTCGCGCAGACGGCCATCAGGGCGCTCGCAGGCATGACAGAGGTTGAAGCGTCGTACGACTCGGCCGGCAAGAGATTCTCGGTCTCCGCTCCGTTCCCCATAACGGGGCCCTTGGCCGGTTCAGCGGCCGGCGACTTCGGCCTCGACACCGGTGCGGTCAAAGACGGTCAGACCGCCGAGAGCATCGCCGAAGCGATGGAGGCGATCAACACCTACGAGATGGGGTGGTACTTCGTGGCAGTCGACAGCTCGATTGCCGACACGGAAAGCGTCCTCGACGTCGCCGCCTGGGTCGAGTCGAAAAAACATATGCTGGCAGCGGATTCGCACGACGTGGGGGCGCTCACCGCGCAAGAAGACACGAGCTTGGCGGCTCAACTGTCCGCGCTCGAATCGGAACGTGTCTTCGTCGTATGGTCTGATACCGAAGATTACAAGGCGCTTTCTCTGGCGGCGAGATTCTCGACGGTGAACTTCGACGGCGCGGACACGCTGATAACAGGCAAGTTCAAGTCGCTTCCGGGCACGTTGTCGGACGTTATCGACTCCGCGTCGAAGCGTGAGCTGGATCGCAAGCGGATCAACCACTACTCGCCGTTCGGCGGTGACAATATACTCGCCGAGGGCTGGACGCTGAAGCCAGGAGGCTGGATCGACGTTCAGTTCTGGCTCGACTGGATCGTGAATCGCATTCAGACGGACGTCTACAACCTGTTGCGCAGGCATCCCACACGTGTGCCTCAGACGCGTGACGGGCTTGCGAGCATCAAATCTACCATCGAGAGCGTGTGCGAAGCAGGCAGGCGCAACGGAGGCATCGCATCCGGAAAAGTCTCGGAATCCCTGGCGGGGGACATACGGCTAGCCACCGGAATCCTCGATTTCGACGGCAGGTTGAACCGAGGCTATCTGATCGCCGTGGGCAGCTTCGAATCTCAGTCTCAGCAGAACCGTGACAAACGCTTGTCGCCACCGTTCCGCGTGTTTCTGAAGGGTTCAGGCGCGATCCACTTCGCCGACATCGAACTCTCGTTTGAAAACTGAAGGAGAAGCTAAGTGATCATCTCGATAACAGAGACAATTGTGGACATCGGCGGTCACACCGTCGACGGTTGGAGCGAAGACACCGACGCTCTGACGATGCCCGACGCCTTCGAGCTGGCGACGGTTCGAAGGGGCGCGAGCGGTCAGATGGCTGCCTTTCCCACTGGGGACAGAGGCGGGCCTGTGACGATCAAACTGTTGCCCGATTCGGAGTCGGCCAAGGTCTTCATGCAGCAGGCCCTGCTTTCGCTTCAAGGCGAGCCGAGCATATTCGATGGAGGCATCCAGAACAGTCGTCAAAGGTTCTCGTTCGCGCTGAAGCGAGGGATACTGACCACGGCCCCGCTCGGTCAGACGATGGGCAAGGGCGAAGTGGCGAACTTGATGTTCACCTTCGAGTTCGAGGAGATCGTCCCGAACTACGACGGCGTGAACGCCGCGGCCTGAAGTGGAAAGCGATGAACGAGCCGAATGACCACAGAAGGACTCGAAGGCACAGTCTCGGGCCTGTTCGGAACGAGGCAGCCCGAGCGAGGATCGATAGCGCCGCAGTCGTCGGAGTCGGTGGTCCTGTCCACTTTGGCGGGAGGAATCGCCGGTAGATTCGACGGCTTTCTCTCCGAGCAGCACACTGTCGAAGTCGCGACGACCTCCTACCCCGTCGAAGACGGAGAGACGAGGATCGATCATGCCGTTCGCCAACCGCTCAAGCTGACGCTCGAGGGATGGACTTCGACGTGGCGACCGATCGGCGCCGGGTCGTCCGCTGACGAGCGGCCTGCTGATGCCTGGCAGTACATCTTGGACCTCATGGATCGCCGGGAGACGATCACTGTCGCGACGTTTCTCGCCACATACGAGAACCTGCTAATAACCAAGGCATCCGCCCCAGTCGATAGGAGCACTGGCGGATCGCTCAGGTTCACCCTCGAATTGGAGGAGGTGCTGCGCGGCGAGCTGCGCGGCGAGCTGCGCGACACGTCTGCTTCCACCGGCCCTGCCGCCGACAGGATCGGCACGTTGGACCATGGCAACGTGGTGCCTCAGTTCGTCAGCGAGGAGGACGCTTCGTATCTGCAATCGGAGATGGAGTATCTAGGTGTGGATGAGTCTGACGAGGGCGAGAGATTTCAGGTCGTGGAGATGCGCAGGATCCAATTGGACGAGAGTGCGCCGAGGCAGACGATGAACCCGCAACTAGGTGCGAATCGCTACCATCTCCAGCTTTCATGGCTTCCTTCATCATCCTCGTGGCAGCTATCGGTGTACGACAGTCGGGATGCGGCAGTCGTGCTGGGCAGGCAGATCGTCTCTCGGAACCGGATCGTGAAGTCGCCAGCGTTCCCAGGTGACTTGGTGGCGGCGCCTAAGTCCGGCAACCGAGACGCCGTGCTGGATCGCAACGGGTGGCAGACGCACGATCTGGTCTATCTCTCGCCAGAGGACGTGCAGGCCGTGGACTGGGTGCTGTGACCAACAGACACTCGTATCTCAGGAACGTCAGCGTCGTGTTCGAACGCGAGGGCCAGACGCAGCTCAGCGTCGAGGGTCTTCGAGTCGACTTCGACGTCAAGAAGGAGGTGCACGCCGACCCCTCGCCCTCGACGATCAAGATCTACAACCTTTCCCGTCGATCGGAGGCGTTGATCGCCGAGTCTGGAGCAAGAGCTAACCTGTTCGCCGGTTACGAAGGCAGGCTTTCACGCATCTCCAGCGGTGAAGTGAGAAAGGTCGAAGTCGAAAAATCTGGACCTGACCGCATCGCCAAGGTAACCGTCGGGGCATCCGACCGGGCGAGGAAGGAGACCATCGTCAGCAGATCCTACGGGGGAGCCGTGCCGATGGAGACTGTGCTCCAAGACGTGGCCTCCGACATGGGTTTGACCGTCGACGGGTCGAAGCTAGGCGCGTTGCCTCCAATGTCCGTGGACGGTTCGTTGGACCCCGACAGCGGCGAGAACGTGCTGTCGTCGGTGCTCCGATCCAGCGGGATCGAGTGGTACGAGGTTGATGGGGAGCTTCTGTTCTCGGTGCCCGGACAGGCGTCGGAAGAGTCAGCGTTTCTGTTGAACAGCGACACCGGCATGATCGGTTCGCCGACGCTTACGGACGCCGGAGCCAGAGCCAAGATGCTTCTGAACGGAGATGTTTCGCTGGATCAGGAGCTGGTGATCGAGAGCGATACTGTGGAGGGTCGGTTCAAGGTGGTGGCGATCTCGCACAAGGGCGACAACTGGACCGGCGAATTCGCCACCGAACTGGAAGCAGTGAGGTTGAACGCATGACCAGCCTCAACGGAGACGTCCGAACCCCAGGTCTTACCCGAGTGATGCGGTTCGCCCTGAACCAGTACATGAAGAGCGTCAACACGAGCTTGCCGGGTCTAATCGAAACCTACGACCGAGGCAGACGCAGAGCCGATGTGAGGATCGCCATTCCAGTGGTCGATACAGAAGGCAACCAGATCGATCGAGGCGTCGTGCCGAACGTTCCGGTGGTGTTTCCCGCTGGAGGCGGTTATTCGATGACGTTTCCCATGAGACGTGACGATCCTGTGCTGCTGGTTTTCTGCCAGCGCGGCATCGGCGGGTTTAAGAAGGCGCACGCCAAAGCGCCTCCGGACGGCCAGGGGTTCTTCAGCCAGCGTGACGCAGTGGCGATAGCCGGTTTCGGACCGGTCGGCCTCACGCCCGTGAGCGAAGACGGACTGTCGATTCAGAACGACGACGGCACGACATCGATAGTGATCGACGGGGACGGCTTGCGCATCGTGACCGACGGCCGCGCCTCCATGCAGAACGAGGATGGCACCACCTCGATATCCATCGATGCAGAAGGCATTCGGCTGGTGACAGCTGGCGACGTAGCGATCCAAGG
The DNA here is from genome assembly GCA_965249505.1 of Dehalococcoidia bacterium. Lineage (GTDB taxonomy): Bacteria > Chloroflexota > Dehalococcoidia > Lucifugimonadales > Lucifugimonadaceae > Bin127. The sequence continues at coordinate 1,330,750 of OZ252238.1, read as the reverse complement.
CGCAAACGTGACGACCACCGAAACGGAGCAGTAGATGATCACGACCGTTTCGGCAATCGAAGATATCGAACTCGACCGGCAAGGGAACATATCCCTCGCGACCGGCATGGAGGCGGTTCGTCAGCACGTCGTCTGGAGACTCCGGTTCATTCAAGGCGAGTGGTTCCTCCAGCAGGACGCAGGAACTCCTTACAGGGAGGGCGTGTTCGCAGAGGTAGACGCCGCGACCGCCGCACAGCTGGTCAAGTCGGAGATCCTGAAGGTCGAGGGCGTGGTGGACGTCGCATTGATCGAGACGACCATCGACCGGCACACGCGCAAGCTGTCCGTCCGAGCCGAGATCGACACCGAGTTCGGCAGGATGGACTTGGAGACGGAGATTTAGACGATGGCCCGCGTCACGCCGCAAGGCATTGCTCCAACCTCTTTGGAAGAGTATCTAACCGCGCTGGGATCGGCGATGAGATCCGCGCTTGGGCCAGATCTCAATTTGGATCCAGACACTCCGCAGGGACAGCTGATCGGCGTTTTCGCCCTCGCATTGGTCGAGGCGGACGAGGCGCTGGTCGCTGTCGCCAGCGGCGTGTCGCTGTCGTTGTCCATCGGATTGCAGCTCGACGATCTAGGGTCGCTGCTGGGCATCGAGCGGTTGAGAGGCACGAAGTCGACTGTGAGCGTGACCTTGACAGGCGTTGCGGGAACCATTGTTCCCGAAGGATCGCGGGCGAGCACGGGCGCGGGCGACGTGTTCGAGTTGACCGGCGACGCTACGATCGGCAGTTCTGGAAGCGTCGATGCCGAGATGAGGTCGGTGGAGGAAGGCCCTGTGCGAGCTGCAGCGGACACCCTCACCGAGATATTCGACTTGGTCGTGGGCTGGGACTCGGTGACGAACGACGAGGCCGCCAGTCTCGGCAGGAACATCGAGACCGACGCCGAATACAGGGCCCGCTACGCGAAGCTCGTCGCACGAAACTCCGTTGCGTCTGCTGAGGCGATCCTGGCGGCGGTGTTAGATGTGGAAGGCGTGACTGACGCGTTGATTAGAGAGAACTCGGCAGCGGTTGAAGCTACGGTTCAGGGCAAAGCAATCGGCGCTCACTCGGTCTGCGTCGTCGCCCGAGGCGGTTCCGATTCAGAAGTGGCGGCTGCCATAGCCAGATCTAAACCCGTAGGCGCCGGAACCAGCGGAGACACGACGATTGAGGTGGCGCATCATGGCGGGTGGGCCGTTCCCGTCCGGTTCTCGCGAACAGCGCCGGTGCCGATCAAGATGAAGCTGGCTCTCTCGCTCGACGACGGCTTTCCGTCTGACGGGACAGAGCGAATCATTCGGGCAGCGATCGAGCACGTCGAGAAACTCGCCGTCGGCGAGCGTCTCGACTCGCAGAGGCTTCTTGCTGCCTTGCTGACGATTCCAGGGCATAACGTCAAACTGGGCGTGGGCCGCAAGTCCGGCACCGTGATCACCGGCGCTGGAACGGTGGCAGATCTCGTGACGTTCCACGGTCGAGCGACGGTGGTCATCGGGACGGGATCGGTAGCCTCACTGAGTACGCTTCAAGGCATCACCAACGGCTCTGTGATCTTCCTCGGACAGACGGTCACAGGGCTCGACTTCTCCGGCGACAACGATCTAGACGATGTGGCGTCTACGCTCCAGGCCGCGCTGCGGGCCACCAACGCCGCCGGCTTGACCAGCGTGGAGGTCGACTACGTCGCCGCGGCCTCGTCTTTCGTCGTGACTGTCCCTCTCGACGGCAACGGAGCGGCCACCAGTGTCAGCGCCGCGTTCACAGGAAGCGAGTCCGACGAGCTGGGGCTAGACACCGTGAACATCATCAATGGCGTGGACTCGATCAAGTCCGGCAGCGTCACGCTGCATGGCGCTACGGCGTCCGGCCTGGACTTCTCCGCCGTAACCGGCTACGACGACGTCGCCTCGGTGCTTCAGACCACGCTCCGGGCGACCTCAGAGACCGAGCTAGACGAGGTCGAGGTCTCCTACGTCGATGGGGCGTTCGTGATCATCGTTCCACTGACGGAGGACGGCGACCCGGTGACCGTAACGGGCGCGGCGACAGGAGACACGGCAGATGATCTGGGCCTCGATTCGGTCAGCACGGTTCAAGGCTCGGTCACGGATCGGGACGATATCGAGTTGACCGAGAGGCTGACCTTGGGAACCGCCGACCTCACAGTGTCTGCGACGCAGTCATGAGCGACATAGCGCAACGCATCGATTCGAGGGCCAACGTGGATCTGCTGATCCAGCAGTGGCGTGAAGCCCCGCGCATGCGGGCGCTCGCCGAAGCGTTGCTCGGACTGGTGGACGATCAGATCGTCAAGCCGTTGGCCGAGTTGGAGCGAATGGCTAGCATCGATACGGCGTCAGGCGTCTGGCTAGACAGAATCGGTGAACGGCTGGGAATTCGCCGTCCCGCCACAGACTTGGGAGATTTCGACTACTTGGGGCTCTCCGGCAGCGGCGAAGTCGGCTTCGACCAAGGCCTGTTCGACACGGTGAACGAAACTCTTTCGCCGCGACTCCCCGTCGGCGACGCGTTGTACCGTCGGCTTCTCATGATGAGAGCGCGAGTCCTGATGTCCGACGGCTCGGCGAGCGATCTTGAAGGCTCGGCCAGCCGGGTCTTCCCAGTCACCCGATACCGAGACAACGGAGACATGACCTTCGACGTGCTCGGATACTACCTGGACCCGCAATACCGCCACGCCTTGGCGGCCCTCAACGCCGTCGGGGGCTTCCCGTCTCCGGCGGGCGTGTCCCTCTCGGATGTGACGTGGGAGCACATCGTGGGCGGCGACTGCGAAGGACCCGAATCACCGGTCGCGGCGAACCGGACCCCGTCACAGAGCGGCGTCGCCTCTTACCAGCAGAGTGACGAGCAGTCTCGCGCGGGAGACCATAGCTGGAAGATCGCGACCCAGCAGGGCGTGTCGACAGACCCGCCGGCCAGCGTCTTCGTCGGCGAAGACGTCCGTTACAGCGATTTGGCGCCGGCGAATACGTTGACCTTCTCCGCATGGGTCTACGTCGCCTCGGGTAACGGCGGCAGTCTCGACCTCGAGGACGTGTACCTGGAGATAGTCTGCCGCGAGGTAGACGACCAGGGGGTTCAGACCTTCGACAACACCGAGTCGAACAATCCGACCGCGTTCGACTCTTGGGAGCGCCTCGAAGCGTCGACCACGCAGCACGTGGACTGTGAGTCCCTCAAGTTCGCGTTGAGGATAGACGAGCGATCTTCGGCGCACGTGGTTTATTGGGACGATATCAGCTTGACTACTTCAGCTTGAGGAGCGATTTGTAATGGCTAGAGACACCGACGCGTTGAAAATCGAGAAGTGGGCGGCTTCGGGTGACGTGGAAGATCCCGAAGACGGCGGAATGACCCGCTCCGCCGGTTGGGACGCTACATATTCGCAGCCCGGAGGGAGCCTGCCGAAACGCGAGCACTTCAACCAACTGTTCCGAGAGCTGACGGCCCTCGCCCTCGAAGTGAACACGAGAGGTTGCGGCTTGGAGTGGAGCGCGGAGATCTCCTACCTCCATCCCGCGTTCGTGACAGACAGCGGCGGCAAGTTCTACTTCTCGGTCCAGGACTCGACAAACGTCGATCCGACGGGCGATGCGAACAACGCGACTTGGACACCGGACATAACCGAAGTTCCTGAAGCCCCGGGATCCGCGACGGTCGACGACGAAGGACTGGTGGAGCTGGCCACGGGTGCGGAGACGCAGACGGGAACGGACGATGACAAGGCGGTCACGCCTGCCTCTCTGGCGTCGCGAACCGCCACTACGATTCGTGCCGGTCTGGTGGAGCTGGCCTCGGGTGCGGAGACGGCGACGGGCACCGATACCGCGCGTGCCGTGACTCCCGCGGGCCTACTCAGCAGAACTGCGACAGAAGCTAGAGCAGGCATTGTCGAATTAGCCACTGACGCTGAGACAGAAACCGGCACTGACACGGCACGGGTTTTGACGCCGGCGAACCTGGCGTCGCTGCTGCCGGGGAAAATCACGATATCGGATAGCGCGCCTCAATCGACTGACGGTGACGACGACGACATCTGGTTCGAGTATTGAAGCGATGACGCTCAAGGTGAAAGTGGCCGGATCTTGGCTGACGGCGAAACCATGGGTGAAGGTGGCCGGATCTTGGCAGGCAGCGAGTTCGTGGGTCAAGGTCGATGGCACCTGGCGGACGGAGATCGACACCACGCCGATTGAATATGCCGCTCCAGGAACATACACGTTGACATGGGACAGTTTAGCCACATCGGCTTCGGTGCTAGTTTTGGGCGGTGCGGGCGGTTCTGGCGGCGGCGGTGGCGGAGGTGGCGCTGGTGGCAGCGCGGTTGATCGGGTTAGTCACAAAGACGTCGACGTTTCGGGCGGTTCAGGCGGTTCAGGCGGAACGGGAGGAGACGGAGAATCGGGTAATAGAGGAGATGAAACTGTCAACGTTTCCAACCCGGGTCGAGGAGGTTTGGGGGGTGGTGTCTCAGGAGGGTCCCGCGGGCAACGTACGTCATTGGGGGGTGTTGGCGGTGGCGGAGGTGGTGGGGAGGCTGGTGGCTCAGGTGCCGATGGCGGTACGTCAAGTCTTACGTCGTCTGGACAGACTTGGAGTGCCTCCGGTGGCGGAGGTGGCGCTGGTGGTTCAGGAGGAGGCGGTGGAGGTGCCGGCAATGCCGGTACCGATGCTTCGGCAGGCACTGACGGAGGCGACGGTGGTTCAGGCGGCGATGGAACAAGCGGATCGGGCGGTAACGGAGGGATAGGCCGTTATGGCGACGGCGCTTCAGGAGGCGATGGCGGCGACGGTGGCACGGGCGGCTCAGGCAATAGTGGAGACAGCCAATCAGCAACGATCTCCGATCTTTCCGAAGGATCTGTCTTGGTTGTGGTGGTCGGAACCGGAGGTTCAGGCGGCGATGGCGGCGATTACGGCAACGGTGGCAGCAGCTACGTGAGCGGACTCTCGGGAGATACCGGCTCCGACGGTGTCGATGGAGTTTCCGGTAGTGTGACGATAACGCCGGTGGCATGACATAACATCGGTCGGCAAAACGGGGAGCCGGTACAGGTCGCCGACGGGTAGCACCAGAATGAGCACTTGGGAGTCGGCGAATTCCTCGTAACCTCGTGTAGGCTTCTCACATTTTGTAGGCCCGGGTGCAGCCAAGAATGCATCTGGCTGGAGGTGAAAGTCGCGGACAGTTCGGAGGAACGCCCTCTCGCAGGCACTCGGGCTTGATGCGCCACAGGCGCCAACATTCTGCCAACACCATCAGCCTACCTCTGTGTATCTCACCGCACCGCTACCGCGCATCTACGGCGATAAACGAGGGGAATTGAACCCAATACCTACCCTGACAGCACCTCACGGAACTCTATCCGCAAGCGGTCACGCAGATTATCAGAGTAGCGCTCTAACCAGCTGAGCTACGGGCCCTGGGACACCCTCTGAGTTGAAGGCGTTGAGAGTGTTCATTTTAATCGACGCCTTCGTTCGGATAGAAGTGAGGAAGTTGCACACCTCGGCGCGGTAGCCTCTTTTCCGTTGGATGTCCCACGTTGCCATCAACCTGAATAGTGAGTAACATATACGTTACCCTGTGATCGATGATCGAGTTGCGTGAATACATTGACGAACAGGGACGAAGCCTTTTTAGGAGGTGGTTTAGACGACTCGACCACGTTGCGGCATCCCGTATCGCGGTTGCCCTTGAACGGATGTCAGAAGGTAATCTGGGAGATGTCAAGCCCGTAGGCGAAGGCGTGATGGAACGACGCATCACATTCGGACCGGGGTACCGTATCTACTTCAGTCGAGATGGCGAGACATTGATTATATTGCTCGGCGGTGGCGACAAAAGACGCCAAGCTAGGGACATCCACGATGCCCGCGGCCGATGGCGGCGGTACAAGAATCAGAAGCTTGAGGAGAAGTGATCAATGCCATCCACGAATGACTTTTATGACACCCTTCGGGAACGCGCAGAATGCGACGACGACTTCAGAGCGAGCCTATTAGCATTGGCGGCGGAGGCTTTGGTTTCTGGGGACCTTGATGAGGGCAAAGCGACATTGAGGGTGTACATCAAATCCACAATCGGTTACAAGGCAATGGCTGACTTGACCGGAGTGCATCCCAAGAGTCTTATCCGGATGCTGGGACCGGGCGGAAACCCGCGTGCCGAAAACATCGTGGCTCTCCTGGAACAGGCCTTGCGAATCGAGGACATTCGGCTTGAGGTGACCGTTACCAACAGACCGTTAACCGGCGCGTCTGTATAGTGCGGCGATGGCCCATTCAAGGTTCGAAGACTCAGTAATGGATGTTTCCGAGCCTCGTCCTAGAAGTTGGTTCGGCACGGGTTCGTGGGCTCTTTACGACTTCTCCGACACGATTTTCTCGGCGAGTATTCTGACGTTTTACTTCCCGGTTTGGGTCACTCAAGATTCCGGCGGGTCCGATGCCCTATTTGCCGCAGCGTTGTCGGGTTCTATGCTCTTGGTAGTGGTCACGGCGCCTCTGTTCGGGACGATCTCGGATCGGATGAACCGACGTGTGCCGTTGCTGGCGGTCAGCGTTGTCTCGTGCGCGGTCTGCACAGCGTTAATCGGGCTGTTCGGAGGATTACCGGTCGGAATCGCACTATTTATCGCCGCGAATTTCCTTTACCAGACTGGTTTGATCTACTACAACTCGCTCATCATGAATGTGAGCTCCGAGAAGAACCGAGGAATCATCTCCGGGATCGGCATCGGCGCTGGCTATATCGGATTGATCGTGGCTTTTCTGACCTTCGCACCCCTCGTCGACCAACGAGGCAATCAGGCCGCGTTCGCGCCCACCGCGGGCCTGTATGTGCTCTTCGCTCTGCCTCTGCTGCTCATCGTCAAGGACGGCGGTGTTCGTCGGTCGATCAACATGAGATTGATCAAGGAATCGTATCTCCAGCTTTACACCACATTCCAAAGGGCGAGACACCACGCCAATTTCTTCCGGTTTCTGGTTAGTCGGTTCATGTACATGGAGGGGATCAATACGGTTACGTCGTTCTTGGTCATCTACGTAATCGAGGTGGGTGATTTCCAAGAGTCGGACGCCCGGATGATGATCATATTGGCGGTCCTGATTGCGACGGTCTCGTCTTGGGTCACCGGTTTTCTAGTCTCCAAAGTTGGTTCGAAGCAAGTACTGACGGTTGCTTTGATCGGCTGGATCGTGTTGATGATTGCGGCCAGCGTCGCAAACGCCAATTGGATGTTCTGGGCGATAGCCGGGACGATGGGTCTGTTCTGGGCCGCTCCTCAGATCTCCGACCGAGTGTTGCTGACAAGGCTCGCTCCCCAGAGTCAAGTGGGGGAGTTCTTCGGGTTGTTCCAGATGTCTGGTCGGCTCAGCGCGGTGGTAGGCCCAGCACTCTGGGGATTGACGACATGGGGCCTGGCGAGCCTGGGAGATGCTCGGTTCAGAATCGCGGTGGTGATCGTCACCTTGTTCCTGGTCGTCGGACTGTTTGTCCTCTGGAGAGTGAAAGACCAACGCGAAGAGTCAGACGTAATCGCGCCATTGGCGGATTGTTAAACTGCGCCAATTCACTCAAGAGGCGGGCACACCTCTACCTTTGAGGCCGTTGCAAATGTCGAAACCCGCTCTTTGAGCGGGTACCCTCTCCCCGCCGTGGGAGAGGATTCAGGAGAGGGGGATCGACAGAGCAACCTCCCTTCACTTCCTTGTCATTCTGTAGCTCCCTCGCGATTGCCGCTCCGCTCCATCGTCCCGCTTCCTCCCTTCATACCAGCTTCCGTAATCCCCGCGGAAACGGGGACCCAGAGAAAAGACAGGGCAACTGACCCAAACTAGGGCGACTGTACCCCGATAAGTTACCGCGTTCCACCCCACCCCAGATCCTTCGACAGGCTCAGGATGACATGGGTTTTCGCAAAGGTCGCGCGGCCGCGAGATGGTGCGTGCTCACTTACAGTCTTGTCGGCCTTGTTCCGGCAAGTCCACGACGATCTCAACTGGCGCGTTGCGGGCAACAATGAACACCATGTCTTCGTCGTCGGAGGTGTTGACTGGCTGATGGTTTGATCCAGGAGGCAGGTAAATGAAATCGCCAGGACCGATCGGCTCTTCGATTTCGAGATTCTCTCCGTGAAGGAATAATCCTTTCCCACTCATCAAATAGAGCGCAGATTCGCAGTTCGCGTGGTAGTGGGCCGTTGCGCATCTGCCCGGAGGGACGGTGGAGATCGCTAGTTGTATTCCAGTAGATCCCGAGAGCGTTTCTGACACCCCGGCCAGACGGGTCATCGCGCCGCTAGCGATTTCGACTTCGAGCGCGTCGGAGCGCGTGATGATGCATTGGGGTTGCGCGTTTCGTGTCATAGATCCATAACTCCTTATGCGAGATTGACGAATGACGCAGTCGTTTGGGCGGTTTCCATAGTTCAGATGTCTAAATCACCACCACTGACCGCAGCACTTCGCCGCGTTCCATCTTGTGGAAAGCTTCTTCGACGTCGCCTAGTCCGATCGTTTCGGACACGAAGCGGTCTAGGTCTAGCTTGCCTTGAAGGTAGAGGTCGATGAACATGGGAAAGTCGCGGGTGGGCAGGCAGTCCCCATACCACGAGGATTTGAGCGACCCGCCTCGTCCGAAGACCTCGATCATGGGCAACTCGACTTGCATCTCGGGGCTAGGTACACCGACTAGGACCACGGTTCCCGCGAGGTCTCTGGCAAAGAAGGCCTGTTTGTAGGTCTCTGGAAGTCCCACAGCTTCGATTGCGACGTCTGCGCCGTTGCCGCCGGTTAACTCTTGAACGGCCTCGACAGGATCGTTGTCCTTCGCGTTGACGGTGTGCGTTGCGCCGAACTCTTTGGCCCATTCGAGTTTGCGGTCGTCGATATCGATGGCGATTATGGTGTGAGCGCCTGCCAGCTTCGATCCGGCGATGGCGGCGTTGCCCACGCCCCCGCATCCGAATACGGCGACGGAATCACCGCGGGAGACTCCGCCTGTGTTGATCGCCGCTCCGAGACCAGCCATGATTCCGCAGCCGACGAGTCCAGCGGCTTTGGGGTCAGCTGCGGGATCAACTTTGACGGCCTGCCCTGCGGCGACGAGAGTTAGCTCGGCGAACGCGCCGATACCCAGGGCTGGGGATACCGGAGTTCCGTCTGCGAGGGTCATCAGTTGGGTGGCGTTCAGGCTGTCGAAACAGTACCAGGGTCGACCGCGGAGGCAGGATCTGCACTTCGTGCAGGGAGCTCTCCAAGCGATGACGACGAAGTCGCCGGGCTCGACGTTCCCCACGCCGTCACCCACCTTCTCGACTATTCCGGCGGCCTCGTGTCCAAGGAAATATGGAAACTCATCGGAGATCGCGCCTTGGCGGTAGTGAAGGTCGGTGTGGCAAACTCCGCAGGCCTGTATGCGGACGAGCGCTTCACCGGGTCCTGGGTCGGGAACGAGGATGGTTTCGAGTGATACTGCGGCGCCCTTAGCTGATGCTATGACTCCTTGGACTTTATTCATCTTCGTTGCCATGTATTGGGCTCCTTCGCGTTAAGGATCGATAGCGGAATTTTAAGGCATGAGTGCCCACATTAGCTGTGTCCGATCCGCTTCACGAGTACCCTTTCCTAACCAGATCCTGCGACATGCTCAGGACGAACGGAACTCTTGCTCTGGCCACTGCGATGAGGGAGGTTCGCCGTGTGCGATAATCCGTTGCATGATTACGAAATTTGGGGTTTTATACGCCGGTTGCGTCGATATGGACGACATCGGATACGCGGGCACGCCTGCGAATGAGCGTTGGCTTTCGGATGACCAGCTGAGAACCGTGTTCGACAAGTCTGAGGCGTTCGCGGTGACGATGGACCGGCTCGGCTACGACACTTTATGGGGTGCAGAGCATCACTTCCAACGAGAGGGCTACGAGTGCATTCCCAACCTGTTGATGCTATTTGTGCATCTAGCGCACGTCACCGAGAAGCTTAAGTTCGGATGTGGATTCAACATCAACCCCATGTGGCACCCACTCCGACTCGCCGAAGATTACGCCACCGCCGATATCCTGACGAACGGGCGCGTCCGTTTCGGAATCGGCAGGGGCTATCACAGCCGAGAGGTCGAGGTGTTTGGCAACCCGATCATCGACCAGGACGCCAACCGAGAGCTCTTCGAGGAGCAGGTCGAGGTCATGTTCAAGGCCTTCAACGAACGGGCGTTCTCACATCACGGAAAGCACTACGATATCCCGCCCCGAGTGCCTTACCGAGGCTACGAACTTGAAGAGATAACGCTAGTTCCGCGCCCAGTTAACCCAGTTGAATGGTGGCAGCCGGTGGTCTCTGCTTCGGAGCGGGGATTGAACTTCATGGCGAAGTACGGCATTAAGGGAGTTATCGGCGGTGGCGCCGCGCCCGGCGGAGCTGCCGATCAGGTGGTCCAGAGGTGGCAGGAGGTGCAGGCTCAGCACGGTCGAGAGTTGGAGCTGGGCGGCGACCTGGTTATTTCATTCTCGGTCTATATCGCCGACTCGGAGCAACAAGCCTTAGACGAGTCTCGACTGTGGGCAGAAGAACGGGTCAAGATGTTCGGTCCGCTCGGCTTCGTCAGGGGGTTATCGGACGAACAGGTCGACGCTATCAATTCAAACGATCGCGACCGTCTGATGTCGGCGGATTTACCGACGATTGAGGGTGATCTCGAGAGCGGAGGCTTCTTCGCAGGTCCAGCCGAGATGGTGACCGAGAAGTTGATGGAGGTCCAGGAGCGGTATCCGGGTCTCGAAGAGGTGAACCTTGGAATCACTGGGATGGGCATGCCCGAATCAGCGACTCTCGAGCAGATGCATCGCTTCGCCGAGGGCGTGATGCCTCACTTCTCAACCTCTTAACCGGCTAGCCCGTCAGGTTCGGGGTTATTTCGGATTTAATAAGGAGTACCTGCGCGATGAAGATCACTGATATTCGCACGAGGCATATCTGCATTCCGCTTTCAACGCTCGGTCGATACGAGCCGGTGACGATGTGGTACGGCTCACGCTTCGCGGCTATAAAGACGATCATCTTTATCGACACCGACGAAGGCATTACCGGTTTAGGCGAGACTGGCATCGGAGGCGCAGGTGCTTCTTATCTCTTCGATCAGGTGAAGTCGCAGTTGATAGGGCGCGATCCATTCGACATCAACTCGATCGAGCGGGCGATGAACCTGACGGGCAATGTGACGACTAAGATCGGTCACCTCAACAACTCGAGTTCCACACCTGCGCTGAACATCACCGGCTCGATCGATATGGCGTTGTGGGACATCGTCGGCAAGGCGGTCAACAAGCCGATCCACAAGCTGATAGGCGGCAAGTATCGAGATCGTGTGGAGGCTCGGTACTGGATGGGATCTAAGCCGCCGGAGAAGGTCGCCGAAGAGGTTAGCGGAGCCGTGGCCGCGGGGTTCAAGTCGTTCAAGATCAAGCTCGGGCTCAACCCGGAGTTCGATCTCGAGTGCGTCAGGGCGGCACGAGACGCTGCGGGACCTCGTATCGAGTTGGGTTACGACTTCAACGGCTCGTACTCACAGCTCGAGGCCGTGCGCCTGCTCCGGAAGATGGAGCCGTCCGATCCATCTCACGTAGAGGAGCCGGTCGATTCATCGAATATTCGGGCTTTGGCGGAGGTGAAGAATCACACGGATATCCCGATCCTGTGCGACGGCGCGGCGAGGACAACGAAGGAGCAGATTCAGGAGTTGATCTTTCTGAGAGCGTGCGACGCGGTGCACTTGGACCTGGTGATCAATGGCGGCTACTTAGAGACCCAACGTTGCGCGGCGATCGCCGAAGCCGGCGGGTTGAAGGTTTCCTGCCACTCGTCGCCCGGCGAGACCGGAATTTCGACCGCAGCGCAGCTTCATCTCGTGACAGCGACTCCGAACTTCATCTGGCCGGTCGACTCCGCGTACACGAAATTGCTTCCGCCGTCGGAAGACATCATCACGGAACCATTCGTGTACGACGATGGCTCGTTAGCCGCCCCCGATGGTCCGGGATTGGGAGTGGAGATAGACGAAGATGCGATGGCCCGAGCCGAAGAGCGGTTCGATACGGAACTAGATCAGTGGCGACATCGCTTCGCACCTGATCCTAAAGTGCCCTCGCGTCAGCACTACTACTGGTTCAACTACGCCTCGAAGTTCGATCACGACAACTCCGAGTGGCTAACGATGTTCAATTAGTTTCTTCTGCCGGAGTGGTGTGAGAGGCGCGGAAATCTACTCCGCCGTTCTTGGCCAACGCAAGTGCTGATGCCAGATTCGGTCGTTGGGCTGCCGTTAGTGTCCCGGCACGGCCAATGGCACGATTCGAGACCGTCTCATGTTGGGGTCCCGGGTAAGGAGTGGCACACCGTGGATCAAGCTGGTGGCTGCTATCAATTCGTCAGCCGGATCGCTGGCGAAATCAAGTTGTGTTGACGCTTTAGCAACTTCAAGGTCAATAGGCCAGACGTGCAATCTTCTAAGAACACGCGTCACTTCTCGGTCATCCAGATCGATATCGATTCGACGGCGTTCAACGAGTTTCGCCAACTCCCAAAACACAATTGACGACACGGACCAACGATCTCGCAGCAGTAAGTATGATTCCGCAGAACGCAGCTGACCGGTGGTGGCGTAGACCAAGATGTGTGTGTCGAGATTAAGCATCGGCCTCCCACCGAACGCCGGTACTGAAAACATCGCCCCGGATTTCGACTTTGTGCTTCAAGCTACCTATCAAATCCCCATCGTTCTCGCGAAACGGGATCAACAGTGCAACAGGTTTGCCGTGTTTAGTTATGACCAAACCTTCGTCGGTGAGTTGATCCATCAATGAGAGGCATTGCTCCTTGAATTTGGCTGCTCCGATCGTCTTCATCTCGGAATCTCCCACAACTATGGTCATTTTTGGTGTCTAGCCACTATATATGTCCACGCAAATTGCAGTGTTGAATCATCAAGGTTGATTGTTGGTCGCCGTTTGCCGAGGAGAATCACTGCGAATCGCAAGAATGCCACGGCCGCTAGTATTGCTTGGTTGATGTTGAAAGCCCCGGTCAACCAGATGAGCCAAGTCCCGTACAGCGTTAGTTGAAACACGTGCGGAAGGGTGATTGGGACCCTGTGACGCTGTTCGATTGCATCTGACGCGGATATTGTGCTGATGCTCCTTCGGGCACTCGTTGCAATTAGGAACAAGGCCGGGAGTGCGCTGAACCATACGATTGCTCCAAGCGGACCGGGGCCTGCAATCAATCGAGCGACCGAAAGCATGGCGATCGCAACTATGGAGCCGTAACTCAGAACTGAACCGAATCCAGAGTCGATGAATCTGTATCTCATACCCAGGTGGTCCGGGCCAGTCAGGGTCCGCGGCACGTAGCGCGTTCTGTCGCCCTTTGTTCGCCACGCGGGACGATCCCACTTGGATCTGTCTCCGAATCGACTTGGCCGATCTCTTCGGATGTAGGGTTTTTGTCGCGATTGACTCATTGAATTTGCCAAATCGCGGAGGTGGTTCTGGTTCCACCCAGGCCCTTTTCATCTTGTTTGATACGCCGCGCCAAGTTTTCGACAGACGTGGCGAGCTGGGGCCTCTCAACATTCGCGGCGTATCGCCTAGATTGATGATGGTGATTTTGCCGGATTGGCAGTTTCGATCGACACAATCGCTGCATGTTGTTACACGTCCCTGGGCTTTACAGGCGAACCACCCCTTAAAATCGCCTTATGGCGCTTTGCCGAATTGATCTTTCGGCTCACAACATTGACCTTCGAATTTGGGAGGCGAAAAGATGTCCACGAACGAACCTGCTATGGGATCGAAGAGTAAAGTGGCCGCCGCTTTGTTGGCGTTTTTCCTCGGCGGACTGGGTGTGCACCAGTTCTACTTGGGCAACACTGCATCAGGGATAATCCGGATCGTGTTGACGCTCACCATCGTCGGCGCAGTGGTTTCGGGCTTGATCGCTCTCATCGAGTTCATCATCTACCTGACCAAGAGCGACGAGGACTTCCATCAGATTTACGTCGTCGGCAACAAGGCTTGGTTCTAGGTAATTCTCAATCCCCGAGGTCGAGTTAATTCTCGAAGCTCAGAGCAACCCTAACTTGAGGTGTCCGCGGACCTAGCCGTTTAATAGTCTCCGCGTCGTGGCCATTCAATTCTCCCACACGTTCCTCGGCCGAGAGATTCTCTCTAACCGTCGCCTCTGCAAAAATGCCCAGAGGAACGTCAATAAGAAGATTGCGAACAGTAGCGCGTCGAAACCGCCGAGCGACATGGCAAGCCACGCGACCCACACGACGATAGCGACTACTTCGCCGATGTGGATGCTCCGCGACTTCCGAATGATCCGATCCGGATCTGTGAATTCATTGGCGATTACGAAATCTATTCGCCGACGCGAACTTGCGACGCTGAACGACTCGACGATGATCATCGCCAGCGCGGCAACGACCACCAACTGGAGAGGCAGGGCTTCGTTGTAAATGATCCGGACGGCGGTGAGGCCGACGATGAAAAATGCCAAACCGATCTTGAAGATCCGGCCGAAATCCCCGGCTGCGTAAAATCCCACCCGTCCGAATCCCGTTCTCATCGGGTGGACCTTTGGGCGCTGGTCGAGCCTATCTCGATCCTTGGGATCGTATTGTCTTGTTCTGCGTTCGTGCGGGGACGGCATTGGTTGAGACCGAGTTAATCAGAGAATCACCGGTTCAGGTGACTCTACCGCGAACGAGTTCGTCAAGACGTTTCTTTTGCCTCCCGACTTGAAGCACAAGTGGAATCGCGACTACGTGGTCGCGAAAAACCACCAGCAACAAACCACAGAGTTACGACCGTCCCTGCCGCGAAAAATGGTAAGAATGTGGGAGGTCCATCATAAGTTCCAATCGACGTAACAATGATGCGGAACGGACGATGACAGCCCCGGTCGCCACGTACACCGACAGCGACCACAGTACCTGGACGATGCTGCCGCCGGTGATAATCATCGACGGGGTTGGGTATCCCACCTATACCGGGGCGGTTTGTCGTGGCGGGCTCGCTCGTCGTCGGGGCGATAGTCTTGTCGAACGTTGCGGATCGCTACTAGGTTGGTGCTGTAAGCTGTCAGAACTTAAGTTAGTGAGGCGCACACGCCGAGAGACACGTACCATCGATCACTCAGGCTTTGTTGCTCCGATGCCCGGAAGCAAGCTTGTCTCTGCCTAACCTGCGCCAACAGATCACATTCCTTGGTCACTATGCTTGGACAGGTCAAATATTTCGTCGAGCCGCCCACTTGCTCGAATAACCAAGGCAAGCACTGCGGAGCAGACCAAGATTGCCACTATGGAGGGAATAAATCCAACCAAGAGCCAGAGCAACCACACTGAGGCAAGTGTCAATTGCAACCCAAACAGATTTCGCGCTTGGTGCTTGTATTTGGACAAATCATCCTCAAGGTGTTCGTTTGCCATCAGAAACTTAATGCTGCGCCGCCTCCGAAAAACATTTGTCAATATCAAGACGAACGCGAATATTGATAAGGCGGTGATCGCGACTGGGTGAAACCCAACACCGCTCAACAAACGGATGAGAGATGCGCCGAGTAGCGGGCCAAACTTGACCAGATTCAGGAGCAACCCAAGAAGCACATGCGGGTTCCCTGCCATGTAGGTACCTGGCATTTGATACCCCATCGCAGGCGGCACCGCATTCTGATTGAAGTCGTGCCTGCGCTTGTTGTCGTTCGGATTGAATTGTTGTCTGCGGCGATCTTGCATGTTAATCGTTGTGGTATCAGCAGTTAGGGTCTTGCTGTCGGATGGCATCTTAGCAGTTCACTCAGCTTGTTGAGTTCGATCGCTCAACTGATTGGTCGTATTGCTCATATGTGTGGATCGACAAACCTCTACTTGCATAATCAGATGGATGCGCGCAGCGTGGGGCTTGTCGTGGTTCGAATGAGTGCGTTGCTGCGCGCAGTTCCGACTGGTCTTACGGAGAAAACGCCCTAGGCATCCGAACATCCGATCGAAAATACTTAACGTGCTCGTATGTGTTCGATCCCGTTGTTGAAGTGTTTTGATCTGATCCAACCGTTGCGTACCGATGCCAGAGACACAAACGTGCCTTTTCGACTCGGTCCATACGGGGACCTCACTTCGCGTGGAGCGCGGTTGTCCTCGAGCCGATGATTTTGTCGAACGTTGCGGTTAATGCACAATCCGCTTGCTGCGTAATGTGAGGGTTATCCATTGGTTCCGATCACTTCTTCGCCAGCTTACGAGCCTGACCAAGCATTCTGATCCGGAGCCAAATCGTCAGCATCAAGAGCAAGAGGATTGCCCCGCCAATCGCCAACTCAAAGCGATCGGATTTATAAACCATCCACAGCAACCAGAAGATCGCTAGCAACGCATCAAGAAAGACGACTTGATTCATCATTCGTCGGATCGAGTCGACGCCTTGGAAGTTGTTGGCGACCATGAACCGAATGTCGTTTCGGTTGTTCAGCTTGTTGCGCAATAAGAACAAGATTGCGATCGCCGCCAAGGCCGACACGAACCAACCCGGAAACGGTTCGCCCCAAGCCAACCGGAGATAGGAAATTACCAGGGCGAGAAATATGGCGCCCGGTGTGGCGATTTTGCGCGACCTGCCCGAATCGCCAGGCATCAAGTCAACGCCCCTGCCGTATAAGGCGTAGAGCTTCAAGTATTCGTATCGGCTCGGGCCCCGCGAGGGGTCCAGGCTGCTCGGATTGCGTCGGTGCGGATCATGCATATCGAACTGTGCGCCTAAACCTCGAAGTTGCGCAGTCTCAGGAAGGGCAGTTACCGCCCAATGTTATTCGCGGTCGGGGTTCCAAGTAGGGTCGCATCGCTTTCACCGACAATGCGGAGGCCGCTCACATCGGGAATCGAGGCTTACATTACGACTTGGGTTGCTGCTGCCTCATAGTTCGGGCTAACTTGAGCACGCTGAAACTGCGCCAGGCAGCGAGTGCGAAGAGCAATCCGATAATCGCACCGACCCACAGCTCGAGAAATCCAAAATCAATTCCGAGCCAAAGCGACCAGAGAATCACCAAGGTTGATTCAAGCGCCACCACATGGGTCATCATTCCTCCGATCGAATCGACGCCAGAAACATTATTGGCCACGAGGGATTTGAGATCCTGACGATAAGCAGCTGCGTTCCGCTCTACGAATAAGATCGCCACCAATCCGACGACCACCGCGAACCATAAAGCTAAAGGCTCATTGGTGATCACTCGAATGATTGAGATAGCGAGCAAAAACCCTACAGCACCAAAGGTTGCGAGTCTTGAAGAACCAACGGTTTTGGGCGGCCTCCAAATCGCGTTAGGGGCGTACGCACCCAACAGCCTTGTATGATCGCTCGCACGAGAGCGGTAAGAAGCTGGGGGCCTCCTTGGATTGCGTCTGTGTTGATCAGGCATGTATTCGGTCAATCCAACAATCAGGCACGTTTACGAGTGTTGCGGGAACTTTGTTGCTGGTATTCGTAACGGAAGGTTTCTTCCGGATTGGGCTAGTTCGGCGGAGGCGTAACCCCGTAGCGCATCGATTCCTCCAACTTATCGCTACGGAGTCGCGCGCGAACGAAGATAACGAAAAGGACGATGGATGCGACGAGCATTGCCCAGAATGGGATCGATTCCATCGCTAACCATGACAGCCGAGGTACTACGAGGTCCAGACGGATGAAATAGACGCGCCTCGCCGATCGGCGACACTTGTCAGCCAGTTAATCACGGTCGATCGCTTCCATGAAGCGGGCGGATTCGCGGGTGTGGAGCATACTCCTCACCAAGAGAACCACAGTGACGTTTGTCAAGTCATACCACCGCCACTTTAAGCGAACCGCCGGGTTACCTCCAACGTAACAATCGGGGACTTGCTGGCCTCTGGAGGTAGTTGTTGGGCCAAAACGTACAGCGGATCTACGCCTGTTGTCGGAAGGGTCGTAATCGTTGGAATAATCGCGTCGAATGGTTCGACCAGTCTAAGGCAAGGATCCGTGTTCGCTACACCACTTGAAAGCGTGGGGCTCTTTGATTTTCAGCGATAGTGGCGATGCCCAAGGGATGGACGCGAACGCGAACGGACGTGGAGATTGCGTTCTGATTTCGTCTGCACGAGTTGCCCAAATCCGGACACACAACCACGCTTGAGGCAACTCTCTCCACGGGAGGAACTCAATTCTCCGGCGCGGATTTCGTCGTTCTATCGGGAGCTCTTGTTCTTTGGCCCTGATATGGCCGCATAACCGAAGTGACAACGTCTGCAGAACAGTTCAGTGAATTTGCGAAATAGGTGCGCAGATTCGAAGGGGCGCGGAGTGGGAAGGCTCTCGACAACTGAATAGCGGATTGAAGATACGCCACTTACACGTTAGTGTTTGGTTCGGTCGGTTTATTTAAAGGCCTCGACCGAGAGGGCCTTATGTCTAACGCTCAAGCCTTTTGTTGCGTTTCATCACCTTCTCTGATGAGCCCCTTCCACGCCTCTACCGTCTTTATTGCCGAGGATGCGCGGAACGCATCGTCAGCGACGGCGGATTTCGGAATCTCGCTCGAATCGGAGTTTGGGTGATAAGACACGGCTTGTGCGGTTTATTTGGGTCATTCCGTTAACGTCGCCCCTTTCGGGGTGTCGCAACGGAACTCCTTAGAAAGGAGGTGATCCAGCCGCACCTTCCGGTACAGCTACCTTGTTACGACTTAGTCCCAGTCATCGGCTTCACCCTCGGCACCTGCCTCCCTTACGGGTTGGCCCGGCGACTTCAGGCGTCTCCAACTTCCATGACTTGACGGGCGGTGTGTACAATCCCCGGGAACGTATTCACCGCAGTATGCTGACCTGCGGTTACTAGCAACTCCACGTTCATGCAGGCGAGTTTCAGCCTGCAATCCCAACTTAGATCGGTTTTGTCGGATTGGCTCTGCCTCGCGGCTTCGCGACCGTCTGTACCGACCATTGTAGCGTGTGTGTAGCCCTGGGCGTAAGGGCCATGATGACCTGACGTCGTCCCCTCCTTCCTTCCGGTTAGGGACCGTCTCGCCAGAGAAAGTAACTGGCGACAGGGGTTGCGCTCGTTGCGGGACTTAACCCAACACCTCACGGCACGAGCTGACGACGGCCATGCAGCACCTGTGTAAGGCTCCCCGAAGGGTCCCTCCCCTTTCGGTTCGGTACTACCAGACATGTCAAGCCCAGGTAAGGTTCTTCGCTTACCATCGAATTAAACCACACGCTCCGCTGCTTGTGCGGGGACCCGTCAATTCCTTTGAGTTTTAGCCTTGCGGCCGTAGTCCCCAGGCGGAATGCTTATCGGGTTACCTTCGGCCCACAGGGAATAAACACCCCGAAGACCTAGCATTCATCGTTTAGGGCGTGGACTACCCGGGTATCTAATCCGGTTCGCTCCCCACGCTTTAGTCCCTCAGCGTCAGAACTGTCCCAGCAGGCCGCTTTCGCCACTGGTGTTCCTCCCGATATCTACGTATTTCACCACTACACCGGGAATTCCACCTGCCTCTGACAGTCTCTAGTCCGAAAGTATCTCCCGACGGCTCCAAGTTAAGCCTGGAGATTTCACAGAAGACTTTTCGGACCGCCTACGGACCCTTTACGCCCAGTAATTCCGGACAACGCTTGCCACCTACGTGTTACCGCGGCTGCTGGCACGCAGTTAGCCGTGGCTTATTCCTCAGGTAACGTCCTTGCTCTTCCCTGAGAAAAGAGGTTTACAACTCGAAAGCCGTCATCCCTCACGCGGCGTCGCGGCATCAGGCTTTCGCCCATTGTGCACGATTCCTTGCTGCTGCCTCCCGGAGGAGTGGGGGCCGTGTCTCAGTCCCCCTCTGGCTGGTCATGCTCTCACACCAGCTACCCGTTTTAGGCTTGGTGAGCCGTTACCTCACCAACTACCTGATAGGACGCGGGCCCATCCACGAGCGATAAATCTTTCTTCCCGCAGTATCAGCCACGGGATTGTATGCGGTATTAGCTGCAATTTCTCGCAGTTATCCCCCACTCGAGGGCAGGTCACCCACGCGTTACTCAGCCGTCTGCCACTGGGTTTGGCCCCCGAAGGAGCGACCCCGTTCGACTTGCATGCATTAAGCGCGCCGCCAGCGTTCGTCCTGAGCCAGGATCAAACTCTTCGTTAAACTGACGTATCTTCTTTCCGCTATTCAGTTGTCAAGGTGCAAACAACCGCCGCGACTATCGCAACGGCTGAACTCCACAGTATAACCTCACAGCGCATCGAGAGCAAGAAATTCGAACCGAGTTTCGATGTGTTGACGGAAGTTGGTAAAGGGTTGGAGTTGGACAATGGACCATTTCAATTTGATCGACTTCACTCTGGGTTCCGGCTTTCTCTTGAGTGGCATTGCGTACAGATGGCGATTCTCACCGAAGCAACCGGGTGGCGCCTGGCTCAAGACGGCCTAGGCATGGGTTACCGCGGCTGCGCATATTCTTTAGGCCCCCACGAGTTCCAGCTCTTCGGCGCGGTGGCAGCTGACGAAACGGCCTGACGACATCTCTCGCAGTTGAGGGACTTCCGTGGCGCACTGTTCGGTGGCGAAGGGGCATCGGGGATGGAAGTGGCAGCCATCTGGAGGATCTGCAGGATTGGCTACCTCTCCTTCAAGCACCACGCGTTCCCTCGTCGCCTCGCGTCTCGGATCGGGAATGGGTATTCCTGATATGAGGGCGTATGTATAGGGGTGCAAAGGCTGTCGATACAGGTCTTGACTGGGTGCGATCTCGACGATTCTGCCCAGATACATCACGGCTACGCGGTCACTGATGTGTCGAACTACTGCGAGGTCATGCGCTACGAAGAGGTATGTGAGGCCAAGTTGGGCTTGGAGATCTTCAAGGAGAGCGAGGATTTGGGCTTGGATTGAAACGTCGAGGGCGGACACGGGTTCGTCGCAGACCAAGAAGTCCGGGTCGACGGCGAGAGCGCGCGCGATCCCGATTCTCTGTCTCTGGCCCCCGCTGAATTCGTGGGGGAACCGCCGAGCCATTTGAGGGTTAAGACCTACCATCTCGAGCAGCGCATTAATCCGATCACGGTATTCCGCTCGGGAGTTGGCTAGGTTGTGAATGGAAATTCCTTCTCCGACGATGCTTCCCACCGACATGCGCGGGTCCAGCGATCCGTAAGGGTCTTGAAAGATGATCTGCGCCCGGCGCCGGATGCTTTGAAGGCGACCACCCTTGAGGCCGCTTATCACCTCGCCGTCTAGGGTCACGGATCCAGCCGTAGCGCTTTGGAGCTGCAGTATGGCCCGACCTAAGGTCGTTTTCCCGCTTCCGCTCTCCCCCACCAAGCCAAGACATTCACCTTTGAACACGTCGAACGTGACTTCGTTTACCGCTTTGATTACAGCGCGGTTTCGTTTGAACAGTGCGCCGGTCGAAAGCGGGAACTCGACCGTGAGATCCTTGACTTGGACAAATGGCGGAGCAGATGCCGGCGTTGGTTGTTGCTCTGCGACTTGATCCGATCCGGTGTTCATGGCTGGGCCGCCATTGCGGATGACGCGTCGGTGAGTTGCTCCGCCACCCAGCAGGCCGATTCGTGGCTATCGTTTACTTCCAGGGATTCGGGATATTCTTCGGAGCATTTTTCAATGGCATACCTGCATCTCGGACTGAAGTGGCAACCTATCGGAAGTTGAGCCAGATCCGGTGGTTGCCCCGGTATCGGTTCCAGGCGGTAAGCTTTTTCACGGTCAAGCCGAGGGATGGAGTTTAGGAGGCCGATCGTGTAGGGATGCGACGGCTGCTCGAAGATGTCCAACGCGCTGCCCCTCTCGACGATCCTACCTGCGTACATGATGTTTATTCGGCTGGCGTAACGAGCGACGACTCCTAGGTTGTGAGTGATGAGCAGTAGCGCCATGCCGCGATCTCTGGTCAGATCGCGCATCAGGTCGAGGATCTGAGCCTGGATCGTGACGTCGAGCGCTGTGGTTGGTTCGTCGGCGATGATCAACTGGGCTTCGCAGCTGAGCGCGATGGCGATCATGACTCGTTGTCTCATGCCGCCGCTGAACTCGTGAGGGAACTGACGCAGCCGTCCCTCGGGGTTTGAGATTCCTACGATCTCGAGTAGCTCGAGAGCTCGCGTATTTGCTTGGGCTTTGGTCAGATTCAATTGAGAGACCATGCCCTCTGTAAGCTGGGTTCCGATGTTGATAACAGGGTTCAACGACGACGTCGGTTCTTGGAAGATCATGGCGATGCGTCGGCTGCGCACGCGCCGCATCTCAACTGCGGAAAGTTGGAGCAGATCGTCGCCGTCAAAGTTAACTTCTCCGCCCACGATCCGTCCGGGCGGCGACGGTATCAGCTGAAGGATGCTCAAGGAACTGACGGACTTGCCGCATCCGCTTTCGCCTACGAGTGCGACTGTTTCGCCAGCTTCAACGTCGTAAGTTATCCCGTCGACCGCTTTAATGACAGTGTCGTCGGCATAGAAGTAGGTTTTTAGGCCTTTGACGTCGAGGAGCGGCATGGGATTTCGGAAGTTTCGTCGATGCGCTCAACCCGTGTACGGTCGTCGTCCGATGAATGCGGGAATGGGAACAGGATCGTAGCTCTCTGTGTTTGTTGCCCAATCGATGAGGTGTGCCCGCATTTCGGATATGACCGCGGCGTTAGCATCTTCGTGGGCGACGTTCCCTAGCTCCCACGGATCGGCGGTCAGATCGTATAGTTCATCGCCCGGCATCGCACCTGATGGGCTCGGTGTGCTGCCATCGTAGTCGTCGGGGTCGGTGACGTACTTCCAGTTTTTGGTGCGAACCATGCGGCGTCGGCCCTCGGCCTCACGCTGCCAAAGCGTTTTCATGATGAGTTCCGTGCCGGCCATGCCTTGGGACTTCAATCCGTTCAAGGTTTCATCTGTCAACGGCGGGCCGCCTGTGCCGTACTCCGAAAACGCAGCAGATCTAGGCGCCGCCCGGGTCGCGGTTGGCAGTGGCTTCCCTTGAATCCTGCGTAGCTTCTCTGACGTGATCCACGTCGAATCCGTGTCGATCATGATCCTAGGCCCGGGCATTGGAATTTCTACATCTTCACCCATCGGTTCGTGGTCTTCGAAGTCTGCGACACCTGAAAGCTGCAGGATCGTAGGCAAAAGGTCGATCGTGTTAGCCATCGAATCGTCGGTGGCACCGCACGGCACCCCACCACCGGGCAAAGAAACCAACATCGGCACCCTCACCAGGGCGTCATAGAACACACCGCCCTTGCCCAGCATGTTGTGTTCACCCACGAAATCTCCGTGGTCAGCGGTGAACGTCACGATTGTGTTTTCTCGCAGCCCAGTTGCATCGAGATGATCGAGAATCTGCCCCACTGCGTCATCTACGAATCTTGTCATCGCCAAGTAGACCGCCATCGCTGCCTTGACATCATCCGGATCGTCCCCTTCTATTCCGAGCATTTCGTAAAGCTGCCGATTGCGAATCGGGGTTGAGGGATCAGAGAACTCACCTTCTCTTTGGGGCGGAGTTATGACGCTATCTGGGGGAATCATCTCAGCGTATTTGCTGGGCGCTTCGAGTGGCGTGTGGGGATCCGGCAATGAAACGAATAAAGCGAATGGCGGGCGATCTGGGTTGTCGGCAGTTGCAGCAAATCGATTGATGAATTCGCAGGTCTGGATCGTGAGTGCGTTAGATGAGTAGCCCTCCAACGGGTGATCGGTAACTGCGTAGGAAAACGACGGGCTCTGTCTGGGCATGTTGTTGCGCGTCGAATGGGACTCGATGATGACGGCTTCGGGAACCACCCAATCCATGCCTTTAACACCGGGAATATCGCCTTTGTAATCGACGCGAGGCATACCTGAGTGAGTCATTTCGCATCGCACGTCAAGAAGATCAAGGTCGTCCTGTTCAATGAAACAGTGGTTCTTGCCGATCAATCCCGTCGTGTAGCCTAGTTCCTTCCAGATTCGGAAGGCGTGTAGCTCACCCTCGGGCATGAGCGTTTCATTTCTGCGAGAGCCTGTCGAATGAGCGTATCGACCGGTCATCATCGATACTCTGGCCGGAACGCATAGAGGATGCGGAGTGAGGGCGTTCTGGTAAGTTACGCCTTCGGCAGCGAGTCGTTCGAGTGAGGGCGTTTCTATGCCGATCTCCGAGTACATACGAAGCGCGGTCGCTTTGAGTTGGTCGGCGACTATGAATACGACGTTGGGAAGTATTGCATCAGGATTGGTTTGCTTGGTCATGGATCACCTTTGCTGGTTCGGAAGTCTAGACATTGATAAAAACTTGGAGAAGAATTTCAAGTTGGTTGGGTCACCCTCTGCCTCTGAGTCGTGGGTCGAGGATGTCGCGCATGGAGTCGCCCATTAGGTTGATCGCAAAGACGACGATGGCTATTGTGAGGCCCGGGATGATCGCGATGTGTGCTCCGAACCGGAACCATTGTTGTGCGAATGTGAGCATGTTGCCCCAACTAGGAGTGGGTGGTTGAACGCCTAGGCCCAAGAAGCTCAATCCAGCTTCTGCGGTGATGGCAGTGCCGACGCCGACCGTGAAAAGGACGAGGGAGACGGGCATCGAATTGGGCAACAGATGTCTGAGGATGATACGTGTATCGGATGAACCCAGTGCCCGAGCGGCCTCGACGTATTCGAGCCGCGATTGGGTCAGCACGTGGGATCGCACGATTCGTGAAGTGCCTCCAATGATGTTTAAAGCTAATGCGAGGATGACTGCCCAGGTCGAGAAGCCCAAAGCGAGGGTCACTGCCATCGCCAACACGAGACCCGGAAGCGAAATGAGGACGTCCACCAATCGTTGAACTAGAAGATCGACAATGCCACCCCTGTACGCGCTGATAATGCCGATGAGCGTACCCAGCGTTACGCCCAACAATGGCGCTGCGAGCCCTATTACGACCGATGTGCGCCCTGCGTGCTGAAGCCGGGTGAGAATGTCGCGGCCCAGTTCGTCACCACCAAGAACCATCAATTCGCCATCGAAGCCTCGCGACATGGGTGATGCGGCTTTAGTGCTGAGCGTCCGGTCGTATTTGTACGGGGTGAGAATGCCGGCGCTTAGAGTGAAGAACACGACGAAAAGAAGGATGACGAGGCCCAGCGCACCCGTCGGGTATTTCTTAATCAACCTCCAACCTCGGCCGCGTAAGGCGGGTCGGCGGGCGGCGTGTTGACTCTCGACCGGCGTCGATATCTGCGGGTGATCTTGCATGTAGGAGTGTTACTCGAGTTGGATTCGTTTATCAAGAACCACGTAAAGAAGGTCGATCACGAGCATCCAAACCATGACGAACGTCCCGAGCACGAGCACTAGTCCTTGAAGCATTTCGAAGTCACGTGTACTAGTGGCTTGGATGATCTCAACTCCCATGCCGGGCAGTGCGAATATGCGCTCTAGCACGACGGCTCCGTTGAGCAGCCCTGCGAACAAAAGTGCGGAGAGAGTGAATACCGGTAGGACTGCGTTAGGTATTGCGTGGCGCAATATGACACGCCGTGGAAACAGTCCTTTCGCGCGTGCTGTGCGAATGTAATCTTGGTTGAGCACTTCGAGCATCGTTGACCGGGTGAGACGGGTCGCAACCGCGGCGAAAAAAGTGCCGATCGCGATTGCCGGGATGATGAGCCTTTGCAACTGGGCGACTGGTGCATCAAGGAAGGTTTGCTGGAAAATCGGCGGGCTCCAGCCAAAGTAGTTGACCATCAACATCAAGATCAGTATCCCCAGCCAGAAGTTAGGGAGAGCCAACCCGATCGCTGAGCCGGCTCGGATGAATTGGTCGGGCCATCGCCCTCGCGTCATCGCCGAGACGACGCCGAGCGGCATTGCGAGCGTGAGTCCGATGATGACTGAAAAGAATGCCAGAAGGAAGGTGATCTCGGCGGTGTGCGCGACGACGGAAGCCACGGATTCGCCACTTACGTCGGATGACCCTAAGTCGCCACGTAGCAAGGCGAACATCCAACGCGCGTACTGAACGGGCAATGGGTCGTTCAGGCCAAGTCGTTCTCGAATTGTTTCAACTGCGGCAAAATCGATGATGTTGCCGTCTTCGCTCATCAAACCTAGCGCAACATCACCAGGCAGGACCCTTGCCAAGAAGAATGTAAGAGTCGCCAGTATGAACAGATTTGGGACTAGCAGCAGAGTCCGGCGGATTATGTAGTTTCTCAACTGCTCGAAACCTGCTCAAATGGCGACTCTCTAGATCAGTTGACCGTCATGCAACGTCGATCGATCACAAGTTCGTTGGCGGTTCACTCAGATTTTCTGGGTGACTCGTCGGTGATCCAAACATCGGTCCAGGTGTGTAGGTTGAACCACTGACCGAGAGCGCCAGGGCGATCCTGCACGTAGTTGGCGATAAGCTCAACCGAGCCTCGTTGCTTGCCCATCGGCACGACAGGAATCCAATCTTCTCGCATAACTTTCTGGATCTCTCTAACGATCTCGCCCTGCGCCGCCGCGTCTGTGGAGCCTTGCAACCTGTTCAATAGTTCGGGGATCGTGTCAGGCTCCGCGGCTGCGTTAGGTTCGCGGCCGCCAGGCAAGTACTGTTCCAACAGAAACGCGCTTACGCTCGGAAGCACGACGTTCGGTGTGCTCATAGTCATCTCGTAATTGGCAGTCGAGGTCCGTTCCGCCATCGCGGGGCCGTCCAAGACCTCTATTTCAACTTCCCAACCCGCGTCGGCGTAGACCTGAGCCGCCAGCTGTGCCAGTTCTTGGAAGAAAGATCGGGTTCCCGAAAGCAGCGTGAATCCGGTCAATCCGACCTCTTCGGCAAGCGCCTGACCCTCTGCCAATGCTTCGGCGCGCGTGTCTGCGCTGACTTCCCAAATCTCAGGGATTTCGTCTACGAAGGGGTCAATGGTGCCTAAGAAACCTGTCGGCACAGATGCGAATTCGCCAGTTGGCAACTGCTCTAACTGCTGCATTCTCAAGCGATCGAACAAAAGATAGGCGGCACGTCGGGCTTTTAGATCGTCAAACGGCGGAGCCTTGGCGTTCATGCTCAAGTAGTTAATGCCGGCGAGTGGTGAGACCTCCATCCTCACGGCATCGCCCATCCCTTCGAGAGCGCCTACCGCGGGTGCGAATTCTGCTGGGTCGAAGCTGGCGATGTCAATGCGGCCAGTTTGAATGGCAGAAATCCGCGCCTCAACGTCAGAGAGCGCAACACTCGTCACGCCGTCAAGATAAGGGTAGGAGTCGCCGTCCGGCGCCTCAAGGAAGTAATCGGGATTCCGGCGCGACCTGACAAACTCTTCCATCTCGGCCTCTTCGAGGACAAACGGACCTGTTCCGACCACTCGGTCGGGACCGTTCATTCCGCCTTCTTGCTCCATCACGTGAGGTGCGAGCACGATGCCCCAAGCCCCGGCGAAGTTTTGAATGAAGTCAGCGTTGGTGTTTTCGTAAGAGATGATCACCTCGTCGCCGGCAACCGATATATCTGTAATCGACTTCAACGCCGTGATACGGGGATAGGCTTCGCCTTCCGGTGGTGACTTTGCTCGGTCGAATGTCCACTTAATGTCCTCCAATGAAAGATCTTGTCCATCGTGCCACTTGACGCCGTCGCGGATCGTGAAAGTGATGCTCTTGGCATCGGAGCCTATGCTCCAGCTGCTTGCGAGGTCAGGCTCGATTGTGGTGCCGTCTGCGGGGGAGAATTTCACCAGGTTGCTGTAGTGGCGCTGCAAACTCTGAGGAGCGAACCAAACTGGCTCAGGGTTGTAGTCCCAGGCTCGCAATGTGACAGAGACACCGCGAATGATTGAACCGCCGCGTTTACCGTCGGATGCCGGCGGCGGCGCCTCGGTTGGTTCCGGGGCCGGGGCAGCTGTTGGAGCCTGAGCAGGCACAGATGTGGCCGGAGGCGGGGTTGATGTCGGTTCAGGTTCATCCTCGCCACACGCAGCAAAGATCAAGGGTACCGTCGCAGCCAAGATTGCGGCGAACAAAGCGAAGGATCGCTTACGGTAGATGTGACTGAGCATTGCGTCTTACTCCAGGGCATGCATGTTTGGATCCAGTCGCCAAGCGTCGGTCTTCATGCGACCGCGATTGAATGCAGCGGAGCACCGATCGGCGCGCTTATCCAATCCTCGTTGAAACCGGACTCACAATCTACGGTGCAATATAACACCGCATAAGCCGGGTGTCGAGACTGCCCACCATGTTGTGAAATGTGTAATCGAATTGCGAGGCAAAATTTGACACTTTATCCCGCTTGAATTAAGGTGCAAATGTAATTCACGAACGCATGAGCGAGATTGGGCCCTCGGACAAATTCGAAGGTTTAAGCCGGGCATGCGTTAGTGACGCTATTGCTTTGGCGCGCCACGATAATGGGGCGTCACGAAATGAATCGCAAATAGACGAATGCGAGGTAAGTTCTTATGAACATTAAAGGTTCAACCAGGCCTCTTAAGCGGCGATCGCTTGTTGCCCTGCTGTTGGCGTCAATATCGCTAGCAGCGGTAGCTGTTATCGCTTGTGGCGGGACAGAGACGATCATTCAGACCGTCGAGGTTCCGGTCGAGGTTCAAGGCCAAACGGTTATCCAGACCGTTGTGATTGAGAAAGAGGTAGAGGTCGCCGGGCAAACCGTCGTTCAGACGGTGGTCGTTGAGAGGGAGACGGTGGTTGAGGTAGAGAAACAGGTCGTGAAGGAAGTTGAAAAGGAAGTTGTGAGGGAAGTGGAGAAAGAGGTTGAGCGGGAAGTGTTGGTGGAAGTAACACCAACTCCCGCACCGATTCGATCGCCTTTCATCACCGCGGATCCGCCACCTGGCCAGCAAGAGTGGCCCACCATCCGCGACGCGAACGGCAACCTGTTCACGAACCCATCGTCATACAAAGAGGCTCCGACGCTCGCAGCCCGCGTAGCTGCTGGCGAACTGGCTCCTGTCGAAGAGCGCCTGCCTGAGAACCCGCTGGTTCTCCAGCCCACGCGCGGCGTTGGTAAGTACGGTGGCACCTGGTACCGAGGCTTCACCGGCCCCGCAGACGGGCAGAACATGGAGCGTCCGCTAAAGGACCACCTCCTGTTCTACGACGTCTCTGGTTTGGCCGTGCAGCCAAACATCGCCGAGTCGTGGACTCAGAACGAAGACTCTACTGAGTTCACCTTCACGCTCCGCAAGGGCCACAAGTGGTCGGACGGACAACCTTTCACCACGGCCGACATCATGTTTTGGTACGACCACATGCTGCTGAACGAGGAACTCAACCCAACCAGACCGGCATGGACAGAGCCGGGCGGAGTGTTGCTCGGGTTCGAGGCGGTCGACGAGCAGACGTTTAAGGTCACATCGTCGGAGCCGTACGGAATCTTCGTGACCCTTATTGCTTCAGTCATCGTTGCCGGTCAGCACACCCGCGGCGACGGTGGTGACGGACTGTACGCGCCGAGGCACTACCTAGAGCAGTTCCACCCCGACTTTGTCGGATTGGACGAAGCTGAACGCAAGGCAGACGAGGCCGGTTTCGACAACTGGTACACATACTTCCTCGACCGTAACCACGCCAACGCCAACCCGGATGCGCCGATGCTTACCGCTTGGCGCGTGACTGGAAGCATCAACACCGACGTTTGGTCGTTCGAGCGCAACCCGTACTACTATGCCGTCGACACCGAGGGCAACCAGCTCCCGTACATCGACAGGGTGGTTCTCACTCTCGCTCAGAACCTCGAGGTGCTGAACTTGAACGCGCTCGCCGGCAACTACACCGTGATGGGACGCCACATCAACATCGCGAAGCTGCCACTGTTCCTCCAGAACGCAGAGTCGGTCGGCTACCGCGTGCAGTTCTGGCGCCAGCCGCAGTCGGGTATTGCCAACATCTACGTCAACGAGTCTTGGGACGGCAACCCTGAAATTCAGAGCTTCATCCAGAACGTCGAGTTCCGTAAGGCGTTGTCGTTAGGTATCGAACGCGACCAGATCAACGAGGTCTTCTTCCTCGGTCTAGGCTCGGTCGAAGGTCTCTGCCAAGGTTATGAAGACCCGGACAACCCCGGCAAGTACGTGGGTGAAGACTATGTCCGCTTCAACCCGGACGCCGCAAATGCGATTCTCGATGAGATCGGGCTAAGCGCCAGAGACGGTGATGGATTCCGACTGATGCCTAGCGGCGAGCGTTTGACCGTCACTCTACCCTCAGTGGTTGCGGCGTTCGAAGACTACCCGGCCATCAACGAGATGATTTCCCGACAGTGGGAGGTCAACCTTGGCATCCACTCCGAGGTCCAGTCTCTAGAGCGTTCGCTGCACGGCGACCGCGGATTGTTGAACGAGCTGATGACTACCAACTGGGAGTCGTCGCCACGATCGACCACGCTCATCACTCCGCAACACCTGCTGCCGGTTGGCGGCGGCGGTAACACCGGGAGGTTGTACGGTGACTGGCACCAATCCGCCGGTGAGCGCGGTATCGAACCGCCGAACCCGTTGCTCCGTCAGCAGATGGACTTGTACGACGAGTCACAATCCACCGCTGGTCCTGAGCGCTCCGCGGAGATCCTCCAACGTGTGGTCGAGCTCAACTGCTTGAACGTCAACCCGATCACCACGGTGATGAACAAGCCGACATACGTTGCGATCATTAAGAACAACGTGCAGAACATCCCGAACCCGTTGCCGTTCTCTTACCACAACCAGACATCCGGAAACGGATTCCCTGAGCAGTGGTGGATCGACGACGAGAACGCGATGGAAGGCGAGTAGAGCGTAACTTTACGGCGAACCCACTGGTTCGCTGAAAGACCCGATCCACCCCGCGAACTGTCGGGGTGGATCGGGTTGATGTTGTAGCCGAATTCATCGGGTCGTTAGTGGCCCGCGTCGAGAACAATGCTGCGATTCCTCGTACAAAGAACCCTGTACGCCATCATCGCCATGTGGGCGGTATCGGTGATCTCGTTCACGATCATCAACTTGCCAGCTGGGGATTTCGTCACTACATACATCGCTACCCAACTTGCCCAAGGAAACCTCGTCCTGGCCGACGAGGCCGATAACCTGAGGGAATACTACGGCTTGAACTCCCCGGTTTACGTCCAATACCAGAAATGGTTCGTTAGGATACTGCAAGGCAATCTCGGTTTTTCCTTCGAGTTCAACCTACCCGTATCACAGGTAATCGAGCAGAACTTGCTCAACACACTAATCCTCGCGTTGGGCGCGGTGATCTTCATATGGGTAGTGGGAATCCCTATCGGCATCTACTCGGCCGTTAAACAGTATTCGCCCGGCGACTACATAGCAACGTTCTTCGGCTTTCTCGGGCTAGGGATACCGGATTTCCTGATCGCGCTCGTAGTCGCATATTTGATATTTGACTTGACTGGCTTCTTGGCGACTGGGATGTATTCAGCGGAGTATCAAATTGCACCCTGGAGTTTGGGTCGGGTTTGGGACCTAGTAAGACACATGGTGTTACCCGTGATCATCTTGGGAACGGCTGGCACTGCCACGTTAATCCGAATTATGCGAGCGAACCTGCTCGACGAGCTCAAGAAACCTTACGTGGTGACGGCGCGTGCTAAAGGCGTCAACGAGTTGCAGCTGATCATGAAGTATCCAGTGAGATACGCGCTGAATCCGGTGATCTCCCTCACCGCTTACATCCTGCCTTTCATCATCTCAGGCAGCGTCGTACTTTCGACCGTCCTTGATCTCCCTACCTTAGGTCGAGACTTTCTGCGCGCTCTCACCGCACAGGACATATACCTGTCGGGCGCAATCATCTTGGGCGCCGGATGGCTGACCATCATAGGCACATTCATTTCTGACTTGTTGCTGGCGTGGGTCGATCCCCGGATTCGTTTGGAGGAAGAGTAAGGGATGGTTGCCGATACTCACGCGGCACCTGGTGCCGGATCTATCGATCCGGCCGAAATGTCGGATGAGGGCCAGATCGAGGTGATGTCGCAGCGTCAGTTGATCTGGCGCCGTTTCAAAAGGCACCGTCTCGCAGTTATCGCGAGTGTGTTCGTCGCGCTGTTCTACGCCGTAGTCGTTCTAGCCGACTTTCTCGCGACCAACAATCCTGTAGACAGCGATTCGGATCGGCAATATATCCCACCCCAAGGACTAAGAATCTTTAATGGAATCAAACCCGACTTACACGTCTGCAAGCTGATTGGCTCTAGGGATGAATTTCTGAGAAAGGTTTACGAATCCGATTGCGATCAGAAGGTGGACATCCGCTTGTTCGGACGCGGGTACGAATACTCGATGCTCGGTCTCAAACTGGATCGGCACCTTTTAGGCGTGAGCGACCCTTCTGAAACGTCCGAGGATTCTCTCTTCATTTTGGGGACCGATGTGCAAGGGCGCGACCTGTATTCGCGGTTGATGCGTGGCACACGGCTCTCGTTACTCATTGGGCTGCTTGGCATCGTCATCTCGCTCATAATGGGCACTGTGCTCGGCGCCACATCCGGTTTCTACGGCGGGATCGTCGACAACATCATCCAACGCTCGATAGAGATCATTCGATCGATACCCACGGTGCCGCTCTACCTTGGACTCGCCGGCGCGTTTCCCGCAGACTGGTCAGTCGAGCGGAGGTTTTTCGCCATCACCATCGTTGTTTCATTGTTCGCCTGGACGGAACTTGCGCGTGTCGTGCGCGGGCGTTACCTGGCGATGCGCCAAGAAGATTTTGTCACGGCGGCAATCGTCGCTGGTGCGAGCCAACGGCGAATCATCTTCCGCCACATGCTTCCTTCGTTTTACAGTCACATCATTGCTGCCAGCACCCTCGCCCTTGCGTTCATGGTGATCAGCGAAACTACCCTTAGTTTCCTAGGTCTAGGACTGTTACCACCCGCAATCTCATACGGGACCATGCTGTTTACAGCGCAAAACATCCAAACCGTCGCCCTAGCTCCTTGGCTGCTAATACCAGGAGTCGTCGTCGTCATTCTCGTGCTGTCGCTCAACTTCATGGGCGATGGAATCCGTGACGCTGCGGACCCTTATGGAAGTTAATGTGCAACCACTGATCTAATGACTACTGAGACGACAGAACCGACGACTGCTGATCTGAAGCGGAACGGCGACGGCTCCGCAAGCGACGCGATCCTCTCAGTGCGAGAGCTAACGACACACTTCTTCACCGAAGAGGGGGTCGTAAGGGCTGTAGACGGCGTTGACTTCGATCTTCGACCGGGCGCGACGATAGGAATCGTGGGAGAGAGCGGTTGCGGAAAGAGCATCACTGCGAAGTCGATACTCCAGATAGTCGAGCCGCCAGGCCAGATCATCGCGGGGGAAATTCGCTACAACCCGGCTCCCGGGAACTCGGCAGCGATAGATCTCTTGACGTTGGACGACACCGGTGACGAGATGCGATCGATCCGTGGCGGGGAGATCTCGATGATCTTCCAAGAGCCGATGACGTCGTTCAGCTCCATGCACACCTTCGGCAATCAGATCGACGAAGCGTTGAGTCTGCACACCTCTCACAACAAGCAGGAACGATTTGATTTGGCGGTCGATTGGCTCGCTAGGGTTGGAATTCCTAATCCCGTCCAGAGGATGTCTGAATACCCCTTCCGATTCAGCGGTGGCCAACTGCAGAGGGCGATGATCGCTATGGCGCTTTGCACGAATCCTCGGATTCTGATCGCGGATGAACCGACAACCGCCTTGGACGTCACTACGCAGGCTCAGATTTTGGACCTGCTTCAGCAGCTGGCGGAAGAGAACAACATGGCGATCATCTTCATCACCCACGATTTGGGCGTGATTGCGGAGATTGCCGACGATGTAACCGTTATGTATTTAGGCAAGGTGGTGGAGACGGGTTCCGCGATGAGCTTCTTTGATGACCCTAAGCATCCGTATTCCAGGGCTCTCCAGTCATCGATACCCAGCATGTTCACAGATTCGCGGGCCCGACTTCCGACGATCTCCGGATCGATACCACATCCGCAAAATCGCCCTGAGGGTTGCTCGTTTCATCCGAGGTGCAAGTCGTTCATGGCAGGCGTTTGCGAAGTCGAAGAGCCGACCCTAAGCCAAGTCAGCGAGGATCAGCAGACGAGCTGCTTCTTGTACACGGAGAGCTAATTGGTCACCGAGGAACAGACTGTAGCACGGAGCAACGTGCTCGAAGTGAAGAACCTAAGCAAGTTCTTCCCAATTAAACGCGGATTTTTGAGGAGGACTGTCGGCCAAGTCAGAGCCGTCGACGATATCAGCTTCGAAATCAAAGAAGGCGAAACCCTGGCGTTGGTTGGTGAGAGCGGTTGCGGCAAGAGCACAACCGCAAGGTGCGTCATCAGGGCGCATGATCCAACAGATGGAGAGATTCTTTTCAATACGGTCGGCGGCGAGACCGTGGATTTGGCCAAGCTCTCCATGACCGAGATCCGTCCCTATCGGCGACAGATGCAGATGATCTTCCAGGACCCGTTCTCATCTCTCAACCCGCGCATGAATCTTTACGAGATCGTAAGTGAGCCACTTCTTGTACACGGGATCGGAGATAGTTCCGAACGCGAATTTCGTGTGGCGGAACTGCTGCGGCTCGTTGGAATGCGGCCCGAGTACATGAGGCGCTTCCCACATGCCTTCAGCGGCGGACAGCGACAGCGGATAGGGATTGCAAGGGCGTTGTCCATCAACCCTCGTCTGATACTGGCTGACGAACCTGTATCCGGCCTCGATGTTTCCGTACAGGCGCAGGTGATTAACTTAATGATGGACTTGCAAGACGAGTTAGGGTTGACCTACCTCTTCGTATCCCATGATTTGAGCGTGGTGAAGCAGATCTCCGATCGTGTGGTTGTGATGTACGTGGGTAGGGTCGCGGAGATCGGGACTCCAGACGAACTGTTCAGCGCACCCAAACATCCCTACACCGCTGCTCTGATGGGTTCAGTGCCCAAGCGTCATCCCCGCGATAGGGCCAAGAGAGTAGTATTGGAGGGAGAGGTAGCCAACCCGGCCGACCCGCCTTCAGGTTGCTACTTCCATCCTCGATGCCCATTCGCCACTGATCAGTGCAAGGTGGAGACGCCGCCGTTAAGGCCTACGGGCGACGGTCGCTACGTCAGTTGCCATCGGGCGGACGAGATCGAACTGGTAGGCACTGGCAGCCCAGCCTAGAGCCTCAATGCATTAGCAGCGTAGGCTCGGTTAGATATCGAAGAATTGAATCAAGCGACTGTATCGGTTGCGTCACCTGAGGACGCCCCCCGCCGGCGTCGCCTCAAGTGGAGCATGACCCTTTTGGGTTGCGCGCTCTCCGTGGCTGCCGTTCATGTTCAGTTGATCTCACGCATCCCTCGGTATGAATCTGCTTATCATCTCGACTTCTGGCCCGCCGTGTTTTTCTCGCTGGGCGCGGCAGCGGCTGCGCTGATAGTGGTTCCTTTAGCGGTGTTCCACATGCGGGACCGCGCTCGGGTTCCAGGCAGCATCGTGGTTTGGATAGGTCTCGGACTTTGGTTCGGAGTGGCAACTTCATTCGTCACGGGCGGGTTTTCACCCATGAGCAGGCTTTTCATCGATATTGCGGAGAGCAGAGTCACGGTAGGGGAGGTGCCGTCGTTGATGATCGATGCCGTGCTAATCGGGTTGAAGGATTTCTTTGTGCAAGGGGCGATCGCGGTATCCGCCGGTCTGCTCGCGGGTGCGATATTCGCTGTATCTGGATTCGGGATCGATCGCCTGAACGCAATGGATGACCCACGAGCCTCGACGTTCGCGCCTTGGATAGCCGCTACGTTGATCGGCGCGGTGGCGGTGATATTCACTATTGCCGGCCCGGCAGAGACGATCAGAGATATCGTCTGAGGCTTTTCGGTAACGCTTGCTTAGTTAGACCAGAATACGTCGGAGATCCGTTCGACGTTTTCGGTCGATTCGTTCGTGTACTGATAGCAGGCCGCGCCGCGGTGTGAATCGGTTTTATACATCGGTGGCATCGCATCCCAGCAGTGGTCCATAACGTAAGGACATCTGGGAGCGAAACGGCAACCCTGGTCGATAATGTCGCGGCCGGTTTCTTGCGAGGCCATCTCGCTGCCCCACCGCTCTTTCGGATCGGGTCTTGGTATCGACTCTACGAGTAGTTGAGTGTACGGGTGTTTCGGTTGTTGAATGACGTCCTCGACCCGCCCCGCCTCGACGACGGACCCGTGATACATGATGACTATGTTGTCGCTTATCTGGAAGGCGGTGGTGAGGTCGTGAGTGATGTAGACGACGGCGATGCCGAGCTCTTTGTTAAGTAGATCGATGCTTCCGAGGATGGTTGCTCGGAGGGAGGCGTCAACCATCGAGACTGGCTCGTCGGCGACGATTACGCGCGGCTTGAGCAGAATGGCCCGCGCTACCATGATGCGCTGCCTCTGTCCGCCGCTCAGTTGGTGAGGGAATCTGCCTAAAGTCTCTTGATGGCGCAAGCCCACAGTGTCTAGAGCTTCGACGACTAGATCCCTAGCATCGCTTTTGTTGTTGGCTAGCCTGAAATTCGTTACCGGCGCCATCAGCACATGGTCTACTTTGTAGAAGGGGTTGTAGACCTCGAACGGGTCTTGCATGATGGGCTGGACTTCGCGACGGAACTCGCGCCGTTCAGCGCGTGAAAGGTCCACGACGTCTCTGCCGTTGAAGTAGATCGCCCCTTCGGTAGGCGGAACGATGCCGAGCATGAGCCTGGCGAGCGTGGTCTTACCACTGCCGCTCTCTCCGGCGACAGCTATGATCCCAGGTCGCTCGGCTGGGATTTTGAGACTGACATTGTTGACTGCTACAGTCTGCCTACGCCTCAAAAGTCCGCCACCGAACACCTTGGTTACGTTCCTGATGTCCAAGATGCTATCGTCGGAAGCGTCTTGTTCCGATGAGGAATCTGTTGTGGTTTCGGCTGCCAAGTTCTTAACCTTGAGGGTACAAGTGGCAGGCGACCCAGCGACGAGCTTCGTTCTCGAGCAACGGCGGATCGTCTGTCGTGCATAGCGATCGATCCAAACCGGATCTGAGTTCGGCGAATTGTGACCGGAAGTCTTCGTCGTCGTTGTAAACGGGGCATCTTGGATGGAATCGACAACCGGGCGGCGGCACCACAAGCGTAGGTGGCAGTCCTTCGATACCGGTGAACTTGCCTTTGATCTGGACATCTGGGAGGCTGTTGATGAGCTTTCGCGTGTAAGGATGTTTTGGTTGTTCGAATATCTGATCAATTGGTGCGAATTCCACGAGGTGTCCCGCGTACATCACGCCCAAAACATCGGCGAACTGCGCCATCAGGCCCATGTCGTGACCGACTAGGAGCACTGAGGCGTTCATATCTTCCTGAAGCTGCTCCAGTGTGAGCATGATCTGTCTCTGCACAACGACGTCGAGAGCTGACGTGGGCTCATCAGCCAAGATCAATTTAGGACGAAGCGACGTTGCGATGGCAAGCGCTACGCGCTGCTTCATGCCTCCGCTCAGCTCGTGGGGGTACATATCGGCGACATTGTCCTCGAGGCCGACACTTTCCAGCAATTCGACGACGCGCTCAGCCAGCTCGGACTTGCCGAGCATGTTTTCGTTTGGCGTGTGATGTTTGATCCCGTCCATGATCTGTTCCTTGACCTTGTATACGGGGTTCAAGGAGTTCATGGCGCCTTGCGGCACGAGAGCGACCTCGTTGAGGCGCGTTTTGCGCATCTCTTCATCGTCAAGACCCATAAGATCGACGCCGTCTAGCAGGGCTTGCCCACCGGCGATGATCGCGGGCGGCTTGTGTAGGCGCATGAGCGCCATCGCCATCGTCGTCTTGCCGGATCCCGACTCTCCAACCAGCCCCATGCGCTGTCCCCGCAGCAGCGAGAACGAGACATCGTCTACGGCTTTGACCTGACCGGCTTCAGTGTCGTAGTAAACCTTGAGGTTCTTCACCTCGAGGACGTTTGGCTGGAAAGCTCCGTGCCCGGATTCAGGGGGCGTCTGCGTATCGGTGGTCATCTATGGAATCTTCAGTTAGACGCGACGTCGTAAACGCGGGTTAGCGAGCTCGTCCAAGCCCGCAGAGATCATGAAGAGTCCGACGAATAGGAGAACGATAATCACGATGGGGGGTACCAACCACCACCAGAGGCCCAAAAGGACTGTGCTGTTGAAGATGTTCCAGTAGATCATGCTGCCAAGGGTCGGAGAGTCTAGGGGGCCTAAGCCGAGGGACTCGATACCGATCGAGGCCAGGATTGCGCCCGCCACCGCAGCCACGAAACTCGCCAAGATGTAGGGCGACAAGTTGGGCATCATCTCTTTGAAGATGATCCCCAATGCGGAAGTGCCTGACATCCTAGCCATTTCGACGTAACCGCGCTCCCTCATCACCAACACTTGCGATCTAATGACCCTTGCAGGACCTGGCCAAGCCAAAACAGCAATTACGAACGCCAGTTGATCCACTGTTAAACCTTGTCCGGGATTCAATGACGTTGCCACGAGAATCAGGACCAGGAGGCCTGGGATCGGTATGAGACTGTCAACAACAATCCTCACTATGGCATCGATCCATCCCCCCGCATAAGCGGCGACGAACGCTAGCACTAGGCCAACACCAACCCCGATTGCGGCTGCTATGAGCCCAACGCGCAACGTCAATGGCGTGCCGACGATCACTGCAGCATAGATGTCCCTGCCTTGGACGTCGGTGCCTAATGGATAGCCGCTCCACGGATTCCAAGAAGGCAACTCCCTCGCGGGAACGGAAATCGCCCTTACTAGACCATTGACCCCTTGGACCTCGCCGAGGAGGTCTTCCTGCCGGTAAAAGACAAAGGTGAGGGCAACGACCAGAGCTAACCCGACGAATATTCCGATCCCTCCGACCATCAAGCGATTCCGGCGAAAGTAGCGCAATGTCGGCAACAAACGTTCGTCAAAGAATGACGGCACGACATAGCCGGTCAAGGAGGCCTGGTCAGTGACAGTGGACGTGGTTGACG
Organism: Dehalococcoidia bacterium; assembly: GCA_965249505.1. Classification (GTDB taxonomy): domain Bacteria; phylum Chloroflexota; class Dehalococcoidia; order Lucifugimonadales; family Lucifugimonadaceae; genus Bin127. The sequence goes on along the minus strand of OZ252238.1, from coordinate 1,291,627 downwards.
ATTGAGCCATAGGTGCTGATTTAGTTCAGGCTTGTCTGATTCGCGGGTCGATTAACGGATACGCCAAATCAAGGATTAAGGTGGCCAACGCTGTGCCGAAAGCTAGCACGAACACAATGCCTTGGATAGTTGGATAGTCGTTGTTGCGCACCGCTTGAAGTAGAAGGCCGCCGACGCCGGGATAGGAGAAAACAATCTCGACGAGCACGACTCCAGACACGATCAAACCCAACGACAAGGTCAAACCTGTGAGTTGAGGCAATGTTGAGTTACGGATGGCGTATCGGAACAACATTACTCGATCAGGAAGTCCCTTGGCCTCGGCTTGAATCATGTAGTCTTCGCCTTTGGTCGTCACCATCATCCCGCGCATACCCATTGCCCAGCCCCCTAGCGACACCAATGTGATTGCCAACGCAGGCATAATCGCGTGCTGCAAAACGCTGATAATGAAGGACCAATCCGACCAATCCGGCCACCCGATCTCCCCTTGTCGGTAACCATAAGACAAAGGCCACTCTTTATCGACATTGAACACCACTAGCTGCAGCACGATTCCAAATATGAAGAATGGGACTGCGGAGAGCGTGAGAAAGGGCGCCATGGTAGCCATCAACGCGAAGTTTTGGCGTCTCCATTCCATGATGGCACCCATTAGCGAACCGACGGCGAAAGCGAAGAGCAGCGTCAAAACGCCCATCGTTAACGTCCACATGATTTTTTCGGCGAGCAATTGATTGACCGTCTTGGGCCAGTTAAAGATCGATCGGCCCAAGTCAAACCTAACGACGTCAGTTACGAACTTGACGTATTGTTGCCAAAGAGGCTTATCGAACCCATATTTTTCTTCAAACACACGAACTCGTTCAGCAACGTCAGGATCCAAATACCCACCAGCTTGCGCTTCTTGATAGATCTTCTCTTCAAGCGGGTTTTGCCCTGAAATCCTCGGCAGGAAAAACACAATAGTGCTAGCGACGAAGATCGTTATGACGAACATCGCCAAGCGACTCGCTATGTATTTCCAAGGCATGAGGTTGGGTTAACGCCCGCGGTCGCGAGGCTTTCCTCTGTAACCGGAGGGGTTTATCGGACCGTCAGACAATTCGGTCATTTTATTGGGATCGACTAGCCATGTCAATGTGAGATGGTGGCGGTGAGATCAACGGGTTTCACCACCGCTGAAGCAGTTCCCACCCTGGGTTGTCGGAATTTCGATAGAACTAGCTTTTGAATCCGAGAGACGCTTGAGTTCCCGCGTGTGCGTTTCCGGACTAAGGGGGATGAATTTACGTGCAACTTGACGCATTGTTGACTCCCCATGATCAAGCAACTAGACTTTTCGGTTGCTGCACAAGTTTTGTTAAGCAATTATGAAAGTTAATTTGAAGAGCAGGTCAGAAATTATGAAAAGATTCGTCTTACTGGCGTTAGTGACGTTGATCGCTGCCACAGGACTTACCGCAATCGCATGTGGTGAGGGCGAAACAGTGGTCGAGCGCGTCGTAGAGACAGTGGTCGTCGAAAAAGAGATCGTGATAACGCAGGCTGCTGAGATTGTAGTGGAGACCGTGGTCGTTGAACAAGAACGAATCGTTGAGGTCGAGAGGGAGGTCGTTCAAACGGTAGTCGTCGAGCAGGAACGGGTGATTGAGGTTGAAAAGGTGGTCGAGGTCGAGAAGGTGATCCGGATCGAGGTAACAGTCGCACCGAGCGAAGACGCGATGAAGATGGAGGAGGGGATTCCGCGGGAGCGGCAGCTCATCCTTCTTTGGGGTGGATCTGGCGGTGTAGGTTCCGCAGGTCAATACACAGACCACGACATTTGGAACATCTATAACCCTGGAACAAGCCACCAAAACGGAGCTGGCATTCTTTCCGAACCCCTTGCGTTTTATTCGGCATTCAATGACACGGAATACCCTTGGTTGGCCGAATCTTGGGAGTACAACTCCGACTTCACCCAATTGACAATCAACACCCGCGATGGAATCACTTGGAGCGACGGGACTCCTTTTGGGGCACACGACGTCGCCTATACCCTCGATCACCTGCTGAATACACCTGGGTTGGTTAGGAGTTCGCAGGTTCAACGTGACGTAGAGTCGATCGATTTGGTGGACGGCAACACGGTTGTTGTCAATTTCCAAGGTCCACGGCCCAAATTCTTCTACTTCATGATGTACAAGTTCGACATCGGTTTGTACATCGTGCCGAAGCACATATATGAAGGCAAGGACTGGCTTGAGTTCACGCACTTTGACATTGATCAAGGCTGGCCGGTTACCACTGGCCCATGGCATGTAGCGCAGACCACGCCACAACAGAAGATCATCAACCGACGTGACTCATGGTGGGCTGTCGACCAAGGGTTGGTTGACGCGTTGCCCGAAGTACTGCAGATCATTTACTTGCCCAACCCGGGTGAGACTCAAATGGCTCAGGCTGTGATCGCGAACCGCGCAGATGCAACGCTGGACTTGCGGCCTAGCACTATGAAGGAAGTTCTGGCAAGAAACGCAAATGTCGTGACCCACTCAGGATTCGAACCACCGTATGGTTACGTAGACTGGTGGCCGATCAGCTTGTTGTTCAATGCGAGTGAGCCGCCATACGATGACAAGCGTGTGCGATGGGCGGTTTCGAACTACATTGACCGAGACCAATTGATCGACGTTGGTTACGGCGGCGCCGGAACTCCATCGCAATTGCCACTGCCTTCATACGCTCCGTTGCAGCGATACTTCGACGCAGTCGAGGATAAGCTCCTCACGACGCACGACACAACTGCTTACGACCCAGCCAAATCTGATGGGTTGATGACAGCAGCGGGTTACGCCAAAAACTCAGACGGTTACTGGGAGAGAGATGGCAACGTCGTAGTGTGCGACATCCTTGGATTCGGGATATTCAACGACTTTGGGCCGATCTTGGCCAGGCAGTTGGACAACCATGGTATCAAGTCCACTTACAGCACTCCGCCTGATGCTTGGGGGAGGCAAACTGACGGTACCGCGTCATGCGGTTTGCGAGGTCACGGCGGTTCGGTTAGAGATCCGTACTTCACTATGAACCTCTACTACGGCACAGATGCGACAGAAGCTGGCGAGGGTCACCAAGTTAACGCGTATCACTGGTCGCATCCCAGGTGGAACGAATTGACGGATCAAGTTTCAGCTACAGGCATCGATGATGTCGCGAAGCTTGAAGAGCTTTGGACAGAAGCGATGGACATTTGGCTCGACGAGTTACCCGACGTTCAAGTTGTCGAGTGGTACCACCGCATACCGATGAACAACACTTATTGGACGAACTGGCCGACACACGACAATCCGTATGCAAACGGCGCGTTTTGGCACCTTACGTTCCAGTTGATCCTCAACAACCTGAACGCCGTACAGTAGCGAACGCTTACAACGTTTAAGCACCGAATCGCAACCCCGCCCATGGCTTCATGGGCGGGGCTTTTTTGTGCGTGCCCCACTGCAATTCGTCATCAATTGAAATGCTCACTTGACCTTTAGGCAACTCGCAACTTGAGCCTTGAAGTTTCAAGGCTCAGCGAATCAGTGAATGGGATATGGATACGTTGCGTTCGTCAGCAGGTGCATCACACCTTGACGAAAGCATGAGCCCCCGTTAGACTTTGCGGCTAGTCAAGGGAATGATTCAGCGACATTCGCAATACGACCCGGGAGGATATTCAGATGCGGACTTTATATGTAACAGTTTTGATGGCATTCGTCGTTGCCGCCAGCGCGGCTCTGATTAGTTGCGGCGGTGGCGAGACAGTAGTCGAGCGGGTAGTAGAGACGGTTGTTGTGGAACGACAAGTGGTGGTAACTCAAGCTGCCGAACGAGTCGTAGAAACGGTCGTCGTCGAACAAGAGAGAGTTGTTGAGGTTGAGAAAGAGGTTGTTCACACAGTCGTTGTCGAACAAGAAAGGATTGTTGAGGTCGAAAAGGTTGTCGAGGTTGAGGTCGAAAAGGTAGTGGAAGTTGAAGTGACTGCTGCACCCAGCGAAGACGCGATGATGAGCGACGACATCCCGCGCGAAAGGCAGTTGATACTGCTATGGGGCGGAGCTGGCGGTGTAGGCTCCGCCGGACAGTACACGAACCACGACATTTGGAGCGTGTATGGGGGCCTAAGTCACCAAGACGCGGGCGCGCTGATATATGAACCGTTGGCGTATTACTCGGCCTTTAACGACGCAGAATATCCATGGTTGGCAGAGTCTTGGGAATACAACGACGACTTCACTCAACTGACGATCAACACGCGCAAAGATGTTACGTGGAGTGACGGAGTACCTTTCGGTGCGCACGATGTTGCGTACACGTTGGACTACTTGCTCAACAACAGCGGAGTAGCCCGAGCAGGCCAAGTGCAAAAAGACGTTGAATCAATCGATCTAATTGATGACGACACAGTCGTGGTCAACTTCCTCGGCCCGCGTCCGAAGTTCTTCTACTTCATGACTTACAAGTTCGACATTGGGCTATATATCGTGCCGAAGCACGTGTTTGAGGGAAACGATTGGCTGGAATTTTCGCATTACGATCCCGACAAAGGTTGGCCAGTATCTACTGGCCCATGGGAGGTTGTTGCGACAACACCGCAGCAGAAGATTCTGAATAGGCGTGACTCTTGGTGGGCCGTCGAGCAAGGACTCCTCGACAAAATGCCTGAAGTGTTGCAGATCGTGTATCTCCCGAACCCAGGTGAAACTCAGATGGCTCAGGGAATGATCGCTAACCGCGCGGACGCATCACTGTCATTGCAGGTGGGCACAATTCGAGAAGTGCTGTCGCGGAACCCGGCGATTATCACTCATTCCGGATATGAGGCACCCTTCGGCTACGTTGACTGGTGGCCTACTGGATTGTTGTTTAACAACAGCCAGCCACCGTACAACGACAAACGCGTTCGGTGGGCAGTGTCGTACTACCTGAATCGAGATCAGTTGATCGATGTTGGTTTTGGCGGTGCGGGAACGCTCTCGTATCTGCCGATCCCCTCCTACGCCCCGTTGCAGCGATACTTCGACGCGGTTGATGACAAACTATCGACAACGCACGACACAACGGAGTACAACCCCGAAAAGGCTGACGCGTTGATGACTGAGGTCGGCTATTCGAAGAACGCCGACGGTTACTGGGAGAAAGACGGCAATGTAGTTGTTTGTGACATATTGGGCTTTGGTATCTACAACCACTTTGGCCCTATTGTCGCTAGACAGTTGGACAACGCCGGCATCAAATCGTCTTACAGCACGCCGCCTGATGCCTGGGCAAGGCAATCATCAGGCGAAGCGTCGTGCGGATTGCGCGGTCACGGCGGTTCTGTGCGCGATCCCTACTTCACGATGAACCTTTACTACTCCACTCCTGAAGCTCCCAACGCGTACCACTGGTCTAATGATCGCTTCAATGAATTGACGGATGAGGTCTTCGCAACGTCGATCGATGATCATGCAGCGCTTGAGGTGCTTTGGACTGAAGCGATGGGAATATGGCTCGACGAACTGCCCGATGTTCAAGTGCTCGAGTTCTACCACCGCATTCCGATGAACACCACTTACTGGACGAATTGGCCAACCCATGACAATCCGTACACCAACGGCGCGTTTTGGCACTTGACCTTCCAGCTAATCCTCAACGAACTGGAGCCGGTTCAGTAGATTCTGCCCAGAGTCAGAGCTAAGCGGCGGATTGGTGTAACTGATCCGCCGCACCTTATTTCCGAATCAGTACCTCCGTATGCACAATGGATGTATGGCATCTGAGGATTCTGCGGCTGTGGGTGGTGCGGTGGATGAGAATGACGTTCCGACACAAGCTCCTTCGCAACGAAGTTCGCTTGCGGATCTGCGCGTTCGTGAGAACCAGCGGATGGGAGACGAGCGACGGTTACGTGTTCGCTTGATGTGGTCGTGCGCTGTTGTCGGTGCGATGATCGGGATGTTCGCTGGCTATCTTGGTGTGGTAGTCACGATCGTGAACCAAGGAGTCGGAGTGTTCGGGTTCGATTTTTATCGGCCTGACTTGGTTAATTTTTTGCGTACATTTTTTGCCTACGTCGTGCCTGGAGCTTTGGTCGGCGCGATGTCGGTGTTCGTTTTATTCAATAGTCGTGCCGAGATGAATAGTCCGTTTCGGTGGCTGATTATTTGGGTCTTGATGGCTTTTGGGATTCCCCTGTTATCAGGTTTCTTCTTGCCTCTGACACTCGTGGTTTTCATCGATTTCTGGGAGGGGCTACGGCCAGGACTTTGGGTGTCCGCCCTTGTCGAAGCTTTCTTAGCCTCTTTTTTGGACGGCTTTATCTATATGGTGACGGTGTTGCCCGCAGGTGCTGTGTCCGGCCTTCTGTTTATTGCGTTCGCCGTCGGCGCCTTGGCGCTTTGGTTGAACGATCCGATTCCCGAAGGGTGGACTCGCAGGGTCCCTCGATCGGCGTACCACTATTTGATTGCGTTTGTGGTTTCCGTGATCCCATTGCTCATCGTTCTGTTGGGCCCTTTCACTCTCCTTCGGGCTTTCGCCGGATTCTTGACGGGGGAGCGCCTCTAAAGCGGCCCTTGGGTTTCGCGAGGGGTCGAGGACTTGATTTCGGATACAATTGAGTTCGGCATTTCACGTCGTTTCAATCGGCTAATTCACGCGATTTCAGGGGTTTATTCTCGACATGGCTAGGCAAGTTCCCGGAGAGCCATACGTTCGGATTTCGTCTCAAGAGGCTTTCGATCTAGTACAGCTGGGGGAATCCGTTGTGGTGGATGTACGCAATCCGGATGAGTGGGCCGCCGGGCATGCCGAGGGCGCGGTCTGGATTCCAGTAGACGACATTATTCCCCGTTACGACGAGCTGCCGACCGAAGGCAACTTGCTCTTCATTTGTGAAGTCGGTGCGCGTAGCGGATTAGCTGCTGAGTACGCCGCCGCGATGGGTGCTGAGACTACGCGTCTATACAACGTGGAAGACGGCACTGGCTCGTGGATTTCGGCTGGCCTGCCTCACGCCACGGGCGCGTGATTTCAACTGCGATGTTTGTCGTGTGCTTTGGCTCTGAACCGTTGCGCATCGTAACCGATCATAGAGTTGGAATGCAACCGAGCGTTTTTGCCAGAACGGGGTGGTCGTCGTGAAGATTTTGGTTGTCGGCACTCTTGCGTATGACGATGTCGAAACTCCAGCAGGTATGCGCCGTGGTCAGCTGGGCGGGTCTGCCTCTTACTTCTCCGTAGCGGCGAGCTACTTTAGTGACGTTGGGGTGGTGAGTGTGGTTGGCGAAGACTTTCGGGACGAAGACCGCGATCTCCTCGCAAGGCATGGTATCGACTTAAGCGGCGTGGAGGTTGCGCGCGGAAAGACGTTTCATTGGTCGGGGAGCTACGTGGATGACATCAATTCTGCTCAGACCCTTGATACGCAGTTGAACGTGTTCGAGGAGTTCAGCCCCAGATTGTCGGCGTGTCACGCATCGGCACCGTATCTGTTTCTGGCGAACAGCGATCCCGAGCTCCAACGCGTCGTTTTGGAGTCGATGAATGAACGTCCCGCATTAGTTGCCGGGGACACGATGAATCACTGGATCTTGGAGAAGCGTTCAGCTGTATCGAATCTGCTGGGCATGTTGGACGTGGCGCTGATAAACGAAGGTGAGGCGTCACAATTCTCTGGCGAGCGCGGTCTAGTGAAGGCCGCAGACACGTTGCTCGCGACGGGATTGAGCGAGGCTGTGATAAAGCGTGGTGAGTACGGCGTCGCGTTGTTTGGTGATCGTTTGCGTTTTGCGGCTCCGGCGTTCCCTTTGGCTGATGTTGTTGACCCGACAGGGGCCGGTGATTCGTTCGCCGGTGGCTTTATTGGCTATATCGCTGCCACTGGTAGACGAGATCCTGAGAGCTTGCGGAGAGCCGTTATCGCTGGCTCGACTATCGCCTCGATCACTGTCGAAGGATTTGGATTGGATGCGCTTGCGAATCTTGACACGGAGGCGATTCAGCGACGATACGAAGGGTTTATCGAGTTGACTCGATTCACTTCGGAAGATGTGCACGAACGGTTACCGCTTCGCGAGCGGCATTTGGTTTCTTAAACAATCAACTTTTAGAAGGTAAAGATGGAATACGACATCGCAGATATTGGTTTGGCGGCTCAAGGCGCGCTTAAGTCTGAATGGGCTGAGCTCCAGATGCCTGTACTTCGAGAGATTCGGACGAGATTCTCGAAGGAGCGTCCCCTGGCTGGCGTCCGCGTGGCAGCTTGTCTTCATGTAACGTCGGAGACTTCCAACCTGGCGAAGACGTTGGTCGCCGGCGGTGCGGACTTATCGATCTGCGCATCTAATCCGTTGTCGACTCAGGACGATATCGCGGCGCATCTGGTTTCTGAAGGCATTTCCGTCCACGCCATCAACGGCGAGGATTCGGAAACTTACTATCGGCACATCAACTCGGCGGTCGACACACGACCGCATCTGACGATCGATGACGGTGCGGATTTGGTTGCGGTGCTTCACTCGGAGAAGCGCGATCTGTTGGACGGCACTTTGGGAGGAATGGAGGAGACGACCACGGGCGTCGTTCGGTTGAGGGCTTTGCACTCCGAGGGCAAACTTGCGTACCCGGTCATAGCTGTTAACGATTCGATGACGAAGCACATGTTCGACAACCGTTACGGGACTGGTCAGAGCACGTTGGACGGGATTATCCGTGCTACGAATATGCTTATCACGGGCAAGTCTGTGGTTGTCATCGGTTACGGTTGGTGCGGTCGCGGCTTCGCGGACAGGGCCCGAGGATTGGGTGCTCACACTGTTGTGTGCGAAGTTGATCCTGTTCGTGCCCTTGAAGCGGTGATGGATGGTCATCGCGTGATGAGTCTCGACGAGGCAGCGTCGATAGGAGACATATTCCTCACCGTAACCGGGGGGTTGCACGCGATCGACAAGTCGCACATGGAGTCGATGAAGGACGGAGCGGTTGTCGCAAACTCAGGTCATTTCAACGTGGAGATCAATGTCGATGCGTTGCGAGAGATGTCAGAAGCCCGGCGATACCTTCGACCGTTTGTAGAAGAGCACACTTTGGAAGACGGACGCCGGATCTATCTCTTGGCTGAGGGTCGATTGGTCAACTTGGCGGCGGCAGAGGGTCATCCCCCTAGCGTTATGGATATGAGCTTCGCAAACCAAGCATTGGCGAGTGAATACATCGCCAATAATCACGCCTCGTTGGAGCCCGGAGTTCACACACTTCCGAAGGAGATCGATGTGGAGATCGCGGCGACTAAACTACGGTCGATGGGCATGAATTTTGACACGCTTACTGCTGAACAAGAGAAGTATCTCGTCAGCTGGGAAATGGGCACGTGACCGCACCTCTTATCAAGGATCGAGAGGTAAACAAGAGGCCTGAAAAGATGACTGGACCCGAGACTAACTTCCTGCTCACATCCGAATCGGTATCCGACGGCCACCCGGATAAGATCTGCGACCAGGTCTCGGACGCTATCGTGGATGCGGCTTTGGCCGATGACCCGATGTCTCGTGTGGCGTGCGAAACATCGTGCACAACTAACCGCCTTTGGATGTTCGGCGAGATCACGACGAGCTCGAAGATCGACTTTGAGGGAATCGCACGCGGGGTGATCCGGGACATCGGATACGACGATCCTGACTACGGGTTCGATTGCGACACCTGCGAAATCAACGTATACATTCATGGTCAGTCGCCAGACATTGCGGCTGCGGTGGATACGGCCCTCGAGGTGCGATCGGGGGAAGTCGTCGATGACCTTCAGCAAGGCGCCGGTGACCAAGGGATGATGATCGGGTACGCGGTGGATGAGACACCAGACTTGATGCCGCTGCCGATTTCTCTTGCGCATCGTATGACTCGCCAGATGTCGGTGCTGCGCAGAGAGGGCTCGATTCCATATCTACGTCCTGATTCGAAGAGCCAAGTCACGGTCGAGTACAACGATCGTCACGAGCCTCAAAGGATCGACACCATTGTCCTTTCTACGTGGCATGCGCCCGATGCATCTCAGGAACAGATCGAACGCGATCTAGTCGAAGAGGTGATCCTTCCTTTGGCACCGTCCGAGATGCTGGACGATCGTACGAATTTCATGATTAACCCCTCGGGAAGATTTGTCACGGGTGGCCCCCATGGCGACGCCGGGTTGACGGGTCGGAAGATCATCGTCGACACATACGGCGGGAGCGCTAGGCATGGTGGTGGCGCTTTTTCGGGGAAGGATCCTTCTAAGGTGGACCGGTCGGGCGCGTACGCGGCTCGATACGTTGCGAAGAACATTGTGGCTGCTGGGATTGCGCGTCGGGCAGAGGTCCAGATTTCCTACGCGATAGGAGTGGCGGAGCCGGTGTCGCTCATGGTGGAGACGTACGGAACTGGGAAGTTGCCGAATACTCGCATCGCCGAGATCGTTCGTCAGACGTTCGATCTCCGTCCGAGCGGCGTGATTGCGATGCTGGATCTGCGTCGTCCGATCTACCGAGACGTTGCGGCGTTCGGACATTTCGGCAGGGGCGATCTTGATCTGCCGTGGGAGAGTGTGGCGCGGGCGAGTGAAATGCGCGTAGCGGCGGGGTTGTAATCTTCGCGATCGCGTATGGCCGAACGACCTGACATAAGGTTTGGGACTGATGGCTGGCGCGCTGTAATCGGCGACGAATACACATTTGGAAATGTCGCCGCTTGCGCGGACGCTGTGGCCCGGGAGCTGGTGTCGTCGGGTCGATCTGCAGGAGGTGTGGTTGTTGGATACGACACGAGGTTTCAGTCTGAACACTTCGCAGCTGTAGCAGCGAATGTGGTTGCAGCCAGGGGTATTCCGGTCCGCATATCTGATCGCCCGGTGCCGACTCCGGCGTTGAGTTTGGCAGTGAAGAGTGCCGGCGCGGCGTTGGGCATAATGATCACCGCTAGCCACAACCCTCCGGAGTGGAACGGGTTCAAGGTTAAGTCTGCGTTCGGTGGTAGTGCGCCGCCAGAAGAGGTTGAGCGTATCGAGTCACATTTGCCAGCGGCTTTGGATGGGGTTGGCGAATTGACTGTCGGCCGTGAGTTTGATGGCCCTAAAGTGGATATGTTCACGCCATATGTGAATCAGCTGGCGCAGGTGGTCGATGTTGATGCGGTGAAATCAGCAGGCATCAAGGTGTTGGTTGATTCCATGCATGGGTCGGGAGCAGGCGTAATCGCAAGATTGCTCGAGGGAGGCTCCTCTCAGGTTTCGGAGATCAGATCGGAGGTCAATCCTTCGTTCCCTGGAATGAAGCAGCCAGAACCGATTGAGGATAATTTGGGTCCACTGATTGAGAACGCGACGGTGACTGACGCCGAGGTCGGGTTGGCGACGGATGGTGACGCAGATCGATTGGGTGTCGTGGCGGAGGACGGCTCATATCTATCGACCCTCGAGGCGTTTTCGATGCTGTTCCATCACCTAAAGGCTAGGAAACAGCTAGACGGAGGCGCCGCTTCGACCATCACGATGAGCAGCATGGTTGACCGTTTAGCGGAGCACCACGGCGTGGAGCACTACAGGACTCCGGTGGGGTTCAAATTTGTGGGCCCGGCGATGACAGACCACGGTTGCGTTATCGGTGGCGAGGAGAGTGGGGGTTACGCGTTTTCGGGTCACATTCCGGAGCGAGACGGGCCATTAAGTGGGTTGTTCATATTGGAGAGCATGGCGACATCCGGTCTGTCACCTAGTGAGTTATTGAGAGAGGTCCACGAAATTACTGGACCCTTCTCGTATAGACGCATTGACAATGAGATCGACGAGAACGAACGCGACCGCGTTGTTGGTGCTATGGGAGGCTTCAACCCAAAGTCATTGGGCGGCATTGAAGTCGGCCGAATAGATCGAACCGACGGGGTCAGGTTTTTGCTCGTGAATGGCGGATGGGCCGTTGTACGGATGTCGGGCACTGAACCGTTGGTGAGGCTCTACGCCGAATCGCCGACGCCTGAAGGGCGAGACTCGGTATTGGATGACCTCAAGTTAGGGTTGGGGATCTGAGACTGGCCCCTCAGGGTTTTGTGTAATTTGCTAGCGGGGCGGAACGAGTCGGGTCGAAGGTTACTCTGTACCTCGCCGCGTTGCCAAGTCTCGGACTAAGTTCTACGAAACTTGGTGCTTGGGCACTACGCAGAGGGTTCTGCTTAATTCGTCTCGTCCATTAAACGGCGCGGGAATGACGGGTTGTGTTGCGAACATGACATTGGGCTCGGCTGAACTCGAAGGAGAAATCGGAGAAAGCCCCATATGAGAAGCGTCGCCAAATCGGTTGCACTGTCTTTCCTCTGGGTTCCCGCGTTCGCGGGAATGACGGCACGTTTTGCGAACGTCTCGCGGAGGGGAGAGGGTACGCGCTCAACGAGAGGGTTACATGTTTTGCATTGGCCCCAACGAGGGGCGACGGTACAAGTCCAGTGGAAGTGTGTGGTCTCGCAAAGGTCTCCCGGGGTAAGACGAACCTAAACCGGGTTCCAGGTTGGTCGGCCGTCTTTCTCGGTGACCTTGCCCATGCTCATTCCTGTGGACAGATGGCCGGATACGACGATCCAATCTTCGACCGTTGCTCGCCATAGCAGCCATCGCCTCGAAGCGGTCGAGAGATCCGTTCGCCAATCGAAGACCGGGCACCAATGTTGCTCGGCGATCTGGGCAACGTTGTGGAACAGGTCGCCGGTTATGACTGCGGTCTGGCCGTGCGACTTAACGAAGACGCACTGATGGCCCGGTGTGTGGCCATTGGTGGGAACGATCGTGACGCCTTCCATGATTTCGTGCTCGCCTGGTATCAGTTTCAAAACGCCGGCGGCTTTTAGCGGCTTGACTTGGTGATCGAAGGCTTCGACCGCGTTCTCGGGTCTCGTGTAGAAGTCCCAGTCGCGTTGCGCGATGTGGTACGTGGCGTTGGCGAAGGTCGGGGTTGACTCTGCTGTTGGGTCGGCTGGCTGATGCATGTTCCAGCCGATGTGGTCGCCGTGGCAATGCGTGATGACTACGTTGTCGATATCGTCGACGTTGAGGTTCGCCAAGTTCTCCATGAGTGCGCCCTGCTCGGAGCCGTGGTCATAGGGTCCGGGTCCCATACCGGTGTCGACGAGCACGTTTTCGCCAGTGCCGTCGGTGCGCCGGATAAGATGGCTGCGCCACTGCGATATCCACAGGCCATCCTCATTCAAGGCGTAGTGACGATGCGGGTCCCACTCCTCGGGCGAGACGTCAACGAAGACGTCGCCTGGGTGTCTTTCAACTCCGATGTGGTCGTCGACTACTGAGATTTCGTAGTCACCGATGACTATCTGCGTAGAACCCATCAGATGTACGCCCCTTAGATGGTTATTGAGTCAAGCGAGCTAGTCGGGGTCGACGACCTCGATGAGGATCGCGGACTCGTCATTTCCAATGGTTATGTTGCGTTCTTCGCCTGCGCTTGAGTAAACCACACCACCCTTGCTGGCGGTGAACGGCGAGTCGTTGCCGAGTTGGTAGTTGAGTTGACCAGAGAGAACTACCCACCAAGTGTTGCTGTTCTCGTTCACGGTCGCGATTTTGTCTCCCGGCATGCCGTGAAACATCTCGACGTGGTTTCTCGGATCCGATATCACTGTCTCCTGCCATCTAGCATCGAGACCGTGGCGGTCGATCATGTAGTCGAGAGGTGTGAAAATGCGGTTCGGAGGCTCCCATCGATCATCCAACGGGATCGTCCTCGCCGGTTCGAGTCCTTTCAGGTCATGGTTCGAATCTGGCTTGCCCGTAACCATCCTCATACACATTTCGCCCTTCCAAGCCCTCGGGTCGTGCCGATAACCACAGGGAGCAACGACGATATCGCCGAAATGGGCCTTGAACGGTTCGTACTCGCCCACTCGATAGCGCATCTCACCGCCGAAAACAACCCACCACTCATTGAAGTCGGCGTGTAGGTGTGGATCTCCTGGGGAACCGCCGGGAGATGATATGACCGACATGCGGTTGCGCCCGTCCTCGACCAATATTCGAGATTTTGTAACTGCTGCGTATGCCCCTCCCGACCGAGCGATCTCTGGTAGAACGGGTGCTCCCGCCTCTGATGAATCTGGACTGGTTGAATCCACTATCTCGTCGTATGACACATGCCGGACGTTGGTTTGGGACATTGCTTTATCCGTTAGAGTGTTCGATTTTGACGATCGGCGCGGCGCGAAAACCGCGTTCATAGCAGTTTACCAGCCAACCAAACTCGGACCCAACTCATCGCCGATTCAAACGGTCGGCGATTTCCGATCAGACAGTACTAGGGTTTGCGACTTCGATGAAGATAGCAGAACTGTCGCCAGTCGCCGAAATTACACACGATTCGGCATCACCAGAGTAGACGAAGCTACCCCTGCTGGTATCAACTACGTCCCCTGCAATCTCGAACCGAACATCACCCTTTAACACCACCCACCAGGATTCGTCATTTCCGTTGATCGATTGGGCGGTGGACCCTGACAACAGGTGGAACATTTCCACGCGGTTTCGCTGGTCGAGCAAAACAGTCTCTTGCCAATCGGAATCCAATCCGTTGCGTTCAATCATGTACGGTAAGGGCGTCAGGATTTGGTTCGGTGGCTCCCAAGTAGCGTCCAACTGGATCGTTCGGGCGGGTTCTATGCCCTTGATATCGTGGTTCGAATCCGGTTTGGTGCACACCATCCGCATACACATATCGCCTTCCCAGGCCAAGGGCGTGTGGCGATAACCGCATGGTGCCACGACTATGTCCCCGAAGTGTGCCCCAAAGGGTTCGTACTCCCCTACAAGGAATCCCATGAGACCGCCGAAGCCCATAAACCACTCGTTGAAGTCAGGGTGGATATGGGGATCTCCGGGCGAGCCACCTGGAGATGTGATGACCGTCACGCGGTTTCTACTGTCCTGAATGAGCACTCGATTCGATTTGAATTCGGCACCGAAATGTCTTGGGTCTGCGGTTTCAGGCTGGTTAGTCGACGAATTCTCGACCGCCAACCGTTTGAGATCGCTGACGAGTTCGTCGTAGGACACATGGCGTTGATTGATTTCGGACATTGAGAAACAGGTCAGAGATTTAGATCGACTGAAGCGCAGTTTATCAGCGGTTTGGAGAGGTCAGATTCGAGTTGGTGCCGAGAGTGGGATTCGAACCCACACGCCTTTTTATAGGCTGCGGGGTTTAAGCCCGCTGCGTCTACCGTTCCGCCATCTCGGCCGGGCATTTGTCGCTTCTGAGAATTAGGTATGCCGACGCATATGATTTTATCGTGGGCTGTTGTCGAGGTAATCACTTCAAATGCACACGCGAGTCGGTCGAATCTTCAGCAATCGAGGCGAGGGATGCCAACATCAAAGGGATCCACTATCGGGATCATCGGAGGGACAGGGCTTTACCAGTTGGAGGGATTCGAGGATGCGCAGTGGGTTCAAATCCAGTCGCCGTTCGGCCGGCCATCTGACGAGTTGCTGATTGGTGAGCTGTCAGGTTACCGAGTGGCGTTTCTGCCTCGGCATGGCAGAGGGCATCGCATCCCGCCTTCAAGCATCAACTATCGGGCGAATATCGATGCATTGAAGCGTGTTGGCGTGGATCGGATTGTGTCTTTTAGCGCGGTCGGATCATTGCGGGAAGAGTTGGATCCCGGGACGTTTGTTCTCGTAGATCAATACATCGACCGGACGTTCATGCGGGTCAACACGTTCTTTGGTGAGGGGTTCAGCGCGCATGTGAGTATGGCTGATCCGGTTTGCCCGACGCTTTGCGACGCGGTCGAGAGCGCGGCGAAGGGTATAGGGATCGACATCGTGAGGGGTGGCACTTACCTGGTGATGGAGGGGCCGCAGTTTTCGACTCGTGCGGAGTCGGAGTTGTTTCGGAGCTGGGGATGTGATGTGATCGGTATGACGAACATGCCGGAGGCGAAGCTTGCTAGGGAGGCGGAGATCTCGTATGCCACGGTGGCGATGGTTACGGATTACGACTGTTGGCACGACGAGCACGAAGACGTTTCCGCATCGATGATTCTGGAGGTGTTGGAGCGGAATTCGGTGAGGGCGAGAGAGTTGGTGCGGAGCGTGGTGCCGGTTGTGGGAGAGCTCGAGGCGCCATTCCCTTCTGGTGTCCACAGGGCTTTGGAGAATGCGGTTGCGACCGCGCCGGCTCAGCGGGATGAAGAGATGATGCGGAAGCTGGACGCTGTGGCTGGGAGGGTGATTGGGCGAGGGGGATGGATGGGTTGAAGTCGGATGCTCTTAAGATTCGCCCTCACTTCTTTGCGCATGGATTGCGCAAGGGTTCTGATGATGCGGATGCATCGTCCGCGCCACGAAGCTCTATCCGCTTCGTCCCCCAGAGGGCAAAGGGGAATCGGTTGCTCTGTCTTTCGTCTGGATCCCCGCGTTCGCGGGGATGACGCGTGAAGGCGGGGATGACGATTGGGGTTACGCCTGACTGGTGGAAAAGGATGCTCTTAAGATCCCCCTCACCTCTTTGCGCTGGTGCGCAAAGGTCCTCTCCCTCAGAGGGGAGAGGGTACCCGCTCTTCGAGCGGGTTTGGGGTGTGGTTGCTGTTACTTTGCTCTGGGTCTCCGCAGGTGGCGAGTTGTCGCACGACATGTGACATGCGCACACATCGTCGCACCTCGTTGCTCTAGGTGGATGAGGGAAGGTGGGATTGTTACAGCTGTCGCAATCTGGGGTCTAGCCGGTCGCGTATCCAGTCGCCGAGGAAATTCATGGCGAATACGACGGCGAAGATCGCTAAGCCCGGAAAGAGTGCCATCCAGTACGAAGTGTCGATATAATCCCTGCCCTCGGCAACCATCGAACCCCAGGCCGGCCGGGGTTTCGGAATGCCCACGCCGAGGAAACTAAGGGTGGCCTCAGTCAGGATGAGCTGTCCGATGTTCAAGCTGGCGATGACCAGCACGGTGTTGACGACGCCGGGCAGTACATGCTTTGCGATGATGCGTCTAGAGGATGCGCCTGCTACTACTGCCAGCGCAACATAATCGGACGCTTTAAGTCGCAATGACTCGGCCCGGACTTGACGCGCGAATCCGCTCCAACTAAAGAGGATAAGCAACGAAATTATCAACGTCATACTCGAACCGAACACAACGACTGTGGCTAGAGCAACAAGGATGAACGGCACGCCGAGCGTGAGATCGACCATCCGCATCAATATCTCGTCGTAAATACCGCCGAAATACCCCGCTATTAGACCAAGTATCGTGCCACCCGCTGCGCCGGACACAAGTACGACCGAAGCGATCAGCATAGAGTAACGAGCGCCCCAGATTATCCGGCTCAATATATCTCTACCGAGCGGGTCCGTGCCGAGCGGATACTCAATTTTCGGACCCTTGCCGCTTATCACGGACTCGGACTGCCATATCGGCGGCCTGTCCTGATCACGCAAATTGCCCACTAACGGATCATGCGGCGCCAACCAAGGAGCGAAGGTGGCGGCGATAACGAGCAACACTACGATGATCGCCGGCAAGACCGGATATCGACGCAACACTCGCAACGCCGTCCGCAACGTGTTACCACCTTCGGACGCGGCTCGCGGCGGCGCCAAAGATTCGAATGATGTGTCAGATTCAGTTGCCACTTCAACTCTGCTTGATGCGCGGATCGAGAACGCCGTAGAGTATGTCGACCAGCAGGTTCATCGCCATATAGCCAGCGGTCGCGAACATGACAATCGCGCTGATTACCGGGAAGTCAGTGCCATACACCGACTGTAGTGCTAATCGCCCTAAGCCCGGCCATCCAAAGACCGTCTCAGTTACGACGGCGCCGGTCAGCAACGCGGTGAGAAACACGCCGGCGAAAGTCAGCGGCACGATAACGGCATTTCTGAAAGCATGCTTCATGATTACCGTCAACTGCGATGCGCCTTTGGCGCGTGCCAGCTTCACGAACTCGCTATCCAGAATCTCAAGCATCGCCGAACGCGTCAACCTCAACAACGCGGCGGCAGCGAACCAGCCGAGTGTTATCGATGGAAGCACGAGGCTCCGCAAATCGTCTTTCTCACCGGGAGGAAACCACCCGAGCCGCACTGCAAAGATGAGGATGAGCATAATTCCAAGCCAGAAACCGGGCATCGCCTGACCTAGCAGAGCAAATCCTCGGGCGAATAGATCTAGGAACGTGCCGCGCCATATGGCTGAGAAGATGCCCAGAGGTATGCCCATCGACAAGGCGAACACGTAGGCGCCCACCGCAAGTTGCATCGTCGGCGGCACCTTACGAAGCACGACGGTAGTCGCCGGTATCTGCTCTTTGACGGAGATGCCGAAGTCGAGCCTTACCGCGCCACTAAGCCAAGTGAGATATTGGATGTGATACGGCTTGTCCAACCCGAAGTCGCGTCCCCAAGCCTCCCACTGTTCATCAGTGGTGTACTCGCTCAAGAAGAGATGCCGAGGATCGCCACTCATCCTAGAGAGCGCGAAGACGAGAACGCTGGCAAGCAAAAGGACGACGACGGCCGCCATCAATCTGCGAGCGATTAATTTCCTCAATTCACTGGCTCACCGGTGTACCGGCGGATTCAAAACAACGAGGGACGGTTGCGCCAAGATTTCACCTCGGCGCAACCGTCCCCAAGTCGCGATTACGTTACTGGTCGTGAAACCGATTGCTTCACTCGCCGCTCATGACCACTGTTTCAGGAGCCACAAACTCAGGTCCAGTGTTCATGTACGGGCTGTATTCCACAATCTCCGGCCGCAACACCACTGATGTCGGCAGTGTGCTTACAGAAGCCACCAAGTTCCAGCTGTTGACGTATGTCCACCACTCGACCGTATTCGCAATGCGATCTTCGAGCGTGGTCGACGCCAAGTCTAAGTTACGCTCTGAGATTGCGGTGATTTCGTTCGGCAACTCGATGCCATAGTTGAAGCCACCGGACGGTCGGTATACCGAACCGAAGAACGCGTCTGGCGCTGCGTTCGTGCCAGACTGGATCATCCAAGGTATCTCCTTCTGTCGGTTGACCAACCGTGGACGAGCCGCGCCGTAGTCAGTTGCATCAACTGTGACCTCGCATCCGAGTTCGCGCCAGAACTGAGCCACTGCCCCACCAACTTCCGCGTCCCACTCCTTGCCAGGCGCGACGTGGTACTTGAACGGGAAGCAATTCGGGTAGCCAGCCTCAGCCAGCAATGCCTTCGCCCCATCAGGGTCGTAGGGGACGTCGAACTCGTCACGCCAGTGCGGGGAACCTGGGAACGCGTTGATCGCGTTCGTCAGCGGTGAACCAACACCCGACTGGATCTCGTCTACGATAGTTTGGCGGTCAATGCCAAGCCTCAGGGCTCGGCGAACCTTGTTCGCCCGTTCCATTGAAGCGGCGTCATCCGGATCGCCGATCCACGGGTGATCGGAGTCTGGCTTGAAGCCCTCGCGGCTGCGATAGATGTCTTCGCCGTTCTGGTCGGTGTCCGACCAGTAGTTGCCGGCGAACATCACGACCTGGTTGATCGGTGGTCCCACAACTTGTGGGCGAGCACCTTCGATGTTCTTGACCGTGTTCTTGATCAGCTTCAACGGCACACGCGCGACGTGGATCAGCCCCGTCTGCAGCGCCGCGATGCGAGCCAACGGCTCGGGCATGAGTATCACTTCATACGTTGCAACGCTAGGTTGCTGCCGGTAGTGACCCGCAACGGGTTCCGCTCTAACGTTGCTGTCCGTCACCCACTCAGTGATGCGGAACGGTCCCGTTCCAACCGGCGTGAGGTTCGCCGCCTCTTCTCCCATTTCGTCATACAGGCGTTTCGGCACCATCACCGGTGATCCCAACGTGGTATTAGAGATGACGTGGTACCACCGCGGGTTGAGTTGGTTATCGCGGACGTTCATTCGGACTGTATCGTCATCGATCGCCTCGAAGCCGGTCGCGAACTGTTGGACGCCTTGCGCCCTTTGGTTGATGCTGCCATCTCGCAACGCATCGTCGTAGCTCCATTGCACGTCGTGCGCCGAGACTTCGCCCCACTCGTTGCCGTTCCAGTCGTTGTGGAACTGCACGCCCTTGCGGATCTTGAACGTCACGGAGCTGGTGTCTTCAGCAACTGACCAGGACTCAGCGATGCCCTCCGTGTAGGTAGGCTCAGCGAGGTTCAGATTAGGCGGCGCAGAGTGTTGTGCCCACATCAAAGGCTCGAAGAAGCCCCAGAATATGAGCAGCTGCATATTGCCAGTACCTTGTTTGCTGGGAAGGAACACCGGCGGGTCAACGAGGATTTCACCGAGCCGCAGGGTGCCTTGGAACGTCGGAGGAGGAGCCACTTGCGCTGGCGCAGTCGTGGCCGTCACCACTACCTGAACTTCCTTTTCGACGACAACGGTCTGAACAACCGTCTGCCCTTCGACCTGAACTTCTTTTTCGACGACAACAGTCTGAAGCACGGTCTCGCCTTGAATTTCAACCGCCTTTTCGACGACGACGGTCTGGACGACAGTCTCGCCTGGCACTGATTTTTCGACGACGACGGTTTGCACGACGGTTTCAGTGGATCCGCAGGCGATGGCCGCTGCCATCAGCGTTGCCAAAGCAACAGAGGCAAGCACTAACCACGACCTACGCGCCGATCTGGCGACATTTATCGCGTTTCGCATTTCTACTCCTCAAGATTTCGATACGATTCGTTATTCACAGCAGCCGGAATTGCGAAACCAAGACGGAATCGTCCCATGCGCGATTCGCTGCTCGTGTACACGGCAAAGTTACAACGAGCCTCTAGACATGTCAACCTCGCGAAGCAATGCATAAGAGTGAAATTGCGTATAGAACCGCGCACCTAGCCCTGCACGGAACGTCGATCGCCCAACCGAGCCGCGGCCGTCGCCATTATTACCCTGTGTGGTAGCAACACATCAGCTGTTACGAAGTTCCGCCGGAGGGTAGAGTTTGGAGGTGACGGGCGAAATCGAACCGCCGGATGAAGGTATCGCATGAGTCCGCCACCCCGATCCGTCTCGAATGATCATAGGATCGAGGCAGAACCGTCGGGCGATTTACCAGAATTCGGGCATTACCGTACCGATATGATCGGAAAGCTTGGAACAAGCTGCCCTGCATGAACGCATGAGTGAAGAGTGAGAACGGACATGATGGAGCAGTGGACAGCAACCGACATTCCTGATCTGACCGGGTAGGTAGCCGTGGTCACGGGTGCAAACAGCGGCGTTGGCTTCGAAACCGCCATCGAATTGGCTCGACACGGTGCCAGTACAATCCTCGCTTGCCGATCCAAGGTTCGCGGGCAAACGGCTCTAAAACGGGCACTGGATCGCGAACCCGGAGCACAGGTGGAGTTGATGGAAATCGATCTAGCCGACCTATCGTCAATCAGTCGCTTCGGCCGCTATTTTGGCGAGCGTCACAAAGAACTGCACTTATTGGTCAACAACGCCGGCATCATGGCCACCCCTTATCGGCAGACAGTGGACGGTTTCGAGTACCAGTTCGGCATTAATCATTTGGGGCACTTTGCACTCACCGGGCAACTTCTGCCATTTCTTTTGGCGACCTCTGAATCCCGGGTCGTGAACGTCAGCAGCATGGCGCATAGGGGAGAGACTGTCGACTTAGACGCCCTGCAATACGATCGGGATGCCTATAACCGCTGGCGCGCGTACGGTCGATCGAAGCTGGCCAATCTTTTGTTCACCTACGAGCTGCAACGGCGATTCGATCGAGCCGGGATCACACATCTCGAATCACTCGCGGCCCATCCGGGTTTGGCACGTACCAATATCGCCCAAGGTTTGGGTTTGATGGGAAAGTTGCTGATGCCGATCGCCGGCCTCTTCTTCCAAAGCGCGGCCATGGGATCTCTGCCCATCCTCCGAGCGGCGACGGATCCAGAAGCAAAAGGCGGTCAGTACTACGGGCCAGACGGCTCGAACGAGCGACGCGGCCACCCTGTGGTGGTCTCGTCATCTTCAGAATCTCATGACGAGGGAGTTGCCCAGCAGCTTTGGGAACGATCAGAGGAACTGACAGGCGTTAAGTTCGGGGTTTCAACGTAATCGGGGGAGATGGAGGCGACGGGCGGAATCGAACCGCCGAATAAAGGTTTTGCAAACCTCCGCCTTAACCACTTGGCTACGTCGCCTCAGACGTTGCTTAATTTTAACAATGCGGCTTGTTTAACCGCAGTTGGTGCGGTAGTTGGTGCGGTAGTTGGTGCCGAGAGTGGGACTCGAACCCACACGCTCTTTCGAGCACTACGCCCTCAACGTAGCCTGTCTACCAATTTCAGCATCCCGGCGCCGTGGCATTTGCGCTCCGAAGTTTGGTGATCCGTGATTCGGAACGTTTTTGGCAGGAGCGGCAGGATTCGAACCCGCGACCTTTGGATTTGGAGACCAACGCTCTAGCCAACTGAGCTACGCTCCTGCATTTGTGCCCATCGCCTTGTGTTCGCAGTCCGGAACGATGGGATTTCACTAAGAGCATTTTACAAAAAGGAGTTTTTCGATAGTCGCTTTCTTAAGAGCATTGGATTGGCGGAGTGAGATTTGATTCGCTTGCCATACTTTTATAATACATTTGTACTGTAATATACGTTTGAAGTGAGTCGTAATTCTTCGTACGTAGTTTTGCGGCTATAAAAATGGGATTCGTGACTACGGATAGGAGAGTTGTGGATGGCCGAACATGAGGCTCAGAAGTTAACCGATGAGAAGCCGCGCTGCTGGCGGTGCAACCGTGCGCTGGCTTATGTTGTGACTCGGCCTTGGCAGATCAAGTGCTCGAAGTGCAACGCCACTAACGGCAGCGCGCCTTTTTCTTCTGCCGAATCGGTGTGACGGACATTTGAGTCCATATCGCCGTTCAAGGCTCGGTAGTGAATCATCTTGTCATTGATGCCGTCGATCCAGCGCGGTGCTGGGCCACTTGTCGCTTATTCGTGGAAGGCATACGGATCAACGTAGCTAATCTTTGAGGAGTTTGACGAATCTGTGTCGAAGTACTTGACATAGCGATTTATTTTGGTATATTTGTATCAATAACACAGGTCGTGCCCCTTCAGTGGGCCAGCACTAGTGGACCCAAGTGACCCCGTGCAAACCCGAAGTTTTCGGGAAGGCATGGGGTTTTTGTTTTGTTGGAGAAAGCAAGCGAGATGAAGAAGCGAACCAGATTCATAGCAGAGACGGTACGCGAGGTCGGTGAAGAGATGCGCGAGGGGTGTCTGCAGGGGCAGGCGACGTTGACGCGCATATATGGGCCACCCATCGCGGTTGCGGTCATGAATGAAAGGGGGCGATGAGCATGACGACCAGCACGTATCCGAATCCTGTCAAGGCTGTCGCAAAGATCCTACGTGACGA
This sequence comes from Dehalococcoidia bacterium, assembly GCA_965249505.1. Lineage (GTDB taxonomy): Bacteria > Chloroflexota > Dehalococcoidia > Lucifugimonadales > Lucifugimonadaceae > Bin127. The sequence goes on along the minus strand of OZ252238.1, from coordinate 1,268,207 downwards.
CACTGACGTGTCGACGTTGGCGAGCACCCGTGTCTACGCTTTTGAACTGGCCAGCACGGAAGTCGATAACATGCCACGCCACAGCGTGGTGGTGACTCCCGTGGCGGGTGGTCCGTTGGGGCCAGGAGCAAGTTCGTATATTCCCTTAGGGATCACTCGTTTGAACATCTTCTGCTACGGGGCAACGGCGGAAGAGGCGTTTCAACTTTATGTGTCTGTGAACTCTGCGATGAAGGCGTTGACTCGCTCGATTGCGGAGAGCACGGTGATTTACGGCGCTGAATTTGGCGATGGGCCGGTGTCATCTCGTGACGAAGATGAGGATTGGCCCTACACCTTGGGCGTCTACGACGTATCGGCGGCTGAAGAGCCGTCAAGTTAACTAGGAGGTTAACTCTATGACCGCACCTTTTGAGCTGGTAAGCGGGCCAGTAACGATTTATACAGCTACTGCTTCGACGGCGGCGCCTGAAATATCAGACGACCCGCCGACCGCGTGGAGCACTCTTGGGAAGAACGGGGCGAAGAACTACGGAGACGGCGGGGTAACGATCACGCCGGAGCAGTCGATTGAGGAGCAGATGGTTCTCGGGTCGACGGCACCGCAGAAGGCGTTCCGAACTGAGGAGCATCTGACGCTGAGTGTGACCCTGGTCGACGTGACTTCTGAGACTCTCGCCAAAGTGATAAACGGTACTGATGTCACCGACACTGTTGCTACTTCTAGCGCGGCCGGGATCAAGGAGTTCGATCTTTTGCGAGGCTCGGATGTGGAGGACTTTGCCTTGCTGGTGCGTGGGTTTTCGCCGTACGCTGCGAGCATGAATGCCCAGTACTGGCTGCCACGTGCGTACGTGTCTAGCGTTGGTGAGCTCAACTATGCCAAGGGTTCGGCTGCGGGTACGGAGATCGTGTTTGCGGCTCTTGAAGATTCGACCGACGGGTTCGGTCAGTACATCGCTCAAAACACTGCGAAAAGTTAGTAGATCGGGGTCTATTGATGGCACAAGATCAGCTGCTCGATCTCGATGCTTTGGCTGCGGGCCGTCCGCAGGTGAGGATCGAGGGAGAGGTTTACAACATGCTGGTCGAGGATATCGGCCCCCTGCAGCTGGCACGTCTGACTAGATTGGAGCGCGAGAGCTATGAACTTGCCGAGCGTGCAGGATCGTCGGAGATTACGGAGGAGCAGGCGGGACGGCTGGCGGAGCTTCAGCGCAGTCAGATCGCGCTGCTCATCCCCGATCTGCCCAGTGGAACCTTGGAGGCTCTTGATCAGAGGCAGATAGTGGCGATCGTCGATTTTTTCGCTCTCACCTCAGAAGGCGATGGAGCCTCTCCGGCCTTCCAGAGGATCGCGAAGCGGTCGGGGAGCAGCACGACTGGGGAGAGAGCGTCCCATCGCTCCAACGCTTCTACGGGGGAGATCCCGAAGGGTGGCTGAGCATGCCATTCCCGATTCTGCACGCGTACGCTCGGGCACAGCCAATGATCGAGGCGAGGGAATCCCTTCGACGGGCGTCAGAGATGGCGGTCGGTAGCGGCTCGCTGAAGCCTCAGCAGTCGCGCCGGATCGTGCGGGAGTGGCAGGACGCTGCTCGCGGGTCCTCGGGTTCGTGGATGCTCAGGCCTGAAGACGCCGGACAGATGAGGGCGACGCTCTCGACTGCCGGGATATCGATGATCGACGGCAGTTAACGGACGACTTCATTGGGAAGAGGGGCGCTCGACTTGGACGTCGACGCGTCGGGGTTGAGCCGCGGGCTGGACGACGCCGAGACGCTCGTCAAGGAAAGGATGCAGGAGATCGGCGAGAACGTGGTTCTCGCCGTCTCGGGTCCGATCTTGGCGATCGGCGAGGCGGCGTCTAGGGCGACACGGGATGTGGGCGGCGCGTTCAGCGCGCTGAACGCGGGCGCGGGTGCGACCGGGGGCGCGGTGACGAACCTCTCGACGTCGCTGTCGCTGCTGGCGGCAGAGGGCGCGCCTAGCCTCGGCGCCGGGAGTCGCGTGACTGACCGGCGAGCTGCGGGGAAGCCGTTCGGAGATCGAGTCTATGAGCGCGGCTGCCGGCTACTTCGGCGCGACAGCTGGCCCGGCGCTGAGAGCGTCGAGAAGATGAGGGCGATTCTTGTAGCCCGGAGAGCACCCAACGACTGAAGTTGCATAGACAGCGACCGTGTTTCAGGATTGCTGGGCTGGCTTTGATTCGTTAGGTGGAGTTTAGCTTGGCTGTGACAAAGTCGGCAAACGCGAATCGGCTCTCCTCGTCTGCTTCGATATGAACGGTTTTGCGGGAGACAACCATCGACAATCCAGGTTCGTGCCATCGCATTATCGGTGCAGCACCCGCTCCCGGTACAAATGTTGATCCTGAGAAGGTCGATCCGCCGGGAGCTGCGCGGATCGACCGAATCTCGTCATATGGATACGACTCTATTTTCTTAATGGAGGGACTCGATTTCGCCATTTCGATGGTTAGAACTCGCCTGTCTGTCGCCACAGCCATGGATAGGGTCGCAAAAGTTGCTATGCAACCGGGTATTTCGCCCTCCTCTAATACGCTGGGCAGGTGTGCCACTTCGGGGCGTTGCAGCAACTCGTCGTCGACGCCCTTCAATTTCTTCAGAGGTTCAATTAGGGGGTTAGCGGTAAGCTTATCGTTAACAAATTGGGCCAATACGAAGCGACGCTCGTCCCGGGCTTGCAGACGGATATTCTTGCCGGCAACCATTATTGCGAGCGGGTCTTCGGTGATGCCGTTCCCAGTACGGATCGACTGAATCTCGGTATACGGGTAAGAATCGATGCTTCTTATCGACGTTTTCCTCAACGATGCTTGGATGTGTATCATCCTCTTCTCCGTGGCGAAGATCAGGCCATTTGGTCTAGTCGGTGCTACGATCCCGGGCAACTCCTTTTCTTCCAGGACCGATGGGAGGTATGCAACTTCGGAGCGCCTAAGTAGTCTCTCATTCACCCCGTCCAGATTCTGCATAGCTTCATAGACATGGGCCGACGGGATTCTGGCTCTGACGTATTTGCAAAATGTAGTTCGTCGATCCTCGTCGGACTCAAGTCGGAACTTCTCGCCAGAGTCAGAGATGGTCAGTATCAGTGGGTTTCTGAACGCCAGAGGATTCTCGAATAATCCTCCCTTTTCCTCGACGATAGATTGAATCTCGGAGTATTCGTAAGAGTCGACCTCTTCTATTGAAGAGCCGAATCTTGACTTCTGGATTACCACGACTCTCCTGTTGGTGGCGAAAAGGGTGCGTGCCCCCACGTCCCGCACGACACCACCTGGAAACTCGCCTTTTCCGAGCACAGCTGGCAGATGAGCGATTTCGGGCCGTTTGAGCAGCCTATCGTCGACTCCATTGATTTGGCGCATGGCGGCGAAAATCGCTTCCGCGTTGGCGGTGTTTTGAGTGTTGTCAAGCATTGGCGAACTCGAAGTCTTTGGGCTTTGGTATCAATGGGAACTGCTGAGTTTGAGACAAAAGGACTGCTGGATCTCCACGTTGACAAGCCTCTGGCAAGGTGCTTCAAATCTTACGCGTCCTGAATTATGCATAGGATCCGTTTCGCCCCTCTCTCCTTGAAATCAGCGAAGGGGCCACGAAGGGAGGAGAGATGTGATGGTGTGTTCCAGATCGCGAAGCCAACGAGGCGGGAGCGGCAGTCTCGTCGAACCGCTATCATTTACGTACTATTCGATCATTCATGCTCGGTAATGCGAATCAGGGGTGGTGGGGACCCGCCGAGCCAGCCTTTGGATCAAATCTATGGCTATGCAGAAGCCTAACGCCCCAAACCCTGAAGCAGTGTTCGCCGCCCTGCGCCAGATCGATGGTGTGGATGAGAAGCTGCTTGAACGCCCCGAAATCGGGCATCTCCCCTCCGTCCTAGAGGAGGGCGAACTGCCAGGGAGCGTGGCGGTCCATGGGAAGGTGGTTGTCTTGTTCGCCACAGACAACCGGATCGTCGGCATTCACAAATCGAAGTGGAATTGGAGCTCCTCTATCAGGAAGATCGACTCTTATCCGTACTCCGAGATACGGTCGATTACTGCAGGAAAGAGCGTGTGGGAAGATCCATTAGTTTTGGTAATGGCCGATTCCGGCGAAAAAGTCCGTCTTTACGCCGACAAAGATCAACGCTCTGCGTTCGCCCAGTTCGTCGGAGCCAGACTGTCTGCGAACCCGGTCGCCGAATCGCTGCGGAAACTGGCAGGGGTCAACGAGGAGATTCTCAAACGCGTCGAAGTAACTCATCTCCCTTCGGTGCTGGAAGAAGGAGAAGCAACCGGCTGCGTAGCTACTCACTCACGATTCATGCATTTCGCCACGGATAGACGAATTATCAGCATGGGGCAATCGCTTATGAGTTCTTCGGTAGATAAGGTGGAGTTTTACCCCTACACTGAGATTCAAATGATCTCTGCCGGAAGGGGTGCGTGGGAAGACCCGTTGGCGATAATGGTCGACGGCAAAATCATCCGGTCTGAGGCCGATAAGGACAGCCGCTTCGCGTTCGCTGAGTACGTCAGGGCCAAGCTCCCTTCGACTCCAGTCCTAGAAGCTCTTCAGGAAGAGTTGCGCCGACTCGATGGAGTGGACGAGAAACTGCTCAAGCGCCCCGAGGTTGCTCATCTGGCTTCGTTGCTGGGTGAGGGGGAACTGCCAGGATGCATATCAAGCTACGGGCAAGTGGCCATCGTTGTAGCCACCGACACACGCCTCATACACATCCACCAGTCGAAGTTTGGTCATTCGGTTCAGAAGGTGGCAGCTTTCCCTTATGAAAATATCGAATCCATCATTGCCGGAAGATGGTTGTTCGGGCCCGGAATAGGCGTGCCTCGATACCGTTTGAAGATAATGTTCTCCGGCAAGTTGATTTACATCAATACTGACAGGGATGGCTGTCACGCGTTGGCCGACTTCGCAACCGCCAAACTCAACCCCCGGGACTAAGATGAATTCGCCCGGAACGTTCAGGGTTCTCCAGTGGGCAAGGAGGAGAGCTTCTAAGTTTCCTCTTGGCTCTTGACTCTTCGGATCGTTATGATATATTTGTATCAATAACAGAGCAGTGCCCCTCGGTGGGCCAGCACTAGTGGACCTCAGTGACCCCGTGCAATCCCGAAGCTTCGGGAAGGCGCGGGGTCTTTGTTTTCTAAGGATCGATAGGAGTTCAGGATGACTTCATTGGGAAGAGCGGTGCTCGACTTAGATGTCGACGCGTCGGGGCTCAGCCGGGGGCTGGACGACGCCGAGGCGCTCGTCAAGGAGAAGATGCTGGAGATCGGCGAGGGCATGGTTCTCGCCGTCTCGGGTCCGATCTTGGCGATCGGCGAGGCGGCGTCTAGGGCGACACGGGATGTGGGCGGCGCGTTCAGCGCGCTGAACGCGGGCGCGGAGTGATTAGGTAAGGGCGAATACGACGGCGCTGATGAAATTGCGGCACCTTAAGCCCGCTTGTTGGATTTTTACGCAGCGTTGATTTTGGCGGTGACGTAGTCGGCGATCGCATAGCAACTATCCTTTTTCATCCTGATGAATGTGCCTCCGCCGGAGAAATTAATCTCCAACCGATAATAAGGAACCCCTGCCCCAGGACTGTAAACGCTTCTGCCTGCCCGTACAGATTTGATGCGTTCGTAAGGGTAGGTTTCGACTTTTCTGATCGAGGAGCTCCCCATACTCTGAAGAATGTGGGTGATTCGTCTGTCGGTCGCCACTGTCATTGAGACTTGACCGAAGGTTGCCACGCAACCGGGCAGTTCACCTTCTTCAAGCACGGAGGGGAGATGTGCCACTTCGGTGCGCTTGAGGATATTTTCGTCCACGCCATCGAGTCGATTTAGCTTTTCTCGCAGGGCTTCCAGAATGGGGGTTGAAGGGAGCCTGGTCCTCACGTACTCCGCGAATGCTAGGCGGTGCTTCTCATCGGCTTCGAGTCGGATGCTCTTGCCAGATGCCAATATTTCTATTGGGCTTCCGAGCGGTCCGTGTCCGGTCGCGATCATTTGTATTTCGTCAAACGAGTAAAACTGGACAGATTTGATTGAATCTGTCCATATCGATTTCTGAACACTTATGATTCGCCTATCGGTGGCAAGGTGCGTGGCCAATTGACCAGAGATCGCTATAGAACCTGGCAATTCTCCCACCTCCAACACGGAGTTAGCGTGCACAACTTCGGGACGTTTCAGAATCTTCTCGTCAACGCCTTCCAGTGTGCGCAACGCTTCGACTACGGAATACGTTGGCAGCCTGGCTCTCACATATGCAGAGAATCTGAAGCACCAATCTTTATCGGCGTCTATTCGGATCCTTTTGCCAGAGCCTGAGAGAACCAATGCCAAGGGGTATTCTCACATGCTCTCCCCCGCATCTATTGAGTGGATACTCCTATACGGATAAGAATCCACACTTTTTATTGAAGATCTCCACCTTGATTTTCGAATGTTGACGATTCGCCGGTCGGTCGCTACGACAATGCCTACCGGCGTAAAGTTCGCTATGCAGCCGGGCAGTTCGTCATCTTCCAGCACCGAGGGGAGGTGGGCCACTTCGGGCCGTCTGAGCAGGTCTTCGTCGACCCCTTCGAGTTCCCGGAGCGCGGCTAGCACTGCTTGGGATTTGGAGTTGTCTAGGGGTCTCTCAGGCATGGGTCGGGTTTGTGTTAACGGCAGCGGTTTAAGGGTGCTTGGGATCGCTGTTGCGTAGGGTGGCTCCCGTTTGTACGGGGTTCGCTTTCGGAGGATGACGGGATGGGAGCGAATGACTAGGTGTTTGCAGATACCAGGTCGGGTGAGAGAGATTTTATCGTAGCGCTTGACTCTTCTTCCCGTTATGATATATTTGTATCAATAACAGAGCAGTGCCCCTCGGTGGGCCAGCACTAGTGGACCTGAGTGACCCCGTGCAATCCCGAAGCTTCGGGAAGGCGCGGGGTCTTTGTTTTTTAAGGATCGATAGGAGTTCAGGATGACTTCATTGGGAAGATGTGCCCATCGCCTTGTGTTCGCAGTTCGGAACGATGGGATTTCACCAAGGGCATTTTACAAAACCACACTGCATGGGTTCACAAAAGTCGCTCGCGACGTTTCGTTGATTGGTGGTGAAACAGCCGGGGTTAAATTCATGCCCTTAACAAAAATCGCCGGGCTGGCGCGCCCACGTCATTAACGTGTAGCGCCAGCCCGGCGGATTTGCGGATATGTCTCCGACATGGGTTGTCGGAGGCGTCAAAATCTTTCGGCTAGTCGACTGCGGAGCCGCCGGACTCGCCTGTGCGTACTCGCACGGCGTCGTCGACGCTCGAGACGAAGATCTTGCCGTCGCCGATGGCGCCTTCGCCACCGCTCTTCGCGGCGCCGATGATGGCGTCCACCACCGCGTCTTTCATGTCGTCGTTTACGACGGTCATGATAGCGGTCTTCGGCAAGGCGGTCCGTTGCGACAAAACGCCGCCCCGACCGGTAAAGACTTCAACACCGTCCTGCTGTCCGCGCCCGGTGATGTTCCAGTAGCTGTAGCCCTTGACTCCTGCGGAGCCTAGCGCCGACAGAACATCCGACACGCGCTCAGGACGAACTATGGCCTCTATCTTAATCATCTGTTTTGTTTGCCCTTCCGTATTAGATCGTTGGGTTCAGATCGCTCTCCCTTGAGCGGAGCTTCAGGTATGGAGCTCCGCTCAAGGGAAGAATTAGTGCGAGTTACTCAGTCTGCTCCGTCTGCCACGTAGCCGCGTTCGCCGTGTCCCGTGAGGTCGAGGCCCATGTCCTCGCTCTCCTCTGACACGCGCAAGCCAAGTCCCGGTATCTTGTCCAGCACGAACAGGATCAGGAAAGTACCTATGCCAGAGTAGAGCAAAGTGGTAACCACTGCGATCAAGTTAGCAAGTAGGTGTCCGGCATTCCCATTGACGAGCCCGCCTGTGGTACCCGTCAGCGCACCTAGCGCAAAGATACCAGTCGCCAACGCGCCCCAGATACCTCCCAGACCATGGACAGCGAACACTTCGAGCGAGTCATCGATTCCCAACCGCCGAACGATTGCGTAGTGAACAGCGTAGTGGCAGATTATGCCAGCACCGGCACCGATTGCCAAGGCACCGGCACCGCCAACCCATCCGGCAGCGGGCGTAATTGCGACTAGCCCTGCTACGACACCTGTGGCAACTCCCACTGCGCTTACGCGCCCAGTGTGAACATAGGACAGAAGCGCCCATACCACCGCGGCCGTTGCTGCCGCAGTGTTGGTAACGAAGAAGGCGCTCACCGCCACTCCGTCCGCCGCCAGCTGAGACCCTGCATTGAAACCGAACCAACCGATCCAAAGGATTGCTGCTCCGAGAACCACGAATGGAACGTTGTGCGGCTCCAAGCCGGGACTGCGACGTCTGCCGACGAGTGCCGCGGCCGCAATGGCTGCGATTCCAGCGTTGATGTGGACTACTGTTCCGCCTGCGAAATCAAGGGTTCCGCTGCCGCCAAAATCCAAATCGCCGATCCAGCCACCACCCCACACCCAGTAGCAGATCGGTGCGTACACGAATGTTACCCAGAGCACGAGGAACAGGAGGTAAGTTGTGAACTTGAAACGTTCCACGAATGCGCCTGTGATAAGAGCCGGTGTGATTATGGCAAATGTCATCTGGAATGTAGCGAAAAGCAAGTCAGGGATTTCGTACCCAAAAACGGAGTTGTCTAGACCTACTCCACCCATCCCAATGAAGTCGATCCCGCCTGACCATAAATACCCTGAATCATTGAAGGCTAAGCTGAATCCCCAGAGCACCCAAACTATGCTTGCTACGCCCATTGCGATGAAGGAGTACATAAGAGTGCTTACGACGTTTCTGCCGCGCACCAAACCTCCGTAGAAAAATGCCAACCCGGGCGTCATGAACAGCACCAGCATGGTTGCCGTCAACATCCAGGCTATCGAGCCAGTATCCATAAGGTGAATTCCCTCCCTATAAGTATTTCAACCAATACTTCGCCACCATATGGCAATAATGTTTCCTGAATGTTACGGGATATTGGGTTCCAAACAGATATTTTTTCAGGTTGGCGCGTTCGTCGCGGCGATACAATTCGTGGCACGGCGGCTGCACGGCCCTGCCTCAATGACTGACGAATTCAGACGGATATACATTGCATGCCGATTATCGATTCTCATTGCCACTCTTGGGCGTACTGGCCCTATCTACCCGAAGTCCACGATCCCGAACACCGGGGCAACGTGGAGTCGCTTCTGAACCAGATGGACACCAATGGCGTCGATCGAGCCACTATTGTGTGCGCTCAGATTCACCGCAATCCTGACAATAACGACTACGTAGCGGCGGCTGTCGCGAGGCACCCTGACCGTCTGGTCCAGTTCGCTGATGTCGACTCGTTCTGGTCCGAGACCTACCACACCCCAGGCGCGGCGAAGAGGTTGGAGGCGGCTGCCCAACGTCTGCCGATGAAGGCGTTCACACACTACATCGCTGGTGAGGACGACGCTTCGTGGTTCAACTCACAGGAGGGGCGGGACTTTTTCGGCGTTGCGCGGGACGTCGGGTTGATCGCTTCGATCGCGATGGGTCCTCACCATCAGAACGAGATAAGGAAAGTTGCAGAGGCTTTTCCCGAAGTGCCAGTGCTGTGCCACCACATGTCTTCGTTGAGCGCTCATGGCGACGACGCGCAGGCGAAGCTCGACAACGTGGTTGCCTCGGCGGCGTTGCCAAACATGCACCTCAAGCTTTCGGGCTTCCACTATCTGACCAACCAGGATCGAATTTGGGACTTCCCATACTCGGATGCTCGATGGATATACGAGGCTTGCTATGAGGCGTTTGGTACGCGGTTATGTTGGGGTTCTGACTATCCAGTTGTGACACGGGCGATGACGCACCGCCAGTCGCTTGAGGCGTTTCGGGTGCACTTGGACTTCATAAGTGACGAAGATCGGGCGGCCATCGAAGGTGGCACATTGGAGGCGTTGCTGAGCAAGACGCGTGGCGGCGGTTGAACGAGACGGAAATTGGAGTCGTCACACGCACTGATGTGACTCATCCTTGCTCGATATGTACGGTGTTGCCGCTCGGATCGGTTAGATCGAAGCCCCTCGCACCCCAATTCTCGGTCTGAAGGCCACGCGTCACCTCGATGCCGCTTTTCCTGACCTCGTCGAAAAGTTGGTCCACGTCCCGCACCTTGAGATACAAGCGTCCGACGCCAGCCTTGGTCCACGGCTCGGAATGCGGTGGCGGCTCGTCGAGGATCAGATGGACGATCAAATCACCTCGCTGAAGGATGGCGTAGTTCGTGGCTTCGGTCTCGTCAGCCCCCTCGTGGAGATAGGTCGTCTCCAAGGCTAGAGCCCTGTCGTACCAGTCGGCGGCTTCGCATATGTCTTCAACCGGCAAAATGGGGATGGAGACTATTTCTGCTGTCATAGGTTTCTCCTGTGCGATACGCTTCATGTGCTCTGCAATTTCCTTGCGGGTGGATAGACTTAGCCGCCCTAGGAGTTCCGCAACGTGGTACTTCGCCCCGTCTAGCGAGATGCCAAGCTCGGCACCTATCTCAGGGTTCGTCATCCCTCGCGCCACCAACCTAGCCACCTCGAACTGGCGAGGAGTCGGTTGCTCAGGTTCTGAAGGCAGTCGTGCGGACATTAGGTCAATTTATCGTCAGTCGGTGACGAGGACACTACCCGAAAACGGAACCCCACCAAATCGAAAACGGCTGCGATGCTTCGGTCGTGTCGGCTCAATTCATCGGTTAGGGATCAGATCTACGGTATTCGGAACAACATCGGGTATGTGACAGATCTGCGGCAACGTTCAGATCATCTGGATCAGTTTGCGGATGCCGGCTCATTCCGGACGGACTCTGTTGCGCGTCGGCCTGAATGTATGCCACCAACCTGTACTTGAGTGTTGCCGAAGGTCGGCTAAAGGCGAGCCATCGGGACGCTCTATCAGGGACGCGACAACGCCTCACGGGCTGCGCGCGCGCCGGCGATGCGACCGAAGACCGCGCCGGCCATCATACCGCCGCCCGACGGATAGTTGTCGTGCCATAATCCGCCGACCATCTCGCCGGCCGCAACTCGACTCGTTGGCGGCAGACATAGCGAGAGGCAAAAAAGCGGGCTTAGCTAGCGGGCTTCGTCGGTTTCTGTCTAGCTTGACAGATCGCAGGCGTTAATCGACGAACCCTACCCGCCGCTAACGACGCTTGCTTCTGCCGTTGTCCTGGCCAATGGGTGTCCCCAGGTAACGTCGGTCGTCACATCGAAGGTCAGGAGACCTTCCGTCGCATAAGGAGCGACTAACTCCCACACAGCAGCATCGAACTCGGCGGCGGAATGCAAGCTCATGCGCTGCCTAGAAAAGCCGTTACGCGCGTGAAACAGCTCCACGTACTGGTCGATGCTCATAAGGTATTCCTGAGGTGTCGTGCGCTTTCTTCCTGCCACTGAAAAGAGCTGTCGGCGCTCGAGCTCCTCGAACAGATCGTAAGTCTCAAAGTCCTTGTTCGTCGAGTATCTGGTAATGATCTTGGTGAGACCCTCGACCCAGGGAGCGGTGTCGATCCCTCGACCTCCTACGATCGCCAGGTAGCCACCGCCGGATAGGGCACCTGCCATCCGAGGAATCACCTCGTACCAGTCCATCCAGTGGAGACTTGCGCCGGCTACGATGAGGCTGTATCGCGTATCGTACGCGTAGTCCTCTGCGCTCTGGCATACCCACTTGATATTCGGTCGGTTGCCACCATCGCGAGAACGCCCAATCTCGATCATGGCCGCTGAATGATCCACGGCGTCGACCCGCTCCACCAATGCCGCCAATGTCCTCGCCACGTCTCCGGTCCCACACCCGATGTCGAGCACAATGCGCGGCTCGTCCAGTGTCAAGCCATCGAGTACCTCAAAGACTTCAGCAGAGTACGGCGGATAGTTCACGTAGGCTTCAGCAACGCTCTCATCCTTGAATTGATCGGCGTATTCCGATCCGAGGTGCTTGGGCTTTGGGATAATCAATATCTACCTCTTGATCGAATTGTATTCAGCCCTAGTCGCAGCAGAGGGTCCGCGTCGTAGCAAACAGAAACAAGGTGGATTGGGCAGTCATGGGGCCGATGCCATGAGTGGATATGAAAGCGGTAGTTGCCAGACAAAAATTGGTGGCTCGAACGTTCTAGGCTTGGATGCTGGCCCCCACATTGCCAACTTGGGTTCGTTGTTCAGCAGGGATTCGATCCCATTCGGTTCCGCTCTTCAACTTTCGAACGGTCATCTAGATCCGTCAAGCAGATGTTCCACCGCGGACTGTGCCCAGCTGCCGGGAACCTAACCGGAGCCAGGTAATCGGATGCTCTGTCTTTTCTCTGGATTCCGGCTTTCGCCGGAATGACGAGACATTTGCAAAGGTCTCTGAAGGCCGGGACCCATCCAAGAAATAGACAATGCAACCGTTTTCGCGCTTCGGATTCGGCTCAAGGCGAGCCATAGCGACGCTCTTTCAGGGACGCGACAACGCCTCGCGCGCAGCGCGCTCGCCGGCGATGCGACCGAAGACCGCGCCGGCCATCATGCCGCCGCCCGACGGATAGTTGTCGTGCCATAATCCGCCGACCATCTCGCCGGCCGCATACAGACCGGGTATGACTCGATCATCCTCGTGCAGGACCTCCGTTGAGGGGGTGATCTTCAGACCTCCGTATGTAAACGTCATTCCGCAGACTACGGGATATGCTTCGAAAGGTGGACGGGAGATGGGAAGCGCCCAGTTGCTCTTGCGGGGAGTAACCCCAGCAGCAGCTTTCCCATCCAGACGGAAAGGGTCGAACTCACCTTCTTCTACGGAGGCATTAAACGTCTGAATTGTGTGGAGGAAAGATCTCAAGTCACGGATCCCCAGCATTGTTGCCAGCCCCTCCAAGGTGCTCGATTTGAAACCGGTTGCGTCTTCGTATCCTCGAATCAACCCCATCCGTCTCTGCTCGGCATCGAAGATCTGAAACGCCAGCCCTTCCGGCTGTGACAGAATGGCCCGGCCAGCCTTGGCATAGGTGAGTCCGCGCCACGTCTCTCCCTCGTCGAAGAACCGGCGCCCTTCGACGTTGACCGTGATCCCGAAGGGATAGGAGTAACGGCTCCAATAGGCCCCGCTTACGCCAGGACCGGGGACATCGTACTCAGGACGATTCGCGCCCTGGGGAGACGCGTGGCAAGTAGACCAACTTCCATTTGCCTGAGCTCCCAGATCCAAAGCCATGTTGAGGCCGTCGCCGGTGTTGAAAGGCACACCCCTGAGCTTGACGTTTTCCCAGCCCGCGCCAAGATGCCGGACCCGCATCTCTGGGCTCGACTCGAAGCTGCCGCATGCCAAAATCACCGACCGCGATGTGTAGCTGACTTCCCTTTGCCGCGTCCGGGCACGTACCCCCGTTACTCTGCCTGCGCGATCCTGTACCAGCTCCGTGGCCCTGGTACCGTAGTGCACCGGGATGCCCAGGCGCTCCGCGGCGCGAAACCAGGACTCTTGCATGGAGAAACCGCCTCCACGAAATGAGACGACATTTGCCGACGTGGGGCTTTCATGCGAAGGAGCCCACGCGTGTCCGTATGACTGCATCCACCGAACCGTCGGATAAGCTTGAGAGACTAATGTTTGCGCCATAGCGGGATCGCTCTGGCCGCCAGTTACCGCCATGACGTCGTCGTAATAGTCCGACTCGCTGTAGTCGCCAGCGCGTTCGGCCATTGACCGCGTCTCTTCCTCGCTAACACCTGAGAGCAGAGGTGCGAGATCGCCCATTCCTTGGTATGGAAAACGCATGTGAACGGTCAGCGCACTGTTGCCGCCTCGCTGAACCTTGGGCGCCTTTTCTAGAACCAAGACGTCGGCGCCTTGCTCTCGGGCAGCCACGGCGGCCGCCATCGCGGCGTTGCCCGCCCCTACCACCAGTACTTGTGTGTCTACCACCAGATGGTCCTACCCTGTCTAGTGCATTCGACATTCTGTTCAACCATCAGATATGAGCAAACTTTTGAGCCGATGCCCGTAGTTGGCCGGGATCATTTCAGCTTGGTTTAGGTCAACACCGTTACTTTGTTGCGTTCAATCAGATCGAAGTCGATCTTTGCGCCTAGGCCCGGCTCATTGATCGCGTGCACGAAGCCGTTTGCATCAGCTTCGATATCTTCCACCAAGCCGTATTTCTGCGCTTCCGTGGGCAGGAGAACCTCGAACATCTCGGTGTTCTTGATCGCCATGGCGCAGTGAAGGTTCGCCACGTTGTTCAACGAGTTGCCGCCGTGGTGGATCTCGTAGTTCATGTGAAACGCTTCGGCCAGGTGCGCCGTCTTCATCACCGCGGTGATGCCGCCCTTAACGGCTACGTCGCCGCGCAGGTAGTCGGTGGCCTGATGCACCAGCCACGGAGCATACGCGGTGAAGCCGCCCGGAGAGTGCTCTGTAGCCATGAGCGGAATGTGGAGATTCTGGCGCAGCTTTACGTAGTTGAATAGATCGTCACCGGCCAAAGGGTCTTCGTACCAGTAGTAGCCGAGGTCCTGGATCGCCCTGCCGACTTCGAGCGCCTGAGGATAGTCATAGGCCCAGATCGAGTCGAGCATTACTCGATAATCATCGCCGACCGCTGCCCGAACGGCTCTGCAGATCTCGATATCTTCTTGGATGTCTTCTGCGGGAGGGTGGATCTTATACGCCGCCCAGCCCGCAGCCTTCATTTCAGCAGCCTCATCAGCGTACTCTTCTACCGAACCGAGACGCGCCGAGCTGACGTACGCCGGGATGCTTTCCCGATAGGAACCAAGCAGCTGGTGGATCGGCAGTCCGGCGACCTTGCCGCCGATGTCCCATAGCGCCACGTCCACGGCTCCGATAGCTCGCATCGTAGTGTTGTTTTGCAGGAAGATCATCGTCTCATGCAATCGCTCGCGTGCCAGAGGGTCTTGATCCATGACGACCGGCTTCAAGTACGTCGTGAGAGACAGCCCGTCCAACTCGGCACTACGATTCGAAGTTCCGAGGAACGCATGCCCATCGACTCCTGCGTCGGTTCGAATCGTTAGTAGCCCGATCTGGCTGGCATTGCCATGTTGGACGGAGTGCCGCTTAGGCAGAGCCGAGGGTATTCCTTCCCATTTGAAAAGAGTTAGTGAAAGGTCCGTAATCTTCATTCTTATCTCCTACAATTCGTCCCTTCGACGAAAATCAACCTGTTTTCTGGCGTTCAGGCCATCCTATGGCCCCCGTCAACTCAGTGAGTAGATGTGAGAGCGCTCAACACAGATCCGAGTTGCTTCGTAAGGTATGGAGACTATTGCCCCACTTTGCTTACCGACTCCATCAACGGGATAGCAGGCCCGTGCCACTCTCCGTTCCTGTCGTTCACCTGTCTTCCTATCACGATCCCCGGACCTCGAGTGAAGCTCTTCAGTCGGTCGACGCCTTCCTCAATGACGTCCTTGGGAAGGGGTTTTCCTCTTCGTCGGGACCACTCCACGAGGAAATGAAGGCCTCTCAAGATGTCGTATTCGAAAAAGCGAGGGAAAAACGGTTTGAGCCATTCCGGATTTACAACACTCCCACCATCCTTTGAACATACCAACCGATGCTCGATCAAATATCGCGCACCATTATCAAGGAATCTCTTCTCCGCATCCGTGTAGTCTCGATCTGTGAAGAACAACACAGCCTCCAAAGGTGGCAGACTCGATACGATCGAACTCTTGCCCGACTTCAGATAGGCGTCCGGCTCACAGTTTAGCCCTCCATCTGATAGCTGGTGCTTTAGGAACCACCTTCTGATCCAAGGCAGTTCTGCCTCTGTATCGTATCCGCAGGCCGAGAGGATCATATAGAACACGCCCAGTTCACAGTGGCAGCAGTCCATTTTTTCCTTGTCTGCTTCAGTTTGCGGAGCATCTTGTTCGGTAATCACGAACTCGCGCCAGGCCCCATGCTTTAGCTGCCGCAACGCGCGGTCGGCGACTGATCGGGGAATCCGCTCGACCTCGCCCATTTCACACAGAATAGCCAGTTGCCACCATGGTCCGTCCCACTTCATTCTGCTCCCGCGGTCCGGCACCGAGAATGCGCCTTCGGACGATATCATCTCAACTGCAGACTCGATTGAGTCGTCCATGTTGACACCATTGTCTGTGCGCATTTGAGCAAGTTCCTGTCGCCCTTTATCAATCGGAGTATCCCATGTCATCGTGCGACTCTCCTTTGGCCGTGGGAGTTAGAGCGACCGAGCGACCATCTCGCCTCTGCGATTCGAGGCGCCAATAAAAACATGCCCGTCGACTCCTGCGTGCGTTCGACGTGAGTCAGCGTTGTCGCTGCAGCACTCGCGTCAGGCCGGTGCGTGGCCTTACAGCATTGGGATTTGCTTTGGTCGCTTTTGTTCATGCCATCCTCTGGCCACCGTCAATATGGATCGATTGGCCTGTTATCGAACTCGCGTCGTCGGACGCAAGGAACGCCACCAGTATCCCTATCTCCTCCGGCGTCTGAGATCTGCCGAGAGGGATCAGGTCGTCGACGTCTTGTTCGAACACGTCCTGTGGTTCACTGCCAGCTAGTGACTGGTCGCTCCGCATACGCTCCGTGATAGCCAAGTCGTGAAACGCGGTCCACACTCGACCGGGGCAGATGGCATTCACGTTGATGTTGTGGGGTCCCAATGTAGCCGCGCAGTACTGCGTGTAGTTGATCACCGCGGCTTTGGACGGCCCGTACGGATTCCCGTACCCCGGCGCTCCTGATGGAGGCCCCCACCAGATCGGCCCGCGGCCCGCGCCCGAGGCGGTGTTGACGATCTTCCCGTATTTCCTCTCGATGAAATGTCCAAGGACGGCTTTCGTGCAGCGCATGACTCCCTGCACATTGATGTCGAGGACGGTCTCCCAGTTCTCCTCCCAATCTTCGTCCAAGCCGCCTCCGGATTTTCCTGCAACACGGCCGATGCCGGCGTTGTTTACGAGGATATCTAGGTGTCCGAACTCGGCAATGACATCGTCGGCACCCTTTACCACCGATGCGTTGTCCGTCATGTCCATGTGCACGGCGAAGCTCTTGCGACCGAGGGCCTTCACCTCCTCCTCCACCGCGGCCGCACCAATCTCGTTGATGTCCGCAATCGCAACGTCGGCTCCCTGCTCGGCAAGTTTGAGCGCTATGCCGCGTCCTATGCCCTGGCCGCCACCAGTTACCAGCGCCGTCTTGTCTATTAAGTCTGCGATCATGTCTTATACCTACTATCGAGAACTCTGCATAGCTCCATCACCTGATCGGAGTCGCCGTATCGGATGCTTTGTCTTTCCTCTGGATTCCCGCTTTCGCGGGAATGACGGGTGGTTTTTCAAGGACGTACTCTCGAGGTGGCTACAGCCGGAGTGCATTTCCATCGATCGGCGCAAGGCGTTGGCAAGTCGATTTGTACGCGTTAGGGACGCTGAGGCTCATGGAGACGCGGCAGTTTGCAGGGGCAGCACGACGTGTGACGGGTGCTCGGCGCTGTGCCAGATCGTCTGGTGAGCGATTTCGTAACGGTGTTCGAGGCCGAGCGGTCCTCCCGTGTTTGGGTTCAAATCGAAGCGAGGCCAGTTGCTGCTGCTGATGTCCACGCGGATTCTGTGGCCCTTTCGAAACACGTTTGAAGTCGGATAGAGGTGGAACGCGAACTCATAGGGGGTTCCTGGTTCCATCAGTTCCGGCTCTGTCCAACTGTTTCGGTAACGAGCACGAATAATGGAGTCGGTGATGTTCATGGCGAAGCCGTCAGGATAGTCGGAGGAGGGTGGATGAACGTCGATGAGCTTGGCGGTGAAGTCAGTGTCAAGCGCCGAGGAAGACGCCCACAAGTGCATCACGATGTTGCCGGTGATTTCCGTGTCTTGCTCCAATTCGGGCGTCTGGAACGTAAGGATGTCGTGCCTCGAGTTCAGGGGCAGTTCGTCTACACATCCGAAGAAGTCGGGCCTGCCGCGCTGGTCGAACGCTCCCGGCTGGATAATTGTCTCGGCCGCCGAGATGCCACCGCCCATGGTGGGCACCGGATCCTTCGGGTCGAAGGTGTAGCCAGTCGAGGGCGTCTCACTTTGAGACGGGTTCTTTTCAGACAGACCACCGCCTGCACGCAGGTAGAACGGCGTCTCGACCGTGCCGGGCAACGGCCAATCCGGCTCCGACCGCCAATAACCTCCGTGGTCAAGACGGCGATCATGGTCGTGCTTGTTCATTCGCTGGCTACCGGCACCCATCGTGAAGATTCGCACCGGAGACCACTCAGCGAATTCAGTGTTCATACCCTTTAGGCAGTGATCGAACCAGGCCAATCGAAGATCGTTCACGTTTATGTGCGCTTCTGTGCCGAAATCGACGTCGCCCGAGTGTGTGACCTCGAACGCGCCGTGCGTCCACGGCCCCATGAGCAGGACTTGTTGAGTCTTTTTGATGGCACTGAGCTTCATGTAGCTAAGAGTCGTGTTCCGAGCGTATGAGTCGTACCAACCGCCGAGGTAGAGAGTCGGCACGTCGGCGTGCTCATCGTAGTACTCATCGATTGCATAGCCCCGCTGCTTCCAGTAGTCGTCGAACTCGCCATGAGTGGCTATGTCGATCGCCCACTTTTCGTAGGACGGAAGCCTGCGCAGCACCGTCGCCCCTTCTTTGAGAGGGAACTGCCGAACCATATCCGGCATGTCGACTAAGAACGCCTTCTTTATCTCCGCCTGAAGACCTGGGTCTGCGATGGCTTCCTTGCTCGTCATCGCCATTCGAAACGCGTAAACCATGAAGCGCTGTTCGAGGGTGCCGTTTTGACGCATCGAGCCGTGATAGTAATTGGAGGCCCCGACCGCGACGATCATCGTCGACAAATGGGAAGGTGCCATCGTTGCCAACGCGCTCTGATCGCTGCCGGCGTACGAACCACCCATCGTGCCAACTGACCCGTTGCTCCAAGGTTGCACTCCGAGCCACTGAACCGTGTCGAATCCGTCCGGCGCCTCCTTGGCGAACGCGTACCACTCGCCTTCCGACGCAAACCGGCCTCGAACGTCTTGGATGACAGTGACGTATCCCCGGCGGGCGTAGTACTTCGCGTTCGACACTTGCCGAGGCGCCGTCTTGTCGTATGGAGTGCGCTCTAGGATGACCGGGTATTGCCCTTCGGCGGGTCGGTCGTTCGATGATGGAAAGTAGATGTCGGTGGCGAGCTGAACGCCGTCGCGAATCGAGACCATCACGTTTTTCTGAATGGTCACGTCGTAGCCGATGGGGGAGCCTTCGTATGAAGCTTTCACTGCGTGCACCTCCTAATTGAAGCGGGTACCGACGGTTCATGACCGTTTCGTGATCGTACCGTCGATGAGTAACCTATAACACGTTCCAATGTCGTGCCGAAGTCATTCGATTTTGGGCACTCGTCCACCGCAATGTCGGACCTATTACAGATCGTAGTCACCACCGTGGTTCTGACGGTCGCTGGCTTCACGATCGGCGCGGTCGGATTTGGATTCGGCCTCACGACCACGCCGGTCTTGCTATTGTTCCTCGATCCTCAGACTGTTGTCGTCGTCGTCAACGCGGCGGCGATCATCGCCTTCGGGCTGGTGCTCGTCGAAACACGCCACGACGTGCGTTATCGAGAGCTTGCCCCGATGATCGTCGCCTGTGCTCCCGGCGCTCCGATCGGCGTTTACGCACTCAGCTCTCTAGACCCTTCGGCGCTTCGGATCGCAATAAGCGTGCTCGTCCTTGCATTGACAGTGCTAGTCATAGTCAAGACCGAGTGGCGGGTCCCCAAACCGCAGATTACTGGACCGATCCTAGGTTTCGCGGCGTCCGCGATGACTACCGGGTTCGCAATCGGGGGTCCGCTCCTCGTTCTGTTTTTCATCGGGCGTGGCATGGATCGACAAGGCGTCCGTGCCTCGATGGCGTTTTTCTTCACAATCATGTACTGCCTCGCCTCGATCGGATACGGCACACAAGGACTGTTCACGGCAGAACGTCTCATCCTGATCGCTGTCGCAGCGCCTGGTGTTGCTTTGGGGTACTGGCTGGCCGCCCGGTTAACAGGACGGATGAACGAGAAGGTGTTTCGCCGCGCGGTCGTAGGCGTAATCGTCGTCACAAGTACTCTGGTACTAGTGCGGGAGATCGTTTCGTTGTAGGACGCTCTCCCACCCGACCGAAACTTTCGTCTTTGGGCTTCATGCAAGCCGAATATTGGATTCACGATAAGGACTGTTCGAGCGATTTGGGAAATCTTAGAGACACCGAGCAACCACAGCCGCCGCCGGACCGAGGAAATAGGTTGGACTGGACAGAGATGCCCACTCGGGTACGGCGCGAGGTTGAACGGTGGTTGAGTAGCCCGGTGGTCAGCACGACTACCCAGCCGACAGGATTTTCGCCTGGTGTCGCAAGCCGGCTAATCACAGCCGACGGTAGGCGCATCTTCGCTAAGGCCATCGGCCCGGAGCCCAACCCTGAATCTCCGGCGATGCATCGGCGAGAGATCAGCATCGCTGCTGCCCTCCCGAGCACCGCTCCTGTTCCGAGATTGTTGTGGTCCTACGACGAGGGTGAAGGAGGATGGGTTGTGTTGGTCTTCAAGGACGTCGACGGCCGCCACCCGAAGCAACCCTGGGAGTCCGACGAACTCGAACGCGTGATTGTATCGATGGAGGAGTTGGCTACGACGTTGACGCCTTCGCCGTTATCGGCTACTGTGATCGGGACGGCGGGCGATCTCTTCTCAACCGCAATCAACGGTTGGCGAAGACTCCGTGACGGAAGCCCGGAGCTACTCGGCAGAGTCGATGAATGGTCGAGACGTCATCTTGAGACGTTGGTGGCGATCGAGGCGACAGTCGGTGATGCACTCGAGGGCGATACGCTGTTGAACCTTGACGTCCGCGGGGACAACATCCTGCTGACGCCAGATCGAACTTGGTTCGTGGACTGGCCTCACGCTCGTGTGGGTCCCCCTTGGCTAGATGTAGTCGGTTTCTCGCCCAGCGTAGCGATGCAGGGCGGTCCACCTCCTGAAGAGGTGATATCAAGGCACTTCGCGATACGCGCCGCTGATAGCGACGCCATCACCGCGGCAATCGTGGCGATCGCCGGCTACTTCACGTACCAAGCCTTGCAACCTTCTCCGCCCGGGTTGCCTACGGTGCGGGCGTTCCAAGATGCGCAGGGCGTCATTGCAAGACAGTGGATCGAGCAGCGTACGGGATTATCGTGACTAGGCAGGGGCGGTTGTGTCTCGTGCCAATATGGACTTGCAACGCCCAACGTCGAGGCGAAGGTTGGGGTTCAACATTCCGTGTTGGCGGTCAGCCTTTCCTCAGTTCATTCGCCATAGTCTGGGTTGAGCTTGCCGACGGGCTCAGGATCACATGAGACGGTAGGATGTAGCCACCGCATGTTCGAATAGGGAGAATTCATATGAGAGCGAAGAATCCGATGGTCATCCATTACGTGTCCGACATGGATCGCGCAAAGGCATTTTACGCCGAGGTTTTTGACGTGCCCACATTGATGGAATCGCCGGGCTGGACGACGCTGGACTTAGGGGCAATCGAGCTTGCGTTACACATTGCCGGCGAGTCTGAGATTGAGGATAGGTTGGCTCCACAGGCGGGCTTGAACGTCGAAGTTGACAACATCGAGGAAGTCCTGCCGGACGTTGAGCGCTTGGGTGGGAGACTAATTGAGATCCGCGAGCCGCAAGCCGGAATTCCTATTCGCCTGGCGAGCTGCAAGGACAGCGAAGGAAACGGTTTCGAGCTCCGTCAAATACCGTGATACTGGCGGTCGATCGACTAAGGCTCCATATTGCCGAGGTTGACGGGTCTCAAAGAGGTTCGCGTGAACCGTTGTCCTGTTGAGTACGTGGGCCGGATTGCTCATTGTGTCTCGCCCGCAGTGGAAGGTGACCGACGACGGAGTTAAAGGTCGTAGCAAGCACGTCAATGAAACTAACTAATATATAGTTTTAATTGGGCACCCGATCCGATGTCCGCGCAAAACATGGCCACGAATCTAGGCAACCAGTACAAGCGGCTAGCCGAGCGCGGCAAGTACGCACTGCTCTACGTGCGCCTGAGCCACCTGTCGAACGACGAATGGAAGACGACGTTCGGCGAGATAGAGGCGATCTTGGGTTTCTCCCTGCCACTATCTGCACGGCTCTACCGTCCATGGTGGGCGAATCAGAGTCGCGGCAACGGCCACAGCCAAGCGCTCGCTTGGGGCGAAGCCGGTTGGAAGACGGCAGAAATCGACATGGAAGGTGAGACGGTTGTGTTCAGACGCAAAAATACCGAGAAGTCTGAAACAGTCCCCAAACCAAGGCGGAGCATTGACGAGATTTGGCCCGCCAGGGATTTCGGGCCTTGGCCGGAAGGACTAAGCCTCAGGCGGGAGGACATTTACGAGGACAGGGCGTAGCCACTCGATGTTCGTAGACACAAACGTCTTTGTGTACTCTCGCACCACCAGATCTCCCGAACATCAAGTGGCAAGGGAAACTTTGGAGCGCGTCGTCCGTAGCGGCGAGTCACTGAGGATCAGCCGACAAATAATGCGCGAATACCTTGCTGTCGTCACGCGTCATCAATCTCGGCCCATCGACATTTCACCTGAAGAAGCGCTAAACGACGTTACAAGAATGGCCAGCGAATTTGAGATCCTCGAGGACGGGCCAATAGTTACTGCCACGCTCATCGCGCTTTGCCGTGATGTAGCTGTGGGAGGAAGCCAGATTCACGACGCCAACATCGTCGCAACCATGTTGGCGCACGGCGAGCGCAGGTTGCTGACGTTTAACGTTGCAGACTTTCGCCGTTTTGGCGACCGTATCGAACTAGTGGGCGAGTAAATCGGATACCTGTAACGGCCCCCTCCCCTTATTCCTCTCCCACGATGGAGGCCGTTGCAAAAGTCTCGTCTTTGCGGCGCAGGCCGCAAATCATGCGCCCTCGTCGCAGCACCCCGTTACGCGGGGAGGATGACGAGACTTTTGAAAAGGTCTCACCGTGGGGAGCGGGTTTTGGGACATTTGCAGAGCATTCTCCGAGTGGAGAAGGGTTTCTGTCCTTCCGGGCGAAGTTTTAACTATCTGAAGGTTTCGAGTCGGCGCGCGGGACAGGTTCAGCGCTCCCTCACGAAAGGAATTCTCAGCGGAACGGTTCGCTCTGCCCTTTCATACCACCCCTGCGGAGCGTAGTCGCTCATGTGTAGGTAGCACTTGACGTTCACCTCGGCGACTTCATCAGTGAAGGTCAGGAGTCGGCTCATCGAGATGTTCTTGCTGCCGTGGTACCTCGAAATCGCAGCCACGTTGATGAACGTGACGCCCCACTTCTGCTCGATATGTGAGCGTCCGCCATAGGTATCGTCGGGATTCGTATGGGTGTGACCTCCGATCCACAGATCGATTGCGCCCGGATGCGAGGCTAGGTAGCCCTCGAACGCTTGCGCATCTGGCACTTGATCGACGAAGTAGAGATAAGACGCGCCGATCGGTGCGCCGTCTTCGAATCGGCCATGATACCCGCCGTCGACCCCCTCCCAAGGACCCGAAGCCACGGTCGTCTCCTTCAGCATGTGGTGATGCGCCGAAATTATGATTTTGTCCGGATTCTTCTCAACCTTCTCTCTCCACCACTCGAACGTGTCGCCCGTCACCGCGCCTGCCGGATACCCGCCTCGTACCCCGCGGCCAACAGGAGGTCCGCCGTCGTTGCGGTCGCCCATCACCAGGAACAGGATGTTGCCCACCTCGAAGGAGTAACGCTCCCAAGTGCCCTCCACCGGGTAAGGTCTCCTATCGGCGTGCACTCCTGAAAACTCCGAGTTCTCCCCGGTTGGGTCGACCCATTTGCG
This sequence comes from Dehalococcoidia bacterium, assembly GCA_965249505.1. Classification (GTDB taxonomy): domain Bacteria; phylum Chloroflexota; class Dehalococcoidia; order Lucifugimonadales; family Lucifugimonadaceae; genus Bin127. The sequence continues at coordinate 1,244,246 of OZ252238.1, read as the reverse complement.
AAACCACCACTGGGTCGGCTCATCCACGCCGCTGGCGTCATGGTTGCCAACTAGGTTGTAGAAATCTTCCCGTGGATGTTTGGTCGAGACGCTGTACTGTCGTACCACCTCCTCACCCTCTTCGTCATCGGGCGGAGTCTGCGAGCCCGAAAGGTCTCCCACGTCGAGCATGATGTCCCACTCGAATGGCGGACCGCCTTCATCGCCGCCCTGCTCCGACTGAAGGATGGCTTCCGCAAGGCTGCGCCGGTTGGCGCGCGCCAAGTCAGTACCGACGTGCGCGTCGCCGCCTGCCCATAGCTTGAAAGTTTTAGCACCCATTTCTGCCATCTCCTATACGAAGGAATTATCACGGAAGTCGATCTCGGTGGTTCTGAGCAGGCGCCTGACAGCGGGATCGATGTTGATCAGTGAGTTAGAATCGAGTTTCGTCCGCGGTTCTTTTCCCATCGTTCCCGAGTAGCTCAGCGGTAGAGCAGCTGACTGTTAATCAGCGGGTCACAGGTTCGAATCCTGTCTCGGGAGCCAAATTTCCCCCCGCGAACTTAGGCGACATTACAGCTAACGCTAGATCCTGGAGGGCGATCCCTTCGGGTTCTCATCATATCCGGCGATATACTCGGTCCCTTCGGTACCAGCGTTCGTCCTCGCATGAATGTCCTCGTCACCACTCTTGACGGGATGATCCAATCGTAAATTGTTGCCGCGGATTGGACTGAACCCTGAGAAGGAGTCCCTGGCGGATGACGTGGACGATGCCTTTTGGACGACAGCGACGCGTCTGTTTTCTGCGTGGGTTATCCACTTGTCAGCCGCTTACTCTTAACGTTCTGAGGGCTTGTGGAGCAGATACCTGCCTAACCTCCTGCCAAGATCTTCTTCGACAATGTCATTGTGTCCCCAACATTTAACATCTCCGGAGTGCCGTCATGCACCGAGGAGTTGCGGTACGCGCAGAGCTGCGAGGCTTGAGGGTATCTTCCCCAACCGGTGGGCAATAGGTCGTGTGGTTGGCGCAGTACTTGCCGAGCAGCACGACGAGTGGGCAGTCCGTCGTTACCTGACACCCGCGGCCCCCACGAAAGACCATGCATTACCGGAGGCTTCGCTGACGCGGCCGCCCGCAGCATGAGCAGCATCAACAGGATGACGTACTATGACACCGGTTGACAGGACGTAACCGCGCCTTTTAGGCTCAGCCGAGCTTAGGCGCTATAGGAGGATGACACTGTGGAAGAAGGATCTGGGGCAGTGGGAGTACTGACTCACATCGGCATAGACGTTGCCGACTTAGAGCGGGCGGAGGCATTCTATTCGGCATTGCTGGGTATCGAGCGGGATTCGGCGTGGGAACAGTATCTCGCATTCAAACCCCTGCCCAGCGGCCTGACAGTCTATCTCCAGCAGGTCCCAGAGAAGAAAAGCAGCAAGACCCGGGTACATATGGACCTGACGGTGGCGAACGTGACGGCTGCGCTGGAGAGAGTGGAAGCCCTCGGGGGAAGGGCGCTCAGGGACTTCGTCGAGCCGGGAGAAAATCTGGCCGTAGTCGCCGACCCGGACGGAAACGAGTTCTGCCTCATCACAGGGTAGAGGCAGCCCCTATCGCCAAGAAATCACTTTAATCATCAAACAGGATGACACACTCTTACACCACTTGACGGGACGTGACCCCGTACACAAAGGGCTAGGATGACCTGCTTCCGGTTTACTCGTCCCTTCCATGACTACTTTCAGTGTCGTAATTGCCGCCGTGGAGGCGCAGAACGACGCCCGGATGTCTTGGCCTCGCGCTGTCGAAGAGGGAGTTTTGGTGACCGAGCAGGCGGAAACGTGCTCGACAACGCTTCCGCCTTGTTCGGCACAGCGAGAACTCCGCAAATCCTTCAAACATAGGGGGTTATTCTGCGGAGACAAACGGTGAGTGGATATGAAGAGGGTTGCGCAAGGGGAGCCAGTATCGTGCGAGCCCAAGCTTTTAGATGGATGTACGGGCGGTTGTTCGCGGGAATTCGCGATCCGGGGATTCTGGGTAAATGTTCAATCACTCCAACGTCTCTTGGCAGATCGCGTTGAAAAGGGTCTGTGACACGCGAGTTTGAGTTGGCTGGGATCGCCTGTAGTATCGGGTGTTTAAGAGTTTTCGTCCTACTTTGGTCGTGCGCATTAGGTTGGCATGAACAACCATCAGAAGTCATGGAGTCGTGATGAACAGAGAGATTTATGTGAGCCTGCCGGTGAAGGATGTCGAGAAGTCCAGAGAGTTCTTCGCAACTTTGGGATTTGGGTTCCATTCCTTGTTCAGCAACGAGGATCTGGTCTGCATGGTCGTATCTGAAGGCATCTACGTGATGCACATGACGGAGAGTTCGTTCCAAGGTTTTAGCCAGAAAGAGGTTGCCGACTCTGTGCGGACGGCCGAGGCTATCATCGCCATATCGGTCGACAGCCGAGAGGCAGTAGATGAATTGGCGACGACTGCGATCAAGGCCGGGGGCAGGCAAGTGAGAGAGCCGGAAGATCATGGCTGGATGTATGGCAGGTCGTTCGAGGATCTAGACGGTCACGTTTGGGAAGTGTTTAACATCTATGGCGAGGCGCCATAGAGCGCGCGTGCAGTGGGTCACCTCGGCTATTTCTGCGCCACGGAATGATCCGCTGAGGCGCGGCTAGGTTGCAAGATCTCGCAAATGCGGGAATTCAGAGAGTAGATAGAACTCCCGACGGCTCGAGACCGTTGAAAAGCCTTGTCATTGCGGTGCAGGCCGCGTTCCAGACGGTCAAGTGGGACCAACCGTAGTGGTCATGGGATTGCCATCTTTTCGAGCTCGGCGGGTTCTGGCGACCGACTATGGGGGCCTGCTCGGATTTCAAGAGTCGTTGTTCAGATATTCGCCAACTATGAACATCATGCCCTTGGGCTGCTCAACGAAGCCCATCTTCTCATAAAACTCAACGACATCGTCGGTTTGCAAATAGATGTGTTGGCCTGGCACATTATCGATGAGCATCTGCATGATTCTGCGAGCGATGCCTTGTCGGCGATAAGCGCTCTGGGTCCAGACGTCGACGACGTAGGCATTGCCGACCAAGTCCGACAACAGACGCCCGGTCACAATACATCGATCGACGTCGTGACCCATGGCCACGAACGCGCTGTTTTCGAAGGAAAGTCGTAGCTGGGCGGTGGTTCTGCCGTTGTGGAAGTCATCAGCAACGAGATCTCGTTTCAACGCCTGCCAGTCGACGCCCTCGAGATCCGACCTGTAATCGATCATGCGTTAACCTCTTTCTATTTCCAGTTGCGATGGGGGGATTAATCTTAGTCTTGTGTCGGGCTGTTTTAGCGGGAAGAATGACGCAATTAGGCGGGATGGAAGCGCGATGAGGCGAGCGGCGAGTGCGGTGGGGACGTATTCGAAGCCGGCAGACGTGAACAGGACGCGGAAATTTGGGAAGCCGTTCATGTGGATTTGGGGGGCGCGCCTGGCACCTAATTAGACGCTCTGTTTCGTTTCTGCATTCCCGCGTCCCAGGAATGACGGGAGACGAGGCCGAAACGGTGAGGCGGTGGGATGTAAACCCTAATATGCCCTAGTCGCCGGCGAGCCGGTAGCCACTCGACCTCCGTCAAGGATCTGGTGGCGAGCCGTTTCGATTTCGCCGAGCACGGATTCGATATCCTCGTAACATCGCCACGCTGGTACTCGCAAAACCGTCCAACCAAGATCGTATAAAACGCGATCGCGTGTAATGTCTTGTCGTCGTGTCCGGCCTCTGGCATCTAGGTGTTGATCACCGTCAACTTCGACATTTAGCTTGATTCCCTGTTCGAGTAATGCGAAGTCAAGTTCGTACCCCTCGACCTCGAGCTTGGCGTACGGAATCAAACCTCTCAGCTGCATGGCGCTGAGCAGGAATTCCTCTGGTCTGCTGTCTGTTCTGAACTCGGCATGGGTACGAGAATCGGCTCTTTTCGAACCGATCTCATCTTGGAGATAAGCTCGGAGAGAAGCCAAGGTTGGACTGCCGAAACTGCCTATTGACGGGTGGCCGAGGACGATCAGGGATCGACGGGCACGACTGACCGCCACGTTCAGAAGGTTTTTCTCTTTTTCGATCCAGTTGACGCTGCTTGTAGACACGTTGGGAGACAACACAGTGGAAAAGATGATTGCATCACGTTCATCTCCCTGCAATCGATGGGCTGTTCCACACACAAAGTTGGCATCACTCAAGATTGCGCTTCCGATTCGCTCTTCAGCGAGCTGTTGGATGAGCCGCGCCTGAGCCACAAACGGTGTTACTACGCCGACACTTGGAACCGAAGGCAATATGTCGGCCAGTCTCTCTACTGCGCGTTCCGCTTCTACCAGGTTTAACCAACTACTGCCATTTGCCGGGCGTTCTGCTGTTCCTTCAACGTCCTGCCAAAAAATAGACCTATCGCGTCGTGACATCTCAGCCACTTCGGTCAAAATGGAGAGTTCATTTTTGTAAAACGCGCGATTGAACCAACGCGCGATGTGTGGGTGGCATCGGTAGTGCTCATTTAGGAGTACGGGTCCTTGGGATTTCGCAGCAAACTCAAACGCCAAGTACGACGAACCGTTCTTGTGATCGATGCCGCGGCGACGCAGATCGTCCCTGTCGAATCTGCACTGCGCCGCGGTCTCCTGCAATTGTCGATCGCCAATCGGAACGATTGGATTGAGTTGGCATGGATCCCCAACTACTACCAACCGTTTTGCACGGTAGGCGAGCGGCAGCACGGCGGCAAGGCTGCACTGACTGGCTTCATCTACGATGACGAGATCGAATAGACCGGGCTCCAAAAGGAAATTCGGACTCGTTGAGAGTGTCGTGCACGCCCATCCTTGCAGATATTCGAGGGAGTTACTGATGGCACGTTTAAATGGTTCGCCACCAGCCGAGGCCCGGCCGAAAACCGCCAAGCGGCGAGCACCAGAACGGATACGTGCTGCGGCGTCTGCACGGATCGCGCCTAGGCTGGCACCTTCCCATTTGCGGTCTAACTCTCGCACAGTTGCCATCGGATCCCCGATGGCAACTTCAATCTGTTTGTGTTCAACTCGCCCGGCACTCAACCGAGAGGTGAGCTTCGATACGCGTTGATCGATTCGGGCCCACGTAATAAGTTGATCGAGCGAAGCACACTCGCTGAAGCCAAGTTGTTCGCGGAAATGTTTAGTTCGCCAGCGTGGAAAGAACCACGTCTGTGACAACCTTCTTGCTCGTCGCTCGATTTCAAGGGGACCGAAAGACAGTTTAGGAGACTGATCACTGCCCCAGAGAGTTTGCGTTGCGGCCACTAGTGCTGGTCTGGCTTCCGCCAGGTCTTCAGCAACCGCTAACAACTCACCGTCAAGTTCGCTCGAACGGGCCAGGATCGTCATCATTCGTGCCCGTTCGTCGGCGGTCAGTTTCAGATGGGCGCGGGCAGCGGCTTGGTTGCCTTCGTATTCTTCAGCGTTGGCCGATGCCAAAGCGATACGATCCGGGACTTGATCGCGCATGGCCCGATTGCCTGTGCGAATCAGCAACCCGGCGCAGACATCCCTTTCCGCTCGATCGACAGCTACGTTGACTGCGCTGTTGTTTGTCGACGTAACCAAGACTTTGTCTCCGTCCAGCCACGCGTTGGTAACTGCATTCACTACGAGCTGAGTCTTACCTGTTCCGGGCGGGCCGGTAACGATCGTGAGCGGCTCTCTACGGATTCGCGCCAGCGCCTCCTCCTGAGATTGATTGGATGCGAGTGGTGCTGCGAGAGGTCCGGACGAAGAGCTCTTGAGTTTCCCGGGATTGAACCCGTCATGGATCAGATGGCCCGCTGCTGTACTTCCCCAGTCGCTACGGCTCTTAAGTTGCCTGAGTTCTTCGCGAAGAGTTATGGTATATGCGCTGACCTCGGTGATCACCGAGACCGCTGCGTTGTACACGCCTTGTTTGCGACCTAAGTGTGGCGCGAGCGCACTCGGATCGAGTGGCGAATTGATTCTGAGCCCTAGGAGATCGGCGACGCCTAGAGCAAGAGTTGCAAGACTATCTGCGTCGTCGAACGGCAGAGTGTCACCTAGAAGATCGCTGATCTCTTCAGTGACCGAAGGGTCGAATACACCACTGGCGGTGATAGCCAAGTTGAACTCAGCCTCCGCGGTGGCGTGAAGTTCCCATCCGTCCACCCCATATTGTTCCGTGTTGATTTGGACGACAAAAAGAGGAGCCACCTTAGGAACGTGGTCGCGGTCAATCACAACCACCGTCGGCCAGCCATAGATAATCGATCGATTGTCCTGCTGCCCGGCAGTGGAGCTCAGTTTGGCGGCAAGTTTTGCGGGCGCCTGCACCGAGTCGTGATGCCCGATCACGAGTGTTTCTTCTCCGGGATGCAAAAACCACGAAGAATCCGCCATGGCATACGGGACCAGCGATTTTGCTGCTTCCGCTTCAATGCATCGTTGTGCATATTCGCACAATTGCTCCCAGGCAGCTTGAGGGCTATCAGCAGCCGAGGGCGTGATACTAGCTTTTGCGGGATTCGCGACATTCACTGCTCCCCTCGCCGCGTGCGCAGGCACAGTGTTTGGCACGGAACTCCGACCGTTGGTGCAGTCAATGCACCAGACTTTTTTGGTAGATGGTGACCAGTGCGCCCGTTGGTCCGCTTCCAGACTCCTGCCGCACAACTGACATTGCCCGCGGTACTTCAATGAAATGAGACGCGAGTCATTCGGTCGCGCCATCACAAGCCTTCAAAGTGAACCGTCAGCGACTGCAGATAACTTGAAATCATGAATAGGATCGTATAACTCAATCAATTCAATTCCGTGGTTGTCAGTGATCCTTGGATCGGTTGCACATTTACAACAGAATTCGGATTCCCTCAATTTCCCTTCACCCATTTGCGTTGGCGCGAAATGATCCTCTCCCACCGAGGCATGAGGCGAGTCGCCTTACTGGCTACTTGAGCAAATGCCGGTTTGACTTTCAAGGTAGGCTCTTCGAAGGGATTGGCGTTTTGGATAGTTAAGGCGATTATTCGATTTTCGTCGGATTGCACCTGTGGGCGGACGCGAATGGTCCAGTTAACAAATCGGAAACTACCGTTTGCTATCAATTAAGCTATGCCGTTCAAGTCCTATCAAACTAACGGCTTCTACGACGAGCTGTTCTGCGCAGACGAAACGCCACGTGAGGAGTTTCGTCTGTTAGTTGAACGCATCGAAGCCCTGCCCGATGGCGAGCTGAATCGCCGGCAACTCGCTGCCGAGCGCGACCTCATGAACATGGGCATCACCTTCAATGTCTATGGCGACACGAAGGGGCAAGAGCGCATATTCCCGTTTGATCTAGTGCCCCGCCTCATAACGTCGCAGGACTGGGAGTGGCTGGAGCGTGGATTGAAGCAACGCATCGAGGCACTCAACCTCTTCATCGACGACATCTATCACGAGCAGAATATCGTCAAAGACGGCATCGTACCCGAAGAGATCATCGCTTCGGCGAAGGGCTTTCGAGAGCAGTGCGTCGGCATTAATCCTCCTCAGGGAGTTTGGTGTCACATTGCAGGAATCGATATTGTTCGAGGCAGCGACGGTCGGTTCTACGTCTTGGAAGACAACCTTCGGGCATCTCGTACGTCCTCCAAAACCGCTCCGTTTTGAAGCAAACATTCCCGAGGGTCTTTAGCGGGTTGGGTGTCCGGCCTGTGGACGACTATCCGGGTCGGCTCTTGGGGGTTGTGGGCGAATCCTCTGAATCTAGATCCTTAACCCACATGAAAAACGCGGAGTCAAGGCCAACGTAGCGAGTGCGGCGAGGGACTCCCTTGCCCTAAGTAAGCGGGGCCGTCGAGAGGACCTTTGATTGATGGCAAGACCGTAACATCTATTGGAAAAGGCGAAACAGATGATGATTGACCTCGCGGATAGCTCGCTTAGGGCCAAATCAAAAATACGCGATCTCTATGCTTGATAATGACCGGGAAATGCTCGAGCAGACGCTCTCGCGCTTTGAAGCGATGTTCGATCCCGAGATCGGGCTGGTCTGGCAGTCGAAGGGTGCCCTCCACACAACCTACGACAGCTTGCTGTTCGCGTTGGCGCTGCTGGAACGCGGCGAGGAAGAGGACGTCGAGCGAGCGGTCTCCATAATCAGACAGGTCCTATCCGATCAGAACACCGTCGAATGCTCACATCGCTTCGGGAACTTCCGGCGCATCCATGAGCATCCGGCTATCTACCTTCTCGCTGTCTGCTTCTGTACTTCGCACCTGACGGAGATCCTGCTCCGACAAGGGGACCGGCTTCCAATCGACGTCAATCGAGAGGTCCATAGATCCATCGCCATGGCTCTCGTCGAGACGGCGGCTTTGGACATACCTTGGCAATACACCAACGCCACGTTGCACGCGATGACGAACCTGATCCTCGGTGGAGAGCTGTTGGGGCCTGAGTACAGACACTTCGCCGAGCTGGGTTACCAAAAGTTTCACCAGTGGGTCGAGAAGTCCAACGGCAATGGTATCCCCTATGAGTACAACAGCCCGACCTACTGCGCCGTTGATATCGATGTCCTGGCACGGCTGGCCACCTACTGCTCCAGTTCTCAGGTTGCGACGATGGCCCGCATAATGGAGGAGCGCATTTGGATTCACCTGGCGATGCGCTACCACCCAGGCACAAGAAAGCTGGCAGGGCCTTACAGCAGGGCCTACCCTTCGGTCTGCGGCTTGCCGATGGGCGTCTATCCCCTCTTCTACGAAGCCACCGGCGATGAGTCCATCCTCCGCTCCAGCCCCCACATTAAACGAGGCCCCGCTGGCCCCGCACAGCCAAGATACCGTGGGGTCGAGCAAAGAACTCCTGACTACCTCCGCAGGCTTATCGTCGACAAGCCCTTACCGTACTACGTCCAGGAGAGCGTGGATCGCGGAGCGGGGAACGATATCACCACCTACGTTACCCCCGAATACGCCTTGGGTACCAGCGCGAAGACCTATCAGGCAGATGGGCGCGAGTGGGGGTTCAACTCATACAACTCCAGGGGCCTCATGCTCCACTACCGAAGGAGAGGTCACCCCTCCGGATTCGGGGTGCTGTCCTCCCTCTACGTCATCAACGACCGACGCATCTCAGAGTACTACCATGAGATAGCCAGTGGCAAGGCGGCTGGGTTCGTTGGCGGGGACCAGAACCAAGACGAGCGAGGACACATCCGCACTGTGCAGCTCCGCAACAAGGCAATCGTCCTGTACCACCCTCCCATGCTGGACGAGGACATCTTCTCCCTGCGCACCGAAATCAGCGTCTTTGACCGTAGTGCGATCAAGGAGATCTACATTAATCACGAAGCTGTGCACGCCCTACCTGCGACCCTCGGTGCGGCAGATGTGGTCTTCCTCCACGACGGGGAAACATACATCGCCCTGCTTCCACTGGAACCCAGCAATCTGAATGAGAGGGCCTCGTCGCCCTTGGAGCTGACAGAGGACGCCAACGGTCACCTCTTGTTCTCCATCTACAACTACCGGGGTCCCAAGAGGGCCTTCTGGGAGTACAGATGGACGCGGCCGTTCTTCCATTCCAACTTCAAAGCCGGATTCGGGATCGAGGTCGGGCACTCGGCCGAATTCCCCTGCTTCGAACTGTTCCGTCGGCACATATTGGACGAGACCCGAGTCGCTGATACGACGTCGGGCGACCATGTCAGGCAGGTTGTCTTCACAAGTGGTCGCGACACCCTGTCAATAAGGACGGATCTCAAGACCAACAATCTGCTCGAGCGAGCTATCAATGGCGTGTTGTACAGTCCCCCAATGCTTGAGGCAGACACGGTCAAACAGGACAACAACGGCAAAATAGAGGTCAAAGGAACGACGCTTCTGACTGATCCGAGACCGGCTTTGCTGCTCGTGGACGAAGACATCCCTTGTTACGTCGCCATTTGCGCGTCATCTGAAGGCGGCCCCCTGGAGCTGACGACGCCGCACGGGAGTGTCGAGTGCCCAGACTTCGGCTTCGGCAAAATCGTCTACCAACCTGGAGAGGCGTCGTCGCACTTGGAGATCCTCGCCACACGGCCTCTCTCTCCGTTCTATTTCACCAATCGCCCTGGACAGACTACCGTGGTCATCAACGGCAGGGACGTCTCATCTCAGACTAGGACGGCGCCATTGAGTGTGCGCAGCGTCTTCAGCCCGCCTCCAACCGGCTGGAATTATTCGATGCGGAGAAGTCTGCACTCTAGTAAAGGCCAGAGCTAGACGACGTAAATGCGAGAAAATGCCGGGCGTCACCGGGGTTTTTTGGTTAAGTTGAACCCCTCAAGGGAGATGGTACACACTGAATAACTTGCTGCCGTCTGTCCGAAATTCCTCGACGACCTGGCCGCCGGGATGCAACTCCCGGAGCGCGCTGATCTCTTCTGTGTAGTCGGGTAGCAGGACATAGGTGACGGGGCCCTCGTCGAGCTTTTCGAGGGAGAAATCTCCGAACTCCTTTGAGCGATCGATGCTCTTCAATGTCCGACACTCAACTCTTTATCGTTACTCTCGGTCGGTTTTCCTCGAGCCCCACACCTTTCGAGTTCGGCCTCGCAGCGGTGGCTCGCAACGTTTGCTGAGCTTTTCGCTCGAGATCGACCCTGAACTCGTGGTTCTCACCGAGGCCGAAGACGGCGAAGGAACGATATCGTGATCGAGTGGTTCGAGGGAACGACCGAACACCTTGAGGTGCAATCAGAGTTCGAGGTGGAGACCCAACGCGACAACCCGTTCGATTACCTGCCAGCCGACCTCGACGGAAATGTGCTCCCGATGAGTTACGGGGGTCTCGAACAGGAGCTGCTCAGTCCATATCTGATGCCGCCAGGTAACGGCGATGGGCGCTTGGCGGATTTCGCCCCCGACATCGCCGAAGGTGTTGATTACCAAGCGTAGCCATTCCTCTACGCCTTTAACGACGAGATCTACAACTCGTTTCGCGTGGTGAAGCGTGAGTACGGAGAGGCGTCAACCGCTGAGGAGACGTTGGATTCCGAGGTCGTGGCGTGCCGCGACGTGGCAGTCCTATTCATGGAGCCTTGTCGGCAGCTCGGGATCGGTGCGCGGTTCGTGAGCGGCCACCAAGAGGGCGATCCACAAGCCGGCGAGCGAGAGCTACATGCATGGGCAGACGTGTATCTGCCCGGAGGCGGTTGGAGAGGATACGACCCTACTCTTGGGTTGGCGGTCGCGGATCGCCACGTCGCACTAGCCGTATCGGCGTTCCCCAAAAATGCAGCTCCAGTAACTGGCAGTTACCGAGGCACAGGCGCGACATCCACCTTAGAGACTGAGATCAGCATCGCTGTAGATGGTTCTGCAACTCAAACAATTCGACTGTGCACTTAGTCGAAACTGAATCCGGCTGATCCCCTCACCAGGCTTTAGCGGCACGAAAGCCGAGAAAGATCGCCGCCAACGCCGCCGCATTCGAGAGGATAATGTTGGCGGCGAGGAGTCCCCAGCTGCCTGACCGCCAGAACATCGATGAGTCGAAGGCGAAGGTTGAGAATGTGGTGAAGGATCCCATGAAACCGGTCAACGCCAATAGTCGAAGATTCTCGGAAACCCAGCCTCGATCCTCCATCAGCGACCATAGGAAGCCAAAGGCGAAAGAGCCGAGAACGTTGGCGGTGAAGATCGCGAATGGGAACGTCGACGCGGTGTATCTCTGAAACAGCAGGACGGTGCCGTAACGTGCCAGAGCTCCTGCTGCGCCGCCGGCGGCAACACTCAAAACCTTTTCCATGTGCTAAACCTTATTTCATGTGAAAGCGATGGATTTCGGCTGACTTGCTAGCAACTTGTTTGGCGAATTCCCACTACCAATCAAAAGACAAGAGAGGGTTTCAAGATGGCTGGATCAATGGTTTCGTTCTCGAGCAATGGGGGCGAGGCGAGAGGTTATCTTTCGCTGCCGCCGAGTGGCTCAGGTCCCGGTGTCTTGGTGATTCAAGAGTGGTGGGGACTGGTGCAACACATCAAAAACATGGCTGATCGATATGCTGCGAGTGGCTTTGTGGCACTAGCGCCTGATCTCTACCATGGCGAGGCCGCCACCGAACCCGAACACGCTATGACGTTGATGCATGAGCTTGAGATTCCGCAGGCGTCCAAAGATCTGATTGGTGCCGCTGATTACCTTCGATCACACGCAGCGAACTCGGCTGGCAAGGTGGGCTGCTTAGGTTACTGCATGGGCGGAGGCATGACGCTGTTGCTCGCTTCGCATGGGGCTATCGACGCCGCTGCTCCTTTCTACGGCGTTTTGCCTACGGGAAACCCCGACCCGGCGACCATTCAGTGCCCGGTTCAGGGTCACTATGCGGAGCACGATGGAGCCACGGAGTCGGTTCCGGTACTGGAGGCTGGATTGAAGAAGGCAGAGGTAGAGGCCGAGTTCTTCATCTACCCGGGGACGCAGCACGCCTTCTGCAACGATGATCGTCCTGACGTGTACGACGCCGATGCCGCAACCCAATCAATGGATCGGACAGTCGCGTTTATGATGCGCCATCTGTCGTGAACTACGCGTTACTCACGGACTTTAATGCACGTCATGGTGCTTCTAATACCTGGCACGGCGTGAATATTTTCGCTGACGATGGTGCCCAGCGTGTAAAGGTCTTCGGTCTCGAGAATGAGGATCACGTCGTATGGGCCGGTCACGCGATGGGCATCAACGATGTTGGGCATTTCTGCCAGCTGCTCTGCCACCTCTTCGCTCGTGCCGGGCTGTGTATTGATCAAGAGATATGCCTTAATGGTCACGAGATAGCTCCCCGCAGCGTGATACGCTGATTCGAGTTAAATGAAATTACGTGAAATGATACGCCCTATTCGGTTCTCGTACAGATGGGAGTTCTCGGAGATTGAGTAGCGTGAACGATTCCGAACCTGCCGCGCGAGGGGCGAGAGAGCAATTCGACCGTCAAGCCGGGGAATATGCCAAGAGCACTGCTCATTCGAGCAGCGAAAGCCTCGAAATAGTAAGAGGTTTCGCTTCTGGTCGACGATACTCAAAGGGACTGGACATCGCGACGGGTCCCGGCTTCACGGCGTTCGCGGTGGCGGAGTATTGCGACAGTGTTGTCGCAAGTGATGTGGCGCCGGGGATGCTGGAGCAAGCGAAGAAGATTGCCGCGGAACGGGAAATTTCGAACGTTGAATTTCGCATCGTCAACGCCCTCGACATTTCCTATGAGGATGGGTCGTTGGATCTAGTCACTTGTAGGACGGCGCCGCACCATTTTCGCGACATTTCCCTGTTCCTCCGTGAGGTCTACCGCGTTTTGCGTGTGGGCGGAGTCTTTTTGTTGTCGGACACCACGACTTCAGAGGTTCCCGAGTTGGCGGCGTGGCACCAACGCGTGGAAGGCCTGCGAGACACCTCCCACGTGAACGCACCGTCCCCTCCGGAGTGGCGAAGATTGATCTCCGAGGCCGGATTCAGGAATGTCGTGGATGTTTCCACAAGCGTCGACATGGTATTCAGGGAATGGGTGGAGAGATCGGGGAGTCCCCAAGAAACGATCGATGGGTTGTTCAGAGATTTCGCGACTGTAACCCCGGAAGTTGCCGATGAATATCGGATCGAGGCGATCGATGGCGGGTCGGACTTCTCATTTTCGTGGCCTGTGTTCGTGAGCCGCGCTGAAAAACGGAACGGTTGGCGCGGAAGCAGCGGAGAGGGGTTGTGACACGTGACCCCAAGTTTTCTTAGTACTTGGTAATAGAATCCAAGAAGTTGTGTTTCCACTGGAAACGACCGGCAACCAACCCCAGAAAACCTAGGACAAGGTGTCGACGCGCGCCTTGGGCCCGATCCACGCAGGAGTGAAGCTGTTGAGTAGTCAATCGATCATCAAAGCCAGCAACGTGACAAAGGTGTATCGAACCCGGGATGTGGAAGTTCGAGCACTGGATGGCGTGGACCTCGATGTGGATGAAGGTGAGATGGTTTCTGTCATGGGTCCTAGCGGCTCGGGCAAGACGACTCTGCTCAACTGCCTATCTGGGCTAGATAGTGTCGACACGGGCGATGTCGAAGTGGGCGGCAATGTGATCGCGGAGATGTCGGATAACGATCTCAGTGAATACCGTGCGGAGAATATGGGCTTCATATTCCAGTCGTACAACCTCTTGCCCGTGTTGACGGCGCAGGAGAACGTGGAGTTGCCGCTGGTTTTGACGGGAACGAAACAATCTGTGGCATCTAAGACCGCTATGGAGAAGTTGGACCTCGTGGGGCTCGCAGACCGTGCGGATCACACGCCTTCGGAGTTGTCGGGCGGGCAGCAACAGCGTGTAACGATCGCTCGAGCGCTTGCCAATGAGCCTGCATTAGTGTGGGCTGACGAACCCACCGGGAACTTAGACTCTGCGAACCAAGAAGAGGTGATGGAGTTGCTGGTGCGTCTCAACAAGGAGCAGGGTCAAACCTTCGTGATCGTGACGCACTCGCCTGACGTCGGAGCCGTTACAAATCGGACGATCCAGATGATGGACGGCAAGATCGTAGACGACGGTCGTGGCTCTCAAGATTGACGAGTTCACTGTTCATTTTCGATTCGGAAGTTTGGATGGGCTCAGGGTCATCTTCCCGCGACGGGTCCTAGTAAAGGTTTAGGTAAGGGTTTCGATGGAAAAGCTTTTCGGCCTACCGATGAATCAACTGGCCTACGGGCTGTTGGCTACATTGGTGGTGTTGGTGTTGGTGATCGCGGTTTTTGCGGTGCGGAACAGGTTCCTGATAAAGCTTTCCCTCCGCAACATCCCCCGACGGCGCGCTCAGAGCGTGTTGATCGTTGTGGGATTGATGCTGTCGACCACGATTGTGGCGGCATCATTGTCGATCGGAGACACGATCTCGGCGAGTATCCGCAACGCGGTGTTGGAAGGGTTGGGAGATACGGACATGGTGGTGCGGAAGCCGTTTCAAGGAGAGTTTGCCGATCCGTTCCTGAGCGCAGACGAGATCGAGAGGCTGGCGGTCGTACTTTACGAAGACGAACGAGTTGACGGGTTGATGCTGGTCTCGACTGACACCCTGCCGGTGATCAATCAAAGATCGAGACTCACAAATTCCCTGACAACAGTTCGCGGGTACGACCTCGGCGGGCTATATGGTGATTTTCGTCCTGACTCGTTGGGCGGCTCGGATGGGAGTTCGAGATTGGAGCCCTTCACCTTCGGCCCAGACGTAAACGGCAACGTTGTCGACATGAGGGCGCTGGCCGACGACGAGGTGTTGATCAACGAGATTTTGGCTGACGAGTTAGACGCTCAGCCAGGAGACACGCTGACGATTGTTACGCCGGAAGGGCGCAAAGATGTTCGGCTGAACGCCATCATGAGCCGCGGGGGAATCGCAGCGAACGACCAGCGATTGTTGATGCCGCTCTCGACCTACCATCAAGTGGTCGGCAGCGATGTCGGAACGTCTTCGCGTCTTGACATTTCATTAGATACCGAGCGGTTCGAGCTAGAAGAATCAGGGGATGAGATCGCCGACGACTTGCGCATCAGGTTTACCGACGAAGACCTCGCAAGACAGCTGCATGGCGGATTACGTGCTGCCCCCGCCATAGTGGTCGGTTTGGAGTCCTACTTGGCGGATGATGAGGACGGCGCGATAAGTGACGATGATCGAGAGACCCTGCAGGAGTTCATTGGCGAGTTAAAGCTCGAGGAGCCGACTGAAAGGTTCCGTGCACTCGCATCTGATGACGTCATTCTTCGCCACCTCTTTGCAGCGCTGTCGGAGATCGACGACGAGGAGCTTCAGCAAAATCTTCCGAGATTGGCGTTCGGCTTGTCTCAGATCGAACAGCTTTCGCCGGTGACTCTCAAGATGAACCTACTCGAAATAGCCGAGTTCGTTGGCAATCTATTCGTTACGTTCTTCACCTTCTTCGGTTCGTTTTCGGTGATTGTAGGTTTGTTGTTGGTTTTCCTGATCTTCGTCCTGCTCGCATCGGAGAGACAGCAGGAGATGGGGATAGCACGCGCGGTTGGCACCAAACGTGGTCACTTGGTGCAGATGTTCACGTTTGAGGGATTGGCCTACGCGTTCGGGGCTGCATTGGTCGGGTTGTTACTAGGAATTTTGACCAGTCGCGTGATGGTGGGGTTGATGGCCAGGTTGTTCGGCACCGACGGGGATGCAAGTTTCTCGATCGACTTCACAGTGACATTGAATTCGATAATCGCCGCATTCAGCCTTGGACTGGTGTTGACCATGTTGACGGTGGTGTTCTCGGCGTATCGAGTGAGCCGGTTGAACATCGTGGTGGCGATCAGAAACCTGCCAGAGGAGTTCGTCGGCTCCACGACAGCGCCGATCCTCCATCGCTTGCTTAACGTCGTGTTTTGGATATTCGGGCCGATCTACGTGATCGTGAGGCTGATACAAGCGATACGTGCGCACGAAGATGTGGGCGTGCCAATTTTGAAATTGGTGCTGACTTGGTTGATTGTGGGATGGTTGTTTGGGCTCCTCGGATCAGTTTGGCGATTGATCTTCCCTTACTTCTCGCAGGGATGGCCGTTGGCGTTGGCAGGTGCCGCGCTGGCATGGTGGGGACTCAACGGCGATACTGCGTGGTCGACTTACATCGGGGCGAGTATCGCAATTTATGGGATTGGCTTGGCCGCAAAGGTGTTGATGGTTTCAAGGGGAATAAGAGAGTCGATCGCCTCTCGCATCGCATACACCTTGGTAGGGGTCCTGATATTGGTGATGTGGGCCACGCCTAGTCAATACTCCGAAAAGGTAACCGGAGAACTGGACGGAAATATCGAGATGTTCGTGTTGGCAGGTGTGTGGATGGTGGCATCAGCGGTTTGGATAGTGATGTATAACTCCGACTTGATTGTGTCCGGGTTGCAGTCGACATTGGGGCGATCAAATGTCTTACGGCCGATCCTCAAGCCAGCGGTAGCCTACGCTGTTGCCAACCGATTCCGGACCGGATTGACGGTATCGATGTTCGCTTTGGTGATCTTCGTGATGATGTCTTTCTCGATCTTGAACAGCAGCTTCAGCGGAGTCGCGGCGAACCCAGAGATAGTGTCTGGGGGTTTCGACGTTCGTGCCTCGGTGAGCCCTGATTTGCCGGTAGACGATGTAGCGGGGAAAATCGATGAGTCTCCGGATCTCCAATTGAATGACTTCGCGCTGATCACTGTCATGACGGACGAGTCGGCCAGCGCACGACAAACTGACGGCGAAGAGGTCCGATACCTGGACTTGACGGTAAGGGGAGCAGAGCCGGCGTATTTCAGTGAAACGAAGTTACGCATCCAAGCAGTGGACCCCGACTATCTGCCGTCGGGCATTGACCGCGAAGACGACGCCGCGATGGCGGAGGCCGTATGGGACGCTATTGCCGGCGATGAGTCACTTGCCGCGATCACTGAGGAGCACGTGCCTGGCGCCGGATTTGCCGGTGGTGGGCCACCAGGCGGATCCGATGGTCTATTCCAACTCGCGGATGTAGAAATCAACGAAGAGCAAGAGTTCGACGCGACAGACATCGAGATAGTTGGCGCCGGTTCCACTGACATCGATCGAGCAGTGACCCGGACGGTTATTGCGATCGTCGATGCCAACGCAGACAGTCTCGAAGGCGCGGGAGACGGCGGTCCTGCGCAAGGGTTTGTCGGCATTTACACGCGAGAGGATGTTTTCAATGAGCTGTCAGATGAGCCGGTGCCCTACACGATCTACAAGATGAAGCTCTCTCCAGGCGCCGATGCAACTGAGATCGCGGGAAGGTTGGAAACCGTATTCATCGATCACCGAATGATCGCGGTCGACACTTTGGATGAGCTGGATACAGCCGAGGCACAGAATGATCAGTTCAGCGCATTGTTCCAAGGCTTCATGGGTTTGGGGCTGGTCGTAGGTGTTGCCTCGCTAGGAGTGCTATCGCTGCGTGCCGTGAACGAGCGTCGCATGCAGATCGCCATCATGCGGGCTGTGGGTTACAAGGGGGGCATGATCCGAGCGCAGTTCATGATGGAATCGATTTTCATCACGCTGATAGGCACGGGTTTGGGCATGGGACTAGGCGCGATAATCTCATGGTCGTTCCTGGACGACATCTCGAGTGCGAACCAAGAGCTGGCGTTCACGGTTCCGTGGTTGTCGGTCTCGCTGATCGTTATCGTAACGATCGTAGCCGCGTTGATCACCACTTACGTCCCCGCTCGCCAAGCTTCACAGGTCTTCCCCGCAGAAGCGCTGCGCTACGAGTAGGGTCAGCGCAACCGCAATCCGTCAAGAACACGCCACCCGCAATAACTGCGAACGCGGGCACGTAGGGCAGTCATCTTGCCCTCCCTCCGTCGCGCATGTGGTCTTTGCACCTTAGCGCAGAGGGGGCCGAGTGGTACGTACAGAGCACAGGCCGTGTACCCTCTCCCCGCCGTGGGAGAGGGTTAAGGAGAGGGGGACATTGAGAGGATTCCGATTCCTCCAGCCAGAAGCATACACCCGGTCGTTCTAGCTGAGTAGCGGGGTGCTGAGGCGGTGCCGCACAAATTACAGCCCTATCGAAGCGAGACGATGGCTGAGTGGAGGGGTTGAGCACAAATTGTCAGTTCTCGTTGTTGTTCGGATGCATTGTCGATCCCCCTCTCCTGAGTCCTCTCCCACGGCGGGGAGAGGGTACCCGCTCGGTGACCGGGTTTGAATCCCGCAAGCGCGAACCTTGACGTAAAGGGTCTTTGCGCTACGTCGCAAAGAGGGACAGGGGGCCGGACGGCAGGGGAGCGAGTTATCATCGCCAGCCAAGGACGGCAGAGCAGATTGCTCCGCCTACACTGCGCTCAGGAAAAAGATAAGCGCGCTAGACGTCTAAAACTTAAACTTTGTCGATCGTAATCGCGGTTCCGTTCGGTGCGCTAGCCAGCAGCTCGGGGTCGCCGTCGATCGAGCCACAAACGTTCACGGGACTCGCGGGACGAATCTCGTTGCCGATGCTTGCTGGCGTTGGACCCCAGAACAGGCAAAGCGCGTTGCCGGGAGGCCAGTAAGCGACCGCGCCCTTTTCGACCACTTCGGCTGCGGTATCGTCGAGCTGTGCATTGACCGGTATCGAAAAGTAGATCTCGTCGCCCCAAGTTTGGACGCTTCCAGAAATGGGTAAAGCGCCCCAGATTAGCTTACTGGTGTGCGCGTCGTTCAGAGAAGCCGTTAATTCGACATCGCCGGCTTTGATGCGGATCTTTCTCACTAGTGAGAGTCGACTCGGGCTGTCACTCTTTGGAGTGACGACGTTTCCACTCGGCGTATATGCGTTCGGTTTCGGCGTTGAAGGGATAGTAGAGCTTGGGCGAGACCTTCTCTCGAAGCGTGTGCTCCAGGATCGCCTGTTCAACTTCGTCGCCTCGGATGCAATCGTCGTAGATTTCGGCGGCTAGGTGCGAAGGGAGAACGACCACGCCGTCATCATCGCCCATGATGATGTCGCCCGGCCAGACCAGAACTCCGCCGCATTGGATCGGCTCATTTACCTGCCAAGGCAGAATGTTGGGTTCGCCTACAGTGGGCGTGCTTCCGCCGGCGAATACCGGATATCCGTAGTTGATGACTTTGTGGCCGTCTCGTACGGCCCCATCGGTGACCAATCCTTCGGCATCCTGAGTGAGGATTCGTGAGAAGACGACATCGCCGCCTGTCGAAGTCTTGGACTGTCCCATGGCATCGGCAACTAGCACATCGCCTTTTCTAAGGGTTTCCAACGCTTGCCAACGCGGCGTTTCGTTGAATCCCTCCCCGTGTTGTCCGGTTGCAATTACGGATTGGAGATCGGGTCTCGACGGGAGATATTGGAGGGTCACCGCCCTTCCGACGAGCCGACGCCCCTTTGCCAAGCTCTCTACTCCGAGCATGTAGACCTTCTCGTAGCCGCGACGCCCTAGTTGCCCCAGCACGGTGGCGTTCGAGACACCGCGAAAGGCTTCGAGGAGATCATCTGATACTGTTGCCATCGCCTCCGCCATGCGCCGTTCACCTGCTCTTCCCTGTTTGAGGACTGTTCCCACCGAGTGTTTCGATCAAGCCGAGTATATCGGAAGCACCTTTAATTCCATCAATGGCTAGAATCGATCACATACTTTGTCACTCTTGAGCTAGATTCGACTACTTCATGATCAATCCTGTCAATCTCATTGCAACGCCCCTTAACAGGAGTTTGGCGAAACTCGAACCTCGCTTAAGGGTGGTGATTGTGTATCTCTTGGCATCGGTTGTTTTGATACCTTTGGCGACGATACTCTACGGCTCTTTGGTGTTGGGCGGAATATGGGGCGGCATGCTGGCGCTGTTCGTGATCTATATCGCGTTTCGAAGCGGTTATTTCGCAGAGACGGTCATGCTGCAATTGCCTGGAGATGAACGCCCTTCGCCGGAAAAGATCCGGAGCACTCAAGGCGGATTGCGCTTCGCAACGTGGGATGATGTTGAATACGTTTCGGCTGAAGATGGCGATGAGGAGCTTAGCGGCGATGACAGGGTCGTTGGATTGGAGATAGACGGAGAAGCTGTCGCATACCCACTCTCCGCGATGAGCCTGCGCGAGGTCGCGAACGAAGAGACTCAAGATCGCCCGATCACCGTTACTTGGTCGCCAATCGCGTACTCGGCCAGGGCGTTTGTTGCGCAAGGCCCGAGTGGCGAGCCGATTGCGTTTGCCCCATTGCCCAAGACGATTCTCAACACATCTTTGTTCGAAGCGGAAAACGGGAGCTTGTACATGCAGTTCACCGGTGAAGCTATCAAGGGGCCGGACGCCGGCCACAGTCTCGAACATATCCCATGTGTAAACACGACTTGGCAAGCGTGGAAGTCGGCTTGGCCAGAGACGGATGTGATGTCGTCCTCTGACACTCCAGAGAGCGACATTTTTGAGACCTACTACGCTTCGAGTAGGCCGGGCTTGCATACACAACCATCGAGAGATAGGCGCCTGCCAGACAAGGATGTGGTGTTGGGCGTGTTTGTCCCGGGTCGCGATGGTGGGCGTAGGTGTTTCTCGGCTCATGGATTGCGCGAGACGCCCCTAAGAAACGACCGGGTGGGTTCTACATCAGTGCTGGTCGTTTGCGAACGATCATCGGCGACCTATGTGGCGTTTGACCGCCGGGTGGAGGGTAAAGATCTAACCTTCGAAGGATTGAATAAAAATCCGTATAGACCCAACCGCGTAGTGGAGAGGGATGCTGATGCTGATGCCGAGGAAGAGAGGGTTCCCGATGCCGCGTACGAACCATGGTTGTTGAAAGACGATCAAACGGGCAGTTTGTGGCACTCGATCAGCGGCGCATGTATCGAAGGGCCGCATGCTGGGTCTCGGCTTAAGATGCTGGATGGTCGGTTGGCGTTTTGGTACGCGTGGTCGAAGCTGCACAGCGATATCGAGCTGGTGGTGTGAATCGCCTCGCTCCATTGCGTCGGGCATGAGAGTTGGTGTCCCTCGAAAGGTTTGATCCGCGGTTATTGACGGGTATTGTCCTCGGCGGAGGCCGTTCTCGACGTCTGGGCAAAGCGCCACCTAAGCCGTTGCTGCCGCTAGGCGGCAAGTTGATGCTGGCGAGAGTTGCAGATGTCTTGAAGCAGGTGTGCCATGAGTCGATCTTGGTTGTGCGGCCCGGGCAGGATGATGATGTCCCTGATCTGGGGTTGGCGCTAGGTATGCACGTGGTTGCGGACGCTGGTGGTTATTCCGGACCGTTGGCCGCGTTGAGCGCCGGGTTGAACGTGGCCACCACACCTCTGGCGTTTGTTGTCGGTGCCGATCATCCCTTCTTGTCGCGTGGCCTGATCTTAGAGATGTCTCGTCGTTCGGTGATTGCGATTGGAGGGCGTGAAGAAACTTCATTTGCTAACGGGGCCGCTGTAGTCATCAACGACGGCAACTACTTGAACCCCCTCCACGCCATTTATCCGGTGGCGATTTGGCGACGATTGACGGCGGAGGCGCTAGAAGCTGGCATTAGATCGCCGCGTTTACTGTTGGATCGAGCGATCGCTGGCATCGGCCCTGATGTCGAGATAATGATGCCTGATGAGGTGGAAAGGGTCGATCCGCAGCTGATGAGTCTGTTGGACATTGACACTCTTGAGGACTTGGGCATCGCGAAGCGGATAATTGAACTTCAGATTCACAAGGTACGTCCAGATTTGAGGCGTTCGGGCATTTAGAGAGTTGGATGAGAGATATGGGCCGGATCATCTTAATACGACACGGTGAGACTGACTGGAATGCTGAGGGGCGTTCACAAGGTTGGGCCGACATCGAACTTAGCAATTTGGGGTTGGCGCAGGCTGCCCTATTGGGGGATTTCGTGAGGTCGAAGTTCGGTGATGCGGAGGTGATCTCGAGCGATCTCAAGCGATGCACGCAGACGGCAGATGCCATAGGTTTGGAATACAGCACAAATCCGTTGATTCGCGAGATCGACACCGGCAAGTTTTCAGGATTGCTGGCTCACGAGATCGAAGCTCGGTATCCGGAAGAGCGTCAGGCTTTTAACAACTCTCTAGACCATGCTGGACACGGTGGAGAATCGTGGCGTCAAGTATTCGACCGTGCGAAAAAATTCATCTCAGAAAAGAGCATGTTTGACTCCGACTCTGATGTCGTGATCGTTTCACACGGGGGAACGATCAGGTGTCTGATTGCTGCGCTGTTGGATCTACCGTCCGAGAGCATCTACAAGTTTCATATGGACAACACCGGAGTATCGATCGTTCGTCACGAAGGATCGCCAGATACTGCCGGTCTTGAACTGCACAACAGTACACAGCACCTCGACGGGCCAGATTTGGCATAATTGCATGGGCTTTCAATCATGCACCGAAAGGTTTTGACGCATGGCGATCAATCGAAGACAGGAACAGAACGTGAGTAGCTCCGGCGAGGGCTGCGAGATTCGCACACTTACTGACGCTTCCACGGGTTCGAAGATGCTCACGGTGCTCGACATCAATCTGGCACCCGGTGGGGAGCTTCCTTATCGGGCCAATTCGGCGCACGAGGAATCGTTCTTCATTGCGGATGGCGACGTTACGTTTAAGCTCGCTGATGCGACGCTTGATCTGACGAAGGGTGATTGCGTGTTGGTGAAGAAGGGTGATGCATGTGGCGCGACCAACGTGGGCGATTCGAGTGCAAGAATCATCTCGGTCTGCCCCGATCCTGATCCGATAAGGGACGAGGTCGCCG
Organism: Dehalococcoidia bacterium; assembly: GCA_965249505.1. Classification (GTDB taxonomy): domain Bacteria; phylum Chloroflexota; class Dehalococcoidia; order Lucifugimonadales; family Lucifugimonadaceae; genus Bin127. The sequence continues at coordinate 1,220,945 of OZ252238.1, read as the reverse complement.
AGCCAAGTTTCACGAAGTCTGAACCCGGCGACAATGTCCTGATTCGTGCAGAGAACGCGCCCTTCGAGTTTGCTCCAGGCGTGTGGCGCGTTGACATGGTTGGTGATTTTCGAGGTGCGACGAGCACTTATTTCAGCGAGTTGCGCTTCGAAGCCGGCGCGACGACGCCGAATCACTTCCACCCCGCTCACGAAGAGGCGATGTTCTGCTTCGAAGGCGATTTATCTGCGGTGTACGGCGACGAGGATACGTTGCCCCTGCCGGCAGGTGACGTGTTCCTTTGCGAACCGACGGTTCGGCACACTGTGAACAACCATTCCGACCAGTCTGGCACATTGCTGGCGATCCACCCGGTCTTGAATCCGCCGCCCAGAGTGCTCTGCGACTGAGTTCGCAGACTCGAATCTGTAGACCGCGACGATAACGCGGACGATGTTGTCCTCGCTCCGTAAGCGACGAGCGATATCCCGAGGAACAGAGCCGCAATCGTGACACCCTCGACAGGGCTTGAATCGGCGTTTGCGTGATTGGGGTCGAACGGGCTTACAGCCACTAGGGCGTAGGTGACACTCTCTCGCAATGGCAGCCGATTGATCAAGGTGCATACACTCACGTTTTCTTCTGTCGAGTGGGTCTCAGAGTCGAGGAGCTCGGATTCGGCGCCCTCGCGTAGCACTGCGATCGAAAGAAACGCATCCGGTGCATCTATTTCTCGGTTTGGTGTTAGACAAAGCCTGATCGGTTCGGGCAGCAGGTAGGAGTTGGCTGACGCATCGAATCTGCTTCGGCGGGAGACGATTGAGGATTGCAACAAATATCGGTCCGAGATCTGCGCGTGTGTCCAGCTTTGGGTCGAGATCGTTGGGATTAGATCGAATGGTTCTGGTTTGACGGTCAACTCCAAGACGTCGCCCCAAAACAAGGAATCGTCTCCACTGATTAGTTCGATGCCTGGCAGTTGATCAGTGTTTTGCAGTGAGACGCTCCGGCCGTGCACAATCGTGCCGACATAATCTTCGGACTGACGAGGCTGCAGCAATGTATGGCCCAATTCGATGTGGCCTCGCGCTCTCCTCCCGGGTTTGCGGCCGTTATGGGCTCGAACTACTATGCGATACCTTTCGCCTCCCTGTAGACCGAAGACGTCGGTCCACTGATCATCACCTTTGATCATTAACGGGAAGGGAGGCGGATCGGGCGACCACTCGATTGTGTAGACCTCGATGTCTGATCCGCCGTCCGATTCGGGCTCGTCCCATAAGAGGCGCACGGCGCCGGGCATCTGAACGATGGCGAGATCCAAAGGTTTGGAGGGCGAAGAGACCTTCCGTGAAGAATTCCGTTTGGGAGTAGGTTTGGAGCTCTGAACATTCGAGGGAAGAGGTTCGACTGGCGGAGGCGGTGGGTCGATCGCAGGAATCCGCAATGAATGTATTACTGGATCGCCAAGACCTATGGAGTTGAACGCCACTAATGAGAATGTGTATTCAACTCCGGAAGTGAAATCTGGCAACAGGTAACCGAATGCAGTGTGCGGCAGGACAACAGGCTCCGGGGGTGGATCAGGCTCCCAATTCAATATGTAGCTCTCGACTGACGCACCGGGAGTCGGCGCCGGCGCATCCCAGGTCAGGGTGTATTCGTCTTCATCTGCACTTAGGGATAGATTCCGGGGGGCGGGCGGCGGACGACTGGCCGGAACCGGGTCTCCTTCCGGCTCAGGGTTGGACGGCGGTGGTTGTACAGATGTAAGTGGCAGTTCGAAACTGACGAACGCAGGTTCGCTAGAACCTGCACTGTTCACCGCGGACAGTGCAACCGTGTAGGTGGCTTCTGTCCGTAGGTTTACGAGCGGATGAGACCGAGTTTCCGGCGATAGCTCAACAGTTTGCGATGAAGCGTCCGAAGACCAGGTAAGCCGGTAGCCCTCGGCAATTCCGCCAATGGTCGTTGGAGGTTCCCAACTGATGATGACCGAATATGGACCGTCCGCGATCCAATTCAGATTCCGGGGAGCTCCAGGCAGCGACGTCGCATCGACTGGCGTCGCGAAGCTGATGGTTGCCGAATTTCCCTTTCCGGCGGAGTTAAAAGCGGCTAAAGTGGCCACGTAATTGACTCCGCGTCGCAAGCCGACGACTTCATAGTTTCTGTTATTGGTCGGCAGCTCGATTGGCGATGGCGGAGCATCAGGAGACCACGTAAGAACATAGCCGTCGATGATCGCTCCACCGTCGTCTGCGGGCGGGTCCCACGACACCGTTCCGGACAAGCTCGTGTCTGCCAGCTTCCACGCGAGGTTTTGGGGCGCCGACGGCACTGTAGAGGGAACCGGAGTCGTGAAGGTGATGATCGCTGCGTCGCTCGACCCTCCGTCGTTGAAGGCGACCAACGAAACTGTGTACTCCACTCCTGGACGCAGACCCGTAATTTCATAAGCTTTGGAATCCGGTTTGGGTTCGATTGGCGATAGTGGCGCATCGGGCGGCCATGTAAGCCGATAACCGTCGATTGGCGAACCTCCGTCGTGTGCGGGAGCGCCCCACGACAGCATTCCGAACAAGCTCGTGTCTGACAGTTTCCACGCGAGGTTTTGCGGCGCAGATGGCGCGGTGGTGGGAATCGGAACAGTGAAGGTGATGATCGCCGCATCGCTGGAGCCCGCGACGTTGTAGGCGGTCAACGAGACCGTGTACTCCGTTCCAGGGTTCAACCCGGACGGTACGTATGTTCGGGCATCTGGCGGTAGCTCGATTGGGGATGGCGGAGCATCGGGCGACCACGTCAGGAGATAGCCGTCGATGGTCCCTCCACCGTCGTCTGCGGGCGGGTCCCACGACAGCGTTCCGGACAAGCTCGCGTCTGACAGCTTCCACGCGAGGTTTCGCGGCGCAGATGGCGCGGTGATGGGAATCGGAATGGTGAAGGTGATGGTCGCCGCATCGCTGGATCCCGCTCCGTTGTAGGCGGTTAACGAGACTCTGTACTCCGTTCCAGGGTTCAACCCGGACGGTACGTATGTTCGGGCATCGGCCTGTACCTCGATCGGCGTTTGAGGCGCATCGGGCGACCATGTAAGCCGATAACCGTCGATTGGCGAACCTCCGTCGTGTGCGGGAGCGTCCCACGACAGCAGTGCCGAAGTGACGGTATCTGACAGCTTCCATGTGAGGTTTTGCGGCGGAGATGGCGCGGTAGGAACTACCGGCGTGGTGAAGGTGATGATCGCCGCATCGGTTGTGCCCGCGGCATTATATGCGGTTAACGAGACTGTGTACTCCGTTCCGGAGTTCAATCCGGACGGTACGTAAGTTCGACCGTCTGGCGGTAGCTCGATTGGGGATGGCGGAGGATCGGGCGACCACGTCAGGAGATAACCGTCGATGGTCGCTCCACCGTCGTCTGCAGGTGGGTCCCAAGACAGCGTTACCGACTTGCCAGCATCCGACGGACCCCATGCGAGGTTTTGCGGCGCAGATGGCGCAGTCGTGGGCATCGGAATGGTGAAGGTGATGATCGCCGCTTCGCTTGATCCTGCGACGTTGTAGGCAAGCAATGAAAACGAGTATTCGACCCCTCGGCGCAGACCGGTCGCTTCGTAGGTCCTGGCATCGGCCTGAACCTCGATCGGCGTTTGAGGCGCATCGGGCGACCACGTAAGACGATAGCCGTCGATGGTCGCGCCACCGTCGTCTGCGGGAGCGTCCCAAGACAGCTCTCCGGACAAGCTCGTGTCTGACAGCTTCCACGCGAGGTTTTGAGGCGCCGATGGCACTGTAGTGGGAACCGTCGTCGTGAATGTGACCGTCGCTGCATCGCTGGAGCCCGCGACGTTGAAGGCAAGCAAGGAAAACGTGTATTCGACCTCTGGGCGCAGGCCGGTCGCTTCGTAGGTCCTGGCATCGGCTGGCAGATCGATTGGCGTCGGTGGCGCATCGGGCGACCACGTAAGGCGATAACCGTCGATGGTCGCTCCACCGTCGTCTGCGGGCGGGTCCCACGACAGTGTCCCAGACTCTTCTGCATCTGACGGGTCCCAATTGAGGTTTTGCGGCGCAGATGGCGCGGTGGTGGGAATCGGAACAGTGAAGGTGATGATCGCCGCATCGCTGGAGCCCGCGACGTTGTAGGCGGTCAACGAGACCGTGTACTCCGTTCCAGGGTTCAACCCGGACGGTACGTATGTTCGGGCATCTGGCGGTAGCTCGATTGGGGATGGCGGAGCATCGGGCGACCACGACAGGAGATAGCCGTCGATGGTCGCTCCACCGTCGTCTGCGGGCGGGTCCCACGACAGCGTCCCAGACTCTTCTGCATCTGACGGGTCCCAATTGAGGTTTTGCGGCGGAGACGGCGCGGTAGGAGCTACCGGCGTGGTGAAGGTGATGGTCGCCGCATCGCTGAATCCCGCGACGTTGTAGGCAAGCAAGGAAAACGTGTATTCGACACCTGGGCGCAGACCGGTCGCTTCGTAGGTCCTGGCATCCGCTAGCAGATCGATTGGCGTTGTAGGCGAATCGGGCCACCAAGTAAGACGGTAGCCGTCGACGGTCGCTCCGCCGTCGTCTGCGGGTGGGTCCCAATTGAGGGCTGCCACATCAACATTGTCAGTTAAAGACGAAATGAAGTTACGCGGAGACGTCGGAGGAGATGGAGGTGAAACAACACTCGCCGTTGCCGAGGCGTCGAAAGTCCGGCCGTGTTGCGTGAGCGTGACGGTAACTGCGTCTTCTCCACTCTTATCTGGAGGACGGTATTGGACTGTATGCCCGGCCGCAACAATCGTGCCGTTGAGGGCGCTCCAATCGATGACGACGTTCGACGGGACTACCGGAAAAGAATTGCCACTCTCGTCGAAAGCGATCACTCGCAACTGTGTTGCCTCGCCAATCGTTGCTGTGAACGACGACGGTTCGATGGCTGCTCCGTAGATGCAGTACCTATCCTTCGGAATGAGAACTTTCAGGTTGGGCGACTCGACTGGGATACGAGCACCGTCTGAGACGAACGAAGCTGCAACTGCCGCCCCGACAGATTGCGGTTCGCAGATCTGGGTCACGTGTTGTGCAATGGTGAAGGAGACGGATTCTTGGGAGAAACCCGACACGTCGCATTCCACTGTTTGTACGGAGAAGGAGCATCCCCCGGGAAGGTTTGACACCTCGACATTTGGGCCCAGTTCAATGTGAATCAACCCGCTGCTTCGTTTCTCGACTGTGATGAGCCGAGACGCATATTGAGTTTCCTCGTCGTACTCAGCGTTGGAGACGGTAATCCTTGGGCAGTTCAACGTGGAGCCTCTGACTGTCGCACTGTCGGAGCCGTCAAAGGGATTGGTGCCGGACAAGGTGGCACGAACCGTTAGTGTGGCGCTTCCTTGGCACATGTGGCCCAGCGCCGCGGTGAAGACGAGATCGAGATGGTCGTTCGCCGGTACCGTGCATGACCAAGAGCCATTGTTGGTCGTGCATCGACCCGACGTTTCTGATAGTGCTACGCCGATATTGATCGTCGCTCGCACTGTGAATGACATTGCTTCGTCATCGGAGTTGCTGAGGCGGACGTTCCATACGCCTGATCTTGAATCGGCGACGAAACCTGCGTCTACGATCTCAATGCCTGTCTGTGTCGGTGGATCCCGCACTTGGATCTTGAATACGAGCGTCTTGGAGTACCCGGACGATCTTTGGTTGACCAATAGCGCTACTTCGTACGCACCCGGTGCACCGGGAGCCGTGTAACGAATCTGGCCTAGATTTGAGTCGTCGATTGAGCCTGCGCCTGTCGGTACCGTCCATGCCAATTCGACGTCCCCGTTGTTGGCCAACTCCGTAACATCGGCTCCATCACTCGAAGTCAGATTCAATCCGAATGCAACGGAGTCGCCGGCGATCATCCTCAACCTGTACTCGTTCGATGCTCCCATCTCCACGTTCGCAACGGTAATGCCTGTGACCGCTGCCGTGACGGTTGCCGTTGCGCCGTCGTTAAGGGTGGTGTCACCGAATGACAACTTGACACTTATCGTGTCTGTCCCGTCGCCAATTTCCAAAGGGGCGGTGTAAGTTGCTGAATCACCGTGTGCTACGATCACTCCTCGTTGAGCGGACCACGCGACCGATGCGCTGCTAGGCAGGGCGTCTAGGGTGTTGCCGTTCGCTCCGACGGCAACAACGCTTATGGTCGTCGTGCCGTTAATCGCCGATGTCAACGTCGATGGGACGATCTCGACTCCCGCAATGCACTCATCGCCACCAGATGAAATACGTATCTCCTTGGACCACGCACCGTTGGAAATCAGAGCGCCATCGATCTGAAACCGAGCAGTTATACGGCTTTGAATAGTTGAGGCGCCGCATGGTGGCGTTGCGGCGACCACTATTTCGGCGGGCTCTTCTTCGTCATCGAAATTGGTTACGCCCAGGTCGCACTGGAGCGATATAGGGGTGCTCGTTCCGTCTCGTTCACACCCATCTGGGAGCGGTTCGACAATCCGTGTTGCCTCGGTGTTTATGCGGACAATGTCGCTCACACCGCTCTCCTCGATGGTGATGCGCCAGACCACCTCGTTCGAATTACGGTCATACCGGGCATCCACTTGCAACGAGGGGCAATTGCGAGCGCCTAATCGAACTCTTTCCCGAGCTTCGTTTATCGCCTGACCGGTGGTCGCGTCCGCATGCAGCCTAGCAGTCGCGAAGACTGATGAGTTGCACAAGTTTTTGGTTCGTGCACTGAACTCGATCTGAAGTTCCGAATTAGGTGCGATCGTGCATGACAACCTGCCCGATGAGAAGTTGTGTCCCGAAGAATCGCTACACGAACCAGATGGGGTGATTGAGGTTACGACTACATCCACTCCAATGTTCACGCTTGCGTCAAGATAAAACTCTTGTTGCTCCGAGTAGGTGTTGACTACGGTGGCCTGCCACGAAGAATTCGTCCGGTCTTCGTCGACCCCGAGTGAAGTGACGGTCAGACTGAGCGAGGTTGATGATTGGGCGGACGCGACGCTAACGTTCGCGTTTATGCCGACCGCGACATGTGCAGTAAATGCGAGCACTGCGAGCACCATTGCGCACAGTGAGGGAAGCCTATTGAAACGCAACCGAACAACTCCTCGCCGAAACTATATCGCGTGGAAGAGATGCTCGATTAGTGGGTTCCACGACGGCGCGATCCGGTTAGATTCGCGCATTCAAGGAGTCCGACCGACGCCGATCGGATTTGGTTAGGTTGAACGTCGAATATTACGAGGTTTTTCTTGGGCGCCCCTTGCCCCTGCCACCGGCAGATTTCGCTCCGTACCACGATGAGTACTCGAACGAGTTACGAAACTCCTTGGTGGCGCCGCATACCTTGCAGGTCCCTAAGCTAACCGGGCCATTGGGTGCGGCGATCTTCCAGTGACAGTTGCCGCCGTTAAGCTGACATTCTGTAAGTTGCACTTCTTCGACGGGATCTTCGACTTCGGTGGTTGCTGATTTGGCGGAGGCTTTCCTCTTGGATGTTGTCATGATGTGCCTAACTATAGTCTGTATTCGTAATATTCACCATCGAACGGGTAGCAACCTGATCAGTGCGCGCCGTTGACGCTGCACTGAGACTTCGGTGCAGAGGGGAGCACGAAACAACTGTGAACCGATTATTGCTCGCACGCGTGGCACGTGATGTCGGCTCGAACCAAGATTGTCCGAGCCGATGTGATCGATTGCCGGCGTGCCCGTGCTCCAACGGAGCACAAAACTACACGAGTTCGACGACTGCGCCGGCAGCTTCCAGCTTTTCTTTGGCCTCTTCGGCCGAGTCTTTGGTAGTTTGCTCGATGATGACGGCGGGAGCGCTCTCGACCAGGTCCTTGGCCTCTTTCAAACCGAGCGGAGTCAACTCTCGGACCGCCTTGATCACGTTGATCTTCTTCGCGCCGATCTCTTTGAGAGTCACGTCGAAGACGTCTTTCTCTTCCTCGACTGCGGCCTCTGCGCCATTTGCCATCGGGGCGGCTGCGATTGCCATCGGTGCCGCACTTACTCCAAACTCGTCCTCAATCGCCTTGACGATATCGGCGAGATCAAGCACTGACATGCCTTTGATTTCATCTATGAATTGCTCTTTGGTTAGCGCCATTGCGATTTCTCCTTGTTGCGCTTAGGTGTAGGTTTCGGTGTTGATAACTTTTTGTTTCGACGGCGCGAGCGGCGTCTCAATGTCAGGCGGCTTCGGCCTCGCGTCTTTGTTCCGCGATCTGATTCAATGCGGACGCCAGATTCTGTACCGGAGCGTTTAACACTCGTGCAAGCGCCACAAGCGGTGAGTTCAATGTCGCCGCCAGCATGCCGATCAGTTGATCTCGAGATGGTAGGTTCGAGATCTGGTTAACACGTGCGGTGTCGATTAGCTCGTTTTCCATGACGCCACCCAAGATCTCCAAATTGAGATTGAGGCTGCGCGTAACGTCGGTTAATGCTTTAACGGTTTGTGCAACGTCGTCTTGAGCAGTTATGTAGGCTGTAGGACCGTCGATTATTTGATCCATCCCAGCGATGCCGAGATCGTCCGCCGCGAGCAACACCAAGTTGTTTTTGGCGACGTAGACGTTACCGCCACCTTTGGTTATTTCACGCCGAAGGTCGTTCATCTGCGCGGCGTTCACGTTTGAGTAACGCACGGTGACGATCAACTGTTTGTCACGGAGTCGATCGGTAACCTCTTGAACGATGTCTTGATTTCTCTGTGATGGCATTTTTATCTCTGAGAGGCGTTAGACGCGTAATCGCCCCGGACGGCTGTTGGTTTTTCGTGTTGACAGCACGCCGCGAAGCGAATTTCAGGAGATTTGGAGGATGCTGGAAAGTTAGTTTTTCAGTGTCCTCACCTAACCTCGGCGGGTGTCGGGAAACGCGTGTATCTCAGCAGTTTCCGCTTCGACTTTAGCCTCTCTTCATGAGTGCCCGCTGTCTACAGCCGGTTAATTTTGATTGCGGGTTGAATCTGGGTTTAGGATGCTCCGTGAATTGCGCTTGATCTTACAAATACGTCGTTTAATTTTATCGTGACGATGACAGGTTTTCCAAGCTGGTCAGGTTAACTTTGTAGCCTGGACCCATCGCCGAGCACAGAGTGGCGGTCTTGACCAACGGTCCCTTCACGCCCTCCGGTTTTGCTCGGGATATTGCACCGTACACGGTGGCCAGGTTATCGAGGAGCTGATCTTCCGAAAAGGACTTCTTGCCGATCTTCGCGTGAAGGTTGGCGTGTCGGTCCATTCGTATTTCAAGCCTTCCCTGACGGGCGGAGTTAATGGCTGACGCGACGTTGCCTGGCTGAACAACGGTGTTGTTTCTTGGGTTGGGCATAAGCCCCCTGGGACCCAATACTCTTCCTAGCCTACCGACTTTGGGCATTTGGTCAGGTGTCGCGAGAGAGACTTCCCACTCGGTCCAACCTGACTGTATGCGATTCAAAAGATCATCGTCGACCACGAAGTCCGCACCGGCTTCTCGAGCCTCATTGGCGGCGTCTCCCTCGGCGAAAACCAGCACTCGCACTACTTCACCCAGTGAGTGCGGCAACGAAACCACTTCTCGCAGTTGTTGGTCGGCGTGTCTGGGATCGGCGTTGGTGGCCAAGTGGAGCTCGATACTCTCGTCGAACTTAGCGGTTGCCGATGCCTGTGTCTCACGGACTGCTGCATCGGCTTCTAAGACGTCGACCGAATAATTGGCCGAGGCTTGTCGAAATCGTTTGCTGTGTTTCTGTTTTGGCATATCAGTGTTCGGTTACCTGCGGGATATTTTTGTTTAACACATCCAACTATGAATTAATCGGCAACGACAATTCCCATGCTGCGTGCAGAGCCGGCGATGACGTTCATCGCTGCGTCCATGTCGTTGGCGTTCAACTCCTCAATCTTCGTCTCGGCAATCTGCCGCAGCTGATCTTTGGTGATCGTGCCGGCCACCTCTGTCCCAGGGGTTTGCGATCCCGAGTCGATTCCTGCCGCCTGCTTTATCAACGCCGAGGCAGGTGAGGACTTCACAACGAATGTGAAGGAGTTATCGGCGTACACATCCAGGGATGCCCTGACGATCATGCCTCGCTGAGTGGCAGACCGTTCATTGAACTCCTTGATGAACAGTGGGATGTTGATCCCATGCTGTCCGAGGGCTGGCCCCACAGGCGGTGCCGGTGTGGCCTCGCCTGCTGCCAGTTGCAGATTAATTTTTGCGACTACTTTTCTAGCCAATTCCCATCACTCCTCGCGCTGGTCCAATTTGTCCAGCAATCCAGAATCGAACGATCTCAGGCCTTTTCAACCGACAAGAAGGGTAACTCGACAGGCGTGTCCTGTCCGAAGAAAGAGACGGTGACCCTGACGATGCCCTTGTCGCCCATCACTTCGTCGACGGTGCCACTGAATTCAGAGAACGGCCCATCCTTGATGGTGACGACGTCGCCTCGGTCAAAGCCAAAGTTGACTTGCGGGCTGTCTGAGCTCGATCCTGTGATCATGCGATCAGCTTCTTCTTCCGTGAGCGGCGTCGGCTTCGTGCGCCCCTCAAATTCATCTTCGACTGAGATGAAGTTGGTGACGCCGGGCGTGTTTCTGACGACGAACCAAGCCTCATCATCCATGATCATCTGAACGAGGAGGTACCCCGGATACATCGTCTTCTGGACTGACTTGCGCTCACCATCGGCCAGCTGAACAACGGTCTGCTTCGGAACGACCGCATCGAATATCCGATCGGCCACGTCCATAGACAAGATGCGTTGCTTGAGGTTCTCGCAAGTGCGATCCTCTCGCCCGGAGTAGGTGTGCACGACGTACCAGTTTGCGTCGTTTGGAACAATCTGAGTTTGTGTTGCCATATCGCTGGTGGACTATGTGTCTGTGAGTAGTGAGAAGATGCGTGCGAACGACCAATCGAAGAAACCCAAGAATAAGCCCATCACTGCGGACAGTGCGATGACCAAGAGCCAGAGTCTCGTCGCTTCTTGACGAGTGGGCCATGTTACCTTCCGAAGCTCGGAGATCACGTCTCCGAAGAATCTTAGGACGGAGAAGCGTCGCGAAGGCGTTAGGCCTAGATCAGATCTTGTGCGGTTCTGCGCCATTTATCTTCACGAGGGTGCGGAGTTAATTTATCTCCTGCTCTCTTGGAACTGGGTGTGGGTGCGGCACGCCGGGCAGTATTTGCGTAACACCATACGATCCGGCGTATTTCGCCGGTTTTTCTCGGTGTGGTACGTCGTCTTTTCGCACGTGCACACGAGTTGTACCAACGTGCGAACTGCGTTTTTCTTGGCCATTCGTGCCGTTCCTCTAAATCTCGCTTTGGTCGCTCAACGGCATTGCAGAATCGAATGCCGATGAGGAGTAGCCAAGAGTGTATATCCTCAGCCACTCCCCAAAAAGCGCTTTAACTGTTCACCTCAGTGAAGACTCCTGAGCCGACAGTTCGTCCACCTTCTCGGATGGCGAAGCGCAGGTTCTCTTCCAACGCCACCGGGTATAGGAGTTCAATCTCCATTTCCGTGTTGTCGCCAGGCATGACCATTTCGATGCCATCGGGCAACCTGATCTCGCCGGTAACGTCGGTGGTTCGGATGTAGAACTGAGGCTTGTATCCAGAGAAGAATGGCGTTCGACGGCCACCTTCATCCGCGGTTAGCACGTAGACCTGAGCCTTGCCCTTTGTGTAAGGGGTTATCGTGCCAGGATGCGCAAGCACAGCACCTCTCGAGACTTCGTCTCGGTCGATTCCACGTAGGAGACAACCGACTGCGTCGCCGGTGAGGCCTTCAGTTAGTGTCTTTTGGAACATCTCGACACCGGTGACTACAGTTGACTGCGTCTTGCCGAAGCCGACGATTTCGACCGTGTCTCCGGTTGACACCTTGCCGCGCTCTACTCGACCGGTAACGACGGTTCCGCGGCCTTTGATTCCGAATACGTCTTCGATCGGCATGATGAACGGCCGATCGACTGGACGCTCCGGGATCGGAATATACGCGTCAACTTGCTGCATTAACTCGAGGATCGAGTTAGTCCAAGGGTTGTCCATATCATCGGGGTTCTCAAAGGCCTCGAGTGCGCTGATTCGAACAACGGGTATGTCGTCACCCGGGAAGTCATAAGTTTCGAGAAGTTCTCGAACTTCCAGTTCGACCAGCTCAAGCAGCTCTTCGTCGTCCATCATGTCGCACTTGTTAAGAGCGACGACGAGGGCGGGAACGTTTACCTGCCTTGCGAGCAGGATGTGCTCTCGCGTCTGGGGCATCGGTCCGTCCGGTGCGGAAACCACTAGAATCGCACCGTCCATCTGAGCGGCGCCGGTGATCATGTTCTTGATGTAGTCGGCGTGGCCCGGACAGTCGACGTGCGCGTAGTGACGCTCTTCGGTTTCATACTCCGTATGAGTCGTAGCAATCGTGACTCCGCGCTCGCGTTCCTCGGGAGCGTTGTCGATATCCTCGAAGTTCTTAGCAGTGACGTTCGGGTTTATTCTCGACAGCACTTGCGTAATCGCAGCTGTAAGGGTTGTTTTGCCGTGGTCGACGTGACCAATCGTTCCCACATTTACGTGAGGTTTGGTCCTGTCAAAGACTTGCTTTGCCATATTGCTATTCGCCTGCCCTTTCCTAAGGCATATTCACTTTTCAGCGCTTGTGCTGAGCACCCGCTAAATGTGCGCTATTTTGTTGTGGAGCGGTGGTCTGTGGAGCCCACACCGAGACTTGAACTCGGGACCTCATTCTTACCAAGAATGTGCTCTACCACTGAGCTATGTGGGCTCGGGTGCATCTTGATCCGAATTTTGGTCCTGCATCCAACATGGTGCAGGGAGTAGGATTCGAACCTACGAAGCACAAGGCGGCAGATTTACAGTCTGCTGGGTTTGACCGCTCCCCAATCCCTGCACAACCCCCGATTTTAACATAGCGGCACGTTTCGAATACTGTCCGTTACGGTTTTCGTAGCGCCACAATATCGCTACTGTGGCGCAGTTGGAGCCCCAGGGGGGATTCGAACCCGCCAACCTGCCAATTACAAATCGGCTGCGCTGCCATTGCGCCACTGGGGCAATCTGGGAATATGGATGACTCCACACCATTACGATGTTAACGACCATCGATTGGACATTCAACGTTTGGCAAGGCAACCTTCAGTTGAGATAACGATTTCGGTCGATTGTAAACGCCTCGTATAGCTCATTTAACTCTGAATAAGAACGAATTTCGTAGACGCGTGCGTCGTGATCCAACTCATTCAACTCTTCGACGATACGCTCGTGTGATCCCCCGCTATTAAACGCCTTGTACCAAATGATCGAATCCGGGCCCCACATTCTCAACAGCGATTCATAGTTGTCTCCGCAGATCTTAGTCCCTCTGATCGCGTTGAGAAAAGTTCGTTTCACAATCCTTAGGGCCATGATCATACGCGGCAGGTGAAGCCAAATAACGGTATCGGAACGGGGCAACAAGTGCTGCCTCAATTGGCTGTAGTTACCATCCACAATCCAACCGTCGGGGCAAGACTCGATGCGTTTCAACACGATCTCCTGCAGTTCGTTTTTGTCCCTCTCGACCCAATTCGGCAACCATGAAATGGCATCTAGTTCAATCACCGGCAATCCTGTGTGATCACCTAAGGCCGCGCTCAACGTCGTTTTGCCGCCGTGACCATAAACACAGATTCGGCGGCCCAACGAAAGGCCTGGGACCGAACTGTGGAACTCTGGATCCGTCAGACTCTTCCTGACGGGCTCAAGGGGCATCTTTGCCTTCGTTACCGATGTTGAGCGTGACGCGGGCGTGAGCCTCGACGCTGGACATCACATCCCTTAGCGACATGCTGAGATCAGATGCGACTTTTTGGCACTCCTCGTACTCGGGAGATGCGCTGACGATGCGACCATGGAGTTTTTTCACCTTCACGGCCACTGGACCAAAGCTTGTCGGCACCAAAATTGTTTCTCTGTCTGCCACGAGTCTGTCGACTTCTCGTATGCGCACGCCGAGGGTAGTGGTTTCCTCGAAGATTAGAGACGAGATTCGCTTCAATTCGGTCTTTCGGATCAGGGCCGAGAGTGTGATTCCAGGCCGGTTTTTCTTCATCTGGATCGGTGTGAACCAGGCGTCCAAGGCGCCGACATCCATAATTCGCCCAACAACGTGGCCCAGCTCTTCGCCCGTCATGTCGTCCAGATTTGTTTCCAACAAAACGGTGTTGGATTCGGCGGTGACGCCTACGTCGCTTGCTAATTCCTTCAGCTTCGTCTCGGGATCGACTGCTTCTCCTACCCATAGGCCCAACACGTTAGGAGGCTCATGCGACTGACGTGTACCTGCGCCGTACCCGACTTTTTCGATGGTCATCTCGACGGGATTGAACTGGGCAAGCGACGCAATAATGGCCGCGCCGGTGGGGGTTACAGCTTCGCCGACGGGTTGTAGCGAACCGGACGCCCTGATCGGGATGCGATTGTGGCGGATGATTTCCATCGTCGCCGGGGCGAACGAAGCAGAGACACCGTGGCTGCTCGAGGACACTCCGACTGATCCTGGCAGAGACGAACAGTGCAAAGAATCGATACCCAGTAACCTCATCCCAACTACGGCACCTATAACGTCAACCAATGTGTCTACGGTTCCGAGCTCGTGAAGGTGCGTCGGTTCCTCGCCGCCGTGCGCTTTTGACTCAGCCTGCCGCAGGCAATCAAACACAGACTCGACGGCATCTCGTTCGGCGTGTTTCATCTGGCCATCTTCGTAAACGCTTCTAAACCCATCCCAGTTCCATGGCGACGATTCTTTGGCGATGACATCGACGTGAGTGGCGGTGATCGAACCACGAGTAGTCTTTGTGCTGCGCAGTTCGAACTCTTCAGGTATCAGCGCTGACAGCTCGCCGGCCAATTGAGTTTCAGAAACGCCTGCATCAAGAATTGCGGCAAGCAACATGTCCCCGCTGATGCCACCGATGACGTCTAGGTATGCGATGCGAGTCACGAATCGAGGGCGACCTGGGTGTTTAACCGGCAGACCGAACGGGCGAACCGGATGCCCTGTTGAGCTTCTTTGACTTTAAAGCTTCATTTAGGTTTCCGGACCTAAAGCCTTTGGGGTCCAACTCAACCGCTTGATAACCCGCTGCGATTATTCCCGCTTCAACGATCGCTTTCACCCGCGGCGACAGATACTCATCGATGCGTTCGATAGGGAGTTCAACTTTGGCGGTTACGCCGAAGTGCCTGACGCGACACTGTTTGAACCCCATTTCTCTTAGGTGTTTCTCCGCGCCTGCGATCATCCTGAGCGCGTCGACGGTGACGTGAGTGCCATATGGGATCCGCGAGGAGAGACACGGTTGTGCAGGTTTATCCCAATTCGGCAATCCAACGCTCTCTGCGATAAGCCGGACGTCGTTTTTCGAAATTCCCGCGTCGACAAGCGGCGAAATTACGTCGAATTCGGTTGCGGCTTTCATTCCGGGCCTGAAGTCGCCTAGATCGTCGACATTTGCGCCATTGGTGATCGCTGTGTAGTTGAGGTCTTGAGCGATTTCCTTCAGATGACCGTATAGCTCGGTTTTGCAGAAGAAGCACCTCCTGCCATCGTTCGCCGTGTAGCGTTGGTCACGCATCTCCTCGGTTTGGATGACTTCGTGATTCCAACAGCGACTGCGTGCCAAGTCAATCGCAGAATCGAGTTCGTACGGCGCCATGCTGGGAGAGTTGGCTGTGATTATCAGAGCGCGCTCTGGACCCAATACATCGTGGGCGACGGAGCTCACGAGGCTTGAATCGACGCCACCGGAGTATGCAACGATGACTGAATCGAGGGACGCAAGTACCTGCTGGAGCTTTGTGTATTTGACGCCGACTTCGTTGGGGAGCATTGCGATGGCTGTTCTTAGAAAGTTAGAGGGGGACTCGCTCGTGAGCGAATCCCCCTCATTTCGTAGTCGATACGCTATGCGCTAAGGCTAGTTGGTCGATTGAGCCAGAGGCGGCAATTCGGCTGCAGCCAATGCGTCTTCGAGCTTCTTGCGATTTTCCTCATCACAAGTGACCAGGATCTTGCGCTCTTCACCCTTTACCACTGGAGCGTCGATCTGGGCGACGTCGCCTTCGATCAGATCGCCCTTAAGGTAGAGTTCGGAGATCACATCCTCGACCTCATCTTGGATGAGCCTTCTCAACGGGCGAGCGCCCATCTTCGGGTCGAAGCCTTTCTCAGCGAGATAGGTTCTGGCATCGTCCGTGATGGTGATGCTTATTTCGTGGCTGGAAGCGCGTTCCTCGACCTCTCCCATCATCAGATCGACGATCGCCAAGATATCTCCCCTTGCCAGAGCATGGAAGACGACGACGGCATCGATGCGGTTCAAGAACTCGGGTCTGAAGCCATTGCGCGGGTCTTTGACGGTATCCATAACGCGGTCTCGCATTCGAATGTAGTCGCCCCTAGAGGTGCCCTCGCTGTCTGCGTCTGCGTTGAAGCCGATCTTCGAGCCCGAAGCGATCTGGCTTGATCCCATGTTCGAGGTCATCACGATAATCGTGTTTTTGAAGTCGACGCGCCTACCTTGGCCATCCGTCAGGTGGCCGTCTTCAAACACTTGCAACAGCATGTTGAAGACGTCTGGGTGCGCCTTTTCGATTTCGTCCAACAGTATGACGCTGTAAGGGTGTTTCCGGACCTCTTCGGTCAATTGGCCGCCGTCGCCGTATCCGATGTAACCGGGCGGTGATCCGATAAGGCGAGAGACTGTATGTTTCTCCATGAACTCGGACATGTCCAAGCGGATCATCATTCTCTCGTCGCCGAATAGATAGTCGGCGAGATGCTTGACGAGGTAGGTTTTTCCAACACCGGTCGGACCCAAGAAAAGGAATGCGCCGATTGGCCGCTTGGGGTCCTTAAACCCTGCGCGCGCCCTACGAACCGCCTTCGAGACGATGTCGATCGGCTCTTCTTGGCCCATGACCCGCTTGCGCAACTCGAATTCCATGTTGCGCAACCGCTCTGTTTCTTCGACATCGAGCCGTGTGACGGGTATGTTTGTCCACATCGATACGACTTCAGCGATGTCATCGGCCGTAACTTCTGTTCTGATTTGGTCCTTAAACGCTTCTGAGTGCTCCTTTTCGACCTTTTCGATGACCGCTCGTTGCTGCGTCTCTTTTTCGAAAAGCTCGGAGGCTGCGTCGTAGTCCTGTTTCGTTACGGCTTCGTTCTTGTGGCGAAGAATTTCGTTTAATTGTCGGATCGCATCCCTGAGCGGCCTCGGAGGCATGGTGTTCTTGACGCGAACGCGGGAGATGGCCTCGTCCACGAGGTCGATAGCCTTGTCGGGCTGGTGTCGATCCACGATGTAGCGGTCGGCTAAGTGAGCCGCCATCTCGATGGCTTCGTCTGTGATTGTGAGGGCGTGGTGGTCTTCGTACTGACTCTTGACACCGTGAAGAATTTTGACCGTCTGTTCGACGTTTGGAGGCTCCACTGTGACCGGGCGGAAGCGACGCTCAAGCGCCGAGTCTCGCTCGATGTATTTGCGGTAATCGTCGTGAGTCGTTGCACCGACTACTTGCAATTCGCCGCGCACCAATGCGGGTTTCAAAATGTTGGCCGCGTCTACGGCGCCCTCTGCGGCGCCGGCGCCCACCAAGGTGTGGATCTCTTCGATGAAGAGGATGCAGTCTCGAGTTGACTTTAGTTCGGCGATTATCTTCGTGAGACGCTCTTCAAATTCGCCGCGGTACTTTGTGCCAGCCACTAGCGAACCCATATCCAACGCAACCACTCGCCGGTCCTTGAGCATCTCGGGAACTGCGCCATCGACGATGGTCGTCGCGAGTTTTTCAATTATCGCTGTTTTGCCAACTCCGGGATCGCCGACTAGAACTGGGTTGTTCTTGGTGCGGCGGCTAAGGATCTGAATGACTCTTTCCAGCTCGTTGTCGCGATCGATTACGGGGTCGAGTTTTCCTTCTGACGCGAGTTCAGTAAGGTCGACGCCCATGCTGTCAAGCACCGGTGTGCGTGTCTTCCCAGATTGCTCGGATGAGCGACCGCTGCGCTGGCGTCTCGGGCTGGTGACGAGTTTTTGCGTCTCGTCGCGAACGCGTTCCAGAGTGATCTGGTTTTGCGTTAGTAGCTCTGCAGCCTTGCCTTCGCCGTCTCGGAGAACGCCGATCAAGAGGTGCTCGGTTCCGACCCTGCGCACCTCGTTGAGGCGCGCCTCGTCGACTGCTAAGCGAATCGCCTTCTTGGCGCGCGGGTCGAGGCTGGGCGGTTCTGTGCCGTAGTTCATGTCTTTGTTGATCATGAACTCGAGCGATGTGCGCATTTCGCCCACATCTATTTGAAGGTTGCTGAAAACCTGAGCCGCGACTCCTTCGCGCTCATCCAGCAACGCGAGCAGAAGGTGCTCAGTCGTTATGTAGCGCTGGTTGAATCGCTTTGCCTCCTCTTGTGCGACCTCGAATACGCGGCGCGCACGTTCGGAAAAAATGTTGAATCCTTTGTCGCTGCTGTCGGGCATTACTGGCTCCCTTCAGACAGGGTACAGCGTTTTTGCCTTGTGGTTTCGTTAATCGTCGAACAAGTCAGCGAAATTTCCGTCATCGAGGGAACCCCTCGATGTTTCCGGTTCGCCGTCTAGTTCTTCAGATGCGAGGGGGTCGGCGACTTGCTTAAGGCTCAATCCAAGACGCCGTCTTTCGGGTTCGATTCTGATCACTTTGAGTTGCAGCACATCCCCTTCGTTCACCACTTCATTTGGACTCTTCACATGCCGGTTCGTCAGCTCTGATATGTGTATCAGACCCTCTATGCCTTCGCCGATCCTAGCGAAAGCACCAAAGTGAGCTAATTTTGTAACTGTGCCTTCGACGATCTGGCCGACGCTTAGTTCGTTCTCGATCGTTTCCCAAGGTTCGGGTAGTAGCCGCTTCATGCTCAAAGCAATCTTGAGCGTCTCCCGGTCAACCTTTAGAACCAAGACATCGAGATCTTCGCCGAGCGAAAGAACTTCGTCAGGTCTGTTTACTGAGGACCACGACATCTCGGATATATGGACCAAACCATCTGCGCCGCCGAGATCCACGAAGGCCCCGAAGCTCGAAATCCCAGCGACTCGACCGCGTCGGATGTCGCCTTCTTCAAGTTCTTGGACGAGCTTCATCTTCTGCATGTGGTTGATCGCTTCGAGTGCCGCTCGTTCGGAGAAGATGGCTCGATTGCGCCTCCGATTCAATTCGAGGATCTTGCAGTCCACGTCCATTCCGATGAATCCCGGTTTGGGCGGTTCACCATCGGCGACAAATAGATCTCGAGCTGGCCCAACGAGTTGTGAAAGAGGAATGAACCCCTGCACGCCGTTGACTTGAATCACAGCCCCGCCGCGGTTAGATCCCATGATCTTGCCACGCACAGTACCTTCGTCGTCGTACGCCCGTTCCAAGTCTCGCCAGCCGTGTTCGCCACGGGCCCGGTCGATGGACAAGATGGGATATCCGTTTTCCCCTTCGACCCTTGAGACGTAAAGAATGACCTCTTCGCCGATGCCGGGAAGGGCTTGGTCGCCCTCCTCTTCGACGAGCATGCGTGCTTCGCGGAGCGGAACATAGCCCTCGGATTTTTGGCCAACATCCACGAGCAGCCCGAAATCGCCTACATCCAACACCACACCATCGATTATGTCGCCGCGCTTCAGGTTGCTTTTGGGCAGGTAACTGAATACGAGGTTAAGTTCATCGTCGATTTCAGAGGACGAGCCATCTTCGCCCACAACAACATCTACGCTGGCTTCTCTTGAAACAGCCTCGTCTACTTCGGCTTCAACGGTGGCCGTATTTTCTTCCAACGTCATCTGGTCGGAACTCACGGTTGTCAATTAAATTTCCTTGCGGTCTTTTCGTTCATACCTTCCGGATACGCCCCATTATATTCGACCGATTACATCGTCACGCTTGGGCAACGGTGGCAAAGAGTGCCCACAAACGGATCAGATTCAACTCGGGAATCCCATTGTATATCTCGTTGCAACGCGCCCGTTGGATCGTCTGGAATGCGGAGAACCGGTTCGGTATTGGGGTATCCTAGGTTAATGCATAACGCGTGGGTAATCACCTAGGTTGGTAGTGCGCCTGCGAAGGGAGTTGGTATCAGATGGATTTGGGGATCAGAGGCAAGCGAGCTTTGATAACGGGCGGCAGCAGAGGGCTCGGTAGGCAGTCGGCGTTTGCTTTGGCGCGGGAGGGTGTGGACGTTGCGGTATGTGCACGCGGACAGGAAACCCTCGACGCTACGGTTGCTGAGATCGCTGATCTTGGAGTGTCGGCGGTGGGTTATTCGCTGGATATGGGTGATGAAGCGGCGCCGGCAGAGGCGGTGTCCCGCATGAGTTCCGACCTCGGCGAGCCCGACATTGTGGTTAACAATGTGGGTGGAAGCATGGGCACGAGCGATGTTATTGGATCTTCGATAGAAGATTTCGAGTTGGTGATTGATTTGAACCTCTGGTCCGCAATCAGGCTCATTAAGTTGACGCTTCCAGGCATGCAAGCGCGGGGATGGGGACGCATCATAAACATCTCGAGCATCTACGGTCGGGAGGCTGGTGGCACCGCGCCATATATGACGGCCAAAGCAGCAATGATCGCCCTCTCGAAACACGCCGCGTTGAGTAGCGCGCCATCTGGCGTCACTGTGAACTCAGTGGCCCCTGGCTCAATACTCTTCCCCGGCGGCACGTGGGAACGTTTCCAAGAGAACAACACGCCGGAAGCTGTCGACGAGTTCATCGCCCGAAACCTGCCGATGGGCAAGTTTGGCTGGCCGGAGCCGATAGGCGCAACAGTTGCGTTCTTAGCGTCCCAACATGCCGACTTAATTACCGGCGCCTGCATCAACGTGGATGGCGGGCAATCGCACAATCTTTACTGATCCGTATCCCTGGGTGCGAATTCCAAGTGATGACGTCATGAACGACGAGTTAGTAATAGCGGGCAAGAGTTTCGGATCCCGGCTGATGACCGGTACCGGGAAGCACCGCTCTGCCGAGGATCTGCTGGGCTCGGTCGAATCTTCCGGCACACAGATCATCACCGTGGCGATCGGAAGGATCAACCTCGACGACCCCAACGAAGAGACTGTGCTCGACATACTGGATTGGTCGAAGTACCAGATTTTGCCGAACACCGCCGGCGCCCGGACTGCTGATCAGGCTGTAGGAATTGCCCGTCTAGCCAGAGAGGTCACGGGCTCTGATTGGATCAAGCTCGAAGTGATCCCTGATCCCAGTCACTTGTTGCCGGACCCCATAGGCTCTTACGACGCGGCACGAAAACTGATTGAAGAGGGATTCACCGTGCTGCCTTACATCCATGCCGACCCTGTGTTGGCGGCGAAGATGGAAGAGTTGGGCTGCGCCACGGTGATGCCCCTCGGTTCGCCGATAGGCTCAGGTCGCGGGGTTCATACCGCGGAAGAGATCTCGATGATCATCGAGCAATCAACTGTCCCGGTGGTCGTCGATGCCGGTTTAGGAGTTCCGTCCGACGCATCGATGGTTATGGAGATGGGCGCAGATGCTGTGTTGGTCAACACTGCAATCGCGCAAGCGCTTAATCCGCCACTAATGGGCGAAGCGTTCAAGCAAGGTGTGGAGGCAGGGCGTAAGGCGTACTTGGCGGGCAGGATCCCTGTTTCCGAAGCTTCTCCGAGCAGTCCCCAGGTGCAGATGGCGGTGAGTGGTTGAGTTTGCGCATTTTCATCGGCTGATGCGGCTATGAGCCGCACTCTGGGTCAACCAACTCTTTGCCTCGTAACCGATCTTTCGGTCACTGGCGACAGCGTAGACCGCATCGTTGATGGTGTGGCTGCAGCCGTCGCTGGCGGAGTGAATATGGTTCAGATCCGCGCTCCGGAGCTTCCTGACGAAGAGTTTCGGTTGCTGGTCGACAAAGTCGAAGACTCAGTGGATGAGAGGGCGATCAAGATCGTGAATCCTTCTCGCAGGGAAGTTACCGACATTAGAAGCGCCGACGGCATCCAACTAGCAGAGTCGGCCGCAATGGACGTTTCAATCGCGCGAAAGATTTTCGGCGCCGGAAAGTTGATCGGCAGGTCCGTTCACTCAGTGCCGGGTGCCATCGAAGCGAGTGACGACGGTGCGGATTTCTTGATTCTGGGCACGGTGTTTCCCTCGGCTTCCCATCCCGACGGAGCGACGATTGGCGCCAGTGGAGTTAGCGAAGTGGCGGAGCAAGTTGAGATCCCGGTGATAGCCATCGGGGGCATCTCTCCGGCGAATGCAGGTTCAGTGATGCGGAGCGGCGCTTCCGGAGTGGCGGTGGTGAGAGCGATACTCTCTGATCCCCATCCGGAAGCGGCGGCGCGGCAACTATGGGGCGCGATCAACGAAGTTTGAGCTGTCCCACGCTAAGCGGTGGCGACAGCGTTTTCGACGCTTTCGGTCAAGTCGAGCGGCTGGAAGGAATCGTCGCACTCCAGAGAATTCAGATCGATTAATCCTTCAGTTACGGCCTGCAGTGTTTCAACTACCAACGGTCGTTCTCTTAGCAACCCAGCCGCTCGTATCGCCTTGAACAGCGGCAGCTCTTCCGTTCGGTCGGCACGAAGCTGCTTAATGTCCAGACACGCGACGTCATTCCACAGTGGATCGAATTCTGGACCTCGCACTGAGAATCGGCACAGGCTGGCGACCGGGCCTCGATCTAGCTCGGACGTCGAAAGATGGATCATGGAGCCGGTTTCGGCATCTTGGTTCTGGATGACGTCCCACACGGCGTCCTGCCACATGCCGATCGTGCCGCCAGGGAGCGCCGGGTGTTGGTTGAGCATCAAGAACCGCTCACACAGGATCGGTGCGTAGAGCATGTAGCCGGCCTGCACCGTTACGTCAGGGTCAAAGTCGGAAAGCATGTCTATAGCAGTTAGATCGAAATCTGAACGCAACTCCCGCCAAGGTGCGTTGCCGTGCTCTCGCCGAAATCGCAGGGAAGAGAGAGTAACGAGGGGTATCTCTCTGCTGACGACCAGATCCAAGAACCGATCGGTTGGCGCTGTCTGTCCTCTCGCCCGGTTTACGAATACAAACTCGATTGAACCGTTCAATCGCTCAGAGTCGATAGCCTCTAGGATCGCCTGGAACATCCCCAACGAGCCATCTCCGTTGGCTGTGGTGAGCCACCCGATGCGCAGATGCTTTGAGTTGGACACCTGCCGACCCCGCTATTCTTCGGAAACCAGATCGAGTTGTTCAGCGAAATTCTTTTGGAGTCGGGTGATCTTCAACTCAGCCGACGAGAGCATCTCGTTGCACACCTTGGCGAGCATCATTCCCTGTTCGAAAAGCTTCGTCGCCTCGTCCAGCGTCATCTGACCACCTTCCAGCTGACGAACAACATATTCGAGGCGCGTGAAGGCATCCTCAAACGAGGGTGCTTCGTCGGCGCTCGTGGATTGCGTTTCTTGAGATTCGGCCATATTCGATCTGTAACGGAATTAGGTTTCGCTAGATGTCACTGTTTCGGCTTCGATCGTGCCTCTCGCGAGAGTGAGATCGATCAAATCGCCTTTGGCCACTTGATCCGCCCTGGTAATTACAACACGATCTTTCGACTTTAGTCGGGCGATGGCGTAGCCGCGGTTCAAAACGTTTGTCGGGCTGAGCGCCGTTAGTTCGGCGTTTGAACGCGCCAAAGCTTGACGCTTGGCCTCAATGAAACGATGGCAAGCACTCCCACCTCGTTCCAGCAAGAACTCAATTTGCGTCCTGTGACGAGTCGTATCAACCGCAGCATCTGCAAGACGGTCACAAGTCAACTCGAAGCGTTGACGCGCTGCGGTGATGCGTGAACCGAGGCCCCGACGCAAAGAATCGGCCCTCACTCCGATATCGTTCATCAGTTCCACAGTGTCGGGTGAAACGATTTCCGCCGCCGCCGAAGGTGTTGGAGCCCTGACGTCAGCAACAAGGTCTGCGATGGTGTGGTCAGTTTCGTGCCCGATTGCGCTTATCACCGGTGTTCGCGATGCAAATATCGTCCTGGCGACCATCTCATCATTGAATGGCATCAGGTCTTCCAGCGATCCCCCGCCTCTCGCCAATATGACCGCGTCGACCGGAATCTGGCTGGTCAAGGCGTCTAGGTCTGCGAAAGCTTGGATAATCTCGGCAGGTGAGTCCTCGCCCTGCACAGCGGCCGGGATCAACACCATTTCGAGCAAGGGAAACCTGCGCCGAATCACATTCGTGATGTCTTGGATAACCGCGCCCTGCGGTGAAGTGATTATTGCAACGCGCTTGGGGAAGCTTGGCAAGCGTCTTTTTCTGGAGGTGTCGAAGAGACCTTCGTTGGCGAGTTTCGCCCTCAACTCATTGAGCGCGGCCTGTAATGATCCCGACCCAGAAGGTTCCACAGTCGTGACGACGATTTGCAGGTCTCCTCTGTTGATGTAGAGGCCGGCACGGCCATCGCATATCACTTGAGCCCCGTCGCTCAAGTGTTGGCCGCCTCGTCCACCCTTGAACTGCACGCATCGCAGAGCGGCTTCTTTGTCTCGAAGAGTGAAGTAGCTGTGACCAGACCTTGGCTGGCGCAGATCAGCCACCTCGCCCGTAACGACCAGATCGCTCAATAGCGGGTCGTACTCGAGGAGCGCGCGTATCAGTTGCGAAACTTCGGATACAGTTCGCGGCTCGCGCCGAGACACCGTTCTGGTAGGAGTTGCGGAGCCGGTGTACATCGAGGCTCCGGATCAATCGGCTCTGCCGATGTATTCCTTAGTGGTGGTGTTCACGGAGATCACTTCACCTTCGTTGACGAACAGCGGTACTTGGAGAGTCAGTCCCGTCTCGGTGGTGGCTGGCTTGGTGGCTCCGCTTTGAGTATCGCCTCTCAAACCGACCTCCGTATTTGCGATCGCGAGGTTCACTGCAGAAGGAAGTTCAATTAAGATTGGCCTTCCTTCGTGAATGAGTATCGACGCTCGGGACCCTTCAGTCAGGAACAGCGTCGCATCACCGAGAATGTCGTCGCCAACCAGGTGCTGTTCATAGGATTCCATATCCATGAAAACGAAGAATTCGCCGTCACGGTAGAGGAATTGGGCGTCTTGCCGCTCTGTTTGGGCGACCGTGAGTTTCTGGTTGCCTTGCAGCTTTCGCTCGTACACGTTTCCAGTGCTGAGTTGGCGGACCTTGAGGGTGAGAGTCGGCGGCGCCTTTGGGGCCTGCCTGTGCTGCCACTCCAATATTTGATACACGTCGCCGTCGAGCATGATCGTCATGTTTCGGCGGATCTCAGATGAGGAAATCGTCATGTGGTTGCCTATGGTTTGGTGAGAGGATGTGCGACGGCTTGGTGTTTACTCGAACATCATCTTGGATGCGTGGCTCAACACTCTTGCCCTGTCATTTTCAAGTACTACTACGTCCTCGATGCGCACGCCACCCCATCCCGGAATGTAGATCCCAGGTTCGATGGTGAAGGGCATTCCGTTTTCGAGGACTGTTTCACCACGCGGTCCTACATTTGGTTCTTCATGAACCTGCATCCCGAGACCATGCCCCAAGCTGTGGCCAAAGTTCTCACCATGGCCTGCATCCTCGATAATCTTCCTTGAAATAGCGTCGGCCTCGGCACCTGTCATGCCGGCCTTCACCTCTTCGATCGCCCTTTGCTGGGCTTCGAGCACGACGTTGTAGACCCTGCGAGTCTCGTTATCAGGTTCACCCAGAACGACGGTCCTCGTGAGGTCGGAGCAGTATCCCTGATAGGTAGCGCCACAATCAAAAACGATCGTTTCGCCCTCTTTGATTTCGCGGTCTCCTGTTTGGTGGTGCGGCCTCGCGGCGTTTGGACCCGCGGCGACGATTGTGTCGAATGAAAGAGACTCTGCGCCGCGCTCACGTATCGCCTTTTCAAATTCCCACGCAACCTCTTTTTCTATCATCCCAGGCACCATCTTCCCCAAGGTCTCTTCGAACGCTTCGTCGCCTATGTCGATCGCCCGTTGAAGGAGCAGGATCTCGTCAGAATCCTTAACCGCTCTTGTCTTCGAGGTTGCGCCAGTCGTTTTTTGGAGTTCCAACTCAACGCCGGCATCTTCAGCGGCTTTTTCGAATAGTTCCAGTGAAGACACAGTGAGGTCGTCGGCTTCGAACCCGAGTTTCGAGATGCCGACACCTGTGGCGATAGCCGGGAACCACTCGCTGAGACGGCCTTGCACTCGCGAGATTTCGTAACCGGGCGCTTGGATTTCAGCCTGTTCGATGTACCGAAAATCGGTCGCTAGCACTGCGTCTTTCTTAGTGATGAATAGGTATCCGGCGGTCCCTATGAATCCAGATAGGTACCTTCTGTTCTCAGCGTTGGAGATAAGGATGCCATCGAGATCGCGTTCTGCGATGAACTTGCGAATGTTCTCGACTCGCTCCGGAAACTTGAGTTTGCCCATTTACGACGGGTCTTGTGTTGCATCTAGGCCAGCAAGATGATCGAGAGCGTAGAGATATCCATGCCATCCCAACCCGGCGATCTGTCCCACGGCGTATGGAGCGATGACCGATTTCCGTCGAAACTCTTCTCTCGCGTGGATGTTGGAGATGTGAACCTCGACGACGGGCAGCCCTGCATCCTGCAGCGCGTCCAAGATCGAGTATCCGACTTGGGTCAAAGCGCCTGCGTTGATGATAATCCCGGTTGCTGATGATGCCTGCTGCTGAATCCAATCGACGATCTCGCCTTCATGATTGGATTGAAAGAACGCCACCACAACACCAAGCGCCTTTGCCTTTTCGGCGATACTGCTCTCGACTTCCGGCAGCGTGATCGCACCGTAAAATGACGCGTCGCGTTGGCCAAGATTATTGAGATTAGGGCCGTTTATGACGAGTATGCGGGTCATTTCGCGGAGTCGATTGCTAATTACTCAAGCGTACAAGAAACCGAATCAAGTTCGATGCGATTTCCGCCTCGTCAACCGTGTTCCCGGATGAGATTCCAGGTAAACGCGTCTTGCCTGTTCGGGAGAAACATGAGTGTAGATCTGTGTGGTCGAAGGCGACGCGTGGCCTAAAAGGTCTTGAACCACTCTTAGATCGGCCCCGCCATCAAGTAGATGGGTGGCGAAGGTGTGGCGGAGATTGTGAGTGTGGAAGCTCGGGTCTAAACCAGCCTCCAACGCCCGTTTCTTGACGATGCCTTGTATACCGCGAGCACTGAGTCTTCCACCAAATCGATTGAGGAATAGCGCGTCGCCAGAGCGAGGCGAGGCGAGTTTGGGTCGAGAAGATTGGATGTACTCGAGTATCCATTCGGCGGCGATCGCACCAAGCAATACGACTCGCTCCTTCGAGCCTTTGCCGATCACCCTTGCCTCTTTGGATTCGAGATCTACGTCTGAGCGATCCAATGATGCTAGCTCCGAGAGCCTCAATCCTGATGCGTAGAGCAACTCAAGTAAGGCTCGATCCCTCAGTCCGAGCTGCGTAGCCGTGTTTGGGGTCGACATCAGCCGCTCAACCTCGGCCACTGAGACGGCGGCTGGTAATCTCCTATTGCCGCGTGGCGGTTTAACCATGTCGGTGTCGTTTTTATCAGCGTGGCCCTCATCCACGAGCCACTGATTGAATATTCGAAGCGCGGTCAACTTACGGCTGATGCTGCTCGAGTGGTAACCCAGATTGGCTAGCCAGGCCAAGTATCCCCGCAGGGACAATCTATCCGGCGCAGCCACCCGCTCGATTCCGCCTCTTTCGGCAAGGTACGTCATGAACGCTGCCAAGTCGTGCAGGTAGTTCCGAACTGTTGGATCAGCGAGCTGCCTTATAGCTACGAGGTACTGCTCGTACGACTTGAGGACATCGACCCATGGTGAACCTTTAACCGCTTTCCAAAGCCCTGGAGAGTTGTTGCGGGTTGCCATTTATTAAGGCGTTCTTGGTTGCGGATCGGCAGTTTTTGTGGCAGGTGCCGAATTGCTTGGATTCAGTGATCGATTGTCAGGACGCAGATGCTTTTGCCTTTCGGCGACGCCGTCCGGTAGTGCTTCGTTTGGCCGCTTCGGGGTGCGCTTTGAAGCATCGTTTCATTCGTTGTTCGAGATTGGAATTCCACTCTTCCAACTCAGCTTCGTCTTCAGGCTTTAGGTCCAGTGCGACTCGGCACTTAGGGAATTGGGGGCAAGCTATGAATTCACCGCGTCGGCCGTCGCGCATGACGAGCTCAATTCCGCCCTCGCACACGACTCCGCTGGGTTTGAGGTCCGGCTCTTCCAACTCGGGCACGCCGTCTGGGTGAGCCAGATGACACTGCCGCATCTTCTTCGCTTTGAGGCCTTGCCACTCTTCTATCGCTTCTCCAGAAGCAGACTCGGCCGGAGGCAGGTCTAACGCCACTCTGCATGTGGGGTACTGTGGGCAAGCCAGGAAGCTTCCACCTCTGCGTCGCAGCCTAATTACTAGCTCTGCCCCGCCATCGCAGAGAATCCCGCTCTGCTCATCAAGCTCTGCCCTCGCCGTTCTCTCAGCGTTTTCGAACGCGTACTGCAACGCTTCATCGAAAGGGCCGTAGAAATCTCGCAGCATCGGCACCCGTTCCAATTCGCCCGTCGCAATGCCATCCAGTTGCGATTCCATCCCTGCCGTGAAACCTACGTCCATGATATCGGTGAAGTATTGCTTCAACATCTTGCAGACCGCTACGCCGGTTTTGGTAGGTTTGAACCTGTTTCGTTGTCTCTCGACGTAGTTCCTCTCCACAATTCTGCCGACGATGGTGGCGTATGTGCTAGGCCTACCGATACCAAGTTCTTCCAATGTTCGGATCAGGTTCGCCTCGGTATAGCGCGGCGGAGGTTGTGTGAACTTTTGGTCGCTGTTGATCTTTTCGAGTTGAAGCGTCTCTGATTCCTGGATCGGTGGCAGCCTTCGAGCATCATCCGATTCCTTGTCTTCATCGTCCGCCTCGGAGTAGAGGGTCCTGAAGCCATCGAACAGGATTACGGATCCGGTGGCTCGCACGATGTTCGTGTTGCCATTTTGGGCTATTGCGTTTACGTCAACCGTGGTGCGCTCAACCAGCGCATCCGACATCTGACTGGCGACCGTGCGTTTCCAGATGAGGTCGTAAAGACGCTTTTGGTCGTCGTCCAAGAAACTTGAAATTCGAGCCGGCGCGTTAGTTATCGACGTCGGTCGGATCGCTTCGTGGGCTTCTTGAGCATTGCGAGTTCGGGTCCTGTATCGTCGGAAACCTTGAGAGTACTTGTCGCCGTAGTTGGCTTTGATGAAGCCCTCGGCTTCTTGCAATGCAGACTGAGCCAACGTCGTCGAGTCGGTTCTCATGTATGTGATCAAGCCGACCGGTTCGCCGTCCCCCAATACGACGCCTTCGTAGAGGGTCTGCGCCACTCTCATCGTCCGTTGCGAATTGAAGCGGAGCGTCCGCGCTGCCTGTTGCTGCAGCGTGCTGGTGATAAATGGCGGCCTCGGTCGTTCTTTGCGCTCTCGCTTGGTGACTTTAGATACTTGATAAGAAGCGGATTTAAGCTCCGAAACGACTGAGGTCGCAGTTGCTTCGTCGGGCACATGCGGAGCCTTGGTTTCTCCGTGCAGCCTGTGAAGTCGGGCATTGATTGGTAGTTCGGCTGACTGCTTCTTCAGTTCGACGGAAATGTCCCAATATTCCTGCGGAACGAACGCTTCGATCTCTTCTTCGCGATCGACGACGAGGCGAAGAGCGACAGACTGCACTCTTCCTGCTGACTGCCCGCCTGCAACCTTTCTTTGGATGAAGGGACTGAGCTTGAACCCGACTAGACGATCCAATATACGTCTTGCCTGCTGGGCTTCTACCAAGTCGGAGTCGATGCTCCTGGGCTTCGTGAACGCCTCTGTGATCGCGTCTTTAGTGATCTCGTGAAACACCACACGGCGCACGTCATCTTTGGGTATGTTCAGCAACTCAGCAAGATGCCACGAGATCGCTTCGCCTTCCCGGTCGGGGTCGGTGGCGAGGTACACGGATGGGGCGGACTTAGCAGCCGAACGAAGTTGGGTTACTACAGTCCGACGGTCGCGAGAGGTTACGTATTTCGGTTCGAAGTCGTTTTCAACGTCTACCCCCAACGAACGCGGTGGAAGGTCTCGCACGTGGCCGACGGATGGCCTGACCACGAAGTCGTTGCCAAGGTATCGCTCGATGGTGCGCGCCTTGGCAGCCGATTCGACGATTACTAGATTTTTGCCGTTCGCGCTATTCTTTTTCGCCAATTCACCCTCGTGTTCAGCACTAACGAATTGAATTCGATTCGTCCATCAGTCGCGTTGCCACAACCAACGGCTTCGAGGGAATCAATTCGAACAACGTGCCCTCCACGCATCTAACGATTCCTCTTATTTCCATCATAGTCAGCGCAGAATTGGCATTATCAATTGACATATCCGTCTCGCGCACCACATCGTCCACATGGACCGGTCTGGACGCGGTGGACAATACCGCCACGATCTTCTCTTCTTCCTTGGAGTGAGTTTCTATCGTGGCAGGTCTAGCGATCGGCTTGGACGATCCGTTGAACGATACGCCTGGCGAGTTTGCCTCGGCGATCTGCGCTGCGGTGGTTGCACCCTCCTGGCGCGCCGACATCTCGTCGAGGTTGTAAGACGCGCTAAGTTCCTCGATTACGTCGTCAACCGACGTTGTAAGTTTTGCCCCTTGTTGTATCAACCAGTTTGTTCCAGCGCTCTTCGGCGATGTGGCGTTGCCAGGCACCGCAAATACTTCTCTCCCTTGCTCGAGCGCCCACCGAACGGTTAGCATAGCACCGCTCTTCATCGCCGCTTCCACGACCACCACTCCGCGGCAGACGCCGCTGATGACCCTGTTGCGTCTCGGAAAGTGCTCCTTACGCGACCTCATCCCAACTGGGTACTCGGTCAGCAGGCAGCCGTTGCTGGCTATTTCACGTGCGAGACCGGTGTTCTCGGGAGGGTATATGTAGTCGAGGCCCCCGGCCAACACCGAGATCGTCCTGCCTCCCGCATCAAGCGCAGAACGATGCGCCAAGCTATCGATTCCTCGGGCCAAACCGCTCACAACGGTGATTCCAAGAGATGCCAGCCCGCCACTGAGCGTTTCACACATCTGCCTGCCGTACCGAGTGGAGGCGCGCGATCCTATTACTCCGATCCCACCGTTGTCTCGGGGTTCAAGCTGGCCTTTTGTGTAGAGCACAGTGGGCGCGACGGGTGTTTCGGCCAACAGATCAGGATATTGGTCTGAACGCAGATGGATTGCGGTTATTCCTCGCCGCGAAAGATCTTCCATCAAAGCGTCGGGATCTGTCTTTCCTCTTAACTCGGAGATTTCGTTGACGAGGTTCACGCCGATGCCCGCTGCTCGCAATGATTTTCGATCCGCACGCCACGCTTCTTCGAGGCTCCCGAAGTGGCGTTCAAGCAAGTTGAAGCGTACCGGCCCAAGCCCGGATATTCGATGGAAAGCGACCCAGTATTTCAGTTCTTGCATTTCAGGGATGGATGTGAGGATTCCAGGAGTGACTGGCAGTCGATGGACTCACCAGCGCGTCGCTATTGCGATGCGGAACGATCCGTTTCACACTACAACACTCGCGTTTGAGCGGCGAAACGGAGCTGTCAAAGACGACGAGATTCGAGGGTTGCGGAAGGTGGCGGAGAGGGCGGGATTCGAACCCGCGGTGGGCGTGAACCCACACACGCTTTCCAGGCGTGCCCGTTAAGCCGCTCCGGCACCTCTCCGTGGGTCAACCAATCATAGGGCTCAGCCGGCGAGCCTGTGTCGAATTATGGCGGAGAGGGCGGGATTCGAACCCGCGATCCCGGTTACCCGAGATACCGGTTTTCGAAACCGGCGCTTTCGTCCACTCAGCCACCTCTCCGAGACGAATGGTGTGCGAATCAAATTATAAGTTTCGCTTCAGAATCACCCCGGCTCGAATCAAAAAGCGACACGCTAGGTGCCGCTCTGTTCGAGTTAAACCTCCCTGGCAACGACCTATTTTCCCACACCCTTGCAAGTGCAGTATCGTCAGCGCTACGAAGTTTCACTTCCGTGTTCGGGATGGGAACGGGTGGTGCCATCGCGCTCTTGTCACCAAGGAGCTTTTACATATTGATTCCAAGCATTGTTTCGCCAACTCGTTGAGAGTTGGTAGCGGGGGCAGGATTCGAACCTGCGACCTTCGGGTTATGAGCCCGACGAGCTACCACTGCTCCACCCCGCAACGTTTGCTTGGGTCGAATTCGATTCCGCTTTCTCGAGTACCGGACTAGTTGATTCCGGATTTTGGATCAAGCCCTCGACCGATTAGTACCGTTCAGCTGAGGACATTGCTGCCCTTACACCTACGGCCTATCTACCCGGTAGTCTCCCGGTGGTCTTACTCCTTTTAAAGGATGGGACATCTCATCTCAGGGTGGGCTTCGTGCTTAGATGCTTTCAGCGCTTATCCCTTCCGAACATAGCTACCCGGCGATGCGGCTGGCGCCACAACCGGCACACCAGAGGTTCGTCCACTCCGGTCCTCTCGTACTAGGAGCAGCTCCCTTCAAATGTCCTGCGCGCACGGCGGATAGAGACCGAGCTGTCTCACGACGCTCTGAACCCAGCTCGCGTGCCGCTTTAACGGGCGGACAGCCCGACCCTTGGGACCTTCTGCAGCCCCAGGATGCGACGAGCCGACATCGAGGTGCCAAAGCTCCCCGTCGATACGATCTCTTGGGGGAGATTAGCCTGTTATCCCCGGGGTAGCTTTTATCCGTTAAGCTACGGCCCTTCCACACGGTACCGTAGGATCACTTTGACCGACTTTCGTCCCTGCTCGACTTGTAGGTCTCGCAGTCAAGCCACCTTATGCCAATACACTCTTTGGCTGATTTCCATCCAGCCTGAGGTGACCTTTGTGCGCCTCCGTTACCTTTTGGGAGGCGACCGCCCCAGTCAAACTGCCTACCAGACACTGTCCCTGGGGTAGTGGTTAGATTCAAACGCAAGGAAGGGCGGTCTTTCATGGGCGACTCCACACAGGCTTACGCCTGCGCTTCACAGTCTCCCGCCTATTACTACACATCCCTGAGCTCAAAACAATGTCAAGCTGCAGTAAAGCTCCACGGGGTCTATTTGTCCTGCCGCGCGTAACCCGCATCTTCACGGGTCATGCAATTTCACCGAGTCCATCGTTGAGACAGTGCCCAAGTCGTTACGCCATTCGTGCGGGTCGGAACTTACCCGACAAGGGACTTCGCTACCTTAGGACCGTTATAGTTACGGCCGCCGTTCACCGGGGCTTCAGTCGAGAGCTCTCACCCCCTTCCTTAACCTACCGGCACTGGGCAGGCGTCAGCCTGTATACATCAGCTTTCGCTTTGGCACAGACCTATGTTTTTGGTAAACAGTCGCTTGGGCCGATTCTCTGCGGCCGCAGACACTTTTCGCGGCTAGCGCGTATACGTCCACGGCACCCCTTATCCCGAAGTTACGGGGTTAATTTGCCGAGTTCCTTAACGATGGTTATCTCGAGCGCCTAGGGGCATTTACCCCTGTCCACCAGTGTCGGTTTGCGGTACGGTCGCCACAGAACCTCGACGTCGGAGATTTTCTTGACGGCATAGGCTCAACGATGTTCCTCGAGGCGTACCTCGAGGTCCCGCAACCCCTCAGTTGATAACGCGACGGGCATTTTAACTCCCATCACTCACCTACGGGCAGCGACACACCTTATCCAGTGGTATGCATCGTCTACCAATCCGCGTCCCTCCTGCGTCTCAATCAGTTCTCGGGCGGGGCTGGAATTTCAACCAGCTATCCATCGGCTTCGCCTTTAGGCTACACCTTAGGGCCGCCTTACCCTACGTCGATCAACGTTGCGTAGGAAACCTTGGACTTTCGGCGTGCCGGATTCTCACCGGCATTAACGCTACTCATGCCAGCATTCTCACTTCCCAGCGCTCCACGCGGCCTCACGACGCGCGCTTCTATGCATCTGGGAACGCTCCCCTACCGAGGCGCGCGTACGCGCCTCTCGCAGCATCGGCGGTGTGCTTGAGCCCCGTTTATTTTCCGTGCGGGAGCCCTCGACCAGTGATCTGTTACGAACTCTTTAAAGGATGGCTGCTTCTAAGCCAACCTCCTGGCTGTCTGGGCGCCCCCACCTCGTTTAACACTTAGCACACACTTAGGGGCCTTAGCTTGCGATCTGGGCTGTTTCCCTCTCGACGATGGAGCTTATCCTTCACCGTCTCACTGCCGGGGTGCCCTTTGCGGTATTCGAAGTTTGACAGGGTTTGGTAAGTTTTCCACCCCCTAGCCCAATCAGAGCCCTACCTCCGCAAAGTAACTCCCGACGCTGCACCTAAATGCATTTCGGGGAGAACCAGCTATCTCCGTGTTCGTTTGGCATTTTACCCCTACCCACAGCTCATCCCATCACTTTGCAACGTAAACGGGTTCGGCCCTCCACGAAATGTCACTTTCGCTTCAGCCTGGCCATGGGTAGCTCACACGGTTTCGGGTCTACTCCGTGCGACTTGGCGCCCTATTCAGACTCGCTTTCGCTTCGGCTCCGGCGCTTCACGCCTTAACCTCGCCGCACAACGTAACTCGCTGGCTCATTCTTCAATAGGCACGCTGTCATCCGCCCGTAGGCAGACTCCAACGGCTTGTAGGCGCACGGTTTCAGTTCTATTTCACTCCCCTGCTCGGGGTGCTTTTCACCTTTCCCTCACGGTACTAGTTCACTATCGGTCGCTAGAAGTACTTAGCCTTGGAGGGTGGTCCCCCCAGATTCCGACAGGATTTCACGTGTCCCGCCGTACTCAGGTACTCAACTAGAAGGCGATGCGTTTTCGCTTAAGGGGCTTTCACCCGCTATGGCCAGCCGTTCCAGAACTGTTCAGCTAACGCAGCGCTTTGTAACTTCTCGGAGGCCACAGGAGCCCCCACGTCAAGCCC
The DNA here is from genome assembly GCA_965249505.1 of Dehalococcoidia bacterium. GTDB lineage: Bacteria > Chloroflexota > Dehalococcoidia > Lucifugimonadales > Lucifugimonadaceae > Bin127. Next base: position 1,185,909 of record OZ252238.1, on the reverse strand, counting down.
TTCAACACCAGGCAGACATAGGATCCTGCTCCGTTAGGTCTGCTTGGTTTGGGCTCTTCCCTTTTCGCTCGCCGCTACTAAGGGAGTCTCGGTTGATTTACGTTCCTCAGGGTACTTAGATGTTTCAGTTCCCCTGCTTACCCTCTCTAATGAGATGATCCCGCGCGAACGCGGGAACGGGTTTCCCCATTCGGGAATCCACGGTTCAGCCTGCTAGACGGCTAGTCGTGGCTTATCGCAGTCTTACTACGCCCTTCTTCGGCTTCTAGCGCCAAGGCATCCCCCATGCGCCCTTAGTAGCTTGATCCAATCTTAGGAATCGACTACTCCGGTTCTCGGAGAATGCGGAATCGATATTCTTCTTTGAAGGTGCTTCATCCGCGACGATCCGAAAATCGGACGCGGAGCCGCCTAACCGAAATTAGCGCGGAGTCCTAAGTATAAATACGCAGAGAGGACGGGTCAACTCCGAGGTCGACCAGAATTCAACTTCGCTCTTCGATCCGTTTAAGAATGTCGCGGATCTCAGTCAACAGCTGCTCTTGAGGGAACTTGGTGTCACTGCTTTCGCTCTGGGTTGCTGACACCTCGCCTGACTTAACTGCTTCGGCGCGATCCAGCACGGCGTCTCGGAATGCCCTCGGATCCCGATCTACAACCATGTTTGCGCCACCGTCCGGGGTCGTTTGTCCTGCAGATTCGATTTTGATCCCGTACACTCCGGCCCATCTCATCAAAGGCCCCTGCGACACCGTAACGTCGGTGATGCGATCAAGTGGCACGTAGATTTCATTCCTGAAGATCACGCCTTTCCGAATGTTTACAGACCTCTCGGACAGTTCAATCGAGTGGAACTCTCTGTAACGCGGCCTGTACCACAACCAATAGAACGGAATGAAAACGGGTACGACTACCACTCCTATGAGTGTCGCGATGCAGAGCAAGGCCCAAAACGCGAACAAGTACTTCGTGACCCCTTCGCCTACTGCTGCCTCAGTGAAATCAATGATCGGATCGGAATTCATCGCAGTTCCCTACGTCATCCACGGTAGATTGGTGAACAAGCCGATGGATATAACGAGGCGTCGACCCTCAAGATCCGAGTCGGGCTGTGAAACCACGCTGTCCTCGTCGGTTTTTCTACATCCGTGACAAAGCCTCTGCGCTATATAATTCACCTGTTAACAACCCCGAATAATCACACCGATATTCATGTCCCGTCGTGCTGCAATGGCCCGACGGGACATCCGCGATAGGGAGAGCATGGATGCCAGCCCAAGCCGTAATCGGCGGGCTTTGGGGCGACGAGGGCAAAGGGAAGATCATCGACTTTCTGGCCCGCGACGCCTCGGTCGTCGCCAGATACTCCGGCGGTAACAACGCCGGTCATACAGTCGTAAACGAATACGGCAAGCTCGTCTTCCACCTCATCCCGTGCGGCATCTGTCACGAGGGCACGATCAACGTCATCGGCAATGGCGTAGTTGTCGATCCTGACGTCTTAATTCAAGAGATTCACGAGGCCGAAGATTTGGGCTTGCCGGGTGAGGTGGCGGTCTCGGACCGGGCGCATCTCATAATGCCTTATCACGTGGCGCTGGACGCCCTCGAAGAGGAGCGGCGCGGCAGTGGCGCCATCGGAACCACTGGTAAGGGCGTGGGCCCCGCTTACGTCGACAAAGTCTCTCGATTGAGCGTTCGAGTCGGCGAGCTTCTAGATCCTGAAGCGTTAATGATGCGCTTGCCCGACATCGTCGATTTCAAGAATCAAATCATCACGAAGATCTACGGCGGAGAGCCGATTGACTTGGGTGAATTGATGAAGAACGCCAAGCGATGGTCATCGGAACTCGGCCCCTACATCAAGCGAACCGAGGACATCGTGGCCGAGGCGCTGGCCAAGGGCGACAAGGTGATCTTGGAGGGTGCGCAAGGTGCGCTTCTGGATATTGATCACGGGACGTACCCATTTGTGACATCCTCAAGTCCAACCGTGGGCGGAGCCTTGACGGGACTCGGAATCGGCCCAAGGGCGTTTTCTTCCGTTTGCGGGGTGTTCAAAGCCTATTCCACTAGGGTTGGCGCCGGACCTTTCCCCACTGAGATCCAAGGCGCAACCGCCGAGAAGATCCGTCAGGCTGCCGGCGAGTTCGGCGCCACTACTGGCAGGGCGAGGCGAGTAGGTTGGTTCGACGCTGTCGCCGCGCGTTACAGCGTGCGCGTCAACGGTTTCGATTCGATGTTTCTCACGCGCCTAGACACTCTCGACGATTGGGATCGAATCAGAATCTGCACCGCGTACCTGATCGATGGTGAGTTAACTCAAGAGTTCCCGATCGAGCAGACACTGTTGGAACGTTGCGAACCTGTTTACGAAGAGTTGGGCGGCTGGTCAGCATCCACAACCGGAGTGACGGAATGGGACGACCTGTCTACAGGCGCACAGGACTACGTTGCGAAGATCGAAGAACTGCTCGGCATTCCGGCGACGATCATCTCGACGGGGCCGCATCGCGACGAAACGATGGTGGTCGAACGAGGGTAGCAGCCCGGCGTGTGGGTTCTGCCGCCGTCAGTTCAACCTATCTTCTGGGGAACCTCGGAGCGAACTAGGCCGATTACTGCTGCGGCAAGCAACTCTGCGTCGTGTCTCGGCGGCTGCAATGACTGGGCCACTCGGTCGATGAGCACTTCTTCCACGGTCTCTCGGAGCCTAGTCCCGTCAGGGTCCACCGGCCGAACTTCGAGCATGTTGGCATCTTGACCCGATTCGGCATGATCGCAACATCGATTGACGATCACTGCGTTGACCATGCGGCGATCTTCAGCGCTGAAGTAACCACGGCATAGGTATTCGTTGACGCGGTTCACGAAGTCTGTTGCGGTAAATCCGTCGGTCTCGCCTTTCTTCGTAGTTAAGCTGCAAACGTAGATGATCTTTCCTGTCGATTGGCACATCGCCTCGTTCATACCCTCTGGAAGTGTGTTCGGCAATACGCTCGTGAATAGGTCGCCAGGGCCCAGGACAATGGCGTCTGCGTTGACAATCGCCTCCATCGCCGCTGGGTTGGCCTTAACGGGATGCTGAAGGAACACGCGACATATGCCTGGCTCCGCCACTCCGCGAAGATCGATCGCCGACTCAGAAAAGATCACTTGCCCATCGTTTAGCTCTGCACACAGGTGACCGGGCTCTAGAGAAACCGGCAACACATTCCCGTTGACCTGCAGCAGTCTCGAGGCTTCTTCGACAGCAACCGTTAAGTCTCCGCTCGTCGCTAGCAACCCGGCCAGCAACAGGTTACCCACGCTATGTCCCCGCAAAGCGCTGTCTGCCGGGAATCGAAATCCCAAAACGCGCGCCAACGCTGCAGCGTCGCTTTTCTCCGATGCGAGTGCTATGAGGCTTTCTCTAAGATCGCCGAGTGCCGGATAGCCAAATTCTTGCCGCAAAAGGCCCGAGGAACCACCGTCGTCGAAGGTCGTAACGATCGACGTTATGTCGAGGGGACACCCGCTCCGGCTCAAGCCCCTAAGAAGCACTGAGAGCCCCGTACCTCCGCCGATAGCAACTACTCGAATACGATCACCCATTTCGGGAAGGTTGGCCATCTCTACCAATCATCATGCCAGGGTCAACGAAAGGTCTGACGACTTCTTATGGAAGAGCGTATTGAGCATGTGAGTCTCCCGCTTTGAGCTGGTGCTGCAGTCAGGAAACGCGTTCAGCAGATCCTCGGTAGATCTCCAGCCGAAAAGGAGCTGAAGGAACGTCAGGTCAGTAAAGAACACAGAGGCCGATTCGTGGTTGATTGATTCTGTCTCTTTCACCGACTTGTTGACACCATCCTCGAAATCGATCACAAAACCGCCCCGATTGAATGCGACCTCTAGCTTTGCAGTCAATCCTGCATGAATCGAGCTTTCGACCCTAGCTTCAAGAGACCGCTTGATCAGGTTGATGAAAGCCGGGATATCCGGCACACGAGCATACCAGGCATATTGGCGTTCTGCGGGACGCCCGAACGCGCCTTCATCGAATGTGAATACGGGGTGATCCGGCTCCAAATCCAACCGGATCTGTTTGATCTCCCTTTCCGGATCGGGATGATTATCCTTGGCCAAACGAGCCTTCTCCTCGAATTCGCGGAGCAACGCCGGTGTGACCGTACGCCAGTATTTCGGCTCGCACATCTCGACCCTCAGGATTACGCCGAGGTCAATCGCAAGCGTAAGTCCATACATGATCACCCCAACCGGCTCGCCTAACTGATCGCCCTCGCTCTTACAAAGTATCCCTGTCTTGTGCGCCACTGCGCTCCGTTCGTTTCGATCAAAGGTGATGTAACGGACTTCATCTTCTTTGAAAACGGCCGAGACCATTGATCGTTTCGCCGATTCGTTCAATACTCGAGTGATGAAAGCCACATCCTCAGCTCGCGGCTCGCGCATCCGAAACGGACGTTTCTCGTCTTTGCCCCACCTCGGCATGGCCATCAAGTTGGAGTATCGGCCGCCGCCTTGGGAGATCGCCATCTCATACCCGAATTGCCGATAGAAGAATGGGATCCCATCGATCACCTGCACGAGATGTCCGCGTTCGGTTGACCATCGATGCATCAGATCAAATTGACGCCGGACAAGCCCTCGACCGCGATACTCTTCCGCCGTTCCGATGGTCTCGGGACGCCCTACGTCGAAAGGAATACCGTCGTAACTCCACTGTTGAGTCAGATACGTCGCCGAAGAAGCTATACAGTCTTCCACCGTGTCTTCCACGATGATCACATCATCAGGACTGAGCGTAGGATGGGGTTTCGTTAGGAGGTCGCGACTCCACTCGTCGATCCACCACGCTTCGGTACCGGATTCCACGTGCATGTGGACCTTGCCGTTGAACCTCGCGAGTGAATCTGCATCATCAAGCGTCGCCGCCCGCATGATTAACCCATCCCCGAGATCGGCGTATATCTTGGGCACGGCCATTCAGAAAGATTCAATCAACCTGCAGGCAAGTCGATCTCATATTGATCCATGATCGGATCAAATTGGGCTTTGAACGCTTCGAGCTCGTCGTCCTCGGGCTGCATCGGCAACCTTGCCGGCCCGGCGTTGAATCCAGATCGGTTCATCGCGTAGCGAACCGGTATCGGGTTGGTGATGATAAACAGTGCTTTGAAAATCGGGAGCAGCCGCAGGTGCTCGCTCGCGGCACGTTCGATGTCGCCCTCCAAAATCGCGCCGATCAAGTCTTTGACCTGGTTGCCGATGATGTTGCTGGCAACGCTGACCACTCCATAACCACCTGTTGCAACGATGGAGAAGGTCTCGTTGTCGTTACCGGACCAGACTTTGAAGCCTTCAGGAGCATCTTTGATCACGAACGCTATCTGGTCGGGATCGCTGCTCGCCTCTTTGACGCCGACGATGTTGGGGACGCCAGCGAGCCTCAAGGTGGTGCCCGCGGTCATGTTGAGTGCGGTGCGGGAAGGGACGTTGTAGAGCACTCCTGGGATCGACACTGCCTCGGCGATCTCGACGAAGTGCTTGAACAAGCCTCCTTGTGTCGGTTTGTTGTAAGCAGGCACCGTCATCAGGATCGCATCGACACCCACCTCTTCGGCAGCTCGCGACAGTTCGATGGACCTTCGGGTATCGTTGTCGGTCGTTCCTGCCACGACGCATCCCGACTCTCCGATCTCGTCCTTGACGGCAGCGAATAGTTGGAGGCGTTCCTCGTCGGACATCGAAGGTGCTTCGCCTGTGGTGCCTCCGATTACGAGGCCGTCGGATCCCGTTTCGATCAGGGACTTGGCCAGCTTACGTGCCTGCAGATAGTTGATCTCGCCACTCTCGGTAAAGGGAGTGACCATAGCAGTGAGAAGACGTCCAAGTTCAGCCATGTCTCTTTTCCTGTGAACTTCGATTTAGATCGTCGCGCGGCGCAACTACTAACGAATCAGTCATCTAACTCCGATAGTCGGCCGCTTGCGTTTAGTTTTACACATCAACTGCGACTTGACGTTTTAGGCAATTGCGGGTCAAACACTCGTCCATGATTTGAAGAGCGTTCAATGCGGCGCCCTTTCGCAAATTGTCGGCCGCCAGCCAGAAAACCAAGCCGTTGTCACGGGCAAGATCGTTGCGCACCCGGCCGACTAACACGTCGTCGATGCCCTCGGCGTCGATCGGCATAGGGTACGCCGATTCTTCGGGACGATCGATCAACGTTATCCCAGGAAACCCTTGAAGAGATTCTCTGGCTTCAGCCACAGAGACAGGTGTCTCGAACTCCACGCTAACCGACTCGGAGTGCGAAACGACGACGGGGACGCGCACGCAAGTGGCTGCCAACCTTAATCCGTCATCGCCAAGGATCTTGCGGGTCTCGTTCAACATCTTCATCTCTTCAACCGTGTAGCCCTCGGGAGTGAAGTCATCAACATGAGGCAGGAGATTGAACGCGATGCGATGAGGATAGACGCTCGGCGGGGTTGAGCCATTGCCTCTTATCTCCTCTTCAGTTTGAAGCATCAATTCGGCACGTGCCGCCGCACCGGTTCCAGTAACTGACTGATATGTAGACACTGTCACAGATTTCAGCGGAGCGGAGTTGCGCAACGCGGCAAGACACATGGCCAATGGGGTTGTGGTGCAGTTAGGGATCGAGATGATGCCTGAGTGCCACTCGACATCTCGCCCATTCACTTCTGGCACCACGAGAGGCACATCGGGTTCCATCCTGTACGCCGAACCGTCGTCGATCACTAGCGCTCCACGCTTGACAGCTTCTGGGGCTAGGGCTTTGCTCACAGCGGACGACGCGGAGATGAACGCCACGTCGACGCCGTCGAACGATTCCGGCGTCGCTTCTTGGACCGTTAGCTCGGTATCGAGGTAACTGAGCCGTTTCCCGTGCGATCGCTTGGATGCCAGCGCCAGTAAGTTCTCGGCCGGATGATTGCGTTCGGCCAACAGACATAATGCGACTTCGCCCACGGCTCCAGTCGCTCCTACGATGGCGATTTTTAGATCTCTAGGGTTCATAATTCAATTTTCACACAACGAGTAATCCGAAGAACGGAAACTTAAACGATTTGAGGCCCGACGAGGACTACGGCTTCAGGCCAAGAACGGAGTCGAGCCCGACGATCATGCTCTTTTCCTGCATGACGCGGCGCACCGCCAACATGACTCCGGGCATGAAGCTGTCGCGACTGATCGAGTCGTGTGTGAGAGTGAGCGTCTGGCCTAGTGCGCCAAAAACGACCTCGTGTCTTGCGACTCTTCCGGGCATACGTGCGCTGTGGACGTTGATCCCGCCGGTGGATCCTCCGCGAGTTCCGTCCAGTGTCTCAGTTTCGACGATATTTTGCTCGAAATCGCCGCCCTTGCCTTCGAGCATGGCCCGGGCTATCGAAAGCGCGGTGCCGGATGGCGCGTCGATCTTGTGCTCGTGGTGGCTCTCGATTAGATCTGCGTAGTCGAAATACTCAGCTGCTTCTCTCGCCAGATGGATTAAAACCACGCAACCGAGGGCGAAGTTGGATGCCGAGATGACACCGACGCCTTTGGAAGCAGCCTCGTCAGCGATCGAGGCAAGCTGTTCGGGGCTGACGCCGGTCGAACCCGAAACGCATCGCACACCGTTTGCTATGCAGTTGCGCATCGCACTTACCGCGCCAGAAGCATTGGAGAAATCGACAACAACGTCTGGTCTTACCGACGCTATTAACGCCTCCAGATCATTGGTGACGGGGATTTCCGCGCCAGACGCCGTTTGCACGGTGCCACCTGGCTCTGCTGCCGCATCGACTCCGCCGACGGGAGTCATATCGGCCTGTTCGGCGACGGCATTGAGAACTGTCGTTCCCATGCGACCCAGCGCGCCATTGACTACAACTTTGATACTTGACATTTCCGTGTCGAAATCCTAAAGGTGTCGCCCTATCTGGAGCGCCAGGTCACTTGAGTTGGCCTAGTTAGCGGGAGTAGCGTCTCCCGCCGCCACCATCGCCGTCGCGGCCACCGTCGCGGCCTTGCACCGGGCGCCTGTTCGACCTTCGGCGGTCATCACCGCCTCCGAATCGATCATCGCTGCGGCCACCGCTACGGTCGTATCGATCATCGCCACGGCTGCTCCGTCGATTGTATCGATCATCGTCACGCCCGCCACCTCGGCTGTCGCCTCGGTTATCGTCGCGCCCGCCGCCACGGTCGAATCGTCGACCGCCGCCGCCGCCGCCGCCTCGGTTATCACGACCGCCACGGTCAGAGCCGCCTCGGCCGCCGCCTCGGCCGCCGGGCCCTCTTCTCGCTATCGCTTCTTCGAGTGCCTTTGCGTGGTCTCCATCATAGGTGCGCTGGTCAATGACTGCGCGAACCGAGAGGTCGACCCTGCCGTTCTGGTCGACGTTTACGACCATCACCTCGAGATCTTGACCCTCTTGAACGACGGATTGGACATCGGGAACTCTGGTATCCGAAAGCTCGCTGATATGGACCATGCCATCTTTGCCAGGTATCAGATTGACGAAACAGCCAAAGTCCATGATCTTCACGACTTTACCTGAGTAGAGTTCACCTACCCCAATCTCTTTTGTCATCATTCTTATCGATTCGGCCACAGACCTTGATGTTTCAGTTGACGTAGAGCCGATAACAACCTTGCCCTCGTCGTCCACATCGATGGTAACGCCGTGCTCCTCTTGGAGGCCTCTGATGTTTGAACCGCCAGGTCCGATCAACGCCCCGATCTTGTCTGCCGGGATCTTGACCGTAGTCATCCGAGGTGCGCCTTCTCGCAAATCTTCGCGTGGTTGATCAATCGTCTCGGCCATGTGGTCGAGGATCTTCAACCGAGCGATCCTTGCCTGTTCCAAAGCCGTGGACATGACGTCAAACGAGATGCCCTTGACCTTGATATCCATCTGAAGGGCAGTCACGCCATCACGCGTGCCAGCCACCTTGAAGTCCATGTCGCCAGCGTGGTCTTCGGCGCCTTGGATGTCTGTCAACACCTCGGCCCGACCGTCGGAGTCGGTAATTAGACCCATCGCAATCCCGGCAACCGGAGCCGCAATAGGAACTCCTCCGTCCATCAGAGCCAAAGATCCTGCACACACGCTTCCCATCGAGGAGGAACCGTTTGAAGCTAGGATTTCCGACACCAACCTTATCGTGTACGGGAATTCGTCTTCCCCAGGTATCACAGGACGGAGCGCCCTCTCCGCCAGGAAGCCATGTCCGACCTCGCGCCTGCCGGTGAAGCCGAAGCGTCCTGCTTCGCCTGTCGAATAAGGCGGGAAGTTGTAGTGATGGATAAAGCGGTTGGAAGTTGTCGGAGAAAGGTTGTCAAGCCTTTGAGCCTCACCAGCCGATGCGAGGGTAAGTACGTCGAGCACCTGAGTCTCGCCCCGTTGGAAGATGGCTGATCCGTGCACTCTTGGCACGTAGCTGACCGTCGAATCCAACTGTCGGATTTCATCCAGCGACCTGCCGTCAGGCCGTCGACCATCCTCGAGGATGCCCTCTCGGACGGCCTCTTTTTCCAATGAATAGAGTTCAGTCTGCACGTGCAACGGATCGTATCCGTTGTCACCGCCGAGTACCTCTCCTTTGGCGTCGGACATGATCTTTGCAACTGCCGCTTCTCGCTCCGCCTTACCGCCCGAAAGCTTCAGCGCCTCTTTAACTTGGTCGCCAACGAAATCGCGGGTCGCTTGAGCCGCAGCAACTTCGGCATCCGAAGGTGGTGACAACTCCCATTTGGGCTTGCCCAACGCGCTCTGCATGTCTCGAATGTGTGCGACTATCTCGCCATTGACTTCTTGAGCCAACTCAAGCGCTTCAAGAAGCACGCTCTCGGAAACGAACTTGGCGCCCGCCTCGACCATCATCACTGCGTCGGCAGTGCCGGCGACAGTCAGATCCAACAGACTCTCTTCGAGTTGCTGATAGGTCGGGTTGACAATCAATTCGTTATCGACGAGCCCTATGGTGCAAGCACCGACCGGATCGTCGAACGGGATGTCAGAAATCGTCAGCGCGGCAGACGCCCCGACGATGCCCAATGTGGCGTGTGGGTTGACCCCATCAGCCGAAAGGATCGTGATGATCAGCTGCGTCTCGTTGAAGAAGCCCTTTGGGAAAAGGGGCCTCAACGGCCTGTCGCAGAGTCTCGCCGCAAGGATCGCCTCAGTGTTGGGACGCCCTTCTCTTTTGAAAAATCCACCAGGGATCTTTCCAGCGGCGTATGCCTTCTCTGCGACGTCGACGGTCAAAGGTAGGAAATCAATTCCTGTCCTAGGCTCTTTGCTTGCCACCGCCGTCGCGAGGAGCATCAAATCGCCATATCTGATGGAGACCGCTCCGTTCGCCTGTTCAGCGACTCGGCCGGTCTCGAAAGACATGACTCTGCCGCCTACTTCAATGTCGTGTGTATTTATCGCCATTCTTGTTTCTCGTTCGCTTTCTGGAGTTCCCGCTTCATTTTCTTGCAGGATACTGGTTTGGGCCTGCTTTTACGAAGGCTCTTGGGTTGGTTTGTTGTTTGGCGCGAAGCATTGAAATCGCTTCACGTTGAGATGAGTGTGGGAAATGTATGAGGCCTTGTGAATGCGCCTTGACGGCATCACGAAGAGAGATTCATGCTGGGGAAGAGTCTGTGAGCGAGTGTCGCAGAACCTCTTCGGCGGACAATGAAGCGGGATTACCTGCGCAATCCCAGACTCTCGATGAGAGAGCGGTACCTGTTCACGTCTTCCTTTGCGAGAAAATTAAGGAGCCGACGTCGCTTTCCGACCAGCATCTGCAACCCCCGCCTGCCCGCAGCGTCCTTCTTATGTAGCCTGAAGTGCTCGGTCAAACCTCTGATTCGTTCAGTGAGGATAGCGATCTGCACTTCGGTGGAACCGGTGTCTGTTTCGTGTTTGCGGTGTTTTTCTATCGTCGCCGTTTTAGATTGAACGTCCAAATGCGTTTCTCTTTCTGTCAGCACGCCACTTTGAGCCTCGAGTTTTTCCCGTCATCGTGCAATCCACCCATACCCGTGCGCGTCCGTAGTTTGATTTGCTGCTTTCTAATCTCTGCCAACCTCTTAGGATATCACGACGGCTCCACCGACTATGAGACGCCGAACGATTAACTACCACATGAACTCGGATTGACAAGTCAAACTCAACATCGATGTAGTCCAAAATCGATACAACGGTGCGTTTTCGTGTAAAATGTTCCTGTCGTGATACGGAACTTGGAGCCGATCATCGAATCATGCTTAAACGTGCACCGTGCGTCTTGACATACGCGAGTGGGCACGCATATTATGAATTCGTATGCATTGGATTCAAGGGCCGCGAGGCTTGCCTGGGCCCTGTGCCGGTGCGGTGAACTCTGGCGGTCGATAGTATCGACTGCTGAATATCACGGTAGCTTATTAACAGCAAGCAAGTAATCTCATAGCAGATTTGGAGGACGGGTCCTCATGACAATTTCGCTCCCGAACAGGCTATTCGCCCTAGTTCTGATAATCGCGTCGGTCCTTTTGGTTGCCGGCATCGCGTGCTCAGGGGAGGACGGTTCACGAGGATCAGCAGGTCCCAAGGGTGACCCAGGTGCTCCCGGTCAACCAGGTGCTCCTGGTGCCCCCGGCGAGCCCGGTGCTCCCGGTGCCCCCGGTGCTCCCGGAAAAGCTGGTCTTCAAGGCAGTACAGGTATCCCCGGTTTGGCAGGTCCTCCAGGACCCCAAGGTAAAGCTGGACGAGCTGGCGCAGACGGCGCGCCGGGATCGCAAGGCTCCGCTGGCGCAAACGGCTCAGCAGGTGCAGCAGGTGCGGCAGGACCTCCTGGTCCTCCAGGCGCCCCAGGAATTCCAGGTGCTGACAACTCGGCAAACGTCGAGGTCGAAGACGCCTCGTTCGCGATAACGTCTAGAGCGGTTTGGAACGAAGCTGGCACAACCGTCAACGTATACGGATCCGGCTTCGGCGCCAACGAGACTGTTGCGCTGACGATACCAGGCGAAGTCGACGCTGTCATCGGTTCGGCCATCGCCAATGTCCACCAAGCGTTCTCGGCGGTGATAACGCTCGACGCGGGTGACTACCCGATCGGGACGGTAGTCTCGATCGTAGCCACTGGTGACGCCGGAAGTGCTGCCACCACGGCTCTGGTGATATCGGAATCGAAGTAACCCCCAGCTAGGGCATAGGGGTTGGTTAAAAAAACCGGCCCTGTACATAAAAAGCAAAGCCCCTCGGAGTTCTACACTCCGAGGGGCTTCTTTTTGCGCGAGTAGTTGGCCCCATCTTCTGTGGCCGCAACCGCGAGGACGAGTGCCTGTGCGAGCTAGCCAACAACCAACGCCTTGTTATGAACTGCCCTGGTGCACACCCCGTCAGAACGAACCGCCTGATCGGCTTGTCGAAGCACCTCAAACGCCTGGCATGTAACTAACTAGGCGTGGTGCCTGGTCGACTAGGAAGTTGGATCTGAGGCCGGTAACGGAGACGATTGAAAAACTCAATCGTTCTCATTGTCCGATTGAGAGCTGCCTTCCGTATTTCCGTTGATGAAGAGCCGCCGCAGCATCAGGTCGTAGGTGAGAACGCCTGCGACGAGGCCTTCTTCATCCAACATCACTGCTGTTTGGTTTGATCGGCCCCTGAAATCATCGAACAGGCTCGCCACCTGCTGGCTCACAGGAGCGCCGAACACCGCTGATCTGAACGAGGGGTCAGTCGCTGATTTTTTTCCGTCGCCCAGTACCAACGCCTGCAAAACAGTAGTTTTGGAGATCGTGCCCAAAACGTCGTCAATCTTCTCTCCGTAGATCAGGATGTTCTCGAGATCGAACTTGACCATCATATCTGCGATCTCCCCGAGCGATGTGTCTTCGTCTACGGCAACCACCTCGGAAAGCGGCACCATCAGATCGCTGGCTCTAAGGTCGTTCGATGCGATGTTTTGCAAGACGTTCAATACGCTCTCTTCTGCTTCGTCATGCGTTTCGGAGCCGTTGTCGGCTTCGTGCATGTATTCGGCGACCCTGTTTAACCGCAAAACACGGCTCGCGAGGGCGGCTGACCAGATTATTGGCGAGAGCCATATCTCAACGTCTTCGTAACAACCATCCGCGAGGCGGTTGAGTAGCGTCCTGAGGACTATCACTCCGATCAGGACGGATGCTGCCACAGCGATCATCAGCAATAGATCCGCGTTCGTCGCAAATAGTGACCGAGACCCTTCGAGGGCAGCCATCACTATCGCGATCACCGATGCCGTCCGGACGGTGGTGACTACGATGCGCGTCGATTTGTATTCAGCAGGAGAGAAGTGATCATCTTCATCTCCCGAGTCGGAGGTCGCCAGTCCTAGTCGCGCCGACAAGCCTTGCGGCTCCATAACGCGAATGGTGAGAGTCATGAGGCAGTATATGAACAGGGCCACACCTAGCACAGGCCACGCCAACCACTCCTCAAGCATGACGCGCTAACCGCCTATCACCTGTTCGGGGTTTGTGCCCCGCAACAGCATCTCTGCTTCTACTTAAAGGATCGTCTGGATCGTTCATAGCTACGCCTGAATCGCGACTCCTGATCGAGCGAAATCACACACTGTGTAGAGAAGATGCCGCGACTGACTTCGGAATCGCAGTCGATGATTTGATTTTCGATAATGTGGCAACGATGCCGCTACAGTCCTCGACGCGCGTCATGAGTAGTCACGTTGTTTCCCGCCCCTCGCGCCATTAATCGGGCAGGCACCCCTGCTACCAGGTCGCCCGGTGGCACATCTCTGGTAACTACCGCTCCGGCGCCTGTCCGGGCCCCGACGCCCAAGTGAATCGGCGCAATCAATACAGTTCCGGCACCGATCGACGCCTCGTCGTCAATGATCGTTCTCTGAACTCTCTCGCCGTCGTAGTTGGCGGTGACTGCGCCAGCGCCGATGTTGACGTTGCGGCCAAGAACAGCATCGCCTACGAAGGAGAAATGCCCTACCTTTGAGCCGTCGCCGACTTCGCTGCATTTGACCTCGGCCTGGGTGCCAATGTACGCATCGACACCGATGATCGAGTTGGCGCGAACTCTGCAGAACGGGCCCACTTTCGCATGCGCCTTGACCTGCGACGATTCGACTATCGCGTTCGGGCCTACCTCTGAATTGCTCCCAATCGTGGCAGCGTAGACATCAGACCGGGCTTTTACCAACGCACCGGGCTTTAGCTCTGATCCGTTAGTGACGGACGAGAATGGGCCAACCACCGCATCGCGGCCCACGACTGAATTGTCAATAATCGCGTTCGGACCGACTCGAGCGTGTGCCCCGATAAAGGCATGTCCGCTGACGTGAGTGCCCGCGCCGATCCAAGCCCCCGGTTCGATCCGTGCGTCTGCGCCGATGTAAGAATTACCGGGATCTTGCATTACGACGCCCGCGTCAACCAAATCCCCAATGATTGCTCCGAATCGTTTTGACGCGGCGCTGCAACAGCCGGCTTCAGCGCTGCTACGTTCGTGGGGTTCTTCTGCTTCGTCAGCCAATGCGTAGTGAAATGCGGTTAAGGCCTGATACCCAGCACTCTGCGATGCGCTCACGGAAGTCAGGAGCTGATGGGATTAGAGATGTTTCGAATTGAGGTAATCGAGCCGCTCGGATACATGCGTGATTCAGCTCAGTCTCGATTTGCCTGTCGGCCAACATGTGGCTGTAATCTTAACATCGGCCGTCTAATATCTAGCCCATCCATTTCACTCTTGGAGGTGCCTAGGAGTATTTGCTTGCCTCGAGATTCCCTATGACTAACTCAACCCCAAGTGGATTGCTGATCGACATTGACGGCACGTTATTAGGTCGTAACGAGGAGGTGAGTCCTCGCTTATTCGAAGCAATATCGGCAGCCAAGAAACTGGTTCCAGTGGCTCTAGCCAGCGGCAGGGGTGTCGAAGACGTCAAGACGGTTGCGTGTAGCGTGGGTCTTGACGGGCTCCACATCGGCGACAATGGCGCGGCGCTAGTCGATGCCGCAACCGGCAACACTGAATGTGACGTTGCCTTGCCCGAAGACCTCGCGCGTCAAATTATCGAGGCCGCCGATTCCGCCGGAGTTCACTATTTTGCCTCACAAAACGGCAGGAATCTGTACTCGAAGCATGAACTCGTTTCTTGG
This sequence comes from Dehalococcoidia bacterium, assembly GCA_965249505.1. Lineage (GTDB taxonomy): Bacteria > Chloroflexota > Dehalococcoidia > Lucifugimonadales > Lucifugimonadaceae > Bin127. The sequence continues at coordinate 1,170,740 of OZ252238.1, read as the reverse complement.
CGAGTGAATCTCATCACGATCCGGCTAAACCGTCTCGATGAAGCAGGAGATTGGGGACGCCGGTTTGAGTGTGAAAAGATCGCATGGTTGCCCTCCGTCGCCAGTTCGGGACGGCCGTATATCAACTTCACCAACGCCGGAATCGACAAAGGACGTGGTGCGCGGGAGCTTGCAACTGTGTTGGGCATCGATTTGGCGAGAGTCGTGGCAGTAGGCGATGGGTACAACGACGTCCCGATGTTCGAAGCCGTCGGTTTTCCTGTTGCAATGGGTCACGCGCCCGAGGAGGTTAAATCACGAGCGGTCGCAGTTGTGGGATCGATCGACTCCGATGGAGCAGCCGAAGCTATCGAGAGATACGTACTGAACGGATCGGCTCAGACACCACGTTGAGTTCAGTCGTCCGGTACTTCCTCGCGCGACTGCGATCTGAACACTCGCCTGACGCCGGCAGTGAAAGAGTTTCTCAGCTGGCTCAACTCGTCACGCACTGCCGCTCGGAACTGCGGCCCATACTCTCCGATGTGTCGGAACCTTCTTCGCCGGCGCCTTGCCAGCGAACGTCGATGCCTATGGGCGAGTGCTGACAGCTCATTGATCAAGGCGCTACGCAATATTCGAGCCGCAGCGGTGGGATTTGTATGCGCACCCTCTTCCGGCTCTTCGATCACGCGGTCGACGATGCCCAAACGCATGGCATCGAACGACGTGAGCCGCAACGATCTCGCGATCTCAGGCGCACGGGTCCGATCCCTCAATTCGGTCTCGGCACCTGACTCAGGTGAGATAGGCGTGTATATCGCATGCTCCAACATGAGGAGTCGATCCGAGATCCCAAATGCCAAAGCCGCTTCGCCACCACCTTCGCCGATCAACACCGAGATCACCGGCGTTTCAAGCTGCAACATGAGATCGATCGTCTCGGAGATCTCGCCTGCCAAACCACTGAGTTCCTGGCTAATGCCGATAGCAGGGCCAGGCGTATCGATGAACGCCACGACTGGCAGCCGGAAATCAGCCGCCATGCGCGCAGCTCTCCGCGCCTTTCTGAATCCCGTGGCGGTAGTGCCACCGCGATTCAATTCGGCATGACCATAAACATTGGTAAATGACGCAATTGAATCTTCAGCGTTGTACTTAGGGTCTTCGTGCTCGTGATCCACGGATCTCTGCTGGGCGATGACCATCACGGGTTGGGCCCCCAAGTAGGCGAGGCCGACCACCACTTCATCTGCTTCGCCGCTAACCCTATCGCCGTGCAGCTCCACGAAGTTGCGAAGCGCAGACGCGATGTAATCCCTCGACCTCGGCCGATCTGGCCTTCGCGCCAATTGAACGGATCGCCACGCATCAGATCTTGAGGGGCTGTAAAGGCTGTCGGTCCGAGTGGTCTTGCTCCGCGGTTGACTCGCCGTCGAGAACATCTGCAGGAGCGTCGCCAATTCGTTGCGTTGCAGCTCGCGATCCACGACACGATCCAGATGTCCACTAGCGAGCAACGTCTCAGCGTTCGTCTTGGCTGTTACATCGGGTTCGTCTTCCACTTCTCTCAACACGCCCAATGGAGAGAAACCGATGTGGGCGTTGGGTTCGCCGATCCGTATGTCGGCGGCAGAAGCGAAGCTAGCCAATATCTGGCCTGTAGATGGGTTGCCAAGCACAGAGATCAACGGCAAACCTCGGTTACGCAACGATCTGGCCGCGGCGATCGTCTTAGCCATCTGAGTGAGCGACAGCACGCCTTCCTGAATCCTCGCGCCGCCACTGGTGGCGATTGCGACGACTGGCAAACGTTGACGCGTTGCCAGCTCGAATATTCGTGCGACCTTTTCGCCTACAACGAGCCCCATGCTGCCGCCGAGGAAGCCAAAATCGATAACTACCACCGCGCAGGAAATCCCACCGATTTCCGCGGTGCCGCCAACCGCGGCATCCATCAGCCCAGTCCGAGTCTGGTCGCGCAAAATCCGAACTTGATAAGAGAGTCGTGGTGAAAAGACGAGGGGGTCCAGAGATTCGATCCATCGATGAGTCTCTTCGAACGATCCGACATCTGTAAGCGCGTCGATACGATCACGCGCTCCGATGTTGTAGTGAAATCGGCAGTGAGGGCACACACGGAGCGTGCTGAAGAGTGACGAGTCTCCGAAATCGCCCCCGCACACCATGCAGTGAGGCAATGAATCTTCAATGTCTATCGGAGAGCTGGCCGAGATTTCCGATGGGCTCTCGGGCTCAGAGTCGTCCCAGTACTCGGGGAACAGAGGTGTGATAGTCATGCATCTGACGCGCGGTTATGCAATTGCATAGGATCTTGCCGTCGCCTCAGACGAATTGTAAACGCGACGCTTTGATGGGCTTTGACGCACGGCGCAGCAGATTCGGAACCTCGGCTAGGCTGCGTGCCACGGGTTCACCCGTGTAAAACCTTCCTCGGTTTCCCAGGTTCGCCAGGGCCGACCAGACCAGCCTCTTCTAATTCATCCATCAAGCGGGCTGCTCGAGGATACCCAATTTTCAATCTTCTTTGCAGCAACGATGTCGACAATGTCTTTTGATTGCGAGCCAAATTTGTGGCTGCGGCCACTAGCGAATCGCCTGCGTCACCAGTTCCGGGCACTCCGGGAATCGCTTCATAGCTGTCGAAATCGATGTCTAGCTGGGGCAAAGGGGGAGAACCCGCTCTGACCCAATAGTCGACAACCGATTCGACTTCGCGTTCGTCCACGTACGCTCCTTGGACCCTGACCGGCTTGCTCAAGTCGATCGGCTTGTAAAGCATGTCGCCCTTGCCGAGAAGCTTCTCAGCTCCGTTCGAGTCGAGAATCGTGCGACTGTCAACCTGTGACATTACAGAGAAACTGATGCGCGAGGGGAAGTTCGCCTTAATCAACCCCGTCACCACGTCAACGGACGGCCTCTGAGTCGCCACTACGAGGTGAATCCCCGTTGCACGGCCAAGTTGGGCAAGTCGCACCAAGAGTTGTTCCACTTCATTCGATGCCGTCAACATCAGATCTGCCAACTCGTCGACCAGCACTAAGAGGTACGGCATCTTGGCTTCGGCTCGATTGTTGTACGCCCCGATGTTTTTCACACCTGCGAATTCGAGCGTGGCGAACCGATCCATCATCTCCTTGGTCAACGCTTTCAACACAGCAACGGCGCGACCTGGTTCGACGACCACGGGGGTGTACAGATGTGGAACACCTTGGTACGGGGTGAGTTCCACTCGCTTGGGGTCGATCATGACCATGCGCACCTCGAGAGGGGTACGACACAGTAACAGCCCAGCAATTATGGTGTTCATGCACACGCTCTTACCGGAACCCGTGGCGCCCGCCACCAAGGTGTGAGGCATCTTCGCGAAGTCTGCCATCACCGGATCTCCGCCGCTGCCCATTCCCAGGGGAACTGGTAGAGCGGCGCTCCCAATGAAGTCTTTCCACTCCGACGTGTCGAGGACCGATCTTAGATTCACTGGAGTCGGGTCTGCGTTCGGCACTTCGATCCCGACCACAGATGACCCAGGAACCACAGATTCAAATCTGATGTTGGCGCACTTGAGGGCAAGGGCAATATCTTTTTCTCGATTGAGGATCGTGTCTACTCGAACACGCTGTGCTGAAGCCTTGGAATTTACGCTCGCCTCTTTCCAACCCGGCTTCAAGCCGTACATCGTTATCGTGGGACCCACTCTTACCTGGTCAACCGTTACATCGACCGCGTGCTGCTCTAAAGTTTCTTCGATCAGTCTGCTCGTCGATTCGATCTCAGATGCCGTGACCCCGCCACCTGGGGGTTCGGACATGAAGTCAATCGGTGGCAGGTACCAGGGGAAGTCTCTGATGGCAGCTTCTATCCTAGTGGCCTTCCCAAACGGTGCGGGGTCATCCAGAGGTTCCATCTCCATCTCATACTCGGTTTCCACATCTGTCAATCCGCCGTCTTCATCGTCTAGACGCATAAGGGATTCGAGCGAATTGAACTCATCTTCTTCAACCGCCATGCCGTTAAAACCGCGGTGGATGCTGACTTCCATCTCGCCCTGGTCAGTGATCGCGACATCCGAGAGCATCACCGACTCACCGTGACAGGGTATTCCTCGCGATTGATCCAAGGTAGCTACATGAAGCTGTTCCTCACCAAGATCAGGTTGGACCTCAGCTCTAATCGAATCTGTTGTCGGCTTGGCGTAGATAGTCTGACCTAACCCGATCACCACCCTATTCAAGGGATCGGGGTCCGTGAATGGGCCAGCGTTTGATTGGATAGGTGGGCCAGCGCCAGAATGCAGGTAGGATGCTGCGGTATCATCAGCAATACGTGAACGACCATCAGCCTCGCCTGGTACGAATTCTTGATCATCGATCTCGGAATCTCCATCGCCATCATCGAGCAAATTCGAGTCCTGCCCGACCGATGGCGTTGAGTGCTTCAGTCTGGTTGTTGCAGACGCGATGGCGGTTACCGAGGATGACATGAAGCCAATCGCCGAGGAGGTCAACATAAGTAACCCGACAACCGTGATCTTCGTCCCTGCCGCCGAACCAGTGGGGAACTGAAGCGCAACGCCCGATCCGAATAACGCCATCGCTCGCGCCCAACCCTGGGCTTGTTGCCACAGCACTATGTTGTATCGGTCCCAATCGAAGGGCTCCCGCGCAAGATACTCGCCCAAAACGCCACCCATCGTAGCTCCAGATATGGCGCCTAGCGGAGCATCGAAAATCCCCAACACGGCCGCACCCCCTAGACATATCAACAACGATGACGCCGCGGGTCTGAGTCGTGACACTACCCATGAAGTCCGGGCGAACAAGAGATAAACGAACGCCAACACCCATCCACCCACTGGAACGAGCGACCATCCCAGGTACTCGAGCACGACGTCCCGCTGCCATAATCCGACGCCAACGCACACAAGGGCTAGGACTATAAACCCTACGTGGCGTAAGAAAAAAGTGTTGAGGACTACAGCTGAACCGTCCGTCGAGGTGTCTTTCTTAGACTTCTTGTCGCGCCCGTTTTTGGGGGCGTTTGGCTTAGGTGATTCTTCGTTTTCCGCCGGCAACGCGTTCAGGTCGTACGTCAATTTCGGTCACCGTTATCAACGGCTTGCGCTTGGTCCTTCGTGAAAAGAAGCGACCCAATGCAGCCCGTACTAATCGATCCGTCTCGTCCCAGTCTAGGGATTTGCCTGCGACGGGTTCAATAGCATCCGACAACACTTCCGATGCGTCGCGCATCAATGCAGGTGCATCCGCCGAATCGACGAACCCAGAAGTGACCATTTGCGGGGTGCCTACAATCTTTCCGTTCTGCCTGGCCAACGCCACGAACACGATTCCGTCGTGCGACAACGATTTGCGCTCCTCCATCACACTTCCTGCTGGATCCCATTGACCCTGACCTTGAATCAATACGTTGCCAAAGGGAACCCGACCCGAGACTCCCACGCCATTTCCATCAAGCTCTAAAACGTCGCCATCAACGATAAGGTTCACATTCTCTTCAGGAACGCCCATGTCTAGTGCCAAATCGCAATGCGCCCTCAACATTCGGAACTCGCCATGGATCGGGGTGAAGCTCTGAGGCCGGAGTACGTTGAACATCATCTTCAGCTCTTCGCGCTTGGCGTGTCCAGAGACGTGGATAGGTCTCGAACTCGATGTGATCACCCGCACATTGCGCATTGCCAGATTGTTCCGGACCTCGTTGACCGCCATCTCATTGCCTGGAATCGTCCGAGCAGAGAGGATCACAGTGTCTTCCTTGCTGAGCCGCACCTCCCGATGGTCGCCTCTCGCCATCCTGACGACTCCGGCTGCGAATTCGCCTTGCGTTCCCGTGGTGATTATCGCCACTTGATTATCGGGCAGGCTGTTCGCTTCAGCCATCGAGATCTCCAACTCGGATGGGATGCGGAGGTGGCCGGTCTGTTGGGCAAGCTCCGAAGTTTCGATCATGCTCCGGCCAAGAAGAACAATCCTGCGGCCGAGCGCGAGGGCAGCATCGGCAACCATCTGCACGCGTGCCACTTGAGTGGAAAAACTGGCGATGATGACCCTTCCTGACGCCTCGGCGATCGCTCCGTAGATCGCTTCAGCAGCGACCCGGTCCGAGAGCGAACTTCCCTCGTCTTCCGCATTGGTTGAATCTGACATAAGGAGCCTGACGCCCCGCCTGCCGATTTCGCTCAGCATCTGGTAATCGGTGGGAAACCCGATCATAGGCTCGATGTCGAGTTTGAAGTCGCCTGTGTGGAAAATACCCCCTTGAGGCGTATCGAGGTAGATGCTGCAAGAGTCTGGGATGCTGTGACACATCTCCAACCACTGCGCTGAAATATCACCGAACGAATACTCTTGCCGAGTTTTAACCGTGGTGACGTCCATGCCGCCCCGGTGCCTCGCTTTCCGCAATTCATTGCGAATCATCTCGGATGCCAAGCGAGGTGCATAGATCGGCGCCTTCACAGTGTTCATGAGGTACGGGATAGACCCGATGTGATCCAAGTGGCCGTGCGTAATCAAGATCGCTCGTAAGCGATCTGCGATCGATTCCACGTACTCCATGTTGGGGATGACGCGTTCGATACCTGGGGTGTTGTATTCGGGAAACTGGACTCCGCAATCGATAATCACCGCGTCGTCATCGGTCTCGAGAACCATCATGTTCATCCCAACCTCGCCCAATCCCCCTAATGGGATGATCCTCACCGGAGATGTTTGGCTCTTTCGTCCATTTCTGGCCATCTGTGTTCCTTGCTTTCTCAATTCAATCCATTAATGAGTGTAGATTGGCTAACGGTTCCGGATCGCCGCACGGCGTCTCAAGACCACCCCAGACAGCCCATGTCGACCCGAAGATTAAAAGAACGACTGCTGGAGCTCTTCGTCGGGACTTTCGTCAGCTTCGGCAACAACGGCTGTGGGCGTTGGCCCATCATCCATCGAGCGAACGGAGGTCTTGTCAACAGGCACGGCTACGGGAGTAACTTCGGATGGCGCAGCCTCAAGCTCGGTTGGAGTGATTTGTTCCCCGGGCTCCGAAGATTCCAACTTCAACCGGATCGCTTCAATCATCGCTTCCGGGATCTTCCTGACGTCTTCTCTGAGACTGTCGGCATGCTGGGGATTTCGAAGCCCTGATGCGGGATGAAACAGGGGCAGCACCACGCGGCCTTCATAGGCGAGAAGCTGACCGTGGCTCTGCGTGATCCTTCGGTCAGGAAAGAACCAGCTTAGAGCGAAGCCGCCAAGTGTGGCTATCACAAGCGGATCGATCGTCTCGATCTGACGGCGCAGATATGGCGAGCATGCCTCGATCTCCGACTTTTCAGGATTACGGTTGCCCGGGGGCCTGCACTTGACTGCGTTGGCAATGTAGACATCGGTGCGTCGCATCGGAATCGATTCGATCAACTCATCCAGGAACTGACCGGCTCGGCCCACGAACGGCCTCCCAGATACGTCCTCGTCGCGTCCTGGTCCTTCCCCGATGAACATCACCTCTGAACTCGGAGAGCCCTCTCCTGGAACGGTATTCGTCCTCGTCTCAGCCAATTGGCAAAGCCGACAAACCGCAACTTCCCCGACGATCCCCTTCAACACCTCCGGAGCATTTTCTGATCCTAGAAGCGAAGCGGAGGTCATGACGGTTAGGAAGGCTAACATATGGCATCAAATCGCCGATAAAAAATAAAGCGGTTCGGAGATCTCCCCGAACCGCCGATTACCAATGTTTTTCCCGGCGCGCCAGCCGTCGCAATCGCCTCGGATTCGAACTGGCTCAGTCCGTAACGCCGTTGTCTTTCAAATACTGAACCGCGTCGCCAACTGTCGCAATCCCTTCAGCATCTTCGTCCGGAATTTCGAGGGGTTCATCGTCGGTTCCAAACTCTTCTTCTAGCGCCATGATCAACTCGACCACGTCCAACGAGTCTGCATTCAGATCGTCGGTGAATGAAGATTCGGGTAGAACCTCGTCAACATCGACACTGAGTTTGTCCGCTGTGATTTCACGAACTCGGTCCAATACTGATGCCATCGCTGGTCGCTCTCCAGGGCAGTTTTCGGTGCTCTTTGTCAACATGGCGAAACACGCCAAGACAAAGCCAATTATACATTTGCCGCCAAACTCAATTCATAGTTACAAACGACTCGATTCTTCGCCCTATTGGCCGAACCGTCCGTCCCGCACCATGGCGCCGAGAATACCGTTCACAAAACGTCCCGCGCCGTCCGTATCGAAAAGTTTGACGAGCTTGACGGCCTCGCTAATCACGACCGCGTCACTTGTTTCTGGATATAAGTTCCGTTCAGCCAACGCCACGCGCAATACATTTCGGGCTATTGGCGATGCCGAGTCCATCTGCCATCCAAGAGCGTACCGGTTCAGCGCCCTGTCGATTCTGTCGCGATTCACCTCGACCTCGATCGCCAAGGCGCGTGCGAACTCACTTTGTTTAGATGAGAGTTTCTGTTCGGTGGCGATCCATCCCAGACACCGCTCGACGCGACGGTTACTCAGATCCGACTCATACAAAGCCTGAATCGCAGCCCCCCTAGATGCGCTCCTGCCAACCAGCCGTTCCGGGATTATGTCGTCGACGTGCCGGGCGCGAGGGTTCGAGCTCGCGTCGTCAGGTGACTGATCGGGCACCTGTGGATTTGATTCCTCGTTAGTAGAGATCGCAAACCTCGATCCGAGGAACGGATGGATCCGACTTCATAGTCGATCTTTGCAGTTCCGACTAAGTTGGGATCTTGATAGAACGGTTACGCAGCCGCGTATTCGCAGACGTCGTCGTAGCTCCCGAGGTTGATCACATCGGCAGATCGGTCGATGCGTCGGATCATGCCCGCGAGCACTCTTCCGTTACCGATCTCGACAAATGAGCTGACTCCGCTGTCAAGCATGTACTGGACGCCACGTTTCCACTGAACACAGGACGTGAGCTGCCGCTTAAGCTCGTCACGGATTTCCGCCGCAGAACTAAGAGGTCTAGCATCCACATTGCCGATGACCGGCATGAGTGGCTCACTAAAGTCGATGGAGTCGATAACCTCGTTCAATCCGCTCTGAGCCGGGGACATCAAACCAGAGTGAAAGGCTCCCCCCACACTTAGCGGAATGGCCTTTTTGGCGCCTCGAGCCGATGCCATGTCGAGCGCCATGGCGAGCCCGTGGTGTTCGCCCGCGATGATTATCTGCTCAGGCGTGTTGATCGTCGAAATATCTACACCGGCTTCTCTGCAGATCTCGGCAACCGTAACCTCGTCGATGCCGATCAGCGCCGCCATGCCTCCCGGTCGCTCGTCGCAGGCGAACTGCATCAACCTGCCGCGTTCGCACACGAGCTTAACTGCGTCCGACACGCTCAGCACCCCTGCCACTACCAGTGCCGAATATTCACCAAGGCTGTGCCCGGCGGTCATGTCAGAGACTGCAACAGTTTCAGTCGCCTCCTCCAGTGCACGCCACGCCGCAATCGAAGCCGTCAATATCGCCGGTTGGGCGTTATCCGTCCGGGTCAATGCGTCTGCCGGGCCGTCGAACATAGCTCTGCTCAGACTTTGGCCCAACACATCATCAACCTCCTGAAACACCTCACGCGCTGCAACGGAGTTCAGATAGAGATCTTTGCCCATCCCAACCGATTGAGAGCCCTGCCCAGGAAATATATATGCGGTTGACTTCGCCGATTCGGCTTTCATGGTCATGTCAAGTCTCCGTGGTTACGTCCGGCCTCTTGAAGTAATGCGACGACCGTTGGCCTGCACTCCCCCGAGTCTGTTGTTGACGTCTACGCCCCTGCCTCCGTGGGAGCCAAGAGGTTGTCCAAGGCCCAATCGCCTTTGATGGTGCGGCCTTTGTGGTTTCCGCACTCGGGACAAGCCTGGTGTGGTGGGATTCTCAATTGTCGGGAACATGGACACCTGACCAGCACGGGCAAACCGATCGCATGATGCGCGGCACGTCCGCCTTTGCGGGCCCTGGTGTGTTTCTTCTTGGGAAGTGGTGGCATTATTCTCTCACTGTCAGCGAAACGCCGTTGAAATTGTCGATTAACCTACCGTCTTGGAACAACGGACTTCGTTATTGATCGATTCTTGACACTTGCATGCTGCGTAGTTCAGATTTGTCGAGCACTCGGGGCAAAGACCGAAACAACTGTCGTTGCACAATGGCCTCATCGGCATTGCCGAATTAAGTGATTGCCATAGCGACTGAGACATGTCGAGGACGTTTGACCCATCGATAGTCAGCGCGTCATCTTCGAAATCGTCTTCGTGGCGTGACATGTGCCTTCGAAGCACAAGGTCGACGTTCGAAGGTTCAAATTCCTCTTCAAACTCCAAGTCTATTTCTATCGCAGTTAACTCTAAGCATCGCGCGCATTCCGTGTCGCTAGTCGCCTTCACTGCTGCTTGGACGAACACAGTGCGGTCCGTGCGCATCAACTTTCCCCGAGCTTCGATCTCGTTGAACGACAAGCCTTCAAGTTCAAGCGTTTCGTGGGCAAAATGAAACTTGATTTCATCGCCCACCGATCCGTTCAACAAACCTGCGACATTGAATAACATCGATATCGAACCAAGGGTTACCCGACTGCAAACATTATGCGGCGGCACAGAAGTTAATCTTAATTCCCGTTCACACGCGGTGTCAATATTTCAAAGAACCGCTACCCGGGAAGCCTCGCTTCATCCTCCAGCGTTGGTGATCATGTCTCGGCTGATCACTAACCTTTGAATCTCGGACGTTCCTTCGTAAATCTCCGTAACGCGTTGATCTCGATAAATCCGTTCGACCGCCGTAGGTTTGAAGTAGCCGATGCCGCCGTGAATCTGCACAGCCTTGTTCGCGATACGACCTGCGGCTTCAGAAGCGTACAGCTTCGCCTTCGCAGCTTCTACCCCGTACGGCAGCCCCTCGTCGTAGAGCGAAGCCGCTCTAAAGGTGAGCAATCGTGACGCATCCAACTCCGTGGCCATGTCGGCCAAAGCGAACTGAATCGCCTGGTTGGCTGCAATTGGTCTGCCGAAAGCCTCTCGTTGGTTGGCGTAGGAAAGCGATTGGTCGAGTGCTCCCTTTGCGAGTCCGAGACACTGAGCAGCAACGGTAATGCGACTTGAATCGAGGATCTGCAACGCAATTCGATAACCATCGCCCAACTCGCCTAACAAGTTGGTTTTCGGCACTCTGCAGTTGTCGAAAACTAACTCACCCGTGCCGCTTCCCCGCATTCCCATCTTGCCGTGCTGTTCATTAATCTGAAATCCCTCGGTGCCGCGCTCGACGACTATCGTGGAGATCCCTCTGTAACCAGAATCTCGCTCGGCAGTCACGAACACAGCAAAAACCTCGGCGACTGACGCATTTGTGATGAAGAGCTTGGTCCCGTTCAACACGTAAGCATCTCCGTCATCGACGATCGTCGTTTGAAGTCCTAACGCGTCCGAACCCGTTTGAGGCTCCGAGAGGGCGAAAGCCGCGATCCTCCTCCCCGAAGCAAGATCTGGCAACCAACGATCATGCTGTTCTTCAGATCCGAATCGATTTATCGTTTCAGAGCCTAAGGATGTGTGAGTGATCAGAACTGTGCTCGTGCTGCCACACGCCGCACCTATCTCCTCAAGCACGACCATGAAGTCGCGATATCCGGCGCCGGCGCCGCCATACTCGGGCGCGATGAGCATGCCGGTGAGCCCGAGTTCGGCAAGACCGTTGAACTGATCCAGCGGGAACGCTTCGTCCGTGTCCACCTTGTCGGCGAGCGGAGCGAGCTCATTCGTAGCGTACTCTCGCACCGTAGATGCCAAGATCTGTTGCTGCTCGGTGTAAAACGGCCTCATATCTCATTCCGTCGATTGATCGTGAAGTGACTCTTCCAAGGGAATTATCGCAGAGGCACGAATTCGTCAAATAAGAATCCCAGAACCCTGCTACCGCTTCGGATCATTTCCCAGCGCCGAGTAAAATCCTCGTATCGAAGCCCTTCTTTTCGAACCACTCAATGAAGACTCCCCTCAGGCGAATAATCGGCATAGACCCCGGACTAGCAGCGACCGGCTACGGTGTGGTGGAGATGGATGCCCGGGGCGATCTGACGATGATTGAAGGCGGCGTGATACGAACCAAGGCAACAGATTCGATCGAACGAAGGCTTCGTGTCATACACAGTGAGGTCGTTGACGTAATCGCGGAGTTCGAACCCCACGAGATGGCCATCGAAGATCTGCATTCGAGATATCGCAATTTGAAGACGGCGATCATCATGGGGCATGCGAGGGGTGTGGCCGTATTGGCGGCTGGCCAGGCAGATGTCGAAGTGCATCACTATCAGCCGACAAGGGTCAAGAGCGTGGTTGCGGGCAGCGGAAGGGCCGACAAGGGCGAGATGCTGACCGCGGTCGGGATGCGTCTGCAGCTGCACCAAGATCTCAAGCAACAAGACGTTGCCGATGCGCTGGGCATCGCGATATGCCACGCTCAGATTTCTCAAAGCGCCGCTTTTACGAGCCAAGAACTAACTACCTTTTAATTACACGACACAAGCATCCAAAGCGAAGCAGCATCCTTGATCACTTACCTGCGAGGCCAAATGACAGACATCACTAGCGACCCTCCTCGCGTAGTGGTGTTGACATCTGGAGGAGTCGGATACCTGGTGAACTTGCCGGTTTACGTATCCGAGAGATTGAAGCAGCAGAACGCCGCGGTTGGCGATGAAATCGAGCTCCACATCTTCTTCTCCGTTTCAGAGCGTCAGCCCTTGCCGTTGCTCGTAGGTTTTCTCAGAACCGAAGACCGCGTCTTCTTCGAACAGTTCCTTCAAGTCGAAGGTATCGGGCCATCGAAGGCCGCCACCGCGTTGACGGTCCCTGTCGCCCAGATCGCGCGCGCCATTGAGACGGAAGACACGGTTACGCTTACTTCGCTCCCTGGGATCGGATCAAGGGCCGCACAAAAAATCGTAGCGACGCTCAAAGGTAAAGTTGGTTCGGCAGCGGCCCTATCCGACGACGGAGTGGCATCGATGCCTCAACGCCCGACTGATGCCCGAACTGATGTGATCGGAGTGTTGGTGGATCTTGGGTACCGCAACGCTGAGGCGCAACGGCTCGTTCTGGACGTAATACGCAACCACCCGAACGCAATAGATGACTCTCAGGAGTTGCTGCAGCACGTGTTCCGCTCAACGGCATCGACCACCACAGTGACGGCTTCCGAAGCTTGATCTGAAGCGTTTCGAAACATCTCAGACAGCCTATACACCGATGGACGAAGAAGCCAGAGAGAGAGTCATCAGATCGGACCAAGTTGAGGGAGGAGACGTTGACGGGCAAGCAGACTCGCAAGAATCGAGCACTCGATCAAGCTTCCTAACGGATGCGATCAGCGGGAACGATCTACGTCCCCAGATCTTCGCCGACTACATAGGCCAGAAGCACATAGTAAACAGCATCCAGATAGCGGTGGAGGCTGCAAAGCAGCGCGGCGACACATTGGATCACGCTCTCTTCCACGGTCCTCCAGGGCTGGGGAAGACAACCATCTCCCACATAATCGCCCGTGAGATGGAAAGCACCTTGGTCCATACGTCCGGACCATCGCTCGAAAGGCCTGCTGATGTTGTCGGCATTCTTTCGAACCAGAAACAAGGCGACGTTCTCTTCATTGATGAGATCCACCGTCTTCCTCACGCAGTCGAAGAGTATCTCTACTCGGCCATGGAGGATTTCAGGGTTGACTTCGTCACAGGTTCTGGCGCATTTGCGAAGACCATCAACCTGCCATTGGCGAAATTCACGCTCATCGGGTCTACAACCCGAGCCGGAATGTTGAGCGCCCCTCTGCGAGAGAGATTCGCCCTCGCCTATCACCTCGACTACTACACCGAGGCCGAGTTGGCACTGGTGGTAACGCGTTCGGCATCCATCTTGGACGTTGAAATCGATGCTGAAGGCGCGGATGAAATCGCTAGGCGTTCAAGAGGAACGCCGCGAATCGCAAACAACCTGCTGCGTCGGGTGCGCGACTTCGCTCAAGTCCGAAGAGGCGGATTCATCACGTCGCAAGTGGCTGCAGAGGCGTTGGAGGTCGAAGGAGTCGACGAATTAGGTCTCGATCGACTGGACCGCCTCTACTTGAACACACTTGCCCATCGCTACGGAGGCGGGCCGGCCGGAGTTCACGCGCTGGCCGCTTCGACGAACGAGGAGCCGCAAACTCTTGAAGATGTAATAGAGCCGTTTCTACTGAAAATCGGCTTCATCCTTCGCACGTCTCAGGGCCGCAGAGCCACCGCGGCCGGGATGCGTCATGTCGGTGCAGATGATCAGCTCTCCCCAGATGCCAACACTACCCAACGCCCCCTGCTTTAGAAGCGCCTAAGTGGCGTCCCTTCGGGCGATCTCGGTTGCCTCGGCGATCAACTCATCGGGAATGTCGTCGAACGATGCGTAGTTCATTGAATACAGCTTGGAGTACAGGCCGCCGGACGCGACCAGCTCGTTATGGTTGCCTTCCTCGATGATTTCACCGTTCTGTAACACGATAATGCGGTCTGCCCCTCTGATGGTGGCAAGCCGGTGAGCGATCACTAAGCCGGTGCGCCCCTGCAAGAGCCTTGATAGAGCCTGTTGAATCAAGAGTTCCGTGTAGCTGTCTATCGAGGCCGTTGCTTCATCAAGGATGAGAATCTTGGTGTCGGCAACGATTGCCCGGGCAAACGAAATCAGCTGACGCTGGCCAAGCGAGAGGTTGGTTCCGCGCTGCTCCAACTCCGTCTCATATCCGTCGGGCAGTCTCATGATGAATTCGTGGGCGCCCACAGCCCTCGACGCCTCCACGATGTTCTCTCTCGTCGCATCCTGCTTGTTGTAGCGGATGTTTTCGTAAACAGTGCTTGAGAACAGATACGGTTCCTGCAGCACCATACCGATGTTGTCGCCCAGCGAATGGATCTTCACATCGCGAATATTCTTCCCGCCTACCAGAATCTCGCCCTCCCACGCCTCGTAAAACCGGTGTATCAGCGAAGTGATGCTCGTCTTGCCCGATCCGGTCGGTCCCACAAGCGCCACCGTCTCACCGGGATTGACCTTGAAGCTCACGTTTTTCAATATCGTCTCGTCGGGAAGATAGCCGAATGTCACATTTTTAAATTCGACCGATCCATCGTTGTCAACGAGATCCTTAGCGCCTTCTGCATCTTCAATCTCGATCGGAACGTCCAGCACCTCGAATATTCGCACGCCTGACGCCATTGCACGCTGGAAAACTGCGTAGTGCATCGTTATCGATCGAATCGGGTCAAAGAACAGCTGGGTGTAAAGAATGAACGCCAACATCGCCCCGACCTCCAACGAACTATCCAACACCCAGGAACCACCGACGACGATGATGATCGCCATTGCACCACCGGAGAGGATGTCCACGATCGGTATCATCATCAATCCCAACGCCGCCGCCTTGCTGCTCGCGCGCAGCATCTCGCTCGCCTTCTCATCGAAGAGCTCCAGGTTCACATCTTCCCGGGCCATCCCCTGCACGACGCGAACACCGTTGATGTTTTCGGCCAATGCACCAGCCGTTATCGAACCTGTCTGGCGTGCGTACAAGAATGCGCGTTTGGCTATCGGCAGCCAGACGACACGCACGATGGCCAAGGATGAAACGACTGCGAAGGTCAACAACGCTAGTCGCCAGTCCATGATCAACATGGCGATCACGATTCCGGCCAACAGCACGAAATCGCCCACGCTGGTGACGATGGTTTCTAGAAACTCTTGGAGCGCCGCCACATCTCCTTGCAGACGTGCCATCATTCGTCCGACTTCGGTTTTGTCCATAAACGAAAGCGAAACCCTCTGAAGATGGTTGTACATCGCGCGTCTCATGTCGATCAACAAGCGCTCCGCCACACGGCCAACGAGGATGTCTTGCAGATAGGAGCTGGCTGCGTGCAAGATCGCCGCGCCTACAAAAATCGCAGCCAACAAAAAGAGCTCGGAACGCGAACCTTCGGCTCCCTTGTCGCCTGCCGAGAGTGCCCCATCGACGGCCGACCGGACGATCCAAGGTATAGAGAGTGACGTCAGCGCAAACGCGAGTACGGTAATCAAGCCAAAAATGACATAGCGCCGATACGGGCGCACAAATGCTAAGAAGCGCCTGACTACCTGCCCATTGAACCCGGCACCGAAAATAACCTGGTCCGTATCTCCGATTGGCGCGGTTTGATCAACCCATTTGACCGGGTCGCCACCACTGGTTCGAGGCGGTCTTCTAGTTGTATCGGCTGTAGCCATGTCTGGATTACCGGGTTAGAAACGGGTTGTCGTCTTCAGGCCGGATCTGTAACTCGTATAGATCTCTGTACTTGCCGCCATGAGCGAGAAGCTCGGCGTGTGACCCACGCTCGACGATTCGTCCACCCTCCAGGAACAGGATCTCGTTTGCGTGCATGAGCGAACTAAGGCGGTGGGAGATGATGATTGTCGCTCGATCGGCCGTGACTTCCTGCAACGCGGCCCTGATGCGTTGCTCAGTCGCTGCGTCTATCGCGGCCGTCGAGTCATCGAACACGATGATCTGCGGATGCAACATGATTGATCGAGCAATCGACAAACGTTGACGTTGCCCGCCTGAAAGCGAGACACCGCGCTCGCCGACCAACGTCGCGTAGCTCGCAGGCAATCTCTCGACGTAGTCGCGCATTTGAGCGTTCTCAGTCGCATCTTCGATCCGGCGATGCTCAACCCAAGGGTTTCCGTAAGCGATGTTGTTGTCGATTGTTGTCGTGAAGAGGAACGTGTCCTGCTCAACCACGCCGACGACCTTGCGCAGGGACTCGAGAGTCACGTCGCGAATGTCTTGACCGTCGATCAGTATTCGACCGTCAGTCGGGTCGTAGAAGCGAGGAATCATGTGCGCCAAAGTCGATTTTCCGGATCCTGGCGGTCCCACGATGCCGATTGTGTGGCCAGGCCTCGCTTCGAACGAGATGTCGATAAGCACCTTTTCGTCACCGAACTGGTCCATGAACGCGAAATCGACGTTTTCGAAACGCAACGCACCGTCAGTTATCTCTAAATCCTTGGCTCCGGGTTCGTCATGGATCTCAGGAATCTCGTCAAGGACCTCAAATAGGCGCTTTCCTGAGGCTGCGCCTCGGGCCCAACCCGCGACAACCATCCCGAGCATGCGCACTGGAGTTCTAAGTATCCCCATGAAGGCGAAGAATTGAGCCAGTTGACCCAGAGTGAATGGATCGTTTTCGTCCAAGACCTTCAACCCACCAACCAGCAGGACCAATGCCATCGCCACGAAAAATGCAACCGTGATTAGAGAGAGATTGACAGCACGGACCGATACGAGGCGAAAAGCCCGCCTGAACGCCTCCTCCGAGGCTATGTCGTATTTCCCCATCTCATAGGACTCCGCGGCGAAAGAACGTACCACGCGTGTGCCCTTCAGGTTCTCGTCCATGATCTTGGTTAATCGGCCCATCTGCTCTTGGTACAACCGCCACCCGCGTGAAGTTTGAAGTCGGGCGACGATCGATCTCCAAGCCGCGAACGGCACGAAGCTGAGGCTCAACAAAGCCAGCAACGGATCAGTCTGGAACATCAGAACGGCGCCCGCACTGAGGAATATGAGCAGGTAGATGACACGCAAGAGGGCCCTGCTGGCAAACGCTCGCACGCCTTCGATGTCCAAGAGCCCTCTCGTCAACAGGTCGCCGGTGTGTTTTCGATCGTGATACGCGAAGCTCAAGCGCTGGAGCTTCTCGTAGTACTGTATCCGCAACCGGTACCCGATCCGTTGCGCCACCAATTCGCTCACGAAATTGTGCATGAACGTGAATACTCCCCTAAGAAGAGAGAGCATCAATAACACCAACGCAATTTGCAAAAGGTCCCGCTGAAGCGCGTCGCGATTGGTTTCAGCACCCGTGATCAACTTTTCAACAGTGTCGACACCGCTACCGATCTGCAGGGGTATGAACAGTTGGAAGATGGATGACCCGAGGATTCCCAGCAGGCCAATGAACAAGACTCTGCGGTGAACGAGAGCCATCTTAACGATGCGCCAAAGTACCCACAAACCTTCCCGACCAGTGTCAGGACTCGCGGTTGCAGTCACCTGCGGTCCGGTCGCGGTGCCCACCGCGGTGCGCAATCCGACAAAATGCGCTAACAGTCGTTTGAGAATCATTAGTTCGGGGATCGTGACGCCCCAGCGTCCAGCTATTATTGCCTTGCGCCTAGGGGGTACAGTCTGAAGATTTTAACAATTCCAACCTGAGTTATCACCAATGGGCAACGCGATTTCCGCGTACCCTAAACTTGGTTGAGAGTTCCTGCCGAAGCGGTGAATGACGAGGCAGAAACCCAGATACACGTTACGCGAGGTTGTTTGGGTCTAGGCGAATCAACCCAAATATGATCCGATTTGAGTAAGACCCAACAGTCGAAACCGTCAAATGGCTACAGCAACCCGTCCAACCGGCAATAGCTTCACCACTCGATACGCCACGATCGATGATGCGAGGGTCATGGATCGCATTCAACGCGAAGCGTTCGGGCCCCGTCTGGCGTTTGCGCCGTTCTCCCGCGAGTTGCGACAATCCAACATCTCGTACATACTCGCCGTGAGGCCCATGAGCGGCGAAGAATCTCGGGAATCGCGCAGAGCGGCAAACAGAGGATTGAGAGGTCTGGGCAGTAGGTTTGTCCATCGCTTTCGTGGCTCCAACAGATCACCGAGCGAACCATCAGGCGCAGATCATGTCTCAGGCTTCGTTGGCGTTTGGACTGCGGTCGATCAAGCGCACATCGTGGTGATCGTCGTCAGGCCGGGCGAACGACGCCGAGGCGTAGGCGAGTTGTTGCTGATCGAAGCCTTGAACGAGGCCTATAGATACGGGGCACGCACCGCGACCCTAGAGGTTCGCAAGTCGAATGCCGCTGCGAGGTCCTTGTACAAGAAGTACGGGTTCACCGAGACGGGCATCAGGCACAGATACTACGCCGATAACGGTGAAGACGCTGTGATCATGACTACACCCGCAATGAACAATGTGACGTTCACCAAATTGTTCGAAAAGCGCGTCGATTCGTTCGAGAGCAGAAAGAACGGCTCGGGCGCCACTGACGCGCCGCACTGTTGCTCCAACGTAGGCGCTACTGGGACAATAGAAAAACTATCACTGCCAGCAAAGAACCTATGGCGAAGATGACGCTCCACGTCATCCAGCGTTGCTGAACCGCCAAAAACCTCTCGACGCTTTCCCATCGCCGTGCGCGCCAAGCGAGCTCGTTGCCCTTGAGTCCCAGCAAAACCGCTACTAATACCCATGTGGCGATTGTCAACTGTCTTGGAAGAATAGGCAAAAACGGGAGCAGTCCCAATGCCGACCACCAGATGCCGTGGGAAAGGCCCCAAATCGGTCCTAGGATGAACGCTGACCAGTTCCAGCGCCTTATCTCTTGCGGAATCTGCCTCCGACGCTGCCTCTGGCGGTTCGATCGCTTCGGCAAACCCCATTGACTCGGACGCCTAATCGGCACATCGCCACCACCGACTGGGGATTGGTCGTCGCGGCGGCCTCCGCCAAATCCGGACCTTGAGATGGAACCCCAAGCGCCGTTTCGTCCGCGATCAGCTTCCTCGTCTCCACCCGACCCCGTGCCATCAGGGGATATTCGAGCGCTGTGGTCTAATTCCAAACCGCAGGCCGCACAGTAAGAAGCGTGCGACTCATTCGCGGCCCTGCAATTGGTACAGCTAGTGAATCCCAGCGGCGGTGGGCGGCTTGTATCGGGAACATACACCCGTTCGCCACAGCGGTCACACGCGTACTCAACATCCACATTTCGCGTGCCGCAATGCATGCAGAAAATGGCTTGCTCTTCTTGATCCGAATTCAGCGGCTCTTCAGACATCACGAAATATGAGGATAAGGGACCACGCGCCGACACTCGCCAGCGCCTTTCAGCGCGTGTATGCGTAATGTTAATCGCATGGTAACTGTCCGAACGCCAAATTCAGAACCGCAACGCCGGTTCTGAAATATCGGAATCGATTATCGGGCCCATCGCCGAAAGGATGTCCTCAAGTTCCTCGATGCCCAATGCGTCAATCGACGGCGTCGGAGGCCTGACGGCGGGCGAGGCGAGCAACCCGCGCTTCGTCATGAGGTGTTTTCGTATCGAGAGTCCGAGCCCCGCCGTGTTTTCGTACCTAATGAGTGGCAACCATCTGTAAAACATCTGGCGCGCAGACTCCGTGTCGCCTTCTGAGAACATGGAATAGACCGCCACCAAGACCTCAGGATAGGCGAACCCGGTCATCGTGCCACATGCGCCGCGCCTCAACTCCTCGAACAGAAACGCTCCGCCCAATCCCCCAAATATCCCCATGGATCCATTCGTCAGCGCTTTGACGGCAGAAACCTTAGGCGGCGTTGGCGGATCTTCGAGCTTCAGATACTTGGCGTGTTGGAGGTCACCGTTCAGACGTGCGATGAAGTCTGGCATCATGTGAACGCCGGTCTGCTCAGGAAGGTCTTGCACAACTAATGGGATGGTGGCCGCGCTGTCTAGTTGCTCGTAGTAGGAGTACACGGCGCTTTCGTTGGGCTTTGCGAGCGAGGGAGGAGACGCCATGGCCGCAGAGGCGCCGAGCTGTTGAGCTTCGATCACGCGCGTAGCGGCTTGCATGCCGCTCTGGGCGCTCACACCCACCGTCACCGTCAACCTGCCTTGGCAGGCACTCACCACCGACTCGATTACACCTGCTCGCTCGGAATCCACCAACCGATGCGCCTCGCCCATCACGCCAAGGGTAACCACACCCGTGCAGCCAGCACGCGCTGCACACTCGACCAGCCTTTCGATCGGCTCGTGATCTACTGAGCCATCAGCAGCAAACGGAGTAGGCATCATGAAGTGGATGCCAGAAAATTCTTGGACGTTCATTTTGGATCTCGTGACGGTAGAGTTTCAGGTTGCAACGAGTTTACAAGAGGGCTGATAACCCGCCCTTCGAGTATCGTTCTCACCTATTGAATCGCAGGTGTATGATTAATCACAATATTCGAGCCGAGCGCAATCGCTCGGCTTAGTGGCTTTCGAACAAATTCCGCCCGCAGAGTGACAAAAGTGACAACAGTTTCAAGCGAAAACAAAACCGGTTGGACGCCCGACGCGAGCAACGCCCGGGTAATGGCGATTGATGCAGATGAGATCGCCCACTTCGAGGAGCAAAAAGAGCGCTTCAAATCCGGCGATTTTGAAGACACGCCATTCATGCGCTTCAGATTGAGGCAGGGAATTTACGGCCAAAGGCAACCAGATCGCCAGATGGTCAGGATCAAGGTGCCGTTCGGGGGTCTTACCTCTCACCAACTGGAGATCCTAGGCGACGTTTCTGAGAAGTTTGCCCCACTCAAGAAGGGACACCTGACGACTCGCGAAAACGTGCAGTTCCACCACGTGCCGCTCGACGAGACCCCTGCGTTGATGCGACTGATCGGCGATGCTGGTTTAACCACACGCGAAGCCTGTGGGAACACAGTGCGAAATGTTGTGGCGCATCCTTCGGCCGGAGTGTCGAAACACGAGGTGTTCGACGTCACACCTTACGCCGCGGCTTATGCCCGATACTTCTTGCGCCATCCCACGACGCAAAACATGCCGCGCAAGTCTAAAACCGCTTTTTCCGGATCCGAATTCGACGAAGCGATGACGCCATTTCACGATGTCGGTTTTGTCGCTCGCATGAGGGATGGAAGACGAGGCTTCAAGATCGTCGTAGGCGGCGGCCTCTCGACTATGCCGCAGATGGCCGAAACTCTGACCGAATTCGTGCCCGTAGAAGACTTCATCCGACACGCAGAGGCCGCGCTTCGGGTATTTAACCGCCAAGATGAGGAACGCAAAAACCTCATGAAGGCGAGGATCAAGTTCACGATCAAGCGGCTCGGCATCGAGAAATTCCGCGAATTGGTAGATGAAGAGTTGAAGGGTGATTGGGCCAAGAAGCAAATCGATCTCGATTCACTTCTGTTCATCGAAGATGAGGCTCTGGACGCGCCGCCGATTCCGGAAAACCCCGAACCTGAGCCGGACGACGACGAGCGATTCGATCGTTGGAAGTCGGGCTCAGCCGAGGAGCAGCGTCAAAACGGATTCAACCTCGTTTATGTCCGCGTAGAGAGAGGCGATATATTCGCCGAACAGTGGTACCCATTGGCGGACCTCGCACGCGAGTTCGCTGGCGGGCGGGCCCGTATAGACCAGCAGCAGAACATCGTATTCCGCTGGGTCCGAACCGAATCCTTGTATGGCCTCTACAAGGCTCTAGACAAGATCGGCCTTGCCAACACAGGGCGTGAAACCATCAGGGATATCGTCACATGCCCTGGCACCGATTCGTGCAAACTGGGCATTACATCGTCTATGGGCCTAAATAAAGCCCTCGGCGAAAAACTGGATACGATGGACCTCTCCGACTCTCTGGTTAGCAATATCCACATTAAGGCCAGCGGATGCCCGAACTCATGCGGTCAGCACCATGTTGCCGCCATCGGTTTCCACGGCGCCGTGATGAAGGGCGGCGGTGGACAGGTCCCGGCGTACGAGCTGTTCCTCGGCGGCGCATCAACCGAAGGTCCCGTGAGAGTGGGTTACCGAATTCGCTCGAGAATTCCTGCAAAGCGTGCCCCAGAAGCCCTTGAGATGATCGTTGATAACTACAAAGCGAACCGTGAACGCGGCGAAGAGTTCAACGCCTACATGGATCGTGTTGGGGTTCAACCGTTTGAGGATATGTTCGGACCGTGGAAAGCGGAGATCGGACCGTTGGACCGCGACCACATCGAGACGTACATGGACTGGGGCAACACAGCCCTTTACAAACTCGAACGCGGTGAAGGCGAGTGCGCCGTCTAATCGGCGCCTTATCTTTCAGTCGATAGCGTCGCCGTAGTGGCGCCGCAACACTTCTCGGCTACGTAGGTTTACGCCCTCGCCGTCGCTTGAACGGAACCCCACCTCGAGTGTGGCGAACTGGATCTCCATGTCGCCCGTTATCACCGGCGAGAGTTCCTGGAAGTCCAAGACCCCCGTCCCTATCTCGTGGTGCTCCACCCCGTCAATCGCATCGTTGAGGTGCAGATGACGGATACGATCGCCGAACTCGCCAATCGATTCCTCCAAGCCGTCGCCAATCAAAGCGTGACCTACGTCCAACGTCACGCCAACGTTGTCGCGGTTGGCAATGTCGATCACGCTTGCCAACTCGGCATAGGACTGCACCGCATAACCCGGATGATGGTGCAGGTTCTCGACGCAGATGTCGACCCCCGACGCCTCGGCGACAGGCGCGGCACGCTCTATGAATCGAGTGAGGTTTCGGAGCGACTCACGTCTGACTATCTCTGAAGCATGTTCCGGCGAAGTTAACGTTGGCACGTCGACCATCCCAGAATGCAGCACGATCCTGGTACCACCAAGTCGCGACACCAACTCGACGTCGCGTTTGAATTTCGCCGATGTTTCGCTCTGAACGCTAGCTCTGTGAGACGCGGGTAGGGAGGCGTGCACGAAGTGCATGTTGAAAGTGATGCCATGTGAAGCCGTCGCCATCTGGAGGAACTCGATATCGCCTTCGGTCAGATCATCTGCGCTGTGGTGCCGACCGTGCAATTCGACAGCACCGAACCCTTCTTGGATCGCGAAATCCACTGTGGATCGGAGATCCCCACCGCAGAGGATCGAGACTAACGCGAGTGTGGGCATGTGATGGTTCCAGGAGGTTGTTGGTGTCGTTCAGATACCAACAGATCATACCCAGCGATTGTGAATCTCGTTTAACGATCGGTCGTCGAAAAACTTCGACAACCAAACAGAATCGTTGGTCAAGAAGCTATGAGCGTCGTCATGGGGACGACGGGAAAGGAACGGCGCGCCCGATCAGACGTTTTTGCCCGGCTCCGAGCTGTCGTAGTCATAGTCGTAGTTGAGCGGTATGAACTCTTGTTCGTCATCGGGAACCTGGTCCTCAGGAAATATGGCGTTTTCGGGACATACTGGTTCGCACGCGGCGCAATCGATGCACTCGTCCGGGCTTATGAACAGCTGATTGTCGCCCGGCTTCGAGTAGATGCAATCCACAGGACACACATCAACGCAGGAGCCGTCCATCACATCGATGCAACCCTTTGAAATTATGTATGTCATCCGTCAAATGCTCCTATGCGCATCGAATTCAGTTGAGTGCCGGGCCAGAGGAAGCGAGGCGTTTTAGTTAGCCTCCGCACCCGCATCCGCCGCCGCCACACGCGCACCCACCTGCAAAGTTAGGATTTGAGATCACGAAACCGGATCGCTGGAAGCCTTCGACATAGTCGATGCTGGATCCGAATAGCAATGGAACGCTAGAGTCATCAACCAGCGCCTTCACCGATCCCTCCTCCACGGAGTGATCGTCGTCCGCCGGCTCGTCTTCCAAACCAAACGTGTACTCCACTCCGCCTTGCGGGGTTGCGACGGCAGAGATTCTCAAATAGGCGTCGCTGGCGTCCTGCTCGTCCAACACCTCAACGAGCTTGCCCAGAGCGGCAGGTGTGAATGACACAATACCGTTCTCACTGTCAATCGTCATCTAATCCCTCCGAGGCATCCAAGCCACATGTTTTAGGGCCGCGTTCGATTAGATCATACATGGCAGATTTGGCCGAAACGCAGTCGATTTAACGCTCTCTATTACAATCTTAACGTAGTCTACTGCCTCTAATCGTGGCGAAATCGTCAGGGCTAGGTCGCACGCTCTATGCGACAAATGTAAGCCCATTCACATAACTCGCAAAAACAGCGCGTTTCTGCAGTATAATGTTGGGTTAAGTGTGGTTTTCGCGCAATTGATCTCAGAATATTGCGTTTTTCGAACTTCAGCCAACATCCTCGCGTGTGGGATTCTTGCGCAAATGGGAGTGTCGATTCACACTTAGTTGCACGCTGAAGACGCCATCAAGGAAATGAACTCATGGACACACTCGATCGCCAAATCATCGCCGCGCTCAAGAAGGACGGTCGCGCACCAAACGCACAGATTGCCAAACAGGTGAAAGTTAGCGAAGGCACGGTGCGGAGACGTCTAAAGAAATTGACCGCGGAGCATGCGATCGATATTGTGGCCGTTCCCGATCCCCAGAAAATGGGTTACCACTCGGAAGTACTGATCGGGATGCAGGTTGAACCAGACAAGTTGGAAGAGGTCGCCGCAAGAATGGCGGCGTTGAAGTACACAACCTTCGTCAGCATTACCACTGGAACCTACGACGTGTTCGCGTGGGCGACGTTGCCCAACTCCTACGCATTGGGTGAGTTCATAAGGGAGCACGTAGGCAAAACGCCCGGCGTGCAGCGAACTGAGACATTCGTGTCTCTAGAGGTGAAGAAGCGAAACTACAGCCTCCCCATCGACATCGATGACGAAACTATAGGATCCCCCAACGGTCGGCTTGGCGGCGCGTAAACTCCCCTGTAGCTAGTTAAAACCACCTCATCAAGCCGTTGATCAACGGCGTTTTGGGGAACGACAAGCGTCCGGTTGTAGGTTAGACGAAGACATGCAATTCTCTACCGTTGGCACCGACGCGCTTCAACGCTCCAAGGTTCAGGTTCGACTCGGCAGGTCGCTGTTCGACACACTCTTCCCCGAAGCCCGCACGATTCATCGCGTGTTCGCAGCCATCGCGTTCGTCGTGTTGATATCCCTTTGCGCCAAAGGCCGTTTCTACCTCCCAGACAACCCCACGCCAATCACGCTACAGACATTCGGCGTCTTGCTCACCGGTTGCGTCATGGGATGGCGTTGGGGAATCGCCAGCGTTGTGGGGTATATCGCTATCGGCGCGCTAGGTCTCCCATTGTTTGCCAACGAGCCGTTCGCGCTGAAGACGCCGGACGATGGTTGGACCTACATCACGGGAGTGACGGGTGGATACCTGATCGGGTTTGTTTTAGCGTCCGGCGCTACAGGATTTCTGAGCCAAATCGGTTTCACACACTCGCGCTCGTTGTGGTCGAACGCAATTGGAAATCTCCTCATATACGCTCCAGCCCTCATCTGGCTCTCCTCATACGACTTCGGTTGGCCTGCCGACGGCCAGCTATTTCAGCAGGGCATGTACGTCTTCATCCCAGGCGACCTCGTCAAGTTGTTAGCCGCGTCGCTCGTCACGGCTGGCTTGTGGAATTACGGCGACCGTTTGATCGGTAATCTGCGCAATAGGTAGGGCAAGGACCATTTCCTCAAGTGAATTGATCAGGTCCTTGTCCAAACACTGCCCGACTAATACCGATCCGCGATTCAAAGCAGGGCTTCGACGTTAAAGCCCACCCCTATGCGTCTGCGACGTTGCCAGACACGCTCAGTTGACCCGGCTGCGCGCCCTTCCCTGCTGTTGGAGAATTAAGGCATGTATAAAGACACAGACTGTGGAGCCCCCAGGGCTTCAGACATTGGCCGAGAAGTGACAGTGGCCGGCTGGGTTCACAGACGGCGCGATCATGGCAACCTGATCTTTCTCGATTTACGAGATAGGTCGGGACTCCTCCAGGTCGTATTCAACCCCGAAGTGTCAATCGCCGCACACGAGACGGCCGAGGCGATGCGAAGCGAGTGGGTTGTGCAAGTCCGAGGCCAAATTGCTGCACGGCTTCCAGGAGCGGCGAACCCGTCGCTTGACACTGGAGACGTAGAACTCATCGCTCACGAGACTCAGGTGCTGAACAAGTCGCTGACGCCCCCGTTCGAAGTCGAAGACGATGTGGACGCCGACGAATCGACGAGGCTCAAGTACCGATACGTGGACATACGGCGTCCCGAGATGCTCGCCCAATTGCAGCTTAGGCACAGGGTTATCCACCTAATGTGGGACCACCTCACAGACCAAGGCTTCACTCAAATCGAGACACCCATACTCATCAAGTCCACCCCCGAAGGCGCCCGGGACTACGTTGTCCCGTCTCGCGTAAACCCGGGTTCGTTCTACGCTCTTCCGCAATCGCCGCAGCAGCTGAAACAGATCTTGATGGTCTCTGGTGTGGAGCGATACTTCCAGATCGCCAAGTGCTTCAGGGATGAAGACTTAAGAGCGGACAGGCAACCCGAACACACTCAACTCGATCTCGAGATGAGTTTCGTCCACCAGCAAGATGTGATGGATCTTGTGGAAGGTCTCTATACGCGGATCATCAAGGAGTCGAAGCCTGATGCGAAGATGGCCACACCATTCCTGAAGTTGCCGTACGACGAAGCAATCGAGAAGTACGGCTCCGACAAGCCCGACGTCCGCTTCGGCCTGGAGATGGCGACACTGACCGATATCGCGGTTCTATCAGAGGCCCGTGTATTCAAGGCCGTATCCGAAGCTGGGGGCACGATCCGCGGCTTTTCGGCGCCAGGTTGTGCGAACTACACCCGCAGACAGACAGACAGTTTGATCGACGTTGCAAGAGCGGCAGGCGCACAAGGCCTGGTCTATATCGCGATCGACGAAACGGCGGGAGACATCGAACGCATCAGTGAAGAACACATTCGCTCTCCGCTAAAGAGTTACATGACTGTTGAAGTCGTGAAGCAACTCGCCGAACGAGTTGGCGCACAACCCGGAGACTTGATGCTCATAGTCGCTGGCCCGCAGAGAGTTGCAAACAACGCGTTAAACGCCTTGCGAGGCGAGTTCGCAAAACGGTTGGAACTGGTCGACCCGAACGAGTTCAGGTTCGCTTGGATTTACGACTTCCCGTTGTTCGAGTGGGACGACGCTGCCGCAGCATGGACTCCGGCGCACCACGTGTTCTCCGCACCCAAGCAAGAGCACATCCCCTACATCGAGTCAGATCCCGGACGCGTATACGCTGATCTCTTCGATCTGACCTGCAACGGAGTAGAACTGGGCAGCGGCAGCATCAGAATCCACGACCCGGAGGTGCAGACGAAGGTATTCAACGTGATTGGATACTCGGGCGAGGAGATTGAAGAGAGATTCGGACACCTGTTAACAGCATTTCGTTACGGGGCGCCCCCTCACGGCGGGATGGGTTTAGGCTTGGATCGTCTGGTGGCCATGTTGGCCGGCAAAACATCGATTCGTGAAGTAATCGCCTTTCCCAAGACGCAATCAGCTATCGACCCCTTATTCGATGCTCCATCGCCAATAGACGATGCCCAACTCTCCGAGCTGGGGATTACGGTCAACGCTGTGACCGATTAGCATCGTGCGAATCGATACGGGGAAAGCGCCGATTACCGCAACCACGCCTAAATTACAATCAACTTAGTCGACATTTTCGTGTCGCGGTGCTGTTATGGCCTTGGTTAGTGCTATTGGTTACCCTGCTTCACGATGAAATGAGTGCTTCGCCGATGCGATGGGCGTGAACGTCAAACAGGAAAAATCCGAACCCGGCGAGGTCGTCCTCAGGGTCGAGGTGGATTCCGAGTTGTACGAACGTCATCTCGCCTCTGCAACTCAACGAGTTTCACAGCGCGTCGACATTCCCGGGTTTCGCAAGGGCAAGGCACCGCGAGCGTTAATTCAGAACTTCGTCGGCAAAGATTACCTAGTCGAGGAGACGATCGAGTCCCTTGTGCCGGACGCTGTGGCGATCGCCGTTGAGCAGGAAGACTTAAGCCCGTTCGCCACGCCACGAGTGGACGTGACCGAGACTGATCCCGTCGTTGTGCTAAGCGTCACTGTTCCCCTGGCGCCGGACGCTATGTTGGGTGATTACCAATCGATACGACTCGACGATGAGGTCGATGAGATAACCGAAGAGACGGTCGACGAAGCCATCGATCGTATTAGAAGGACTCAGGCCTACTTACAACCCGCTGAGCGTCCTGCCGAGATCGGCGATGTGGTGACTATGAGCGTCAACGCAATGGTCGGCGAAACGCAGCTCTTCAATGTTGAAGACCAAGAGTTCTTCCTGCGTGAAGGAGCAACCGTTCCGTTCGAAGGGTTTTACGAAAGCATCGCCGGACTCTCTCCCGGTGACGACAAGTTCATGCAACTAGAAGTCCCTGCAGCGTTGAGCAACGAAGAATTGGCAGGCGAAACGGCTGATATAAGCGTGTCGGTTTCGGAAGTGAAGCAAGAGATTCTGCCGCCGTTGGACGATGGATTGGCGGCGATCTACGGTGAGGACGGCGTAGAAACTTTAGACGAACTACGCGCAAGCCTACGTGAAGCACTCGAGGAGGAAGCTGAGAACCGCTTGATCCGGGTTCTTGAGACGAAGGTCGTTGATGCGATAGTGGAGAACAGCGAGTTCCACATCTCGCCGATCATCGTCGAGCGGGAAAGTCGCCACATGTTGGAGCACGAAATTGAGCGACGACAGCAACTGATGGGTAGAAGGCCGCAACCTGTTAGCGCCGACGATATCCCCAGCGAAACGTTTGAACAGGCCGAACAAACCGCTGAGACTAGAATAAAGAGATCGTTGGTTATCGAGAAGCTGGCGGACGCTGAAGACGTGGAGGTCTCCGACGAGGAGATCTTGGACGAGATCAACCGGGCAAATGAATCTGCAGCACCCGGCGCAGAACGGCTAGAGGACAACGAAGAGACCCGCGAGTCTGTGCGACGCTACCTAAGCCGCCAGAAGTCTTTGAGCAACGCAGTCCAAATCGCACGTGGAACGACTGAGCCCAATACTGACGAATAACCCCAAGTTGGAGAAACTTGCGACATGACCAATTTGAGCATCCCTGAAAACATAATCCCCATGGTCATCGAGACCGGCGCGCGGGGTGAACGAGCATACGATATCTACTCGCTCTTGCTAAAGGAGCGCATCGTGTTTTTGGGCACTCCCATCAACTCGCAGGTCGCAAACGTGATCGTCGCTCAACTTCTCTACTTGGCGGCGGAAGATCCCGAAAGAGACATAAACCTCTACATAAACTCGCCTGGAGGCTCCGTTTATGACGGCATGGCGATCTACGACACGATGCAGTTGATAACCTGCGACGTCTCGACCATTTCGGTCGGACTCTGCGCTAGTTTTGGGACGATTCTGCTAGCAGCGGGAACAAAGGGCAAGAGATTCGCTCTACCTAACTCAACGATCCACATGCACCAGCCTATGAGCGGCACATCTGGCCAAGCATCCGACATCGAGATCCACGCCAGGGAAACCCTACGGATTCAAGATCGACTGCGTCAGATCATTGCCGATCACACCGGCCAATCTTACGAGCAAGTTGCGCGTGACAGCGATCGAGACTTTTGGATGACGGCCGAACAAGCCGCCGAGTACGGATTGGTCGACCAGGTTCACGACTCAACTCGAGGCGATGGCCGTAACGGCAGGGTGCAGTCCGGAGTCGTGTGAAGCGACCGTTGGATGACGAATATACGAAGCGAAGCTCTAATCAAGCCATAATTTGAACAGCAACGGCAACAGAAACTCAATCCAGCGGGGCAGGGGCCGGAAGCTCTGCTCGTTCTGCAAGAAGCAGCAGACCGAGGTTGGTATGCTGATTGCCGGCCCAAACAGCATATTCATTTGCAACGAGTGCGTTGAGCGGTGCCGCAACATCATCCGACAAGCGACCAAGCCGCCTGGCGAAAGAGATGCGGAAGAGAGAACAGTCAGCAAGATCTCGCCTACGACCCCTGTTGAGATTTACGACCAACTGAAGCAGTACGTCATCGGACAAGAATGGGCGAAGAAGGTCCTCAGCGTCGGCGTCTACAACCACTACAAGCGCGTGTTGGTGAGGGAGACGCAAGAGGACGATGACGTGGAGCTCCAGAAGACCAACATCATGTTGGTCGGGCCTCCAGGATGCGGAAAGACGTATCTCGCACAGACTCTGGCGCGAATTTTGAAGGTGCCATTTGCAATCACAGATGCCACTTCAATTACCGAAGCCGGATACGTTGGCGAAGATGTAGAAAACATCCTCCTCAGACTGCTCCAGAGCGCCAACTACGATGTCGCTAAAGCAGAGCGCGGGATCATCTACATCGATGAGATCGACAAGATCGCGCGCAAAGAAGCCAACCCTTCTGTAACTCGTGATGTCTCAGGTGAAGGTGTCCAACAGGCGCTTCTCAAAATTTTGGAAGGGGCAGTTGTGAACGTGCCGCCTCAGGGAGGCCGCAAACACCCGCTCCAGGAATTCATCTCAGTCAATACTGCCAACATCCTCTTCATTCTTGGCGGCGCGTTCGAGGGAATCGACGAATTGATCCGTCGGAGACAACGTCAGGCACGCGAAGGATTCGGGATGGGCTTCAACCTGGGCAATGGCAGTGGTGCGGCTTCCGAGAGCGAAGAATATGGGACGGCCGCGGCTCAGCGCGATCTCACAGATGTCACTCCGGAAGACCTCCGAGAATACGGCTTTATCCCCGAATTCATCGGGCGGATGCCATTGGTCGTCGGTCTTTCAGACTTGACACGTGATCAACTCGTTCAGGTCCTTGAGGAGCCACGCAACTCGATCATCTCGCAATACAAAAAGCTGCTGGAACTCGACAAGATCGAATTGGAGTTCGAAGACGATGCCCTCGGCGCAATCGCCGATCAGGCTCGTAGCCACGGCACAGGTGCACGGGGCCTAAGGGCAATCGTTGAAGAGCTGTTGATCGACGTGATGTACGAGCTACCGTCGCTCGTCAGCGCCGCGAAGTGCATCGTGTCGCGCGAAGCGGTCGTAAAGCGCACTCAGCCACTCATAATCGACGCTCAAGGCAAGCCTCTCGAAACTGGTAGCATCTCCGACCAGCGCCGGGCTGCTTAGTCGGTCCCTACGCTACTGTCGCTGGATAGTAGAAGTCAACCAAGTCATGCCGATCTGCGTTACCGTCAACGGATCTGAGGTTGAACTGCATCAATCAATATCGATTCTGGCGTACTTAGAGAGCAAAGGCCTCGCTGAACGCAGGATAGCTGTCGCCTACAACGGAGACGTCCTACCCAGGGACAGCTTCGAAGATGTCATCATTAAAGAAGATGACGTCTTGGAGATCGTGCGCCCAGTAGGCGGGGGTTAGCGGCTTCCGGCCATGCACGGCGGCCGTCTCTTACTCCTCTACGACGCACACGGCACCAATGCCGATGTCGCCTGAGAATAACGAGTGGTACCGGTGGCATCCGACGACCGTAAAGGCGTGTGAGAAACAGCATAGTTCGTTGCTAAAGGGCGCACGACGAAGTTCACCAGAATCAAATTGCTCACCTTCCCCTTCGTAACTAGCGGCGCTACTGGCGGTTCCTCTAGTATTTTCCCAAGTAACAACAGTTCCGACCGTGATCTTCACCACCTGAGGCACGGGCACCCCACTGTTCTCCAGCGATATCGTCACCTCGCCCGATTGCGCGGGTCCCTCTGGCAATTCAAATTCAACTTCGATCGCCTGTTCAGTCTCGGTTCCTACATCCGTACCCACGGCAGAGCCACCGGAGCCACTCTCACCGGCTTCCGCGGCAGCAGTCGCCTTTGCAGCGGCCGTGGCTTGAGCTTGGGCCGCAATGCTGCCTGCCGCCACTTGGACGGCAGCCGCTGCGGGGTCGCCACCAGCCGCGATGATTGCCTCGGCCGTCGCCGTGGCAAACTCGATCTTCTTGTCGGCCTCGAATGTCTGGATAGTTTCAAACTGTGTGGGAACGCCACACCCGATGGAGACAAATGCGACCACCGCAGCAATCAACACAACAAACTTGAATTCAATGCGGCCCATTGGGATCATGTGAATACCTCGCGAGTTGCTACCCAACTTGTCGGAGCCTCGGGTCCAGTCTGTCGCGGAGCCAGTCTCCGAAGAAGTTCATAGAAAGGACGACCAAAAAGATGGCGAATCCAGGCACCAATGTGATGTGGGGCGCCTCAAGAATGTAGTCGCGTCCTTGGTTTGTCATCACACCCCAAGCAGGGGTCGGAGGCTGGATACCCGCACCGACGAAGCTGAGTGTCGACTCAGCCAATATAAGACCGCTGGTGTTCAAACTCGCAACCACGATCACAGTGTTCGTAATGCCTGGCAGCAAATGCCGCAAGATGATACGCACGTCCGAAGCGCCAGCGACTCGAGCCGCGGCGACGTAGTCGAGTTCTCGCAGTACGAACACTTGGGCGCGAATCACCCTCACGAATCCCACCCACGCCACAAGCATCAGCACAAACAGCAGCATATCCACCTTCCAAAAGAGAATTTCGACCTTCGCTCCAAAAACCTGAGTGACCACGATTGCCACCATTAGGAACGGCAACGCGTTCCATATGTCGACGAATCGGGTGACGAGCTCGTCGAAAATTCCGCCGTAATAGCCACTGAACAACGCGACCGCGGTCCCTAGCATCATCCCTGATGTAAGTGAGAACCCAACGACCGCGATCGAGATCCGGGATCCGTGCAGCAACCGGCTGAGGATGTCCCTACCCGCGTGATCAGCCCCAAACACGTGAAGCTTGCCGCACTGTTCTATATTTTCGGAGTCCCTGCCCACCTCGACATCGATGTAATTACACGACGTATAGCTAAGCTCTTCAATCGTCGTCCCTCCCAACGGGATATACGAGGCTCTCGATTTCGACCAAATCGGAAGGTTGCGGTCATGCGGGAAGCCCTTGTCTCGCGGGAAGGGGGCCACGTAAGGGCCGATAATCGCAGCGACTAGCAGAACGAGTAGGACGAAAACCGGAATAACCGGGTAGCGACGGATGAAATACCAAGTGCCGGAGAAAACGTCTCCGCGACGGGTGCCGTAAGACACATTGGCTTGCGTACTCGACGATGCGGCTTCACCCGCTGTCGCTTCTTGAATTTCAGCTTCTGTTGCCATGCGTTCCTACCAATTGCTCAATCAATGATCTTCGAAACCACACTGCGAGATTTACCGATATCTCACTCGTGGATCGATGATCGTGTAGAGGATATCTGCAACCGTGGCAAATACCAGGAAGTACATCAGAAACACGATGACCGTGCCGAGAAGCAAGGGAAAGTCGTTGTTTTGCACGGCTTGCTGCAGCGCCACTTGACCGATCCCAGGCCAGGAAAACACGATCTCGATTACTAATGCGCCGTTAAGGAATCCGGCAAACAACAACAACATCGAAGTGATCGGCGCAATCAAAGCATTGCGCAATGCGTGTTTGAAGATCACGGTTGTCCAGCCCACGCCTTTGGCACGTGCCATCTTTACAAACTCTGAATCGAGGATCTCCAACATTGAGGAGCGCGTCAAACGCATCAATCCAGCCGCCGAGCCCCAACCAAGGGCCACGCATGGGAGGACATACTCGGAAAATCTAAATTCGTCAGGAGTCCTTCCTCCCGCTGGGAACCATCCTAAAGTCACTGAGAGCAACCAGATCATCACGATACCGGTTACAAACGCCGGAGCCGCTTGACCCATCAACGCAATCCCTCTCGCCAGATAATCGAAAAACCCTCCTCTCAGCACAGCAGCAATCACACCGGTAGGAATTCCCATCAACACTGCTATTAACCAACCTCCCACACCCAACTGCACAGTGGCTCCCAAACGTCCTTTGATTATGTCCCAAACGCCTATTTGCAGGCCTAGCGAGACCCCGAAGTCCAATCTGAAGACTCGCCCGAGCCACTCCACGTACTGAACCACAGCAGGCTTGTCAAACCCAAGCCTGTTACCCAACCGCTCCCAAGACTCACGTGTCAAACCATACCCGCTCTGAGGAACGAACATCTCCCGGGGGTCCTTCGGATTGACGTGCACCAAAATGAAAATCGCCAACGTCGCACCGAACACAGAGATCAACGAAGTGAATACTCGACCTGCCATGAATCGCAACATACGGATCTCCTCAATCTACTTGTGAGCGCTAACGGGGTTGGCTGGTGTTCACTAAAAGGCCAACCTGAACTCGATGTCGCTTTCCAAGCGTCGAACCATTCTAACTGACATCTCGGATTCCGAGACTCGCAACACTCGGCAATTGTCTCAGATTTCCGAGGTGGTTAGACAACAAGGTGCGCCCACCTTGAAGATGGGCGCACCTTGTTGGCGATCGAGCCTAGGCACCTCATCGATGCCCGGCTCAATCAGCATCACTTCAATTACCTGAGTGTGATGAACTCGGGGTTGGACGAAACGTTGCTGTAGTGCTGCTGTCGCCCGTTCCAAGCGGCAATCCTCGGTCCGGCAACCACCCCTTTGGGAACTTGCACGACCCCGGCGTACTGAACCCAGTACATCGAGTAGTCAACCCAAGTGAGGTGCTTGTCCTCTCGGGCTGCCTTGTCCTGTTCGGCAAGGATCTCGAAGAGCCACCTACCACCGGGTTGCGACTCGAAGCCTACGCCCCAACCAGGTCGGCTGGAGGAGGTGTCAACTGTCGGCAGCGGCCAGTCGAGCGGGTAGACGTTCGAGTGAACGTCGCCGTTCTTGAACACTGGCAAGAGCTGCACGCGCCGGCGCATGCGCTGGCTTATGACTCCGCCGTAGTCCTCGATGAGCTGCTCAATCTCGATACCCAGCTGCTCCCACTGAGATGTGATGTAGTCGGCTACTTCTAGGCTGACTTCGCCGATCTCCGCCACGTACGCCTGAAGCGTAAGGTTCTCGATACCCTGGCGCTTGCCACCCACCAGCGGGTAGCCGGCAGCTGCGAGCAATGCGTCTGCCAATTGAAGGTTGCCATTGGGGGCTTCCCACGGCACACCATTCTCAAACGGGGTACCTGCGGCTTCAGCCGGGCAGTCTATGCGATTTCCGATCCAGTCCCAGCAACCCGTGGTACGGGACGCGTCCCAACCAGGGTACTCGGGACCCATGTACTCGGAGTAGATGGGGGTGCCCTTACCGTCGAGGAACACGTCGTTAATCTCATTCCTGTCTATCGCGATAGACAACGCCAATCTCACCAGGCGGGCCTGCTCCATGTCATCCATACCCGGGGGGTTGTTAGTGTCGGAGTAAGGTGCGTTTCCACACTTCTCCAGACCAGGTCCGTCACCGTCGCTACAAGGTGCGTCTTGTGTGCCCCAAGGGTTGCCTATCCAAGGGTAGTCCTCGGTGTAGGGACCCTCGTTCGGGCCGGTTCCGCACTCGTTCGAGAATGCGTTGGCCGAGCGGTCGTCACCACATGCCCAAGGCTCTAGCGGTTCGCCAGTGCGGGCGTGAGAGTGCTCCCAGAGAAGACCTGGGAACAAGATCGATTGACCAACGAAACCACCTGGCATCGTCTCGAGGAAGCGGTATCCCTCTTGCACAACGCCCGGGATGAGTTTGAAGTCCAATCCTGCAAGGTCGGCCTCGCCATTGCGAAGCATCGCAATTCGAGTGTTGTTCTCAGGAACCTGGATCATCGTGAACTTGTCGATCGTGGGCACGACGCGCCAGTGGTCGTCAAGCGCCTCTGTCGTGCAGCGGTCGCCCGCGACACAATTGCCTTGCACGAACGGGCCGGTGCCAACGTGGTGCTCGCGCGCCCACTCAACGTCGAACAAGTCGGCGTGGTGAAGTGCGTAGAGACCTCGAGCGGCGCTCAAGCAACCGAACTGAGATATCGGCAAACAGAAGTACACGGGCGATACCAGACCAATCTCAACCGTCTGGTCGTCGACTTTCTTGGCTTCCAAGAAGATGGCCGCGAAGTCACCCGAGTTTCCATAGGTGGTGTCAGGATTGGTCGTCGCGTTCGACTCGTTGAAGTAGCGAACTACGGTGTCGGCGTCAACCACGCCAAAGTCGGTGTCTTCGAAGCCGACCGGTGCGTTGAAGGGGATACCCTCTCGCATCGTCAACCTGACGCGTGTGCCGGCCGGGTCTATGTCCCAATTCTCTACAAGTTCACCGGTCATCGGGTCGCCGTCTTCGAAGTAGAAGAAGTACTCTTCAACTCCGCCAGAGACGGTTGGAGTTCCGGAGTACGGTCCGATGGTAGGCAAGCCGATTACGGCGCCAACGCCCCGGACCGCGTACACGACCTCGACATCCTCTTCCATCGATTCTGGCGCCATCGCTGTTTCAGCTGTTGCAGCCGGGGCCGCGGTTGCCGCAGGGGCAGCGGTAGCAGCAGGGGCAGCAGTAGCGGCCGGAGCAGTGGTGGGAGCAGGAGCTTCTACCTCGTCCGGTTCATCGCTGCCACATGCAACGCCGACGATCAATGCGATGCCGCCCACCAACAAGGGCAATAGCGCCAAACGCTTGATCAGATAACTATCTTTCATCTAAAAAACCTCCGCTATAACGGATTCGCGATTTTGATTGACAAGGGATTTCCCTGATCGATGCTTCGCGTCACCGCATCTTTAAGGTCTTGCCGCGCCTCACGTGTAGCCAACAGAAACCAATATGGTCTACTGCAACCCCGCCTCAAAGCGCGAAATACAATACGCGGGTAAATCTAGCACCACTCAACCTGTTTGTCAAACTGGACATGCACAGGATTTCTTCATCTCAAAGGGCAAATTCCCACCGTGATCGTGCCCCGATTCGGCACTGTTGCGGCGCGATTCGTGCATCCTTTCAACAAGTCGGCGATAGATGAACAAAGGGAACCAAGTGAAGTGACGAAAATGCTCGAAGGCAAAACCGCGTTAGTGACCGGAGCCAGTTCCGGAATTGGCCTCGCGACGGCCCTGATTCTCGCCGAAAACGGCGCCAACGTAGTGCTGGCGGCCCGGCGGGCCGACCTCTGTGAAGCCGGTGCCGAGAAAATTCAGAGATCCGGTGGCAACGCTTCTCACGTCGCCACAGATGTCACCAACCCGAGTGATGTCGATCGCATGGTGCAGCACACGTTGGACACATTCGGCCAACTGGATTGCGCGTTCAATAACGCCGGCGTGCTGCTAGACGGCGGCCGGATGCACGAAATCGAAGATTCCGTGCTCGATCGTTCATGGGAAGTCAATGTTCGAGGCGTCTGGCTATGTATGAAGGCCGAGCTGAAGGCTATGATCGAGCAGGGATCCGGAGGATCGATAGTCAACGACTCTTCACGTAACGGGTTGCGTGCCGACATCAAACGCCCTGCCTATACCGCGACCAAGCACGCCGTGACCGGTTTGACCAAAGCCGCAGCACTCGACTACGCCCGGATGAAGATCAGAGTCAACGGAATTTGTCCTGGCCCGATCGACACGGACATGATGCGGTCTGTCGACGGCGGCAACCCCGACGCCCGAGAAAAGATCGAAGCGATGGTGCCGTTGGGGCGATACGGCGATCCCTCAGAGGTCGGCGCTCTGGTGGCGTGGCTGCTCTCCGATAAAGCATCCTACGTTACCGGTCAGATGGTCGGCATTGATGGTGGGATTATGTCAAGATGAATGGCTTCGGCATGGAACAAGCGGCGATTCAGTCTGTTCGGCGGTAACGATGTCGGCTGTGGACCAAAATCAACTAATCCAAGCTTTGCACGATGCGCCGGCAAAAGCCTGCCTCGTGATCACTGGTGCCGGCACGAGCGCAATCTCCGCCCTCTTTTCAGTTGCGGGAGCTTCCCGCACCATGATCGAAGCTCAAGTGCCGTACTCGCGCGTTGCGCTCGACGAATACGTCGGAAAACCCGCTGATAGTCACGTCTCAGCAACAGAAGCGGGGATCATGGCAACAAGGGCTTTTGAACGCGCTAAGGCGTTGGCTAGCGACGAGGGGCCACCAGGCGAGTTGATAGGCGTTTCATGTACCGCTGCGATCGCCACGGACCGGAAGCGCCGAGGAGAAAATCGATGCCATGTCGCTTCGTTCGACGGACATCGGCTTACAACCTACTCGCTGGTAATGAAGAAGGGCGCCCGAAGCCGGGCCGGCGAAGAAGAGATCTGCAAGAACCTCATAATGAACGCACTAGCCGAGGCATTCGGCTTGCAATTCGGGATGGAAGTTCAGCTTACCGAGGATGAGATTGTTGAACGAACGATTAATTGACGATTTGCTGGCCGGACATCGCCCGCTGATTGCGTTTACACCTCGAGGGGGATGGACCGATGCTCCTCCCTCGCCATTGATCGTCCTCGCCGGATCGTTCCGGCCTCTGCACCGCGCTCACAGGTCGCTGCTGTCGGCGGGTGCGAAAGTCGCCGGCGTTGACGGAACATCTGCGTTCGAGCTGTCTGTCCAAAACGTCGAGAAGCCGACACTCGAAAAAGAATCGATCATTGCGCGCTTGGCTCAGTTCGACCCCGAACACGACTCGATCGTGTTGACGCGAGCCGCAACGTTCGTGGGGAAGGCGAGGCTCATGCCTGGAGCCGTTTTCGTCATCGGCTACGACACAGCCGTCCGCTTGTTCGATGACCGCTTCTATTCGAACTCGTCAAGTGGCTCGGCAACCGCAAAAGCGTTAAAGGAGATCGAGCGCCTAGGTTCCAAGTTCGTCGTTGGGGGAAGACACGACGAGACAGGAGAATTCAAGACGCTGGCCGATATCGATCTGCCCGATGCAGCGGTGCCGCTCCTGCATCCGATACCAGAGTCACTATTCTCCGACCCTATCTCGTCAACTGCGATAAGAGGTTCGGCCGCCGGACCTACTCATGGCCACGCGTAGACTCGAGTTATCGGACGTTTGTGTCCGTGACGGCAAGCACTACGAAACCACAATCACCTCCACATGACCCAGTCAGATAACCCCCGAGTCGCTTCGGCCAACGTTGACCAGTTGTTCATCGACCGATGGTCGCCGAGATCGTTTTCAGATGAGAAGCTGACAGATGAAGAGGTCGCGTCCCTGTTCGAAGGGGCAAGATGGGCACCTTCCTCATTCAATAGGCAGCCTTGGCTCTTCGTCTACGAAACCGATGGGCCCGATCGACCTATCTTCGACTCGATACTCATGCCGGGCAATCAAATCTGGGCCACCAAGGCCCCGCTAATCGGTTACATCTTCGCAAATACGCTGACCACTGAGGGCAGGCGGCCACGCACTGCACAATTCGACACAGGCGCCGCGTGGATGTCGTTGGCTCTTCAAGCCCGAGCACTGGGTATCTACACCCACGGCATGGCGGGAATTGACAACGAAGCCGCCCACGAAAAGCTGGGCGTGTCGGATGAGTTCTACACAGTTATGTGTGGCTTCGTAGCCGGGAGGATCGGTTCTCGCGAAGCCCTTCCAGAAGAATTGCAAGAACGCGAATCTCCAAACGATCGTAACCCGATCTCACAAATCGCCCACAAAGGCGTAATGGACGCCGGATAATCAGTCCAACCCGGCGAACGGGTATTCGGAATCTCGGTGTTCGAGCGCGTAGCGAGCTTGGCGCAATCCGAACTTCTCCTGCAACTGAACCGTCAACCCGCCATCGATCATCAACGTGTGTCCAGTGATGAACGATGCGTCGTCGGAGCAGAGGAACGCTATGCCGGCGGCGATCTCTTCCGGCTTTCCGGTTCGCCTCAAGGGATACTGGTCTACGAAAAACGCATGCCCCGTTGGGTTCGCCGCCCACATCTCGGCCAGCCCCTCTCCAACGATGTGACCGGGTCCGATCGCGTTCACTCGGATCTTGTCCGGGCCGTACTGCACGGCCATCTGGCGCGTCATGCCCACAACAGCCGCTTTGCCGGTCTCGTACACCAGCATGCCCGTCTCTTGGAGGAGGCTATGGACCGACGCGAGGTTTATGATCGAGCCGCCGCCACCCGATCGCATATGGGGAATCGCATGCTTGGCACCAAGATATAAGGCCTTGACCAGTACATCGATACCGTAATCCCACTCATCTTCCTCAACCGATAAGGCGTCTCCATGGATGCGCGACTCGCCAGATATGACGCTGAAAGCGTTTTGGACCAAGATGTCCAACCCGCCAAACTTTCCCACGGCCTCCTCAACCATCCGGCGGCAGTCGTCCGACTTGGATACATCGATGTGCGACGCTGACGCGTTGCCGCCTGCTTCCAGGATGCGCTCTACATTTGCAGCCGCCGCATCATCGTCGATATCGGCAATGAAGACGTTCGCGCCCTCAGCCGCCAATCTGCGAGCGGTGGCGCCTCCGATGCCCAATGCACCGCCAGTGATTAATGCTGTTCGACCTTCGAATCTCGACATCTTGACAGTCCTCACTATTTGCTGATGACGTGATAATACAGGTTCGCGACGCGACACTAAGGCGTTTTATGCATTCTTCTCCAGCCGAGTCACTCATCGAGACGGCCGCAGACCGGTCCGATCCCACAGCAATCGCCACCGCATTAATGCGCAGCGCGGGTTGGGACGATGCGACCGTTACGCGTTACGAAGTGGTCCTCGGCGCCAACCCGGATCTGTCTCAGGTGTTCAGGGTCTACACCGACGCGAAGTGTGAGCGAACCGCTCCCTGCTCGATGATTGTCAAGGTTCCGGTCGAGGTTCGTGCTAAACGAATCCGAGAAGCGAACGAAGGCGCGTACGTCCGAGAAGCAACTATCTTCGAGATCCTCAAGGATCTGCAAGGAACCAACCTGCCGTACGTACATGCATCGGCAATTCATGAAGAATCCAAGACCTATGCGATGCTGTTCGAAGACTTGGGAGAGCCGATTGGCCGGGGCGAGTGGACGCTTGATTTAACTTCCCGGGCGTTAGTAGATCTGGCCGGTTTGCACTCTGTGCACTGGGAAGACGACTCATTGATCGATTATTGGTGGATGAGGTCTTCCCTCAGGGCCGACATATTCAATCAAGACCCAGATTTATTCGGCTCCACATGGGACAACCTCGGCGCATCGCCCGAAGCCCACCTACGTGAAGTCGACGAGTTGGTTAGAACCGCTGACTACCTCGGGACTCACTTGGCAGAAGTTCTGGACGAGTTGGAAGGCCGACCCAAAACGTTGTCGCACGGAGACCTGCATCAAGGAAATCTCATGCTTCGTCGGGAAAGCGACGGCGCGGGGACTCCGGTGATCATCGATTGGCAGGCCGCGGTGTATGGCGGATCGACCAGCGATATCGCGAAGTTGCTAGGGACGGCTCCTGACGCGGCCATCGTCGAACAGAACGAAGCTGAGTTGCTAGGCAGATATCACCAAGCCTTAACGCGCGAAATCAGAGACAGATATAGCGAAGAGCAACTTGCCCGCGACTATCGGCTGGCCCTGCTTGCCACTCTCGGAAATTACGTGATCTCCGCAACTTCCGAACCCAAGCCGCCAGAATTCGGCAGGACCCCTAACCGTTCTCTTCGGAGTGTTGCCCGCCTCGTCGAGCTCTCGAAGCCGTTGAGGAAGCTCGAGTAACGCCAGAGCCTCCCAACCCGTGACGGTCGATTTTCACGTCTGCCGCGGAGAGTTTCGACTCTTTTCTGCTCGGTCGTTTCATCGCACTGCGCAACACAACCAAGGTGTTCGTGTAACCCATGACCGTAGACATGAACTCATCACCCAAAAATCCGCCCAACCGAGAAACGATTTCGCCGTTCGAAAAGAACCCCGAGAGGGGCGTCTCGCCAACGTGGTCGGCAATGATCGCAGAGTCGTGATGCTCCTGTTCAAACATGCGAGTGCCGCGAGTCACAGAGTTGAAGCACAAGGCAGCTTGTGGCCTTTGATCTCCATCTACGCACTTGACCACGTAGTCCTCTAAATTCATGCGTAACTCGGTGTCCGCTCGTTCCGGATCCCGAACATGGAACTGGAACGCCTGACCGTCTTCAACCAAGTCGCCAATGGCCATCGCACCAGTCACATCATCAATGTCCATAATGTTCCGCATCACGAAGTCGTACATCCCTGTTGTCGGGTACGACATGCGATCGTTCTCGATTCCTGCCACCAAAGTCTGAGTGATCAGCTTGCGTCTCACATCGTCTGACTTGCGATGGATCTCTTCCAATGCCTCCAGAGGCGTACGATCATCCACCCGGTGAATCACATTACGGTTCGACGAGGTGATGGTCATCGGTGAGCCGATCGGTGTCTCGCTACCTGAAACTATCGTGTCGGCGTTGAAGTCAGATTTGAACAACAATCCGACGGCGCCCTGCCTCTTCAACTCCTCGCCCATGAACATCCCATTGTCTCCGTACTCCATTCCACCGCTCACAAGAGCACCGAATTTTCGTATTCGTGGATATGCGGAGTCGAGCATCGAAAGCGAATATTCGGTCGAGACGGTCAGCGGGTCGACGAAAACCAACATTGAGCCGCCTTGGAACTCTGATGGCTCGGCATCGATGACTCTGAGTAGCGTTTCAGGCGTCGCTTCTTTGCCGCACGCCTCCTTGTCGTTAAACGAAAACGGATAGACGCTCCCCGGTTCGCACTTTGCAGCCAACACAGATAGGCCGGTGCCATGCTCGAATTCGATCGAGTTGCCAATGATTCCGGAGCCCGAA
Source organism: Dehalococcoidia bacterium (assembly GCA_965249505.1). Classification (GTDB taxonomy): domain Bacteria; phylum Chloroflexota; class Dehalococcoidia; order Lucifugimonadales; family Lucifugimonadaceae; genus Bin127. Next base: position 1,127,374 of record OZ252238.1, on the reverse strand, counting down.
CAGCCGACAACCATCGAAGGCGTCAGCCGTTGGTGAAGGGTGGGTAGGATCTCAGGGAACGCGAAGTGACCTGGTGCGCCGGCAAATACAACCAGAAGATCTGGTGCTTCGCCTTCGAGTTGGTCCGAAATCTCGTCGCACAGTCGCTCGATAGCGCCCGTGTCATCGTAAGATCCGGTGATCGCAGCGGTAAATCTTTGAGATTGGGATTCGTGAGCGTATTCTTCGCGGGGCTGACGTTTTTGCTGGACCATTTGGAGTTCCGCACAAGAGGCTGCAATGCCTCAGGATTGCGACGCGTAGGTTGGTTCCCAAATGAAACATCACCCTCTACGCTTTTTGGATTGTTGCAAAGCCGCGCGAGCATAAGCAACACAGAAGCAAACGACTCCAAGCGATTTTGGGTGTCGGCATTCAGGTCGAAACTACATGCGAGAGAGTGCCCGCCTCGCCGCAGCGATAGTGCGGTCGATTTGATCGTTGTTGTGCGATGACGAGATGTGCATTCTGCCGTTGGAAGAGAGGCGCACGCCTTCTTTCATCATCTCAACCGCGAACCTTGCGTATTTTTCGTCGTCACAGTTCAACGCGTGTTCCCGGTAGTTCTTGATCTCTTGACCCGATTTATTGAAGGACATCGCGAATACACTTCCGATTCCCTGAACGTGAATGTCGGACTCCAATTCAATGGCCATACGCTTGATGCCGGCCATCAAACGTTCGCCCAATTCATAAAGATTGCGGAAGAAAGAAGCGCGGTTTTCCTTCATGTGTCTCAGAGATGCATAAGCTGCCGAAATCGACATGACGTTCGAGTTGAAGCTGCCGCCGTGATAGACCTCGCCACTGCCCAACATATCCATCACGTCACGTCGGCCTGCCAACATCGCGATCGGGAATCCACCTGCGATCGACTTGGCATAAGTCGCCAAATCGGGCGTGACTCCGTAGAGCTCTTGCGCACCGCCTAAAGCCACTCGGAAACCTGTGATCACCTCATCGAATATGAGCAGAGCCCCGTAGTGAGCGCAAACCTCTTTGGCTGCCTCAAGATATCCGGGAGAAGGCATGATGCAGTTCGTATTTGCGTTGATCGGCTCCATGATCACCGCCGCGACTTGCCCTGGATTTCGCTCGAACGCATCTTCCAACCTATCGATGCTGTTCCATTCGCAAGGAATCACTTGACCCTCGCTGCCAGGGTCCATCCCTGCAGATTCTCCCACCGGCACCGGCTCATCGGCCTCTCCAGCCTCGCTCACCGGGGGGTGGACCGAGTAGTTAACGCTATCCATCCAACCGTGATAATGCCCTTCAAACTTGATAAATTTCGATCTTCCGGTCCACCCTCGAGCTAAACGCAAAGCAAGTTGAACGATCTCCGTGCCCGAACCTGCGAATCGAACGGTGGCATCCGGAATCGGCACCGCCTCTGCAGCCATCTCTGCAACCTGCAACTCGCGCTCGAACTGAGCAGCGAAGACGTACCCGTTCTCCATGTCTGCGCTGACCTGCTCGTTTATGAAATCTGGCGAGTGACCGAATATGTTCGGACCCATACCTTGGATGTAGTCGATGTACTCGTTCCCATCGACGTCCCACATCAAGGCGCCCTTCGCGCGTTCGTAGAAGAGGGGCTCGCCCGCCGGCTCGGCGAGGCGTATCTGAGATGAAATCCCCCCTGCTACTACCTTCTCCGCCGCACGGAAAAGCTCCCTCGAGCGAGAATAGCGGCTTGCGTCGTTGTTGTCGTCGTTGCGTTTAGTCATCGTTTAATAACAAGCAGAACTCGTTCCCTTCAGGGTCTTGCAAAACGTACCAGTGTGTATCGCCAAATCCTTGCCGCGCAACCAATGTCGCACCTAAACCTACCAATCGGTCGCTCTCGGAGTCCAGATCATCGACATTGAACTCCATATGCAAACGATTCTTCGCCGCTTTCTCCTCTGGCACCCGCACTACGATGGTGCGTTGCATCCCTGCGTCGTCGGGTGCCAGCACTGCATAGTACGGATATTCGTGCTCCCCGATCTTGCACCCGGTGGCCTGCGACCAGAACTCGGTCATCTTTCGAACATCGCAAGCATCCATTCCCAATCCCCGCTTCGAAATTGTCATAAGTCACACTCCCTTGTCGCTCGCAAGAGTTTCCAAGCGCTAAACGCCTTCCGATAAAACGGTTCTGAAGATTCGGATCTGATCGGCGGGAAGCATCACGTATCCCGGAGTCCAGAACGGAATGTCACCCTCCCAGATCACTCCGAGCTCCAGGTCGTACCCAGTCTTCGTTTCGTCGAACCAATCGAGATTTCTGGGGCCTAGATTGGCATCATCCTCCCCAAGGGCAGGATGATCAGGCATGCGCGGATTGAAGTATTGGATGCTATGCCATTTCGGGACGGCAACCAATTCTGGATCACCGTTATGGCCGTTCCTAACCCCATAAATCCAGTGGTGCTGAGGTTGGCCAAGCCAGTAATTCGCCCTAGAGTTAGCAAACTCTCGGTGTTTGACGGGCAATCCGAGAAATCCCGATTTTGCCACCTTGGGGAGCCGCTTTAGGCCGGTCATCGGATAAGGGATGTCTTCCAAAATGTGAGAGCAAATCGCAAAATCGAACGGCCCGTCACTTTCAAGCTCATCCCACACGTTCACGTCGTTGACATCTCCGATGTACAGCCGCTTGTCGGTCTCGAACTCATAGATGTCGACGTACGCGTCGACGATCTCGTCGGCCCAAGGATTGTGCCGACCTCCAATGTCGACGACCGTGTAGTTTGGGTCCGCCGCCTTTGATTGCCGGACCCGATCGATCATCTGTGCCCGATACGAATCTCTGTCGCCGTCTGAGTAGTCGACTATCGGCATCTCAAATTGTCATCCACTCATGGTTTGGCCAAATCCAATGCAACCGGACGGCTCAAACCAGGTACTTCCTCGGCACTTTGCACACATAAGAGTAAGAGGGATTGACGAACTGCGTCACCCTGGCTTCAAGACACTGAGCCAAAAATATGAACGCCTCGCCCTGTGTCATTCCATAATCTGCTTCGAGCCACAGGATCATCTCCGATAGTGCGATGCGGAATGCATCCTCGGCAGGTTTCTCCATGGCTGTTGTCATGATGTGGGTGTCGTTTTCGATCCGAGGCCACGTCATCTCTGGCGGTTTGGGAGATACCTCGACCATCATCTTCACAGAGCCTCCGGTCTCGATCCCTCCCCCGCCGCAAATCTCACCGTCGCCTTGTCTGGCATGCATGTCTCCAACATGGAGCAACCCTCCGGGGTGGTTTACTTCAAGGTGGAGCTTCGCGCCGGTCGTGACTTCTTGGATGTCGAAGTTGCCGCCCCACATGCCGGCCCAACCGTTGTGCCTAGCTTCTCGACCGGGAGCAACGCCCACGACTCCGAGCATGGGTTCGACCGGAAACGATAGCTTGTCGTTCCAGATGATCTTTCGATCCTCAATTCTGCAGATGCGGAACTGAGGGCCTATGTTGCTGTAACCCAGATAACCGGGCATCGCGCCCGTGCTGCCCCCATATCGAGTCCACCCCACCGGATGAGTCACGATCTCGCCGATGTGAACAGTGAGAATGTCTCCCGGCTCGGCACCATTCACGTACGTGCAACCACTCGACGCATTGCCCCGATCGGTCGGCTGTTCATCTGAGCGATAAGTGTTGTATAGATCACGAATGTCGTCTGGGACCAGCTCGGCATTGGGCCCGCGGTTCATCTGCGTCTGGACCTCGAACCACTCGCCAGGATCGACGTGCAGTGTCACCGGGTTGGCAGCGGAATGTTCGTAGTAGAGCGTCTCACGCGTTGCAATCTTCATATCGGCCATCAGTGTCTCGGGTTGTTCAAGTTGGAGTGAAGTTTACTCGCTAACGTGGCTCTGGCTTGCCGGGCGCTTCAGCGCGAATAAACGGCGTTTGAGAGGTCGGTAGATAATTGAGGCATGAGTCCTCAGACCACAAGGATCTCGGCACGGCGCCTCCAGCTGATGAAGTCGCGCGGAGAGATCATCCCGATGGTCACCGCCTACGACTACGCCATCGCGAAACTCGTGGACGCGGCCGGAATACCGGCGATCTTGGTCGGCGACAGCTTAGGCAACGTCGTGCTCGGGCACGAATCGACGATTCCGGTGACTGTAGATGACATGTGCAATGCGATCGCCGCGGTTGTCAGAGGGTCTGAACGATCCCACATCATTGGCGATATGCCCTTCATGAGCTATCAGGCGAGCGTCGAAGACGCTATGCGCAACGCGGCCAGGCTAATGCAAGAAGGCGGCGCCCAATCAGTGAAACTCGAGGGCGGCGTTGCCGTTGAGGCCACGATGCGAAAGCTTGTCGATGCGGGAATCCCGGTCATGGGACACGTCGGATTTACTCCGCAGTCTGTGCATGGCTTCGGCGGTTACCGTGTCCAGGGCCGCGGCGATTCGGCGCAACGTGTAATCGAAGACGCCAAGGCTGTCGAACGAGCGGGAGCATACGCTGTGGTGCTCGAGTTGATGCCCGCCGACCTGGCAAAACTGATAACCGAGCAACTTTCCATCCCAACGATCGGAATCGGCGCCGGCCCGCACTGCGACGGCCAGGTCCAAGTATTCCACGACCTTGTGGGACTGGACCCAGAATTCAAACCGAAGCACTCCGGCAACTACGCGGATCTGGCCTCAGTCATAAAAGAAGCGGTGGGCCGGTATGCGGAAGATGTGCGCGGACGCGAATTCCCAACAGAAGAGCACTCGTTTTAATCCCCGGCAACTCTCAACCAAAGGAGCAATGAAATGATCTACGAGCTACGAATCTACGAATGCTATGGCGGTAAGCTGCCTAACCTCAATGCGAGATTCGCCAACCACACCATGGCGCTATTCGAAAAGCATGGAATAAAAAACATCGGCTACTGGACCCATGACGTAGGACCCAGCAACAACGAACTGGTCTATCTAGTCGCTTTCGAAGACCACAACCAACGAGCCGAGGCATGGGTGAATTTCCGCAACGATCCCGAGTGGCAGCGCGTGTTCGAGGAGTCCCACGCCGACGGATTGATCGTCAGAAACGTCGAGAACCGTCTTCTCGCACCGACGCCGTATTCGCCGATGCAATGACGAAATAGGCGAGTGCTACTCACTCCCCGTTGGGCGTGCGACAACCACTGCTCGCAACGCCTAAGATACCTATAAGCGGAAAACGTCGCAGTCCCCGTGGAAATGAATTACTGACCGGAGCCACTAATGCCCAACATGGACAAACTGTCGAAACTATCCGGCCAAGCAGCCATAGTCGGCGTCGCCGAATCCGACCAGATCGGGAATGTGCCTGATAAATCGCCGCTAGCTTTACACGCAGAGGCCGCGATGAACGCATTGGATGACGCGGGGCTCACTCTCGACGACGTCGATGGCCTCATGACCGCCGGATGGTCCACGCTAGACGTAGCAGAGTATCTGGGCATTCATCCTAGATTCACCGACAGCACATCCGTCGGAGGATCATCGTTCGTCATTCACGTGGCGCACGCACTAGCAGCCGTGGCCGCAGGTTACTGCGAAGTGGCGCTTATCACCCATGGCCAATCCGGCCGATCCGACAGGGCGCGCGCAGGAACAAACCTCGGGACCCCTCAGAGCCAGTACGAAAGGCCTTACGGGATCATTGGCCCACCGGCCTCATATGCCATGGCATGCAATCGATACATGCACCAATACGGCGAAGACCGAACCAGACAGGCACTGGCTGAGATCGCGATATCGACTCGCAAGTGGGCGAACCTCAACTCGCGTGCTTATTTCCACGACCGACTCGCAACTTTCGACGACTACCACGACTCCAGATGGGTTGTGTGGCCGTTCCACCTGCTCGACTGCTGTCTAGTGACCGACGCAGGAGCCGCTATCGTGGTAACGACTGCTGAGCGAGCCAAAGACTGTGCAAAGGGCGGCGTCTCAATACTGGGCGCAGCGGAAGGCCACGACCACTCGATGATCTCGCAGATGCCCGACCTTACGCGAGCGTTCGGCAGAAACACCGGCGAGCAGGCGCTCGGGATGGCCGGCGTGTCCCACTCTGATCTCGACCTTATGATGATCTACGACTCATTCACCTACACAGTGCTGGTCTCGCTCGAAAACCTCGGTTTCTGTGGTCCGGGAGAGGGTCCGGATCTGGTAGCGGATCAGCGAACCGCCCCAGGCGGAGACTTCCCCGTCAACACCAGCGGAGGCGGCCTCTCATACACGCACCCCGGCATGTACGGCATCTTCACAGTCGTAGAAGCCGTTCGCCAACTCAGAGGCGAAACCGGAGAACGACAGCTCGATAATTGCGATCTCGCAGTTGCCCACGGCACGGGCGGGTACCTGTCATCAACAGGAACTGTAATTTTGGCGAGCCCGTAAACCCCATCTTCTCCTGCCTCGAACTCGGCCCCAGGGCGACGCGAGAGACTGGAACAGCTTCATGACTGCGAGCGACAACCATGAAGAAGAACCACCGGTTCGGAGCGACGGCCGGTTCGCGGAGCGTATGCGCCGTGAGATACGCAACTGGCGTTCGGAAGGGCTGATCACCTCAGAAATGGCCCTGACTCTTTCCCTTCGCTATCCAGAGGGAGAAGTCGATCGACGCCTTTTCAACCTGAGCCGACTCTCGGGCGCAATTGCGATCCTCGGTGCAATTCTCGTCGGGGTGGGAATCATCTCGGTACTCGCTGCGAATTGGGAATACATTTCCAACGGTGTAAAGATCGGCTTGATGGTGGTCGTGACGTCGGCCATGTACGCGATGGGTGGGTTTCTTGCGTTTCGTAAGGGATACACACGCACAGGCATCGCCCTCATCCTGCTGGGGGCGATCCTCTATGGCGCCTCAATACATCTCATCGCACAGGCATTCAACATCGAGGTCAACCATCCATTGCTCGTGCCGGCGTGGTTCCTAGGCGTGGCGCCCCTCGCCTACATCACCCGCTCACGCGCCGTTCTGGCGTTCTCGCTGATTCTGCTATTGGCATCGCTGGGCTTCCGCGCGCAGGTCTGGTTCGCAAACGAACCCGGTCCGGACGCCGGCAATGAACGATTCCTTCTCGGAGTTCTGCTCTTCATGATCGTACCGGCCGCGCTCTTCGCGCTAGGCCGGCTACAGGCGAGAATTCCCGGCCTGGATCACTTCGCCCGGATTTTCGACGTCTTCAGCATCGTCGCTTCCGCAGTCGGCGGATACCTACTGAGCTTCAGAGTCGCGTGGGACGAGGTCGGTCGCTTTGAATTCTCAATCGCCGCGCCCGAGTTTTGGATCACAGCGGGGGTTGCCTTGGCGGTCGCGGCAGCGGCACTATGGATGGGTTATCTCCGTAGACCCCGGATCGACGAAGAGATCTCTAGGTGGCGTTGGGAGTTCGCTGGCGTTGCCACGATAGTCGGAGTCGCAGCTCTCTCACTTATCGCACTCTTGTTGTCGGCCTCCTGGTTCTGGCTCGCTATGAATCTCATCATCTTGGGCGCCATCATCGCCATGCTGAACGCCGGGACACGATTCAACCGAGACTATCTGGTCAATATCGCCTTTGCCCTCTTCAGCATCACTGTTATCACTCGATACTTCGAAATCGGCTACTCGCTGCTCGCCAGTGCAGCGGGATTCATCGTCACCGGCGTTCTGCTGATCGTGATGGGATTCGGGCTCGAGAGATGGCGCAGACGGTTATTGAGAGACATGCGACAGAAAGCATCAAGACCGTGAGCCGCGGCTCCACAACACTGTTCGTCGCACTGGTCGCGGCGCAGATGATCGGACTGGTTGCATTTGCCATTGTCAAGCAGAACGCCGTCGCAACCGGCACCGAAGTCGTGCTCCAGGCCGTGCCCGTCGACCCTCGCTCCTTGCTGCAGGGTGACTACGTAGTACTCGACTACCAGATCGCTCGAGTGCCCGAACCTTTCTCCGAGCAGTATGAGCCCGGAGACGATGCGATCGTCACCCTGGAGAAGAATGGACTGGTGTGGGTGGCATCGCGCTACTTCGCGGGCAGAGGCGTGCTACTGAGTGAAGGCGAGACCTATATTCACGGCATAGTAGGGTCCGACGGCAGAATCGACTTCGGTATCGGCACTTACTTCGTGCCTGAAGGAACCGGGCACATCGTCGAACGCGCTCGAGACTTGAAGGTGAGAGTCTCGCTCAGCGGCGACGGCGACGCGACCGTGACGGGCGTCATCGTAGACGGCGAGGATTTTTCACCCTAGTGCGGAGTTCCAAACCTGATCGCCGCTCCTCCTCTCAGTTCGATCACAACTTCAAGGCACAGGACCGAGTCAGAGTTCGAAATCGCGCGACACGTACAATCGATTCACGGGAAAGACCGCACTTGATGCGGCGTTGACCAACTGAGCGAAGGAAGTCGCCATGAGTGCAGCTAGTACAGAACGCCTACTGCCGGTTTCTCAACCGGAATCAGACCGTTACTGGGAAGGTGCTCGAAACGGCGAACTGTGGCTCCAACGAGACAAGGCGACCGGCGAGTTCCAGTTTTACCCGCGAGAGTTCAGCCTGGCCACGCCGGGCGGTGAGATCGAGTGGGTCAAAGCTTCGGGTAATGGCACGTTGCACACTTTCAGCATCGTGCACATGCCGCCGCACCCCTCTTTCGCAGGCGATGTGCCATATATCGCAGCGATAATCGAACTCGAAGAAGGTCCCAAGATGGCTGCGAACATCGTCGGCGTCGAGCCCGATCCTGCCAATCTTGAGATCGGCATGCCGCTTAAAGTCGTCTTCACGAAGCTCAACGACGAGTACTCGCTGCCGAACTTCACGCCGGCTTGATCCCCGTAACAAGGGACCAATAATCAAAGCTTTCACACGCGGCGCCGATCCGCAACCGATAGCGGAGTCACCGCGGTGGATGGCGAGAGCTTTTCACTCAATATCATTCGAATCAAAATTGAATTTAAGAATTACCAACTATGAATAAGCACTTCCTATATTCCCGCAACCTCGAACCCGACAAGATAAACCCCTTGCTCAATCGCGCCATCGACCTCAAGGCCGGCGCCAAGAGCGATGCCTTGGCAGGTGCCACTGTGGCTCTTATCTTTGAGAAACCGTCGCTCCGTACCAAACTCTCATTTTGGGTCGGCGCAGAGAAACTCGGCGGTAAACCACTCTACTTTTCACCCGAAGAGGTTGGACTAGGCAAGCGCGAACCTGTGGCTGACGTCGCCCGCGTCGTTGCCAGCATGGCTGACGTTGCCGTAGTTAGAACCTTCGAGCAATCAACGCTCGACGAGTTCGCCGATAACTGCTCGATTCCCGTCATAAACGCGCTCACCGATGAAGAGCACCCCTGTCAAGCACTCGCAGATCTTCAGACGATGCTCGAAAACAAAGGCAACTTCCATGACCTGCGCGTCGCGTACATCGGCGATGGCAACAACGTCGCCACCAGCTTGGCGTACGGCGTCTCTGGTGTTGGTGGCACATTCCTAATCGCGTCTCCCAACGGATACGACCTACCGTTCCGCGTTCGCCAAGGCACGGCCGAGTACTCGTTGCAAAACGGTGCGTTGGGCAGCGTGATTCAGACCCGCAATCCGATCGACGCAGTGCAACTGGCCGACTTCGTCTATACCGATGTGTGGACCAGCATGGGGCAAGAGGCCGAGACGCAGAAACGGCTCGAGGACTTCGAGGGCTACCAAGTGAACCCCGAATTGATGTCGAGGGCCAAGCCACAAGCCAAGTTCATGCACGACATGCCGGCTCATCCAGGGGAAGAGGTTTCCGAAGACATGCTCTCCCACCCATCTTCAGTTGTCTACCAACAAGCCGAAAACCGCATGTGGGCTCAGATGGCGTTGATGGAGAAGATCGTGAGCCGTTGATAATCTATCTCGGACTTCGCACCCGAACATTTCGTCGACCTCGCGTTGAATGAATTGACCATCCGCCATGCCGCTTCCAGTGATTGCCATAATTGGCAGGCCCAACGTTGGCAAGTCAACGCTCTTTAATCGTCTTTCGGGTCGCCGGATCGCGATCGTAAGCGATACGCCCGGCACGACGAGAGATCGGGTGTCGGTCGATGCCGAGTGGTTCGAACGCCGCTTCTTGCTCATAGACACCGCCGGTATCGAAGACAACCCCACCGCGGAGGTGGTGCTGTGGGAGGAGGTGCGCTTCCAAACCGATAGGGCGCTAGAGAACGCCGACGTCGGGATCTTGCTCGTCGATATCTCTGAGGGTCTTACCTCCACTGATTACGATGCCGCGGAACTGGCCCGACGATCCGGCAAGCCGATGATCCTTGCGGCTAACAAGGCAGACAATCGGGGCCGGTTGGCCGAGCTTCACATGTTCAGCCATCTCGGCTTTGGCGATGCGATACCGATCAGCGCCTACCACAGCACTGGCATCGATGAACTGATGGAACGAGTATTCGAGCACGCGCCACCTGATTACGAATTCGAGCAGGTCGCAGACGCAATACGGGTTGCAATTGCCGGACGTCCAAATGTCGGCAAGTCGGCGCTTTTCAATGCGCTTACTGGAGAGGAACGTGCCATAGTCAGCCCGATACCGGGCACAACGCGAGACACTATCGACTCGCTCTACTCCTTTAATGAGTCTAAATTGCTGTTCCTAGATACTGCAGGACTTCGCAGGCGCGGAAAGACAGAGCAGGGCATCGAGAAGTACAGCGCCATCAGATCCATCGGCGCCATCGAGCAGTCTCACATAGCGATCATAGTGTTGGACACCACCGAGTTCGTCACCGCCCAAGACACCCACATCGGAGGTTTCGCGGACAATGCCCACCGCGCTGGGATCGTGGTCATAAACAAGTGGGATCTCTCAGACGAAGCCGAAGTCGATCAAGAAAAGGCTGTTGCAGAGGTGAGGAGCCGTTTCAAGTTCATTCCTGGTGCACCGATCGTCTTCACGTCTGCTCTGACTGGCGACGGGGTGGACAAGATCCCTGAAGCGGTTGTCGGAGGATATCGCGAATACGCAAAAATGATCGACCATTCGGCGCTATCCAATGTGTGGTTCCAAGCGTTGGGCGATCGCCCCTTACCCGGGCGTGGAACTAGGCGGCCCAGAATACGAGGCATCGAACAAGTTGGAGTTTGCCCCCCGACATTCGTGGTATCCTGCAGGCACCCTGAATTGATACATTTCTCGTATAAGCGATATCTGGAAAATAGGTTGCGGGCAAACTTCGGATTTGATGGCAGCCCGCTCAGGATGTTCTATCGAAGCGGCGGCGGTCGGAGCGATGAATGACACACTCGCATGGGTAGTCGTGGTTCCTGCCGCGTATCTCATCGGCGCCATTCCCAACGGGATTTGGGTGTGCCGATTGTGGCGTGGGATCGATATTCGGCATTACGGGAGCGGAGGCAGCGGAGCCACGAACGTGCTTCGGACGGTCGGCAAACCCGCCGCCGCAGTGGTCTTGATTCTCGACTTCGCCAAAGGGTCGGTGGCCGTATTGATAGCCACCTGGTTGGCGAACGATAACCATCTATTGGTGGCGCTTGCAGGCGCAATCGCGGTGGCGGGACATACATGGCCCGTATATGTCGGATTCAAGGGAGGCAAGGGGATCGCTACGGGATGGGGCGCGCTGCTTGTTCTTTCGCCAATCGCAACCGCAGTGACAGTTATCGGGATCGTCATCGCGGCAACCACTCGTTACGTCTCGCTTGGTTCGATAATCGGGGCAGTTGCCGGTGTGGTTACACTGGTGATCCTAGCCATCATCGATCGAGTCCCCTTGGAGTACATCGCCTTCGTCGTGCCCTCGATCGCCTTGATCTTGTTCAGCCACACGGGCAACATAAGACGGTTGCTTGAAGGGCGCGAGCGAAGGTTGGAAGCAAAGTCGAGACCCGAGCGCGCACCCTCTGACGGGCCGGGGGTCTAAAGCCATCTCCGAAGTTGTAATAATCGGCTCAGGATCTTGGGGCACGACTCTCGGTGTCCTCTTGTCAGGGAACGGACATCGAGTTCGGCTGTTAACGAGAACCGAGTCGAGGGCGAGAACGCTTGCTGAAGATCGACAGAACAGGCGTTACCTCAATGGCGTCGAGTTTCCAACCCCATTAACCGTCCACTTTGATTCGGCTTCGGCGATCTCATACGCTGAATTCGTCATCATCGCAGTCCCTTCAACGTCGATGCGCGCGACGATCGAGTTCCATGGCCCCAACATCTCCGATGACGCAACTATCATTTCGGCGACAAAAGGGTTGGAGATCGAAACGGGAATGCGGATGAGCGAGGTGATCACAGAGATCATCTCAAAAAAGCAAGATCCCGACGCCGAATCAGTTGATGCGCGTGTTTGCGCTTTGTCCGGTCCTAATCTGGCAGTGGAGATCGCATCAGGGCTGGCCGCGCTGGCAACCGCCGCTTCATCATCGATCGACACCGCCGAATCGGTTCAGCTTCTCTTGAGCAGCGAGCGCTTCCGCGTCTACACCTCCACCGACATTATCGGCGTGGAACTTGGGGGAACACTCAAGAACATCATCGGCATCGGCGCGGGCTTCATCGATGGATCCAGCCTTGGCGCCAACATTAAAGCCGCTTACGTCACCCGAGGGCTACATGAAATCACGCGGCTCGGTCTTGCGATGGGAGCCAACGCAACCACGTTTGCAGGGCTCAGCGGCGCCGGTGACATGCTCGCAACTTGCTACAGCTCCCTCAGTCGAAACTACCGCCTCGGCTACAAGCTAGCCGAAGGCAAATCGCTCACCGACGCATTGTCCGAAATCGGCCAGACGGCAGAAGGCGTCCCAACGACCCAAGCCGCGTTTCAACTGGCCCGACGCCTCAACGTCGAGATGCCCCTGACTGAGACGGCGCACAGAGTGCTGTTCGAAGGCGTGCCCCCCTTCGAAGCCATCACGGCGCTGATGACGCGGGAGCTGCAGCGCGAAGAGCTGTTGTGACAGTGGCGATTGGTCTGGTGCAAGCGGTTACTATAATGGCCTTGTAAATCATTGCTTTAGGTTCAAGGAATTTGAAGGATATGCAAAACGACGAAGCGTTGCTACGAGGCTTGTCCGCGCAGTACGGGGATGTCGCAGAACAGTGGCGACGGATGCCTTTGGACGAACCGTTGCCGATGACGCCCCAGATGATCGATCTCATTACTGAACTCGTCTTAACGCTCCACGGTCCCGCACTCAAGGAACTAGAGAAGCACTGAGCCGCAAAGTCGGCGTGGATGTCCTGTTTTGTCTGGGCCCCTCATCGAGGGGCCTTTGTTTTGCAACAAGATCTCGATTTCGATTTTTGACGATGACTGCTGATCCCAGATTTTGGTATCCGGAAGTAGAGTTCGTCGAGAACCTTTAAATCCACATTGTCCCTGAGTTGCTTCCTCAATACGACGGTGGGACGCCCAACTTTCAGTACCTCGGCGGACCATTCGGTCGTGGGCAACTTGAGTCAGCGTTGTCTCAACCGAGCCAGTCTTTCGACGGCCGAGACCTTTATCCCACTCTCTCCGCGAAAGCTGCCGCATTGCTTTGGTGGATCACATTGAACCATCCCTACATCGACGGCAATAAGCGAGTCGCGTTGACCACCGCAGCATTCTTCTTGGTAGCCAACCACCGCGTTGTTGTCGCGACTATTGAAGAACAAGTAGAACTTTGTTTGTGGGTAGCAGGCATGGAGCCTGGGATCAGCTTCAACGGTTTATGCAATTGGATTGACGAACACACCTACACATTCCCCGAATTCGTCAATATCCGGCACGACCTGGAAAAATGGGAGGCTCTGCTCGACAGATACTCTGAGGAGGAAATGCTTGCTTTGGCAAGATTCGTGATAGCGATGATTGATTTGACGTTGCCTTCACGAAACTGAGAAACGCATCCTTCAAAAGGTTGAGACGTTACTTTTCGCAGAGTATGATCAACCGGCTTAATCGATCCTTAGCTGCCTGAGCCGCGGGTCAAAGAAGTCTCGCAGCCAGTCGCCCAGGAAATTGAAGCCCATCACGACTAGGAATATCGCCATGCCTGGAAGTGCGCTGATCCACCATGCGTCTTTAAGGTGCTGCCGACCGTCGGAAACCATGATCCCCCACGCAGGCGTATCGGGTGGCACACCCACGCCCAAGAAGCTCAACGTCGACTCCGTCAGAATCAGCGATCCGACTCTCAGACTTCCGATCACCAATATAGATCCCGTTACGCCAGGCAAAATGTGCTTGAACAAGATCCTCGTCTCTGAGGCGCCGAAGATCCTCGCGCAATTCACATAGTCAGACTCGCGTAAGGTCAAAGTCTCGGCACGAACCACCCTCGCGAAGTTGTCCCAGCCGAACAGTATCAACAGTATGATGATCAACTCCAAGCTTTGACCAAACACCCCCACGATGACCAGAGCTATCAGCAGAAACGGCATCGCCAGCGTGAAATCGACGGTACGCATCGCTAACTGGTCCACCCAGCCTCCTCTGTAACCGGCCATCAGCCCGATCAGCGTCCCACCGATGCCGCCTCCGAGCAATACGGCGCCAGAGATCAAGGTAGAGACCCGGGCTCCGTAAATCAGACGACTCAACACGTCGCGTCCTTGATGATCAGTCCCTAGGGGATGTTCCGCTACGTTGCCTTCAAAGAACATCGGAGGGATCTTTACCGCGCGAATGTTTCCCCTGACAGGGTCATGCGGCGAGAGTTGAGGGGCAAAAGCTGCGCAGAGCACGAGCAGAACGAAGATGGCTGCTGGGATCAACGGGTAGCGTCGCATCACTCCCCAACTGAGCTTCAAAACGCGGCCGACACTCAATTTAGGAGACGCGGCAGTCACCCGCTCCCGCTCGATCGGTTGGTCGCGATCCTGATATCCAGCTTCGATCGACATTGTGGATTACGTGTTGCCCACTGTCACGAGATGCGGATTCTTGGGTCGAGTTGTGCGTACAAAACGTCGACCAACAAATTCAACAAAATGTAGAACCCACCAAACATCAATACGATCGATGACAGCACGGGGAAGTCGTTGTTCTTGATCGACTCCACGGCCAGCCCACCGACTCCGGGCCATCCGAAAACCGTCTCCACCACAACTGATCCCGTTAAGAATGCTGCCAATATCAGGGCTGCGACGGTCAATGGAGGGATCAATGCGTTTCGGAACGCATGAGTCCAGATGATCTTGTTGTTTGCGACGCCCTTTGCGCGTGCGAGTTTTATGTACTCGCTGTCGAGAATGTTCAGCATCGCGCCGCGCGTAATGCGTAGCAATCCAGCCGCCGGCAACCAACCCAACGCCACCGCGGGGAGAATCAGCAATCGGTAGTCCATCTCCTCATTTCGGACAATGGGCAACCACTGCAGCTTCTCGACGAATATCAGGATCATCATGATCCCGATCCAGAACACGGGCAAAGATTGACCCGTCAGCGCGAAGGTACGAGCTACATAGTCCGAGAAAGTCCCTCTCTTGATCGCCGAGAAAACCCCTAACGGGATTCCGATAAGCAACGCCACCAAAAACGCAACTCCTCCCAGTTGCAGTGAGTTTGGGACCCGTTCAGTGATAAGTCGGGAACTGGGAACATCGTAGTAGAGCGATTGGCCGAAATCGAGTTGCAAGGCGTTCCGAATCCACACGAGATACTGAACGTACAATGGCTTGTCTAGACCCATTCGCACGCCCCACGCATCCCATGCCTCTGGCGTGGCGTACTCGTCCAAATAGATGTTTCTTGGATCACCGTGGGCTCGAGAGAGCGCGAAGATCACGACGCTGATCAGTGCGACGACCAGCACACCGTAAAGCAACCGGTATCCAATCAGTTTGAGCATCTAGGTTTTTGCTCTGACCGTGTTGTAAGAACCGCAAGAATGCGTCACTACAAAACCGCCAATCTCCTCAGGTGTAGGTCGCGAAACATCCGGTTGGCGATCCACGTGGATTGATCCTCGCACCAACCCGATGTTCATCGAAGCGGCGCGAGGATCAATTTCAAGAGGCATCCATTTACGGCGCTAACACGATTGAGTCGTAGCCGTTGAGGCCGCCAAACGTCTCTGTGTAAGGAGTCCACTCGACTATCTTGGGCGAAACGGCGTATAGCTGGCTCTGCCTAACCATCGACATCACCAACGAGCGTTCGGCAAGCCAGTCGGTGAGCAAGACGTTGTTCTCGACCCTCTTCTGAGCATCCGTTTCGATCAGGTTCGCCCAGTAGGTCTTCTCCAAGATGTCGTCGGGTAGCTCAATGCCCCTATTAGCTCCGCCCTGAGCCGCCGACATCAATCTGCCCTTCGGTTCGTCGAAGTAGCCTAGGTTCATGTGGTGATAGAGCGGAATATCGATCGTTCGCCCGATCAAAGTTGGACGCCGACCCGAGTAAGCCGTCGCCTCGATCAACACGTTCAGGTTGAGGTTGTTCGCCCACTGCAGGACGGCAGCTTCTGCGATGTCGTAGGGAAGCGAACCGGAGTCGGGCGTGAGCCACACCGGCATGTCGAACCCTTCCTCGACGCCCGCCTCAGCCATCAAAGCCTGCGCGCCTTCGGGATCGAACGGCACGAACCAATTGTCTTTCCAGATCGGATCCTGTTCCGTGAAACCTGTGAAGGTGTAGTGCGCCGGGTACAAACCCTGGCCGATCACCTCGTTGATTGCGGCACGATCTACGGCCATGCTTAACGCTCGGCGAAACTTGTCTGCCCTCTCCATCGAAGCCGCATCGTCGGGATCGCCGATCCATGGATGGTCGGCGTCGGCTTTAAGTCCTTCGCGAGGGAAAATGTTTTCGCCCGTAATGGGGTCGGTCTTCTGCCAGAAGTTCCCGCCCATGTAGATGTGCAGAGTCTGGCCCTCACCAAGGGGTTGGATCCTTGCGCCTTCTACTTGAGACACGGCGTCGAGCACGAATTGGGCCGACAGCACCGTGATGTGCACATCGCCGGCTACGAACGCCGCTACACGCGTCGCAGGTTCAGTGATCTGCACCATGCGGATGCCTTCGATTGACGGAACGCGACGGTAGTGTTCGCTTACGGCGTCGAACTCGATGTAACTTCCTACCTCGCCCTCAACCATCTGAAACGGTCCCTGACCGATCTTCCTGCCGCCCGTCTCCGGCCCGAGTTCGTCGATTGCTTTCTTAGATGTAGCGGTAAGGGTGTTTCGCCAAACGTTCGATGTCTCGAGCAACCAAACGGGGCTGAGAGCGGCGTTTTCTTTGACGTTCATCCTCACCGTATTGGTGTCGATCACGTCCCAAGAGCCTTGATACTCACCTACGAAACCAGCACGAGAGTTGGTGTTTCCTTCTCTCAGCGCATCGTTGAACGACCACGCGACGTCCTCAGCCGTCAGAGTGCCCCATCTATGGTGGAACTCGACATCGTCTCTAAGTTTGAAGGTAACGGACCTTCCATCTTCGGCAACAGTCCAACCTGAAGCTATACTGATCGCCGGATTAAAGGCGCCGCGCTGAGGGATCGGCGCGTCGTCCGCGTAAATAATCGCGTCTGCGACGCCAACGTTATCGCTTGTGTAAGAGTCGTAGGGCGAACTGGTGAACCAACCCGCTCCTACGTCCGGCGAGATCACAATGAGTTTGCCGGTCTGCGATACGGGTGCTTCCGCCTCTTGGATCTCAACCGCCTCCACTTCAGTTCCGGCGGCTGCGCCGTACGCCTCGGCAGTCGCGGTCACTACGACCTCGACCTCGACGACCCTCTGCTTCTCGACCTCAACGATCTTCTCGGTCTCGACGACCACCGTCTGTACAACCGTCTCGCCCTCAACCACGACTTCCTTTTCAACCACGACGGTCTGAATCACTGTCTGGCCAGCGACCTCGACCTCTCTCTCGACGACGACGGTTTGCACGACAGTCTCACCCGCAACCTGCACTTGCTTCTCCACTACGACAGTCTGAGGCACCGGCACCTCGACTTGGACCTCTTCCCTGACGACCACTGTCTGAACAACGGTCTCGCCGCCGCAGGCGAACACTACAGCTGTCGCGGCAATGAACATCCCGATCAATAAGATATGCAACTTGGACATTAACTACGCTCCTGAAACAATTCGCGGGTCTGAAACGCATGGCTTCGACCACCACTTAAATTTCGTTTATGCAGTCTACTACAACCGTAACTAATATCGGCGCGAATAGCAGTTTTCGTAATGCACTAAGTGGATGCGTAAGCGAATGAAAACGGTATTGGTAACCCATTTCGACGAATATCAATCATGCAGATACCAGTCAGGGTCTTCCAACGCCTCGTAAACCACGGCACCCTCGACGTTTGCCGGCATCGGCAGACCCAACAGGTGGCATAGGGTCGGAGCAACATCCACTACCTGAACCTTGCGCTCTAACTCGACGCCTCTCTTCACCCCTGCACCAGCGAGCACAAACGTCGAGTGCTGACTCCCGATTCCGAACACGGATGAAGGTAAATGCTTGCCGTGAACTCCGTCGTACTCGGGGCGCATCGCGTAGATGACGTCGCCCGCAGACGGACCCCAGATGTTCAGCATTTCGGCGTCCTGCCGACTAACGACCACCGAGAATGGGTGCTCGCCATTCTCGGGATCCTTGTAGTCCATCAAAGTGTCGATGATCTTGCGCTGAACCTTGTCGTAATCCTCTGGCTCAACATGACCCTCAGGATCTCTGCCCTTGACAGGAATGAAGATGTCAATCGAGTTCATCGGAATAGCCACGCTCTTCTCGAAGTCGACCTCGAATTTATTCTGCTTCATCACGTCCCAGTCAACTCGATCCGGCACTTCACCCGGACCGAACGGGCCGGTACGCGCGGAGTCTTGATCGGCAGGCGTGTCGGTGAAGACCAGAAGACCAGCGTCGACGAGGATGTCCTTCACATCGACGGGTTCGCTTCGATTGGGCGTGGCGCCGTGATCGGAGACGACGCAGATCACAGTGTCTTCGTCAGCCAACTCCATCAGGCGGCCAACCATCATGTCGGTAGATTCGTAGGTGTCCTTCAAACCATCCAAGCATCGTTCTACGACATCGGGCTCGGCTCCGCTTATCGGATCGGCTGAGCCCATGAAGAAGTGATCAGAGTAGTCCGTGGCATGCGTCTCCGCCATCAAGACGTCCCAATCGTGATCCCTCGTCAGCATTTCCGCGACATCGGCGATTCGACTGTGATGGAAGTTGCATAACTCGATGTAGGTCCGATCATCGACAAACCCGAGTGCGTCACGGGCAGGATTCTGAAGGAAGTTACCCACCTTCTCATCGATCTCATCAGAGATGGCAGCCGGCTTCGAATACTCGCGCCTGGGCCAAATCTGTGGGAAGAATAGCTCGAAGTTGTCGGCCTCCGGGGTTAGCGTGATCAACTTGCACGCCACGTAACCCTCGACGCCTTCACCGTCGATCTCAAACGAGTCCAACGACCAGTCCGACCATTCGCCCACTCCCAGATCAGCCAACACGTCGTCGCCATCCTTCGATTTCGTAACGCGGACTCGATCATAGCCAGCGTCTCTCGTTGCGTACACCAGGGCGTGCCAATTCTTTGGCGTTCCCACGTTACCCCTGTAAAGAATCTCTCGCCCGCGCTTCAACGGCACGATCTCGACCGACGCCTCCAGTGGCTTACTGCTCGATTTCGGCAGATTTGACCAGCCAACTGCATCGGTCAACTCTACGTAGTCGAAATTCGTATCGCCGCCGCCTCGGCTCGGGTCGGTAGCTTCTGGGTCGATCGTCCCGCCGACCGGGCGCGGTCGCCAATTGCCAGAAACAAAGAGATGGTATCCAGCGATCTGGTGGTAGTTTGAAACCCCAGGACCGGATCCCTCAATCTGTATCCCTCGCTCTAACGTGGCGGGCCAGGTGATCTCTTGCTTGATCATGATGGGCGTCTTGCCGGCGCGCTCAACCGTGTTCCAAATTTGCTCCGACTCCGATGTGTGAGCCGCCATCGTCCACTGCGCCGTCTTCATCGACTCGCCTTCACGGTGAGAGCCCCACCACATGATTCCATGCGTGCCTTGCCAACTGCCACTGAAGAGCGACGTCCATCCGCAGGGCGTAAGCGTGGGATGGGTCCCGAGCATTGGACGCGACACTCCGGTCTCTAGGAGCTTTTTCATGTTTGGCGCACGTCCCCAGGCAGCCATCCTCCGCCAAAGCTCCATGCTTGCGCCGTCGGTTCCGATGAGTATCGCCTTCTTCGCTGGACCCGGTCGCGTCGCCATGATCAATTCCCTTCGTAATGAAACTCTGATTGACCTGTTTCGTCAACCCACACACAGTGTAGCGCGACTATTCGAAACGCCGGCCTTGAAACGAACCGATTCGCATCACATGTGAATCGTGATACCGAATCGAGCGAGTCAGCCCCAGAGTTGCGAAACGACCGACATCGCGGATATCGCCGCGGTTTCAGTGCGAAGAATCAACTTCCCCAAGCTCGCCTCTTTGGCACCGTGATCCGATGCGAGGTGAGCCTCATCTGAGGTGAAACCGCCGACCGGGCCAATCACCAGCGCGATAGAACGTGATTCAATCACCGAATCCTTCGATGAACGAAGTGATTCGAGCAACACCGGTTGGGTTGACAGCTCCCACAGAAAATACGTCGGCGTCTCCTCCGACTTTAGGGCGGCAAGGGCGCGTTCCAATGATGCGGGCTTCGAAATCCGCGGCGGTATTACGCGCCCTGATAGTTCTGTTGCCTCGTGCACGATCCTCGACCATCTCGAATGGCGACGATCACTGAGCGTCCTATCGCCTCTTTGAACGCGTTCCGAAACGATTGGAACGAACTCTGCAACCCCAAGCTCAGTGCATTTGGCAAGCGCCCACTCGTACCGATCCGCTCTCGTCAGGGCCAAAGCCATCGTCACCTTTATCGGCAATTCGACATCCGGGTACGATCTCGCCGTCAATTTGACGGTGACATCGGATCGCCGAGCCCCGGTGCCATCATCCTCGATCTCTGCGACCCACTCGCTCCCGTCCCCATTGAACACGACCAATGTACTGCCTCGCCTCATCCTGAGCACGTTGCCGACTTGGTGAGCGACGCCTTCGGGGACCAGCACCGAATCCCCCTCACTACGGATCGACAACTCTTCGTCGGGGATGTAGAAACGATGCATGTGTTGCGGTCGTCTTTTCAACCAACCTTCGAGAAACGGAACATTGACCAATCGCCTTGTTGTCGCGAATTAGTCAGCTCGACGTCGTCGCAATCGAATGCCGCCAAAACCTCGTTACACTTTTCCGTCAATACGCCGGAGACGATGATCACACCTTGCACTTTGGTCGCGGCGATTAGGTCGTCGACCATATCCACGATCACGCGGCTCGTAATGTTCGCCAACACTAAGTCGCAACCCTCTTCAGGCAGGCCGTCGTACGGCAATGAACCTTGCACAACTGCAGCGCGATCGCTCACCTCTGACATGCGCAGATTTCGAGCCACCGCCCGAATCGCGGTGTCGTCGATGTCCAAGCACCAAGCCCTCATTGCGCCGAATTTTAGAGCGGCGATCGCCAGCACACCAGATCCACAACCCACATCTGCGACAGTTTGAATACCGTTCTCACCGTCGGCGAACTCCTCTTCGATCTGCTCGATACACAGCCTGGTTGTCGGATGGTTGCCGGTTCCGAAAGCCAACCCAGGAGCTAGGTATATCCGCGCCTCCCCATTTGGGCCTTCGAAATCGTCAGGGGTTGGATCTATCGCTTCGTCCATCGGGGCAATCAGCACCCGTTTTCCCACGCGAATCGATGGGAACGTCTGGTGCTCCCACTCCGATTCATCTACATCTCGTTCCGCAACCGCCAAAATAGGCGTTAACGCACCGATCAGCGCGATCCCAACGTCGATCATGGCCTTTCGATCCGTTATCGAATCATCTTTGAGCAGGTAGCCATAAACAGTGACATCTTCTTCTTCGATGGATGAGTCGGGATCATCGATGTCCCAATCTCCGCGTTGCTCGACAAAAACACGGCCATCCCCATGCTTCGAAAAGAGGTGTGTGACTGGCTCCGCGAATTCAGTCGGAACTACAACACTTATTTCGAGCCACTCGGCTCGGCCACGTTGGTTTCGGGTCACGTTTCAAACCGGTCTACGAAGACCGTTACCGTTGATCACCCATAAGTGGTTGGATCTTCATCCTCCGATGAAGGCGTCTTTCAACCAACCCCAAATGCCGCCGTTGCGATCGCCTCTCATGTCACCCGACAGGTCATTACGGACTATGACCGGATCCAACGCTCGCCTGTCTTCAGCCAAAACAACATCGGCGAATTCTCTGATGATGTGCTCCTGCTCGGATGACAGATTTCGAGGGGTGACAACCGCGATCTGCACTATCTGATCGCCCCTGACCCCGTTTCCTCGCAGCACTGGCACGCCCATCTCTGACAGAAACATCTGCTGGCCAGTCTGCACGCCAGCCGGAATCGTTATCTCCCGCTCACCTTCTAGTGTCGGCACCGTGATCTCGCCACCCAAAATCGCGCTAACCACATGCAGCTCCGCCCGAATATAGACATCGTTCCCGCGACGGGTGAATATCGGGTCCGGCTCGACCCTGATCCTGACATATAGGTCGCCGTTTTCGCCACCCATCTCACCCACATCGCCATGCCCGCGCATCACTATCCGCGTTCCATCATCAACGCCCTGAGGCACGTTGATCGCCACCTTGCGCGCCATGCTGATGACGCCGGACGCCCTGCAGCGCGAGCAAGGGTCGCTAACCATGTTGCCCACTCCCTGGCACGTTGGGCACCCGGTTATCTGCTCGAAGCTACCGAAAAGGGTGCGTTGCGCCCGACGCACCTGACCGGAACCTCCGCAAGTTTCGCACACTGACACGCCGGTCCCAGGCTCACCTCGTTGCCCATCGCATCTAGAGCACGTCTCTTTTCTGCGGATGTCCGTCTCGAGCGCGACACCGAACACAGCGTCTCGGAATGGAACGTCAAGGACGACTTCAAGATCGCTGCCCCGTCGTGTTCTCGTTCCAGCGGCGCCGCCAAAAAACGACTCGAAGATGTCGCCGAAGCCGCCGAAGTCGGAAAATCCCTCGAAACCCCGCCCTCTGTTGCCGTTAACTCCCGCGTGACCAAACTGGTTATATCGAGAACGAGCCTCTGAATCGCTCAGTACTTGGTAAGCTTCGTTGATCTCTTTGAAGCGATCCGACGCACCGTCATTTCGATTGCGATCCGGGTGGTAACGAAGGGCCTGCCTTCTAAACGCCTTCTTGATCTCTTCATCGTTGGCGTTTCGAGGCACATCGAGAACCTCGTAGTAGTCCCGTTTTTCGCTCATGTTGGATTAACTCGTTGAGGCCGTGTTTTGGAAAATTCCGGAACCCCGGGACTAAAGACCTGCGCTTCGGTTAACTAACGCATTCAAGGTCTCAGCAGTGAAATTGACGACCGGTATCGAGCGATCGTAAGCGGTTCGCATCGGTGAAATGAGCCCCACCACGCCATTGGCCTCTACATCACCTCCGTAACCGCACATGACTACGCTGAAGTCCCGTAGCTCAGGCGTGGGATTGTCGGAACCGATGAAGATCACTGGCTGTTTCTGGTCGGGAACGCCCGAGACCAGAGTTGCGAATGCGTCGTCGCTCTCCAGAGCAGAAATAGCCATCGCCCCGCTCTCCGGATCAGCAACCATCTCGGGCTCCGATATGAAGTGAGAGAAACCGCTCATGTAACGTTCACCAGGAGCCAATTCATTCCGCCGCAAAACAGAGACGGTCGCATCCATCACCTGACGCTCGAACGGTGCACCAAAGAAACCGTGCTCAGACATTTCAGTTACTTGGTCTAGTCGCTTGCCAGCCAGTTGCGCGTTCACCTTGTTGCGTGTGAGTTCAAGCTCCGAATTCGTCAATGTCTTGTCTAACTCGATCAGCTGCCGGTATACCCGCGCCTCGTGCATGATCAAGACCAACATCACAAGCATGTCTTCAAGACGAAGAAGCTCAATCCCCTTAACCCCGGCGGCACTGGATCTCGGCGTGGTAATGAAGGCCAGCGCGCCGATAAGGTCTGCAACTACAACCGAAGCGATCTGAACCCAAGCATCGATGTCATCCACGCCGAAATCCATCTGCCCGTTTAATAAGGCTACGAATTCCCGAGGTGGCTCCGAGCCCAAGTCCAAAGAATCGACGAAGTGGCGGTAGCCTTTTTCCGAAGGAATCGCACCGGCTGAAGCGTGCGGACGGAGGAGATAGCCCTCTTCCTTCAACACCCCCATCTCGTTGCGGATCGTCGCACTGCTGACTAGCAAACCGCTATCAACCGCAACCGCGCTCGATGACACGGGGTTTGCAGTCTCAATGTAGTCCCCGACTACGAATGTGAGAATGGTGCTCCTGCGTTCCGGCAGTGCCATATCGTGCCCTCGGTGTTCCTTTAGACGTGAACCAAATTACGGTTCGCGCCAATTATGCACTCTACTGAGTATCTGAGTGCGGCCAACCCAATTTGTAACCCTCGATTCTACACTTGGTATTGGGATATCCGAACTGAATGAGTTGCTTGCTCCGCTGTGTCCCGCCCGTCATTAGACTAGATTAGATGCCGTTGCGGACTCTGTTCGAACGATGCACCGTCGACCGCAAAAATGGAGAGCCCCAAGCGATGGAAATATTCCTAAATGGCGAGTCCGCGTTTCTCATAAAAACCATCTCGGGATCTGTGATTTGCGACCCGGCCGACGCGGAGGAAGCCAATTTCGTGCCAACTTCGGCAGCGGATGACACGGTCATCACCGCAGTCCTTTACAGCACTCATCGGGAAGCCCGCACTCGAGGATCCGCAAACAATGGCGGAACAACCATGATCACACGACCAGGCGAATATGAGCTGGGCGATCTAGGGTTGAGGGGCATTGCGCTTAGAGGCGAAGAAACTGCGGAATCGCGCTCTATAGTCACCTCGTACAAGATTGAAGCCGAAGGCGTCTCCGTCTATGCATTAGGACATCCCCAGTCAATGCCCGACAACCGCACGGTGCAACTAATCGGCCGTGTCGATGTGCTCTTGCTCGATGCCACGAGGCTAAAAATGAACTCCAAAGACATTTCGAACACGATCAGCTCGTTGGACCCTTCGCTAGTGGTCGCGAACGGGTTGAACGGAGAAAGCGGAGAGCCTGGCTCGGTACTCGCTTCGCTGCTTGGAGAAATCGGCGGCGGCAATCAACAGACGGAGCCACAAGCGCGCATCAACGTCACGAGGTCTTCCTTGCCTGAAGACCGCCAACTCGTTGTTTTGAGGCCCCGTTAAACGCCTCAGGACCCCCTATTAGGGGTGTTTCTGCCGAAGACCAGACGGTTCCTCTCTCAGAACGAGCTTTTGACTACCTGATCGTTCTGCGCCGTCCGACTCGCCATGCAGCCAACGCGAGCAACAAGACCAGTCCTGCCGGCATCGTCGCCTCCGACGCTCCGGATGATCCGGGTGTGGCGCTGCAGAATCCGCCGCCTTCGTCCTCCACCACCACTGGCGTAGCAATAACAGCCTGAGTCGGGAGCGGTTGAGTATGCTCCGGAGTAGAGGTCGCCGTTGGTGTGTTAGTCGGCGCCGGAGTCGGCGTCGGAGTCGATGTTGGAGTCTCCGTTGGCACCGGCGTCGGTGTCGGCGTAGACGTAGGAGTCGATGTGGCCGTAGCCGTGGGACTGGAAGTCGGAGTCGATGTAGGAGTATCGGCCGGAACTGGCGTCGGGGTGTCGGTAGGCACCGGCGTATCGGTTGGCACTGGGGTCGGAGTGTCGGTCGGCACCGGGGTCGCCGTCGCCGACAGGTCAGGGAAGGAAACATGGAAATTCTGGAATTGTGTGCCGGCCACGAAAACTCCGCTGGCCGATACGGAAGCCAGATTGGAGGCTGGATTGTCGGGATTATTCTTATCGATTATGAAGAACCGGACTTCCGCGCCTTCGTATTTGGGAAGCTTCGGATCGATCGACAAGAAGTACTCGCCGTTGACCACGAACGCTGACGCCGTCTTGAAGTCATCGCCGACGAACGCAAATATCTCGAAGCCGTCGGGCACGAGCATCGCACCGGCGCGCACTGACCCGGAGAAGAAACCGGGCGAAATTGTGATTGGTGTAGGTTCAGGCGTGTTGGTCGGTACGGCCGTTGGAACCGGTTCCGATGCAAAATCGAGGTCCAAGGTCCTGAATTGTGGCAAATTAATCACGCAATTGCGGCACACCTCGCCAGTTGTGGAGTCGATCAGCGCGTAGTAGTTCGTGGAGGAGGATTTCACCTGCCCGCCCAACCAGAACTCAACCTGTGATCCGAGCAGCGCCACCGGTGCGTTCACGATCAAATCGTAGTAGGCGTACGGTTGATTGGGCCTAGAGCCTACGATTGCGGGATCCGATTCCCAGTCACCTATGCGGGCCGTCACTTCATATCCTGTCGCTGAAGGTTGGGCACCATTTATAGTCACCTGACCGCTGAAGACGACTGCAGATAGGGTAGGCGGCAACTGGGCCTGGGCATCGTCATCCTCTACTGCAACGAAACTCGCGATCCCGGCGGCGATCACACACGAGGTCAGCGCCACGATAACGGCTCTGGACTTCAGAGTAGCGATTGCTCCATATCTGCGGCCTTTCCTTTGGCCTTTCTGGTCGCCGTGGGCGCCATTGTCGCCAGACGCCGCGGCCTCGTAGCCAGAATGGCCTTCAACCGCAGATTTACCAAAGATAAAGTTCATGCTTTTCGCTTTCTAGAGTGAGTGCTGTTGACTCCGACACGGCCGTAACGCCAAGCTGCCGCCGCCAAGATCAGTGCTAGCCCAAACGGGATTGATGCTTCCATCGACCCCGAAGACCCAGGCGTAGCGCTGCAGAACCCGCCTTCTTCATCGCCATTGGAACCGGGGTCGGCCGTAGGTTCTGGCGAGGCCGCTCTCGACAGAGGTGTCGGAGTGGACGTGGCAGTTATGATCGGCGGAGTAGGAGACGATGTGGAAGTCGGGGTAGGTGTCCGCGTCGGTTCGGGAGTGAATGTGGGAGTTGAGGTTGAAGGTGGTGTCGAGGTATTAGTCGGTTCGAATGTCGGCGTGGGAGTGTTTGTCGCAGTGGCGGTGTCTGTAGGCACTGCAGTTGGTGAATCTGTCGGGGTTGCCGTGAACGTGGCAGTGGCCGTGAACGTGGCGGTGGGAGTCGCGGTATTCGCCAGGGCTGGGAAGATCAAGTTGAAGTTGTCGAACTGCTGTCCGCCAACGAAAATTCCTGGCGCCGAGATGGCCTCCAGTGCAAAAGAGGGGTCGTCAGGATGGCCTTTGTCGATGATGAAGAAACGAACCGGCGCCTCGCGGTACTTCTCATCTTCGGGATCGATCGCCAAGAAGTACTGACCGTTGACCACCGGAACGGGAGGGGTCCTGAAATCGTTCCCGACAACAGCGTGGACGTCGTAATTGTCTGGGACGAGTTGAGTGCCGGCCCTTGCAGTGCCGCCGAAGAACGCCGCCCTGAGAACCACTTCAGTGGGTGTGGGCGGAATCGTTGGTGTAGATGTGGGCTCCGGCAACCCGGGGAAGTCCAAGTCCAACTCCCTTAGTATCGGGAAGGTGAATGGACAACCTCGACACACCTCGCCATCGGAATAGATCACGGCGAAGTAGTTCGATATGTTCGACCTCACCTGGCCATCAATCCAAAACTCGATCTCTTGCCCTCGGAGCCCCTCCGGCGCGTTAACGACCAAGTGGTAATACTTGTAGGGTTGGTCCGGCCGCTCGCCCACGATCACAGGCTCCGACTCCCACTCTCCGATGCGGGCGGTCAGTTCAAATCCCGTGTGCTCGGGAGTGGCGCTGTTCACTGTGATCGCGCCTGTGAAGATGATGGCACCGAGAGAAGGCGGCAACGACTGCGCCCGCAAATTACCGCTGGTGTCAGACGAGATGATCGCCACGCCAGCTGCAATTGCGCCGGCGACAACCGTAACTAATATCCAAGTCCAGTGATTTTTCGAAGAGCGTCGCAAGAACGCCATGTGTCACAAGCCTCCATTCAGAATTATGTAATTTCGGCAAGAGCGAATACCCGCGACCAAAGGAACAGATTCACGAGATTTGTCGCTGCGACACGTCAACGGCAATTGACGGAAAACGCGTCGCGGAAGCGCCGACGGATGCTAGCGTTTGGTGTACTGAGGGGCTTTTCGAGCCCGCTTCAATCCGTACTTCTTGGATTCGCGCATCCGAGAATCTCGAGTCAAAAGCTTGTGCCTCTTCAACTCGGTGCGAAGCTGCGGATCAAATTCTGCAAGCGCCCTTGCCAGTCCATGGGAGAAGGCACCGGATTGACCGTGTACTCCGCCGCCATGCGTTTTGGCCATAACTGTTACCTTGCCTGCCAGATCGGTCACGACCAACGGCCTCATCGCATCCGAGATCCAATGATCAACGGCAAACACCTCGTTTATCGGCTTGCCATTGACGGTGACGCCGCCTTCTCGGTTGTATACCCTCACCCGCGCTATCGACGTCTTGCGCCTGCCCGTGCCGTAATAGTACTGTTCCTGATCAGTTGTCAAACTGTCTCTCCTGTGCCTTCAACTAAATCTGACGCCGAGCTCAATTGCCGAGTTCGACGCCCAAATCATCAATAACATTTTCGAGGTCTTCCATCGACCTCGCCCCGAACCCTCGTACATCTGTAGAAAGCCTTGCCCTGCCCAAATCCACGATATCACCCACGGTCGATAGGCCGTGTGACTTCAATGCCGACTTAGCGCGGGCATTCATCTCCAGATCATCTATTGATGTGCTGAGAACATCTGGGACGGCCTGCTCGACGGTCTCTTCAACAGCTTCCGGAGCCACTTGTTCGACGACTTCTTGCAACACGATATCCGACATATCCGGCTCGACGTACGTCGCAGCCCGTTCAGAACCGATCACTTGCGCCATGTGCGGATGTTCCTGGCCAGCGTAGACCTTCAACCGCGTCATGAGTTTGCTACCGAGTTTGTTCTTGGGCAACATTCCTTTCACAGCTAGCTCGATGATTCTTTCCGGCATTTTCGCCGACATTCGCTCGTAAGAGATCTTTTTAAGATTTCCTGGGTACTGACTGTGCCGCAGGTACACCTTCTGCTCGGCTTTATCACCTGTTACAGCGATTTTCGAAGCGTTCACCACAACTACGAAGTCCCCCGAAACGAGATGCGGCACGTAACTGGGCCGATCTTTACCCATCAAGGCAGTCGCAATCTCGCTCGCGAGCCTGCCTAATACTCTCCCGTCCGCGTCGAAAACACGCCAAGAGGCCTTATGCGATCCTCGGCTCGGGTTATAGTGCTTTAGTTTTGTTGGCATAACAGATTGATTCTAATTGCTGTCTCTCTCAGATTCACGTTGAAAGCGAGGGTATGGATCTACTCATCAAAATGGGTTGGCAAAGTGGAAAAACCACCGAGCGCGCCGTAGCTGATCTTCGTCAGAGTCAACCCCTTCGCCGGGGCAGTCTGCGACGCTACACCTCGCTGCGGATTCGCCAAGTAACCTTCGAGATCGACACCTTGCTTTGAGCCTCGGCCCACTTCGATCAATGTTGCTGACATCCGACGAATTTGCTGCCTCACGAACGCGTTGGCACGGATCCCGAAGACGACGCGACCATCTTCGCGGCGCTCCACTCTGGACGAGTGGACGTTCCTGGTTGTCGGAGTGCCATCGCCACCATCGGCGGCGGCGAATGAGGCGAAATCGTGGATCCCTTCGAACAACTGCGCAGCCGCGTCCATCGCGCCTGCGTCCAAACGGTCCCGCACGTGGTGCTCGGTACGCCTATTGATAGGCGAAGAGGTCTCGCTGTCGTTTATCACATACATGTATTCACGGAAAATGGCGTCGCGACGGGGATCGAAATCGTCGTTAACTCTCTTGACTCCTCGGACACGAAGATCTGGGTTCAAATTTCCGTTGATCGCTCTCCGTATCTCCCCCACCGCCATATCGCTTTCGACATCGAAAGCTGCCACCTGACCGATTGCGTGAACGCCAGCATCTGTGCGGCTGGCTAGCCGGAAACGCGATGACCTTTGTCCGAAAATCCTCTCTGCCGCGCTCTCGAGTTCACCTTGAACTGTGCGCACGCCTGTTTGATACTGTGAACCGCTGAACCCGCCGCCGTCATACTCGACGACCATCCCGATGCGCATGTCAAATCGTTTGGGTGTGACTTAACTGGCACCTACTCGACGAGCTCGATAAGAGCCATATCTGCAGAATCGCCTTTGCGCTTTCCGATCTTGATTATCCGCGTGTAGCCGCCGTCACGGTCCCGATATCGATCCGCCAATTCGTCGAATGTCTTCGCCAGTATCGACTTATCGGTGATGAATGCCGCCGCCATGCGACGGTTATGGAGGTCCCCTCGCTTGCCAAAGGTGACCATCTTCTCTGCGAGCGGAGCGATCTCCTTCGTCTTGGCGTGAGTCGTCTTGATCGTCTCGTGACGCAGAAGATCGGTGACCATGGTGCGATACATGGCTTTACGTTGGGCGGTTGGCCTGCCGAATTTGCGGCCTGAAAGGCGATGTCGCATTTTTCGTTATTTTCTCCTACGCAATTAAGAACGCCCCTACACCCACCGACGGCAGACGGGGACGGCATTATTCAGTCGGTTTTTCCTCGGAAGGCTCTTCGGCCTCGCCTTCCCATGCGCCATTGTCAATCATGAATGCCTGCAACTCGTTGAACGACTTCTCGCCGAAGTTCCGAACTTCCTTTTTCAACTGGTCTGGCTCAAACTGGCTCAACTGACCAATTGTCGTGATTCCATGACGAACCAACGCATTTATCGTCCTGCGGCTCAGCTCGTTTTCGAGATCCTTGATTTCACTATCGCCCAAACCCGACGGGAGTTCGATCATCTCCTCTCCGTCATCGTCTCCAGCATCAGTAATGATGTCCAGCTGCGATTTGAATATGTTCGCCGCGGTGACCAGCACCTCGTTCGGCGACACGGTTCGGTCGGTCCATACCTCGATCGTCAAGAGCTCTTTGTCGGACATCCTGCCCGACATCGATTCGACCTCGTAGTTGGCCTTTAGCACGGGTGTGAATATGGCGTCCACTGGCAAGCGTCCGATCGCCGAAGACGATTCTGGGTCGAACCCTCGATAGCCGTCACCCTTTTCGACCTCGAAGCGGACCTCGAGCTTGGCGTCTTCGCTGTCCAACGTGGCCAAGTGGTGCTCTGGGTTGACGATTTCGTACGCGGCATGAGGCATTATGTCTCCCGCAACGACCTCGCACTCGCCCTCCGCGATGAGAGTCAAGATGCGTTGCGAAGTGGCAGATCGAGATCTTATTCGAATGCCTTTCGCGTTGATCAAAAACTCGCCGATGCCCTCGCGCATGTAAGGAATAGAACCGTATTCATGCACCGCGCCCGTAATTCTCGCCGAGGTTATGGCCGTGCCTGGCAGCGACCCGAGCAAGACTCGGCGAATGCCGTTGCCCAAAGTTACGCCCCAACCGCGCTCCAATCCTGCGATCTCAAATTTACCGTAAGTCTCGGTCGTCTCAACTGCTACAAGCTGAGGCTTGAAATCGTCCGGCTCGTCTTCGAACTGGACGGTAGTAGCAATTGGCGAATCCATGCCCCGTAACATATTCGCTTCTTATCTCCTTGAGTAGTACTCAACGATTTGGCGAGTGTCGATTGATGCATCGACATCATCCTCGCCGGGCATCGATTCAATCTTTGCCGTCACGTTTTCGGTATCGACGCTGATCCAACTCGTAGGCTGTCTGCGTCGGCCCATGTTTTCAGTTGCTTGTTGGTACGCGTCTGTTTTGGTCGATTGCTCCCGCCACGAGACAACGTCGCCCTCATCTACCAGAAACGAGGGGATGTCCACGCGCCGGCCATTAACCTGGATGTGACCGTGATTCACCGTCTGCCGCGCGTGGGGGCGGGAGGTAGTGAACCCTGCACGGTAGACGACGTTATCCAACCGACGCTCGAGCAGCGAGAGAAGGTTGAAGCCGGTGACGCCAGGCACTCGAACCGCTTCGTCGAACGTCTTTCGAAATTGACGCTCGTAAATGCCATAGATATGCCTTGCCTTCTGTTTCTGCTTCAACTGCACGCCATGATCGGAGATGCGCCTGCGACGCCTCTGCCCGCCTGGAGGGCCGAACGCGCCTCGACGACCGCCGGTGCTGCGATCGCGTGAACGATCCACAGCGCACTTCGGCGTGTAGCAGCGCTCGCCCTTCAAAAATAGCTTTTCACCCTGTGATTTGCAGATCTTGCAAACCGGTCCAGTATTTCTTCCCATCGTGGTTCCTGTATTACGTTTCGTTTTCGATAAGTGGCTGTCGGTCAACGAGTTAACAGCGACGCCGTTGAAGTCGCTTAAATGAATCGATTGATGGTCGAGACTGGAGGGTCGACGACATGTAATGAATGCCAGCCGCGACCAACGCCCGCTCGCTTCACACCCTTCGCCTTTTTGGCGGTCGGCAGCCATTGTGCGGGATCGGAGTATCGTCTCGGATTGAGTTGACCCGAATACCGGCGCTTGCTATGGCTCGAATCGCCGACTCTCGTCCATTGCCGGGGCCCTTTACCATCACCTCTACGGTTCTCATACCGTGCGTAGCGGCAGCACGCGCAGCAGACTCTCCGGCCCTTTGGGCGGCAAAAGCCGTCTTCTTGCGGGATCCGCGAAAACCCATTGCACCAGAACTGCTTTGAGCCACCACGTTGCCCGCAGTGTCGGTAAATGTAATCAGTGTGTTGTTGAACGACGCGATGATGTAAGCCCGGCCCTGAGGCACGAACTTTCGTTCTCTGCTTCGTCGACGTGATCTCGGCATCTGTTAAAGATTTGCTCCTGAGTAATTGTTCTGAACCCGAAACATCGGGTTCCTGAATATCAATGCGAGGGTGCCTGCCGCTTGCCCGCCACGGTTTGACGACGGCCCCGCTTGGTGCGGGCATTGGTTTTGGTCCGTTGTCCCCTCGCCGGCAACCCTCTGCGATGGCGCAACCCTCGGTAAGACTGAATATCGACGAGCCGTCGGACGTTGATCTGGCGCTCTCGTCGGAGGTCACCTTCAATTGCGATGCCGGCCCGGTCGATGCTGTTACGGATTCCGGCCAGCTGCTCCTCGCTCAAGTCGCGCATCCGCACGCCAGATGCAATGCCAAGGTCACTCGCGATATCGCCCGCGCGTCTCTTGCCGATGCCGTAGATCGACGTCAGGCCGATTACGACCCGCAAGTTGTCAGAGATGTTGACTCCTGCAATGATTGCCATTTCGAATCTTCTCCTTGCCTCAACCTTGGCGCTGTTTGAAACGCGGGTTTTGCTTGTTGATAACGTACACGCGGCCCTTGCGACGGACAACCTTGCTGCCCGGCTGCTTGGCCTTGACCGATGCTCTTACCTTCATTACTTTGATCCCTCGCAGATGACTATCGGAAGCGGTAGGTGATCCGGCCTCTTGTGAGATCGTAAGGTGAAAGCTCCACCATCACGTCATCACCTGGGAGGATGCGGATATAGTTCTTGCGGATCTTGCCAGATGCATGAGCAAGAACCATGTGTTCGTTCGGCAGTTTCACCTTGAAGTATGCGTTTGGGTGCGCCTCTGTGACGGTGCCCTGCACTTCGATTGCTTCTTTTTTAACCATATA
Source organism: Dehalococcoidia bacterium (assembly GCA_965249505.1). Taxonomy (GTDB): domain Bacteria; phylum Chloroflexota; class Dehalococcoidia; order Lucifugimonadales; family Lucifugimonadaceae; genus Bin127. Next base: position 1,093,631 of record OZ252238.1, on the reverse strand, counting down.
AATATCCTTGGGGTCAAGCCCGCTCGCCGCTACGCAATGGTCAGTATCTCCGGTCCGTTCGCCGTTATCGCAACCGTATGCTCGTAATGCGCCGAAAGCGACCCGTCTGAGGTCACTACTGTCCAACCGTCGTCTAAAACAGCTGTTTCGTAAGAGCCGGTCATTATCATCGGCTCGATCGCTATAGTCATACCTTTCATCAGCAGCGGACCATGTCCAGGCGCGCCGACGTTCGGAACCGGAGGCGCCTCATGCAACTCACGGCCAACGCCGTGACCCACATAATCACGCACCAATTCATAGCCTCTGCCTCTCGCGTGGCTCTCGACCGCGTGCGAGATATCGCCTATCCGGTTGCCCTCGACGCACTGCTCGATCGCCAACTCAAGCGATCTGCTGCAGGTGGCGACCAAATCGCCACTCGTCTCATCTCGACTCTCGCCGACCAAAGCCGTTCTCGCGCAGTCGCTGTAGAAGCCATCCACTATGGCACCGCAGTCGATGCTAACGAGATCGCCGTCTCCCACTATCCTATCGCCTGGAATGCCGTGCACTATCTCCTCGTTCAAAGAGATGCACGCCACGGCTGGAAAACCGTATAGACCCAGAAATGCAGGTACAGCGTTCTCTGCGGCGATCGATTCGGCGGCAATGGCATCTAACTCACCCGTCGTAATCCCCGGTGCAAGCGCATCAAATGCATTGTCTAAGGCGGTCGCGACAATCCGACCCGCTTCGCGCATTGCGTCGATCTCGCGCTCGCTCTTCAACGCTATCCTCCGAACTGTCTCGGATTTGCTGGAAGTACAAGCGGTCACGACGCGTTTTTCATCCTAAAAGTATAAATTAGTCGAATTGTCATTCGAAAAGAACCAATTTCAGAAAACCTAATCGCAACTTATGCGACAGCCGCATTCAGACGCTCACGAACTTCGTCGATCTCACCCACACCATTGATTTCCACCAACCGCCTGGAGTCTCGATAGTATTCCACCACCGGCTCGGTCTGCCGCCTATAAACCTCAAGCCGTTGCCGCATCGCCTCAGGTTCGTCATCGGCTCGGCCCTCGATCTCGCGCCGTTTTGCGAGACGCGCAACCACTTCATCGATATCGACATCGAAGTAGATGATGCGGTCGAGCGGAGTACCGGCAACGGCCAACTGGTCGTCTAAAGCAGCGGCCTGCATAACGGTGCGAGGAAAGCCGTCGAGGATGACTCTCGGAACATCCGCCACCCGCGACTTGATCATGTCGATGATCACATCGTCCGGCACCAAATCGCCTCGGTCGTAGTACTCCTTGGCGAAACGTCCCAATTCAGTGTCTCGGCTCATCTCGTCCCGGATCATATCGCCGGTGGATATATGCTCGAATCCCCCTACGTTCGCCAGCATCTCGGCTTGGGTACCCTTGCCGGCTCCCGGAGGTCCCAATAGAGCTAACCGCATGACACATTCTCGATTTCGAAGAAGTCGTTGCAACTCAGGCGATTGACGATCACGACCTCACAAAGCCTTCGTAGTTCCGCATCATCAATTGCGCTTCCAATTGACGCATCGTGTCGAGCGCAACACCAACCATGATGATCATGCTAGTGCTCTGAATCAACGTCAAAGATGCTTCCAGATTTGTGATCAAGCTCGCAATCCACGGCGTGATCGCGATCATGCCCAGGAAAATCGCACCCCCCCACGTGATGCGAAGCACAATCCTCATCAAATATTCGCGCGTCGGTTGACCGGGCCTGATGCCAGGCACAAATCCTCCGTTCCGCTGTAGGTTCTCCGCAAGGTTCTGCTGATTGTGCACGACCAACGTATAGAAGAACGTGAATAGAACCGTCAAGATAAATATCAGCACCCAGTAGGGATTGCTGGTGAGCGTCAGAGATCGAGTCACCCAATCAGCCGTTTGAGCCATGAAGCTCGTGCTGCCGGGGTCGTTGAAGTACGTGGCAACTGTGGCGGGCAACGTAACGATCGAGAAGGCGAAGATAAGCGGGATCATGCCAGCAGCATTAACACGAAGCGGTATGAACGATGCCCCGGAGCTGCGGTACATCTGGCCGCCACGGAATACGCTGCGACCGTATTGGACTGGCACTCGGCGCTGCGCTTCGTTGAATAGCACCACGATGAAGATGATGATGAGCATTATGGCGACAAGCATGAAGACTTGGAAAGATTGATCACGCAGCGCGTAGAGCTGGCCTGCTGTCGTAGGCAGCGAAGCCACGATTCCCGCGTAGATGATCAGCGATATTCCATTGCCGATGCCCTTTTCCGTCACGATCTCACCCATCCACACCAGAAGCATCGTGGTCGCCGTCATGCAAAGGATGATGGTGACTGTGTTCATGGCCTCGCCGCTACCCAGTCCGATTCCGGTGATCGCGCCTTGAAGCTCCAAGGTGTTGAGCAGGGCCCAACCTTGAAGAATGGCCAACGGCACGGTCAAGTAGTGCGTGTAACGGTTTAACGTTCTACGGCCCGCTTCACCGCCCTCTCGAGAGAGCTCTTTCAACTGCGGGATGACCGGGGTCAACACCTGAAGGATGATGGACGCCGTGATGTACGGATACACGCCCATCGCCGCGATGCTGAGCTGGCTCAGGGCGCCGCCGCTGAAGAGGTCCAAAACGCCAAATATAGGGTTCGCTTCAAACGCCCGCTCCAACAACGCGAGGTCCACGCCCGGGTTGGGGACATGCGCCAAAAACCTGAACGCTACTAAGATCCCCAGAGTGAAGAGGATTCGGAAACGAAGATCAGGGACCCGCCATGCATCGACACCCGCCCGGAAAAGAGCAGGTAGGGCCGATACACGTCCCGATTGAACGCCGGTCGATTGCACGACTACTTAAATTCCTTCTAGCCGGCGACTTCCAACTCAGGCGAAGGGGCATCGCCTTCATCACCTGGGTGGTCGTCCGTCTCGGCAGCGGAGTCATCGCTTGCAGCCAAGGCGGATACTTCGCCACCTGCCGCTTCAATCTTCTGCCGCGCGCTGTCGCTGAAGGCATGAACGGAGATCACGAGTCGCTTGTCGATCTCCCCGTTGCCAAGTAACTTCACCAGCGAACCTGGCTTGCGGACCAAACGCTTCTCGTACAGCACTTCCGGAGTTATCTGGTCGCCATCTTCGAAAACGTTGAGCGAGGCGACATTCACCGGGGTGTAAGAGACGCGGAATATGTTGTTAAAGCCGCGCATGTGGGGCAGACGCTTGACGAGCGGGAGTTGACCACCTTCGAAGAGGAACGGAACCTTGCCGGTTTGGAGTTGTCCCTTGCTACCCCGGCCAGAGTAAGAACCGCGGTTGCTGCCATCGCCGCGCCCTACCCGCCGCCGTTTACGGGTGGCTGAGGCATTGGGATGTAGTTGATGTAGTCCAGGCATAGCGAATGATGTGTCCGTGTCAGGACAAGATCTCAATGAGATGAGTGACCTTTCTGATCATTCCCCTCACTTGCGGTGTGTCTTCCTTGGTGACGACGTGGTTTATCCGGCGCAACCCGAGCGCCTTCACGGTTGCACGGTGCTTGGGAATGGTCCCGATCGTGCTCCGAATTTGTTTTATTCGAATTTCAGCCACGTTGCGCTTCTCGATTAGCTTGATTGTTCTGGTTCTTCAGGTGTCGGCTCCGGTGCCGACTCCTCGGTCTCGGGCGCCGCTGGTTCAACTTCAACCGCCGCCGCCGTTTCACTTGCGACGGATTCCGTCTCCGAGCCGGTCGTGGATACGTTATCGTTGCCGTTGCTCACGTAGCCCAGACCAAGGCGCCGCGCGCGTTCTCTTCTAGGATCGCGGAGCATCTCCAGCGCCTTTAGAGTGGCCCGCACGGAGTTGACCGGATTATTGCCGCCATATGTTTTCGACAACACATCCTCGATCCCAGCCGCTTCGATAACCGCACGCACTCCGCCGCCGGCGATCACGCCTGTTCCAGGCGAAGCTGGCAACAACAACACCTTGGCGCTTCCGAACTTGGCGACCACTTCATGCGGGATGGTGCTGTCACGGCGCGTTATCGGGCGCATCACACGCTCTGCGTTTTGTCGTCCTTTTCGGACAGCATCGGGCACCGAAGCCGCCTTGCCAAGTGCGGCGCCAACTCTGCCGTTTCCATCGCCGACCACCATCATCGCGCTGAACGTAAGATTCCGACCGCCTTTGACAACCTTCGAAACGCGCCTGATCTTGACCGCGCGTTCGATTAACTCGGGCCCCTCAGGCGCATCGTCGCGCCCTTGCCGCCTTCGTGGTCTCGGGCGCCTCTCGTTGCCGCGGCGCCTTCCTGAGTTCTGTGATTCTGAAACCATCTAAAACTTGAGTCCCCCCGCTCTCGCTCCATCCGCGAGGGCTTTAACTCGACCGTGGTACTTGTATCCGCCACGATCGAAGACAACTTCGGTTACGCCGTTTTCGAGGGCGCGCTTGGCGACGACAGCACCCACCTCATTCGCCACCTGGGTCTTTTTCGCGTCGCCGGCGTCACCTTCAATTGACGAAGCACTCGCCACAGTGTGGCCGCGTGCGTCGTCTATCACCTGCGCGTAGATCTGTTTGTTGCTGCGGAAAACCGACAAGCGGGGTCGATCAGTACGGCCAATGACGCGCCTTCTGACCCTGCGGTGCCTGATCCATCTCGGACGCGAGTCGAATTTTCTATTCGCCATATCTCTTATGGGCCTCCGACACCGGCAACGGTCTTGCCGACCCGCAATCTAAGCTGCTCGCCCTCATAGGTAATCCCGAAGAGCGGCAATCGAGCATTCTTGCTTTGAAATCGACTCGGCTTACGTATGCTGCGAATGTCCGCGGCCTGTTGGCCCACGTCTTGTTTGCTCGGACCCGAAACAATAATCGTCGTATTGCCATCGATGGCGAGTGTGTTCGAACCGATCGGTTCAACCTGCACAGGATGCGAGTAACCTGCCAGCAACTCCAACCCATTGCCCTTCTGCGCCGCCCTGTAACCGGTCCCATGCATCATTAGGCGTTTCGTAAAGCCTTCGCTCACGCCGACGACCATGTTGTTCAACAAGCTGCGAGTCAAGCCGTGAAGGGCCCGCTGGTCTGCCGTATCGTTTCGCCGATTAACCGAGATTTCCGATCCGTCGAACGTTGCGCTCAACCCTGTGTGCAAGCTCTGCTCGAGTTCGCCCAATCTGCCTTTGACCGCGACATTGCGACCATCGATCGTGACTTGCACGTCCGTTGGTACAGGGATGGGACTGCTACCTACTCTAGACACTCTTAAATTCCTGGTTTATTCAGATAGATGTGGCTTCACCACACGTAAAACAGAAGCTCGCCGCCCACACCGGCGTTACGAGCTTGCCGCGCCGTCATAACGCCCTGAGGCGTGGACATGAATGCAACGCCTCTACCGCCGAAATACCTGGGGATCTCTTTGCTCCCGACGTAAACACGGCGACCCGGCTTGCTCACGCGCCGCAATCCTGTAATGACAGACTCATCGGTGTCCTCGTAGTAGCGCAGCTTCACGTCGAACTCGGTTTCGATGCCGTCTCCGCGCGTTGCGACTCTTTCGACGAAGCCCTCTTCGCGCATCAAGTTCAGCAGATTCCGCTTCATCTTTGAGTAGGGAATCATCACCGAATCGTGGTGAACCATTGACGCATTCCTAATGCGCGCCAGCATGTCAGATATGGGATCAGTTACGGGCATGATTAGTTCGTGTAATTATCCTGGTCCGGCTGGTTGCCGATCAAAGGCTGGATTTCCTGATGCCGGGAAGATTGCCCAGCAATGCGTTGTCTCGGAAGACGATTCTGCATACGCCAAAGTAACGCATGTATCCTCTCGGTCTGCCGGTCGCGTAGCAACGGTTGCGTTTTCGCACGTGGCTCGAGTTCTTGGGCAGTAGATGCAGCTGCCGCCGCGCCTCCATACGCTCCTCGAAAGATCTTTGAGAATCGTTCGCAATGCGCTTCAATTCGGAGCGCCTGTCCGCGAACTTCGCAGCCAACCGCTCTCGTTTCTTTTCTCGTTCTATGATCGCTTTTCGAGCCATAAGTGTTAGTTCTTAGTCTCTTCTCAACTCACGCGTTGATGAATTCATTTGTTGTTAAATCGATCGTTTCGGCTCAGCGCAGACCAGCGAATGGCATTCCAAGGAGCGACAGAAGCCGCCTGCCTTCTTCGTCGGTGCCGGCGGTCGTTACTATCACCACCTGCAACCCGCGCAGCCGATCTATCTGATTGTAGTCAATCTCAGGAAACACAACTTGCTCTGTGAGGCCCAAGCTATAGTTGCCGTTCCCATCGAACGAGTTCGCGTTCGTGCCGCGAAAGTCTCGCACCCTCGGTAGAGCCACATTGACCAACCGGTCGAAGAATTGCCACATCCGATAGGAACGCAAGGTAACCGATGCCCCTACGACCATCCCCTCCCGCAGTTTGAAGTTCGCTATCGACTTCTTCGCTCTGTTAACTATCGGCTTCTGGCCAGTGATCGTCGCCAAGTCGTCGGTCGCAGCAGCGACGGCGTTCGAGTTCTCGAGCGCCTCGCCCAATCCGATGTTGACGATCACCTTCTCCAATTTCGGGACCTGAAACGGATTCGTGTAACCGAACTCACGGGTGAGTACCGATGTAACTTCTGATCTGTACCGCTCTAGCAGTCTCGGCAACGATGCCGCCTCAACAACTGCGGTGGATGGTGATTCAGCCAACTCGAGCCCCCTTCACGCTTCGCACTCGCGTGCCGTCTTCCAGCTCGCGCCAGCGGACGCGGCCTATCTGCGCTGTGTCAGGGTCGACCAGCATCACGTTTGACACATGAATCGGCGCCTCGCCTTCGATGATCCCAGTCTGCATCACGCCTCTTCTTCTCCCCATGTGCTTCTTCACCACGTTGACGCCTTCAACCATGATGCGACCGCTTTTTGGGTAAACGCGGATCACAGAGCCTTGCTTGCCCTTTTCCTTGCCCGAAACTACGAGCACTGTGTCGCCTGATTTGATTTTTTTCGGCATAACTAACTGATCAAAGAACCTCTGGAGCCAACGAAACTATCCGGTTGAAATCTTTTTCGCGCAACTCTCGTGCGACTGGTCCGAAGATACGCGTGCCTCTCGGATTGCCATCCTCAGCGATGATCACACAAGCGTTGTCATCAAATTTGACGTACGAGCCGTCCACTCGTCGGTACTCTTTCGCTGTTCGCACAATGACTGCCTTCACAACCTCGTGCATTCCAACGGTCCCTCCCGGTTGCGCATCCTTCACCGCGCACGTAATCACATCACCGAGACCAGCGTATCGACGGTTGCCGGACCCCGTGGTGTTAATGCAGAGCACCTCGCGCGCTCCTGAGTTGTCGGCCACCCTTAGCCTGGATTCACGCTGAATCACGATCCAACTCCCGTCGCAACGTCCTGGTGATCGATTTCCTCCGGTGCGTCCGCAGGATCAACGACATCGACGCGTTCGATAACTCTCGCCAATCGCCAGCGCTTCGTCTTTGACATCGGCCGGTGCTCTTCAATTTGCACGCGGTCGCCGAGAGAAGCCTCGTTGTGCTCATCGTGAGCGACAAACTTCGTCACGCGGCGCTTGCTTCGTTTGTACATGCGGTGTTGCTGCGACCACGAGTACGAGACGACGATAGTCTTGTCGTTTTTGTCACGGATCACGTTTCCGATACGTGTCCGGCGAGATTTTTCCATCAGTTCAACAGTTCCTAATGTTCAATTCAAAAATAGTCGGATCCTCACGATTCGTCGGTGAGTCCTAGTCGCTCAACGATCTGTCGTTCTCGGATCACCGTCATTATTCTGGCGATGTTTTTGCGCGTGTTGCCTAACTCGTTGGTGTTTGTTATCTGACGCGTCACCTTCTGAAACCTCAAGTTCATTAGGGCGCGCTCCTGTTGCTGTAGCTCTCTAGAGAGCTCACCAGTGCTCATCTCTCGGACTTCTGTTATGTGCATCTAATCGCTCCTCCCCAAACCAATCACAGCTCGTCAGCGCGAGAAACGATCTTCACCGGCACAGCGAGCTTTGCGCCTGCACGACGCAACGCCTCGCGTGCCAACGGCTCTGACACGTCGGCTATTTCGTATAAGATTCGGCCGCGCTTCACAGGTGCGACCCACTGGTCCACGGCGCCCTTGCCGCCACCCATCCTCGTCTCAGCAGGGCGGGAGGAAACTGGCTTGTCCGGGAATATTCGGATCCAAACCTGTCCGCCACGCTGTACATAACCGGTAATGGCACGTCGGCCGGCTTCTATCTGCCGCGCCGATATCCAACCTGGACCCAGCGCCTTCAGCCCGAAATCGCCAAACGCAAGCTTGCTGCCGCGATTCGCGACGCCCCGCATGCTGCCGCGTTGCTGCTTTCTATATTTGGTTCTTCTCGGTTGAAGCATGGCTATATCTGATCCTGAGCTCGTGTCGCCGCTCGGCTATCTTCACCTGCGGTGACGTGGCGCCTGACCCAAACTTATCGGCGAGACGCCGCTGGTAGAACCGGCAACCGATTGGCCTTGTTCCGCTGGCGCATCGCCTGTGAAGACCCAGACCTTGATCCCGATCACTCCGAACGTGGTGCGGGCCTCAGAAATGGCGAAGTCGATGTTTGCCCTCAATGTGTGAAGCGGCACGCGGCCTTCCATCTGCTTATCCACACGAGCGATCTCGGCGCCGCCTAGTCGGCCTGCCACCACCACTTTGACTCCCTCAGCTCCGGCGTCGATTGTTCTCTGCATGGCCATGCGCACGGCTCGGCGATAGGGTATACGGCGCTCAAGCTGCTCCCCGATGCTCGCACCAACCAGCTTAGCGTCCAACTCGGGTATCTTTACTTCTTCGGCAGACACCCGAACGCGTCGACCGGTTCTTCGCTCTATCAACCGACGCAAACGGTCAATCCGCGTCCCGTTCCGCCCGATTATGATTCCCGGACGGCTGGTGAATATGTGGACGCTCATCTCTCCGCCGCCGCGGTTGATGTTGACGCGAGATATGGCGCCGTCGGCTTCGTATTCGCCATCCACTATCCGGCGCACGTCAATATCTTCTTGCACCAGAGTGCGGTAACCTGCCGCTTTTCCGGCGAACCAGTTTGATCGCCAATCGGCAACTATTCCCAATCGGAAACCTATCGGATGTGTTTTCTGACCCATGGTCTCAGTCTCAAATCTCGAGCTTTTTGCTCGTTATGCCTCGTCGACCTCTATCGTTATGTGCGAAGTCGGACGATTGAACGCGCCCACCCTGCCGCGTGCCCTCGGACGGAACCGGCGCACGGTGGTGGCGCCGTCAGCGACTATTCGTTTCACTATCAGGCTGTCGCGATCCATCAAGTCGTTGTGCTCGGCGTTCGCGGCCGCGGAGTTCAACACTACGTAGATCTCTTGGGCGCTGGGCGAGGTCATGTAACGCAGATAATCCAGTGCATCATCTACACCCTTGCCGCGGATCTCATCCATGATGAGTCGCAACTTGCGTGCGGACGCTCCTATGTTCTTGGCTCTCGCAACTGCCACTGATAAATCCTCAACGGTTTCCTGAGTGAGTACGAAACACTCGCGTCGGTGCAAACTCGCCGAACCGATGACCAACCATGTTTTCCGTGACCAAGACCGGAACAAAAGTCCGACCGTTATGAACGGCAAAGGTTATCCCGACCATTTGGGGCATGATCATCGAGGCGCGTGCCCAAGTCCGGATCGGACTCCGCGAGTTTTCTCGCCGAGCTCGGTCCACCTTCTTCATCAATTTGGGATCCACGAACGGACCCTTTTTCGTCGAACGGCTCATGTTGGTATATCTCGAACTTGAGGCTCTCCCTTTCGGAAGGACCCGATTAACGATCGTAACGCCTTCTCCGTATGAATTTGTCGGTTCTCTTGTTCCTGCGCGTCCGGAATCCGAGTGCAGGTTTACCCCATGGCGTCTTAGGACTCGGCAACCCGATCCCGGTGCGGCCTTCGCCTCCGCCGTGGGGGTGGGCGCCAGGAGACATCGCAGAACCACGGACGCTGGGGCGCTTGCCGCGGTGTCGAGAGCGACCCGCCTTGCCTAACTTGATGTTCTTGTGATCTGGATTTGACACTGTGCCAATGGTGGCGCGACACTCTGTCCGGATCTGACGCATCTCGCCAGATGGAAGACGCAACAGCGTGAAGCGGCCTTCGTGAGCCATCACCTGGGCACCCGAACCGGCGCTTTTCGCCATCTGCGCGCCTTGGCCGGGCGTCATCTCGATGTTGTGCACCATCGTGCCTTGGGGAATATTCGACAACGGTTTTGCGTTGCCTGGCAGATCGGGCACGTTTTCACCCGCCTGAACAGAAGCGCCTACGCCCAACCCTTGAGGTGCGACGATGTAGGCCTTCTCGCCGTTCTCGTAGCAAATAAGGGCAATACGCCCGCTGCGGTTGGGGTCGTACTCGATCGCCAAAACCTCCGCGACGCCCGAGCGATCCCGTAGGAAATCGACCATTCTGTACCTGCGCTTATGGCCACCGCCACGGCGGCGCACGGTAACGCGACCTTTGTTGTTGCGGCCTGCCTTCTTGTGCATAGGGGCCAGCAACGACTTTTCAGGGCGTTTCTTGGTGATATCGCTGTAGTCGTCGACGATGTTGTTGCGACGACCTGGCGACGTAGGCTTGTGTTCTTTCAGTGGCATATATAAATATCCGAAACTATTCCGATCAGGCGCCCTCAAAGAGGGTGATCGTATCGCCAGGGGCGATCGTCACTATCGCTCTCTTCACATCCGGTCTCTTCGTAACGCTGAATCCTCTTCGCTTCATCTTCCCACGCCGGTGGAAAGTATTGACGGAAACAACCTTCACATCGAACGCCCACTCTACTGCTCGAGCGATTTCGTATTTGTCCGCTCGCATGTCGACATCGAAGACGTATCGATGATCCTCGTTGAGCATCGTCGACTTTTCAGTGATAACAGGACTAACCAAGATTTTGGATATATTCATTCCGCATCCTCCGCCGACCCACGAGCCCACAACTCATCGATCCGGTTTAGAGCGCCACGCGTCACTACCATGTTTGCGGTTTCGGTTGCGACCACTGGATTCAACATATCTGCCACCAGCACGTCCACCCTTGGCAAACCCTTGGCCGAACGAACGATGTTCCCGTCGTACTGGTCAGTAACAAGCAAGGTTCGGCCTACGCAACCCAAGTTTTGGACAAGTGCCGCGATCTCTTGCGTGCGCGGCTGGTCGAGGACGAACTCGTCGAGGACTATAAGTCGTTGCTCCCGCACTTTCTCGGACAGCGCCACACGCAACGCGCTCCGACGCATCTTCTTAGGCAGCCCTTTACGGTGACTCCGGGCGTGAGGGCCGAATATAGTGCCGCCGCCGACCAAGGTCGGAGACCTTCGGCTTCCGAGCCGAGCGCTTCCGCTGTGCTTCTGTTGACGAAGCTTGCGGGTTGAATAAGAAACTTGGCCACGCGTCTGCGACTCGTGAGTGCCTTGGCGTCGGTTTGCCATCTGTGCCACCACGGCTTGGTGGAGCAAGGAGTCGTTCGATGGCGCGCACCACACACTCTCGTTGAGCGTCACGCTGCCAACGACGTCGCCGCTGGTATCTTTCACGTCGTACTGCACGATTCGCCTCTAAGCCGTTACCAGCTTCTCGAGCCTGACGACACTGTTCATCGAACCCGGAACAGCGCCTTTTACTAGAACATAATTGCTGACAGGATCTACACGCAGGATCGAAAGACCACGGGTAGTCACCCGGCGTGCACCCATGTGCCCAGCCATCTTGGTACCCGGCCAAACGCGACCAGGAGACGTACCAGCTCCAATTGAGCCTGGGGATCGGTGACGATCTGATTGGCCATGGGTCTTCGGGCCGCCTGCGAAACCGTGACGCTTTACGACGCCCTGGAATCCCTTGCCCTTGGATCTGCCCGTTACCTTGACAGCGTCGCCAGCTTCGAATACGTTCGCCCGGATCTCCTGCCCCACCTCGAAGTCACCCAAGTCGCCGACTTGGAACTCTTGGAGGTGGCGAAAAGAGCCGCCTGATCGCTCGAAATGGCCGGCCATTGGACTGTTCACCTTGCGCGCCCGCATGAACCCAAGCTGCACAGCCTGGTATCCGTCTCGTTGCTGAGTCTTCACTTGAATCACGAAGCAGGGCCCAACTTCAACCACAGTCACGGCGTTGGCGCGACCCATGTCGTCGTAGATGGTCGTCATCCCAATCTTCCGGCCCAACAACCCTGACATCGATTGCGGAGCCTCTGGCACCGCAACAGCCTCTACGGCATCAGTCAGAGGTTCTCCGACCGACGCTTCGGCATCGATTTCGGTGTCGACGCTATTCTCTGTTTGAGTGGTCATATCTGCTTAGTCGCCCAATTCAGGCGAGCCTACTGGATCACCTTTACGCTTACCTCGACGCCGTTCGGCACGCTAAGTCGTTGTAACACGTCCATCGTCTTGGTACTCGGCTCTATGATGTCAACCAATCGCTTGTGCAGTCTTAATTCGAAATACTCACGCGCGTTCCCATTAACGTGTGGCGACCTTATTACGGTGAAACGCCTCCGCCTAGTGGGAAGCGGCACCGGTCCTGCAATCAAGGCCCCCGTGCGGGTAGCAGCGTCTAAGATCTGCTCCGTCGCCTGCTCCAACTGGCCAGAATCGTAGCCTTTGAGAGTTATTCGCATCTTGCCAGTCGCCATAATGCCCTCTGTTCAACCCTTCATCGTTTCGGCAACATGCGCCGGGATTGGTGCGTAGTGGTCAAGTTCCATCGTGAAATTCCCATGGCCCGACGTCAACGAACGAAGATCGGTTGAGTAGTTGAAGGTCTCCGCTAGTGGGACGAAGGATGTCACGTTCACGATCCCAGGCTGGCCTGGCTTCGTCTCGGTGTTCTCCATCGATTGCACCTTGGCACGGCGTGAATTGAGATCTCCGATCACCGCACCCAACATGTCGGATGGGATCACGACTTCCTGACGCATGACGGGCTCAAGAAACACCGGAGCCGCTCTGCGCATGCCCTCTTTGAATGCAATCGAACCCGCAATTTGGAACGCCAACTCTGATGAATCGGTATCGTGCTGCGCGCCATCGGTCAGCACAGCTTTCACATCAACGACCGGATGCCCAGCCAACACGCCTGAAGACGCGGCATCGCGCACACCCTTTTCAATTGCTTTGTGCCACTCAACTTTCAACGTGGCGCCGGTGATTTCCTTCTCGAATTGGATGCCGCCGCCTCGCGCAACTGGCTCAAGACGCAAAGTGCAAACACCGTATTGACCGTGGCCACCGGTTTGTCTCACGAATCTGCCTTCAGCCTTTGAGGTCTTCGTGATCGTCTCCCGATACGCAACCCGAGGACGACCCTTCTTGCAACTAACGCCAAACTCCTTAGCCAATCGATCGACGATGATGTCGAGGTGCAACTCACCCATACCCGCGAGCAGCATCTGGCCGCTCTCTTCGTCGCTCGTCAGTCGCAGAGTCGGATCTTCATCAACAAGTTTCAACAACGAACTCGTCAACCTGTCCGATTCCGCCCTGCTTTCAGGCTCCACCGATATCGACAACACCGGCTCAGGGAATACGATCTGCGCCATTGCAACATGGGCGTTTTCCGCACACAGCGTGTGACCTGTAGTAGTCGACTTCAAGCCGATCACGGCCACGATCTCGCCGGGACCCGCCTCATCAACCGCTTCGCGGTCGTCAGCGTGCATCCGCAGAAGCCGGCCGATGCGCTCACGTTTGCGGGTCGTAGGGTTGTAAACCGACATTCCCCTCTTCAACACACCCGAATAAACCCTGACAAAGAGCAGCCTGCCCGAGTGTTCGTCAGTAACGAGCTTGAACACCAACGCGCTCATCGGCTCTTCTCGGCTGGGGCGACGCTCGATTACCTGACTCACGTCTCCTGGCTTGAAGCCACGCGCAGGCGGCAAATCTATCGGCGACGGCAGATAGTCGATCGCCGCATCAAGCAACTGGTGCACTCCACGGTGACGACGCGCCGAGCCTGCGAGCACGGGGAAAATTTTCATGCCGATCGTCGCGGCTCGTATCGCTGACTTCAGCTCGTCGACCCCGACTTGCTCACCCATCAAATACTTCTCGGCGAGTTCATCATTGAACTCGGCGACCTTGGATACGAGTTCCTCGCGGGCTGCCTCGGCTCGCTTGAGATACTCGGCTGGGACATCAACCTCTTTCGGTTCGATCGCAGCCGCAACGTCATCCATCTGGGTGTCGATCGCCGGGTACACGAAGGCTCGCATCCCAACGAGGTCGATAACGCCTCGGAAATCTGCCTCTTGACCGATCGGCAACTGAATGGGAACCGCGTTTGCGAAGAGACGACTGCCTAGTGTGGAAGTGGCGTAGTCGAAATCGGCGCCGATGCGATCCATCTTGTTTACGATCACAACGCGGGGAACGTGGTGCTTATCGGCTTGTCGCCAGACCGTTATCGATTGGGCTTGCACGCCCGCAACAGAGTCGAGGACGACGATCACGCCGTCAAGTACTCGCAGACTCCGCTCGACCTCCGCGGTGAAGTCGACGTGCCCGGGCGTGTCGATGATGTTGATCTGATGGTCGCGCCAAGAAGCGTTCGTCGCCGCAGCGGTGATGGTGATTCCCCGCTCCTGCTCCTGCGCCATGTGGTCCATCATCGCGGTGCCTTCGTCGACGCTGCCTATCTTGTAGGTCTCGCCTGTGAAGTAAAGAACCCGCTCCGTAACGGTCGTCTTGCCGGCGTCGACGTGCGCGATGAATCCGATGTTCCGCAGCTTGCGGAGGTCGGATGCGCCACCCGAAGATGAGCTAGTTTCCGGCTTCTTCGATTTCGTCGTCATTGCCAATTCAGATTAAGAGGGGAATATTGGATTCGATTTGTTGATTTGATGGTTTTGATTTGTTACGTAACAGTATTTTCGTGCGGCGTGCAACGCGGATCGTCGTTCGCGGATTCCCGACACAGCCAGCCCAGGTTTACCAGCGGAAGTGGGCGTATGCCCTGTTCGCCTCCGCCATTCGTTGCAGCTCTTCCTTCCGTCGGACCGCCACACCAGTGTTGTTGGCCGCGTCGAGCAACTCTGTGTAGAGCTTCCTGGCCAGCGGCTGACCTTTGCGGGACCTCGCGGCTGTTACGACCCATCTCTGTGCCAGAGCCTCACGTCGCTCGGGACGAACCTCGTTCGGCACCTGATACGTCGCTCCACCAACACGCCTAGGTCGAACCTCCAATATTGGAGTGGCGTTGCCCATCGCTCTTTGGAACGCTTGCATCGCCGGCATGTTCAACTGTCGCTCCAACATCTGAAGCGCCGTGTACACGCTTCGACGTGCCACATTTTTCTTGCCACCGATCATGACGCGGTTTATGAAACGGGCGAGCACGTCACTCCCGTATCGCGGGTCCGGCGCAACTATGCGCGTTACTGCTCTGCGTCTCCTCGCCATCTGATCAAATGTCTCTTATCGATTTCGTCGTGTCTTGAGTGGATTTCGGATCGGTCTTTCCCTCAATGCCCTCGCGCACCCGCGCACGAGTAGAACTGGGGGAAGTTTAGTCTTTGGGCCTCGAATGTGTCCCTGCTTCTTGCGAATTTCGCCGCCGTGTCGTATTTGCGGCGACGGCATCGCTCAAGCAGTTACGAATTCAGCAACATTATACAACCGCTTATGCGCCCCTTGATGTCCCGTATTTGCTTCGTCCACGCCGTCTGCCCTCTACACCTTCCGTGTCCTTCGTCCCCCGTACCACGTGATAGCGAACGCCTGGCAAATCTCGCACTCTGCCGCCTCTAATGAGCACTACCGAGTGTTCCTGTAAGTTATGACCTTCGCCTGGAATATAAGCCGTGACTTCGACATTGTTCGAAAGCCTGACTCTCGCCACTTTTCGCAATGCGGAGTTCGGCTTCTTCGGAGTGACCGTGCGGACCTGCAGACAAACTCCGCTCTTCTGCGGAGCACCCTTGCGGAGTTCTCGAACACGACCGGAGGACGAGTTGTGGATAGCTCTGAGCGCAGGCGTCTTCGGCTTCTTACGTGTGCGCTTCCGCGGCTTCCTGATCAGTTGATTAAGGGTGGGCACCAAATTCTCCAAAGTCTCAAACAGTCGATAGAGCGTCAAAAACTACTCAAACCAAGCTTTACACTTGGCGAAAGCCGCGCGCTCTCCAACTGCTGAATGCTCAATGTTACATAAATCGCTGCGCCAACGTCAACAAAATTCGGAGGCTATCTCAAGTTCTGACACAGATTCGTCTGTTCTACGCTGCAGATCTTTATATTAGTGGTCGGTAATTTAGGACGATTCATGAATCGTGCTTTGTAATATCCTTATTACTGTCGTAATTCGGCGCCCAATTGGCGATAAGATCGCGTGCTTGAAACGGAACTTAACCGCGCCACGCCAACTTAAGATCTGCACTGCGCGCAACAGAGAAACCATCGATCCCTCACCTTCGCCATGACCGCGCTCTTTCTTTACGGATTCGATGACCCCGAGTCGCAGTTGCTACTCCAAGGACTCTTGCACGAAGTCGAATCTTTAGAACCGATCCAACTCGACGCGGCATTTGAGGACGGACACGAGGAGGCGCCGGACGACAGCGTGGCACTTGTCTGGGGTCTGGGCAAGACCGTCGCACACTCGGCGTCGATCTCCAACCGAGTCGCCGCCAACGGCACGCCGGTTGTAACGATCCTGGATGTCGTAACCACCCAGGGTTTCGACTTCCATTCGGGAATTCTCGAGCTTTGCTTCGACCCCCACTCCGTTAGAGAGGTTTTGGCTCGTATCAACGTCGCCCAATCGCGAGCCGACGTCAACTCATCACCGTTAATCGTCCACGGCAACCTCGCTATCGACGTCGCCAGCTTCGCGGTGACTCTCGGTTCGAGGCACATCGAATTGACCTATAAGGAATACGAGCTGTTAAAGCTGTTCGCGTCCAATCCGGGCCGAGTATTCAGGCGAGAAGAGATTCTTCATCGAATATGGGGCGACGACTACTACGGAGGCACCCGAACCGTTGACGTTCATGTGCGAAGACTTCGCAGCAAACTCGACGACCTCAGCCACACGATCATCGAGACTATGTGGCGTGTCGGTTATCGTTTTCGGACCTCCGAAACACGCCCGCCGCCGAGTGGCCGGATACCTCAACGCGCCTCCCAGGAAAACTAGGTGTCTCTGATAAAATTTGAGTTTCAGATTTGCCTCGTTGGGCCGCCCGTAATGAAGTAACCCACAACGAAGCGTCTCTAGACCGAAATGCGGGTCTCTGGGTTAAGCAACACGCCACTAAATCCATAGTTATGACAACACAATCATCGTCACAATCGCATTCGGCCAGACGGAACTTCGACGAAGAGGCCAACGAGTTCGTGCTGCAGGCGGCGCACAAGCGCGACGTCAAATTTGTCCGGCTATGGTTCACCGACATATTGGGAACCCTCAAGGGCTTCGCAATAACTGTCGACGAACTGGATCATGTCCTTAATTCCGGCGCAAGCTTCGACGGAGCGGCCATCAACGGCCTCGCACGAGAGGGCGAAGCAGACACCATCGCAATGCCCGACCCGTCCTCTTGGCAAGTTTTGCCGTGGAGACCGCAAGAAAACGCTGTTGCAAGCATGTTCTGCGACCTTTACACCCCCGATGGTGAACCGCTACCAACCGATGCACGCCACATCCTCCGCACCGTCATGCGCAGGGCACAGGAACTGGGGTTCACTTTTTATGTTGCCCCAGAGCTCGAATTCTTCTACGTCTCATCCATCGATGAGTTCTACGTCGGTAAGGGACAATCACAGCCGACATCGATAGATCTGGGTAACGGCCACCTGGGTCCTGCAATGCGACCCAGCAGGTATTTCGATCAGACATCTACCGATATCGACGGAGCCGAACTCCGCCGCGAGGCGGTTCTGGCGCTCGAGTCCATGGGGATTCCCGTCAAACACAGTCACCACGAGGTCGCGCTCGGGCAACACGAAATCGACCTACGCCACACGAACGCCCTAACGATGGCCGACTCTGTTGTCACATACCGAGTCGTGGTCAAAGAGTTGGCAGCCATAAGAGGCGGCTTCGCCACATTCATGCCGCAACCCTTTGGCGATCGCAACGGCTCCGGCATGCATACCCACATGTCGCTCTTTCGAGGCGACGAAAACGTCTTCTTCGCCGAAGATCAGCAGTACAACCTCTCCGAGATTGGTCAACGATTCGTCGCCGGGCTCCTTAGGCATGCCGCCGAGGTTACGGCGATCACAAATCAATGGGTCAACAGTTACAAGCGCCTGGTACCTGGTTTCGAAGCGCCCGTGTTCGCTTCATGGACGTCCGGGAACATGAACGATTTGATTCGCATTCCCACGTACCGACCCGGACAAGAGCGGAGTGTCAGGGTCGAGTACAGGGCTCCCGACTCTGCGTGCAACCCTTACTTGGCGTTTGCCGCCCTGTTGGCCGCCGGGCTTGAGGGCATTGTGAACGAATATCCGCTCCCACAACCTGTTGAACTCGGAACCGACCGCGACGCTGCGGGTCTCACCAGGCTGCCCAGGAACCTTCAACAGGCCGTCGCGCTCGCCGAGAATAGCCCTCTGTTGAAACAAGCAATTGGTCCGGAGGCAATGGACAGCTTTTGCAGGAACAAGACCCTCGAGTGGGAAGCCTTCAGCAGGGCGGTTACCGACTACGAGATGCGCAGATACCTAGACGTCGTGTGAAGACGCGCAACCTCGGAGCTGTGAGGGCCCGGCAGACAGGGTTATGATTCAGGTTTGACCGTCCGACATTCGCATATGAACAGCGACAGCACACATCCCATTCATTTCCCTTCTGTGCTTGAGCGGGAAATGGAATTTCGCCGGCTCGCGCAAAAGGGAATGTATTTGCCCGAGCACGAGCACGACGCGTGTGGCGTCGGAGTCGTTGCCAATATCGACGGTCGCAGGTCTCACCAGATAATCGACCAAGGCCTCGAGGTTCTCAGGAACCTAGGACACCGCGGCGCATGCGGATGCGATCCCGAGACCGGAGACGGAGCGGGCATCTTGATCCAGATGCCGCACAAATTCATGTCGAGGGTCGCTTCGGAAAACGGCATCGACTTGCCGGAACGTCAGCGCTACGCAGTGGCTATGTGCTTCTTGCCGCAGGACGAAGATCTGCGCCGATTCTGCATCGAAACCATTGTGAACAGCGCCCTTGAACACCGCGTAAAGCCCCTCGGCTGGCGCGAAGTCCCTGTCGATCCCACCTCGATCGGAGAGTGGGCACGCGAGCGGATGCCCTACATCAGCCAACTCTTCTTCGAAGCACCCGAGGGCGTAGATGAAGATCTACTTGAACGGCGGCTTTACGTCATAAGAAAGTCCGCCGAAAAAGTGATCCGGACTCGAGTCGACGATGTCGAAGCCAGAGCCCAAAACGGCGAGTTGACGACCGATGAATTACAGGTCGTTAACGCTCTTCTCAACGAATTCTACATCTCCTCGCTCTCCGCCAGGACGATCGTCTACAAGGGAATGCTCATCGCCCATCAGACGCACCACTTCTTCAAAGACCTCAACGACCCCGACCTTGAGTCCCATTTCGCCATGGTCCACTCGAGGTTCAGCACCAACACCCTGGGCTCTTGGAAACTCGCTCACCCCTATCGGATGCTGGCGCACAACGGCGAGATAAACACCGTCCGAGGCAACCGCAACTGGATGTCGGCTCGCGAACTCACTCTCGAATCGGAGCTCTTCGGCGACTACGTAGATCAAATCCGCCCAATATGCGAAGCGGACGAGCCTTCGGATACGGCCTCCCTGGACAACGCTTTCGAAGCCGTCTACATGGGTGGGCGCTCCGTCGCCCACACCGCAGCCATGATGATGCCAGCGGCTTGGTACGGTCACGAGGCAATGCCGCAACATGTCCAAGACTTCTACGAATTCCACGGCGGGATCATGGAGCCGTGGGACGGGCCGGCGATGATCACTTTTACGGACGGGCACACGCTCGGCGCAGTGCTGGACCGCAACGGGCTGCGTCCTTTCAGGTATACCGTGACGAAAGACAATCTCCTCGTCATGGCATCTGAAACCGGCGTGCTGGACATCCCCGACAGCCACGTCAAGCTTCGATCCAGGCTCAGACCTGGGAGGATGTTCCTCGTCGACTTCGACCAGAAGCGCATCGTTGAGCCCAACGAGGTGATTGAGAATCTAGCCAACGCCAAACCTTACGGCACGTGGCTCAACGAAAACCGCGTTACGGTAGACGATCTCGATCGTCCGAGCGTCGTACCGGGTATTGATCTGGAAACCTTGGTAACTCGCCAGATGGCGTTCGGCTACTCGCAAGAGGATCTACGCATGCTCGTCGGTCCCATGGGGGTGACCGCGCATCAGCCACAAGGCTCTATGGGCAACGATGCGCCCTTGGCAGTGCTGTCCGACAAACCTCAACCCCTATACGCATATTTCAAGCAAGACTTCGCCCAAGTCTCCAATCCTCCCCTCGACGCCATCCGCGAAGAGCTGGTGACTCAGATGGCGGTTCCGCTAGGCAAGCGGCCAAACCTGTTCGACGAGACCCAAGAGCATGCAAGATTGCTTCGGATCGACCATCCAGTGCTCATGAACGAGGATCTTGCTCGCATCAAAGAATCCGATCGGCCCGGCATCAAGGCTAGAACCATCTCAACGCTGTTCCCAGTTGCCGGAGGGTCCAAGGCGCTAAAAACGGCGCTCGACCGGATCCGCAACGAAGCGTCGGAAGCCATCAAACAGGACTTCACGATACTGGTGCTCTCAGACCGAGGAGTCGATTCCGAAAACGCCTACATCCCTGCGCTTCTGGCCACCGGTGCGGTACACCACCACCTTATTCGCCATAAAACTGGGACCCAAGCCGACATTATCGTCGAATCAGGAGAGCCACGCGAGGTGCACCACTTCGCACTCCTCTACGGCTACGGCTGCAGCGCCATTAACCCGTACCTGGCACTCGAATCGCTTGCCGGCATTCGCTCCGCACCCGGCACGAACGGCGCCATGCCCATGCAGGAGCAGGCCGAAGCGAACTACCGCAAAGCCATCGAAGAAGGCACTTTGAAGACGATGTCGAAAATGGGCATCTCTACGCTTCAGGGCTACTTGGGCGCCCAGATCTTCGAGGCGCTCGGCCTTTCGCAAGAGCTAGTCGACGAGTACTTCACTTGGACCAACTCACGCATCGGCGGTATCGGCCTCGAGGAGATCGCCGCCGACGTCATCGCCAATCATGCCCGAGCCTTCCCCCGCCACGACATCCCATCGAACCTTCGCCTCGACTTGGGCGGCTACTACATGTGGCGAGCCACCGGCGAGAAACACATGTGGAATCCCAGCACGATCTCGCTTCTGCAATCTTCATCCACTCTGAACAGTCCGACGCTCTACGAGCAGTTCGAAGACGCAGCAGACGCAGAGCCGGAGGGCTACATCACCCTTCGCCAACTCATCGACTTCGACGAATCGAAATTCTCGCCCGTCCCCGTAGACGAAGTCGAGCCGATCGAAAAGATTCTGCCTCGGTTTGCAACCGGAGCGATATCACTCGGCTCCATAAGCCGCGAGGCGCACGAGACTCTGGCCATAGCCATGAACAGCATCGGGGCAAGGAGCAACACCGGCGAAGGTGGCGAGGACGACACGCGCTACGTTCCGTTCGATGAGCCAATGTCCCGTAACTCGGCAGTCAAGCAGGTCGCCTCCGGACGTTTCGGTGTCACGACTGAATACATGGTCAACGCCAAGGACCTTCAGATAAAGATGGCGCAAGGAGCAAAACCCGGAGAAGGCGGGGAGATACCGGGCCACAAGATCAGCGAGTACATCGCCTCCATCCGACGTACTACGCCGGGTGTCGAACTGATCTCGCCCCCGCCGCACCACGACATTTATTCGATCGAGGATTTGGCGCAGCTCATTCACGACCTTAAGAACGTCAATCCGGATGCCCGTGTCCATGTCAAACTCGTCGCTCGTTCAGGAGTTGGCATCATCGCGGCAGGCGTCTCGAAGGGTAAAGGCGATGTGGTGCTCATATCCGGAGATTCCGGTGGTACAGGGGCTTCGCCTTTGTCGTCCATCAAACACGCAGGCATTCCTTGGGAGCTAGGGGTCAGCGAGACCCAGCAGGTTCTCGTTGCGAATGGACTCAGAGACCGCATCGTCGTCCAGACCGACGGCCAGATCAAAACGAGCCGGGATGTCGCAATAGCCGCGTTGCTTGGCGCCGACGAGTGGGGAATCGCCACCGCCGCCCTCATAACGGTGGGTTGCATCATGTTGCGGAAGTGCCACTTGAATACCTGCTCAGTCGGAGTCGCAACTCAAGACCCGTTCCTTCGAGCCAAGTTCGCAGGAACGCCTGAAGCGGTAGTCAACTACTTCACGCTCCTTGCCGAGACCCTGCGGGAGCGCATGGCCGAGATGGGATTCCGATCCGTCAACGAGATGATCGGCAGAGCAGACATGCTCAAGCAGATCGATGGAATCGAACACTTCAAAGCTCGAACTCTGGACCTGAGCAGAATCCTCACCGACTCGAGCGCCTTGCCGGGCGACCATGCCTACCAGTGCACAGAGCAAGATCATGGCCTCGACGACATTCTCGATCACAAGTTGATCGCGTTGGCAAGCCAAACCATTGAAGACGGTGGCAAGACGACGATCGAAGCCGAGATCGATATAGCGAACACCAACCGCACTGTAGGCGCAATGATGAGCGGCGAGATCGCCAAAAAGCACGGCCGTGACGGGTTGCCCGAAGGTTCGATAAACCTGACCTTCCGTGGGTCCACCGGTCAGAGCTTCGGTGCTTGGGTGGTCAAGGGTGTCACTTTCAAGGTCTTTGGCGACGCGAACGACTACTTCGGCAAAGGTCTCTCAGGCGGACGACTCGTGATAGTCCCTCCAGAGGACGCAACGTACACCCCCGAAGAAAACATCATCATCGGTAATGTTGCCCTTTACGGCTCGACTGGAGGGGAGGCCTACATCCGAGGCTTGGCCGGCGAGCGATTCTGCGTGCGCAACAGCGCCGCGCACGCCGTAGTCGAAGGGATTGGCGACCACGGCTGCGAATATATGACCGGCGGTAGAGTTGTGATATTGGGCGAGAGTGGGAGAAACTTCGCGGCTGGAATGAGCGGCGGGGTCGCATATGTTTGGGACGAAGACGGAACATTCATTGAGAGGTTCAACGACGGGATGGCCGATCTCGAGTCGGTCGTGCCGGGCTCTGACGATGATGTAGAGATGAGAACGCTAATCGAAAACCATCTTCGCTACACCGGGAGTACGGTTGCTGAGGCGGTATTGAAAGACTGGGCTTCCTCGCTTCATAAATTCAAGAAGGTTATGCCCCGAGATTACGCCCGGGTCCTGCGAGAGCATGCGGAGGCTGAAAAACAGTCGCTGGCGATGGGAGCTAACGGTGCTGCCGTCGGCGACGCATCTCGTGCCGTGGAGATGGCCGGAAGGACTCTCTGAGAGCGAATGGGCAAAGACACCGGATTCAAAGAGTTCGACCGAGAGCCCATGGCGCGGCGCGACAAGCGCCAACGCCTAAACGATTGGCGAGAAATCTACCTCAAGTGGGACGAGAATGAAGCCCGCAACCAAGCTGGCAGGTGCATGGATTGTGGAGTCCCCTTCTGCAACGAGGGATGCCCCTTAGGCAACTTGATTCCCGAGTGGAACGATCTCGCGTACCACGACGACTGGCAAGAGGCCATCGCGCGCCTCCACGGCACCAACAACTTCCCTGAATTCACGGGCCGAATCTGTCCTGCGCCTTGCGAAGTCGCCTGCACTCTCTCCATAAACATGGAGCCGGTGACGATCGAGATGATAGAAAAACAGATCTCGGAACGGGCTTGGCAAGAGGGATGGGTGGTCCCCGAACCTCCCGAAATCCGGACCGGCAGCCATGTCGCCGTCGTCGGTTCGGGCCCGGCAGGACTAGCTTGCGCGCAACAGCTGAATCGAGCCGGCCATCAAGTGACAGTATTCGAACGTGACGAGTACCTTGGCGGTCTGTTGGTGCTCGGCATTCCCGAGTTCAAGCTCGAAAAATCCGTCGTTGAGCGTCGCCTCCAGCAGATGCGTGACGAAGGCGTCGAGTTCCAGACCAACGTTGACGTCGGAGTGGATATCACTTCCGAAGAGTTGCTCGAGAAGTTCGACGCGGTAGTTCTCTCCGGCGGCTCGACTGTTCCACGAGATCTGCCGATAGAGGGCCGCGAACTCAATGGCATCGAGTTCGCCATGGACTACCTCACGCAGCAGAACCGTCGACTGCGCGGGCAAGAGTTCTCTCCTCAAGAGACGATCACCGCTGAAAACAAACACGTCGTAATAATCGGCGGCGGAGATACCGGCGCCGACTGCCTTGGAACCGCGCACCGGCAGTTCGCTGCAAACATCGTTCAACTCGAGTTACTTCCGCGCCCTCCCGAGCGTAGGGCATCACTCAACCCTTGGCCAGACTGGTCGAGCGTGTTCAGGGCATCTTCCGCCCACGAGGAAGGCGGCAAGCGCGACTACAACATCATGACTAAGCGGTTCGTAGCCGATGGAGATGGAAATGTCGTGGAGCTGGAGTGCGTGCGTGTCGATTGGGTCTTCGAGGATGGCGGTCGACCCAAGATGATTGAAGTTGAAGGCAGCGATTTCACGATCCCAGCCGAGCTAGTACTGCTGGCCATGGGATTCGTCCATCCTCAACACGATGGGCTGTTGGACGGACTCAACGTCGAGTACGATAGCTTTGGCAACGTCAAAACCGATCCCAAGATGCTCAGCAACGTGGACAAGGTCTTCTCATGCGGCGATATGCAACGGGGGCAATCACTTGTCGTCCACGCGATCGCCAGCGGCAGAAGGTGCGCGCGTGAGGTCGACATTTTCCTCAGCGGGAGCTCAGATCTTCCTACCGTACGAGGATACGCCCGACCCGCATTGCCATTCGCCAAATGATCCATCGTCGCCGCAGAATCGGCGACGATAGCATGTTCATTAACTTGGTTCGATCCACCCGCTACGAGGGGTCGCACTCATGAAGAGCCTCAGAGTCGCATCCGCCCAGATCAACACCACAGTAGGCGATATCGATGGCAACTGCGATCTGATCTTAGGTGCCGTTGAAGAGGCTCGTAGCACGGGATGCGACATCATCGCGTTTCCCGAACTCTGCGTCACCGGATACCCTCCCGAAGACCTCCTGCTATCAGAGCGGTTCATTCGTGAAAACCGCTCGGCGCTTGATCGAGTAGCTAAAGGCTGTCGAGGAATCGCCGCAGCGATCGGAATGGTCGACTTCGAAGAAGACGACTCGGGCCACATAACGAAAGTCTTCAACGGAGCGGCAATAGTCGCAGACGGCGATATCCTCGCGATTTACCACAAGAACCATCTACCCAACTATGGCGTTTTCGATGAGTTGCGATACTTCACACCCGGCGACAAGTGCCATCTCGTCGACATAAACGGCGTGCCTATAGGTATCAACGTGTGTGAAGACATCTGGGTCGAGCCCGGGCCGGCCGATGCCCAGTGCCTCGCTGGAGCTAAGGTGATCTTCACGCTAAACTCGTCACCTTACGAAGCCGGAAAGCTCCATACGCGACTAAGCATCGTGTCTAACCTGGCAAAACGCTACGGTGCGTACGCCGTCTACACCAATCAAGTCGGCGGGCAGGACGAGTTGGTCTTCGACGGAGGGAGCATATTCGTTGGACCAGACGGTGAGACGCTGGCAATCGCTCCGAGATTCGAGGAAGCGGTAACTGCACTCGATCTGGACATCTCTGAAACTCAACATTCTGAGTCAAACTCGTCACAGCTTGACGCTCGCCCGATACCGATAACCGTCAATCCCTTTGCAACTAAAGAAAAGCTGGCTTTACCGAAGATCGAGGAAGCCGAACTCGATACCCTCGATGAAATCTACGCCGCTCTCGTGATGGGCACTAGGGACTACATCTCAAAAACCGGATTCCAAAAGGTAGCCATCGCACTGTCCGGCGGAATCGACTCGTCGCTCGTGGCATGCATCGGTGTGGATGCCATCGGCGCCCAAAACGTAACGGGCGTTTCGATGCCTTCCAGGTATTCGTCAGAAGGCAGCATCGCTGACGCGCAGGTTCTGGCAGACAGATTGAAAATTCCCCTATGGCGCGTCCCCATCGAACCAGCGCACGCCGCGTTCGACGACATGCTTGAATCAGCTTTCGAAGGCACAGAACCCAACGTAGCCGAGGAAAACGTGCAGTCTCGCATCCGTGGAAACGTCATGATGACGATAGCCAACAAGTTCGGATGGCTGGTCCTAACAACCGGGAACAAATCCGAGATGGCTACCGGTTACGCCACCCTTTATGGCGACATGGCGGGCGGATTCGCAGTCATCAAAGATATTCCCAAGCAAACTGTTTATGAGCTGGCCGAGCGCCGAAACGAAGTCGGCAACGATAATCCAATCCCGAGATCTGTAATTGAAAAACCGCCAAGCGCCGAGTTGAAACCTGATCAGACCGACCAGGATTCTCTACCGCCCTACAGCGTGCTCGATAGGATCCTCCATGCATACATTGAAGAACGGAAATCCGCCGAGGAGATCATCCGCGACGAAGAGGCCATCGTTCAGGGCGAAGCCGCAGACGCCGACACAGTGATCCGAATAGTCGGCATGGTCGATCGAAACGAGTACAAGCGCCGACAATCTCCCCCGGGCGTCAAGATAACGGGTTTAGCGTTCGGAAGAGATAGACGCCTGCCCATCGCGTCACGTTGGCGCCACGCACGCTGAATCGCCGCTCATCCTGCCTTTAAATCTGCGGGTGCGCCTCGTCACGTATATCAGTGTGCACGGCCCGATCGATTTGCTCGTTCGTGCTTATGAATCTCTTCAGATTCGAACCTTAGGCTTAAACCAAGACGGCGCGACGTCGCAGAAGCCACAAAACTTAACGATTCGACTCGACAAGCAGCAACACTTTAAGATGAGCGCAAGAATGAAAACTTCTCTCAACTACCTATTCGTCCTCGCGGCGGCTTCGATACTCCTCGCAGCTGGCATCGCTTGTACAAGCGGAGAATCCGAACCGGCAGCAAATTCGGATCCTGAGGTCGAGATCCAGGGCGACTTCCTGGCGACCGCACAGAGCATCGCCAACCAGTCCGCCTCTCGCGACACGGTCGTCACCGAAGGCGACGCGCCCCGTACCTACACGCTCGCCGTACCCTCGAGGCGCCAGAACTCTGATTCAATCGCCGAGAGCACCGATTCTTCGCCGAAAACCAATGTGGCTGTAGAGGAACCATCAGACAACCGGCTTGATTCGGTTGGCAATAAAGAATCCGTTGAACGACAGACGGTCCAGCCCTCCAATACATCCCAATCTCAATTAGACACGCCTGAATCTTCTGATGGTGTGCCTTTGATCACGCAGTCCGAAATACTGCTAACCAACATTTGGGAGAGCACGATCGACGGTGTCGTTTTGATAACGATCGGCACTGACTCTCGCTCGTTCTTCCCAAGCGGAGGCTCTGGCGCCGGATGGTTTTGGGATGAACAAGGCCACATCATTACGAACTACCACGTGATCCAATCCGCTCTTCGCCTCGGGCAACCCATAAATGTCAGCACATTCAACGGCGATGAGTACGTCGCCGATTACGTAGGCGGGGACGAACACTCCGACATCGCGGTCTTGAAGATCGACGCCGATTCTGAGAGCTACGTAGCGCTCGCCACGGGTGATAGCTCCAACCTGATCCCCGGCATGACCGCGATCGCACTTGGACACCCGTTCGGCCCTGGACAGGCATTCTCGATGACTCAAGGAATCATCAGTGGTCTCGCCAGGTCGATCCAAAGCAGCGACCGAGCATTCGACATTCCCGGAGTCATCCAAACCGACACCGACATGAACCCTGGCAACTCCGGTGGCCCGCTTCTCAATAGCGAGGGGCACGTTATCGGAGTCAACACTCAGATACGAAGCTTGAACAACACCAACAGCGGCGTGGGTTTCGCAGTGCCGATAAACCTGCTGAAGCGCGTCGTGCCGAATCTGATCGAAACTGGTAGGCACGAGTACTCCGTGATGGGCGTAAACATGCTCTGGCTCACACCTCAATGGCGCGTCCAACTCGGTCTACCTCCGGGCCAAAGAGGTGTCTACATCTCAAGAATCTCAACTACTGGTCCGGCGGCAGAGGCGGGATTGAGAGGCGATTCGGGAACTCGCGATCTTAAGGGCGATGGCGATATCATCGTCTCGCTCGACGGGGTCCCGGTCGACGATGCCGACGACTTGCGACAATACTTGGTTCTCCATACGAATCCCGGAGATGAAATCGAGGTTGGCGTATTGCGTGACGGCGAACTAGTAGCAATTAACCTCACGCTCGCTTCACGAAATCCGGTAGGACAGTAGTCACATGGGCGATTCAGAAGATATCGCCCAACTGAAAAACCTCAGACTTCCATCGGCTGAGCGGCTCCACTCCGTTGGCATGGCCACCCGTGAGAAGCTGAGGGAAATCGGAGCCGCGGCAGCCGATTCGACGGTCAAGCAAACGTTCCCGCTGGATACTTCTCTAGTCCTGCTATGGGCTACTCAAGGTGCGCTGATGGAGATCCATTGGCAAAAAGTTCCGAACGAGATAAAGCAACACCTGCGGGAACAGATAGCGAGTTGACGAGTTAAAGTAATCGCGCCAGTGAACTAGGCATTCCTCTCCCCTCCGCGAGACCTTTGCAAAACTACGTCATCCTCCCCGCGTAGCGGGGTGCTTCGAGTAGGCCGCAAATCATGCGGCCTACTCGAAGCCTGTCGAAGGATCTGGGGTGGGGCAGGCTGCCGAACTCGCGGCCCCGGACTGCAATCAAAACCTGTCATTTGCTCCTGGCTGTCTTGACTGCGGCCTTCGCCGCAATGACGCGACTTTTGCAAAGGTCTCCTACGCGGGAGAGAGGGCGAGTGCTGCCTGGCCGTCTTCGCTACCCCCACGAATCAGAGTGAAGTGTGGGCACCAGCACTTGGGGTGCGCCTGCATCGTGGCGCAATGAGGAGAGGGAGTGACTGATCCTTCTAAATCCCCGTGAACGCTATGCACTGCTAAGTCACCACCTGTATCTTTGTGTGCCAAGGGGGATTCTCATGAAAATCACATCAGTTAAAGCAGTACCTGCGTCCGCTGTGAACAGGGGTGTCGCACGGAACTACATGTTCGTGAAGATCGAGACTGACGAGGGAATTGTCGGCTGGGGCGAGGCAACTTCCGGGCCACTGGCCGTCGCGTCTATGGTCGAGGAGTTCGGGCAGCAGCTCATCGGCAAAGACCCAGGGCGCATCGAGGAACACTGGCAAACCCTCTACCACCACTTCCACGTCAGGGGCGGAGTGGTTCAAATGTCTGCGATCAGCGGCATCGAGATCGCATTATGGGACATCAAGGGCAAAGGATACGGAGCGCCGATTTACGATCTTCTCGGTGGCAAGATGCGAGAACGCATTTGGTGTTACGGAAGATGGGACGGCTTAACGCCTGAATTGGCTGTCGAGAACGCTTTGCGGCACACATCGCAAGGACTCACAGCTCTCAAAGGCGATCCGTTCGACCACCGAGGCATCTTCATCCCCATCGAGGCTGAAAGAATCGCTATCAAGAAACTCCAAGCCGTCAGGGATGCCGTAGGCGATGATGTGGAGCTCCTGGTCGAGGTGCACGGTCGGCTCGCACCTGCCGATGCCATACGCATCGGGCTCGCCATCGAGACGTACAGGCCCTTCGTTTACGAAGAGCCGGTGCCCCCTCAAAACCTCGAAGCGCTGCAAAGAGTCGCCGAGGCGGTCAACGTGCCCATTGCAACCGGCGAACGACACTACACCAAGTGGGACTACACAGAGCTGCTGCAAAGGCAGATCGTCAAGATGGTCCAGCCCGACATCATTCAGGGCGGCGGTATTTCCGAACTAAAAAAGATCGCTGCGATGGCAGAAGCCCACTACGTCGGCTTCCAACCTCACAACCCTTACGGACCGCTGTGCACGATCGCTTCGCTACACCTTGACGCTTGCACGCCTAACTTCATGATTCAAGAGGGCGGCATCCACCCCTGGTTCCAAGATGCGTGCCTAGGCGACTTCCCGGCCCAAAAAGACGGCTTTCTGCCATTGCCAACCGGGCCGGGGCTAGGTGTTGAGATGAACGAAGATTGGCTCGCAGCAAATCCATGGCGAGACGACGCCGCGGTTTGGAGAGCGCCTGACGGCACTATCGCATCGATGCAGGAAACGAATTGGTCATGATGAGGGCCCGGAGGCGGTGGTTGCTTACTCCGTGAGCTGGGCTCCTGCGCTCCCCATCCAAGGATCGTTTGCGCAGTCTATACCCCCGGACCCACGCGAAGGATGACGGAGGGGAGAGGAATGTGCGCACCGTGCATGGGTGTGCAGTTCTTCGGATGTAACTACTTCTCGGGCAGCGTCTTCACGAATTTGAGCGACCGCACTAGCCAATCCTCCAAGTCGTCATCACTTGACATCCCATCCGGTGAAACCAATACCCAGCCCCTCATTGGGCGACCCGTCATGTCCATCTCTCGCGCATGAGGCATCGACAGAGCCGCTTCGTATCCTTCGATTCCCACTCGAGCCATCAACTCATCACCGGCGACGCAGCAGCAAAGGTTCCCGTTGACCATGAAACCTAGTCCGCCGAACATCTTCTTTTCAACGAACCCAGAATCGAATTGGAGCATCGACCTGATCCGTTCTGCGAGTTCTTCGTCGTAAGCCATCTGCCTGCCCTGACACCTTCACTTTCACCATACCCGCGTGATCACACATTGCTGATCGAATTGGCAATTCACCCCGAATCGCCGGCTTCCGCGCTTCTGAATAACATAAAGCGATCGATACCAGCTCTTCATCCGTCGAGAACTTAACCAATGCTTACCGCCCTCACTGCTTCTGAGCTCCAGGCTCGAATCGATGCCCTGCCCAGAGTCCGCATCGCCCACACGCCTACGCCGTTGGACGAAATGACGAGGCTGCGTGAACACTTAGGAGCAGATTCCACGCCTCGCATCTTCATCAAACGTGAAGATTTGACCGGTCTTGCATTCGGAGGCAACAAGGCTAGGCACTACGAGTTCGAAATGCCTCATATCAAAGAGGCCGGATACGACACACTCGTCAACATCATGGACTACCACTCCAACAACGCCCGGATGACCGCCGCGGCGGCCAACAAAGCCGGTCTCAGGTACGTCCTCATTCTGAAAAACGCAGCGCACCGGAAGGTTCAGGGCAACCTGCTTGTCGACAAGCTTCTCGGCGCCGAGCTTCACCTCCTCGATCAATTCGAGTCTGAAAACGCCGAGGATTATGCGAAGAGCCTTAAGGAGAAGTTGGAGAGTGAGGACGGCGCGAAGGTTTATCTGCTCCAAGATCACCTCTTCCCTCGCATCGCCGGAATGCTCGGCTTCGTCAACTGCGGCCTGGAGTTGGCTGACCAGGTCGAAGAACTAAACCTCGAGAACATCCACATCTACGGGGTGGCAGGCAGATCCCTCTGCGGCCTCATTCTGGCAGCGAAGAATTTGGGCCTCGACTGGCGCTTCACCGGCGTGACGACCTCATATGACACCGAACTCGGCGACTACATCTTCCAGCACACTCAGGACATCCAAGACATTCTGGATCTGCCGATAACGTTTGAACAGAGCGACATGAGGATCCTCAACGACTTCATTGGCGAAGGCTACGGAATCATGACGCACGAAGTCGCCAACGCCATACACCTCTGCGCACGGACCGACGCCATCATCCTCGATCCGAACTACACGGGCACCGTGATGGCAGCGATGCTCAACGACATCAACGAAGGCGCCGTCTCGAAAGACGAGACGCTGCTCTTCTTGCACACCGGCGGATTGCCGGCACTGTTCACGTTCGCCGAAGAACTCGCTCGACACCAGCCGGTGTGTCCTGCAGCTCAGGCTTGAGGTTGCTGACTCGAACCCTCGTTAAGGGGAACAAATGGCAGGTGGGATGTCTGGTTGATCCGTCGAAGATTCGCCATCAACGTCTGATTCTGCCGACGTTGGTCCCGCACCCTGAGGTAATTCGCCCACTTGGCGGAGAGCATCGCACCTGCAAGCAGAATGATCGCCTCTACGTATACGAAGAAGAAGAACATCATTATCGTGCTGATGCTTCCATAGACGGACGAGAACTGACCGCCGCTGTTGCGGAGGAAGAATATGAACACATACTTCGTAATCTCGAACGCGATCGCAGCCAATAGCGCAACACCTGAGATCTCGATGAACCTGACGCGTGTATTCGGAAGCCACCAGTAGATCACTGCAAACACGAAGTAGGTGATGATCGGCGGGGCGACGATACCTATGGTCTGCAGGAATCCGGTGTCATAAGTTGGCACTTCCGGGAAGAGAAACTCGGTGATCACTCCGAAAAAGGTGATCAGCGCCGACAACATAACTGAAAGAAACAGGAATGTCGAAGCCCCGAGCATCAATATGAGATCGATCGCTCTCTCGATCAGAAACGGACGAGGCCGATTGATGCCCCAGATGATATTGACGCTCTTTCGAATCGAGCCGAAGACACCCAAACCAGCTATGAACAGGGCCAGTCCCGTCAAGCTAGAAGTAATGGCGTTGTTGTCGCTCACGTTGTGGATGAAGTTCTCGACGAACGACGTATCGGGGTCCTCCTTGAGCACTGGGAACTGCTGAAGCAACCCTTCGATCAGACGCTGCTCAAAGTCCTCGATCCCGATCAAGAACCTCGAAAGCGTTATCAGGGCTATCGTCAGCGGAAACAGGGAGAGGAAGCCGTAAAACGCGATCGCTGCGGCCAAGTAGTGGCCATTCACCGCCATGAAATCATTCACGTTGCGCGAAATGAATACGATCCCCCAACGCACCCACTTGTAACCCGACTTGGAATATCGGGTTACTGCATCCCAAATCTCGTTGGCCGACATCTCTGGAGTGTAACTACCCATCTGTCTTATTCAAACTGGATTGATAACCGTAATTTATGTCCGACGCTCACGCGGACCTTGTAGCCCAGTGACCGATGCGACAGTTTTTTCTAACCCAACTCGCCGTTTCTATACGCCGAGATGTAGTTCATCGCGAAATCGTCTTGGCCCTTCAGCAGCGCCATCGCGTATTTGACCCCCTCGGACTCCTCATCCAACGCCAACGCGCGGTCGATCTTGACCTGTATAGGGTCGATGATCCCCGAATCTGCCCCCGCTTCGATCGCCAACTTGACGAAAACCTCATTTACCAGGGCTCGCTTGGGCAACCCGAACGAAACATTGCTCATGCCGCCCGTGATATGCACCTCATCTCCGAAACGCTCCCGCAACATCGAGATCGAATCCAACGCGTGGGGCCCGTAACTGGCATCGACTGAAACCGGAAAGAAGAGCGGATCGATATACACATCAGAGAGCTCGATCCCTCGCTCTAAAGCGGCATCGATAACTCGAGACGCGTTTTCGACTCTCTGCTCGGCGTTCTTCGGCATCCCGCTCTCCGACGCCGAGGACACGATGCACTTCGCATCGTAATCCTTGATCAGATCGAGAGTCTCCAATCGTTCCAGGGCCACGGAGTTGACCATCGGCCTTCCCAATCCGCCTTCGTAACGCTCCAACCCCGCTTCAATGATCTCCGAGTTTGAAGAATCGATGCTCGGCGCCACGTTGGCAAGCCTTTGGAAGCAGTCCACCAGCCAGCGCATCGCGGCTTTCTGCTCTTCGATGCGATGCGAAATCTCATCAACGTTCAGGTCGAGATAGTCGGCTCCCGCCTTAGTTTGACGATCGATCTCGTACTTGATGTAGGCCTCGCCCTCCGCTGCGTCATCTCCACCGCAATTAACACCCTTCCACACGGCGATCATGAAGTGCTTCAGGTTGCCCTGCTCATACGGTTGCGTAGATGTGAAGTGATCGGGAACACGGACGAAGTGAGTTTCACCGTTCATCCGGTACTTGACCGCCTCCGAGCCGTCTTCGAACACGTGCCCGCGTATGCCGCCTCGTCTAACGACACGCGTGCAGTGGATGTTTTCACCCACTATCGTGAAATCGACCTTTTTTTGCGATTCCGTCAATTCAGGAGCGTGTCTCAAACTATTCTCAATCCGATACTTATTCACAAACCAAACGTAACTATTCTGATATGGCACCGCGATAACGTCAAATCAAATCTTGCGGCGCCGAAGCGATTCAATCTTGCGAAACGTCCCCTGAGGCCGCGTAGTGATCGCGCTTGGCGAATGTATTGGCCCACGATGACGTGCCTTGCAACCTTGAATCCTTCAACACCACAGGACGATTAAGGATTTGATCCTCCTCGCCATAAAGTTTGAGCGTGTTATACGCACGAAGATATATGCAATCCTTATCCAAGATCTCGCACTTGCCAGCCCGCGTCCCGCCGCACGGCCCATTACGTTGATTCTTTACACACTGCGATTCCGGACAAAGCTCACCTATATCCGGGAGCGAACAGTCGCCGCAGTCCTGACATCCATAGAGTGGCACCTTCATCGCTTGCTCGGCGACATGCGCCACCTTCGTGGCAACTCGACTCTTCTCGATCTGGCGATAAACAGACGCGCCCAACCCAAATCCGGGTGCGTCATGGTCGAAGAACCACTCTTTGCCGAAACGTCCCAACCTGTAACTTAAATTCGGGTTGAAAACGCGCTTCAGTCGAGACGGGCCTTTTTGTTTCGCCTCGACGTAGGTCCGATTCAGTTCATCCGATGCCGTACCGACTGCATCCCCTTGTTCGAAGAGATAAAACTCGCCGGGCTGGGCGAAACTCATCTCCCCGGCGAGAGTCTTCCAATCGTCGCCGGAGAAAGCGTCGGCAATCTCCAAAATGCGCTCGATCCTCGTAAACGTCAGTCGCCCCGAGAGGTAGACGCCGTTATAGCCGCAACCTCGCAGAATCGCTATCTGTTTCGCTGCGAATTCTTCGAAGAACGCGCGACCTCGATCCTTCGACTTCGCCTGTTTATTCGCGATCTCAACCAAATCGGGATTCACGGCAACGCCCGGTATGCCCCACCTGCCAAAAAACCTGGCAGCCGGAGCCGAAAGAACATACACGGCGCCCAGAACCGGGGGTGCTCCAACGTCGCCCCGCGTCATCTGCAGGTAACGAACCAACTCGTGATGCTTCCGACCGTCGTATCCGATCTGTGCAACTAGCCACTCGGCGCCGGTCCGCAGCTTCATGTCCATCTTGTAGAGCTGAGTTAGATACTCACCCTCATACAACTTGAAGGGATTCACCGCGGCACCAGGATGAAAAGCCGTGCCCATCAACTCCTTCTCTGCGTCGCGTCTTCCTGGAATCGGCACCGACATGCCCTCGTTCATCCGCCTCATCATCTCAAGCAGACCGACAGAGTCGGTATCGAATACGGGTTGGGCTTGGCCCGAAAATCCTGTAACCGGGTAGTCGCCAGACAACGCCAAGACGTTGTTGAATCCTTGGCTTGAGAGCGACCACAGCCGACTCTCCAGCGCGTTGCGGTTGTAATCCTTGCAAGACACATTGATGACAACCTCTCCGCCGCTCTCCAGCACCTTCACACCCAGTGACTCGGGAGTGAGATGCGGGTTGCCGCCAGGGTTGTCGGTGAAGCAAACGACGTGGGTACGAGAGTCGTCGCTGACCTGCGTAGCCAGCTCCGCGGCATGCTGAGCGTCCACTTCCATGGCCAATCCGCGAGAGGTCTCTATCTCGACGGCTACGGTGAAGACGTCGCTCGGGAATTGGTGCCCCAGCACGGATTGCATCGACTTCGTGGAAGAACCCATTGGAGGCGTGGCGCCGGGATTTTGGTCGTGTGTAGTCATTGAGGTGTAAAGTCAGCGTGAATTCCGCCTACGATTCTAGATCGCGGGCGCGCCTAATGCTCACGATCCATCTTCCGCCGCGTTGGGCTCGATACGGATTAGTACCCAATCGTCAAGAGTGTGTCCGCAGGTCACCATTGGAGGGAATGGGATCCTGCTTCCTAGGTGCAGGCGTCAGGAGAGTCAGCACCGCGGCCGATGTCATCAGCCCTACTCCGACCCACCAGGCCGGATCGTAGGAACCCGTTATGTCTCTGACGTAGCCGGCGGCCGGGGCGCCTAAGCCGCCGACGATCAGGTTGATCGGATTCACTATGCCTCGGATTCCGCCTACGAACTGCCGACCGAAGTAATCGGCCCAGATGAAGTTGCTCAAGAACATCATCCCGCCGATGCCGAAGCCGAATATCGCCATCGAGACGAACATGATCGGCAAGTTCGTGGCGTAAATCGTCAGAACACTCGCTCCGGCCAGCATCGAAAACCCCGCGGCGCCGAGGAAGCGAGCTGGGATACGGTTGACCAACATCCCAAACAAAAACGTCGACGCCCCCGCGCACACCGCGTCGAACGCGGTCGCGAAGGAGATCAGCGTAGGGTCCATGCCTCTGTCCATAAACGCGGCGATACGATGAAGCGCCACCGTGCCGGTCCCTAGCTGGACTATCGAGAACACGATCGCTAGTCGCCACAGCGTCGATGTTCGGATGGCATCGTGGACGGTCCACGACACCTCGTCGTGGGATCCGGGTGCGCTCACCGAGTCTTGTTCATCGGAATCTGGAGAAGCATCGCCGTCCGGGAGCAACCCAACGTCCTCGGGCTGCCGGCGAATGAAAATCGCCGCTAGGGGCACGATCACACCGACTCCGATTGCAGCCAACACAATCCAGGCTCCGCGCCAGCCGATTGCGTCGATAAGGACCTGAGTGAGCGGCACGAACAGCAAGGCCCCAAATGGTATTCCGAGGGCCACAAACGAAATGGCCTTGCCTCTGTTCCTCACGAACCACTTCAACACCGGAACCGTTGTTACAAGCGCACCGGGCCCGCTCATGCCGACCAAGCCCATCATGGCGAACAGCACAATTAGATGCCACGACGAGGTCATGTTGGCGAGGCCGATCATCGCTCCGCCCGTCACGAGCACCGCAACCGGCAGCATCACGCGCGATCCGTATCGGTCGATGAGCCAACCTATCAATGGGCTGGTAGCCGAACTAGCGCCTTGGCGTGCAGTCTGTGCCCAGCCGAAGACGGCCCTGCCAATCCCGAGATCGTCCCCCATCGGCTTGATGAAAAGACCGAAATTAAGCGACCCCATCGCCATGCTGACGGCCCCAGACGCGGCCATAACAGCGACGATCGTCCAACCGTAATAGAAGCGAGGTTGCTTTTGGTCGGTGCGGTTAATAGTTGAACTCACCACACTCCCGCGTTAAAGGAGCTTACCCGGGCGGCGCATGACATCCGCCGAAATCAGCGAACCTTCACAACCACCGTGTCGGCTAGCTTGTCGTGCCAGCCTTGACGCTTGGCGTCAACCAACATCCAAGTGTTCCCGGCAAACAATAAGGCGATAGCAATAAAGAACGTCGGATCCACAATTTCGGAGAATGTAATCGGGTCGATTGCCCTTAGGAAGGGATCCACAGTATGCACGAACAATAGGAACAGTGCTGGCCCCATCATTGCCAATGGCACGTAGAGCAAGAGCTTGCCGATAAACTCGCGAATCAACGCCCGAAACGGACTGATCCCCTCGCCCGAGGTCCTAACTATCGTCAGTCCCGAAGTTCGCTTTCCTGGCGTCTCACCCCTTGTTGCGATCATGAAAGCAAAAACGATATGCGTCAACGGAAGTGCTACAAGCACTGCGCCTATTAAAAGAAAAAGTTCAGTAACACCTGCCAAATTGGCTCCATCGGAGGGCGAATGCTTAGTCGATGCCCACGCGATGAAGATGAAACCGGCGACGACACCGACAACAACGCCAACGCCGATTGCGAGAAACGAATCGATGAACCCCGCTGCGAATCTCCTGAGCGCCGACGCATAACGGTAGGCTCCGACGTCGTCCAAGGACGTCCCATCACGACGAACGATGTCTCCCGGCTTGGGAGTTTTATTTACCAACTGCTCACGGCAAGCAGGACAAAATCCCGGGGAAGCGTTGTCCTCGAGACCGCATCGTACACACCTGTAACTGTCGCTGGTTGAGATCAATAGTTGACTCACGAGGCATAGCGTCGTTGGGGATTCTTAATGGGCAAAATGAAGAGCTGACGAGCAGCACCAGCCGGGAGTCGCATGATTCGTCCCGCCTTAAAATCATCGGTCGTCCACGACCATCGTATTCGCAAGTTTATCGTGCCAACCTTGACCTTTCCGATCGAAAAAGATCCAGAAAAACCCGAGCGGGATGATCAACGGAAGTAACGAAATCGGCTTCCCGAACCATTCTTGAACTATCGCTCTCCCTAATCCAATGTCCCTGCCACCGACTCTAACTACTCTGATGCCAATTAGAGCCTTCCCAGGAGATTGGCCTTGGATTGCAGCCATCAATACGACGAGCGTTGGGTAGGCAAGAATGACGATTATGAGCAGCAACCTCAAGCACGCACTATCTTTCGCTCCGGCAATCAACACCAGCACAATAAACACCGCCAATATCATCCCCCAAATCACACCATCCACGAGTGCGGCAGAAACTCTCAACCAAACCGAAGCGGCGACGCGGCTTTCAACTTTGGACTCCGTTCGCATTTCAGTTAAGTTTCAATTAGTTATCGGGTCCACATAAGCGCGCTCGTCATCGGCCCGCACGCGTTGACACTACCCAAGGCGTGAGGAGGCCAACTCTTGGCGACGTGCCCGGCCGAGAACCGGGTGCGGATTGTCTCAGGCACCGCGCGCGAACATCGATGAACGGCCTTTGACGCATGTCGTCAATAAGAATCTAGAGATTAGCTATGCGGAATGCCGAAAGGAACCAGAGCTCCAAACTTTCTTATCCTTTCTAGCTGAAATGATCTCAAAAATCCGATATCGGTACCGTCCGTTCTGACGATTTGGATTCCAACTACAACTATCCCCGGCGATTGTCCCCGTGCGGCGACCAACAGCAATACGACCGCTTGATGAATGAGGGTGAACAAGATCGAGATTTAAACGGTGCGGTGTCGCACAACTTGAATAATCAAGCCGACGATGATGAACGTCATAAGTAAAATCGCTACCGCGAAAATACCGTCCACCACAAAAGCGCCAAATCTCGTGCCGAATAAAACTCTTCTGTCGGCTTCGCTCAGCGGTTTTCACACCTAGGGTTGCGCCGCGTCGAGTCGGCGCGCCTGTTGAAATCTAGTGTGCTGGGACGGATCTCCTATCAACTCAGCGAACCTTCACAACCACCGTGTCGGCGAGCTTATCGTGCCAGCCTTGACGCTTGGCGTCGAACAGAATCCAAATGAACCCGAGATACAAGATCAAACTCGAGACAAACTTCCCGATCCATTCACGCAAAATGGCCAGACCAAATCCCAAGTTCTTGCCGTCACGCCTAACTATTTTGATCCCCACCACGATCTTACCCGGCGATTGACCGCGATTGGCAACCATGATGGTCACCAAAACTGGGTAGGCCAAGATCATTACCAAGAACACCGGCGAGAACGCTCCAATCCCGGTCGCGACGCCACCGATTCCGAAGACCACCAACCCCAACACGCCGATGACGCCACCGATTGCACCGTCGACGAGCCAAGCCGTCAGTCTGAGCCACGCCGAGGCAATCTCCTGACCGCCCAAACTCTCAGTCGCATAAGTAGGCGGTTGGTACGCTCCGGCGGTTGGATCGGGTCCATGGCCAGCAACTTCCGGCAATTCATCCGCTGACGCAGACTCACTTCGCGTCGTGACATCCTCGACCAACGACTGTCCGCACGTCGAACAGAACCTCGACGTTGCGTCATTCTGCGCACCGCACCTGGAACACCTTTTACCGGTAGTATCTGCCATGACGAGTCGAATATTACACGCTGGGATGATGCTCCATTCCCGACGCTGAACGCCTCGCACAAGCCCGTGCTAACATTCGCCGCAGTCGAAAGGCGAACTAATTCTTCGGATGCTTTTGGCACTTCAATACGCCTATCAAACGCTCGAAAAAGCAGGGGAAATCAGCCATGAAGATTGAAAAAGTCGAATCATTCCTCCTCGGAGGCGCCGACGGGTCGCCCGGGCAGCACTACGTAGTCCGCATAACGACCGACAACGGCATCACTGGAGTGGGCCAAACGGCGGCTTGGGGATACCTAGAGGCCGTTCAAGAGGTCGTGAAGAAGTGCGAGAAGTACCTCATCGGGCAAGATCCCGGACGCATCGAGCACCACTGGCAGTACATGTACCGAATGGCCCCGTTCAGAGGGTCGGTCCTTTCCGGCGCGATCAGCGCCATCGACATCGCACTGTGGGACATCAAAGGCAAGAAATACCAGACACCCGTCTGGGATCTACTCGGCGGGAACACG
Source organism: Dehalococcoidia bacterium (assembly GCA_965249505.1). GTDB lineage: Bacteria > Chloroflexota > Dehalococcoidia > Lucifugimonadales > Lucifugimonadaceae > Bin127. The sequence continues at coordinate 1,053,085 of OZ252238.1, read as the reverse complement.
CGTGACAAGATCCGGCTCCACCTGCTCATGGGCCCCAGGATGCGCACCGAACTCCCATTCCCGAGCGACAAGGGCACTGTTGCCCAGGGCCTTTACGACGCCGCGATCGAATCGGCCGAAGAGGGTTTCACCGCCATCAAGACCGACCCGTTGCCGGATGGGTTCGAGAGCATGACTCTTGAACGCCTCATCAGCGACACGGTCGACAACGTCGCCGCCATGCGCGAGGGTGGTGGCAAAGACATGGACATCATCCTTGAGATCCACCGCAAACTCACACCGATGAACTCGATCGCATTGGCTGCCGAGTTGGAGCAGTTCCATCCCCTCTTCTACGAAGACCCGATACAGATCGACAGCATGGTCCTTCAAGGAAGCATCGCGAAACGCACTGTTATGCCTGTGGCCAATGGTGAGAGGACGCACAACATCTGGGAGTTCCGCGACATGCTCGAAGGCGGTGGGCCGCAGTACGTACGTCCCGACCTCGGCCTAGGCGGAGGCATCACCCACGTCAAGAAGATCGCCGCGCTCGCAGAGTCGTACCATTCGGCGCTAGCAACCCACAACTTCCTCGGCCCCATCATCACGGCCGCCGCGGTCCACGTCGACGCATCAATCCCCAACTTCGTGACGCAAGAATACTCTCTGCGTGACGAGCATCCGGCAAACGCAGTGTTCAAGAACTCTCTTGTCCGAGAAGGCGGCTTCATCAAGCTGCCCGATGCGCCCGGGCTAGGAGTCGAACTGGACGAAGACCTGCTCGACGTTGCGGTGCAAAGCTACGAAACGCGAGAGATTCACAACATGATCCCGATGCGCGTCGACGGCTCGGTAGGCTACTCGGTTTAACCGATCAAGCAAAACGACTTCGTCATTCCCGCGGAAGCGGGAACCCAGAGGAAAGGGAGCGTACCCTGATCCCGCCGTAGGTGGGCACCCTCTCCCCGCCGTGGGAGAGGATTCAGGAGAGGGGGACATTCAGAGCATCTGATGCGAGCAAGGTCTTGCATGCAAATGGACGTACGGCGGGTCCACGCCGTCCCAGATCCTTCGACAAGCTGCGCGGGGAGGATGACGAGGCATTGCGCCAAGAAATTCGTCGGGAAAAGGGAGCGCATAACAGGCGCAACACCCTGTTCAACTAATGCTCAAATCCACCCCGTACATCACTAATCCCAGCTTCTCAGCAACACGTTGCGAGGCTTTGTTGTCCCACGAGGTGCTGTACAGCGGAATCCGCCCACCCTCAACAACGATTTGAGTCCAACTAGCAACCGCGTCAGTGGCGTAACCTCGGCCCAACTGGGTAGAGATCGTGAAAACTCCAGCTTCTTCGGCATTGGGAGAGCGACGAGAGCTGTGGCAAATCGAAACCGCTCGGTCATCCTCCACAACTGCTGCGAATGACCCGATTCGCTCAAGATCGGGCACTAGATCCGCAAACTCGGCCTCTAGAACGTGCGAATTTCCACGGTCGATCTTTACCGCCGATGCCGGTGCCGGCATCGATTCCGGAAACCGATAAGCGGGACCCATTCTTAGCTGGCCTGATCTCGAATGGGGTACCACCAACCCCATCAACTCATCTAAGAATGGCGGCTCCTGATTCAGGTGTTTTAATGAAGCGCTCTCATCGATCAACCCATCGATCTGCCGACATACCTCGTCCGGCAACTCTTTGCTGAAACGCGCCACTGAACCGAGTCGGGTCAATCCAACAAAGAGAATCGGCGCCTCGCCACCGCCGACTTCATATGGGTCGTTGATGAATAACAGCCGGCCCTCGTCGTCCGCAACAAACAGAGTCTCAGCCTGTATCTTCATCACCTCGATGTCAGATATTGCCATCGGAGTGAATCGTAGCCGAACCAGGAGCGTTAAACTTAGGACAGGTGCCGACGCCTCTCAGTCTGCACCGAATCTCAGTGGGTGGGGCGGTTGAAGCGACGCCGATTCCGCACGAGCCCAAACTCTCCAAGGCAGGGCGGCATGAACAACGGTTCAGAGCATCTTCTAATGGTCGGGACGGTGGACGAAATCCGTGAACGTGGTTGCACGGTGGTTACAGGAGGCGGCCATACCATCGCCGTATTCAAGAAAGACGAGTCGTTCGCGGCCGTGGACAACCGATGCCCTCACATGGGCTTCCCCCTCGACAGAGGCACCGTCAAGAACGGAATCCTCACCTGCCACTGGCATCACGCACGCTTCGACCTGGCGAGCGGAGGAACATTCGATCCCTTCGCAGACGATGTCCGATCATTCCCAGTTTCGGTCCACGACGGGATCGTATGGGTTGATCCTCAACCGCCTGAACACGACCCGGTGGAGCGATGGTCGACTCGGCTTCAGGAAGGCATGGAAGACAACATCAGGCTCGTCATAGCCAAGTCTGTTCTTGGTCTCAATTCTTCAAAGGCCGACTATCGAATCCCTCTGACGACCGCTTCAATTTTCGGCACGACTTACTCGGACGACGGCTGGGGGCCCGCGCTCAGCATGATGACGTGCACAGCCAACTTCTTGGATCGACTCAATCCTGAAGATCAGGCACGAGCCCTCTACCAAGGCATCCGCCAGGTCGCCGCCGAGTGCGCAGGGAAGCCCCCGAGATTCCTGGTCGAGCCATTGCCAACGGGAGAAACGCGCCCGGAGGTCTTCAAAGAGTGGTTCAGAAGTTTCATCGAAGTTCGTGACGATGATGGTGCCGAACGCACGCTGCGCACAGCCATCGATATCGGCATCTCGCAACGAGATATCGCCGACACCATATTCGCTGCCGCCACCGACCGCGTCTACCTCGACGCCGGACACGTGGTCGACTTCTGCAACAAAGCGTTCGAACTCCTCGATCACATCGGTTGGGAACACGCCGGCCAGGTCCTCACGAGCCTAGTACATGGAATGGCCACTGCACGCCGCAGCGAGGAACTCAACTCATGGCGCAACCCTATCGACCTGTCGTCGATGGTGTGGGAGGCGCGCAACGGTCTGCCAGAGCTTTGGGACGAATCCGAAGGCGAACGCGGGAATTGGGACGATGAAGACGACCTCGCCAACATCATCCTCGAAGATAACCCCGGGGCCACGCTCGACGCAATCAACGATGCGATCAGAGCCGGCGCCACCCCGGAGCAACTGGGAAGCGCCGTCGCATACGCTGCGTTCCTGAGAATGGCGAGATTCCACACCTCCAACGAGTTCGGCGATTGGGACACGGTTCACAACACCCTGACCGCCGCCAACGCCCTCCACCAGGCGTTGAAGCGAGCACCATCTGTGGAACTGGTCCGCGCCGTCTTCGACACCGCCATGAGCATCTACCTCGATCGCTTCCTCAACATGCCGCCTCAACGCATCCCTAACCCGTCTCAGAACGGCGAGACAGCAAATGCGCCCCAACACGTGCTGGAAGCCATGAACTCTCAGCAACAGGTAGAGCAATCGGCACGGCTTGTGACCGATTTCGTGGCAAACTCTCCCGAGCCAGACGACATCGTGCCAGTGCTGGCTCACGCGATGCTCCGAGAGGACTCGTCGTTCCACCACTTCCAGATAGTCGATGCTGCCATCAAGCAATACGAAGAGCGCAGAGGTTCAGCATCAGCCCGTCACGCGCTGGTAGCAATGACGCGATTCCTCGCCGCCCACTACCCGACGCCGCGATCGATCGACCAGACCTACACCATCGCAGTGAGACTGCAACGAGGAGACGAGATCTTTAGGGAGGATTAAGATCGGCAGCAACCCGTCATTCTGCGAACGCGGAATTTCAGAGGAAACACTAAGCCACGGATCGCCCCTCTCCCCTCCGAGAGACCTTTGCAAAACCCAAAACACGCCCTAAGGGCGTGTCCCCTCTCCCCTTTGGGGAGAGGATTCAGGTGGGGGGAACTGGTAGCTAGAGGGGATGGGTCGCGCATTCACCTCTCCCCTCCGAGGGAGAGGACCTTTGTGCCCGTGTTTCCGAACACGGGCACAAAGAGGTGAGGGGGCCCGTCGGTACGAGGGGCGGATCGGCAAACACCAAACTAAAAGAAACCCCCAAGTAAATTGAGCACCTCCGCTAGTCAGGCGACGGGAAGTGTTGCAACCGCATCAGCCCATCCATCAGGGTTGCACGTAAGCGATCAGATGCCCTGAATATACTCCTCTTCTGAGTCCTCTCCCACCGCCGAGACCTTTGCAATACCCAAACACGTCCAATGGACGTGTCCCCTCTCCCCCTCGGGGAGAGGATTCAGGTGAGGGGATCGACAGACGCATCAGATTCCAAACCTGAGACCCCCGTCTGGGAAGCGTCGCCGAATCGGTTGCACTGTCTTTCCTCTGGGTTCCCGCGTTCGCGGGAATGACGGCATGTTTTGCAAAGGTCTCACAGCGGGGAGAGGGTAAACATCACCTCGACCCCGTAACCTCACTCAGCAAATCAAAGAACCCCTGTTTGCGTGGCGTGTTGATTCCCCAGTTGATCGGGATGTTCTGATACCCGTCGCGGTAATCACCGAATGCCGATACGCCACCTGCCCCCTCTCCAGGATCAAAGTAACCCCACGACGCGTAGGCGAAGAGAGCTGAAACGAAGTTGTTGTCCGGCTGGTCGAAATCGAAGTGGTCATCCTCAGTGAACATGATCGGCTTCGGTTCAAAACTCGGCAAGGCCCGAGTCCCGTCGACCATCTCCACGATTCTTGAAGGTTCCGTCACGCCGTTGCCGTGAACCATGATGAAGTCGGATGAGTTAGCGACGGCAACGTCCGGTACTCGACCACCCCCATACGAAGTCCCAACCAACATCCTCCTGCCGTCCAAATAGATCGATTTCGACCGTTCGATCAGTTCATGAACGCGGTGAGGCTGGAGGATCTCATGCTCATAACGCAAGACATTCGCCTCGTTGTTGATCTCAACCAACACGTTCGCATGCCCTCGCTCCAAGAGCCACCTCATCGTTTCATCGACCGCGTTGCAGACCGCAGATTCATCGGCTAATCGCTCATCCTGGCCGAAGTAGAAAAGACCCAATACAACCACCATTCCTAAACCGTCGCAAGCCCCAATCACCCGTTCGGCGCGCGCCATAAAGTTGGGTTTCAACGAACCATCCGGCAGAAACGCAGAGTTGTGCCACGGCTGGGACGCCGGACTAGGCAATCCCGCCCAAACCTCGTCGTCGCTCGCGTCCATCCCCTGTTCCACCATCAATTCTCTGAAAGCCGGTTCTCGGTAGTAACCAGTCGGACTGCCTCCCTGAAGATTCACCGTAACCGCCAATAGTCCGTGCGAACGATACTCCGGCAACGCCGCGATGAACTCATCGGTATTCCTATCTGCTTCCCACACGCCGGTGTCCGGATAAGCCCAAAGAGGGCGCGTCACCGGATTCTCGTCATCGAAAACCGCGTTCGTCATCCGGCTGTTCAGAAGCAGCCCTTCGATCTTCCAACCCCGGTACGACCTGCCCTCATAGGTCGGTTCGCCGTTGATGAACCAAGCATCTCCCTCTATCGAAATCTCTGTGTTACCCATTTGAAGCACTCCCTGTCGCCCCTCAATTTCGCTGCATGCCCTGTCTTAAAATTGAACCAACACCGAATTCACAAGCACCCCTGCCTGCATGACTAACACCGGCGACGACCAAAATAGCCTATCAACTCTCGCCCAAACTGCCTTCGACCCAGTGCCGGGTGAGAACGAAGTCGACTTCGTGGCCAACGAGAACCGCTGGCTCAAGCAGTGGTACTCCCAGGACGACGAAGGACTCTCCATCGTCGATCGCTATCTGACCAAGAATGACGGGGCGGTTCAAAACCACTCCTTCATCGACGGCCCGATAACGGCAAACAACCCCATGGGCGTCCACCACGCCTGGGGCCGCACCTACAAAGACCTTTTCCTGCGCTTCCGCAACATGCAGGGTTACCGTCAGCGCTTCCAGAACGGATACGACGGCCAAGGACTCTGGATCGAAGTCGAAGTCGAGAAGGAGAAGGGTTTCGGATCCAAGCAAGAGATCGAGACCTACGGCATCGGCAAGTTCGTCAACGAGTGCAAGGCGAGAGTCGACCACTTCGCAGACATCATCACCGAGCAGTCGAAGCGCCTCGGCTACTTCATGGACTGGGACGACTCGTACCACACCAAATCCGACGAGAACAACTACGCGATCTGGTCATTCCTCAAGAAGTGCCACGATCGGGGATGGCTCTACAAGGGCAAAGATGTCATGCCTTGGTGCCCGAGATGCGGCACCGGGATGTCGCAGCACGAAATTGCCACCGAAGGATATGCCGAGATCGTCCACCCTGGCCTCTTCGTCAAGTTCCCGCTATTGGATCGTAAAGGCGAAGCGCTTCTCGTCTGGACCACGACGCCTTGGACCCTCGCGGCCAACGTCGCGGCGGCCGTCAACCCCGAGCATGGATACGTGAAGGTGCGGAACACCACGAAAGACGGATCGGTCCACGTGCTGTGGCTCGGAGCGAGTCGCCTCAGCGTTCTCGATGGCTCTCACGAAGTCCTCGATCGAGTAACCGGTTCGCAACTCGACGGTTGGAGGTACAGAGGGCCGTTTGACGACCTGCCTGCCCAGTCTGAAGCCAAAGACGCGCACAGAATCGTCTTGTGGGACGACGTTGGCGTTGAAGAAGGCACCGGCATAGTCCACACAGCGCCGGGCGCTGGATCCGAAGATTTCCAGCTAGGCAACGAGCATGGTCTACACGTCATAGCACCACTAGATGAGAACGGCGTATACGTCGACGGCTTCGGAGAACTTTCAGGACGCTCCGTCGACAACGTAAACGACAAGATTTTCGCGTTGCTAAAGGCCAGCGGGGCTTACTACAAGCTCGAAGACTACTCCCACCGATACCCGATCTGCTGGCGTTGCGGATCAGAGCTCGTATTCAGGCTAGTCGACGAGTGGTTCATCTCGATGGATGAGCTTCGCCACACGATGATGGAGACCACCAAGACCATCAAGTGGACGCCGGCCTTTGGCGAAGCCAGAGAACTCGACTGGCTCCACAACATGAGCGACTGGATGATCTCCAAGAAGCGCTACTACGGTCTCGCCCTACCCATCTACGACTGCCCAGACTGCGACAACGTGGATGTAATCGGCTCGAAGGCCGAACTCAAGGAACGCGCGATCGAAGGGTGGGACGAGTACGAAGGAAACTCCCCTCATCGACCTTGGATCGACGCGGTCAAGATCCGATGCTCGAAATGCAATGCCGTTTCCGCCCGGATCGCCGACGTGGGCAACGCTTGGCTCGACGCCGGGATCGTCAGCTTCTCAACCATCAAGTACAACGACGACAAAGACTACTGGCGAGACTGGTTCCCGGCCGACTGGATTTCCGAGTCGTTCCCTGGCCAGTTCCGTAACTGGTTCTACTCGCTCATCTGCATGGCGGCCGCGCTCGAAGGGGTGGCACCGACTAAAGCAGTCTTCTCGTACGGTCTCATGCGTGACGAGAAAGGGGAGGAGATGCACAAATCTAAAGGCAACTCGATTCCGTTCGAGGAAGCTGCCGACAGAATGGGGGCCGATGCGATGCGTTGGGTGTTCGCGCGCCACATCCCGCAGAACAACCTCAACTTCGGTTACGGCGCAGGCGACCTCGTTCGCAGACGATTCATTCTTCCGCTCTGGAACGTCTACTATTTCTTCGTCACCTACGCCAATCTCGACGGTTGGAATCCGAGCAAATCGAGCCAGCCGAGCAATCATGACCTAGGCGAACTAGATCGTTGGGCGCTGTCGGAACTCAACTCAGTCGTTGATTCTGTGACTCAAGACCTTGAGAACTGGCGCATCGAACGAGCCTCCGAGACGATAGAAAACTACGTCGAACGACTCTCCAACTGGTATGTGCGCAGATCGCGCCGCAGATTCTGGAAGAGCGAAGACGATGCCGACAAGAACAACGCCTACTACACGCTCTACACATCACTCACCACCCTCTCGCGGCTCATCGCGCCGATTACTCCCTTTCTCGCCGAAGAACTCTTCACCAACCTCGTGAGCCGGAGGGACTCATCGGCGCCTAAATCGGTCCATCTCGCCAATTGGCCGATCCCTGACCAAGAGCAGATCGATACCGCTCTGTCTCGTCGCACGAACTTGGCCATGCGCATCGCATCACTGGGAAGATCGGCTCGTTCCACTTCAGGGTTGAAGGTGAGACAGCCGCTTCAGTCACTCGTGGTGGAGGTCAACACTTCGCAGGAACAGGCCGATCTGCCCGTCATCGCTCCTCAATTGAAAGACGAACTCAACGTCAAGAACGTTGTTGTCGCCTCGGATTCTGACAGTCTCATGGCGTATCAGCTCCGGCCCAACCTTCCCGTCCTAGGCCCCAAATATGGCAGACAGGTAAACGAAATCCGCTCTCTGCTTCAAAACGCCGACGCCGCCCAGATCGCCGAGGCAGTTCGTGCCAACGAATCTGTCGCCCTCGGAGAGTTCGAACTCAGTCCTGAAGAAGTTTTGGTCGACAACATCGCCGCAGAAGGCTACGCCGTAGAAAGCGACGACCAATACACGGTCGGAATTTCGACCTCGATCACAGACGACCTTCGATCCGAGGGCCACGTCCGCGAAGTCGCACACATCGTCCAGAACATGCGTAAAAACGCCGGTCTCGAGATCTCCGACCGCATCAATCTTCAGATCAATGCGCCATCCGACTCGCCAGTCGAACACGCTATCAAGCTCAACAAGGACTACATCTCGCAAGAGACACTTGCCGTTTCGCTTGAGTTTGCCGAACAAGAGCCAGGCGAAGCATCGACCTCGGAGCTTCACAAGATCGACAATTTCGAACTGAAGATCTCGCTCCAGAAGGCGACTGACTACCATCAGTCATCCTGAGAATTAGAGGAATCTCGGCAAGGGCTTTGTCGAAAGGACGCGATCCGTTCGTCCTTCTTGCGTATCGGAGCCCGTCGAAGGACGGGTGGTGGATCATGGTTCGACAAGCTCACCACGAACGGGAACAGTGGGCTCACCACGAACGGGAACAGCAGGCTAATCACGAACGAGAACAGTGGGCTCACCATGAACCGGAACAATGCGTCCACCTCAACCGGGAACAACAGGCTCACCTCGAACGGACATTTCCTCTCTGCAGGCTTACCTTGGACGGACAATTCCTCTCTCTTGAAGAGACCTGTGCAAAACGCGCCGTCATTCCCGCGAACGCGGGAACCCAGAGGAAAGATAATGCAACCGATTTCGCTGCGCCTCCCAGACGGAGGGTTCTCCGGTTTGGAATCTGATGCATCTGTCGATCCCCCTCACCCTCAATCAAGTTGAGGGCAAGCTCCGACCCCTGGACGTGTTTGGATATTGCAAAGGTCTCTTGAATGGAGAGGGATGCATGGTCCCTTCCCCTCTTCTCTCACTCGTAGGACAGAATTCGGAACCTGCATTTAACTCGATTAAGGGCGGAATGCGCCCAAGTCCACTTCTGCTGGCGGGACTGATTCCCTTATCTAGCAAGAACCCTTCACCATCGTCAAACCACGTTTGCCCGCCAAATCCCTCAAAACTGTTGCAACCCTAGTCGAACCCCATCCGTTCATATCCGTTACAATTCTCATTTGTTGGCCACAATACTTAGTTGGAACGAATCGTTATGATCCAGTTGCATTCGACTGTGCGCGCACGCTCAGTAGTTACTTTCGCATCGGTGCTCGCCGCCGTCTCCGCTATCGCATTGGTAGCGATCATCGCACCCGGTCCCGAAGCTCGGGCCCAAGACCCTCCGGGCATCTGCCTTCGCACGCAAGAAGTGCAAGACTTGATAATTGAGGAAATCGAAGTTGCGCTGGGTGTCACTAGAGAATGTGGCGACGTTACAGATACCGACCTTGGGGCGATTGAAGGGTTCCTGGTTTTCTATGGGGTCACGTTTAAGTTGGGAGACATGGCAGGTTTGGTAAACCTTCAGGAACTGACCCTGATCGCCGTGGGAGCATTGCCAGCCGACTTTTTCAACGATTTACACAGCCTAACCACTTTGGAGATCGAGGATAGCGGTCTCCAGACCCTCCATGCAAATTTCATCAACACGCCACCTGCTGATCTGTCTACCGTCCGCTTCGTCAACGCCGGATTTTTCTCCCTCCCTGACGCGTTGTTCACTAACCTAACGTCGTTGGAGGATCTTGAGATCGAGGGAACTCGCTTGTCGGCGGGTCAATTGACCATTATCGGTGGTGGCGATGATTTATTAACCGTTAGATTTGTCGACGTTGGATTAGACGGAGGGGATCTCACCGCGTTCTTTGCGGCGTTGCCTGCTACCAACGGCTTGTTTAATTTTGCAGCATTGGATGATGATACTTCGTCATGGTTCGGATCTGCGACGCTGACTGGGGACAAAGCGGCCCTGGCCAAAGCGCAAAGTTTGACGCAATTCGGCTTGGACATTACGGGTTTCTCCTGGGCCCAGGTGTATGAGATCTTCGAATCGTTGCCCGCTGGAATTAATGCACTGTTCCTAGGAAGCCAAACTCCCATCGCAGGAGATTTCGATGCCAGTAAGTTAAGCGGACTCTCTTCATTAGCGACGTTGGGGCTTGACGGCGTGGGCATCAGTGCAGAAACGGCGGCGCAAATAATCGCTGCCTTGCCCGGTACATTTTCTGGCGGTCTTCACTTGGTGAACAATGCGATGGGGCAAGTACCAACTGGTGGGTTCGGTTCGCTAACGGCTCTTGAGGTTTTGGTGCTCTCCGGCAACGGGATTTCGACTCTGCCATCCGACACTTTTTCCGGCATGACAGCTCTTAGGTTCTTGAATCTGTCGGACAACTCGATCACAACTATAGATTTGGGCGTTTTCTCGGGGTTGGAGGGCACGCTTCAATCGTTGGATCTCCGAGGCAACCCATTGACGCAACCTCCGACCCTCTCAGATTTCACCGCCCTAGGATTCGCATCCCTAAGTTCCCTCTTAACAGGAGACATTGCATCTTTCCCCGGGGCTGAAATAGTTGGGCCCACAATCTACCGGATCGCACCCGAGATCACTTCCGTAACACTTAAAGCCGGGGAACAGGTGCGGCTCGCAGTGGAGGTCTACGGTATACAAAACATCCTAGACAATGGATTAGCGGACAATGATAACGGTGTGTCATTCTCTTGGTCTGACGCTCGAGGTGGTACCTTCAGCGAATCGACTTCCTTTGCAGGGCGACAAAATGGGCACCATGATGATCGCCAAGTCCTGTACACGGCACCGAACTCACCCGGCACTACGACCGTCACCGCCAAACTAGGAGTGGGTAATGGTTGTTACGCTCCTGAGGGAGATGAAGCCGTAGAAGACGACACTGTGACCCCCACGAGATGTACGGTGAACTTCGAAGTAACGGTTCGACGCGCCTCAGCAGGTGCCCCCGACGCCGTCGCACCGGTCAATCCTTCTGGCCCGATCCCCTCAATCCTCACCGACTCCGGCGGATTCGCATTCTCCGTCTTCACACCAGTTGAAGGCGGCGAGTTCATCGGCGAAGGGTTTGGCGTCTCAGCCGGCGCCGGCGCAGTGCCGAACGGTGAAATCATTGGCATAGCCATGGCCAGTGCCGGCGGTGCCGACAACATGGGCTCGACGCACCAGCGATACACCTTGAGGGGTGACGCATACGCCATCGGCGTTGTCGACTCATCCGGCGTTTCTGTCTCGTCATATCGGCTCGACTCTGCCGCAGAGGTGTGCGTGCCGATGCCCGACGCTCTGAGATCCAACATCTCCGACGTATCGCTCGTGACAGTAAACGGCGACGGAACCCTGACGATATTGACGTCGAACGTCAAGCTCTCGTCTAGCGGCATAGACGTCTGCGGCGCCATCAGCTCCCTGCCTGCCATAGTTGCGGCTGGGGCAGCAGGTGCACCCGAAGACTTCCCGACCCCAATGCCGGAACCTGAGGTAGTGACACCAGACACCGGAGGATCGGCACCGACAAACTCGGCAGTGCTGTTCTTACTCCTCCTCGGCCTGGCAATCGCGACCGTCGGAGTGCTCACACTCCGCCGCGTCCGCTCGTAACGCAAGATCAACAGAAATGCCGGCCCGCCAAAACGGGCCGGCATTTCTGTTTCTAGGCACCAGTCCTCCCTATCCTGAGAGGGGACACTCTCGAATCGCCCGGGGACGTAGGGCGCACCTCGCAATAACGGGGGTTCGGGCCAGCCATGGTTCGACAAGCTCACCACGAACGGGGGTTTCCCGCCACGAACGGTGGGGTGTTCCCGCGCACAAACGATCTGCATGCTCTCCGTTCGTCCTGAGCCTGTCGAAGGGCGGTCCCACCACAAACGGCAACGCGTGGGCGCGCCAACAAACGCGCTGCATGCTCTCCGTTCGTCCTTCTTGCGTAGCGAGATGCTCCGAAGTAGTCACATGTGATGTGGCCATATCGGAGCCTGTCGAAGGACGGGCATCGGCACATGGTTCGACAGGCTCACCACGAACGGCAATTTTCCCTCCAGTAGCACTGGTTATTCTCACCAAGAACGGGGTTTTCCCGCCATGAACGGAAGCCGGTACGCTGATCACCGACGGAAACGTGTGGGCGCGCCAAGACGAGATGCATGCTCTCCGTTCGTCCTTCTTGCGTAGCGAGATGCTCCGAAGTGTTCACATGTGATGTGGCCTTATCGGAGCCTGTCGAAGGGCGGGCGCACCAACACGAGATGCATGTCCTCCGTTCGTCCTGAGCCTGTCGAAGGGCGGGCATCGGCACATGGTTCGACAGGGCTCACCACGAACGGGAGTTTTCCCACCACGAGCGGAAGGGTTTAGCTCGTCACAAACGAAGGGGTTTTAACCCCTCACCTACGAAATGATTGTTCCCCTGTCATGTAGTTCGCTCATCGCTATAGGGCGACTTGCCCACAGGCGGCTAACCTACTAGCCACCTGTCGGAGCATAACGGGCACGACGATCGCATCAAACCACGGGTGGCCGGTGCCCAATCCAAGGCCTGGCCTCCTCGAACGCTGCCGAAGCCGCCAGCACAGTCTGCTCGTCGAATCTCCGACCGATTATCTGCAGTCCTACTGGTAGACCATCCGGCGTGAAGCCCGCAGGTATCGAGGCGGCCGGATTCCCGGTGGCGTTCGCATGCATCGTGAAGGCGCCGTTCCAGTACTGCTCGGGATACGACGAAGTTCCGCGAATGCTGCCCGGGAACTCCTCGTTTCGGAACGCCGGGAAGCGAGCAACGGGTGCAAGCATCAAGTCGTAGACGTCGAACACATCGGCGAACTTGGCCTTCAACTCATCGATCCGGCCGAGCGCAGCCATGTACTCCCCAGTGGTCACCCTCGAACCCTTCTCGATACAGAACCGCCCGAACGCGGTCATCCTATCTCCGTAGGCGTCGATATAACGACCCAGCCGATCGTACGCGCTGGCAGACTGGATCGGACCGAACGAGTCGTACGGCTCCAAAAGCTCGATGTCAATCTCCTCGACCGTGCATCCCAACTCTTCGAACACCAACGCCGCACGGCTCGTAATTTCTGCGACGTCATCATCCACGTCAGCGAATCCGAAGTCCGGACTCCATGCGATGCGCAATCCGTCGATCGGCCTCTCCGGCGCGGCGACGAAGTCTGGGACTTCGGCACGGATCGAATTCGGATCCCGGCGGTCGAAACCCGCCATCGTCTGAAGCAGCAACGCCGCGTCTCGCACGGTCCTCGCTATAGGACCTGGCTGCGAGAAGATGTTAGGAGCATGAGGTCCGTCGACGCCTGTGTATCCCGACACTCGTCCCAACGTCGGTTTGATCGCGTACACGCCGCAGAAGTTGGCCGGGATGCGAAGCGATCCACCACCGTCTCCGCCAGTCGCAACAGGCGACAGATACGCCGCCACCGCTGCCGCTGCGCCACCACTAGAACCACCAGGAGTCCGATCTGTGTCCCAAGGATTTCGACCGAGAATGCCAAGGGAGTTCTCACACGTGCCGACAAAACCCAACTCCGATGCATTCGTCTTGCCCAACATCAAGCCACCGGCTCCGATGATCCGATCAACTATAACCGCGTTCCGCTCTGGAATCTGGTCCTCGAAGATCACCGACGCCATAGTGGTGCGAACACCAGCCGTCATCTGTGTGTCTTTGATCGGAATGGGTAGGCCATGAAGCGGACCAACTTCTTCTCCACGGACAAGTGCATCTTCCGCATTCCTCGCTTGCTCCATCGCCAAGTCACCTGTGACCAAAAGAAACGCATTCAGGAGCGGATCGATTCTTTCAATTCGTCTCAAGAACAACTCGGTCAGCTCCACAGGCGAAACTTGCTTCGACTTGATAAGCCGGAGCAATTCAGTGGCGGATGCGAAGGCCAACTGCTGATCTGCCATATCTACAACCCCAATGCTTGTTGAGAATCAGACGGTTTTGCTATCCTAGTCCCTAAGTGGCAATCCCGTTGCATCAAGCATCGATTTCAAATCGTTTCGGCGGAATATGACGGTCGAAAGCGTAACGGAGCCCCAACCAAATCATGAGCGTGAGGCACGCATACACATCGAAAAGCGAGGGCGACCCTATACGGCGTCGCACCCTCACTACGATGGCGCGGGCCTGATCAACTCACCCGGTCCGCGCCTTTAACTCGTTAGCGCGGCGGATCTATTCACCAGCCGAAGCAATCGCTTTCGTGTGTCTTTTTGACTGGAGGCACACAATTTTTCGGAACAGGTGAACCGCTAGCAACTATCGACTCAATTTGATGACGAATCAATCACATCATCGAAGGCAATACGATGTCTGACCAATCAAAAGAACCATCATCCGAACCCAGCAATAGACGACGCGTGCGCTTCCGCGACCTGTCGCCAGAGCAACAGGCCGAACGACGTGACAACATGCGCCACTCGGCCGCGCACGTCTTGGCAGAAGCCGTGCTCAAGCTCTTTCCTGAAGCAAAACTCACCATTGGACCACCGATCCGAGACGGCTTCTACTACGACTTTGATGTCGAGCGACCCTTCACCTCCGAAGACTTGGAAGCGATCGAGGAGGAGATGAGGCTCTCGATCCGTGCGAACACCGAGTTTGTCGAGCGAGAAGTGGATCGCGACGAGGCAAAACTACTGGTGGCCGACAATCCATTCAAACTCGAGATTCTAGAGGGAATCCCCGAAGGCGAGCGCGTAACCTTTTGCAGCCATTCGGACGGCGCGTTCGAGGACCTCTGCAGGGGCGGCCACATCGAAAGAACGGGAGATATCTCCGCGTTCAAGCTCCTTTCATCGGCCGGCGCGTATTGGCGAGGCAGCGAAGCGAACCCGATGCTGCAACGCATCTACGGAACGGCCTGGGAGTCGAGAGAGGCGATGCGTGCCCATATCAGACAGCGAGAGCAGGCGGAGCAACGCGACCATCGGAGATTGGGCACGAGGATGGAGCTCTTCTTCTTCGATCAGGTGGCACCGGCAAACCCTTTCTTCTTGCCCAAGGGAGCATTCGTATACAACTCGCTGGTCGACCACGTTCGAGATCTCTACAAACGCTACGGATACGAAGAGGTGATCACGCCACAGCTCTTCAAAACAGATCTCTTCAAAACTTCCGGCCACTACGACAACTACATAGAGCACATGTACATGCTCGAGATCGATGAGCAAGAGTACGGCATGAAACCGATGAACTGCCCGTCGCACGCCGTCATGTACCGTAAGTCGCTCCACTCCTACCGCGAGTTACCGATCCGATACGCCGACTTCGGTCGTCTGCACAGGTACGAGCTCTCTGGCGTGACTCAAGGCCTGACCCGAGTCCGATCATTCTCTCAAGACGATGCCCATATCTTCTGCACTGAAGACCAAATTTCGCAGGAAGTGAACGGATTCATCGACATGCTCTCCGAGAGCTACGACGTGTTCGGATTCACCGAAACGCGCTTCGTCTTGTCCCTCAGGCCAGAGAGGAGAGTCGGCTCCGACCAGCAGTGGGAGTCGGCGGAGTCGGCGCTTAGGGTTGTGCTCGAAGAACGAGGACTTGAGTTCGAAGAGGCGTTGGGCGAAGGCGCCTTCTACGGTCCAAAGATCGATATGTTCGTACCCGACGCACTCGGTAGAGAGTGGCAGCTCGGCACAGTCCAGGTCGACTTTAACCAGCCGGAGCGGTTCGAGCTTGAATACATTAATTCCGAAAGCGAACGTCAGCGGCCCGTAATGATCCACCGAGCCATGCTCGGCTCGCTTGAGCGGTTCATGGGAGTGCTGATCGAGCACCTTGGCGGCGATCTGCCTCTTTGGCTATCGCCCACCCAAGCGATGTTTATACCCATCGCAGATCGGCACAACGCATACTGTGAACGAATCGCAGACCGAATGCGAGCGCAAGGACTGCGAGTCGAGGTCAACGATGCCAGCGAGCGCATGAACGCCAAAATCCGCGACGCTCAATTGATGAAGATCAACTACATGCTCGTTGTAGGCGACCGCGAAGAGGAGGCCGGCGCGGCATCTGTGCGGGCTCGAGGCGGCGAAGATCTGGGCCCAATGCCAATCGACCAGATCATCAGCACGTTCCTTAAGGAGGACAGTGCAAAGCAACTGACACCGCTGGCTTGACTTGAGCTTGCTTTAGCACCCTTCCTCTCACGCGCTCGAAGAGGGGGGTGCCAACGCGTAGGGAAAGTGAGGGCGATGTATGGGGCGTCCGATTCGGATGTATCGCCGTCACCCCGCTTGTCATTCCCACGAACGCCGGAACCCAGCAGTACGACGGAGCAACAGAATTCCACTCGCCTCTCTAGAAATTTGGCACTACGGCGCCGCTCCTATTCTGGGGAGCACATGAGTCCTAGAAACCAATGACCAGATGGTGGTCGCCATTGCCGCTGCGCCCCTTGAGCCTCGATCCCCCTCACTTCTTTGCGAATGCGTATGTTTGCGCATTCGCAATGGTCCTATCCATCGGAGGAGACGTTTGCACAAAGATCAACTCGTCCGCAGGATGTGTACCCTCTCCCCTCCGTGGGAGAGGATTCAGGAGAGGGGGATCGACAAAGCATCCGAATCTGAACCGAAACAACCGTCGAAACTGACACTTGGCGGGTCACCCCTCAGATCCTTCGACAAGCTCAGAATGACGTGGAGATTTTTGCAAAGATCCTCTCTCTCGGAAGGGAGGAGAATCCTCCCCCGCGCCTGCGCACCGTTCGTGGTGAGCTCGTCGAACCGCTCACACCCAAATTCCGCCGAAGCACTCAGTTCAATGCTCTACAATATTTAGAAACCAGCGGCATTCTTAAGGCACCTCAGGTCGTACTACACCTGAACCCCGATCTACGCCGCAAAACAGCTCCAAATCCTACTTCAAAATCGGCGGCTTCATGGCGAGAGACAGAGATATCGAGATACACCGTGGATTAATCGGCGTCTACTTCGATCGCACCGAAACTACCTACATCGACGGCCGAAACGGAGTCCTCGAGTACTGCGGATACTCGATCCACGATCTGGCCGAATACTCCACATTCGAAGAGACCGCGTACCTCCTGCTCAACGGGGAATTGCCCAATCAGGAACGCCTCGACGAGTTCGATTCCCTGCTCAAATCTTCCCGCGGGCTCCCCGATCAGATCTACTCCCTGATCGACTCCGTCAAAGATACGCACCCGATGGACGTCCTGCGCACAGCGGTCTCGGGCCTCGCAGCCTACGACCCCGACTCCGGTGCCGCAATGGACGATGTCGAAGCCACGTTCCGCAAAGGCATACGGATAACGGCACAGGTGCCCACGATCGTGGCCGCACACTACAACATCCGCCGCGGCAAAGACCCTATCGCTCCCAACACCGATCTCAACCAAGCCGGCAACTTCCTATACATGCTCGATGGCGAGACGCCTTCCGACGATTCCGTCAACCTGATGGACAAAGACCTGATCCTGCACGCCGACCACGGCTCCAACGCCTCGGCTTTCACCGCGCGAGTGGTCGCCGGCACGAAAGCGGACGCCTACAGCGCCGTTACAGCTGCGATCGCCGCTCTGGCAGGTCCGGCCCATGGCGGAGCCGCCGAAAACGTGATGCAGATGGCTCGCGAGATCGGTTCCCCCGAAAATGCCAAGGAATACGTCGCCAACCTGCTCCGGAATCGTGAGCGAGTGATGGGCTTCGGACACCGCGTCTACAGATCCGAGGATCCACGAGCGCGCCACCTCAAGGAGGGCGTGAAGCGGCTGAGCGAAGAGAAGGGCGAACCGGAGTGGTACAACATCCTAGTCGCCGTTCAAGACGCGATGGCGCCTTACGCACGCCGCGGCATCCATGTCAACGTCGACTTCTTCGCCGGTGTCATCTACTACCTCAACGGCATCCCACAAGACCTCTTCGTGCCCATCTTCGCCATAGGTAGAGTGCCCGGTTGGATCATTCAGGTGGTCGAGCAGTACAGTCGAAACATCCTGATCAGGCCGTTGCTCCACTACACCGGGAGCCGAGAGCAAAACTACGTCCCGATCTCGGAGCGGGAATAACGCCCGCAACCGAATGAACCCAAACTGCTGTGCCCAAACTCTAATCTTTCTTCACCTGAACGGAACTTCCGAGTGACAACCCGTCATCCTGAGCTTGTCGAAGGATCTGGGGTGGGGTTAGAGAACAACAGAGCAACCGATTTACGTAGTCCCGCCCGTCTCGCCATCGAACGCGAGATCCGCGAGTCCGGCAGAATCACCTTCGCCCGATTCATGGAGATCGCCCTCTACGGCGATCACGGCTACTACTCGACCCAAACCGGCATCAGCCGAGACTACGCCACATCGCCCCACGTTCACCCGGCGTTCGGCGCGCTAATCGCCAATCATTTGGCTACGCTGTGGCAAACCCTTGACGAGCCACCAACATTCACAGTCATCGAACTCGGCGCCGGAGACGGCACATTGATGCTCGACACCTGCGAGGCGGTAAGTGCCGCGGCATCGACTTCCCACCTGTTCCGCCGGTTCGAAGACGCGCTCCAATACTCCGCACACGACATCGCGCAGCGAGGCGGAGCAACCAGCACAAACGTCAATGAGCTCAATGCCAATCCCGGATGTGTCTTGAGCAATGAGCTGCTAGACGCCTTTCCCGCGCATCGCTTCGTCATCAGAGACAACCAAGTCTTCGAACTCTACGTGACGTTAAATTCCGATCGCGACCTCGTCTACGAAGAAGATGATCCGTCGACGCCTGCCATCGAGGAACGACTCGGCGAAATCGCAGGAATCTTGCCCGATGGCTACTACGGCGAAGTGAATCTCAACATCAGCGATTGGGCCGATAACGTCGCTCACAAGCTGGTTCGGGGATATATCCTCACCATCGATTACGGCCATCCGAGAGAGTTGCTTTATCACCCTGAACGCGCAGAAGGATCATTGAGGTGCTACAGAAACCACGTCCTCGGCCAAAACCCGTTTCGAGACATCGGGGAGCAAGACATAACGACCCATGTCGATTTCACTACAGTGGATGAGGAACTTGGGTCGCGAGGCTTCACCTCGGCTGCGCCGTTAAAGAGCCAACGTGAGTTCCTCCAAGACATCGGCATCAGAGACTACACGACTGAGGTGAGAAAGCGACTAGCCTCCGCCGCCAACGAACGCGACATCACCCAAGGCAGGTCAGAATTGTCCGCCCTTAACGCCCTCATCGATCCCCGAGGGCTGGGTTCATTTCAAGTTGCGCAACACATGATCAACGCACCAGCCCTCCCCATTCCAGGGGGCGACGATGCAATCGACATCCCTTTGCCAATCCGCAAAGATCGACATCTAACCTACTAGTAGCATCAACTTGGCCGAAGACATGAATCGAACCCCACTATTCGAATCTCACATAGACGCCGACGCACGCATGGTGCCCTTCGGCGGTTGGGACATGCCCGTCCAATACCCAAACGGCATTATCCACGAAGTCCGACAAGTCAGAACCAACGTCGGAATATTCGACGTTTCTCACATGGCCCGCTTCGAGTTCTCAGGCGAAGGGAGCGGGGATTTCCTCGACACGGTATTGAGTGTCCGAGCATCAAGGTTGCGTCACGGCCAGGCAAAATACCACCTCATCTGCAACGAACACGGTGGCATCATAGACGATGCGATCGTCTACAACCTCGAGACCGAGAGATACCTGCTAGTAGTTAACGCGGGCAACGCTGATACCGATCGAGAATGGCTTCTACCGAAGTTGGGCGACTTCAACGACACCAAAGGTCGCGACGTGACATTCAAAGACCTAACAGCAACAATCGCCATGATCGCAGTTCAAGGTCCTAACGCCGTCGCAATGATCGATTCACTCTCCGACAGCGGTGCCAACGCGATCAGACGTTTTCGAGCAGGGGAGCTGACCATCGACGGAGAACGAATCCTCGCCGCCCGAACTGGCTATACCGGCGAAGATGGTTTCGAGATCATGTGCGACTCCGAACACAGCCCCGGCCTCTGGCAAATGCTGACCGATAACGGTGCAGCGCCATGCGGCCTAGGAGCAAGAGACGTGTTGCGGCTCGAAGCTGGGCTGATGCTTCACGGCTCCGACATGACGGTCGAAAACAACCCATACGAAGCTGGTCTGGATTGGACCGCTCAGGCCGATCGGCCCGAATACATCGCCGGAGATGCCCTTCGCTCAATACGTGATGCTGGAGTGGTCAAACGCATCGCGGGATTCAAGATCACAGGACGAGGCATCGCCCGCCATGGCCACCCCATACTCTCCGATGGTGGCGTTGTTGGCGAGGTAACCTCTGGTACGTTCTCGCCCACACTCGGCGGTGCGATAGGCATGGGCTACGTCCCCATCGAGTTGACGCAACTCGGAACTCCATTGACGATTGACGTCCGAGGTAGGCATGTCGCCGCCGAAATCGCTCCGCTACCGTTCGTCTCGAAGTAACCGATTTTAGAATCGCATCTGGTATGGTGATATCGGTTTGAAACGACGATCCTCCGGGGAGTTGAGCCACTTTGTATCCAAACGATCTCAAATATTCCGACGAACATGAATGGGCACGGGTTTTGCCGGACTCCGAGGACATCGTCGAGGTCGGGATCACACACTACGCCCAAGACTCGCTAGGCGACGTCGTGTTCGTCGAGCTGCCGCAAGTCGGCGACACTGTGACCCAGTTCGGGAAGTTCGGAGAGATCGAATCCGTCAAAGCCGTCAGCGACCTCTTCTCGCCTCTCTCAGGCACTATCGTCGAAGTCAACGATGCGCTCGTCGGCTCACCTGAGTTGGTCAACGATGAGCCGTACGGCAACGGCTGGGTCATGAAGATCCGGATCTCCGATTCGTCGGAACTAGATCAACTGATGGATGCAACCACCTACTCCGCTTCACTGGAGTAGATCTCGTGACTGGCACAGCTTCATCTCCGCATCCATTCATCCCGAACACGCCTGGCGAGCGTGCAGAGATGCTCGCAGCCATTGGGGTCCCCTCGTTCGCCGATCTGGTCCAAGACATCCCAGCAGCGCACAGATTCCCGGATCTGGACCTCCCCGACTCGCTGCCTGAGCTTTCGGTCGCTCAAGAACTCAGGGCTCTAGCGTCGAAAAACATCGATCTCGCAACTCATCCCTCATTTCTGGGGGCCGGAGCGTATCGACACTTCATCCCATCGACCGTTAACGCCGTTCTGCAACGCGGCGAGTTCGTCACGTCGTACACGCCGTACCAACCCGAGGCATCCCAAGGGGTCCTCCAGAGCGGTTTCGAATTCCAATCCGCGGTCGCCCAGCTCTTCGACATGGACGTCGCCAACGCCGGGATGTACGACGGCCCAACGGCCTTCGCCGAAGCCGGCCTGATGGCGGCCAGGGTCACTCGTCGCAACCGAATACTCATACTCGACTCCGCAGACCAACGACTAATCGACGTCGCAAACGCTTATTCATTTCACCAACAGGTCAACGTCGAAGTCGTCTCCCACCAAGAGGTGCTCGACGGAGCCTTAGACGACGCTGCGTGCATCGCGTTCCAGTCGCCAAACTTCCTCGGCGGGATCGAGGATTGCGAAGCCATCGTGAAGGCCGCGCACGACGCGGGAGCATTGGCTGTGATGCACACCTACCCGATAGCGCTCGGCATGTTCAAACCTCCCGGCGCGTTCGGAGTCGACATCGCCACCGCCGAAGGACAACCTCTAGGCGTGCCCCTCTCCTACGGCGGGGCATACGTCGGGCTTCTCACCTCTCGCACCGAGTTCATACGCCAGCTGCCCGGAAGAATCATTGGCCAAACAGTCGACACCGACGGCGCAACGGGCTACACCCTCACGCTGCAGACCAGAGAGCAGCACATACGCCGCGAGCGTGCCACATCAAACATCTGCACCAGCACTCAACTGATCGGGCTGATGGTCGCCGTCTACGTTGCGACTATGGGCCCAACCGGAATCAAAGGCGCGGCTGAACTCTCGTATCACAAGGCCCACTACTTAGCCGATCGCATTGACGCACTCGAAGGTTGGAACTTAGCAACAGGGTCATCGAGCACCGGCGCCTTCTTCAACGAATTCCCGGTAACGTGCCCAATACCGTCGTCCGACGTGAACGAAAAGCTGCTCGAACGCGGCATCGTCGGAGGACTCGACATCAGCCACGTTATTCCCAACGGCATGCTCCTCTGCGTAACCGAGATGAATTCGAAAGAAGACATCGACGCATTGGTAAACGCGCTCGCCGAAATCTCCGAGGAGACCGCCTAATGTCCGACTCGGTGCGAACACAGACCAGCGTCAGCGACATGATCGATCGAAGCCTGTTAATGGAACGCTCCGTGCCCGGACGCATGGCCGTAAAGATGCCCGATCCGGACGTGCCTCTTTCGGCGCTTCCTTCCGACTCGCTTCTCCGAGAAGAAAACGACCTAAACCTCCCTGAAGTCTCGCAACTAGAAGTGATCCGCTACTTCACGCTCCTGAGCCGTCTCAACTTCTCCATCGACACGAATTTCTACCCGCTCGGCTCGTGCACGATGAAGTACAACCCCAAGCTCAACGACGCCATTGCATCGTTGGCAGGCTTCTCTCAAATCCACCCTCTGCAGTCCGAAGCCGCTGCCCAGGGCGCGCTCGAACTCATGTTCGAACTCCAGCAATGGCTCGCCGAGTCGACCGGCCTACCTGGTGTGAGCCTCGCGCCATTAGCAGGTGCCCAAGGCGAGTACGCCGGACTCCTCATCGCACGAGCCGCCGTGATCGAACGCGGCGAACAGCACCGAGACGTCGCCATCATCCCCGACTCCGCCCACGGCACAAACCCGGCCTCCGCAGCGATGGCAGGACTTCGCGTCGAAACCGTCAAAACCGACTCGCACGGTAACGTCGACCTCGATGATCTGCGAAGGGTCGCCGACGAAAACACCTGCGTCATCATGCTCACCATCCCCAGCACGCTAGGACTCTTCGAGCCGAACATCGTCGAAGTCAACCAGATCATCCACGACGCCGGAGGACTGGTCTACGCCGACGGCGCAAACCTGAACGCACTGTTGGGCTTGGTGAAATTGGGCGATGTCGGAGTAGACATCTGCCACTCCAACCTCCATAAAACCTTCTCCACTCCCCACGGCGGAGGCGGACCCGGCGCCGGACCCGTCATGGTCACAGCTGAACTCGCCAAATACCTCCCCGAACCCGTAGTCGGAAAATTCGAAGACAATGCCCTCTCGTCATCCCTAGGCCCCAGTAGGTCATTCCCGCTCCAATCTTCATCGGAGCCAGAACCCGGAGAATACCCGCCCTCGTCATTCCCGCGAACGCGGGAACCGAGAGGAAAGACAGAGCAACCGACTTCGTCATCCTCTGAACCCCTAACCACCCGCCATCCTGAGACCAGTGCCCGTCATCCTGAGCCTGTCGAAGGATCCGGGGCGGGGCCCAACCCCGTGTTCCACCTCGACCGACCCACACACAGCGTCGGCAAAATCAACGGCTTCCACGGCTCCTTCTCCATCCTCGTCCGCGCCTACACCTACATGAAAACCCTCGGCGGCGACGGCCTAAAAGCCGTCTCCGAAAACGCCATCATCAACGCCAACTACATC
Organism: Dehalococcoidia bacterium; assembly: GCA_965249505.1. Taxonomy (GTDB): domain Bacteria; phylum Chloroflexota; class Dehalococcoidia; order Lucifugimonadales; family Lucifugimonadaceae; genus Bin127. The sequence continues at coordinate 1,028,990 of OZ252238.1, read as the reverse complement.
CAAGCCAAGCTGCAGGATCGCTTCGACCTCGCAGTCGACCGCGTCTGCATGCACGAAACCGTCCTCAGCGGCAAGCGCCAAGCCGACCGCGGCGTCAAAGCCCTCAGCATCGCCAAGCGACTACTCGACTACGGAATCCACGCCCCCACGATGTACTTCCCGCTAATCGTCCAAGAAGCCCTCATGGTCGAGCCCACCGAAACCGAGTCGAAAGAGACCCTAGACCGCTTCATCGCCGTGATGCAAGCCATCGACAACGAAATCGACTCCGACCCTGACACCGTGCTGTCAGCCCCCCACACCCTCCCCAACAAACGCCTAGACGAAGCACAAGCAGCCCGTAGGCCGGTCCTGAGGTGGCGTAAGTAAAACTCGCTTCAGCGAGTGTACTCACCTCTCCCCTCCGGGGGCACGAAGCTGAAAGAGCTTCGTGGGTGGTCAATGCACCCGCATCAAACAGGACCTTTGCGCTCCCGCGCAAAGAGGTGAGGGGGATAATCAATGCATCCGTTTACTAGCCGTCAACGCCCCGCTCCCGTCATCACCCCACCACCGTCATTCCCGCGAACCCGTCGTCATCCCACGCTCCATCTCCGGAGCGCGCCCACCCCGTCATCCCACGGATACGCGGACCCAGCCACCCGTTCGTCGTCCCTGCACATCCATCGCGTGATCTCCGCCAACGTGGCAAACAGGCCCATCCTCGTCATCCCCGCGAAAGCGGGGACCCAGAGGAAAGCCAGAGCATCCGGATCCACCCTCTCACGGAACCGAGGCTGAGTTCAAGTTCACAGCAACTCCGCGTACAAATCCCGCCAGGTGGGATTCCCCTTCTCAATGAGATCAAGCTTCCATTTCCTACATCAACGCTTGATGTTTTTCTCCCGCTCGATCGCGCTCCTTAGGGTCTCGTGACTTTCGTACCACACCAGAATGTGGGTTTTGTACCTCTTCGCAAACCCATCGAACATCCCGTTCTTGTGACGCCAAACCCTCTGAACCAAGTTCGACGTCACGCCCGTGTAAAGAGTCCCGTTGCGCCTGCTTGCGACGATATAAACGTAAGCCGAACTCATCCCCCAAATCTACGGAAATGTCGCCTCTTGATGCCCGGCGTATGTCACTCGCGGCATCGGCAGCCATCGGCAACATCCGACCCCTCAAGCTCAACCGCGTCAACCCCACCCTTCCGCGTCATCCCTGCTCTACCCCTTCATTCCCGCTCTGCCCCGTCATTCCCGCGAACGCGGGAACCCAGAGGAGAGACGATGCAACCAAATCGATGCGCAGCATCGGCAGCGCAGGTTGGGAACTCATGGACCCAACCGCGTGCCGTTAATTGAAGCGATCCGAATAAGGGTTCATCTCGCGTGTCAAAATCCGCCAAAAGTACACCATGATTGCTGCAATGAGTAGGGCCACTATCAACACCGCACCGATGACAAACCAAGCGATCCAAACAGAATCTGATGGCCTGTTTATCATTCCCGAAACCAAGCTTACGCCGTAGGTCGCGATGGCAATGAATAGGATGGTCGCCGTCACCCGGTACATCCGAACCGTCCACCGCTCTGTCCAAATTTGCGATTCATATGCCGCGAGCCTTACGATCTTGTCGAGAAAAACCTCCGACCCATCATCCTCGATTCGCTCGAGCAGTTTCTGGACGCCCTTGTCATCTGTCACATACTCCTCGTAGGACACTTTCTCTCTTGTCAATAGGATCTCCTTGCTATTCTTCGGTGCCAAAACGTTACGACGTTACGCTTTCCCTTGAGTTCACCAGTGTTGTCAATCCAAATTTCGCGTGGACCCACATAAGACCATAGCTACCTCCTATTGCCGGGCGGCTTGCGACCGTGATTGCTTCGAAAGCCTCGTATCAGCCCTCGCTCAATTCCCTTAGCACTCTGCCGAGGAAGCTTCTTAGACACCACTTGGAGAGTGCTTCCTAACCCATCCCTAGCGTTTTCTCGCGCCCGTCGCCGGGGGTTATTTGTGATACCGAACTTCACCGTTCGGCCACGCCGGTCCAACATTCGATATACGTGCGCTTTTCCCGGGTTGCGACTTGCCATTAGAGTTACTCCTTAACTGGCACTTTGGTCTTTCCACTCATATCGTTTCTTCAAATCGGCCAATCGGTTATAGGCAACGTAACCTTCGCGTTGCAACCGACCAACCACGATGCCCACGTCAATGTCGACACTTCCCGCGAATCTGCGCACCGCTTCGGCAGTAAAACGCTCGGCCGTTACAAAAACATCCCAACTCCTTGACGGGATCAATACGTCGGCCGCGAACTTGTCAGCCTCTTGCTCGTCCAACGGCTTTGATTGTGTTTGTTTCGTTAAATCGACGAATACATCTCGCCGATGAAGAAGGATATGTGCTGCTTCATGGAAAAATGTGAACCAAAACACGTCTGCCCACTTCCACTTGAGGCTCAATTGGATCATGGCCTTGCGCGATGTCAACCAACGGGCTACTCCATTGGCCCCACTCTTTGGAAGTTCCGGAGTTACAACTAGCGCCACACCAGCCGAGGCGCATGCTTCCTCCATAATGGGCAAAAACTCATTTGGTTGTTGAGAAGTGAGTCCCCGGATCTGTTTTACTGCTGCTCTGAATCGATCTTTGTCGTAATCTCCTATCTCCAAGTTGGCTGCGTCTAATTCGCCCTTGCGCATCCACGCTGCCAGCGCGCCTGTTGAATAGCCGTTACCGCCCGTAATGCGAAAAGCTGCCGCGTTAACGCGCTCAAAACCGTCGAGCGAAGCAACACCCAAGAACTGGCACAGGGCACGCACCTTGTCGACTTTGTGTCGGTCGTGCCTCATCCACCCTCGCTTTTCAAGCTCCCTAACCGGATAACCCTTCAACAGATACATCTGCTGCTCCATCTTCGCCCGCTCCGCCTCACGCGCTATGGCCATCTCATAATTCGTCTGAAGATTGATCCAAAAATGAGCAGGAACATCCAACACCGCCTCCAATTCGAAGGCTGTCTCAGGTGTGATGGCTTTCTTGTTACGGATTATTTCGTTCACTACTTGTGCCGGTCGGCCCAAGCGCATCGCCAACTCTTTCTGAGAAATCCCCCGCGCTTCTAGCTCCTCCTCCAATGTTTCGCCGGGAGGGATCGCGAGATCCGACCAATCACGGTATTCACTAGTCGCCATAATGGTTCGTCACCTCCTTCACTGTGACTTGGTCATCGGATTCGCCTGGCTCGACAATTAGTCGCCAACGGCCCTGTAATGTCAGCGCGTACTCGCCTTCTCTATCGCCGCTGAGACGATGAAACCGAAGACTCACCAACTTTCTTAGATCCTGGAACCTGGGCATCGAACGGAGTTGATCGATCCGTTGGACATATTTGCTTCCCACATCCGGACCCCACTCACGATGCGCATCTCTTGACCTCTCATAACAACGCTTGAGTCCGCGAGTTCGAAAACTAACATCCATGATTAACCCATTGGGTGAATCTATGATAATAAAATGTCAATACATCTGTCAAATCGGTTCACTTATTTGATCGACAAATAGCAGACCTCAACTTATTCTGAATAACACATCTCATCTCGTATGACTTCCTCACAGTGGCACAACCCAACCTTTCGCTCTAACCCCTCCCCCCTTGACATCTCCCAGTACACATGTACCATAAGAACCAGCGGCCCACACGCGGACAAAGTCCAAAACCACGCGGCTGAAGTTCCGTGAAACGGCTTCGCAGGGCGCAAGCCCGTGCCACCGATGACGATGACGACGAGGGGAGGAGAACGATGGCAGAGCAGCCTTCCGAACCCGCGCGGCCCGGAGACTCCGAAGCCGAGCAGAACCGGAGATACTCCGCCCTCAGAAACCCCGTCGCCTTCGTCACCAAGCAGCTAGGCGCAGACCCCTGGCAGAAGCAGAGGGAGATCCTGAACGCAGTGGCGCAGCACGACCGCGTCGCCGTGAGGTCCTGCAACGGCTCTGGCAAGACCTACATCGCGGCCCACGTAGTCGTGTGGTGGCTCATGGCTCACGACCAGGCCACCGTCGTCACCACCGCACCGACAGACCGGCAGGTTCGTCAGCTGCTGTGGCGTGAGATAAACGCCATACACACCGCCCACGCCGAACTGATCGGAGGAAGCGTCTCGGCCACAAAGCTCGAGATCGACCAAAAAAGGATCGCCCACGGCTTCTCCACCGACCGAGAACAGAGATTCCAGGGATTCCACCGGCGAAACATCCTCTTCGTCGTCGATGAGGCCTCCGGCGTCAGAGAGCAGATCTTCGAAGCCATCGAAGGCTCCATGACCGCCCGGAACGCAAAGATACTCATCATCGGAAACCCCAACTCCCTGGAGGGATACTTCTACGACGCGTTCCACAAGAACAGGACCGTCTGGAAGACAATCCACATCTCCGCGTTCGACACCCCGAACCTTAGGAGCGAGGAAGCAACCGGCAACGCATTGGGGCTCCTCACCAGGGAATGGGTCGAAAACGCTCGTGACATGTGGGGCGAGCAAAGCCCCGCCTACCAGACGAGGGTCCTCGGTCAGTTCCCGTCATCCGCCGAAGACACGCTCATACCCCTGCAACTCATAGAAGCCGCCGTTGCCCGCGATCCCGCGACGAACGAACCCGGAAACCAGCAAACGGTCATGGGGCTCGACGTCGCGAGATTCGGCAACGACCGAACAGTCGCGTGCGTCAGGACCGGTCGCGCCGTCACGAACCTGGAAGTGTTCCCTCGAGGCGAGGACACCATGAGAGTCGCAGGACGCGCTCTCAGACTCGCAGAGGAGACACGAGTCGATGCGATAGTCGTCGACGAAGTGGGCATCGGCGCCGGGGTCCTAGACCGACTCCGCGAAACGGGCCGCAGAGAAGCCATAGGCATAAACGGAGGCAAGAGACCCAGAAACACCGAGAGATTCGTGAACGTCAGAGCCGAGCTGTTCGACGCGCTGAGAACCAGATTCAACCAAGGAGACATATCCATACCCAACGACCCCGAACTGATGAGCGAGCTGGCCTCCCTGAAGTACGCCTTCAACAGCAGGGGGCAGATGATACTCGAGGACAAGCAGCGGATAAGGCGCCAGGGCCGAAAAAGCCCCGACAGAGCCGACGCCCTGATGCTGGCCTTCACCCCCGACGCAACCCCAACACCCCTGTTCTGGGCCTAAACCCAACACATCAGCAAGAAAGAGCAACCGATGAAACCATAATCACTGAAACATCCACCTCTCCCCCGAGGGAGATGGGCCGACGTCCCTTCGTCTGGAGCCCGTCGATAGACGCCCGCGGAATCGTACAGCGGGCACCCTCTCCCCAACGGGGAGAGGACCTTTGCGCAGGTGCGCAAAGAGGTGAGGGTGAACGGACGACAAAGTGGTATACCTTGTGGCCCACCAACCCTGCAGTTAGCTTAGTTGCTACAACTGCATTATTCACCGCGTACACTGACTCATGTCATATCAGCCGATACAACTTGGTCAGGACGAACAATGCCACCATACTCTCCGGAAGTCCTTACGCTCGTATTTGGCAAATTCGAAGGACATTGTTGTTACTGCGGAAAACGGATCGAAACTACGAGCTACGGGAGGCCGCGGGCCAAAGGCGCGTGGGAAGTTGATCACGACAAACCTCGCAGCAAATGGGGTACAGATCATCCAAACAATTTGCTGCCTGCCTGCGTTAGCTGCAACCGATCTAAAGGCAACATGACTGCGCCCGAGTATGCACAAATATTCGCCAGCCCGCCGTACTTCGGAAACCATCAAAGAAACTACAAATACGAAGTTGTGGAGTATGCATACGCTGAGGAATATGACGATGAAGACGAGGAAGAAAGCGGTTTCGGCGGCTTTTTGTTAAACCTCTTTGCTGGCGAAGACGATGAAGACGATGAAGAATACGACGACGATGATTTTGACGAGGACGAGGAGGACGAAGACGAAGACGACTGGCTTTGAAAAGGCTCCGGTTTCAATCACCAACACTCTTATTCTTCCAAACAATCCCAATACCCGATTGATTTTGCTTTGAAGCGCCTATGTTGATTCACTACATGCTTTCGTAAGTGGCCCAATAAGCCACCTAACGAAGCATTTCGACTTACCTCATGCCGTTACCTGACCGCGAATACATTCGGCGGCTCCGCGGGAACTTTCGCCTCGGGATTCGTGGACCGAGCATCCCTTACATTGGGGATTCCGAAGTTGTTAGGATGCTGAGGTCTCATAAACCTGAGTCAGAGTCTGACTCAACGCAAAAGCTGGAGCAGACACAACTCCAGTCCGAACTGGGGCAGACATCCCTGCCGGGAACAGAGTCCGATGTTGCGCCGAAGTGGTACTGTCCCCGTTGCGGGCTTCCGGATCCTGATTCCGAACGTCTGTTCTGCCTTCACTGTGGATTTCGAAATTCCACTCCGGAGCAACGTGTCCGCCGCGGTAAACCCGATGCACGCGGCCACAAACACACAAGAGATTTTCGAAGGGCAAACTATCCGGGTCCGTCAAGTGCCTGCGGCGGCAAGCGTAAGTGTTGCAAGTGGCTAGCTCTCGTATGTCTTGTACTTTTGACCTCCGTGCTTGTTGCAATTGCCTTACAGCCAAGATGGTTGCAAGAAGCCGGGGATCGGTGGGATCAGTTCGTATCCGTGCTCAGCGGATCAGATGAACCATCCAGTTACTTGAACTTGATCCAAGCACCTACCCCAACGTTTGCAGCTGAACCAAATGAACCGCCCATACCCGCGCCCACCGCCACTCCTACCAACACGCCTGAACCTACCCGAATTCCTCCTCCAACCGTCGAACCCATCACCGCAGTGCCCACTCCCGCCCTCGGCGTCTTCACAGGGACGCCGCACCCGACTCCTAGGTTGCCGAACCACCCTACCGAGACCAGCACACCTTCACCAGTCCCTACCTCGACACCAACGGAATCACCAACATCGACAGCGACGCCGGTACCGACTTCTACCGCCACATCCACATTCACTCCCGAACCAACTTCGACGTTCACTCCTGTTGCGACACACACACCGGTCCCATCCTCGGGCATAGCACACGACGAACTTCAGGAAGCCAAGCAACTGATGCTCGAACTCATCAACCAAGCACGGTTAACCCATGGATTGAAGACGGTGAAGATGGGAACTAACTCTGCCCCGCAATTCCATGCGGAAGATATGCGAACCAACTGCTTCTCTTCCCACTGGGGCAGCAATGGGTTGAAGCCATTCATGAGGTACACCCTCGCGGGAGGTCAACAGAACGCCAGCGAAAACATCAATGGGACCAGCTATTGTCCGCCTGACTCCCATCGCTACCGAACTGATCCAGTCGAAGTTGAAGTCCGTTCCGCGTTTCTGGGATTGATGGGTAGCCCTGGTCATCGCGCAAACATCCTTAGGCCTTACCACCGATCCGTCAACATCGGAATCGCGTTCAAGCATCCCAATTATTGGATCGTTCAACTATTTGAGGGGGACTACATAAGTTACGATGTCCCTCCCTCGATCGATGACGGCATACTGTCGTTTTCCGCGACTCTAAGAGGAGGTGCCGATGCAACTGCAGAAAACTTGGGTGTTCAGATCTACTATGACCCACCTCCTCACGAGCTCTCCAGAGGTCAACTCCACAGGACGTATGCCGGTTGCAATCCCGAAAAGTTGGCGGCTCTGCGGAGGCCTCTAGAAGAAGGTTGGTACTACTCCGAAATTGCGTTTCAACAGGAAGATCAGGTGTGTGAAGACCCCTACAAAGTTCATCCCGACGCCGGACCCGCCTCTTCATATCAACATGCCTCACAACTGCGTACGGAAGCTAAAGGGTCGAGCCTAAAAATACACAAGGTTTACTTTGTTTTGTGGATTACCGCCGAACGGTGGGAAGTAACTCCCAACAAGATCAGCATCAGTGCAGATATCAGTGATCTGGTGGCTGAATATGGCGAAGGTGTCTATTCGATCGTGATCTGGGCCGACGTCGATGGTGACGACGTACCCATCTCCGAATACGCCATATTCATTCCACCGCGCTAGTGCGTCACCCTCACCTCTTTATGCGCAAGTTCCTAACATGCGCACAAAGGTCCTCTCCCTTTAAGGGAGAGGGGAGTTCCCACGCCCTCCACGCCCAATGGTGTATATTCGCGCATCATAACCATTCCCTAGGCACTCACCGCGCCCAACCGAACTGGAGCACAAACATGTACGTAGGCACGCAAGTCGGAGCCCGAGACGATGTCGATCTGAGGCAGTGGGCGCAGATCGGTGTCAACAACATTTGCGGCGACCCGAAGACCGGCGACGCAACTACCTGGACTGCCGAAGACCTCGAAATGCACCGGGAGCATATCAACTCCTTCGGCATCGAACTCGACATGATCCAGCTGCCGCTCTCATCGACTCCGGTCGAGATTGCCCAGTCGCCGAACATCATGCTCGGCATCCATCCCGAGCGCGAAAAAGAGATCGAGATAGTCCAGAATCTCATCGTCAACTGCGCCAAAGCCGGCATCCCGGCGGTGAAGTACAACATGTGCATCATCGGCATACCTCGCTCCGAGCGCGAGCCCGGCAGGGGCGGCTCCAGCAACTCAACCTTCCGATACGAGAAGGTCAAGCACGAGAACCAACCCGGTCTCGCCGGCGAAGTGTCTGAAGACGCTTTCTGGGAGAGGATCGACTACTTCCTCGAGAACGTCGTCCCCGTCGCAACCGAAAACAAGGTGCGCATGGCGTGCCACCCTCACGATCCCTACACTCCTCCCGGATTCCGAGGCGTCACTCGAGTCCTCGGCACTCCGGACGGACTCAAGAAGTTCATGCAGATGCATGAGAGCCCCTACCACGGCCTGAACTTCTGCCAAGGGACCGTCACTGAGATGCTAGACGACCCCGGAGAAGAGATACCCGACATAATTCGCTGGTTCGGCTCTCGAGAAAAGATCTTCAACGTCCACTTCAGGAACATCCGAGGCCGCAAACTCGACTTCATGGAGGTCTTCCCCGATGAAGGAAGCATCAACATGTTCGAGTGCTTAAAGACCTACCAAGAGGTCGGATACAAGTACATGATCATGCCAGACCACGTCCCGCAGATCGCCGGACGAGATCCGCAAGGCACCGCGTTCGCCTTCGTCTACGGCTACATCACCGCGCTGCTCCAAGCCATAGGCGAACCCCGCAAGCAACCCTGGGTAACCAAGGGACCGTAGCAAACCGCCGAGGGCGTACCCCCTCTCCCCTCCGAGGGAGATGACCTTTGCGCCTGTGCGCAAAGAGGTGAGTGGGAGGCTTCAAGGGATTCCGATTCCGCCTTACAGGCGTGTACCCTCTCCCCGCCGTGGGAGAGGATTAAGGAGAGGGGGAACCTTCAGTGCATCCAATCCGCCGGGATTGATCAGCTGTTCGCGGTGAGTGTGTCGAACCACCCCTTCCTCCCCAGATCCTTCGACAAGCTCAGGACGAACGCGGGTTTCTCAACAGTCCTACGGCAGGTAACGGGGACCCGCCCGTAGGGCGTATTTAGAATCGACCAGAAGGCTGCTCAAACATCGAACCTAGTCAGCTCGATTACAAGGAACAACCGCAATGAGGAGACAATCCCGCTCGCTGTAGTGGCTAAACAACCCAAATGAACATCGACAGCGAATACATTCTGGCGATCGTCATCGCCGGCGCCACTGCTCTGGGCGCCGTAGTTCTTGAGGTCATACTCAAGGTCGCCAAACGCCGACTCCGACCGCCCGAAGACGGCTCGCCACCCACCGCGAAGTTCCTCGTCCTAGACGCCATTGACGGACCCGCCGTCCTCATGCTGATCTTGGCGGGATTCACCGCCTCCGGATCTCTTGCCGCCACCCGCTGGCAAATCGAACAAGGAATCGACACCGACTTGGCCCTCGTGTTGCGACGAGTGGGCACGGTACTCGTTATCGCGGTCGGGGCCCACTTGTCTTCCCGGATCGTTTCTCTGCTGCTTGATTGGTACGTCAGATACGTCGCACCCTCAACGGGGACTGACCTCGATGACCAGCTGGTGCCGCCGATTAAGCGGCTAATGCCGATCGTCATCTACTCGATCGCGGGACTATGGGCACTCTCTGTTTTCGAAATTGCAATCAGCCCTCTTCTCGCAACTCTCGGCATCGGCGGCATCGCGATCGCGCTGGCGGCTCAACCGACACTCTCGAACTACTTCGCCGGCACATATGTCATCTCCGAGGGCGAAATCTCACCGGGAGACTTCATCGAGATCGAGGGCGGGCCTTCCGGCTTCGTCGAAGACATCTCATGGCGCAGCACGAAGCTACGATCGCGCTTCAACAACCTCATCATCATCCCAAACTCGATGATGTCGGAGAACATGATCACCAACTACTCGAGACCTGCCCTCGCCATGAACGTCATCGTCACCGGTGGAGTCAGCTACGCCTCGGATCTCCAGCAAGTCGAAGACATCCTATTGGAGGTGGCGACCAAAGTAGTCGTCGAATCCGACGTCGCCGTCACCGAGGTCGAGCCTTGGATAGGTTTCGACAACTTCGGCGACTCAAACATCGACTTCTGGGTATTCATTCAGGCCACGGATCGAGTGGGATCTTTCGCGCTTAAGAGCGAATTAATGAAACAGATCCACCAGCGCTTCAACGAAGAAGGCATCGTAATCAACTACCCGATAAGACACTTAGTGGTCGATGACCGAGAGGATGGCGAAGAAGCTTCGTCCAAACCTCAAGAAATCGTCAACATAGTGCGCCGCAACGACGGGTAGCGGTGCGTCAGCTGTTTACGCCAGCCGGTCCAATTGAGTCAGACGCCCTCAACACCCCTCTCCCCTCAGTGAAACCTTTGCGTAAGTGCGATTCGCCCGAAGAGCGAACACCCCTCTCCCCCGCTGGGGGAGAGGATTAAGGTGAGGGGGTATCACGTATGTCCGAACTCAGGGGAGGTGTGAAATCGACTCAGAGTGTCGCCTCACTGCGCCTGATCCTTCGACAAGCTCAGGACGAACGGTTGTTGCTTTCATTCGCTCGTAGAGAGCCCGACCCATTAGTGGTGAGTCCTGCCCGTTCGTGGCGAGTCCTGCCCGTTCGTGGCGAGCCCTGCCCGTTCGTGGCGAGCCCTGCCCGTTCGTGACGAGCCCTGCCCGTTCGTGACGAGCCCTGCCCGTTCGTGGCGAGCCCAGCCCGTTCGTGGCGAGCCCTGTTCGTGGTGAATCCTGCCCGTTCGTGGCGAGCCCTGCCCGTTCGTGGTGAGCCTGTCGAAACACACCCCCCGTCTCAACTCTTCAACCACTTCGAAAGACGGTCAACTTCGCGCTCTCTTAGCGAGACATTGACGGCCAAACGTTCCAGGTGTTGCTCTAACGTCAACTCCCCTGTTGGAACCGAGTGAGCCTCGAAGAACGACTCGACGTCTCTCGCCAAGCCTCGCTTCGAGAGTGCCCGGATACCTCCGACCATTCTCACGATCGAGTTGTCCGGGTACTCCTCCAGCATCTCGTCCCAATGCTCTTTGACGAACTCCCACGCTACGGGTCCTTGATTTCGATTCGTGATGCATGCGCCCACGAGATACGGCGCATCCTGGGTGCGCACCTCGCCGTTCAAGCACATGGCAAGTGTTCTCCGCATCTGCTCATCACCCGGGAACGATGCCAATAAGCTTCTGTAACGCCTTTCTTCCTGCGGAGTGGATGGGTTCTTGAATCGGGTTACGAAGGTGTCGTAATCGTTGTCGCTGCCGACGACAGCGACCGCGTTAGCGGAAGCAGCCGCGAGATTCGGCTCGACCGCGTCACCTCGCGAGTACGCGTCGTGTAGTTCTCGTGTTCGGCCCAGTGCCGCCTCATCCCGTGCCGTTACAGCCAACGATCTGGCCAAGATGCCCCGCAACTCCAGGTCCCTCGGCGCTTCGCCTTCGTTGGCGTCCCAACTAAGCCTCGCCAACGCGGCTTCATATAGCGAAGCCAAACGATTGCGGATGGCGTCTCTTGCCTCTGCGTCTTCAATCATCCGTTCGAGACTCGCCAAGTTGCCGCAGAGCAAGGTCCACACGTCAAGATCGGTCTCGGCACGATAACCCTCAGCCAACTCCATGTATTCGATGCTGCTAGACTGTCCGGCCAACATCGCCGACCATTGATCATCGGCGAGACCGTACCTCTCGATCGCGGCCAGTCCGTCCATGCTTTCGCGTAGTGAACTGAGAAGTTGAGGCGAGTATCGGACCCGATAGAAGCCATTGCTGCCGGCATTGGCTACGATCCAACGCGCGCCTGTCAACTCTCCAAGTTCTTCGTCGTCCGTTGTCATCAGATGCTTCAGGTCACACTCATCGCCAGACGCGTCGACGTATCGAATGCCCATCGGAATGGGCCAAATTGCATCTCCAACACCCTCGTCGGGAGGCGCGTAGAAAAAGCGTTGCTGTTGCAGGATCGTCTTGTCGCAGTCGTCGCACTGCTTGACGGAAACGATCGGATATCCGCGCTGATAGATCCACGCATCCATCGTGCTTCGCACCGGCTCGCCGGACACCTCTTCCAACGCGTCCCAAAGATCTGACGTCTCGGTGTTGCCGTACTTGTGAATGCTCAGGTAGTGACGGATGCCGTCTCGGAATTTGTCTGGACCGAGGTGCTGCTCCAGCATCCGGAGGACCGACCCGCCCTTCTCGTAGGTCAGCAGATCGAACATGCCATCGGCATCGGCAGGGGAGTGGACTTCATACTCAATCGGCCGAGTCTTCTGCAGCGAATCAACGTCGAAAGCCGCGGATCGCTCCAAACTGAACTGGTCCCACCGCCTCCACTCGGGATTGAATGCATCGGTGCTCATCGCAGCCATGAAGGTCGCGAACGCCTCGTTCAGCCAAATTCCGTTCCACCAACTCATCGTTACCAGGTCGCCGAACCACATGTGCGCCAACTCGTGAGCGATCACATCGGCGATGATCAATAGCTCGGGTTGAGTCGCCTTCTCGGTGTCGACCAGCAGTATCGCCTCGCGAAAAGTGACGCACCCGAGGTTTTCCATCGCCCCGAACGCGAAGTCCGGCACGGCAACTAGGTCGAGTTTCTCGCCCGGGTACGGAATCCCATAGTAGTCGGTGAAGAAGCGCAGCGCAAACGCACCAGATTCGAGCGCGTAGTCGGTCAGATGTCCTTTGCCGATCGGGTGGATGATCCGCAACGGCACGCCATCCACATCAACGGCTCTGCTCGCCTCGAACGGCCCAACTATGAAGGCGACCAGATACGTCGACATCTTGATGGTTCGACCAAACTTGACGATCTTTTTGGAAGCGGAGGACGCTTGATCCTCCGACACAATCGGCCCGTTGGAAGCGACGAACAACTCTGACGGCACAGTGAGCGTCACGTCGAAAGAGGCCTTCATCGCTGGCTCGTCGAAACAAGGAAATGCTTGTCGAGCATCGGTGCTCTCGAACTGTGTCGTAGCGATCTTCCGCTCGACTCCTTCTTCATCGGTGAAGGTCGAGATGTAGAAGCCTGCCAGCTTCCGGTTCAAAATGCCAGTGAATTTAATGTCAAGGGTGTAATCACCGGGCGCAGCCGTTTCGTCCAGCTTGAGAGTCGCACGCTCCGTCTCCTCATCCAACAACGTCTCGACCACCGCAATCGCGGACGCATCGTCTCTCAGCGCCGCAACACCTATCTCCAACTCCTTCGCATTCAGAACGATCTCATCGCACTCCTCATGGATCGTCAACTCGATCGAAACCGAGCCGTTGAATGTCTCAGCATCCAAGTCCGGCTCTAGATGCAAGTCGTAGTGCGACGGTGTAACCGATGTCGGAAGACGGTATCGGTCTTGAGAGTCCGTTTCGCTCATGTTGAAGTGGTCCTTTGCTCTGATTGACGTTGTAATTGGCTCAAATAGGCACTGAATCCAAGGTTAGCGCTCAATATCGGCATCACAGGTTGCGACATGCGATTGTCGGTGTCAGCGCGATGTTATGCTGGTTACGGACTTGGCGAAATCACCGCCTACAAAACCGCATGAAACATCAGGGAGCCGGCCGATAATGCCCTATCTAGTCAACCATATTCACCTGAAGTCGACCGACCCGCGAAAGACCGCGGAGTGGTTCGTAAACGCATTTAACGTGGAGATAGTTTCCGACACCGTTCGCGACTTCGGCGATCGCTTCATCGTCACTCGCACAGAAGGCGGGTTGGCGATCAACATCTCAAGCGAACGAACCGGCGAGATGCTGGGCCCAGGCGACGCCAATGTCCACTATGGCTTGGAGCACTTCGGTTTCGACACCGACGACCTCGAAGCCGACTTCGCTCGTCTCGAAGCGATGGGCGCTGAGATAAAAGAGGGCCCGATCAGCATTCCCGATGGCCGCAAGATCGGCTTCATCGCCGCCCCGGGCGACATCCGCATAGAGTTGATTCAGCAAGCGAGCTAGTTCCCCGAGGGCGACCCGCTCAACTCCGCACTTCACGCCTAACCGTCATAGTTCTTTCGCACTCGGGAGACGTCTGATAACTCCAACCCCGCTCAACAAGCGGGTACCCTCTCCCCGCCGTGGGCACGATACGGAAAGAGCATCGTGGCGAGGATAATGTATCCGTTTCGGCAGGATTCAGGAGAGGGGGAAGTTCGACGCATCCGTTTCGTTCTACCTAACTCGGTAGCAGATTCAGCTCCGTCGTTATCTCGATGCAACCTGAGATGCTTTTGTGCACCGGGCAGGCATTCGCGTGAACCCGTAGCACTCGGTCGATCGCATCGCGCTTCTCCTCCAGCAACCCAGAATCGATCTTGAGGTTGTAGATGATATGGATGCGCTTGATGACGAGCACGTTATTCGTTCGTTCGATCTCACCAACGGTGTCGGAATCGAGGTAGCCTTCGCCAGCCGGTATGTCGCGCGCCTCAAGGGCGCCGCCAAAGGTTCCGGTCATTCAACCCGCAGTCGCGGCGACGATGTAGTCGAGAGGCGTCGCGTGTGGCTCGGACACATCCGGGCTTACACCATAATGCTCGGCGACCTCGGAGTGGACTCCAAACTTCGTGGCACCATCAACGGGAAGATGAGCGATTCGCAAGGGACCGCGAATCCTTTCCAACTTGATATTGGATCTGTAAACGACAGGATCGCCGTCAGTCATGGGTCAAACCTCCATGGTCAATGAGCGCGAGTGATCCAAATAGCATATAGAACGACACCCAATCCGCGTCAAACCGCAACATCAATCAACACTGAATCATGCCCAAACTGCCCCCTCCAGTTCTTCCGCTGCTCTTCTTGGCAATCGGCGGGGGAACCCATTACACGATTTGGCACGTCGAACCTCTGCCGCCAACATGGAATCTAGCCATCGGCGCCGCGTTTTTAGTCATTGCCGCTTCGGTTGCAGTCCTGGCGTACCGGGCATTCAGAAACCATGGAGAAAGCCTCGCCATTCACATACCAACGGAGACTCTTGTATCCAACTCCATCTACGGATACTCTCGGAACCCCGTATACCTCTCGTTTCTGCTGCTCATCATCGCGATCGGCTGCGCCTTGAATTCTGCGGCGATACTCGCTGCTACGGTGCCAGCGTTCATTGCGCTGAACTGGTACACGATTCCGCGAGAAGAGCGGTATCTCCGTCGCAAACTGGGACCAGATTACGAGGAGTTCTCGATGAGGGTCCGACGATGGCTGTAAATCGCCGTCGACCACGACACCTCAGCGACTGTGCGGATATACGTTCAGTTGATCCCGGATGCTACCGGGTACGATCCCATCACCTTGACGAATGAGGCGATGTCTAGCAGCTCTGACAGCGCCTCGGCGATGATGGTGTCGGTTCGGTGGCCCTTGATATCCATCAGGAACACGTAGTTACCCAGCTCTTCGCCTGTAGGGCGAGACTCGATCTTGGCCAAGTTGATCTCTCGGCGGGCGAATGGCCCGAGGGCTGAATGAAGCTGGCCGGGCGAGTCTCGGTTCATGAAGCTGAACACGATGCTCGTCTTGTCGTCGCCCGTCGGTTGGTGATCCTCATCAGCCAAGATCACGAAGCGCGTCACGTTGTTTTGCCGGTCTTGGATGTTGTCTGCCAAAATCGGCAATCCCACCAACTCGGCGGCACGGCGAGGCCCGATCGCCGCTCTTTCTATTCCACCCGTCTTAACGCTAGTCACGGCCTCAACCGTGCTTGGCGCCCCGATCCTTGTCGCATCGGCGAGGTGAGTGTCTAGGAATATCCGGCACTGCGATAGTGCCTCTGGCTTCGAAACGACAGAACGGATATCGCCCAACTCGGTGCTTGGTTGCGCAATCAGGCACTGCTCGATCTTTAAGAGCAACTCTCCTTTGATCCTGGCATCTTCGGATCTCACCAAAAAGTCGACGATGTCGATTACGGCTCCGCCCACGCTGTTTTCGATCGGGACCACGGCCTCGTCGACCTCTCCGTTCTCGAGCGCTCCCACCACAAGATTCATCTCTGGATAAGGAACGCGTTCATCGCCCTCAGACGCATAGATGTGCGCGGCATAATCCGTAAAAGTGCCCTCAGGGCCCAAGTACGAGATGCGTTTAGACGACTCTGGCTGCAAAACTCAACCCTGTCAGCGCGTAAGCAAGTTCATCAAGCGATTCATTAGGACAGGTGGCGATTACTTCCTCACCGCCTAGCAACACAGTGTCCTCGCTCGGCACGAAGGGCGATCCGACCCTAGAGATCACCAACGGAATGATTATTCCGTAGGGCAACGGCAGATCGCCGATCCGCTTGCCGACCGAGTGGGCGTTACGTGGCACCTTCATGGTGACCAATTTTTCGTTGCGATCGTTTAGCAGCATCAACTCCGCCATCGGATGGTCGAGAAGAGTGCCAGCCAGGTTAGCCAATATGATGTCGGTGCGGCTAACAACGGTATCCACGCCGGTAGCTGAGAACAGATCAGAGTTGAGACTCTCGTTGACTATCGAGATCACTTGATCGACTTCGAAAATGAATTTTGCGAGCTGACACGAGGCTAGGTTGGTCGCGTCGTCGCCAGTGGTGGCTACGAAGGCATCAGCCCTACGGACACCGGCGTTGACTAACGTATCCGCCACGGTTGCATCGCCCAAGAGGGCCACGTTCCCGAGACTCGACTCGACCTTTGATATACGTGCTTCATCGCTGTCTACGACGAGCACCTCGTGGCCGGCAGACATCTGAGAGTAGGCGAATCGCGTTCCGATTGCGCCACCGCCAGTGATGATGACGTACATGGCTCCCTAGTTTCGCATTCGATTATTCATCGTTCTGGACATCGACGGCGTCGATCGCTTGTAGCGCGTCTGTCAAACTGTTGAGCACGAGGTTGTACGGGTTGATCGTGATAATGCCGAAGCGAGGATAGACATTGGACAGCGAGTCATCGGTTACGACCGCGGCGACCCTGTCGACCTGGTATGAAATCTTGGCCTTTAACGCGGCCAATCCGTTGGCGGGACCAGATCTCATCGCGGCGATGAAGATGTCGCACCGCCGGATGCCGACTTGGAGCATCGTCTCATCGAGAACAGGGTTCGCCTCCAACAAAGTCACATTTTCACGATCCGTCAGATACTTCGGCATCGAGCGCAGGTGGTTACCCTCCGACTCGACGATCGAGACCTGATGACCTGCTTCGCTGAGAATGTTGCCCATCACAACGCCGAGGCTATCGTGGCCGGCAATTATCACATTCATATCGTTCGCAACTATTAGCTTCCTGATCGACGCAAACCGCCGATTGACATACCCAGATTATCCGAGCCTCGCCATCCTCTGTGTGCCCGCTGATGCGCTTTCTTGATCGTCGTCATCGAAACCCTCGAGAGGTTCACGGACCAACACTAACGCGCATGGCGTGTTGGCGATCAAGTACTCGGCATCCTTGTCTAGGCTCCTTGTGCCAAACGAAACTTTCATCTTCACTGATGTGACTACCGCACCCACATTCTTCTCGAACGCCTCGCTTACAATGGCCGGGCCAATCGACCTTCCCTGCAATATTTCGCCCTGAACCACATCCCTTCCAAGTCCTGACTGCTCCTCCGCTTGTGTTAGCACTCTCTCTGCCCGCGCAACCTCTTCAGGCAGATTGGCGTCTAGGGGCAGCCGGCGACCCACCAGAATCACGTAGGCGATGTGTAAGCGGTGCTGACCTCCAGCCAACAGATCGACTGCGGTGTCGACAGCGACAGCATCCGTATCGTCGCCCTTCACCACGCAGAGCACACGTCTAACCTTCATCAGATCAGGTTGTCCACGAGGTCTTTTTCACCGGCGACCACGATCTCGTCATCCGCTTGCAGGCGTTCATCCAAATTCGGGTTTAACCGGGCCGTTTCACCCCTGATCAACGCCATCACGGAGAGTCGATAACGATCGCGAGAATCCGTGAAGCCAGCTTCGCGCAGAGTCATGTTGTTAAAACGGGCAGGCAGGGGCATTCTGCTGAACCCGAACGTCGGACCCAAAGACATGTACTCGGTGACGTTGGGATCGAACAATGTGTTCGCAAGTCGGATTCCAGCGTCTTCTTCCGCGCTTACGACTCGGTTGCAACCTATTCGAGACAGCGTTTCGCCATGCAGGCGGTTCCTGGACCTAGCTACGATCATCGGGATCTGGAACGAGTTGAGCAAAACCGCGGTCATGATGCTGGCTTCAACGTTTCTGCCGATCCCCACAATAGCGACGTCGAAGTCCTGTACACCCAAATCCCTCATCAAAGTCTCATCCGTTGCATCGCCGGCAACTGAATAAGTCACCCTTCCGATGAGGTCTTGTATCCGATCGTTGTCTCGATCGATCGCTAAGACGTCGTGCCCCAGTTGGAAAAGAGTCGACGCGGCTTGTGAGCCGAAACGACCCACACCGACAACAACTATGTTTCTACCTGGCATGTTTCAATGCTCGTTGAGAGTAGCCAAGCCCTAATCTGACTGGCGATCCGTCAGCCGATTCTAACGTCCTCTTCCGGAAATGAATATCGGTCCTCACGTTGGCGTCCGGCCATCAGCAAGCCCAGAGTGAGGGGACCGAAGCGGCCGATGAACATTGCCAGGATGATTACGATCCGAGACCCGGTGGTCAAGTCTGGTGTGATGCCGGTAGACAGCCCCACGGTTCCGAATGCAGACGCTGATTCGAACAGCACTTCGCGGAACGACGCCTCGCCCTGCGTTTCGCTAAGCGCAAAGATGATGCCGACAAGCAGCGCCACGGAAACGAGCGCCACGACCAGCCCACGTTGAACCGTGAAGGCCGGTATATTTCGCCCAAACGCTTTGACTGTGGAGCGTCCGGTAAGTGTGAAAAACAAAGTCAATGACACGACCATGAAGGTGTTTATCTTGATGCCTCCGGCGACAGATCCGGATGCGCCTCCGATGAACATCAAAACCTCGGTCGAGAGGTCCGTTGAACCTGTGGCATGGGCGTAGTCGACTACGGCAAATCCCGCGGTGCGAGTCGACAAAGTGTGGAACGTGGCGTCGATGAATTTCTGGCCCACGCCGTCGTTTCCAGAAGTGAGTGGATTCGACCATTCGCCGAGCAAGAATGTGGCGATTCCCACCGGGATCAATATCGCTACGCCTATGACGACTAGCTTCGTATCGAGCCTTAACCGCTTGAAGCCTCTGGCCCTCAAGATGTCGCTCCAAATTATGTAACCTGTTCCACCGATGAAAACTGTGGCCATAGTGACGATCATTAATCCGTAGTGTGACCTCAAGCCGCTGACACTGGCTCCACCAGTCTTGTCGTCTGGCAATATGTCGAAACCTGCATTGTTGAACGCTGATACAGCGTGGAACAGGCTGTGCCACAACGTCTCGCGTGTGGTGATGCCCTCCCATGGAGGGTTGACTGTTGTCCAGTAGGTGAAGATCGTCACAAATGCGATGAGCTGGATAACGATCGCGAAGAGGGCGATTCGCTTCACCAATGTCGCTACACCGCCCAACTCGCCGCCTCCTAAGCCGGTTCGGACTAGCAGCCGATCGCTTAACCCAAGCTCCTGGCCCAGGAGGATCACCAAGAATGCGGCGCCTGTCATAAAACCCAGACCGCCGACGAACATCAAGCTGATGATCACTCCTTGACCCAACATCGTCCACGCAACGTCTGAATCAACGACCGTTAGTCCTGTCACAGTAATGGCAGACGAGGCGGTGAACAGCGCGGTCATTAGACCTGCAGATCCGGGCTCGACGCTGGAAATCGGCAGCATGAGGATTGATGCACCAATGAGGTCGACGACTATAAAGCCGTAGATGATCGACATCGGAGATGTCAAACCTCTCACCGAAATCGCTCGCGGCGGTACCGGCACATCGACCGATGCGATATGAGCATCTCGTGCCACCCGGACCGGCTGGTTGCCGATTCTTTGTTGTTCTCGTTCAGTGGTCAATTTGAATTGATCATTCTTTGGGATTGACTCGGCGTCACCTGAATTTGTATGTGATGGGCCAAGATCGATTCGATCTAGTAGTAAAACGCGGAGCCGTGTCAGCGTGAGCACATTTTAGTGCAGCGACTCAATCGCCCAACTATAGAAAATTCGAAGGACTATGAACTTTGGAAAGACCCGCTTCGAATTGCACCCTCGGCCTGTTCGAGGTTAGATACATTGTCGTAACTCTTCACATACTGTCGCAGCACGTCTTTGTTGAGGCCGTGTAACGCTTTAACGCGTTGAATCAGTAGGGGGAGCGTGCGAACCACATTGTCGACTACGGTGATCGTTGCATCTCGGGCGGTACGGGACAGTGGGTTGAGATCCACGGTTATCACGACTTTGCCCCATGCTCTCAGAGCCTGACAACGATCGCCGTCTTCCAGTGGCACGAAAATGACATCCGACTTGGCTATGCCATCAGGATTCACGTATCGACGAGAACTTTCCAGTCCCGGAATGACCGTGTCCAACTGAGGCCTCAGAACTGTATCTGCCCCTAGCCGAGTCAAGTGGTGCGAGATCGCGTCGACCCTCTCATCGCTGTGGTGGAACAGATTCACTTCGATCTTGGCGCCCACCGTAGTGGCGAGAATCACGGCGTCCTTCCCTGCCAAGGCAGCAAGATTCCCATTGATTGATATCACTGGATGGTCAGCTAGAAGCAGCGCCGCGGCAGCGCCTTGGATTGCGTCTCGTGCGAAGTCGTGAGTCTTCTCGCCGAGCAGGTAGTCGAATGCCTCGCCGCGTCCATGCGCAACTAAACCGTGAGGCGAAGTGATTCCTGATCGAACGCCTTCCACGATCAATTCTCGAATCCGCAAAGATTCGTGTCGAGGATGGGTATCTGGGATACCGCGGCTGTCCACGGCCATCGTCTAAAGCTCTTTGGAAAAGACTTTGAATGCAGCGGTCTTGAATCCGCATCGGTCGAGAAATGCTGCGTCTCTCTCATCCTCGTCAAGGAGAACTGAGAAAATGTTGCCCACGCCCTCTGATTTCGCCTTTTTGGCCAGCTTTTCGACGAGCCCAGTGCCTATCTGCTGACGGCGGTGCTCAGGGTCGACGGCCATCGCGACGATACGCACTCCAGGAGGCAAACCGTATGTGGCCGACTGCCGTTCGGACATCAGGAATCCCACTATGCGGTCGTCTTGCTCCGAATCGGTGGCGACGAAGCAGCCCCAGGGCGCGTACTCGAGTGAATCAAGCGCGACAACTGTGAGCAACCGGTCTACGTATTGATCCCAGGTGAGGGATCTATCCGCACCACGGATACCTTGATCCAACTTGAGCACGTGCTCAGCATCACCCTGTTGGAGTTCGCGGATATTGATCATTTCAGTTCACGACGTTGATGGGAGCGCCATTCAGGTAAGCCAAGGTATTCTCCACGACTCCCTGATTCAACAGGTCGAGGCCTTCAGGCGTCATATCAGCGATATGAGGAGTAAGAATAACCTGTTCGCACTCGGTAATGGGACTGCCTTCGGGTAGCGGTTCATCCTCGAAAACGTCTAGGGCGGCACCAGCCAGATGACCTGCATTAAGCGCTTCAATTAACGCTGCTTCGTCGACTATCGGGCCACGTGCCACATTTACTAGGATCGCGTCAGACTTCATCATCGCGATCTCTCTCGCCCCGATCATGTGTCGGGAGTCATCCGTGAGTTTCGTATGTATCGTTACCACGTCCGCGGTCTTCAGCAGTTCATCTAGGCTAACGAACCGAACTCCGAGCCGCTTTGCCCGTTCATCCGATGGGTTAAACGTGTAAGCGATGACTTCCATACCGAATCCGTTGCACATGCGCGCCATCTGAGCTCCGATATTGCCGGTTCCCACGATACCGACAGTCTTGCCCAACAAAAAAACCCCGTCCTTCTTCACCCACTCGCCCTTGCGTGTCATCTCCGTGTACCAGGCGGCTCGCTTGGCAGCGGCGAACATGAGGCCGAAGGCGTGTTCAGCAACCACCGGCGCCGTCTTGCCGGGAATATTGGAAACTGTGATGCCGCGTTCGCGAGCGGCTTCCAGATCAATCGAATCGGTGCCGATGCCGCATACCGAGATGAAACGCAGTTCCGGCAGGAGATCGAATGCCGCTTCTCGCCACTCCAGATAGCTGCGCGAGTTGATGATCGCAGTGGCACCCTGGGCGCGTTCGACCTGAACTTCGAATACGTCCGCCCGCGTAGGAAAGATCTTCAATTCCGCGACGGCTTCGAGCTCAGCCATCCTAGGTGACCCTTGGCACTGTGCAGGGTCGTCGGAGGGCACAACAACCAGCGGTCTGGTTTCAGAAACCAAGAGCTTTCACACCCGCATGCAACGGTTCGCCCTGCTAGGCTTCGTCTTTGCCGTTAGGTTCGACGTCGGCAGACATCGGGTTCATGCTAGCCACGCGCTGCCGAATGGTTTCGGAGGCGCGGCTCGCTTCGTCCTTGAGATCGTCGATACGTTGTTGGGCACTTCCTACCATGTCGTCGATGCGATCTCGGGCCTCGCGAGTGCTATCCCAAATCTGTGTTCGGGTTTCCGCACCAGCCTTGGGAGCTGCCATGATGCCAATAACGAAACCGGCTACTCCGCCGATGATAAAACCGGCCAAGAAGCCGCCTTCTGAATTGCCGTTTGCCATGTGTTGAACTCCTTTGTTCGGATTCTATTAGTAACTTTTCGAAATCTTGCGTGCTTGGTCTGAAATTGGCCGTTTAACCCGCATCTTCCTTCGAGCGTCTCCCGTTGCGAAACAACTGCCTCAGGACGAAGGCCACTGGTGCAAATAGCCAGCCCATCGACGGGCCACCGTCGCCACCTTTGCCTTTAGAAGAACTACCGAATTTCGACACCGCGTCGCGGATCACGTTCCCGATCTCCAGGATTCTCTCCACTTTAGAGACCGCAGAGTTGACGCGATCGACGGCTATCCTGACTTGCTTCGCCGCTTTCACTACCACGACGGTCATGATGATGAACGAGACTATCCCCACGACACCGAAGACGATGATGGCGATGTCACGAGTAAACGCGGCTATGGTTTCTGCATCACTCACGGTGTCGATCGATGGGGATTCGGGTCACCAACGCTTAGAAAATTGCACTCCAAGCAGTTGATCGAGATTCTATATCAGCACCCGCAACTCGCCGTTCGGGATTCTTAGCCGAACATCGTTCCAGGTTGGCAGGAGCGGCAGAAATTCGTCTCTCTCCGCCTCGCTTTGACCGAGCTGATCTTGGTGCCGCATTTGGGGTGGATCTCCGCTTTTCCCATGAACAGAAAGGAAGCCTCGCTCCTTGCGTGGGCCTTTGTCACCCTTCTCAAATATCGAACGCAGTTCATTGACGGCGGCGGCAGGCACGGAGTAGAGCGACGAGTGCAACGCGGCCATCTCATCATCGCTCACTCGCCCAACCTTTTTGAACGGATAAATCCCGGCATCCCACAAAACCTCGTCAGCGTACGCGTTGCCGATCCCGGAGACCAGACGCCCACGCGTCAAGACGCCTTTAATCTCACCTCTGAACGGTTTGACGTCCTCTTGAAATTGGGCGAAATCCAATGGCTCATCAAAGATGTCCGGCCCCTGGTCTTCGATGCGTGCGATCTCGGACACCCGTTCTTTGGGGAGCAGATAGATCTGACCCATCCTTTTGGGATCGATGTAGCGCAACTCTGAGTCATCGCCGAGGTCCATCGAGACTATCGTCGACTTCAACACCCGTTCGGTATTCTGCTGGAGCCGCAACTCGCCCGTCAGCATCGGACTCACAACCATCGACACGTCTCCCGACAGCACCAACGTGATCAACTTACCCTTGCGCGTCACATCGAGGATCGATCGTCCAGTGATCTCGTCGACGAATCTGCCATCAAGCATGTTCCTCACCACCAGTGGCCGCAACTCTTCGGCGGCAATGATCATCTTCCCGACGATGCGCTCGGCGAGGTACTCTCGGAGAAGAAATAGTTCGGGCGCTTCGGGCATGGTGGGATTTTAAGGCCACCTAGTGTTGACATTAACGCCGGTATCGGGCGAATGGCTCCAGGTCGTCGTCGTCCGATAGTGTTCCGCCGGAAGAAACAGGCTTGGGGTTGGCAGACGCTCACGGATTTTGCGCCTGGAGAAGGGCCGCGGTCCAGTACTCATCCGGCTGTCCCTTGCCGGCGCTATGGTCGTGCACCGGCGTGTCAACGACCTCTGCCCTAATAATGTTTAAACCGTCGAAACCAGCGGTGAGCTCTTCGACGGTGACAAGATCGAACCCAGCGAAGTACTTCACTCGTTTCATGGAGGCGTCGAAATCCTTCAGGAGCACCGTGCCGCCGGGCGCGATGGCGTCCCGGATCATGCGATAGACCAGCCCCCGTCCCGCCTTGGTCTCCGGGAGAGCGAAACTGCTTACGATCAGGTCGTAGCGGCGGTTGCGCTTCCATCTAGTCGCGTCGGCCACGTGAAGCTCCGCTTTGACACCTTGTTCGTGAACCACCTTCCTCGCTGCCTCAATAGCCCTCGTCGCTATGTCGATGCCGGTGACCTGCCACTTCCGTTCGGCGAGGGAGACGATTAGTCCGCCCGAGCCGCAGCCTAAGTCAAGAGCCCGTCCGGGTCGCAGGCCGTCGATTATCTCGACCAATCCAGGATCGGGGTCGGCGTAGTCACTTGCGTCGCCTGAGTAGGCTTCGTTCCAATTAAAGGGATCTATGCCATGCATATTTGCCTCGCAGTCTAACGTCTGAGCACTTCATACAAACTGGCCGGTTACTATTGATGATCCTCCCACCGCTTTTTGCGCTCCGACTCGCGACGGGATTCGGTACGTGATCCAAACCAAGGGATGCAGACACCGACGATGTCGACCGCTCCAAAAGACGTCTGTGTGACTCCAGACACGAATTGGCCGAGTTGCATCGAATCGAATCCTACGTTATCCCAAGGCTCCTTCGATGAGAGCACCACCTTTCACCGGTCTTCCCTGACTGTGTATCCGTTGTCGGGTCGAGAGCAGATAGTGTGCGCATCTCGAGACATCAGTCCGATGTGCGCCTCAGTGAGACAGACGATCTCGGGCGAATGTCGATCAATACGGCTCAGAATCTCAGCGGTTCGCGGTGAGATGGGTGTAGCCACTCGACGTTCCTCGTAACCACTCTAAGGGACACAGCCTGGTTATCTTCTCCCATTCAGGAGGGACGGCGACTTAAACTCCTCGGCGTCATCCGCGGGCGATCGGTCGAAAGTCAGCGGGCTCGCAACTGTGGAAGGACTATAGCACCGGAGCGTCCATCAAAGTGCAGTTGTTCGACTTCATACGTAATGGTGGGCGATGGAGGACTCGAACCTCCGACCTCGTCGATGTCAACGACGCGCTCTAACCAGCTGAGCTAACCGCCCCCGAGGTTGAACCACTTCCAGTTGGACACGATCGTCCTTGTTTGAACTGGGCGCGGTGCGTCAGATTATATAAATCTGCGAGAGATGCCTGAAAAAGGCGGGGAGTGGCGCGCTTGGCGGGACTTGAACCCACGACCTCAGCCTTCGCAGGGCTGCGCTCTATCCGCTGAGCTACAAGCGCACATCGAATAGCTCAAGATTAACACCCCAAACTCAGAATCGAAAACGCAATCCACCACTAGTCAAGAACGGCGGCACGCACTCAAACGCCACTCACAGTGACTCGGCAGAAGAAGAAAGTTGGTGCCGAGAGTGGGATTCGAACCCACACGTCCTTACGGACACTACGTCCTGAACGTAGCGCGTCTACCATTTCGCCACCTCGGCAACTCTGTTTTAAATGGTAATCGAGTCTCAGAGCCGATCTAACCAGTCGCCCGTTGCCCGACTGACGCTTCACTAATCAATCGACGCCCAAAATCTCTAACGCGTCGCGATTGATGATGCCTTCAATTTCGTCTTCCGGGATGCCCGGTAGGTGATGGTCCTTCGCGAATTTGTTGAGCCCTCGCAGGTGGTCGATGTTGTCCTGCGGCTTGGTGACCGGCCAGTCGGAGGCGAATAGGATCTTCCCAGTCGATCCCCACTCGTAGAACTTCAGCATCGCCTCCCAGAAGGAGTAGGGACGGTAGAACTGGGCCGATACGTCGGCCCAAACATTGGGATGTTTCCTAATGACCGAGATGCAATCGACCTGCCACGGGTGCGCAAGGTGCGCCAACACCATCTTCAGCTTCGGAAACGCCATCGCCACCTTTTCGGTGGTCAAAGGATGAGCGTAAGTCAGCGGTGCCTCCTGCATGGGAGAAGTGCCCTGGTGGAAGATGATGGGGATGCCATCCGATTCGAGCCTCGCGAAGAGTCGGAACGCCTCGGGCGATGTCGGATCAAAGTCCTGATAGTTGGGGCCGAGTTTGATGCCTTTGCAGCCTAGGTCACCGACACAACGATCGTACTCGTCCTCCCAGTTCGGATCGAGCGGGTGAAGCGACATGAAGGGAATTACCTTGTCAGGTGCTCTTTGAGCGGTCAACGAAGCAATGTCGTTGTGATTGAGTTCCGGGTCCCAGCCTCCCGTTCTCAGAACTCGTTCGTCGGGCCGCCAAGGTCTGGGAGCGATGCCGAATATGAACGTCTTGTCGACCGGCGCCATGTCGTTCACATAGTCGTCGATGCTGTTGGTCAGCTGGACAACCTCGCCGGAACGCATCGTGGTCTCGGTCAGCATCTCGTCTTCGGGAACGGTTTCGGGGTGACTAGGCAGGTGAGTGTGAACATCGACGATCATTGCTGCGATTCCTTGGATCTGGCCAGTCGCTAACGGGCTAGCCTCCGGCTGTCATTCTGGATGCCGAAACCCCTTGGGGAAGGGATAACATCAGTTAGCAAGTATAGGGCGTTGGGTGGGTTGAGACGCTTTAAGGAGCTAGCGATCATATGGATCCGATAATCATCGTCGCTGCAGTATGCGCGGTACTGGCTCTGATGGCTGTGATCATGTTTATTCGTTCATCGCAGCGCGTTGAGCAATTGACGGTTGAACGCGCAACTGCGGTTCAGGGACTTGAGATCGAGAGAGCGAAGTTGGAACAAGGGCTTTCGACTGAGACGGAGCTGCTGGTCAAGTCTGAAGAGGCGCGCAGATCGACGGAGTCCAACTTGGATGAGTCGCGAGTCGAGATCACCAAGCTCTCCGCCGAGATATCGAGGTTGGAGAGCGAGATCAAGAACTCTCGGGAGCGGATGGAAGAGCAGGAAGACTTGGTCAAGCAGGCCAAGGAGTCTTTCAAGGTTCTTGCCGATGAATCTCTGAGGCAGCAACAGAAATCGTTTATGGACAGCGCGGACGCTTCATTGAAGGAGAGGCAAGAGGCCGTGGAAAAGCTAGTCAAGCCACTCGCGGACAAGATTGAAACCCTCGAGACGGCACGAGCCGACAGCGCGGGCGCCCTTCGACAGCAGATCACGACGCTCGCTAACGAGACTCGGTTGTTGTCCACTGCATTGACAAAGCCGCAGGCGCGTGGCCAATGGGGCGAAATGCGCGTCGAACGTGTGTTGGAACTCTCCGGCTTGACCAAAGGAATCCACTTTGAAACCCAGTCACCAGATAACCAAGGCGGCAGAACTGACTTCATCGTCCATATGCCGCACGGACGTGACATTATCTTGGACTCGAAGGTTTCGCTCATCGCGATCATCGACGCCCAAGACGCGGAGACCGAGGATCAAAGGTCGGTTTACCTCGACAGCCACGCCCGAATGATGCAAACTCATGCCGACTCATTGGCCTCCAAGGAGTATTGGAACCAGCTGCCCGATTCCGCCGACTTCGTCGTTATGGTCGTGCCAGAGTTCGCATTGCCACCCGCCGTCGAACGGCGGCCGAATCTGATCGACCGTGCCCTAGCCAACAATGTGGTTATCGCTACTCACTCGACTCTCGTGGCACTGCTAAAAACGGTGGCGATGGGTTGGCAGGAGCGGAAAATCGCCGAGGAAGCGAATCAGATCGGATTGCTAGGCCGCGAGCTACACGATCGTTTGGAAACATTTGCAACCCACTACCTGGAGATCGGCAGGTCGTTGGATCGCGCCGTGCAGCGATACAACAGCGGAGTCGGCTCGCTCGAATCCCGGGTACTGGCCCAAGCCCGTCGATTTCCCGAGTTGGGGGTCCAGACGACCAAAGAACTGCCAGAGATTCAGACCGTCGACACTTCCGTTCGCGAAGGCAGGGCTCTTCCCTCACGTGCCGGTGGCAATGGCTCACCCAGCGACGAACGTTAGTACCACTTCGTCTTATCGACGACGTTCATCAGCTCTTCGCCATTGGCGAATCGACGTGCATTCTCCAGAATGATCTGGAAGCGGCGCTCCGGGATGTCTTCCGCGTCTCTCACCGCGACGTGAGGAGTCATCAACACGTTCGGCAACTTCCACAGCTTGTGATCTTTTGGCAATGGCTCAACCTCGAACACGTCTAGACCACAACCCGCAATCTCGCCGCTCTCGATGGCATCTGCCAAGTCGTCGATCTTGCAAACCTTGCCCCTCCCGACATTGATGAAGTAAGAAGTTGGCTTCATCAACGCGAAGCTACCGGCGTTGAACATCCCCTCCGTCTCGGGCGTATGCGGCACGGTCGAGATCACGAAGTCTGCTTCGGGTAACCAACGGTCGATCTCGTCTGGATGGTGGACCTCGACCGATCCGATCTCGCGCTCGAGCCTCGGCTCGATCCCGATAACCCGCATCCCGAACGATTCGCACAGCCTTGCAGCCTCCGCTCCGATGCCCCCGACGCCGTTGATGAGAGCAGTGGATTCGCCGAGGCTAAGATACTTCGACTTGCGAGCGTCTTTGTCCCACCTGACTTCACGCTGAGCGTCGACATACCAAGGCAGTCCTCGCGACAGAGCGAGGACGAACATCATGATGTGGTGGCTGATGTGGTCGAAGTAGATGCCGCGGGGGTTTGAGATAACGACAGGGTGTTCGCTCAACTCGTCGTAGTAGTAGCCATAAAACGGGCCGGCATCGGGATTCTGGATCCAGCGCAGCTTGCTCGCAGTCTTTAAGGCCTCCGGACTGACCCACCCGAAAGCCGCATCAGCATCCCGCAACTCGTCGACCGCTTCTTCGTCGGTTTCAGGCGAAGCCACGCTGAACTCCGGCATCGTATCGGCGAGCCGGCGAGCGAACCAATGCGTCAGATCATTCTGAGGCGGCAAAAATACGAATTTTCGGGAGGGCATGGTTTCAGTGGATTCTGCGTTATCAAGTTCACTCACGATTGCTCAGCCCGCGAAAAGACATCCAATCATTGTCTGATAACAGTCGTCGGTAGACTGAGTCAAAAGACTATTCAGATTTATGAGGGACCTTCAAGCAAAAGGGCAAAGCTC
This sequence comes from Dehalococcoidia bacterium, assembly GCA_965249505.1. Taxonomy (GTDB): domain Bacteria; phylum Chloroflexota; class Dehalococcoidia; order Lucifugimonadales; family Lucifugimonadaceae; genus Bin127. Next base: position 999,118 of record OZ252238.1, on the reverse strand, counting down.
TCATTAGTTTGCGTAAATCAACGGCATCCCCAACAGCATCGTCAACCGAACCGACACGGATTCCAATCCACACTATACGCGGTATTTCAAGATGTCTTCGAGAGCGTCACGATCAGACCACAAGCCGACGCGGGATACGCCTTCGAGCAGATTAAAGTCGTGCGGTCGCCAAATATCTATGGTGTCATCGAATAGCGACACGAATTCGTAATCGGAGATGTCTGGTTTCGAGTTTTTTAGATCAATACATCCAGTGTGGACACGCTCGGTGATGCGATTGGTAGCTCCTCGTGAACCGGTACTCAACAGAAATACCAATGAAGTCTGCATTTGCGTCGATGTCTTATAGTCAACGGTCCATGTCCTGCCGGACCGACCCTCAGACCGGAATCTTTTTTCGTAACTGATTTCTTTTTCTGTTAGCCATTCATCCACTTCATCGGCAACGGTTTCGAACGCCCGAGTCTGGAATGTGAACCACACATCGGCAACCCTCAATGCAGCTTGCCCAATCCGTTGAACTTCTTGCGCGAGCTTCTCCGGCGCTTCGCATCGCTGAGTAATTTGACCCTTGTGGAACTCGACATCCAGCGTAAGCACCACATCATCAATTAACCGGCGTTGCCGTGGTGTCAGCGATCCTTTGATCGTTTGATTTCGAAGCCAACCTAACGCATCACCGAAATCGGTAACCAAGTATCCGTGAGCATCGCGGTCCACGAAAACGTCCACGATCCCTCCGTCCGGATACATGAACGGGGTGCGGACGCGAATGCCTTTTTGGGGTGCCGGGGAACACTGAAATAAAGTCGATAGGCCCTTACCCAGTTCTTCACACAGATTTTCCGGTGAAAGCATTACATCAATTCACCTTGGACGGCGGGACTTTGAAAAATGCCGTCGTGCTGCATAGTCAATTCGGCGCAAAACTGTTGCCAAGCCGATCGCGGGTCGTTCCAGTCGGCGGTAATGTCAGGTGGATCATAGGCTTGCTTGTCCCTGTATTGTTCGGTCCACCGATGTTTATGGGTGCCTTCTATAGTCTCGCCTTTGGGATCTCGGTGCCCTGCGCCAAGATCAAGACCGTATATCCTACCTGTGCCCTGTCGCAACAAAGTAAACGACAATTTGCCAGAGTACGGGTTGAACCAACCTCTGAGATACAGCGGCTCCCCGCTGTCGTTTAAGACTTGTGAATCGAAGACCATGCTGGGAGAATGATCTTCATCTTTTTCCCATGAGATGTTCCCCTCGATCCGTTTGGTCGAATCGGACAGAATTTTGTTAAATTCTTCCGCGGTGATCAATGATCCCCAGACCGTTCGTTCTGCATAGCGGAAGTGTAGTCGAAAATCCAAGCCAAAACTGAGTGGGTGTCAATCCACGACAAGATTTAAAGTCGAGTTATGCGACATCTGGCGAAACTGAGAACGCGTGTTCATGCCTTGGGATGTGGGTCGACCGCGTCCGGCACGAGTGAATCCATTGACATCTGGGTTGATGCGTCGCAATAGGAGATTTTTGCCTTAAAGGTCCGCGTCAATGGGGTCCGATTTGGACTCACCGAAGTCGAAGCCGACCATCGTTCAACTCCGGATATTGTGCTGATTCCGCCTATTTCGACGCGCTCCCATCATCTCAACTCGCACTCTATCCCCACTTCGGCGCAGTGCGACTCGAACCAGTCGATCACCTCGGTGTGGTACGGGATGCCCTGCTTGGTGCGCTTCTCGATCTCTTCTGCTTCCAGGAGACCTGGGTAGACGACGCGGTCGTGCCCCTTCCCGGGAGGATGCTCGACGACGGCTTTGAGCAAATCGTCCATGTCGTCGAGGAACTTCTCCTTGTCGGTGAAGGCCTCGATGTCGTAAGCCATGAGCAGATGGCCGCCTTGGTGGCCGAGCAACGGGCCAGGGCCCAAGCCTGTTAGCTCGTTGCACATGATCTCATTCATCAAGCCGAGTCCGAATCCCTTGTGCGAGCCGTTTTCTCTCGTGCCGCCGATCGGCAGCATACCGTACTTGCCCCGAGATTCCGGACCCGGAGCCGGAGCCTCTTCCAACTGCGGCTCGTAGTTGTCGTCCGTAATCCATCCTGGGAGAACCGTGGCGCCCGTCCGCCTCAACAGCCAGATCTTGTTGGCAGCTACTTGGGTCGTGGCTACATCGAGCATGTAAGGAGGCATTGTGCGCGCTGGCGCCCCATATGCCAATGGGTTTGTGCCTAGGAACGGCCTTGAACCCCAAGTCGGAATCGTTATTCCCGCACCGCCGGCCGTCATCGTGTGACCGATCATACCCGCCTCCACGGCTTGCAGAACGTAGTGGCTGCAACCCGCCAGGTGTCCGGTGTTGAACACCGTCACCACCCCTACGCCGTGATCTTGAGCCTTGGCGATCGCCATCTCCATCGCCGTCGGACCTATGTGAATGCCCAAGGCGCCATCGGCGTCGATGTTGGCGGTGGTGCTCGTCTCGCGGATAATGTTCCAGTTCGGAGTGGGGTTTAGCTGGTCCGCGCCGTAGCTTCGGACGTAGCCCCTTAGACCGTTGGATACACCATGCGACTCGTTGCCTCGAAGATCGTTTCCGAGCAGAACATCTGTTGAGTCGACCGCTCCCTCTTCATTCATGCCGACCTGACGGAAGATCCGCCTAGTGACGTCGTGCATCGCCTCCGGTTTGACGTACACGCGATCCTTTTCAGGTACCTTGAATCTCTCAAGCATCGTTCATCTGGCTCCCTCGGGCCGATTAATTCGGGTTTGCGAACTGTCGCTGATGATATACGCCGACAACCAACTCGTCACGCGACAAAACCGACGGTTAAGGCAGAGCCCGCATCCTCTCCCTCTCGGGAGAGGATTCAGGTGAGGGGATCTTGGGACCATCCAATTTCACGCCACGCGGTTAAAATTGCGGCACAGTGTTACGCATTCAACCAACGTTGAGTCAGGATCTAGTGAAATGAATCTCCGTCCAAATCGCGCCAAAGAGAAGGTCGAAAATGGCGAAATCGCGATCGTAGTCGGCGGCATGACCCACGCCGACGATATCGACAACTTCGGGCCGATCGCACAAGCCCACGGCTACGACGGAATCTGGCTGGAGGGCGAGCACGGTGGGGTAGACGCTGCCGATCTGGGAAACCTGTCTCGGGCTTGCGATCTTTGGGGCCTGACCTCCGTTGCGAGGATTAACGCAAATCATCAAGGCCTGATCTATCGTACGCTCGACCGTGGAGCGCAAGCGATCGTAGTGCCTCACGTCAACAACGCTGAAGAGGCCCAGAACGTGGTCGATGGTGGCAAGTTCCCTCCGACCGGTAAACGCGGGAACTATACCAGCAGGCAAGGCTTGGGCGTATCAGACTTCATGCAGGTGGCGGACGACCAATCCCTCTTGATCATCCTCATCGAAGACATAATCGCCTACGAGAACCTAGACGAGATCTTAGAAGTCGACCACATCGGCGTCTTCTTCGTTGCACCGGGCGACTTCTCGGCTTCCATGGGTTATAGCGGCAATCCGGATCATCCGGAAGCGAAAGCCGTGATGGCAGACGCGTACAAACGAATCGTGGCCGCAGGCAAGGTCGCAGGCGCGACCTGCACCAGCGACAACGTCCAGTACTACACCGACCTGGGAGTCCAGTTCTTCTTGACGACGACCGGCCCTTGGCTCAACGAAGGAGCCGGCAAATTCATGGAGTTGGCTAAAGCGAAGTCGGGCTGAGCATGTTGAAGCGGCAGTTTCGCTCAACCTCAATAACTCGCATCGCGCCCACGCTCGCTGTGGTCGCTCTGGCGTTCGTTGTTGCGAGCATCGTCGCTGGCTGCCGAGGCGGAGGCGCTAATCCAGGGGAAGAAGACCTCGTAATACCGTTTGTCCAGCCCACTCCTTCGGAACGTCTTTGCCGTAACGACGAATACCCGCCAAATGCCCCGAGGTTCGAAGAGGTCGAGGATACCGATTACCGCACAGACGCCGAAGGCCTAGGGCACATCATCCTAACCGAGGGATCGGGCCCGGTGCCGGAGGAGGACTGGCAGGTCACCGTCCACTACACCGGATGGTTAGAAAGTGGCTGTATCTTCGGATCAACCTACATCGGAGGACAGGAAGCATCGTTCTTCGTCCTCGGAGTCATTCCTGGTTGGCGCCAATCCATCCTCGATATGAAGGTCGGCGAGCGACGCCGCATAAGAATCCCGCCCGAACTCGGATATGGTGTCGCAGGGTCGCCTCCTAGGATCCCTGCCAACGCAACTCTTGTATTCGACGTCGTGCTCTCCGAAGCCATCTCCAACGACGATGCCTGGGCAACCGCAACCGTCATAGTCGATGCGGCGCAAAAAACGGCGACCGCTGTTTCGGAAGAGGTCGCGGCCACCTTCACTGCAATCGCAGAAGAGGCGACTGCCGAGGCGGAGGCGAGTGATACCGAAGAGAAGGAAGAAGCGGACGAGTAGGCTGCTTCGGTCTCTTAACCAGTAGGCACTTGTCAACGCGGGCGAGTTCGTTTCTTTTGGGCTTCACCTAGTCTTGCGGAGCGTGATGTGGGATCGTGGATGTGCGGCGCCCAAACGCAGATTAGCATGACTGCTAGCCAATCCAAGGGATGTTGGATTTACATACGAATCACAAATCCCCAGCTCTTGAACGCACCACAATGAACATTGGGAGCATATTGCCTAAGTTGGCAATTGTCGCGATCGGCGCATTGATCCTCGCGGTGGCGATCGTCAATTGCGTATCCGATTCGGAGTTGACTCCAACGCTGGTCAGAGCCCCGATCCCAGATTCGCCAACGGTGGCGTCGTTCTCGCCCACCCCGACTAATACGCCATCTCCGACCGCCACATCTTCACCTAGACCGACCACCACGCCCCCTGCGACCGCTACCGCCACGGAGACGTCAACCGCTACGCCAACAAGCACTCCAACCAACACGGCAACCGCGACGGCTACGGCTACGGCTACCTCGACACCCTCACCTACTTCAACTGCAACTTGGACCGCGACCGCGACGCCCACACCCTCGTGCATCTCCGGTTCGGCAGGCACTGGGAACGATTCGTTGCAATACCTCTTTCACGATTGCAAGGTGCTACTGGACCTCAAAGATGATCTCGCCGGAAGCACTCCGTTGAATTGGAGCCCAGACCTCCCAGTGGCTGCTTGGGAAGGAGTAGATATCGGTGGGAGTCCGTTGAGGGTGAGGACACTGACATTCGACAACGTTTACTCGACGGAAGACGTCAAATTAAACGGCGTCGTTCCTCCCTCATTGTCTGAGCTTCTTGGATTGAGAACGTTGAATCTGCTGGGCAACAAACTCTCTGGCGAGATTCCCGCTGAACTGGGCCTCTTGCCGAACCTCGAGGTTCTTCTGCTAGGCAGCAATTTGCTCACCGGATCGATACCGCCGGAGTTATCAAAGATATCGAGATTGCGGGATCTGGATCTAAGCTTTAATCAACTCATAGGGGAGATTCCCGCTGAATTGGGATCTTTGCCGAATCTCGAATCGCTCTTTTTGGGTTACAACCCTTTGTCGAGAGGTTGGCCGCCCGAATTGGGACGGCTCCGCACCTTGACAAAGCTGATGCTGACTGGCATCCCGATCAATGGACCCTTACCAGATTGGCTGTTCAACCTAAGGAATCTCACGTATCTCGAGCTGAAAGAAGCCGGGTTGACCGGAGAAATCCCTCCGAGGATCGGCGAACTCAGGAATTTGGAGCTACTATTGCTCTCCACGAACCATCTGAACGGCCAGATACCACCTGAAATAGGTCAGTTGACGAACCTTCAGGTGCTGGATCTTGGCGCAAATGATTTGCATGGTCAGGTGCCGACCGAAATCAGCCGTCTCTCAAAACTCCAATGGGTGTCATTGGCTGACAACCAGCTTGTGGGTTGCGTGTTGTTTTGGCAGGCTTATGAATCAGATTTCATTCTCACAACCGACGAGGAAAACCCTCCATGCGAGGTTGATGCAGCCTTAGTTAGGAAACACGGTTGCTTAGACCTCACCCTCGAGACCTTGCTCGCCCAGGACTGCGCAACGCTGCTCGAACTGAAAGACACATTGGCCGGCAGCCTTAAACTCGACTGGGGCGCCGATTTCCCCATCAGAGATTGGCAAGGCGTAACCATTGGTGGCAATCCCCAAAGAGTGACCAAACTGGTCTTCGACAACAACTACTCGGCCACCAACGTCAAGCTAAACGGCAAGCTTCCTCCCTCGTTGTCGAAACTTGATGGGCTAAGGGAGTTGTTTCTGATGGGCAATCTCCTCAGCGGCAGTATTCCTCCCGAATTAGGGCAGATGCGTGGGTTGACGAAAATGTACCTGTCTGGGAATCTATTGACTGGGCCCATCCCTCCGGAAATTTCAAATATTCCGGGCTTGGTTCACCTTGATCTAAGTTCCAACTTGCTCTCCGGCAAAGTTCCCGGCGAACTCGGCAATATCCGGAGCCTCCAGCACATCTTCCTTGGATACAACCGCCTGACAGACGCGTTGCCTCCCGAATTGGCTCGACTACCCGAATTGAGAAAGCTGATGGTTTCGTATGTATCAGTTGGCGGATCGATCCCGGACTGGGTGTTCGAATCGGAAAAGCTGATTTACCTCGAGTTGAGAGGTTCAGGGTTAAGGGGCACCATACCCATCGACATCCAAAGATTGGTGAATCTGGACGTATTGATACTGGCCGAAAACCATCTTGAAGGGCCGATCCCGCCCGAAATGGGCGCCTTGTCGAAACTGCGGCATTTGGAGTTGCAGGGCAATCAATTGGTTGGATCCATCCCAATCGAACTGAGCAGACTGCCCAGGCTTGATCGACTGTCGCTAGTACGCAACCGATTGTCCGGATATCTGCCTGAATTCGCAACCACAGCAAGGAATTTCAAGCCTGAAGTAGACGCGGGAATCGAGCCTTGCGGCGCGGCACCGGCTTCCGTGAGTGAACCAGAGTCCATCAGTGATGATGATTGCCAAAACAATGTCGTCGTCCCTGATCCCGAACGTAACTCGCTCCTTGTCAACGACTGCGAAAACCTCTTAATGATGTTCGGCGACATGGTTGGCGACGGAAAGGTGTCATGGCCCACAGACAGTCCCATCACCGACTGGGAAGGCGTAACAGTGGGCGGGGATCCTTTGCGCGTAGAAGGATTGGCGTTGAGGTATGGTGGCCAGGCCTTGTGTCAGTCTGATGGTCGGGACCCGTCGGGTGGCACCGCCAATAGAACTATCCCGCAAGCCATCGGTCAACTCGATGCCTTGAGATCTTTAGACCTCTCTTACGGCGAATACGGCGAATACGGCGGATCCATACCTCCAGAGATAGGCGATCTGACCGAGTTGAGGGTCTTGGATCTCAGTCTCAACCGTCTAGAAGGTGAAGTCCCAACCGAAATTGGCAACTTGGCAAACCTCACGCACTTGAATCTCGAGTGCAACAACTTGACCGGCGATGTTACAGATCATCTCGCTGGATTGACGAATCTGCAGTCGTTGGTACTCAGCCGCAACACGTTGCGCGTGGACGTAAGTTCTTGGGATGATCAACTGCCGAAATTGATTCACTTGGGATTAGTAAATACGCTAGCCGGAGAAGAGTTCCCTGAAGAGCTCTTGGAAATAACCGGATTGGTAGATCTAGACCTTGGTTACAACGACCTAACGGGTGAAATTCCTCCCGAAATCGGCGATCTTACCCTCTTGGAAGACTTGGATCTTTCCAACAATCAATTGACCGGCGGAATTCCGCGCCAGATCGGGAACATGACCGAGCTTCGCGGACTAGACCTGTCGAACAACATGCTCGGAGGCGACATTCCACCCAGCCTCGCAGAGCTAGAGCACCTGCAACGGTTGGATTTGTGGGACAACGAATTCACCGGCTGCATACCTGCAGCATTAAACGAAAGACAAGACCTGGTGGTATTCGTCCAGGGCGTGGGCATCTGCGAGTAAACCAAAAATCACTCACACTGTCGCCGCACGTATCTTAGATCAGGAATCTTTGCCGACAGTACCGTTGAGTTTCTATTTCAGTTTGGGCTGTAGCTAAGTTGGGAGACCACTTCGTTCGCAATGAAGAGGTCGGGGGTTCGAATCCCCCCAGCTCCAGCACCTCGCCGCAAGGCTCATGCCCGACCCGCTTGCTGGTACTCCGGAACTGACTTGCGTCCGCACGGCAATTGTTCAGATCGCTACCACACATGCCGGATGCCCGCATCTTCAACAACACCTCTCCCGGTCCGGGTCGCTCCTCCGGAAACTCCCGAACTTCTGCTCGCCGATCTCCCAGAAACACCAAACCCTTAATCACAACTAGCTCCCTTTACTCCCGAACTGTCTGCGGTCGAACGCGTCCAGCCACTCGTTCAAACGGGTCTTCTACCTCAATCTCTTCTGCCGATTCCACCCTCTCGGCGACATTCGGTTCGCAATTGGGACCAAGTATGTCGCTCTGGTCGGTGCATGACCGACATGTCATGGGCCGCCCGTCGTCTACTTACGATACATTTTTCAGCATTTGGATGCTAACATCGCAAAATTGCCGTTGCGTTTGATGCCGGTTCGCTTGGCCGTCTCGGGAGGTTCGGACCGCGGGCGTCAGGTCCGCTCGGGTGCCGGGACCCAACCGCGTTGCTCGCGCCAGTCGGGGGTGATGTCGGAAAAGCGGTCTAGTGCTAGGCCGGTGATGTCGATGGTGGATTCGCCGTGGAGGACTAGATCGCTGACAACTTTTCCGGTGGCCGGTGCGATGCCGAATCCGTGGGCTGAGGCGGTGACGACCATGTAGTTGTTGGGTGAGGCTGGGATGTCGATGATTGGGAGGTAGTCTGGGGCTTGTTCCACGATGCCGGCCCAACTTCGGATTACGGGGACGTCGGCCACTCCGGGGAGGAGTTCTGCGAGGCGTCTGGCGATGTTCCTGATGAGGGGGGTGTTGGGCTTGCTCGGGTCGGTTGTTAGGCCGACGTCGGTCCACTCGTGGGCTCCACCTCCGAAGAGCAGATTGCCTCTGGCGGCCTGGCGCCCGTAGAGTCCGTTTCCGACCAGGGCGATGTCGAAGAGTGGTTCTAGGGGGGCGGTCGCTAGGATCTCGACCCTGGCAGGAGCCACTGGGACGTGGACGCCGACCATCTCGGCCATCAGCGCGGTCTGGGGGCCGGCAGCGGCGATTACCACATCGGCCGCGATATCGCCGGCGGTGGTCTCTACCGATGTGACTCTATCGTTGACGAGTTGGAAACTTGTGACGGCGGTGTTCTGGTAGAGCCTGCCACCCAGGTCTTGAAAAGCCCAAGCGAATGCCTGAACCGAGCGTTGGGGATTGGCGTGACCGCCGTTGGCGAAGAAGAGTCCGCCGAGAGTCCTTCCAGAGATTGCGGGCACCATGTCCTGAATTTGTGAAGGGTCGAGGAGTTCTACGCTGATGCCGTGGCGCAACGCTTCGTCTTTTTCCGAGAAGAGGTCGCCCATCTCCTCTTCCGATACGGCGACCTGGATCCTACCCTGGTGAATGAACTCGGTGGGATAGCCCAATTCGTCGTCAAGCGTCGCCCATAACTTTATGGATTCGACGGCCAACGGTATAAGCGCGGGCTCGTCGGTCCGCTCGCTGATCATTCCGCCGTTTCGCCCTGAGGCCTCGCCGCCAACCATTCCCTTTTCGACGACCACGACATCCTTGCCGGCCTTGGCCAGGAAATACGCTGAACTGAAGCCAGAGACGCCTCCTCCGATGACAATTATGTCTGCGCTGTCGATGGGCATGATGCCACTCCGTTTTAGCCCAGCACTCTGCTAGTTGGGCTGAACCATTTGGGCCATTCGTTGCGCACTTGCTCGGATTCTTCGTCGGGCCACATGACGTTTAGCGGCAACGGACGGAGCGGCGGCCTAAATGTCACCAAGGGCACATTGGCTATGTCTGTATTTGATTCCTCGGCGAGCAGCAGAGCAACTTGCTCCCGGCAATGTCTTCCCTGGCATACGCCCGTTCCGGCCCTTGTCAGGCGCTTGATCTGGTTGGGGTTGACCGGGTTGTCCTTGATTTGAGTCTGGAGGCTCCGGCGGCTCATCTGCTTTGAACCCCACTCCAGATACCGCGGAGGTTGCAATCCTATGATCTCGGCGTGCGTGACCTCCTCGCACTGGCACGCGAAGACATCGAGCCCACCGGCGTTGACGAAGGACTGAAGCCATTGCTTCCAGCTCGTGTGCACCTCAGACGGTTTTGTGGTCACGGCACCGGCCTGAATTTCTGATCGGCGGGCGTGGGCCTCCGCTTCGTCGATCGCACCGAGCGACGCGGCGGAGGCAACTCCGGCTAGGCGACCTTGATTGCGGGCGGTCTCGGGATTCAGGATCATTGCGTCGTGGAAGCCTGCGGCGTCGCCTGCGACGAATACTGTATCGACGCTTGTTCGCATCCAGTCATCGTGGAATGGCACGTAACCGCCAAGCTCGGACTTGAAGGTGAGGTCGCATTCGAGGAGGCTGAGGAGCTCCACGTTTGGCACGAGGCCGATGGCGAGGCAGACGGTGTCGGCGGAGATGACCTTTTCGGTGCCGGCAACAGGTTCGTTATCGTCGTCGATCTCGACCAGGACGACGGACTCGATTTCTCCGTCGCTACCGCGCGCTTCGCTAACGGTGTGGGAGGTGTACAGCTCTACGCCTTGGCTTTGTAACGCGGTGCCGAGGGCTTGGTCACCCTGCACGGCGGGTGACACTTCTACGATAGCGGCTACCTCTATACCGCTGTCTAGTGCCATCTTGGCGGTATTGAGGCCGAGGTTGCCGGTGCCCAAGACGACCATGCGTCGTGAGGACAGGTCTTGATACCTGTTTATTAGCGAGTGGGCACCGTTGGCCCCCATCGCGCCCGCGAGGTTCCATCCTGCGAACCCGATGCCCAAGTCCCGGCAGCCGGCTGCAACGATGAGGCGGTCGAACTTCATCATCCATGAACGCTCGTTGTCGGCTAGTCCGATCTGGGGACCATCGAGAACCCTGCTGGTTTCGGTATTGCGAAAGGCACCCCAGACACACGTCCCGAGTTGAACATCGACGCCGACTTCTTCGGCCTGTGCCAATGCTTTGTTGGCCGCCGCCGCTCTCTGCAGCATCGAGGCCTTGTTGCGCAGCGCGTCCGTGAACCTTTGGCCGAAGAACTGGGGGACATTCAGTCCGGCCATGGCGGTCGGGACGGGGTTTTCGTCGATGAGCGTGACCTGCACACCGGCCTTGGCCGCTTCGATGGCGGCGGCCGTACCGGATACTCCTGCCCCAACTACCACCAGTGGTCTGGATTCCATGAGAGGTCGCTCCTGTCGATCATCGACAGATGATCTGGGGTTTGTTTTGCGATACAGGTGGTCCGAAAATTGAGGTCTTGCGCAGAGTCGCCTATGCGCCCCCTATCGGCGAAAAAGTCTTGGCAGGCAGGGCGCCGCGCAGGGCCTCGGTGTAGTTGGCCCCGAACCCGCAACACGTGCCTACGATCTGAGCTCCCATTCCAACCCACTTGGCGGCCTCTTGCGTCAACTCCTCTGCGGTCTCTTCGTTGATGATGCTGCTGTCCTGCCAAGTCTCGAGGTAGTCGGTTCTGCCCGCATCAGGGTAGAGGGCGATGGGGCCGGACCACTGGTCGCGGACCACCTTGAGAGTCGCGGTGGTCTCGGAAATCCTGCTGTGGAACACAGTTATTGCGTCGGGATTGAGCGAAGCGATCTCGGCGACGCCTTCCAGCAGCGTCATCTCATGGTCCACCGACCGCCAGTTCGAACTCCACATCGGCATACCCATCCCGCTGCTGTACGCATTGCGGTCGTCGCCGAAACTCATTCTCACCGTCTCTCCGTCAGGTGCCACCGACGCGGTAAAGCCCACCCAGACCGGCAGACTCGTCGCCTTCGCAGCCTCCGCCGCAATCGCCCTCGACTCGTTGTCGGCCCACATGTTCTCCATCAGGAAGAAGCCAATGCCGGACTCGGCCAGGATATCCGCCTGCTCTCTGGCGTAGGCCCGCAGCTCTTCCGCCGAGAGGCTGGCGCCGTAACCGAAGCCAGTCCTGCCCAGAAGTGTCCCGGTCCTCTGGTCGCGGACGGGAATCCGGCACGAGATTGAGCCCGCGATGTAGACGGGTCTGTCGACATCGCACCGCGCTATCGCTTCCCGCGCCGCATCGACGGCGCGCACGTTGATCTCTCTAACCCAGTCCGGGTGCCCGGAAGCCTCGAGGGTGGGACGCAGGGTGCTGAAGGTATTGGTGGTGATGATGTCGGCCCCCGCCCGGATGTAACGCTCGTGCATCTGTCGCACCGTTGCCGGGTGCGTGTAGTTTCCGGGTCCGCACCACGCGGCCGGATCCATGGGCACGCCCATCGCCTGAAGCTCCGTCCCGATGGCACCGTCCAAGACGATAACTTCACCTTGGTCGATGCGTTTCTTCAGATTCTCGTAGTTGGCCATGACGTGGTTCTCCGTTACGGCTCAGCGCGCTATTCGTCGGTACCCACATTATGCTGTTTGAACCGGGAGAATGTGCGATGCTCAATGGGGGATTTCGTAGGTTTTTGGGCAAAATGGTGGGCACCGGATTGAAATGACTCAATCGCGCCATTGCGTACACGAGGGGTAGAGCTCACCGCCCAACGAGTTGAAAGTCGTTGAACACCGAGGATCTGCCGCGCGAGATGGTCGTCCCGCGGGACCGCCGCTCCCGGCTTGGCGAAGACGACATCCGCGCCGCCAGGCCGTCGAAACCGAAGGTCAACCGACCAATCCCCGGAACGTCGCGCCGCGGCGTCCGCTCTTGTGTCTAACTACCGCATTAATCGCTCCTTCGAAAACGGCGGCGTCTCCCTAAGGGTGTTACAGCATTTCTGGTGACATATCAGTGATGTAGCTGCTAAATTACGGCAAATAATTGGTGACGTAGCCTTGAAGCGTTGATGCACGCGCATCCGAGAAAACGCCGCGGAACCGAGCGTTCACGTGAACATCTACGTTTCCGACTGGCGCAATGACCGCTCGCGGTTCCTCAGTCCTGGCGGTACGCACGGCGAGACGCTCGCGGGAAGAGCCACGCTGTCCAATTAGTGCCGGGAATTCCTCGCGGTCAATCCGGAGCAAGCGAATTGGCAGGAGTACCCCGGAGCGGCGGAGCGCGAAAAGCTGTCCTAGTGGCCTGCGGGCATAGATACAAAAGGGAGGGGCGCGTATTCATCGCGGACAGCTATGGGTACCGTGCACTGATATGTCTGAGGGTGAGAGCTCGCTTTAATTTGAAGGTGGACGCTATCCCGTCGGTGGGTTCTGGGCAACTGAGGCCGCGAGGAGATGGAACTTCGTTCTTCGTTAGAACGATCCCGCGAACGCTGGTAATTGCATTTTTTGCCATCTTTCTGCCGCAAGCCACGCCTTGAAAACGAGGGCATCTTATCCAGCATCGTATGACTGGTTCTTCACACCTGCACCTCCCACCGGAAAGTTCGCAGTATCACACCCTTTAGCCCACCAATTCGAAGGCCGCTCGATTCCTAATTGCGTCTCCGCACCATCAGCTCTCCGATCAGTTGATCGCCCCTTCGTTCGCCGCCTGAATCATGGCGAGAATGTAACCGTAGCAGTAGGCGAATCCGACCTGCTGCGCTTCCTCACCAACGATGCCCGGCACGTGGTCAGGCATCAGCATGTATGAGTAGCCCACTTCCTTGTAGATGCGGACAGCCCTTAGCATGTCTACGTCCCCGACGGCGGATAAGTATTGACGAGTCGAAACGTCCAAGACCTCCAGCGGTGCAAACACAATGAATTCGCAGTACGCTACGCTTAGCAAAATCGTACCGACGCGCCTTCATGCCGGTCGAGCCGATCACCGACGAATCCAACCCTAGGGAAATACCGTCTTGACCAGATATTCCGAGCTTGCACACCAACTGGGAGTGATGCCCACCGCCGGTTTAGATACGCTCCGTCGCTTCGGTCTGAACACCGAGGCATCGATGTCCGACGACATCAACCGGATGGGCGATTTCTCCGACATTCTCGTCAGCGCACATGCGCCTGCTACTATCGGCGACTCGCGCCTCAACATCGCCACGCCCGACGCCGACTACCGGGCAAGGTCGGTACAAACCGTAGTCGACTACATACGTCAAGCCGCCCGTTATCCCAACGTGAGGCAGATCAACTTGCACTTCGCCCCCAAGCGATGGCACGATGAGGCCCAGACCGCCGGGCGTGAAGGGAAGTACGACCTCTTCATCCATAGCGTCCGCGAAATAGCCGAATTCTGTGAGCGGTTCGATCTCGAAATCGTCCTCGAAAACAACAACTCCTACTGGTCCGAGGACATAATGGACACCCCCTACGAAGAGGTCGATTGGTCGCAACGCAACGAATACTTCGGCATGGCCCCCGAGGATTGGCATCAGGCGGCCATCGACATCGACCGCCACAACGTCGGCCTCTGCCTCGACTCCAGCCACGTCGTGACCTACGCCCATCGCTTCCCTGAAGAACAGAGAGAGGAGCGCGTACTTGCGTTCCTCGAACGTCCCGACCTCATCCGCCACGTCCACTGGAACGACAACTACCTCTACGACTACCGTGGCCGCCTCGACTCCCATGCTGCCCTCGACCAAGGCACTCTGCCCACCGAAATGCATCGCCGGATCAAGTACCTAGACGCGACCCTACTCATGGAGCACTTCCACGGCGTCGACGTCCTCGAAGACGAGCTAGCATTCATCGACAGCCTTTAGAGTCCGTCACCGAGAAATGAACCTTATGGCTCTCCCGCTGCTCATGGACCCTTGTGCGATGGCCGTCGGTGCATCAGCGGGTGGCGGTTATTCACGCGAAGGATCGATCTGAGGTCGATGCCGCGCGGCGACGAGTGCTGAGATTTTCAGATATTGATTCGGCAGGTGTATCATAGGTGTATGTCACGCACCAACGTAAACATCGACGACCAAGCGTGCGCCGAGGTCATGCGACGTTTCCAGCTCGACACCAAGCGCGAGGCGATCAACTTCGCCCTGCGGACGCTGGCGGCCGAACCCGCTTCAGTCGATGAGGCGCGCGCCCTTCGAGGAACGGGATGGGAGGGGGATCTCGACTCAATGCGCTCAAGCCGCGCTCCGTGATACTGATCGATACCTCGGCTTGGGTGGAGTTCCTGCGCAACACCGGAAGCTCCGTCTGCGATCTCGTAGACGAACTACTGACAGAGGAGATTGCCGTGTGCGATCCAGTGCGCATGGAGGTGCTGGCCGGGGCGCGGAACGAATCACACCTGTTGAATCTTCGGCGGTTGCTGGCACGCGCGGTTGTGTTACCGACGCGTCCAACAGACTACGATGATGCTGCTATGCTCTACCGCCGTTGCCGGCGGCAAGGAGAGACCGTGCGTAGGCTCATGGACTGTCTCATCGCTTCCGCCGCCATTCGTGCTGGCGTGCCGATTCTGCATAACGACGCCGACTTCGACACAATTGCCCGCCACACCGAACTGCAAATCTTTCAGAAATAAGCGCCGATCAGTTCGCCGCCCCTTCGTTGGCCGCCTGAATCATGGCATGAATGTATCCGTAGCAGTAGGCGAATCCGACCTGTTGCGCCTCCTCCCCATCGATGCCGGGCACGTGGTCAGGCATCAGCATGTACGGGTAACTCACTTCCTTGTAGGTGCGAACAGCTCTCAGAAAGTCCACGTCTCCCTCGTCCGGAAAGACCTCCACGAAGTTCAGCACGCCTCCCTTGATATTGCGGAAGTGCACGTTGAAGATCTTCTTACGGCTTCCGAAGTAGCGAATGACGTCGTAGATCTCCTCGCCGGGTTTTTCGAGCATTTCGGAGACCGTGCCCTGACAAAAGTTGAGGCCATGGTAGGGATTCTCGTGCATAGCGACGAACTTCTTGATTCCCTCCAACGTGCCCATGACCCGCGCCACCCCGCGGTATTCATAATCCTTTATGCCGGGGTCTTGCGGATGGCACGCCAGTTGCACCTTGTACTCGTTCGCCACGGGAGCAACGCGGGCGAGAAAGTAGTCGATCCGTTCCCACATCGTGTCCGCGTCCGCCGCGCCGCCCTCGAACTCTGGCAAAGATTGGTCAAGGTCGGCGTAGTTGAAAGACGAAAGGGTTGCGCCGCCACGCCCACGCCCCGGTCCAGTACGTAGATGCCCCAGAATAGTGATGTTGTAAAGCAGGCCTCTTAAACCAGCCTCTGACGCCATCCGGATGATCTCGCAAAGACTATCCAGCTCCCTTTCCTTTTCGTCGCTCGGACCAAGGAACAGATGGGACATGTCGTTGTGGAACGCATCTCTGGAACCGAGAGGAGAGTGTATGGTCTCTACGGCAATCCCATGCTTCGCGTACTTCTCCCGAATCGACGTTAGTAGGTCGACCGTCCATTCAGTCCAATGCTCCCTTGGCGACACGTCGACGTGTTCTACACCTAACTGGGCAAGCTGCCGGATATCCGTTTCATGACGCGCTGCAATCTGCGTTCCCACGTACATGACCAAATCCCCTACTTAATGGTTGTTCATTCGCGTGCGGTCTATCTTACGACCAAGTTAAATCATGAAGCAGCATCACCTAGGAATTCATTTCGGCATCGGAACCGCTCGCCGGTGCGCAGCTCCCTCATCACCGGATGCGCTAGGGCGGGGCGGCATAGCGATCGGTCTGCTACTAGTCGAGACGCCAATCTACGTGCAGGCGAGCAAAGAAGACCACATCGCCCCGATGGAGACGGTGTTCAAGGCGCCGAAGCACCGCAGCGGTGACGAACGCCCAAGACACGTAAGACTTCCCGACTTACGTTCTATCGCACGCGCCCAGCACACGAGCACTCCTAGGCCACGCCCACCCGATCAACCCCGCTTACCCCCTGTTTACCTCCGCCAACCGCCACTGCCCTGACAGCTTGCCTCCGTCGATCACCAGCTCCGTTCCGGTCATGAAACTCGATTCGTCTGATGCCAGAAACACCACACCCCAGGCGATCTCTTCCGGAGTGCCCATTCGCCCCATTGGCCTGTTGAACGCCTCGGAGTCACCCATCAGATCGCTACTCTCGGCAAGCATACGGGTGTCGATGGCGCCGGGATGAACCGAGTTTGCCCTGATGCCATCTCGGGCGTACTGAATTGCAGTCGATTTGGCCAGTAGGTGGACCGCGGCCTTGGAGGCGTTGTACGCGGCGGCCCATGATTGTCCCACCAGTCCAGCACCAGACGACACGTTGATAATCGACCCGCCACCAGCTCGCCTCATTTCGGGGATAACAGCCTTCGTGCCCAGGAAGGCGCCCTTCGCGTTGACCTCCATCACGCGGTCCCAGTCTTCGGCAGTCGTCTCTTCCACCGTCCCGACATGATTCATGGCCGCGTTGTTGACCAAGACGTTGAGTTTTCCAAACCTAGCAACGACTTCGTTCAACCCTCTGGCCCAGTCTTCCTCGCTGGTGATGTCGAGCTTTTTGAAGAAAGCATCACCACCGGACTCAGTTAAGTCGGCCGCAACTTGTTGACCCCGTGCTTCGGCCACATCAGCTATGCAGACCTTGGCACCCTCCTCGGCGAAGAGCCTTGCCGAAGCGGCACCTATCCCGCTCGCGGAACCAGTTATCAGGGCAACCTTGCCTTCAAGCCTCATAACCCGTACCCGTCCTTCCTCTGTTCTTCACTCTCCGTACTCCTTAACGGGAAAGAGTACAGCCATCTCCAAACCACGCCTGGCTACGTTCTGCGGCCCATCTGTGATACTGGCACCGAGGAACTCGCTGAACCTCGCCTTTGCGTCGTGGATTTGCCATTTCCTACTCATAATCGCTCCCGTAACAACGATCAGGTTAGTATAGCGGCCTCGGATGTTCAATGGGTTACCGAGCGGGCAGCTGTTGAGACTTCATGAGTTGAGTCGGCGAAGGGCATGATGAGCCCGGCGAGTGGGATGCCCGATGACCCGAGTGCGATGGTCCAGCCGCGCCGTTCAATGGCCCTATCGACGAATGGGAAGGCATCGCCATTGGTGGGGACCCTCCGAGACTCGAAGGACTGACGATCATCCTTGGCAGCCGCGTCGCTTGCGATGTGGCCAGCCGGGTGCCCGACGGACGAGCGAATCGTGGTGCCATTGCCCAAGAATTAGGTGAACTCGACGGCCCCAAGGCATTGTATCTAAGCAACAGCGATTTCGGAGAGATCATTCCGAGCGAGATCGGCAACTTGCCAGAGTTGACGACGCTAGACCTCAGTTTCAACCGACTCAGGCGCGAGATCCCCGAAGAACTAAGTATGTTGACAGATCTCGCATCACTGAACGTCGGGTGCAACAACTTGCCGGGAAACCCAACCTTAGTCTTGGCCTCGTTCCTACTCAGGTCGAGAGTCTTGAGTAGGAACGAGTTGCAAGTCGACATCTCCGGTTGGCACGATCTCTATCCCCGGCTGACCCACTTGGCACTCGTCAATAACCTTCGGGGCAAGCCTTCCCCGATGAGCTAGTCGGCCTCAGAAAACTGGAAGTGTTGGATCTCAGTTACAACGACTTGACGGGTGAGATTTCAAACGACTTCGGTGATCTGGCGTTCATCGACGATTTGGATCTTTCGCACAACCAATTGAAAGGCGAAATACCTGATCGACTCCCCCAAATGGACAAGACCCGCAGGCTTGACCTTTCCGACAACGTGCTCGAAGGCGATATCCCTGGCACGTTCGCGGCGATGCGGCAACTCCTTCGACTCGATCTCTGGGGCAACGAACTGATCGGTTGCTTTCCGAGTGAACTACAAGAGTTGCCGAATCTAGAGATATTCGTCGAAGGCCTCGGTTTCTGCGAGTGACCGCTAGCCGAATCACCCCGGCAGTACCAATGAAATTCGGCGCCAGGTTCAGTTGGGGCTGTGGCTCAGTTGGGAGAACATTCCGACGGCATCGGGAAAGTCGGGGGTTCGGATCTCCTCCGCTTCAACACGCCTTATCTGGCGTTGAACCGTACAGGGCCCTATTCCTGGGCGCGGTTTCGGTAACCCTGGATGGAGAGGGTGGGCTCTACGTAACAGAGTCCTCAAATCAACGGCCCTAGGTGGCAGACAGAACCTGCGGCTTACCTTTTCCCACCTTCCTCACGGACTAACTCGACCTGACCTCCACCCCTGCTGCTTCCTCTTGCAGGCGATATATCACGTGCGTGTCCATGTCGCTCCAGCCGCGGTTGCCGCACTGGATCGAGACTTGCTCCACGATGTTGGCCACCGGCATCGGAACGTTTAGTTCCCGGGCCAGCTCGTTCGCCAGAAATATATCTTTTCGCGCCAGTGCTTGCCGAAATGATGGCGGTTCGAATTTCCCGAGGAACACGGTACTCTCCAATCCTTCCCTTTGACTCCCCAGTATTCCCCTGCTCCCCGCCTCCATTAGTGCATCGAGGTCAAGCCCGGCCTTCATACCCAGGGTGAGCCCCTCCGCTACCACCTGTCTCACAGCCAGTGTGATCATGTTGTTGACCAGCTTGCAGGTGCTTCCCATGCCTAGCTCGCCCTGGTAAACGATCTTATCGGCGAACGCCTCGAACACAGGAAGAATCTTCTCGTAGACATCCTTATCGCCGCTGGGCATCACGATGACATGCCGGTCCGCCGCAGTGGCAGGACTTGCCAGAACCGGGGCGTCCAGCACGTGGGCACCCTTTTCCCCAAACACCCTCCCTATCCGGCGGATCAAAGACGGTCGACTTGTGGAGAGGTCGACGTACACGTCGCCCGGTTTCAACCCGCCGAGAATCCCGTCGCGACCTAGGGCGATCTCCGCCACCTCAGTGGGTCCCGGAACGGAGCTAATGATCACCTCGCTTAAGGCGGCAACCTCGCCCGGGGATGCCGCCAACCGAGCACCCCCCTCCAGAAGGGGTCTCGTCGCACCCTCCTGAACGTCGTGCACAACCATAGGGAATCCCGTCCTCTGGATATTTTGCGCCATCGGGGCGCCCAGGTTGCCGAGTCCTATGAACCCAACTGTTTGCATGTCAGCCTCCCTTCGGCTAGGGGTTACATTCATGATGGTTGCCGCTCGAGGTGATCGACCCAACCGCGGCAGATTTCGTTATCGTATCGATTCAGCGCCGGCGGAGACAGGCCCGGTCCTCCAAATAGACGACCGGGGACTTCGGACACAACACCGCAGTTATTTTGCGAGAATCGTCTCGAAAATGGTACTGCGTTCAGTCAATTCAAGCCCACTGGGAAGCGGCAATGTCGCCAAGTTGATCAAAAATCAGTCCCGTTTCACGCTCGCGCCGCAGTTCGACGCTCCGCTCTGTTTTGCACCGCTAGCCCTCGATGGGATCAAAACCGCAATGGACGGGGGATTGGGCGACCGGGTGCGGCCAATACCGCGACCCTTCAAGACGACCGCTCAGGATTCCGCGCCAAAACCTGACTGCGATTCGACCCGTAGTCGCATCGAATTCGCGGCGCTTCGATACGCACGCACAATAAGCCGGCGGCCATGCTAAATTAAAGGCCAAGTTATCAATCCCTATTTCTGCCTTCCAACATGTACCAGCGAGGCGATCAATGACTACCGCCGTTATCCAATACACCGACGCAGCCCTGATGGCCCACCTGTTGCGCAGGGCGGGATTCGGAGCGACGCGGGATCAGATCGACGACTACGTCGGCAAGGGCTACAACGAAACCGTCGAAGAGCTTCTCCACCCCCAATTCTCGGATCCTGAAGAACAGGACTTGCTGGACCGCTATTTCATAGCCGCCGTGGAGGCAAGATCGGTCGGTCACGCTGATCCACAATGGGCGTGGCGAATGGCGACGAGCACAAAACATCTCGAAGAAAAAATTGCCTTGTTCTGGCACGGTTTGCTGGCGGTCGGCGGCATCAAACTCGACCATGGTCTGGAAATGCTCACGGAGATCAATCTTTTCCGCCGCTACGGGTTGGGCAAGCTCCGCGACATTCTGCTTCAAATATCCCGCAACCCGGGAATGATGTACTGGCTGGACAACCAGAACAGCCATAAGGACGCACCGAACGAAAACTATGGTCGCGAGCTGCTCGAACTGTTTTCGATGGGCATAAACGAGACCGGCGAAGGCGCATACTCCGAGGGCGATGTCAAAGCCGCTGCTCGAGCTTTCACGGGATGGGCTTCGCGTCCGACGATGCCGCCGTTCTTCCTCGGGCCGTTCCCGATGGAATTCCAATTCGACCCGAGTGATCACGACTACAGCGAAAAAACATTCCTCGGCGAAGTCGGTAACTGGGACGGCGAGGACATCGTAGAGATCATCGTCCGCCAACGAGCCACTGCAGAGTTCATCTCCCGGAGGCTTTACCAGTTCTTCGTTGCCGACGACGCGGACGAGACTGAAGTCCAACGGCTGGCCGACGTGTTACAGGCGAACGACGGTGAGATTCGCGCCGTGCTCCGGGCGATCTTCAACTCTGATCACTTCAAGTCTGAAGCCGTCCGCTATCGCAAGGTCAAAAGTCCGACCGAGTTGGTGTTTGGCGTCGCCCGCCTGACCGATCGATTTGATCTCCCAGACTTGGGTTCGTCGCAGTTGGCCTCCCACACGATGTTTATGGGACAATTCCTGCTCAACCCGCCGAGCGTTGAGGGTTGGCACGAGGGCGAAGAGTGGATCGACAGCGGCGCATTAGTCGAACGAATCAACTTCGCCTCAACCGAATTGGAACGCAGAGAAGCGCTCGGCATTCAGCGGATGGCGGGCCGCGTGCGCGAGGCCGGAAACAATCTGAGCGCCTCGCAGTACGTGGCTGCGTGTCTCGACGCCATGGGTTGCATACACGTCTCGGACCGAACGTTTGGGCTTATTGCGGAGCACGTATCAGGTCAGTCACCTCCGGCGAACGAGGATGAAGAAACGGACCGGGCCATCGAGATGTTTCAGTTGATCGCTTCGACACCCGACTACCAGTACTGCTAATGCGGCCAACGGCACACAGACACACAGGAGATTAGAAATGGCAACGAACGGCCACAACGGGAACGGCAAAGCAAAAAATCTGGTTGTCATCCAGCTCTCTGGCGGCAACGACTACCTGAACACGGTCGTGCCCTACCAGGACGGACTATATTACGACTATCGTCCGAGCATGGGGCTGGGCGGCGAGGATGTAATTCCCTTAGACGACCGGGTCGCATTCAACGCCCACATGGACCCCTTCAAACGTCTCTACGACGCCGGCAATATGGCGGTGCTGATGGGCATCGGATACCCGGAGCCGAATCGGTCTCATTTTCGTTCGATGGATATTTGGCACACCGCGGAGCCCGCAGTCGCATCCTCTGAGGGGTGGCTTGGAAAGACCACCAAAGCTATCGACCCTGAGGGCAAGAACGCCGTAACGACCGTCAACTTTGGCCGCGGCTTGCCAAGAGCCCTCGTATACCCCGACGTTTCCGTCGCGTCAGTTGGAGCACTCGAGTCCTATGGCTTATACACCGGTCTGGCAGGAGCTTCCAACCGAGACGCTTTGCTTGACACGGTCAGTCGTATCTACCAGCCCATGTCGGACGAAGGCATTCCGTCATTGCGGCTGCTCCAGACTGGGCGCGGCATGCTCGACGGCGCTGACACACTCCGGTCCGCTCCTGAAAAGTACTCGTCCACAGTCGAGTACAACGCCGAAAACCCGATTGCACAGAGCCTGAAGGGCGTCGCCCAGGTGATGTCAGCCGACCTCGGAACACGCATCTTTTACACCCAACACGGCAGCTTCGACACGCACACGAACGAATTGGTAAACCACGCCAAGTTGTGGCAGGAGGTGTCGGAAGCGCTGGAGTGCTTCTGGGAGGATCTGAACGTGCTTGGCCAGGCGGACGACACGGTGATCTGGATGTTCTCGGAGTTTGGCAGGCGGATCGAGGACAACGGCGCCGGCACAGACCATGGTTCTGGAGGGGTCGCGTTTATGATCGGCAACCCGGTCAATGGTGGACTGTACGGCGACTATCCCAGCCTCAAGCCAGCCGATCAACTGGAAGGTGACGTCCACTACAACACGGACTACCGGGATACCTATGCAACCATCCTCGATGACTTCATGCACGTCGATTCCGAGTGGGTGCTGAACAGAAAATTCAAAGGAATGTCCGAGTTGGTGGCGACCTAGCGGCGCATCTACTCGTCGAATGCTCAAGCCCAGCCAATGGTGGTGGGCGCGGTACTCCATAGCCCGGTCACAACAATATGAGCAAATACTCGTATAGCCACACCCTAGGGATCGCCTCGTTTGAAGGCCGAGGCTTCATGAACCCTGTCGACGTCCGTTTTTCCAAGGACGGTCATCTGTACGTTTTGAGCCGGTCGAACGCCGCCAACAGGAACGTAAGGGTCAGCTTCGTAACCCTCGACTCCGAATTCCTGTTCGAGTTCGCCAACTGGGGAACTGAACCGGGGCGATCGACCCAACCAACCGCTATCGCCATCGGTTTGAACGAGCGCGTCTACCTAACCGACGAATACACGCAGTTTCTGTCCGTATTCGAAAAGGACGGAACCTTTTCGCACCGGTGGGGCGAGTTGGGATCCTCGGAGGGCCAGTGGAACCGTCCGTCGGGCGTGGCCGTCGATTCCGAAGGCCACTTGCACGTGGTGGATCACCTCAACGCCAGAGTCCAGAGGTTCACGGAGGATGGGCGATACATCTCTTCGTTCGGCGCTTTCGGCACCAGCCCTGGTGAATTCAACTACCCCTGGGGTATTTCGATCGACGCCGAAGACTGCATCTGGATCGCCGACTGGCGTAACGATCGCATCCAACGCTTCTCGCCAGACGGTGAGTTCATCTTAGCCTTTGGATCCAGCGGCGACCGTGACGGTGAGTTCGACCGACCCTCCAGCGTTCACGTCAGCAGCGACGGCAACGTGTACGTATCCGACTGGAGAAACGATCGCGTTCAAGTGTTCGATATGTCCGGAGGGCATCGCGAGACCATTGTCGGTCACGCCACGTTGTCCAAGTGGTGCCAAGAATTCCTAGACGTAAACCCCGAGCAGGCCAGTTGGCGCGCCAATTCCGGCATGACCGAGCAGGAGAAGTTGTTCTGGCGGCCCGCGGGAATCGAAACGAGCTCCGACGGACTGGTGTGCATAGCCGATAGTTGTCGTCACCGGGTTCAAATCTATAACCGCGTCGGGGCACTGATGCCGGCTTAACCAACCCTTAGTTGGCACCACTGATTTCGCCGGCGATCCAAGCGACGGCGCCTGCGTCGTCCCCGACTTGATCGGGGATCCAGAGAAAAGACAGTGCATCCATTCCCCGACACCATACCGTCGTCGCCCTCGCCGCGCGCCCGGCAGCGCCATGGAGTCCCTTGGCTCGAATGGGGTTGTAGCTCAGCTGGGAGAGCATCCCGACCACATAGGGAAGACCCGGGTGCAGAGGTGTCCATGATCCTTGGTAGTACCATGGTTTTCAGTGGCGCAAGTGGGGCTGTAGCTCAGTTGGGAGAGCACTTCGTTCGCAATGAAGAGGTCGGGGGTTCGAATCCCCCCAGCTCCACCATCTCGACAGACAAGAACTGGTCGATTCGATCGGGAAGGTCGCACGTCCGAGTCTTTCCGCTCCACAACGTAATGCTGCAAACTCGGGTGGAGTAACAATTCTTGTCAAATCACCCAACCTAAACCTAATTGACACGCGGGTATGAGTTGGCATCGGCCCATATTTGCCGGTACTGATCCGGATATATTCGGAGGCGACGAGATGGCCGAAAAAGACCTAGAGAAATAGGCAGAACCTGTTGAGGAGGGGCAGCAGCTTGACGAGGCCGAACTGGAAAAGGTGGTCGGTGGCATCGATCCCCATGATTGGGAACCGCCGCCAGAACCCACTGACGACAGGTTGGCGTACCCATCAAACTAGCCGATCGTCGCCATAACAAGGACATTCGGCTTCTGAGTTTCTGATTTCGGAAATGCGACACTAGCGGCGTTGATCCGTTTTGGCGTACATGGGTGAAGGAACTCAGGGGTCGGTTAAGATTTTTCATAACGGCCGTGTTTTAACATCTGCTTGATTGGCCCAAATGCGAGGCTTACATGGGCCTAACGCGCCGAATCCCGACTACCGGAATCGACGCCATGTTGTGATTCCGAAAACTGATATTCAACCTTGCTACACGGGCAAAGGCTCCTTAATTCCATTGGGGAACGCAATGGCAAAACAAGAACCGACCGACAAAGTTGAAAGCACGGAGACTCTTGAAGAGAACCGGCCTCTCGACGACTCGGAATTGAAGGAAGTCGTCAGCGGAGCTTCGCCGGAAGATTACGACGAATGGCACTCCTTGCCGAACCGCTCCGGCAGCAGCGGCCCCGGCGCCGGCGAGTGAAGATACGGGGATCGGGCGATCTCCGAAGGCGATGCTGGGCGGCACAGCCTAGCGCCTAGACTCCTCGGAACTTCGTCGGTCGAGAATTTCCGAGGGTTCTGATTTTGTCATCCGACCGACGTCTTTTCCGCGACGAGGCTTGCGAGCGTCGCGGACAGCGTGAGCCTATCGACGGCCTTTTGCGTGTCACGGCCCCACATGAGTGGGCGATTCTTTTGGGGTTATTGGTCGCGCTGCTTGGTGTTTTGACGTGGGGTCTGTTGGGCAGCATCGAACGAACTGTTGAGGCGGACTGCGTTCTAGTAAGGCCGGGCGATCGACACGCGGTGCTCTCGGACGGCTCGGGTGACGTCGTTGACATCTTCGTGAATGAAGGCGATTCAATTGACGTTGGCCAACCAATTGCAAGTCTGCGCGCTCCTGACCTGCATCGACAAATAGAGATCGCTCGTGCCCGGGTCGAGGCTCTCGAGGCAGCGAACAACTCCGATTCTGATGCGCTCGCATTGGCTCAAGCCGAGTTGGCGGTGCTCGAAAAGATCCAAGCTGCCGGGGAATCCATCATCAGTCCATTTACGGGCGAGATTACGTATCTCGCGCTTGTCCCGGGGCAATCGGTGGAGGCCGGCGCCGAAGTGGTCACGGTCTTGGCGGGCGACTAACAAGATCTGGAGGTGGTTGCATTGGTTTCGCCCGAGAGTGCCCGACGCCTAAACGTTGGGATGGAGGCGCGGGTGCTGAACTCAGCTCCCAACCGCATCGGCTCCGATGCGTTGGATGCGCAAGTTCGTGAAATCTCACAAGGCCCAAATGTGCCTCCTCCCTGGCTCTCGCGTCTTGGGCTCGAGTCGCCTCCAAGAAGTTACACGGTGAACCTGAAGCTTCTCGATGCCAAGGGCTCACCATTGGCCTCCGGTGATCTGTGCACTCTCCGAGTCGTCTTAAGCAGAGACGCGCCGGTTCGTTTCCTAACGTCGCGGTGAGCTAGCTGAGGACGATTGCTTGAGATGCTAGGAAATCTAACCATGTGGTCCGGGCGAAGGCGTATCAGGACGCCTCTCTTCCACAATTCGAAGCCTCAGAGTGCGGCGCGGCGAGTCTGGGCGTGGTGCTCGCTCATTTCGGACGTTGGGAACCGATGGAAGAGCTTCGTGAAACCTGCGGCGTTGGTCGCGACGGCAGCAGCGCAGCTGACATCGCCAATGCGGCTCGTCGCTATGGTCTTCGAGTGACCGGATGGCGGAAATCGGTCAGCGAGCTTCGAGAGATGGCGCTCCCGGTCATCCTGTTCTGGGAATTCAATCACTTCGTGGTCCTCGAGGGCTACAGTCGAGGCAGGTACTACCTGAACGATCCAGCCAATGGCCGACGCGTGGTCGGAGAAGAGACGTTCGACCAGGCATTTACCGGCGTCGCCCTGGAAGTAGAACCCGGCCCGGATTTCCAAAAAGGCGGAGCCGCTCCTGGAGTGATTCGCGAGTTATGGCCCTGGCTTAGAGACGTCAAAGGGCCGTTGGCATTCATCGCGGCATACGGGCTGTTGTTGGCGATTCCCGGTCTCGCATTGCCAGTCATTCTGAGTATGTTCGTCGACAACGTATTGGTCGGACCCGATACGTCTTTGGGAGCCTCTGTGGTCGCAGCATCTGTTCTCGCCGGCGTTTCGCTTTATCTATTGACCTGGCTGCAACAGCACTCACTGCGCCGTCTCTCGATCCGCTTATCTTTGGTGCATGCTGAACGCCTTATTTCACGTCTGTTCCAGCTGCCGACGCAATTCTTCGCACACCGTTTCGCAGGCGACTTGACTTCGCGGGTCCAGTTGATTGACGAGGTGGCACGAGGCTCGTCGAGCCAGTTCGTCGGCATCATGGTGGAGCTCGTCATGAGCATCCTCTTCTTGGGATTGATGATCTACTACGACCCGTTGCTGGCCGCGATAGTCGCTGCTCTGGGAGTTGCGAACGTTGTTTTGATGCGCGTCTTCAGCCGGCTCCGGAGCGACGAGAACCGCCAGCTCAGCCGCGAGAAAGCCCTGCTATTCGGTATCGGCGCGGCCGGCCTGCGCAACCTGGACACCCTGCGAGCAACGGCTACTGACGACGATTTCTTTGTTCGATGGGCCGGATTCCAGGCTCGTGAACTCGTCGCCCGACAGAAGTTTGCGGAACTGGGCTACGTAATATCGTCGTTGCCGAGGTTGATACTCATCTTGGCTAGCGTGACGGTGCTCGGACTGGGAGGTTGGCGGGTGATGTCAGGCGATATGACTCTGGGCGTGTTGATGGGCTTTTATGTCGTGGCCGGCAACTTCCTACGGCCTATAGGTCGATTCGTCCTGTACGCCGATGTGTTCCAGATATTGGAGGCAGACCTGCAGCGGATCAACGACGTTGTCGCCGACCCTATCGATCCCGCTCTGGAAACGCGAGGTGACACCACCCCGGGGAGACTCGCCACTCTTAATGGACGTCTACGCCTCGCCGGGCGAGTAGAGCTGCGTAACGTCACGTTTGGTTATCAGCGGAACCGACCTCCACTCATTGAGAACGTGAGTCTCACGATCGAGCCCGGACAGCGTTTCGCAGTAATCGGACCCACCGGTTCGGGCAAATCGACGCTCTTGAAGCTGGTTAGCGGACAGTACTCTCCTTGGTCTGGCGAGATACTTTTCGATGGCGTGCCGACCACCGAGATCCCACGCGAGATATTGACCGGCTCAGTCTCTATCGTCGATCAACAGACTTTCCTCTTCGCCGGCACGGTGCGGGAAAACTTGACAATGTGGAGCCCCACAGTTTCAGACCGCCAACTGGTCGCCGCAGCTACAGACGCTTTGGTACACGAGGAGGTGATGGGGCGCGCGCTGGGATACGACTCAGCGGTGGAGGAAGGAGGTCGTAACTTCAGCGGCGGACAGCGTCAGCGCCTGGAGATAGGCCGGGCGCTAGTTGACAATCCGTCCATCTTGCTCCTCGACGAAGCCACCAGCAGCCTCGACTCCGTGAGCGAGATGCGCATAGATGACGCCCTGCGTCGACGTGGCTGCACCTGCTTGATCGTGGCTCACCGGCTCAGCACGATTCGTGATTGCGATCAGATCATCGTCCTGGAACGCGGGCAACAGGTTCAACGCGGCGCCCATGAAGAGCTGATAACCGACGAAAAAGGCCTGTATCACCAGCTGCTTCAAGCGCACTGATATTTAACGCCCCAAAGTGGATAACTTGGCGACTCCCGACCAAACAAAATCACTCGCTGACCTGGCGGTCACGCTCGGTGACCCTGTTGCCGGAGCAGGCAACAAGCCGATTCAGTTGGACGATCCGAACGTCTTCTGGTTCGTCGAGCGCGGCGCAATGGACGTGTTTCTCGTCGAGCAACAGGACGGCGCGCCCGTCTCTGGCAACAAGCATGTCCTACGAGTCGGTGAGGGTCGATTGGCGTTTGGCGTTGGACCCAGCACTACGTCGTTGGTGACGATCGCCAAAGGGACTCCGGAGTCCAAGTTCCGACGAATACGTTTGCAGGATCTGCCTCTAGCCGACATCGGAGGCGAGTTGGCGGATCAGGCGGACGCCTGGCTGTCGGAATTCGCCGCGACGGTGGCCCAACAGATAGAGCCTCGTCCGATTCCCAATCTGTTATTGGACCCGAGAACCCACGGGGAATCTCTGGAAGCGGATGCCGGAGCCGTGTTGTCGAGCAGACCCGGCGGAGTGACCTGGGTCGCAGTTCAGGACAACGCCGCTTATTTGGAGACCGAGGAGCCGGAGTCGGACGGCACTGGCCTAGTCCCGCTCACCGTGGAGACTTGGCTCACCTTAAAGAGCCCGGCCATTGTTACCGGAATCTCGTCGCTGGCCCTGAGTGAAGATGGGCGGCTGTTGACAGCCCTTTCGGAGTTTCATCGCCTAGCCCTCGGCGCCGAGGATATCAATAGGCGTCTGCTCCTGGCTGATGAGGCAAACGAGCAGACCGCACGGACCGTCCTCCGCCGATTGGATAAAGAGCGTGCTACACGGCAACTTTTCAACGTGCTGGAGCCTTCCAGAAGCCGAATTTCCGATGATGGCTCAACTCTGATGGCGGCGCTGCATTTGATTGGTGAGAAGGAGGGCATAATTTTCCGAACTGCGAGGCGCCGGCAATTGGCGGTTGGCGAGGAGCCACGCTTGCAGGAGATCCTCGAATCGTCTGGAGTGCGAAGCCGGAAGATTCGCCTTTCTGTAGAGGATCGGTGGTGGCTTGGCGACAGCGGCGCGATCCTGGCTTTCACGCTCGACGACGGACGCCCGGTTGCTCTTCTGCCAAGTGTTGCTGGGAGATACGTCATGGTCGATCCAGTCTCGGGAAAGAACGTCCGGATAGACGCCTCGCGTGCACGAGAATTGGACCCCGGCGCTTGGTCGTTCTATCGGCCGCTACCAGACGACCGGTTAGTGGGAGCCGTCGACCTTATTCGCCTCATTAGCAAGGGCGTGGGCGCAAACCTTGGACGGTTCGTCATCACAGGACTCCTTGTAAGCGCGCTGACCCTGGCTCCTGCCATCGCGGTGGGCGTGCTGGCCGATTGGGTGCTTCCCGCGGCTGTGGGCGGTATGCTGATCCAAGTCATTCTGGCATTGATCGCATTCGCCTTGGTGGGAGTCATGTTGCAGATGCTGCACGGCACAGCGATGATGAGGATCGAAGCCCGTGCCGCGGCACGGCTTGGTGCAGCAGTCTGGGATCGTCTGTTAAACCTTCCGCCGAGCTTCTTCAGAAACTTCACCGCAGGTGAACTTGCGGTGCGTATGGGTGCGGTCCTAGTTCTGCGAGATCAAGTTTCGGGAGTCGTCGCCAACGCGTTGTTGTCGGCTATATTCGTGCTGCCCACCCTCGGTCTCCTGTTTCTGTACGACATGACGCTTGCTTGGCTGAGCATCGGGATCGCGCTGCTCTCGCTGGTTATGACTGCCGCACTCGGTGTTCTACAGATCGGACCTCAACGGAGACGGTACAGAGCGTCGCGTCGCTTGGCCAGAGAGCTGTTCCAATTCATTAACGGGATGAGCAAGTTGCGCTCGGCCGGTGCAGAAGCCTCGGCATTCGCCGCGTGGGCGAGGGGCTACCGGGAACAGCACTTGGCAGGAATTCAGATCGGGAGAGTTAACGAACATCTCGTTGCGTTCAACGCCGCCGTGCCCAGTCTCGCGGCGGCATTGCTGTTCGGCGTAGTGCTTTGGAAGGGTTCCGACGAGTTCGGAATTGGCGACTTCCTCGTCGTCTACGCCGTGTCGATGACGTTTTTCAACGCCGCCATTGGGCTTGGTCACTCCTTCGGCGCGGTTGCCGCTGTGGTGCCGGGATACGAACAGATAAAGCCGATACTCGATGCGGTACCGGACAACCAATCGGAAGAAGGCGTTCAGGTGGATCTGAGCGGCGACATCCTCTTCGACCATGTGAGCTTCCGGTACAGCGAAGACGGTCCGCCGATCATCGACGATGTCTCCATCCAAGCTCGATCCGGCGAGTTCGTCGCTATCGTCGGCGAATCCGGCGCAGGCAAAAGCACTCTGCTGCGTTTGGCTCTGGGTCTCGAACAGCCCACCTCTGGTAGCATCTACTACGACGGACGAGATCTCCGACACCTCAACAGTCGATCTGTGAGAAAGCAGATCGGCGTTGTGATGCAGGACAGCGTTTTGCAACCCGGAGACATCTTAGACAACATCATCGGCATGGGCGACGACCTGAACATCGATGATGCTTGGGAGGCGGCTCGCCTCGCAGCCGTGGACGAGGACCTCGCCGGGATGCCTATGGGGATGTTCACTACTGTGAACGACACCTCTGCGATATTTTCAGGGGGTCAGGTCCAACGGATCAAGATCGCAGCGGCCCTCGTCCGCGATCCCAGGATCATGTTTTTGGATGAGGCCACCAGCTGGCTCGACGCCTCAAGCCAAGCGAAGGTCATGCAAGGCATAGAAAGCCTGGCCGCCACCCGGATCGTGATCGCTCATCGCCTCTCCACCATCCGCAAAGCGGAGCGAATCTACGTGCTCGAAGCTGGCCGGGTCGTGCAGGAGGGCAGCTTCGACGAGCTTTACGAAACCGAAGGCACCTTCCGCGACTTGGTTCAGCGACAGATGACGTGAAAATCGTCCTGATCGGCGGATCGTCCCACGTGGGAAAAACCTCGCTGGCCGATTCGCTGGCGGCAAGCTTGGGCTGGACTCGAATCTCGACGGACAGCCTTGCGCGTCACCCGGGACGTCCATGGCGGCCGCATCCGGAGAAGCTGCCCGCCCATGTGGCACAGCACTACCTCTCTTTGTCAGCCAACGAACTTTTCGAGGATGTGCTCTTACACTACCGAAATAATGTGTGGCCTAAAGTCGAGAACATCGTCGCTTCTCACCTAAGCTCGGCCTCCGAAGCGGGCTTGATATTGGAGGGGTCGGCCATCTGGCCCGAATTCTTGCCGGGCATGAAACTCGACACCATTGCCGCGCTGTGGCTCACGGCCAGTGAGGATGTGTTCAGGGAAAGGATCCTGAAAGGCAGTCAGTACTGTTCGAAATCGCGCATGGAGCGAGCGATGGTGGACAAGTTTTTGGAACGTACTCTCGTTTACGACGCTCTGATGGTCGATGCAGTGAACAGGAACAGTCTCACACTTGTCGATGTTCTGCAATCCGATGTTGCGGAGTTAACTCAGAGATGCTTGCCGCTGCTCGATTTGGCGGAGTCGAACAGTTGATTCGTTCTGTATGGCAACCGGCGACGAACTGACATTTAGTTCTGACCTTGCCCATCCCGTATCCGACGGAATTCACCTTTACTCACGTCAATTGGCTTGGTTGAGACACGTGTGACCGGGCTGGGTTCCTGGTTCGACAGGCTCACCACGAACGGAGGCGAGGCACACTAGGACAGAAGGCGAGGCAAGCTCGGACGGGAGAAGAGCCACGCTGGGACGGAAGGCGAAGCAAGCTCGGACGGGAGAAGAGGCACGCCAGGACGGAGGCGAGCACGCTAACACGGGAGAGGAGGCGCGCCCTGACGGAATGTGAGGTGCCTTAGGACGAGTGGTGAGGCGCGCTTCGAAAGTGGGGAGATTGCTAGAAGGGTGGGAGGTTCACCGCAGCGGCGTAGAAACTCACGAGCCTCCCCGGGCATTGCCACGTCTTAGCCAGATAGCATAGGCTTCGTACTCAGCAGTCAACTGACGGGAGAAGGACGACATGGCAGACATGCGATTCGGCGCATTCCTGGCGCCGCACCATCCGATAGGTGAAAATCCTATGCTTCAGTTCCAGAGCAATCTGGAGCTGGTCCAACAAATGGACTACTTAGGGTACGACGAGTTCTGGTGCGGCGAGCATCACTCGACCGGCTGGGAGATGATAGCGTCACCCGAGCTTTTCCTCGCCGCAGCTGCCGAGCGCACGCACCGCATAATGCTCGGCACCGGCGTGGTGTCGCTGCCTTACCATCACCCCTTCATGGTGGCTCAGAGGATGGTCCAACTCGATCACCAGTCCCGAGGCCGAGTGATATTCGGGTCCGGACCCGGCGCCTTGCCATCCGATGCACACACTCTCGGACTCGACCCCATGGTTCTGCGAGACCGCCAAGACGAGGCGATGGGCGTCATCCGACGCCTGTTCAAAGGCGATGAACGCTTCTCATACGAGTCTGAATGGTTCACGCTGCGCGACGCAAAGCTTCAGCTGAAGCCACTCCAAAAGAACATGGAGTTTGCCGTTGCCTCGATGGTCAGCCCATCGGGGATGACGCTGGCCGGCAAGCACGAGGCGGGAGTGCTGTCGATCGGTTCGATGACGAAAGCAGGGATGAGTTCGCTCCCACTCCAATGGAGCTTCGCTGAAGAATCAGCCGCCAAGCACGGCACAAATGTCGACCGAAAGAACTGGCGAATCGTGCTCAGTTGGCATATCGCGGAGACGCGACAGGAGGCTCGGGAGCAGGCGAAGGATGGCCTGCTCAAACATAACAACCTCTACACCGTCGGAACCCTCGCCGCCGGAGATGGCCCCATCTACGAGACGCCAGACGAGGCAGTCGACGACGTCGCCTTCTCCGACACGAGCACAGCGGTCATCGGCACGCCCGACGACCTGGTCGCCAAGATCAAAGATCTGATGGAGGTAACCGGTGGATTCGGCTGTGCCATCGGTTTTGTCCACGACTGGGCGAACCGCGAAAACACACTCCGAAGCTGGGACATGGTCGCACGCTACGTCATCCCCGAGGTCAACGGCCTCCTCGACGACTACCGTGAGTCGTACCGCTGGGTCAACGAGAACCGCGAGACCTGGAATCGTGCCCGAGATGCGGTGTTAAACAAGATCGAGCAAAACCCACGAGCAGCAAAAGTGATGGAGTCCGAAGGGTATCGCGGCGAGAAGACCGAGGAGTGAGCGAAACTTCCCTTCCGAGCGAGAGGATCTTTGGGTGCAAGCCCAAAGAGGTGAGGGGGAGACCACACAGCATCCACTACCGTACCCTCCTGTCCGATCGTTAACCAGATGCATCATCTCCATCCAAATCCCCGAATCCGCGGGGATGACGAGGTGTGAGGGGGACCAAGGCCTCCCCTCTCCCCTCCGAGGGAGAGGACCTTTGGGCGTAAGCCCAAAGAGGTGAGGGGGAGACCACAAATTATCCGAATGCTTGCCTTCCAAGCCGCCGAAGAACGGATTCAATTTCGTTCCGGGGACCCTCGATCTCGCGGGATGAAGACGTGCGAATGGGGTCGCCTTCTCCCCTCTCCAACCGGAAATGGGATCCCGACTTGTCGGGAACGCGAGGGGGACGAACGGAAATTTTCGAGATACGTTCAGGCAGGGAACCGGGTATTTCGTCATCCCTGCTTCCGCGGGATCCCAGAGATCGGATGCTCCGTAGTCTCCTTCCCACATTCCCTACGGGTCGGGAGTTCTCTCCTCTAGTAGCGTCGAGGAGCGTAATACCCCACCGCGCACCCATCACCGTGGTGTAACTTTCACTTATTCAGGAGCAACGAATCATGAAAGTTACCCAGATAGAGACGATCCGAGTTGCCGAGCAACCCCAAGTCATATGGGTGCAGGTGCACACCGACGAGGGAATCGTAGGGCTGGGCGAGACCTACTACGCTCCGTCAATCGTTGAAGCCGCAGTGCACGACTGGTTCGGACCGCTGCTCATCGGACGTGACCCCGCCGCCATCGAGCGGCACTGGGAGGCGATGTTCAGGCTCTCCGACCACGCCGGATACGGCGGCGCCGAGATGCGGGCCATCTCCTGCTTGGACATGGCACTGTGGGACATCAAGGGCCAGTCTTTGGGAGTGCCGATCTACGAGCTGCTAGGCGGCGCCGTCAGAACCAAGATACGCGTCTACGCAACCGCCATGCCGACCGTCGGCGCCGGAGAGGCGGCCAAGAAGCTGCTCGACGAGGGCATCAACGCCATGAAGGGCGGTCCAACTATCGGACTGGCCATCGCCTCCGACGGCCAGGCGCTCTCGCCCAAAGAGCTCGACATGGCCCTCCTGCCCATCCGCGAGATTCGTGATGCTGTCGGCATGGATATGCAGATCGCCAACGACGGACACGGAAAGTGGACGCTGCCCGTCGCCATACGCATCGCGCAGGCGATGGAGCCCTACGAGATGATGTGGCAGGAAGACCTCATGCCATTGCTCAATCCCGAAGCGCTGGCCCGACTGCAGGCCGCCACCAAGACTCCGGTTTGCATCTCCGAGCGACTCCTCACTCGCTGGCAGCTGCGACAGTTCATCGAGAACGGCTCGGCCAGAATCGTGATGCCCGACCTGATCTGGACCGGCGGAATATCCGAGACCCACAAGATCGCCATCCTTGCATCGGCCCACCAAGTCCCGTTCGCGCCTCACGACGCCACCGGCCCAGTCAACATTTTCGCCTGCTCTCAAATCTGCATGAGCTCGGCGAACGCCATGATGCAGGAGCACGTGCCCGCCTTCCACAAGGGTTGGTACAACGACTTCGTCGACCCCAACCTCGATATTCGTGACGGCTACCTGCACGCTCCGCAGCGTCCAGGGATCGGCACCCGACTTAAGGATGGCGTGCGCGAGCGCTCCGACGCGACCGTGCGCGTCAGCGACGAGGCCCGCAAAAGCCCAGTCGACGCCTGGGGCCCTCACTTCGCCCGTTCACCAGAAACGCAAGCGCTGGTGGACGAACTGGAGATGGAACGTGGCCCGCAGTAGTAACCCCTTTCCCCTCCTAGAGACCTTTGCAAAACTACGTCATCCTGAGCCTGTCGAAGGATCTGGGGTGGGGCAGGCTGCCGAATTCGCGGCCCCGAACTGCAATCAAAACCTGTCAATTGCTCTTGGCTGTCCTGATCGCGGCCTCCGCCGCAGTGACGCGACTTTTGCAAAGGTCTCCTCCTAGGGAGAGGCCCTTCACGAATGAGTAATATTACGCATCTGCAAAGAGATGAGAGGGACCCGGCGGCCGAGCGGCAGGGCAACCTCCCAATGGTTCGACAAAACCTGCGTTGAGCTTGCCGAAATGGTCACCAAGAACGCAAGAAAATGAGCGCAACGTTGGCCGAGCCGGCGACCACCTACAACCGAACAACCCAGATCATCCACTGGGTCAGCGCGCTGCTGATTCTGATAATGATCGGTCTCGGGCTGACGATGACGCGCATCGACTCGGGCGAAGTCCAGCAGAACCTCTACAGTGCCCACGTCACCCTCGGACTAGTGGTGCTCGTTCTGACGGCGTTCCGACTCATCTGGCTCGTCTTTAATCGCTGGCCTCCCCCGCCGCCTGGGCTCTCCTCCCTGCAGGAGAAGCTCATGACGTGGACGCACATCCTCCTCTATCCGCTGCTGATCCTAATGGTTACGAGCGGAGTCGGCATGCTGCTCCTGAGCGGCATCGCACCCTTACCCGTCGGAATCCAGCCGTCAGACATCGAAGACGTCCCACCCCGCGAAGCGCACATCCTCCTCTCGAGGGTCTTCATCGTGCTACTGATCATCCACCTTCGCGGCGTGCTGGGATACCAGCTCCGCAAAGGCGACACGATGGCGCGGATGGGAGTCAGGTGGTTTGGGTAGGGGGTTATGCTATCGCCCAACCTTCGGATAGCACGTCTGCTTGTTCAAGCACGGTTTGAGTAGCCTTCTCTCGCATGTACAGCGGAAGCCCGTGCTTGGGCAAGATACGTCTGACCATCACCCTAAGTTGGGCACGAACATTTTCTCTTGAAGTCCAATCGATCGTGACATTATCCCGAACTGTGTCGATGGGTTCGCGAGCAACGTCCTTCAAATGCTTATCCCCCCAAAACCACCGGCTGCACCCAGCCCCGCGTCCCGCTCGACGACCTCACCGTCGCTCGCACGTACCCCTCCTCGCCCGTTATCTCGTACGACGCTTGAAGGCCCTCCACTTCGGACAATACTTCGCCGTCTTGGCCGGAGAAGGTGGTGACGTAGATGGCTGATCCTTGCTGCTCGATCTCGAGCGAGATGCGCTCTTCGGAGGTTTGGAGTTCCGTCAGAACTACGCCCGTCGATGAGTAGAAGTTGCCGGTGGCGAGGCCCTCGACTATGGCGTCTACTGTCAGTTCGGAGGCGTTGACCACTACCCACGCTCGGCCAGGGTTGCTTCGCTCGGGCGTGTAGTCGTGGTAGTTGTGCGAGTCGTCGGTGGCGGTGCCGAAGATGATGCGGCCCTGCGAGAGCACGCGGTCCCAGATCTCGACGGTGCTGGGCTTGCCAGGCGCGCCGTAGCTGTTGACCGAGGGGTGGGCGTTGTGGATCTCGAGGAGGCTGGCGCCGATCACCTGCACGATATGCTCGTCGTTGAACGCCCACTCGTAGTTGGGGTGGTTCAGCTGGGCGATGCCGCCAGCGTTCACGATCGCATCGACTTTGGCCTGGATCGTCCCGACTATGTCGTCTAGATTTGTCGGCTCGACGACGTGCCTGATGCCTATGGCGTTCAAATGGATCGGCACCGTGCCGCCGAAGATGCGGGAGGACACCTCTTCGCCGGGGATCATGAGGGGTCCGCCCTCGATCTCGTGCTCGAGAATCGTGCGGTGGTTGTGGTCGCTGAGCACTAGGAAATCGTAGCCGTGCTCCATGTACCAGCGGGTGACGAATTCGGGATCGGCGTCACCGACGGATTCGGTTGTGTGAGTGTGGATGTTGCCCTTGTACCAGTTCGTATCGCCCATCAGATCTGTCCTCCGGCCTGATTCTCGTGGGAGTGTCGACGCGACACACTTTAGCGCACAGTCGATAAGGGCGGGTTATGACGAAACTGTGAAGGACGAAAACTCGTTTATATAATTCGGCAAGCATTCGATTTTGACGCTCGGAACACTGTATCTCGAACTCATCTAAGCAATTCCGAGTTCACTGAGCATCTGGACACCTAACTTGAATTTCGATACTGTTTCCACGCGCATTTTTTCGCTTTTCGCCGTGACTGTCAGTGCAGTTTTGATCGCCGTTGTGGCGTGTAGTTCCGACCCCGAACCGACTGCGACGTCGGTGCCTCCGACTCCTACACCTGAGCCGACTGCGACGCCGACTCCCCCGGCTGCCGAGGATGCTCTGGTGCCGCCTTCGATCGCGACGGCTTTCGTGGAGTGGGGTCCGACGTGTCTGAACGGGGTCTATCCGCCTGAGGCTCCGACTCTCGACGAGGTTGCTATCACGGACTACGTCGGTGGCGCTAGCGGCTTGAAGTACGCCATCATCAAGGAGGGGGATGGTGAGACGCCGTCGCCCGATTGGGAGGTGGATGTTCTCTACACAGGTTGGCTCGAGAGCGGGTGCATCTTCGATAGCTCGTACACAAGGTCTGAGCCCACGATCTTTCCGGTAAACCAGGTGATTCCAGGTTGGCAGCTCTCTATTACGGAGATGAAGGTGGGTGAGCGGAGAAGGGTCGAGATTCCTCCCGCGCTTGCCTACGGTCCGAACGGGTCGCCGCCGGTGATTCCTGCCGATGCGACGCTGACTTTCGACATCATCCTGATGGGTGGCACATCTAAGGACGCTGCCGATGCTATTGCGACTCAGACTGCCGGGGACCTATTCGCTTTGGCGACGCGGGAGGCGGGCAGCTTTGATCCTGAGTCTGTCGGCTTCGCTCCGATCACTACTGATTACTTCGTCGATGTCGACGGCTTCCTAGATGCCATTCCCGTTGGCGAACGCGCATGCATGACGGCGTACGCGGGCAACGAGGATGGATTGAGGGCTGTATTTTCGGCACAAGAGAGGGCGCCGCGCGAGGATTTTGTGGAGCGGATCGACGGTTGCCTAAGTGACACGACGAAGCGCAACATCGTGGTTGGTCGGATTCTTGTGGTCGCCGGTTCGTTTTCCGATGAGACTTTGTCATGCATGGAAGAGTCGATGCCAGATCCGACGCTCAAGCCGTTGTTTGGCATCTTCTCGGAGCCTTCAATTTCGAAGCAGTGGATCTCGACTCACTTCTGCATGAACTCCGAAGAGCGTGTCGCTTTCGATGCCGCGCTCTATGTTGCCAACCCTAATCGTCAGCCTGGTGAAGCGGGTCTCACTTACGTGGATGTGCAGGAGTGCATGGTGAACGAACTCGGCGAATCATACTTTGAACCCGCTGCACAGCCCGATCCCGACGACCAGTCCGCGCTCAACACGTACTACGAGAGCTTCAGCACCTTCTTGACGGCCGATCTTCGGTGCAACAAGAATGAAGAAGGATGGGCTCTGGAAGACGGAACAAGGATCAGCGCCGACACCTCGCAGTGCATCATCGACGATATCGGACCGGCGAAGTTTGGCGAGACGATACTGGGCAGATCTTGGTCGCCCGACGCTGAGGAGCACGTCGTAATCGCTTCGAGCTTTAAGAGTTGCGGCGCCGACACCGACTTCCTGGACCTGCCCGGAGGGGCTCCGCCGCTGTCGGTCGAATCGTTGTCCTGTCTGACGGCTGAGCTCTCCAACACACCCGATCCGGCAGAAGCTTCGTTGACTGCGTTCACAGAGTTGGGCAAAAGAAGTGATCCGAAGGGCGGCGACCTGGGCACTTTCATCTTCGGCGTCCAAGCGTGTGAGATACCGGTCCCTGGCTTGGGAACCGACTCTCTCTCTGAATCCGAAGTCCAATGCATCATCGCCGAGATAGACCAGACGATTTACGAACAGGGTCGAAGCGCAATCTTTGCAGAATTCTTGAACACGCTCGCCGAAGCAAAAGACTGCGCCGGAAGCTAGTTACCGCCGTCGCCACTCGACCGGCTCCGAGCACCTGGCAGGCACTTCCCCTCTCCCCTCCGAGGGACGAAGCGAAAAGAGCTTCGTGGCGTTGACGATGCATCCGCATCATCAGGACCTTTGCGCACCAGCGCAAAGAGGTGAGGGGGATCGAAAAGGAATCCGAATCCAACCTTGGTGACTCCAAGCTGAGATTCGCGGGAACATCGGTTGCTCTGTATTTCCTCTGGGTCCCCGCGTTCGCGGGGATGACGAGATGGAGCCGACTATCCCCTCTCCCCTCCGGGGGACGAAGCGAAAAGAGCTTCGTGGCGCGGACGATGCATCCACATCGGCAGGACCTTTGCGCACCAGCGCCAAGAGGTGAGGGGGATCGAAAAGGAATCCGAATCCAACCTTGGTGACTCCAAGCTGAGATTCGTGGGAACATCGGTTGCTCTGTATTTCTTCTGGATCCCCGCGTTCGCGGGGATGACGAGATGGAGCCGACTATCCCCTCTCCCCTCCGGGGGACGAAGCGGAAAGAGCTTCGTGGCGTTGACGATGCATCCGCATCATCAGGACCTTTGCGCATCAGCGCAAAGAGGTGAGACGGAGCGACAAAGAATCCGAATCCAAACCGAAGTGACTCCAAGCTGAGATTCGTGGGAACATCGGTTGCTCTGTATTTCCTCTGGGTCCCCGCGTTCGCGGGGATGACGGAGTGTTTCACATGAGTCTTCGGAGTACTTCGCAAATGTCTTCAGTGGTGAGACCTCCCTCCCCGCTCGTGGTGAGTCCCCCATCCCATTCGTGGTTAGCCGCTCCCTGTTCGCGGCGAACCATCCCGCCCCTTCGCGGTGAGTCCTCCCCCCCGTTCGCGGCGAGTCCTCCCTCCCGTCCGTGGTGAGCTCAGCCTCCCGTTCGTGGTGAGCTTGTCGAACCATGATCCCTCCGCCTTTCGAATAACCCATTTCGCACACAGCACCCAGATTGGTTTAATCTGCGTGTATTCAACATTCATGACGTTACTCAAGCAACGGAGAAGACATGCACTTCGATCTGCTCATCATCAACGGGACTGTTTACGACGGCACCGGCTCGCCCGGCGTGTTTGCCGATGTCGGTATCAACGGAAAGAAGATCGCAAATGTGGGCAGGCTGGACTCTGCAACCGCGACCCGTGTTATCGACGCTCTGGGCATGGCGGTCACCCCGGGCTTCATAGACGCCCACTCGCATGCCGATGCGGAGTTGCTCCGAAACGGCCAGCACGCCAGCGGCATCAGGCAAGGCGTGACGACCGAGATTATCGCGCCTGACGGTTTGACGCTCGCCCCTCTCTCCCACGACAACTACGTCATGTACATGCACTACTTGAGTGGCGTACTGGGGTTCGCCTCGGAAGATCTCGACATGTCGACATTCGAGACTGCTATGTCTAACTACCACCGCAACACCTCCTGCAACGTCGCTTCGTTCTTGGGTCATGGCCCGTTGAGGCTCGAAGCCGTGGGCGGGATGATTGATGAGCCGCTGGTCGGTGACGCCTGGAATAAAGCCGAGTCGATCATCCGCAACAGCATGGAGCAGGGCGCGTGCGGATTTTCGACGGGTCTCTCCTACTATCCGAATTCGTTTTCAGACACTGCGGAGTTGGTAGCGATCATGAACATCGTCAAGGAGTACGATCGCCCCTTGTCTATCCACCTGCGCAATCACAACACCGAGCGAGGCTTCGCCGGTGGTGGCGTGGAAGAGGCGATGGAGATCGGTCGTCAAACCGGCGCCAAGATCCACCTCGAGCACTACAGAACTCAGCCCAACTCAGCAGGCGAGCTTGAGGAGCTGCTGGAGCCCGTCGAACGAGCCAAGGCCGACGGCGTTTACGTAACTCTGGAGACCTATCCGTATCCCGTGGGTTCGAGCTTTCCCCAATCCTTCTTCCCGTCGTGGTTCCACGAGGGTGGACCTGACAGCATGATGCGCACGTTGGGCGACGAGGAGTCAAGGGCAAGGATCGTCGCCGATATGCGGACGGGCCCGCGCAGCGGCGTTGCAGGAAACGTGTGGTCTTGGATCCAATCGGACAAGAACAAACATCTCGAGGGCCGGCTCTTCGACGAAGTTGCCGAAGAGCGTGGCATATCGATTGAGGAGATGATCTGCCGGGTGATGTACGAGGAGAACCTAACGTGTGGCTTCCGAGGCGCGCCTCCCGGCTCGACATCGGCTTGGCGTCAGGTCGAAGCCGACATCATGGAGCTAATGCAACGGCCTGACTACATGGTCGGATCGGACTCAATCCCCACAGGCGGCCAGCCGCACCCAAGAGCGTACGGCTGCTTCCCGCGCATGATCGGCAGGTTGCGGCGAAGGCACAATGTGCCTCTCGAGTTGATGGTGCAGCGGCTCACGCAGAACGCCGCTCAGACGTTCGGGTTGGAGGGACGTGGCGAGATCAACGAGGGGATGTTCGCCGACATAGTGGTGTTCGACCCGGATCGCATCACCGATCGAGCGACGTTTGAGGATCCGGAGGTCTTCCCGGAAGGCATACCCTTCGTGATCGTCAACGGCGAAGTCGCAGTCGATCACGAACGCGTAACGGGGGTTCTGGCTGGCGAAGCGGTTTAGCTCGAAATAGAACTGCTTCGTTTAACAAATCGAACCTCCGCAACTGCCTCGTTAGTGCGGTGAAGGCCACAATCCAGACGGCCTAGGGTGCCAGCTAGGTGAAACCAGCGCACATTGTGAAACACACACTCAGCGCGAAATCCTCTTCTACCACGCCTCATCACCCACTGGTGGACCAGTGTCAATTTCGGAGTGTTCGTTCTCTGGAGTCATCTGCAACAGAATGTCTTCGAGTTCCCATTTCCGCTTCTTTAAAACCAAATCTCCGCTTTCAAGTGCGATCTCAATCTGCGTTCCTTCTTTAACTCCCCATTTTTCTGCGATCGCATTAGGAATCCGCACAGCGAGGGTTGGCCCCCACCTCGAAATTCGTGTCCAACTTTCCACGCCGAACCTCCGTTGGACGTAATGGTTTTTGTGTCAGATCCTGACATCGCAGAGTGAATCGCAACCGAATCTTCTCTGCTCAACTTAGTATCGCGGCCTTTAGCGCCGAGACGAAGCTGGCGTTGCAGACTCGATCAGAGAAGTCCGTCGATCAGGGCCGCCATTTTGAAGTCGCGGCTGGATAGACCTCCGATATCGTGTGAAACCAGCGCGAACTTCACGCGTCGGTATCTGATATCGATGTCAGGGTGATGATCTTGCTCATCGGCGACTGGAGCGACGCGATCGACGAAAGCAATGGCATCGGCGAAGGTGTCGAACTCGATCAACCTTGCGATGCCGCCACTGTCGGCATCGCGATCCCAATCGGGTAATGTTGAGAGGCGGTCTGCTATTTCTTCATCTGAGAGTCCGGGCATGGTGCACCTGCTTTCATTTTCGTCTACGTCAGTTCAATTCAATGTGTGCCAAAGCAAAATAGCCGCCGATGCCGCGAGCCAGAGGGTGATATTCACGATCGTCGGCCCGTCTTTGAGCAGAATCTCTTCAGGCTTTTCGCCTCCGCCTTTCACGTAGAGGAGGTAGAGGTATCTGAAGATGCCGTATGCCACGAACGGTATCGTGAGCATCATCGAGTTGTCGCTGGGCACGTTGGCCCCGCTATCGCCGAGGCTAAAAGTATAGAGCGTGTAGGCGATGAGCGACGACGCGGCAGCAGTGCCGATCAACATGTCGAGAAAACCCAGTGAATATTCGGACAGAATGTCGCGCTGATTCACTGCGTTGTCGCCCGCCGCCTCCAATTCAGCGCGTCTCTTGGCTAGAGCGAGCAATGTAGCCCCAAGCGCGGTGACGATGTAGAGCCAAGGGGAGATCGTGATATCGATGATCGTGGTCACGCCATCGAATACGATCGAAGCCCCGTCAATCACTACTGCCCCTGCCAACGCACGCAACACAAACCCGGCTGCGACGCTCATAACGTCTAGTAACACATAGTGCTTAAGCCACAACGTATATGCGATGTTGATCAGAAGGTAAGCGAACGCCACGGTGAAGAGTTCGACACTGACGAGCCCTGCCACTGCCATAGACAGGATGATGAAGACGATAGCTGCGACGTAGGCAGCGCGAACACCTAGAGCACCTGACGCGATCGGACGCGATCGTTTGACTGGATGGGATCTGTCGCGATCGGCGTCGGCGAGGTCATTGAGGAGATAAACCGCGCCCGATAGGAATGAAAAGATGACGGCGGCTGCGATGCCCCGGGCAATGACGATGGCCATGCCGTTCGGGTCGTCAGCCGAGAACCAGATGTTGACCGAAAACAGCAGAGGTACGAGTACCAAGCCGTTCTTCAAAGCCTGGGAGGGCCGCATCGCGATGATTAATGCGATGGGCATAGACGTCCTCGTCGGCGAAGAGGCTGGCGCTCCCGTTTCTGGCTGGCTTGACACTCCAGAAATGATAAATCCCTAGTGGCGCGTCGAGGCGGCTAAGCCGCAACACGGAGATGCGTGCTGTAAACTGCGCTCACACAGCAGATGGCGCAACTCGCAGGCGGTACCGAGCCCCTAAGTTCTGCGCATTTCAGAGGAGTTGAATAGCAGTGTTAGAGCAGTTTCACGTACCCGTAGAAGACCGTGTCTACGTACAAGCCGAACGAATGCGGGCGGCCACCGAATCACTATTTGAGCGTTGCGGATTGGATGAGAGCGGGGCCAAGGCCTGCACCGACGTTTTATTGACCAACGATCTACGCGCTGTGGAGACCCACGGTGTATCGAACATGATGCGCAACTACGTCGCTTCTTACATGAATGGGAACTTGAATCCCAGGCCCAATCTCGAGACGATCCGCGAAACAGCCA
This sequence comes from Dehalococcoidia bacterium, assembly GCA_965249505.1. Lineage (GTDB taxonomy): Bacteria > Chloroflexota > Dehalococcoidia > Lucifugimonadales > Lucifugimonadaceae > Bin127. Next base: position 954,514 of record OZ252238.1, on the reverse strand, counting down.
CAACGGCGAACATCTACGCCGATGGGGCGCTGGGAATCCACATCGGCGCAGATATGATGCAGATCGCCATAGACAGGGCGAAAGAGTATGGAACCGGTGCCGTAACCGTTTCAGATTCCGGTCACTTGGGAGGGTGCGGATATTATGCCTCCATGGCCGCCGAGCAAGGCATGATCGGACTGTGCATGACGGGTGGGCACGCCCGAGACACCGGAAGAGCCGGCGGCATGGTACCGACTTTCGGCGCTGAACCTAGACTCGGCACAAACCCCATCGCCTGGTCTGCGCCGTCGCGTAACCGCGCACCGTTCCTGTTCGATGTGGCGTCGACTCAGATCGCGAACAACAAGATCGGTTTGGCCCGCCGAATAGGTGTGGAACTCGAACCTGCGTGGATTACGAAACCCGATGGCACGCCTATCCAAGAGCGCGTAACTCCCCCGGACGAGTACCACATGTTGCCATTTGGCGGAACCCGAGAGAACGGCTCGCACAAGGGTTACGGCTTTGGGCTGGTGTGCGCGATCATGTGTCAGACGCTGAGTGGCACCGGTCTCGCCGGCACGGGGTCCGAGTACAGTGGCGGCAGCCACTTCTTCGCCGCATTCCAGATCGAGGCTTTCTCGGATCACGATGAGTTCCTGGACAATATGGACGTCGTGTTGGATCGGTTGGCCGAGACTAAACCCGCCCCTGGTCACGACCGAGTCTTGTACCCGGGCCTGATCGAGGGAGAGGAGACTGAACGACGCCTCGAAGAAGGCATTCCGTACCACAACGAGGTGATCGATTGGTATGAGTCGATCGGCGCCGAGCTGGGAGTGGATATCGATTTGCCTTGAATCGACCTAGTTCCCACTAGATAGGCGATTAGAGAACGGATTTCTGAAGATGGAACGTGATTACGTGAATTTCGGCGCCGCGGGCGTGATGGTTACCCGTATGGCGTTAGGGCTTGGGTTCAGGGGTCAAAACGACGACGACGATGCCCGCCGAACTATAGAGACGGCTTTGGACGGCGGATTGAACGTCATCGATTGCGCGAACATCTATGGCCTTGGCGACAACAGACGCCGTGCTGGAACATCGGAGAAGATTCTCGGCCAGTTGATGAAAGACCGTGGCAATCGAGACGACATTGTGATCACGTCCAAAGTTTCGAGCCCCGTAGGTACAGGCATCAACGACTCGAACACCTCTCGCTATCACATCATGCGTGAGGTCGAGCGTTCGCTCGGCAGACTCCAGACTGACAGGATCGATGTCTACCTGATTCATTCCTTTGACGACACGGTCGGGTATGAAGAGAGGTCCAGAGCCCTGGAAGATCTCGTCACGGACGGCAAGATCCGTTACACGGGCGTTTGCAACTATCAGGCTTGGCAGGTGGTGGAAACGCTTAGAGTTCAGGAGAGGATCAACGCCTCCAAACTTGTAACCGTCCAGAATCCTTACAGCCTGTTGAACCGTGAGCTTGAGGTTGAGATGTTCCCGATGGTTCGAAACAACGGGTTGGGCATTATGGCCTACAGCCCCCTCGGAGTGGGGTTGCTCAGTGGTGTCTATAGCGCCGAGACGATGCCGGACAGACCGACGCTATGGGGAGGTCGGCGCGCGCACGCGTTCGGGGAAGTGATGCGGGGAAGAGCGGCCGACGTTTTAAGAGTCAACAGCGAGGTCGCAGAGCGTGTAGGCGCGACGCCGGCGCAGGTGGCTCAGGCTTGGGTCCTGACGAACCCTGAGATCTCGATTTCGATTTCGGGAGCGGATACGGCGGAACAGATGAAGGACAATTTGGGCGCGCTCGATATAACGCTCCCGGACGAAGAGAAGGTGAAGCTTGATGAGGTTTCAGAGCGGCTTCGCATCGTGTTGGATGGATCGGAATTCGAATCTGATCGTTGAACGTCGAGATTGAATCGGATCTCGATACGTCGGTATCTCGACGGCTATCAGAGCCGAGACGGACACCGCCAGCAATCCTGCGTTCTGCAGTGACCCCTCACCACTCGGCGGGGTGCGTCCACGTCTGCGCATGTCTGGCTGACTGCCTCTCACCGTCATCATGAGCCCGTCTAAGGATGACACGGCAGTTTGCAAGAGTCCCCCTCGCTCTGAAAGGGGAGAAAGGTTTGACGAGCCGGCGTTTTCGAATTCTGCATTGGAGAATCCAAAATTGGAACCTTCAAACTAGATGTAGTGAGGCCATTAGACGGCGCTAGACCATTCGATTTGATACAACTAAATGAGGTCACTTTTCGCGATCACTTACTATGCCTAAACGGACATATCAGCCAAAAAAACGACGCCGAGCTCGCGTGCATGGATTCCGATCAAGGATGTCCTCACGTGGAGGAAGGGCGGTCCTCGCGCGCCGGCGCGCCAAGGGCAGACAGCGCTTGGCTGTTTAACACGTCGGCAGGCTGATGCCGCATAGGCGGCTATACAAGAACACTATTTATGGGACTCCCTAAGAATCGGCGTTTGCGTCGGCCTCCGGAGTTCCGGCGAGTTTTGAGACACGGCAGACGTGCACGTGACAACTTCATCTCGATCACGGCCGCTGCCGGAGACAACATTGACAGCGATACTCGATGCGGGTTCGCCGTATCCAGACGCGTTGGCGGCGCAGTCGTACGAAATCGAGTCAAGCGACGTCTGCGATGGTTGGCGGAATCGACAATGCCTCCGCACGGATGGGATTGTGTGATAACAGCTCACCCAGAAGCTTCCGTTGCCACGTCAGATCAGCTCGCAAGTTCGATGAGCAAGCTGATGGAAAGGTTGGGTCTCAGCTCGTCGGATGAAGACCATCCTCGTCAACTGAATAACCCGGATTCCGATTGATCCCATGCTGACTCGAATCACTCTTCTGTTGCTGCGCTTCTACAAGCTGGCAATTTCGCCGTATCTGCCAAGCCAGTGCGCCTATACGCCGACTTGCTCCGATTACGCCGTGGGGGCCGTGAAGTCGCGTGGCGCGTTGAGAGGCTCTTGGTTGGCGATCAAGCGGCTACTACGTTGCCATCCATTCGCCTCCGGTGGTTACGATCCCGTTCCTGACGCATACGAGAAACGATCCACATGAGCCCGACCCGATGCGTATGAATTCGGCTTCGAAACGCACAAGTCGCTTGGCGGCGGTGGTCGTGATCTTGGTGACTTCACTGGCGATTTCGGCTTGCATTAACGACTTGACGCCCCAGGGCAGGTGGTCATCACCCGTCACTGACGGCGAATACATCTACGTAGGCAACTTGGATGGAGTGCTCGTGCGCCTTGAGCAAAGCACGAATGCATACGATGTCAACTGGCTTTATCCGTACGAACAGGATGGCTCGAGCAAGAAACCAAAGGGCTTAGGCGCCATCTATGGCGGGCCTGCGCTTGCGGATGGGAACGTGTTCGCAGCAGGGTACACCTGCCGTGGCAATGTCTGTGAAGCTGAAGTGTTTGGTGTGTCACCTGAATCTGGAAATGTGGCGTGGAATTCAGGCAGCTACCGGATGGATACGAAAGTTGTGGGGGCGCTTCAGCCAACCGAAAACGGTCTTATCGTTTTTGGGACCGCGTCCGTGGACGGTGACCGCGATCCGCCGGGCTACCTGTACGCCATGAATCAGGCCCCGGAAACGACGCGTCGCGTGGCGTGGCGTGTGCCACTAGATGGTGAAGCATGGGGCGACGCCGGCATCAGCAACGATCGAGCGACGGCTTATGTCGGCACAGACGCGGGAACGCTCTACGCCGTGGATCTTAGTGACAACCCTAGATACGAGGCCGATGCCTCCGCCAGGATTAAATGGACGTTCGAAGCCGAAGGTTCGATCGCTGGGCCCACCCTCCTCCATGACGACCACGTGTATTTCGGCGATCTGTCCGGGCGGTTCTACCGCCTGAATCCCAGCGATGGCAGTGCCGACTGGGTGTTCGAAGCCGGCAACTGGGTTTGGGCGAAGGCGGCTCCGGACGACGAAACTGGCAGGATCTATATCGGTACTTTGGGAGGCGACGTTTACGCCATCAATGCTCAGAGTGGGGCTGCAGTTTGGGCGCAACGGATCGATGGCCAGATAGTCGGTGCGCCTCTGTTGTTCGAGCGGAGCCGAAACAACTTCGTTCAGAGAGTGCTGGCGGTGCCTTCTGGTACTGAGAGCGTGCATATTCTCCTTGCGTCCGATGGCCAAAACTTAGGCGTTCTCCCGACGGACGCTCCTGTAAAGTCGTCGCCTGCATTGATAAATGAACTGCTGTACGTGCACACGCTCGACGGCGATTTGATGTGGTTTTCTGTGAATGACCAGACGCTTCAGGGCTGCATAGCGCTTAAGGATGGCGGCCGATGCGGATAGTGCACGACACCGCTGGTTTTGAACCAGCAGGGCGGCTTGGGGAGGGAAGTCTCTAAATGGAGATTTTCGGGCTGCTATGGGATCAGGGCATCATGCGCCCGATGATCAACGGCTTGGCGCTGCTGTACCACGTGCTTTGGGCGAACTACGGGCTCAGCATCATTGCATTCACCGTTTTTGTGCGATTGCTGATGATTCCGTTGACGCTCCGCCAGACTCGTCAGATGAAGCGATTGCAAGATCTGCAGCCGCGCATCAAAGCGATCCAAGAAAAGTACAAGGGCAAAAAAGATTCCGAAACCCGCAAAGCGCAATCGGGCGAGACTCTAGGCTTGTACCGGCAAGCAGGCGTTAACCCGCTGGGTTGCTTGGGGCCAATGATTATCCAGCTTCCGATCTGGATAGGCTTCTATCGCGCGATCATCCGCACAATGCCCACTACTCCTGAAGGCACCGCGAACCTATCGGAGTCTTTCTACGCCTGGAACCCTGCATCGGTTGATGTGCCCTTGGACCGAATGTTCCTCGGAGTAGACCTCGCCGCCACGGTCTCCCAGGCTTATCTGCCATTGAACTTTTTGCTGCCGGTTCTAGTCGGCGCGTCGATGTTTATCACTACAAAGATGACATCGATGGCGGTGGCGACTGACGAACGTCAGCAACAGCAGCAGAAAATCATGCAATGGATGATGCCGATTATGATCGGCGTCTTCACGTACCAGTTCCCCTCCGGCTTGGGGATCTACATACTGCTATCGAACGTCGTCGGCGTGGTCATTCAGTACTTCGTCGGCGGCAGACAACCAATCGATCTTTTCGGAAGGCTGTATTTCGGCACCGCTGAAACAAGAAGCGCAGTGCTGGAGCAGAAATCGGCTCAAGCAGCGATCGCTACTGCCGCAGCCCTCACGGAAGGAGAGGAGGAGAGTAATGACGACTCGACGGATATTCACCGGCAAGAACGTGCAAGAGGCAACCGCCGTCGCACTAGAAACACTCGACGCAGAGCTAGAAGACGTCGACATTAGGGTGGTCAATCCCGGCAGAGCCGGCATCTTCGGTTTAGGCGGCGCTCTGGCCGAAATCGAAGTAGCCCGAGTCTCCGATCTGCAGGAGGAGGCTCAACAGGCCGAGGATGTGGACCCTGAACTCGAAGACAGGCCAAGGCCGAGCCGACAACGAAGGAGGGGACCCGCCACCGGATCGAGGCGGGGCAGAGGGGATTCAGACGGCGAAAACGCCGGTCAACGGTCTCGTAGTCCCAGATCTTCAAGCAGCAGACGCAGAGGACAATCCCGCCGAGGGGATGGCGGCGAAGGCTCTGAAGGTGTCAACAGATCAGGGGGGAGGCAAAGTGATAGAAGTTCGTCTCGCCAACGTCGCGGACGTGCTGAGTCCGGGAGAACCAGATCCTCAAATGCCGATGCGAATTCGGACCAACGAGACAACAGGTCGCGAGGAGATTCGAGAGTTCCAGACGAACCCATCACGATCGAAAACCGGGAAGAGCTTGAGAATCTTACTGGCGAAATTCTGAGCTTTCTCATCTCTTCCATGAACGTTCAGGTCGATGCTTATGTTCTTAATGAGCTGAGGGACGGTTCTCTGGTGTTCGAGATCGAGGGCGCCGACGCCGGACTGCTCATCGGCAGACGCGGCGAGACACTTCGCGATCTTCAGTTCGTCGCTCGATTGCTCGTGAGCCGACAGTTAGCCCGTCGCGCCAACATCATCGTGGATGTCGAACAGTACCAACTGCGCCGCTTCAGCAAGTTGCAACAGGTTGCAGAAAACGCAGCACTTGCAGCATTGAGAGGCAGGGCACAATCGTTAGAGCCAATGTCGCCGGACGAACGACGAATCGTGCACATGACACTGTCAGAAAATCCCGATGTCGTCACCGAGAGCCAAGGACAAGGCCAGGATCGTCACATCGTGGTTAAGCCGCGGTAGTAGAAACCCGATCCGACCAACCAAATTCGGACCGGTGGTTTTAGTGGTGTAGGGTTGGATTCGATTCGGGTTATGGGGTGTTGATTCTTGGGCAATCGTAATTCGACGATTTGACGGAGACGTTTGTTGATGCAAGTTCGTGGGTTGTTCGCCCCTTTCCTAATTGCGGCATTGCTAGTGGTGTTCTCCGCCTGTACGAGCGAGAGGGTGTTGGAAATCCCCGTAACGGTGGAAGTGGAGAAAGCTGTCGAGTTACCTGTGACCGTAGAGGTCGAAAAGGTGGTTGAGGTCCCCGTGACCGTGGAGGTAGAAAAGGTGGTCGAGATGCCGGTCACCGTTGAAGTTGAGCGAGCCGTCGAGATACCCGTGACGGTTGAAATCGATAAGATCGTCGAGGTGCCAGCAACGGTCGTGGTTGAGCAAACGGTCGAAATCCCCGTCACTGTGGAGGTGGAGACATTCGTTGAGGTGCCCGTAACAGTGAAGGTCCCTGTCACTGTGGAGGTCCCTGTCACTGTGGAAGTGGAGAAGAAGCCAAGGATCGTCAGGATGCCAGTGGATTCAAGGGCAGCTTCTTCAGGATTATTGGTGGCTGCAATCGGTAACACTTACGTAATGAATTCAAGTCCACGTTACTGCCCAGCCTGTTCCGTGACATCGCGCACCGGTGCTACCGAAACCCTGTTGGAGGCGGTACGCACGGGAGACGGGACGGTTCGGCTGGGTCCGTTACTTGCCAAAGATTGGGACATGTCTGGGGACGGATCATCTTATACGGACTTCACATTGCGAGAGGGTGTTCAATTCCACGGTGGTTACGGAGAGATGACTGCCCAGGACGTGGCGTTTTCTTGGAATCAGGCGAACCCTAAACTCCTGCCTGACAGCATCCACGACACAGGTCTCGAAGTGGCGGACCTCGTGGAGCGTGTTGAAGTTATTAACGATCACAAGGTGCGATTTCACTGGGTTGCGTTCGGTGGCCACAGCCTCTTGAAGCAATTGACCAACTTTAGTGAAGGTATCTCGATCTTCTCCAAATCGTTTTTCGACGATGTGGGTGCTGAAGGGATCAAGGCTCGGCTAATTGGCACTGGACCGTTCGAGTTGATGGAGTGGACCCAGTTCAAGGGCGTTTTTTTGAGGTCAGTCGACGAACATTGGCGAAAGAAGCCATACATCGCACAAGCCAACTTGCTTCAAGTCGGTGATGCCAGCGTGCGCAAGTCCATGTTAATGACGGGCCAGGCTCACATCGGTGAGTTGAGGGTGACCGAATGGCGAGAGATGTTTGACGAGGGTTTTTCCGATGCTCCGGAGAGTTTGTGGGGCGACAGCTCGTTCGTCTATTCCGGCAATTACTGGGAGGACAGGCTCGCGAAAAACGATTCACCGCTCGTTAGTGCTATGCCTGGCGATGTACTCTATAAACCCGTTCTGGATACGTCTCTGCCTTGGGTAGGCGATCCCGCAGACCCAGAATCAATGGAGCGATCCAGGAAAGTGCGTCAAGCGATGGCGATGGCGATCGATCGAGATGCGCTCATGTCCACATTCACAGACGATTTCGGACGAGTCTCCTACGCCCCTGGTTGGGACACTAGCCACCCTTATTACAAACAAGAGTGGGACATACCGCACGACGTCGCCGCAGCTCAAGCATTGCTTGCCGATGCCGGGTACGCTGATGGTTTCGATGTCGAGTGGTGGGCAGGACCCGCAGCAGGTTCGGGAGAAACCATTCAAGAAGCGATAGGCGTTGAATGGCTTGCAAATCTGAACATCAACAGCACGTTCGACAAACAGAACTACTCGTCGTTCCGACCTACCTTGGTCAACAGGACGAATAAGAAGATCTTCTTCAGCGGCGGCGATGCGTGGGCACCCCCCACGTGGCCGAAAGACCTCAGTGGCACTTCGCTTTCGCGCCCTAAAGGCTACAACCGAGCGGTCGAGATACCTATGTTCGCCGCAACCTACTTGGCGATGGTGAATGAGACGGATCTAGGGAATTTGCGAGCAGCGGTCACAGCCATGTTCGATTGGAACCGCGAGTGGATGGTTTGGGTCGGCGTCTACCAAACACCAGTCGCCGCCGTTTATAACCCAAACCTGATCTCGGAATGGCAGATGCTTCCCGAAGGCAAGGGAGTTTTGGGAGGAATCAACAGCCTCGAGTGGGTGAAGCTGGCGGACAGGTGATTCAAGCCGTGCCGCGTAGAGAGAGCCCATCGACGAGGCGGAATGTTTCAATTTCGATGGCAAGATTGAGACAGTCACTTCTTTTTCAACGCCCCATTAGGTACTCTCGGCGGATTCTCACGACAATTTAACGGCAGATTTTGGTTTTCGTCTCTATTCCGTACGCCTTCACGAAAAAGTGGTAGACTGCCTGAGTCATAGATGCGGTTAGCGACTCGCCCGATCGGGTTCTTGTTCTAACCGAGGAGGATTCAGAAATGTCTAGATTACGCATCGGACTGGTCGCGCTCGCTGTTTCAAGCGTCGCGCTGCTGCTCGCTTGCGGCACCGACGAGGCGCCAGCCGTACAAATTGTGGAGAGGGACGTGATCCGCACGGTGGTCGTCGAAAAGGTGATTGAAGTGGAGAGGGAGGTCGTGCGAGAAGTAGAGGTCGAAGTCCCCATTGAGATCGAGAAAGAAGTGGTTCGAGAGGTTGAGGTTGAGGTTCCGGTCGAGATCGAGAAGGAAGTCATCCGAGAGGTTATCGTGGTGGCCACGGCCCAAGTCACGACGATCGAAGAGGCTCCAATCGCCAAAGTGGATATCGAGGACGTTTCTCGAGGCCCAGGGTCTGGCGAGGCACCTTCTGGCGTATTGATCGCCGCGATCGGCAACTCATACTTCATGAACTCGAGCCCGCGATACTGCCCGGCTTGCTCGGTAACCGCTCGTACAGGTGCTACCGAAACGTTGCTTGAGGCGGTCAGGGCTCCCGACGGCACAGTTGCATTGGCACCGTTGCTAGCCAGAGACTGGTCGATGGCGCCTGACGGCGCTTCGTACACCGATTTCGTACTGCGCAAAGGCATTCAATTCCACGGCGGTTATGGCGAAATGACTGCTGAGGACGTTGCATTCTCGTGGAACGATTCCAACCCGAAGATTCAACCGGACAGCATCCACGACACGGGAGGCGATCTGGCGAACCTGGTCGAAAACGTGGAGGTTATTGACGACTACACGGTTCGATTCAACTGGATAGCGTTCGGTGGTCACAGCCTCTTGCAGTACGTAACTAACTTCTCCGAGGGAATTTCGATTTTCTCGAAGGGCTTCTTCGATGAAGTGGGTGCAGAGGGCATGAGGACGCGCATGATCGGCACCGGTCCTTTCGAGGTCACGGAGTGGACACAGCACAAAGGCGTCTTTCTAAGCGCCGTCGACGATCATTGGCGCAAGACTCCGTACGTGGCGCAGGCTAACGTTCTCCAAATCAGCGAGGCGAGTGTTCGCAAGTCCATGCTGAGGACGGGTCAAGCCCAGATCGGAGAGCTGGCCCTGACAGACTGGAAAGAGATGTTCGTAGAGGGCTTCTCACAGGCGCCTGAAGGATTCTGGGGAGATAATTCATACGTGTACTCAGGAAACTACTGGGAAGACAGTCTCGCAATCGATGGACAGCCATTGACGAGTGATACGCCAGGTGACTTGCTCTATAACCCCGAACATGACACGTCGTTGGCGTGGATCGGCGATCCAGATGACGCCGACTCTATGGAGCGATCTAAGAAAGTTCGGACCGCGATGGCAATGGCGATCGATCGTGGGAAGCTCATGACCGCTTTGACCGACGGATTCGGACGAATTGCTTACGCCCCTGGTTGGGACACCAATCACCCCTTCTACAAAGAAGAGTGGAACATCGCGCACGATGTGCCAGCTGCCCAGGCGTTGCTAGCCGAAGCTGGTTACGCCGACGGCTTCGATGTCGAGTGGTGGGCAGGCCCTGCCGCCGGATCAGGCGAAACGATCCAAGAAGCGATAGGCGTTGAATGGCTCGCCAACCTGAACATCAACAGCACGTTCGACAAACAGAACTACTCGTCGTACCGTCCGTCACTCGTGAACAGGACGAACAAGAAGATCTTCTTCAGCGGTGGCGGCGCGCAGTTCCCGCCGACGTGGCCTCAAGACTTGAACGCGACGACGTTGTCGCGTCCTGGCGGCTACAACCGTGCGATGGAGATTCCGATCTTCGCCCAGACCCACTTGGCGATGGCCGGGGAAACAGACACCGAGAAGCTCCGAGAGCTGGTGACTGCGATGTTCGACTGGAACCGTGAGTGGATGGTGTGGGTAGGTGTGTACCAGAGCCCAGTCGCTGCTCTTTACAACCCAAACCTCATATCGGAATGGCAGATGGTTCCCGAGGGCAAGGGCGTGTTGGGCCGAATGAACAGCCTAGAGTGGGTTAAGTTAGCGCCAGCCGTGGCCAACTAACTCCTTTGCGACTCCTGGTGGACTCGTTCTGCGCCGACGTCGTCGGCGCAGAACGAGTCTGTAGCTAACTATGGCGACTAAACGCTCCTGTGCGTTTAAGTCTGATTTCGGCAAGCAGGGCCAAGGATCTCACACCGCAATAGACGATGAGAAACTTCGTACTCCGCAGAATATTCTCATCGCTGATCGCGCTGTTTTTGGTGACGATCATCATCTTTACGCTTTCGCGAGTCGTGGGCGACCCGGTTGCGATGTTAATCTCCGAAGGTGGCTACGGAATCTCCGAAACGGCGATGAACATCCAGCGCGAGAAACTCCATTTGGACAAACCTGTGCCACTCCAGTACGTTTACTGGCTGAGCGATGTGCTCAGGGGTGATTTGGGGCACGATCTATCTGACGGTTTTCCTGTCACCACCAAAATCCGCGAGAAGATCCCTGCGACGGTTCAGCTTGGTGTTTCGGCTTGGATAATCGCAACCGTGTTTGGCATCTCATTCGGCGTGATCTCCGCGGTCAAGCGAGGCACATGGTTGGACTATGGCGTGAGGCTCTTCGCGAACATAGGTATCACGTTGCCCGCTTTCTACGTCGGAATCTTGGCGATTCTTCTGTTCGCAGTGGTTTTGAATTGGGTACCAGTAACTGTGATTGGAACCATCGGGTCTACGGACCCCTTGGCGCAATACAAGGCGATGATCCTTCCTGTATCGACGCTTGCATGGGGCGCAGCTGCGGGCTATATGCGTCTGATGCGTTCGGCGATGTTGGAGGTGCTCGACTCCGAGTACGTGATGTTGGCCCGCGCAAAAGGGGTGAACGGGAGCACCGTGATCTGGAAGCATGCCTTGAGAAACTCCCTGATAATCCCGATCACCGTATCAGCCGTGCTTTTGTGGAGTTTCGTAACTGGGACAGTTGTTGTAGAAGTGGTTTTTGCCTGGCCTGGGTTAGGTGCCTTGGCACTCGAAGCCGTCACAAATAACAACCTGAACCTCGTCGTTGGCACAACATTGATATTCGGCTCAGTTTTGATCGCCGCCAACTTAATCGCCGACATCTTGTACGTGTTGGTAGATCCGCGCATCAGGCTTAGTTGATTCGATGGCTACCGATTCAAAATCGCTGCAGCAGAAGCGAGACGCTGGCCTTGCTGTCAATCCGATTCTCTCGATGCTTCGAGGGATTAAAACTTTTTACGAGGTCCTCAAGAGATACCCGATTCTGTGGACCGGCACGCTTTTGATCTTGATACTTCTGTCGGCCTTCGCACCGTTGATCGCCATCCACGACCCGATACGCGACGCCGACTTCACAAGGGTGAGACACCCCGGTTTTTGGGATCCAACTGGTTCCACCAATTTCCTTCTTGGCACCGACCAGATCGGCCGGGACATATGGAGCCGCGTGTTGCACGGTGGCAGGGTGTCGCTGGTTGTGGCTTTGTTTTCCGTGACGTGCGGAATGTTGGTGGGCACAACATTGGGATTGGCCGCGGGGTTTTTAGGAGGGATCGTCGATGAAATCGTGATGCGCTTGGTCGATGCGTGGATAGCATTGCCGTTCATCATGCTGGCTCTCGTCATCAAGATTGTGTTGGGCACCTCCTTCGGCATCATGTTCTTGGTTTTGGCCCTCATTGCATGGGTCGGTTACGTTCGACCAATCCGTGGGGAGGTACTGTCGTTGCGCGAGCGAGACTACGTGGCGGCGGCCAGAGTTGCAGGCGCCTCGCGGTTCAGAGTGGCATTTCGTCACATCCTTCCGGGAGTTACGAGCACGATCATAGTGCTTTCGACTCTCCAGGCTGGCGGCATAGTTCTAGCCGAGGCGACGCTTTCATATCTGGGCGTCGGCATACCTCAACCAACACCTACTTGGGGCAACATGATCGCCGATGGCCGCCAATACCTCGATACAGCGTGGTGGATATCGACGATGCCGGGCATTGCAATCTTCCTGCTCGTGCTCTCGCTCAACTTCACCGGCGACTGGTTGCGCGACCGTTGGGATCCGCGCCTACGGCAACTCTGAGCACGTTGGTACCGAGCCCCCGCCGAGCGGCGTCCTAGATTGGGTCCTAGGTAGATCACCACTCGGGAAGCATCGGCCTTGTTCGACATCGACGTCCTATAGTCGCGACCCAATTGCACAATTGTCAGAGAGCTCTTAGATGAGCACGCGATTCTTTGTCCAACGATGGTTCTACAACCGAGTCCCTAGTCCCACGCTCCAGCGCGGACGTGCGATACCACGGCCTCGACGGGTTGCGGGCGTTCGCAATGTCTATGGGCATCGTGCTTCACGCCTCGATACCCTACTTCTCGGGCGATGAAGGCTGGTCGTTTTTCTGGCCTGCAGACCCAAGCCAGTCTGGGGTGCTGTTCAGCGTTTTCGACTTCATCCACGTTTGGAGAATGCCGGTCTTCTTCCTTCTCGCCGGATTCTTCGCCCATTTGGTGCTCTCACGTCGAATGACGAGTCGTTTCACTGTAGGCCGATTGAAGCGAATAGCTTTGCCCTTGCTGATATTCGCCCCAATCATGGCCATATTGGTGCCTGCAGTCTGGATCTACGGGTACACCAACGAATTGCCCAATCCGCTGACCCTCGGCTTCGGCGAAGACCTGTTGACTCACCTCTGGTTCCTCTACTACTTGTTGGTTTTGTATGCGATCCTTCTACTCGGCCGAGCGGTTGGGCAACTCATCAAGTTCCCTTCAGAGGTTGGAAACGTAATCGGCAAGTCGCTCTTCTCCCGCGTGCCCGTTCTGATCGTCGTGCTGGTCGCAGTTCTTCTCATATTTAGAGATGGCAATGAAACGAAGTCGCTTTAGCCGATCAATTGGCCCGATATGCTCTACAATCTGCTCTTCTTTCTGTACGGCTACGGGTTATACGCCCGCAGAAACCTGCTCAACCGATTGAGCTCGCGACGAGTGTTTCTGCCCCTGCTCGGAGTAGGTGCCGCTGCGTTCGCACTCCATCTCGTATTCATCGAAGTTGACGAAGATTTGGGCGGCTTGACGAATTTGGTGGGTTATAGCGTTTCGGTCGTTGCGTTCACCCTCAGCTTCGTCGGACTTTTCATGCGGCTGTTGACGAGCGATAGCCCTAGCGTGAGGTGGCTGGCAGATTCGTCTTACTGGATCTACATCATGCACTTGCCAGTCGTGGCATTTCTGAACTTCTACATGTTTCGCTTCGGATGGCCCGCAGAGGTGAAATTCCTACTGGTCTGCGCAATCGCCGCGTTGATTGGCATCGTCACGTATCGATACCTCGTCAGGTACACGCCGTTGGGTTGGCTGCTGAATGGGAAAAGGTCGAAGAGCCCTTCGGATCCACCGAATTCGGCTGATCCTCAGGTCAACCGTTCCGGCGCAATTAAGAGCGAGACCTAACGCGCACCGCAAGCCTGAAGGCAGGCCTGCATGTGGCCGCGGGCTTCGGCTGCGATGGTGCAGCACTGCTCGAGGCTGTACTCCTTGGCGCCGATCACCTCGAGATTCAGGGGGCCGCTGTACCCGTGTTCGTGCAGCACGCGAACGAAACCTAACAGGTCGATGTCGCCTCTACCGTTGGCCTGGTCTTCCGGCTTGCCCGGTGATGGCTGCATGCCCTTGCAGTCTCTGATGTGCACATGCTTGACGCGGGACATGATGGCCGCGATGGCTTCTACCGGATTCTCGCCCGCCCTGTAGATGTGCGAAGGGTCCATGTCGATGCCCAAGGCGGGGGAAGTTATCGCATCCATGACTCGCAGCGTAGTGGGCGTGTTGTAGATGCTGGCGCCGTAGTGGGCCTTGACGCAGAGGGTCACGCCATGTGCTTCGGCAATGTCTGCCAAAGCTGACAGCGACTTTATCGAGGCTTTCAAGCTCTCCTCGTCGCCCGTTCGCCCTCCCGGACCGCAGTTGACGAACGGAATCCCTAGCGCAGAAGCGGCTTTGCAGGCCCGAACCATGACATCTGGATCGTGTGATGGCTGCTCCATGGCGAGCAGCTCCAACCCGTGCTCCTCCGAGAGGTCGTTGATCTCCGGGACCAGTTCGGTCCAACGATCCAGCACCAGGTGCTCGCTCATGCCGTCGATGGCTGAGAGCTCGATTCCGTCATAGCCGGCCATGGCAATGCACTTGAACGCCTTAGCCATGCTGTGTCCACCGAAAAGTACCGAGTTGGCACCGATCTTCATCGCTAAATCTCCTCTATGTCAATCACGTTGCCGGATTCCCAGGACTCGATCGCCGCTTCGATCACCAGCTGAGCCTTCAAGGCGTCCTCTGCACAGCCGTCTATCTTCTCAGGGCTGGCGCCCTCCGCGTTCTGATCGATCCACCGCGTGATTCGGCTCTGAAACGTCTCGCCGAAACTCATCATGCCACCAAGATAGGCGTAAGTCTCGACCTGTTGGGAGCGTCGCGGGTAGAACTCGAGGTTCTCGCACGCCTCTCGGATCACGAATCTGCCTTCGGAGCCGACGACTTCTAATGTTTCGAGACCGTAGCTGCCCCCCGCATCGTAGCTGCCTGTCAGATGGCCGATCGCACCGCTCTCAAATAGCATATTGACCTGCACGTTTGACCATATGCTGCGACCCTTGCCTCGCTTGAAGAACGCTTGCACCTTCGAAATGTCGCCGCAGAAGTAGCGCATGACATCGATGGAGTGAGGGTGGAGCGCCCGCATGTGGAAGTGGGGCGAACTCTCGTTGGGGTTGTTGATCCACATCGTCATGTTGACGATATTTAATTCGCCCAATCGTCCCTCATCGACCCACGCCCTTGCCTTCACGGCAGCCGGAGTGAATCGGTGATTCAGGTTGATTCCATACCTGAGCCCCATTTCCCTGCCGAGGGCGACCATCTCTCGCGCCTTGGAGATTTCGTTGGAGATGGGCTTCTCCCCCAGCACGGCGATCCCGGCGTTGAGCAGAGCCATCGTCGGCTCGTAGTGGTCGCCACCGTTCTCCTTGCCGGCGGTGCACACGCTGGCGATGTCGATCTGAGTGCTCTCAATCATCTCCGCCACCGATCCGAACGCGGGACACCCGTAACGTTGGACTGCGGCTTCAGCCTTCTCCGGGAACGCGTCGCAGACCGCCACGATCTCGCAACGATCGTCGCCGTCATATATCTCGGCGTGCCGGCTGCCGATGCCGCCCAGTCCGACGATTGCTGCTCTCAAACTCACGAAGTCTGATCCCCTCTGCGAAACATCACGCGGGCTGCTCCCGCTCCCTAGCCTGCAAACGCCTCGCCTCCGAAGAGCCGCCGATGTGCAGAGTTTCGTAGGCCTGCTGGGACGACTTGAAGGCGCCTACCCCTTCGTGCCCGTGCCAGTCGCCTTGATTGAAAATCGGATTACTCAAACCGGTTTCCTGCTCCCGAGATTCGATCCAACTCTCCATCCTCATAGTGAGCGCGTCGACTACATCGGGATGTGCCTCCGCGACGTCGGTAGCTTCCTGTGGATCCTCGACCAAGTTGTATAGCTCTACAGGTGGTTTGAAGTGGAAGTCGGGCTCCAAGGCTCGGATTAGCTTCCATTGGGGAGTCCGCCATCCGTGCTTCCGCATCCATGTGCACTCGGTGATGTAGATCTCCGACTCGTGAGAGGACACCTCTCCGTTCACCATCCCCAACAGGCTCCTGCCGTCGAAATCGATATCGCTCTCAATTCCGGCCAGCTCCAACAGCGTGGGCATGAGGTCCTTGTGCTGGTTGAAGCCGGAAATCCTTAACCCGGCGGGGACCTTTTCTGGATAACGGATGATGAGAGGTACGTGCAGGTTGGAATCGTATAGGCCATGATGGTCGAACCAACACTCGTGCTCGTAGAGCGTCTCTCCGTGATCCGAGTTGAGAACGATGATGGTGTTGTCGAGGGTGCCCTTCGTTTCCAAGTAGGTCAGGATCGTCTGGATGCACGAGTCCATGTAGGCGATGGCGCCGTCGTATTGGGCGATGACGTAGTTCTTGTCCGTGATGCCCGGAGGCATCCAGCTTGCGAAGAAGTCTCTGAAAGGCTTGAAAGCCATGACAGGCTCCATCGAATCGTTTGCTGGATCGCACTCGTCGCCGTGGTAGAACATGCGCTGATAGGGGTCCGGTGGCAGGTATGCAGCATGCGGATCCATGTGCCGAAGGAGGGCGAAGAATGGTTGGCCCGCGTCGTGCAACCGATCCAGTTCGGGAATAAACACCCTGTTGAGATCTTGTGCCTTGTCGAGGGGTCTCTCGGACCAGTCGCCCCACGCCCTGTAGTCGAGGTAGTTGTCGAAGCCCCTCGAACTCGGGTTGCCGCTGAGACCAACGCAGGTCGTGTTGTATCCCTCGCTGCCTAACAGCTCCGAGAGCATCGTTACCTCGGGCCTAACCGGCCCCTTGTGTCGTAGTGCGACCACCTGAGAGGTAAAGACGTCCATCCCGCTCATCATCGACGTGTAGCCGCTAGTAGTGGGGATGTGAGGGCTGAAGGTGTTCTCGAACAGCGTGCCTTGGGAAGCCAGCCGATCTATATAGGGCGAAGTGAGGCGAGAGTAGCCGTAGCAACTGAGATGATCGGCACGGAGAGAGTCGACGCCGATTATGAGAATGTTGGGCCTGGTCTCAAATCCGCTGCTGGTCACTCTGTCTGCTCTCCAACTGGTAGGAACAGCGGGTTAGGCTGTCCAAGACCTCATCAATGGAAGGGAATTATAACGCCCGAACCGACTCCCCCGAGAAGACGTCATTTCACTCCCATCCTGTTCTTTAATCGGTTACCCTTCCCCTTCTTTGGCCCTTCCCACTTCGGCCCGTTAGGTGCTGGCGGTCATCGAAGTAATCGCGTGCATCGAAGATCCCGTCATGCCCGTCACCTGTCATCCTGAGCTAGTCGAAGAATCTGGGGAGGGCCAGCCGCCAAGGCAGAGAGTTGAAAAGCGTCGTCATTGCGGCGAAGGGTCGGCTCTGAAGTGTTGGGACCATACGTCCACCCCTGACTTTATGCAGGATGAAAGAGCCTTGGTCGCTCATAAAGACGGACAACGGTGATCTAGCAGCCCGGTCGGATGGGTGCATTTGAGACGGCGTCTGAGATAATGTGCGTCCACACCCATCCTGCATCCAGCCAACACCACGATGAATCCTGATACACCATCGTTCGTTGCCGTCGGTCACGTTACATGGGACTACTCGCCGGGCACCTACGAAGAGCGTCAACCTGGCGGCGCTGTTGCCTTTGCATCGACGACCGCTCAAGCATTGGGCGTCAATGCGGCGATCATCACCTCATCCGAAGGAGACTACCCGTTTGGCGAGGTATTGCGCGAACGCGGACGGGTGGTCAACATCCGATCAGCTGAAACATCGACGTTCGAGAACGTATACGATCCCGAGGGCAACCGTGCTCAACGGTTGCTGGCTCGTGGTGGCGTCATCGAGTTGGCAAATGTGCCGAGCAGTTGGCTGAGCCCCCAGATGCTGTACGTCGGCCCACTCACCCAAGAGCTCCCAGCCGACTGCCTCAAATGGTGGAGCCCTCAAGTTTCCTGCGTTGTGCCCCAAGGCTGGTTGAGAAGCTGGGACGAACCGTTGCCTTCACGAATTAGCGTCGATCCCGCGCCTCCTCCAGGGATGAGCGACGGGTGGGACATCTGCATCGTTTCAGACTCGGAGGTCGGTGAGAATTCGCTCGACGATTGGAGAAGAGTGGCTCGAATGTTGATCGTCACACACGGCTCCCAAGGGTCCCGCCTCTACACAAGCGACGACAAAGATGGCCTTGAGATCGAGTCTTACGCATCGTTCGTGGAAAACGCTGGACGCGACACCACCAGCGCGGGTGATGTATTCGCCGCGGCGATGCTGATCAGGTACGCGGAAACAGGCGATGCTGTGGAATCCGCGAGATTTGCTTCAGCCGCCGCCGCTCTTTCGACCACCGAGACAAGCTGGCGAGGCGTGCGTGGCAGGGAAGCAGTGGAAGCCCTGATGCGATGTTCTGTCGGATTGTAGGGATTCGGTTAATTTCGGGCCGTTGTTCTCACGAGTACGGTGTAGTTCTGTTTCAAACGCGAAGAGCTTCGCGACCCCGATGCCTAGAGCCGTCCGCGCTGGCTCGAATGTTTTCAGGGATGCGTTCCTGATGCCGCGTTCGACGCCGGACAGATAGGTCACGTGGCAACCCGCGCGATGCGCCAGCTCCTCCTGCGTCGCGCCTAGTTCGATCCGCAAGCCACGGTCATGATTGCCGAAAGCTGTCTGATAAGCGTCCACTTGCGTGCGACGCTACCAGTGCATAGACTCTCCACCGTGTTATCGTGCCAAGTTTGAACACTTGGAGATCAAGGGTAAGGATTACTTACCAATATCGCGCACCCTCTTCACGCGTTGGCCTTAAGACTTGGTTAGGGACGGACTCATTTGATTTGCAAGGAACATTAGGAGTTTTGAATTGGAGGAATTGAAGATAAGGCTAGGTGATTCCGACAAGAGCCGTAGGTTGGCCGGCCTTCTTTGCGTCTTGGGGCTCGTCGGTGTAGCGGGCATACATCGCTTCTACATCGGGAAGAGTTTCACTGGGTTGATGATGCTCCTTACTCTGGGCGGATTTTTTATTTGGACAGTTCTTGACCTGATAACAATTCTCGCTGGCGGTTTTAAGGACAATATGGGGTTGCCATTGAGTAGGCAGCAGAACGATCTCAAAGTTCTTTTCGGTACCATCGGGGTATCCATTGTGATGATTATTCTGTTGTTCGCAATTTCCGGGGCAAGCGAGGATGAAACACTCGATCCCAACGAAACATCCAGCGGAACTCTCGCAGCTACAGTAAGCCCTGAAAGCATTCCAAATGTTACAGCGGTGCAGTTATTCAAAGAGCGGAAAGCAAACGCTACTAGATTTGATCACACATATAAGGGCCGACGTGTGAATATTGAAGGGACTGTCGGCGAGATTGAAAATGGGGATGTCAGACTCGTCACAGATGAAGAATCATTCAAGGCTCGAGGTAGTTTATTTCTTGAGTATGTGGCTCTGCAAGATCTTCCTACCCAAGCCCAAATCGGCACAAACATTGGTGAAACTTTTCGTGCCACATGCTCTGTTGGGAGTTATGTTCTAGGGACGATGTTCCTCAAAGAATGCAAAGCACGATAGCACCCAGCTTATTTCTTCCCTTCGGGTCGAATCAGCTACGGATCTAGCCCTCGCTTACTTCATCCACTAACTCGATCAAATCCCGCGCCTTTTTGGTCTCTTGCTCGCCTTTGGCACTGATGCCCTCTTCGAACATTTGAAGACAGAACGGGCATGATACGGCCACGGTGTCGGCCTCGGTTTCCAAGAAGTGATCGGTTCTGATGTGGTTGACGCGCGTTCCCGATTCCTCCATCCACATGCGCCCTCCGCCTGCGCCGCAACAGAAGCCTCGGCTCCTGCATCGTTCCATCTCCTGCAGCTTCACGCCGGGAACGGCCTCAGCGATGTTGCGGGGAGCATCGTAAATGTCGTTATGTCTGCCTAGATAGCAGGAGTCGTGATATGTGACGTTTTGGCCGGCTGGATCGATGTCGGTCAGTTTCAACCGGCCCTGATCTATGAGCTGTTCTACGTACTCCGTATAGTGGAGCACATCCACGTCCCACGGGTCTTGGCCGTTCGATTCGGCTACCTGCGAGTATTCGTTACGCATCGTGTTGAAACAGTGCGGGCAGGTGGTGAGGACGGTTTTGATCTTGTGTCGCTGTAGTGTGTCGATATTCTGTGAAGCTAGGATCGTGTAGAGATACTCGTTGCCCATGCGGCGCGCCGGATCGCCGGTACACGTCTCTTCGCCGCCGAGGACCGCGAAGTTCACTCCAGCCTTTTTGAGCACCGACGCCATCGAACGAGTCACATCTACCCCGCGATCTACCAGCGCTCCCGTGCATCCGACCCAGAAGAGCACATAGGGGTTCGGGTTCTTAGCGATTGACGGCACGCCTTCCAAGCCGTCGAACCACGACGTGCGAGTGAGGGTGGTGCCGCTCCAAGGGTGACCGCGTTGCTCCATCGATTGGAGAGCAGTCAAGGCGGTCTCCGGCGCCGAAGCTTGTTCGAGCATCAGGTAACGTCGCATATCGACTATCGAGTCGATATGATTGATCGAGACCGGGCAAGCTTCGACGCACGCCGCGCAGGTTGTGCAAGCCCAAAGCTCCTCCTCTCCCACTGCTTCCGAAGTCATCGAAACTGCAGGGGACGGCGGTGCAGAACCAAGAGAACGAGCGCCTATTACTTCGGGCGCCCTTTGCTCCATGTAGCCACGCAAATCTTGGATGACCTTTCTAGGAGACAGAGGTTTCCCGGCTGCCCACGCAGGACAGTTGTCCTGGCATATGCCGCAGTTCGTGCAGGCGTCGTAACTGAGCAGTTGCTGCCACGTCAGATTCGGCAGGTCGTTGGCACCGAACGTCTCAAGACTTTCGAAATCCCCCATCGGCTTCAATGCGCCTCGGGGGCGAAGTGTACGCATGTAGATGTTCAGCGGCGAGACGATTATGTGAGTCAACTTGCTAAAGCCTATCGCTGCATAGGCGAAACCGGCGGCGAATATGCCGGCGTGGAGCCACCACAAGCCTTTGTGAATCGTCGTCATGCTGTCCGGTGATACTCCGACGCCGCCGAAACCTTTTGCGAATAGCCACCCGATTGGAGACCAGATAGCGATTTCAGGATTGTGCAGCTCGGACATTGGGTTGAGTTCAGTGGCACCGATGCGCAGACCTTCTAGCGCGAATCCAGTGATCAGCAGTATTCCGAGGTACGACAGCACTGTTGCGTCATCAGCGAATGTCTTGAGTCGATCCGGCTTCAAGACGTATCTCCGCCACAGCGCCATCCCAAGTCCGACAGCGGCCAGAAGACCACCAAAGATATCCCACACGAATCCGGTCTGCACTCGGTAGTGGGCTGTTGGGAAGGTGACCTCGAGATACTCTTCGACGTTGAATTCGATGGCCGCCAAGGTCGTGGCGATGAGTAGCACTACAAATCCCCAGAAGATCGCGAAGTGCATGAGGCTCGAGAAACGCTCGGACGTCGGCTGGAACTTGCCGTGGCCCCCGGCTCCGAATGCGCCAACCCTGAAGAACGCCCGGACCCGCTGGGCATGCGATCCCAACTCATCGTACTGCCCGCCGGTTCGCCAGAATTTGGCCCGCCTATAGAGGCCGTAAGAGATGAAGGCGATCGAGATCGGGGCAATGAGATAGACGATCGCGCCTAGCAACGGGTATCCGATGTTCCAGAAATCGACGCGGCCCGCTGCTTCTGGCATCGCTACTCAGTGACACATGTGGGGTTGATACTCGCCGGTCCTCTGCCCGTCAATTTCACTCAGGCTCAGATGCTCGACGGATTTTGTATTGGTTCGGATTGTCTAACATGCGCTGGATCGTGGCAGGAGCGACTGATTTCATTGCCAGCACCGCAACCCACTCTTCTTCAATCGTCTGAGCGATATCTAGCAGGCGCATCGGCTCGTTACTGTTGCGAAGCAGAATCCTGAAGATGACTTCGAGAATCGACATGTTGGCGAGTATGAAGTCGTCACGCTTGGCGCAACGACGAATCGCGTTGTAGATCGTATTGATGGACCTTACGTTTACGGGCGCAGGCGGCTTCGCGTCTGGGTTGGCTTTGCACAAGCGACAATCACCTGTCCAACACAACCTACGCCACACCATGAACTCGAGCGATTCCCCAGCTTCTTCGTATGCCACTTGATCGATGTGATAGAGATGGTTTTGGACCGGAACTTGGTCGATTTCAGCTGCTTGAGGCTCAACGTTCATGATCATGTTTAATTGGCACCTTCTGAAAGAGTGTTAAGAACTCAATATATACCGCTCGACGAGTCGGGGGCGGAAGTGCGGGGTGTGCGCACCTAGAACGCAGTGGATACGCTCAAAAATTCGTCGTCCGGCCAGTAGAGCATCTCTACCCTGACCTCAGCGCCGGTTGGGATCATAGCGACATCGTCAGGGCATACGGCCAGCCCAGTGGCTTTTGCCATCGATATCAATGCTCCTGAACTCTGATTCCCCGTGGTGCGCGCCCTATACCGGCCTTCCTCATCTCGATAAACCTCGACGCGGGCATAAACCCTCCGGCCATCGTGGTTATGGATCTCGTCGTCCATGATTGCCGTGATGGCGGGTTTGCCCAACGCCGCTTTTCCCATCATCAACCGGATCGCCGGTCGCCCAAACTGCTCGAAAGCCACTAAAGCGCTGACTGGGTTGCCCGGTAATCCGAGGTGCGGGACTTTTCGGCCGTCTGGTGCGGTTAAAGCGCCAAATGCCAAAGGTTTGGCTGGGCGCATCCGGACTGACCATAGCGCGATCTCGCCGCGTTGGGCGAGCACATCTTTAACCACGTCGTAATCGCCTTTGGAGACGCCCGCGGACGTGACGACCATATCAGCGTCTAGTGCTTGATCGAGGAGCGCGTTGAGCGATTCGATTGTGTCCCTAGCGATCCCCACGATGCGAGTCTCGGCTCCGTATCGTTGTGCAACCGCGGCGATGCTGTAGGCGTTCGAGTTGTAGATTTTGCCCGGCTGACGCGGTTCGCCCGGTTCCAACAGCTCGTCGCCGGTAGATACGATTGCGACCACGGGACGGCGTATCGCTTTGATATGTGTTCTGCCGAGGGAAGCGGCGACGCCTATGGCTCCTGCCTGCAACTCGGTCCCCGTTCGCAGCACGGTTTCGCCGGAGCTTATATCCTCTCCCGCCGGTCTGATGTTGTCGTGAGGGCCGGCCGCGTAGCGAATGCCGATCTCCTGGAGACCGTTCCCACCTGACGAGCGACGCTCATCTTCATCTGTGTCTTCGAATGGGACTACGGCATCGGCCTTCTCAGGAACCGGCGCACCGGTCATGATGCGAATCGCGGTGCCCGGCTCGATCGCTCTATCTGGTACCTGACCAGCCGCGACATAGCCGGTCACCGGTAAAATCACTGGCGTTTCCGCCGAGGCCGCCGACACATCCTTCGCCCGAAGCGCGTAGCCGTCCATGGCTGAGTTGGCGAGCGGTGGAATATCGAACTCCGCAACCAGATCCTCGGCCAAAGTTGAGCCCAAAGCGTCCAACAACGGAGTGCTTACGACATCGAGGGGTTTGAAATAGCTCAGGATCCGTTCGCGAGCTTCTTCGACGCTCAACATCTCGGTATCGTAGTGGTGCCGGTGCGGCCGATCGGCGTGATGGGCGTGAGTGGTCATGAATCGGCTACTGCTGTCTTAGAGTCGCGCCGAGTTGCCGTTCCAAGCGGCTCACTATCTGCGACTCGGCCCTCGAAACCTGTTCGGCGCGCAACGTCCCTGAATTCGATTGGTAGATGACTCTGAGCCCAACAGACTTTTGCCCTTGCGGCACGCCGTCGCCTTCGTAGACGTCGAATACCGATACTGACTTAACCAATCGATTCGATTTGCAGATATCCATGGCATCACCCACCGGCACTTCGCTCCCCAACAACAGGGCCAGATCACGTGGGGCTTCAGGGTATCGCGCGTACGGCGCGTATGCGTCCCCACGAGTTTGGTTGCCGACGAGTCTTGTTAACGCGTTGATATTCAATTCGAACATCACTGCGTTGGGCGTCTCCGGCTCGAAACGTTCCCAAACATCGGAACTAACCATGCCGACTGAACCTATTTTTATCGCGTTGGGCCCGAGTGACTCGATAGCAGCAGCCGCTCCGCTGCCATAAGTCGCATCTTCCAACGGCAGGAACCGAGCTTCGATGCCAAGTACTTCAAGAATGTGCTCGACGATTCCTTTCGCATCGAAGAAGTCGAAGTCGGAGGAATCTTCCCTCCATTGGTCGGTTCTGCGTTTTCCAGTCAAGGCGCCGACCACGAACTCGGGTTCGTCTGGCAAACCGTCGCTTTTGTCCGACTGGATAAAGACCTTGCCGGCTTCAAATATTGCGATTGGATCACGCCATGTACGAGTGTTTCGCGCCGCGGTCTCTAGGGCAGGTGCGCGAATCGTTCTGCGCAGAGCTACCAGTTCTGAAGACACCGGATTCTCGACCGTAACGTTATCCGGCAAATCGCCAGCTGGGTTTATCCGGTCTTCAACGTTCTTGGTTGTAGCCATGTATGAAATAGATTGTTGCAGTCCCTGCGACGTCAGCGCGTCGACCACCCTTTTGCGTATGTTGCGGAGCGGTTGAAGCTCTTGCGGCGGGACTTCCCCAGACAAATTCGTCGCCGGCAGCTCGTCGTAGCCGACAATGCGCGCGAGTTCCTCGATAAGGTCTTCTGGTATGGCGATATCCGATCGCCAATAAGGAATGGCGACGCGCCAACCGTCTTCGATCCGAGCCAATTCGAAGCCGAGTGAGTTCAACGTCGACTCCACAAGCTCATCGGAGTAATCGACACCCATCACTTGGCGAATGCGTTCACGCGTCAAAGTGACATCGGTCTGCTCGGTGCCTTTGCCGGGCCACTCGTCAATCAAGCCACGCGCGACAGTTCCACCTGCCACCTGCTGAATGATGCGAAGACAGCGACGGATGGCGACCCCTGTCAATCCGGCTCGTAAGCCCTTCTCGAATCGGAGAGTAGCCTCGCTGCGGAGTCCCAACATACCTGCCGTTCTGCGGTTGTTTTCGGCGTTGAAGTTCGCAGATTCCAGAAAAACGTTGGTTGTTTCTTCGGTGATTTCTGAGTTCGCGCCGCCCATGATGCCGGCGAGTCCGATTCCGCCATCTTTGTCCGTGATGAGCAGCGACTCGGAATCGAGTACCCGCTCTACACCGTCCAAAGTGGTGAGGCTTTCGCCCTCGTTCGCGCGCCTTACGATCACGTGATGATCCGCCACTTTATCGTAGTCGAATGCGTGTAGGGGCTGGCCTAGCTCAAACATCACGAAGTTGGTGGCATCGACAACGTTGTTGATGGGGCGTTCGCCGAGCGACACAATGCGATCTCTCAACCACTCTGGAGATGGCCCGATCTTCAGGTCTTGGATCACCGCACCCACGTAACGCGGTGAAAGGTCCGGGGCCTCAACGGTTACCGTTGTGAGTTTCTCAACGGCTGTCGAAGTGGTCTCATACTCGAGATTCGGCATGCGCAAAGATTCACCGGTTAGCGCCGCAACATCTCGTGCGATTCCGACCAAGCCCAGACAGTCGGGACGGTTGGGAGTCAGCTCTAGGTCGAGGGTTGTATCTCCGATGATGTCGCCAAGAGGGGCGCCAATAGGTGAATCGGCAGGCAATACCAATATTCCCTCATGATCGTCTCCGATTCCGAGCTCCTTTTCAGAGCACACCATCCCCGATGATTCGACGCCACGAATTTTGGCTTTTCTGAGCCGGCGCTTCTTGTTCGGTTCGTCACTGTAGGCATCGATAAGCTCGGCGCCGATCGATGCGAAGGCGATCTTCTGGCCCGCGGCAACGTTCGGAGCACCACACACCACTTCGTGTTGGGCAGAGCCATCACTGACTTTCACCAAACGGAGTCTGTCCGCCTGCGGGTGCTGATTAACTTCCAAGACTTCACCGACTACTACTTTGTCGATGTACCCGTTTCGCTCGATGGAATCGACCTCATTGCCGGCCATGGTGAGACGATGGGCGAGCTCGTCTACATCGATCTTGATGTCGACGTACTGCTTCAGCCAAGAGAGAGGTGCTTTCATCGCAAATCAGGCAGGTGAATCGGTCGAGCAGCTAAAACTGGCTCAAAAATCGCAGGTCGTTCGAGAAGAAATGCCGTATGTCTTCGATGTCATAGCGGAGCATAGCGATGCGTTCCGGCCCCATGCCGAATGCAAAACCCGTGTAGCGGTCGGTATCGTATCCGACGCCCCGCAGAACTTTGGGATGCACCATTCCGGCACCCATTATCTCGACCCACCGACCGTTCCAATCAACTGAGACATCCACGCCCGGCTCGACGAAAGGGAAGTAGTCGCATCGAAATCGAATCTTACGGTTCTGCCCGAAGATGCGCCGGGCAAATTCGTAGAGAGTGCCTTTGAGGTCGGACATCGTAACACCCTCATCGACGGCAAGTCCTTCGATCTGGTGGAACTGCCACTCGTGAGTAGCATCTGTGGCCTCTTGTCTGAAGCAGAGACCGGGCGAGACGATCCTTACAGGTGGTTCGTGCGTCTCCATGGTTCGAATCTGCATCGGTGACGTCTGGGTCCTTAGGAGAACGCGATTCTCGGATCCCCGGTCGATCCAGATCGTGTCTTGTAAGTCTCGCGCAGGGTGATCGGCCGGGATGTTGAGCATGTCGAAGTTGTATTTTTCGAACTCGACGAGAGGCCCTTCGACTGTTTGAAAGCCCATCTCGTTGAAGGCTTCCAAGATCTCTCGCATCATCATCTCCGATGGATGCAGACCACCAAAGTTGCCGCGGCGGCCGGGGAGGGTGACATCGATTGCTGTTGCGGAATCGGCTTTCGTTTTTGACGAAGCGATGCGTTGCTGGGCCTCTTCGAATGCCTGCGTCAACTGCGTCTTCAGGCGATTTAAAGAAGCTCCCTTTTCGCGGCGTTGTTCCGGCGGCATTTCGCCTATGGATCGCAGCGACGTGGAGATTACGCCGCGTCTGCCCAGATACTCGATTCGCCAAGATTCCAGTTCGGCTTCGGTTTGAGCCTGACTCAGCGCGGCGAGCGAATCGCGTTCGACATCAGGGTCTTCGGCTGAGTGCCGATCTTGGTTCAAATCGCTCTACCGCGTGTCGTGATTTAAGGCTTCCAGCCACATAGAAACTACAGTTTCGGGCTTAGATTGAAAGTATAAACTGGCAGTTCCTGCCCTTACTTCCGAGTTACGGACGCAGATCATAGGAAGAGGCGAACGATGGAAACCAAGAATTATCAAAATATCCTCGTGACCGGCATGAGCGGCCTGATCGGTGGAGTGGCCGGAAGGGAGCTGGTGCGCCGCGGATACACCGTGAAGGCGTTGAACCGGTCGGATGTCCCAGACGTCGAGACGACAAACGCGAGCATCACCGATTTGGAGGCGATCAAGCCAGCTTTCGAGGGGATCGACGCGGTGGTGCATATGGCGGCGTATCTTGGCCCATCCCACGAGAACCAGTTCAGCGTGAACATGATCGGCACCTACAACGTGTTCGAAGCCGCCAGAGAGGCTGGAGTGCAACGCGTCGTGTTCGGCAGCTCAGGTGCAACTCAAAAGCAGTATGAAGTTGACGAGCCATACAAAGCGATGGTGGAGGCGCGTTTCGATGACATTCCGGATCCGCGCCCGTTGGTGGATCACAACTCGCCATCCCGGCCGGGCGACATCTACGGAGTCGCCAAGCTAACGGGCGAGCACCTAGGGCGTTACTACTCGGAGGTGCACGGAATCTCCGTGATCTGCATCCGATTAGGCAGAGTCACCGCCGGCGATAAACCAGTCGATCCACGTCACGCAGCAGTTTGGTTGAGCCACCGAGACGCGGCGCAGATAGTTTGGCGGTGCTTGGAAGCTTCAGAAGATATCAGGTACGGCATCGTCTACGGCGTCTCCGACAACCGGACAAGATTCAGGGACTTGACCCACACCCGGGAGTTGGTCGGCTACGATCCTCAAGACAGCGCCGACTGGGAGGCGATTCAGGGCGGGGGGTGAGTTTGACGCCTACGCTTCGGTCTCCAAAACAGCCGGGGTTGCGCCCTCACTCCGTTTGGGCATCTTCGACGGCCACCAGTTCCACTCTCCCAACTTGATCACGATAGCCGGCACCAAGATGCCTCGCACGATGAACGTGTCGAGAAGAATTCCGATCATCACCGTGAACCCCAGCTGGACCAGGTCTCTGAGGGGGAACGTCGCCAAAACCGAGAACGTTCCAGCAAGGATTATGCCGGCCGAAGTGATTACTCCCCCTGTTCGCGTGATGGCGTGTTTCGTTCCGTCAACCAGTCCCCTGTTGGCCGTTTCCTCACGGATCCGAGACATTATGTAGATGTTGTAGTCGGCTCCGAGGGCGACTAAGAATACGAATACGAAGGGAATGCTGCCGAAGGCGAAGCCCTCGTGTCCCATGACGTTCTGGAAGATCAATACAGAGAGACCCATCGCGGCGACGAAGCTCAGCGCGACTGTGAGGACGAGGTAGGTTGGCGCCACAATGCTGCCAAGCAACAGAGCGAGGATCACCCAAATCGCGACTGAGACGATGGGCGAAATCACGATTATGTCGCGCTCGCTGGTGCTGCGCTGATCGGTTTGCGTCGCCGTCTCGCCACCAACGAGAACAATGGCGTCGGCGAGCGAGGTTTGAGTCGCGGTGGACTTCGCAGTTTCTCGAAGTCTGGGGATCGCGTCCATCGCCTCGACGCTGTACGGGTCGTTCGAAAAGACCAGATCTATTTTGGATGTCGTCCGGTCGTCGGAGACGAATCGGCTCCCGGCAATCACGTTTTGAACGACGGCTATCTGTTCCGCAGGGATGTTGGCTAATGCGTCCGGGGGAATATTCTCGAGATCTGCCGGTACGAACGCTAGGGCGGTCCTGATGTCGTCGTTGGAAACGGATGTCGCCTCGCCCAGCGGTTGGGTCACTGATAGCACTCTATCGACTGACGGATCTGATTCCAACATCGATGAGAGGGTCGCGATGGCGTCTAGGTGGTCGTATACAGACGCCCCTTCTACAGACACGTACACGGATGTTGGTGCCAACTCGCCTGGCGGGTACGATTCGGCAAGGGCTTCGAATCCCAACCGCGACTCGACGTCTTTCGGAAACCCTTCGAGGAAACTGAATCGGGGTTCGAGAGTTAACATCCCCGAACCCAACGCGGCGAGGCCTATGGTCGTAGTTACGATGATGAGCCCTGGCTTCTTGGCGACGATACCTGCGACGCGGCTCCAGATGCGGGAGTCTCTCGATTCATGCTTGGCATAGGGGTCGATTGGCCAGAACGCAACTCTTCCCATCGCGACCAAGAGCGCCGGCGTGATGGTCAGTGATGCGATGAGCGTGACAAACACCGCCATCGCGAGCATTGGTCCCATGGTTTTTAGGCTTCCCGACAGAGCAAGAATCAGGGCCAACATGGCGATTACAGTGGTTCCCGCGCTGCTCGCGATCGAGGGTCCTACGGCTCGAACTGTGGCCGCGATCGCAAAGAAACGAGATTCGTGTCGGATGATCTCTTCTCGGTAACGCGACACAGTGAAGAGCGTGAAGTCGGTGCCCACTCCGAACATCAGGACTGACATGATCGCGGTTACCTGGCCGTTCAGGGCGAGACCGAAGTTGTCGGTCAGCAGCGCCGCAACGGCCTGCGCGACTACCAATGCGACCCCTACCGAGATGAGAGGGAGCAGGGCCAAGAGCGGCGATCGATATATGAGCAGCATCAACACGAGCACCAAACCCACTGTGATCAACGTCACTCTGAAGTCGATCGACCTGAAGACGTCCACCGCGTCTTTGATGATGCCCGCCGGGCCGGTGACGTAAACGGCGGCATCTCCGGTCAAGCCGACAACGTCGTCAAGCTCTCGCAGCCAATCAACTGTGTTGTCGAACGCTACATCGGATCTCGAGCCCGAGATGATTGCCGTGATCGTAATCGCGGTTCCATCGGGCGAGGTACGCACAGGCTGTTGTGAATTGGGAGGACCAGCGGGCCGGCTGGATCCCAGGTCGGATATGACCCTTACGACGTTTGTCGGGGCTTCGTCCGACTCGAGCACGGCGACGAATCTGGTCGCTTTTGAGATATCGGCTTCAGTCAATCCGCCGGGATTGCGCACCACGATGATTGCCGGCGTTCCGCCTGTTGTGGCGAACTTCTCATCCGCGAGTTCGATGGCCATGAAAGCCTCGGTGCCGGTGGGCAGGAACTCCGCTGCTTCGTTCGTGGAGACTTCCTCAATCGAAGGAGCGACTTGCTGAATAACACCCGCGAATATCACCCAGATGACGATTATTGCGGCGATGGTTCTGCGATTAGATACCGCGCTCGCTATGAGGTTGAACATTACGGGTTTCTAATTTAGGGAATTCGGAATTACGTTCGGCTTCAAGCTACAAAATGATGATACGTTTTGGCTCTGAAAAAGGTTCATATGCCTCGAATAGAACGTCGTTCATCACAGGACACCCCTCTGCACCGAACTCGGCAGTCCCCAAAGGGGCGATGGCGTGACCACGATCCCTGAAGCCTCGTCCTTCCCATCAAAAACGTATGCAAACTCTTGATCCGCCCAATAGACAGCTCCCCTCTCCGCCCGAGAGACCTTTGCAAGACTCTCGTCATCCTCCCCGCGTAGCGGGGTGCTGCGACGAGGCCGCATGATTTGCAGCCTACTCGCAACCTGTCGAAGAATCTGGGGCGGAGCGGCACGTCAGGTGCATGGCTCCAATCTGATGCCAAGACTTGCCCTTCCCCCTCTTGGCTGCCTGGATTGCGGCCTCCCCCGCAATGACGAGACTATTGCAAAGACGTTAGGGGGAAGGACAACATGTCCGAACCCCAAATAAATCAATCGCGAGAGTCGAACACTTAATCGAGATTTGCCACGAGCCGTACGGCTGCAGCCACATCGGGCAACACGCCTCGCTGCGTGAATTCCTGGGAATCCAGGATCATTCCGTCGGTGTCGATCACGAATAGCGATCTGCTGGACATGCCTCGATCTTCGTTGAGCACCCCATAAGACTGGGAAACTTCACCGTGGGGCCAGAAATCCGAGAGCACTTGCGCCGAATTCGGCGCGTCGTCGCCGAGAGTCGTGTTGACCCATGCCATCTGTACGGGTAAAGAATCACAGCTTATTTCGAGCAGTTTTACGTGGGCGTTATCGGCGTCTTCTCGACTCTCACGGAGTCGTGTCAGCTGGTTTGTTCAGCCGCCGGTGAACGACGCAGGGTGAAACGTCAGTATCACCCTCCACCCCTCTGCCAAGACGTCGTATAGACGCACGAATTCGCCGTCGTGGGCGGTGAGTGTGAAGTCTGGAGCTTTGGTTCCGGACGCGATGGCTGGCATTTCGAACTCGCTTGTCAGATGAATCGGTTTCGACCAATTACCTTACCTCATCGTTAGCGATACTCGGATTAACCGCCATCGTCAGGTGGGCGTAAACTTAGCGCAACTAAGTTTGAAACCGATGTTGAACTCATCTACGAGGGGCAAATCATGAAGTACCAATCCCCACACGGCATTGTTGGCCAGGCGTTTCGCCCGCCTCGGATGGGCTCAAAAGGCGCGGTGGTTGCCAACCACACGATGGCCGCGCAGGCCGGAATACGCATTCTTCACAAGGGCGGCAATGCCGTGGATGCCGCGATAGCGGTGGCTTTTGCCTTGGGAGTCGCGGAACCATCGGGTTCGAGTATCGCGGGCGACGGCTTCGTGATGACGCACATGCGCGAGAAGGGTGTCGTAGAGGTGGCGAACGGCACTGGTGCGGCACCGGCGATGGCGAGTCCTGATCGTTACCCAGATGGGATTCCCCTCACTGGAATCTTGGGCGTTTCCGTCCCTGGCATCCTAGATGCCCTGCTAGCTACTCATGAGCGACACGGATCGCTGCCTCTGCTGACCTGTATCGAGCCTGCAATCGAGTTGTGCGAAGACGGTGTTCCTGTATCGCATGGTCAAGCAACTTCGACATCGCAATTTTCACTGCTGCGGGATGCACCGACGTCTGGCGCTGTGTTTGCCCCTGGTGGCAAGTGGCTCAAACCGGGCGAATTGAGGCGCAACCCGGATCTTGCAAAGACTTATCGGACGATCGCAGAACAAGGTCGCGCAGCGTTTTACGAAGGCGACATCGCTCGAGAGATCGGTAGGTTCAGCGAAGAAGCCGGTGGTCTGCTTCGATACGACGACCTGAAAAACCACAAAGTGCAGTGGCAAGAGCCGATCTCAACCACATATCGAGGGAGGACTGTTTACGAGGCACCACCGAACTCGTCCGGCCACGTTCTGTTGCAAGAGTTGAACCTGTTTGAAGAGTTCGATGCTCAAGGGCTCGGATACCTCTCAGCGGAAGCGGTGCACGTGATGACGGAGTGCAAGAGGATCGCATTTGCGGATCGTGAGGCCTACATGGCTGATCCTAACTTCGTGGATGTGCCAGTCGAGGGCTTGCTCGACAAGGAGTACGCAGCCGAGCGCGCCAAAATGATCGATTTCGAGCTCGCGATGGCAGAAGACGAGTTGACCGAGGGCGATCCTTGGGCGTTTACGGACAGGTCGCCGGATAAGTCTAAGAAGTATCGGCGTGATGGTCTGATTCACCACCCAAACGGCTCGGTCAAAGCCCACGACGCAAAGGCGGGTGCCGGAGCGGCTGGGTCAGACACCACCCACTTCTGCGTCGTCGATCGCTGGGGCAATGCTGTTGGCGAGTTGCAGAGCATTCAGATGGGCTACGGCTCAGGCCTGATCGCCGGCAACACGGGAGTGCTTCTGAACAACCGCATGACTTACTGGCACCTTGACCCCGACCACATCGACTACCTAAAACCAGGCCAACGAGTTCGTCACACGATGAACCCGGTCATGGTCTTCTCCGATGCTGTCGAAGACGGCGGCGATTTGGAGTTGGTCTGCGGAACACCCGGCGCCGACACTCAGGTCCAGACGAACTTCCAGATAGTTTCAGGTGTTTTCGATCATGGATTGACGGTTGCAGAGGCGATCGAAGGGCCGCGCTGGACGCATTACCAGGGGCGTACATCGTCGACTTACCCGCACACCGAGATGAATCGGCTGGACATCGAAGATCGTGTGGAAGAAGGAGTAATCCAAGGGTTGCAGGCACGAGGTCACGAGGTGACCCCGATTGCGCCGTTCGAAGGAGCCGGCAGCGAAGGGGCGATACAGGTGCACCGTGCCGAAGGCACGATGTCCGCCGCATCCGACCCGAGACGCGATGGCGACTCCGCGGTCTGGTAGCGAATACCTCTGAAACGAAAAATCCGGGGAGCCCGGATCCGGCCGAGGGGCGGACACTCACACCAGCCGACTACGATTGAACCCCGAACCCCGACCTGTCGGGGTCTCCCCTCTCCCCTGCGAGGGAGAGGACCTTTGCAAAACCCAAAACACGCCCACAGGGCATGTCCCCTCTCCCCACCGGGGAGAGGATTCAGAGCCTGCCCTCGGCTTGATCGAGGGTGAGGGGGATCGACGGACCGATCAGATACCTAACCGGACAAACCCCCATCTGAGAAGCGTCGCCGAATCGGTTGCACTGTCTTTCCCCTGGGTTCCCGCGTTCGCGGGAATGACGGCACGTTTTGCAAAGGTCTCACGGAGGGGGAGAGAACCTTTGCGCAAATGACGAACGCCATGCAGAGTAACTACCGGCTACGACATGGCGCAAAGCGAAGAGGTGAGGGGCAGTTCAGTGCATCCGGTCCCTCTCGCCAAGAACCGTGGCACTAGTTGGCGTTACTGCAAAACGAGTTGGCCCGGTCAACCGGGCATGGCAAGAGTTTCGTGCACTTCGATCTCGCAACCTTCCGCCCAACCAAGGTGCGGGTGACCTTCGAGCAAAGCTACCGCTGAATTCATGTCTTCGGCCTGCAAGATGGAATA
Source organism: Dehalococcoidia bacterium (assembly GCA_965249505.1). GTDB lineage: Bacteria > Chloroflexota > Dehalococcoidia > Lucifugimonadales > Lucifugimonadaceae > Bin127. The sequence goes on along the minus strand of OZ252238.1, from coordinate 920,146 downwards.
CCCTACGACCTCTCTGTCACTCGGCGAGCTTCCCGAATCGCTCACTTTTTGCCCGCCGCCCAACGGCGATCCCATGTCCACGAGCCCGTCGCCACAACTTGCTGCCCACGCCATCCAAGGCTCCATCCCTGCCTTCATCTCTTCTGGCGTGGCATTCGCCATCTGTTTCGAGGCTTCTTCTGATGCGTGGTAGATAACGATGAAATTCTTCATTCCAAGACCTTTGGTCCAAATGGTTGTCGAGAGAACACGAGTGTAAGCCCCAATCGGAGCTAACTCCAATCAACCTGTCACAAACGAGACTTCTGGTCACTCAGATTCGTCTCGGTTGCCGATCCCTTGATTGAAGGTGATGTGACTATTGCGAGGGACTTACAAACAGAGGCACTTGTACGACGCCAACACGTCCGTAAGGCTGGTACCCTCTCCCCTCCGTGAGACCTTTGCAAAACCCAAACACGTCCAGAGGACGTGTCCCCTCTCCCCCTCGGGGAGAGGATTCAGAGCCTGCCCTCGGCTTGATCGAGGGTGAGGGGGATCGGCAGACGCATCAGATTCCAAACCGGAGAAGCGTCGCCGAATCGGTTGCTTCGTTTTCCCTCTGGGTTCCCGCGTTCGCGGGAATGACGTGTGTTTTGCAAACGCCCAAAAAGGGGGGATTCCCACAATGAACCAGCAAATCAGTGCACGTTGACGCTCGAGACACCTACGTCGAACTCGATGTCGATGCGGTTTGCGGCGTCTCGGTAGCCGGCCGACTCGAAGATGTCGCCCAGGTCGCGGCCACCAATGGTATCGTCTCTGCGGTCCTCGGGGACCCTCGACGCAACACTCGGGAATCGGCTGCTGACGTCGAAGGACGATAGGCCAGAGTCACGCACGATCCGAGCCTCCACTCCTTCCGGGATCCGCACATCGATGCTGGATACACCGGCACTGATGTGAGCGTCCACGTGACCAGCATTGGCGGGCATCGTGATCTCGACGCTGGCCGCTCCCACACTCACGTCCAGGTTGATCACCTTCAGGTCGGTGAGGTCGAGTTCGATCGATGAAGCACCGGAGCTCACCTCGATTGTGGTCTGAGGGACCTGTGACAACGACATCTTCCAATCTGAGTTCCACTGGCACAGGACGGCCCTAGCGTCCGCCTCGACATTTATCGAGGCAGTGCCGCCGTGCTTCTCGAGGGACGTGGCCGCGCCGCGGCATTCGGTCTCGAACACGCCCTCCGCCAAGCTGGACGAAACAGATGACAGCGAATCGATTTCGAGCCTCCCCAGGCCGTATGCCACTCTGAAATTCAGTTCAGTGGTGTCCCCGAGCGGCTCCGAAAAAGTGTCAACTACGATGGTGTCGTCTTCGCGCTCCGCGTAGGTTGCCGCGCCCACGAATGCGACCGCAACCAAGGCGGCGATGATTGCGGTGGCGATGATCGGAAAGCGACGTCCGATGATCAGGTTCACACCGACGCTCACTAACAGCAAAGGCCAGAATCGCCACAGCTCGGGCCAGAGTGTCCAGCTCACGACCTCCAGGTTCTGCAGCAGCAAAACGAGGCCAACAGCGACCAGAAGCAGACCGAAGATTGGCGGCCTGCCCTTTCTCGAATTAGCCATTCCGTTTAAGCCCGCCGATGCGCTGGAACGTCAGCCAAAGACCCAAAAAGATCAGAATCACAGGCCAGAACCTGCCCCAATCGAACCAGGAGAAGAGGCCAAGATTGCTTGCCAGAAAAACAGCGCCGATCACGATGAGTGCGACACCGCCGAACACACCGCGTCTTCGCACGTGAACCCCCAGCGCCGCACTCCCGACCGAATCGTCGGTGGCACTGGCAGATTCGCCTTCGGCATCCTGGACACCGCTCACATCATGAGTGACACCACCGGCCTCAGACGTCCGTTCGGGCACGATGATAGCCAACGCGATGTAGGCGAGAACGCCGACTCCCGCGGTCACGAACGCGAGAATCACCCAGGCGGCACGGACGAGTGTCGGGTCGAAGTCAAAATACTCGGCGATCCCGCCCGCAACTCCAGTGATCATCCGATCGGTTTTGCTTTTGTACAGGCGATCAGCCATGGGCGTTCTCTAATCGATTACTCACCCCATCCTAGGTCATTGAACAAACTTCGAACGGGTGCATGGCAAGCGACCGCGTCGCAACGCCCTCACAGGCCAAGTATTTTTGCAAGGGGTTCTTATGAACCCATGCGGAACGGCGGGTATCGATCCGTTGTGAGCAACAAGGCGTACGCGTTCACACGGTAGCTCCAGCGCAAAGTTCCGACTACGAAGTTGAACAGAACCTGCGGAAACTTACCGGTGATGATGATAGCGATCCATGCGATGGCAACGAGCAAGAATGCGATCATGCTCAGAATCACCACGATGATGAAGTGAGGAATCGCCAAGATCCACTTCACTATCGGCAGCAACTGATTCAACTCCCCGTCCGGGTATTCGATATCAAGGCTTACTGATTGCCCCTCATCGGTAGACGGATATTCACCTACCAGCAGCAACATGTACGCCGTCACCCTCGCTTGGAAACGCGTCAGCTCCAGTTGGTAGTCAAACATCCAGCGCGGGTATTTCTTTCGAAAGATGATGGTCAGGAAAGGCGCTAATAGCAACCCACCTGAGAGTGCCATCACGATGGCGATCGGAATTATGAGAATCCACCTGAAGAGAGTCGTGAGGCGGTTTCTGGAGCCGTCGCCGTAGGCCACACTAAACTGCACCGGATAATCGTCGTTCATGCCAATCTCCTTGAGAGCTTCGAGACGTCAATCGAGGTTGAGCGCTTTGATCCGCTCGACGTCCCTTCGCAAACGATTTGATGCAAACCCTACCATCGAGATCAACGAGGAGCGCAACGATCAGGTCTCTCCTGCCCAGCGCGCCAACGCCTTATCCGGATCGGATATCTCGCCCACCGATGTGTAGTACCACTCCTGCCAACTTTGCTGAGGCATCCCCGCGAAGAGCATGAGGTTCAGCGGATACTCCTCGCTGTCTGTAGAGCGTCTGAAGTCGTCACGGAACAGAAAAGTCGGCTTGCCCAACGCGATCGCCATTCCTAACTCAACCATCACGCCCTCGTCTGGTGGGACACCGTTAACGATCGCGAATATGCCGTCTGAATTTCGGACATCTTCGAAGTCGGCAATGGCGATTCGATAAGCCCATCCGGGCGTGGCGGTGTCGGACTGGTTGTTGCGGGAGAAGGGCTCCCACACCTCCAAACCAAGCGACTCGATCTCGGCGATGATCGGCGGAAGCAGCAACTCAGTCTGCTGCGGTGAAAAGCCGTAGGGGTTGGCTAGGTAGATGGTCTTCTTCGGCACTTCGACTTAGTTGGAGACGTGGTTAAATCAGGTTCTGTCGGTCGACCCTTGATCCCGCCAAGAAGACATCCGACACTCTACGAAGATCTGAAATCTCCTGGGTTGGATCGCCATCAACGACTAGGATATCGGCCTGTTTGCCCGGCTCCAAAGTTCCGAGCATCCCGTCGACTTGGCAAGACTCTGCCGAATCCTTCGTTGCCGAAACGATGGCCTCCATATTCGACATCCCAGCCATCGCATGAGCCTCGATCTCAGTTTGGAAATCGCCCATCTGGTAGTGTCCCCACGCCGAGTCTGACCCTGCGGCCATCACTACTCCGGCATGACGCATCCTCGCGACGTGATCCATGCGGACCTCCGAATTGCGACGCATCACGTCTAGATCTTCGATCTCTGTCGCCAGCTCCGGATGTTGTTCCAACGCACGGATGCGGGAAAACGACTGGCCTAGAGTCGGGTTTACAAACACACCCTGTTCGGCGATTCTGTCGGCGATATCCGGTCGGTAATTGTCCGAGCCGTCGGCATCTTTATGCACACCGTGAATAATCGTGTCGACCCCAGCTTCGAGCACGTTCACCATGCCTTGTGAAGACGCACAGTGAGCCGCCACGTGCTTACCGAACCTGTGGGCCTCCTCACATATTGCAGTGAGTTCAGGGACATCGAACGATGGCCTCGTCGGGTGGCTAGTGCGGGTGCTCCCACCAGTCGCCGTTATCTTGATAAAATCCGCGCCCTCTTTAATTAGTTGGCGGACGGCGGCCCGGCATTCGTTCGGACCTGTGGCTTGGACACCAAAATAGCTAAGGTGACCGCCGATGATCGCCATCGGCCTCCCTGCCAAGATGAGCCTCGGTGAAGGCACTATCCCCATCTCCACCGCTTCGCGGAGAAGAAAAGTCGTTCGGTTCTTGGCACCGCAGTCTCGGACGGTTGTGACGCCAGAGTAGAGATGCCGCCTGACGTTCTGGGCAGACTGAACGGTCAGCACTTCGTCAGGGAGAGTCGTGAGTTCATCGCCAGCTCGACCGTCGCCAATGCCGTTCAGGTGCACGTGACAATCGACGAGACCCGGCAGAATCGTCGCGTCCCCGTAATCGATATCGAGCACCGACGCGCCGTCCGGAGCCTGCACTGTCTCGTTGGTACCGACCTGCTTGATCGTGTCGCCTTCGAGCAGAATCGCCGCCTGTTCAGCAACCGGGCCACCGTTGCCATCGACCAATCGCGATGCCTTCAGAATGGTGAATTGAGGAGCGCCTTCACTCATGATCGATCTCCGTCTCTTCTTTCCATAGTCACTTTAAATCTCCTCAACCTGCTGTCGCACGGCTTGCAATGATGCATCTGATCCTCGATCCAACCGTTCGCCGTTGAAGAAGACGTCGGCGACGTTCCAGAGGTCGTTGACATCGGTCGCAGGATCACCGTCGACAACCAGTACGTCGGCCCGTTTGCCAGGTTCGAGTGTTCCGACCATGTGATCCATCCCGAGCGCCTCCGCGGCCCAACTCGTCACCGACAACAATCCCTGCATGGGTGAGTATCCGGCATGCACGAGCAGCTCGGTCTCGTAGACCGTGTTACCCAGCTTGTAGTCGCCCCAAGAGGAGTCTGAGCCGGTGATGACTTTGACACCCATCTCGATCATCCGTCGATTGTGATCCAGCCGTACATCCAAGCTCTGCTTCGCTTCTTCAAACCCAGAACGGTCTTCGTCGGTCAGCCCCTCTTCCCGTTCTTTTTGGACAAGCGACCAAGCACGAGCACGCCCGACATGAAGAGTCGGATTGACGTACGCCCCTTGTTCACCGATCCGTTCGGCGATGTCATCACGGAAGTTGTCTGTGCCATCCGGCTCTTTGTAAACGCAGTGAATAATCATGTCGATATCGGCGTCGAGCGAATTGATGACCCCCTGAGTCGACGTGCTGTGCGTCGCCGTCAGCTTGCCGAACTTGTGCGCCTCATCGCTCACAGCCCTGAGTTCGTCGACGTTGAAAGAAGGGAGAAGCGGAGAGGATGTCGGCGTGCTACCGCCAGTGGCCGTGATCTTGATGTAGTCGGCGCCCTCCTTGATCAGCTGCCTGGTTAAAGCTCTCGACTGGTTCACACCCGTCACCTCGCCGCCGAAGTAGCCCATGTGCCCGCCGATGATCGAAACCGGCCTTCCGCAAAGCACCATTCGAGGCCCAATCGTGAGACCTTCGTTGATCGCATCGCGCAGCCGAAACATCGTGACGTTCTTCGGGCCGTTTTCGCGGATCGTCGTTACACCCGAAAAGAGGCTAGCGCGCGCGTTTCTCGAAGCCTGCACCGTGAGCACCTCGTCCGCAAGCGCCGCAAGATCTTCACCGCCTCTGCCATCGCCGAAGCCGTTGTTGTGCGTGTGACAATCGACGAGACCAGGAAGAATCGTGCCGCCCGGGTAGTCGTGCCTCTCAACCGATGCACCATCAGGCGCCCTGACCTCGGATGCCGAACCGACGCCGACAATAGAGTCGTCGCGCAGGAGAACAGCACCCTGTTCAATCGGCGGTCCACCTTTGGAGTCGATCACACGGTCGGCGGTGAGGAGTGTGTAGTCGGGAGCGGTTGTGGTGGCGGTCATGGGGTGCGGCAAGGCGGAATGGGCTTGGGTGGCAAGTTACCACCATCGGGGAGGTGGTGCAAGTTGGGGGGGTGCCAGCAGAAACAAGGTCCACGCGACGAACATGCCATCTTTAATGCATGGCTACCCTTCGAATCGACGATATGCCCGAATCGCTCTGCTACGGGTTGAAGCAAGTCGCGGCCAAAAATGACACCACGGTACGGGCATTGGTGTTGGCAGCCATTAGGCGAGAGGTGGACATGTGGGAGTGGCGGCAGCACATGGCGCAACGTCCTGAGACGGACTTGGGCGTGTCAGCCGCATCGCTGTTGAAAATAGAGCGTACGCAACTCTAAACTGCGTCAAGAATACTGGCATGAATCATCAAGATGCATCATAATGGTGCATTATTCATCATGCTGGTGACAAATGACTCCGCGTACGAATCAGTTCGACAAGACACGCTTGACGATTACGTTGGGTCCGGGACAGCGGGAAGCCCTTGAATCAATCGCAACTCGGAACGGCACGACTCTTGCGTTCGTGGTGCGTTACGCCATACGGCAAATCATTGAAGAGCGCGGGCAAAATCGTTTGCCGCTTGAGTTTCCAAGTGAGCGGTGAGTAAATCAAATGAATCAACCTGAAAGTGTGGGCGACTCGCAGAGGCTCAAGGTTCAACCTCACGGCCCTAAACCGGCATTTGAGACTTCCTTGGGCCGAATGTACCAAGGGGATTCTCAACAGGTCCTTCGGCAACACCAATTAACCAGATACAAGGGCCATGTCCAGCTGTTGTTAACCTCGCCACCGTTTCCACTAACCAAAAAGAAGGAATACGGCAACCTAAACGGCGATGAATATTTAAAGTGGCTAACCTCCATGGCTCCGCTTTTCCGGAGTTTTCTCAAACCCGATGGTTCGATAGTTTTGGAGATCGGCAATGCGTGGGAACGTGGAAGCCCCACCATGTCGACTCTGCCCATGGAAACGCTCTTAGCGTTTAAGGAGGCTGCAGACCTTCATCTATGCCAAGAATTCATTTGTTTCAATCCCGCGCGGCTCCCGACACCGGCGCAATGGGTCACCATAGAGCGGATCCGCGTCAAGGATGCATTCACGCGAGTCTGGTGGTTGTCCCCGACCGAGAGGCCCAAAGCAAACAATAGGAACGTCGCAACTGAATACAGCAAAAGCATGCGTGAACTTCTGCGTAAGGGGACTTACAACGCTGGTAAACGGCCATCTGGGCACAATATAGGCGAAAAGTCGTTCCTGTCCAACAATGGTGGAGCGATACCTCCAAACGTCGTGATACCAGGGCAGGATGGCGAATTCGACACTCTTTCGGAAGTTCTGCCGATCGCTAATACGAGGGCAAGCGACGACTATCAGGAGTATTGCAAGCGAAACGGCATTCCGATCCATCCGGCCAGGATGCAAGAGAAATTGGCCGAGTTTTTCATCGAGTTTTTGACAGATGAGGGTGATCTAGTACTCGACCCCTTCGCGGGTAGCAACACGACTGGTGCTGTCGCTCAGCGACTTGGGAGGAAATGGATTTCGATCGAGCTTTCGGAGGAATACGTCCAAGGCTCAGAAGCGAGGGTTAAGCCCAGACTGGTAAACCCCACGACCGCTACTTAGGAACTCAAGCGTCATCACCCCTCCATAAAAGTCTCATCGTCCGTCGCTCTAGGTTGATTGTGATTAATGGCGACATTGCTTGTCCTAGGCAATAGTCCTCAGCACCCACTCAGGTGCGTACACAAGATCCATTGCACCCACGGTGCAAATCATTGTCGGGTTGAATTTGCCGACCAATCGGTTGGATCTAGCCATCAGGATTTCACGTAACCCAACTTTGTTGCAATACAGACTACATTCGTGTATTATAGTCCTATATCCATCGATTGGCGTTCATATCAGACGTTGTCAGGACTCATATCAGCCTACATTTTCCAAATACGGTCATATTGAAGGATGTGGTTATGCCAGAAACGAAATTGAAGCACCAAGAATCAAGAGACGAACGCTTCGTCAGGTTAGCTGAGGTACGGGTGAACGCCTTACTTGAAAAAATGCGCTTGCTTGGACAGCTGGCCAATAAGCGGAATTATTCATATTCCGAAGATCAAGTAAATGCGATTTTTAGAGCTATCCAGTATGAACTAAATTCGAACAAAGCCAAGTTCCGGGAAGGCACTACAGGCCCTAAGAAGTTCAAGCTCTGAAAACGAAGCGCGCGACACAATGTTGGAGCTGCACACCTAGATCTAACAAAGCGCGCAATTGAAACTGTGAGAGACCATTACAAGGGAAACGTATGGTTATGAAATCTATCTCGACGGAACAAGCGACCCAGTTACTGGCCATAACTTCGAAGGACCAACTCGAGACCTGGCTAACAGCACTGTTGGGATCGGAGGTCTTTAACACCGACGATCATTGGCGTCTGGTCGGCGATCAAAGGAGCAACGCAGGTGCTATCGAACAGTCAGCGGATGAGATCAACCCTCTAGTGGAACGAATTGTTAACGGTATGGAGGCAGTCATCGAGTTACGTGTTGCGAACTCTGAAATTCGACCTTCCAATCTCGCTGAAGCAATCGAGTTGCTGTTTGGGGTGCCGCAAGGCCGCGCTCGATTCCTTGATGAAGCACAAGCAAGAAAATTGGCTCAGCATGTTCGTGTAACGATACGTGGCCAACAACAAGGTTCGGACCCCACAATCGATGTTCGAGATTTCGGGCTGGGAATTCACCCCAAGGAGTTCGCCAACACAATTTTGGCACTCGGGCAAAGCGACAAAGGCCGGAAGCCTTATTTGATCGGGATGTATGGACAAGGAGGCTCTTCAACCTTCGACAAGTGCGATTACACCGTGATTGTTTCGAGGCGCCATCCAGACCACCTTTCGGATGAAGAACACGACGAAATCGGTTGGACTGTGGTGAGACGCAGCCTCCGCGGGCGTGCCCCCGTTTATGAGTATTTAGTCGATCCCGTTACGCGGTCGATACCTCGTGTCCCAGGATCTTACGGGAACGAAATCAGGTTAGAACACGGAACTCTTATTTCCCATGTCGAGTATAGGGATCTTGGTGGGTTTGCCCGTCAGCAAATGACGAATAACGCATACTACACGTTGAATTACCGGCTATTCGATCCTTTGTTGCCGTGGACCCTCGTCGACACACGCAACGACCGCTCGCACGTACGAACAATGCGCGGCGTTCCTTACAGAGTGGGCCAGCTTCCAAAAGTGTTAGGGATTGGATCGTCGGAAGCACGTGAGCGCACCGAGGCTACGGCCGTGCGACACCATACTGAGTATCACCACGAACACACTTCCGGCTCAAGTCTCAGGATCGAGTGGTGGGTCTTGCAAGATGAGCAAATCCTTAACGAACGACGGCGACAGCGACATCAAGAGCGAGTAAGACCATATAAAGACCAAAGCCGTCGCTACGGCCGTCGCTTAGTCGCAATTACGCGTGGAGGGCAAACACACTCGGGACTTACGTTAAGGGATACGTTCATCGCAAAGCAGCTTAGACAGATATCTCGCAGCATTATTGTTCAAGTCGACACTGATGGGATGACTTTGGAAGAAGGTGCGAGTTTCTTCGCTTCTAACAGGGCTGATCCCAAATCAACGAGCCGAGACCAAGTTGAAGAAGCAATCAATGCTGCCATTGACCTCCACCTGGATCAACTCCGCGCGATTGAGCGCGAGCGCCAGGAGGAGGTCATCGCCGGCAAGGAGGCGTCAGATGATTCTCGGATCCGCCAACATCTCGACCCGTTGATCCGCATGTTCCATCGTACCCAATCTGGTAGAACTGGATCGGGTGACATGCCCCAAAGCAGGAACAATGGGTTCCGTGGCCGGCAAATCCCGACAATCATTGAGTTCGCACAAAAGACGATTTTGTCCGTGCGCCCAGGAATTCCGACGCGCGTTGACTTGCTGACCAATGCGTCTGACACCGTAGTCAAACACCGCAGAACCCAACTCACAGTGGAATCGAGTAATCCCGATTTGCGCATAGGCCACGTGGAAGGTCGCAATGGTCGTTACCGCGTCGATTTGTATCCAGCCCCTGAATTGGTGGTTGGTACGATGGTCGAACTCACAGCCAGCATTGCCCAACCGGACTCGTGGAGACTCAACGCGGAGCAGCCGCGAAGGATTGTCATTATAGACCCGCCGCCACCGTACGAGGGCAAAGATCCGCCCACGCGATTTGAGTTCCGCGCTCGCGGAAGCGCAGTTCATGTTCGTCAGGGAGGTGCGAGGATCTCGATTGAGTCTGATGCGACCGATACGTTGCTCCAGAATGGGGCGAAGCTAGACGTCGATTCGCCGGACCCGGCCGCATTGCCGGTAAGAGGGCGGAGCGGTCCCAATCGAGGTAATTTTAGAGTGAATTTGCGGGTGCCAGATGATGCCCCTCTGGGTGACGCCGGTGAGATTCGAGCGACCCTCCGGTTAAGTGATGGCACTAAGCTCGAAGACAGCGCTCAGTTAGTCATCGACGAGAAGCTCAAGGACAGCGGGAGCCACGACAACCAGACTCGACCGAACTACGAAATCAGGGATGTCCACGAGATTCCGATCGAAGAAGAAGTGAATTCGTGGGCCGACATGCCGCGTGTTTTGGATGGCAGCGAAGTTTGGAACGGCGACGATGTTGGTTCGTACGTAAGATCTGGTGACCAGTCCCAACCCAAAATCACGTTTTACTTAAATGCGGACAACCGCGATTTGAAGCGCATGGAGCAGCAGATCTCTAAGCGCAACTCGGTAGCCGCGGTTGATCGGTTTAGGGAGATGCACCGCACTCTTCTTTGTTTCCACCTCTACTGCCTCGCAGCACCAAATGAGAACATGCCTGAGACAGACTACGATTATCGCGATGAAATGATCCGAGTTGGTCAGACGCTGCTCTACACACGGAACGAGTTTTTGAATACGATCCTCAGCGAAAATCTTGTATGAAGTTACGGTCCAACAAATCCACCTACCCCCCACCCCCATGCCTGCGCGCATGCTCAGCCTGAATGTCTGCGGGCCACCGGCTCTTGATGTAGGCCAACACCGCCCAGATGTCGCGGTCGTCTAGGATTTTGGCGAATACCGGCATCGCACTTTTGAAGTCGGCACCGATTGCTGCCGAGGTGCCCAGCTTCGTGATTGCGAATAGCTGATCGTCGCTGTGGTGCCAGGTGTGGCCGGAGTCGTCGTGAGGCGGAGCGGGCAGCGTCCCGTCTGGGTTTTGTCGGTGCCAGCTGGGCTGACCCTCGAGGTTCACTCCGTGGCACGAGGCGCAGTGTTGTTGATAAACGACCTCGCCGCGGGCGACTAGTTCAACATCCGATGCATCGGCAAAGGTCGGGCCACTCTCTCGCAATGCGAACCATCCGAAGATCACGAGGATGGCAGCCGCCATCAGAACGGTTCCCGCGACAATGATGACCGTGCCGGTGCCCATCGGCAAGATTGGCGGCTTTAGTGGCCCTGCCTATGTTCTGACCATCTGTTCGAATATCGGACTTAGTTTTGCTCTGGCCGCGGCTTGCTCCTCGGAATCCTGAGGCTCGGAGATAGGCAGCTCTTCGTCGATATCGAAATTCAGGTCGTAGAGCTGGCCAGTCTCGTACAGCTTCCAGTCCCGGTCGCGAACAAACCGGACCTGGCCGGCGTCGTTTCGAGAGCTCATCGGCTCGAAGTGGAAGAAGATCCAATCCTTCGGATCGCCCCTCTCGCCCTTTAGCTGCGGCAGGAACGAACGTCCGTCGATCACGTAATCACCCGGGCCCTCGACGGCGGCCGCTTCCAGAATCGTCGGCAGGAAATCGGTGACATCGATCAGGTCTGAGTTCTCCGATCCTGCGGGCACTGTACCAGGCATCTGGCAGATCAGCGGGACGTGGGTGCCGCGGTCGTTCGTCTTGCCCTTGCCGCCGCAGATCTCGTTGTGCTCGTGAACCATCGAGCAGACATCGTGGGGGCTACCGTTGTCGCCCGTGTAGATCACGAGCGTGTCCTCGCTCAAGCCCTGCTCCTCGAGGTAGTCGGTGAGACGGCCGATCGCCTTGTCGTGATACTCCACCATGTCCTTGTAGAAGAGAGGGTCGTCTTCAAACGCTCCGTCTTCCAACGCGGCCCATGTCTTCCCGCCTCGCGTTCGGTTGGCTGGCGGGTCGAAATCGTCCCACTCTGGACTGTCAGGAGATGGCTCGTGAGGCTTGTGCGTCGCCGCCATCGGCCAGTAGACGAAGAAAGGCTCGTCATCGTCTTTCTTTCGTCCGATGAAGTCGATGATGTAGTCGCAGAAGACGTCTTCGCCGTACTTGCCCACGGTGTCGTCACGGTACTTGCCGTTCTCGTAGATGATCGGGTTCTTGTAGCGAGACCCCTTGTCCTCGGTGTGGTGCGCGTGCCACACGCAGAACTCGTCGAAACCCGCGTCCTCGATCCTCTGGCCTTTGTTCCGCATCTCAGGCATCTCGTCAGGTGGGTTGTAGGAGTAGAGCTGCCACTTGCCGGAGATGCAAGTGTTGTACCCGGCGTCTGAAAGAAGGTGTCCGAAGGTGACTTCGTCGGGTTTGATAAGGCCGAATCCGATGTAGTTTCTGAAGTTGTGCTTGCCAGTCATCAGCGCGACTCTCGTCGGCGTGCACAGCGGCAACACATGACCGTCGTCGAATCGCATGCCATTCGCCGCCATCGCGTCGAGGCGGGGAGTCGCGTAGGATGTTCCGCCGTTGCAGCCGATGACCTCGTAGCCGAGATCGTCGGACATTATCAAGATGATGTTGGGTCGTTTTTCTGGCATGTCTTTTTCCTCCCCGTCAACCATATCAACTGAAATGATGAACCGTTGACAATTATCAGCCCGTGCTACCGCCTACACCACTTATCCGAAGGATCGGGGGAGCTGTGGGGATTCTAGGCGCGAAAGCCGTCGGCAAGCGCACGGCTTTTCTCCACCGGTAATGCGAGTCGAATGAGTTCCCCGTGTGGTCAAAACTCGGAACAGCTGCCAAGGATTTCGACATAGTCTCAGTCGACTGCCCAGATCTGGCCGATCAACTACTCGCCTAACAAGCCAGAACCCCAACCAACGGGGAATTGCTGCCTGAAGGTCGCATCAGGAAGTTCGTTCACAGAAGATTCTGGCGAGCGTATTCCTGTGGGTACTCAATGCCGAACCACTCACACAGAGCAGAAACGCCCTTGAAGTCGGCTTCATGCAGTTCATAACCAGCGTGAAACTTGACCTGGTACTCCGGTGAGATGCACCTCACCGTTTGTCAGCCAACCGCTCCCCTCCCTATCGGACCGTACATGCCGCTTCCTTCCGAGTCGAGAACGACGCAATGCAGGTCCACATCGCGACCTGTCTCGATAACCAAAACGAAGGTCCACGGCGACGTGTCGTCTCGCTCAACATCTTTGCACGACCCTCCAGTAGGGTTCGCAGTGCTGGCAGGTCCCGTTGGTGGATCACGATGTCCAAGCCTGCGTGAAGGCGCGTCTGCTCAGGAAGAAGGGCATCGAAGCCCCAGCCCCCATCGATCCAAACATTGGCGCCCAATTCGGTCAGCGCGGCGTAGAGCTCCGCAACAAATCGTCTGACAGTCCGACGCTATAAGTTAACTCGCGTCTGTCAGTTCTGGTCTTGTGTTACCCAGTTGATCTTTTCGGTCATTTACTAACCGCTCAAATGCTTCGTCCAATAACTGTTGTGTGATGCCGATAGCTTCCCCCCATCTTTTCGTCCTGCAGGTGAGGAAATTATCGAGAGTGTCAAAATAATCCGCCGCATTCTGAAGTTCTCTCAGCATCGAGGCCCGGCCGGATTCGGATAAGAACTCTGTCGCTCGCTCCCCAAAATACCGGTGTGCCAGCCAGTTCCTCTTGCTGAGCGCATCGTCCAATCGTTCTCCTTCCTCCTCGCCAAAATCTGTAGCGATCTTTAACTCGTTGACCAGATTACCGAGTGTCTTAGAAAATAGACCGTCTAGGTGTTTTTCGAATTCCGTTTTCGTGATCGTCGCCGGGCCAAGCAAGTGCTGAGTCGCCAACATGATGGCCATTTGGCGCTCCAAGCATTGCGCCCGGTACATCGCTAACCCGAAATGGGCGAACACATCCTTGATTGATTCCGACTCTGGGTCAATGTGTTCTGTAATTGTCACCATGTTTCGTCACCCGCCTTCGCCAGCTCCGTGGCTGGGACGCTCATTGTCCGTGGGAACGGAAATAACCGACTAGATGTCATTGCCTCGCAGCCACTTTAATGGTTCATGGTGCGGACGTCATGAAGGATCTAAAAACCTCCCTCCAAATTCCTCGAGCCCATCGGGAAGGGTCTCCGAAGATCACGCCGAGACGGGCTTCACCGATCAAGCTCCAGTACCGTCTCCAAGTAGGCGCGGCTCTTTCACGACTTCGGCCTCCGGTCTCGTATCGCAATCTGCGATCTCGATACGAACCGCTCCGAGTGGATCAACTGCCACGCACGGCCTGCACGAGAGCTCTCCAAGACGAAGCCGAGGTACGGCGACATAAAGGTGGAATGGGACGGGATCTGGTGGAGCTGGGGGGACTCGAACCCCCGACCCCCTCAATGCCATTGAGGTGCTCTCCCAACTGAGCTACAGCCCCGACGTTTCAAGTTTAAACGCTGACCCCTCTCCATCGGCGTTGAAGTCAACTGGACTCACCAAGTCATGAAGTGTAGTTCGTCTTCGTCCGGCGCAACGCCTCGTTCCAGCCGGCTAAGAGTGTGCCACGCTGGCCCACCGTGATGGAGGGTTCGTATCTGTCGGCGCATCGCCAAAGCTGGGCGAGCTCGCGTTCCGATCGCCACAATCCGGCGCTTCGACCCGCCATGTAAGCGACGCCGAGTGCCGTTGTTTCGTCCACCGCCGATACCTCTATAGGACGGTCGAGCAGGTCAGCCTGAAACTGCATCAAGAAGGGGTTGCGAGACTGGCCACCGTCGACTTTCAAGACTCGTTCTCGTCGGTTGCCGCGAGTGGGCATCCTTAGGTTCGAGTCCATTAAGTCGATGACGTCTTTAACTTGGTAGGCGGTAGATTCGAGCGCAGCGCGGACTATGTGGTCTCGGTTTGTGCCTCGGGTCATTCCGGTGATGGATGCTCTCGCGTTGGGGTCCCAGTGCGGGGTGCCCAATCCTGCGAAGGCCGGAACCATGTATACGCCTTCGTTGTCGCCTGCCATTACTGCCATGTCGGAGGTCTCAGATGCGTCGACGATGATGCCGAGTTGGTCACGCAGCCACTGGACTGTGGCCCCGGTCGTAAAGATCGAGCCTTCGTAGGCGTAGACTCTCTCGCCTCCGACTTGCCAAGCCGTTGTGAAGAGGAGACCTGAAGAATCCGGTGAACCGTGTCCGTCGCCTCCGGCGAAAAGAGTCTGAGAGTTATTACCGCTGTTGGCAAGTATGAAAGCCCCTGTACCGTAGGTGCACTTAATGTCGCCGCGGGTGAAGCATGTCTGCCCGTAGAGCGCGGCGTGTTGATCCCCGGCGATCGCCATGATAGGAATTTCAGCTCCGAATATGGATTGGTGAGTTGTAGCGAAAGGGCCGGTCGAGGGAAGGGGTTCGGCTAACGCCGCCTCGGGTATGCCGAAGAGTTCTAGTAGCTGAGAGTCCCAATTAGCTTCGTGAATGTTGAACAGCATCGTGCGGGACGCGTTGGTGACGTCAGTGAGGTGTGGGACATCGCCGGCGGATGCGGCATCCCCCCGGACGAGGCGGTCGACGAGCCACGAGTCGACGGTTCCGAACCTTATGTCACCGTTTTCTGCTCGAGTTTTCAGATTGGGTTGGTCGATGTTATCGAGGAGCCATCGCATCTTAGTGGCGGAGAAGTAAGGGTCGAGTTGCAACCCCGTGCGCGTCCAGATTTCGTCCGGCGCCCCTTGCGCGCTGAGCTCGTTGCACATCTGGGAAGTGCGACGGTCTTGCCAGACGATGGCGTTGGCGAGGGGCCTGCCTGTCGCCGCATCCCAGCAGACGGTGGTCTCACGTTGGTTGGTGATACCGATCGCAGCGACATCTCCTGCACTAGCTTTGGCGGACTTTAGAGCGTCCCTAGCTGTTGCGACCGAGGTCTTGGCGATCTCGATGGGGTCGTGTTCTACCCATCCGGGACGCGGCGTGTGGGGTTCGATTTCGGTCTGGGCCTTGGCGATCGGTTGGCCCGAGTCGTCGAATACGATGGAGCGCGTAGAGGTTGTGCCTTGGTCGATGGCGAGTATGAGAGACGGGGTGGGCATCGGCGATTCAGAAAATGGAGACTATCGCGTTCCACCAGTCGGCGACGAGGTCGACGGCACGGTATTTGTCGAGATACTTGCCCCCGTGGAGGATCCATTCTTGCGCCATCTTGAGGACGATGCATAACCCCAGCCAACCGGCGATCCTTGGCGTGGTGAACTGGTACTCGGGCCACCAGTGCCTAAAAGCGGCGATTCCCACGAACCAGAATTCGAAGACGTTTGGGAAAGCCAAGAGGACGAATCTGTTTTCCGTCGCTTCGAAGGCGACGAATCCGATCATTCGGAATGCGAATAGCGCGATCGCCACGCTGCGTTCGGGTCCATCCCATTGTCTGACCGCGACCCACAGGAACGTGCCCATGTATACGAGGTCGATCCATTTATCGAACGCCTGATAATTGCCGACTCCGCCTAGTTGGATCCAACCCATCAGAAAGAGGTCTGAGAAGTCGATCAGGATGGCGATGATCGCGCCGACGAAGGCCCACCTGAGTACGGGTAGGGAGCCTGCCACTCGGACAAGCGCGATGATCAGCTGCTCGAGAGTCACACCCCGATGCTATCTCGGAAACGCATCGTTAGAGTGGTTATTGAACGAGCGTGCCCGGATCAGCCGTAGCGAAGCACATCGTAGTTCGGGCGATCCTCGTCGTCTTCCTCTTCATCTTCAGACTCGGAACCGTCGTCGCCATCGTCCTCTGGTTCGCCATCTTCTTCGGCAAGTTTTGCTTCGCGCCGTTGGTTGATCACGCTGCCGGCGTAGTAAGTGGCGGCCGCGATCGCTCCAACGATGACGAGGGCAATCAGAATGATGAGGATCGGGTTTTGTGCATCCTCTTCTTCTTCAACCTTCGGCTCCTCTCGAATCACCGGCGGGATCGGAGTCGCCGAAGGAGTCGGTGTTTGAGTGGGTGTCGCCGTCGGCAAAGGAGTTGGCGTGGGCGTGCGAGGCGGGACCAGTGTTGGCGTGGCGGTAGGTGTAGATGTCGCCGTAGGTGTTGAGGTTGGCGGCACGGGCGTGTCGGTCGGTATCGGAGTTGACGTGGAAGTTGGCACCGGTGTGTCGGTTGGAATGGGCGTGTGCGTCGCTGTAGCCGTGTGTGTCGGGGTCGAGGTCGGCGGCAGCGGCACTGGTGTGGGCGTGTCTGGCGGTTCCGGAGTGTCGGTCGGAACTGGCGTGTCAGTTGGAACCGGCGTAGATGTAGACGTTGGCTCAGGAGTGTCGGTCGGTGGCGGCTCCGGGGTCGAAGTGGGCAATGTGTCGTCCGGCTGGGCGAGGAGCAGCTTGCCGTCTAAGTCCATCCCTAGGGCGCAGACCGAGGCCGGTATCTGTTGCTCTTCATCCGGTTGGAATCTGACCGGCGATTCGAGAAGCTCTTGAGAGCCGTCGGGCAACACACGCATGAGTTCGAGGTTGCTGAGCTTGTCGATGTCTTCATCGAGTACAGGGAGGCAGAGCGTGGAGTATGCGTTGAACGCAAAGTTGTGAATAGGCCACAGGTTGGAGGAGACGGCATCCAGCGAGTACCACTTACCGACCGCCCGATGTTCTGTAATTTCATCTTGGATGTCTGTTGCGTCTCCTTGCTCTTGGATACGCACACCGACCCACAAATCATCGGGTATCGATCTTGCGGGCACAGAAAGTGTCACGAAGGGAATATCAGGATCTGAGTACTCAATCCCTTGGGAGGGAGTGACGACGCCGTAGTGGAAACCGCCGGTGTACGCAGTCTCGGGGATGTCTCCCGGGGGATCGAAAGGAAATGATGCAAAGGCTTCGCCAACCACGCGCACCGGCACGTGAATGTTGAACTGAACCGAGCCGCCCGGGACTTCCTGTTTCACTGCCGCCCTGATAGCGAAGGTGCCAGCTTGGTGGGGAGCTGAATACGTAAATATCCGATCACGCTCTGCGGATATGTCGCCGATAGATGCCCACCATCGGATCGTGACGTCATCACGTTCAATAAGCGAGTTGTCGAGTTCGCCGTCGATGTTGAAGAGGTTGGCCCCCATGTAGGTGCTCTGCCCCTTTTTGAGAGAAATGGAACTCAGATAGGGAACTGCGCCCCCGAGCACGGCTCCGGTTCTTGGGTCTTCCGTCGGTTCGACGGTTGGAGGTTGCCCGTTGGTGCTTATTGTTGATTCGGGTGACCACTCCCCAATGTCGCCCCTCTTATTAACGGCACGGACACGGAAGACGTATTCTTGATCGCCGTCGATAAGATCGACTACGCGCGGCGAAACGGCGCCCGAATCTTGAGGCCGGGGCAGGTAGCTCTCGTCGATTGCACGCCAATCCAGGTCGTACGAGAGATCGCCGAAACTGTCCCAGAACACTATCGCCTGTCGGTGACCCACGGCGATGCTGGGCGCTAGAAGAACAGGCGGGGTTACGTCTATCTCCACCCTGTTGGAGACGCTGATATTCGCGTACGAGACGTCTGTAAGGCCGCACGAGTCTCTCGCTACCAGCGTCATCCGGTAGAAGTCGACAGTCTCGAAATCGAGGACTTCGGTTGTGGTGATCATGCCCGTCGAACTGTCGATCTCGAACGGTCCACCGGCAGGTTGAGTCTCGTAGATCTCGTACCGAACTATGGCGTAAACGTCTTCGTCGGTTGCCGATACGTTTCCTACCTCCGTGCCGGGATCTTGTTCCTCAGATACTTCGAGCTGATACTCCTCTTGCCTGAACTCAGGCGCGTGATTCGCCGCCAAAGCGTCCGGAACCGCTACCTCCTCTGACGACCACTTGCTCTGCTCACCATCTTGGAGGTTGATGGCCCTTAGTTGAAATACCCAAGCTTTTCCGTTGATCAGGTTCGTGACCGTGTAACTAGAGGCTGTTATTCGCGACTCTTCATCTGACGTAACGTACCCATAATCCTCCGCTATATCCCGCCACCTTAGGTGATAGCTGTAGTTTCGATTTCTTGCCCATGAAACATTGACCAAACCATTTCCTGCGCAGATGCGAGTGATCCTCGGCTCTGCTGGGCCCTCCGTGTCTTCCACATTTACCCTGACTCGCTGTTCGACGAAATCGCCAGCCAGGTCATTCGCGCGAATGTTGAGTACCCAACTCTCTTGATCTTCAAAGTCGAGCTTGCCCCAGACATAAACCTTGCCGTCACGGGCGTTGATAGCGAACGGGCCGCCCCTCGGCTCGGTTTCGATTTCATAGTTGATCTCGTCGTTGTTATCGGGGTCGGTTGCCCACGCGTCCATCACAGCTTCTGGAAAATCGATGTTCTCTTCGAGCAGCAGTGCAGATTGGGTGCCACGCCAGCGTGGAGCGCGATTGTCGCCAGGTGGCTCTTGCGGGGCTTCGAAATCGCTGCGTGAACACTCATTTGCGTACGCGTTTGTGATCCCGGATTCGCTGCAAATCCTCACCTCATAGTCATTGGACCGGTCGGCCGTGCTATTCATTAAGCCACTGATGACGTGGCGATGTGCCCCGAAACCGGAGACGTCCACAAAGACCCAACCTTCGACTCTGGGTTGATTCGCGACGAACTCTCTGTGGGCGATCGTGTAAGAGTGATCCGCGATCGGACGCCAAGAGACGAAGAGTTTTTGGTCGCCCTCAACGACCTCGAATTCGGTAGGAGGCTCCCCGTGATTCGCTCGGGCTTCGTTACTGGAGGTCGCAACGGTTAACAAGATTGTGAGCGCGAGCGATGTCGCCACAACCCCCACAGTCCCGACACTCGCGAGCCAAGGACGCATTCGTCGACGAAGAGAATCGTTGCGTTCTTGCATTGACACCGGTAGCTTCATGACGTGCGATCGGACGCGCTGTCGAACCTAGATTCACGCGGCGCTCCAAATTCGGCGGCGCAGCCACGTACAACCTTCAGTTGCACACTCAAGGGGTTCATTGCCACTAACATAGCAAAGCAAATGTGCAATTTTCCTTAATTCGATGTGCAATGAAACTACTGTTTGTTAGACATGGAAAAGCTGAAGACCCCAACTTCGATCGTTGGAGCGACGACAGCCTGAGACCGTTGACCAAGAAAGGCGACAAGCGGTTCGTTCAGTCGGTGAACCGCATCGAATCGATTGCGCCAGAGACCGTGCGCGTATTCACGAGCCCCTACACCCGCGCCCTACGGACTGCGGAGATCTTGTGCGACGGAACTGGTTGGGAAGGGCCTGACGTCGACGAGCGCCTTTCGGGAGATCGCGGCGTGGACGATATATTCGAGATGACCCAAGATCTCAACAGCTCTGGATGCTACGCCTTCGTGGGTCACGATCCCACGATCTCGCATGTGGTCGGAGTGCTGATTGGCGCCGATGCTTTAGACGCCACCCCGCTAAAGCCTGGAGCCATCGCGCTCATCGACACTGGTGTGATGCGACCGGGGTATGAATCGGGATCGCTGATCGCTTTGCTTCAGCCGAAGATGCTGAGGCAGTGACGATCTTCAGGCGTTTATCGCTTTTCGCATAGGGAAGATGAGGGCTAGGAACGCGCCTATGGTCGCTATCACGCCGCAGTAGATGATCACGCCATCGAAATCCCAGTTCTGAAATATCCAACCAGCGAGCACGGGGGAGAGCGCCCCGATCACTGAACCGCCGGTGAACATCAAGGCGGTCGCCGATCCCTCGGCGCCCCGATCAACTTGGTCCATCGCTGCGGCGGTGATTATCGGCATCACGGAGAAGAAGAACAGTCCGAGCACGGCTAGGATGATGGTGAAGGCTATTCCCTCGCTGAACGCGAGCACGGAGAACACGAACACCGCCATCGCCGACATTGCGCCGAAGATGACCGGTTTGCGCCCGATTCGATCGGATAGCCACCCCATAACGGGCGTCGATGCAATTCCGGCCAGTGTGAGCAGCGAGACGTGCCAACCAATAGTGAAGGACGACATCTCCAACGTCTCCTTCATGTAGACAACCACGAAGGCTTGGAACGATGTGTGCACCGCACCTCTGAACGCGCCGAGCACCGCCATCCCTAAAACCCGCAAGTTCGTCAACAGTCTTCGAGCAGAGTGCAGGTATTCGGTGAGGTCGAGGTTTCGCTCGGCTTCTGCCCCAGCAGTTTTGAAGCGAGTCAACACGAGCAGCGACGTCAATGCCATCGGTATGAACAAGGCCGCGGAAACGTATCGCCACTCGAATCCCGCAAAGTGCCAGGCCCCGATAGTACCGCCCAGTAGAAGCCCAATGATGACTGGGCTCGTCGTGTTGCCTATCTGCGCGCCCGTGAGGTGAGCGGCCATCGCGACGCCTCGGCGCGACGGATACCGTGCTGCCAAGGTTCCGAACGCTGGAGCGTGCCATAGGCTCGTGCCGAATCCTATGATGGCTACGGCTATGCCGATAAGCCAGAGCCAAGGGCTGACTCCGACCAGCAAGTAGCCGGTTCCTACCATGAGCATGCTTACGGCCAATAGCCACGCTATTCGCTTGCGGTACATGTCGGCCAGCATTCCAGCAGGAACATTCGCGATGCCGGAGGATACCGAGTTAATGGTGAAAATGGAACCGTAAACGATGTCGCTCATTCCGAATGCAGATCGGATGAACGGCATCATGACAAGAAGCGCGCCTTGCCCGAAGTGCTTGACTCCGTGCCCCGCCGAGATGCCGATCATCAGCCACAACGACTGAGACTCGGTGTAGCCCTCGGATCCAGCACTCGTTTCAGCGGCAGGTACGGCAGATGCGGACATGATGAAAGGTTAGTTTAATTGTTCGCCGTTACAGTGTGCGAGCCGCCTGAAACTCCTCCACCGTTGTTCACGGCGCTCCCATCGGACTTCGCCACGACGCATGCAAGCGCTCAGAAAGATCTTGGCAAAACCCCATACACGTCCAGAAGGCGTGTTCCCTCCCCCTCCTTGAGAACCCTTGCAAAAAACACGTCATCCTGAGCCTGTCGAAGGATCTGGGGCGGGGCGGCACGTCAAGTGTATGGTTCCGAACTGAAGTGAAGACCTCCCCGTCCTTCTTCGCCGTCTGGATTGCGGCCTCCGCCGCAATGCCGAGACAATTGCAAAGGTCTCTTCAAAGGAGGGGGCGTTGGCGCATGTGTTCGTTGACGCCTGCGCAAAGAGGTGAGCGTGGCAACACCCTTTCCGAGCCCCCCGTTCGCCCTCCCCGAGCAGCGGGGTGCTGTGACGAGGCCGCATGGTTCGCGGCCTACCTGTGCCTGTCGAAGGGTCGCCCCACCATCCAAAGCACCTTGCCACCCGTCATTCCCGCGAATGCGGGAACCCAGAGGAAAGATAAAGCAACCGATCCCCCTCTCTCCAAGAGAGGATCTTTGCGCACGTGTTCGGAGACGCCCGCGCAAAGAAGTGAGCGTGGCAACACCCTTTCCGAGCCCCCCCCGTTCGCCCTCCCCGCGTAGCGGGGTGCTGCGACAAGACCGCATTATTTGCGGCCTACTCAAAGCCTGCCGCTCGTCATCCTGAGCCTGTCGAAGGATCTGGGGTGGGGTGGCAAGTCAAGTGCCAGCCGATTCCACGGATCCGAATTGAGATCAAGGCCGGGCGATCGCTCTTGGCCGTCTGGATTGCGGGCTCCGCCGCAATGACGAGACTTTTGCAAAGGTCTCCGGAGGGGAGAGGGATCCGTCAAAGCAACCGAATACTCGAGCCTGAAGCCGTCAAGCCTCGGCAGAGTCTCTCAACCGGTGGCCAGAGCGGCAGAATCGGATGTCGCGTTTTCGGGTTGGCTCAGCGGAAGCTCGAGTATGAACTCCGTGAACCTGCCAGGTTCTGTTTCCACCTGGATGGCCCCCCATGGCTGCGAACAATGTCGTTCGAAAGGGAGAGTCCCAGACCCGTGCCGCGGTCGGTCGATTTTGTAGTGAAAAAGGGGTTGAATATCTTATCGACCACGTCCTGCGGGATGCCTGTTCCGTTGTCTCGGAAACGGATCTCGATGCCATCTTCGCGGCTGTGAGTCGAGATGCGAAGCGTTGGTTCGTACGCAGGTTGACCTGAGCCTTGTGAGTCGAGTCCTGCTCGTTTCTCCTCGGTTGCGTGGCACGCGTTGGCGACCATGTTGAGGAAAACACGTCCCAAGTCTTGAGGATAAGCCTCGATGTGCGCCAAATCTGGCTCGAACTTCATCGCCATGTCGATGTTCATGTCGGGATCGGTGGCGCGTCCGCTGTGGTAGGCCAAGAGGGCGTATTCCTCGACGAGTGCGTTGACATCCGTTCTCTCCAATTCGTGCGCGTCTCCGCCCATTGCGAGCATATCCTGCACAATGCGATTGGCTCGATCTCCGTGCGATCTAATCCGCTCGAGATTTTCCTTTAGATCTTTTGATATTTCTTCGATCAGCTCCCGTTGCTCGTCGTTAAACGCACCTGAGCCTTCGTCGATCATTTCTTGGAGTTCCTCGAGAAGCTCCTGGGATGACTCTGAAAAGTTATGCACGAAGTTGAGTGGATTTCTGATCTCGTGGGCAACGCCCGCGGTCACCTCGCCGAGGGCGGCCAGTTTCCCCTTCACGATGATTTGATCCTGAGCCTTATGCAGATCGTCGAGTACCGTCTCGAGTTCTTGGTTCTTGACTTGAAGTTCATCGGCGAGCTCCTCGACCAGGTTCAGACGTTGCACCTCAAGCGCGTGCAAGCGAAACACTTCCAGCGCCACAGCCATCTCGGCCACCTCGTCGCGACCTTCAATCTCGACCTCGGACTACAGGTCACCCGCCGCCATGTTGCGCATACGGTTTGAAAGTCGCTGGAGGCGTTGCAGAATGACCCGGCCAACGAGAAGCCATGCAATGAGCAAGGCCCCGCTGACACTGACTGCCATGATTGCCAGAAGAAGATACCGTGCCGTCAGAATCGACTGAGACGAAGCGTCGGACGCCAAATCTGCCTTTCTCTCAGCTTCGTTGACCATGCCATTCACCTCTTCGACCAGTTCCACTGCAACCTCTCGGTTGAGCTCAACAAGTGCGCGTTGGCGATTTTCAAGTTCGAGTTTTCTCGCCAACAGATCGAAGCCGCCATCGTCACGCAGCGCCGTATCGATCAAGTGCGTGAAGATGGGAGCTGTGTCGAATGCGTATGAAGTCCCTTCAAGGGCAGCAAGATTGCGTTCGATGCGTCCGGTTGCAGCTTCAAAGCGTTCTCTCAACGGTTCGACATAGGCTGCCTCCGAGACCGTAAAAGCGCTGGCGAGGAGCTGAATCGCGATATGCGCTTCCGCCGCGAGTTCGGCAATGTGACGGTATCTGTTGAACTCGCTCTCTGAGAAGTGCTGTGAAGCATCGTCGGGCGGCTCGCCAAGCTCTCGATAGCCGGTCACCGTGTAGAAGAGCTGGCCGTCGATCGCGGGAACCAGGATCTCATCCAATCGCGTCTCGAGCAGCACCAGCTCGCCGCTGATTGCAGTTGACCGATCTTCTAGGTTGAGCAACTCGCCTTTTTGAAGCTTGATATCTTCGATATTGAGTGACAACCGATCAGCGAACTGGTGGATATTCGCAATGCGTGCCCCCCGGTCAGCGGCCGGGGTCAGTGTCGCAAGCTGACGCTCGAACAGTGTGTTTGCCTGTGCAACCTCGGCGGAGATCTCGTTGAACTCCCCGGTAGTCGCTGCCGACGTGAGACGGGGCGCAGCAGCAGCCAAGATACCCGTGACTTGGGCGATTCCAAACGAGGCGACCATCTCGGGGACGCTGCCCTCGCTGACTCGATCAGTGGCATCGCCGATTCGGTTGAATGAGAACCATGCCACCAAGCTGGCGCTTAGAGTCAGCGCCACAGCTCCGCCGATACCTAGGTACATCTGCGTAGAGATCCGGGATCGGTGATCGACAAGCCACTTTAAGGCGCCAATGATCACGGTATCTCCTCTCTCAACGACTCGATGGCGTGATATTGACCGTCAGAGCCGATTACAGTCAGGAAGATCGAATCTGAGCCTTGCGAGTCGTCAGGTCCAAAATCCAATTGGAAACCTCCTAACTCAATGGTTCCTGAGCTCCGAAGCTTGTCGAGGAAACAGGCTCTGTCAATGGCGCGGCCGCACCTCTCCACCCCGTTGGCGACGAGCCTTCCCGCGATGTAACCCTCAAGCGTAACGAAGCCTGGCCGTTCTTCCGGCGCGAAGACCTCGAGAGCACGAAGGTAGTCGGCGACGATCGGCAACGAATCGTCCTCTGGGAACGGCACGACTTGAGTCACGAGAACGCCACGTCCTGAATCTTCGAGTTCATGCGCTAGAGCGTTGCTACCGACGAAGGACGTCGTGATAAACACTGGATCGAATTCAATGTGGCGCGACCATGAGACCAGAGCTGCGACGGGCTGGTACGCGCCGACCAGGATGACTGCCTGAGGATTGCCTTGTAATAGGTCGACCAGTGCCGTCTTCACCGCCGTGGTGTTTCGAGGATAAATGCCGATCGCGACAGGTTCCATCGAACGCCGCAACAAGGCGTTTTTGACGCCTTGAAATCCCGCTCTCCCAAACGAATCATCTTGGTACATCACGGCGATCCGATCGATTGAGAGATCCGAGGTCAGGCGATTAACCATCTCTTCAGTCTCTTGGTCGTAGGAAGCGCGTAAATTGACGACGTTGTCCCATTGAGGGTCCCGCAGAAACGACGCCCCAGTAAAAGGTGCGACGTAAGGGACATCATGGGCGGCCGCGATCGGCAATGCGGAGCGAGACGTGGGCGTTCCCACGGCGCCGACCAGCGCGAAAACCCCAGCTTCTTCGATGAGACGTCGAGTATTGGCGATGGCGGCTTCAGGTTCGTAAGCATCGTCTAGCGATGCCAGTTCAAGTCTTCGACCGTGCACACCGCCTTGGTTATTCACCTCGTTGAACGCAGCTTCAATGCCGATTCGCATCCCAATTCCAAGCTCAGAAGCCGGGCCTGTGAACGCCGCGGATTGTCCGAAGAGGATACGGTCGTCCGTGATTCCGGCTTTGGCGTCGTCGCCGGCCTCGGACCCAACATCCAGCGAAACGGTTTCGTCCCTCGGCTGGGTAGCGATTTCGGCACCTGTAACGTTGCCGTTTTGACCCGTCGTTGAGCAAGCGCTCAACGTTAACAACGAAGCGATTGCAAGGGGCGCGACAAGCCGTGCAACCATCCCTTTAACTGCCGGTCCTGGGAGTGGCCCACTCAATCTTTCCTCCGCTTAACGAGCGTCAATCGATTGGAGCTACCGACTCGCTGATAGAGCATCTCGTCGGTCAACTTTCGGACGAAGTAGACACCCAAACCACCGACCGGACGGTCGTCTAAAGATTGGGAGAGTTGCTCGAGAGGGCCACCGACGGACGGATCAAACGGTTTGCCATGATCGGATATCTCGATCTTAATGTTGTCTTCGTCGGATGAGAGTGCGACTTTAATTGGCTGCCCATCATCGATTCCACCGTGGTTGATGATGTTGACGCAGATCTCTTCGAGCACCAAATTGATTTTGAGCAGGAGGTCCGGCTGCCAGTCTTCCCTACCGGCGATCGACTCGACTAGACCCTTGATGTCGTGGAGTCTCTCGAGTCTGGGCTCGATTTCCATCGAGACTTTGGTACTCACGTCTCAGTCTCGCAGCGTCGGAGAGTCAAGCATGCCTGATCGTCGGCTTGTGGCTCATCACCGGCAAATTCGTTCACCGCTTCTAGTGCGATTTTGCTGGCGTCCTGCGCGGTTTGGGGTCGTTTGTCTCGAAACGCGTGGCGAAGCCTCTCGATTCCGAACAGTTCGCGTTCGGCGTTCATGGCTTCAGTTATGCCGTCTGTGTATAGGACAGCCGTGTCGCCTGGATTCAGAGTGATAGTGTGCTCTTTGAACTTAAAGTTCGGCACAATACCCAAGGCGATGCCGCCCGTAAGCGGAACTACAGTGGTTGTCCCATCAGGATGGATGATGATCGGCTCGTTGTGTCCACCATTGGCGTAGGTGAATTCACCAGACGCGGGGTCATAGGTGGCATAGAAGAGTGTGACGAACATGGACGCCTCGTTGTCTTCATCAAGCAAGTTATTCACTTCGGCGAGAGCGTCGCTAGGGTGAACGAACCTTTGACCAGCCCCCTTTAGCAGCATCCGGCTCGACATCATGAACAAGGCAGCCGGCACTCCCTTGTCGGAGACGTCGGCGATAGCGAGGCCGATCTTGCCGTTGCGTAGAACTTGCACGTCATAGAAATCGCCGCCCACGTTCCGTGCGGGTTGCATCGATCCGAAGATTTGAAATTCTTCGTTCTCTGGAAACTCGGTTGGGAGAATCGACTGCTGGATGTTGTTCGCCAGATCAAGCTCGTTTTGTAACGTCACGAGCGTGTCGTGCGACTCGATTGCTTGCCGCCATTCAGCCAGGTGTTGCAATGTTCGATCGATCGTGAAGCGCAGATCCTGGAAATCCAAAGGTTTCGTGACGAAGTCGAAAGCGCCACGATTCATAGCGGTCCGGATGTTTTTCATGTCGCCGTAAGCGGAGATGATGATCGCACGGACGTTTGGATTGAATTCGGAAATTTGCTGGAGAAGCGTCAACCCGTCCATTCGAGGCATGTTGATATCCGAAATCACCAAGTCGATGTCGGCGTCTTCGTCCAGTATTTCGAGCGCCTCGATCCCGTCGCGGGCGAATTTGAATTCATACTGCCCGGCCCTGATGTTTCGTCGCATGCGCTGGAGCATGAGCGGCTCGAGGTCCGGCTCATCGTCCACAACTAGGATTTTTCGAACGTGATCAGCCAAATGGATTCGGATCGACTCCTCTGTTTCCAGTATCCGCTATCACCTCGCCGAAATTGAAGGGCGATTCCGAGCTGCGAGTTTCAGTGTTGAAGGGCGGCTATCGCGTCCGCTTTTGTCTCTTCAATCGGGATTATGTTGTCGAAACCGCTGATGGCGAAGACTTCACGAATCGAATCGGATAGGGAGCAGACTGCAAACTTGCCTCCCTGCCTATTCATCGACTTAGCAACCAGCAGTATGACTCGAAGCCCGGCGCTGCTGATGTAGATGAGATGCCCTGCATCGAGTATCAAGGCTCGGTCAGTCTCTTCGATTGCTTCCTCTAACGCAGCTTGGAACTCACGAGCATTTGCACCGTCGACGCGGTCCTCGGTAGTGATGGCGACTAGTGTTGCGCCTTCTCTCTCAATGTTGAGTTCCATCAATAATTATCTCCGTATAGGTTTTAAATTCGATTAGCTGCGGTCTAGATCTCGTAGCTGTCAATTGATTGCTTGGCTAATTAAATGATCGGGGTCACTTAGATTGCGTCAACTATCTGGTTATGTTCATGTCTCTCGTTCGTACCGACCTATGAAGGCGCCTTTTTCTCTCTTTTCTACCGGCAGTCGAGCCATGGAGATATTGTCTGGCAGCACTATCCCTCCCGAGAATATGAGCTTCATGGCGTCTTCTACAGTCATGTCGGTTTCGACAATGTCGTCTTCCAACACGAACGCCATGTTGCCCGAAGTGGGGTTCGGAACCGTAGGGATGTACAAGGAGACCAAGTCCTCACCGGAACCCGGCGATCGGGCTCTTCCCGTTACGAAGCCCATTGCGACCATACCGTCTTTCGGCCACTCGACGAACACGACCCGGCTGAAGTTGTATTGCGAGCCCACCGAAACCATAGCTTGTTGCGTTACTCCATAAAGGGTTTTGACGACCGGCACGTGGTTCAAAATTGTGCTTTTCCAATCGAGGAGCGTTCGTCCGAAACCGGTCGTAGCCAGAAGCCCAATGAAGTAGAACACGACGCCCAATACGATCAATCCGATTCCCGGAAAGTCCCAAGGCCTGCCCTCAACGAACCCTAGCGATCTGACAAGGCTGTCGGCATGGCCAATGATGAACAGAAGAATCACCACCGTGACAATCAGCGGTACTAGCTCGATTAAGCCAGAGACGACCTTGCCTTGAACGTGGGCCTCGAACCGCTTCAGCAGGTTTGGGGATTTCTGATCTTCCGCACCGAGATCAGTTGTATCTATGCTGGCCAACGCCGAGGATCCTCTCGATCATTAAACGGATCGAATCGCCAAATTTCCAGATCGCTGACGCCATGACACGCGCGCCCAAAGTTTACACCAGTTCGAACTGGATAAGGTCGCCGATCAACACAAAAGCAAGGCCTAATAAACCATCGAATCAACCCGAAACACCTAAACCAACCGTCACGCGATTACCGGCAGTTTTCTGACTTCGGCCGCTGAGTGGAATGTGCAGTCCGGCCCATCTACCGACGTTTGCTTCTACCGCGCCTGCCAGATTGCCGAGCAGCTTCGTATACCCCGATCCACTCTTCCATCGGCGTACGGCTTACTGCTTCTCCTATGAGGTCCAAGGGCAGATCGTCCAGTTTCCTGAATCGGACACACGATTTGCCCATGTCCAGTCTCTTGCCCGTGGCTTTGTAGCTGTCTACGAACCAGTTTTGAGTCTCCTCGTCAGCGTATATGTTCATGAGATGAACTGAGACGTAGTTCTTCTCCGACGCCAACGCGGCGTACATCAAGGGATGTTTATTGTAGGTTTTTGGGAACCGCTCCAATGGGACCACGTAGGTGATCATCCCGAAGTCCATAATCTCGTCATAGCCTTCCGGGAGGTTGGCCAACACCGTCTCGCGAACCGTCGAGACCGCCGCCCGACGCTCCGGGCTCAGTTCCTCGAGATACTCTTCGACAGTCGCTGCGTAGCTTTTCATGTTCGGCTCCTGTGAACTATCACGATTAAGGCGAGTCCTCAATCCGATTCCGGGCACTGAAGGGATCGTTGCTGCTACTGTACAGCGGGGTTTTCAGTTGATGTTTTGTGATTGGCAAAAGTGCCGAGCGACGGGACGAACGGGCAACGTAGCACGCCTTAGCGAGGCAACTGTATAGAGCCTACGAATTGAAGCAATTCCGGCTAAAACCCCCTTACCATATGGCTATTGACGGCCAGAAAGGCATTCACGCCGAGTCCGGCGCAGCACCACGTCATTTCAACTCATATGGAAACGGAGGCAACGAACGATGACGAATCGGCCACCAACGATTGACTCGCAAGTCCACGCTTACGAACGAAACAGTTCTGAACGACCTTGGCACGGAACTCTGGCGGGTCCGGATGAGGTTTCCGGCGACGACATGGTTGCCGCCATGAACGCGGTCGGCGTCGACGGCGCGCTGCTGGTATCTCCTTACTCCATGTATCGCTTCGATGCTAGCTACGCGCTCGAGGTCTACAGCAAGCATCCGACAAGGTTCGGCCTGATCAAGCCGTTCGATCCAGAGTCGAGCGCGATCGACGAAGAGGTGGCTGATTGGACCGCCACACCGGGCGTTGTGGGGGCGCGAGTGATGCTCACGTACGGGGATTACGAACCGGATCATCCAGGCATCAATCGCATACTTGCTGCAGGCGCGAGGGCCGGAGTTCCCATCAACGTGATGAGCGCTGGGAAGCTCGAGCTGTTCCGCGAGCTGGCTCGTCGCAATCCAGACACCCAGATGGTTGTGGATCATGTGGGTATTGCGCAGCCCTACGAGCCACCGGCGCCGCCGGAACCGTTTGCCGATCTGGAGAATGTGCTCTCAATCGCCGAATTCGAAAACGTAGCGATCAAGATATCCGGAGCGTGCACGCTGTCGCACGAGTCGTTTCCGTACTCGGACATCTGGGACCCGTTGAGAAAGATATTCGATGCGTTCGGTTTCGATCGCTGCATGTGGGGCACCGACTGGACGAGGGCGGTCAATCTACTGACATACGAACAAGGAGTCGAGGCGTTCCGAGTTACCGACCGGCTCTCGGAATCAGAGCGCTCAGCGCTGATGGGCGGAACTCTGGCAAACATATACAACTGGTCGCCTGAAGTTGTCGATTAATCGGCTGTAAGGCACCTACGGACACTACGCAGAAAGAGACACCGGTGCGCTTGCCCTAGCGGGCGTCGTGGCCACCTTTGTCCCAGAGCGAAGGCGGTGGCGCCAAATCCCCTCCTTGACCGCTACACAGACCTGCCATAGCCTCTCTGTTGGAGAGAACTATGCCGCAGCACTACCTTGGAATAGATGTCGGCACGACGGCGGTCAAGGCGCTGGTGGTCGACGAGCGCGGATCGGTTGTTGGCGACGCCGAGTCATCACTCGAGATATCGGTCCCGAAGCCTGGTTGGGCGGAGCAGAATCCGTCCGACTGGTGGCAAGGTACTGTGAATGCCGTCAGGGCCGCGTGCAGTCAGGCGGGAGTACGGGATGTAAAGTCGATCGGGTTGTCTGGTCAGATGCACAGCATGGTGCTGCTGGACAAGGCAGACAGAGTGCTGAGGCCGGCGATTCTGTGGAACGATGTTCGCACCACCGCCCAATGCCGATTCATAACCGACACCATCGGCAAGGTAGGTCTACGTAGGCTGGTGGGAAATCCCGCTCTTGAGGGCTTCACCGCACCGAAGCTGCTGTGGATGCGCGAGCAGGAGCCTGACCTGCTCGATCAGGCGTGCACGCTGCTTCTGCCCAAGGACTACATACGCCTTGCCATGACCGGCGAGAAGGCCACAGAGCCCTCGGACGCCGCAGGCACTTTATTGTTCGATGTGCGGCAGGGCTGCTGGTCGGACGAGATGTTGAGCGAATTGAAGCTTGATCCTGCGATTCTTCCTCCTGTTCAAGGCTCCACCAGCGTGACGGGACGACTCACAGTGGCGGCGGCTGAAGCGCTTGGCCTGGGACAGGGAACGCCAGTAGTCGGCGGCGGCGCGGACAATGCGGCGGCCGCGGTCGGCTCGGGCGTCGTAGCGGAGGGCGCCTTGCAGACGTCCATCGGCACCTCCGGAGCAGTGGTGGCCCCGATTGAACGGCCACGCGTCGATCCCGGCATGCGCATACACTCGTTCAACCACGCTCTTGCAGACACCTGGTACCTGATGGGAGTGGTTTTGTCCGCAGGTGCGGCCTTTGAATGGTTCAGGAGAGTGGTGTCAGGTCCAAATGGCACGCCGCCCACATACGATGAACTGATAGCCGAGGCAGCCAGCGCTTCACCCGGCGCGGACGGTCTGACCTTCCTCCCGTACCTGACCGGAGAACGTACGCCCCATGCCGACTCGAATGCCCGCGGAGTTTTCGTAGGTATGCACACGGGACACCAGCGGGCACACCTCGTGCGCGCGGTGATGGAGGGAGTGGTCTTCGCGCTGAGAGACTCGCTCGAGTTGATGAGACGGCTAAGAGTAGACGCAGCCGAGGCCGTGGCAGTCGGTGGTGGAGCACGCAGCGCTTTCTGGCGACAGATGCAGGCCGACATTCTCGGCGTACCCGTCGTTACCGTGTCGCCGTCGGTTGGCGCTCCGTACGGCGCGGCGGTGCTTGCGGCGGTGGGCTCTGGTGCGTTCGCGTCAGTAGAAGAGGCGTGCCGGGCGTGGCTTCAACCGTCAGATCGCAAAGAACCCGACGCCAGATCCGCCGACGCGTATGGCGAGGCCTACGAGCACTACCGGAGGCTTTATCCGCGCCTGAAACGCGAATTCGCCGAGCGGGCGCGAGGACGTGGGGATTGAGTGGATCGAGTTGTGTAGGTTGACGGCAACCGTGGAGCAGTAGACACGACGAGTTGAGCCAAGACAAGCTTACAGGTGTCCGATCCGGGATTCGGCGAAGAATGGTGTGAGTTCTCGGAGTCGTCCCCACGTGCGAAGGTGAACCTGTTCTTCTGGGCGTAGCTTCGAATTCCCCTAAGCTGAGCGGCCACCGAATGGTCCTTGTCTTGGCCCAAAAGTCGTGGCTAGGGCTCTTAATACCCAGGACGCACATTCGTGGGGCATCCTCACTAGGCGACTATTCGCTAGATTTCGATCTGTCCTCGAGAGTGAGAATTGGCACCACAAATGTCGCAACGGCGGCCAAAACAAAGAGAAACAATAATCCAATCGGTAGGATCGGATCCGTTGGATGTGCATCAGCAGCACCCGCCATCCATAAGTATGCGCTGGCCATACTGCCGACACCAATAAAGATGCCCGGTATCCGCCGTATTCTCATCCCTTGGTTGTTCATGGCCTGTGCCAATAATATGGCTGCTGTGCATAATGCGATTATTGGTGCGGTTAGCTCTGCATTTGCAGCAGGGTTCTCTTCCGAGGGTGGTGTGAATATTGGGTAAGCGAATGCAAATATGGCTATCACTCCCATGGTCCAATGAAACCAATTCATGAGTGCTTGTCTAATCTTGTCCATGTTTCCGATCATCTCTCTCCTTTACGGGGGCGGCATTAATGACGTTTCAGGGCTTCTTCCGCCTAGCAACCTGTATCTCGTAGGTTGGGCGATGCGTGCAACCGTCCCGGGACGGTTAGTTTTCTACCCACTCTTAGTCGCCTTTCCAAGGGGAAACGCCCTGACGTAGACGGGCTGGCCATTCTGTTGGCATGGTCCGGACTGGACGCTGCCTTGTTTCTACCCGGCGCCTCCTCGCCTGAGCCATTGGCCCAGATCACTGCCAACCTTCGCGCTGACCGCAACCTCTCTTCCGAGAGTGCTGCGGCTCTGGAGCAGATCATGCGGGTTGCCTACCAGCAGTTTCGTAAGGAGTGAAGGTTGGCGCTTCAGCGTGGTTTCAAATCCCAAGCCAACCGTATAGCTTTGGGCTTGCGCAAACAGGCAGGATTACCTAAGACAGTGCCATTGGATCCTCGAGATGCGCTCCGTAGTCTCTCAATACAGGTCATCTCCCTGAGTGACTTTAGGGATACCTGCCCCGGTGATGCGAAAGCACTCCTGTCACCTTCTGGGGGTTTCTCGGCGCTGCTACTTCACGTTGGACGGGGTAAACGCATCGTCATTCACAACGATTTTCAGAGCCCTAGACGACAGCGCAGCAACTTGGCTCACGAACTGGCTCACGTCCTTTTGGCGCATCCGGCTGAGGTCGTTTGTATGGGAGATTCAGCAAGGAGGGCCGACTCCCACCTTGAGAACGAAGCCGCATTTCTGGCCGGTTGTATTCTCGTGCCGAATGAGGCTGCCCACCGCCTCGCTGCCTACAGAGTTGATATCGGCGCCGCTGCCAAAATGTACGGAGTTAGTGAGGACATGATCACCTACCGCCTAAGGATGAGCGGTGCTCTGAAGCGTGTTGGGCATTCCGCCTGATCCGGGTTTCGGCAAAGAGTGGTGGGCGATGGACCCCGATCCTGTCAGGGGCACCTCCGACGGTTGCGATGCGACCAGGACGCTCTGGCGCGCCCAACGTACCACCGGATCTGTCTTAATCTAGTCAGTTAACTAGTCAGATGATTTGTGGGAGTTCGGAATGAGAAGGAAATGGTCAGTCCAGGATGCCAAGGCGAAATTCAGTGAGCTCCTCGACACCACTCTTGCCGAAGGGCCGCAAATTGTAACTAAACGAGGGGTCGAAACCACAGTGTTGCTCCCCATAGAGCAGTGGCGTAAGTTGGAGCGAATGACAAGGCCCGACCTGAAAGATTTGCTGCTCACGGAGGAGGCAAGGACCGAAGCTCTAACTCCTCCTAGGGTGAGGCGTCGCCGCCGACCACCGCACGAGATGGATTAACCGAATGTACCTCGTGGACACCAACGTCGTCTCTGAATTGAGGCGCCCACGTCCTCATCGTGCAGTCTTGGAATGGATTACCGATGTGCCAGCAGAGCAACTCTACATATCCGCGTTAACCGTGGGAGAGATACAGTCGGGCATCGAAATCACCAGTGAGCAAGATGTAGACAAGGCGGAAGAGCTTGAGTCGTGGTTGGATAAGGTTCTAGCTTCGTACGGCGTACTGCCGTTGGACGCTCCCGCTTTCCAAGAGTGGACACGTTTGATGGACCGTGAGTCGGACGCCATTACTGAGGACGCGATGATAGCGGCGACGGCCATCGTGAACAGACTGACGGTGGTGACAAGAAACGTAGGTGATTTCAGCCAATTGGGCGTTGAACTGCATAACCCTTTCGTGGGCGAAGGTTGAATATAGCCACTCGGCGAGGCAACGATCCTCGAACCGGTCCAAAACGGACTCTCAAGCAGCTGACACTCTCCCCGTAAAGCAATGAAGATTGGAGATCGCTGCCTGAAAAGGATTCACGACAGGCAGATCAGCTTCGTCTGGATGGCGGCGTGACTCAGCCAGCGCGACACTAAGTTGATAGGGATGCCCACAGACATGCCCATTTCCTTCAGACATGTAAACAATGGGAACTCGCCGTGAAGTACGAAGGCGTGATTTTCGACCTCTACGGAACGTTGGTTGACTCGTTCCGCTCCCGAGAAAGCCGATCGATTCTCACAGAGATGGCCGCAACCTTGGCTGTTCCCGTTGACGACTTCCGGCGCCTGTGGAGGGAGACCTCATCGGCCCGAGAGACGGGCGTCTTCCGCAGCTTGGGGGAGAACGTCCGGCAGATCTGCCATCGCGTGGACGTTCAGCGTGACGACTCTAAGGTGGAGGCCGCGGCAGGGTTGCGGCTAGACCTCTACCGGCGTTCTCTCGTCCCAAGGCCAGGGAGTCTGGAGACCCTGGCTACTCTCCGGTCGGCTGGATTCCGGGTAGGGCTGGTAAGCAACGCGAGCGTCCAGACTCCGGAGCTGTGGCGAGAGACGCCAATGGCTCCACTTGTTGAGGTGCCCGTATTCTCCTCGGATGCGGGGATGGCCAAACCCGACCCACGCATCTATCGCTTGGCGTATGAAGGTCTCGGACTCCCTTCGGACACTTGTCTCTACGTTGGTGACGGGAGTAGCGGCGAACTCGGGGGAGCCCGGCGGACAGGGTTGCACCCGGTGCTGATCCGAGTGCCCGGCGATGACCTGGACGACCCCCACCGTCCCGAGGCCAAGGAATGGCAGGGCCCTACGGTGTCTGCGATTTCAGAGATCCTTGACTTGGTCGCTGCATAACGATCCGGAGTCTCTTGCTGGAGGGCCTTCCCTAGCGCTGTGCCCTGCGAGCTTCGAAGACCAATCTCCGTCGTTCAGACCCCTGATTGCTCAGGGTGATGGAGAAGGACAATACGAGGCGCCCTTCTACGCCTCTTCCATTCGGTTGCCCTCGGAGACGTAGCGGGTTGTGCCAACCGACGAAATCGAAACGTACTGGCGGTAGACGCCGCTTCCAGTGGTGCTCTCGGCTTCGAAGGATTCGGTTGTTGACTCAACCGAACCAGGGTCGGGACCGTTGGTCAACGACTCTTCCAGGACGCGTCCATCCATCGGGATGCCTGGGTCGATGCCGAGGATGCTCAGAAGGGTTGGGGTGAGGTCGATGTTGCCGCTGGGGACTGCCGACACGACGCCGCTTTTGAAGCTCGGGCCGCGGGCAATGAGGACCGGGCGCATCTCATGTCGGCTCATGGAGCCGTGCATGCCGAGGTCCGGCGCAGCCCCACTGTTGTAGGCGTAGCCAGCGAATCCTGCTTCATTGACTCGGGAGTCCCACCTGAATGACATGGCAATATTTGGGGCACGCGGACCTTCGATGCCCACTGTCGATGCCGGGATGGTGCCCTCGATCTCACCCAGCTCATCTGACGCGATCAGTGCGCCGCTCCATGGCTGTGCCATCAGATGGTTGGCCAGCCTACGGGCGGTCGCCGCATCACGCCCGCTTACATAGAGGAGTATCGAGCCGCCGTTGCTCGCGACCAGCACGCCTCCAGGTCGGCCGCTCTCAGGGAACCCGTTTTGCCGAAGGGCAATTTCGACGGGCCGAGTGATAGTCGAATAGCCGTGATCTGATACGACGACGACATCTGTGTCGTGGTCTCTTCCCCGTTTCGCCAACCACTCCATCAGCCGTCCGAAATTGCTGTCGACGTTCGCCAAAGCCTCCCTCGATGCCTTAGAACCTACCCCCGTCGCGTGCTGTATTCCGTCCGGGTCGGAAGACCAGAGCAACGCGACAGTGGGCTGGCGTTCGGCCAACACGTAGTCGGCAAGAAGACGGAACCCATGGTCTATTCGTTGCGAGTTGGGTTGAGAAGCCTCGGGCCACGGTCCGAACCTCTGTTCCAGCTCGTCGTTCAGACCCGGAGGATTGGAGAATTCGGGGTGTATCGTAGCACCGCCCGACCTGTCCCAGTTGGGGTTGTGCAAGAAGGCGTTGCCGGTTGTCCCGGTGCCGATAGCCACGTATTCGCCGCCATTCTGACCAAGTATGTCGGCGAGGTTAGGCACAAGCAGAATCGATCCGCCCCTCTCCTTGAACTCGGTGAGCACCTGCCAGGACGTCTCGAACACCCGACCAGAGTCCAAATCTCGCGCCAGCATCACGTTCGCAGCCAACCCATTCGCTCCAGGATGGCGTCCGGTGAGCAGGCTGACTACGTTGGTGCGCGTCACTGAAGGGTATGCTGCGTGGTGCTTGAGGAAGCGGACTCCGTCCGCCGCGAACGCCGACAGGTTAGGCATGAGTTCGGCCGTAACCTGTGCCGGCTGTAAGCCGTCCATAGCGACTATGATCACTGACTTCATTGAGCTTTCTGTTTCTCGAGGGGCTCGGAGAGTCGAGCCCTCATCCGTTACCTTAAGGCATCGGCGGGGTAGGTAATCGGATCGACTCACATGATGCCGATGCCACTCGATGAGGCCGTAAGAGACGGGGAATCTTAATTCGGTGTGCCGAGCGGGTAACTACGTCTGTTCATCGTCTTGGAATCTCAACTGGAGAGAGCGGTGGTCTTGGATTCATGGGCACTCGGTGTGAAGCACGGGCATTGGATCTGCTGCGGGATTCGGCATGGTGCGTGACATGCGACCAAGTCGCAGAACCTCGCTGCGCGAGGAGGGTGAGCGGTCCGCTTCATGGCGATGCCGCGACCGCATCAGGGTAAATCCTGTCTGATAACGGTGCCGCCCAATACATGCCCTTATCGATGCTGATTCAAGCCCAGCACCAAGCGATCGGTGAATGTGGTGGGCGATGGAGGACTCGAACCTCCGACCTCATGCGTGTGAAGCATGCGCTCTAACCAGCTGAGCTAACCGCCCCGAAGTCATTGGATTTTATCGCAGAGGGTTGGTGCCGATGACAAGACTTGAACTTGTGACCTGGCGCTTATGAAGCGCCCGCTCTAACCAGCTGAGCTACATCGGCACGTGCCAAAGGCCGGAATATGGGGCGAATTTAACCCCTACGGCATGCATTTATGGTACCCACGTTGAGCAACGTGGTCAATCGAAACCCGCCTCGTGAGGTCAGTCTGCAGAGTAGTCCCCGCTCTTTCCGCCACTCTTGCGGCGAAGGCGGAGATCGGTGATGGTGATGCCTCGTTCGGCGGATTTGCACATGTCGTAGACCGTGAGGGCGGCGATCGAGCAGGCGGTCATCGCCTCCATCTCTACTCCAGTTCGCCACGAAGCCTTGGCCATAGCTGCGATCCGGAGCCCTTTTCCGTCGGACATGGCGTCTATGCGCACATCGACTTGCGACAACGGGATGTTGTGACACATCGGAATGAGTTCGTGGGTTCGTTTCGCCGCTGAGATTCCGGCGATCTTCGCGGTCGCTATAACGTCGCCCTTATCGATGCCCCCGGCTTGGACGAGTCGCAAGGTTTCAGGAGTCATCCGGACCTCGCACGAGGCGGTTGCGGAGCGCTCGGTTATCTCTTTGGGGCCTACATCCACCATCCGCGCCTGACCGGAGGAGTCGACGTGGGAGAGGGAAGGCGTGATCGGCTTTTCGGATTGTGGGTTCGACATTTGGTCTGAGATCAGGGAAGGTTGAGGAACTGAAGCAATGGCGGGTTTGCCGGTGTACCCAGTATCTTCAATCTTTTCACTTGGGGATGCGCTTGACGCCAATTTGACCAAAGCGTCGCAACGTTCGTTTTCGGGATGTCCGGCGTGGCCTTTGACCCATTTGAATGAGACGGTCCTACTTTCGGCGTTGTCTAGCATCTTCGCCCAGAGGTCGGGGTTGAGGGCCTTATCTCGCTTGTTTCGCTTCCAACCATTTGCTCTCCACTTCTTGGCCCAGCCTTTTTCCATCGCATCGACCACGTAACGTGAGTCGGTCGTCACTACCGTAGGCCTGGATCTGCCTTTGTCGGCAGTGTGCTCCAAAGCGGTGATGACGCCTAGCAGCTCCATTCGGTTATTGGTGGTGAGCCTGAAACCTTGCGAGAGCTCCAATTCGGTGCCATCGATCTGGACGATGGCCCCATATCCCCCCGGACCAGGATTTCCGATGGCGCCGCCGTCGGAATAGATCAAGATGGGCGAGTGTTCTGGAGGACTGTTTTTCAATGCGATCGGTTTGACTCTGGATCGCGATCGGAACTTCAGGAGCTTTCCTGATACCCCTCGTCGATAGATAGTTGCTCTTCCGGCTGCTTGGCGGCATTCTTGGCCAATGCGTCGCAACGGTTGTTTTCAGGGTCGTTGCTGTGCCCGCGCACCCACCGGAACTCGACCGATTTCAACCTGTCATTCGATTTGAGGATGCGTTTCCAAAGATCGATGTTGGCTGCCTTTTCGCCGTTCTGCTTGGTCCAGGCGTTTTTTCGCCACTTCTTGGCCCAGCCCTTAACCATCGCACTCACGAGATACTCCGAGTCGGTGATCACGATCACCTTCGTGTCGGAGTCGAGTTTTTCTTCTGAGACGAGATCGACAAGATCCTCTAGCACCTGAGCCGGACCCATCAACTCCATGCGATTATTTGTCGTCGCTCGATAGCCTTGGTTTCGGGCGCGCGTTCGGCCCTTGTAGTGCATGATTGCGGCCCAGCCCCCAGGGCCGGGATTTTCCAATGCTGAGCCGTCCGTGTAGAGCAGGACGGTCCGGCCCGCTGCAACGTCCTTCTCTTCTTGCTGTTTGAATCCGGCGTCTGCTTCAAGTTTGGTCTGCTCGCGGCGGGCGATTTTTTGAGCCTGATCCGCCAGCTCTTCTGATCGTCCGTCGTCCATCGCTAATCGGATTTCGACGTCGTGATGTTGGACTCGCCTGCGGAATACCTGCCACAGGTCGGCGTTGCGAACTCGATCGCCTTCCCGACGCTGCCAATTGTTCTGACTCCAATCGTCGAGCCAGCCTCTGTTCACCGCCCTTTCAGTGAATTCGTCTGGAGTATTGATGATGATGCGGAGTCTGTCTTTGCCGAGTTCGTTTCGCACCGCCTCTAGGGCGTCCAAGCAGGTGATAAGCTGCATGCGACCGTAGTTGGTGGTTTGAAACTTGCTTGAGAGCTCTTTGCGTCGGCCGGGAAAATCGAGCGCGATAACGTAAGAGCCGATGCCGGAGTTGCCTATCGTCGCAACGTTGTAGGAGATTTCGCAGTCTGGGGCGCGTTTCGGCTCATCCCATCCGTCGGCGGAATCTTGAGACGACTCTTGTGAACCTTGATTTCGGCCGTTTCGCCTGCTCGATGAGGGGGCGATATCGCTGGCCAAGGTGAAGGTCAAGTTAGCGTGACGTTGCTTGCTGACTAGAATTCGATCCCAGAGATCGCTGTGAACGACGGCTTCGCCGCTCTCCTGGATCCACCCGGCGTCTCTCCACGCCTCTAAAGTGGCTGGATCGTTGCAGCACTCTGCGACATACGTGGATGGAGTCACAATGTCGACGTCAAGCCCCTCTTGGGTCAGCGCCTCCAACCCTTCGGCGGCTGCCATCATGCTGCATCGGATGAAAGTGGCGCCATCTTCGACCGTCCCGGCCACCACCGGCAGTTCGCTTTCACCCATCCTGATCATCGCGCTGTATGCGCCGAAGCCTTGACCGGGTCTGAAAGCGACGCCGCAATTTATGCGCGCCTTTACCGGTCCGGCCGTGTTCGTTGCGTCGGTTGGAGTCATAGAGGATTAAATGCTTCGGTTATTCGCGGGGTCTGACGAGGGCCAGACTGAACTATCGTAATCGATAGGGATTCTAGACGTATTAACAGTTCAGCCGCCGATACGGAACATCTCAATCTTCTCGCCGCCCGCCGGGGTGAGAGTCTTGCTGAAGTCAGTGGCTCCCGACCTCAACTCAGAGTATCGATCGCGTCTGCTACCCCATACGCGCTCGATAATTCTTCGAAGGTCGTCATCAGTCGCGCCTTCTCGCATGGGGGTCTTGAGATCTGTGCCACCGGTCGCGAATAGACATGTCACCAATCTGCCATCCGTCGTCAATCGCGCTCTTGTGCAGTCACCGCAGAACGGCTGAGAAACGGAGGTTATGACTCCGATTTCCCCTGCTCCGTCCCGGTATCGGTAGCGCGAGGCAACTTCGCCGCGGTAGTTGGGGTCCGATGGCTCCAATGGGAAGACGGCGTCGATAGCCTCGACGATCTCTTTGCCGGTTACGACTTGCGAGAGTTCCCAGCCGTTGAGGTTTCCTACGTCCATGAACTCGATGAATCGAACGATGTCTCCGGTTTCGCGGAAGTGTTCAGCCGTTTCAACGAGAGTGTCTTCATTGAATCCGCGCTGGACGACTACATTGATCTTCAAAGGCGAGAATCCGGCATTTCTTGCGGCGTCCATGCCCTCAAGCACCTTTTCTGGCCCGTATGGTCGGCCGCTCATCGCTTTGAACACTTCCTCTTGAAGCGAATCTAGACTCACTGTGATCCGGCCTAGACCAGCAGATCTCAGCGGCTCGGCGTAACGGTCGAGCAGAAAACCGTTTGTCGTCATGGCCAGGTCGGACACGCCGGATATGCCCGCGAGTTTGGCGATGAGGGAAGGAAGCTCGGAGCGGACAAGGGGCTCGCCACCGGTGATGCGGATCTTGCCGACGCCGTACTCGACGAACAGTTCAGTTAGCCTGGCGGTCTCCTCGAACGAGAGGATCTCGTCCTTTTTCAAGAACTCATACCGCTCTCCGAATATCTCTGCCGGCATGCAGTAGGGGCAGCGGAAGTTACATCGGTCAGTCACCGATATGCGAAGGTCTCGGACATTCCGACCGAGAGTATCACTGAGGTCTTTTCTGTTTTGCTCTAGGCTCACGGGTTGGCGCGTCAGTGTAACTGGCTAGGGTTGGAGGTTGGCCCAAATTGTACTTGGGCGGTGAGGATTGAAATCCGAGCTATTTGCCTAAGAGCTCTAACATCAGGGGCTTCAGGGCGCGCACGGCGCGACCTCGGTGACTGAGCCGGTCTTTTTCGTCCCCGCTCATCTCGGCGGTGGTTCGAGTCTCGCCCGAAGGTACGAATATAGGGTCGTACCCAAAGCCGTTGTTGCCTCTAGGAGCGTGGATTATCGTCCCTTCAACGGTCCCTTCCGCAGTGATGCAGCCTTCATTAGAGTCAATGCCAGCGACGCTTACCACGCACTTGAATCGCGCAGTTCGGTCGCCTACGCTGACGTTCCCAAGTTCATTAAGCAACAGTTCTGTTCGCTGAGCATCTGTGAGATGGTCACCTCCGTATCGAGCCGAGTGCACTCCTGGCTCGCTACCCAAAGCGTCGACCTCGAGACCGGAATCGTCTGCCATCGCCACCATCCCGGTGTGTTCAGCATAGTAGGTCGCTTTCAAAACGGCGTTCTCTCGAAACGTGATGCCGGTTTCTTCTGGAGGTTCGACGGGTTGGAGTTCCCGAAGATTGACGAAGCGCACCGGCACGTCCTCAAGCATCCGTGCGAATTCCTTCGCCTTGCCATGGTTCTGAGTGGCGATCAGGATTAGTTGCTTGGTCAATACTCGAAAGGTGAATTCCGCGGGTTGGGCTCAGCTCGGTTGCTGGATTCTTGCTTGGATTCGGTTGCACATACCTGCTGAAGGCACCAGAATTGTTTTGCCAGCGGATGAACCGAATGTTATCCTTGTTTCGAGATTGTTACAGATTTCACAAACTTTTCCAGGGGGCGTTAAGAGCGACTGTGCCTGTTGCGAAGTGAGCAACTAGACCGGGCATCGAATGTTGTTCTTCGAAAGAACGTAGTAGATGGCAACAAAGCTTTCTCCGTTTAAGAAATCCACGCTGGCCCTGGTGGCACTGGCCGCAGTTGCCACAATCCTGTTGGCAGCCTGTTCCCCAGAACACCCCCAGTCGACCTTCGGCGATGGCGGCCCAGTCGCGCGCAGCCAAGCCAACCTTTTCAATCTGATCTTCTGGATCGCGGTAGCGGTCTTCATTGTGGTCGAGGGTGTCATCATCTACGCGGTGATCCGATATCGTCGACGCGACGATTCGATACCCCGTCAGGTTCACGGCAACACGAAGTTGGAGATCACGTGGACGGTCATCCCCTCGATCGTGGTCGCGGCGATTGCAGTGCCAACGATCATAGGCATCTGGGAGCAGCAGAGGGGCGCGCCGGCGGACCAAGGTGAGGTGCTGGAGGTCCAGGCGATCGGGCATCGGTGGTGGTTCGAGTTTCGATATCCAAAGCAGGAAGTGGTCACTGCAAATGAGTTGCACGTGCCGATCAATCGCCCAATCAACTTCGAACTAACTTCCCAAGACGTGATCCACAGTTTCTGGGTGCCGAAGTTGGCCGGCAAGGTCGATATGGTGCCGTTGAACGACAACTTGGTCTGGTTTATTGCTGATAAACCAGGGGTGTATTACGGTCAGTGTGCCGAGTTCTGCGGTGTGGCGCATGCCCATATGCGATTCCGCGTTGTGGCACACGAAGAAGACGATTTCCAGAACTGGCTCGCCGGCATGAGGACGGCACCAGCGCCGTCGGAGCCCGAAACCGACGCCGCGAAGGGCGGGATCCTCTTTGCTCAGCATTGCAAGTCGTGTCACACAAACGACTCTCACAGGGCAGGGGCATACGGGTTGGAGATCCAGCAACAGGATTCTCGCTGGGCGGCGTGGCTCGCCGATATCGAAGACTCACGATTGGTCTCAGCTCCGAATATGACTCACTTCGGCAATCGATTGTTTCTCGGGGCTGGCATCAAAGAGAACAACCGGGACAACTTGATCAAGTGGATCACGGACCCCTCTTCCATCAAGATCGGCACTTCGATGCAGGATCACGCGGCGGTCTATCAGGAACGGGAAGACAGTAAGATCAACCTCGCGAATGAAGAGGTCGAAGATATCGCTGACTATCTTTTGAGCCTGGTGCCAGGTGAGATTGGCGACATTGATGTGCCGGTGATTACGGGAGGCACACCTGAAGAGCGGGGCGAGCAGCTGTTCATCTCCATCGGCTGCAATGCGTGCCACTCGACCGAACCGGACGTGCAGTTGGTCGGCCCGAGCCTATTCGGGGTTGCGGATCGTGCAGGGACTCGCACGGACCTCTCAGCGGTGGACTACATGAAGCAGTCGATCAACGATCCATCAGCGTTCATTGTTCCTGACTTCACCGATGCGATGGTGGTTCCTAAGATAAAGCCCGACCAGGTGGACGATCTGATTGCATACATCTCGACGCTGAAGTAATCAGCTTAACGGCTGAAGTAAACTGAAACCAACCGTTTGCAGAGCATCGATTTCGAGATAAATATCTAAGCGATAAAAGATCATGCACGCAACACATCCTGCGCCCGCCGGCGAACCAATCTCACTGCGCCTTCCTCGTATTTTTCCGCGGCCGAAGAGCGGCCATGTGATCTGGAGCTGGATCGCTACAGTCGATCACAAGCGGATCGGCACCCTCTACGCCGTAACTTCGTT
This sequence comes from Dehalococcoidia bacterium, assembly GCA_965249505.1. Taxonomy (GTDB): domain Bacteria; phylum Chloroflexota; class Dehalococcoidia; order Lucifugimonadales; family Lucifugimonadaceae; genus Bin127. The sequence continues at coordinate 875,310 of OZ252238.1, read as the reverse complement.
CATGTGGTTCTTGGTGGGAGGTGTTGAGGCACTGATGATGCGGCTTCAGCTTTCGCAGGCTGACAGCACATTAATAAGCCCGGAAATCTTCAACCAGCTATTCACGATGCACGGCACCACAATGGTGTTCCTAGTCGTGATGCCGTTATCCGCCGCGTTTTTCAACTGGCTTGTCCCACTGCAAATTGGAGCACGGGACGTGGCGTTCCCCCGAATGAACGCGCTGAGTTATTGGATTTTCCTATTCGGCAGCCTGCTTCTCAACTTCTCGTGGATCGTTGGTGACGCGCCGAATGGCGGTTGGTTCGGTTATGCACCAAATTCGCACCTCGCATTCAACCCGTCGGACGGGATGACTTACTGGGTGCTGGGCTTGAACGTACTGGGTATCGCATCGATCGCTGCGGGATTGAATTTCGTGGTCACGATCCTGAACATGCGTGCGCCCGGCATGTCGTTGACGAAGATGCCCGTGTTCACGTGGATGACGTTCGTCACATCAGTCCTGATCGTTTTGGCGCTTCCAGTGTTGACCGTTGCGCTGATCCAGCTGCAGGTAGACCGTTTGTACGGCACCAACTTCTACAACCCGGCCGCCGGTGGTGACCCTGTCTTGTGGCAGCACATGTTCTGGCTTTTCGGTCACCCAGAGGTATACATCCTCATTCTTCCGGCGATGGGCCTGGTTTCCGAGATCCTGCCGGTCTTCTCCCGCAAACCTCTGTTCGGATATTCCTTCCTTGTTTTCGCTGGTGTTGCGATCGGTTTCATGGGCTGGTTCGTCTGGAGCCATCACATGTTCACGGTCGGTTTGGGTCCGGCGGCCAACTCGGCTTTCGCGATCTCGACGATGGCGATCGCTATACCAACGGGAATCAAGATTTTCAACTGGATTGCAACGATGTGGGGAGGTTCTGTACGCCTCACGACCGCGATGCTATTCGCGGTGTCGTTCATTGCGATGTTCACGGTGGGTGGGTTGAGCGGGGTGATGCACGCTGCCGTGCCTTCAGATGCTCAACAGCAAGACACCTACTTCGTGGTCGCACACTTCCACTACGTGCTATTCGGCGGAGCCATCATGGCGATATTCGGCGGCATCTACTTCTACTGGCCAAAAGCGACGGGTTTCATGTTGAGCGAGAAGTGGGGTATATGGAATTGGGCCATCATGTTCCTGGGTTTCAACCTTCAGTTCGCGCCGCAGCATTGGCTGGGTCTCGACGGGATGCCTCGCAGGATATTTACGTACGCGGAGAACATGGGTTGGGAAAACACCAATATGATCGCCAGCGCGGGCGGTTTCCTAATGGCATTTTCTGTCCTGTTGTTCATGATCAATGTGGTAATCAGCGCTCGGCGTAACGAGAGGGCAGGCGATGATCCTTGGGACGGTCGCACGTTGGAGTGGTCAATATCATCGCCACCCCCGCACTACAACTTCGCAGTGATCCCGCAGGTGGAGCACCGCGATGATTTCTGGTTCAGAAAGCATCCAGAGCTGATTGCCGAGTACTACCACGATGAGAGCGACGGCGAATTGCACGCACCATCGGGCGCGCAGTTCGATGATGAGGATGACTTCGACGACGATGCCTACGGTCATCACGATGAAGGGCACGACGATCACGGAGATGATCACGGCGGCATCCACTTGCCAGACATGTCTTACTACCCGTTCATTCTTGCCGGAGGCTTGACGATCATCGCGGCGGGGTTGATGACCGAGATTTGGATCATCGTTATCGGCGCATTGGTGTTGGTTTGGGGGCTCTTGGGTTGGTCGATGGAGCCGGTGAACGATCCAGTTGAAGGTGCGGAGCACTGATCCGATCTTCGTCGGTGACTATTGAGGCGAACAGGGACTGAATAAACTTGGCAAACGCTGCGGCAACATACGAAGTCAAGACTCCATACGGCGAGGTGATCAACACTTCCACCGGTTTGAGCAATCGGAAGCTGTTGATGTGGGCGTTCCTTGGCTCAGATGTGATGTTCTTTGGGGCGTTTATCGCTACATTTCTGGTTTACCGGAATCGCAGCTTGGTAGGGCCTTATCCGGATCAAATCCTGGATATACCGATCACATCGGTCTCTACCTTCGTCCTGCTGATGAGTTCGTTGGCCATGGTGCTCGCGCTTACCTATGTGCAGGAAGGCCGGAAAGCTTTAGGCACGTTTTGGATATTTTCGGTTGTCGTGCTGGGAGTGATATTCCTGTTGTTCCAGGTATACGAGTTCAACCACTTCGTACATTTGGGATTGACGCCTCGCACCAATCTCTTCGGCACGACGTTCTTCATATTGACTGGCTTGCACGGGGCTCACGTGACGCTTGGCGTGTTGTGGTTGACGTTCCTGGGCGTTGGCCACATCAAGGGTACGTTGAGGTCGGATAACGCCATAGACTTGGAGATAGCGGGTTTATATTGGCACTTCGTCGACATCGTTTGGATTGTGATTTTCACTGTCATTTACCTGATATCGGCGCGTGACGGCACACCGCCTGGCAGCTTGCCCTTCGTGCACTGATAGCGAGTCGGGATAGAGAAGATATGGCGAATCTCTGGAACAAAATGATGTACCACCAAGGCAACGGCTGGTGGGAACTGCCGCGCACTCAGTGGCAAGAGCAGAGTCCCGAGATGGAAGGTCCGTTTGGGCACGGAATCGTCAACATCATGAATGCGTGGCATAAGCTGACCGCTTCGGGTTTGCTGCACGGTACTCCGGCTTTTTATACCCTCATCGGCGCAATTCTCGGCATCATCACGTTAGTCGAGGTTTGGGCGTTCAACATCCAAGAGCTCGGCAAAATGCTGGTGCCGTTGATGCTGGTGCTCTCACTTGCGAAGTTCATATTGGTGGTGGCGTTCTTCATGCATCTGAGGTTCGATCGTAAATACTATGCCTGGGTTTTTGGGGCTTGCATGTTGTTGGGAGTCGCCATGTTCATCGCTATACTTCTGTTGCTCAATTTCGGCGGTCAAATTCGACAGTAATCGCTTGATCGCCGCGTGTGCCTTGCGGCGCATCAGTCAGTTTCGCGGCGTGACAACCGAGCAAACGGTAACGTCCTTAAGGAGCGACTCGGCGCGGTAGTCGCTCATCGTCACATCTGGCATGGACCCCTCAAACGAAGCCGTAACAAACATCGGTGATGTGATCTCCGCCTGGAGCTTCGGCGGCCCTCAGTTCGTGCTCGTGGCGTTCATTGGGGTCGGTTATCTCTTTGGACTGCTGCGAATACAGATCAGGTCGGGCTGGCAGGCTGTTCCATTAACCCAGATGCTTTACGGCATTGGTGGGTTTTCTATTTTGATCTTCGCGTTGTCCGGTCCTCCGGAAGGATTCGCGGACGATATGTTTCTCGCGCACATGCTACAGCACATATTGATTGCGATGGTGGCATCAGTGTTACTGCTCGCCGCCAAGCCGATGGCGAGTTACTTGTGGGCGATGCCGGAGGCCGTGCGGATCGGATTGGCGCCCTCGTTGGCAACCACTGGCTGGTTAAGGAGACTCAACGCGTTTCTCACGAATCCCCGATTCGCGCTGCCTGTGTTCGTGTTGACGATCTGGGGTTGGCACGTACCAGAAGCCTACGAATTGGCAATTAGGAATGAAGTTGTGCACTTCGCGATGCACATCTCGATGTTTGCGACGGCGATTCTCTTCTGGTGGCCGATCATCGGACCTCCTCCAGTCCGCTCCCAGCTGACAGATCCGCAACGAATCATCTATCTGATCCTAGTCGTGACGCCGACCGCCGTCTTGGCAGCGATGATCACGTTGTCGAACGCGGTCATCTACACGAGCTACATCGACACTCCGCATCACTTCACATTGACACCATGGGAGGATCAGCGTGTGGGAGGTCTGCTGATGTGGATACCGGGCAACATCGTGTATCTCACAACCTTGACGACGCTCTTTTTCCGGTGGTTCGGAGGAGAGGAGAGAAGAAACCGCAGAGCTTATCGCCCACGTCGGCGTCACGCCTCGGCTACTCGTGAGCGGCTTCGGGAGCTGGAGAGGCGTGAGACTAGGCAAAGGGATCGCGACGATTGAGGCCAAGGCCGCACTGTTAAAATCAACCTCGCGCAGACGACCTTGGCGAACCGTTCGATCGGTCGTTTGAGAATTCAGGGGCGGTTAGCTCAGGGGCCTAGAGCGCTTGCCTTACAAGCAAGAAGTCGGAGGTTCGAATCCTCCACCGCCCACCAAACTAAACAAAATCAAGAACCTTCGTGCTCAGGTTCAGGTTGGTGTTGCAGATAGCAGTGATTGGCTTCCCATGTCTCGACAGGCAACTTTCTTGATCCGAAAGAAGGAAAGAGAAGGTCTTCATGTACAAGATCGATAACCCTGACGTCGCGCGAGTAGTTTACGGCTATCCGGAACCCATGCGCAAGAAGATGATGCGCCTCCGGCAGCTAGTCCTAGACACGGCATCGGCGACGGAGGGTGTCGACGCGCTGGAATAGACCCTGAATTGGGGAGAGCCCAGCTACCTGACCAAGGGCGGCAGCACGCTCAGAATGGACTGGAAGGAAAGGGCGCCTGACCAATACGCGATGTACTTCAATTGCAACACTTCGCTGGTTGACACGTTCAAAGAGATATACGGGGAAGTGTTTACGTTTGAAGGCAAAAGGGCTATTGTGTTCGGCGAAACTGACGAGCTACCGGTCGACGAGCTGGAGCACTGCGTCTCGCTGGCTCTGACGTATCATCGCGTGAAGCACTTGCCGTTGCTGGGCGCTTGACCACGCCGCAGTGACTTCGAGATGTTCTGGCCGACGGTGCCACGGTTTCCAGTCCAAGTCCAGTCGACGACGACCGCCCGACATCCGATGCGCGCTCAGACCGTCAATGCGAGAGCCATACTGCTTGGAAAGACTCCCAGCAAGACCCAACGCGTCGCTCGGCTCGGACAGGGCGATCGGCGTCCAGTAGATCGCGCCGGAATGCCCTCCTCCTGCAACTGCACGCTGAATCCGGGACATGTCCCAATTCGCCTTCCGCTTGTCACTACTGCAGTGACCCTTATCGCCAAAGAATTAGTTCCGAGCGGCTGAGGATTGTCCTCACTTTTTCAGGGGAAGGCAAAAAGTCACGGTGACTCCCTGTCCAAGCCCGTCACTTGTCACGGCAATCGTACCCCCGTGCGCTTCGACTATAGCTCGAGTGATGGCCAATCCCAGACCTGTGCCGCCTATCCCACGACTACGAGACTCGTCGGTACGGTAGAAGCGGTCGAAGACGTGTGGAAGGTCAGCGGCGTGGAGGCCGGTTCCGTCATCGGTGATGGAGATGGCCAACGCCTCGTTGCCTTCGAACCTGACTCCTAGCACGATATTTCCGCCGGCCTCGGTGTGATCAATGGCGTTACTCAAGACGTTCCCCAATGCCTGGCTCATGCGCGTCCGGTCGAGCTCCATGTCCGGGAGGTCAGCGGATACCTGCAGAGACAATTCAACCTGTCGAGTCTGAGATTGTGGCTGCCAGCGGTCTACCTCCGCGGTGAGTAGCCTGTAAATCGAACTTGTTTCTAGCTTGAGCCTCAACTCACCATGGTCAGTCTCCGCAAGCCAGTTCAGATCAGTTACGAGGCCGCGTAGCCTATCTACTTCCTGGATGATGTGGTCGGGGACGCGCTCTCTGGGGTTTGAAGGCCATCGCGTAGCCCTTTTGCTTCCAGCTGAATGACGCTCAGTGGCGTATTCAGCTCATGAGAGACATCGTTGATCAGCCGCCTACGGAGATCGCGCTGAGTTTCTAAGGTGGAGGTCATCTGGTTGAAGGCCGCACTCATCTGTCCCAACTCATCCGAGGATGTGACTGGCAGCTGAGTCGTATCCCCTTGAGCAATTGCCTGGGTTGCCTCCGTCAAAGCCGTCACAGGGGCTGTGATGCGTTTGGATAACCAAGCGGCCAGCAGTATGGCAACGCCAACTGTCAGCATTCCGCCAATAACGGTGATAAACAGGAGCGTGTTGAGAAATCCGTGTGACTCAGTCGATAGGAACTCGTGGTTTACATCCACATAGACGTGGCCTACTGGCTGGTTCGTAGCTAAATCGAACACCGTCTCGCGATGCCCGTCCAGGTCGGGTGCGGTGGTTCCTGGTAACAGCTCGGATAGGTTGTCCTTCACCACACGTCCATCGGCGCCAGCGATTACGACCCGTATCGGATCTTTGTGGAAGAGCTCGAAGGTTTCTCCCTCACTCTCTTCAGATCGCTCCCTCTGCAGAACTCCATCGTAGATGTATCCGGCCTCAGACAGCGGTATTTCCACCGTCTCCCAGCCACCAGCAGTCGTATACGCCCGACTCAGATTCTGGGCTAACTGGCTTGCCTCATCGTCACTTATCTCGTCTACAAACACACCCAAGCGCGACTGCGTCGTGTAAAAGCCCATACCAACGCTGACCAAAACAGTAAGAACAATGACAAAGACGATCGAACCCATGATTCGCCAGCGTAGCGACATCATTCGTCCTTTACGACAAACTTGTAACCCGCACCGTAGACAGTCTGAATGGGCTGGTTACCATCTCGGCCGATCTGCTTTCGCAGGCGAACGATCTGGCTGTCGATTGCCCGGTCGAACCCATGGAACCCGCGGTTGAAGGTCAGAGAGACCAGCTGACCACGGGTGAGCACCTGGTTGGGATGACGCATAAACGTTGATAGCAGAGCGATTTGCGTATGGCTCAACACTATGGGTTCATCATTGACCGTGACTCTCTGGGTGGCCTCATCCAGTTTGATGTTGTCGCGGGTGAGAACCTGCTGAACTCTGCCTTTGACGCGGCGAAGCACGGCGTCTGCGCGCGCGATGACTTCCTCCGGATCGAAAGGCTTGACGATGTAATCATCAGCTCCGCTATCCAGTCCGATGATTCGCTCGGCGTGGGCTTCTCTGGCCGTCAGCATGATTATTGGAACGTCTGACTCTCGACGCAGGATTCTGCAAAACTCCACGCCGTCCAGACGAGGAAGCATCAGATCAAGGATTATCAGGTCTGGAGTCAGGCTACGGGCTAGAGCCAAGCCGGATTCACCATCATGAGCAACCTCAGCGGAGAATCCGGCGCGTTCGAAGTACATCTTGACCCAGTTCGCGATCCTCGTATCGTCTTCGATTATCAATACTGTGCCGCTCATCACTCGTCCTGTAAGGAGCCATTTCGGACGCGATTTCTCATCGAGACACCGCGTCTAGCCGCCCGATATGCCCATGGTCAGGATATCTCTCTTGAAGTTCCGAAATCTTCCCTCGGTCGACTCCGACTAGCTTTAACCACCTCCCCGTCGCTCGCCACCACTACCGTGTTCGCCATCAGACTCCCCACCGTTACCACGCTCCCTACTAGGCTCGTCTGAGCTATCGCCTTGCTCATCACCAGCCCGATGCTCTTCGCCCGACTCGCTCCCCTCACCTCCGGCGCCAACCTCAGCATGTGCTGTCCATCCAGTGAACGATGACTCCGTCGCAGGTAGGTTGATCGTCTTCACCTCGCCTGGAGCCATGTCCGTCGGAGTCGTCGGACCAAGCTCGGTTCCGTTAGAAAGGTGCACTTCGATCCTCACCCTCTCCAAGACACTGTTCGTCGTGTTCTCCACCGTGCCTTTGAAGGAGTTACTTGGAGCGTCGTAGTTCAGGATCAGTCGCGCGCCCCCACGAACTGTATCAAAGGTCTCATCCAGCGCTAAGGAATCAGCGCCCCCACCTTCTTCGCCGCTTGAGCCTTGTTCACCGCCGCCTTCAGTACTTTCTCCTCCTGTGTGAGCCGCTGGGCCGGAGCCGCTACAGTCAAATACTTCCATGTGAACGACGTATCCATCGTAAGAAACTCCTGCAAGTTTCGGTTCACTGGAGACTGTCAGGCTTGACGTCACTTCCTGTCCAGGGTTCAGGTGTCCTAACTTCTCGGGACCAAGCTCTCCTACCGTTTGAGTTCCCGACTTCAGGTGAGGTTCGGCTTGTACGTAGCAAAGAATCTGTGAGAGCGAGTTCTGTACCGTACCGTGGACAGACCGGGTAGCTGCATCGTACTCCATGGAAACAGCTAGCCCGCCTAGAACACCGTTCCACGACTCTCCGAGGGGAGTTATTGGGCTCGACATGGCGGCTTCACCCATCTCTCGACCGCCCTCAGAGCCTGAACTACTACCCTCGCTACCAGAGCCGTGTTCACCGCTTCCCCCAACGCCTTCTTCCCCGCGTTCGCCGCCTTCGCCTCCACTGCCATGCTCACCTTCAGAGGTGTCACCTTCTGGCTCGGAGATGGCTTGACCTACTGTGGCGTGGTCAGTATCTCGGCCGTCTCCATATCCGATGTCGAGCGTACAACCGTTGATTATCACCGCGAAGAGTGCGGCCCCGAGGACCGACCCAATCAGGAACCTTTTCGTCATCAATTTCATGCAAGTCATCCATTCACCTTTTTCTTGGAGTATCTCTGTTACCTCTCACGATAGCGATGAAATGTCGCAGAAATATGTCGTCCGTAACTGTGACGGGCCAATGAAGGAAGCCGACAGGCTCAGAAGGGAGAATAAGACGCAGCGGGTTCGCGGACCCCACGCCGACAGTGGAAGCATTGGGCTCAGCCGCATCGCTTGCGCCGCTGGCGGCCCGCCAAACAATACAAATTCAAGAACTTTCGCCCTTAGGTTCAGATTGGCGCAGGGAGTGGGAAGCGTGACACGGAGCGCGGGGTTTGCTCTGTGTCAGCTTAGTCCCACCGGAACAGTCGCACGCTAGCAGCAACGCAGACCGCCGCTATCGCTCCTAGGTAGGCGAAGGAGACCCATATGGGCACGTTGATAGTCGTTTCCGCTCCCCAGGTCGCGCTCAGCCAGAGGTACGGGAGCAGGTCATAGGCGTGGTCAGCGGCTGCCAGTCGCCAAGCAGTTGGAGCGCGTCAGGGAAGGACTCCCTCGGGCCGAACACGCCGCCAAGCACGAACATCGGCGCGCCCATTCAAAAATGACCTTCGAAATTCGCGAAGATTCCCTTGGCGATATTCCGGCAATCCGTTACGTCCACGAGCAGGCGCTCGTCGGCTCGTACGAGGCGAGGGTCGTCGATAACCTCTAGAGAACCGCGATTGGTAGCACTGGGACCCATCGGTGTGTTGCCGAACCATCAAGGTGTGGAAATTGGGTAGCGGTTGGGGAGAGAAGGGCTCGATCGGTGCCAGTCAAAGGGTTACGGGGGGGTCGTTCTATTAGATGCGCCGAGGCGCTACTCGCGGTTCGGCTTCGAGCGGGCCAGCGAGCACGGGCTTACTGGCGAATAAGGAGATGGTCAGGATATTTAGGTCGTTGAGCAACGCTCGTGCGCACCGAGTGAGATCGGAGGCAAGATCATCTAACCTTCCGAGCTCTCACATACAGAAGATTGAGTAAGGTCGAGTCAGGGTTCGAGCATTGATGTATCGGTTTTCGAGTATCCGGAAGTCGATGTTGCGTTGTCATGGGCTTGCCCGCCAAGTTGTGTAGCCAAGGTTATGTGTGTATGATGGTTACACATGCTTAACTGTAAGGTGCAACAAAACAGTGGCTAGAGTTCAGTTGATAATACCCGATGCTGATCGTGATCGATTCGTCCACCAAGCTAGGCGAGAAGGGATGACGCTGAGTGCTTGGCTCAGAAAAGCCGCTCAAAACCGTCTCGAGGATCAGCAAAGATCGGAACCATTTGAATCCGTCGGAGACCTAGAGGCATTCTTTGAGGCGTGCGATGAAATAGATGGTCCTATGCGTGAACCCGATTGGCATGAGCACTTGGCTGTTATCGATGAATCGCGCGGGCGTGGAGCATCGAACACTTGATCTTTGTTGACACCAACGTGTTCATGTACGCGGTAGGTAATTCCCACCCTCTTCGAACTCCCGCCCGAGAGTTTTTTGCCGAGTGCAATCGAGCGCGGACTCCACTTTGCACGTCAGCGGAGGTTTTGCAGGAGATGCTGCACGCGTACCTCCCGGTGGGAAGGCTGGAGACTCTGGATGCTGCGTTTTCGCTAGTAGATCGGTTTCGTGTCGACGTTTGGCCAATGGAGAACGAGGACGTGGCACTGGCGCGCCAGCTCTGTGAACAGCACCAGTTCTTGGGAGCGCGGGATCTTTGCCACCTAGCAAGTTGTCGCCGACGAGGTGTAAGTGACATCATGACCTTCGATCAAGCATTTCGCGGCGCAATCAGGGCGTCGGGTGAAGGTCGAGCTTAACCTCAATACAAGCGAGCCCGATAGCTCGTCTCGCCAATATGCAGCATCCGGAAACGCTTGATCGACGGTGACGCTGAAGAAGACAACCTACGAAGTGTTGGGCGTGACGCCCGGCAATCGAATCAGTCGGATCGTCGACATCTTTCTCATTTCGTTGATATCCCTCAACGCGGTCGCATTGATCATGAGCACCGTCGAAGAAGCTTACGATGCCTCACCTCAAGCGTTCTGGATCTTCGAGACCTTCACGATTTCCGTCTTTACGGTCGAATATCTGCTGCGGGTCTGGTCGTGTACCGCCGATCCGAAGTATTCCCATCCAGTGAAAGGGCGGCTGAGGTACATCGTCTCGCCCGTGGCACTTATAGATCTGCTGGCAATCGTGCCCTTTTACGCGACTTTGCTACTACCACTGAAGGGGCTAGACTTCCGGATCCTTCGTGCCGTGCGCCTTATCGCTCGAGTCGCACGCCTGAGTCGCTACTCGACCGGGGCCCAAGCGCTGGACAGAGTGATTCAAACGAGAAGAAGCGAGCTCTTCACGGTGGTAGTGGTCTTAACGGTGCTGCTGCTGCTGGCATCGTCTCTGATGTATTTCGCCGAGAAGGACGCGCAGCCCGAAAAGTTCGCCAACATTCCCCAAGCCATGTGGTGGAGCATCATAACCCTCACCACGGTTGGGTATGGAGACGTATTCCCGATCACCAACGCGGGCCGGATTCTTGCGGGTCTGATGGCTATCGTCGGTGTGGGACTCTTCGCGCTACCAGCGGCGATTCTCGGTGCCGGCTTCGTGGATGAGTTGAGCAGGAATAGGGACGTGCCGACGGTGTGCCCACACTGTAATCGGGAGATCCACAGCTAGTTCCAAGTAGGGGGGGTCTTCATATGCCCAACCCCAGTATCGGCCGAGATTACCTTGCGCTGGGAGCAGCGAATCTCTCTACATCTAGGTCTTCAGCCCTATCGCGTGCTTCCCACAAATCGTAGGCTGTCTGCATGCCGAGCCAAGTCTCTGGCGAAGATCCGAACGCTTGGGACAGTCGAAATGCCATCTCCACCGATACGCCGGCTTTTTCGTTCACTAAATCCGACAGTGTCTGGCGGGTCACGCCTAAGCCTTCCGCGGCCCTCGTAACGGTCAAACCCAACGGTTCAAGGCACTCGTGCCGTACGACTTCGCCCGGGTGTGGCGGGTTTTGCATCGACATATTTTTCTCCTCAGTGATAGTCCGTGTAATCGACATCGACGGCATGCCCGCCATCGAAACTGAAGGTCACTCGCCAGTTTCCTGACACTGAAACTGCATAGTGCCCCATGAGGTCACCGGTCAGCGGGTGGAGTCGGAATCCTGGCAGGTCCATATCGTGCGGCGTTTGGCTTTGGTCTAGCACCGCGAGAATGCGGGTCAACTTTCGGACATGCTATGAATCGACTCTTCGCGCACTTCGGCCGTTGTAAAGTGCCCTGAGACCTCGATGCTTGAACGACAAGATCACAGTCGCACTATAATTTGTCGCCTGTCACTTGTCGTTAGACACCGGGTCTGGAATCGATGACTCATGCGGTAAAAGGGTCTGTGCATCTATCCCCACTGCGGGCATAGAGTAAAACGCTGTGGAAAACATCTCCAACAAACTCATATTAGTGCGTCACTCCCAACCTCGGATAGAGCCCAACGTGCCGCCCGCGGAGTGGGCGCTGAATGATGTGGGACGGCGCCGAGCCGAGTCGCTAGCGCAGAAGCTTAGGGCCTACAGCTCAAATGCGATCTGGTCGAGCAGGGAACCAAAGGCGCTCGAAACCGCCGACATTATCGGAGATGTCGTCGGCGTGCCTGTGGAGGTAAGAGACGGACTTGAGGAGCACCACCGTGAGAATGTCCCGTTCTTCGAGGAGGACGAGGAGTTCAGGCGGACGGTTCAGAGAATCTTTGCTGAACCCGATCAGACCGTGATGGGGACCGAATCCGGAAATGAGGCTCTGGACAGATTCAGTGCCGCGATCGATGTCATTCTAGGGGGCGAGCGACTGTGACAACGTGATCGTGACGCACGGAACTGTGATGGCGCTCTACGTGGCGAGCATCACAGGCATCGATCGGATGCGGTTCTGGCGTCAGCAGATGATGCCGTGCTTCGTCGAGGTGGATGTGGCAGAGTTGCGTGTGGGGCCGATTGTTGGCTGGGATTAGCGAGGTCTTATTGCGTGTTCGACTGCACGCTATCATGCCGGAATGACAAAATGCACGACGTAGATGCTAGCGGTTAGGAGACGGATACTCTGAGTCTCCTCTGGGTTCCCGCGTTCGCGGGAATGACGGATGTTTGAAATCCTCTCGTACCCCGACTTGCCGGGTCAGGTCCGAGGTGGGCGTCCGTCTGGCGTTCTACAGTTGCCGCAAAGTCGGGTCGAAATGATCTCGCATCCAATCGCCCAAGAAATTGCCGGACATCACGACGAGCGCGATTATGAGACCGGGAAAGAGTGTAGTCCACCATGCAGCGTCGATATATTGACGCTCCTCACCGATCATCCTGCCCCATGTGGGATCTGGCGGTGGAATGCCGGCACCTAGGAAGCTCAGCGCGGCTTCAGTGAGGATGATATTGCCTGTCCCAAGCGTCGCCGAAACGATCACAATATTCACCACCCCGGGTAGGATGTGCCGAATGATTATGCGCCGGTCCGACGCCCCGGCGACCTTGGCGAGAGACACGTACTCGCGGTTGCGCAAAGAAAGCGTTTCTGCCCGAACGAGGCGAACCGCGCCAGGCCACGAGATCATCGCCAAGACCCCGATCAATATCGGCAGTCCTTGTCCGAACGTCATCACCACAACAAGGATGATGAGCAGGGCCGGGAGAATACTCCATGCGTCCACGAAACGCATGACAATGTCATCCACTATCCCTCCATGGTATCCGGTGACCAACCCCAACGTCGTCCCGACCAGGACACCTGAGCCCACGGCAGCGGTAACAACGAAAACTGTGATGCGGGCGCCGCCGATGATCCGGCTGAGGACGTCCCGCCCTAAAGCATCAGTGCCCAAAAGGTTGGTCGTGGAGCCTCCCTCAATCCAAAAGGGCGGGTTGTGACGTTCCAGCACGTCGACCTTTATGGGGTTGTGCGGCGCGATCCACGGCGCGGTGACCGCAGTGATCAACAAAAGAGCCACCACCAATACTGGGATCACCGGATATCGGCGTAAAAACTCCCATGCCACCAACAAATAGTTGGTAGAAACGTCGTCCATGTGTGCGCCGGTTTCTGCGGCGACGTCTGTAGCTGTGGTTGCTATGGTTTCAGTCCTATGCGTACTTGATTCGAGGATCCAGCAGTGCGTAGATGATATCCAGCACCAAGATGCCTGTGACGAACGCCGCTCCGTAGATGATCGTCAGTCCAGCCAGCAGTGGGAAGTCAGTAGCCCACAAGGCTTCTATCGCCAAGCGCCCTAGACCGGGCCAGGCGAAAACGGTCTCAATGATTATCGTGCCGTTCAACAATCCGAACAACACGAAAACCGATAGCGTAAGCGGCGGGATTATGGCGTTCCGGAAGGCGTGTTTCCACCTCACGCTCTCAAGCGCCACGCCCTTTGCCCTGGCGAACTTCACGAACTCTGATTCCAGGATCTCGAGCATTGCAGTGCGTGTGATGCGTAAGTAGGAAGCGGCAGGAAACCAAGCCAACGCGACGGCTGGCATAATGTAGTTCCGATAAGCGATACCCTCACCCTTCGTGCCGGCCGGCAACCAATGGAGCCAAACCGCAAAGGTGAATATCAGCACTAGTCCGATCCAGAAAATTGGCACGGATTGACCTAGCAGAGCGAATCCTCTCGCCACGTAATCTAAAAACTTGCCCCGATTCGTCGCGGAGAAGACCCCTAACGGAACGCCAATAACGGTGCCCAGCAACCAAGCCACAACGCCCAGTTGAATCGTGTTGGGCGCCTTTTCACGGATGGCTTGCAGCACAGGACGTTGTAGCGTAACGCTGTCGCCAAAGTCCAACGTCAGAATGTCGCCCATCCACAGGGCGAACTGTATCGGCACAGGTTTGTCCAGATTCAGTTTCCTGCCCCACTCTTCCCAAACCACAGGGTCGATGCCTACGGAATCCTCGCCGATGAACACCAACCTAGGGTCGCCCGTGGCGCGAGACAAGGCAAAGAGGATCAACATCGCCCCTAACAATGCGATGATACCGAGTACGATGCGTCTCGCGATTAATCGTCCCATAGTTTCGCCTGGCTGCTTCCCGCCTTGTTGATTTTGGCGCGAAGCAATGGGGCCTGATCCGCGTTTGCGCGGATCAGGCCCCGGTTAATTCCAACTCTAGCCACTACTTGAGGGTGATGTCCTCAAGGGGATAGACGTAGTTGGAGACTTGCGTGTGGATCGAGAGACTGGTGGGGTTCCATTCCATCTCACTCCCGTTGTACACGGTGAAGATGGGTAGCTCCCACACAGCCGGGTCCCAGTGCCAGAAAGCTTCATGGTGACCGAACTCTATCGACAAATCGACTCGCGTCTGTTCGTCCGGCTCGCCCAGCATGTCGCCGTAGATGCGCTGGTAGAACGGTATTCCGCCGCTCCACATGATTCCGCCGGCGAACCAAGCTTGGGCTTCTCTCCCTTTAGCGTAGTGCGAAGGCATCCCGCCCTGCTCACCGTCGAGCACAAGGTGCAGGAACGAGCGGTCGACAAACGTCGGCTGCCACACACTGAACGGGCCGAGTTTGAACTCGACTGAAATGTTGAGCGTCTCTAGCCAGTACCCCGCAATCGCTTGGTGCGCCTCCGACGGTTCGTTGCCGACCCACCATCCGATCGTGAAGCCGTCTGCGTTTCCAGATTCCTCCATCAACGCTTGTGCGCCTTCGGGGTCGAAGTCGATGCACCACTCATCGTGGTGTGCTATGTCGTTGGTTGATATCGCCCAGTTGCATGCAACAGTTCCCAGACCTTCTAGCAGACCTTCAACCATCGCTTCCTTGTCGATCGCCTTGGCCATGGCCAAACGGACTTTTCTCGGGTTCTCCATCTCAGGGCAGACGGGATCTGCCGGAACCATCTCGAGGAGTTGGTCCCAGTCGCATCCCTCGGCGTACGGGTTGCTCACCCACGGGAACGCCTCCGGATCCTTACGCGCCTCCTCGAAGCCCGGGTTTTCGAGCGGCCCGCCCGTCTTCGGGTTCGTCTTCTCAAGGAAATTTGGGTTCATCCCGATGTGGGTGATCACGGTCTCAAGCAGCCTCTTGGTACCACCAGCTCTTTCCAGCCTCGAAACGTTTGGAAGCGACACGTGCGTGATAAACGCCTCCCCGCTCTCGAACATGGCAATGCGTGAAGCCTCCTCCGGCACCTCGACAATTCGCGCAGTCGCATAGCTGGCGGTCTTCCGATAGTGTTGGGGAATCGCGTCCATTACGAGCCTGTCGTTGTCGAGCCACTCTCTGACTTCGAACGGGCCGGTGCCGACAAAGATGTCGCGCATGCCGTCTTTGCCGTGTTCGTCGAACACTTTCTTACTGCTGATGCCGTAAGCGTCTCTGAGGTTTGTGAAAAGCCATCCAGGTGCCCGGCTGTCGTAGGTGATGATTTCGGTCTCAGCCGTTAACTCATCCAACGCCACGGTTTCTCCGTAACAGCACGACATGTCGCCTGCCACGTCGTGGACAGATTCGGGGTTGATGTTCGAGTTCACGCTGTTGGTGCTGAACGCCACATCGTCGGCAGTCACAGTACCCCATCCTTTGTGGAAGGGGATGTCGGCGCGAATATGCCAAGTGAACTTCGTCTGGTCTGCATTAAGATCCCAAGACTCTGCCACGCCCGGCGCAACTGTCGCCTCGGAGGACCATTGGAGTAGCGTGTCCCAAGCACTGAAGAAGTACTTCTCGTTTGCACAGCCAGGAACGCAGAGTTCCGGCGTGCCGATGGGCTCACCTACGGACTGCAACGCTGCTACAAGCGTTCCGACCTGGTCGCCTGATGGCTCAGCCTCGGCCGCGGGTTCCGTCGTTGCGGTGGCCGCTGGCGCCTGCGTTGGCGCAGGAGCGGTTGTGGCCGTGGGCGGCACCGCGGTAGGATCCTCGTCTCCACAGGCGATTATGCCCGCGGTGACCACTCCCCCCATTAGAATCGCCGATAAGGCGAATCTAGACAATAAAGATCGAACAGTCATTCTATGACCCTCCCGTTTCTTAACTTGAAACATGCCAGAATTCGAATCTGACGCTTATGTTAGCAGGTTTGCGCAATAGTGCTGTTACCAAAAAACGCATTGTTTCGAGGCGATTACCTTAGCTCAACGAATTCCGTAAAGCGTGGCAACTTATCTAAGTACGAATCGAATTTGACACGAGTTCCCTCCGCAAATATAGTCGGTTTCACCTATCAATAGTCCCGGATACCGCGTCATAAGTCGTTAACCGGCGTGACGGAAGGAAGCAAACGAAGTGAACTCTGAAAACCTACGCCAATGGCTTTGCGGCCCCATGGTCGCCGTTGCGACTCCATTCAAGGAGGATTACTCGCTCGATCTCGACTCTTTGCAGACCAACATCCGCTACATGATCGACAACGGTGTGACGACTGGCAGAGGCACTCTTCTCGTGGGCGGCGCAGGCGGCGAACACCCAACAATGAACGTAGACGAGCGCAAGGCACTCATGACCTGCGCCGTAGAAGCCGCCCAGGGCCAGGCGCCGGTTCTGACGAGCATCCAGCACACCGACTTCCGCGTAATTGTCGAACTGGCGAACCACGCATGCGACGCCGGACTACAAGGTGCGCAGCTGGGGCCGACCTACTACTACGAGCCGACAGAGGGCGATGCGCTACGGATTTTTGAGCTCGTCTCGAAAGAATCGGATATTTCGCTGATGATCTACCACACATGGTGGGAAGGCCTCACCATGAGCCTAGGTCTTCTTAAGGAGTTGGCAGACTTGGAGACGGTGCGAGCGTTGAAGTGGTCGTCGCCAAATGATGCGCACTACCGGGACGGGCTACTGGCGCTGGCAGACAAGTTGTCAGTCATCGACAACTCGGGTCAGCAGATATTGAGCCATATACTCGGCGCGCGTGGATTTATAACCCATTTGAGCGGCTTCTGGCCAGAGTACCCGTCGGAGATATTCGAACTGCTGGAACAGCAAGAATACGCTGCGGCCAAGCAGAGGTTGGCAGACTTCAAGTGGAAGTGGTCGGATTGGCGTGCCAAAGTGTGCGCCATCACAGGCGGCGAAGGGCCGTTCATCAAGGCAGCGATGGAGGCCGTGGGCCTATCAGTAGGACCGCCGCGTCCGCCCTCCGTGCGACCTCCGGCCCACTTGATGGTGGAGCTTGAAGAGTTGCTAGATTCCTGCGGCGTGCCGCGGGTGGCGGATCGGCAGCTAGTGGGAGCTGGGGTCCAGTAAGAAGGTTCGCCCCGCTCTCCCTACCGAGGCAGAGGGTCTTTGGGCGAAAGCTCAAAGGGGCGAAGAGGACGTCAAGACCATACGCTTTCCCCGGGCGAACTCATTTAGTTGCAATGTCCTTTCTCTGGGTCGCCCGTTTGCGCTGGCATGTAATAAGTGGACCCCAGCGTCGCAAACACGAACCGCGCATTTTAAGTACCGTTCGTCCTGAGCCTGTCGAAGGGCGGCCTCGGCACATGGTTCGACAAGCTCACCACGAACGGGAGCAGTAACTCCCCATGTACAGAACCTGGAACTCGCCGGGAATGCGAGCACGAACTCACCATGAACAACAACTGGTGTCCAACACGAACAGAGGATGTCACTCGCCGCGAAGGAGAGTAGGAGCCTACCACCAACAGAGGGGCGATCTCCCCGCAAAGTAGTGGGACGCTCTCCGTAAACCGCAGTCGATTCCCACCACTTAAGGCACCGGCGGCGGAGGCGCGGGAGTTGCCGTCAGGTTGTCGTAGGCGCCGATCTCTTCGTAGAAAGCCTTCATCTCGTTAGCGTCCGACACCAGCATCGGAAGGTGCTCTTCGACGCCGATACGTCCGCTGGTCTCCTCTACCCGCGCCTCGTGGGCCGACCCCATACGACTGACGAACTCTTCGATCGACATCTCTAGCCGATCCAGATTCTCCTCGGCTGGCTCGTAGAGCGACTTAGCGGGAGAGACGGCGACGATCTCATCATCCCAGCGTTTCTGCACGTCCCAGTAACCAAGCGCCGTCCATCCCTCAATAGCCGCCGTATATGAAGGTCCGAGGAACAAGATCACCTCGACGCCCGCTAACTCATCCCCGAACGTCGAGCTCCATTACTCCAGCGTCTGCTCATACTCCTGCTGACGTTCAGCATAGTACGAATGCTCGATGGCGTGACCCCAAAAGACCGTAGTGAGAACCGGCAGGCCCGTACCCACTATGTAGTCGTTCATCCTCACATCTGCGAAACACTCTAGCCAGCGCAAGTCTTCAAGATACCCCGCTTCGTCGACTCCCTCAATGTAAGGATGATGAATGACGCGGTAGGAAGCGCAACGCGTGGTCCGCGGAACGATCGTACCCCTAACCACCACGTGAACTGCTGTTGCCGGAAAGCCTTCGCTGGAAATCATCTCCTTGAAGCCCGGAGGCAACCCACCTGGGCTTTCAGAACTCCCGATGCTCTGCGCAATCGGGACGCTGTCGCGCACCGCACATGGATCGACATCAGAGCCCTCGATCAGCGTGCATGGCGCGATCCTGGCAACGAGGTACTCGTTGCCGGACCGACCAAAGGTGCTAACGGCAAAGATCGAAACGACGATCGTTGCCAAAAGCAGAGAGCCAACGAGGCCGGCCCTGGTTTTGAAGACTCCCCTCAATTCCCCGCCGCTTGCGTGGGGTCGCCCGGACCTGCGCCCGGCCCGCCGCTGCTGCCCTCGTTGGAAGGCACGCCCGAACCGACCGGATCGTCGCCGCCTGGCACCGGCGGAGGCGGAGCCGGGGTGAGCACGGGGTGGTCGTAGACGCCTTGGGCGACGAAGTGTTCGTGCAGGAACTCCGCGTTAGCGTCCTGCAGAAGTAACGGGCGATTCGGGTCCCCGCCTGCGACTTGCCCTCCAAGTGTGGCAATCGAGTCGGGCAGATCCTGCTCGAATGCCGCTAACGGTGCTATCACCCGGATGAGGTATTGGGCGTCCATCTCGCCACGAGCCGCGAGCCTCTCGTAGGCGGCAGCATCGGGCGATACGACTGCTACGGATCCGTCTTCTAACTTCTGCACGGCTGATGCGCCAAAGTGCTGCAATGTTTCAGTCGTGGCCCGGGTGTACGGACCGAGGTACATTGCCCACTCGTACCCCTCCCACACTTCTGCGACTTTTGAAACGACACGCTGTTCAACTTGCGCTTCGTCGCCCCAATCGATCTGATCCAGATATTCGGGCGGGCCGCCGGTCACCCAGATGGTGAGCCTCTCGGGGCCGCGGCCGACGATGTAGTCCCGGATCAAGAAGTCCGTGAAACAGCCAAAAACGACGTGGACCGCGGTTCCTTCATATCCCGGCGAGTACAAATTGCTCCTGCCCTCAGGAATGCATCGAGTGGTTCCTGGCAGTGCGACCGCTCTGACCCCCATGTGAGGCGACCAGCCAGAAGTATTTCGGATCTCGCTCATACCCTCGACCAAGGTGAGCGGCGGGTTGTAGAAACGAATTGAGCCACTGTAAAACGGATTTACATCGTAACCGTCGCGCCTCTCGCAAGGATCGACATCGGAACCCTCCACCGGCGCGCAAGGCTCCACAGTTCCGGTCAGGTAAGTGGTGGCCGTCATCTCCTGGGCCACAGGCGCCTCTTCACGTTGAGGCGTTCGCTCGGGCTCGGGTGTCGACGTCGACTGGGGAGTAGCCGTGGGCGACGGGATCGTGGTGGCGCTAGGAGTTGCCTCAACCTCGACACCGCAGGCGAAGGCGATCAACATCGCCACGGCGCCCAAAGCAACGCCGAAGAGGCGAGCGTACGCTGTTTGGGTTGCGAGTGGCATCCTGTGACGGCGAATGTCCCCGACCCCTCAATTCCCCGCCGCGGGCGTGGGATCGCCCGGACCTGCGCCTGGGCCACCCGTCTCACCTTCGTTGGAAGGCACGCCCGAACCGACAGGATCGTCGCCGCCCGGCACCGGCGGAGGCGGCGCGGGGGTGAGCACCGGGTGGTCGTAGACGCCCTGCGCCACGAAGAACCCGTGAAGGAACTCGGAGTTCGCGTCCTGCACCAATGATGGGCGGTCAGGATCTTCGCCCATCACTTTACCGTTGAGTTCGCCGATAGCGTCCTTGAGATCTTGTTCGAACGCGTCCAGCGGGGTCTTGACTTTGGCGAGATGCTCCGCGGCCATCAAGCCATCTTCCACCATCCGTTCGTAGTAGGGGAGGTACACAGACACCGCCACGATGGCGCCGTCTTCGAGCCTTTGCAAGTCAGATGCCCCTTTTGCTTCCCACACCTCGGTCGTCGCGAACACGAATGGCGCAAGCGTCAGCATCCACTCATATCCTTCCCACGGTTCCGCCGCCGGTGCCACGATGCTGCTCTGCACGAACGACTCGTCGGCCCAGTCGATCGAGAGTTTCAGGTCGCGGCCGTGGACCGTCCAAATCGTGAGCCGCCCCGGACCGTTTCCGACGATGTAGTCTCTCACTTCGAAGTCAGCGAAACAGTGGAAGAACCTTTGTGCTGTGCTCCCGAATTCAACTGCGCTGTACAGACCGAGCGACCCCGCCGGGCTACAGCGAGTTGTTCCTGGCAATGCAATCGCTCTGATCGCCATATGAGGAGTGTCGTAAGCACTCGTGAAGATAGTGCCGATCGCCTCGGCATAGGTGGGCGGCGGTATCACATACGGTCCGTGGAACGGCTCGTAGAAAGGCTGAAGTTGGAACTCCTCTCTTCTCTCGCAAGGGTCGATGTCGGAGCCTTCAACCGGAGTGCAAGGCTCGACCGTCGCCGCCAAGTATGAGCTGACCGGCTCAGGAGCTGATGCCGGCTCTTCAGTTGAGGGCTTGTCGTATTTTTCGTTACTTAGCGAGGTTTCATACGTTGCAGCGGCTTGGGGCGTCGGCGAAGCTTCAAGCGTAGTCGAATCCTCGACACCGCAGGCGAAGCCGATCAATAAGGCCGCGGCGCCCAAAGCGACGCCGAAGAGGCGAGCGTACGCCGTTTGGGTTGCGAATCGCATTCTGTGACGGCGAATGTCCCCGACCCCTCAATTCCCCGCCGCGGGCGTGAGATCGCCTGGCGCGGAGCCTTCACTACTCGTGCCGCCCTCGTTGGACGGCACGCCCGAGCCGACCGGATCCTCACCGCCCGGCACAGGCGGAGGCGGAGCCGGGGTGAGCACGGGGTGGTCGTAGACGCCTCGAGCGACGAAGAACTCGTGCAGGAACTCCGCGTTAGCGTCCTGCAACAGCAAAGGACGGTTGGGGTCGCCACCCGCGACTCGGCCGCCCAGGATTGCAATTGCGTCGCGGATGTTCCGCTCGTACTCCTCTAACGGTGTTATCACCCGAGAGAGGTATTCCTCGTCCATATCGCCGCGTTCCACCAGCCGCTTGTACTGGGCCCCGTCGGGCCGCACCGCCGCTATCTCTCCGCCCTCGAGCCGTTGAATAGCCGTGGCCCCCAGATGCTGCCAGGTCTCCGAGGTCGCCCAGACGAACGGTGCGAGATACATTGCCCACTCGTACCCCTCCCACTCTTCTGCGACTTTCGAAACGATGTGCTGTTCAACTTGCGCTTCGTCGTCCCAATCGACACGTTCGAGATATTCGGGGGGGCCGGTGGTGACGCGGATCGTGAGACGCTCTGGGCCCCGGCCGACGATGTAGTTCCTCACCGAGAAATCCAGGAAGCAGTGGAAGGTCACGAACTCCGCGGTACCTCCCCCGACAGACCCGTACAGGCCGAGACTGCCGGACCGCGCGCAGCGCGTCGTTCCGGGCAGCGCGACTGCACGCACAGCCAAGTGCGGAGACCAGTCAGGAGTTCTGTTTATGGTCCTGATTCCCTCGGCCAAGGTCAATGGGGGTATGGGCCGCGTATAGTTGGCGCTGTGGAACGGGTGTATGTCGTAACCGTCGCGCCTCTCGCAAGGATCGACATCGGAACCCTCAACCGGCGCACAAGGCTCCACAGTTCCGGTCAGGTAAGTGGTGGCCGTCATCTCCTGGGCCACAGGCGCCTCTTCACGTTGAGGCGTTCGCTCGGGCTCGGGTGTCGACGTCGACTGGGGAGTAGCCGTGGGCGACGGGATCGTGGTGGCGCTAGGAGTTGCCTCAACCTCGACACCGCAGGCGAAGGCGATCAACATCGCCACGGCGCCCAAAGCAACGCCGAAGAGGCGAGCGTACGCTGTTTGGGTTGCGAGTGGCATCCTGTGACGGCGAATGTCCCCGACCCCTCAATTCCCCGCCGCGGGCGTGGGATCGCCCGGACCTGCGCCTGGGCCACCCGTCTCACCTTCGTTGGAAGGCACGCCCGAACCGACAGGATCCTCCCCGCCCGGCACCGGCGGAGGCGGCGCGGGGGTGAGCACCGGGTGGTCGTATACGCCCTGCGCCACGAAGAACTCGTGCAGGAACTCCGCGTTCGCGTCCTGCAACAGAGAGGGGCGGTCAGGACCCTCGCCGGCTATGACGCCGCCGAGGACCGCGATCGCGTCGCGCATATCTTGCGCGAAAATCTCGATCGGGGTCTTGACCCGCGAGAGGTACTGCGCGTCCATGCCTCCCGACTCGACCAGGCGCTCGTAATAAGGGAGCTGATGGCTAACCGCCGCGATTGTGCCGTCTTCCAGCCTCTGGACGGGGCGCACGCCCTCGTTGCCCCACGCCTCCGCGGTCGCGAACCCGAACGGAGAGAGGAACATCATCACCTCGTAACCCTCCCACTCGTCGGCGACCTTCGCCACTATTTCGTTCTTCACGTACGACTCGTCGTTCCAGTCGATCGAGAGATCCCTGTCGCGGCCGTGTGTGACAAAGATCGTGAGACGTTCGGGGCCCGCGCCCACAATATATTCGCGCACCTCGAAATCGACGTAACAGTCGAAGAACTGGGGCTCGGTGCTTGCGACCTCTACGGCGCTGTACAGCCCGATGAAACCGGCCGGGACGCAGCGGCTCGTGCCCGGGAGCGCGACCGCTCTTATCGCGATATGTGCGGTATCAGCGGCGCTGTTCACCCAGTCCGTCGCAAGCTCCGTCAACGTCAGGGGAGGGTTGAAGTGTAACTCGTTGAACGTGGGGTAGAAAGGATGCTCGTCGAACTCGTCCCGCCGCTCGCAGGGGTCGATGTCCGAGCCCTCGACCGGCGTGCATGGCTCCACAGTTGCTATCAGATAGGAACTGGGCACCAGTGCAGGGGTAGCCGGGGGTTTCTCGTCAGTCTGGGTCCCTCGGTTTTCCGAATCGTTCGTCGTCGGAAGGGGTTGCGGCGAAGGCGTCGGAGGAGGTGCCACCGTAGGCGAAGGCGCTGGGGTGGGGGACGCCTCGGGTACGGGGGATGTTGCGGGCGTGGGTGACGCTCCCGGGGTGCGGGACGGTTCGGGCGTCGGCCCCGGCTCCAATCCGCAGGCGAGCGACAAAGATGCGAAGAGCACCGATAAGAAAGTAGACACAATAGCTTTCTTCGTCATCATTGAACTCCCCGTCGCCTCTAGGACAACGACTGATACAGAGCCGCCGTCGGACGGAGAAGCACCCCTCAATTCCCCGCCGCGGGCGTGGGATCGCCTGGCGCGGAGCCTTCGCCGCTCTCCCCCTCGTTGGAAGGCACGCCCGAGCCGACCGGATCGTCGCCGCCCGGCACGGGCGGAGGCGGAGCGGGGGTGAGCACGGGGTGGTCGTAGACGCCTCGGGCCACGAAGAACCCGTGCAGGAACTCCGAGTTCGCGTCCTGCACTAGCAAAGGACGATTAGGGTCTTCTCCGGCGACCTGGCCTCCCAGCGAGGCGACGGCAACCCTGACATCCTGTTCGAAATCATCCAACGGGGTCTCCACCCTCGATAGATATCTTTGATCTGTGACTCCCTGTGCCACCATATCCTTGTACAGGGGTGCAACGATCGACACCACTTTGATCGTTCCATCCTCGAACCTCTGCACATCGCGCGCACCCCTGTTGGCCCACGCTTCAACGGCACTGTTGAACGGCATGCCCACGTACATCACCCATTCGATACCTTCCCACGCACCGACGACCTGCGGGAGGAAGTTTTCGTCGACATATGATTGTTCGTTCCACGAGAACTGCCTGCCGCCTAGTGAGCCACTAAGATCGCGATGCGTGATCCACAGTGTGAGCCGTTACGGCCCTGTGCCCACAATGTAGTCCCTCACCTCGAAATCGGCGTAGCAGTAAATCCCGGAAGGTCCCGTGGCATTGGGATCGGCACCCGAATTTACGCTCAAAAATGCAGAAAATTGACACCTTATCGTTCCCGGAAGTGCCACTGCTCGGATCGCCATGTGGGGTGATTGAGACGGCCCTAGGAACACCAATGCCTCCTTGAGCGTCATGGGTGTGTCAGGGACGTAAAAGTCATAAGGGTCGAAAGCAGGATGCTCGTTCCATGTTTCGCGCCTGGCGCAGGGGTCGACCTCGGTACCTTCAACTGGCGTGCAGGGAGCCACCGTCGCTTGCAGATATGTCCGCATAGGTTCAGGTGTAGCAGCTGGTTCGTAAGTCTCGGGTGTTTGCGCCACTTCGATGCCACAGGCGATAAGGGCCGGCGTCCACAGAGCGACGAAGATTAGCGAAAGGAGGTTCTTGATGTTCATACCCAAATCCGCATAATTACTGTGTGGGGATCGATTGATAAAGAGCCGTTACCGCCGCAACGTCGTAGTTAGTTGGTCCGCATAACGGAACTTGATGGCTTGGGTTCAAAACTGAAACACCTCTTGTCCCTGCATGTCCCAAGCCAAGCGCGTGTCCCAACTCATGAGCCGTGGTCCGACGCGCCTGCGAACAAGGTGTACCGGTTCCTGGGGTCCACATCACGTCGCCTAAGTCCTGAAAAAGAATCGAGGGCATTGCGGTAAACGTCCAATCAGAATCCTTGTTGCCTGAAATACGCTGTTTCTCCCACTTTGTGCAAGCTCGTCTTACTTGGCCCATTGGGACGACACCGCATTTCGCGTCGAATGTCGTTTTGTCCGTCACCAATCTCACTTCGCCTGGAGCGGGCATGCTCGTGTAGCTCTCTACGAGGCATGTTGGCGTTGTGCTACTAGACATGCTTACCAAATCTGTCGACCTTGGCGGCCATTGGAGTGCCGCGTTCCAAGCTGCCGCCGCGGCTTCAATGTCGGCGATCCATTCGTCGCGTGACGACACAGTGAACGTTGCGCTGCAGATCATGAAGTCATAACGGCTCGAAGAGTGATACGCGTTGTATGGAATCGTTGCGATCATCCCGGAAGGTTGAGACGATGTGGGATAAAGGAACGCAGGCTCGGACCAATCCGAAGCCACCCCGTTTTGCACAGATCGGACTTGCACGCGGTAGAGCGTCTCGATCGATAGACCGGTGATGGTGTGCGAGGCGCTGCTTCCGGCGCTGGTCGGTGTGACCCAACTCGCGGCGGTCGAGGAGCACACGTCCTGCGCGCTCGCGCACTCTTCTCCGTAGCGGATCCCGTACGAGTCGGCGCCAGTCACCGCCTCCCATCTCACGTCGCCCTGCGCCGTCGCGTCGCTGGTGCTCGCGCCGTTGGCACGAAGACCCGTCGGGGCAACGGGCCGCCAAGTGACCGTAATCTCTGGAGACGTCGCAGACGCGCCCGAGCCGACGTGCGTCACCACGACTCGATACGTCTTCGCGCCCGCGTCGTTGAATCCCACCCTCTTACTGTTTTTGGGCCCCGAAACGTTCGACCAGCCGTTGTTTTTCCAACGCTGCCATTGAAACGACTGGGTCCCTCCGTCAGACGCCGACACACGTACGACCAATGCGACTCGCTCATTCACCAACGGAGTCAGATCGCTCGCGGTGAAGGAGCTGATCGTGACCGTGATCCACGTGATGGTGATGGATCCCGATGTCTCCGAGATGCCCGAGGCCACGTGGGTCACGATCACCCGGTAAGTCCGGCTGCCGGCAGTGTCGAACCTCACAGTGTGCTCGAAATCGGTCGAGACGTCCGTCCAGGCCCCTCTGACGGACCCCTGCCACCGATACGAGAGCGTGCCGCCGTCGGACGCCGAGGCGTCCACCGTCAGGGTGGAGGGCTGACCCGCATCGAGCATGGGCTCGCTCGCCTCCGCAGAAATTATCCGGATCGTCACCGGGGCGCTCCACTCGATCGTCACCGGAGATGATGTGGCGGTCGTGCCCGAGGCAACGTGCGTAACGATCACCTGGTACGTCCTGATCACGGCCGAAACTGACGTGACGGTGTGCTCGAAATTGGACGAGACGTCCGTCCAGGCCCCTCTGACGAACTCCTGCCACCGGTACGAGAGCGTGCCGCCGTCTGACGCCGAGGCGTCCACAGTCAGGGTGGACGGCTGCCCTGCATCGGGCATGGGCTCGCTCGCCTCCGCAGAAATTATCTGGATCGTCACCGGCGGACGCGGCGGGGCGCTTCACCTGATCGTTACCGGAGATGATGTGGCGGTCGCGCCCGAGGATGCGTGCGTAACGATCACCTGGTACGTCCTGACCTCGACCGAAACTGACGTGACGGTGTGCTCGAAGTTGGTCGAGACGTCCGTCCAAACCGTGCCCACGAGCTCCTGCCACCGGTACGAGAGCGTGCCGCCGTCGGAAGCCGAGGCGTCCACCGTCAGGGTGGAGGGCTGACCCGCATCGAGCATGGGCTCGCTCGCCTCCGCAGAATTGATTTGGATCGTCACCGGCGGAGGCGGGGGCGGGGGATCGTTGAAGTTGACGGTGACGTTGACACGCGTGTTCGCTGGCAGAGGGTTTGTGGTTACGCTGCTCCACCTCATGTACTGGTCGGCGTCAGGGTTATCAGTGCAGTACCGGTCAGTGCTGAGGGTTAAGCTTGGAATTGCA
The DNA here is from genome assembly GCA_965249505.1 of Dehalococcoidia bacterium. Classification (GTDB taxonomy): domain Bacteria; phylum Chloroflexota; class Dehalococcoidia; order Lucifugimonadales; family Lucifugimonadaceae; genus Bin127. Next base: position 848,017 of record OZ252238.1, on the reverse strand, counting down.
AATGTGGTCGAGCCGACCACGATGCTTTGGAATCTAGACGGCTTCAAGCAACCTCTCAGATAGAGCCGGAAGCGGTTGAGAGAGTCGTCCCACTTGATGTATTCGATAGTGAAGGTGGTGCCGTCGAGTTCGAAAGTGCGATCCCCGATGCTGCCGAAGTCGTTATATTTGTAGCCGTACTCGTCATCGTTGGGTTCTTGCCTGGAATTGATATAAGTCGACCAGCTGTTTCCGCTCGGCGCGACGGGCGGTGTGACCGCATCTGGCGGATCGATCGTCAACGTAAAGCTGCCGGTCGCGCTTTCATCGAAAGTTGTCGCCTCTACGGTGTAGTAGCCGTTGGCTGTGGCCGTAAATGTGATGCGCGAGTTTTGGTTGCCGCCGCCAATATCGTCGTTGCTGTCGACTTCCGATCCATCGGTACCTGATCCACTTAGCAGAATCAGATAGGGGTCTGTGGTCGAAACAAGGTCAATCTGGTACTCGCCAGCACTCCCTGCTTGGAAGCTGAAGAAGCGGGCGTAACGACCAGACCGGTTCACCGAGTCGCAACCGCTCGTCCATGAGCCCGCACGTGTCACTTCGGACGTCGATATCGTCCCAAGGTCTGTGACAGAGCAGCTGGAAGTCGAACCGCCAGAGGCGGGCGGATCGATCGTGACGCTAAAGTTCCCTGTGGTGCTACTTGAGAATGTCGTGGCTTCGATGGTGTAGTAGTTGTTGGCCGAGGCCCTGATAGTGACGCGTGAGTTGCGGTTCCGGCTGCCATCGATGTCGTTGTTGCTGCCGATCACGGCGCCATCCGTTCCGGCACCGTTCAGAATGAAAAGGTAAGCGTTCACAGTCGAAGTCAGCTCGATCTCGTAATCGCCGGCCTGGCCCGCTTGGAAGCTGTAGAAGCGGGCGTAACGACCAGACCGGTTCACCGAGTCGCAACCGCTCGTCCATGAGCCGGTTCGTGTTACCTCGGACGTCGATATCGTCCCAAGGTCTGTGACAGAGCAGCTGGAGGTCGAACCGCCGGAGGCGGGCGGATCGATCGTGACGCTAAAGTTCCCTGTGGTGCTACTTGAATACGTCGTCGCCTCTACGGTGTAGTAGCTGTTGGCCGTCGCAGTGATCGTTACGCTCGAGTTGCGGTTGCGACTGCCGTCTATGTCGTCGTTGCTGCCGGCCACGGAGCCGTCTGTGCCGGCGCCGTTCAGCACGAACAGGTACGTGTCTTCGGAAGAAGTGAGGTCGATCTGGTAATCACCCGCAACTCCCGCTCGGAAGCTGTAGAAGCGGGCGTAACGCTCGGGCCGGTTGACAGAAACGCAGCTGCTCGACCAAGATCCGGAGCGCGTCACGGCCGAGGAAGTGATCGTGCCTAGCGAAGTTACTGAACAACTAGATACTGAATCGGTGGGCGTGGGTTCGGGCTGCGAGCTCGTGGCGGCGAGTGAAATCGCGACCGACAATGTTTGGCCGCTTGGCAAGGGGTTTGTCGTCACATCCGAGAATTGGAAAAGCTGTTGACGGCTTCGATTCGCGGCGCATTGGGCATCGTCGTAAAACGAAAACGAAGGGTTAGGAAACGTGGTAGAGCCTAAAGCGAAGCTCTCCAATTCGGATGGTGCCAGGCAATCGCGCAGCCCGAAGTTGACACTGTTGTAGACGGGCTGGTAAATGATGTAGTCAATGTCGTAGGTGTGTCCATCCAACACAAAGTTCCCGTCGGAAATCGATCCGAGCGTGTTCCTCACGTAACCGTACTCTGGATCGGTGCCGGCGTATTTGTTCGCGACGTAGTGCAATGCGGATGTGACCTGCGTGTTCCAGCTAGTCGACGACTGCGCCGAGGCGACCGACGCACAAGCCGCGGCGACACCGGCGAGCGCAACAACGAGCAAGACCGGTAGGAGTGATGATCAGGGGGACGTATCCAATGGGACCGACCAAGGAGAAGGCTGGTATCCGCGAGAGACTACCTCCAGTCAGACTTATCTCAATGAAAAGTGGCACTACGAATTCACTCCATCTATCACGACGCATTCGCGTTTTTCGTAACGACTTTCCCTGCTGGATCAACACATCGTCACTTCGGCGGAAACACGCGTATCGCTTGGTTATTGAATTGACGTCCAAACCTGACGATTTGTTCCCACATCCGAACAGATGCGGCATTAATAAGCGACTGAGTCGACCATTTGGGCATCCTGACATGCGTCGCGTATCCGAGAAGTCAAGGAGTCACCTCTGGATGCTCTTGGCGTGCCACCCCGCCCCAGATCCTTCGACAAGCTCAGGATGACATGACCCCGACACGTCGGGAGTTTCTCTATTCGGGGTCCCTCTATGAGGAGAGGGTGGCCGTCTATCGAGCCGCCGCCCTGAGCGCCCTCACTCCAGCGGCCACACCGTTCGGGTGGCCGTAGACGCCTGTGCCGGAGACGAAGGTTGTGGCGCCCGCTTGAGCGGCTGAGCCGATCGTATCTTGCTTGATCCCGCCGTCGACTGCGATCTCGACTGTGCCGATGCCCCGCCGACTGTCAAAAAAGGTCTTGGCTTGGGTGATCTTGGGCAGTTGGGACGTCAGGAACGGCTGGCCGCCGAAACCTGGCTCGACGGTCATGATGAGCACTCGATCTATCCGATCGGCTACTCGCTCCAACGCGGAGACGGGCGTGTTGGGACGGATTGCGATGGCGGGTGATGCATTGTGTTGGAGTATTTCATCGATCGCTGCATCTGGATCTGAGGTCGCTTCGATGTGAATCGTGATGATGTCGGCACCTGCCGATGCGACCTGCAAGATCAGCGCTGACGGCGAACGCACCATCATGTGGGCATCTATAGGTAGCGTCGTCAACGATCGAACAGCTTCTTGGATTGGTGGTCCGAATGTCAGGTTGGGGACGAAGGCACCGTCCATGATGTCGAAATGGAACTCATCGACTCCAGCATCCGCCGCTTCTGAAATCGAATCGGCCAATCTGCCGAAGTCTGCGGCGAGAAGTGAGGCTGAGATCTTCATCTCCGTTGACTGACTTTCTCTTCGAGGTCAGTTGTTGCTTGACTTGAAGAACTCATCGGATTCGAAGTAATCTTCCATGTCTTCGCCGATATCTTCGGCAAGCGGCGCAATATCCAGCTCTTCGCCCTCAGAATCGACGTTGGCCCAACCCTCTTCAGTTGGCGCGTCGTAGCGCGCCAGGTCCCTCTCCTGCCCATCTGCTGCGACAGGAGCACCGTAGAGCCCGCGATCTAGCATTGCAGGTGACACCGCGTAGATCAGTTCGTCTTCGTCGTTGAGGGCCGCCAACGAAGACTTCGCGGCTTCTTGGACCGCAGGTTCGCTACTCTCTTCAGCCGCCTTCAACATGTTGCGAGCCAAGGGCGTGCCCATCGTCTTTAGCGCGGTCACAGTAGCCAGTTGAACCTCGAGCACATGATCGTCTAACGGTTCGTCAAGCATTTCAACATCGTCATCTTCGGCTATAGCTCCGAACGCCTTAACGGCCGCTGCTCGCACGCCGGCGTTGAAGCTGTTCAGAGCCTCTTCGATATCTGGCAACCATCGACGGTCGCCTGACTTGCCCATAGCCGCAAGCATATCTTCGAACTCGACGTAGTCGTCACGCGTCGATTCTTTGAGGAGAGATATGTAGGTGGAGGAGTCGAATCTAGGCATCGAAGCCAACGAAATCAGCGCTTTGCCACGGATCGGGTGGGCTTCTTGGGTGATCGCGCTGGCCAAAGCCTCGAGTACCCGGTCGGTGTGCGATGCGGGCAATCTACGGTCGCTGGCGAGATCGGCGAACCCCTCTAACACTTCCGCTGCCGCGCATCTAACCTTCTCCGATCTGTCATTCTTGAGCAGGTCGATGAAGATCGTCACGAGTTCCAAGTCGGTGCTGCCCCTCAGGGATTGGACGCATATCTCTCTCACCTCATCGATGGGGCCCGAAGCGCCGGCTTTGAAGATCGTGTCGAACTCAGAGCCGCGACTCGATGTAGATATTCGTTGGAGAGATTCGATGGTTTTAAGCACCCGTGAGTCGTCCCACGTTGACCAGAGGGACGTCAATTTGTGTGCCTCTGCCCTGCTTATCCCGGATAGCAACTTCAATGAGTCGTCGGACAGCGCGCCAGCTTCTTCCTGTTCCAACGATGTGAGGAATTGTTCTAGCGACATTTGGGGATCGAAGTTGGTTCGGGCGTTCAGGAAGCTGCGATCTCGACGCCTTTGCATCTGACGGCCGGCACCATGCGAGAGCCGTAGACGAACTCGGGCTTGTTCGATATCGCCTCGATTTCGTTCAGAGTAGCGTAGACGTTGCCAGAAATCATAGTGTCCTTGATTCTGCCGACCGGCTCTCCGTTTTCAATGAGAAATCCGAGGGAGACGTTGGCTCGGAAATCGCCGCCCAACTCGTTACCCTGGCCCGCGCCGAGGAGCAGCTCGACGATTATGCCGCTCTTCACCCCATCGTAGATGGCGTCAGGGTCGGTGTCACCGCCATTCATCTCGATGAATGACGTACTGGGCGATGGAGTTGTGGCGAGGCCGCGCAGACCGGACCCGGTTGGTTGCTCGCCGATTTCTCCCGCTGTTTGCAAGTCGAGTATGGGCTCGCCGATCTTTCCTGCATCGATGATGTTGAGACGTCGCGAGGGTATACCTTCGTCGTCTGCAGGATGAGTCTGGGCGGCCAGCGGACGCAGGGGATTGTCGACGATCGAGATTCGGCTATCGAGCATCTCCTCGCCCCAACGATCGATCAATGGTGAAGAGCCAGACGCTACGTTTTTGCCGTTGAACCCGGCGAGCAAGGGAGGCAGGATGGCGCCTACGAAGCCTACCGGCGTGAAAACCACAGGTATGTCACGGCTTGTTGGCGCATCGACGATCCGCTGAGAGAGTTGGAGACGTCGGAGCGTTCGTTGCACGATCTCGTTCATCGTGTCTTCGTCGAACTTCGCGGCTGAGTAATGGCCGTCCCACACGCTAAGCATGTCGGTGCCGCGTATGAGCTCTACGCCCATAGAAACGCCGTAACCGGTCTGGTCGTAGGCGATGTCGACTCCGTTGGAGTTCGATAGGCGCTGATGGTGCGTCGTCTTGCTGACATCGACCGAGCACAAGGCATCTGGGAACTCGCTGAGGATCTGCTCGACGATCGATTCGCCAGTGCGAATCATCTCTACGTCGCTGATTCTCGCCACGCTTGGGTCTGAACTCTCGACCTTCGGATAGTCGGAGGCGTTCGGGAACGCGAACTGCGCTTGGGCGCCGTATGCTGCCAATTCGCCGACCCGCCGGACGAGATCTTGAGATTTGGTTTCGTCTGTCGTGGATGAAAAGCCTATCTTGCCTTCACGGCTGATGATCCGCAGAGCCACGCCGGAAGACTGGTTCTGCCCGATGTTCTTCGCCTTGTTGGCCTCGAACGAGACGTACCGCCGCTCCGACTCGACGGCGAACACTTCCGCACTGCCATGGGCGCTGGCCGCGGCTTCAAGGATCTGTCCGGAATTTGCCATCTTTCTTCAGGCGCCCGAGATGAGGCAGTTTCTAATTCGAATGTGAGGACTTCCGTTCCCGACTGGCAAGGGCATTTGTCCGCCTTTGCCGCAGCCTCCACCTTGGTTAACTCCCTGATCATTGCCGACCGCATCCACGTTTTCGAGCGTTTCAAATAGGTTGCCGGAAAGCATCACGGGTTTCACTGCTTCTTGGATCTCGCCGTTGCGAATCATGTATGCCTCACCAGACGAGAAAGTGAACATCTCGTGTTGCGTCATGCCGCCGAACCAGTTCTTGACGTAGACGCCTTCATCTACGCCTTCGAGCAGATCATCGAACGTGGCCTCGCCGTTTTCGATGAATGTGTTCGTCATTCTCACGATGGGCGGGAAGCGATGGTTGATGGCTCGTGCGTTGCCAGTGGGCTGCTCGCCAGTTTTGGCCGCAGTTTCTCGGGAGTGCAACCTCCCTACAAGCACACCGTCTCGGACAAGAGGAGCGACTGTCGAGGGCGTGCCCTCATCGTCGAACTGATAACTTCCTCGCATTCCGGGTAACGCGGCGCCGTCAGTGAAGTTGAGGTGCTCGCCCCCGAACTTCCGCCCCAAGTACATGAGTTCGCGGAGCTTGTCGTTTTCATAGACGTTGTCGGCCTCTGAAAGATGACCGAACGCCTCGTGCACGAAGACTCCTGCGAGGATCGGATCAAGGATAACGGTGCGCTGTCCGCCCTCCAAAGGTTTGGCGCTCAACAGCCCTACCGCGCGCCGGGACGCCTCCAACACGTCGTCATCTAAGCCCTCCCACATGCTGTAGTCGCCGAGGGTGCCGATGCTGAAGCCAGCTTGCTGGACATCGCCTCCCTCCCGCGCTCGGGCTGAGATTCGGCAGATCACATGAACCATCTCTTGCTCGACGTAGGTGCCGTCGGAGTTTGCGAAGGCGATCTTGCGAGAGTTGTCGCCGTAGATTATGTCGGAACTGACGATTCCGTCTTGCGACCAGACGATGTCGTTGTAGTGATCGGCTATTCTGATTTTTTCGTCGATCGAGACCTCGCGGGGATCGTTGACGATATGGGGTTGGACGATCTCGACGTGTGGTTCGACATCCGCGAGCTCAGTCTTCTCGTCTCTGTTCCCAGAAGCTAGGCTCTTTGCTTGATTGACCGCCTCGGAAACACGATCCTTCAGCGACTCGATATCGTTAAAACTTGCGAAACCCCAAGCGCCGCTGATGCAAGCTCTGACAGCTCCGCCCCTGCCGCTCGTCTGATTTATGTCGTCGAGGGATTTGCCTCGGTATGTGAAACGCGTTGAGTCGGACTCTTCGAGTCTCACTTCGCAATAATCTGCGTTGTGACCCTTTAGTGCTTCTTGGATCTGATCGCGATGTGACATGTTTTTTGTTAGGCGAGGGTTGGCTTTGGTCGAATCTCAATAGAACATCTTAAATTGGGGAGTCGGGCTAGTCGTTTGTAGATTTGGCAAGAGCTCTTCGAGGACCCGCAATCGTTGGACGAACATCGAAAGTACTTGAAGGCAGTTGACCGACTGCTGACACTCGCCGACTTCGAGCGAAAGTCCCGGGCGAACCAGCCTCCAGATTGGCACTTGAGGCGCGTCGAGAGGTTGATGGCGATGCTCGGCGAACCACACCTAGCCAAGCCGGTGGTTCATGTGGCCGGTTCCAAAGGCAAAGGTAGCACCGCCGCGATGATCGCCGCCGCGCTTTCAGCGAATGGGTATAAGACGGGCTTGTTCACCTCTCCGCACCTGCACAGATTCGCCGAGAGGATAAATGTGGATGGCGTTTCGATTTCGGAGGGTGATTTTGCGGAATCCGTGAACTCGTTGTGGCCCCTCGCGGAGGCGATTGAAGAATCAGCAGAGTTGGGAGTGGTCAGCGTTTTCGAGATGCTAACCGCGATGGCGTTCGTCCACTTCCGTGACGTGGTCGATGTGGATGTTTCGGTGATAGAGGTAGGTTTGGGTGGCAGATTGGATGCGACAAACATTGCGATGCCCGAGGTGTCAGTGATCACACCGATAAGCCTGGACCACGTGCCGATACTGGGCACGAATGTGATCGAAATCGCTTACGAGAAGGCAGGGATCATCAAGCCAGGCCGTCCTACGGTCATCGGATTTCTCGAAGAAGATGCGAGGCGCGTGGTGCAAGAGGTCGCTTCGAGTAGAGATTCCCGCCTGCTCGATGCACGCGACGCAACGGACGTTATTGCGTCAGCAAACAACGGTGGCGATATGAGATCGCAACGGTTTGCGCTGAAGAGCGAAATCGGCGAATTGGAGATTGAGATGGGGCTGTTGGGCGCGCATCAGATCGATAACGCACGCACCGCTTTAACTGCGTTGTCGGTGTTGGCCAACCGGGGATTCAAGTTAAAGGCCAACGCCGTTGCGCGCGGGATGTCTGGAGTTCGATGGCCTTGCAGAGGAGAAGTGGTCGAGTTCGACGACGGGATCACGTTGCTGTTGGATGGCGCTCATAACGACGCATCAGCAAACGCCTTAAAACAGACGGTTACGAGAAGCTTTGGTGAGCATACGCGCGTGGGTTTGATCTACGGCGGGACTTCAGGGCATGATGCAAGGGCGGTCATACAGGAGCTGTCGGAACTCGATATTGGATTCGTGGTTATCACCCAATCTCGGCATCCCAAGTCACTCGAGTGCCAAGGCGTGGCAAGCACCGCTGCAGCAGCGGGCATCGACGTCGATGCAATCGTGCCGTCAGTGGGAGATGCCTTGGGCGTCGCAAAAAAGTTGGCGGAAGAACGCGGGATCGATGTGGTTGTGGCATGCGGTTCGTTGTTCGTCGCCGCCGAAGCTAGGGAGAAGATTTTGGGGATCGAGCCGGAACTTTACCCCGACCTGCGCGGCCCGTTCATGACACCCTATCGTTCGGTTTGAAAAGTGTCTTGTATAGGATTGATTTACCGAACCATGGATTCACGATGAAGTGGGGTTCGCACTAGCATGAGCAGAGACTACGGAGATCGCCGAGCTGTCATCACTGGCATGGGCGCCATAACCTGTCTGGGCAAGAGTCCAGACGAGTTCTGGGCCAACCTCAAAGAGGGTGTCTCGGGTGTTCGGCCAATGTCTTTGATTGACCCGGACCCGTTTCCGTGCAAGGTATCTGGTGAGGTCCAGGACTTCGATCCCACGGCAGGAGGGCTAATGGATCGGCGCGAGGCGCGTCGGATGGGCCGTTTTTCGCAACTGGCTGTTCATGCGGCAAACGAAGCCATCGTAGACGCTGGGTTGGAAATCGAATCTGAGAATCCCGAGCGTTTGGGCGTGTTGATCGGTTCTGGGGCTGGCGGCTTGCCGGAGACTGACCAGCAGGCGGAAATCAAGACTAAGCGTGGCGCGCTCAGAGTTAGCCCTTTCTATATTCCGATCATGCTTGTCAACATGTGCTCCGCAAACGTGAGCCGAATGTTCGGCTTGCTCGGTTACACCAATACTTGCGTCACGGCCTGCGCGGCGAGCACGCAGGCCTTGGGAGAGGCCGTGGAAGTACTTCGACGCGGCGCCGCCGACGTGATGGTGACCGGAGGTGCTGAAGCTGGCATCTGCGAGTTGGGCATGGGCGGATTCTGCACCATCCATGCTTTGACCACACGCGACTGCGACCCTTCAGAGGCGAGTAGGCCGTTCGATGCAGATCGCGATGGTTTCGTGCCGGCTGAGGGTTCAGCGATGTTTGTAGTCGAGACGTTGGAGCATGCGAAGGGCAGAGGCGCTCAAATTTACGCAGAGGTGACTGGATGGGGCGTTTCATCCGACGCATTTCATCTTGTGCAGCCCCATGACGAGGGCAAAGGCGCTGCGTTGGCGATGAAACTCGCGCTTGCAGACGCCGGACGCAACGCAGAGGAAGTTGATTATGTGAACGCCCACGGCACCTCGACTCCTCTCAACGACAAGTCGGAGACGCTTGCGATCAAACGGGCGATGGGCGATTCTGCCTACAAAGTCCCGATCAGCAGCACGAAATCGATGGTAGGTCACTCTTTAGGCGCTTCGGGATCTTTGGAGGCGATTGCATGCATCGGCAGCATCCGAGACGGAGTCGTACACCCGACCATCAACAACGAAACATCAGATCCTGACTGCGATCTCGATTACGTGCCAAATACTGCACGTGACGTGGACGTGAAGGTTGCCATCAGCAACAGCTTCGGCTTCGGCGGCCAGAACGCGTGTCTGGTGATCGAGCGGTTCGAGGGTTGAGGCACATTGGTCCGGCGCATTATCAGCCATAAGTCACGCAAATCGTCGGATCTGAGCTCTCAGAATTCTTGACGCGTTATTCCAACCGGAAACAGCAATGTAACTCCAGTGGCTGAAACCTCAAGCACAATCAACGATTCCCCTTACCAGCTTCATGCGGTGAGCGTGATTATGGCGGCTGAATTGCATAGACCATCAACCCTAGATCACGGCTCTCTCGTGTCTCACGGCATCGTGGCAGAAGACTGGGACCTCGCAGGCGCAATTTCGACACCGACAACCTCCGTAGTTGACTACAAGAACGGAATCCGTTGGGTGATGGATCCGTACACCCTCACCGTCTTAGAGGATCGCACATTTGCCTCAGACGACGCATACCGTGTCCACGACCTCGCTAGGTCTTACGTCGAAAAAAACCCCAACGTGCCGTACCTCTCACTAAGTTTGAATTGGGCGTTCTCCTACCCGCAAACTGATCCTTTGCAATGGTTGAATTCGCGCTTTTTGCGCCCAAACGTTATCCCTGAAGGGGACTGGAGCATATTGGGCGTGTTCCCAACTTTCGTGTTGGAAGTGCCAGGAGGGAAACTGCGATTGACGTTCGGATTGCTGGGAGACGACGCTTCTGCAGAATCCGGAGAGAGTCTCATCACGTTAGATTGCAGCGTGTACCATGGCGGGCCTTTAACGCGTGAGCAAATGACTCATTTATTGGATAACTGGGGACCCCAAGAAAAAACAATCGTCCAACTGTTGGATACGATGCTGTGAGAAAGTCAGCCATACGGCCCGAGTCCCAAGCTTCCAGATCGAAGCCCGGTGATGTGCTCCGCTGGAGAGGACTGTCATATTTCGATCCAATTGACCATCACAGGGCATCAAGTGTTGGTCAATCCGTTGACTCGACCGGAGTTAGTGAGGATCAGCATGGCTTTCGGGCGATGTCCGTTCCAGACCTTGTGATGTCCTCAGCAGACCTTGCAAGGCTGAGTGAATTGACGCGGTTGCTTGCCGATCAACTCGCGGTACCGGGCGCCAGGCACCCCTCCGCGTATCCAAATTGGGGTACTCATCTAGATTGGGGTACTCATCTAGGCTCGACAAGAATTGAGGTTTCTCCGCCGAAAGAGTTACTTCTTACCGTCACAGAAACTGTGTCGGCAATCGTGCAAGTGCTCAGATTTCGCAGGTTAGATATCATCGCTGACCGGATTGAATACCTTCAATCCTTAGTCGATGATGATCCTGACGAAGAGCCGATCGTTGTGGAATCTCTCCGCAATCTGGCTGGGTTCTTCATGGATGAAGATCCGCTTCCCACACCGCAGATCGGCATCAGCCCAGGTGGGTTATTGATGGTGGAGTGGGATATCTCGAAGCATGGTGCATTGGCGTTGAAGTTTCTGCGATCAGGATTGATTCAATTCGCCGGCGTTACTGACAACAGGCTTCGCAAGGATCAGTGTGTGCGTTCAAGTGGCACGTTCGGGAAAACCGATCTAATGAACGCAATAAAACCATTCACTTCCCGTCTGACTTGAACGCTGCTGAACAATCAGTACCTTACGTAGATCATGTGGCAAGGTACTGTAAGCCATCGAGCACACGAACCGATGGGAGGCCATTGCCCGCCGCATTTGAGCTGCGTCCGCAAGACAATTGCCTGTCAGTCAATTAGCTTGAGTATTTCAAGCAACCGAGCTTGGAGCAAGCCTTGACGGTGCTGAGGAGTGAAAAAGCTCGTGTTCTTAACATCAGTCCGACGGGCAGATTCGTGGTGCTGAACGTAGCAGAAACCGTTAACGTGGTTCTCGTGGGACACGAGCGACAACTTGAAATCAAACACGTGCCCACCGAAGACGACGAATCTCACGCCGGGATTTTCGGATATTCGACGGATGATTTTGCTATTGCCCAAGAAATCGCATTGTCGGTTCAACCAAAACACCTTCACCCTGCGGTGGAGTAGTCCATCGAGCGGTTCGAGGGTTGAGCTACAGGTCCCCCGCTTCAGCGGGGTAGACGAGGACTTTGGCGCCGCGGACTGTCTGAATCGTTACCGGCGCGCCGTCCGGCTGTTCAGAGGCGTGGGTTCGACTACGGACTCTGAAGGAGTCGCCGGAAGCGAGTCGCACTTGGAAGTCTGTAAAGTCGCCGTGAAACTCTCTAGATGCGATCCGAGCTACACACCGGCAGTCGGCGCCGCAAGGAGCCGCGGTCAGGCTGAAAAGGTCGCCTTCTCCTTCGCCCACAGTGTCGTGCCTTCTCAAACGAAGCTCGGATGCACGCATTAAGGCAATGACATCGGTTCCGTCAGCGAGCGTTGACCCGTTTGCTGGAGATGCTGGGAAGTCGCCAGCTTCGGTGAACACCCTGCCATTTCTCCAAGTGCCTGGGATGAATGCTGAGCGGCCCACGGTTCTAGCCACTTGCGGGGACATGGGTCGAGCATAGACGTCTTTGGGTGTGCCGATTTGCTCGACCATTCCACCTCGCATAATGGCGATGCGATCAGACGTAAGGAACGCAGTTTCACGGTCGTGAGTAACGAGGATCGCAGTGGTTCCGGACTCTTTGATGATGGTTCTTACCTGTCTGCGGAGTTGGTTCACCAACCCTGGATCGAGGTTGCTGAATGGCTCGTCCATCAAAATCGCAACTGAATCGGGAGCTATCGCTCGTGCCAATGCGACTCTTTGCTGCTGGCCGCCAGAGAGTTCGTGCACGGTGCGACCCGAAAATGCCGAGAGTCCGCACATCTCCATGATTTCGCCTGCTCTAAGATTCTTGCGATCGCCCGTCATCTCACGCATTCCGAACTTGACGTTTTGCTCGACTGTTAAATGAGGGAATAGAGCGTAGGACTGGAATACGAGGCCGAGATTACGTTCGTGTGGCGGCACGTGGATGAAAGGCGATCCGACTAGGCGGCCACCGATCCTCACGTAGCCATCGACGACGCGTTCAAAGCCCGCGATGACGCGGAGCGCGGTGGTCTTGCCGACTCCGCTCGGACCTAGAAGTGTCAACGATTCTCCCTGGCGAACCCTCAGATCAAAACCATCGAGCACCGGTGGATCGTCGGGATGGTACCTCGTCTTGACGTTTTCGAGGTGGATTACGCCGGTTTCATTGGCCTGAGGTGCGGCGTGAGGCGAAGGAGTCTGCGGAGCCCTCTTTGATCGGAACAGTCTCATGTGCGAACGTTCTGAGTAATCCGCTGATGCGTCGTCTGAATGAGCCCGCAGCCATCTCTCTAGTGGGTGCATGATCGCTGAGAACGAGCCATGCCGTTGGGATACCGGCCGCGGCTATGAGTATAAGCGAGGCGGCAGCCGTTCTAGTGAAGTAGGCCTCCGACGCCGCCGACCAGATCGATGTCGCCAGCGTGTCGAAGCCGGTGGGTCCGAGGATCAAAGTGGCAGGTAACTCCTTCATCGTCAACAGAAATACCATCGCCGCCCCGGCGAATATGCTCGGCATCACGATCGGCAAAGTCACGCTGATGGTGGCTTGCCACTGCTTCTTGCCGAGAGACTGTGCCGCCTCCTCCAACGAAGGGCTAATCTGTAGCAATCCCGAACGCAGGGAGCCAACAGCAGCGGGCAGAAACAGCACGACGTATGCAAATGCCAGAAGCCAGATGGTTTGGTAGAGCGGAAATGCAAAGTTGACTGCGAAGAAGACGAGCCCGAGCGCCACGACCACGCCAGGGAGTCCGAAGCCGATATAGGTTATCCGCTCGAGGATTGCGCTGATCCCGCTGCGGTATCGCACAGTTAACAAAGCGATAGGCACCGCGGCGATCAGGGTAGCTAGCGCGCCTAGCCCCGACGCCTGCAGCGAGTTGAGGAACGATTCGCCCAGCGGAACAATGTCCTGTCCTCGTGAAACGCCCCTCAACAACCAGTTCAACAGCACGGCGATGGGAACTATCACTCCCGCCACTACCGGAAGCGAAACGAATATGAAGGCAGGCAATTTCCACCAGCCTAGCTCGGCGGTTTTGTGTGGGCGTCCACCTCCGAGCATCAGGTCGTCGTATCTGTGGCGGCCTCGTCTGGCGGAAGCCTCCACGAGAAGCAGCGCTACCACGAACACGACGAGCACCGTCGACATCGCCGCGCCAAGGGCGCGGTCGACGCCTGATTGGTAATAAGTCATGTTGGCGACGGTCAACGTGACGTGTCGCATCAATGCAACGCCGCCAAAATCGCTGATCGCATAGAGAGCGGCGAGGATGGCGCCGGAACCCATGGCCGGCATGAGTAGTGGGAGCGTTACGCGTCTAAACGAGCCGATTACACCATAGCCCATGCTGCGGCACGCCTCAGCGAGCTCCGGATTCATGTTGGCGATGGCACCCCTCACGGTCAGATAGACGTATGGGTACGCCATAAGCACCAAGACGAATGTTGCGCCTTCGAGGCCGTATATATCTGGGAGCTTTTGCACTCCCAACGGCTCAAGCATCCTCTGCAATACTCCACGAGGCCCGAACGCCTCGATGGATGTCGTTGCCATGACGAAACTGGGGACTACGAGCGGAAGCGCCAGCGCAACTGAAAGCAATCGTCGGAGCGGAAGGTCCGTTCTCATGGTTAGCCAAGCTGCTGGCACGGCAACCAGCAAAGAAAAAGCTGTGGTCAATATGACGGTTATCAACGTGCGCAACACAACCATCACCGCCGAGCGGCGAAGGAGGAAATCGAGGGTCTCCTCGCCGCCAGAGGCGCCTCGAATGAATAGGTAGACGACGGGTAGAGCCGCCGCGATCACTACTGCCGTAGCGGCGACTATCATCCAAGTCGGAGGTCGATCCTTGGAAGTTCGGGCTGCTGCGCGTCGCAAGGCGCCAGAATCAATCGTTGACGCTGATCGCGTCACGGGAGCGCGGCAACCTCTTGGAGTAGTCGCTGGGTGCCCTCAACGTCGTTCAAGTCGCCTTGATTCACTACCCAGCGCCCGGCGATGTCATCGAGCTCGGGAAGAAGAGGGGATCGGGCTACGTTCGGGTTTAGAGGGAATTCATATGTTGCAATCGCGAAGTACTGCTGTGCCGTAATGCCTTGCAAGAACTTCATCAACCGCTCGGCCTGGGGCTTAGCATCGCTGGATGCCAGAATGCCGGCGCCCGAGGTCATGACCAGCGATCCTGCGTCGGCGGCGGTTGTGTAGTAGTTCCGTGCACCGAAAGATTCGCCTTCTTCGGCGATGAATCGGTGCAGGTAGTAATGATTAACGAAGCCTACGTCTATCTCGCCCGCCGCGGCAGCAGCGACAGTCGAGGTGTTTTTGGCGTAGAACTTAGGCTCGTTAGCCATGATTCCCTCGAGCCATTGCCTCGTCTTCTCCTCGCCCCAATCCAGTCGCATAGCCGTCACCATCACATGAAATGATGCGTTGGTTGGAGGAAACCCGATGCGTCCCTTCCACTTGGGGTCAGTGAGCTCCCAGATCGAATCCGGCAGATCTTCCGGTGAGATATTGGAGGAGTTATAGACGATGACTCTGGCGCGGCCGCTGGTGCCAACCCACTTGCCGTCGGGATCTCTCGCCCACTCGGGAGCTGCGTCGTAGATCACCGCCGGAAGTTCGCCGAGTAGCGGCTCTACGACCCCTAGTCCTCCTGGTTCCTGGGCGAAGAACACGTCAGCCGGCGATTTGTCACCCTCTTCCAATAACGTGGCGGCCATTGCTCCTGTGCTTCCATAACGGACTTCCACAAGTATGCCGGTGAGAGTCGAAAACTCCTGAAGAATGGGATCAACGAGTGAAGAGCTGCGTCCGGAGTACACGATCAGCGTATCTGGATCCGCATCGGAGTTCTCCGCACCACTCGATTCGCTGCAAGCTAACGACACTGCCGCCGCCATCGCCAGCGATACCGCGACAATCGCTTGTATGAAACGGGAATTCAACGGAGCGAGGGAGATGGAGCTTGTCACAATTATGTCGCCCCCGTTCGGGACCTACGGCCAACATGGTGCGGACACTATCGTTGGGCCTCAGCCCAAAAATTTTATTACCAAATCGGTAACGTATTAAATATTACCTAAAAGGTAATGAATTATTTGGGTTCTCGAATCGAGTACACGAAGAGCGCTAAAGGTTGCCGAGAATTCGCGCTTCGCTCATCGGGCATTGTGAAAGGCTCATCGTGTAGCGTTGACGAATAGTGGCGAAAGATCCGCCGCTAGCTGGGACCCTTTTCAACCATGGCCAATACTGGGCAAAGGCGTGGAGCGCCGCTTCAGTCATCTGGATACCGATCGCGCGTCGTTAGGCTCGTGTTGATCGTAGTCGTACTGGCTGTAATTGCGGGTTTGATCGCCTTGGCCGCCATCTGGGCAAATACGAGATCCACCGAACCAGATGTTCCACCTCCCACGGTGGTGCCTGCGCCAACCGTCACTCCGTCTCAAATGCCATCGCCTACAGCCACAGAGGAACCCATCCCGACCGCCGACAGCACGCCCGAAACCCAAGAGCCAGGCCCCACCTCTAGCCCTACTCCCACGCCAACCGAGACACCTACGCCCTCACCTACACGCACGCCGACGCCCACACCTACGCCGACCGAGACACCCACGCCCACGGCTACTCCGGCGGTCCCGCTGTTACTTGAGGCTGAAGCGCGTTCGGTGTTGCTCGAGTTAGGCATCAGACAAGATGAAGTCACTGTCGTCTCGGTCGAAGAGGCGGAGTGGCATGACCTCGCGCTCGGATGCGCGACGCCGGAAGGCAACAATCCGGCCACAAGAGTGTCGGGTTGGATCATGGTCATGGAGCATGAAGGAAAGACGTGGACGTTCCACATCGCCGACACCGACGATGAAGACATCGTCGTCGACTGTACCGATGCGCCTGATGTTGAAGAGACTCTCGTCAATTTGGTTGAGGTGCTCGATCTCGAGAAGAGCAATCGTGTAGTGTTTTCGCGACGAGTAAGCGACGACGAGTTCACGGCGTTCGGGCTTGTTGAAGATCCGACGGAGATCGTTCAGTTCGTCCAGGCGCTCAACATCTACATCGCGGTCGGCGACGCGGAGCTGTGCAGAACGGCGTTCAGGCTCGATTTCCACGTTGAAGGCGAATCGCAGACACTCGGCTTTTTCTGCGAGGATGACTGGTTCAGAGTTGGCGGCGAGCAACAGTTGTGGGGCGGCAAGCAAGGGTCGATGCCCGAGAAGATACTGGAATTGATCTCTCCCTTCCTGTCCGCTGCGCCTTTGCCTGGATTTCCGCCCCCTCCATAAATTCCTGATCGAATTTAATCTCTTCTCTGCGACGACGGCGATGATCGACGAACGAACGCCTCTCAAAGCTGGCAAATTGCCTGGATCGGTTCTCAGCGATCTGTTATCGGAGCTTGAATCGAACCAGATCGATCCTCGTCTCCTGATGGGTCCCGGCCTTGGCGAAGACTCCGCGCACATAGCGTTCGGCGAGCGCACGTTGTTGGCGAAGACTGACCCGATCACATTCACCACCGATGAGATGGGTTGGTACGCCGTAAATGTCAACGCGAACGATATCGCGGTGTCGGGAGGAGAACCGAAGTGGTTTCTTGCGACGGCGCTATTTCCAATCGGTTCGACCGTCGAGGATGTCCGGCGCATCTTCAGGCAACTGGATAACGCGGCGTCAGAGCTTGGCATCGCATTGGCAGGCGGGCACACCGAGGTGACACCTGCGGTATCTCAGCCTGTTGTCTGCGGGTTCATGCTAGGTGAGGCGCCGGCGAGCGGAGCAGTGAGTTCTTCTGGCGCGAACGTAGGGGATGCTGTGGTTTTGACGAAGGGGATTGCTATCGAGGGCACTTCCATCGCAGCGACCGAATTCCGGGACGTCTTGAAATCATCCGGAATGTCGGATGATGAATTAGATTCGGCGGCTCGGTTCCTTCACAATCCGGGGATCTCGGTGCTCGAAGACGCTCGTGCAGTCATTGCGGCGGGCGGAGTAACGGCGATGCACGATCCTACGGAGGGCGGGTTGGCGACCGCGCTATATGAAATGGCTTTTGCCTCCGGCGTCGATATGTCGATCGAGTCAGATGCCGTTAACGTGTACCCGGAATGCGCGGCGATATGTGATGTTTTGGGGATCGATCCATGGGGTCTCATTTCATCGGGCGCGCTTCTCGCAACCGTGAGCGAACGTGAACAAGATCGGATTATCGAGTCGCTGCGAAAGTCCTGTATCAGCGCTCAAGTGATCGGAAGTGTGACAGGCGGTGCCGCTGCCGGTGCCGAGCCTAGCGTTAAGGTACTTGCGCGCGATGGATCGATTGCGGCTTTGAGGCGCTTCGAGCGTGACGAAATAGCTCGATTATTCGAAGAGTCTGGTTGAACTTCACGTTGCTGGTATGTATCAACTGGCGTATCAAAGCCACTCCGTTTACTTTGCAATGAGTTGGGGAGTGTCTTAAACTTGAATGTATATGCGCATATTTGAATCCACCGATTCCAACCGGGGAAATTCGTTGTTACAGCGAAACCGCGTCGCGCGAAGGGGTACTTGATGGCTACACAAACCGATGATTCTCTTGCCACGGACGAGCCCCAAGTCAACGGTCTCACTCTGAAAGACGCGATTACCGAGTACATATCGACCGTTGCAGAAAAAGAGAAGCAGTTTGCGCATCCGGAGATTTCGAAGTTCATGCGCTGGATCGGCCCCGATCGCTTAGTTGCCACCCTACTACCTTCGGATATCGACCACTATGGCGAGACCCTCGGCACAGCCGCTTCCGATGCCCACAAGAAGCGGGTAGAGGTCGTTAAGGACTTCCTCAATTTCCTTAAGAAGAAACACTATTTAGAGGACAGCCTGGCGAAGCATATACGTATCCGCAAGCCCTCATACAGCGGCGCTCGCCAAGGCGTGATGCGTAGACGCGATACTGAGGTCCAGATAACGCGTCAGGGCTACGATGACATGACCAAGCAGCTGGGCGAGTTGCGAATCGAGACCGTGCGCATCTCCGAGGATATAGAGAAGGCGGCGGCGAGCGGCGACGTTAGGGAAAACGCCCCACTCGAGGCGGCTCGTGAAAACCAAGGCATGGTTCAGTCGCAGATATACCGATTGGAATCGACGCTCAAGTCGGCGGTGATCATCGACGAATCTGTGCTGCGCTCTAGAGATTTGGTCCAGATAGGATCGTGGGTGAAGTTGATGAAGATTGATGACGGCAGCATGATGGAGTACCAGGTAGTTGCTGCCAACGAAGCGAATCCGCTCAAAGCGAAGATCTCTGATATCTCACCGGTTGGCAGCGCCATCTTGGGACGCAAGCCAGATGATGAGGTAAGGGTCAAGACTCCGGGCGGCGCTCAGCGTTTCAAAATCGATTCGATTTTCTAGATTGGAATCTGCGGGCGAACTCCTGATCGTTTCTCCTGCCGATCACGCATTTCAACTCATTACCCGGAATCGTGGGCTGACACGGCAGTGCGGTTGATCTAAGTGGAAGGATACTTCGACAGCTTCGCCGTAATCGGCTTCTTCACGCTAGGCGTCGTCGTCCTCCTCGTCATTGATCTTGCTCTATTGAGCGGCAAGGATCACCACGTGGGGATGAAAGAGGCGACTCTGCTCACGATCATGTGGACGCTCGTCGCCGGAGCAGTGGCGGTCTGGGTATTCGTGGCTGGCGGAAACGAACTCGGCATTGAGTATGTAACCGCTTATGTGGCGGAACGTGCGTTGAGCATCGACAACCTCTTTGTGTTCCTCGTCATATTCGGCTACTTCGGGCTTCCTGACCACTATCGATCTCGAGCCTTGTTATTCGGAATTGTAGGGGCTCTGATAGCACGGGGCGTCTTCATCATCGTCGGCATCGAAGTGATCCAAGCGTTCGAGTGGTTCTTATATGTCTTAGGCGCGTTCCTCATATACACGGCCTACAAGCTGGCGACCGCAGGGGATCAGGAGGTCGACCCTTCACGGAACGCCGTGTTGCGTCTCTTTAGGAGGTTCTTCCCGGTAACGGATCAGTACGACGGGCACAACTTCACCACCGTGATGGACGGTGTGCGAATGGCCACACCATTCGCGCTCGTTGTAATTGTGCTGGCGACGACGGATGTCGTGTTTGCAGTCGACTCGATCCCCACCGTGTTCGGGATCAGCCACAACGAGTTCGTCGTGTGGTCGTCTAACGCCATGGCGGTACTGGGAATGAGACCGCTATTCTTCTTGCTAGAAGGGTTGGTCAACCTCTTCAGATTCCTGGCCTATGGGTTGGCCGCGATACTTGCCTTCATTGGTCTGAAGATGATCGCCGAGACCGCCCTCGGGGATCGGTTGCACGATTTCGTGCATGATCTCGGCATTGATCAGGCGGATATCTTCATTACATTCGTGTCGTTGGGCATCGTTATCGGAGTGTTGGTGCTGAGTGTTGTGGCATCAGTGGTGATTCCAGGCGCACATGGTCACGGCGCATCGGAGAGCGTCGACGAAGCCGCGACATGATTGTGAAGTCAGTTGAATCTGGCGGTGCCGAGCTCGCTCAGGAGTTGAGGGGCGTAGTGGGTGGCGAGGTGCGGTTCGATCCCTACTCGCGTCAGATGTACTCGACTGATGCGTCGATTTACCGGATGACGCCGCTGGGCGTGGTGTTGCCCCGGGATGCCGATGATGTCTGCGCCACGATCGAGACGTGTTCTAAGAACGGGGTGAGTGTCCTCCCTCGTGGCGGCGGCACGAGCCTTTCGGGTCAGACGGTCAACTCGGGTGTGGTTGTCGATTTCTCGAAGTACATGCACGCTGTTCTTGAAGTAAATGCCGAAGAGGGGTGGGTGCGGACTCAGCCGGGCATCACGATTGATGAATTGAACCGGCAGCTTATACCAACTGGCCAGTACTTCACGCCCGATCCGAGCACTTCGTCGCGAGCCAATATCGGCGGCGCGATGGGCAACAACTCCTGCGGCTCCCACTCAATCGTCTACGGCAAGACTGTAGACCAAGTCCTAGAGATGTCTGTTGTGCTCTCCGACAGTTCAATGGCGAGTTTCAGCGCGGTTAAAGGCGCCGATTTGGAGCATCGGATGGCGGCCCCTGGCCTTGAAGGTTCGATATACAGAGGCATTCCGAGCATTGCTTCGCGTGCGGCATTGGAGGTTGATCGACGATTCCCGAAGATACTCCGTCGCGTCGGCGGATACAACATCGATCGGGTATCTGATTCGGCAGAGTTGGATCTTACGCAGGTAATGGTCGGCTCTGAGGGCACATTGGCGGCGGTGACGGATGCACGATTGAAGCTCTGGCCTATACCGACAGCCCGCGGACTGGCAGTTCTGCACTTCCACACATTGCGTGACTCGATGGAGGGAACGGTGGCTCTTTTGGAGCAAGACCCCGCTGCGGTCGAGCACATTGGCCAACTCATCATCACGCAGGCGAGGAGATCATTGGGCTTCTCTGGCAGCCTCGGCTTCATACAAGGCGACCCTTCGGACATATTGGTCGTCGAGATGACGGGCGAGACGCAGTCTGAAGTGGCGTCGAAGTTGGAGCGGATTCGTTCGACAGCTGAGCGATCGACCGGCGCGTATGCGGTGACGTTGGTGGTTGACTCGGCGGAGATGGCACGCGTTTGGGCGATGCGGCAAGCTGGTTTGGGGTTGATGATGAATGTTGAAGGCGATACGAAGCCGATGCCGTTCGTGGAGGACACTGCGGTTTCTCCTGAGCGCTTGCCGGAATACGTGGAGAGATTCGACGAGATAGTGAGGCGGCACGGCACGGAGGCTGGGTACTATGGCCATGCCAGCGTCGGGTGCCTTCACATCAGGCCTCTTGTCAACCTGAAACGTTCCGATGGCATCGAAAAAATGTACGCGATCGCCGATGAGATCTCGGATCTGGTGCTGGAGTTCGGTGGGTCGTTGAGCGGCGAACACGGCGATGGCATAGTTCGAGGGGCTTGGGCGGAGAAGATGTTCGGCTCCGAGCTAGTCGATCGCTTCCGCGACGTCAAGAACCTATTTGATCCGAGCGGCATCATGAATCCGGGCAAGGTGTTCGACACGCCTGATATGCGCTCGAATCTGCGGTACGGAAACGAATACTCGACGAATGTGATCCCAACCAAACTGGATTGGAGCGCGGACGGAGGCTTCGCAGGGGCAATCGAGAGGTGCAACGGAGTCGGCGCGTGCCGCAAGGTGAACGCCGGGGCGATGTGTCCCTCCTACATGGCGACGCGCGAAGAGGAACACTCAACGCGAGGACGCGCCAATGCGTTGAGATCGGCACTATCAGGTGCATTGCCTCTGGATGAAGTGCGATCGGAGAGGATGCTCGAGGTCTTAGACCTTTGCCTCGAGTGCAAGTCGTGCAAATCTGAATGTCCATCCAGCGTCGACATGGCGAAGATCAAGTACGAGTTCCTAGACCTCTACTACCAGACTCACCGCGTTCCATTGCGCTCGCGCGTAGTTGCCGATGTGCATCGCCTCAGCGCACTTGTCGCGGGGCCTCAGGCGGGGTTGGCGAATCTCATGACGCGTGCGGCTCCGTCTAGATGGCTGGGTGAAAAGATGCTGGGCATCGATCGGCGTCGAAAGTTCCCGAAGATCGTGGGACGCACATTTGAGCAGTGGTTCAAGAGCCGTAACCCGCAAGGCACCGGATCCCGTGGCGACATCGTGTTGTTCCACGACACCTTCATGAACTTCAACCATCCCGAAGCCGGCGTCTCGGCTACCGCGTTGCTGGAAGGGCTCGGCTATCAGGTCCGATTGGCCGATCGGGTCTGCTGCGGCAGGCCGATGATCTCATCAGGCCTGTTGGACCGGGCCGCGAGCAATGCCAAGGCGAATGTGGAGGCTCTGACTCCCTATGTCGAAGCAGGGGCGAAGATTGTGGGATGCGAGAGCAGTTGCATCTTGACGCTTCGTGACGAGTATCCCGACCTTCTACCGGGTGACTCAAATGCTCGCTCAGTCGCTGATGCGTCGGTGATGTTGGAGGAGCTTTTGGTCGAGACGTCGAACGACGGCGGGGAGCAGCTACAGTGGTCAGACGAATCCGCTGACGTACTGCTGCATGTCCATTGCCACGAACGGGCTCTCGTAGGAACCGCCGACGCGGTGGCGGCCCTCAACCTCCCCCCCAACTTCGATGCCAAGCTGATCGATGCCGGCTGTTGCGGGATGGCCGGGTCATTCGGGTTCGCGAAAGAGCACTACGAAGTTTCGCAGAAGGTGGGCGAAGACCGACTCTTCCCTGCGCTGCGAGCCGCGCAGCCAGAGACCCAGTTCGCAATTACGGGCGTATCGTGCAAGCAGCAGATCGAGGATGAGATCGATCGGCCGGCATTGTTTTTGTCGGAAATGCTGGCGAAGGGGTTAGGAACAAACTCCAGCTGAAGCGTTTCAGAGAGGAGTGGGATCGTGGACGGTAGGCGGTTCAGTGCGGAGAGATGTTTTGGCGGGCCTCGACAGGCCCCAAATCACGTGAATTCTGATACTGGTCGGTTCCCGCCTCACCAGATCCTTTGGCGGGCTTCGAGTAGGCCGCCAGCTACGCGGCCTCGTCGCAGCACCCCGCTAAGCGGGGACCTTTGCAAAAGTCTCGTCGTTGCGGCGTAGGCCGCAATCCAGACGGCCAAGAGGGACGGGCAGATCTTCGCTTCAGTTCCGTAGCCATACGCCTGACGTGCCTCCCCGCCCCAGATCCTTCGACAGGCTCAGGATGACGGGTTTTTTGCCAAGGTAGCAAAGCGGGGTGGATGACGGGTAGTTTTTCGAGGCTCTCTCGGGAAAGAGGGGGTATCCGTCTTTCAGACGGGTTAAGCGTTTTTCTTGGTTCGCTCGAGGGAGTGGGTACACGCCCTGCGGGCGCGTTTAACGTCTTGCGAACACCTCTCTGGGGTAGAAGTGGGGCCGCTCTTCTAGCAGGGTTTAGGCGAAGAGCGGATTTGACTGGCCGAAGGCGTCTATTGCTGCGCCGGTGATGGCAGATGAGGCGTCTGACGCGAGGAAGACTGCGACCTCGGCGATCTCCTCCGGGGCCATCAGGCGAGGGTTGTCGGCACGACCTCTATTGTTGAAGGCCTCTCGATAACCTTCTGTGTCGGTGCCGCCCGGGCAGATGCAGTTCACGTTGATGCCGTGTTCGTGTAGCTCGGCGGCGAGCGTCTCAGTGAGACTGATCAAAGACGTCTTGGTCACTCGATAGGCGCCGCGGCCTCTAGCGCCCTTTCTCCCACCGATGCTGGAGATGTTGATGATGCTGCCCGAACCTCCCGCTATCATCGCGGGCAGGACGGCCTTGGTGAGCATCGCGGTGGCGTTGAGGTTCACCTCGATCACGTCGTACCAGGTCTGCGCGTCCATATCGATCAGATCGATGCGTGGATGGATTATCGCCGCGTTGTTGACAAGAATGTCGATGCGGCCGAATTCGTCTACCACCTTGCCGGCCAAGCTTGTCACTTGATCTTGCTCGAGGAAATCTGCTGGACAAACAAGCGCCCGAGTGCCATGCCCTCTGATGGATTCGGCGGTGCGCTCCAGCTCCGAAACGGTGCGTGCCGTTACCGCAACATCGGCGCCTTCACGGGCCAATGCAACGGCTACAGCTCTTCCGATACCCTTTGAAGCGCCAGTGACGAGGCCAACACGGCCCTCGAGAGAACGATCACCGCTCATCGCTGAACTCTCCCACTGACGTCTCCGCCTGCGACTGACATGACTTCGCTTACCGAAACGAGGTTGAAGTCGCCGTGAACGGTGTGCGCCAATGCAGACGTGGCGACCGCGAAGTCGAGTTTTTCCCTAGAGGTCCATCCGTCCTGAAGGTTGCCGTATATCAACCCTGCTGAGAAGGCATCTCCACCACCGACACGATCGACGATCCTCACCGGATACTTGCTGCCTAATAAAATCTCGTTGCCGTCGTAGTAGATCGCAGACCAATCGTTGTCGTCCGCAGACTGTGATTCGCGTAGCGTGATGCCGACCTGGTCGAAGCCGAACTCTTCCACTAGTCGATTCACCACAGGTTCGTACGCTGAAGCCTCGATCTCGCCACTCGTGACATCGACCCCTTCGGCTGCTACTCCCAGCGACATCTCAGCGTCTTCCTCATTTCCGATGGCAACGTCGACGTGCTTCATCATTGGTCTCATCACGGCTTGGGCCTCGGCGGGTGACCACAGATTCTTCCTGTAGTTCATGTCGGCCGAGACGGTTAGGCCCATCGACTTCGCGACAGCGGCAGATTCTTCGCAGACCGCAGCGGCAGATTCTGAGATAGCGGGTGTGATTCCCGTGAAGTGGTACCAGTCATTGCCGTCGAAGATCCGCTCCCACTCGACATCACCCGGTCGAATCTCGGCAATCGAAGACGCGGCGCGGTCGTAGATTACCTTCGATGCCCTCATAGCGGCGCCGTTCTCGAGATAGTAGATGCCAAGTCGGGAGCCTTGCATGAGGACCTCGGACGTGTCGACGCCCCATTGACGCACATAGTTGATGCACGATTGACCGATATCGTTGTCGGGCACCGCGGTCACGTAGATCGAATCGATACCGAAGTTGGCGAGTGAAACAGCAACGTTGCACTCACCTCCTCCATAGGTAACCTCGAATTCACGAGCTTGAGTGAAGCGCTCCCTGCGCTGTGTTGCGAGGCGGAGCATGATCTCGCCGAATGTAACTACAGAAGGCATCTTCCATTCTCCTTGGGAACGACTAGATTCAATCTATTCAGATATCAGTAGAAGGTCGAGCTTTCGCCCTCTTCGGGATCGGATTCGCCCGACATCATTCGAGCGACCTCGGCATCTGCCGCGCTCTTGAGCAACCTGACGTCTGAGGCGATCGGGAACCAGGTCATGCCTTGCGCAATGCGCCTGGCGGCTTCGTTTCCGTCGATGCAGTGGATGCCAGTGGCCACGCCGTTGCGCTTGCCGGCTGCGGCGACTTCGGCCACGGCCTCGACGTGGAGCGGGTGCTGATTGTCCAACCCCGTGGGCACGCCCATCGAGTTGGCAAGATCGTTGGGGCCGATGAAGCAGACATCGAGGTCGGGCACCTGCATTATCTTGTCGATGCGATCGACGGCGTTAGGGTCTTCGATCATGCAGACCACGAGTGTGAGATCGTTCGCCTTTTCGTAGTAGTCCGCGCCGTAAACGAGCTGGCCACGCGTCGATCCGATGCCTCTCACACCTCGGGGTCTGTACTTTGCGGCGACCACTGCTGCTTCGGCCTGATCTTCGTCTTTGACGTCGGGCACGACGATGCCGGCAAAGCCGATGTCCAAGACGCGCTTGACCCATATTGGGTCGTTGTTCGGGATGCGTGCGAAGAGTGGTTTACCCGATCCGTTACCTGCCCGCAGGCAGTGGATCGCGGTTGAAACATCGATAGCGTTGTGCTCGAAATCGAGAGTCACCCAATCGAGGTCCGTGCTGTACAGAAGCGTCTCTACTACCGATGGATCCCCCGATGCTGACCACGTCCCGATGGAGGGTTCCCCGTTGGCAATTTTGCGCTTGACAGGATTAAATTCCATAGCAACACGAGGTTACTACACCCCTTTTAGCGACGCGTTAGACTCGGTGATGCCTGCGTTTCGGAGACGCAGATTCCATCGATGATTTCGACGTAAATCGGGAGAAAGAACCTTGGCACGACATTCGAAGCTAAGCGTCCTAAATGCGATCCACCAGATAGGCGTAGCGCCGGTGTTCTACAACGGTGACTTAGAGAAGGCTCAGAACATCGCAAAGGCGTGCGTGGCAGGCGGCATCTACGTTTTGGAGTTCACCAACCGAGGCGATCACGCATGGGAGGTTTTCGCCGGTTTGGACCGATTCTGCGCGGCGGAGTTACCGAACGCTATCTTGGGCGCAGGCTCGGTGCTAGACGCTGGCACCGCTTCGATCTACATCAGCAATGGCGCATGCTTCATAGTGGGTCCTGTGACGAACCTCGACGTGGCGAAGGTGTGTAACCGCCGCAAGATCCCTTACGTGCCAGGTTGCGGCACAGCGTCTGAAATCTCCTACGCCGAGGAGATGGGCGCCGACATTGTGAAGATCTTCCCAGGTACCTCGGTCGGTGGTCCTGGCTTCGTGAGGGATGTGCTGGCACCGATGCCGTGGTCTTCCATCATGCCGACCGGAGGAGTCGAAAACACCGAAGCGTCGCTGCGACCGTGGTTCGAGGCCGGAGTGTGCGCCGTCGGGATGGGTTCGAGGCTGGTTTCGAGCGACATCGTGGCGAATGAGGACTGGACAGGACTCGAAGAGCGGAGCCGCGAGGTGGTGGAGCTGATCAGGAAGATACGCGGAGGTTGATCTAGGAGCAAGTTGGTTGATTTGCATTCGCATTCGCCAACGATCTGTGAGGCGTACGTGCTCATCACACGTGGCGAATAGACACCTGTTTGCAAGTGTTGTTTGACGACGACGAGTACGTAGAATTTCAGCGCGCCGCGAAACGGCAGCGCATAACGATGTCAGAATGGGTCCGCCAGAATTTGAGGAAGGCTACAGAGGCCGACGAGGGTCGCATCACCCGAATAAAGGCCGTGCCGCTTCCGTACTGGGCCAGTTGGTAGGCAAGGACGAACGTTTCATCACTGATGTGGAGGTTTATCAAGAGATTATTCACCGTTACACGACCCTGCGGCGTCTCGACATGATCGGACCAGCATTCGATAGCCTGGACGAGATTTGCGACGAAGTCCTCGCCTTCGGGATGTCTGAAATCCGAATGGCCAAGGGTCTGGTCGAGACCGGGGACAACATCTCCGCGCGGGATGCGTTGCACATCGCCATCATGCGAAGCGCGGGTGTGAGCAGGATATTGAGTTTCGATTCGGGATTCGATTCTTGCGTTGACGTCGAACGCATTAGTTGAACGGTTCCCGTCGCATTCATGCGTTGCGTCAACCCACCGCGATCGCCAGAGCTCAGACGGGCTGACTTTGCTCGCTTGCCTCGCGACTGCGGACCCTGAGCATTACTTACGACGTGTAAAGTTTCGGGGTGGATTCTTTACATGTTTCCCGCACGTGTAAAGAAGCTTTACACGTCGAGTTCGCGCAGGGCACAAATGCAAATCCGGTTGCCCGCATCGCATGTCGAAATTCGCTGCGGAGAAATCCAAATTCGAACCCATGATCAGCCGAATAGGGTCTGCACTAGAGCGTCGTTGACGAACAACCGCCACCTCCCTACCTTGACACTGCTCAACATTCCGGCATCTTGCAATGCCAAGAGATGCGCCCGGGCAGTGGGTCTCGAAACGCGCTCAGCCTCTTCCACCATCGAGATCGTCGAGTACGGCCTCATGAATAGGAGATCGAGCAGGGCCTCAGACGAAGCGGAAGGCGCATCGACTTGCGCCCGTCGCGAAAACTCCGTCCTCAGCTCACGTAACTGAGCGATCTTTTGTCCCCCATCCTTTGCGGTCTCGGCTATACCACCGAGTACGAATGCAATCCACTCTCTCCATTCGTTGTCTTGGGTGACAGATCGCAACAGTGAGTAGTACCGTCCTCGATGGCGTTGGAAGTACCTGCTGAGGTACAAGATCGGTTGATCTAGAAGTGATTGTTGTATCAGATAGAGGATGTTAAGCACCCGGCCGGTCCGCCCGTTTCCGTCCGGGAACGGATGGATCGCCTCAAATTGGTAGTGGAATACCGCTAGTCGAACGAGCGGGTCCGGACTCGGTTCCTGTGAATGGATGAAGCGCTGCAAGTCGTTGAATAGATCTAGGATTCGTGCCCGGTTATCCGGTGGCGTGTAAACCACTTCGCCCGTGCCAGGATTTTGGAGTCGCACCGGAAGCGCACGGACCCCTGCCTCAAAACCCACGATTTGAGTACAGATCTCCTGGCAAAGGTCAACGGTGATGAATGGTCTGCTAGCGAGCATGTCCATGCCCTTGAAAATCGCTGGCCTGTAACGGGCTACCACTCTCGTTGCCGGATCCGATCTTTCGTTGCCTAGTGCCATGAACCGATAAAGCATGTCGCCCGTGGTCACGATGTTTTCAATGCTGGAACTCGCTTGAGCCTCCTGAAGCGCCAGCGTATCGATCAGTAGTTGCGGATTGGGCACCGATTTGGCGATGCCGTTCAACTCGCCAAGAGCCCTGTGGGCAGCTATGCACTCCCGCAAGATCCCGACAGTCTCCAGTTCGACACCCTTGGGTGGCAGTTCAGGCAATGCGTTGAACGGATTTGTTGGTTGAAATGTCATGCGTATGTTTGGATACGGAAATACTCGCTCATCGATCTTAAGTACCTATTTAACAGGCCATTTATTTCGTTGACAAGCATAACATGTAACTTATTTGCCCATATATTTACATGTTATGTTGACGTGTAAAGCCAACTATACACGTTGCATCGCTGAGACTGCAGCATTGCTTATTGCATCCTCTGCCGTGGTTCGGAAACGTGGGGTGTCGATCTAAGATGCCGCGATCGACAATGCCCGGTCGAAGTCCACCACCCACGGACCCTCAAGGCTGACCCTCGCCTCCGCGCGAGTGCCTGGCAGAAGTTCTATCTCCCGTTCGCCGTCGAGGGCTATCGTGCCGCGTGGGGCACGGATGGGCAGCGTCTCGCCAGGTTGCAGGACCGACCAGTTCGAGATTTTGAAGTCACGGATCATTCCAGGCGCCAAAGGCGCACGCAATGTTGCCTCGACAGGGTCTCCGGATCGGGCGAACTCGATATACAGGCCCTGTGGATCATCGATTTCAACCTGCTGAAGTCGTGCCCCAATCGAGGATATGCCGATCGTCGACGGATGGGCGCGCGTAAGGAATACGGAGTCGATGGATGCTGTGTCCCAAACTGC
Source organism: Dehalococcoidia bacterium (assembly GCA_965249505.1). Classification (GTDB taxonomy): domain Bacteria; phylum Chloroflexota; class Dehalococcoidia; order Lucifugimonadales; family Lucifugimonadaceae; genus Bin127. Next base: position 818,391 of record OZ252238.1, on the reverse strand, counting down.
GCGTGCCCCTACCATCTGTTGGAGGGAGACAGCGGCATCTACCAAGGCGATGTCGCGCATCTCGCCGTCTACGAGAATCTCGATCACCTTAGACCTTCTGCACGCAACATCTCGCTTGGCTCGACCAGTGGCCACTGCCCCGGCGGCGATCCCCGCCAGCGTTCCTTCTATCTCTTTTGGGAAGACGTTGTTGGTACCGGTGGATATGGGCGCCATCGGTATCTCTCCGCAACCCTTGGCCACCATCCGATTCGTGCCATCGCCGCCCAGAGTCACGATGCAATCGACCTTTGACTCTCGCATGATGCTTGCCGCGGTCGTCGAGTCGTTCTGACTCCCTGTACGAGTCATCGTTACGAACTCGGACGGCAATTTGTCCTGCCAATCAGCCATGGCCTGACGTGCAAGTCCGGACATATCGGGCATCACGAGTACGCGCTCCACCTCCATCGACGCTAGACCAGCGAATGCGCGGCGCAGAATGTTCGCTTTCTCCTGATTGGAGACGACTCGACCGTGCGCGACGAGCCTGCGTATGTCTTTGCCGGCGGACGGATTGGCGATGATGCCTACTACAGACATGCTCTGGCCGATCCGCTAACGGAGTTACGCATTCGAAGCATCGATGTTGGACGACGCTTCAAGTTTCGTCTCACTCCAATATCCATTTCGGAGACGACAGGTTGGTGGTTATGGCGTCGAGGAACTCACCTGCTGGTGCACCGTCCCATGCCCTGTGGTCGAATGTAAGGCTGAAGTACCCGATAGATCTCACTTCGATTTCGCCAGAATCGGATACCGCGGGTTGTTGCGACACACGCCCCACGCCCAAGATGCCTACTTCTGGTGGGTTGATAAGGGGGGTGAAGTTCTCGACCCCGTATGACGACAAGTTGGTTAGCGAGAATGTGCTGCCAGAGAGTTCGTCAAATCCGAGATCCCCGCTCTTCGAACGTCGCACCAGATCGCGAACCGCTTGGGCCAACTCCAACGGACTCTTGGACCCCGCATCTCCGATCACTGGCACGATCAATCCTCCTGGCACAGCCAACGCGAAGCCAAGATTGATCGTCTCGAACACCGTAACTTCGCTACTTGAGATGTGAGCGTTCGCCAAGTGGTTATCGCGCAGTGCTCGCACGGTTGCGGATATCACGATGTCCTGATACTGAGGCCTAACTCGGCTACGGCGCCAAGCTCGCACCAATGCCCTTTGAGCGGCCACGGCCTCGGTCACATCGACACTGGTGTGCAGTGTCACCAACGCGGCAGACGCGCTTTCCGTCATACGTGTGGCGATCGTGCCTCGCATGCCCTCTAAGGGGATCGTCTCTCTGACCGCTATTTGAGGCGCAGACGCTGCAGCTCGCACGTCGTCCTCAGTGATCCGGCCACCGGGACCGCTGCCTTGTGAAATCCTCTCGACATCGACCTCCAGTTCTCTCGCCAATCGCCGTGCCCGAGGCGTCACTACTACCCTTCGTCCGGATTGCGGTTGAGAATCGGCTCTTGCACGTCGGGAACGACGCTCAGATTTGCGATCATCCTCGGCGACGGGCTTCACCTCCGGCAAGTCGCTCTCTGATTCGCCTTCGAGCAGCAACAGACCGAGGACGGTGCCCACGGGTACGGTCTTGCCTTCCTCGACACTGATGCGGCCTAGCGTGCCGTCGGAGGTGGCTTCCACTTCGGCGTTGACCTTCGTCGATTCGATCTCGACTAAGGGATCGCCCTTCGTCACGCCATCTCCCACCGATTTAAGCCAGCGCACTACTTGGCCCTCGTTCATTCCCATGCCCCACTGCGGAAGTAATATGTTGCCCGGCATTGGTTCTCGCCCGCCCTCTAGATTCAGTGAAATTCAGTTCGATTCGACACCCGAAAAGGCATTGAATATCTTACCAGCGGGAATGAGCCCGTTTTAGCAGATCGCGATGATCACTTGATTATCAGGCTTTCGCGGGCGAGCCTAACCGCGTTGTCGACGGTCTTTGGATCAGGCCCTACAGCCAAGAACATCGTTCTGAACCTGTCGACACGGTCAATGGTCACGCCCAACGCGATGCTTCCTGCTTCGCCGTGCCACCCGTAGAAATCGTAGTAGCCATCGATCGTTGATGATTGCCGTGTTTGAGTGCGGACCAGTTGTGTCCTGCCGTCGAGCGCATTCACGAGACTATCGGCATACTTCCTGTTGTCCCACTGCACGATCTGCAGATGCAGAGCACGTCCGTCATCGTGCTCGAACAAGACGCCGTAGTCGCCCATCCAGCCCGGATTTTCCGGTTCGATCTCTTCAGCCTCGGCACCGGTCAACGCCACGAGAAGTGCGATCCAGTTCGATTTGCCAACCGACGAGGCGAACCGTTGCTCCCATTCGTCACCCAACAGGTTTTCAGGCAGTGACAGTCTTGTCCGGCCTTCACCGTCGAAGTACTTGTCAGTGTAAAGAACCTGTTCGGTAGTAACAGGTGGAATCCTGAACGCGTCATCGACCCTTTCCCTCTCAGTGTCACAGTTCTCGCATTCAGAGATTACGGCGATGTCGAAAACGAAGTCTGGTCCCTCAGAATACGTGAATCGGAATTGCTCGTCCCGATACCTACGCATCGCGGTCTCCTCAGGAGGTTCCTCTTCCTCCACATCGAGTTCCTCTGCGAGGTCATCGAAGCGATCCCACCCGATCATCTCCTCGATGTACCCGACCTGCGTTCGCACGGCGTCACCTTCGATCAACGCCGATAGCGCGTTCCTAGCGTCGCTGTCCGCTTCGAAGCAGTTGAAAATGTCAGGAAATCGGTAGGATTCGTTCTGCACATGGTGCGCATACTCGTGGACGTACGTGAACTCCGCCCAGAAATCGAATTTACCTTCGGCAACGCGCACGCTCAACTCGCGAGTTCTGTAGTTGTACTGTCCCACGATTTGATCACCTAAGTATTCGGCCTCGAACTCACCAAAATCCTTTTCGGGCGCGAGTAATGTCAAGGCTTTGAAGATCTGATCCCAGAGGTCCTCGGTCGAATCTTCTCTATCTGCCCAACTCGCCACTCCGTCTGCTTGTCATTGCTTCCACTCATTTTCAAAGACGAAGCGTCTTTTGAAATCGCCGACCAACTCCTGATCGACCCCGTAGTATCCTCGGACCCACGCGTCGATCTCATCCATCTTCGTAATCCACTCCACCGGTATGTCCTCGGCGGTTATGCTCGCAGGCGGTGTGGGTACCGGCGTTGGCGATGCTTCAGGTTCGGGGTCGCTGTCGGCAACACGTTCGCTTCGCAGTGCGCCAACCGTTCCGCTGCAGCAGTTGCAGTTGGACCGACCAGGACCGGCTCTTCTGGCTGCACCGTCGGTTCGACGCTTGGTGAGGGTTCAGCGGGGGATGTTTCGACAATTGATGTTGCCGTCGCGGTTGAATTCTCAGTCGGCGAGTCCGCTGTGGTGGTAGGCGTTTCCGCCACTGATTGAAGGGGAGTCGGCGTTTTTGCGGGTGCGGATGTGGGTTCAGGCTCAGGGGTTGATGTCGCCCTGGCGGCATCAGGTTGAGGCACTGTTGGCCGAGGTCCAGCCGTTGCCGTGGGTCTCGCTACAGTTGCCGTGGGGGATGCAGGATCCTCGAGCGTTGGCTCGTTTTGGCTGGATTCGCACGATAGGGCGAATACCGAGGCAACAACCATTGTGAGGAATATGAATGTCTCGGGTTTGTGAATCCGGCGAGACAGGATCACATCCAGCAAGTACGAAAAACCGGTCAACGGGCGATTTCTCTATCCATCCAGCAGAGCCTCCGCCAGCTCTGTGAAGTTGGCTACCGTGAGGTCGGGTTCGTACTGCGGGTCGGTATCTTCGAACGGCAAGTCGTATCTATCTACGTAGATACCCCTCAACCCGCAGGTGCGAGCGCCCATCACGTCGAAGGAGTTGGACGAAACCATGATCAGCTCCCCGGGCTCCATCTGCAGCTTGCGCGCGGCGCTTCGATACACGCCCGGATGTGGCTTGAACGCCCCCGCCGTCTCAACAGAGATCACGTCGTCGAAATGGAACTTGATTCGATTCGCCACCAGGTAGTCAAGGAACCAGGGGTTGCCGTTGGAAAGCGCCACCAGTTTGTATTTCGGCGACATCCGCTTGAGCGACTCGAGACACTCCGGAAAGGGATTGAGTTGCTGCCACCCTGTCATGAATGCATCGGTCTCTTGCGGAGTCGGCGGCAGTTTGTAAAGCTTGGCGACGTAGACGAATGCTTTTTGCGCAGTTTCGAGATAGCCTGTGTGACCCAGCTCGACGAGAGAGTCTTGGTACTGCTCGATTCGCTGTCGATGCCGCAACTGCGCCCAGAACTCGTTTGCATCCACCGATTCTTCAGCGCCTCGGCTTTTAATGAACTCGACGATGAACGGCGTCAGACTGCCTCCGAGATCGAGCACCGTGCCAAAAAGGTCGAAGGTGAGGGCTTGGCAGCTTTTCAAATCGGTCATCTATCTGCAACTCCTATCGAACTCGAGGCCGATTGATTCGAACTGATCCAATTCGGACTACGTGCGCGGTCGACACTTAAAATCCGTGGGATCGAGGCCCACAGCGAGTATCGTATCGATCACGGCTTTCCTCTGCCCGTCTGCGACTCGTGCAGTGTTCACGTAGAGGCCCGCTCTTGTGGCGGCATGGGTCCTGAATGGCTTGCCCTTGGCGTCAGTTGGGCTCGTGTTGACTAGAATAGCCCCGCGGGGGGTCGCGATCGGACATGACTCGGTCGTCAAGTGGCCGTTATCGTGCAGCCAATCGTCGACGAAAAGTTGAAGGTCATAGACGTGTCGCAACCTGTTCGAGATCGATCCATCTGGAAACATTATCTCGGCTGGATTGCTCAACGTGCGCATTTCGTACTCAGTGATAGGCAGCCACTGTGTCGGCGACTGAGACGTTACCGTCGGATTTCGAAGCATCGTCATCGCCTCAATCATCTTGGGATCAGACGAGTAGACGTCGCACTCTGCAGCCGGATTGCCTGGTCGCACACCTGTCACTATCGGGTACAGGTGCCAAGTCCGGCCGTCGGTGATGGCGAAGATGGGTGTGCCCGATTGGCGACATCTTCCTAGATGAAATTCGATGCCTTCCACTATGTTGGAACCTAGGGCACGAGTCTCGACTACTGCTGCGGCTCGGCCATCGACGCTCGATTGGAGGTCGTGCACGAACCTTGCATCCGCATCGTCGCCGGTGCCGGGCACGAACCAGAATTTCGGGCTGTTGAGCCTCCATCCCAGCGCATTCAGAACTGGTGCGACCAGCACGATGAATGTACGATACGCGCTGCTCTCGAAGTCGAGTGGTGCAGCGGGCTGCGATTCTCTCGCCTCGGCGACGACTGCGAGAAGATCGTTTATGAGTGACGAGATGGCTCGATCAGTCCGCCGATTTGATCACCTTGATGTCGCGGTGCGCCATGTGCCCGCGAACCATGTCGACGTTTTCCAACCACCAGTCGCAACCGTAGAATGCCGCTTCTTTCTGCTCAAGCTCTTCCATCGTGTCGCCGTAGGAACGGACCCAGATGAACTGCGAGTCGTCTTCATTCACCCAAACCGTCTCGGCCTTCATGCCATGTTCGGCCATCAACGGGACGAGCGTAGTGTTGAACAGTTTGAGCCAAGCCGGCATCATGCCTTGGTTCATGGTGTAGGTTCGCAAATGCGCGATGGTCATTGGTTGGACACTCCTTACGGAAAATTCCGGTAAATACTAAACGCGGTGTTTTCAATTTACACCTCACCCCGCAAATCTGCTGATCCGCGGCGAACTTCACCTCATCCCGCGGAACATGTTCATCATCTCCCGCTCGCCCGACGCGGTGTTCAGACGGCGCATCATCTTCCGCATGTTGCGGTACTGCCCTAGCAGCTGATTCACCTGCGATGGTGACGTGCCGGAGCCGGTGGCGATGCGTCGACGTCTGGAGCCGCTCAATATCGTGGGATCGGCTCGCTCTTCTGGAGTCATCGAGAGAATGATGGCCTCCACCTGCCCCATGCTTCGCTCATCGACGTTTTTCAGGTTTGCCGCAGCTTTGATCGAGCCCAAACCGGGAATCATGCCCAGAACGTCTGAAAGCGGGCCCATTCGTTTCACTGACCTGAATTGGTCCAGCATGTCGTTCAGGTCAAATTCATTGCGTCGGATACGCTGTTCGAGTCGCTTCGCATCGTCTTGATCGACTTCGCGCTGAGCCGTCTCGACGAGCGTTGCAACATCGCCCATCCCCAAAATCCGCTGCGCCATCCGGTCGGGGTGAAACTCTTGGAACTGGTCAGGGCGTTCGCCGACGCCGACGAACTTGATGGGAACGCCGGTGACGCTCTTCATCGAGAGGGCGGCGCCGCCTCGTGCATCGCCATCCATCTTAGTTAGGACGATGCCGGTGATTCCTATCCTTCGATTGAATTCGGAGCCAGACACGACGGCGTCTTGCCCGGTCATCGCGTCCAGCACCAACAGCGTCTCGACAGGGTTCGTCGCCTTCCGAATCTCTTCCAACTCCTTCATCAGATCGTCAGCTATCGCGAGGCGACCCGCTGTATCCAAGATCACCCAGTAAATGCGCCTTCGTTGCGCCTCTTTAATGGCATTGGTCGCCACCTTGACCGGGCTGGATGAGCGAACATCTTCGTGGTAGACGGGCACGCCGATCTGCTTGCCGAGGGTCACGACTTGGTCGACGGCGGCCGGTCGTTGGAGGTCGCATGCGGCCAACATAACCTCCTGGTTGAGTTCCCTTCTGATATTCAGGGCCAACTTTGCCGCGGCGGTAGTCTTTCCGGCGCCTTGCAAACCTGCCAACATGATTACGCTGGGCGGATCTTCGGCGCGTTGAAGCTCGACACTGTCGCCGCCGAGTATCTCAACCAAGCCTTCGTGGACGATTTTGACGACGGACTGGCCGGGTGTCAACGAATTGATCACCTCCGCGCCTTCCGCTCGTTCTCGAATTTGGGTTACGAAATCGCGAGCGACCTTAAAATCGACATCGGCCTCCAACAGAGCCATACGCACTTGGCGCAGAGCGGCGTCGATGTCTTTTTCGTTGAGCTTGCCCTTTCCAGTGAGGGTGCCTAGGGCGGTGGTCAATCGCTCAGATACGGATTCGAACAATGCGCTACTCCGGTCTCGCGGTCGTCGATGCCTGCTCTGGAATTCGGTCCCAACCGGTTAACAGGTCGTTTGCCAGCTGTTGCATCACTCGACTTATGTTCGAGAACGTGGCGATCCCTAAAGGATGTCCAGCGTCGTCCACCACCGGCAGACGAGATATTTTCCGTTGCGCCATCACCCTAGCCGCTTCCATCACGTCGGTGTCAGGTCTCGCCGTGTGCACGGGGCTGCTCATGTGAAGCAGGATGGGGCACAAGGACGGGTCTTCACCGGCGCCTACGCAACCGACTGCGACATCCCAGCTGGTGATGATGCCTTCAACCAGGCCTTTGCGAACCACAACCAACGAGCCGACATCTCGCTCCCTCATCCTGCGGGCGGCATCGACCATGCTCAATTCCGACGTGATTGTAAGAACCGGCGAGGTCATTATGTCTTGGAGACGCATGGATCAGTTTTGGGAGAAGGCGGTAAGGGTTATCATGCTATAGGGGTTGCCGCGCGCAACTCGATGGTTTGAAATTACGATTCTAGCCCGGTACAACGATAAAGAGGTTTAATGTCAATCATCTTAATGATCGCCCTGACTGTGTTGTCGTTCGCAGCCATTGCCTACGCGGTCGCTAACATCGATCCTCTCTGAGGCGAATTCGAATAGCAAGTCAACCCCGTTGACCGGCGGGAAGAGTCACATCTCCGACTCGGAGCTCTAAGCAGATGCCCAAGCTCGAAGCGAATCTGCAGTTCATGTTCAACGAGTACGACCTACTCGACCGATACGACGCGGCCGCGCGTGCTGGTTTCAAGGGCGTAGAGACCCAGGCGCCGTACTCCGCACCGATCGATGCCATTTTGGAGCGGCTCGAACGCAACGATCTGAAACACGTCATCATCAATCTGCCTGTCACTGACCCTGAATCCGGGTTGGGCAACCTGCCTCTGAATCCCGAGAAGACCGATCTTTACAAGGAACGGGTAGCGCTGGGCGCCCGATACGCCTCGGCTCTTGGCTGCATCGGCGTCAACGCCGGCGTGGGACCGTTGCCTGAGGGGTTGGACCCCGAAATCGCCTACGAGACCTACATCGGAAACCTCCGCTACGCGGCTGATGAGCTTCAGAAGGTGGGTGTTAAAGCTCTAATCGAGCCGATCAACACTCGTGATCAACCCGGATTTCTGATCCACACATCAGACCAGGGAATGAAGGCGATCGCTGACGCTGATCATTCCAACGTCTATCTCCAGTACGACTTCTACCACATGCAGATCATGGAAGGCGATCTGATAGAGACGTTCCGTCGTCTGTTGCCAAGCATCGCCCACGTCCAGTTCGCAGACACGCCTGGTAGGAACGAGCCAGGTACGGGCGAGATCAACTATTCTCTCCTCTTCGAAATGATGGATGAGGTTGGTTACGAGGGATGGGCCGGGGCCGAGTACCACCCTTCGAAACGAACTGAGGACACCCTCGACTGGGCTCAACCCTACCTGTGAGCGGTAGCGAACCTGCGTCGTCTAGGGCGTTGCAGTTCGTGGCGACAGCGATCGGGACCGGGCTTGGAGTCGCCTACCTCACTCCATTCGCCAAGGCCACGCTCGCCAGCGCGGTAGCCGTTGGGATCTACGCCGCACTTGCCTGGGGCGAAGAGGGAGTTGTGATCTGGCTATTCCCTCTGATCGCAGTCACGACGCTGGCCGGCATCTGGGCGTCATCGCGGGTGGCTTCGACAGACGAACCTGACCCGAGCCGCGTGGTAATCGACGAGTTTGCAGGGCAGTGGGTCGCGTTAATTTTCTTGCCCGTTACGTGGCAATGGATGGTCGCCGCGTTCATTCTGTTCAGGGTGTTCGACGTGTTAAAGCCGTTCGGCATCCGTCGGTTGGAGAGGATACCAGGAGGATGGGGCATCATGCTGGACGACTTAGGGGCTGGGCTCGCCTGCGCGATCATCTTGAACGTCGCTCGGTTCGCAATCGAAGCCGTTAATTGACAGGATTGCGGCATTTTACGGCCGAGATAAACCTCTGACTTGAGTCCTCTCCGTCGAGGACACCACCTGCAAATCCCAACGGGTCCTAGGGACTTGTGCTCTCTCCCCTTCGAACGACGTTTGCAAAACACCGATCCTGTTTAACGAGCGGACCCCCTCTCTCCTCCGTGGGACCTTTGCAAAACCCTCGTCATTGCGGGCGAGGCCGAAATCCAGACGGCTTAGAGGGACGGGCGGGCCTTCGCTTCAGTTCGGAGCCTGACGCCTGACGTGCCGCCCCGCCCCAGATCCTTCGACAGGCTCAGGATGACGAGACTTTTGCAAAGGTCTCTTGGAGGGCAGTGTTTGGCCGTTCGATGAGCGGCATTGGACTTTGTGAAGAGTCGGTGAAAAAGAAAACGGCACCCGCATCAGTTGCGGGTGCCGTTTCTATTAAGCTATTTTCCCTGCTAAGAGGGGCTGCCGGTAATCGATCTCAGCGGCGAGTTTGAGTAGCTCGACGTCGGCCTACTAGCAGCATCGTTCCGATCAGCGCTATCGAAAGTCCGAGCAAGAGCACGAACATCGCAGCGTTGGACGATGGCGACCAACCACCTGTTGCCGGAGCTTCCGGCTCAGGCGGGGGCACTGGCGTCGGGACGTCTGGCGGTGCACCGGAGATACCGACTGCGACTGTGGCGGGCAATGAGCTAACGGCGCCGCAAACGTCGTTGCCTGCGCCAGCTATCTTCACGCTTGACTGCAATATCGTCAGCGTGCCGTCGTCGTTGACAGCGGCAAGTGATACATCGCTGATGTTGGCTCGGAACATGTCCGGCATCGGCACACAGACCTCAGCCGCAGAGTCCAGCCGGTAGGAACTCACTTCTCCTCCATTGGAGTCGACGACTGCGATGTCGTACTCACTTCCGCCGAGCGTGTAGCGCTGCGAAGTCGAGCCGGTGTTATCTGCGTCGCCGCCTGCGGAAACGCTGATGCCGATGAACTCGCCGTTGGGAATAGCTCCCGCGCCAGCGGAGATGGAGAAGCTTTCGCCTGTGAACACTCCGCCTTCGACTGGTGTGAAGGTGGAGTATGCGGTTCCAGAAGCGTCGGTTATCACAGACGGTATGGGGCCAGATGGGTTGACAGGGGGGGCAGCCGCGGGTGGCGGGGGAGATGCCCTTCGAACGATCACGGTAATTGTGGCGCTGCATCCGTCGTCACCCTTGCAGTAGTCCGGACCCAGACTAACGGTAACGTCGTTGGAACCTGGGGAAGACGGTGCCGTGTACATCACGACACTTTCATCAGCGTCACTGTTGTCGTCGGTGCTCGAGTCGGCCTCAGAAAAACTACCCTGGCCTTCCCATAAGAAGGTCACGCTGTCGCCCAGCGAGTTATCCTCGGCATCCTGAAGTCCGAAGACATCGACTGATAGCCTGACTTGATCTCCAGGCCGAACCGTCACTGTAGCAACTTCCGGCTGAATCTTGCTGATCCTTGGGCCCGTCGCCTGCGCAGCGACGTTGCCAGCATCGAATGATGGCAACGAAACGATTACCGCAACGACTACCGCTGTTATTGCCGAGGCCACGGACAAAATCCGCAACTTATCCGGCGTGAGGAACTTCTTCGTCAATTCGTCTCGCCTCGCATTTGTCTGAAATCCTGTGCTTTTAAGACGCGCCCGCTTTCGCGCGCACTTAAAGCGCATGCCGCCGCGATCCCGAGCATCATCACATAACTATACGCGATCTAAACGCGCGTGCGCAACACATCAACGTACGTACGAACCAAGATGTTGGGCTGTGGGGGCAACGCTTCCACGATAAGTCTACGTGTAAACTAATTACCAACCTGCCCAACACGCCTGCCCAACACGCGGCACGACGCCCGCCATGTGATCAAATGGCGAATACTCAAACACTCGGAACCCCTTCCAACGGGCGCATCGAACCGCCCGAATTCCCGGAGCTGAGCCGTTCCGCCGTTCAGCTGCTAGAAGCCGTTCGCAGGTACCTGCCCCTCGACCAAGTCGAGTTCGTATGGTCAGCGTTGCAGTTCGCCGCCGAGGCACACGCCGGGCAGACGAGGAAGTCGGGTGAGCCATTCATTGAGCACCCCATCCATACGGCCCTCAGGCTTGCCGAGATGCGATTGCCTTCAGACGTCATCGCCGCGGCGCTACTTCACGACACCCTGGAGGACTGCGACACAGATATCGACGAGTTGCAGCGAAGGTTCGGTGATGCTGTGGCTCGAATGGTCGATGGCGTCACAAAGCTGACTCAAATAGATCTGCTCATGCTGGATGCGGCTCCGGTTCGCACCAAACGCCGACACGCCGATCAACGCGAACGCCAGCGCATACACAGTCTCAGGAAGATGCTGGTCACGGCCGGCGAAGACCGTCGCGTGCTGTTGATAAAGCTGGCCGACCGCATGCACAACATGGAGACGCTCGGTTTCTTGAACCCGGACCAGCAACGTCGCATCGCCAGCGAGACGATGGACATCTACGCTCCGATCGCTGACCGACTCGGGATGAACGATATGAAGTGGAAGCTAGAAGATGCGGCTTTCCACTACCTCAATCCGCGTGATTACAAGACGATATCCCGCCTCGTAAATCGAACGAGGAAGGAACGCGAACAGTTCACCCAGCTCGCGGTCAAGCAGCTAGAGAACGAGGTCATCGGCAGACATGGCTTGAAGGCCTCCATCACCGGACGCGCAAAGCACCTCTTCAGCATCCACAAGAAGAAGCAGCGATATGAGGAGCTGGGTCGAACCTTTGACGAGATCCATGACCTCATCGCTCTCAGGGTCATCACGGAGAACGAGCAAGACTGCTACAACGCCCTGGGCATCGTCCACGGTTTGTGGCCGATGATAACCGGGACATTCGACGACTACATCTCCAAATCCAAACCCAACGGCTATCGATCTCTCCACACCACAGTCTGGGGGCCCGGAAGCACGCCGCTCGAGGTACAGATCCGCTCCAAAAGCATGCACGTTTACGCCGAAGAGGGTGTTGCCGCCCACTGGGCGTACAAAGACGGCGCAGCCACGAGTGGGTACGCCGACTACTTCAACCACACCATGACTTGGTTGAAGGATGTGATCGAGATGGATGGCGTGTCGAGCGGCGCTGAAGACTTCATGGATTCCGTCGAGACGGAGATCCTTCAATCCGACCAAGTGCAAGTCTTTACGCCGGCTGGTGACGTCATCAACCTACCCCGAGGAGCAACGCCACTCGACTTCGCGTATCGAATTCACACAGATCTAGGTCACAGCACCGTAGGCGCAGTCGTCAACGGAAAGCTCGTTACTCTAAATACGCGGCTCGAGTCGGGTGACATTGTCGAGATCCGCAAGGCACGAGTGCCCAGAGGACCCAGCCTAGATTGGCAAGACGATCAAAAAAGGTATCTGGTAACCGGCAGCGCCCGCGCAAAGGTTCGTCAGTGGTTCGGCCGTCAGGCTCGCGAAACAAACATGCAGGAGGGCCGGAAGCAGTTGAAGCGGGTCATCGATCAGCTGAGGCGCATGGGACACGACGTCAGCGCGGAAGTGGTGGCCGAGTACATGAGTTACTCAAACGTCGATGAACTAGTTGCGGATCTAGGAAAGACGAACGAACAGTCTTCCACAATCGTTCGAACCGTCGTAAAAGCAATATCTGACAGCCGCGTCGACAAGGTGGTTGAGGAACAGCTCGAGGCCGGTGAGCGGGAGGTAAGACGTAGGAAGGGTAGAGACCTCTCGAAGGGTGTAGTTGTGATGGGACAGACCGGCATGCAGGTCAACTTCCCGAAGTGTTGCACGCCAGTCTACGGAGATGAAATCACTGGTTACCTCACCCGAGGTCGAGGCGTTACGGCTCACCGCAGCAATTGCCGGAATCTTCGGAATACCAAAGACCCCGACCGCTTGGTGGAAGTGGCTTGGGGGCATGTAGATGACACCTATCCCGCAAAGCTGCGGGTTGGAGGCTCCGATCGCATCGGTCTTATACACGACCTGTGCGGCGTGATCCGATCCGAAAAGATGAATCTCCACGGCATCTCATCGGGCGAAGACATAGAGTCCGGCAAGACCACAGTCGCATTCACCGTCTACACGACGGGCGTCGAGCAGTTGGCGCACCTCTTCTCGCAACTCGAGTCGGTGCCGGGAGTCGATTCTGTGTTTCGGATCCGCTGATTATCTCGGAGAACGGCGAAAGAGAAGCATCGCTTCGCTTTTGTAGAATTAACCGAGTCCATCCATTGATTTATTTCGTAGATCGAAAGTTTATTCATGCCTGCAGCTAAGAGTATGCGCGTGCAACAGCGAAATACGCTGAGGAACAGGTCCGTGCGAACGAATGTGCGTTCCCGAGTCGCGGCCGCGCGCAATGCAATCGACGATTCACCTTCTGACGCCGGCACGACCGAAAAAGTCAGGGCCGCCATAAGCGCACTTGATGTCGCCACGCGCAAAGGCGTGATCCATCGGAATCAGTCGGCCCGCAAGAAGAGCCGATTGGCCTCACGTCTCGCCAAAGCCCTAGGCAAGTGATGTTGCGGCCACACGGCCACGACGACGAACACGGACACCAACATGTCCACGGGACCGCTTCCGACGCGCCTCCCGACACGCTTTACAACTGGCAGATCCGCCACCCATTCGAGGGCATAGCCGAAAGGGTTGCCGTCGAGGTCTCACCGAGAACCGGCCTCTTGCCAAGATGGCGATTCGTCATCCCGGCCGACTACACTGGCTTAGTCGTTTGGGGCGTTGGCGAAACGGGAGCGGAGACGATAGACCACTCTACGGTGCGAAGACCAGTAACGGACGGTCCGGTCCAACTACAAGACGGGCCGTTGGTTGAGTGGATGGGTGGTCATAACCCCCTTTCGTCGACGTTAAGCGCCTTCTTGATATTTGAAGGCGAACCTCCGCACTACTTGGCGTTTGGACAGGCCGATGAGCCTGGCGGACCTCCCTCGAACCTGGAGGGCATATACTTCCAGTCGCATCATCACCCTAATCCATAGCACTGATACTGGGTGCGCAACCTCGCCGAAATCTTCAACCCGGGCTTGACCCATTCGCGAGTTTGGGTTGTTGCCGATTCGATGCTGTACGCTCCCGGCGGCGAACCTGCGCGAAGCACGCTGTCCAGCCCCTCGATGATCAATGAGATGGAGATCACGGCCACGGAAGCGTTGGATTCTGGCATGCCTGACGATGGCTTCACCGTTGGCTTCCACGTCAATGTGAAACATGTCGCTCCGGCGCCTCCCGGAAGTCACATCAGGACCACGGCGAAACTCCTCGACGTTGACGGCACAAAGTTCAGGTTTGCGGTTGAGGCACGGGACGTAGACGCCGATCGATTGATAGGAATCGGCGAACACCGCCGCGCCGCCATATTTCCATAAACCGCGTCGCTCTGCAACAACGTCCCACCGCAGAAGCCCGACCTACCGTCATCCTCCACCACGCCGTCATCCCCGCGCACAGCGGGGTGCTGCACGGTTGCCGCATGTTATGCGTCCGTCCCGCGGCCTGTCGAACGACGCACCGTCATCCCCGCGCAAGCGGGGACCCAGAGAAAAGACAGCGCATACGTTTCCCCACACGCCCGGCGGGCGTGTACCCTCTCCCCTCCGTGGGAGAGGATTCAGGAGAGGGGGATGTTCAGAGCATCCGATTCTGAACTCCGGGATCTGCCCGCCTCAGCTTTCCGGCGGGAGAAAAAGCCGCTTACGGTACTCTTTGCAAAATTTCCGTTATTTCCTCGCGACCCAACGTTCCCGCCAATCGCTGCCCTTCGAAAACAAGCAGGCGATCCGCATTGCGTCTTCCCAACCTCTGCTCCGCGACCGAGATGTCGTCATCCGGCGAGATCGTTTGGAAAGAGATCCGCCGGGTTGCGCCTTCAACGGTGAAATTCCGGTCAACGCGGTCCTTGATATCCACGCTCGACGCGTCTTGAAGCGTGATGATTCCCATCAGAGAACCGTTGGCCACCACTGGAACGATGGATTCCGGGTATCGAGATAAGACGTTACGAATCGCCTCGCTAAGAGGTGTCTCAGCGTCCAGCACCGTTGGCGCAGGCGACATCGCTTGCCTGACTTGAATGCCCACAGCCTTCTTCGCAGCCCGGATTTGGTTGGCCCTTCTAGATTCACCCGTCGCGGCCGATCCGATGAACATGCCGATGAAGATCAGCCAAATCCCGCCCATCAGGTTCTCGGCGATAAATATCAGATAGACGCCGTAGAAGATGATCAGTATCGAGACCGCCCGACCCGCTAAGGTCGACGCCTTTGTCGCAATATCCCGACTACCCGACACACCCCAGACTACAGATTGAAGAACCCTTCCGCCGTCCAACGGGATTCCGGGCAGCATATTGAATGCCGCCAGAATCAGGTTCATCCACCCCAAGTACCGCAACCATCCTTCGAACATCGCCGTAGTTCCCGTCGATTGAGGCGACGCAAGCACGGTGAGCAAAAGCAGCCCCGTCAGACCGATTGCCAACGACATCAATGGTCCCGCAAAAGCGATCATGAAGTCGTGGGCAGGCCTTTGCCGGTCTTCTTGGATCATGCTGGCCCCACCGAAAATGAGAAGGGTGATGCCCATCACCCTGTAGCCGAGCCGCTTTGCAGTGATTGAGTGCGCGAGCTCGTGGAGCAACACTGAGGCGAAGAGTGATACCGTGATGAATCCCGCTATAGTCCAGCGTTGCGCCTCGGTGAGTCCAACCGGCATGGGCAAGGCGCTATTAGCCAGACTCCAAGTTATGAAGATGAATCCCAGCGCCCACGACCAGTGGACCCTGATCGGTATGTCGAACATCTTGCCTAAGCGCAACTCACACCTCGCCCTCGATTGAGGATCGCCTGGTTCGTTTTCGTGGTCGTATCATGAAGTCTATTGTCGGATGACCTAGCGCCGCTCCAGTGGTCGACACGGACACATCATTTCAAACCACGCACGCAGCGGCTCTGAAAGCCGGATTGCAGGTCGCCGACTCCTCGCCACCAAAGCATGAAGTGTTGGACGCAGGTGGGTTTGATCTTCACTTCGTCGATTGGGGCGGAGAAGGCAAACCGGCGATTATCTTCATCCATGGTTTCCTTCAACAGGCTCGGACTTGGGACTTCACATGCCTCGCGTTGAGATCGCGTTTCCGGTGCATCTCGCTCGATCTTCGAGGGCACGGTGACAGTGGCAAGCCGAGCGATCCCGACTACACGACGCATGACTACCTTTCCGACGCGGAGCGACTGGCGACTCACCTCGAGAAGACTCGTGGCATCACGAAATTTTCTTTTTGCGGCCTGTCGCTAGGAGGTCAAGTCTCTTACCTATACGCTTCTCGGCGTCCAGCAGATGTTGAGAGTGTTGTGATTGTGGATGTTGCGCCGGAGCTGAGCCGCGAAGCCCGCAAAGGAGTCAGGCGATACATCTCAGCTTTGCCCAGAGACGGCTCGTTCGAAGCGTTGGTTGACCGAGTAGCCGAATTAAGCCCCATGCGCACACGCGATCAGATCGAAGGGTCCCTTAGGCGCGCGACTCGCATTACCCCCAACGGTTCCTGGGAGTGGAAACACGATCCTCGGCTTTTGGACCATCATCGAGTCAGCTACACCTCCGATGAGTTATGGAGTGCTCTGGGCGCCATAAGGGTGCCCGCTCTTTTCGTGATTGGCCGTAACTCAAAGATGGTTGCGCCCGACACCGTGAGGCGAATGGTGGAGACAGTCCCGGGCAGCTCCGCCACCTATGTGCCCAATGCGAGCCATCGCGTGCCCGGCGACAACCCGCTTGGCTTCCTCCGCTCGGTCGAGCCGTTCTTCGAGCGGCACCTACTGCTAGATCCCAGGGAGGCGCAGCCACGATAGGCAAACGCGCTTCGCGAGTCTTCTACGGGTGGTGGATCGTTGCCGGCGGCGGATTCATGCAGTGGTACGCGTCCGCCGTCTTCTGGCGTGGCTTTCAAGCATTTGTAGATCCAATCCTCTCAACTTTCTCCGGTTGGAGTTCCGCATCATTCGCCGCTGCGATCTCGATTCAACGAGGCGAGAGCGGGCTCATATCTCCATTCGTTGGGGTGCTGCTCGACCGTTACGGTCCTAAACGCGTCATGTTTTTCGGAGTGGCGGTGACTGGCGGCGCATTCATGTTGATGAGCACCATGAACTCGCTTTGGCAGTTCTATGTTGCGGTTGCGCTGCTGGCCCTGGGCATGTCATTTGGGACATTCATCGTATTCGTGGCCACCGTGGGCAACTGGTTCGTCCGCCAACGGGCGCGGGCGCTGTCGACGTTGATGACGTTTTCAGCGGTGGGCGCCGTCGGATTGCCACTTCTCGTGTGGGCAATCAGCACGTACGGGTGGCGACCCGTATTATTTGCCGTCGGCATCGGATTCTGGGTAATCGGGTTTCCGATCACATTTATCATGCGGAGGCGTCCGGAAGATTACGGTATGCTGCCGGACGGCGAAGATCCCTACCCCGGATTAGAAGGCACTTCGGGACAACCGGGAAGGCGACGTACGCGCGAACTGTCGATAGGCGTCAGAGAAGTCTTGCGGTTGCGAGTGTTTTGGCAGCTTGCGGTCGCGACGAGCCTGGGGCAATTGGTGAGTTCAACGAACCTGTTTCACCTGCCATCGTTGCGAGAGTATGGCATGGACATCTATCTGGCATCGGCTGCCGCCGGGGCAGTCGCTATAGGCGACATCGCAGGTCGAGCGGGGATAGGGTTCATAGGTGACCAGTTCGATAAGCGGACGCTGCTCGTTTTGGCCTTCGCCGTTCAAACGTTGGGAGTCGCAGGTCTTGCGATGATCAACTCCGACTTTCTCGGAATCTCGTGGGGAATGATTCCTCTGCCCGTATTTATCATCGGATTCGGTTTGGGCTTCGGCGCCTCCATTCCGTTGCGCCTCTCGATTTTGGCCGACTACTTCGGACGTCAGAGCTACGGCTCCGTAGTCGGTATCGCCAGTTCTGTGAGCGCGATCTTCGGCGTCGCCGGGCCTCTATTTGTGGGTCTGATGCACGATTTCACCAACTCTTATCGACCAGGCTACGCCCTCATGGCGATCTTGCTCATCTTTGCAATACCGATCACTATGACCCTCGAATCGCAGACCCGCGTGGCGGCGAAAGTGCGACAAGCGACGCGTAAGCGGGCCTTGCGAATGTCGGCGAACAGATAGACCAACACCTCATGTCTAGCCAAGATATCCGAGTCGTCGAACTCTACCGTTACCCGGTGAAGTCATTGACACCTGAGATTTGTGACAGCATCCAGATCGAGGATGACGGCAGAGTTACCGGCGATCGCGTCTTGGGTTTTCGCTTCAACGACGCAGGCCCACCGGATGAATTGTCATGGCGGCGGAAGACATGGTTCGCATCCCTGCAACACGCTCCCGGACTGGCTCGATTGAGTTGCAGCTACGACTCCCAAGGTCGATCGCTGACGATCAAGTTCCCGGGCGATGATGCGTTGGTGTCAGGAAACATTGATGAACCTTCCGATCGAATCCGCTTAGAACGAGCCGTCTCCAAGTACGCCTTGGGACTAGAGGGGACGCCTTTTGCGACGCAACGCCGACATCAACCGCTGCGTCTGGTTGGTGATGGCACTCGCGGGATGTTTCACGACACGGCGGCGGGCCGCACGACCCTCCACAGCAAGGGGAGTGCCGCCGAGTTGGCCAAAGCGATGGATGTCGACACGGTGGCTGACACAAGATTCAGAAGCAACATCGTAATCGAAAGGGTCTTGCCATGGCAGGAGTTCGATTGGCGAGGGCGACGATTGAGCATTGGGGATATTCACTTCAAAGTGATCAAACACGTAGTGCGTTGTCTCGCGACTCACGCGAACCCCGAGAGCGGTGAACGCGATTTGGATGTTTTGAACACCCTCACGAAAGTCATCGGGCAAGAAGAGCCGATGTTCGCCGTCTCAATGGTTCCCACCGATGGCGGCGGGACTATCCGGCTAGGGGATGTTGTAACGCCGCAATGAGTCCTTTTGGCGGCGACGCCTTGCTAACCGAAGCGTCGGTCGAAGTGCGTTCGCAGGCCGGGATTCTCGACGATGTAGTCCTTGATGTGCATCACGATGTTTTCCTGGAGTTGGATAGACAATCCGCCGTCTACGGGCAATATCACTCCCGTGATGAAGGCAGCGTCAGGCGAACATAGGAACGCGATCGCATTTGCAATATCGGCCGGTATTCCGGTGCGACGCACAGGATATTGAAGCTCGAACAGACGGAAGCCTTCATCGTTCCCCTGCTCCGCCCACATCGCCTCTCCGCGTTCGGTGACTATGTGGCCCGGCGCGATGGCGTTGACCGTAATCCCCAAAGGTCCGAAATCTACAGCCATCTGCTTCGTCAATCCCACCACTGCCGCCTTGCCAGCTTCGTAGACGAGCGATTTCGGAGCCTGTAACAATCCATGAACCGAAGAGATGTTGACGATGCGCCCCACCTCCATTGCGGGCGGTGCTCCATGCCTTCTACCGCCGCCTTCCCAAGGTCCTGGATCGAAACCCTCCGGAGGTCCCGACTCTTCCATCGCCGGCACGCCGAACTTCGCTCCTAGGTACTGGGCGCCTACCAGCAGATCCATCCCCGTGTGCCAACCCTCCGGAGTGACCTCCACGGCGCTACCATCCCTACCTACACCGCCCCCGTATGCGTTCTGGACCAATATGTCTAGTCTGCCGTATTCATTGACGCATCTTTCGACCATCGATTTCGCAACCGCCTCTTCGGCAACGTTGCCCGTCATGAAAGTCGCTCTGCCACCCGCAGATTCGATGCCCTCCGCATTGCGTCTCGCGGCGTCGGACTCGATATCGACGATTAGGATCGAAGCCCCATCGTCGGCCAAACGTCTGGCCGTGCCACCGCCGATGCCCAGCGCCCCGCCGGTGACTATTGCGGCCTTGCCTGCCAGGGGTTGATTGGATCGTCCATTAGACATTGAAAATGACCTCGTGCGAGTATTCTGAATCTGCGCATATGGTACACGGGCGCCGACGTGTGTGAACATCCTCTAGGCGGCGCATCAGCACGATGAATCGATCCGAAACAACCGATATTGAAAGTCATGGCCCGCTCGAAGCGAAGGCCTTGGCCCAGATGCGCCAAAACGTCCGAAACGGATTCGACCCGAGGTACCGATTCCACTACTCGTACGTGATGCCTTCTCCAGGTCGTTACCAGTGGCAGTGGTTCTGGGACTCGTGCTTTCACGCCATCGCTCTCTCTCGACTGGATGGCGAGATGGCGAAACGGGAACTTCAGACTCTAATGGTCCCGCAGCGAGAAGATGGCTTCGTCGGTCATCTCACATACTGGGGCAGACGAGGCGCCGTTCTCAGCGCCATCTTCGGACAATCCCGCCCCGGCGAATGGCGACGGCGCAACAGCGGAATGATCCAACCTCCGGTTTTAGCCCAAGCCTTGTTGGCCGTCTGGAGGGCATCGCGAGACACGGATTTCTTGCGAACGATTCTGCCCAAAGTTCGGGGTTTCTACGAGTGGTTGGCAAGGGAGAGAGACGCTCGATCCGACGGGCTCATCGGAGTTGTATCGCCTTACGAGTGCGGACTGGATAACTCTCCTGCTTACGACGCGGCGCTGGGATTGAAGCGACCCCGCAGAAGATCGCTGCTTTGGAAAAACTGGTTGCTCGATATGCACAACGCCTATATGGGCGGAGGTTTCGACTATCACCGACTGCTTAAGCGGAATCGCATGGTGATGATCGATCCGTTCGTGAACGCTGTTTACGCCGATGGTTGGGACGCGATCGCCACGATGCATGAAGAGTTGGGCGAACTCGAGCTGGCCAACCGCGCATACAAGATGCGAAACAAAACCATCGCCGGGCTCGAACGTCAGTGCTGGGACGAGAAAGATGGACGTTGGATCTTTCTCAGCGGTTCAGATCGGGCCCCTGAGGCTGCCTTGACCGTTGCTTGCATCATGCCGATCATCATCTCGGGCATCGATCCCGGCAAAGTCTCTCGCGTTGTAGAGGGTCACCTTCTTAATCCCGACCAATTCTGGACTGAGCATCCCGTGCCTAGTGTGGCAGCCTCGGAGGACACGTTCGATCCCGAAGGCGAATCGACGATTTGGCGGGGGCCAGTATGTCTGAATCTGAATTGGCTTCTTGCTCGGGGGTTGCGTAGGCGGGGATACGACGATGTGGCCGAGGAGATCGAAACGAAATCGAAATTGATGGCGGCAAGGGAATTCAGGGAATTCTATTCACCGTTGACAGGCAGGGGATTGAGGGGCGAAAACTTCGGTTGGGCGACTGTGGCAGTCGATATGCCTTCCATTGCGTAGTGTGGCATTTACCCGTACGTCGCTCAACCGTGAAGGCTATTTAACCTCGGTCGGTTAGATTGTTCAGATCGCGCATCCACCATGCGCGTGCGAACTTGCTCGCCCAGTTAAGAATTGTGAAGCACGATTAACATATGACGACCGCATTAACCAATTTGGCCAGGGATAGCCGCGCCGCAGGTGTCATGAGCGAAGCGATCATCAAATTCGAAGACGAGGAGATCGTACTCGAAACTGAAGATACTTCCGTTTATTACGGAACCACGTTGGCGATCGAAGATGTTTCACTGCAGATTCCTCGAAACACAATCGTTTCCCTTATCGGCCCATCCGGATGCGGCAAGAGCACGGTGCTGCGATGCTTCAACCGCATGAATGATCTGATCCCCAGCGCGCGCGTTACGGGACGCGTGAGGTACCAAGGCATCGATGTCTACTCGCCTGAGGTTGACCCGACCGACATCCGATTCCGGATAGGTATGGTGTTCCAGCGGCCCAACCCATTCCCGAAGAGCATCTACGAAAACGTGGCCTTCGGACCGAAGGTCAACGGTCTGACCGCTGATCTCGATCAGACGGTGGAAGAGTCCCTGCGTCGGGCAGCACTTTGGGACGAGGTGAAGGACCGATTGGACGAGAGCGGCCTGGGCATCTCGGGCGGTCAGCAGCAGAGGCTCTGCATTGCGCGTGCCTTGGCCGTCGATCCTGATGTGGTGCTGATGGATGAGCCGGCTTCGGCTCTCGATCCGATATCGACCCAAGCAATCGAGGACCTGATCCGCGAACTTTCATCTGAAGTGACCATCATCATCGTGACCCACAACATGCAGCAAGCGACGCGAATTTCCGATTACTCGGCTGTGATGATGGTGGGTGAAGATCGAGTGGGACACCTCGTGGAGTATGGAACCAACGACCAAGTGTTCGGCAACCCAGTTGATCCGCGCACCGAAGCTTACGTCACAGGAAGAATCGGCTAAGGTCTTTTTTGCGGCAACAGGACGAAACGGGACGAATACCATGCCGAACGAACAACTAGATTTCGAACTGGCTCACCTAGAGGCCGAGATTGTGCTGTTGGGGGGCATGGTGGAGACCGCTATCTTCAAATCGATCCGGGCATTGCGAAACCGCGACTTGGCGGCTTCCCAAGATGTGATCGACGACGATGATCGCATCGACGACATGGAGAACAAGATCCAGATCGAATGCGTGGCTCAGATTCGCCGGCAGGCGCCGTTGGCGGTCGACCTGCGACGCGTCATCGGGATGATGTTTATCGCCAACGAGCTCGAGCGAATCGGGGACTATGCCGAG
Source organism: Dehalococcoidia bacterium (assembly GCA_965249505.1). Taxonomy (GTDB): domain Bacteria; phylum Chloroflexota; class Dehalococcoidia; order Lucifugimonadales; family Lucifugimonadaceae; genus Bin127. The sequence continues at coordinate 795,537 of OZ252238.1, read as the reverse complement.
GGGATCGCCAAGGTTTCGATAAATATGGGGCATGAGGCGCCGCTCAAAGAGCAGGATGACATCCCACGCATGGCCGACTTGGCAGTCTCGATGATGAAGCGCAGCATCGACGCGATGATTGAGCGCAATCCCGAATTCGCGAGCTCCATCGCCCTCACGATCGAGAAGGATGATGACGAGGTGGACCGTCTCTACGCCAAGGTGCAGTCCGACATACTAGAGCTGGTAAGAGAAAACCGGGCAGCAGCTGAACGAGCCACGTACCTGCTATGGGCTGCCCACAATGTCGAACGAATCGCCGATCGAGCAACGAACATCGCTGAGCGCGCCATCTTCATAGCTACTGGGATCATGGTTGGAGGATCCCAAGACGCGATGGCGGCGATCGAGTAACCGGTTGGCGGTCCGAAACCCTGCCTTAACGCTTGCCAATCAACGCCACGATCGCGTCGTTAATCCGGAATCCTCTTCGTGTTCCCCGTAAATCCTCGCCGGTGTCCACTTAGCCAAATCGTCGAGAGACATCAATTGCACCCCTGGATCGGGTTTTCGAGGAACATGGTTTTCGATCGAGCGGCGTTGGAGCACTCGATACACGGTTCGCGAGCTCACTCCGATCCGCCCCGCGATCTCTTGCACCCTGATCCCCAATTCGTGCAAACGAATAATTTCGTCGTCCCTAACAGTTAGATCGCGCCGTTGTCCCCAAGTGGGGTCATCGTACTTGCACAGGGCCAACGGGCAATCCAAACAGGAGGAGGCCATTTCGCAACCCGTATCACGGTATGTCGCGTATTCGGGCAGCCCGCGAGATTGCTGCCTTAGACCCCGATAAATGGGAATCGGTCTGTCGCAAAGCATCATTCGTAATTCGTCCCATCAGGACTTGCAGCGGCACGAGACTTAAAGATGACGTGAAACATCAGATCACGCCATTCACTTCGGCGTTTCGCCACATTTGCTCAAAGATAGAACCTGCAAAACCGTGTTGTCCGTAGAACACGAAAGTCGTCGAAGAGTCTTTGCATCTAGTCGTTACAACGTTTTCGAACCATTCGGCGGAAATCATGTGTGCTCCCACTACCTCAACCAACATGTTGGGAATCGAGTTGTGGGCGCTGTCGATCACTGGAGTATCGACACTAACAAATATATGTTTCGCATCGCCGATCGCCAGGCTGCGTTCACCAATCGGCTGCCACAATTCGCCCGCTCCGGATCCCTCTAGTTCGTTCACCAACGCATCCATGGCTGGGTAAGTATGCAAAAGGAGCGCAGGGGAGACCGTCGCGGATATACCTCCGAAGCCCGAATTAAGGGCAAGCAGCAGGCTACGCATTGGAGTCGCGAACTCTGTGGCACGACGGGTCGAACGGCACCTGACGACGAAAGATCCCCCTTCGCTAGACAGCGCCGATTGTAATATGCGCCGTCCCAGCTCGTCAAAATCCACCACAAGATTCGCTTCTCCGGTTATAGACGATACGTCCCGTGGCAATGCGGACGTCGCGTCGATACGAGCCGCCAGCGATTCTTCTTTCGTCGCAGAAGAACCACGCTCAGTCACGACCATAGAGAGCTTGTCCAGCACAGCGATTTCCGTTGCCTGACGATCCAAGGTGTGCAGAGTCATGTAAAACCCTCCCTGTACAGTGGTTGAACATCTGTTCTATATAGAACATACATTCTAAAATAATGAGAGTCAAGCATATTCCAACGTTTGTTCCAATTAATCTGTCGGAACGAAGCCGACGGCGCCCACGCACTGGTGCATAATTAACGGCTGATGCCACCCATGGTCGGAATCGAAAGGTCGCCGGAATGTCGGTGAATGTTGAGATAGTTTCGATCGGATCCGAGCTCCTGCTCGGGCAGATCGTGGATACGAACTCGTCGTGGATATCCAGCCGGTTGGCGGAGATAGGCGCCAACGTCTACTACAAGTCAAGCGTCGGCGACAATCTGAAACGCATGGTGGATGTGTTGAACATCGCCCTGGACCGCGCCGATGTCGTCATTACCGGAGGAGGCATCGGGCCCACGCAAGACGACCTGACAAGGGAAGCCGTGGCGGAGGTGTTCGGCGTCAATGTGGTTATCCATGAAGGCTCGTTGAATGAGCTGCACGATCGGTTCCAGAACCGCGGCTTCATCTTGACGAAGAACAATGAGCGACAGGCACAGATTCCCGACGGCGCCACCGTGGTCAAGAATCCCAACGGCACCGCTCCCGCGTTCATATATGAATCCGACCGTGGGACGGTGATCAGCCTCCCGGGCGTCCCGTTTGAGATGAGGTGGTTGATGACCAATGAGGTCATCCCCTACCTTCAGCGCAAGTACTCCCTCGCCGAGACGATCCACTACCGAGTGTTGAAGGTCATCGACTTGGGCGAGAGCGCAGTTGACGACAAGATCGGGCATCTCATCGCAGAGTCTTCAAACCCGACTGTGGGTGTGCTTGCACGCCCGGGCCAGGTGGATGTGCGAATCGCCGCTCGAGCTGCCACCGTTGACGAGGCCAAGGAGCTTATCGTGCCGATGGAGGTGCAGGTCCGCAACTTGCTGGGGTTGAACGTGTTTGGCACCGACGAGGAGACTATTGAAGGCGTGATCGGTGATTTGATGGCTCACAACGATGCCACAGTCGCCATTTACGAGGATCTGAGCGGCGGAGCCGTCTCGGATGCCATGCGAACAGCCGCGGGCGACCGTTTCCTAGAAGCACTCGTTGCAAATTCCGATGAGCCCAGACGTCGACTTTTCGGCGGTTCGAGACTCGAGGGCTCGAACGGCGCGGAGCGCGCCGCCACTCTGGCGCGAGCAATTAGAACGCAGTCGGGCGCCACCTTCGGCGTGGCGGTGCATGGTGTGCCCGAGAGGGAAGGCAGCTCCGAGAATCTCGCCCGAGGAGACACTTACGTAGTCGTAGATGATGAGGTCGGCACCGAGACGCGTCACGTCAGGTCTGCCGGCAGCGGCGCACCAGATCGTCGCCATGCCGCGATGAACGCCTTCGGGCTTCTTCGCATGCAACTCCTGGCGCGATCGCGTTCGTGACAGAGTCGCTGAGATGATCAGAAGAAAAAGCATAGCCATCCAACTCATCACTGTCGTTTCTTTCGCCTCGGCAATCTCGATCGCTCTTTTCGCCTGTTCCTCCGCCGACCCCACTGCAACCCCTGTACCGGCGACGAACACCCCTGCTCCCACGCAAGTGCCCCCAACGCCGACGCCGGTGCCGCCCACCGATACGCCCGAACCTCCCACATCCACACCTACTCCTGAACCGAGTGCTACACCAACGACTGCTCCTACTGTCACTCCTCCCCCGGAACCGACCGCCACTCTCACGCCGTCTGCCACGCCGACCCCTGAACCCACCGCAACACCCACTCCAGTCCCTATCGATCTGACTCTCGAAGAGCTCCCCGAGGCGCTCGGCGATTGCAGCGCGTCCGATGCGTTCAGTTCCGCTTTCGCAGCACTGATGGGAGGAGACACCAGCTCCTCGACAATCGAGGCGATAGACGCCTGCTACAACTCCTCTGCCCTCAGCGAGGATCTGACAAGGTACTTCAACGGCGCTGAAGCTATTTCCGAGGCTACCGCCGGTTGCCTCGGGGAGCTTGCTGAAGGAGTATCATCGCCAGCGTCTGGGATTCCACTTTTGTACGCATCAACCGGCGATGGATTGCCGATAGAAGCCGCCAGCATCGGTCTTGGGGTGGAGGCGTTAGGGTGCCTGAGCCCCGATGAACGAACGAATACGGGGCGGGCCAATCTCTTCGGGCTTCCGCCGTCCCCTGGATTGGCCAACGGGATAGTTTGCGTCGCCGGTCAACTCGATGAAGCGACTACCACGGCCTACGTGGCTTCCATAGTGAAGACACTCTCCGGAAGTCCGATGTCGGCAGATGATGCACTCGTGTTCTTCGACAATTTAGAGCCCTCCGCTAGTTGCGGATTCTTGCCCGCAAACCTAGCTCCTATCGCGATGCAGCTGAAACGGGAGGACGCTGCATGCATGATCGGCCAAGTTGGAACCGATCCGCTCGTTTCGTTCTTCAACTTCGCCCCTGAAGGTCCGCAACAGGGGCTAAATCTAGCCGGCCTCACTCCCCTCCTCGGCGCGCTCAACGCCTGCGATATTGCTCTGGACCTCACTGCGGGAAGATAGTTATGCTCCAACCTTCTAGCTGCCTAGATCGACGAGGTTGATGTCTGCGGCACGACTTGGAGTGAAGACGCGTATCATGGCGCTAGAGCATGGCTTCTACACGAGCGGTTACGCGCTCGATTCGATCAATAGGAGATCAAGAACATGAAAAGCAGAGCCGCCATTCACGTTGAACACGGCAAGCCGCTGGTGGTCGATGAGGTCGAACTGCCCGACCCGCGCAGCGATCAAGTCCACGTCAAGCTTTACTCGAGCGGAGTGTGCCACTCGCAGTTGCACCAGATGCACAACCCGCAGACTCCGACGCCGAGCCTATTAGGGCACGAGGGTACAGGAAGAGTAGTGGCGGTCGGCAGCGATGTGGATCACGTGAAAGAGGGCGATCTCGCCATCGTTACATGGGTGCCTAAAGACCCAATCCGAGGTCGTTGGACGCCAGATCTAAGCGGCGCCAGCTATCACGAAGAGCCGCTGAACGGCGCTACGTACACGTGGGGAGAGGACGCATTGGTCTGGGGCGGCTATGTTATTCCGATCGACGAGGACAACCCAACAGACATCTCATCGGTGGTCGGCTGCGCAGTGTTGACAGGCGCAGGCGCTGTGCTCAACACGGCACGCGTCAGGCCGGGCGACTCGGTGGCGATATACGGAGTCGGCGGAGTCGGCACATCGGCGCTCCTGATGGCGAGCATCTTGGAGGCCTACCCGCTGATCGCGATCGACATCGAGGACTCTAAACTCGAATACGCCAAAGAGATGGGAGCCACGCACACCGTAAATGCCGCGAATACGGACCCCATCGAGGCGATCCACGAGATCACTGGCGGAGGATCAGACTACGCCTTCGATGCGATCGGATTACAGATCACGAGCGAACAGATCCTCCCTTCAGTTCGTGGCGGAGGACCAGGCGCCGACAACCATGGTGGCATGGCGGTGTTGATCGGCATGCCAGCGCCGCAGATGACGGTCGACCCGGGTCAGTTCATGTACCACCAGAAGAGTTATCGAGGTTCATTGGGTGCGACCTACCCCGAACGAGACTTCGCCCAATTCCTGAGGTGGCACAAAGAGGGCAAATTCCCGCTCGACCGTCTGGTGACCCGTCGTTACGGACTTGACCAGATCAACGAGGCGTGCGACGACCTTCAGAACGGCGAGATTCTGGGCAGAGCGATCATGGTTTACGACGAGTAGCCTGCCGGCGTTTTCGGAGAATGCTTTATAGAACGCTCGGCCGTTCAGGGATAAAGACGTCGCTAGTGTCGTACGGCACTGGCGGCCCGCGTCAATTCGGTAGATCCTCTGGTCTAACTGCGCAAGGTCGAAAACGCCTAGTAGGACGCGTCCTCGATCTTGGTATCAACCTCTTCGACACCGCTGAGGCATATGGAGGCGGCGACAGCGAACGATGGCTGGGCGAAACCCTGGCCGGCGTTCCCAGAGATTCCTACGTGATCTGCACGAAGTGGCGCTTGCGGGGAGATGAGACCGATCTCCGTGAACCCTCCGAATTGATCGCATCCTTCGAGCGCAGCTTGTCCCGGCTTTGCACAGATGTGGTCGACGTGATGATGTTGCATGGCCCAAGACCCGGTGAGTACGAAGCCGCGGTCGATCGATACGGCGATATCCTCCAGCGATTAAAGGATGAGGGGAAAGCCCGCACCATTGGATTCTCCGAGATGATGACGGATGATCCGAAGCACACCGTGCCGGAACACGCCCTCGAAATGCATCCCGATTTGTGGGACGTGGTAATGATCAAGTACGGGATTTTGAACCAGTGGGCGGCAAAAAGCGTGCTGCCCTTGGCCGAGAAGCATGGTGTGGGCATCCTCAACATGGCGCCGGTGCGCTACACGCTGACGAGACCAGACGAGTACGAGACGCTGCTGAGGCATTGGCGGGACGAAGGTTCCATCGACGTGAACCACCCCAAGATCCGCGACGGCTACGATTGGCTGGTTGGCGGTGATGTGCAATCCGTGATCGCCGCCGGCTACAAGTTCGCCGCTGAGCATCCTGCCATTTCAAGCGTGATTACCGGAACATCGAGCGTTGAGCATCTTGAAGAGAACGTGGCAGCCATGGAGAACCCCACGCTTACACCGCATCATTTGGCCGAATTGAAGTCTCTTCTCGGCGATTCGTACGCGCCTCGCTGACGGGGCCGCGAGCCTCCCAGATCACGGTTCGAAACCGACACGGTGTTTCGTGCGTAAGACATAGGGCGACTCGTCGATTGACACGACGCTTGACGAGGCTCGTACGTGCTAGCGCTATATTTGGCGGATAGACTTGCGTCGGCTCTTGCGGCAAAGGGACGGCAAATTCGCGCAGCGGAGGGGCATCCGCATGAAATGCCGTTGCAAGCGCTGCACCAAAAGGACTATGAATTGACCACCTCTACTGTTGAATCACCCTCCACGTCTCGTTACGCCGATCTTGTCGATCGGATCGTCTCCAACATCAGCAGGGTGATCGTAGGGAAGGAAGACACGATACGGCTCGGGGTCATATCGTTGATCAGTCGAGGCCACGTGCTGGTGGAAGACGTGCCGGGCGTAGGAAAAACGATGCTCGCCCGCTCAATCGCTGTCACGACGGGGTGCGAGTTTCGCCGTCTCCAGTTCACGCCGGATCTGCTCCCCAGCGATGTGACCGGAGCATCGATCTATAACCAGCAGACGGGCGAGTTCGAGTTCCGACCCGGGCCTATCATGTCGCAGGTAGTACTCGCGGACGAGATCAACCGCGCCACTCCCAAGACCCAATCGGCTTTGCTGGAAGCGATGGGTGAGCAACAGGTCACCGTAGATGGCGTCACGCGGTTCCTAACGAGCCCATTCATGGTTCTCGCAACACAAAATCCCATCGAGTACGAAGGAACGTTTCCGCTGCCAGAGGCACAACTGGATCGCTTCTTCATGAGAATCTCTCTCGGTTACCCAGAACTTAGCGACGAGGTCGCAATCATGGACGGCAGGGAATCGTCGGAGCCCATCGATCTCCTCTCGGCGGCGTGCACCCCGCAAGAAATAATCGAACTCCAGCAGTACGCGGATTCGATTTACATAGACGCCTTGGTGAAGCGTTACATCGTGGAAGCGGCGAACGCCACTCGACGACATCCCGACGCCACGTTAGGAGTTTCGCCACGAGCCAGCATCAATCTGATGAAGGGGGCAAAGGCGCACGCATTGCTGGAGGGACGAGAGTTCGTGATACCTGACGACGTGAAGGCGATCAGCGTGCCAGTAATGGCTCACAGGGTTTTGCTCTCGCCGTCGGCCCGGATGCGCGGGGTGACTCAGGCATCGATCATCGACGAAATATTGAGCGACGTAGCGGTTCCAGGTGCAGGCGGTTGAGATGAAACCTGACGGTATAGCCCGCCTCTTTCTCTTCGCTACCGCCGCAACAGCGCGCAACGCCGCCAGCTCTCGACTCGCATGAGAAGGGCCATCACAAGTCAGGTTGTCACTTTAGCCGACTCGGGGGACGAGAGAAGCCCCGCACGGCGATCGATCCGGGCGATTCGACGCTATCCATTTCTGACCGCCATCATCGTCATGATGTCTCTCACCTTCATCACCGGCTTGGCAACCGGATTTGACTTAGCCATGAGACTCAACTACGCCTTGGCAATTCTGATCGGCGTCTCGTGGTTCTGGTCCAAAGTCGGCGCCTCCCAGATCACTTCGAGGGCGGAGCGGCCCCACGGCCCCTTCTCAGTAGGCGACACGCTAGTCGAACGCATCACAATCCGCAACTCCGGCGGCACACCCAAAGCCTGGGTAGAGATCGAAGACAAGACGAATCTTCCCGATGTCTCGTTCCGGGAGGTTACGAGCCTGGGTCTTATGGTCACGTTCAAGAGCGTAGACATGTCAGCGGAATTGCTGCAACGAGGGGAATACGGACTGGGCCCGCTGGTACTGCGAACCTCTGACCCATTCGGGATTTTTCGCCGAGAAATCGAGTTCGAAGGCGTCGAGAGCTTGCTGGTCTACCCCAAGATCGAGCAATTGCCCAACTTCGCCTCCACTCACATCCATATGGTCGGAGACAGTTCACGCCGTCAGCGATTGAACGTGCTCTCCACCGATGTCTCCTCCGTACGGGAGTACTCGGACGGCGACCCCATAGGAAGAATCCACTGGCTCAGCACGGCGCGAACTGGCGACTTGATGGTGAAGCAGTTCGACCAGGGATCGGCCGGCGAGTTATGGGTGCTGTTCGATCAGCATAGAGATTCCCATGCGGGAGAGGGCAGAGAATCGACCGACGAATACGGCGCCACTGTAGCAGCATCGGCTGTGAGCCGCTACACGGGCAACTTCATGCCTGTGGGTTTTGCAGGCCACGGCAGCCGAAGCCTAGTCGCGCTTCCTGAACACTCGGCCACGCATCGAGATCAAATCATGCGTCACATAGCCGCGAGCAGACCCGTTGGCGAGGTGCCGTTGATCGACGCGATCGCAGACATCGACCGCGAACTGTACGTAAGCTCCACATTGGTGGTAATCACCGCAGCAGAAGACGGGGACTGGATCGAGGCGCTTTCGACTTTGCAGCGACGCGGTACCAGAGTCATCGCAATCGTGATGGATCGCGAGACGTTCGGAGGTGAATCGAACGCTAAGGCGTTCGCGCGCCTCACCATAGCTGGCATCACGACATTCCGCCTGAAGATGGGCGACAACATCCCAGACGCGTTGCGAAGCCCGATCGACGCAGACTCCTTCCGTCCTCTCGAAATTATCGAAACCGATCTAGGCACAACCGATGACGGTTCGGCAGTCGCGGCATCTGGGGCGCCTGTAGCATGAGCACCTCGGTCGAAACGCTCGGCAGAGCCGGCCCGCTACCCGACCTGAACATGGCTCGGTGGTTGCGCTGGTTGAAACTGCCCATGCGTCTCTTGAAGTCGGTGCCGTTGAGCGACTTGATTGCGCTGGGCCTGCTCTTCTGGATGCTGTGGATGGTGGGTTGGTCTGTCCAACTCGCCAGGTGGGGTGATCTCCCCAGCATCGCACCCACCATGCTGATCGGCTCGGCAACCGCCTTGGTCATGTCGAGGTTGAAGATCCAGTGGCTGTTTAAACTCCCAGTGTTTCTTATCGGCGGCGTGGCCGTCGTGTTTTGGCAAGGTTCGATTCCAGCCGAAGGCACAGATGTAATTGCCAGATCCATCGATGCCTACAACCGCTTCGAACTTTGGATCGACATCGCGATTAATGGTGGGGTGAGTGGTGATTCGGTTCCGTTTTCGATGCTGTTCATGACGGCGGCGTGGATCATCTCTTACTCAGTTGCAGCGCTTACATTTCGGTTCCACAGCCCCTGGATTCCGGCGCTGATGCTGGGCCTCGGATTGTTGACCAACCTCAGCCATCGCCAAGGCCTCCACGAGCAGACCTTTTACCTCTTCATGGTCGGCGCAATCGCGCAGTTCGCCCACCTCGTCGCAGTGCACCGAATGGATACTTGGCGTGAAGCCAACTTGACTGCACCGCGGGATGCGATGGGAGTGGCGGCACGCGATGGCCTAATTCTTGGAGTGATCGTAATGGTGATCGCGGCAATAATGCCGCTGTACGAACCTAGATCCGAACCTTTGCGAGACGGGTGGAACGCCGTTTTCCTCGACCCATTGGCGAGGTTCAAATCGACCGCAGAGCGCCTCCTCGCAGGAATACCAAGCGGGGACGACGGGTTACTGCAAGCTCCGAACTCGGTGATGCCGTTTCGGGGAGGTATTCAGCTTACGGATGAGCCGATAATGTGGGTCCGATCTCGTTATGCCAAACTTCACCCTGGGCGCGTGTATCAGGAGTACACCTCAAGCGGGTGGGTGTCGGCGCCGAGCGTCGTCGCTCAAGCATCTTCGCTGTCTCAGCTTTCAGAAAGTCCGGCCGACGCGGGCATCCAAAACCGCGACTTGATTCAGATATCGGTGCAGCCGGCAGGCGGCACAGAGTTGGTGATCCCAGCCGCCGCGGTACACACAGTCGATTACGACGCCGATGTTGAAATATTGGAGCCGCTGGCTTGGGACGTGCCGTTGATAGGCAGCCCAGAGAACATAGCGACTATGCCCGAAGACCTTCGAGAGATGGCCTTCGCCCTGCGCTTCCGCCTCGCCGATATCACCACTGAGCGATCACCGGCAAGCCAGTTCTCTCTCACCAACCACCCGCCCCTAGACGCCGAAACTGTATCGGCAGCAATCGCCGAATTGCGCGATGCCACTGACCCTCAAATCGACATGAACGAGTTGGTGGAGCTGACCTTCTTCACGGGAGATTTCGCCGTCCTACAAACCATCGATCCCAAAGCGATCGATCCGTCTTTACCTATCAAAAAAATTCCTGCCGACGAGTTGATTGGATTTCTACGCGAGGATTTCGGAGAAGAAAGTTACCAAGGATTGGTTCGTGTTTCGGTAACTTTGAAACGGCTCACCGAGCTTCGAACCAATGCAATAGCACAAAACTTGATTGTCGAAGCTACATTGCTTGAGCAGTTTGATAGATTCGTCCGACAAGATGCCAGGGTGGAAAGTTCGATCGATTGGGATTCTTTCGACTACAACATCTTCACCGATAAAGACACAGACGACGCGACGATGATGCGCATCGTCAGACACGGTCCGCCAGAACAGAACACCGTAACCTTCTCCAGCCAATTAGAGAAAAACCAACAGTACCAGGTGAGCACGTACGTATCGACTGCCGAAAACGAAGACTTCGAGTTGAGTCTTGGTGAATATCCGCATTGGGTGACGGATCGCTATCTTCAGATTCCGCGCAGCCTCCCGCCGAGAGTAATGCAACTCGCTCGCCAAATCGTTGACGAATCCGGTGCCGAGACACCCTGGGAGAAGATCACTGCAATCAAGAAGTTTCTTCAGAGCCAGACCTATTCCTTAGAGATCAAAGGCCCCGGACCGTTTGAAGATGGCCTTGACTACTTCCTGTTCAATACCGTGAGCGAGCCATGCCCTTCCGAATTTCCGAGTTGCGACACGAGCAAGATCAAGGGCTATAGCCAGTACTTCGGATCAGCAGCGACCATGATGTTGAGGAGCGTAGGTGTTCCTTCGCGGATGGTCGCAGGTTGGAGCGTAGGCGATTACTTGCCAGACCAAGGCCGATTCGTCATCCGCGATAGCAACCGACATGGTTGGACGCAGGTCTACATGCCTCCATACGGTTGGATCGATATCGAAGCAACGCCCGGCCGGCCGGCGGCGCCTCGGAATGTAAGGGTGCCGACGGTTCCTTTCTCTGACATTCCGCCAGAGGTCGTCAGCTCGGCAGAGTTCGACCCCGACTTCATGGAAGATTTGGAGTATCTCGACAACCTGGCGCTTGAAGCCAGAGCCTTTTTGGCCCGCAGGCAAGCCCAAGAAGATGAACGAACCGGCATCGCCGCGTGGCCTGTGCCATGGATAGCGGTCGCCGCTGGTGTGGCAGCACTGTTGGTGTTGATCGCGCTGATCGTGGCGTGGCGATGGAACTTGCGGGATAAACCGCCCGCTGTCAGAGCCTACATGCAGTTTTCGAGAATCGCCGCAATGGTCGGTTACCGCCGATGGTCGCACCACTCGGCAAGAGAATTCGCCGCCAGATTAGAGGTCGTTTCCGGCCAATTCAGGAATGATGCCGAACTGATCGTCACCTCATATGAACGAACAGTTTATGGAGGCGATCTGCGAGGCGTCCAGGATCTGGCAGTCGAGGAATCCGATGATGATGATGGGGATGAAGCCGAGCAACCAAAAGCGATGGATGATGAACGCCTCGAAATCTCCAAAGCTTGGCGCAGGATGTCGCGCGCCCTCGCAGCGTACCGGATCAAGAGCATTTTCGGCCTGAATCCGCCTCTGCCGAACGAAATGCCCGACTCACCCTGACCGTAGACCCTTGCGTCGCTCCAAACGCTGACGGTGAGGGTCTCCCTCTCCCTTCCGGGCGAGAGAACTCCCGACTCGTCGGCTAGGTGAGGGGTTCAGCGTCCACAAGGTGCCCCGGGACCGTGGTTCGACAAGCTCACCACGAACGGGGAGGCGTCATCGCCACGAATGGGATGGCTTGTCGCCACGTGCGGGAGGAGGGTACTCGCCAGGGATGGGAAGGCGTCGATTACGTGGGGCGAATGGATGCTGGGTTGCCACGAGACGTGGCGGCTTGCGCGCCTGGGGCGGTTGAAGCGCATCCGTTCGCCCTCTCCGCGCAGCGGAGTGCTGCGACGTGGTCGCACGTGGTGCGGCCATCTCGTAGCCTGACGAAGAGTGCGCCCCGCAGATCGTGTCCCGGTGCTGATCAGGACTTCAATGACGATATGGTCGGGATAACCCGACCCTTTACCTCGACCACGTCAACGAGTTAGCAAGGATCGCCCGACTTTTCGCCACGAACACTCTCCGCCCGTTCAAGAGGCTGTTACGATGCGAATTGGAGTTGGAATATCAATGAGTAGCAACGGTCAAATGTCACCCGAAAACACATCCTCAACCGTATTTGAATCCTCGCTAGGATGGATTGGCGTCATGGTCGGCGAAAACGTTGTGGTGCGAACGACCTTGCCCGAGTCGGACTACATTTCCGCAGCGAACCGCTTAGACAGCACACATGAAGATTCCGAGGACGACTTCAACGAATTTCTCGATGCGGTCCGAACCAAGCTAGTCGGCTACTGCGAGGGCGAAGAAGCTGCACTGGACGAGATTCCAATAGATCACGGGCACGCGTCAGAATTCACACGACGCGCCCGCGAGGCCTGTCGAAATATCCCGCGAGGCCAGACTCGGAGCTACGGATGGCTGGCACAAGAGGCGAACGGCAATCGCCGCGCCGCTCGCGCCGCAGGTCGTGTGATGGCGACGAATCCCCTACCCCTCATCGTGCCCTGTCACCGCGTCATCGGATCAGATGGCGGGTTGCACGGCTTCGGAGGTTCATTGGGCTTGCCGTTAAAAGCGCGACTGCTCCAGATGGAGGGCACAAGCTTGCGCTGAATCACTCGATCGGGTGCGGATCGATGTAGACCACGGCCTTGCCCGTCATCACTTCGTCGCCTCTACCATTCGAGCATGCGACCGAGAGAGTGACGATCGGCTTGTCTTCTCTGACGTCCGTAACTTCGCAGACGGTGCTTACTTCGTCACCTATGAAAACAGGTGCAATGAAGTTGACTTCCAATCCCAGGAAGATGTTTGTCCCCGCATCGCTAGCCATTTCGACGCCCAAGACCGCGGAAACCATGCCAACAAGCAGCACCCCGTGCGCTATCCGCTTGCCGAATCTCGTCTGCGAGGCGTAATCATCGTCGAGGTGAAGAGGCTGCGTGTCGCCACTCAACAGGGCGAATTCGCGAACCACATCATCAGTGATCTGTCGTGTTACGGTCCCTACGGCGCCGACTTTGAAGTTATTGGGCATGATTCAGAGGTGAAGACTTGTGATCATCTTCTTTGGGTCAGATAGGAGCCGATAATTACGAGCGCCGCGCCCGCATAGAGTTCAGGTCCAATGCTCTCCTTCAGTATCGCCCACGCAAGAAATGTGGCCATTATCGGCTGAGAGAGCGAGATAATCGATACGCGGCTCGGTAGGTAGTTGCTGAGCAGCCACGTCTGCCCTATGAAGCCGAAGCCTGCGATCACTACCCCTTGGTATAGGAGAGATATTGCCAGCACCAGAGTCATCTGCATCGGTTCGGGCTCGATCAGAGTCGAGGCGATGAGAAACGAAACGACTCCGAATATTCCTTGAGTCATCAGAATCTTGACCTGGTTTATGTTTTGTCCAAGTTGCGAGATATAGACCTGGCGCAATCCAAGTAACATCGCTGAGAACATGAGAAGCAGGTCGCCAAGCCAGGGGTTTGAAGCGTTTGGGGATTCGAATTCACCGAAAAAGCCTCGTGCAAATACGATCACCACGCCGCTGTAGGCTATCCCGGCACCTAGGACTCGGTGTGTCGACAACTTATCTCCCGGCACAAAGAGGTGGGCGAAGACCGAGGCCCATAGCGGAAATGTGGTTATCACAACGCCGGCGTGGCCCGCGGTCGTAAGGTCTTGCCCCAGGTTCATGGATGCGATCTGGACCGAGAACAATATACCCAGAAGCAGCAGCGGTATCGTCTCGGATCGATAGAACCTGAAGCTCTGCTTCGAGGCGAAAGCCCAAACGATGAAGACAACGAGACCCAGGGCGAATCTCATCCAGCCGATACGGAACGGGGGCGCATCGGCCAACCCGGCCTTCAGCGCGATCGGCTGTCCGCCCCACAGCGAAGACAGAAAGAATGCGAACAGCCCGGGACCAAGCGAAAGGGGGCGCCGGCGATCCTTCGAAACCCTAGCTGCCCGGTCCAGCTGGGATTCACTTACGGAAGAGGTCAGCCTTCCAACCGTTTCAGATACTGACCAACCCAATCAAAGTCCACGAAGTCGACGTAGGCGTCCATTAACGCCTTCGTGACAGGACCAGGTACGTCGCCATTCCCGACCGAATTCCCTTGCACCTTGCGCACCGGACAGATGCAGAGCGATGTGGAAGTGAGGAAAATCTCATCGGAAGTCAGGGCGTCGTACATGTCGAGATCCGTCTCTACAACGTCGAGATCGATTTCATCCGCCAATTCGATCGCTGTCTCGCGCGATATGCCGCCCAAGACGTACTGCTCTTTGGGCGTGTACGCCACACCGTCCTTGACTAGGAATATGTTCGAGCCGATGCCCTCGGTGAGAAACCCACGGTTGTCCAAAAGAACCGCCCAAGCCTCAGGATCGTACTCCTTGGCCTCCAAATCGGCCATGATGAGATTCAGGTAGTTGTGCGACTTTGCCCGGGGACTGAGCGATTCTGGTCCGACCCTCCTCGTAGCCGGCACCCACATATCAATCCCGTCGCGATATAGTCGGGCCCTGGGTGCAAGCGGGAGTGGAGTGCACTCGATAATCACGGTTGGACCGCCGTCGGTGGCCCACATTTCGCCACCCACGAGGTCGATTCCCCGGCTCACTCTTTGTCCCACCCAGTAGTCTTCGTCGTCGCCGATGAGCTTCAAGTTCGCTGCCACCACCTCGAGGGTGGCGTCACGCATCTCATCCTTGGTGATTCCCGGGTCGATGCGGACATAGTTCAACGAGTTGTAGAAGCGATCTAGGTGCGGGTCGAGCTTAAAGATCCGATGCCCGAAAGTTCTCGTCATATCAAAGACGGCATCACCGTACTTGAATCCGCGATCTCGGAACGGCACTCGAACCTCGCTCTCCGGAACGATCTCGCCGTTGAAGTACGCCACTCTTTCACCACGATTTTGCGCTTGCATCGTTGAACGGCTCCTCATTATGCATGGGCCAACATCTCGTTATCTTATGCTCAAGACTCTCACGCCGTATGAATTGGCTTCATGTGCGTTTTTTAGAATGCAAGCCTGATGGTTTCTGAGACGAACAGCCCTCAAACCGACGATTCGCCCACATCAGGCGGAGACACTCCGACCCCGTCTTCTATTCAGGGCCGGGTTGCTTCGATTCGACCTTCGTGGCTCGATCGTGTCGTCTTCAATCGCGACTGGGTGCTGCGTTTGAACTTTCGAGTCAGCCGCTACACTCTATTGCTCGTTGCGATACTGATTCTCGCCCTGTCGATGAGGATGTACGGGACTGATTGGGATCAGGCGGGCCTCTTTCATCCAGACGAGCGAGACTTCGTTGGCCGAGCCGAGCGGCTCAACTTCGCCGAACTAGGCAACCCCTCAAAGTTCCTAAGTGTCGAGTCGCGTTTGAACCCCCACTGGTTCAACTACGGAAGCCTGCCGCTCTACGTGCTGGCCGGTTGGAAGGCGGTAGCCAGCCCCTTCACAGATCTCGATTGGAACCTGTTCGACCTGAGACTCCCCGGACGCAATCTCGCCGCGTTGGCGGATACGATCACGGTCTTCTTCATCTTCCTCCTCGCCAGGAGGCTTTTCGATGTGCGAGCCGCGCTGGTCGCTGCCTTTTTCGCCGCGCTGGCGGTCATCCACATCCAAAACGCGCACTACACAGCCGTCGACGCCCCGATGACGATGTTCGTGACGGCCACGATCTTCTTCGCGGTTCGCATAGTTCAGGAAGGCAGAGACAGAGATACGATTCTCGCCGGTTTGATGCTGGGTCTCGCCGTCGCATCGAAGTTCTCTGCCGCGCCTGTGGCGATTGTGATCGGAGCGGCGCACTTCCTCAATGTCGTGGAGCCGATGCTGCGCGGTGGCGATCTCCAATCGATACGTCGAGACGACGCTACCCAGGCCATTCGAGGAGTGGTGCTGGCTGCGGCAACCGCTTTGCTGGTGGCCATCATCTGCCAGCCCTACATGATCATCGATTGGGCAACTTACTTGGCGAACGTGGGCGAGCAGTCGGAGATGGTCCGCAGAATCCGCGACTACCCATTCACGCGACAGTACGTCGACACTGCACCCTACTGGTACCAAATTCAACAGCTCTCAACTTGGGGGCTCGGCATCGCACTTGGTGTTCTCGTCTGGATTGGAATGGCTTGGGCCGTCGGACGGGCGCTGATATGCCGCGACAAGGCGATCATGGTTGTTTTGTCGTATCTGGTGCTCTACTTGCTGATAACCGGGTGGTTTGAGGTGAAGTTCCTCCGCTACATGCTTCCGGCAGTCCCTCTGCTCCTCGTCTTTGCGGGTGGATTCGTCGTATGGACCTACGACCGAATTATCAAGAATTGGCACATCGCCGGAAGAGTCTTGGTATACGTTGTAGCCGGCGTAGCCTTCGCCTCGCTAGTTCACTACAGCTTCGCTTATCTCAACGTGTTTAAAGGCGATCATCCCGCCCAACAGGTCTCGCAGTGGTTGCGTGACAACGCCGAGCCGGGCTCTGTTGTAATCCAAGAACACTGGGAAGAGGGCATTCCGCACGTCCCTGGGCTGAACATGCATGACCGCATCGGAATGTACGAGCCAGACACCTCATTCAAATACGACAGGGTGACTAACTTCGTGGTAGGCGCCGACTACTTGATTCTCTATAGCAACCGTCTGAGCGGCACTATCCCCAGGCTCCCCGATCGATATCCGGTCGGTGCCGAGTTCTACGAACAGTTATTCAACGGCGGCCTCGGATATCGCTACGCCTACTCAGCACAGCGAGCACCCGAGCTATTCGGAATCTTGTACTGGGACGATGCGTACGCAAGGGTGCCATTTGATGAACCGGAGGGATATCCATACCCCAAAGGATCGCTGTTCAACTGGAGCTGGTACGGGTGGGCCGACGAGAGCCACACCGTTTACGAGCATCCCCACGCCGTCGTGTTTGAAAACGTCGATCATCTGGGTCGAGACGAGATGCTCGAGAGACTGAAGGTGGACGATTTGTTGATCGGGCCCGGTGGGTCGGTTGATCTCCCTTTAGGCCTCATGTTGAGCGAATCCGATAGGGTGCAGCAACAGGGCGGCGGAACTTGGAGATCAGTCGTTTTCCTGCGGAATCTCGATAGCCGCGTCGCTTGGCTGCTTTGGCTGGCCGTTGTGCAGCTCATCGCGTTAGCCGCGGTTCCACTGAGCTACTGGATTTTCCGACCGCTGCCAGATCGCGGATACCTCTTCAGCAAACCGCTCGGTCTACTGTTGGTCGCCACAATCGCATGGTTATTGGCGAGTTACGGAGTTCTTGGCTTCAGCGCGTTGAGTGTTGGGCTTTCGATCGCCGGATTGGCAGCTGTATCGGCATTCATCGCGTGGCGGTTGCGGGCGGAGATGCTCACGTATTTCAAAGCGAACATCAAGATGATCGCCATCGCCGAGGCCATATTCCTCGTCGCGTTTCTCGTCTTCTTCGCCATACGCCTCGCCAACCCGGATCTGTGGCACGCGTGGCGAGGCGGTGAGAAGCCGATGGACTTCGCCTATTTGAACGCGATCACGCGTTCGACCCTGATGCCTCCCTACGATCCGTGGTTCGCTGGCGGATACCTGAACTACTACTACTTCGGCCAATTCATCGTCGCGTCGTTGATCCGCGTAACCGGAATTCTGCCCACAATCGCTTACAACCTCGCAGTGCCGCTCATATTTGCGCTTACGGCGACCGCTGCCTACGCCGTTTCATTCAACTTAGTGGCATTGACGATGAGATCGCGGGGCGCCGGAAGGCTCGGATCGGCGCCCGTCGTGTTTGGGCTTGTGGCAGCCGTACTCGTGGCTGTGTCGGCAAATATAGACGGTCTGGTGCAGGTCCTAGAGGGACTGCGGCGAGTATTAGTGGAGGCGCAACCGTTCGGATTCTTCGACTATTGGCGAAGTTCCCGCATGTTGGAACCGGGCACCGGCGGAAACGAGATAACGGAGTTTCCGTGGTTCACCTTTTTATACTCCGATCTACACGCCCACATGATCGCATTGCCCTTCGCCATCATGGCACTCGGATTGGCGATCTCGGCGTTCCTGAGAGCGGGCTTGACACGGGTAAGCCGGATCGAGACAATCGTCGCCTTGGCGATCCTCGGAATCGCCGTCGGATCGCTGCGTTTGATCAACTCATGGGACTTCCCGACGCAATTGCTCTTCGCTGCAGGATTGATAACCGTCGGCGAAGTGGTTTTCGGACATCAGAATACCTTCCGCCGATTCATAGATGCCGGCATCAAAGTCGTCTTCGTCGTCGCGATCGGATACGCCGTATTCTTGCCGTTCCACAACAATTTCGAGCTCTTCAACAGCGGCATAGAGCGCAGCCAGTATCAGACGCCACTATGGCGGTACTTGGCGATCCACAGCATCTTCCTCCTCGCCATCTTTTCCTGGGTATTCATGGAGTGGAGACACGGTGCTTTCGGCTTTAGCCGCGTCCTAAATAGAGTTTCGGAAAGCGGACGAGGGGCCAATTGGGGGCCGATATTCATCGCTTTTGGTCTAGGCGTTGTGTGGGTGTCGATCTTCTTCATCTTCCCGGACTACGCCACCGTGTTCGCAACGTTTACAGGAGCAGCGGTGCTTCTGGCCACCGCCGTGATGGCGATCGGCGCCGGCCACCCATCCAGCCGATACATCATCGTCGTGGCGGCCATCGTCGGGATGGCGCTCCTGCTGGCAGCAGGGGTCGACATCGTCACTGTGAAGAACGACATCGGAAGGCAGAACACGATATTCAAGTTCTACATACAGGCTTGGTGGCTGCTCGGGATCGCCGCCTCATTCGCCACGTGGAAGTTGTGGGACGCAGGGGCATTCGCCCTTAGGAACATAGGCGCGCTACGCTCTATCTGGGTCGCCGTCTTCCTACTGTTGGCGGTAGGTGTGATGATCTATCCCGTTCTCGGCACGCGTGAGCGAATATCCGACCGCTTCAATATCAGCGGAATGGGTGTAGACGGCGAAGCCTACATGGATGAGGCCGTCTACAATCGCAGGGGCACCGTGTTGGAACTGGGCACAGATCGCCCGGGAATCGAGTGGATGCGGAAGAACGTGAAGGGCTCGCCGGTGATCGTCGAAGGAGTTTGGGACCTCTATACATGGACCCAACGAGTCTCGATTTACACCGGGCTGCCAACTGTCATCGGATGGGACTGGCATCAGACACAGCAACGACTCGACTACACTTGGGCGATCCATGAACGAACGAACGACGTGATCGGCTTTTACAGGTCTGCCGATGTCGAGGAAGGGTTGTCTTTCCTCGACAAGTACGGTGTTAAATACGTTTACGTGGGTGAAATGGAACGAAGCATTTACCCCGAGTCAGGCATCGAGAAGTTTGATCGCATGGCGTCTATGGGCTTGATCCCGGTGTATGAAGACGGACCAGTGACGATCTACGAATACCGCTGAAGTGCAGACCGACGTACGCGATAGTGTGGTCGGGTCGCTCACCCTGCGGGTCAATCGAGTTGCCAGATTCGCAGTCGACTTCTTCATGCCTGTGGTCTGCGTTCACTGCGAACGCGAAGGATCTCTTCTCTGTGAAGAATGCTCCGGGTCGTTGAATCCTCCGAGCCGCGCGTTGTGCCAAAAGTGCGCAGAACCGGTGTCGAAGAAGGGTAATCTTTGTGGAGAGTGCGTCGTTCTCCCACCACCCCTTGATCGACTCGAGCCTCTGTACCGATACGAAGGACCGGCCCGAAGCGCAGTTCATGCTCTGAAGTATCGAGATATCAGAGGCCTGGCACCCCATCTGGGTGAATTGATGGCTAACACGAGATTCCTGCAACAAGCGCGGATCGACTGTGTTCTGCCCGTACCGATGCACGAAAAGAAGCTTCGGAAGCGCGGATACAACCAGGCGACGCTTCTCGCTTCGCATCTGGCTGAAAAAATAGGGATACCGACGATCGAGGATGGTTTAACCAAGCTACGAGAGACTCCATCGCAAGTTGAGTTGAGCCGGAAAGACCGACTTCGATCGGTACGGGGAGCGTTCGAGGCGAACTACGACTTTTCGGGAGCACATGTGCTCCTCGTCGATGATGTCGCCACTACGGGCAGCACCCTGATGAACTGCGCCGCCGCGCTGAAGCGCGCGAATGCTCGACGCGTCAGTGCCTTGACGTTCGCTAAAGAGATGCTCGATCGGGACGATTCAGCAACTTCTGAGGCAGAGACTCATTGATGTCCGACGCACAAGTCTTGATGTTCGACGTCTACGGCACGCTGGCCACATGGGAACCCTCACGGGAGATCGTCCAGGGCCGCGCGTTGGCGAAATTCGGCATCAACGTAACGAAGGAAGACATCGACCGCGGTTATGCCATCGCAGACTCGTTCATGGCGCAAAAAAGCCTCGACAAACCGCTCCGCCTCATGAGCAGTCGTGAAAAAGACGACTTTTTCGCGCAGTTCGAACAAAAGGTACTCGCGGGGGCCGGGATACACGTGGATCTTGACCTCGCGGGAAGAATTTGGAACTCCGTGGCGACTCAGGAGTACGAGATGGCGATCTTCGACGACGTCCTGAATGGCCTCGACGCGCTGCGCGGAGCCGGATTCACAGTGGGCATCGTGTCCAATATGAACGTCACAGGGGCGGAACTCGCCAACAACTTGGGATTGACGGGACACATCGACTTCGCTGTCACTTCCGAAGAAGCGGGTTCGAGCAAGCCCGAGCCCAGGATTTTCGAGGAGGCCCTTCGCCGAGCCGGAGACGCCAGGCCAGAAGAATCGATAATGGTCGGCGATCAACCTTTCACCGACATGGACGGGGCGGTCGGGGCTGGAATGCGAGGTGTTCTGCTCGATCGATACGACGCTCATCCCGACTACGACGCGCATCCGCGTGTACGCTCGATGGATGAGCTCTGCTCTCTTCTCTGTGTAGGATGATCATTGACGGTGTATCGATGACACAAATCAACAAGACTCAACGCCTCCAACAGTGGTTGGATGACACCCCCGAGGCCGAAAGTGTGCTCTACGGCGAGTTCATGCACCTCGGCGCCAACCAGACCATCCTCAAAGTCGGCCTCCACGGGATCAACCTACAGTCCGATTCCGTGGTCCTCGACATGGCATGCGCCGTGGGCGGCAATGGCCGATGGCTCGCATCGCTATTCCACTGCCGGGTTTTCGGCAACGACATCGATGAGCGAGTCATCAACGTCGCCAAAGATCTGGCCGAGATAGAAGGCATCGCCGATCGATGTGAGTTTTTCGTCGCATCCGTGGCCGATACCGGGCTCGAATCCGAATCGTGCGACCTCGTCCTCTCCACTGATGTCTACAACATGGCGGAGGTGGCACGAGTGCTCAAACCCGGCGGCCGCTTCCTACTGAGTTCGCTCTTCAGAGACGGCGTGGAATCGCCCCAACAGATGGCTGAAGACCTCGGGTTCGAAGTCGAGCTTCGGCGCGACGTAACGGGACTTGCTCAGACCTTCCTCCGCACAAAAGAGGAAGAGGCCCGGCTGCTCCACAAGGCCGGCATCATCGACAACCGGCAGCTGATCGGCGTCCTGAACGACATCCTGACGCCCAACAGACGTGGCGGACATCACCTCCTCGTGCGATGGCGCAAGCCGTAGGCTCGTATCTGCTCAAGGCAACGTCTGATGCCCCTGCCTGACAGGCCGCTTCTGCGCAACCTGGAAGTCGCCGCCGTCACTGATGGTGCGGGTCGACGCATCTTAGCCATCACCGACCCTCTGGCATTGGCCGACTCGCAGGCGATCGGAGTTCCGATCGAGATCGCTCCCTATCTTGGGGCTGCAGACGGAGCTCGCACTTTGGCGGAGATTGCATCCTTCAGCATCCTCCGCGGCGCACCTGCGATCCCGGCCGAAAATTTGATCGAAATCTTTGAGGCTCTCGACAAAAGGTACTTGCTCGCGAACGGTCGATTCAAGAGTGAGATGTCCCGTCGGCTCAACGAGTATCGCTCGAAACCCAGGCGCGAACCTGCCCATGTCTGGCAGGTGTACCCGGGCAACGAATCGCAGCTCCGCCTATATTTGGACGGCTTCTACTCGTCGATTCCCGACAACTCGGGAGTCAACGGTTCGACGATAGAGAATCCCAATCGTGACCCCTTGAAAGCGGTCGTCACGCCTCACATCGACTTCGCAAGAGGCGGAAACAGCTACGCCTCTATATGGGACCGCGCCTCGTCTCACTTGCAAGACATCGAAGCCGTCGTCGTATTCGGAACCGATCACAACGCAACGAGGTACGGATTGACGCTGACCAATCAGTCTTACTCAACTCCATTCGGGACCGTCAACAACGACTCAGAAACTGTGAACGACATCGCCGATGCGTTGCTCTCAGGAGACGAAGAGATCGATCCGTTCGTCGACGAGTATCACCACGCTCAAGAGCATTCGATCGAGCTAGGGCTAGTTTGGCTGCAACATGCTTTTGACAAACTTCCAGAGCGCCGAAGATCAGTGACCGTCATACCGATACTGTGCGGCGCGCTTGCTCAGGCGTTCTTGAATGAAGAAGACTCCGACGACGAAGGCGAAATCAGCCCCGACGCCGGCGTCGGTTTGGCACGAGCAGTTGGGGTGTTGAGAGAGCTCGCAAGGCGAAAGCGGACACTGTTCGTCGCCGCCGCTGATCTGGCCCACGTCGGCCCGGCGTTTGGTGACGACTTCAACGCCGACGAAACTGTTCGATTCCAGGTGGCGTCTCGAGACCGCGAACTAATGGAACACATCGTCGCAGCCAATAGAAACGATTTCATCGACGCAATCACCAGGCACAATGACGCAGATCGAATCTGCGGATCGTCGCCTCTCTACATGACGCTCTGGTGCGCCGAGGGTGTTACCACGGGGGAGTGGCTAGCCTATCAACAATGTCCTGCCGATGACAAAGACACTTCGTTCGTCTCAATCGCCGGCGCGCTGCTGTTTGGTGATCTTTGACCTAACGACGCCGACTCGTAGCATCAAACCCGTTCAGGGGCAAACCCCCTCTCCCCTCCGAGGGCACGAAGCGGAACGAGCTTCGTGGGTGGATCATGCATCCGCTCCAAACAAGACCTTCGCGCAGTCATCTACTCTAAGAGGTGAGTGACACACTACAAGGCGGCCGATCACTACAGCTGAGATCCCGAAAAACGCACCTTTTCCCACGCTAGAGCCGATCATCTTCACGCGAAGGTCGCCGCTTACAAATGCAACCGCATCATATGTCGCCTGATCCCCACCATTCCCACTTCCTGAAACCCCAACGCCTCGAACGTCCCTACGTACCCCATGAAGAGATAACTTGGCGAAGTGGGATCAACAGGGTAGGCCTCGACAGCCTTAGCTCCGTTCCCCCTGGCATACTCGATCGCAGCCGCGATGAGCTTGGTCGTCAACCCCTGGCGCCGAAACCCCCTGCGGATGAAGAAACACGCTATCGACCAGACGTCCCCAGGGTTTTCGTCGCCTGACGAGTAGCCTCGTCCTCGTAGGTTTCGATACGACTCGATCGGTGCAATTGAACACCAAGCCACAGGTTCGCCGTCTAGATAACCAAGTAACCCCACAGGAGTCCCGTCATCAGCGTATTTGCGCATCCCTTCTTTCTTGGACTCAGAGTTCGCACGGCCGTAGCTCGGAACCATGTTTCGAAAAAGCATGCACCAGCAGTACATAGGGCCGCCTCGCCCCTCGAACAACCGCTCCATGTCTACCCAGCGAGTGGAGCCGACGGCATTGAATCGGACGTCACGCAGCTTGTTCATCTCCATCAAGGCTACCGGAGACCGCCCAGATCCAAACGCGTTGCGACACAAGTCGGCAACAAATCCGGCGTTTCATGCGACGATGGAATCGAGGACTGATTGTCCTAAGAATCGCAAATACGCCTATCCGAGATTTGCCTTCCAACCCATACAACGAAATCCGAGACCCGATCCACGTTTTCATAAGGCTGGACGACGATGAGAGGCGAGTGCTTGACTCCCGCCCAGTTCAGCGATTACGGAGCATTCACCAGTTGGCAATGACTTATCTCGTTTACCCGGGAGCGACGCACAAACGATTCGAGCACAGCTTGGGCGTCATGGAGCTTGCTGGACGAGTATTCGATGTAGTCACCGACGAAACGAACATTCACGACGCAGTCCGGGATGAGATTCGGCCGCACGTGTTCAAGGAAGACGAACGTCTCTATTGGCGAAAGGTATTGAGAATGGCAGCGTTGTGTCATGACATAGGGCACTTGCCGTTCTCCCACGCGGCGGAGAAGGAACTGCTGCCCGTTGAGTGGACCCATGAGCAACTATCCGCCCAGTGGATTCTAGGCGACGAAATGCGTGAGATTTGGTCCTCAATGAAACCGCCATTGTGTCCAACGGATGTAGCCAAGGTGGCAATTGGTCAGAAAGAAATGAGTGTTGTGGATCCTCAGGCAATCTTTTCTACTTGGGAAACATTACTATCGGAAATTATCGTAAGCAACACCCTCGGCGTCGACAGAATGGACTACTTACTGAGGGATTCACATCATGCAGGTGTGGCGTACGGCAAATTCGACCACTTTCGACTCATTGACACTATGAGGTTGCTACCAACCGACGACCGATCCAATGAACCGGCTCTTGGCATCGAGTTCGGCGGCGTTCATGCGGCCGAATCGCTTTTGCTGGCGAGATATTCCATGTTCATGCAGGTTTACTATCATCCAGTTCGTATCGCCTATGACTCCTTGTTAGAAGACTTCCTAAGAGATTGGCTGCCCTCGAAGGAGTTTCCAACTGACGTGACCCAGCTCCAGCTAATGACGGATGATGCCGTACTCGTTGCGATCGCCAACGCGTCGCGTTCGCAGAGTATCGAAGGGCACGAACCGGCCAAACGAATTGCCTTGAGGAGGCACTATCGCCGGCTCTATACGGAGACTCGCGGTGACAGAGAATCTCATGGCGACGCCACCTCCTTTGTTTTCGAGGCTTGCTCTAACCATTTTGGAATCCAACACACCATCTGCAAGACCTTTACTCAATCCGAACCTGATTTGCATTTCCCAGTCGCCAATTCTGAAGGGAACATTTCTCCGTCCACAGCGGTTTCAGATGTGCTTGACCGGATTCCTGTCGTCCACGTGGGTTACGTGTTAGTTGCACCTGAGGTCGTCGATGCCGCACGGACCTGGTTCCAAGACGAGCGAAAAAACATATTGCCATATCCCCCAAAGGAAATTGAAATTGAATGAAGAGCAACAACGGTCGTTTGTGTGCCAACTCGTCGCCGAAATGCATAAACACGAGAGTTGGGTAGGGGAAACGCATATACAAAAGTGCTCGATGTTCCTCAAGTCCATGCTCGATGTACCGCTTAGTTACGAATTTTTGCTTTACAAATATGGCCCTTACAGCTTTGATCTGAGAAGCGAATTAGCGATCATGAGGGCCAGATACCTACTGGACTCCAAACCCCACCCGAGATACGCACCTTCATTCATCCTCGGACCCCGGGGCGAGGAATTAGCAAAATCCCACAGCGAATTCCGTGATGAAATCGAGTTTGTGAGCGAAGAGATCGCAAAGAAAGACATCCGTGAATTGGAGCGCGTCTCAACCGTCTATTTCGTGCAGCGGTCCCACCCCGAACTATCCGACGCTGAAATCGCCAAAAAAGTGTGTGAGTTGAAGCCCCATATAACCTCATCCGAGGCTCTGTCCGCTGTTGACGAAGTCAATCGGATAGTGCAGTTGGCCACTGATAGGGGCCTCGTCAAGTCCGGTTAATGTTTGCGGCGAATTACGCCCAAGGTGACTTTGGTTGCTGGTGGATGCTAGTGCCATTACCACCCTATTGTTGCCCATATGACAACGCGCCGCACCAGTTACCCGATGCGGCGCGCCCATTATCAGTCGGAAGATCCGGATAGACCGGATCCGCTCAGCGGTCTAGGTCTGACCTAGAAGTCCATCCCGCCTCCGGGTGGCATGCCGCCGGCTGCGGGCGGGAACGGCTCGGGCTTCTCGGTGATGAGAGCCGCAGTAGTGAGGATCATCCCTGCAACTGAGACTGCGTTCTCGACTGCCGAACGAGTGACCTTCGCCGGGTCTACGATGCCCATCGCGAGCATGTCGCCATACTCGTCGGACATTGCGTTGAACCCGAAGTTCTTGTCGTCGCTTTTCGTAACGCGGTCGAGGATGACTGCACCCTCAAAGCCACAGTTGCTTGCGATGACTCGAATCGGCTCGTGGAGCGACTTCGAAAGAATTTGCACTCCCGTCGCTTCGTCGGGGTCATCGAGTTTGAGCTCGTCAAGGGCTTTAGCAGCTCGGATCAACACCGTGCCGCCGCCAGGGACGATGCCCTCTTCGACGGCCGCTCGAGTGGCCTCGAGTGCGTCCTCTACCCGCTGCTTCTTCTCTTTCATCTCGATCTCGGTGGCAGCGCCAACGCGAAGTATGGCAACACCGCCCGAGAGTTTGGCAAGCCGCTCTTGAAGCTTCTCGCGGTCGTAGTCAGAGGTAGTGTCTTCGACCTGAGCCTGAATCTCCTTCATGCGTCCCTGAATCTCGCCCGCGTCGCCTGAACCGCCGACAAACGTCGTGTCGTCCTTCTTGACGACCACCTGCTTGCATCGGCCGAGGTCCTCGAGCGTCGTCGAGTCGAGCTTGCGCCCGATCTCGTCGGAGATCACCGTTGCGCCGGTGAGGATGGCAATGTCTTGCAGCATCGCCTTGCGTCGGTCGCCGAAGCCAGGAGCCTTGACCGCGATGCAGTTGAGCGTTCCTCGCAGTTTGTTGACCACGAGAGTGGCAAGCGCCTCGCCTTCCACATCTTCTGCGATCACGATGACGTTCTTGCTCGTCTGAAGAACCTTCTCGAGCAACGGAAGCAAGTCGGAAACGGCCGAAATCTTCTGAGAAGTGATCAGAATGTAGGGGTCGCCCAGGATGGCCTCTTGCCGATCAGGGTTGGTGACGAAGTAAGGCGAGAGGAAGCCGCGGTCGATCTGCATGCCTTCTACGAACTCGGTCTCGTATGAGAGCGACTTCGACTCGTCGACCGTGATCACGCCGTCCTTGCCGACCTTCTCCATAACCTCCGAGATGAGGCTGCCCATCTCGTCGTCGTGAGACGACCCGATGGCGACGTTTGAGATCTGCTCGGAGTTGTCGACTGGAGTGGACTGGGCTCGGATCGATTCCCGGACCGTGGCCATGCCCTTTTCCAATCCTCGCTTGAGGGCCATAGGGTCGGCGCCGGCCGCTACGTTCTTGAAGCCTTCGGCGACGATGGCTTGGGCAAGCACAGTAGAGGTGGTCGTGCCATCGCCTGCGTCGTCGTTGGTCTTCTTCGAAGCCTCTTTCAGAAGCTGCGCACCCATGTTCTGGAATGCGTCTTCCAAGTCGACCTCTTTGGCGATCGTAACGCCGTCAGAGTTAACTTGCGGCGGACCGAACTTCTTGTCGACGATGACGTTCTGGCCGCGCGGGCCGAGAGTCTTCTTCACTGTGTTTGCGAGGATGTCGATGCCCTCCTTGAGTTGGGCTCTCGCTTCATCTTCGAATAACAATTGTTTTGCTGGCATTGCTTTGGTTTCTCCTTGATACGGGCCTTCGGCTCTGTGATGTCAGAAGCAACGCTTCGGAGATCGGCGCCCTTGACCCGAGGTTTGTTCGATACTCGTTAGCTTTATCCGACGACCGCCAAGATGTCCGACTCGCGGACGATGAGGTAGTCGTTGCCGTCTTGAGAGTATTCGGTTCCGGCGTACTTCGAGTAGATAACGGTTTCCCCGACGCTGACGCTGATCTCGATCGTGGCGCCTTCATCGGTGGTTCTACCTGGGCCTGCAGCGACCACAACACCCTGTTGGGGCTTCTCTCTGGCTGTATCCGGAATGATGATTCCACCCGGGCTCGTGGCATCCTCGTCTTCCGACGGGGAGATGATCACTCGGTCGCCCAGGGGTTTCAGATCTACTGACACTTGGGTATTCCTCCTTGCAAATGATGCGGTATATCCAGTTGCGAACGCACCTTGACAGGCGTGTAAATCACACCGAGTTCGTCCGCGTCCATCTTTTTGGCAGTCGAACTCGCCGACTGCTAATTAACGATTATATCGATGAGGTCAAAACTCTCAAAAACATTGGCGAGCTAGAAATGCGGACCTTGGTGAGTTAGGCCGCTCGGCCTGAGCCTTTCGAAGGATCGTCGAACCCGCTTGGAAGGCGGGTGCCCTCACTCCAACGAGAACCTTTCAATGCGTCAATTCCGCTTGAACGGCGGGTACCTCTCCCCTCCGTGGGAGAGGATTCAGGAGAGGGGGGTCCTTAAGAGAATCCGATTTCAAATAGAACCTCAACGCCTCACCACCCCAGATCCTTCGACAAGCTTCGAGTAGGCCGCAAATCATACGGCTTCGTCGCAGCACCCCGTTACGGGAGGAGGTTGACGAGTGGCGCAAGAGGATCGGGGCCCTTTCACCACTCCCCGCGCAACTGTGCCGATCCCAGCTCCCCATAAGCTCCCATGATCGCCGACTTGACCCGGCTCGGTGCCGTCCCCCCGGGTACGTCTCTGGCAGCCACCGAGTCTGCAGCAGTCAGCTCGGGCATATCGACTTCGCCAGTCGATTCGCCCCTGATGTGTTGAGCCACAGCTATGTAGGCTTCGCGAAACGGCATTCCGCGCTCCCTGACCAGATAATCGGCGTAGTCGGTGGCCAATATTTCCGGCGTGGACGCGGCCTCGGCCATGCGATCTACGTCAATCGACATCTCGGTCACTATTCCGCGCGCCGCCTCAAGGCACATAGCAACTGTGTCCGCCGCTTCCATCAAAGGGGGTTTGTCCTCTTGCAGATCGCGGTTGTAGGTGAGTGGAAGACCTTTCAACGTTGTGAACACCGACACCAGCGATCCCAAAGAGCGTCCAGACTTTCCGCGTATCAACTCGGCGAAGTCGGGATTCCGCTTCTGGGGCATCATGCTCGAGCCGCTTGAGTAGCCGTCGCTAAGACGCACGAAGCCGAACTCGGATGACGACCAGATCACGATGTCTTCTGCCAACCGCGAGAGGTGGCTCATGCACTTAGCCGCCGCATACACGTAATCGAGGATGAAGTCGCGGTCAGACACAGCGTCCATCGAGTTGGCGCTGATCTTCGAAAATCCCAATTGCTCTGCCACGTAGCTACGATCGATCGGGAACGTCGTGCCCGCGATCGCCCCGCTGCCGAGAGGGAGAACATCGGCAGAATCGATCACCGATGAAAACGACGACGCATCTCGTCCGACCATCTCGTAGTAGGCCATCAAGACATGACCAAATGACACCGGCTGTGCCTTCTGAAGATGCGTATATCCGGGCATGTATGTGTTGATGTGTTCCTCTGCACGATCCAACAATGCTCTCTGCAACTCCCGACATGCAGCACGACACTCAGATGCGATGCGTTTGGTGTAGAGGCGGGCATCGGTAGCCACCTGATCGTTGCGCGAACGGGCGGTGTGCAACCGCCCGGCGCCCTCATCGATCAGTTCGAACAGGCGCGCCTCGACGTTCATGTGGATGTCTTCGAGATCCGGCCGCCAATTGAACGATCCGGATTCGATCTCTTCCCGAATCGATTTCAAGCCGCCCTCAATGGATTCGGCGTCTTTGGTTGAAACAATGCCTTGTTCGGCGAGCATCCGCACGTGCGCGATAGACCCTGCGATGTCCTCTCGGTACATGCGCTGATCAACTGCCAGTGACGATGTGAAATCGCTGGCTAGCTCTTCGCCGCGTGCGGCTGCGGCAGGGGTTTCTGACTCGGGCATCGGGTGAACAACTCCGTCGATGCCTAGATTCTAATGAAGGGGCGACACAACGTAAGTCGATGCGTAACTTCCAGCCAAGAACGGCGAGGCGCATTTTGTCGCGACTAACCGTGACCCGGCAAAGCGTACCCTTGGCACCCTTACCAGGGTCTCTGCCACTTATCGCGGTATCCTAGCTCCAACCCTTCGTTTCCAACCAGGTTGTTCCACATCCTTATGCGAAGATGCTTCTGCTTGGCGAGCAGGGGAGCCTGCATCGACATCGGATTCTCTTCTTCTAGCAGGTTGCGAATGATTTCGTTGTTCTCTGAGTAGTGTTGCCACGACGGCACATCAGGTTGGTTGACTCGCTGGAAGAGGAACTTCAGCATGTACCGCACGTTGTTGCTCGTGTTTGCTGTGCCTGCGTGCCAGATGTCGTAGTGGAGGATCACCACGCTGCCGGCGGGCACTACAGCCATGTACTGGTCCTTGAAGTTGCATTGGCTCGCCATGCGCTCACGAGCGGCCTTGAGCACGTGCGTGCCAGGTAGCACGGCGGTCGGGCCCATGTCTGGTGCCACGTCCTGCGGATAGTACATCGCCAGAACCAGATTCACCTGGTCGGGCTCTCGTTTCATACCCTCGGGGATGCGCAAGTCCATCAGATTGTCTTGATGAAACTGCTGGCTCGGAGTTCCCGGTGCGTTTCGATGGCAGTGTCGATGAGGAAACATCTCGTAACCAGCGCCCAAGAGGCTCGTCAACACACCCCTCAACTCTGGCGATTCATAGACGTCGGCGAGCTGAGGAACTGCGTCGTAGACACCGTCGCCGGGGTTGGACGGCAGATCCTCGAGTGCGACGAATATCTCTTCGTTCAGGCCGTCTCTCAGCCTTGGCTGCACGACGTGGTAGCCGTTGATTACGAACGATGCCATCTCCTCGTCAGATAGCAGGTGGGAAGTTTGGACTGCGGTTGTCATTCCGATGATGTCTCCTCGATTAGGCGTTCAAATATTGTTGGATGTCAAAACTCTTCGATCTTCTCCAGCACGAACTGGAATCCGATCAACTCTGCGTCGCCCTCTGCTGTCAGGCCCGACCACGGGTCCGGGCACTGGATCACTCGCCAGCCGTCCATGATCGCGGCGTGAACCGAGTCGTAAGGCAAACCTGTCGATGTAGGATCGATCTGCGTGATGCTTCCCTCTACCGGCTCGAATGTCGCAGCCGAGACTGCTTCAGACTGCGGATGCGTAGTAGCTGAATTGATGTAAAGAAGCCTCTGAAGCTTTGGCATATTTAACTCACTCCCAAACAGTTGAGGTGAATCTTATTGGACGATCTGCATGTTGTCACGACGCGAGAAGCAAACTGGCGTCTCAAACCCGCCGCCAAAATGGGGCACGCTTCGAAGCCGTATCCAAGATCGCTGGATCGAACGGCTGCATGTCCCAGCCGAGCGGCTGAAGAGCGCCGGTTCGCCAACCGATGCGTTGATGGACTCTGGGATCACTGTAGTAAGCGGCGTAGATCAGTTCGACGAATTTGCCGAAGTGATCCGTCATGCTCAACTCGAGCGCTGCGAGTGCGTGAGTCTGCTCCTCTGTTTCCAGTGCCAGAAATCCGCCCGCAACGCGGCTCGCAGGGTCAAGTGATAGCGCTCCTAGAATCTTGACGAGTGAGTCGTGGTACCTAGGAATCCGGTGGGCGATTTCTTCCGCTTGAACCGTCAACCCCAACTCTCCGGCGCCGCCGAGACCTTCGACAGCTGGAACGATGCGATCCATCGCGGTCGATAGAACCAATCGGTCCGAATCCGTGATCTGTCCTTGAGCGTCGAGCATGATTCAGATCACGACTTTAGATCGTCCCGTTCTCGGGCGATGTAGTCGGCCGTCCGAAGCGCCAAGGCGCCTATAGTCGGCGTAGGGTTAACCGCGGCCCCTGTCACGAAGACGGAGCCGTCAACGACGAATATATTGTCTGCGTCGTGGGCCTGCCCCCATCCATCGACAACGGAGTTCGAAGTATCTCCGCCCATCCGAGCGGTGCCCATTAAGTGCCAGCCGGCGCTGCGGAGCAGATTGGTGCGAACGGTTTCTGCGGCCCCGGCGGCTTCGAGTGCGGTCTCCCCGTTTCTCAATGCATCGTCTAGCAACCGCCTCGAGTTCTGGCTCAACGTGTAAAACACTTTGGGCGCAGGGATGCCGTTCGAATCTTTCAGCACCGGATCAAGTTCGATCCTGTTGTGCTCTTCAGGCAGGTCTTCACCGATTATCGCCAGTACCGCGGCGTGGCCGAAGCGCCCGGCGAACTCCTCATGGTGTCCGTCGCCCCATCGAACGCCGCCGGACATGAACCCCGACGCGGTGGTGACTGGACCCGAGCTGCGTGCCACCTGGTAGCTGTAACCACGCACGAAGTCCTTCTCGGGGTTCGTCTCGTAGAACTCTTGGCTCATGATCATGTTGGCCGTCGCACCTTTGTAAGTCAACGGCCCATCTTCGAAGTAACCGGTGACCATCGCATATGGATGGAACATCAGGTTCCTCCCCAGCTTTCCGCTGGAGTTGCACAGTCCATTCGGATGCGATTCGGAACTCGAGTTCAACATGATGCGAGGCGTGCCCACACCGTTCATGGCCAAGACCACAGCTCTGGCCGACTGGAAGTGAGTTTCGCCGTCGGAATCGAAGTAAGATGCACCGGTCGCCCGGCCCGACTGATCGGTCTCCACGCGGAACACTCTTGATCCGGTTCGTAGCTCCGCTCCACGCTCAATCGCCTCCGGCCAGTACGTGACATCAGTCGAACCTTTGGCGTGACGTGAGCAGCCCAATGCCGTGTTTCCGCAGTTGTTGCAGGCGGCTCTCCCACGATAAGCGGTCGAGTTGACGTAGTTGTCCGATGGCCACCAGTGCCACCCAAGCTTGTCGAATCCATTCGCCAGTCTCTCGCCGTCCGGCCCGATGGGCAGAGGAGGCATTGGACGCTCTTTACGGGGCGGGTTTGCGGGGTCGCCATTAATCCCTGAGCAACCCATCATCTCGTCGTTGAGATCGTAGAAAGGTTCGAGTTCTTCGTAGGTCAGAGGCCAATCATCGGCCACACCGTCGAGTGTCTTCACCCGAAAATCGGAAGGGTGGAACCTGGGGACATGAGCCGTGTAGTGGATCGTGCTTCCGCCGACGGCGTTGAACATTAATGGATCGACGCACGATTCCTCGACGTTAACGGGATAATCGACCTCCCATGCACGCGTGTTGGGGTCGAACGCCCACGGACCCCTTGCCTGCACCTCCCAATCGGGCGCCGCGTTGGGGTACTCCTCAGCCTTTATCCAGCGTCCCTGCTCTAAGCAGACAACGTTGAATCCAGCCCCCGCGAGACTCCACGCCGCTGCTGCACCGGATGCACCGGATCCGATAACTAGCACATCGGTTTTTGGGTGAGAAATTGGCATCGGTCGGTGCTTTTAGAGTCGTAAATCCTGTTGGTTACGGCAACATCATACCACCGCGCCACGTTTGCGAATCACGGGCCAGAGTCGAGTTGTACCATCGCCATTAGACGACTCGCTCATCAAAGGATTCGGCTTTGTTCAAAGGCGTTGCAATCGCTTTCGGAATCATGCTCGCGGCGATACCCATACCAGTCGCGCACTTCATTCTGATACCCATAAGCCCATTCGTCGCAGGCTTCATCGGCGGGGGCGTCGCCAAAGCCGACGAGGCGCGCATCATCTGGTTCGGATTGATCGTGGCTGCGCTGATGCTAATTCCAGCCGCCATCATCATCGGCGTGTGGCTGTTGCTCGACGTCGACAAATTTCTCGGCGCGCCCACCTGGTTTTGGGCCATCATCGGAATCGCCATTGCGCCCTATACCTGGTTCGGAGTGACGATCGGCGCGTTGATCTCCTACGGATTCAGGCGCAAAGAAACAGAAGGCGCCTAAAATTCTGAGTGCGTTGATATCTCGACGGGGATGAAATTCGTCTTTGGTAGACGAAACCTTCAATTTGAATACTCAGCGTCATTTCCCCTAAAGAAAACCAGCGCGTTCGGAACCGAAACGACACGCGATGAGTTTTTCAATACGGGTTCTTCGCTTTGAGTTTCGTCCTGACGCGCCCGCCAGTCGACCATCCATCGTTCGATCGCGGCGGCTCTCTTCGGTAACACCTCTGTCTGAGGAGCCACCACAACCGGGCACGAAACTTCACGACGCACATTGTCGGCGAGAGAAGAGAATATCGAGCGCGAAACGCCACGTCGCAACCTAGAGCCGATCACCACCCATGGCATATGTGCCTGCCGCTGGGCGTCTACAACTGCGCCACAGGGATCGTTAACGTGGAACGTGACCCCGACATCAAATCCTCGATCTCCGAGCCAGCCCTCCATCATCTCGATCTCGGGCAAACGCTTCTTTCGGTCGAGTTTGCCCGTGGCAACCGGCGCCAAAAGCTCGATTCGAGCCCCACATTTTGAAGCGATCGCCATAGCTATAGGCAACGCTGCTCGCATGGCACTTTTGCTGCGAATGGGGACGACTATCGATTCCGGCGCCATCTCTCGAAAGTGGATCACCTTGCGCGCTCGGTGATTAAGCATCAGCACTGGCACCGTCGCAACCGCCATCAACTCCTCGGCCATCTTCCTCGAAAAGTAACGCTGAATCCTGTGCTGCGGTCGCGCATACATCACGATCATCGAGTCCCCGGCTTCCTGAGCCTTGAACGTCAGTATGTGCGCTGGGCTACCCGCGGCGACATCGACATCGATATCGATGTTGAGGTGCTCCAGTCGCTTCGTAATTTCGCCGAGATAGTCATACGCCAATATTTTGCCGAACTCGTGAAAGGCGCCGTTTTCATCCAGTGAACGACGATCCAGCACCTTCCTCGAATCTCCGAGCGGCGCGCTCACCTGTGCGCGTTGCTCCCACTCGCCTTGCCTGACCAGCGGGGGTAGATCAGCAAGAGAGAAAAAGAGATCGATCTTCGAACCGAACCACTCTCCCATAAGAAGGCTGTAAGAGATCGCCTGTTCGTGCCACTCCGTACCGTCGAGAGGGACGAAAAGATGTCTGAAGTTGGACGATTCCAACGACGAATAGTTAATCGTGGAACTCAAATCAGTGGAGAACGGAGTTGGCGTGCGCGATTTGGGGTTACCGCGCCATTGAAGGATTTATGCGCTTCGAACCTATGCTAACAATTCGAAGCTATAGGACGCATCTATAAAAACGCGCCGAAACGCCAAGTCGTTAACTATCGTCCATGTCCAACGCCTCTAACAGGGCCGACTCCAGCTCCGGTTCTGGCGCAAAATTCTCGAAGCGACCCACCACAACTCCCTCGACATCCATCACGAACGACCACTCCTGCGACACCAGCCCCCACTCTTCGAGCAGCTGTGATGGGACGCCCCGCGACAGATCGCCCTGGATCTCCTGGGGGTTCTCATAGAGATCAACGTGAATGAAGTTCGCCTTACCGGCGTATGCATCGCTCAAATTGGCGAGGACCTCAACTTGAGGCCCGCACACCGCATTCGTGCAAAAAGCTGGGCTGGCGAATACCACAACCGTCGGCTTGCCGCTGTCTATCGCGTCTGGTACTGACAATTGGTAAAGGTCTGGATAACGCGATGATCCGGTAGTCAGATCCGAGATATCTTCCACGTCGGCCAACGTTCGATTAGCTACCCTAGGCGGCGTCTCGCCAACATCGACCGACTGAGTTTTTTCGGCAACGTGAAAGAGCACTTCGACGAATTCAATCTCGCCATCGGGCCTCGGAATCTTGGCCTCGACGCCCCAATCGCCCTCTGCGTCAAACGTCAACTGCGCCGCGTGCAAACCTCTCGACCCGAATGGGAACGGATAGAAACGACCCGTCTGTGTATCGATCGGCCCCTCCCTGCTGTCCCTCGACTCAAGCCCGTCTGGATATCGATACGAGGAAAATTGCACTACCGGGAGCGCGACGATGCCAGAGTCGTCCGTCAACACCACGGCGAATCTACGGGTGCCTGGGGCCAGATCCGGCGTCGCCAGAATCGCGTCCAGCACCGAGCTCTCCGTCACGACCGACCACGTCTGCTCAGGTTCTGAAAAACCTCCACCTGTGGAGGCCGCGACCTCCGCTGGCTCACTCGTGGGCGTGGGATCCGGTTCTGCGGGAACTGGTGTCGACGTCGGATCTGCCGACCCGCAGGCGACGACACCGGCTCCAATCGCTATGGCAATCGCGGGGATGGCGATCTTCACGTGAAACGGCATCCTCAAAATCCGCCCTCGTACACGCCGAACGTGAATGCGAATATCGCAAAGTTAGATGAGTTGCTACTAAGCTTCAGCACGTGTGAACCGAACTCGGGTACCTCGACGATTTTGTACATCCGGCCTTCATCGACCGTGAAGAACGAGTTGCCCTCGGCATCATGCTCGATGTCCACTCCCGCTTCGTCTTCAGTCAATGGTCTGTCGTCGAGTTCGACGTAGACCTTGAACTCATCAGGCTCGGGAGGATCTATGACGACGTTGGCACTCCGGCCGATGAAGTTGAGCGCTATGTAGTCGCTCAGATCGTCAGTCTGCCGAGCGTGGACGATCGCCTCGCGCTCATTCCGCCACAACCCCTGCAGTGCGAACTTCTGCTTCGGATATTTGCCGTCATCGGTGTATTCAAACTCTCTATCGGGCTCTTCGTAGTATTCGTCGTTGGCGGCATACGCGCCGAACACGCTGTAGTTGCGCTCGTATCCGCCGTAAAGCTCCCGAGTCACCTCGTTCGCCGATCCGTCGCGATCCACATTGTCGACCTCGCCCAGCGGAATGTCCGACACGTCGTGACCCGCAATCTGCAGGGCCTCTCTGATCTCCAACTCCGTCTCTTGGTAGGCGCCTTCGCCAAAGTGCGTGTAGTGCAAAGTGTGGTTTGGCGTGATTAGATACTTCGCCGGCCAGTAACGATTGTTGAACGAGCGCCAGGTGCGCATCTCGTTATCCAAGGCCACCGGCCAAGTGATCTGTTCCTCATCCACCGCGCTCTGCACGTTGTCTTGATCCATCTCGAAATCGAACTCAGGAGAATGCACGCCCAGTATCACGAGACCCCGATCCGAATACTTCTCCTGCCACTCTCTCAAGAACGGCAACGTACGCAAGCAGTTCACACATGTGTAGGTCCAGAAATCTACCAAAACCACATTGCCCGCCGCCGTCAGCTCGGCAATCGTGGTTGGTTCACTGTTGATCCAGCCATGTATGTCCTTGACCTCGAGATTCAAAGCCGCCTTCGATGACGATGCCGCAGGTGCTGCGGTCGCAGTGGGCGGCGGCGTAGGAGTCGGCTCCACGATCGCTGTGGCCGGCTCGACTTGCGGCGGTTCGGTGGGTTCCGGTTGCGCTGTTGGGTCTCCCCCTCCGCACGCCACTGCGCCAAACGCGACAAGACCCGCAATTAAAACCGCAAAAGAAAATCTAACACTGGACTGCGCTGTACTCGCCAATTCACTCACCCGATCTGCATTCATCGATTCCGATCCCTTCTCAAATTCAGCGAGGTCTTGGGTTCCTCAACTGAGCAATATCGACCTCTCGCAAGTACATACGCATTGATGAGGGAATCGGTGCTCTCCGGTTTTCAAGTTTCGTGCTCTACCGGCACATCCGCGTCGTTGCCCCACTCGCGCCAAGAAGCATCGTAGTTCCGAACATCTGAGGCACCGATCAGCTTGAGCACCCAGTACGCATGTGCGGCGCGAATGCCGCCTTGGCAGTAGGTGATTATACCGTCGTCGGTCCCGACCCCGTGGGCTGACAAGAGTGATCTCAGCTCATCGGCCGTCTTGATCACAGGTATGTCGCCGCCCGTGTGGAAATTCACCCACTCTAGATGGATCGAGCCTGGGATTCGGCCGCCCCGTTTGCCGCCGCGCTTGTTGCTTCCATCCCACTCGCCGTCCGTTCGAACGTCCAAGAGCGTTGTGCCCGAATCTTCCACCGCCGCCAAGACATCGCTCATACTGGCGTAGACCGAAGTATCCGGCTCGCGAGGCGCAAAGTGTGGCTCAGCACCTTGAGAATGCGCATCCTGCGTTACGGCTCTTCCCTCTGCCACCCACTTCTGGAATCCGCCGTCCAACATCTTCACGTTCGTGTGTCGATAGTAGTGAAGCGCCCACATCAAGCGCAGCGAGTAGAGCCCGCCGCTTCGGTCGTAAGCCACGACCATCGAACCGTCGCCGATGCCCAGAGACTCCATCGTGCCCGCGAACTGCTCAGGGCCTTGGATGTGAGTCCGGTCGTCAAAGGAAGCCTTGTAGTAGTTGTCAGGAGGGTTAGACGATCCCGGAATGTGAGATTCGGCGTACACCTCCGGTTCGTCTGTGTCGACCACCACGACCGATGGGTCGCTCATGTGCTCCGCCAACCAATCCGTCGTCACGAAAATGTCAGGATGCGCATACCCCCGCTCGTCAGGATGGGCGATATCTCGCGGATTTGTAGTACTCATGCCGCCATTTTAAGGTCAGAACCTATATCGGGCAGCATCACCGGCCCTGCGCGGATAATGGAGTCCTGTCGCCACTCTCTAGATTCGTATACCCGCTGTGGAATTCCTCCTCGCAGGCGTGAACTACGCCGATGCACCCCTCGAGACACTCGAACGAGTCGCCATTAAAGGCGACGAGCTGGCCTCGCACGTCAAGGCACTGACTCAACGCGTCGGTGGCGAGGGCACTGCGGCGATCATCTCCACGTGCAACAGAACCGAACTCTACGCCGTTGCCGACAATCCCGCATCGGCTTTAGATGAGATGACCGCATATATGCTCACCCTCGCGCGGAGGGGTTCGGAAACCAACGGCGATGCAAAGGCCGATCAAAATGTTTCACCGTACGTGGGCACGATGACCGGATACGACGCCGTGCATCACCTCTGTAGAGTTGTCACCGGACTCGACTCGCTGGTCACAGGAGATCACCAAGTCGCCGGCCAGGTGACTCGCTCCTTCAGAGCGTTAGCGGACACCGGCATCCCCGTGCATCCCAGGTTGTCCCGCATGTTCCACGTGGCATTTCGAGCCGGCCGGAAGGCGCGGAGAGAGTCGGGGCTGGGATGGGCGCAAGTTTCAATTCCTACTTTCGGCGTCCAACTGTTGGAGCGAGAGATCGGTGATCTAAGTGGCCAATCTGCCTTGCTTGTGGGTGCTGGGGAGACCGGAAGGCTTACAGCTATGGCGCTGATGCGCGCGGGCGTGAGTGAGATGCGGATCGCGAGCCGGAGCACGGAGAGGGCAGAGGGCTTGGCAGCGGAAATCGGAGGCGTATCCATCGACCTGCGTGATGTAGCAACCGCGATGTCCGACGCCGATATAGTCGTCACTTGCACTGCTGCCGATGCGCCAGTGATTACAGAGAGCGATGTGCGGAGGGCCACCGAGAATCGAACGGATCAGGTGATTCACCTCTTGGATCTCGGTCTGCCTCGTGACATCGACCCAAACTCAGCGTCCGTCGGCGGGGCGAATCTCTACACACTCGACAATCTTCTCGACCTGCAAGCCGAACATCGAAAAACCGTCGCCGAAGCTAGCGAGAAAGCCGAGGCGATTGTCGCCGAAGCCGCAGCCGACTTTATTGCTGACATCGAGGTCCAACCGGCGCTTAAGGCGCTAGGCGAGCGTGCCGAAGCCGTGCGAACACAAGAGCTGCAACGCACAATCGGGAGAATGCCGCACCTCAGCGATTCCGACCGTGAGAAACTCGACGCCATGACTCGCTCGATAGTGAAGCAACTCCTTTCAGAACCGATTCAGCAGATCAGATCTTCGAATCGCTGATAAGGCCGCGGTTCATGGACACAAGCAACTCCCAACGGCTATACAGGTCAGCATTCGAACTGCTGCCCGGCGGGGTGAACAGCCCGGCCAGGGCGTGGGGATCTGTAGGTGGGAACCCTCTGTTCTTCGAGCGTGGCGCAGGGTCCAGAATCTACGACGTCGACGGTAACGAGTTCATCGACTACGTCTGCTCGTGGGGGCCTCTGATACTCGGTCATTCCCATCCGCACGTTATCGAAGCAGCGCGAACGGCAATGCTAAAGGGATCGTCGTTCGGAGCGCCCACCGAACTCGAAGTCGAAGCGGCACAGCTCATCGTCGATGCGATCGACTCGATCGAGATGGTGCGCTTCGTCAATTCGGGCACCGAAGCATCGATGTCTGCAATCAGACTGGCGAGAGCAGCCACAGGTCGGGATCTCATCCTGAAGTTCGAGGGCGGATATCACGGCCACGACGATGCGCTCCTGGTCCGAGCCGGTTCCGGTGTGGCATCTCAGGGAATCGCCGACTCGGCAGGCATCAACTCGAAACTCGCCGCTGACACATTGGTCGCTCCGTACAACGATCTCGGCAGCGTCGAACAGCTGTTCGACGCCCATCGCGGCGAGATTGCATGCGTAATAGTCGAGCCGATAGGCGGAAACATGGGAGTGGTGCCCGCTACACCCGAGTTCCTCGCTGGCCTCCGAGAAATCACGGCCCGAGATGGAGCTTTGCTCATCTTCGACGAGGTGATCTCCGGCTTTCGAGTCGCATACGGCGGGGCCCAATCGATCTACGGCATCAAGCCCGACATCACCTGCCTCGGCAAGATAATCGGCGGAGGTTTTCCCGTCGGGGCTTACGGAGGCAGCAAAGAGCTGATGTCGCACGTCGCGCCGCTTGGCGAAATGTATCAAGCCGGCACGCTTTCAGGCAACCCGGTGGCCATGGCATCAGGCGCGGCGACGGTCAGGGAACTCCAGAAGCCTGGAATCTACGAAGAGCTTCAGCGTAAGACCGATCGTCTAGCAGACGGTTTGAGATCCGCTTTCGCGGTGGCGGAGACACCCGCCACAGTCAATAGCGCGTGCGGCATGCTGACCGTCTTCTTCACTCCCGATCCAGTTACCGACATGGCATCGGCGTCGAGTGCCGATCGCGCAACCTTCAGCGCATTCTTCCACTCGATGCTGGCTCAGGGCATCTACCTTCCGCCGTCGCCGTTCGAGGCGTGGTTCGTCTCACTCGCACACA
The DNA here is from genome assembly GCA_965249505.1 of Dehalococcoidia bacterium. Classification (GTDB taxonomy): domain Bacteria; phylum Chloroflexota; class Dehalococcoidia; order Lucifugimonadales; family Lucifugimonadaceae; genus Bin127. The sequence goes on along the minus strand of OZ252238.1, from coordinate 754,014 downwards.
GCGACGACGACATCGATCGAACGCTGGATGCGGTCAGACGGTCGCTCTAAGAGCCGAAGATCCATTAACAAGATTCTTCGCCGACCCGCGATCGCCTGATGGTGCACGGTTCTCTGGGACTGATGGCGCAACCCTCTATGCCTTGTTAGGCCAACGCGCTTGTCTCTGACTGCGTGGCTTTAAAAGTTGTATGTGACAACAACATTTGCACATAACGGTTTGATGCAAGCACACTTCAGCAAGTCGATCGCGAAGTATCTCCGCGCGCGCCTATGAAGGCCACTCTGAATTGCGCATACTGTCTAAAGTTGTTTGTTAGATAAGGTAATGAAAATTATCGTTATGTACTTTTATAATTGCTCTCTAGCCGTATTCAATCTTTGTGAATAGCCCTGTGTCGTTAGTGAAGTTCCCGCACCGTTTTCCATCAGTTCGTCTTTTTTCGGCCGCCGTGGTCGTGACGATTGTGCTCCTGGTCGCCAATGCTTCCGTCTCCCACAGCATCGCGACCGCGCAATCCGTGGTCGACGGCTTCTGCGACCGCACGCCGCAGATCCGCGACGCTATCTTGGCAAAAATAAGCGGTGTCGACGATTGTGCAGCTGTGACGGTCGAGCAGTTGGCGACTGTCAAACTGTTAACCCTCAACCGGCGGGGGATATCGGAGATAAAACAGGGCGACTTTAACGGACTTACACGTTTGGCAAATCTACAGATCACCTACAACGATTTCACGGAGCTCCCAGCGGGGATATTTGACGAACTGACAGCATTGACAGCCGTTTATTTAATCGGCAACGGACTTATCAACTTGCCACCGAGATTGTTCGCCAACAGTCCCAGAATAATCATTCTGTATTTGTCGGACAACGAACTTGAGTCGTTACCGGATGATCTCTTCGATCCACTTGCGAACCTCCTGATTCTGGATTTGGAAAACAACGAACTCCAAGCGTTACCGCCTAGTTTCGTCCAGTCGCCACCAGGAAGCCTGTCGCAATTCACAATCGGCGACAACAATTTCGGACAGTTGCCAAGCGGGCTCTTGGACAATCTACCAACCTCGATTATTTCGCTGGATTTGAATGGCATCCCCATCACCGATGAAGACCTGACGTTGATCCGGACGCGATTCCCCACCCTGCAAGAGATTCACCTGTCCAACACCGGGATTGATGGAGCCCTTCTCACCTCTTTTTTGGCAGGCGTGAACCCTGGGTTATTTACCCTCGACATCAGCCAAAACGAATTGGGCGATTGGCTAGAGGGTGCCTCTGACATGGATGTCGCAGCGCTGATCACAGCGTTGAGGCGATTTCAGTTGAGTTGGTTGAAGATCGGTGACCCAACGCTGAATGCGATGCATCTCGAGATAATTTTGGGGGCGTTAAACGCTGTCGTGTTTTCGACCCTAAATTTGGATGGCGCCATGTTGAACGGCATCAACGGTGAATGGTTGACAAAATTCACGAGATTGCGCTCCCTAAGTTTAGCCGGCACCGGGCTAAACGACGAGGACGTTGACTCTATCGTGGATTACGCGCCAACTTCGATAACCACATTGAATCTGGCCGGCAATGACCTGACCAAGGCCCCCGAAAACGGATTCGGAAGGTTATCGAAACTGAAAAATCTCTACCTGCATGGAAACAACATCGAGATGCTGTCCGTCGACTCTTTCCGAGGACTTACCGGTCTGGCTGCGCTGTGGCTGCAAAACAACAGGATGACATCAATCGATCCGGACGTATTTGACGGTTTGAACGGTCTCCGTCAACTCGCCCTGTTCAACAATCCGCTGACGCACCCTTTGACCCGCGAGGACTTTCCGCACCTGCCAGCGTATGCGTTGTATCTCCCGGCATTCTCGGGCTCGAATCCCACGGTTTACCGAGTCGAGCCCGTTATCACTGCCGTGACTCTTCGAGCCGGCGAAAAAGTTCGATTAGGAGTAGATGTCTACGGCATCCAGAACATACTCGACAACGGGCTCGTTGACGACGTCGACGCCGAACAGGCGCGGTTCACATGGTCCGACGGCGGAAGGGCGGGATCGTTCTCAGAATTCACGACTTCAGAGACGCGCCAAAACTCCGAGCCCGACGATCGGCAGGTGGTGTACGAAGCCCCCGACTCGCCAGGCGTGTACACCGTCTCGGCCAACATCCCCTTCAACGTCGGATGTTACGGCCCCGAAGAAGGTGAAGACGACGCTGACGCGGTCGCAAGATGCACGGCCGAGTTCGAGATCACCGTAAGGCGCTCTTCACCGGCCATTGACAGGAACGCCTGCGCCTATCAACCCCTCAGGCCCCATCCCCTCGATCCTCACCGACTCCAGCGGCTCCGCGTACTCGGTCTTCACTCCCGTCGAGGGCGGAGAGTTCGTCGGAGAAGGATTCGGAATATCGGCAGGTGCCGGAGCCGTACCTAACGGCGAGATCGTAGGCATCGCCATGGCCAACGCCGGAGACGCCTCGAACATCGGCTCCACACACCAGCGCTACACCCTTATGGGCGACGCCTTCGCCATCGGATTACTAGATACCTCGGGCCAGTCGGTCTCCGCTTACAGGTTGAACACCTACGCCGAGGCGTGCGTGCCCATGCCCGACGCGCTTCGCTCGAACATCTCGGACGTCTCGCTTGTCACGATCAACGCCGACGGCACTCTTACCGTCCTCACCTCCAATGTGAAGCTGTCGGCCGGAGGCGTTGACGTCTGCGGCCGGATCAGCGCGCTGCCTGCGGTCGTCGCCGTCGGAGTCGAGGGTGCGCCCTCAGACTTCCCGACGCCGATCCCCGCGCCTGCGTTAGAGACTCCCGATACGGGAGGCGCGGCGCCGTCCAGCACGGCGGTCGTGCTCTTGCTGATGTTGGGATTCGCTCTCGCCACGATCGGGATCCTTTTCGCCAGGAGCTTGGCGACAGGCGCCCATCGAACGACGACGAACGGCAGCTGAAAACTCAACCGGCATGCCAGGGGCGGTTGTGGCCAACTAAAACCCCTGGCGCCGGGTTTCACTCGGCCGAACCAGGTTGGCGGGCATCGGCGTACGTTTCACCGTTCCTGGACAGTGCCAGCTCGCCGCCAGTCCCCAGATCCTTCGACAGGTTTCGAGTAGGCCGCTACGCTGGGAGGATGACGAGACTTTTACAAAGGTCTCCCTGAGGGGGATCGTCAAAGAAACCGAGATACGACTGGCAGCGAAGGACCTGGTCAAGTCTCTCACCATCCGTGATGCGTGACCTAACCGGTCATCCTGAGCCTGTCGAAGGATCTGGGGCAGGGGTGGCACGTCAGGCGTATGGGTCCGAACTGAATCGAAGACCTGCCCGTCCCTTTTGGCCGTCTGGATTGCGGCCTTCGCCGCAATGACGAGACTTTTGCCAAGGTCTCTCAGGGGTAGAGGCAACACATCATTGGGACGAGTTCGGGGTTTGCGAAGATCCCCTACGGAGGAGAGGTGTTCCGATCGTTGAGTGCGATGGTGATACCGCAAATGAATTGTCTCTTACGCTCGATAAGTCGTAATCGCCTCATGCATCAGCGAGGCGCCGAACTCCAACGCCTCGATCGGGATGCGCTCGTCCGCGCCGTGAAATAGAGCCATGAAGTTCAGGTCGGCAGGAAGCAGCATCGGGGTAAATCCGTAGGTCTCGATGCCGATCGTGTCGAACCACTTGGCGTCGGTGCCGCCGGCCACCATGAATGGGATCGCCTTGCCTCCCGGATCGGCCCGTTCGAGAATCCCGGAGAGGAACAGCATAAGCGACATGTCTACTGTCGGCGGACCAGAATCGTAACGCGCAACCTCAATCTCCGGCTCCTCGCCGATGATCTCCCTCACCTCTCCTACAATTTCGGCTTGATTCGAACCGGGCAGCAATCGGCAATCCAGGAGCACGGTTACCTCGGCAGGCACTGCATTTTCCTGGCCACCGCCTTCGATGATGGTGGGATTGACCACGTTGCGGAGCATGGGCTCGAACATGCGAGCATTTGATGCGCCCATCAACTTCAGCGCGATGCCTACGGTGGGCTCGTACATCGCCAGTCGCATAACCGCGCTGGCTGGAAACGGGAGGTTAGTCGCCAAGCCGCGCATCATCTCTCGTGCCGCGTCGACGACTCTATACTTCGGCTTACGCGTTTCGAGCCGGTGAAGAGCCTCCGCCGCCTTACTCATAGCCGTTTCGGTGTGTATCTGGGAACCGTGACCGCCCAACCCCTTGAAGGTGACGCGCAGTCGACATATGTGCTTCTCTGCCACCATGACCGGATAGAAACGCTTGCCGCGGACGTAAGTGGTGAAACCTCCGACCTCGCCAAGGGCGTGCCGAGCACCGTCGAAGATCTCTGGATGCTCCTCGACAAGGAACTTGGCACCGTATACGCCGCCAACCTCCTCATCGGCGACCGCTGCCAATATGATGTCTCCGGGCGGCTTTTGGCCCTCGTGCTTCACCCTCAACATCGCGTGCAGCATCATCGCCAAGCCGCCCTTCATATCCACCGCGCCCCGACCCCAAACGCAGCCGTCGGCGATGTCTCCTGAAAAAGGATCGTGACTCCACGTCTGGCCCTGCACTCCAACTACGTCGATGTGCCCCTGCAAAAGCAGCGGAGGTGATTCGCCGGCACCTTCAATACGAGCAACTACGCTGGGACGATCTGGACATTCCGCGGGAGCAAGAATTCGGGATTTAATACCGTGCTCATTGAGCAGAGAATTCAGCCAGACAGCGCACTCGCGCTCCTTGCCGGGCGGATTGGATGTGTCGAACCTGATGAGCTGCTGCAGCAGCTCTACGGCACTGGGGACTTCTGAAAATTCGCTCGTCATCCTGAGCCTGTCGAAGGATCTGGGGAAGAGGGGGATGTGTGTGTCGCCGGAGACGATGGTCTGTCCTTGTTCAAATCTGGATTGATCAATCGTCCACCTGAATCCTCTGCTCAATGGACCACTTCGCAAATAGATCGTCGTTGCGGCGAAGGCCGCAATCCAGACGGCCGGGAATGTCCACCAGCCCTGAGTCGCCCGCCGACTTACGTGACCGCAAACTCAAAACCGCTTCGAGTGTTGACGACCATCTAGCCCCACCGCCCCAGATCCTTCGACAGGCTTCGGGCAGGCCGCAAATCGTGCGACCTCGTCGAAGCACCCCGCTGCGCGGGCGGGGAGGATGACGCGCATTATTGCAAAGGTCTCCCCTCGCGGCAGAGGGTACGTGCGCTCGAAGCGATTTTTCTCATTGGGTGACATTAATTGCAGTCTCTCGTCATCCCGACGGCGGGGAGCGGCCACCAACTGGGGGCCTGCAATCGGATTCTGTTGCTCCGAACATCCCCTCTCCTTAATCCTGTTAGGAGCAGATGCATAGTCCACCCACGTAGCTCGCTCCGCTTCGTGCCCACGGCGGGGAGAGGGTACACACCCTACGGACGTTTTAGCTACCGTCGCTACGCCAGAGGCAGCCCTACGGCAGCTGTAGATCCAACTCCAACTCGGCGATGATGGAGTCGAACCACTCCAACACCTCGGGATGGTACGGAATGCCGTTCTCTGATCTGTCCGCTCGCTCTTCGCTCTCGATCTGACCGGGATAGACCACCCTTTCGTGACCCGGCGCAGGAGGCGTCGCCGCCAAACCGCCGAGGAAGGCGTCCATGTCATCCAGGAACTTGTCGAGATCCGTGAACGCGTCGATCCGATAGGCGGAGAAGAAGTGGCCGCCGCCCTCGGTGACAAATCCAGGCCCATTGCCGGAGAGCGTGCACGTCATGACGTCGACTATGCAAGAGAGCGCGTAGCCCTTGTGCGAACCGTTCTCCCGGGTTCCGCCGAATGGAAGCATGTACCAGTGGCGACGCTCACCCCTGATGTCCTCCTCCGGCACAGGCTCCTCCTCCATGATCGGAGAGCCATCTTCTCGAGCCAGCCAGCCAGGGAGAATCGGCGCATTCATCCGCTGAAGAATCCGGATCTTGTTGCCGGCCACCTGTGTCGTGGCGGCGTCGAACACGAAGTACGGCTGAGATCGGGCCGGCACCGCCCACGCAAGAGGATTGGTTCCGAATCTCGGCTCCGCTCCGAACGTCGGCAGCATCGCAAACCCTCCGCCTCCTGTCATGCACACGCCGATCATGTCGTGCTCGATCGCTCGGACAGCGTGAAAGCCAGCGGCGCCCAAGTGCCCGGAGTTCATCAAGGTCGCGGCACCCATCCCATACTCTTTCGCCTTCTCGATCACGATGTCCATCACACGCGGAGCCTGGTGAAGACCCAGCCCGCCATCGCCATCAAAAGAAGCCGTGACCGCCGATTCGCGGATCAGGCGCATCTGGGGATTTGGGTTGATGTTGCCCGCCTGATAACCCTGCACATACATGCGCAACATATTCGATACGCCGTGGGTGTCGACACCGTTCAGATCGGCGTACATCAACACATCTGTGGCCAGCTCCGCATCGGAATCTGAAAGGCCCATCGTCCGGAATATCGTGTCTGTGGCAGTGCGCATCCGGTCCGGCATGATTCGGATCGCCTCATCCTCTGGAACATGGAATCGTTCAAGCATCTCTAAGCGTCACCTCGGAGCTTTCGCAGTCTTTAAGATCGTCACCGCATCGTTGTTCAACACCAGGCGGCAAGTTGTGGCAAATCCTACACCATCGGACGCGTTGCTATGAGACCCGATTGCCATCACAAAACCCTCGTGAACTTCCCAAAAACACCCCTTTTAACCACGAATTGCCGAAGAGCCTCCACGTAAAATATCTGATGTCTATCCACCCACAACGAATCATTTCATCGCGAGCGAGTGTATGGGTGAGGGGATGCCTAAGGAGGCTGAAGGCATCCCCCCAATAGTGGCCGGTGATCACCGATTGGCGATCATCAAGGCCGATCCGACAGCATCCTGGGTGCCGCATGCCGATGCGGTGCCCGCCGTCGCAAGATGGGACGGGAATGGAGGCTTTCGTCCCTCGTCCGTGCAGAATACGATGACTATCGCGGTACGGATGTTGTTCGAATTATAAATCACGACTGCTGAGACTGACCCAACCTCCTAGTCGCTCGATATTTCTCGGCAACCCGAGTCTTTACCTCATCCTCGCCGTTTGGTGGCTGCTTGGGGCACCCGAAGTTCCTGCCAATGGCTTTGGCTTGGCCTCTCGAGCCGCAACGCCCCCGTTCAGATGATTCAGCGCCGTCTCCAACCTGCTGGACAGAATGCGCAGAGTGCTGATCAGACGGAGCCGACGGTACTCGGGGATTTCGATGCTCGCAAGCTGTTCGAAGCGACCAGCAAGGATAAACGCAGTCTCTTGAAGACCCTCAAGGCTTCGATCGGCCGGCATCTTACTGTCGGCAATGCTCAACGGCTTCACCTGTGCCTTCTTCGCCTGCTTCGGACGCTCAGTCGGCGTCTCGTCCACGCTCCCAGACGAAGGATAGTCGACACCCAACATGTCCTTGATCAACGCTGCGACCGACTTTACGGGATTCGCTTTGGCTTTCGAGACCAGCTCCTCCACATGCACGCTGCTGAGACTCGACTCGATGAATGGTTGAGCCAGCTCCAGCTGACGCTTGTGCCCGTCAATATCGGCGATGCAACGGGCTTCTTTGAATGTCAACCCGCCGTCATCCACCCGGCACCTTAGTTCCGGATCCAACGTCTTAAGCAAACTCTCGTAGTGGTGAATGGTCCCCGCCGTTATCCCCGTCCTTCTCGCCAACTCTTGTTGAGTGACCTCGTACTTGTCGCGGAACGTCAGAAACGATTCCGCCAGCTTCATCGGAGGCAGAAGCGATGAGAAGTACTCATCAGCCAGTTGCAATTCCTCGCACTCCAGCTCCGAGACTCCGCGCTTGACGACGCACTCGATGCGGCGCTCGCCCGAGTTCTTCGCGTCATCCACGTTGCTCTGCCCGGAAAGTAGATAGAAGTTGCCCTTCTCGGCCAGGATCACAGGCATCCGCCTCGGCCTTCGCCTCCGAGCCCAAGCTCGTCGTTCGTGATCGTAAGTCGGGCGTGAGGGACTCGGCTTTATCTTTTCGATTGCTATGCGCACTTGCCGTTTCTCCTTCTTAAAATCGACATCAGATGAGTTGATGCACTCAAATGTCGCATTTCCAACAATCCAAATCCAAAATCGTCCCAATTAGTCCCAAGCGCATTTGGAATATTCCAATATTGATGTCGTATTTGGAACATAACTGAGATATACTCGATTTTGATTCCGAAAAACGCTGTTTCCCAGTTTGAAATCATGACGTCTGAGCCAAACACCATTCCCCCGTACGTACCACACCGCACCTTTACGACGTTTTTGGAATTTTTGACACCTGGAGTTCCAGACCGCATCGACCGTTCAGTTTTCGCTTCCAGATTTTCTGGAAGCGCCGCATCTCAGATTTCTAGCACTTTACGTGCTCTGGGCCTCATAGATGCTGATGGCAAACCTCAGGAAGAGCTATTTCGCCTCGTCAGTGCTAAGGGCGACGAGCGGAGGAGCATCAAGAGGGCTTTGCTCCAGCGTTACTACACACCCGTCTTCCAACTTGATCTGGAACATGCCACTCGAGGTCAGCTACGACAAGCGCTCCGAGAATTTGGAACTACCGACTCGATGCTCATCAAGTGCGAGTCGTTCTTCATCCATGCCGCTCGAGACGCTGGGGTCCCACTCTCTCGTCACATACTCTCGCACCGTACGCGCGCAAGCAGGTCTCGACCTGAATCCAAGGTCGTCAAGACAACCGCTCTGCAACCTACACCCGTGCCTCAACCCGGATCGATGCCTGCCATGTCGACGACGATCGACAACGAGGTCGCAGCCTTGATGTCTCTTGCCGACAAGGTGCTGGAGAAGTACCCATCATTCGATCCGACGTGGTCTAAAGAAGCTCAAGAGAGTTGGATCGAAGGGATGGAAAGGCTCACGGACCGAGTATTTTCCAGACTCGGTAAAGCCAACGAAGAACTCGAAGGAGCAACGCGCTGAACACCATAGCCACGTCCGAAGTCGCAGCAGCGGATTCCAATCATGGAGTCGAGTTCCAAGAAAGTTTGGAAGAACTTCGAAGTCAACTCAATGCCGGACTGCACACCAGCGCGTCTTTGGCCGTATACCGCCAAGGCCAGCAGCTTCTCAACGCAACTTCTGGTTCGCCCGCAAACATCGACGGCAAACGCATCTGGCCCGAGCACGGTCAGCCGCTCTACAGAGCCTTCTCATGCGGCAAAGCATTAGTGGCCGCAACGATCTGGCGACTGCTGGATGCTGGCACGGTCGAGATCGATGCTCCTGTTGCAGATTACTGGCCCGAGTTCGCGCAAAGGGGCAAGCAGAAGGTCACTCTGCGCCACGCGCTCACTCACACGTCTGGGCTCCCATTCGAACCTGAACCTACCGAGTGGGGTGACTGGGGGCGCGTTACCGACATAATCGCCAGCCTTCCTCCCGAGAGCGAACCCGGCAAAATCATTCAGTACCACTCCCTCACCTTCGGCTGGATAGTCGGCGAAATCGCCGCGCGCGCATCGGGGTTGAGCTTCAAAAAAGTGTTTGAACGCGAGGTGAGAACTCCTCTTGGCCTCAACGACACCTTCTTCTCGATTCGCCCGGACGACCGCTCAACTCTTAGACGCGTCACCAACCTGACCCCATCTTCCGATTACCCAGACCCTTACATGCCCGGCAACATGGATCGTTTGCTGCGCCACGAAATCAGCGCGCCCGGCGGCACGTGCGTAACCTCAGCCAACGATCTGGCTCGGCTCTACGCTACCGTTGCCAATGGTGGCGTCACGCCCGATGGCGACCAATGGATCAGCAGCGAAGCGGCGTCGAACGTCTACAAAGCCCATAAACACGGCTACGACATCGGAGACATGACCGAGAAACTCGTCGGCCAAGGCGTTTGGCTCACCGTCGGCGGGGTCGACCGATCGGCGGCGCCGGTCGGCTCGAACACCTTTGGGCATGGCGGAATGGCCACGTCCATAGGCTGGGGCGACCCTGATCACAACGTCGGCTTCGCCTTCCTCACAGACAAGATGATCCCCGAAGAGCAGAACATGCGCCGGCTAAACCGCGTCTCTGCCGCCGTCAGACGCGACCTAGGAATGCCCACCGGCGAAGTGGCGGGAGCAGTGTAAAGCCCCGCGCATTAGGCGCCTCGCACCCCTCAATCGCCCTTCAAAACCCGGTAACGAGTCTGAACCATTCCGGACTTGAACGACTTGGCGCTGATCAACTCCAGGTCGATGTCTCTGTCAATCTCGCCGAACAGCCGGATGCCATCGCCGATCAAGATCGGCATGGTCGTAAGAACCATGTCTTCGATCAATCCTGCTCTCATAAACGACTGCACGACCCTTCCCCCATCCACATAAGCTCGGGACCACCCCTCCTCATCCAGCGATCGCATCAACTCCACAGGTTCAAGATCGCTCAAGCGGACTTTATCAGCGAGTTCAGCAGGGATGTCGCTCTGAGAAAGCGACTTGCTCATGACAATGACCGGTTTTTGGTAGGGCCACTCGCCAAAGCTCAAGATGGTCTCGAAAGATCCGCGACCCATAACGATGCCATCCACACTATCGATGAATTCATCGTATCCGTGATCCTCCCCATCAGTCTTCTGTTTGGTCAACCAGTCGATGCGATGGTCAGGGCGCGCAACGAAACCATCTAGGCTGGTAGCGATATAGACGTGACCGGTGGTCATGTGGAATTCGTTCGTGGCCTCTTTAGGGGTGTCATGTTAACCGGCAAACCCACAAAGCCCCAAGTGCACCACACTCAACTGACGAGTCGGGAGGCCCGTTGATGTGGATGCATCGTCCACGCCACGATGGAAGCTCTCTCAGCTTCGAACCCAAGTGGAGACCTTTGCAGGACCTCAAGACACGTCTGAAGGACGTGTACCCTCTCCCCTCCGTGGGAGAGGATTCAGGAGAGGGGGACGTTGAGAGCATCCGATTCGTGACGAGCCGGCTTCTCCGTTCGTGGTGAGCTTGTCGAACCATGAACCCCCGCACATCCCGCACTGGGCGGCTCGCCCTTCGACAGGTTCCGACATGGCCGCATAACATGCGCCCACGACGTAGCACCCAGCTCCGCAGGGAGGACGAACGGAAGAGCCCAATCCACTCCGTATCTAAGAGGAGACCTTTGCAGGACCCCAAAACACGTCTGCGAGACGTGTACCCTCTCCCCTCCGAGGGAGAGGATTCAGGTGAGGGGGACGTTAAGAGCATCCGATTCCTAACGAGTGAACCGCCTATCCGCGGCGCGAAGCGTTAACGATTTGCAATGTCTTACTTCTGGATCGGCGATTCCGCCCGCTTTCGCGGGAATGACGAGGGTTTTGCAATAATCCTCTTCTGCGAAATGACGAAGGAATCCGGCCTAAGGGTTTGATTGAGGTTTCTCGAAAACCTCTGCTAGGTCAGACGACGCCCCAGATCATTCAGATTGGGGCTCTGACTCTGTTTCGCGGGAAGCTAGGCGACCGCCGATGAACAATCCGATGCGCAAAACGATCCACATCAACGCGATGCCGTTAACGATGTATAACACCACGGCGATAGCGATCTCATCGTTCTGTTTAAGGCCCACTTCGTCATCCACCGACAAAAACGCCGCCCCCACCGTGTTCGCTACAAGCAATGCGATCAGTAACACGACCTCGACGATCCGTATTCCCAACCAGATCCAATTGCTGTTGAATTGCATATCTGCAACTTCCCTTAACGCTAGAAACCTATCATGGACGGAACAGACGGCCAAATGAAAGAGTCGACCCGATCTTCACGCCAACTCGCCCCAACGCTCCCCGCTCTTCGTATCGACCAGCAACGGCACCTTCAACTCCATGGCGGCCGGCATCATTTCGTGTGCGATCGAAGTTACCTCCTCCATCTCGCCGGGTGCCACTTCGAAGATCAACTCGTCGTGGACTTGAGCAGTCATGCGTGAATCCAGGCCGCGATTCGCCAACTCCTTCGAGATGTTCACCATCGCAATCTTGATGACGTCTGCCGCAGTCCCTTGGATCGGCATGTTCACCGAGACTCGCTCCGCTGCAGCCCGACGTGCACCGTTGGCTCCTCTGAGATCGGGTAGGTAACGCCTTCGTCCTGCAATCGTCTCCGCATAGCCCCTCACCTTCGCCAAGTCCTTCTGGCTCTGGATGAAGTCGCTGATGCCGGGGTATTTGCCGAAGTAGAGGTCTATAAATTCGCGACCTTGTTGCTGCGTCAAGTCAGTCTGACGCGCCACGCCAGAAGGGCCCAACCCATAGATGACGCCGAAGTTAAGAATCTTGGCGATCCGACGCTGGTCGGACGTCACCTCTTCAACTCCATACATCGCCCGGGCCGTTGCATCGTGGATGTCTTCGCTCTCCCGGAAAGCCTTCAAAAGTCCGGGCTCTGAAGACATATGAGCTAAGATCCGAAGTTCGATCTGCGAGTAGTCAGCTGATAGCAGCCTCCAACCCTCGTCGATCCCGGTCGTAAACGCATTCCTTACCTCACGTCCCAACTCGGTGCGCACAGGGATGTTCTGCACGTTGGGATCGTTGCTCGCCAACCTGCCCGTCGCCGATCCGGCTTGGTTAAAGGTAGAGTGCACACGACCCGTGTCTGGGTTGATCATCTTCGGCAGTGCGTCGGCGTAGGTCGACTTCAGCTTCGAGAGCTCGCGAAATCTGAGCACGCCAGACACCAACTCGTAGATCCGATCGTCCAACCCCTCGGTGTTCAGGACCCTATCAAGTGACTCGGCGTCCATCGACCATCCAGTCTTCGTCCTCCGCGTCTTCGGAGCGCCCCACTCATCGATCAGGATCTCGCCGATCTGTTTGTTCGAAGCGATGTTGATGTTGCGGCCGCCCAGTATTGTCCCCGTTACTTGCTTGATGGTCTCAATCTCGCGTCCGAGCCTCTCAGAGAGCGCGGTGAGCATCATCTCGTCCACAACCATTCCCACACGCTGCATGTCCACGATCACTGGCAGCAACGGCATCTCGATCTCTTCGAAGACGTGACGGGCGTTATGGCCATCGAGTTCACTCTCGAAGTGCTTCCACAGCCTCCAGGTGAAGTCCGCATCCGCCGAGGCGTATGGGCCAACCTCAGAGATCGGCACCTCAGCCATCGTGATCTGGTTCCTACCCGTGCCTATCAACTCCTTTATCGGAGTCATCTCCGACCTAAACAGGTCCAAGGCGAGGTCCTTCAATCCGATCCGGTTGCGACCGCAAAGCGATGCCGCAATCATCGTGTCGAATGCCACATTCTCGACCTCCACGCCAACTCCACGCATAACCATCACATCGAAGTTTGCATTGTGCGCCGCTTTCGGCACCGATCCATCCTCGAACAACGGGGCTGTGATCTCCAGCGCTCGAGCCATGTCTATCTGCTCGCCCTGACGGTGACCGACAGGCACATACCAACCTTTGCCCTCGACATTCGAGAACGACATCCCCACCATCGCGTCACGCATCGCGTTGGTTCCAAGAGTCTCGGTATCAAATGCAAAGCCCTCTGCGTTGCTGAGTTGCTCCACCAACTTCGACAACTCGTCCTCAGAGTTAACGACTTCGTAGTCGCCGGCCTTCGCTGCCTCAGTTGACGCGGATTTAGAGGCGCTGTCCTGTGTGCTGAATAGGCTCTGTTGTCTGCCTCCAGCCGCCGACGGCAACGGAAACTCGCCCTTCGCCGCTTCATCGGGATCAGGAATCTGGCGCACTATCGACCTGAATTCGAGATCCATCAACGCCTCAACCACTTCTTCGCGGTCGTACCTGCCGAACTTGGCGTCTTCGAAACTCACATCTATCGGCACATCAGTCACGATCGTGGTCAGCTTCAACCCGTCGTACGCCACCTGCTCGCCGTCTCGCAGCCGGGTCATGACGCTCTTCGCGCCTCTTAGTTCGGCAGTTGGGATTTCACCGACGGCATCTAAATTGGCGTAGAGGTTGTCGAAGTGGCCAAACTTTGAGAGGACTGTTCTTGCAGCCTTTTTGCCCACCTTTGGGATCCCTGGGATGTTGTCTGAGGGATCGCCTTCCAGCGCCTTAATCTCGGCGACGAACTCGGGGCCCAACCCGTCGTAACGCTCTTGCACGCCTTCTGGATCGTAGACCCTCACGTCACCGAAACCCGTGTACATCAGAAGGTTGGTTTTTTCAGTAACCAGCTGCAGCTGATCGGCGTCGCCGGTAAGGATCAGCGATCGCATCCCCTCCGACTCGGCACGGTTCACGATGGTGCCCACAACGTCGTCAGCCTCCCAGCCGTCGATTTTGTAGACCGGCACCTTCATCGCCGCCATGATTCCCTCAACCATTGGTATCTGCTCGTGCAATTCGGGGTCGATTGGCGGTCGCTGCGCCTTGTACTCGTCGAACAACTCGTCGCGAAATGTTGGTGCCCGGGTGTCGAACGTGATTGCGATGTGTGTGGGTTTGTGATCCCGGATCGTACGAATGAGTGTCGTAAGGAATCCGTACGCGCCTCGCGTTTCGACGCCGGAGGCGGAAGTTAGCCTTTCAGGAATGGCGAACCAAGCTCGGAACACCATCGAGTGGCCGTCGATAACGAGCAAAAGGGGCGGGCGATCAACATCTTTGATCAGTGACGTCATAACAAACCAAACCTGAGAACGGGCTGCGGAAGAGCCGTGGATGTTGTGGCTGATTATATTTGTGCGCCGATGACCCGCCGAACACGTTGGCAGCTTGCGGGTAAAATCCGAACACCAGTAACCCCCAATCTCGAGATTTCATCATGCCCGCCGACCTCACAGGCAAACGCATTATCGTCACCGGAGCTGCTACCGGAATCGGACGCTCGACCGCGATAACGTCTGCCCAATGCGGAGCCGCAGCCGTTGCGATCTTGGACGTCGACGATGCGTCCGCCCAAGAGACGGCCAACGAGATCAACGATGACTCCGACGTTGATGCCGCTGTGGCGAAGTGCTGGCACGTTGACGTCGCAGACCGTTTAAGCGTCGAGGGTGGAGTCTCGGCGGCGGTGCAGTGGATGGGCGGAGTCGATGTCTTGATCCACTTCGCGGGGATACTCCACGGCGCACACGAACCACTCGAAACGTTCGAAGAAGAGACCTGGGACCGGGTCATAGACATTAATCTCCGAGGCACTTATCTGGTGGCCAAGCAGGTCGTCACGTATATGAACGACCAACCTGACGGAGGGGTGATAATCCTCACGGCATCCGGCGCAGGGGTTATGGGCGGTTCATCGTCATATGCTTACGCAGCGAGCAAGGGGGCCGTCCACGGCTTCACGATGGTGATGCAGCGCCACATAGATGTGGACAAGATCCGGGTCAACGACATCGCACCCGGGCGTGTGCGCACTCCGCTAGTCCTTAACAACCTGCAGCATCAGCTTGAACTGACGGGCGACCAAGCACTATACGATCAGCAGATGGCGGAGTTGACTGATCCTGACGACGTGGCGCGCATCGCCACTTTCATTGCCAGCGACGACGCCAAGCTGCTGCGTGGGACGGTGTTTACCTGGTGATGCGGTGCTGACGCCCAACCGTTTCGACAGGACGCGAACGATCTCCCACCGCTGGCAGAGCGTGCCTGCCACTCGGTTCAGAGGCCGCGCTTCGACAGGCTCCGACATGGCCGCATAACATGCGCCCACGCGTAGCACCCAGCTCTCCAGGGAGGACGGAGGGAGTCGGTTCATTCCGTTCGCGGTGAGCTCGTCGAACCATGAAAGAGCCCGGATCGGCTTCGGGGTCTCCCCCACCACTTAAGGGTTCGCCTGCTCCTCTAACAACGAGACGTCGGCGTAGGCGTCTGAGAACGCAAATATCAGATCGTCGCTCACTTGCTGAAGCCGAGTTACGGCGACTGGGGGAATGTTGCAATTTCTGGTCGTTGCACAATCGACCGCGTAATCGGCTTGAATCTTGTGAAGATCGCCGCAAGCATTGACAACGGCGTCCGAATACTTCCCCTCGGGCAGCTGAGATAGGTTGCCGGGGAAGCATGGGCCGTGCTGGAACGAGACCCCGTGCCACTCGACTGGGATCTCGGCGTTCTGCATTCTAGAGATGTGACGCTGCAGAAATGGGTTGATCCAACTTGGGGTGGATGACTTCAAGAAGTAGGTGACCGGCTCTTGGCGTATTCGCACTATTCCTTCTTGGGCGCCTTCGTAAAAGCCCGGGAACGCGATTGCTACTGGTATCGAAAGGATGACTATGCAGACGATGATGAAGGTCAGAAGGGAGGGATTCCGGAGCTGACGTCGCAGCCGAACGAAGATGTTGTCCCTATCGCCAAAGTTGACGGGACCCAGCTTCTGGAGACCGCGCCTCCGCTCTTCGGCGGAAACGTCGGAGTTAAATCCGCGATACTTCATCAATTTCGATTGTTCGAGAACTGCGTGCCCACGGTGAGATTAGACGATGAGGCGAATGCCTCAGGCACGCAAAAATGCACTAGTCAACGTGAAGTCAATCATACTATCTGCTCACCTTTGGTTTGAAGGGAGAGGGCTCCCTGTATGAGCCCCGTGCAGAACTCGCGTCATTGCGGCGGCGGCCTTAATCTAGGTGGCCGTGAGCGTCAAGTAGCTTGGTGTTTCAATTTGGAGTCGGATTCTTTGTCAGTCCCCCTCTCCTGAATCCTCTCCCACCGAGGGGAGAGGGTACACGTCCTCCCGACGTGTTTGGGTCGTGCAACGGTTTACTCAAGAGAGCGTTTTTCCGGTGAATTGCGAGAGCACCTTCTCCGTCCGCGATGAGAGCGCCTTCCCCGTTCGTGATGGGAGCACCTTTCCGTTCGTGCGGGAGCGTCTTCCCCGTTCGTCGAGGGTGCGCCGTATCCGTTCGTGGCGGGAGCGTCTTCCCCGTCCGAACGAGAGTGCGTTTCGCGTTCGTCGAGGGTGCGCCGATTCCTTTCGTGACGGGAGCGTGTTCCCCGTTCGTGGTGAGCTTGTCGAACCACTCAGGGCGAAAGGAGCGCTGCCCCGCCATCCCAAACATCCGCAAAAATAAGATAATCTCGCACTCAATCGACCTTCACAACCCAGACCTCAACATGACCAACTCAACCAACCTCTTCGACCTCAGCGGCAAAGTCGGATTCGTCACCGGCGGCAACGGAGGCATCGGACTCGGCATAGCTCTCGGATACGTGCAGCACGGGGCCTCTGTCGCCATTGCCGCTAGAAACCCTGACAAACTCGAGGCGGCGGTTATGCAACTTGTGGAAGCCGCCGACGGGGACGCTTCCCGCGTGCTCCCGCTCGAGTGCGACGTTACCGATCGGTCATCGGTCCAAGCGGCGCTCGATGCCACGATGGAGAAGCTGGGAGGATGGGACATCATCGTGAACAACGCCGGGACGAACCGTCGTTCGGACGAACCCCAGAACCTCTCTGACGACGACTGGCGATACGTAATCGACACCAACCTCACGGCGATTCACAACGTCTCGTCGCTCACCTTTCCGCACCTGAAGGAAAAAGGTGCGGGCAAGTACATAAACATCGGCTCGATGATGTCGATTTTCGGTACCGCCTACGCCTCCGCATATGCCGCCTCGAAGGGCGGAGTGGTGCAGTACACCAAGTCGTGCGCGGTGGCTTGGGCCCGACACAACGTGCAGGCGAACGCCATCCTTCCCGGCTGGATCGTCACCGAAATGACGGATCAGTTCAAGCAGCTCTTCCCGGAGCGCTACCAGCTGGTTCAAGACCGCACGCCCGCCGACCGCTGGGGCATCCCCTCAGACCTCGCAGGCACGGCACTGTTCCTGGCATCGCCGGCGTCGGACTTCGTGACGGGTACGTCGATCCCGGTGGACGGGGGGTATTCGGTTTGGTGATTCGGGTCTAATCCTCTCACTCTCGAACGCACCGAACTCCCGACTATTCAGGAAGGTGCGTGTCAAAACGCGCGATACTCCCGACGGTTCGTCATCCCCGCGAAGGCATCGTCCCCCCACGCTCCATCTCCGGAGTGCTTCCACCCCCGTCATCCCCGCGAACGCGGGGACCCAGAGGAACGACAACGCAGCCGGTTCACCAACGCGGCAAACAAGCCCACCCGTCATCCGCGAACGCGTCGTCCCCCCACGCCCCGTCTCCGGCACGCCCACCTCGTCATCCCCGCGAACGCGGGGACCCAGAGGAACGACAACGCATCCGAATCCACCCTCTCACCGAACCGAGGATGAATTCAAGTTCACAGCAACTCCGCGTACAAATCCCGCCAAGTGGGGTTCCCCTTCTCAATGAGATCAAGCTTCCATTTCCTATACCAGCGCTTGATGGTTTTCTCCCGCTCGATCGCTCCCTCTACGGTCTCGTGACTCTCGTACCACACCAAAACGTACGTTCTGTACCTCTTCGCCAAGCCTTCGAATTCCCCATTCTTGTGACGCCAAACCCTCTGAACCAAGTTCGACGTCACCCCCGTGTAAAGAGTCCCATTTCGCCTACTTGCGACGATATAAACGTAAGCCGAACTCATCCCCCAAATCTACGCACGCTTCGCCCCAAAATGCCCAGCGCGTGTCAATTGCCGCTTCCACAGGCGCCAGCGACAACTCACCCCTCAAGCTCAACCGCGTCAACCCCACCCTTCCGCGTCATCTCTGCTCTACCCCTTCAATCCCCCTCTGCCCCGTCATTCCCGCGAACGCGGGAACCCAGAGGACCGAAAAAGCATCCGTTTCCATGTGCAAGCCCACATCCTATGCCAACTTCGAAATATCCAACCTTCGGAGCAGAATGCCCCGACGGCCGACGAGTTGGACTTGCGGCGACTCCCGGAATCTACTCCAACCACAAACCACTTGCCCAAACCCATATCGTCTTTAAAAACACACCCACCTTGGTTCCCAACCAAAACCCACCGGACCCTCTGCCATCGCGTTCATCTGGCCCCTTTCGGACTTCGATGTCATAGTGCTCCTCTTCCGTCTCCATGGTCCTAGTGATAGACATGTTCAAACCATCCGGATCACTTTGACGTTCGAGCCTTTCAACGGTGCGTCTTGAGCTCCTGATTGCAGTCTTTTCGAAATCTTTGGCCATGTCACTCGATCTTTCCCTACGACAACTGCTCGTTAAGTTCTTCAGACAGACGCGCCGCCTCTCTCGCTCCGTCTTCAGAAAGCACCCAAACCCCAGGTGTCCGATGGCGGTCAAGCATCCCGTTTCTAGCTAGCTTTTCACGGGCCCACTTTAGGCGTGCCCGCCACTTAGGGACGCCTGAATCAGTCATAGTCAGGTCGCTCGGGTTGAAATCCCCTCCAAGACGCTCACCGACCCTATGCGCGACAGTACCAACATCAGCCTTGCCGCCAAGTTCGGACAGCAACACCAAGATAGCGTTTGTATATGCTTCAATCGGAAGTTCCGCCTCCGCCGCTCCAGGCTCGGCGTGTATCCTCAACATCGCCGGTTGATCGATGGATATGGGAGAGTCGTCTGAGAAGTGCCTCGCCCCCTCCTCGAGACCATCCTCAATACCACTGTTCGCTCGCTTGCCCGTATCACCGCCAACACCTTTCAAAGAGGTTCCATGCCTTCCCATACCCATCAGTGCGCGAACTATTCGGTTGACTGCTTCGATTACCCTAGGTCCATCTCCCTGCACTACGACTGAAATGTCGTCAACTCTGATCTCAATTGTGTCCAAGATTGTCAACTCCTGCAGCCGCCGGAAGCGCGCGGCGCAGCCGATTGGTTGAGAAGTACAAGTTACGTGTGGTGAGCGTTGCGCGGAACATCGACCTTTCGCTCTAACCCCTCCCCCTTGACATCACCCAGTACACATGTACCATAAGAACCAGCGGCCCACACGCGGACAAAGTCCAAAACCACGCGGCTGAAGTTCCGTGAAACGGCTTCGCAGGGCGCAAGCCCGTGCCACCGATGACGATGACGACGAGGGGAGGAGAACGATGGCAGAGCAGCCTTCCGAACCCGCGCGGCCCGGAGACTCCGAAGCCGAGCAGAACCGGAGATACTCCGCCCTCAGAAACCCCGTCGCCTTCGTCACCAAGCAGCTAGGCGCAGACCCCTGGCAGAAGCAGAGGGAGATCCTGAACGCAGTGGCGCAGCACGACCGCGTCGCCGTGAGGTCCTGCAACGGCTCTGGCAAGACCTACATCGCGGCCCACGTAGTCGTGTGGTGGCTCATGGCTCACGACCAGGCCACCGTCGTCACCACCGCACCGACAGACCGGCAGGTTCGTCAGCTGCTGTGGCGTGAGATAAACGCCATACACACCGCCCACGCCGAACTGATCGGAGGAAGCGTCTCGGCCACAAAGCTCGAGATCGACCAAAAAAGGATCGCCCACGGCTTCTCCACCGACCGAGAACAGAGATTCCAGGGATTCCACCGGCGAAACATCCTCTTCGTCGTCGATGAGGCCTCCGGCGTCAGAGAGCAGATCTTCGAAGCCATCGAAGGCTCCATGACCGCCCGGAACGCAAAGATACTCATCATCGGAAACCCCAACTCCCTGGAGGGATACTTCTACGACGCGTTCCACAAGAACAGGACCGTCTGGAAGACAATCCACATCTCCGCGTTCGACACCCCGAACCTTAGGAGCGAGGAAGCAACCGGCAACGCATTGGGGCTCCTCACCAGGGAATGGGTCGAAAACGCTCGTGACATGTGGGGCGAGCAAAGCCCCGCCTACCAGACGAGGGTCCTCGGTCAGTTCCCGTCATCCGCCGAAGACACGCTCATACCCCTGCAACTCATAGAAGCCGCCGTTGCCCGCGATCCCGCGACGAACGAACCCGGAAACCAGCAAACGGTCATGGGGCTCGACGTCGCGAGATTCGGCAACGACCGAACAGTCGCGTGCGTCAGGACCGGTCGCGCCGTCACGAACCTGGAAGTGTTCCCTCGAGGCGAGGACACCATGAGAGTCGCAGGACGCGCTCTCAGACTCGCAGAGGAGACACGAGTCGATGCGATAGTCGTCGACGAAGTGGGCATCGGCGCCGGGGTCCTAGACCGACTCCGCGAAACGGGCCGCAGAGAAGCCATAGGCATAAACGGAGGCAAGAGACCCAGAAACACCGAGAGATTCGTGAACGTCAGAGCCGAGCTGTTCGACGCGCTGAGAACCAGATTCAACCAAGGAGACATATCCATACCCAACGACCCCGAACTGATGAGCGAGCTGGCCTCCCTGAAGTACGCCTTCAACAGCAGGGGACAGATGATACTCGAGGACAAGCAGCGGATAAGGCGCCAGGGCCGAAAAAGCCCCGACAGAGCCGACGCCCTGATGCTGGCCTTCACCCCCGACGCAACCCCAACCCCGCTGTTCTGGGCCTAAACCCAACACATCAGAAAGAAAGAGCAACCGATGAAACCATAATCATTGACACGCCCACCTCTCCCCTCCGAGTGACGAAGCGGAATGAGCTTCGTGCCTCGGACGCGATGCATCCGCATCATCAGGACCCTTGCGCATGTGACGCAGAGCAACTACCGGCTACGACATGGCGCAAAGAGAAAAAGTGATGGGGATCTGGGCCGAGGCAAGGCCAAATACGCCACCCCCGTCATCCCGCGTTCGTGCTGAACCGCCCGCTGCTTCTCGGCCAGCCGCCCCGCCGTTCGTGTTGAGCTTGTCGAACCATGAAAAAACGCGCGCCCTTCGACCAGCCCAAGGCCAGCGGAATATACACCCGGCACCGGTGATCGGATGCTCTAGCCTTCCTCTGGATCCCCGCGTTCGCGGGGATGACGGAGGTGGGCGCGCTCAGAAGGGGAGAGGGTACCCGCCGTACGGTTCGGCGGGCGTCCATTGACGGGCTCCAGACGAAAGGGCATCGGCCATCTCCCTCGGAGGGGAGAGGGGAACACCACGAACCCCCTACCTACTCCGCAGGTAGAGGTGGGCGAGCATCTGGTCTACTGGTACGAAGCCGTCGGTTAGTGTGATTGGTTTTTGGCGGGCGAACCAGCGGGCGCGGACGTCTTCGGGCATGAATCTGCTTACGGGCTCGTGCCAGCCGGCGACTGCGTTGGAGCTTCTGAGATCCCATGCCGTGACTTCGCCGTCGGTGCCGACTACTACGTAGGTGACGTTGTTGCGGGGGTCGTCTTCCCAGAGGTCGTCGTCGCGGAGGACGTAGACCTGGTCGAAGGTCTGGGAGAGGGTGTGGACGTAGGCGCGGAGGAATCGGCCCGTGGTGAGGTTGTCGACGATGTTGACGATGAAGATTCCTTCGGGCTTGAGCAGCTCTTTCACTCGCTCGTTGAACTCCATCGTGGTGAGCTGGTAGGGGACGGAGAAGTCGTTGAAAGCGTCGCCGACGATCATGTCGTAGGTGTTCTCGGTGAGTTCGCGGGCCTTCATCCGGGCGTCGACGTTGTAGGTGACGATCGAGGTGTCGCGAGGCAGGGCGAAGTAGGCGTGGGCGACTTCCGTCACCTCGGGGTCTATCTCGATCACCTCGATGGCCCAGTCGGGGTAGGCTGTCTCGATCAGTTTGGGCATGGTGTATCCGCCGCCGCCGATGAAGAGCACGTTCGGACTTGCTCTGCGGGTGTCTTGGAGAGCGACGAAGTCGGCGGTGACTTTTTCGTATCCGTAGACGAGAAAGGTGGGGTCGTCGAGAGCGACGTAGCTGTGGAGGAGCTGGTCTAGAGTGAGGGTTCTCACTCTGTGCCCCTGAATCTCTCGCTCCCCAATCTTGATGCAGAAGTAGTTGCTCTCTTCCTGGCAGCCTGGATCGAGCCAATCGTAGGTGAAGCTCAGGGTTACGGCACCGGCTGCGATCGCCACGGTCAGCATCGCTACGACCTTGTAGCGCACCTTCCATAGATCGCCGAACAGCAGGGCGATGGCGAAGAGCACGATCGCCACGGCGAGCACGATGGGTCGGGTGCCGATCCACTGGATCAGCACGAATCCTGTGAGGAAGACTCCGAGGATGGATCCGGCGGTCGAGATGGCGTAGAAGCGTCCCACGATATTGCCTGTCTGGGACAGCTCCCGCAGGTGCAGCTTGATTACTATCGGTGTCACCATTCCTAAGATCAGGCTCACGGGCAGGAAGAGCACGGCGGTCAGGGCGACTATGCGGAGTAGTATCGGCAGATCTTTCACGAGGTCGCCAGTGACCTGTATGAGCGGCAGTATCGTCACGGTGAAGATTCCGGCACCGAGTAGGATGATGCCGAGAGTCAGCCGTGAGGGGTAGCGATCGGCAATGACTCCTCCGATGAAGTTTCCGATGCTGATGCCGGCCAAGACCACGCCGATGATGCTGGTCCAGGTATAGAGGGAGACTCCGATGACGGGGGCGAGGATGCGCCCGGCGACTATCTCGAGAATGAGGCTGCAGGCGCTGGCGGTGAAGACGATGAGATAGGGGACGAGCACTTCGAGCTTTGCGAGTCGATGCATCAGAGTGTGTTCAGTTTCTGTTCATCGCTCGTCGGTCTCGCTCTAGCCACAAGGCAAGCGAGATATATGGTAACGGCTCGGGTTGAGGGAGGTGAGTGGGGCGAATGTGAAGGGGTTGGGGGAGGGTTCGATTCCGATCGTCCCACGGAAATCGATTGCTTTATTGATCCTCTGGATCCCCGCGAACGCGGGGATGACGGGTAGGGGCAGAGTTAAAGCGGTTGGGCTGAGGGCCGCCTTGCCCCAGATCCTTCGACGGGGCTTCGAGCAGACCGCAACACATGCGGTCACGTCGCAGCATCCTGCTACACGGCGAGGATGACGGGAAGGGTTGAGAAGGAGAGGTCGTGTTACCGGCATTTAGGAATCGGTTGCTCTGTTGATCCTCTGGATCCCCGCGTTCGCGGGGATGACGGGTAGGGGCAGCGTCAAAGCGGTTTGGCTGGGGGGCCGCCCTGCCGCATATCCTTCGAAGGTTCTCTCCGTCGAGGAGACCTTTGCAAAACGTGCCGTCATTCCCGCGAACGCGGGAACCCAGAGGAAAGACAGTGCAACCGATTTGGCGACGCTTCTCAGATGCGGGATTCTCGGGTTTGGAAATCTGATGCGTCTGTCGATCCCCCTCACCTGAATCCTCTCCCCAAGGGGGAGAGGGGACACGCCCTGCGGTCGTATTGGGGTTTTGCAATGGTCTCTAGAGGGGAGAGGGAAAACGATTTGGAGTAGGTCAGGAACGTAGAATCACGAGATGCGTCTCATCGCTCTCGTAACCTCCGCAACTGTGGTTGCGGCAATCGCAATCGCTTGCGGGTCTGCGGCTCCGGACACTCCGACTCCCGAGCCTACGCCGACTCCGGCACCCACTGCCACGATTGCGCCAGATCCGACGCCCGCGCCTCAAGCCGCCTCTGTTGCAGTGCCTCATCGCGGATACAACGTGCGCGGCAGCGACGATGCGCCGATAACGCTCTTCGACTTCTCAGACTTCCAGTGACCGCACTGCGGTACTTGGCATCGCGGGACCGTTGCCCAGCTCCTCGAGACCTACGTGGCGGATGGCACGCTGCGTATGATCTACTTCCACTTCCCTGTTATCGATCAAGAATCCGCAGTACTGGCTGAGATCTCCGACTGCGCCGGGGAGCAGGGAGCAGAGACGTTTTGGAACACGGTCGAAATTCTCTACCAGAACCAAGGGAATCTCAATCCGAGCAATCTTCATAACTGGATTCCCAACACCAAGTCCGACCCAGACGTGATTGAGGGTTGCCTCCAATCGGGTCGACACGCGGCCACTTGGCAGATCGATCGAGCTTACGGTCAGGCGTTGGGAGTGAACTCTACGCCGACGATTTTCATCAAGTACATCGACAAGGAGAACCAAGAGGTGGTGCTCAAGTTCAACGGGGCGCAGGAGTACGGTCGGATGCAGCAGCTTTTGGACGCGATACTTCAGCGCATTCAGTGAGGACTCCCCTGGTCTTCATCTCATCGGTTGCGCGTCGTTCGTCTGGGTCCCCACGTTCGCGGGGATGACGGACAGGTCGGATCGATTGCCGACGTGAGATTGTTGTTCTGAGTTGGGACCTGCCGCCGCCGCATCCTTCGACGGCTTAAGGGCGAACAGACATTTGCGGCGCAATCAACGCTTCCAGCCCTAAAATAGTCCACATCTAGGATTCCATCAGCCAAGCGCGGCGGAGCGGATTCTCTTGCCCACCACCACAGATCGGCAGAAGAAAAAATGAAGATCACGAAAGTCACCCCTTGGCTCATTTCGGCCCCTAGCCCTTATCTCGACACCGCGGAGGACAGCCAAGCGCGGCGCCACAACCGCGAGTACATATTCGTGGAAGTGAACACCGACGAAGGGGTTACCGGCTGGGGCGAGGTGACGTGCACGCGCGACAAGGCGAATCGCGGTGTCGCATCACTGATCGGTCATGTCAGCGAGTTGCTCGAGGGCGACGAACCTAAGAACATCGAGAAGATCTGGCACAAGCTATTCCGCCACTTCACCTACATGGGCTCCCGAGGCGCGACGACGAGCGTCATCAGCGGGATCGACATCGCTCTCTGGGACATCAGGGGGAAGGTGCTCGGCCAACCTGTCTACGAGCTGCTCGGCGGGCCAGTGCGCGACTCGGTCGATGTCTACTGCCATCCCGAAAACGGCGCAACTCCTGAAGGGCTGGCGCAGCACTGCAAGGCGATCAAGGATACGGGTCAGAAAGCTCTTAAGACCGACCCTTGGCATCCTCATCATCCGGACGAGATCGACGGCTACATGAGCGGTCGCCTCACCGATGAGGCCGAAGCTCTGGGAGTGGCCAGAATTGCGGCGGCGAGGGAGGCCGTCGGCCCTAACTTCGAGATTCTCATCGACAACCACGCACGGTTCGACGTGCCGACCGCGATAAGGCTTGCCAAAGCCCTCGAGCCGTATAACATCTTCTGGTTCGAAGAGCCGGTCGGAGTCGAGAACAACACCGCTCTAAAGCAG
Source organism: Dehalococcoidia bacterium (assembly GCA_965249505.1). Lineage (GTDB taxonomy): Bacteria > Chloroflexota > Dehalococcoidia > Lucifugimonadales > Lucifugimonadaceae > Bin127. Next base: position 728,034 of record OZ252238.1, on the reverse strand, counting down.
GTGCGCGACTCTACCAACATCCCGATATGCGTCGGCGAGAGAATTCACACTCGATGGGAGTTCGCCGAGATCTTCGAAAACGGCCTCGCCGACTTTGTGATGCCGGACATTACGTGGACCGGCGGTGTGAGCGAGCTCAAGAAGATCTGCACTCAAGCCGAGATCTACTACATCCCGGTTTCGCCACACGACGCCAGCGGTCCGATCAACGTAATCGCGGGTGCGCAGGTGATGATCACGGTGCCTAACTGCTACCGTGTCGAGACCTCCCGGGCAAAGCTGAACGCCTACGACGAGTTCATCGACACCCCGCTCGACATTCGAGGCGACAAGATATATCTCGATGCGAATCGTCCAGGCATTGGAGTGGAGCTAGACGTCGAGTACATGCGGGCGCATGCGCTCGACGGCTTCATGAGGTAGGGGATCCCAAACCGCCTTCCCCCAAGGGTGGCCTTCGCAAAAACCCCAACATGTCCGCAGGACGTGTTCCCTCTCCCCTCCGAGGGACGAAGCGGATTGAGCTTCGTGGCTCGGAGGGAGCATCCGCATCATCAGAACCTTTGCAAATGCGTGTGCTTACGCATTTGCAAAGAGGTGAGGGGGACGTTCAGAGAAACCGATTCCAACCTGAAGCGCCGAACCGCGGGACACTCTCAGGGGTTTACCCCTCCCCAGATCCTTCGACAGGCTTCGAGCAGGCCGCAAATACGCGGCCTCGTCGCAGCACGCCGCTGCGCGGGGAGGATGACCAGAAGGAAAGAGGGCCCCATTAACAGTGAGCTTTTCGCCGTTCGTGGGGAGCTCGTCGAACCATGAATTGAAGCTTGGCCGATCCAGGGTGCGCCCTTCGACAAGCTCAGGACGAACGGAAAGGGCATTGGATTCGGATTCTCTAAACGTCCCCCTCTCCTGAATCCTCTCCCACGGAGGGGAGAGGGTACCCGCTCGTCGAGCGGGTTGGCATCGGTTGCTCTGTCATTCCTATGGATCCCCGCGTCCGCGGGAATGACGGGCTGCGCCGCAAAGGTCTTCCGGAGGGGGGAGGGTACCTGCTCGACGAGCGGGTTGGGATCGGATGCTCTGTCTTTCCTCTGGGTCCCCGCGTTCGCGGGGATGACGGGGAGGGCGATATGAATGACTGCAGGTTAACGAGAGTTGCGTTAGGTTAACGGGTTGGTGGAGCGGAGGGAGGAGAGAGGGGGAATACTTACGGCCGCGATTTGTATTCCCAGGGCCTAATCATCTGCTCGGTGATCTCCATCCCTAAGCCTGGGGCGTCTGGGGGTTTGATGAATCCATCCTTCGCTACGACGGTGCCGGGGATGCGTGTCAACTCTTCTAACGGCACGCCGGGCGGCGAGCCCATCCAGTACTCGGCGATGGGTGACTCTGGGATCGCCATCACGAAGTGCTGACCCCAAGGCGTGTTTGCTCCACCGTGAGGAATCGTAGCTATGCCGGCGGTTTCGGCGATGTGGTAGATCTTCAAGGCCTCGCTGATCCCTCCGCCCCATCCGATGTCGGGCTGAACAATGTCGATCGCGCGGCGTTCGATCAGCTGGGCGAAGGAGTGTCTGCCTCTGTGGTCCTCTCCGGTTGCCAGGGGGATCCAAGTGATGCTCCGCTTCAGTTCGGCGTGGCCCTCGATGTCGTGAGGCGGCAGCGGCTCCTCTAGCCAGCGGAGGTTGTAGGGTCGCAGCATCTCGGCGAGTCGAAGCGTGAATTCGACGTTGAACGACATGACCGGGTTGATCATCAACTCGGCTCGATCTCCGACGGCTTCGCGGGACATGGCGACGTGCTCGACGATTCTGTGCAGGCCCTCATCGCCTTCGGAGTAGTGCCCGGGGTTCGTGATCTTGAATCGGGTGAATCCCAACTCCTGCGCCCAATCGAGATCGTCGCCGGTCGCATACAAAGCGATCCTGTCTCTGACCGGTCCGCCGAGCAACTCGTAGACGGGGCGTTCGAGCAGTTTGCCTTTGAGATCCCAGAGCGCGATGTCAACCCCCGACATGGCGGTCGAGACGATGCCCGCGTAGCCGTGACGAAACCCCGCCCTCATCACCAGATCGTTCATCAACTCGATCGCCATGCAGTCCCGACCTTCGATCAGGGGCGCGATCACATGGTCGACGTACGACGCCACTGGTTGACCGAACGAGCATCTTCCGAGTCCGAATGTGCCGTCATCGGCGATGACCTGCACCCAAACCTCGGGCAAGCCCACGGCGCCAGGCATATCTTGCGGCAGGCGCGAGAACTCCCGATAGTAGTTGATCGGCATCGCCCTTAGAGCCGTCTGAGGCCACGGTACGCGCCGGGCTGGAGTCTTGGGTTGTGCGGAGGGTATATCGACGTGCACCGCACGCGCTGTCTTAAGATTCATTATTCACTCGTCTCGAATGTTGGGACGTCGCCGTTTGCCCACGACTTGATGAGGTGATGGGCTATTGCTATCGGGCCTGGTACGTTAAGCGACGGGTTCTTCTGCTCCAATGCCAAGAACACTTCATCTCTGGTGAACCACCTCACATCGGTCATCTCGAAGTCGTCTTTGTCGATGTTGGTGGTTAAGGCTTGCGAGTGGCTGCCGATCATCAGTGATGAAGGGAAGGGCCAAGGCTGTGACGAGTGGTATCGAACTTGCCCGACCTCGATACCGGCCTCCTCCTTTACCTCACGGCGCACAGCCTCCTCCATCGACTCGCCGTGATCCATGAAACCGGCCAGCGCTGAGTACATGCGCATACGACTCAAGCGTCCGCTCGATTGGCCGAGAAGGCATCGATCGCCATCGGTCACAACGGTGATCACTACCGGGTCTGATCTCGGAAAGTGTTCGGTTTTGCAACTGTTGCAGTTGCGCATCAATCCGCCCCTGCGCATCTCCGTCATCTCGCCGCATCGTGAGCAATATTGATGCCTGAAGTGCCAGTCCAAGTTCGATTTAGCCTGTGCCAAGATGCCAGTTTCGACTCCCGAGATCAAGCCCGCGGCCTCACGTGCGTCTTCAAAGCTGAGCGAGCCATTGTCCATCACCGAGATATCCACGCCCCGGTCGTCTCGTTCGCCGCTCTCCAGATTCCAAGCGACTAGGGGCGAGCCGTCATCATTCACTCCCAGAAAAGTCTCCAATCGTTTGGCCGCGCCGCTGACACGCGCCGCATCATCTGTCGAGAGCCACGCCAGAGACGCTGCGTCGGAATTGTTGACATCGACGAGCGGGTTGAAGTCGAGAAACACCAACACGCGGGTTTGATCCGATCGCATCAGCCCACGGATTCCGCTCTCGCTGCGTCGAAGCGTGTCGCCCCGATCGATATTGTTGCCTGCGAAGATGTGAGGTTTGTAGTTCATGTTCAAAAGGGTGTATGGAGACCCTCGGAGTTGCGATGCAGAAACTTTAAACTATCTCGGATCGTATGACAGAATACGACCCTTTTAGAAGATGCCCTACTCCAACCACATCGATAATTTGAGCCTTCCCGCCAAGATATGGATCGGCGTATTCATAGTCGTCTCGGCCTTGATCCTTGGCTGTACCACGAGCGAGGCAGAGCCCACTGGCGTGCCAACGATCGCGCCCACGTCGGTGACGACGCTCTCGCCTCGAGCCTCAGCCGATCCGACGTCAACTACCGTTTCTACACCTACAGCCGCACCTTCTACGTCGACTCCAGAGCCCACCATTACTCCTATGCCGACGTCGACCCCAATCCCGACCGCAACGGTTGCTCCGAGCCCCACATCAACTCCTGCTCTTCCGGATGCGGAAGGCACGTTGGAGGAGAGGGTATGGGACTTGGTCGTGTTCTTCGCAGATGATTTGAGCCCACGAGAGAGCGCCACCGACGAAGAACTCGCCGCCGCCGAATTCTTGGCTGATGAGTTCGATCGGCTCGGATACGATGTCGAGATTTCGTCATTTGAGGTGACGGATGGTTGGCCGATTGGCTCCATGCGCGAAGTGGTGTCAGGATCAGACGATGACCCTATCCTTTTCGACACCTTCGCTGGACCATCACCATTCGTGCAGGGGGTTCCCGTCGAACCTGTTGTCGCCGGCGAGGCTGTGGGCGAGCTCGTGTATGTTGGTCGTGGCAGCACCGACGAAATTGAGCTCCTCGATCTTGAAGGGAAGGTTGCTCTCGCTGAGTTCGGATCAATCCCGTTGGAATCCAAGCATGCGAACGTGCTTGAAGCGGGTGCGGTAGCACTCGTGATATTTGATAACCGAGATTCACGCCAGTTGAGGTGGGAGGAGATAAACGAAAGGCCCGAAATCCCGATGTTCAACGTAAGACGTCCGCACGGATTGAAGCTCATCAATGCGATGGATGCAGGCGAAGAGATCATAATCAATGCCTCAGTTGAAAGGTTGGGCAACGGCCCTTCCCGCAACGTCGTTGCCGAACTCAACAACGACATCGACGACGATGAAGTTCTGATCCTGGGCGCTCACTACGACACGACGCACGACTCTTCTGGCGCCAACGACAACGGGACCGGTGTCGCCGTCCTCAACGTCTTGGCTCAGGAGTTGATCGATGACGAGTTGCCGTTTGATCTCCGCTTTATCCTCTTCGGATCTGAAGAGACTGGTCTGCATGGCAGCAGTCGATACGTGGGAGGCTTGAGTCGAGATGAGCTGTCGCGCATCGATGCAATGATCAACGTCGACTCGGTCGGTTTGGGGAGAATCGCAGTAGAAGACTCCGGACGCATTGCCCACATGGCGATGGACGTCTCTGATGATCTTGGTATCAACCTCTTGGTGGAAGACATCGGCTACGCTGCTTCGGATCACGCCAATTTCATGGATGCGGGCGTCGATGTGATGTTCATCTACGGCAACGATCTGCAGCACATAAACTCGCCGCAAGACATTCTGGAGAGAGTGAAGCCTGAACCGATGGGGCACGCGATCGTGATCGTGATGGGTGTGATCGAGGAGCTCATCGAAGATGCGACTGAGTAGAGGCTGATTCGATCGGTAGACTAGCTACATGTTTGAGCCTGTCGACAAAATAAGCGGCAAGGTTCGCATCGACCGCCTCGAGGTGACATGCATCATCGGTGTCGAAGAGTGGGAGCGGGAAAAGCCCCAACTCGTCGTGGTCGATATCGAGCTTCTCGCGGATCTGCACCGGGCCAGCAACACCGACGATATTAAAGACGCGCCTGATTACAACGCGTTGTGTTCCCGCATTGTCGCCGAGATGTCTGTTACTTCTTTCTCGCTTTTGGAAGCTTTCGCTGGCAAGGTCGTTGATATCTGCCTAGGTGCGCATGTCTCTGTGAAACAGGCGACGGTGAGGGCGCGGAAGCCCGTCGCGCTGGCGGCGTTTGGTGACGCTGTTGCGACCGTGGAGATCACTCGGGAACGGTGAAGGTCAGACTGAGGTGTGCACCCGTTACGCCGCCACGCGGAGAGGATGACGCGTTGCAGGCCTCATGTACGCGAGACAACCTCCATCTCGAATCACCAGACGAAATCGGTTGCACTGCCGCTCTTCTGGGTTCCCGCGTTCGCGGGAATGACGAGGGTTTTCGCAACGGTCTGAAGGTCGGTAAGGGCGTATAATTCGCGCACCGCAAACACACTCTTGGAAGGCGATCGGGTATTCATATGAAGGTCTTGTTGGTTGGTGGCTCGGGTCACGTCGGAACATTCATCACGCCTTATATCCGAGAACGACACGATATTCGAGTGTTCGATCTAGCGCCGCCAAGGCATGAGGGCGTCGATTTCGTTCAAGGCTCAGTCACTGACACTGATGCCATCGCTCGGGCGCTGGACGGGATGGACACTTTCATCTGGCTAGTGATGCAGAGCCCTCAAGGCGGCTCTTCTACCGAGCAGGATGAGAAGGTGATCCGCGAGAACTACACCGTGAACAACATGGGGCTCCATCTCTTTCTGTGGACCGGGTACAACATGGGCCTTCGCAACGGCGTCTACACCAGCACGATGAGCGTCCACTTCAGAACTCGCAGGTGGTACCAGTCAGAGGACGAAGTGCCGCTCGACACGCCCAGCGCTTACGGGTTGTCGAAGGGTTTCGGGGAGCTTATATGTCGCTACTTCGCTCGCCACTTCGGCATGAATCTGGCAGCAATGAGAATCACAGGGCCCAGAACTAGAGAGCAGTGGATCGAGTATCGCCAAGCGGGTCACGAGGACCATCCTTCTGGTGCGCAACTTCTGCACGTCACCGACGAGGAAGACTTGGCGAACGCCTATATTGCTGCTGTCGACTACGTGCAGATCGGCAGAGGGTCGTTTGAGCCGTTCTTCATCGCTGGTGACGAGGGAAACGTCGAGCACAACCTGACGAAGGCAGAGCGCGATCTCGGCTGGAGGCCGATGACTCACACCAAGATCGAAGTCCCGCCGATTCGCAGCAGGTCTTAGGCTTGTGACTTTACGGATCGCGATCTTTTCGTGGTCCTGAGATCACGGTCGCGAATAATAGGTTGCTCTGTCTTTCCTCTGGATCCCCCGCGTTCGCAGGGATGACAGGGTAGTTCTCGACGAGTATTGAATAGTTACAGCGAGGTTTTTTCAAAGGATCCAAGATGAACTTTCTCGGCAGAGCGATCCGTGATGTCGAATCATCGATGCTCTTCTTTCCTCAACCTCAACTGAGGGGGACTCCGGCGCATCTCGGGCTGAGTTACGAGGACGTGTGGTTTACGGCCTCCGATGGAGTCAAGATCCACGCATGGTTCATCCGAGGAGACGAGTCGGCAAACGATGATTCGCCGCGGTTGGCGATGCTGATGACGCACGGCAACGGTGGCAACATCAGCGTCCGTCTCGATCAGTACGCCGAATTCGTGGGACGATTCGGGAACATCGACATTCTCTCTCTTTCGTATCGAGGCTACGGTATCAGCGAGGGCGAGCCGAGCGAAGAAGGTTTTGCACTCGACGCTGAGGCGGCGTACGGGTGGCTTGAAAATAAGATCGACCTCGCTAGCTCCGTAACGGTCTTCTTCGGTCGGAGTCTGGGAGGAGCCGTGGCCGCAAGGCTTGCTACTAACCACAAGCCAGACACTCTCATTTTGGAGTGCGCTCCATCGTCGATTCCGCATATGGCCGAGAGGATGGCACCTTGGCGATTCTTGCCGCTGGACAAGATGATTGTCAATCGTTTCGACACCGAGTCGCACCTGAGAAGTGTGCAATGCCCTGTCTTGGTGATGCACTCCGAGCTAGACGAGATCGTGCCCTATGAGTGTTCGGGGCTCAACATGGCTGCCGCCAACGATCCGAAGCGCCTCTACACGATCCCCAACGCGCCTCATAACGGTGCGGATTTGGCTGATCCTGACGGCTACTATGCTGCCATCGAGTCGTTCCTAAAGGAGTTCACGGCGTGGAATGGGCCGGCGTAGGTCTGCTGAATAGCGCACCGTTTGCATCGCTGACACACGCGGCACATGGATCTCATGAAGGTCGATTGATGCGCTGCCCGCCCACCTCGGCACCCGTTCCCCCTCTCCTGAATCCTCTCCCACGGAGGGGAGAGGGTACACGTCTCAAAGACGTGTTGGCGATTTACAACGGTTCTTGGGTGGGCGTGATCGTTTGCTCTGTTTTTCTTCTGGGTCCCCGCGTTCGCGGGGATGACGATTTGGGGGGCGGGATTAACGAAAGAAACGCGTGACGGCAAGAGGCCTGCCTGACGGTATGCGGCGTTGACGCGCTCGACGCAGTGATGGCGGATTTGAGCGAGACCGATGCCGTTATTGGGAAGATCTGGAGATCGATCTATTCCCACCTGAAGGCTTTGACGGCCAGCACGAACATCAGTACCGCCCACAAGGCGAAACCTAGCATCTCGCTTCCTTGGGCGAATATCGATTCACCTGAGGTGACCATCGCTCGCATGCTGTCTATCAGGAAGGTCAAAGGAAGATACTCGGAGACCACTAACAGCCAGTCGGGTAGGACCGTCTTGGGTATGAATGCGCCAGAGAGAAACATCATCGGCAGCGAGATCAAGTTAGCGACTGGCGCGGCGGTGTTTTCGTTGTTTGAGATCCCAGAGACGGCCAGTCCCATCGCCAGGAACATGGCCCCAGCGAATATCGTGATGAGGGCCATCTCGATCCAAACCAAGGTGTGGCCCGGTCCGATCTCCACTCCGAGCACGTAACTGCCGATAAGCAGCAAGATGTACATCTGCATAAGAAGAACGGTTATTCTCGTCACGGTTACGCCGACCAGCAAGTGAAGCGCGCTGATCGGAGCTGCACGCAGTCTGCGCAGAGTGCCCTGGTTTCGGAACCGTAGCAGCGTGAAGACGACTCCGAACAGACCGCTCTGCATGATCGAGAGCCCGATGATTCCAGGCACTAGAAACCCTTTATAGCCCTGTCCTTTGCCGGCGATGGCCTTAGTCGATACCTCTACCCACGACTCGCGCTTGTACTCCTCGGGGACGGGCACGACGCGGGTGAAGGCTTCATCCAACACGTCGTCGATTATTGACATCGCAGTGAATGCCTCGCGTTCTTGACGCTCGTCGTAGGTGACGTCGAAGCGCGCCGGACCTGATCCACCAGTGGAGCCGAATTCGGCCGGAATAACCAGCGACACGTTGATACCGCCTTCGAGAAGTTCGGCGTCCAATGCTTCTTCATCGTCGAAAATCTCGACGTCGAGAATTGGCGGGCCGCCGAGATCGCCCCGGAGGACGCCGACGAAAAAGCCGGAAGCTTCGTTCTGGGCGTTGTCGACGATGCCAATGTCGGGCGGGTTGTAGCGATCGAAGTTCATGATGCCGAAAATGAGCATCAGGATGGTCGGGAATCCGATCGTGAAGAAGAGCGCGGCGCGATCCCGGTAGAACATCTTCAACTCGGCCACTATGAAGGCGCGGTAGATTCTCAAGGTTGGTTCTCCCAAAGGGTGGGTGTCGGCATAGCGCTCAGATCAGTCGAAGGCTGGTGATCGGTTGCTTCGTCTTTTCTCTGGATCCCCGCGTTCGCAAAGATGACGGGTATGACGTGGCGGGGCAGCCGTGTCGAAATAGTCTCATTCGGTGTGCAGTGGAAGTAGATGATTTATCGATCCCCCTCACCTCCTCGCTTTGCGCCATGTCTTAGCCAATAGATACTCTGCATGGCGTTCGTCATATGCGCAAAGATCCTGTTTGGAGCGGATGCGTCGTCTTTTCTCTGGATCCCCGCGTTCGCGGGGATGACGGGTGCGACGGGCATGAAGTGGTAGGGCGGGAACCCGCTCATCGAGCGGGTTTGAAGTTTCGCACGGGCTTCATGGTGCGGATTCGTGGTCACGCGGAGTCGGTAAAGCGGATTATCAGGGGGACTATGATCGCTGTGGCTGCCAATGTCACGATCACTCCGGTGAAAAGAAGATAGCGAACTCCGTAGTTCGATATTAGGGATGGGTCGTAATACTTGTCGACCTCATTGTCTCGATACATCTCGACCAGACCGCTGAGGAGAGTGCGACGGGTCCGCCTGCCTAAGATCAACGCCCCCACCGCGACGATGTTGAGCAAAACCGTCAACACGATGAACACAGACAGTATCAGGTCGTATGTGAAGGTGTTGGGTTCCGAGATGGCCGCGGTGGACACTCCGGTGTTGACCGCTAGGACAATGAGGTTGAAAATGATGGCGGTGAGCACGAAGATGGTGTCCGTGCGACTGCTCTCCCCGAGTTCTTTTACGATGTGATCATGGACTTGACCGAGCATTTGAATTCCTCCGTTGGGTTCCCGCGTTCGCGAGAGTAACAAGTTGGATTACAGGTCGCCGCTGCTACTCCTGCAGCCGGCGGCCTGTCAGGTGGATGAATACGTCTTCCAAGGTAAGGGTGCCATCGCGGCGATCTGACTCGACGCCTGACTCCTTAAGGTCGTTGACTAACTGGGTCGGTGTATCCATCGCCACGATTTTGCCTTGATCGATGATCGCAACCCGGTCGCACAGCTCTTGCGCCTCTTCCATGTAGTGCGTGGTCAACATGATGGCCATGCCCTTCTGGCGCAATACAGTAATCAGCCCCCACAAGTTCCGGCGTGCTTGAGGGTCGAGACCGGTGGTGGGCTCGTCCAAAAACATGGCCACGGGGTCGTTGACCAAAGCCACCGCGATGGAGAGTCGCTGCTTCTGTCCGCCTGAGAGTTCCTTGTAGTTCGCCTTTTTGCGTTCGAGCAGGCCGACCTGGTCCAAGACTTCGTCGGAATCGACGTCGGAACCGTAGAGCGCGGCGAATAAGTCGACCGTCTCAGCCAATGTCAGACGCTCGAAGAATGCGTTTTGCTGCAACTGGACACCGATGATGGCCTTCACGCTCTGCGGATCGCGGGTCACATCGATACCGTTGACAAAGGCTTGTCCCTCGTCCAACTCACGCAATCCTTCAAGAACCTCGACCGTCGTAGTCTTGCCGGCGCCGTTCGGGCCCAGCATTCCGAAGATCTCGCCGTGGTCGACTGAGAAGGTGATCCCGTCGACGGCCGTGATTTCGCCGTAACGTTTGACGAGGTCGATCACCTCGATTACCGGGGCTCCATTTGTCGAAGCAGACGTCATTAGGGCGTGTTCCGTTGAATGGGGAGACGTTGATTGGCTTGGGGGATCTGGCGCTCAGCTACATCGCTGCAGATGCACGAGCAACTATTCGATTTTAACCGGGGTGGATGTCAAAGCTCGAAAAGATGTCAGAGCTCGAAATTCGGTTGCTCTGATTCTCTTCTGGACCCCGCTTTCGCTGGGATGACGGGCGTAGGGCCGTCCGGCTCTTCTTGCGGTTCGCTGCGAACGGCTCAGTTCCGTTCACGGTGAGCTCGTCGAATTCCACAGGGCCGCATTTAACTAGCGCGAGGTCTAACGGAGCTTCGTGGCAACGTCACCGACTCGGATCTTCCCTGACTGGACTACTCGGGTGTTTACGCCGCGCAGCCGCATCTGCATGGCCGTGGGCGTGCTTACGAACCTGAGGGCGTCATTGCCGAAACGTCCGGCGAACTTGGCGCAACCCGTGTGTGGCTTCTCAGAGATCTCGATCACTGCCGATCCGATGGAGACGCGCGTACCGGTTGGGAGATTCTCCGCGCTGATATCGATGTCGACAACTAGCTGATCACCCGCTAGCTGCCATCGCTCCTCGGACTGGGCTAGCAGCGCAATCAAGCGAGAGTTGATGATTGTCAACTGCTCCTCTGGGTTGGAACTGCCGTCGGATGTGCTTCCGCTTCCGCGGGATTGCCAGACGTCGCCGACGAGACCCTCATCAACGTCTAGTTCGCCTTCGTTAAGGACTTCTCGTTGCTCGACGGCGGGTCGTCGAACGATCATGAGCAACGGTCCACCATCGGTTGGCGACTGGGCGATGTGGTCGAGCCCTTCTTCGAGCTCATCTAGGTTCAAGTTTTTAAGCACGATTGTTGATCCGACGATCTAGTTACTTTTCGCTTACAAGTGTTCCGCTGATTCTATGCGTCGATTGCTTTGGCGATCGCTGCGTCTCTCCATGGATTTCTACGAGGCGGATGCCGTACGCCCTTCGTGTAACCATTGCCATGGCCGCATCAATCTGAAGGCCAACGGTGTCAAATCTCCATCCGTACGTCGTCCTTCGACGGGCTTCGAATTTCGATTATCGCGGTTGTTCGGGATTATTCCGGTCTCTTTTGCAAAAGTCTCGCCATTGCGGCAGCGGCCGCAATCCAGACGGCCAAGAGGGATCAACGGGTCTTGATCTCAGTTCGTGACTGTGAATTCGGCAGACCGCCCGACCCCAGATCCTTCGACAGGCTTCGAGTAGACCGCAAAACATGCGGCCTCGTCGTAGCACCCCGCTACGCGGGGAGGATGACGTGTTTTTTGCAAAGGTCTCTCAAAGGGAGAGAGGGATTCCCGCTTGCGAGCAGGTTAGAAGTTGTCGAGTCTTTGCAAAGTGGGAACGGACGGACGAGTCGGAGATTGGCGATTTCACACGATGCTCAATTCAATGGGGCTTGGCGTCGGCATGCCCCGCTTGCAATATCATCTTGTCATCGGGCGAAACGTACTAGAAAGTTTTGCCCCGGCCAAAGGAGCGCATATAACGATGTCTGGCACTCGGATCAACAGAACCGTCGAACTCTTCAGTGATGATCAACCGGCTTACTACACAGGCGGCCACACCGGCGCGGTCCTCACGTTTGAACAAGGGATGAAGGACGCTCACACGTGGGCAGATTACATAAATGTGGGGATGGAGCATGGCCCGTTCGATCTGGGCGGGTTGGAGCAGTACATGAAAGGGTTGGTAGCGGGTGGACCGACGAATAGCGGCCATAGAACCCCCACCGTGATCGTCGAGGCACCGATCGACGGAATCACCGAGGCGACTGTGCGTTACAACTCTTGGCAGTTCAGGCAGATACTGGCCAGGGGCGTGCACGGCATCCTCTTGTGCCAAGCCGAAACCCCGGACGCGGTACGTGCCTTTGTCGAATCTTGCCGTTACCCGCGGGCGATGATAGGAGTCGGACACGGCTTGGAGCGTGGCACTCGAGGCGTCGGGTCCGAGCCGGAAGCGGCGGCGATTTGGGGACTCGGCAATCCGGATTACATCGCGAAGTGCGATCCATGGCCGCTCAACCCGGATGGTGAGCTGATGTTGGGCATCAAGATCGAGTCGGTGAAGGGCGTAACCAACATTGAGTCGATGCTCGCCACACCAGGCCTCACCTTCGCGGAGTGTGGTCCTGGCGATCTGCACATGTCTTACGGTGTCGCAAGAGTTCCAGACCAGCCATTTGATGAAAGGGTCCAAGCGGCTTCCGAGCGTGTGCGAAAGGCTTGCTTGGAAAACGGCGTCCAGTTCCTGGGCGGCGGCACTACCGACACGATTTCTGATGCGATAGACCGCGGCGTAAGGGTCGTTTCCGGCAGCAACGAAGAGGTTGCAAAGGCTGGCCGGGCGCACACGAACCGCACGATGCCGGTGGGTTAATGGCCCGAATCGGGCGCCCATAGATATGGCGACGATTCATGACACGTTTCTAGAAGCCGTCTCCGACGTGCCAAACGGCGCATCGGTGATGATCGGCGGATTCGGCGGCTCGGGCGGACAACCAACTCGCCTGATGCTCGCGCTATCGGAACACGGTGCGCGTGAGCTCACGATCATCGGCAACGTCGCCGGTATTTCGAAGACGACTGGATACGGCTGGCCTCCTCACTTGGAACCTATTGACCAAGGGATGTTTTTCGAGACTGGGCAGGCCGTCCGGATAATCTGCTCATTTCCAATTCCCGGTCAGACGAAGCCGCTCTCGGAGATCGAGAAGGCTTGGCGAGAGGGCCGGGCCGAGGTGATAGTGATACCGCAGGGCACGTTGGCCGAAAGAATTCGAGCCGGAGGTGCAGGCATCGCCGCGTTCTACACTCCGACGGGTGTGGGCACACCGGTGGCTGATGGAAAGGAAGTCAGGAACTTTGAGAGGCGGGATCACCTATTGGAGCATGCTTTGCGCGCCGATTTCGCGTTGATCCGTGCGAAGCGAGCCGACACTTTGGGAAACCTGGAGTACGTCGGGACATCGAGGGCATTCAATCCCGTTATGGCGACTGCGGCGGAGGTGACGATCGCCGAGGTAGACGAGATCGTGGAGCCTGGTGAGATCGATCCGGAGCGCGTGGGTACTCCGGGCGTCTACGTGAATCGGATCGTGCAGCGCGATGCCGCCGATCCGTTGCCTTGAGCTAGCCCTTCTCCGCGACGACTTGGAGGAATGTGGGCACTATTCGGGTGTCGTCCAGCTCGGGGCGTGATTCAAGCGCTTCGTCCGAAGCGTATGGCTCTGCAACATCGATGATTCTGAACCCGGCGCCGATGACCCATCGCATCCATTGCGACAACGTGGCGTGCATCATGGTCGTCGCGAAGGGGTAACCTAACCTGTCACTCAGCCATGTAATCCTGAAGGGCGTGGGGTCGTAGTATCCGGCGATCTTGAGAGCTAGTTTTCTTCCGTTCTCGTCACGAACCCACTCCCGGTGGATGGTGTCTGTAACGGGGTGGCAGATGGTGAAGACGAACCTTCCGCCGGGCTTCAAGACTCTGCTTGAACCCTGAATAACGCGCTCGGGGTCCGGCATGTCTTGCAACGACACGCAAGCGGTCACGAGATCGAACGAGGCAGCGGGCAGCTCAAACACGGCATCAGTCACGTCCTGGGCTTGATACTCGATGCCGTATTCATCTCGGTTTTCGAGACGTTTAGCGTGTTCGATCTGCCGTGGGGAGATGTCGATACCCAACACTCGCTCAGCGCCTCGCTTCGCCATCTCCCGGCTGAAGTAGCCGGAGCCGCAGCCAAGGTCCAGCACCGATAGGCCATCGACATCACCGCACGCTTTGACCATCTCCGGGCCGAAGAACTCGTAGCGATAGAAATCTTCGCCTCTTTCCTGCCTGCCGGAATAAGAGTCTGAGGCTTCGTCCCACTCTTCGCGCACCGACTCGGCGTCGAACCTCTCAGCGGGTTCGCGAGGGATTCCGGGGGGAGTAGGAGGGATCATCCGGATGAGTGTACTGAATGACTCGGATCTGTTATATTGATACGCCATATTGATTGATACTTCATATCATTTCAAACCTTTAGGGTCGTCGGAAACCTCGGGGTGGCAAAGAAGCTCCAAACAAGCCTCGCAGTGGCCATTGGGCTTATAGCCGCCGCATTTGTTGTCACGATCGCATCGTGTGGCGATTCCTCAAAAAGTAACGTGGCCGTGTCTGTCGACGCCATCTCGGTTGTTACCACCTCGAACATCGTAGGCGAGTGGGTGGGCATAGTCGGTGGCGACCGAGTAGAGGTTACAAGCCTTGTTCCTCGCCAAGCCGACCCACACTCGTATGAACCGGGTGCTCGGGACATCGCCTTGGTGGCCGAAGCAGACACGATTTTCACGGTCGGACGCGGTCTTGAGGACGTTTGGCTTGCCGACTTGCTTGAGAACGCCTCGGCCCATGCAGCCCACACGGTCAAACTAGCGGAGTTGGTCGACGCGCTTCCGTTCGTCGACACCGATGATCACGAGGACGTCAATCATGATGAGCATGCGGGTTTCGATCCTCACTTCTGGTTCGATCCGAATCGCGTGAAGCAAGCGGTGCGCGAGATCGCTCACACTCTTGGCGAAATCGATCCGCAATCCGCTGCACTCTTCGAATCGAACGTAGAGGCCTACGAGGCCCAACTGGACGAACTTGACGCTTGGATCGAAGATCAGGTTGCGTTGATCAATGCGCATGATCGCGTGATGATGACGTCGCACGATTCGCTTGAATACTTCGCCACCAGATACGGCTTCGAGGTGGTTGGAGTGATAATCCCGGGCGGAGGCACCGAAATCGAGCCTACTCCCGCCGAGTTTGCTAATCTCTCTGAACGGGTCTCCGAGCACGGGGTAAAAGCCGTGTTCGCTGAGGTGCAGTTGAGCGACAGGTTGGCTCAAACGCTCGCCAGGGAGGCCGGCGTCCAGGTTGTCGGAGGACTTCACACCGGCTCGTTGGCCAGGGAGGGCACCGTTGCCGGGACCTACATCGGTCTGATGCGCCACAACGTCGAGATCATCGTGAACACGCTTAAGTGATACCGCGTCTCTAAAAGCGCGATAATGCTTGCTTGTCATGGGCACGTCGACAATCGCCGGGGGTTCCGACCCGCCTGCAGTCACCGCAACCGCCGTCAGAGTCGTTTTCGGGTCCGATGTTGCTCTCGACAACGTGACTTTCTCATTGCCTCAGGGCTCGTTAGTGGGGCTCGTGGGCCCTAACGGCGCCGGAAAATCTACGCTGCTCAAGACTTTGGTCGGCATCGCGCCCCTCGCCTCTGGGGAAGTGACCGTTTTGGGCAAGAGCCCCGTGGAAGCCAGGGGATCGGTTGGTTACGTGCCTCAAGCTGAAGCGGTGAATTGGCACTTCCCCGTCACCGTGCACGACGTCGTGACGATGGGTCGAACGCCCCAGATGCCTCGGTTGCAATTCGGCTCTGGCCGCGATCGAGATAGGGTTCGAACCGCGCTTGAACGGGTAGACCTTTGGGATCGCCGAGACTCGATGGTCCGTGAGTTATCAGGGGGTCAACGGCAACGTGCGTTTGTGGCTCGGGCTCTAGCCCAGGAGGCCGAATTGCTGCTTCTGGACGAGGCCTTCAGCGGTGTGGACGTCGGATCCCAGGAAGAACTCGTGGAGATCGTCAGAACGATGTGCATCGAAGGTAGGACGGTTGTGCTTTCGACCCACGATCTCACCAATCTGGCGCGCACATTCGATAAAGTCATCTGCCTCAACCGCCACGTCTGCGCGTTTGGAGCGCCCGAGGAAGCCTTCACGCCGGAAGTGCTGGAGGAGCTCTACGGCGCGCACGGCGCTGGTTACACGTATCAGGCGAGCGCTTGATCGAAACAGCGATAGGTTACATCTTCGATCCGTTCTCGTACGGATTCATGGCGCGTGCGTTGATCGTCTCCTTAATCGTCGGCGTGGCCTGCCCCTTGGTCGGCATATTCATCGTCGCTCGCGGGTACGGATTCATGGCGGAGGCTGTTGCGCACGGCGTATTCCCGGGGATGGCCGGCGCATTCATATTGGGATTTAGCCCTTGGGTCGGCGCTCTTCCGACGGCCATTGCGTTCTCGACCTTGACCGGCTTCATCACTCGCCGTACGGCCGTCCAGTCCGACTCCGCAATAGCAATCGTCTACACCGGGATGTTCGCCCTTGGCGTGATCATGATCTCGCTGTTCGAAGGCCGCGTCAACGTGAGGCTTGAGGACATTCTTCTGGGCCAGATTCTCGGAGTCTCGAACAGCGATATTATCGTGACGCTTGCAGCCGCGGGTTTGGTCGCGGTTGTGCTCGCGGTCTTCTTCCGAGACTTCATATTCGTCAGTTTCGACCCGGTCGGCGCGGAGGTCGCAGGGATGCCGACGGCGACGTTGAACTACCTGTTGCTGGCTTTGATCGCGGTCGTGGTGGTGATCACACTGCAGGCGGTAGGGGTGATTTTGGCGCTCGCCATGCTGGTCGCGCCAGCCGCGGCGGCTTCAATGGTTGCGAAGAAGATTGGGCCGATCATCGTACTGGGGATCGCGTTCGCCATCACAGCTGCGATTTCGGGGCTCTACCTCTCTTACTACGCGAACTTCCCGTCAGGCTCCGCGATAGCTCTTGTAGCGGTAGGAATTTTCGCGATCGTCGCAATCTCTAGGCGACGCATCATGTTGATCGCTATGCTCAGGGCACTTTGAGGCAAGGCGGGCACACGTCGTATACCTCGATGCGGTGATCGACGACCGAGCCTAGCTGGTGGCTCGAATTCAGGGCCTCGATCGCCCGTTCAATCGAATCAGTGGCGAAGAGCCTTACCGAGCCGCACACTGTACACACGACGTGGTGATGATGATCGTCTTGGACCGGCTGAGACTCACTCGTGCTGTAGGCCATCTCGCCATTGGGCATCACTACCTTGCACACGGCCCCGGCATCGAGTAACAGCTTCAGCGTGCGGTAAACGGTGGCTCGTCCGATCCCCGGCATCTGTTCACAGATGTCCTCCGCGGTGAAGGTGTCTGGAACGGAACTGATCAGTTGGACGAGTAGACGTCGCGGGGCGGTCGAACGCATTCCCCGCTCGGTTAACGCATCGAGAAGCGTCTGAGAGCCCGTTTTTTGTTCACCACCTGCGACCATACAGGAATTATAGGGCGGAAGTAATCCGCCTACTCTTCCAAGGTGGCGCGCGCAGCGTTCACGATCTTGTCGGTGTTTGGGTAGACGAGCCGCTCGAGGACAGGGGTGTAAGGGATGTGAACCTGCTCGGCAGCCACTTTCATGATGGGTGCCTGTAGATCCCAAAAGCCCTCTTCGGAGACAATCGACGCGATCTCCGACGCGGCACTGCACACTTTGTGAGCGGGATCGACGATCACCAGTCGGCCGGTCTTGCTTACTGATTCGAGTATCGTCCCTTTATCGAGGGGGACTAGCGTTCGAGGGTCTATGACCTCCGCCGAGATACCATCTTCTTCTAGTTCATCGGCAGCGCGCAGAGCCATCGCCACACCGCCAGCTATCGCAACTATCGTCACGTCCGAACCTGTTCTGGCAACATCGGCTACGCCAAACGGCACGAGCGCGGCATCGCCTTCCTCCACATCGCCGGTGGTCCCTGACAGAGTGCCGTCTTCGAACACGATGCAAGGGTCGTTGTCCCTGATGGCCGTCTTCAACAATCCTTTAGCGTCCCGCGGGGTTGCAGGCACCAGGATTTTGAAGCCGGGCATGTTCATGAACATGGGGTAAGAGCGGTCCGAGTGGTGAGCCGCTGAGCCTCCGCCATAGAACATTGTGGCCCGGTAAACGACCGGGAGGCTGGCTTGCCCGCCGAACATGTATCGCATCTTGGCGGCTTGGCTCACTAGCTGGTCCATCGCCACCCACATGAAGCTCGTGAGGGTCTCGACTATTGGTCGCATCCCGACTAAGGAAGCTCCAACCGCGGCGCCAAAGAAGCCATTCTCGGATAGCGGGGTGTCTAGCACTCGTTTCTCGCCGAACTCATCGAGCAACCCGGCCGTTGCGCCGTACACAGATCGGCGAATGTCCTCACCCATGATGAAGACGGTCTCATCTCGAGACATCTCTTCTTTGATCGCTTGGTTTATCGCCTCGACGAAGATCATGTTCGTTGCCATGGCTCTTGTGGTTCCTACTCTTCTCGGATCAGGTGATTGCTAAAGTTTCGAAGCTATCTCTATGGCGCCGGGATCGGATCGGCCCACATATCTTCGAAGAGGGCTTCGGGTTCGGGATAAGGGCTGTTCCTGGCGAATTCGACCGCTTCGTCGACTTCTGTCTCCTTGGCCTGAGAGACCGCATCGCACTCTTCTCTGGTGAGGATCCCTTGATTGATCAACGTCTCCTCATGCACTATGATCGGATCTCGCAGTCGCCACTCGCCTATCTCGTCCTCGGTCCTGTACTCTCCTCTGCGGACTCTTCCGAGCCCCAATGAGTGTTCCTCGAAGCGGTACGTTAGAGCCTCTATGAGTGTTGGGCCTTCGCCCGCACGACCGCGACTCACGGCTTCACGCGTGGCTTCATACATGGCGACCGCGTCTTGCCCATCGACCAGGATGCCGGGCATGTTGTACGCGGATGCTCGGTCTGATATGTGCTCGACGGAGACAGAGTCGTGATACGAAGTCGTCACCGCGTATTGATTGTTTTCGCACAGGAAGATTACAGGGAGGTCCCAGAGCGAAGCCAGGTTCATCGATTCGTGGCAGGCACCTTGGTTAGAAGCCCCGTCTCCGAAGAAGACCATCGATACGAAGTCTTTCCCTTGTATCTTCGCAGCCAACGCGGCGCCAGTCGCTACCGGAACGGAAGATGCCACGATGCCAGATTCGCCCAAGATGCCGATGGAAAAGTCGGCAAGGTGCATGGAGCCGCCCTTGCCCTTGCAGTATCCGTCGACGCGGCCGTAAAGCTCTGCCATCGCTCGTTTAGGGTCTCCGCCCTTGGCCAAAGGGTGGCCGTGTGATCTGTGATTACCGGCGATGTAGTCGGTATCTTTCAGCGCCGCGCAGGCACCGACGGCAACTGCCTCTTCGCCGATGTATGGGTGAGCGGCACCGGTGAATTCACCGGCTGAATGAACCTCCATCACACGCACCTCGAAGTGTCGGATCAGCCACATGCGCTCCAGCATACGAACTAGGATTTCTTTGCTCACATTTTCCAATTCGACACCTCCCGTTGTGCACGTTGGGACTCAAGCCGCGATTCGGAAGTTCGCGGGTTCCGCGTCAATGTTATTCGAAAAGCGTCGCGCCGCGTTCCGTCGCCGCCTGATCTCGAAGACTGTCATGAGGCACTGGATTGCTAGAATCTGAAGCATGATCGACGAGGCCAATATTGAGGCTAGGGCGGGAGGAGGCGGCAACGGAATGGTCACGTTTCTCCGTGAAGCGATGCGCCCGTTGGGCGGTCCCTCCGGTGGCGATGGCGGAAACGGTGGTTCAGTATCTCTAGTCGCCGATCCCTCGCTAAACACATTGCTTAAGTTCCGGTACCGCCAACACTTCATCGCCTCGAATGGCGGCCATGGCGCGAGAAATCGGAGGCGCGGGGCGGACGGCGAAGATGTCGAAGTGACAGTTCCTTGCGGCACTGAAGTGTGGAGGGTGGAGGATGACGATGAAGGAACCGAGGCGTTTCTCGGCGATTTGATTGAGCCAGGCCAGAGCATGTTGGTGGCCCAGGGTGGGCGTGGCGGACTAGGGAATGCGGCGTTCGTGACTCCCGTCAATCGACAGCCACTGCTGGCAGAGGCCGGAGAGGTAGGTGAAACAAGGAGACTGCGTCTCAATTTGAAGATTCTTGCCGATGTTGGCATTGTGGGTTTGCCGAACGCGGGTAAATCGAGCCTTCTCTCGGCGATAACCGCGGCGACTCCAAAGATCGCCGACTACCCATTCACCACTCTTGAACCAGTCGTCGGCATCGTGGAGCACGGCTATGACGCCTTTGCGGCCGTTGACATTCCAGGGCTGATAGAAGGCGCTGCCCAGGGTCACGGACTGGGTCATGAATTTCTGAAACACATGCAACGCACGCGCTTGTTGATCCATGTGGTCGACGGTAGTGTCGACGACGTCGCCGAATCCATTCGAGCCATCAATACCGAACTGGCGGAATTCGACGCAGCGTTGGCTGAACGTCCGCAGGTGATCGCCATTAACAAGTGCGACTTGGAAGAAGTTGAAGTGTTTCGTTCGGAGATCGAAGCAGCAGCGACTTATGAGGCGGAGGGGGGCGTCACTGTCAAGTTTGTCTCCGCAGCCACTCGCGAGGGATTGGGTGAACTTATCGATGCGGTGGCTTATAGCCTTACCGACCTCCGCGGCGCGGATCAGCAACCCGATTCGGTTGAATGGCAGACTCTCGACGACGAAGACGATCTATTGGACAGAGATGACCTGCCCGTGATCAGGCCGCGAACTGCCCAACCTACGGTGTTCAAGAGAAGCGATGGCGCGTACCGCATCGTGCACGACCGGGCGGTCAGGATCGCTCGGGGATCGAACCTGGACAACTGGGAGGCACTGGTCCAGTTTCAACAAAGATTGGACCGTTTGAGGGTTTCAGACACGCTGAAGAGGGCCGGAGCTAAGACGGGTGACACGATCTTGGTCGACGAGTGGGAGTTCGAGTGGCAGTGAGTCAGAATGCCAAAGTTGTGTTTGGCGGGACCTTCGATCCGGTTCACAACGCCCACGTCGCTGTCGCCCGTTCGTTACGCGACGCTTTTAATCCCTGCACAGTGTTGATGGTGCCCACTGGCAACCCTTGGCTGCGTGACGAGGCACCAGTCGCATCGGCCGCCGATCGACTAAGTATGGTGGAACTGGCTGTAGAGTCCGAACCTGGGATCGAACCGTGTGATGTGGAGGTGAATCGTGACGGCATCACCTACACGCTGGACACAATGCTTGAGTTGCAAAGGCGATTCGGGGAAAATCAGGACTACATATTCGCCATCGGAGCTGACAGCTTGACGACGCTTCACATGTGGCACCGCATTGACGACTTGATGAAGCTGTGCCGGTTCGCGGTGGTGGAACGTCCGGGCACCACGCCCAAAGACGCTGATCTGCCGGATGGCGCGGTGCGAGTGAAGGGCCCGATGTTGGATATCAGCGCATCATCCATTCGGAATGCGTACGAAGCTGGTGAGATCGAGGTTGCGACCAAAAGCGTGCCTCCAGCCGTGCACGAATACATCATCAATGAGGGGATTTATGGATGCATTCCAGTGAAGCGATAAAGCAGGCGACGAGGCTTCTGGAGCGTGCAGAAGAGTTAGATGCTCTCAAGTACGGAGAGTTCACTTTGGCCTCCGGTAAGAGTTCGAGATTTTACTTCGACGGAAGACTGCTTTCGATGGATCCAGAAAGCGTGTCCATAGTTTCAGACCTGTTCCTCGACATCATGGCGAATCGCGGTATGAAGATTTTTGGGGGTCCTGCAGTCGGTGCGGTGCCCATGGTGGGGGCCGTCGCGCTACGGGCTCATCAGCGTGGTGAACAGTTGACCGGATATTTCGTGCGCTCAGAACAGAAGCAACACGGTATGGGCAAGTTGATTGAGGGCAACATCTCGGCTGGAGATTCGGTCGCTGTTTACGACGATACGATCTCCACCGGCGGGTCGTTGCTCGACGCGGTCGAAGCCGTGCAAAATCTGCCGGCAAGCGTTGAACTAGCCCTCTGCATCTTGGATCGGAAACAAGGTGGCACTGATCATTTGCAAAAGTTGGGTATTCCGGTGTTCAACATTCTCATTCGCACGCCCAGTGACACAGTTCAAGTTGATCAGGCAGCTCTCCAGAATTGGTTCGGTTGATTCGCTTGTCGATTTCCCGTTGATATCCGGTCAACACATGTCGACAGTATGTTGAGTTTTGAGTTATTGCAACTCCATCAGTTCCCGGCTTATCTCTGCAAAGGCGTTGCGTGTCGAGAACTTGACACGTTGACGTCACACTGTCAACAGTTTGCCCACGGCCGAACCATCCAATTCAACTATCGGTTCTCTACCCCAACTGACATCTCGACGATGTTGACTGACCTACTACCGCTACTTACTACGGCTCTAATCGATTAATTCGATTAATTCAAGAATCAAACACAAACGAACGACAAACAACGCTAAACGTCGAGATTCTTAACCTCCAACGCATTCGCGCGGATAAAGTCGCGACGTGGTGCAACTTCTTCGCCCATCAAGGTCCTGAAGATGTCATCCGCTGCCATCGCGTCGTTGGCGTTGACCTGCAACATGATTCGGTTTGCCGGGTTCATTGTGGTGTCCCAAAGTTGATCAGGGTTCATCTCGCCCAGGCCTTTATACCGCTGGACGGTGATGCCTGTGTTGTCCGCGTGTTGCTCAATGGCCTCGGGTAGTTCATGCCAGGCAAGACCGTTTTGTACTAATTCGCCCTTCTTGATGAGGTCGAAAGTCCCGATTTCCGTGAATCGTTCGACGCGTGAGTGGAGCATTCTGGCCCGCCGGAGTGCGGGGTGGTTGTAGATCTCTTCTGTGAGTTCGTAGCCTTTGATGTTGAACGTGACAGGCTCCGGCTCAGGCTCGTCGACATCTTGAGATTCAAAGTCATCGGAACCGGATGTGAAGGGATTGACCTCCTTCGTGAAGGGCCCGGGTTGATCTTGGTCCTGTCCATTGAAAAGGATTGGCTGGAATTCGTCGTCATCAAGTTCGTCTGAAAGATGCCCGTTGTCGTCGTGGCCTGCTTCAGGCGAGAAATCGAGGCTTTGGAGATCATGGTCACTCAGGAGATCAAAGAACGCGTTCTCGGGCACGCCGAGCACCTTAACGATCTCAAATGCGTCCCTAAATTCCCGAAGCGACGTGATCGTCGAGCCGAGTCGCTTGCCTTGGATGGTGAAGGAAGAGTCATCATTCGCCGAGATCTTGATGCCGTTAAATGCCTTTTCAGCCAGCCACTCGTCAAGCTCTGCGTCAGCGTAGAGCCACTTCGAGCTCCTTCCCTTCGCCGCTTTGTAGAGCGGAGGCTGGGCGATGTAGAGGAAATCGCCGTCGATAAGGCCTCGCATGTTGCGGAAGAAGAACGTCAGCAGCAACGTGCGAATGTGAGCCCCGTCGACATCGGCATCGGTCATGATGATGATGCGGTGGTAGCGCAGCTTTTCGGAGTCGAAATCTTCGCCCAATCCGGCGCCTATCGCCGTGATTAGCGCAGCGATCTCCTCGTGAGCGAACATGCGTTCCGGACGCGCCTTCTCGACGTTGAGGATCTTGCCCTTCAGGGGCAGAATCGCTTGGAATTGTCTGTCGCGGCCCTGTTTGGCTGAACCGCCGGCTGATTCACCCTCAACGATGTAAAGTTCGGATCGCGAAGGATCTTTCTCGCTGCAGTCTGCGAGCTTTCCGGGCAGTGCGCCGCCATCCATCGCGTTTTTGCGGATGATGAGGTCGCGGGCCTTCTTGGCGGCTTCGCGAGCGCGTGCAGCGGTAGTGGCCTTGTTTATGATTGCTGCGGCATCTTCGGGGTTGTCTTCGAGGAAGTTGATCAGCGATCTGCCAACCATCTGCTCGACCGCGCCCTTCACTTCGGGATTGCCAAGCCTACCCTTGGTCTGGCCTTCGAACTGCGGGTCCTTCACCTTGACGCTGATTACTGAGACGAGGCCTTCTCTGACGTCGTCTCCGGAGAGGGCGGCGATGGCATCTTTTCCGCCGCTGATCAGGTGGTTCTTCTTCGCGTAGTCGTTGAGGACTCTCGTGAGTGCCGAGCGGAATCCAGTGACGTGCGTGCCGCCGTCACCCGTGCGGATGACGTTAGCGAACGATAGGCAGTGTTCGACGAATGACTGGCTGTACTGGAACGCCACCTCGACCGATACGTCCTCGATGTTGCCAGCAGTGTAGACGACGTTGTCGTGGGATGCACCTCGCCGACGGTTCAGGCTTCTTACGAAGCTCTTGACGCCACCATCGAATCTGAACGTGATGTCGTTGTGAGGAAACAGCGTCTCTTCGTGCCACTCGCTGCGCAAACGGATAGCCAACCCCTGGTTTAGGTATGCCATCTCACGCAGCCGGGACGACACGCTGTCCCAGTCGTACTCGACGACGGGGAAGATCTCGTTATCGGGTTTCCACGAAACCTTGGTGCCAACGCCCGGCGGATCCGATTCGGTTTGTTTTCGAGCCACGATCTCTGAAACCGTTTTGCCTCGCTCGAAGCGTTGGGTGTAGACGGAGTTGTTTCGACGTACCTCAACCACGGTCCATTCGGAGAGAGCGTTTACTACGGAAGCCCCTACGCCGTGCAGACCTCCGGACACCTGATATCCCTTGCCGCCGAACTTGCCGCCGGCGTGAAGGGTGGTCATAACGGTTTCGAGCGCCGACTTTCCGGTCTTGTCGTGAGTGTCAACTGGAATCCCTCTGCCATCGTCGATGACTGTAACGGAGCCGTCGGCGTGTATCGTGATGTCGACCAATGTGGCGAAACCCGCCATCGCTTCGTCGACGCTGTTGTCGACGATTTCTCGGACCAGATGAAAGACGCCTTCGGGACCGGTGGTGCCGATGTACATTCCGGGTCGTTTTCGGACGGCTTCCAAGCCCTCCATCACCGTGATGTCCTCAGCGGTGTAGTCTTCCGACCCGATGTGGTCTTTGTTGGTCAGAGTGGATGTAGCGCTTATGGTCATGTGGCTCCTTGTTGCCATGTCCTCATCATTGTTTTGTCGCAACAGATGACGGACTCGATGGATTGGGGTTCGCCCTTTGCCCAGCTGAGGAAGATTGCTCATTTCGCGTGCGCGTACGCGCGCGGGTTTAGATTCGGGCTCTGAACTCTACATTCCATTGTATCAACCGACCTATGCCAAAGCCCGCGGTTAAGTTGCAATTAGTGTCGATTCACGCCCCAAAATTTCCCAATTCGGGCAATTCTGAAGGTGTAAAGGTGAGTTGCGCCCCGATAGTCGGGAGCGGCGACGGAGAAGTCGGGTCGGTTTGATCGATTAATCGAACTGGAGACGATCTACGGATGCGCCTCGATCGAGAGCGATTGTGATCAGGTCGACGAGCTGTAATGCTGATTGCGGGGTCAGTTCAACGGCTATTCTGGCGCCAAGCCCTTGCGATTCGTCGACGAAGTCGATGTTTAGAGCATGTTCCAAAGTCATGTGGGATGGGTGATCGTAGGACACATTAACTTGGTTGACCCGGATCCAACCGGGCGTTCCTTTGCCGCTGCCGGTGATGGCGGCTTTTTCGGCGATCATGGTGCACATAGTTCAGTCTCCTGTGGGTTTCGGCCGGTTTCGTATCGGATGGGGCCAGGGTGGCGGAACGATAGGTGGTCAGACCGTACTTCGTTCTCAGAGATTGAGACCCTATCTGAGATGTATGTTGAGGAAGGCGAAGATCTTTTGCCAACCGTCGACGGCCTGTTCTTGGCAGTATGCTGATCGGTCGTAGTAGAAGAAGCCGTGTCCCGCGTTGGGGTACATGTGAAACTCGTACGTCTTTCCGTGCTTCTTAAGGGCCTCCTCGTGGACTGCAACCTGATCAGGGGAGGGACTGCCGTCCTCCTCTCCGAAGAGCCCGAGGACTGGGCATGAAAGGTCGGGCGTGTAGTCGATGGGGGCGACGGGGCAGAATTCGGTGAGTTCGGATTCGGCCATGACGACTCTTCCTCCCCAGCAGTCGACGACTGCGTCGAACCCTGGGACTTTCGACGCGGCCAGAAGGGCGTGCCGTCCTCCGGAGCATGTGCCGAAGGCGCCGACTTTGCCGTTGGAATTAGACAGCGACCGGAGGTAGCTCATAGAGGCGGCAAGGTCTCCAACGGCTTGGCTGTCGGGGATTCCGCCTTCGGAGCGAATCTTCGCTGCGACATCATCGGGTGCGGCGTGGCCGGTGCGATGATACAGGTCGGGAGATATTGTGGCGTATCCGTGATGGGCGAATTTGCGGGTGGCCTCTCGGTACCATTCGTCCCAGCCTGGCATGTGATGGGCGAGAACCATTCCTGGGTGAGGGCCGGGGCCCAGCGGGCGCGCGAAGTAAGCGTTTATGGCTTCGCCGTCTTGTGCTTTTACTGTGATCGTCTCTGCGATCATGCCTTCGTACATGTCAGTGGTGTACATGGCGGGTCTCTCCGTTGGTTCAGGATCGGCGCTTCTATGTGGATGTTGTATCAGATCGGGCGCCGTCCCTGAAGATCACTAGAGCCGAGGCAACCTGCCACGGGAGGGCCCTGATCGGGTCCCGAGGTGGGCGCTGCGCAGCCTAAGCTTCATCGGGCTCAAGCCCTAACTGCCAATCGAGCAAGCTCTCGGGCGGCCTTATCTGGTGTTATATTCCAATTCAACATGAACGATCAATCATCTAAAAACGGTGAATCGCTGCGGGGAGGGCCTCTGAGCGAGGTGAAGGTGATCGAGTTCGGCAACTTCGTGGCTGGGCCGTTTGCTGGCCAGCTGTTGGCTGATATGGGTGCCGAAGTCATCAAGGTGGAGCCGCCGGGCGGCGAACCATGGCGTCACGCCCAGCCATTCGCACCTGGCGAAAGTCGGGTGTTCTTGCCACTTAATCGAGGCGTGAGGAGCGTAGAGCTAAACCTTAAGGACGAGCGTGGCAAGGCGGCGTTGGCGCACATTGTGAGGATGTCGGATGCAGTGATATCCAACAACCGTCCCGATACCGCCGAAACTCTGGGGATCGACTACGAATCGTTGTCGGCGATCAATCCAGCGATCGTCTACGTAGAGATCACCGCATACGGCCGTAAAGGGCCTCGCGCAGACATGCCGGGCTTTGATCTCATAATGCAAGGCTTCACAGGCGCGGTGGCATCGGAGGGGAAGATCACACCGGATGGCCAGCCCGAGGTGGTGTGGTCGTCTTCCTACATCGACCTGTCCTCCGGGTACGCGGCCGCGGCTGCGGTCATGGCCGGAGTCATCGGGCGTGGGAAGGACGGCAAGGGCCAGAAGGTCGAAACGAGTCTGATGGCGAACGCGCTAGCTATGCAGACCATGCGCGTTACTCACATGCCGGACATGCCGACACCTTCGTTCGAGTGGTTCGAGGGTCGCTACAAGGAACTGGTCGCTGAAGGTGCTACGTACCAAGAGATCCAGGATGACTATCAGAGAGTCGTTCGCCCGTCGGCTTACCGATGCTACTACCGGGCATATCGCACGAAAGACGGGGCCCTCTGCCTCGGAACCCTAGATTTCAGGGCGCGAGCACGCTTATTGGACCACCTCGGTCTGGAAGACCCGCGCGTAACGGACCCGGACTACGTCGATTCAGGCCCGGATGCCGAGCGGCACGCGATTGAGATGATCGATAAATTCGAACGCATCTTCGAGACGAAGAAGACCGACGAGTGGTTCGATGAGTTGCGAGCGGTGGATGTGCCGTGCGATCCGGTCAGGTTCGGCGAGGAAGTCATCTACGACGAGCAAGCCGTAGCTAACGACTACATCATCGAGGTCGATCACCACACCGGCCATCGTTACCGGACATCCGGGCCCGTGCTGCAGTTCTCAGGTGGAATGCCCGAGATGAAGGGGTCGCCCGCATTGGGAGCCGACACTGAATCGGTGTTGCGAGAGGCGGGGATGCCCGAATCGGAGATCGCGTCACTTCTCAGCTGATCCTGAAGCGTTTCGACTAAACCGCCCTGGGCATCACCTATAGCCTGGGCCTCGCCCTGGCTCCCATCGATGCGCCCTCGCCACGTCTTCATCTAGGTCCACGCCCCATCCTGGCTTGGTTGGGATGTCGAGCAGGCCTCCGTCATGGATCTCGAGTGACGTTCCGGCCAAATCGTCCTTCCAGGGCACGTCGTCGATGTCGATCTCCATTATTCGAACATTGGGGACGGTTGCGCAGAGGTTCAAGCCGTGCATGGTTGCCAAGTGGGAGTAGTAGTTATGAGGAGCAATGTTTATCTCGTGAGATTCCGCCAACATCGCGACGTCGCGAGAGCGTGCGAAGCCCTGCCATGGGATGTCGATCATCGCGACGTCCATGGCCCTGGCATCGAAGTAGGGGCGATAGTCTCGGACTGTGAAGAGGTTCTCGCCGGAAGTTATCGTGCAGGTCGTTCCGTTCTTCACTTCGAGTAGGCCTTCGACCTCGTACATGTCGATCTCCACCCACATCATGTCGAACTGCTCGAGCACTCTGCAGATCTGGGCCGCCGCTTGTGGCTTGACGTTGAAGTTGAGATCAATTGCAATCTCGACATCAGGCCCTACGGCTTCTTTGAATGTGCCGATGTAGCTCTCGGCGTGGCGGAGGAGAGCCGGCTTGATCGTTTGATCCGGCGAGCCTGCTCCGAATCCGTACCCATAGCCGAGATTGTCATCGTCGAAGAAAATGATGTTGGTCTTCAAGGCTCGGAACCCGCGTTCCCTGACCTCGTGGCCAAGCGTGGTCACCGCTTCTAGCGAGTCGACCGGCGGCACACCGATCAACTCGTGATTGCGCGATCGGGAAGATCCGCAGTGCGACCAGTAGACCTGCTGCCGCTCCCGAATCGGGCCTCCGAATAGGCTGTGAACGGGCACACCTAGCGATTTTGCCTTGATGTCCCAAAGCGCGAGCTCGACGCCTGCGATTGCTTTGGAGGCGATGCCTCCTGGCGATTGGCGGGACATTCTGTACATGTCCCAGTA
Source organism: Dehalococcoidia bacterium (assembly GCA_965249505.1). GTDB lineage: Bacteria > Chloroflexota > Dehalococcoidia > Lucifugimonadales > Lucifugimonadaceae > Bin127. The sequence goes on along the minus strand of OZ252238.1, from coordinate 698,730 downwards.
GCGGGCTTCGACAGCGAGAGGGTCGGTTCCGATAAGTATCGGTTCGAAGTCTCGGATGGTGCCGACGATTCCGTAAGGATTCCGGCCGTCGGACATCTCGCCGTATCCTGTGAGTCCCTCGTCGGTTCTGACGGCGCAGAACTGCCAAGGTCTCCATCCAGCGTCAACTACAAAGGTCTCGATTTCGGTGATCCGCATCAGAAGGCTCCTAGGAATTCGTCTCGACGGAAGTGGTGCACGCACTCAGGTTAGCGCACTCTATGCCAAAGCGAGATGCCGGATGAACCCCGAATGCTAACCTTGCGTATGAATAACTGGCCACTCTGGGCCGGAAGAACACAAAACTGAGTATGCGAACAGGTAATCAAAATTCGGACGTTTTGGCCTCTTCATCTGCCAACGGCTACGACCGCGAAATGTTTTCGGAGGGAGTAACGCTGGACGCTTCAACCAAGGCGAGTATCGCCAGCAGCGTCGAAACAATGCTCCGTGCCATAGGCTCAGAAAATCTCGATGTCCACGGCACGGAACGCACACCAATGCGCGTCGCCGAGATGTACGATGAATTGCTTAGCGGTTACTCAATCGATCCCGAAAAGCTGCTGAACGGCGCTCTATTCGAGGTGGAGTACGACGAGATGGTGGTCGTGAAGTCGATCGACTTCTACAGCCTGTGTGAACATCATCTTCTCCCCTTCTTCGGTCAGGCACACGTCGGATACCTGCCAGACAAGAAGGTGATCGGCCTGTCGAAAATCCCTCGGCTAGTCGATATGTTCGCCCGTAGGCTTCAGGTTCAGGAGCGCATGACGCAGCAGATCGCTCGATTCTTTGACGAGCTTGTGGCGCCTCGTGGAGTAGGCGTGGTTGTCGAAGGGAACCATATGTGCACGGTGATGCGCGGGGTTCGCAAACAGAACGCGCTGATGGTCACGAGCGCTGTGCTCGGTTCATTCAGGAGTGATCCGGCCACCCGCGAAGAGTTCGCGGGTCATGTGCGCGCTGCCGCGCCCTAAGAGTCGAGAGCGGCGATGCCATGGAGGTCGCTGGTGCAACTGCTCTCGTGACGGGAGCGGCGCGGAGGATAGGCAGAGCCTTAGCAGTCGCTTTGGCCGAGGCCGGTGCCGATGTCATCGTCCACTACAACGCGTCTCGTGAGGATGCGTCCGCAACGGTGGATTTAATCCGCGCCATAGGACGCAAGGCAGAAGCGGTACAAGCAGATCTGTCGCATCCCTCTCATTGCGCAATGCTGTGGGAGGAATCAATTCGAAGGATGGGCGAGGCGCCACGGATAGTCATCAATAACGCTTCGTACTACGAGCGCTCTTCAATTGAAGGGACGAGCGTCGAGAGTTGGGAGCGGGCGATGTCCGTCAACGTTCGAGCTCCGTTTCTTTTGGCCAAAGCGATGGCCGAATCTGAATGTTCAGTGGGTGAGGCGAACATCGTCAACATCAACGATCAGCGACAAGCTTACCGGTCGAGATTCGCATACGGAGTCACGGTCGCCGCTCTTTCGGGGTTGACGCAATCGCTGGCGTTGAGTCTCTCGCCACAAATTCAAGTCAACGAAGTGTTGTTGGCCCCGGTTTTGCCGCCGGTCGATGGTGGGTCCTTGGGAGATGCAAGCGCGTTGTCGTCATCGGGCGCTTCTCGACCCTTGGTCACAACGGATGAGGTGGCGCAGGCCGTTATGGATTTGATCAGGGATGACGACGCTAACGGCGCCAGTGTGCGCGTCGATGTCGGCAGGAAGGATGTGTAGCGACGAAATCGTCCTCCATCAGTCTCAAAGCGTCCGATTCATCTCCAAAATGCCGGCAAATTGGGCGGCAAACCGCTTTCCCGCAAAGGGCTTTTTGTTGCGCCTGAATGTGATTACGTATATCATTCGCGCACGCGTCGTTAAGCACCAATTTGAGATGGTTGAGCCTTCGAGCGTCAGTTCATATGCGTAAGACTCTCATTGCGATAGATGGCCACATCGGAGCCGGTGCTTTGGATGTCGGCAAGAGGATCGCGCGCATGTTTGATCTTCACTATTTCGACCGAATCCCGCTGCCCGGAGGGAAATCGAATAGACGTCTCATCGATTCAATTGATCTCACCGAAAAGCAGGACGACGACCATTCGGATCGCGTGTGGGCGTGGATCGAAAAGGCGGCGTCTTACTTCGCAATCGGTGCCGCGGGCGACGATCCACTCTTACAAAGCGCCGCCGATCTTCACTTGCCGCTAACCTGGGACAGGGACGGCCCAAGTTCATCGCCAAAACGCCAATCGGAATTATCTCTGAGAGAGATTGAAGAGAATGGCAACGCGGTGATTGTGCACCGAGCCGGCTCAGTTGCCTTGGCGGAAGACGACGGTTTGACGAGGGTGGGTGTTTTTGCGTCATGGGATGAGCGGGTGGAGCGCGTGATGCGCAGGGAGGGTTTGAGGTACACGAGCGATGCTGAGCGGATCATTTCGCATCGCGAAGAGGCGCAGAAGGAGTACTTCCTGAGGATGTATGGCGCCGATCCGGAAGATCCCGACCTCTACGACATCATCGTGAATACGTCCGAGACGGACATCAGTATCGCAACCGTCAACGTCTCCAGGTATGTGAAGCGATCCCGCGAGTCAGTCGCCGCCTGAAACCGGTCGCTACCGAACTTGCCGGGTTGAATCTGAGTACCATCAGAACTAACTCCCTGTAACTGCCTGTCCGGGAGCCGACTTGATGATCAATTCTGAGATGGATAAGCAATTCCCCAACACGGCATCGGATCTGATGCGCTCTCCAGTGGTGACGATACCGCTCGACGCGACAGTTGCAGAGGTCGCGAAGTCTATGTTGGCCAATCGGATAGGGAGTCTGGTTGTTGTCGATGATGAAGGCACCTACCGAGGCATCGTTACCGAGCAGGCGTTCCTACCTCACGAAGAGGGGTATCCGTTGATGAGGGGAACTGTTTCTCGCATCATGGGTGTGATCACGGGAGCGGATCAAAACGTCAACTATCAAGAGACGATCGCCAAGGTCCGGGGAATGAAGGTCTCGGAGGTGTTGAATGCGGATGGGCCGTCAGGGTCGCCGGACACTCCGATTGATGAGATTGCCGAGATGATGGCGATCTCCGAGCGTCAGCACGTGCCGATAGTCTCGGGTGGCAAACCGGTCGGGATCGTCGCCCGCCACGACATCTTGAGGCTGTTCGTCGAGTAAGCCAGCGCGGCTCAAACTGCAGGTTTGGGCATCATCCCGGCTCGAACTAGCTCTTCGGCTTCACGTAGGTCCTTGAAGCTGTCTACAGATATCCAGCGGGCGTGGGACCTGTAACCCCGCATTTTGCCCTGCCCTGCGAGATCAGGAAACGTTTCTGTTTCGTGGTCTCCGAGGTCCGGCAGCAGTTCCTCGATGCCTCGATCGAAGACGTAAACACCGGCGTTCACCCAAAACGGCAACTCGCCTTTTTCGACAAAAGCCTTCACCACGTTTTCAGCGTCGATATCTACGATGCCGAATTCGCTTACGTATGGAATGAGCATCATTGAAGCCGTGGAGTCGGTTGACCGTCGGAGTTCGAGCAGAGGTTCTAAGGGCTGTTCAGTGAGAATGTCCCCATTTACGACGATCACCTCCGTTTCCCCCTCTGGAACCAGCCCCAACCCCTGCTTCACCGCGCCGCCTCTGCCCAAGGGTTCATCTTCGGGTGAGTAGTGGGCGTTGAACCCGAAACTCGAGCCATCGCCGAAGTAATCTTCCACCGTGTCGGCCAGGTAGCCGGTTAGGAACACGATATCGGTGACGCCGTTTTCCCGCAGCCACGCAGCTTGGTGAGCTAGAAGGGGCGCGTCGACGACCGGCACCATGGGCTTGCACGTCGAGTCCGTTAACGGCCGAAGGCGTTCGCCTTTACCGCCAGCTATCGTCAAGGCCCACATATCAAATCGACACAGGTCAACCGATGGCCGGGATCTTCAGAATCGGGGCTGACTCAGCTCAGTTTGCGTTTAGCCAGGCCCAAACGCTGTCGATCGTTTCTTCAGACATCGGCTCTTGGGCAACGATCGACCTCGACTCTTCACCGAGCCACGCAGGCCAGGCAGCGATTGCCTTGTCGAATTGCTCTCTAGAGATGTCTAGGTCTGATGGCCGCCATAGCACCTTGCAGCTGTCGAGCCATCCTGCGATTGTTTCCGGATTCTGATCGGTGTACCAGGCGATGATTACGGCTCCGAGAGCGCATGTTTCGCCGTGTATCCAATACTTGTCGTTGGCAATCTCGATGGCGAAGCAGAAGGCGTGGTCGGCGCCGGGGGCGTACTCGGAACGAACTATGTTGTCGTCCCTCGCCTGAACCGCATTCATGATCACGCGGACGGAGTCGTCCGTAAGTTCTCCATCATCATCAAGCGATGCGGGCATGTCTTCGACGATTTGGGCGAAGAGCTTGAGGGCTCTTCCAACCAGGGCGTCGTCTAAAGCCGGTGCCGTTCCCTTTTCGGCGGCGCGTCGCCACTCTGAGATGCTCGAGTAGCCGCATAGCACATCGCCGATCCCCGCAGTGTTTAGGCGCTCAGGCGCTTTCAGAACCACATCGTAGTCGACCAAGACATATTCGCAGTTGACCGTGGCCAACGACCCTATTATTTGTCTGCCGTCCCAATCGGCGACGAAGCCGTGAATGATCGCGCCGGTAGACAGCGCGGTAGGCACCTGGACGAGAGGTTTGCCCTTGCGGGATGCGACGAGTTTGGCGTGATCCAACGCTCGGCCTGCGCCGACACCGACAACCAAGTCGATATCGTCGGGCAGGGAGTCGGAAACCTCTATAAGGTGGGTTCGGTCAAGCCATTCGTTGATCCCGATGGCCACCGGCTCGTGATCGAACTCGTCTTTGGTGGCAGCCAACGCGCTGTTGGTGGTGATGATGACGAATCTGCCCCAATCCGCGGAATGCGTCTTCAGGAGACCGTGCCCGAATCGGATGTCGTATTCGCTCGCAGGTCTTGCCACCACTGGCTCGCTGCTCGATTGATTTGCCAAGATTAATGACCCCCGTCGTGGGTTCGGGTCGAACGTGCTTCCGCAGATCGGCGCACGATGAGATTCACGCGATTACAGGTTACTCTATTCAGTTACGCGATTCACAGGTGTCAGTTATGGGTCAATCGCTCATCATCGTCGTCAAACTCAACCATCAAATCACTCGTTGCAACGGACCGAAACACTGTGCGGGTCCTATTTATCCGCGTCTCGATGGGCTCTCTTGACGAAGTGTTGATGATTCTCGTGTTTAATCGACATGTGAAGCCTCGCGAATCACTCGCGACGAGATAGAAGCATGAATGCGCTCAAGGAGATAACTCCCATCCAGTGGACGATCACGGTCATCGTGATCGTGGGAATCGCCGCGGCCGTGTACTTTGGGGCGAGCGTTTTGCAGGACGACGAACCGTCGGGCGAGGGAGTCGCGATAGACACTGCTGATGGCGGAGAGACTCAGCTTATCGCTGTTCGCCGTGGCAACCTGATCAACTCGGTGGCTGTGAACGGAAGTCTCGAATACGCCAATCGTGCGGAGCTGTCGTTCGGATTTGCCGGGACCGTCGGGCAAGTGATGGTGGAGGAGGGAGACAGGGTTTCGCAAGGCGATGTTCTAGCCGCGTTGGATGCTGAGTCGGTAGTTTCGGCTGAACAAAATATCCAAGAAACGTCTGTGGCGCTGAGAGATGCCGAGGATGCGCTGGATGAGATTTTGAATCCGGCGCGGGATCTAGTTGTCGAGGCCGAGCTCGCCATGGTGGAGGCAGAGCAGTCCATCGGCGAAGAGGAGGAGCTTCTTAACGATTTGCTGACCGTCGATCCTTTGGATGTGGAAGTAGCAACGGTGAGGGTGCTGGAGTTGCGGCAGGCCGAGGTTGATGCGGTCGACGCTGTGAAGGAGCTGTACGAGGTAGTGGACCAGGCGGAGATCAATGCGGCCGAGCTGGCGATTTTAGAGGCCGAGAAGGATCTGGGTGACGCTTTTACCGCTCTCGAGTCGGAACCCACGGACACTGCGCTCAGGTTGTCGCAGGCCCGGGCTAATATCGCTGCTGCCGAACTAGAACTGCACGACGTCGAGGAGCAACTGCTTGAGGCTCAAACGGTGCCCGACCCCGAGGAGGTCAAGGAAGTAGGGCGGAACATCGACCACGCGAAAGACGATGTTGAAGTCGCTTTTGCCAATTTCGAGAAGACCAAAATTGAGACCGAGTCACAACTCGACGATGCGCGGGACGCGTTAGTGGCGGCTCGTGAGGAGTACGATGCGGTGTTCGAAAAGTGGTTGGGCCTCGACACCACCGGGTTTGAACTGATAGGGCCCGACGAATTGTTCGATTTGCTGGGTATCGATTTGAAGGCGACGTTCGCGCCGCGAGAATTCGGCGCCGATGACGAGTTGCGGGCTTTCACGTTGGTGGAGGATGATCCGCGGACGGCATGGAACGAATCGCTCATCGAGAGTTGGGTTGCCTTCTATCCGGGTCAGCTCTTGGTGGAGTGCGACCATCTCCCCGCCACCTCGAACCGTCTGTGCGTGCGGCGAGAGGTTGACGACGCCTGGGAGCCGATACCGGATCTCTTGGAGGCCCATAGCACGACCAAGTTAGAGACTACGGCCAACCTGAGAAGCGCAGATAAGGAGAGGGTGACGGCCAATGAAGATTTGACGAAGTTGCGCGACGAGTTGGAGGATCTCAGCGAGCCGGTTGATGATGAATTGATCGCTGATTTGATTGCGAAGCAAGATCTGACAGAGAAGAAGCTGGCTGACGCGAACGCCGAGTTGACTAGGCTCACGAATGAGTTGGTCGCTCCGGAGGGAGAGCTAACCTTAGGCAAGTCGATCGCTCTGCAACAGGTGACGCTGGCTCGCGATGCGCTTTCAGACGCGCTCGAAGCTCTGAGTGACCTTCAACCTGATCTGGATGCGGCGGACATCGAGCTGGCAGAGGCCAACGTCGAGTTGGCGAAGGCCGAGCATCAACAGGCGCTGGATGACTTGGCCGAGTTGGACATCGTCGATGATGTTGCGGTGGCGGTTTCACGCCAAAAGCTCGTAGTCCTAGGTGCCAGACTCGAGAGTGCACGGGACGATCTGGATGATCTCATGAATCCGGATGAGGCAACAGTGGCCCTGCTACGTGCCGATGTGACGGTTGCGCGAGAAAACTACGAATCGGCGCAGGTAACTGCGTCTGGCGGATTCATCACGGCTCCATTCAATGGCATCGTATCGATGTTGAGCGTTGATGAAGGACAGTCGGTGAACAGTGATCATGTGGCGTTTGAGATCGCAGATCCTTCCGTGGTTCAGATCGTGGGCACAGTAGACGAAATCGATGTTTTATATCTACAAACTGGCGATGTGGCCAGCATCACTCTCGAGGCTCTTGGCGATGAACCGTTAGTCGGCCGTGTGAGTGAGATCGCGGCTTTCGGTGACTCCCAACAGGGCGTTGTAACCTACCCCGTCACGATCCAGACCGAACCTCCAGCGGGCACACAGTTGCCGGAAGGGCTCAGCTCCGTCGCGGAGGTGATAATCCGAGAAGAGCGAGACGTATTGCTGGTGCCGATTCAGGCGTTGGTGGGCTCGGTGAACGAACCTCAACTGCTGGTGGTCAACTCCGAGGGCAATCTCGTGCCGCGCAATGTTGAGATCGGCATCAGCGACGACTTTTGGACGGTGATCAATGCAGGGGTGGCAGAGGGCGATACTATTTCGATGACGGTGGTGGGCTCTGATACGAGCCAGTTCGGCGGCTTCAGAGTATTTGGGGCATTGAGCGGAGGCAGACCACCGGGCGGAGGAAGGTGAGCGGTGGAGATCGCCGAACAGCGTGACGAGAAACGATGACCGGTTCCCCGGAAAACGGCTCGTCTGGAAACTCAGCGATACGGCTTCGGGGCGTGACGAAGCGATACGAGATGGGTAGCGTAGATGTGATGGCACTGGCGGGCATCAGCCTCGACATCGAGAGAGGCGAGTTCGTTTCAATCGTAGGCGCGTCTGGTTCAGGTAAATCGACACTGGTGAACATCATTGGGTGCCTCGATGTGCCCACCGAAGGAGAATACGAGCTTGACGGCGAGTTGGTAGGAGCCCTTTCCCCCGATCGATTGGCCGAGATCCGTAGCCGAAAGGTGGGGTTCGTATTTCAGACGCACAATTTGCTTCCCAGAATGACGGCACTCGGAAATGTCGAGTTGCCGATGATGTACGGGAAGTGGCCTGAGCGGCGGTCCCGGGCAGAGAGTTCCTTGGAGTTGGTTGGTCTTGGAGATCGGATGGATCATCGGCCAACAGAGTTATCGGGAGGGCAACAGCAAAGAGTGGGCATTGCCCGGGCATTGGTAAAAGACCCGGCGATACTTCTTGCCGACGAGCCGACAGGTAACCTCGATTCGACGAGCACGATGGACATCTTGGAGATCATCGCCAAGCTGAATCGCGAAAATGGCATTACAGCGATCGTCATCACTCACGAACACGACATAGCGCGTATGACAGACCGTGTCATCACGCTGCGCGACGGCGAGGTAGTCAGCGATGAGCGTCCATCCAGAGCGAAGCGACCGTCGGTAGCCGAAGAAGCACGAGAAGATGGGAGTCGAGAAGTCGGAGGCTTAATTGGGTGGCTTATACGTGTGCTAGAGAAGTTGGGTTGATCAGTGTCGGTCTTCGACATCCTCAGGACAGCGATCTACTCCCTCGGGGCAAATCGGCTCCGGGCCGCGCTTGCGCTTCTGGGCATCGTGCTCGGCGTGTGTTCCGTGATCGTATTAATGGCGATCGGTCGAGGTTCCACCGATCGCATAACGGATTTGATTACCGGCCTAGGCACGAACCTCTTGTTCGTCTCTAGCACTGGCAGCGGCGAACCCCTCACCCTAGACGACGCGATGGCTCTTAGCGATCCGTTGTTCACTCCGTCTATCGGCTCGGTGGCGCCTTCGATCAACACTTTTGGCAGCTTCGTCGCTGGGAACCAGAATACGAACGCGGTGGTGAACGGCGTTACGCCTGAGTTCCTCGAAGCTCGGAACCTGGAGATCGGCAGCGGAACTTTCGTTTCGGCACCTTATATCGATAGCCGTGCCGAAGTCGTAGTCTTGGGGTCGCAACTATCTGAGGATCTATTCGGCAATCAAGACCCCACAGGAGGCTATGTGCGTCTCAACGGGCGCAGATTCAGAGTTGTGGGTGTTCTGGCGGCTCAGGGAGGTGGAGGATTCGGCTCTCTTGATGGCCAGGCGTTCATTCCCGTGACGACCGCCTACTACCGACTCTCAGACCAGCGGACGCCGTCAGGTGCGATCGAAGTGACTCAGATTTCTGCCTCGGCGAAATCTGTTGAAGTAATTGACCAGGCGATTGATGAGATTGAGGGGGTGCTGAGGCTGAGCCACCGGATCACCGAGGCTGATGATTTCTTGATCATCAATCAGCAAGAGATCCTCGATACATTTGAAGAGACCAACCAGACGATGGTGATCTTCCTCGGCGCGGTGGCAGGTATATCCCTGCTGGTCGGCGGCATCGGCATCATGAACATCATGCTCGTCTCGGTGACAGAACGAACGCGCGAGATAGGTGTTCGTCAAGCGATGGGCGCCAAGCGGAGAGACATAATGGCGCAGTTCGTGACGGAGGCGGTGTTCCTCACCTTTGGCGGAGGATTGATGGGCGTTGCCGTTGGCATGGGCCTCGCGTTCGTTATCGACGACAGGGAACTCATCGGCACCGTTTGGAGCACGCGGGTCACGAACGAAATCCCTGTGCTCGCACTGATCGTGTCCGTCGCAATCGGCCTCTTCTTCGGGATATACCCGGCTGTACGAGCCGCACGATTGAATCCGATTGACGCGTTGCGCCATGAGTGAATCACGCGGGAGATTCGGAATGGATATTCGCGATCCATCTTGATCAAATGTGGACAATCCACGAGCAACATTGAGGTGGTGCAGCATCAGAATACGGTTAGACGCTACACGAACCACATGATCGGATTGACGACATGAAGAGCCCATTCCTGATACTGCTTTCGATAGCGGCCATACTCGGCGTTGGCATCGGCGCCATCTTCATTTTCCTGTTCGCCTCCGATTCCGAGGAGAACAACGTGCAATTTGTCGATGAGAGCGCTCTGCCCACGCCCAGCGGCATCAGCGTCGTTCAAGAGTCTCGGGTCGAGGTGGAAACTGAAGAGCCGGAGGAGGGCGTTCAAGTCATGAGTGTTGAGGTGAGCGAGAGTGGCACCGGTGCGCAGGGCGCGCTACCTGACGCTGCTGCAAGGGGTGCAGAAGGTGGCCCGGGTGGTGGTGGCTTCGGCGCGTTTCAGCAGGTGATCGCCGATAACCCGGAGATCGCCGAGTTGATGGAGAAAGCGCAATCGGGCAGCATCTCCCCAGAAGAAGAGACGAAACTCCGAGAGCTCATATCCGAAGCGATGGCGTCGAGCGGGTTCACCCCTCCGGGCGGCGGCGGTGGCTTCGCGGCGCCGACCGCAGGGTTGATCACTTCGATCGAAGGTTCCGCATTGGCTGTCGATCCGTTCGATGAGAACGCGCTCGATGCTCAAGTAACGGTGTCTGACGAATCGAATATCGTGATCGTCAAGGAGCTTGATATTGAAGACTTAGCAGTGGGCAGTACAGTCTCCGCGTTTGCAAGAAGGGACGAGGAAGGGCGCAATGCGGCGATCAACATCAGTTTGATCCAAGACGGAGAAGGCGACGGCTTCGGCTTCGGAGGCGCAGCAGCGGGACTACTGGGAGGACAGGAAGGCATTACTCCAGTGAGGGGTGAGATCTCCGCGATTTCAGAGAATCAGATAACCGTCGAGACGAACCAAGGACCGCTGCGGGTGACGGTCGTCGGGGAGACGACGATCTCGTCTACATCGCCCGGTTTGATTTCAGACCTTTCCGCCGGAATGGCGATCGTAGCGATTGGCACCACAGATGAGAGCGGCGCGGTGGAGGCACGCACGATCATTGCGGGTTCGGAGGAGTTGTTGAACGTGGGTGAAGACTTTCGCATCAGGGGATTGGGTGGCGCACGTAGAGGCGCGGGCGCGGGACAAGGCCAGTAACGTCTGAATGCCAGAACTTCCTGAAGTTGAATCGATACGCCGATACCTCCGCAATGAAGGGGTTGAGGGCAGGAAGATACGGCGGGCCGAGATCGAGTGGCCACGATGCGTCATAGAACCTGAATCCGATCCAGAAGCACTCCTAGGCAAGATAGTCGATCGCCCAATCGGTACTCTCGGACGACGTGGCAAGTATCTGCTCTTCCCGTTGCGTCCACCGACCGATATTGTTCGGCGCCTCGGCGATGCGCATCTGGTTTTGCACATGGGAATGACTGGTTCGCTGCACGTTCGTAAACCGCGTGATCCGGTGCTGAGGTTCGCTCGCACTACCTTCTGGTTGGACGATGATCGCCGCATAGAGCTTGTCGATCCCAGAAAGTGGGCAAGGCTATGGGCGGTCGCGAACCTGGCGGACGCAATTGGCGGCTTGGGACCCGAACCGCAAGGTATTTCCAGCGAAGATTTCGCGTCGAGAATCGCCCGTCGCAGGTCACGAGTTAAGAGTGTTCTCCTCGACCAAAGCTTGATCGCGGGCGTTGGCAACATCTACGCTGATGAGGCTCTGCACCTAGCCGGAGTATCGCCGCTGCGACGTTCGAACAGAATAAGCCGACCTCGTCTTGAGGCGCTGCACTCGGCAATCATCGAGACGTTGGACCACGCAACGGACTTTATCGGCAAACACCCGAGCCCAGATGGCTCGCCGTACGTCGTTGACGCCTATGACGAAAGGATGAAACTTCCTAGGATGGATGGTGGCAAGTGCCCGACCTGCTGCGCTCCTATGAGAAGTCGCCGCATCGATGGCCGCACGGCGTACTACTGCGGATCCTGTCAACGATAGGCGGGCGTGGTCGAGGAGGCTCTACGCTAGAATCTTGTTAGCGTCGAACAAAGCCATGGAGGGGTGGCAGAGCGGTTTAATGCGCTGGTTTTGAAAACCAGTGTCACTTCACGGTGACCGCAGGTTCGAATCCTGTCCCCTCCGCCACATCTCGAATGACATCATCTGAAGTCGGCACTAGCCAGAAAACGGCACTAATCGTGGGTGCGAAGCGAGTGGGTCGCGTAGTGGCGCGGAGGCTCGCGCGTGACGGCATGAACCTCGCGATCGTTTATCGGAGCTCGGTCGCCGACGCTCTCGATCTCCAGTACCAGCTCGGGATGGACGATGAGCTGCCCGCGGTCAACACGGCTTTGATACAGGCCGACCTCTCCGATGAGCACCAAGTTGAACGGGCAGTCGACCAGACGGTCGAAGAGCTCGGCGGATTGCACTACGTGGTGAACTTGGCGTCCGATTACCCATATTCCCCGTTCGCCGAATTGGATGAATCTAACTGGGATCGAGCTATGTCAACGGCGAAGGGGTCATTCCTGCTCGGGATTCACGCGGTGAAAAGGATGCGCCAGAACCCGGGTCCGAATCGTGGGCACATCATCTTTTTCGGAGATTGGGCGGCTGAAGCCACGCCTTACACCGATTACCTGCCCTACCTAACATCGAAAGCCGCGATCCACTTCATGACTCGTTGCATGGCGGCTGAGGTTGCGCCGCTAGGTATTCGGGTAAACGCAATTGCGCCGGGCCCCACGATGAGGCCGCCGGACATAACTCCTGAAGTTTGGGATAGCGACATTGCCGCTAAGGCTCCCTTAAAGCAGGAGTCGAACCCCGACGACATTGCGAACGTCATAGCTACGTTGCTCGAGACTTCGTCGATCACCGGCGAGGTGATCAGAGTGGACTCCGGCCGCCATATCCGAGGTGTGTAACTCGGCCAACAGTCCTTTGAAGGCAGCACCTCTATGAATAGATACAAAGTGACGCGCGTGATCGACTTTTCATACGGTCACCGGCTCATGGATTACGACGGGGAGTGTCGGCACCTGCATGGCCACAACGGCAGGGCCGAGATAGACATCGAGTCTGGCAGCCTCGACGAGCGGGGCATGGTGGTCGACTTCGCAGATGTGAGGGATCGAGTGAAGGACTGGATCGACGCCAACCTGGATCACCGCATGATTCTCCGCTCCGACGATCCGCTGCTTCCCGTTCTCGAGGAACTGGGAGAAGCCCACTACGTGTTCGAGCTCAATCCAACAGCCGAAAATATCGCTAAGCACATCTACGAGATGACATCTTCGACTGAACTGCCGATCTCGGAGATCAGGCTGTGGGAGACGACTAACTCGTTTGCCACCTACGTTCCGCCAACACGGGAAAACCTCTAGCGATGTCAGGCGTGGCGGTACTGTCTAGCGGGGGCATGGACAGCTCTATCTTGCTGGCAAATACTGCGAAGCAAGACCGTGTTTGGCCGATTTACGTAGAGTCAGGAATGCAGTGGGAGGCCGCGGAGTTGGTAGCGCTCAATAACTTCATAGATGCGTTGGACAATCCCAACATCGAAACCGTAACCAAGCTGTCGGTTCCGGCAAGACGGCTCTACGGCGACGCTCATTGGACTATGCAATCGGACGGAGCGCCCGAATATGATGCGCCAGATGAAGACGTATACATCCCCGGACGCAACATCATTCTGATAGTGCTCGCCTCGATCTGGTGCAGCCTCAACGGCGTCAATCGAATCTCGATCGGCTCGCTCAGCGGCAATCCATTCCCTGACGCCACGCCTGAGTTCTTTGAGAATCTGGCGAAGGCATGCTCTTCGGGGTTGGCTCACGAAGTCTCGGTGGAGGCCCCGCTAAGAGGCATGCACAAAGAGGAGCTGTTGGCTAAGCATGGCGCATCGCTTCCGCTCGGGCTCACTTTAACCTGCTCGAATCCGATGGTCACCGAAGACGGGTCCACAATACACTGCGCGGCTTGCAATAAGTGTCGAGAGCGGCACGAGGCGTTTGTGGATGCCGGGTTGGTTGACGACACCATCTATGCCAAAGCCCTTGATTGATGTCCGAGGAGGATGGCAGCCCCAACGCGCCGGGCGCAGGACAAGACCCTTGGTACGTCCGATTCTTCAAGCGCGACTACCTGCGCATCTACGGACACACGCTTCAAGAAGACCGAACCGGGTTAGAGGCTCAGTTCGCAATCAAGGCGCTCGGACTTCGACCTCGACAAAAAGTCCTAGACCTCTGTTGCGGGCAAGGCAGGCACAGCGTCGCGTTGGCGAAGACTGGGCTAAACGTCACGGGCGTCGACTTGAGTGCCGAGATGCTCGAGCTAGCGAGTTCGAACGCGGAGGAATCGGGCGTGAATCTGTCTCTCAGGCATGCTGACATGCGTGCATTGCCCGAAGAATTCACGGGCGAGTTCGACGCGATCATCAACATGTTTTCGTCGTTCGGATACCTCGAATCGGAGAGTGAGGATCAATCAGTCCTGAGAGAGGCGGTCAGGGCGTTGAAACCTAGCGGCAAGCTGCTTATGGATCTATTAAATCGAGAGTGGGTCATCATCAACAACGAGCCGTTCGAGTGGCGGGTACACGACGACGGGACAATCATCCTCGAACACCGCGAACTCGATCTCGAAGTCAGCATCAACCACATCACTTACACAAATGTAGCTTCTGACGGCACTCGGACCGCAGCGTCAGAGCTTCGGATGCGCCTCTACACGCTCACCGAGATGATCAAGATGTTGCGAATCGCCGGGTTGGACCTGGAGAAGGTCTACGGTGGTTTTCGAGGCGAAGAATACGGGGTGAACACACGCCGCATGATTCTCGTTGCAGCTAAGAACTAAACGACTGCCTCAGCCGTTAATGTCGCAACCTAAAAAGTTCCGACCTGATTCCCTACACGCATCGAGCACCGAAAAGGTACCGGCAGCTGGATCTAGCACTAGGTCGCCGGGAGCGGTAACTGCCTCGATAAGAGCATGTTGCAACCCGGTTGGCTTGGCGTGGGTCGTCTTAGTCGTCACTTTTTCAACCCAAACGTCGGGGATGTCATGACGGGTCCATATGCCCTTGGCTCGCAACGGTTTCTTTTGGAAAACCATTAGATACTCGGAGCTTCGCCGAGAGCGGTAGCCCATTCCGATGCGACCTTTGCTCCAAGTGATCAAATCGACGGTTTGGAGGTCGGTTCCGGAGATCCACTCTCCGACGCCGGTGCATAGGTGAAACTTGTCCATCCAAAGGAAGAGATGCCCGCTCGGGCACAGCGCCCTGTCGATCCCCTCGATGAAGGCGACGATGTCTTGCTCGGACATCTGACGCAGTGCGGCACGGGCCTTCCCCCGGCTTTTGCCCTCGTTGCCGTAGGCGAGTTTGTCGAGCACTCCCCGGTATTGAGGATCGAAGAAGGCGGCAGAGACGGATGATTCCGGCAACTGTGCGAGCAGTCCGGTTCCATCCATGGAAAGCCGCGAATTCAGCGCGAGCGAAGATGGAACTGAATTCAGGCCGACTCTGGTATCACGAGAGCTTGAGAAGACACTCATTATTAGGGGGAAATGATTGAGTAATGCACTCTCACATTATCGCCCGGTCTCGCCGGTGCACTAGGGGCGAAATCTAGTCCTCGATCGGGAACTCTGGCTCGATCGAAGATACATCTTGCCCCGCTTCTGTCAGCAGCGATCTGATCACTTGTTCGGTTTCGGCGTATTTCTCTTCGCCGAAGTGGGCGAACCTAAGCAATCCGGAGGGATCGAGGATGTATTTTGCGGGCCAGTAGCGGTTGTTGAAGCTCCGCCAGGTTGAAAAATCGTTGTCCTGGACGATCAGCCAGCCGAGGTCATTCTCCTCGGCAGCGTTTTGGACGTTCTCCAAATCCTTTTCGAAATCGTATTCAGGAGTATGGACGCCCAAAATCGTTAGCCCTTTTTCGTCGTACTTTTCGTGCCATGCCCGTAGCGCGTGCCAAGTGTTTTGGCAGTTGTATCAGGTATAGGTCCAGAAATCGACTAGCACCACCTCTCCGGCGCCTCTCAGATCAGCAATAGAAGTTGCGTCTCCATTTAGCCAGCCTTGGGTGTTGGCCAACTCCCAATCGGTGCGGGGACCGAGTGGCGGGAACGCTTCGGCTGCAGTTTGAGTAGTTGGCATGGGTGTTGCGGTAGGAGGCGGAAGCGAAGTTGGGGGTAGAGTTGCGACTATCTCGGCGGGCGGATCGGCAACAGTCAAACGCACACTATTGTCGGTCGAATCGCTGCATCCTAAGGTGAATACCAAAACAACGACGGCGATAAATAGTACCGAGACTCTAGCCAAGGACGTGTTGGCACGAAATTCCGTGCTGCGGGTAGACTTTCGCGTATCTGAATGCATTCAAGTCAAAAGGCTATTCCGATGTCCACAATACCATCACTCGACGAGCCTATCGTAGTAGCGCCGACACCTACGCCATTCAAATACGACGCCGACCAGACCCTGGATCTTGATGCGCTCGAACGAAATGTGGGTCGATGGTTAGATACGCCTCTATCTGGCTTCGTGGTCGTCACTGCGAACGGTGAGGAGACGATGCTGAGCGAAGAAGAGCGCGTCGACACAGTCCGCACAGTTTCGGCTGCGCACGATGGTCAGAAATTCGTCATCGCCGGTATCGATGAACGTTCGACTCATGAGACTCTGAGGCTCGCGGATCGATACGCCGACGCCGGGGCCGACTTTCTGCGCTTGCGCATACCTAGGGGAATGCAGCCCGCCGACTTGGTGACTTACTACGGGTACGTGACGTCTAGATGCCCATTGCCGGTCGTTGTGATCCATCAGACCTTCGCTCGTGGGGGCGACCCTGCCGCGCCGCCGGAAGTGATCGCCGAGCTGTGCGGCATGGAGAATGTTTTCGCGTACATCACCGACCACTCGATTCTCTTCGAACAGCAGGTGATACCAAAAATCTCATCTGGTGTCCGCAAGTGGATGTGCAGCGGCGCCTTGCTTGCGTTCGGCACGATGATCGGCTGCGACGGAGCGTGCATGCTCCTGGGCAATATCGCACCTGCTCTATGCATGGATACAGTTCGTGCTGGGTTTGAGGGCGACTACGCGACCGCTGTCGAGCTACAGCAGACTGCGTCGAAGCTGAACGCCGTCGTCATGCAGACGATTGGTGCGCCCAAGACAGCGTTGAGCATGCTCGGATGGGAGTACGGAGATCCGCGCAGGCCGACGGCGCCGGTATCCGATAAATCGAGGTCGGAAATCGATGCGGTGTTGCGGGAAACGGGGTTGCTGAAATAATTCGGAGTCGATAGAGGCTCTTAGTCGATTAATGCTGGTGTGCGGGGATAGATCATGGATGATTCGACCTGTTTGATAGTGCCACGTTGAGTTTGAATTAGGATGACAGGCATATAAATTCAAGGGGTGTTACCCATGTACAAGCCTGAATTCAACGGCGAGAAATTCCGAGCACTGATGCTTTACGCCGCTCACAAGAGCCGTGATGACGTTTGGTTCGGAGCAGTCAAGCTCAACAAGATTCTTTACTACTGTGATTTCCGGGCTTACTCCAAGCTTTATCGCTCCATCACTGGCGCAACGTATTTCAACTTGCCCGAGGGTCCCGCACCTCGCGAAATGCCAACCGAGCGGCGAGTGCTGGTCGACACTGGACAAGCCAAGTTAAAGCTGCGGAAGGTCTTCATTTATGTTCAACATCGTCTCGAACCCACAGAGAAAAGCATCGATGTCCACCACTTATTTGACCAAAAAGAGATGGTATTAATCGACGAAGTTATCGATGCGCTGAAACCTTTTACTGGCAAACAGGTGTCTGATATTTCCCATGCTGAAGAGGGGTGGCGGTTGACGAACTCGGGCGAGGACATCCCTTATGAAACCGTTTGGTTGGCGCGAGAAGACGATATTGAGGTTGAGATGATCGTCGAAAGTGCTGACCACCTTGAGCGCGAAGCATCGTGAGCCCAACTAACGAGGGTGGGGAAGAGGCGGATCCCAAATGTGGGCCTGTAACAAACGTTTCTCCGCCAGCGAGGCGCGCGATCGAATCCTCGGGCATCCTTAGTTTTCTGCCGTTTAACAAACGAGAAGGCATCGAGAGGTTTTTTGGGTGGCGCATACAAAAGGCGATTGATGGCGACGGGGACCCTGAACAGGGATTCAAGCTTCAGCTGGAACATCACCGAACAGGTGAGGTCGGTATTTGGTTAGTGCGTTGCACGTTGTTGGACGAAAGAGGAGCCGAGTATTACGATGTGTCGGACCTAGTGAGGATCGATCCTGGCGATCATTAGATTTGGCAACTTCTTAGATGCTTTCGATGTGATGAATTTCCTTGTTGAAGATTATTTTGACGATCCGCACCGAGCATTAGTCCCCGCTCGCCGACCACCATCAGGTGCGTTGCGAGGCTCACCCCCAAGTGGGGGCAGGCATTCTCGAATCTAGTCGACCAGATCTTGTTAGACACCCCACTGGTCCTGATCTAACATTGAAATTTGCGGCCGTAGACGAACTCGAATACCGTCACAAACCGCAATGTTCAGCATGAACCTGCACGAATTCCAAGCACAAGAGCTTTTTCAACGCTACGGCATTCCCGTATTGCCTGGCATCGTGGCAGAGACCGCACATAAAGCATCTTCCGCGGCCGATGAGTTGGGGTGCCCGGTAGTAGTCAAGGCACAGGTGCACGCGGGTGGAAGGGGAAGAGCTGGGGGAGTGAAGATTGCTCGCTCCGCAGACGAGGCGGGAAGCATCGCCGGATCGATGATCGGCTCACGGATAGTCACTCGCCAGACGGGGCCGCAAGGCGTGCCTGTAGACAAGGTGTTGGTGACTCCGACAGCTGACATCGCTCACGAGTTCTACATGTCTATCGCCATCGATGGTGATGCCGGCGCCCCTGCGGTGATTGCGACACGAGAAGGCGGGGTAGATATCGAGGAGGTGGCCGAGAGGTCGCCTGAAAAGATCGTCCGAGTCGTGGGTGATCCATTGCTAGGGCTGTTGCCTTACAAGGCACGTGACGTGGCGCTGGCATTGGAGATTCCGCCTAATCTCGTGAGGGCAGCTTCAGCGCTGGTCTCGAATGCATACAGGCTCTTCACCGAGAACGACTGTTCGCTGGTGGAGATAAACCCACTGGTGTTGACCGAAGGCGGAGACCTCGTGGCACTTGATGCCAAGGTGGCGATCGAAGACGATGCTCTGTTCAGGCATCCCGATCTGGCGTCGCTGGCCGACCCCAATCAGATGGATCCTCTCGAGCGTGCGGCCGCAGAATATCACTTGGCTTACGTGAAGCTAGAGGGAGGCAGGGTCGGTTGCATGGTGAACGGCGCCGGGCTTGCGATGGCGACTATGGACATCACCAAGTGGGCCGGGGCCGAGCCTGCCAACTTCCTCGATATCGGTGGTTCTGCCGATCAGGAGCGCATCGAGCAGGCCTTCAAGATCATCGTCTCAGATCCAGATGTCGAGATCATCCTAGTTAATCTGTTCGCCGGAATCGCTCGCTCAGATGTTGTTGCCGCGGGAGTAGTGAAGGCCGCCAAGGAACTCGGCGCCGATGTCCCGATCGTGGCTTCAATGAGGGGCACTAACGCGGAGCTCGGGTTGAAGTACCTCCACGACTCGGATCTGGAAATAACTCCCGTTGCTGACCTTGCGAGTGCCGCACATGCTCTTCGAGACAAGCTGGCCGAGATGAGGTCCGTTAGCTGAAGATGGCACTCTTCGTCGGAGACAATTGCAAACTCCTCGTGCAGGGCCTTGGACGTGAAGGCTCTTTTCAGGCGCAGAGAGTTTTCGAATACGGCACCAACATCGTTGCCGCGGTCCATCCGGGCCGTAAGGGCTCGAAATTCCTAGATGAAATTCCTTACTTCGAATCGGTCAGGGAAGCAGTCGCAACCACAGGCGCCGATACCGGCCTGATTTTCGTGCCCGCTCCTTTCGCGATGGATGCGATCTTGGAGCAGGCAGATGCTGGCATCTCATTCATGGTCTGTATCTCTGAGGGCGTGCCGGTTCACGACATGATGCGGGCGATGGCGTACCTCCGGAATACAAACTCTAGGCTCCTGGGGCCGAACTGTCCGGGGATGATTCATCCTGCGTCACGGACGAAGGTAGGGATTATTCCTGGAGCAATCGTCACTCCTGGCAACATCGGCGTCGTCTCTCGCTCTGGAACGCTCACTTACGAAGCCGTGGCACAGCTAGGGTCTAAAGATCTGGGGCAGACGACGTGCGTGGGTATAGGCGGTGACCCCATTCACGGAACTACATTTATCGACGCGCTCGGTGAGTTCGAGAAAGACGACGAGACGGAAGCCATCGTGATGATAGGTGAGATCGGCGGCACTCGTGAACAGGCAGCAGCCGAGTTCATCAAAAGCAGCGTCTCCAAGCCGGTGGTCGCCACGATAGCGGGCCAGACGGCACCGCCAGGCAAACGGATGGGGCACGCCGGGGCAATCATCACTGGTCGAGCGGCTTTGGCTTCTGAGAAGAATAAGGCGTTGGAAGATGCCGGCGCAACGGTGATCGACTCGCCGGCGTACATCGGCGAAGCAATGGCGCAGATCATCGGCTGACTCGCACTCGGCCCAGGCCATTCTCCGCTCATTGAAGAATTACACCAAGTTGTACGATTGTGTGCAACGGTCCCGGGCAATTACAACCCATCGGACCAAGTAGCTTTTTCGTCGTATCTGAGGCAACGCGAGGTTCTGTTTAATCCATGGCGAACGACAAGTGTGTATTGGCATATAGCGGGGGAATGGATTCCACCATTTCAATCGTCTGGATCCGTGAGAATTACGGACTGGACGTGGTTACACTCACTGTCGATATCGGCGGCGGGCCCGAGTTGGAGGGAGTGCGAGAACGAGCGGCGACTGCCGGGGCAGTTGAGTCTCTGGTTTGGGACGTGCGTGAAGAGTTCGCCAGGGACTTTATAGTGCCTGGATTGAAGGCAGGAGCGATGTACGAGGACGTTTATGCGCTCTCGACCGCGTTTGGCCGACCTTTAATGGCGAAGAAGCTGGTTGAGGCAGCCAGGGAGGTTGGCGCAGTGGCCGTGGCGCACGGATGCACGGGCAAGGGGAACGACCAAGTCAGATTCGACGCCGGAGTGAAGACTCTGGCAGCCCACGGCGAGCCACTTCGCATCATTGCGCCGGCCCGCGAGTGGGAGATGACGCGGGACGAGGAGAAGGAGTTCGCCGCTAGGGCTGGCATCGAACTTCGTGAAGTCGGCGAGGATCAGCGTGTCTACTCTATTGACCGCAACATGTGGGGATTGGCGATTGAGGGAGAGGATCTGGAAGACACATGGGTTCAGCCGCCCGAGGACGCTTTTTCATGGACGAGTGCCCCCGAGGACACACCCGATGAACCGGAAGAGGTCGAGATTTCATTCGAGGAGGGAGTGCCAGTAGCTCTCAACGGAAACAAACTCCCGCTTGTCGAACTAATCGATCAGCTCAACGTCATCGCCGGTTCTCATGGCGTGGGCCGCGTCGATCATCTTGAGAACCGATTGGTCGGGATTAAGTCGAGAGAGGTCTACGAAACTCCTGCCGCCAGCGTGATGTATCAGGCTTTGGCTGCTCTTGAGACGGCGACTCTTTCGAGGGATCAGCAGCGATTAAAGGGGCAGCTGGCCCAGATCTACGCCGATCTCGTCTACGACGGCAGGTGGTATACCGCCCTCCGCGATAACTTAGACGCGTTTGTAAATTCAGTGATGCGTTACACGTCCGGAGACGTTCGCATCAAACTTTACAAAGGGTCTTCAACCGTAACCGGCCGTCGCTCTCCCTACTCGCTCTACGACTTCGGACTGGCGACCTACTCCAAGGAAGACGAATTCGATCACGAAGCGGCCATAGGATTCATCGACATTTACAGCTTGCCGGCTCGCACTCAAGCCAAGCGACAGACGATGAGGGACGCTCGCTGACGCCCGTCGCCTGTAATCGCTGGTCGGCCTAACGAAGTCGGCTATTATCAATCCTGAGCACCGGCAATAAATTGGGAGTTCCCAGGTGCAAGAGGTCTATCCGTACAAACCGCCTCGCGTCGAGAGCGTAGGACCAGCCGACTACCGTCTCTTCAATTCGATCGTCGTCGGCAAGCCATTGGCGGAGACCTTCGAGTTCTGCAGAGATACGCGATATCTGAACGAAATTTCACCCCCATCACTCCGTTTTAGGCCCAAGATTCGTCCGGGACAGGATGCCCACATTACGGAAGGGATGGAGATCGAGTACGAGATGCGTCTGCACGGCATCCCAGTCAAGTGGCGCAGCAGGATATCGAACTTCAATCCGCCTTATCAATTCGTCGATGAGCAGATCGAGGGTCCATATGTGAAGTGGGAGCACAGACACGTGTTCCGGGCGGTGGGTGACCGCAACACCGAGATCGCAGACGTGGTCGACTACACGCTGCCAGGCGGCGGTTTTCTGGCCATTGTGGGGCAGCGACTCTTCATCGAATCCGATCTGTGCGAGGTATTCGAGTATCGCTCGATCAAGTACCGGGAGATATTGGGCGAACCCGTCGTCTGATATCTTTCCGAGTAATGCTCTCACCTAAGCGTGCAGTTCGCATCGCTCTCCCTTACTCCGCGTTAATCGCATCCACACTGGTAGTCGCTTGCGCTGCCGTGCTGTCGATCTTGGCGATTAGTGGCGCTGAGACGGTTGATGCTGAGGAGTCGGTATACGGAGACGGGGTTTACGATGTTGGCTTCGACATAGAGCTAGGCACATACGTAAGTGACGACTTCCGTGAAACCTGTTACGTTCAGCTGGTCGATCATCAAATTGTCGCGAGGAACTTCGCGTTCGTGGGACGCGCTGTCCTGACCATTCGTGAAACCGATGTCCAGTTCTATTCGACGGCCTGCGGTTTCTGGGAGCTCAAATCGGCGGATGACGAAGATGAGCCTATTTCGGAATTCGGATCGGGCACCTTTGAAATCGGCGTCGATATCGAGCCGGGGATCTATGTCGGGTCTGAGAACGATGGTCGTTGTTTCTGGTACTCGGTGGACGATTTCACCTTCGTCTTCACAGCCCAAACCGAACCCGAGATCATCTGGTGGAGACAGGGCTCTCCGATCGCGGTGATTGACGAGGATGATACGGGATTTTACTCGGCGAGATGCGGTAGTTGGATAAAGGTCCCGGAAGAGGAGCTGGGAGGCCGAACAAGAGAGTTCACCAACGGCTCTTATCTGGTCGGACTTGAAATAGTCCCTGGAACGTACGAGTCTGACGGGGGCGACGCCGAATGTACGTGGCTTCGAATTGCGCCATTCACCTCCCAATTGGGGGATCACAGCGGAGGCTATGCTTCGCACGGCCCACAGATCGTCACCATCCTCAAATCCGACTACGGTTTCTACGCCGTCGGCTGTGGAGATTGGCATCCCCAGTCGATGGACGAAGAAGAGATTCCCCAAGATCGTATCGGTGATGGCACGTACTTAGTCGGTACGGACATTGAGCCGGGAACCTATGTCGCCGAGTCAAAAGACGGTGGATTCTGCCGTTGGTTGACGCTTTCGGGTTTCACCGGCAGACAACGAGATGTTTCAGCTTCCGGAGTAGGGGTTGCGCGAGGCATAGTCAGTCTTCGTCCAGACGCCGGAGGCTTCACCTCAACCGGTTGTGAAGAGTGGACGCTGGTGCCTGACGATGTCAACGTAGACGCGGCCAAGACCTTCGGGGAGGGCGAGTACGTTGTAGGGCATCATGTCGCTCCAGGGATCTACACATCGCCGGGCGCCAGGGCTGGGAGATGCCTTTGGCGGAGGTTGAGCGACTTCACGGGTTCATCTGGCGAGACGATAGCGACGCGCAATTCGGTTGGCAAGGTGATTGCTCAGATCGAAGAGGGTGACGCCGGCTTCGAGGCCTATAGATGCGGCACGTGGACGCCATTCGAGCTTACTGCTTCGGACTCTGTCGCGACTGAGTTCGGGATCGGTACTTGGGCGATACACGCCGAAGTTGCACCGGGAACATATGTAGCCGAGGTGCCGCAAGGTTCTCAATGCTTCTGGAGTCGGATCTCGGCATTCACAGGTGAATCAGACGACTTTATTTCGACTGACACGACGCCAAATCACGCGGTGATGACATTGAATGAGAGCGATACCGGGGTGTATTCGGATGGATGCGGCACCTGGAATTTGGTAACGGATTATGACCCCGTTACATCACAGGGCGAGATCACCGATGGGGTCTACATCGTCGGTCGCGATGTCGCACCAGGCACGTATACGGCGACGCGCCAAGGCCAGGGCCAGTGCTTTTGGAGCAGGGTCACGAGCTTCACCGGCGATCTGTACGAGCGCCCCGCAGTCTATGGGGCAAGCGGGCGCGCGATAGTGACCATCAAAGACGATGATGTCGGCTTTAGAACTTGGAACTGCGGTACTTGGAAGCCGTTTCCTGAACCGAACCAAGAGATTGTTTCGAGCTTCTCGGATGGAACCTATGCGGTTGGCGTCGACATCGCCCCCGGGACTTACGAAATCAGGGCTGCGCCCGTCGTGTGTAGATGGCGGAGGTTGTCTGATTTCACGTGGAACGAGGGTGTGCTTGCCGACGTTCGTGATAGTGGCAGAGTAATCGTTGAGGTCCTTGAGACAGACGTTGGTTTTTCCTCGAAGGATTGCGGAACATGGGAGCCTATTGAAGCCAGAGAAAATACGGAAACAGCGCCTTTCGCCGCCGGGGCTAACGTTGTGGGATCAGAGATCGCGCCAGGCACGTACGTCTCAGTGCCATGGCCGACGAACCGTTGCGAGTGGGAGAGAGTGTCTTCATTCACTGGCGACGATAGCGCAGTGATCGCCAACGGCTCGTCTGAAGGTCAATCAATCGTTACGATCTCGGAGACTGATGTTGGCTTCATAACGCGAGACTGCAGGGCTTGGGCTCTCATCTCGGACGATCAGGAAAGCGAACCATCAACGACGATCAAAGACGGTGTCTATCGTGTGGGCCTGGACATAGCCCCGGGAACGTATGAGACGGACATCGGTGAAGCGATTTACAGAAAAGGCGAGTTTGTGCCTGCGTGCAGCTGGCAGCGTCTATCTGGGTTCAGCCACGAGTATGAACATGCTCTCGGATCAGGATTCGCCCACGGTGAACACACGGTGACGATTGAGCCAACGGACGTAGGGCTTGCCTCTGAGAACTGCGGGGAGTGGCAGTTGGTTGCGCCGCCGGGGAGTTAAGAAGCCACCGTCTCCAACGCGCTGGAAAGAATCCCCACGGCCTCGTCAATCTCGTCTTCACTGGCGTTCAACGGGGGCATGAAGCGGATCGTGTTCGGCCGTACGGCGTTGAGGAGCAGGCCGTTGGGTAAACACTGGCCGACAACGTCGGCGGAGATGTCTGAACTGAACTCGACGGCGATCAGCATACCCATGCCGCGAACGTCCGTGATCGCTTCGTGCGACTCCTTGAGCCCGTTCAGTTTGCCAGCCAAGTAAGCGCCGCCTCGCATAGCTTGGCCGGCACCGTCTTCATCCATGAGTGCCTTCGCCCCGCCAGCACCTGCCGAGGTGGTTAGCGCGTTGCCACCGAATGTTGAGCCGTGATCGCCGGGCTCGAGGACTGAGCAGAACTCTTTGCAGGCGAAGGCTCCCAAGGGCGCCCCAGCGCCTAACGCTTTGCCCAGCGTCATAACGTCCGGCTCGACATCTGCGAAACGCTGGTACCCAAACACGGTGCCCAATCTTCCCATTCCTGTCTGAACCTCGTCCAGCATGAACAGAATGTTCTTTTCCTTGCAGAACTCTTGGACTCGCTTCAAGTAGTCGTCGCTCGGGACGTTCACGCCGCCCTCGCCCTGCACCGGCTCAAGCAACACCGCGCAGGTCTTGCCCTCTTCGTACGCGCCGACAATAGCGTCGTAATCGTTGTAGGGGACATTCACGAAACCGGGCATCAACGGCCTCCAGTTGTCCTGATAGTGAGGCTGCCCCGTGGCTGCCATCATGGCCTGAGTTCGACCGTGGAAGGAGTCCAAGGTCGTGATGATTTCATATGCGCCGCCCAGCTCTCTTCGGCCCCACTTGCGGGCAAGTTTGCAAGCGCCTTCGTTCGCCTCTGCTCCTGAATTGCAGAAGAAGACGCGGTCGACATCCGAGTTTTCGACAATGAATTGAGCCAACGGCAGCTGCGGCAAGGTGTAGAAGAGGTTCGACATCTGCATGATCTTGCCTGCCTGCTCTTGCACGGCAGCAGTAACGGTGGGATGCGAGTGCCCCATGTTCAACACTGCCCACCCAGCGGTGAAATCGAGATAGGAATTGCCGTCGTTGTCGAACACTCGGCTGCCCTCGCCTCGAACCAGGACGGGAGGCATTCGCCGCACTACCTGCATGTAGTACTTGGCTTCTAGATCCTTGTATTCCTGGCTGGACGTCATGTTGGACGCTCCCCTATCTGCTATGCCGAAATGCGCAACATCATCACTATATACAACCGCAAAGCAGGGCGAACCGCAACTCATTGAGCGTTGTTCGAACCAGATTGTTGAAGCGAACTAAGGTGAGCCGGATTCGCTCTGTTGCCGGCTGGCTAACCTCTCGACGATCAGGAGCCTGACCAGCAGCATCACACATATGACCGACATCCCAACGAGTGCAGGCCAGTCTGGTCCGGTGAGGATTGCAATGCCAACCGAAATCGCCAAGACTACGACTGCAGCGCGAGGAGCGTCTCGGATGATGCCTAGAGCCGCCAAACCAGCAACGACTGGGATCCATACCCATGCCCCGATTAACCCGATCCCCGCGCCTACGCCTGCGGCAAGGCCGGCGCCGCCTCTGAATCTGAGGAAGACCGGGAACCAGTGGCCTACCACGACGAAGGCGGCGATTAGGGGCAGAAACTCTCGCGGCGTGCCGATGGCGATGGCGGCGTAGATCGCAACGACGCCTTTTCCCAAGTCCAAGGCGAATACGGCCGCTCCGTGCTTCGTGCCGATTTTCCGGAACGTGTTGGCAGCCCCTGGGTTGCCAGTTCCGACTTCAAAGATGTTGACGCCCGCGAACCTGGCGACGAGGTACGCGAAGGGAAGAGAACCCAGCAGATATGAAACAAGCGACGAAGCGACTGCTGCGATTACATCGTTCTCGAACATCAACGCGGCGCGATGTTCAACGCTTTGAGGCGTTCCTGAGCAACGTCGATGTACTCCTGCACGAGTTCGTACCCGACAAATCTCCTCCCAGTCTTGCGGGCAGACAGAGCCGTTGCCCCGCTACCCATGAAGGGATCAAGCACCACCTCGTCTGAAAACGAATAGAGCTGTGTCAGTCTTTCAGGTAACTCGACTGGGAACGGTGCGGGGTGTCTCGATCTTTTGGCTGACGTCGCGGGAAAAGTCCAAACACTCTTCGTCAATTCCAGGAAATCGTCTCGGTCTATCGTCGAAACACGACCATCGAGGGGCTTCCTACCGAACGGTGGCTTCTGAAACACGAGAACGTATTCGTGGACATCTCTAAGGGTAGGATTGGCGGGCGATTTCCAGCTTCCCCACGCCGTGGATGCGCCGTTCATGCCCTTGTGCCAAATGATCTCACCTCGCATGAAAAATCCGACTCGAGACGCGGCTTCGATGATGTAAGCGTGCAGAGGAATGTAGGGCTTCCGACCAACGTTGGCGATGTTGACGCAGGCCCTTCCGCCGGTGACCAACACTCGAAACGTTTCAGCCAGTACGTTCGAGATCAATTCCAGATGATCTTTCACTGATAGGTTGTCGTCGTATTCCTTGCCCACGTTGTAGGGTGGCGACGTGACCATCAGGTGCACTGATCGGTCGGGCAGTTCCACCATGTTTTCACTGCTCGACGAGAATATTCGGTCGGCGCAAGACGGCGGCAGAGGATTTTCGGGCTCGTGGCCAGCTTCAATATCGTTCGATTGCCAGAACGGTTCGAGTTCCCGCTCGTAGTAGATGCTGGAATCGTGGTTCACGCGTCCTTGAGAACCAAACTTGCTCGTCTCCGTTCCCTTGTGATTAGTTGTGTTCGGTTGTTTCATTTCGATTTCGATCCAATTGACATACGAACGTTTCGCAGTGCAACGCGGCGGCTTCAGCCACTCGCCAACCCGCCGGTGCAGCGCATCAGCGTCTCTTGCACGAGAAGCTCGTGCTCCAACGACCGAAGTGGTGGTGCATCGCCTTGAATGGTTGCCACGAAGGCGGCGAAGGTGTCTACGTAGCGCCTCCGATCCTCGAGATCGATCATCGTTACGCCTGCTGCATAGCCATCTTTGCCCTGGGTCAGACAGAGCCTCAACTGCTCTGCGGGCTCGAACGGTTCCATGATCGCCGAGCCCTCTGTGCCGTAGACCTCGAAACGCCGCGCCATCGGTCTCGGCTCCATCGCGGCGATGTCTACAGTCGCCAAGGCGTTCGGATACTCCAACACTGCCAACGTGTTGTCCATGAAGTCGCGAGTCTCGGAGGTTGCGTTCTGCAAAAAGGGTGTGACGCGCTGAGGTCGACCCAGAATCCAGACGACTTGGTCCAACACATGCCCACCTAGGTCGAAGAGCACACCGCCTCGGTGATACGAGAGTCCCTGGCGATCGGTGAATTGGCCCGCCTCCGACCGCTCCGGCAACCAGGTCGACATGTGCGCTCTCACCTGGAACACGTGCCCGAGAAAGCCGGATCGAGCCCACTCCGCGATCCTCTCGAATCCGTCATGCTTGCGGAACATGTAGCCGAGCGCGACTTGAAGGCCTTGGGCGTGTGCGCTCTCGATCACTCTCAGAAACCGATGGAAGTCATCTCCCGCTGGTTTGTCGAAGAAGCAGTGCTTGCCTGAAGCGACTATGGCTTCCGTATGGGCAAGGCTCTCGCGGTTGGCTCCTTCGGATGCCACAGCGACGATTTCATCACTACCCAAGATGTCATCGATCGAGTCGAACCAGACCACGCCATCCCAGTCGCCAGAATCCTCACAGAATTTCCTGCGCTCTGTGTCAGGTTCGAAGCAACCCAAGACGTCTACACCGGGATGCTCGTCCATCACTCGATACACGCCGTTTGCGTGGCCGTGTTTGGTGCCGATCTGTGCGACCTTAAATGCGTCTTCAGGCTTCGCCATTCGCAACTTTCTCCCAACGCTGAACGTGTCAAGTGATGATGGGGAAGTATAGATATATCCCGCACAGCTTGACGCCTGGCGCCTTGGAATCGTATGCTCTTGACATCCCACTACCTCTTTGCGTTGGAGCGCAAAGGTTCTCTCCCTCCGAGGAGAGGGGGAGAGGCGTTATCGGTCGGCTTTCGCGCTGTTTAAGAATGAACGGATCTTCGAGTGGTCTTTGATCCCATCAGTCTCCACCCCCGACGACACGTCCACTGCCCACGGCTGCAGTTGCGAAACAGCATCAGCGACGTTGTCCGGATCTAAACCGCCTGCAAGTAACACACCTTCTTGATCAGCCACGTCTGCGGCTAACTCCCAATCGAAGGCTTCACCCGTTCCGCCAGGCGTGTGCTCATGGTAGCTGTCCAACAACACGAATCGGCCTGCATCCAGGTGTTGATCGATTTCATCTTTGAGATCAGCCGGGCGAGTATCGGGCTTCACTCTGACTTGGCGGATCACGGGCTTCCACATCGCCCGGAAATAAGCATCGTCTTCGTCGCCGCAAAGCTGCACGTAATCGAGATCGATCAGCTGAGCCATCTTGTTCACCCAGCGAACGTCTTGATTCCGAAACGAACCCACGACTTTCGGTCCCTTGTCGCGCAGCCCACTCACCCTATGGTCCCTTGCGCGGATGCGGTAGTTCCGCACCACCTCCTGAGCCTGGAAAGGAGTTAGCTGACGTCGAACGCCTTCGACGAGGATGAGCCCTAAGAAGTCGGCACCGGCGCTGGCGGCTTCTAACGCGGATTCGCCGTCACGAAGCCCGCAGATCTTGACCTTTGGCGTGTAATTCATCGGGCGTGGCTGCAGTCAATCACATTATGATCGATGACATTTCGGAAATCAACGAGCTAGGGTCGCCTCCGGTCATCAAAGATTCTCCCACCAACACCGCTCGAGCACCCGAATCCGCCATTCTTCTCACATCGTCGCTGTTGCGCATGCCGCTTTCGGCTACCTTAATCACGTCGTCTGGGATCATGCGTGCCAGACGAGGAAAGACATCCAGCGAAGTCTGAAGCGTCTTCAAATTTCGGTTGTTCACGCCTACGATGCCAGGTTCAGCCGAGGTCAAGGCGGTCTCAAGCTCTTGTTCGTCGAACACCTCGACCAACGGTTCCATTCCGGATGCCTTCGAAACCGCGTACAGGTCTGCGTACTGGGACGGATCGAGGATCGCGATAATAAGCAGAACGGTGTCGGCGCCGGCAGCCCGCGCCTGGTGAATCTGGTACTCGTCGACCACGAAGTCCTTCTCCAGCACGGCGACATCGTGTTGGTGAGCGACACTCGCTGCGTTTCGCAAATCTTGGATGTCGCCCTGAAAGAAGTCCTGCTCTGTGAGCACCGAGATCGCAGCCGCGCCTGCGTTGCAATATGTGGCTGCCCGATCAATAGGGTCGAGTGAGAGATCCATTTCACCTGCGGAAGGAGAAGAACGTTTCATCTCAGCAATTACCGAGATGGAATCATCCGCCGCCAACACATCGTAGAAGACCATCGGGGGATTCGATGCGGTCACCTCTTGGGCGGCTCTAATCATGGAATCCTGCGAGATAGCGACCTTATCCGCCTCGATGCGCCTGCGCTTCGCGGCGACTATCCGTCGGAGGATGCCGACGTCACCAACGCCTGCGTTGTGAGAGACGTCCGTTCTACCTTGTCGTTGAGCCATAGCGTATCGATGGGATGCATAAACCAACATCGTCTAATCAATATGATGCATCGTGGTGACGGCGACACGCCACTCTGTGAGTTCGCGTTCGGTTAGGAGCTGGAAGAAGAATAGTGTCTGCGGCTTACACCACGGGCGGTGGTGGTCATCGGAACTCGGCTTGAGTCGACTGGTGCCTCTGCTTGCCGTGATGAACTAAGTCGCTGGCGCTGGGACTGCACCGACACCTCGGAAAATGTCCCGGAGGCTGCCAACCGCCAGACTTGCGGCCATAACGGCCACGAAGGCTAATCCGAGCACCCAAAGGACGTTCTGTGCGCCGAACGCATCAGCCGCGAATCCGTTCCCGAGGTTGAAAATCGCCATCGTACCGCCGATGTTGATGTGATTAAGTCCCGTGACTCTCCCGCGCAGCGCATCGGGGACGATGGATTGGATCATGGCGCCGCTGATCGCCATGAAGGCGCCTTGCGCACCGCCCATCGCCGCGGTGCCAACTATGGTCACAGCGGTGTGAGTAGACAGCGCCAACACGAGCATGGCCACCCCGCTGAGCACTCCTGTTATCAGCAAGAGCTTACCTCGCCCAGTGTCGCTTCGGACTCCCGCTATCCCGAACACACCAACCAACGCGCCTGCCCCCACGCCCATCATCAGATAACTGACATAAGTGCTTGCGTCTCCGAAAACGTCACGAGCCAACGCGGGCAGCATCGACTCGAATGACATGGTGATCGAGCAGTGTAACGCCACCAAGACGATCAGGAAGCGAAGATGCCGATCCATGTATATGAAACGGGCCGCTTCCCATAGGCTCTCACCCATTCCGTGTCCGCTTGTCAAACCACCGGTGGATCTCGTGTGGACTGCGAGAATGCCAGCCACGCCGACAACATAGAGGCATGCGCAAATAAGGAAGGCGGCACTCGTGCCAAATAACAGCAGTGCCGGAGCGATTAGCCCGGGACCGACCAAGCGTGCTCCTTGGAGCGAAACCTGATTCAATGAGATGGCGTTAAGCCAATGCTCCCTTGGAACCAGATTCGGGATCAGCGACTGCGTCGCCGTCATCTGGAACGTCCGGATGCTGCCGTTGATAAGTGAAAGAGCTACGATGTGCCAGATCTCGAGCACCCCTGCGAACGCAAGGACAGTCAGAACAACTGCGTTTGCGAACTGGAGGGCGTAGGCCGCGGCGAGCACCGTCTTACGGTCGAACCGGTCCGCCATGTAACCAGCAATAGGTGGCATGACGAAACGGGGTGCCATCGCCACGAACGTCGTGACTCCCACGAGCGCCGAAGATCCAGTCATCTCCAACACCAACGCGCCTCGGGCGACGATCAGCGCCCAGTAAGCTGACTGACCGCCAAAGCTGCCGAGCCAGACCCATCGGAAATCCCGGTACTGCAACGCGACGCCATAGCGGTTAAGCATGGCTTTGGTTGTTGTGGGATTAATGGACAACGTAGAAGCGAGCCAAATGATCGCCTAGCAAGTGCGCCTTATTCATTTCCGGAGATGCTCCACGTTTCAGCTTGCAGCACGAAGGCGGGAGCTCGCCATGCTGAAGCACAGAGTAACAGGTCAGGTCAACAGCGGGCCTGTTCATGGGACGGGTAGGTCAAATGTCGAAGATGTTGACGAGCGGGCAGTTATACATCAGAAAGGAGGTTGCGTGCCGACGCGCAAATGGCTGTGGATTCATTGGAGGATGTTCCTGACTGTTGGAGCTAGTTCGCCATCTGCGTTGGGTGAGATCATTCAAAGCGCAATAATCTATCGATTAGAGTGGCCATGCGGAGGTAACCTAACCAATATGCCGCATCTAAACAAAGGGAGAAGCACCCCGATATTGTCGGATTTGGTGGTATCCACAAGCGGATTTCGTGGCTAAATCGGCACTTGGAACGATGGAGATCGATCCCGAAGCGTTCCGGACAGCGCGAGAGCGTGTTTCGCTGACTCAGGAGCAACTTAAAACCAAGTTAAATAACTATGTGAAGATGAACCGGCAGATGCGAGACTTCGGCGCGTCGGAAGTCAAGTTGGAAGACGTTATCAGTTGGGAATCTGGAGTTCGCGGACTTACATCGGTCGAGGCACTGGCTGTGACGGACGTATGCATGGTTCCGTTCTACTTTCTGTTCGACGGTCGACTACCGCCTGAGCCGTTAGCCGACTTTCGGGGCCGCCCTGGAACTGAGCGCCGCAAGTTGGAATATGACACGCGGCGGCACCTGCACCGTTTCGACAGGTATTACGAACTAGTGTCGGATCTTTCCCAGCGGTTGGGTGAAACCGAACACACTAACCTTCCAACTGCCGGCAACATTTCAGAGAAGACATTTGCTAGGAGATTGAGGGGAAGTTTGGGGGTGACTCGGGAGATTCAGGAGTCGTGGAGCGATGAAAGCGTTGCTCTGAGAGAGTGGGTGCAACGGGCGTCCGATCGCCTTGGGGTGTTCGTGTTTTCGTTGCCTATGGATGTGCAGCAAGTCCGTGGGGCTTCCCGATGGGATGATGGGTCTCCTCCTGCGGTGTTGATCAGTACTGGAGACAACGACAGTGCCAAAATATTCACACTGATCCATGAACTAGCGCATCTGTCTCATCGCCACTCGCGCGGTGCGATGTGTGATCCGTCTTCAACCTCGAATCGTGAAGTCGAGTCTCGTATGAACCGTATCGCGGCCGAAGTCCTCGTCCCTCAAGAATGGATCAGGGAAGAAATTGCTCTGCGACCAAAGTCTGAAATATACAAAAAGTGGCCGACCACCGAAAAGAGAAGATTGACGGGTTTGTTTCACGTCAGCAATCAGATGATGGGTATTCGTTTGAAGGAGCTTGGCATTGTGCGAGACGACGGGTACAAATCGGGTTTTTGGAAGGCATTAAATCGTGGATTCGGTGGTGGGTCCGCCAATCGAAAGGGACTAACAGCCTCGATGAGATTGCGTAGATATTTGGGAATCAAGGGAACCTCATTGGTGGCGCGTGCTCTTAAGCAGGATGCGGTGAGCGTAGGAGAATTGGTCAAAAACTACCTCGAATTCAGATCTCACCAGGTTGAAGACTTGATCGCAGATTGATGCTTGACCTCAATCGGCCATTTCTATTTGACACATCTGGATTGATTTCAGTTCTAAGCGGTCCGGGACCCAAACTTCAAACAAGGAAGTTGACTCAGTTGAAGGAACACGACATGATTCGTGATCCTTACTCCGTCTACCTGGAAGCGCGCCAAAAAGACACGACAGTGAAGGAATGGGTCGAGAGAAACAGACAGGGCGTAATTTTCTCGGAAGCAGCGGACGTAGTTCGCCATGTCAATTTGGTCCGAGGAAAATGTGCGAGCCTGACGGGATTCTTGAGCAAGGTGGCTGACGTTATGGTCGTGTGTGCTGCCTTGGAATTGAATTCTCAATTCGAGAGCAGAGGAATGGAAGCGCGTTACGTAGTAGTTGCCCTAGACAGCCAGTTGGAGGCAGCGTGTTTCACATTCGCAATAGACAGATTAAGTCCCAACGCATTCGTCCAACTCTTCGCGTCTACTGATTTGTCACAAGACCCTAAACGGTTACTTTAACCCGCTGCTAAGCGTCACCAGTGCCTCTAGCTTCGCTGCTGCGGCTCCGGAATCGATGCTGTCCTTCGCCATTAGCGCCGCGTCGTTAAAGCTGTTGGCTTTGCCGGCGGCGAGGAGAGCGGCCGCTGCGTTTATGGCAACTACGTTGTAACGTGATCTTTCAGGTCCGGGCGGCGCGTTGTGGGCTCCGCCGACTCCTGCCAGAACTGTCCGGATAATCTCCGCGCTGTGTTCGACCGATTCGGCGACCAGATCGTTGCGGTCACCTTCGGGCAAGCCGAAATCGGCAGGACGAGTCCTACGGCGTTTCATTTGGTCGGGAGTGACCTGAAACATCAAGGTATGACCCTCAACATCGATCTCATCGGCACCCGATTCGGCGTGAACGACGAGCGAGTATTCCGTGTCAAGGAGCCTCAGTGCATCGGCGATCTTCTCCGCTGTACGTCGGTCAGCGACTCCTAAGACTTGCCTCTTGGCTCCCGCTGGATTCGTCAGGGGACCGAGGATGTTGAACACGGTCCTAATGCCTATCTGAGGACGCAACGGGCCGGCGAATCTCATCGCCGGATGGAAGGCTTGGGCAAACATGAAGCCGATCCCGACCTCCTCGATGCATCGCTTAACATCGTCAGGCCCGAGTGCGATGTTCACTCCTAGGGCTTCAAGCACATCGGCGCTGCCAGTGGAGCCGGACATTGCACGATTGCCATGTTTGGCGACCGATACTCCCGCGCCCGCGGCTACAAACGCAGCAGCAGTGGAGACGTTGAACCAACCCTTGGCATCACCTCCGGTGCCGCAGGTATCGATCACTTCCGAGTCAGCGTCCACGTGAAGCGAAACCTGGCGCATGATCGATGCCATCCCAGCTATCTCCGCTGGAGTTTCGCCCTTCATGCGTAAAGCAGTGACGAATGCTCCGAATTGAGCCTCCGTAGCGTCGCCGCCCATGATCTGCGACATCACGTCAGCGGCTTCCTGCTGGGAGAGGTCGTTGCCGTCTACAGCGGCTTGTATTCCTTGTTGAATGTTCATGGCTTATTTCCAGTGTTTTTGGTTGAAGATCATGCTACCCGGGTCCTATGGTTCGAACCAGCAGCCTCAGGCTTCCATGTTCAGGAAGTTCTGCAGCAGGTCCTTGCCAGGGCGGGTGAGAATGGACTCGGGGTGGAACTGCACGCCTTCGAGCGGCATCTCGGGGTGTCTCATTCCCATGATCACCCCGCTCTCGGCTGACCTTGCAGACACCTCGAATCCGGGCGGGACCGCATCTGGCTGAACTGCTAGAGAGTGATAGCGGACCGCTTCGAAGGGATTTGGCAAATCCTTAAAGACGCCTTTGCCGTCGTGTTCGATCATTGACGTCTTGCCGTGCTTAAGCTCGCCCGCATGATCCACTACTCCTCCAAACGCTTCGCCCATCGCCTGGTGACCCAGGCACACCCCCAATATCGGTATATTGCCGGCGAAGTGCCTGATGGCCTCTATCGATATTCCAGCGTTCCGAGGATGAGACGGACCTGGCGAAACCACCAGACGCTCCGGACCCATTTCGGAAAGTTCTTCTACGGTCGCCTTGTCGTTGCGCACCACCTTCACGTCCTCGCCCAGCTCCGAGAGGTACTGGAACAGGTTGTAGGTGAAGCTGTCGTAGTTGTCTATCAGTATCAGCATTTCTCAAACCTCCATCAACGACTCGGCATGGTCGATTGCGTGCATGAGTGCGCCCATCTTGTGCAGCGTCTCTTCATACTCCGTCTGAGGGTCGGAGTCGGCTACGATGCCGCCTCCAGCTTGAAGATACGCCACGCCGTCCCTGAGCGTCATCGTGCGCAAGGAGATGGCGGTGTCCATGTTGCCTGAGTAGGAGAAGTAGCCCACCGCGCCTGAGTAAGGACCTCGCTTGTCGGGTTCGTACTCGGCGATTATCTCCATCGCGCGGACCTTCGGCGCACCCGATACAGTGCCTGCGGGGAATCCGGCACGCAAGACGTCGTACACGTCGTATCCATCGTCCAGCATGCCCTCGACGTGGGAGACGATGTGCATGATGTGCGAGTATTTCTCGATTTCGAGCTGCTGAGTAACGCGAACGGTGCCTGGCTTCGCTATGCGCCCGACATCGTTGCGGCCCAGGTCGAGCAGCATTACATGCTCCGCGATCTCCTTTTCATCGGCCAGCAGCTCCTCGGCGAGCGCTTCATCTTCCTCTGGCGTCATGCCTCGCGGCCGCGATCCAGCGATTGGGTGCACGGCCACGTTGCCATCTACAGATTGGACGAGCAACTCCGGCGATGCGCCGATGATCTGGAACCCGTCCAGATCCAGATAGAACATGTAGGGCGAGGGATTGATAGCGCGCAATGACCTATACAGATCGAAGGGCTGGACAGCGGTCCGGCGGGTCAGACGTTGCGAAACGACTACTTGGATTATCTCGCCGTCGTAGATCGCCTGCTTGCAGGCCTCGACCATGTTGCGATAGTTTGTCCTCGACATGTTCGGGACGTAGCGTTGGCCGATCGCCTCGTCGGGGTTATCCAGATACCATCCTGCCGGCATCGCAGATGCCGAGCCGATGAATGAGTAATCGATATCGGCATCGTCGGCACGCGCCGCTACTTGAGCCGGAGCGCCGGATCGCCGAAGAGCTGAATCCGGTAAAGGTCCGGAGAGACGGTCGATTATTGCCTCGATTCGCTCGGTGGCACTGGAATACGCGCTTTTTGGATCGGTATCGGAGCCGACCGAGGCATGTGCCACGACGATGATCGTGTGACGCACGTGATCGAAGATGAGCATCGAGTCCGTGAGCATGAAGACGGCTTCCGGGATGCCCATGCCCAACGTCTCTTCGGAAATCTCCGGAACGCGTGGCTCGAAGTACTTGATGGCATCGTAGGATACGTATCCGACTGCTCCACCATCGAACTTCGGTAGCCCGGTCACCGATGCATATCGAATCGGCTCCAATCGTTCTTTAAGTGCTTCTAACGGGTCGACATCTCCGTAAGGCGTTCCGGCTCCGGTTCGGATCACTTCTGAAGGCTCGGTGCCTAGGAACGAGTAACGGGCCACGTTTTCACCGCCCTCTACGCTCTCGAAGAGAAACGAATTCGCGCCGCGGGCAACCTTGATGAATGCCGAGACAGGGGTCTCGAGATCAGCCGAGATCTCGCGGTAGATGGGTATCAGGTTCGAACTCTTCGACAAGAGTTCGAAGCCTGGTAAGTCTGGTGTGTATGCGTATTGTGATGTCATTGGTCGAGTCCAATTCCTGATGGTGTGGAAGTATCAGAATGTGCCGAAACAACCTCTAGGGAGGCGGCTCCGGCTACGACCATGTCGAGGTGTAGCTGCTGATCCGCATCGCGTCACGAACTCGTTGCATGGTTTCTCTTGCGATCTCGCGACCGCGGCGCACGCCGTCCATCAGGACGTCCTCGACGTACGAGGTGTCGGACAGATAGTGTTGCCGACGCTCACGGATCGGGTCTAGGAATTCGTTCAATGCCTTTGCGAGTGCAACCTTGACCTCCACATCGCCGACCGTGCCGGCAAGGTAGCGAGCCTTAAACTCGTCGATCTGCTCAACATCCGGGTTGAAGGCGTCGTGATACTCGAAGACGGGATTGCCTTCCACGCGCCCTGGGATGTCTGCCCGAATGCGGTTGGGGTCAGTGAACATGCCTCTCACCTTCTTTTCGACAGTGGCAGCGTCGTCGCTCAGCATGATGGTGTTGCCCATCGACTTGCTCATCTTCGAGTTGCCATCCGTGCCGACCAGACGTCCGACATCACCGATAAGGGCTGCGGGCTCGGGAAATACGCGATCAAACATTCGATTAAATTTCCGGGCTACCTCTCGAGTCATCTCGATGTGCGGGGCCTGGTCTTCGCCGACGGGGACCAGGTGAGCCCGAGGCAGCAAGATATCCGCCACCTGGCTCATCGGATAGTTGAAGAAGCCGACAGTACGGCTCTCGACCGGCAAACTGTCGAGCTCGGATTTCAACGTCGGGTTTCGCTCCAGCATGCCTAAGGGAGTCACGAAAGACAGCAGCATCGTCAACTCAGCGTGTTCGGGCACATAGCTCTGCACCACGAAAGATGCTTGCTCCGGGTCCAGCCCGACCGCCAACCAGTCGAGGGTGACGTCGAGTACCGAGCCGCGAATCAGATCGATGTCGTCGAAGTGGTCGCCGAGTGCCTGATAGTCGGCGATGAGAAAGTAGCACTCGTACTGGTCTTGGAGCGCGAGCCAGTTTTTCAGTGCTCCGACGTAGTGACCCAGGTGTAATGCCCCCGTCGGCCGGATACCGGTGAGAATTCGAGGCTTGGCGCCTTCGGCTACGTCGAAGAGCTTCTTTGGATTCAATTCTGTCGATGCGGTGGCTGTCATGTTGGGCTCTCTGTCCTCTTCGGGAAAGGGCCCTTACGCGAAAATCCCCGTCCCCAATGTGCTTTTATTCGTGGGACAGGGACGAGGGTTTGTGTTCGAACACCCGCGGTGCCACCCTGTTTCGTCGCTCTTCAACCTATTGGTTTCATTGCGACGCAACTCATTTGGGCTTATGTAACGGAGCCCATCCCGACACCAGATACTCAGCGTTGAAACCGTTCCCTGATGCGGCTCACGGATCCATTCGGCTCTGCATCGCCATGCCGGGCTTTCAGCGGGTCGCTCCGGCTCTCTGTTCTGGCGAGCGGCAGGGCTTACTTGTTCCGATCGAAGCCTGTGCGCGCTTTTGTGCGTTTTGCATAAGTCTAGCCCTCTGCCGCGTCGCAAGTCAAATACATGACCTCACAGTGAAGTGGTTGCGGGTCTGCTTCGGTATCATCCATACCCATGGATGCACCAGAGATATTGATCGAACGCGACATGGAGTGCGTAGCCCGCGACGGCGTCGTGTTACGAGGCGATGTCTACCACGCCGAGGGCTCCGATCCGCAACCTGTGCTCATATGCCGAACTCCCTACGACAAACTCGGAGCTCGTTACCAAGAGACCGCTATCGAACTCGCCCAGGGCGGCTACACCGTCGTCGTGCAAGACACGAGGGGGCGATACGCGTCCGACGGCGAGTATCTTTGGATGTGGCGAGACAAGCACGAGACGCTGGACATGGAGGACGGTCACGACACAGTCGAGTGGGCGGCTAAGCTTCCTTGGGCGGATGGCAGAGTCGGGACTTGGGGTCACTCGAACGCTTCGTGGACGACGTGGATGTTGCTGCACACTGCGCCTCCGAGCCTGAAGGCTGCGTTGGCTTCCGGGATGTCGATGTCGATGCTGGATGTCACCTTCGGGATCTGCGAGACGGGACGACGTCTCGAGTGGACCTACATGATGGCGGCTGATGTTCGACGCAGAGAAGGCCGGACCGATGGTCCTACCACTCCCGAAGAGGCTACGACCCAGTGGAACAACGTCGAGCGATCGAAGTACATCTGGTGGGTGCCCTTCGCCGACATCCCGGAGAAGGTATTCGCCGGGCTTACCGAACAGTTCCAGACCTATCTGAGAAATCAGAACGTCGACTCGATGCGCTTCGACGAGGCACATCCGGCCGTGGACGTGCCAGTATTCCAAGTTACGGGATGGTGGGATCGGCTCATCGGGACAATCGACAACTACCAGGGATTGATCAACGACGGTGTCGAGGAGCTTCGGCCTCAGCATCGATTGGTTGTAGGCCCGTGGGGTCACGACTCTACGACCTACACACGTGATGTCGGACCTATCGACTATGGGCCGGATGCGGAGAGATCGTATCCGCAGATGATTCTCGGCTGGTACGACGCCACATTGAAAGGCATCGACAACGGCTTGATGGATGAAAAACCGGTCCAGCTTTTCATACTGAATCGCAATGAGTGGATCGGCGGCGACGCCTGGCCGCTGCCCGAGACGCAATTCACGCCGATGTATCTCCACAGCGGCGGCGATGCCAACACGGTGAACGGAGACGGATCGCTCTCGTTCGACGCGCCCGAAGGCGAGACACCAGACGAGTTCACCTACGATCCCCGCGATCCGGTGATGTCGTTGATGAACCTAAACTCTCAAGCCGCGCCGGTCGACCAATCAACCCACGATCATCGAGAAGACATACTTGTTTACGAAACTCCGCCGCTGAAGGAGGAGATTGAGGTGGTCGGGCCCCTGCGGCTGAAGCTGTGGGCAGCGACAGATGGGCCGGAGACTGACTGGACTGCCAAGCTGGCGATCGTGCACGAAGACGGACTGTGTATCAACCTCACCTACGGGATCATGCGCTCCACCTATCGGAACGGTTTCGACGTGAAGGCCGAAAACACGCCGGGGACGGCGTACGAATACGAGATCAAACTCAACCCAGTCGGCTGCCTCTTCAAGCCCGGGCAGCGAATTCGGCTATACGTCTCGAGCAGCGACTTCCCGAACTTCGATCGCAACCACAACACCGGCAACGACTACTGGCGCGACACCGAGTTCAGGGTTGCGAAACAGACCATTTTCCACAACGCCGATATGCCGTCGCATTTGGTGTTGCCAGTTAGAAAGACAAAACCCGCATGAAAACGATCGCTCCATACGGCTCGTGGAAATCGCCGATCACCGCCGATATGATCACCCAAGGCGGCAAGAGGCTGTTGGAGATCAAGGTCGATGGCGATGATCTGTATTGGATTGAAGGCCGCCCCGCAGAGGCTGGGCGCAACGTCATCGTGAAACGAGGCTCAGACGGTTCGATCTCCGATGTGACTCCGGCAGGATTCAACTCTCGCAACGCGGTGCACGAGTATGGCGGCGGATCGTACGCCGTGCTTGATGGCGACCTTTACTTCACGAATTGGGACGATCAACGGATCTACCTTCAACGCGACGGAGGCGAACCGGAGCCCGTCACAGCTGAGCCACCGATCCCGAGAGGTGTGCGTTACTCCGACTTATCCCTTATATCGAACGGCAAGTACGTCCTCTGCGTTAGAGAGACTCACACTGACGATGGGGTCGAGGCGGTGAATGAGGTCGCCGTGGTCGATACGGGCGCTGGCGCCCAAACTACGATCGCGACCGGGCGAGATTTCTACTCCGCTCCTCGTGCCACAGACGCCCACGACGGTATGTCATGGGTCGAGTGGAACCATCCCAACATGCCTTGGGACGAATCGATCCTCATGTCAGGGTCGTTCCACGGTCATGATGCCTCGATCGCCACTCAGACGCACCTCGTCGGCGGCGCGAGGGAGAGCATCATTCAACCTCGATGGGGCCCCGATCGACTCCTCTACTTCATCACCGATCAACCCGGTTGGTGGAATCTCCACGTGTGGCGCGGTGGCGAAGCGATAAATCTCCTCGACGTCGAATTCGACGCGGGAGGTCCTGATTGGCAATTCGGCTTCTCTTCGTACGGATTCCTATCGGATGGAAGGGTCGTTCTGAAACAGGGAGGGGTGACCTCCGGTGCGATCCACATCATCGATCCCATCACTGGATCGAGCCGCTCCATCGAAGCCCCGTACAGCGAAATCTCCTACGTAACAACCAACGGTAGCTCGATCTTCTTCGTCGGTGCGTCTCCCAGCGAGGGTTCGGCGATAGTCGAACTCGATGTCGGGACCGAGACCTGCACCACGATCCAGCACGGCAGCGACATCTCTGTTGGGGCAGCGTATCTATCGGAGCCGAGCCACATCGTCTTTCCAACGACTGAGGACGGTGAGGCCCACGCATGGCACTTTGCGCCCAAGAATCGAGAATTCGGGGCGCCGGAGGGTGAACTGCCCCCGTTAGTCGTCATATGCCACGGCGGCCCGACCAGCTTCTCCGGCACGGGCCTCGACTTGGCGAAGCAGTACTGGACCAGCCGTGGGTTTGCGGTTGTCGATGTCAACTACCGTGGGTCGATCGGCTACGGAAAGGTCTATCGCGACCTGTTGCGCGAGAAGTGGGGCATCTACGACACGGACGACTGCATCGCCGCCGCACAACATCTCATCGATAAAGGGTTGGTGGACAAGGACCGCGTCATTATCCGAGGCGGCTCGGCAGGCGGATACACGACGATTAACGCGCTCACCTTCCACAACTTCTTCGCCGCGGGCGCAGCGCTCTACGGTATCGCCGACCTGATGGTCTTCATTGGAGACACTCACAAGTTCGAGTCTCGATATCTCGACTACCTGATCGGCCCCTATCCCGAAGAGTCGCAGCGATACCACGATAGGTCTGCGATCAACTTCATGGACCAGCTGGCCACGCCGATGATCATCCTGCAAGGGTTGGAGGACGAGATTGTCCCGCCTTCGCAGGCCGAGATCATGGTCGAATCGCTCGAATCGAAGGGTCTCCCGTACGCCTACATCGGCTTCCCGGGAGAACAGCACGGATTCCGACAAGCCGCCAACATAAAGCGAGCGCAAGAGGCGGAACTGTTCTTCTATGGCAAGGTGCTAGGCTTCGAACCGGCCGACGACATCGGCGACGACGTGGTCGAAGTCAAGAATCTCGATTGACCACTGGTGCGACGGGATGGGCGCCGTATCTGAGCAATCTGTCATCCCTGCTCCTATCCCCTCGTCGCGCCTACTCCGTCGTCCCCGCGAACGCGGGGATCCAGAAGAATGACAATGCAACCGATTAATCATGACGTGTCCCTCCGCAAAGCCATGCATCCAGCCCGAACAACAGCGGAATTAATTGCTGAAATCAATCGTCTTCCACATCGAAACACGGCTTCGATAAGGAAATTGAGGCGAGGACTCTCACGTCGCCTGTCGGAAGAATCTCCGGATTTCGTCCTAGAAGTCGCCTCGGCACTGGTATCGAACTTCGAGCGCCGCTGGATCGCCTACGAACTCATCGCAAACCACAAAGAGACCTACCAGCGACTCGACCGGGAACTCATTGAGCAACTGGGTCAGGGCATCGACAGCTGGCACGCGGTGGACGGCTTTGGTCGAATACTCTCAGGCCCCGCTTGGCGAGACGGCCTCATCGACGACGCCACGATCGTTGATTGGGCAATATCCCGCGACCGCTGGTGGCGCAGAACAGCGTTGGTCAGCACCGTAGCGCTAAACATGCGATCGCAGGGAGGGATGGGCGATTCCGAGCGCACACTGGCCATATGTCAGATGCTGGCCGATGATCACGACGACATGGTGGTCAAGGCCCTGTCATGGGCGTTGCGCGAGCTGGTGGTGCATGATGCCCAAGGGGTGAGGGAGTTTCTCGGCGCCAACGACGATGTGCTGGCGGCGCGCGTCAAACGGGAGGTGCGCAACAAGCTGGAGACGGGGTTGAAGAATCGTTGATACCAGCTCAACCGGTCCCAACGGCGATACGATTCTGGATTTTCCTCCACCGTTAGCCCGCTATTGTTCTTGTGGGAACGGCATTATGTCATCCTCCCCGCGTAGCGGGGTGCTTCGAGTAAGCCGCATGATTTGCGGCCTACTCGAAGCCTGTCGAAGGATCTGGGGCGGGGGAGACATCGTTGCCATCCAGTTGGCTGTCGCTCCCAATATTGGTGTGTGACAAGCCACTGTCGGAAGGTACGACGATGACGGAATAATACTGGTATCACGGACGATTGTTGAAGGGTGACTTTTTGGCCCCAAACCACTTTTACGTTTACATGCTGGCCAGTCAACGCGAGGCGCTCTACGTGGGAGTCACCGATGACCTGATGCGCCGAATCTGGGAACACAAACAAAATCGCTCGGCCGGATTTACGACGCGGTACAAGACATCCAAATTGGTTTACTTC
Organism: Dehalococcoidia bacterium; assembly: GCA_965249505.1. Lineage (GTDB taxonomy): Bacteria > Chloroflexota > Dehalococcoidia > Lucifugimonadales > Lucifugimonadaceae > Bin127. The sequence goes on along the minus strand of OZ252238.1, from coordinate 654,461 downwards.
GAGGTCGCTGGTAACGCTGCTTCAGCGAACGCCCGCGAGAAGCAAATCAAGGGTTGGCGCAGAAGTAAGAAGGTTGATCTCATAGAGGGGTCGAATCCGCGATCGGAAGATTTGTCAGAAGAGTGGTACGAGTAGCGATAAATCGCACCGCATAGCGACGAGGCGGAGAACGACGGTCGTGCCCCTCCCCAGATCCTTCGACAAGCTCAGGATGACATGGTTGGGCGTCGTTGACACATCCGACGGTTCCATGAGTCCCTTCTCGTAACATGACCGAGTGCTGTAGTGTGAGTTCGCCGAATTCATGGTAAATTTCCCTCCGTCATCCTGAGCCTGTCGAAGGATCTGGGGAGGGGTCGGGCGAGATGATGGAGGAGCACTTCTACGTTTACATCATGGCTAGCCACAAAGGCACGCTCTACGTAGGCGAACGATCTGGCGCGCAGGAGCCTACGACCACAAAAACAAGGCGGTAGAAGGGTTTTCCAACCGGTACAACACAAACAATCTGGTGTATTTCGAGGGAGATGTCGACGCAGCTACCGCCATAGCACGCGAGAAACAGATCAAGGGATGGCGAAGAGCGAGGAAGGTCGATCTAATAGAGGCTACGAATCCTAGATGGGAAGACCTGTCAGAAGAGTGGTACGAGTAGCGATAAATTGCACCGCTTAGCGACGAGGCGGAGAACCACGGTCGGTGCCCCTCCTCAGATCCTTCGACAAGCTCAGGATGACATGCTGAGGGCTCAGAACATTGAGTGCATTTTCCGACGAGACCGCCCTGCTCGCTATCCAACCTACGGAATTCCATGTTGCGTAAAGGCTCCGCGTGTTGCGAACCCGCTCGTCATCCTGAGCCTGTCGAAGGATCTGGTGTGGTGGGTTGTGCCAACAGTGCTGACGCGTTAGGAAGGTTGTTCTTGTAAATGCCGGTCAATCTCCCCGCGCCCTTGCAACCCTTCTTGCGATGCTGGGATGGGAGTGAAAAGCCGTTTCGATTAGCCAGTGCGGCTGGCGGTTGGATAGGTTCTGGTCGGCGAGCCTCTCCATCGCGCTCACGAACTCAGCGCGCATGCCGGTTGTCTGAACGGCGAAGTCGTCTGCCGCAGTCTCCCGACGCCTCGAGTAGGTGTTCGCCAACGGCAATGCGATCAGCGCTACTACCGAGATCACTAGTCCGAGAAGCGGCATGTTCGCAATGTCGTTGATCTCTCCGTTTAACCCGAAATCGCTCGCGAACGTCTTCAGGGCGATGTTGACGACCCACATCGAGATGAAGATGAGAACCGTCTGAACGCCGATGCCTCGCCATATGTCGTTGTTTACGTGATGGCCCAGTTCGTGGGCGATGATCACCTCGATCTCGTCGTCGGTGTGCTTCTCCATAAGCGTGTCGGAGATGATGATGCGACGCGTCTTGCCCCAACCCGCTAATGCCGCGTTGGCCTTGACAGTCTTCTCGCCCAGCTTCCAGATGTATGCCCCTTGGACGTAGGTTCCTAAGCTCTCGGAGAGTCGAAGAAGCCGGTCTTTCAACTCACCTTCCGGCAGCGGCTCGAACTTGAAGAAGATCGGGAAGAGGACTACTGGTGCGATGGCCGCTATGAATATCGTTACCAGCGTGAAGATGATCGATACCCAGATCCACCACAGTTCGGGGTCGGCGGCGAGTAGAGCGTAAGTAGCGGCCACGAAGCCACTTATGAAGACGAGCTGGATGCCCATCCCTTTGAGCCAGTCGATCGCCCAATCCACGCTGCCCCGCTTGCTGAGGCTGTATCTTCGCTCGAGCATGTGGCCCGAGAAGTAGTCCAACGGCAACGTGATCACAGACATCGCCAACGTCGCAACGACTCCATAAAAAACAGCACTCGGCACCACGTTTTCGATTCCCCACGAAATGATGGCGTCTCGTGCCCACGCCGATCCCTCGGTGATTAGGAATACCAAGGGCACCACGATATATATGGCGAAATTGATGCCGCTTACGATCAGTTTCGTCCGTTCGTAGCGAACTGGGTCGCCGTCTGTTCTCATGTCTTCTGAACTCACAACTAAGTCACGACTTGAGGGCGTTTGCGACGCTTTCGATGCCTTTGAAGAAATTGATCTTCCCGCCGAATGATGGGTGCCGAACCGCATGATGTTCGACTCCCAAGCTTGTCAGCGCCTTCTCGGCCGAGCGTCCCACCGCCACAGGCGTGGCTGAAGGGTGTAACTCTATGTAGCGAACCAGCCATTGGGCTCCAAAAGACATCTCGGACGCCGTGGGTTTGCGGTTGGCACGGACTCCATCGTCCGACGACTTTGTCGGCCAAAAAGGCACGACATTCCAAGTCGTTGGCAATTGTAATCCGTTGAAATTCTGCGATATCGCGTCCCAAAAGAAGGATGACGTCGCCTCCCGAGCCCGCTGTGGGCGAGCCGACGGTGTTTCGAACGGGGAATGCGTGGCGAACGCTTCGATTTGGTTGATATTCAGCGATTCGATGATATCGATCGATGCGAATGGCACACCGGTCGTGGCGGCGCCGAAGCGTCCGGGCGCCTCTCCGATGAATAGAGCTCTTGGTTCATGTCCGGGGGCGCGATCCATCCATCTGAACAGGTTGCGCTTCCGAATCGGGTTTCGGTAGATGTTGATTAATCGGTCGCTCGGCATCTCGGCGCGAATCAATGCGTCGACGAACTGTGTGATCGAATTGATGCGACTCAATCGTAGACCGCTACGACGCGTTTATTGAACTGGTCCCAGTCCCACTCGGCTCCCCAGCCCGGAGTGTCTGGCGGACTCAGCTTGCCATTCACGGGCACGGCGGGATTTAGCAGACCGATCTGTTTACCGGCCTCGTCGAGTCCGCCTCCAGGGAAGTATTCGTAGTAGGAGGTGTTCTGGATGCAGCACAGCAAGTGGGCGTGGACCAACCCGTAGAGGCCACCAGGTCCGTTCAACTCGACGTTGGTGCCGTGGAGTTCTGCGAGGTGAGCGATCTTCATCAAAGGAGTCGTGCCGCTTCGTGCATTTTGGCGAACCAAGTCCGTCGCGCCGGAGATGAGGTACTGCGCGCAGAGATCGGTGTCGTTCATGAAGGTCTCGGTTGCCATGATTGGAATATCGAGCGCGGCGGCTAGTTGCACTAGTCGGTTGTGGCTGCGTTCGGGCAACGGCTCTTCGAACCAACGGTACTGAAGCTCTTCGAGCGCATGGCCCACCTTTACCGCCTCGTCGTAAGCGTAGATGGCGACCGGATCGTGCATGCAGTCGATGTCGTCACCCACGGTTTCACGAATCGCGGTGAGCCACCGGATATTCGCCTCGACGGGGTGGTAGAAGTGGTCCTTTACGGCGATGAATCCCTCGTCCAGCGCAGTCTGGGCGCTTTCGCACGCCTCCTCGATCGTCTCGCCCCGAGTGTTGTAGTAGGCGTGCACCACGTCTCTGACCTTTCCTAAGAGCGCGTGCACGGGCAAACCTGCGACCTTTCCTGCGATGTCCCACAGGCAGTTGTCGAAGCCTCCGAACCAGTTAGGCGCTCGATAAACCCATCGTGTCCCTTGGTGCAGCTTTTGGTAGAGATGCTCTCGCTTTAACGGGTCTTCGCCTAATACCAGAGCCTTGAGTTGCGGCACGTCTTCGGGCGCCAAACCATTCGGTGCTTCCGGGGAGGTGCAGATGCCGGTCACGCCCTCATCGGTCTCGACTTTGAGCACGAAGTCGTGGCTCTTGCCATCGCCGAGCGCAATCGACTCGTGAAGCCATCTTTCCCGACGCTGACCTGCGAGCTTGACGAGGTTGAAGCCCCTCAGTGGCGTGTCCATCTCAAGGACGTAGAGCTTGACATCGGTTATCTGCACGGTTGAATTTCTCGTTTAATCGACGATGCAGACATCGCCATCGCGCAGACTCGCTACGGCATCTTCGTCGACTTCGAACCCTAACCCCGGCGACGTGGGAACCTCGACGAAGGAGTCTGTCTGGCTGAATTTCGGATCGGTGATCGATGCGCGAATCGGGTGAGGAGTCTGATCGAACTCCGACACTGGCTCGTTCACATATGGCTCTTTCGGGTGTGCCGGAGGGATTTGCGGGATCGTAGACAGCGTGTGCATTATCGCGGCGAAGCTGATACCTGTGCCCCAGAAGTGGGGCACGAATCGAGTGTTGAAGGCGTCGGCCATAGTCGCGACTACTTTCAACTCTGAAATCCCGCCGACATTGCATATCTCGGGTTGAATGATGTCGAAGACTCTGTCCTTGAGCAATCGGCCGGCGTCTCGTCGAGTAGCCATCGATTCGCCGCCAGAGGTCGGAATCGGTGACCGACTCGTTACCAAACGGTTGTCGTCCAACTCGCGCGATCCACAAGGCTCTTCGAACCACGTAACGTCGGCGTCAACTAACCTTCGTGCCACCTGCAGCGCAGTCATCGGATCATACGCTTCATTCGCGTCGACCATGATGCGCACGCCATCTCCAACGTGGTTCCGCAAGGCGTGTACGCGGTCGACATCTTCGTCGACCGTCAAGCCACCGATCTTCATCTTCATCCCCGTGAATCCCTGATCGACATAGCCTTGGCCTTCGTCGAGGAATCGAGACCACGACTTGTCCGTCAAGTCATCCGGGGTGTAGTAGAGGCCGGTGGCGTATACGCAAACGCGGTCCCTCAGCTTGCCGCCTAACAGCTCGGATACGGGCAAGCCGCGCTCTCTGCCATTCAGATCGTGCAGAGCCATGTCCAGCGCGCTCAGGATGTTGGATACGAAACCTGAGTAGCCTCCGCCTTGATACGCCGACTGCATCACGGTCTCCCATATTGCGCCGATGCGGCTCGGGTTTTCACCGATCAGGGTGGATGCCACGTCTCTGAAAGCGGGCACAGATGCAGCGGTTCCGCCGGTCTCGCCCCAGCCATAGACCCCTGAATCGGACCAGATCCGAACAACTATCTGTAGACGTTCGTGGGTCCACCGCTGCGACCAACCGAACGGCTCTTCAAGCTCCCCAACGAGTGGATGTATTTCGATCCGATCGATCTTCATGAGGATCCGATCCGGAGGAGTTTAACCTTGTTGCCGCCAATCGTGGTCCATTTTTTCGAACCGGCTATGCAACTCGCCCACCATCGCAGAATCGACCTCGAGAGCGTCGTCAACAGAGCCGATGTTGGAGGCCATGTGTCGGGGGTTCTTGGTCCCGACGATTGCAACGTGGACTTCAGGGTGTGCGAATGTGAAGCCCATAGCGGTCACTATCGGGTCCTCGGGCTCGCCGGGCAGTTCGCCCGCGGCAGCCATCTGTTCGCTTCGTCCGAAGTAGGTGTTGTCGTAACCGCGGCTCGAACTCGAACTTCCGGCACGAACCATGCCCCATGTGGCTCCTGCGATCGGCCGCTTGATGATGACGCCCATCTTGGCAGCGGCCGCCTTCTCCAGCAATCCCGTAGTGTACGCTCGCTGTTCGACCAAGTTAAAGCTAGTCTGCAGCGTTTGGAAGAGGCCTGAATCAACCGCCCAGTGCGCCACCTCGTTGTCGCCGGAGTAGCCGATGAACTTTGTCTTGCCGGCATTCTGCGCATCTTGCAAGGCTCTGGTCACGTCGCCACGCTCTAACACATCCAACCCGCAGGAATGTAGCTGCACAACGTCTACATGGTCGGTGTTCATCCTACGCAGGCTGCGATCTATGGAGTCGCGCACCGTCTCGTAAGTCCACTCGGGACCATCCAACCCGTCGCCACGTGCGTGTCCGGCTTTAGTGGCGAGCACGTACTCGTCTCGGCGATTCGCAATCGTCTTGCCGATCAGCTCTTCGGATATGCCGTAGCAGCCCGCGGTGTCGAGGAAGTTGATGCCCATGTCCAAGGCGTTGTTCAGCACTTGAGACGCCTGCGCAACGCCGTCGTCATCCAGACTCAGCTCGCTACCGATCTCAGCCAATCCCGCACCGAGCCTCGAGACCTTAAATCCCGTGCTTCCGAAATCTACCATCTGCATGTCTTACTTCATCTCCTGTTTATTTCTGGCCAAATCACTTTTGCGACGTGAGCCCCTTGAAAATTCGTCTTTGAGTCCAATATCGAGTCTCGCAGAATGCAACGATACATCTGGGTATCTCTAAGATCGGCTCCACTTAAGTCGGAGCCGGCGAGGTTGGCGCGATATAGGGATGCTTTACGCAGGTTAGCGCCCGTCAAGCTTGCCCGCCTGATCCAACACTCGGACAGGTCAGCGCCTTGCAATGAGACCCCCGACAAATCTGCGCTGTCAAGCAAGGCTCTTGAGAGGTTCCAGCCGCTAAAGTCTAATCCCCGGAGATCAGCTCCGGTGAGATCGAGACGAGACGCTGGATTGTCGCGCCGCCACTCATCGACGGCGCTGGCTCCCATCTTCACTGCCTCTATGTGTTGCTTCTCCAATGACCGTACCCGATTGACGTTCGAATAGGCATTCCCCTCGCCAAATGGAAGAGGTGCGCTCAGGTCCGTCAACATGAATAGTATGGCACGCCGATCGAAGCCTTGAATTCCCGTACCTTGTTACGAATTCCAAACGTGCGTAACATAAGCGAAACAAGTACTTCGTATCGTTTACGGAAGACGATGCGGCGAGCCAACGGTTTGTGGTGTGCCCGCCGAATCTGAAGACCGTCCGAAGCAAGGAGTTATAGCAAAAATGGCAACGGCCCAAGACGTGATCGGAATGATGAAAGAGTCCGGTTCGAATTGGCTGGATCTGAGGTTTATCGACGTACCAGGGACTTGGCAGCACGTTTCACTGCCAATGTCGGAAGTGAACGAGGGGCTATTCGCCGATGGAACTGGTTTCGATGGCTCAAGCATCCGGGGATTTCAGACGATCGATGAATCAGACATGCTTCTGGTGCCGGATCCTGACACTGCAGTGGTCGATCCGTTCATACCTGGAACCGTTTCGATTATCTGCGATATTCGAGACCCCATCACCAGTGGTGATTACAACCGAAGCCCGAGATACGTGGCCACCAAGGCCGAGCAGTATTTGAAGGACGGCGGTTACGGCGACGTTTCATACTGGGGACCCGAGCTCGAATTCTTCATATTCGACAGCGTATCTTACGACCTCGGCCCTAATTTTGCCAACTATGAAGTGGACTCCGAAGAGGGAGTCTGGAACACAGGAAACCCGCTCACCATAGCGGGCGATGGCCCCAACTTGGGACACAAGCTCCGGCACAAGCACGGTTACTTCCCGGTTCCTCCGTCTGACACACAGACCGCGATCCGTCACGAGGCGAGCGAGCACATGCAGAAGTTCGGCATTGTGATCGAGAAGCACCACCACGAGGTAGCGACCGCCGGCCAAGGCGAGATCGACTTCGTGTTTGACAGTCTCCGCTTAACTGCCGACCGAGTGATGGCTTACAAGTACTGCCTGAAGAACACTGCAACGAAGTATGGCAAGACCGCCACCTTCATGCCGAAGCCGCTGTTCGACGACAACGGGACGGGCATGCACACTCACCAGAGCATCTGGAAGGACGGCATCCCACTCTTCGCAGGCGACGGTTACGCCGGTATGAGCCAATTGGCCCTCAACTACATCGGCGGTCTGCTCAAGCACGGTCCGGCCCTGATGGCGATGGTTGCTCCTAGCAGCAACTCCTACAAGCGATTGGTGCCCGGCTTCGAGGCTCCGACCATCTTGGCTCTCTCGGCCAGAAACAGGTCCGCTGCAGCACGCATCCCGATGTACTTCGACAACCCGAAGGCGAAGCGGATCGAGTTCAGGCCTCCGGACCCGAGCTGCAACCCCTACTTCGCGTTCTCGGCGATGCTCATGGCCGGGCTAGACGGCATCGACACCGGAGCCGACCCTGGCGAGCCGATCGAGGCCGACCTCTACGAAGTCGATCCGGCCACCCTGAACCAGGTTCCCGGCAGCTTGGAAGAGGCGCTCAACGCCCTCGAAGCTGACCACGACTTCCTCCTTAAAGGCGGCGTCTTCACCGAAGACGTGCTCGAGGCATACATCGACTTCAAGCGCGAGACCGAGGTCGACGACGTCCGGCTGCGCCCGCACCCGTACGAGTTCTTCCTCAGCTACGACGCTTAGTAAGCAGTCGCAGACTTAACTGCAATTGAAACGCCCGGGGAACACCTCGGGGCGTTTTTGCGTGTGCTGATCGCGGAGGGAGCGGGTGGTACCCTCTCCCCGCCGTGGGAGAGGATTCAGGAGAGGGGGATGTCGTGAGAATCCGTTTCAAGACTTAGGCAAAGAACGCCGCCCACGCTGTCGCTTTCATCCGTTCGGCCTCCAATCCGCCTCACCTGTTTGCGCAGAGGATTGCGCAAAGGCCAATTCCCTCTTGCGGCAGCGAGCACGACCTTCCTGTCGTTCTTGTTTACGCTACTCGCCGTTCGTGGTTAGCTTGTCGAACCATGAGATTTGTCAGTCCCGCGGAAGAACCGGATTCTTTGAGTATTCCCCCTCTCCTTAATCCTCTCCCACGGAGGGGAGAGGGTACGCCTTTCGGGCCTGATCGGTTACTTTAAGGTCTTCCTCAAGTGGTGGGGGATGACCGCCTTACGGCGGGATAATGATGCTTTTTCTTTTCTCTGGATTCCCGCTTTCGCGGGAATGACGGTGGCTCTCGGCCACCCTCCTCGCCTGAATCCGCTCCAGGATTAACCCGAAAAATCGAACTCTTCGCCGATGCCGTTTGCGACCGCTTCTGCGTATACGAGCGCGGCGCAGGAGATATCTTGAATCGCCAGGCCGACGCTCTTGAAAAGCGTCACCTCTTCATCCGAGGTCCTTCCTGCCACGTCGCCATTTACGACATCGCCAAGGTCGCCTGCGATGTCATCCCAAGAGTAGTCACCGCCTTCGACTGGTATCTGGAGGTCTCCGGCCTCGGCCATGCAGGCGTCTTTTTGATCGCAGATCACGCGGGCCCGTCGAATTGTCGCGGTGTCCAGCTCTCTCACGCCAGGAGCGTGAGAGCCGATGCCGTTTAGATGCGCTCCTGGTTTCCACCAGTTGGCGTCAACGATCGGGTTGGCCGCCGTCGTTGCCAGGGAAACGATGTCCGACTCTCTGCAAAGCTCTTCGCCGCTTTCCGTCAATTCGACAGACAACCCGGTCCGCTCAGCAACCCAATCGGCAAACTCTTTTCTTGAGTCCTCAGGGTCGAGCGAGAAGCTAAGGATTGTATCGACGCTGCTCGCCGTCGCGATCGCCATCGCCTGTTGCCTGGCTTGAACTCCGGCACCTAATACGCCGCCGACTCGAGCGTCTGATCGGGCCAAGTGCTTCGTGGCCACCCCGGCAACGGCGCCGGTGCGCATGGCGGTCAGGTATCCGCCGTCCATCGCGGCCACGACCCTGCCAGTTTCGTTGTCCTGGACTAGGATCGTCGCTAATGTGGTCGGCAGTCCGAACTTCGCCGGGTTGTCTTTGTACACGGTTACCGCCTTTGATCCTAGCGCTCCGCCTTGCTTCAGATAAGCCGGCATGTAGGCGATCCAACCACCGACGTTTGGGTCGATCAAGACAGTGCGAGGGGGCATCTCGGCGGTGCTGCGGGCAAGCTCGGCGAAGGCGGCTTCGACCACCTCGATAGCCTTGGGCATCGTAAGCAGCTTCTGCACATCGGATCTATTCAGCAGCAACGCCATTTCGTTCTCCCTTGCATCTCGACCGGCTCAAAACGTCCAGTGAATGATACAACCGGCGGAAACATCCCCCTGACTAAGAGGCCATCACATGAATTCGAAGCCGACCTAAAGGCGCGATATCGGTTGCTGTGTCGTTCCTCTGGATCCCCGCTTTCGCGGGGATGACGGGCGGGTCCGCGAGGTCTTCAGGAGGAGAGGGCAGCCGGGTTGTTGTTCCTGGCAGGAGTCGGATGCATTGAACGTCCCCCTCTTCTTAACCCCCTCCCACGGAGGAGACCTTTGTAAAACCCAAAACACGCCCACAGCGCGTGTACCCCCTCCCCTCCGTGGGAGAGGATTCAGGAGAGGGGGACCGACAGACGCATCAGATTCCAAACCGGAGAAACCTTCCTTTGAGAAGCGTCGCCGAATCGGTTCCACTGTCTTTCCTCTGGGTTCCCGCGTTCGCGGGAATGACGGCACGTTTTGCAAAGGTCTCACGGAGGGGAGAAGGTACCGGTTCGTTAATCGGATTCGCAACGGGCTCGAGGAGAGCGGTCCGATGACTAACGGATGCCGAACACCCTCATCGCGTTCAGATGCAAGATCGCGTCGGATGACTGTTCATCCAACGTCGCCGCCCGGAAGTGGGCAAGGCTCCTCTTCTGACCCACGACAGGGTAGTCGCTGGCGAACATCAGTTTGTTGCTACCCGCCGAGCGCGCCACGGTCTGATATGCATCCGATTCGTAGAGGAAGGGAGCCGCAGCGGTGTCGTAAACTACATTCATTAGGTCGCGTTTCACTTCGGGCATCTGTTCGAAGAACGGCAATCCACCGCCGAAGTGCGGAAAAATGAAGCGGTTTTCTGGGAACCTGCGCACGAGCTTGATCAAGCGATCTGGAGTCATCGACCCTTTGCCCGCGTATGCGTGTCCCACCGGCTCAGAGGCGTGAACGATGATCGGCGCGTTTCGCCGTTTAGCGACTTCGGCCAGAGGCTCTAGCGCATCGTAAGGAGGGTTGACCCATCCCTGCGTATCGGCATGCAACTCGCCGATCGCCACAGCGCCCGCGTCCAAGCATCGCTCCGCTTCCGTGGCGGCCGCATCGCCTTCCCACAAGGGATTAACGCTGCAAACCGGTATGAGACGTTCGCCGTGTTTCAACGCACACTCAAGGTTGAAGTCGTTAGACATCATCGCCAACTCAGGGTCGGTCCAGCCGAACCCAGCGATCACCGATTTGTCAACTTCGGCATCGTCCATCTCTCTCAGCAACTCGTCGTGGTGGCTGATCTTTGCCTTTGGGTTCGAAAACAGTTCGCGAAAAGTCACGTCGCGCCGAATAGCCTCATCGCGATTCGCGCTGAAGTAAGGCGGCAGAATGTGCGTTAAAGCATCGATGATCACGATTTCAAGCCGCAGTCATGGGTTTGTTCGAAACGGACATGGATAATTAAAACTGAGTTAACCAGCGTGCGCAGAATTGTAAATGCGCTTCTGGCTACCAGTCCTTCTAAATCATGAGAGCCGAACTTCAGATAGGACGAGGCACGACGGAACGAGTCGTAACCGCGCCCGACATCCCGCACGCCGAGCCTAAGCTGGGAACCGTTGCCGCTCTTTACACGTCGCCTGAGACCGTCATCACTGACTACGCCCGTCTCATGGACCTCGCCGAGTATCGAGGCGCATTGACGCCCGACGTGCCGACGATGTTGAAGGTCAACATCTCTTGGCAGCACTACTATCCGGCGTGCTCAACTGCCCCATGGCAGATCGAGGGCGTGGCGAAGAAGCTCATCTCTGATGGATTCGATGATTTGTCCGCGGCGCACAACGGCACTGTGGTGGTCGACCCTAACGAGGGCAGGATCAAGAACAAGCACGCCGCGATCGAAGATCGCATGGGCATTCCGCACGTGATTCTCGATTCTCCCGACATCGATTGGGTGAGGTACGTTCCCGATGCCGAGATGCTCGTCCTATCCGACATATACAAGGATGGGATCTTCATTCCTGAATCGCTGCTGGGGACGAACATCGTCCAACTCCCCACCGTCAAGACTCACGTCTTCACAACGATGACCGGTGCGATGAAGAACGCATTCGGCGGGTTGCTCCACAGATACCGACACTGGACGCACGCGCAGATACACGAGACTCTGGTCGATCTGCTCCAGATTCAGCGAGAGATCCACAGCGGGCTCTTCGCGGTGATGGACGGTACCTTCGCCGGCGATGGTCCAGGCCCAAGGGCCATGCGAATCCACAACAAGAACATCATTCTTGCTTCTGCCGACCAAGTAGCGATCGACGCCGTGGCCGCCAAGCTGATGGGCTTCTACCCGATGTCTATCCCCAAGATTCGCATCGCCCACGAGATGGGACTCGGCATAGGCGATCCGCGCTACATCGACTACCGAGGCGATGACGTCGCTGACGTTAACTGGAACTTCTCGGCAACTGAGAACACCTTCGCTTCTCGAGGACAGAAGCTCATCTACTGGGGGCCGTTGAAGCCCTTGGAACACGTGCTGCTACGCACGTCAATCGCGCCTTGGGCATTCCTGGCTTCAAACCTGTACCACAACGAGTTCTGGCTGCGCTTCGTAGGCTCCAAACGAGTGCGAGATGCATTGAAGACCCCTTGGGGCAAGTTGTTCCAAGAGTATTGAACCGGAAGGCATGTGTAAGTGCTGAAAACTGAAACGCATGAGCACCGACTGGAGCTAGGCGATCGACATTTCAACTACGCTGTCGGTCCGGACAATGGCCCGCCATTGCTTCTGATTCACGGGATTAGCGGGCGATGGCAAGACTGGGACAGCGTGTTCGACATGTTTGCGCCGAGCTGGCACATCTACGCCGTCGACCTGCGCGGGCACGGCAAGTCTTCGTGGGTCGAGAACGGTTATCACTGGCGTAACTACTCTATGGATCAAGTCGAATTGATCGAGAAGGTGATTGGCGACCCCGCTTTCGTGATCGGCCACTCGTTGGGAGGTTCCACCGCATTGGGCCTCTGCGCGGAACGCCCCGATCTGGTCAGGGCCGCCGTGTACGAGGATCCGCCGCTGTTCGTGCAACGCCGCTGGGATGGGAACGAATTTCGCAGCCGCTTCTCTGGGGTCCTTGAAGTCTTGGACGAAGGCCCAACCTTTGAAGAACTGACCGAATCCCTTAAAGAGTTGCAACCTGAACCTGACAGAGATGACGAATACTATCGGTCTCGCGCCGAAAAGCTCTTAGCGATGGACCCAGAGGTGTTTCGATCCACACTCAGCGGCAGATCGAGGGCGAATTGGCATAGCGAAGACCTTCTGCGCAAAGCCACTTCCCCGGTGCTTCTGCTCCAAGCCGAAAAGGAATTTGGCTCCGCGTTATGGGATGACGAGTCTGCCGAAGCGATGTCGCTGCTTCCCAACGCCGAGTTTGAGAAGTGGGACGATTCAGGGCACGGGATGCACGGGCAGTTCCCAGAGCGTTTCTTCGATCGCTGCAACGAATTCCTGTCACGCCACCGATAGAAAGATCCGCGAAGGTGTCACCACTCGGATGCGTCAGGTTCACCGCATCCAGGGTGGATTGTGTGCCGAAATCCCGGTCATCCTGAGCCTGTCGAAGGATCTGGGGTCGCGGGGAACTTCGGTCGTTAAGATCGAGAGCGATTTATGGTTTATACGCCGGGAATTGAATGGTGCTTCAGTGCTGATAGACGTTGTCAGCACGCCTCTGCGCACTCGCGACATTCGATGCCGTCAGACCAGTGGGAATTCTTCAGGAATTCGAGACAGTCGTCATAGTCAGGGAACACTTTATCCAAGTCTTGTGTGGTGAAGTACCTCATGCTTCAATGCTCACCTCAAACTGTGAGCCGACTTTCATCGGGTACGATTCTTTCGAAAATCCCTCCATACAACGTTTGCGATGCCCTTGATGATGATTCCGATGCAATCTTTGATCTCGCGGTGGAACATCGGCACAACCCAACTTAACCCCCCAACGACTAAGCCAATCCCCAAGTTAATGAACGGAGTGGCAACTGTGCGCCAATGGACATTGCCGAACCAAAAGCGAATTAGGTGCGCTTGGCCTATCTTATTGACGGCGATCTCATGACCCCACCCCTCCCAAGTCGCCAGTCCGACCGCTAATACACCACAAACAATACCGAACCAGCGTACGCAGCGGCGGAAATTAGGTGATGTGCGGTATCCAATGTCACTGTGTAATTGATACCCTGACCGCGGCATCGCTGGATCATATCACGTCGCAATGTGACCTATCCCAAATACCGGTGAGGAAAACCGATTCGGGATCCGCTATGAGCATCACCGAAGGATCTCCCGAAGAGTGGGGAAGTGTATTCCGCAATCGCTTTTGCTTGGCGTTCTTTCAAACTGTCGAGTTTGGATCTCGTTGGAGTCAAGGCACCCGCCCGTCGATTTGGATCGGAGGTAGGTATTTGTCGAAAATCCACCTCCGTGCAACGCCTGAACAGTTCTCTTTGCAAAGGATCCCCGCCGTGGGACGGGATTCAGAGCCTACGCCCAACTTGATCGGGCAGGAGGGGATGTTCCGATTAACCGTTAACGAACTCGTGCTGTGTAACGAGTGACCGGTTGCATTGTCTTCGCTCTGGATTCCCGCTTTCGCGGGAATGACGGGTGGGCACGACAAAGAGTCGCTGGTTGCTTTGTCTTGGCTCTTGGTCCTTCGACAAGCTCCGAGATGGCCGCACAACGTGCGACCACGTCGCAGCACTCCGCTGCGCGGAGAGGACGAACGGGATTCGTGCTTAAGTTACACGGCGGAACGACGCGGTGTCAACCGATCTTCGCCGAGAACAACCGCTCGTAGCGAGGCGGCCGTCGTTCCCTCAAGTGGCTGCGCATCAGGACGATGCGATCGACCGGAATCGACGATCCGCGCTCGTCAGGCTTGGCGTCAAGCCACCTGTTGCCGATACCTGACAGGACGTATCTCGGTAAGCCGCCCCGCACTCGCCCTACGGTGATGTGCGGCATGAAATCGCGAGTCTCGCGCTCGATCCCACGCAGAGCGAAAGCCCCTTCGAGCTTGGCGACCAAGCTCGCCATTCGCCGTACGTCGCCACGCAGTCCTGTCCACAACACACGAGGGGTGCGTGGTCCGGGAAAGCAGCCGTTGTCTCCCAGCTGCAGATTCAGATTCGAAGATTCGCTGCTGATCTCCGTCATCGCCTCCCGCAGTCGCGACACATGTTCCGGATCAACGTCGCCAATGTATTTCAGAGTGAGATGCAGATTGTCCCGGTCTGTCCACCGAACGTCGCTGCTCAAGTAAGAACTAGGCCCCCCGTCTCGGCGTGGCCTCCAGACGTCTTCGCTCATCACGTCCAACTCCGACTTGACCGATCCGGACAACTGGATGGCGATGAATAATCGCCATAGTCGCTCTCCAGAGGGATTGAATGTTCGTTCGGCATAAGTCGGCATGCCGTACGGAACCAAGATGGGCTCGAAGCTATCAACTTCCGCCTCACCGGATTCTTCGACACCAGTGTCCGTGTCTGGATTGTTCGCCATCTCAGTCAATCAGTCTCGGCGGAAGAAGAGCTACACACCTGCTTCAATGTAATCCATGTTGAGTTCATGGCCGTGGCCTGGACGGTCTGAGACGAAGAAGAATCCGTCGTGCACATCGAGGGCGGGGATCAGTGCCCGGTTGTAGTCCTCGAGTTCTGAGTAGGCGATCTCGAGACGGTAGAAGTTGGGAGTCGACATCATGACCTGCGCTCCGGCCGCCATGGTGATCGGTCCTGTCGCGTCGTGCGGTGAAACCGGCACGTAGTAGGCCTCCGCCATCGTCGCGATCTTGCGCATCTCGCTGATGCCGCCGCATCTCACGATGTCGGGCATGATGTAGTTGGCAAGCTGCTTGTCGAGGATGGGTCGGAAGTCGAAGCGTCCGATGAGGCGCTCTCCGACGCAGATCGGCATTGGCACCTGCTCCTTGACGGTTCGCAACGCATCTTCGTTCTCGATTGGCACCGGCTCCTCGAGCCAGCCGATGTTGAAGGGGCCGAGGCCATGCCCGACTCTGACGGCGGCGGCGACATCGTACCTGCCATGGCAGTCGATGAGAATTTCGATGTCCTCGCCCACCGCGTCGCGCACGGCCCGAGTCCTCTCGACGCCCATCCTGAGGCCGCTTGGCGAGATGTTGTGACCATGTTGAAGCGGCGCAACGTCGTCGAACTCCATGAAGGGGTCCATCTTGAGCGCGGTGTGACCCTCGGCGATAGTCGCTGCAGCGGCTCTGGCGTAGGAGTCCGGGCTCGTGTCTTTAGGCATCCAGCCGTTCGAGTACATGCGCAGATTTTCTCTGAACTTGCCGCCCAAGAGCTCGTAGACCGGCACCCCGAAACGCTTGCCCTTCAGATCCCACAGAGCGATATCGACCCCACTGATCAAACTGCTGCTGAAGCCCCGACTACCCGTGCTGTTGAACTCGGTCCAGAGCTTGTTCCAGATGTAGTCGATCCGGCTCGAATCTTCGCCGATCAGGAACGGGGCGAGGTTCTGGGCTGCGGCGTGCATCATATGCGCCATCACTCCGCCCTGAGCCTGGCCCAGACCGGTCAGGCCCTCGTCCGTCTCGATTTTCAAGAACACCCACGGATACCGTGAGCCGTGGCCGATGTATGAATTTACTGCCGTGATTTTCATGGTGGTGAGCCGCCGAATAGGTGTCTGAGTGCCGTTGCGCGCATTCTACTTGCTTGCCGCTCTTATGCGCGGGAGCTAAGCGATGGTCCGATTCGGTCGAGGAGGGAATAACACTATCCCCTCCGCGGATCCTTTACAAAAACCGAGACCGAGCACCAAGCTCGGTACCCTCTCCCCTCCGTGGGAGAGGATTCAGGAGAGGGGGATCGTCAGTGAATCCGATTTGGCTATCTGGATCCGGATTATCGAGGGATACGGCAGGTATTACGATCGCTCAATCTTGACAGAGTGGGAAATGTTAAATTCGAGTGTTCATGGCCAACCAAACATGAGGTAATGAACAGAATTGACACACAAAAAGAGTCACATCGAATTATTGGAACTGACAGATGAGCGACTGGAAAAGTTAGAGAGAAGGTTGGCGAAACGTAATAGCGGGCAGGTTACTTTGGGTTATGTTAAGAGAGAAAAAGAATATCGAATGCAACGGACGGCGACGGGTCGTGCGACGTGGGGAATGGGCTTGGGGCTGGGAGCAATCGTCGTAGCATTTCTGACGCTATTTATCGCGTATCTGGGATTCATTTACGTTGAGTCTGAAGCAGACAAGAGACAAGAAGTCCTAATCTGGCTAATGAACGTAGCACTTGCCGCAATCTGGATGATTTGCGTCATTTCCGGCGGCTTGTTCTTATTAGCTAAGCCAGAATCTCGTTGGACGCGACTCTCAATTCAAGTCAAATGGGGATTGAAGTCTCTGGCGGTGCTATGGGTGGCAGGACCGTTCTTGATTCTTGCAATGATTATTGGCCTAACGATACTGGATCAGATTGGTGTAGAAGTAAGCTCCGAGATGTTAAGTAGATTAATCATGTGGGTCATGTTGGGCGGCAACTTGGGGGTCCCTTTGGCAGCCACTGTTGTTTTCGCAGTTTTCCTTGTTTTGAAGTCGGTGATTCCCAAGATCAATTCACGGCTCTCCGACAGTTGACATCTCGGTATACCGATCTCCGCACTGATGGATCTGTCGTCGAACTGACGGCTATCGTGTGGACTAAGAAGCTCAAGAAGTTGTAGTGCAGCAAAGACCGCGGCGGTCGGCGTAAAGGTCTCCACGCCCGTTTGACATCAGCCGGCACACCGAAAGGGATGTCTGCTTCATGGCGAAGAAAGTCACTCTAAAGAAATTGCTGAAAATCCGCGACGACGATGTTTATGAGCTGTTGAAAAAGCGTGCCGCTAAGTCCGACGCGAAGGTGACTTTGAAAGATATCCGTAGAGAGAGGGAGTATAGAACTCAAAAATCAGCGTTGCAGCGCGCAACGCGGTCGAAGGGCTCAGGGTCGGTTGGGTACGTGGTCGCGGTACTGTCGTTGATTGTTGCTTTTCTATTATTCCTATTCGACGATGTGAACAAAGGAGCGATAAGAGCCGACCTTTCTCAACCGTTGACCCAGATAGGTGCCTTGGTGTGGCTATTCATGTTCGCTGTGGCTATCTTGTATTTATTGAATATTCCGGAATTTCGCTGGTTGCGGCAACGCCCAGACGTCGGGTCCGGATTGAAGGCTTTGGCATGGGCCTGGGTATTTGGATTGGTCGCATTCGGGATGGTTATCGTTGTGGTGGCGCTGCAGGTTTACGACTACATCGACCTTAGCGACGAAGCGTTGAGTAGAACCGTGACATGGATCATGTCGGTAGGGTTTTTCGGAGTTCCAATTGTCCCCACGGTCGTTTTCGGCATATTTGTCTTCAATAGGCGCATATTCAAGAGCTTCTTCTCTAAGATCGATTCGTGGATCGCTGGCGACTAGCTTCTCCCTGCGGAGCCCCATCCTACAGTGATCGTCGACATTCATTCCGTTCCAGGTCCCGGGACTGCTACGAGGGTTGTTCTCGATACGCGAATAGGAGATCGGAAGAAGAGTTCCAATATTGGCCTTATGTCAGCAAGCGATCTGAAGGGATAAATCATCAAGTGACAAAGAAAATCACTCTCAAGAAGCTGTTGAAAATGAGCGACGGCAAAGTCGACACACTGCTGAAAGAACGCGCCGCAGATTGCAAAAAGAATTTGGATATTGAGGACATTCGGAGGGAAAGGGATTACAGGACGCAAAAACGCGCTGCAAGTTTAGGTACACGGGCGGTGATGCTGGCCGCTGGGTCGCTCATCTTAGCGATGATGTCATTTGCAATTACTAATTGGGAGCACATCACCAATCCTGTCATTAAGCAATTTGGAATAGGGCTCCAAAGTTGGGGCGAATTTTCTGCAATTGAAGCCGCCTTGATTGTCATCGTTGTTTTGGCCACGTTGGTTCTGGTGAACATATGGAGTTTTCGATGGGGACGGTTTCCTTTTTTGTTGAGTCGAGGAGCAAAAGTTTGGGCGATTGTATGCGTGGCAGGAGTCATGGTGACACCAATGGTTGTTTTGTTGGGTTACACACCGTTTCATTATCTCGGGGTCAGACTCGGCGAAGAGTTACCAAATGAATTTGTCATTTGGCCCTTAATTTTTGGCGTCTTTGTTGTTCCTCTTTTAACCACGGCTTTGTTCATCTTGTATCTGACTGTCAAACTCGTTCGTCTTGTTCACAAATACGTGCGCTCCCTCCGAAGCAAGAAAAGCCAGGAGCAAAACGTCGCCCAGTGAAGCGAATCTACACTTAAGCCACCAAACGAAGCCCAACTCGAATTCAAATCGAAAACTGACGGAAGTCAGCTTCGAATGATAGATACGAGGGTCAATCTGGGTTGCACACTGGCCGCGGCGTAAGTTCGTAAACCCTCCACCCCCACACATCCCTTGCCGCCCGCTCCAACGCGTCGCGTCCAGGACGTGACACAGGCACGCGCCGCGCCAGCACTCGATTTCCGAGGTCGTCCGGAAAAGACGCTCGTTCGAAAAACGACTTGATTACGTTCTCGTCGCCGCCCATCGATATCCAATCGATGTGTTGGCCGTAGCTGCCGAACACGGCGTTCGCGGTCGTGGCCGTCTTGTCGAAAAACTCACGCATCCACTTCTCCCGATTGCGCTTGAACCTGTTGGCGGACTGTCCTCCGGCCCGATGTCGGCCGCGGACGTATCTGGTATCCGACTTCGAGACGAGGAGCTTCTCGTTGCGCGCCACTCCGACCGCGAATCTGCCGAGGCGTACCAGGATTACGCCGATTGTTAAGTCCGAATCAATGACTCTCCGGAGCGGCTCGAGAGAGTTGGACTCGAACTCATCTCGGATCGGAAACGGAGGGGCGAGAGCCATTAACGGTGTCGGCGTCCCGCCGTCGCTTTGGCGATAGATGAACGCCAATCCGGTTCCCGACGCGGAAGCGGATCGAGGCAGCCACGACCAGTTGGGCGTCTCGTCTCGAGGAGCGACTGGTTGGGTTGCGAGTTGGGCAGACCTCGAAGCGTCGAACCTGTCCAGCGAGGCAGACGGAACTAACTTGCAGACGATTCCCCTCGGATTTTCTGATTCCAGGTCCTCGATCAGAGTCAACATGGATCTTCGGCTCAGTCGCCTAGGCTGAATTCCGCTTGATGTCCGGCTCACTGGGCCCGCCAACTATCTGGACTTGCCCTTGAGCTTGTACCAGACGTATGCCCCTAACGCGAACAACACAGCGATTACGACTAGCACGAGCACGATGGCGACGACTAACAGCACGAGCGGAATGATCACGAAGATGATCAAGATCAACGCTAGCGCGAGCACAATCGTGCCTACCAACCAACCAGTAAGGATTACTCGGACGGGGAGGTTGTTTCTGGAGCCCAGAACGGCCGCGCCGACCGCGGCGAGGATCGTGGACAGCGCCAGAATTAATAAGAGGGTTGCGTTCATGGTTGGATTACGAGCTTTCGGTTAATCCGATTGAGTCGATTTTTACATAATGCCTAGCTTGAAAGTCTTGAGAGAGGCAGACCCGCCTCATAGGCGGGTACCCTCTCCCCGCCGTGGGAGAGGATTCAGGAGAGGGGGATCGACATAGTAACCGATTACTCATTGGGCTCAAGTCTGAGGTCGTCTAGTTGTTCAACCTACGCCACAATCAGCAGTCCTCTCTACCCTTAGGGGAGGCTTTTGCAAAAAACGCGTCATTCCCGCGAACGCGGGAACCCAGAATGAAGACGGGGCATCCGATTCCAAATAGTGACTGCCTCGGATACCGACTCTCGGTGGTTCACCCCACTCCAGATCCTTCGACAAGCTCAGGATGACGAGACTTTTGCAAAGGTCCCATTACGGAAGACTTTTACACTCCCAAACGTCCGTAGGCATGTTCGGATCAGAATATCGGTTGCTCTGGCTCTCCTCTGGATCCCCGCGTTCGCGGGGATGACGAAAAGGGACGCACGATCCACGGGAGGGATGACGCGTAATTTCACTCCTCCCAGCGTGTGCCTTTAAAGGCAACTGCTGCGGGATCTACGCGTGCGCCAAGTCCTGGGCTTTCGGGTAGCACCAATTTGCCTTGCTCCACTCGTTCGTAGGGTTCGAGGACGGTGTGGCGCCAATCTACTTCGTAGACTGCGTGCTCGAGGGGGAGGACGTTGCCGAATGCGGCGGTTGCGTGTGCGCTGGCGAGCAGCGAGAGGGGGCCCGACGGACAGTGGATCGAAACGCTTCCGGGATGCGAGCCTTCGAGTTCGGCTCCGATCCGATACGCCTCGACGGGACCTCCGCAGAACTTGACGTCGGGCATCACGATGTCGAGGACGTCTTCGTGGACCAGACGTTTGAAGAGATCGACTCCGTAACCATGCTCGGCGCCTGCGATGGGCAGATCGGACCTTTCGTGGATGATGCGAAGGTCGTCGGAATGTTCGATTGGATCGACCGGTTCTTCGAACCACTCGCCACCTGCGGCTCGGAGTTCAGGCTCGAGTGCGAGGGCGGATTCTAGGTCGAAACGGGAGTGGCAGTCGACGAAGATCGTGATATCTGGACCGACGGCCGAACGAATCGCTTGAACGCGTTCCAGGCCGGTTTCGGCGCAATCAGGGAGGCCGGTCGACTCGAACGGAGCCCTGCATTCGTCGAAAGGAGCGCACTTGATCGTCTTGAAGCCGTTGTTTACGGCCTCGACCGCCATCTCGGCGAAGTCGTCTGGGCCTCGGTCGACGGGGCCGCCGTCGTCAGGGAGCAGCGAGCGGTTGATGTTGCCGTAAAGCTCCACGCTGCCTTCTACTTCGCCCTCGTGATCGTGTGTGTGGCGAAGGTACTGGGCCAGGCTCATGCCGGCGCGCTGGGACAACGCATCTGCTACGGCGCACCTGAGGCCGCTGACGGCGGTAGCGGTTAGCTGGTTGTTTTCGAGTGCTTCGGGAGTGAATCCCAAGATGCGCAGAACGTCGTCGTCAGAGGCGATTCGTTCTCCCCGAAGGCGATTGGCAAGCCGAGCTGTGAGCGAAGCGACGTTGCGGCCGAGCTGGGTGGACGTTATCTCGCCCTGACCGAAGACGCCATCGGCATCGCCGAGGTTGATCGTCGTCCACTCGGTGTTGCCCCTAACGTGGATCTGCTGGAATTCGAGCGTGGTCGGTCGCCACCAGTTTTCTTGAGGATTCAGCACTGTTGACGACTCTTCACTTCGCCGGGCTCTGGCGGTAGGACGCGAACTTCGGTGAATGCATGAATTCGTCGATGTTGACCTGTTCGCCTCCCAGATCGTTTGAGACGTTCGCAGCCAAGACCGAAGCCAGTGAGTTGAGCGACGATGTGTAGCTGTTGCGAGTCATGCCGACATCGGAGTCGATTATCGACTCGAGGAATGTCTTGGCGAGTTCATAGGTGTTGGGCATGCCCATGCCTTCGTAGCCAGGGTCTTCACAGATGACGCGGCGCGTATCGTCTAGTCCGGGTCGAAGGGCGGGCGACCAGTCATCGCCTGGGTAGTGGTAGTCGACTACTTCGCCATCTTCGAACTTGATAGTGCCGTGCTGCCAGATGACGCAGTCGAACCTTCCGTTGTAGTAAGACCTTGAGGGCTTGGTGAAGACCAGCGTGCCGATTGCGCCTTTCTTGAAGCCGTAGGTGACGTTGTAGTAGATGGGGTTGTCGCCTTCGACCTCCCAGAGATCTCGGGGACGCTCGACGTATGATGCGCGCACCCACTCCACATCGTCATCCGACCAGTAGCGCATGATGTCGGTCTGGTGGATTCCAGCTTCGACCATGGAGGTTCCTGACCAGGCTCGATTCGCGGTCCAGATCCGATTCGCCGGCCCGCCCCTCTCCTCAGTGTGAGTGTGCTTCACTCCGTGACCTTCCACCGCTCCTTCCGCGACCATCATCATCGCCGCGCACCACTTATCGCTGAGGTGATCCCTGATCGCTTTGTAGGCAGGATGAAAACGCATCTGAAAACCTACGGTGTTGGGGATCCCTGCCTTGTCGATCGCCTCGGCTTGCGAGAGTGCTTCGTCGAAGTAGAGCGTCTGGGGTTTTTCGGCGAAAACTGCGATACCGGCCTCCGCGGCGCGTTCGATCTCGCCTCGATGCTGATTGGGCGGCATCGCGAACCAGATGACATCGACCTCGCCCGACTCGATCATTGCATCGGCGTCGTTAAAGAGTCTGACTCCTCTTTCGTCGTAGTTGGATTCGTAGCCCTTGATCTTTTCAGGGTCCAGATTCTCTTGGAAGGGATCTGCCAGGGCGGCCAGCGTCCCGATCTCCTCTCCCTGCAGACGTACGAGCTGCTGAAGATGGTTGAGGCCGCGCTGGCCTACGCCTACTAATCCGACGCGTAGCGAAGAGTCCATGAATTCTTACCCGATCAAGTTGCGAAACTACGTCAATAGGATATTTATACCTTTCGCCACGACGGCGCGTAACCTCTCTAACAATGAAAGCCTTGGCAAAAATCGGAGCATGTCCGCAGAGCATGTACCCTCTCCCCTCCGTGGGAGAGGATTAAGGAGAGGGGGACATTCAACGAATCCGATATTGAACTGCGATGGGGTGCATTTTCGGGTCGGTTTTGGGCCGCCGCACCCCAGATCCTTCGACAAGCTCAGGATGACGTATGTTTGCAAAGTTCCTCTCCCTTTAGAGACCTTTGTGCTCACGTGAATAGCGTGTGCGCAAAGAGGTGAGGGTACGACCCCGTCATCCCCGCGAAAGCGGGGACCCAGAGCAAAGACGAAGCAATCCGATACACTTTGTGCCACTGCTCAACTACACCCGCCTAAAATATGCCAACCGACAAACCATATGACCTGCTGATCACGGGCGGGTTGCTCCTAAATACCGACACTGCGAAGCTCGCGCCCGGTGGTGTCGCAATCCGAGGCGACCGCATTGCGGCGATCGAGGATGTTCCTGAAGATGTCGGCGCGCTGCGTCGGATCGACGCGACCGGGCTCATAGTGACACCGGGGATTATAGACCTGCACACTCACGTAGCCGGAGGGCTGCGCCGTCCTTCACCGTGGAGCGAGGACGTGATGCAGGGCGCCGATTCGGCCGGTGTGCACTCTGGCGTCACGACAGTGTTGGACGCGGGTTCGTGTGGAATTGCTAACATCGGCGGACTCGTGAATCACGTGATCCCGAATTCCAAGACTCGGGTCTTGGCGTTGCTTAACGTGGGCTCGGTGGGTGTGAATCGCGTCCCTGAAGTTACGAGCGCAGTAGATATCGATCACGACGCCGCGGTTGCAGCGATAACTTCTCGACCGGATGTGATTGTGGGCGTGAAGGCGCGAATGGTCTCGCCGGGCGTTCCATTGCTAGGCATCGAACTGCCGAGAGCTGGGAAGGCGATTGCCGACGAAGCGGGCGTCAGGTTGATGGTTCACATGGGCGACATCATAGGACAGTCTGATGAGGCAATGGAGATCGCGCCGCAAATACTCTCGGAGGTTCTGACAGAGGGCGATATCGTCACCCACTCCTTCAGCGGTGCGAGGGGCGCGCTATTGGGCTCGGACCGGGAGTTGCTGAGCGAGGCATTGGATGCTCGGGATCGGGGCGTTTTATTCGACATAGGTGTCGGGGGCGCCAACTTCTCGTTCGACGCCGCTAAGCGAGTTATGGATGGCGGTCTGATACCGGACACGATCAGCTCAGACGTGACTTTGACGAGCCGTTACGCGGGCCCGGCTTTCTCGCTGATGGACTGCATCGGCAAGGTTATGTCGCTGGGGATTTCTCTAGAAGATGCTTTGGTGATGTCGTGTCGCAGACCCGCCGAGGTGCTGGGACCGGAGGCGAAGGTAGACCTTGGATGCATGGCTCCGGGCACCTGTGCAGATCTTTCATTGCTCCGCGTCCATGAGGGTGAGTGGGAGTTCGTGGACGGAGCAGGTGTTGTCGACACGGGCAAGTTGGCGTTAGAACCTGTAGTAACAATTCGTGGCGGCGAAGTGATGCCGATCGACTACGGCCCTAGACCAAATGGATGGTTGCCGCCATCTGCCACTTAAGCGAGTGAATAAATCATGTGTGCAGCGACGAGATCAGCAATAAGCAAATCCGAGGTTTTGGATCGAATCGGCGAACTGCCGAGGGTGAAGCTTGCCAGGCTCTGCACTCCGTTCGAGGAGGTCACTAGATTCAGGGAGGCCCTTGCGGAGACGTGTGAAGGCGGCTTGGAGTCGCTACCGCGAATCTTCATCAAGCGCGACGATGCCACGGGCTTCGCCTTCGGCGGTAACAAGGCGCGACACATGGAGTTCCTCTTCGCTCGCTTCATCGAACGCGGGATGGACACGATAGTCAACATCAATCACTACCACTCGAATCAGGCCCGATTCGTCGCGGCCTCGTGCGCGAAGTTGGGCTTGAAGTGTCATCTGGTCTCTGTGGACATGGTCGACGCTCCGATGGTGGGCAATCTGTTGATCGGCAAGTTGACGGGCGCGGAGATACACCGAGTACCTTCGGATTACTCGCGGCAGGTCGCAGACAATCTGGTCGAAGACGAAGTGAGTCAGGGCAGATCAGCGACGGTGCTGTCTGACGAAAAGTACGCCGACATCGCTGGGATCATTGGCTTCTTGGAGACCGGCGTAGAGATCGAATCGCAACTCGATGAAGCTGGAATGAGGGATGTGCCAGTCCGCATGTGGGGATTGGTAGGTAGATCGATCGCCGGGTTGAGGCTCTACGCCAAAAACGTCGGATTGAATTGGCAAGCCTCGGCGACCGCTTATTCCCCGACAAATGCCGCAAGTTACGAATCGACGTATCTGGACCGATCTGAGAGAGTAACCGAGCTTCTGAATCTGCCGACCGCGTTGGAGTCTGGCGATTTAGATACGCTGATCGACTACGTCGGCGACGACTACGGAGTGCCTCACGACGGAGTGTTAGAAGCGATACACATGATGGCCGCGAGCGAAGGCATCATCCTGGACCCGAACTACACGGGCAAATCGATGTCGGCCCTAATCGGAGAGGCACGCGCGGGCAGGTTGGATCCCGAAGTGCCGGTTGTGTTCATTCACTCAGGCGGCATGCCACAGACGTTTGCTTTCGCGGATGCACTGTGGGAGTGGAGTACGGATTAGTGGACGGCCACATCGCGTCCATCTTCAAGAAACTCTGGCAAGAACCTCAATCCGCTCGCAGAGCGGACATCCCTCTCCCCTCCGAGGTCACGAAGCGGAACGAGATTACCTGACGGGTCAGGAATGGGGCGGCGTGCCCAGTACGTGTAAGATCACCCCCCTCTCCCCTCCGAGGGAGAGGACCTTTGCGCACCAGCGCAAAGAGGTGAGGGGGAGACGACAGAGTATCCGGATTTTCGCCAAGGCATCAGCTGCCCGCCACCGTCATCCCCGCGAAAGCGGGGATCCAGAGAAAAGAAAGAGTATCTG
This sequence comes from Dehalococcoidia bacterium, assembly GCA_965249505.1. Taxonomy (GTDB): domain Bacteria; phylum Chloroflexota; class Dehalococcoidia; order Lucifugimonadales; family Lucifugimonadaceae; genus Bin127. Next base: position 628,265 of record OZ252238.1, on the reverse strand, counting down.
TTCCCGTAAACGCAACCCACTTCGTTCGTCCTCTCCGCGCAGCGGAGTGCTGCGACGTGGTCGCACGTTGTGCGGCCATCTCGGAGCCTGCCGAAGGGCGGGCACCCACACCGAGTTCATTGTTCGACAGGTTCGACAAGCTCACCACGAACGGAGCGGTGCTGCTCGCCACAAACGCAATGAGCTCGCTTGCCTTGAACAGGGTTATCTGACGGGCCAGGAATGGGAGTGCGGAATACGTGTAAGATCACCCCTTTCGGAGGGGAGAGGGGGAAAGCGCACATCTCCCGAAACCTAGTACGGCAGCCCCTGCGATACCTCGTCGATGGCATCTTCCACCGCGTCGCACAGGTCGTTTAGTTCTGCCGACGTGATGGTTAGCGGAGGTGATACCGGCATGATGAACGCGGGAACGCGTATCCAGATGCCCCGACGCTTCAATGCATCGGTCAATCTGGCATTGAGTCCCACTTCGGCGGGATAGTGCTCTTTCGTCTCTCGATCCGCCACCAGTTCCATACCCTGAACCAGGCCCACCCCACGGGTATCGCCGATGATTTCGTGGCGCTCTTGCATCTCGGTGAGACGTTCGGAGAGTTGGGCGCCGCGCTCTCGTGCATTTTCGACGAGGTTCTCACGCTTGATGATTTCGAGATTCTTCAAGCCTGCTGCCATTCCTCCTGGATGTGCAGAGTAGGTGTACATGTGGCTCCAGGTCTTCTCGGGACCTCCCGCAAAAGCATCGCCGATCCTTCGGGTGGCGATGGATCCGCCCAGCGGGAAGTAGCCGCTGGTGATGCCTTTGGCGAACGACATGATGTCGGGCGTCACACCGACGACATCGGCACCGAACCACTCACCCATTCTTCCGAAACCCGTAATGACTTCGTCGAATATTAGAAGCACACCGTATCGGTCGCAGATCTCCCGCACCATCGGCCAGTAGTTATCGGGTGGGACGACTCCACCGAGAGGTTGGGTGATGGGTTCGCCGATTACCGCGGAGACGGAGTCGGGCCCTTCGCTCAAGATCGCCTTCTCGATTGCGAGCGCGGCGAGTTCCCCGCACTGCTCCTCCGAGTCGGAGTTGAATTCGCAGCGATAGAAGTAAGGCGCGGGGACGTGGACGGCGCTTGATGGTTTGGGCTGATAGTCGGTGCGAGGGAAGCCCGGGTGTTCTCCGAGCCACATGGTGCCGTATGTCGACCCATGGTAGGAGCCACGACGCGATATGACTTTGTATCGACCTCTTTCGCCCATGCGCACGTGGTATGCCTGAGCCATCTTGATGGAAGATTCGTTGGCTTCAGATCCGCCTTGGCAGAAAAACGTGCGAGAGAGGTCCCCCGGAGTCAGCCGTGCGATCTCTTCTGCTAACTCAACTGCGGCGGGGGTGACTCCGGCGTAGACGTTCATGCCGACGTCGGCGATCTGCTCATAGATGGCGCGGGCGATCTCTTCCCGGCCGTGCCCGACATTGCGGAAGTACATCCCCGAGATGCCGTCGATGTAGCGGTTGCCGTCGATATCGTCCACGTATATGCCCTCACCGCGCTCGATGATGAGCGGGCCTCCCTCCTCACCGAGAATGGCATTGTTCGTCATGCCGACGAAGAGGTGCTCCAATGCGGACTGTTTGAGTTCGGAGGATCGGGTTGCTTTAGTAGTCATTGGGGAAGCTCGCCTGAAGCCGAGGGAGTTTGTCGCTGTTTCGACTCTATCCAATCTCGATCAACATCGTGCCGGACGGCTGAGTTCGACGATGCTTCGAAACAACCCAGTATCTAGAATTGGAGCGATGAGAAGGGCACTGAAGATTGGCGCAGCGCTCGGGTTCAGCGTCGGGGTGGTGATCTTCGCCGGATACGCGTTGGCTTCTTGGTGGGTTTGCTCGAGTTCAAGAATATGCCCGGATCACTGGCTGCCCTATCTAGTCGTCTTCATGATCGGTGTAACGGTCTTCCTTTTGCTAGGGATGGTCGGCGCGGCTATGTTCCGAGGCATGTACGAAGTGACGAGGGTGGACGGTACCTCGGACCGCGATGCGAATTAACCGGCAAACGGCGGGACATATAATTTCAGGCTGCGTCAAACACGCCTAATTCACCGATCAATTCGATCTATCGAGGATCCTTTAAATGACGACATCTTCTGTACAGAACAGCTTCGATCTGGTTGTTATCGGCGCCGGTCCAGGCGGATATCACGCAGCGATACGAGGAGCGCAGCTGGGGCTGAACGTCGCCATCGTGGAGAAGGATGACGGCACCGGAATAGGGGGTCTCGGAGGCGTGTGCCTCAACTGGGGATGTATTCCTTCGAAGGCGCTTTTAAAGAACGCTGAGTTGGTGAATGAACTTCGACATGCCGACGATTGGGGCATCGAGTTCGATAACGTCAGCTTCAACATGTCGAAAGCGGTCGACCGTTCTCGCAAAGTTTCGGACACTTTGACGCGAGGCATCGGATTTCTGATGCGAAAGAACAACATCGAGGTCCTTTCCGGAAAGGGGACTCTCAGGAGCTCGACGCAGGTTGAGGTCGAAGGCGTCGGCACTGTTACGGCCAAGAACATAATCATCGCCACTGGAGCGAGGGCCAGGTCGTTGCCGGGCCTAGCGATTGACGGCGAGTCGATCATCACCTCTCGAGAGGCGTTGGAGCTTCGTGAGCAACCAGATGCTATCGCCATCGTTGGCGCCTCGGCGATCGGGTGCGAGTTTGCGTACTACTTCAATGCTTATGGTGTGAACGTGGCGCTCTTCGAGCTGGTTCCTCGGATCGTGCCGAAGGAAGACGAAGATGTATCAGCAGAACTGGAGCGACAGTTCAGGCGCCAAGGCATCCAAGTTAATGCTGGGGCGATGGTCAAGGGCGTTGCCAAGAACGGGGATGGCTCAATGACTCTGACCTACACGACCGGTCCGGACGGGGAGGAGAGCATGTTCAATTGCGACAAAGTGCTGCTGGGCGTAGGCGTCCAGCCAAACTCTGACGATATTGGTCTAGAGGCGGTCGGCATCGCCACAAACCCTGTGGGTTTCATAGAGGTCGATGGGTTGATGCGGACCAATGCGCCGGGCGTTTATGCCGTCGGCGATGTGACGGGTAAGTTGCCGCTGGCGCACGTAGCGTTCGAGCAGGGAATAGTGGCGGCCGAGGCTGCAGCTGGGCACTCTCCCGAGCCGATCGAGGACTACTTGGCGATGCCTAGGTGCACTTACTGCAACCCTCAGATCGCATCAGTGGGAATCACAGAGTTGGAGGCGCAGGAACAAGGACTCGACTACAACGTTGGAAAGGTTCCGTTCCAGGTGGCCGGCAAGTCGGTGGCCGTCGGCGACGCGGGAGGCTTCGCAAAGGTGATCGTCGACAACGAAACCGGTGAGGTCGTGGGCGCCCACATAATCGGTCACGATGCGACTGAGTTAGTGGCCGAGATCGGAATGCTCCGATACCTCGAAGGTACCAGCGAAGAGCTGCGCCGACTGACTCATGCGCACCCGACGATGTCGGAAGTTGTCAAAGAGGCCGCCGCGTCGGTCACGGGCGAGGCGATCCACTTCTAGGCACCTGAGTTTTTGGCGCAAAAAAAGAGCCGCTCCGATTGGAGGGCTCTTTTTGGATATCAGGTCGGTGTCGGCTGTTCGTTAAGCTGCTTTGCTTACTCCACAACCGCCGTCGCCAATGTTGGGTGAACGTATGTGGCGCATCCCTGACACACGAAGTTTTCTTCAGAGTACCGTCGGGTCTTTCCGGCGCACAGGTGGCAATCACCTGTAGCGGAATAGCGGGTCTGAGTCAACGTGTGGTAGGCCATGTGGCAGTTGGGGCATACGTCAATCCCTGCCGCCTTCCCGAAACTTCTATACATCATCGCAGTCGCCTCCCTGACTCGCTGGTCTTGCTTGCCGTCTAATGTGTTGCTGACTTCGTTGGCACCGGAGCCTCGGTTAATGAGACCTATGTTTTTGATGACTTACCTTTTTCTGGCTTGTCATCCACTGGTCTTCATTCTTGAATGATTAGGTTGAGCCTTGACGGATCTTCGACGTTCTGGCGTCCATCTCGCTCGATGTTTTCTCGCCTCACGGTAACCGTCCTGCCTGACTCAGTCACCTTGACTGAGGCTTATGATCCATCTTTTGCTTTGCTTTTCGCTCTAGCTCTTTGATTGATTTCTTGATTTGTCGCTCTTTCGGGTTTTTACTCATCGATCGTTTTTCTCGTTCGATTTGCTTATTCACTCGACTTGGCTTCAGTCAATTGATCAATTCTTTTGGCTTTCCCTAATCTTTCCCGTGGCTCCGGCACTTGGTCCTGAAGGGCATCTAGAGTGGTTGCGTTTCAGCGTTTGTGGTTGCTGTTACCTCTTTTCGACGCCCTTCAGTGACTTTCGGCCTACGGCTCTACAGCCTCGTCGTGGAACTCCTCGTCGGAGTGCGGTCGATGTACCATCCGGCGTCGTGCAGCGTATGCACCCGCAGCTCCCGCGGCTATCGCCAAGACGGTTGCAGAGGCGATCAATGCTCTCTTCATCATGTTGCTACTCCTTTCTTAAGACCTCTGACTTTCGCTTCGAGGTCTTGTCGAATATATGCATCGAGCCATTTCTTTTTCGATGCTTTTCCTTGCTTTAAAAGTACTCATCACGTGATGATCGTCAACATAGTTCACGTATTCACAACTCGTTGACAGACTGAACGCCGGGGTTGATGAGGAGATTGAATGACAAAAACTGGGTGAATGGAGTTTGAATCGAGAAGATTCACGGCCGAAATTACCGATTGGCTGGGTTTTGTGAAAAAAGCCCGTTTGCGGCATGTTAGTGAATTCACGAACTAAGCGGACGGATCTCTGATGCTATTAATGCCGACGAACACCGCAGGGCACTAGGCGGTTGCAATCTCACCCAGTCTCTCGAGTCACTGTGCTCCATCGCCTCAACGCTGTGTCGGGGACCTCTGGAAGAGGAGGGTGAGTAACCCATTGATGGTTTCGGGTTACGCGAATTCTTTCGTAGAAGAGGGATTTTCTGCGACATCTGTACTTGCAAATAGAACGGTTGTTCTATATAAATACGAGTCCAATGCTGATTGCATGCATCATCATCAGCCACTTCTCTGCCAAGTGCGAACTTATGCGTCGTCCAGAACTGCGCGGGAAGGCGGCAATCGTATATCGCGATGAAGAGGCGCGGCCTGTTGTTGTCGATTCGTCGCCCGAGGCTGGAATTCGATATGGGACTCCTGTGAGCATCGCATTCTCGCGATTCCCTGACGCGGTGATGATTAAGGCCGATGATGCTCTGTATGACGCAGAGTGGGCGAGCCTGGAGTCGAATCTGTCGGGGGTGAGCGATCGCGTGGAGAGCGCCAGCCGTGGCTGCGTATATGTGGCGATGGATGGATTGCAGGCGATGTATGGCGGAGAGGAGAACCTTCTATCTGCCTTGCTGGATGCTGTTCCAGAAGAGTTCGTGGCGCGGATGGGGATCGCTTCTGGAAAGTTCCCTTCGTACTGTGCAGCGTTCACCGCGCGGCATCTCAGCCCGGTACGGTTGCCTGCGGATCCGGGCTCTGCGAAGCGTTTCATGGCGCCGATGCCGGTATCCCTGCTGCCATTCAGCATCGGCTCGTTGGAGCTTCTGAGAGACTTCGGAATCTGGAGCATTGGCAATCTGGCTTCTCAGCCCGTATCGGCTCTACAGTCGCAGTTGGGCGCAGAGGGTCGCAATGCGTGGGAGCTTGCCAATGGTTTGGACCGCAGTCCAGTCATGTCGGTGGCGCATGCCGAGGTGATCAGAGAGAGGCTCCAATTTCCTTGGCCGGCTGCGAGCATGGATGCCTTCTCGTTCGGTTTCAGAACACTCCTCGATCGAGCTTTCGCGTCTCCGGCGCTGCGCGGCAGGGCTGTTGGAAAGATGGCTGTTACCTGCGAGGTCGCAGACGCGGAGCGCTGGTCGTTCGACCGAGTGTTCAAAGAGCCTCTGATCTCTCCCGACCGGGGCTATGTAGCGGCTATGACGGTCATCGAAACTGCCTGCCAGCGTGGTGATTCGCCGATTCAGGGGCCGACGGAGAGCATGAGTGTGGCACTCTCTCATCTGGGGCCGCCGCGTGCCGAGCAGGGTGGGTTGTGGCGAGAGAGCGCTGAAGGGGATCTGAACAATGCCTTGCGTCAGATGGCGGGCAAGATCGATCTTCCTGCGATTAAGACAGTTGTGGATGTAGAACCATGGTCGAGAATTCCCGAACGACGGCAGGCGCTGGTACAGCTTTCCAGCCACTGAACATGCCGGTGGCGGTAGATGTGCGAGCGAGCGCGGAGGGCCGTCCGATAGGTGTGGCCCTCGCACGGAAGGGGCGGAGATCGAATCCCATGAAAGTGGATCGCATCGTCGATCTCTGGGACGTCGAAGATGAGTGGTGGCGTAAAGAGCCGGTGCGTCGCCGTTACTTCCGAGTGCTGCTCGAAGGCGGCCGGGTGGTCACCCTCTTCCGGGATTTGAAGAGCGGCAGTTGGTTTCAGCAGGAGTATTGAAGGTGCCGGGCTACGTAGAACTGCGGTCGATGAGTTGGTACTCCTTCATGGAGGGTGCGTCGTCGACCGACGAGATGGTGGGTCACGCTCAAGAGTTGGGCTACGACGCTCTGGCGCTGACCGATCGAGACAACTTGGCGGGGGCTCTCGACTTCGCAGCGGCGGCTCAGGAGTGCGGGATAAAGCCGATCATCGGTGTGACGCTGATGTTGGCCAGCGATGAAGAGGGTGAAGCATCTCCGATAACGTTGCTGGCGGAGACTCAGCGCGGCTACGCCAACATCTGCAATCTCATCACCTTCGCGCACATCGCAGCTGAGGAACGCACAGAACCGGTTCTATACAGTCGCTACCTGCCCGATCGAACCGAGGGCGTCATCGTCCTGGTAGGCGCTCCGGAAAGCCGCATCGCTTCACTGACGGCCGCCGGATCGCTCGGAGAGGCTGAACTTGACCTCCTACAGCTCACAGAGTGGTTCAGCGCCGAGAACGTCTTTGTTGAGTTGCAGCGTCACTTCGTCTACGGGGACATGGATCGTAATCGGGCGTTGTCTGCTCTGGCGGGACGCGTCGGCGTTGAAACGGTTGCGACTGGAGGGGTGTGCTACCACGTCCGCGAGCGCAGCCGTCTGCACGATGCGCTGACGGCTATTCGACATAATCTGACGCTCGATGCTTCACACCGTGAACGGAAGGCTAACTCGCACTACTACTTCAAGCCCCCAGAGAGGATGGAGGCCCTATTCAGTGAGTGGCCGGACGCTGTGGCGAACACGCGTCGGATCGCAGATCGCTGCATGGCTTTCAATGTGGGCCAGCTGAAGTATCGATTTCCTCAAGAGACGGTCCCGGACGGATTCGAGAATCAGCAGAGCTATCTGGAGCATCTCTGTTTCGAAGCGGCCAAGCGCCGGTACGGAAGCATCACCGAGAAGGTGGGCGCCAGGCTGGAGGAGGAGTTCACGCTGATCGAGAAGCACGATCTGGCAGGTTTCCTGCTTCTGTACCACCGCATCATCAGGCTGGCGCAAGAGGTCGCGGTTGAGCTTGGGCACTCATCGCCAGAGATACCGATAGAGGAGCGGCCTCCGGGCAGGGGGCGCGGATCGTCGGTAGCGATGCTGGTGGGGACCTTGATCGGACTTTCACACATCGACCCCCTGGAGTACGACCTTCCGCTGGAGCGCTTCCTTCCCGATGATGCGTTGGCGACGGTTCCAGACATAGATCTCGACTTCCCCCGCGATATCCGAGAGGCGTTGATACTCCGCGTCTTTGAAGAGTTTGGATGGGATCGCGCCGCGCTGACGGCGATGATTCCCACGTACAGGCTGCGAGGCGTGGTGAGAGATCTGGGCAAGGCGCTGGGGCTGCCAGCGCTGGAGCTCGATTTCTTGGCCAAGCGAGCGGACTCGAACGATGCGCGCAACCTCGCTCGAGAGATGGAGTCTATGGAGGAGTTCCGAGGCAAGTTAAACCATCCAGGCTGGCGCGAACTGATCGATTTGGGAGCGCAGCTTCAGGGATTTCCGAAAGGGCTTGCACAGCATCCTGGCGGCATGATCATCAGCTCGTCTCCACTGATAGATATGACGCCCGTGCAACGCAGCGCGATCGATGGGCGATACATCTGTCAGTTCGATAAGAACGCCGCCGACGAGGCCGGCTTTTTGAAGATCGACTTCCTCGCCCTGGGCGCGCTTTCGCAGATGCAGGAGTGCCTGAAGCTGATCGAGGCTCGCACCGGGACTCACATCGACTTGAGCCGCATCGACTTCGAAGATGGCGAGGTCTACGATGACATGGCTCGCGGCGATACGGTGGGCGTGTTCCAGATCGAATCTGCTGCTCAGATGCAGACGATCCCGCGCTTGAAGCCTCAGAATCTCTACGACTTGGCTCTGGAGGTGGCAGCGGTTCGCCCTGGTGTGGGGGCCAACGACGGAGTATCGGAGTTCATCAGGCGAAGGAATGGCGATCCATGGGACTACGATCATCCGCTCGAGAAGCGAGCTTTGGAGAAGTCTCTCGGCATCATTCTCTTTCAGGATCAGGTGGTGGTCCTGGGCATGGATGTGGGTGGCTTCACGGCCTCAGACGCCGATCAGATGAGGCGCGCCTTCCAGCGCAAAAACAACGAGGCCCTGGTGCAACGGTACTGGGATCGATTTCAGGAGGGGGCTTTAGCTCGTGGAGTTCCATTGGAGAAGACGCAGAAGATATTCCACAAGTTCAATCCGCACTACATGTTTCCGGAGGCTCATGCCCTCGCCTTTGGAGTCACTTCGTATCATATGGCCTGGCTGCGACACTACTTTCCAACCGAGTTCTACACCTCGATCTTCAACGCGCAGCCCATGGGCTTCTGGTCGTTAGAGACGCTGAAGGAAGACGCGGCTCGGCTTGGAGTGAAGGTCCTCGGTCCCGATGTGAACATCAGCGAGACGCGATGCATGCCTGAGGACGAGACATCATTCCGTCTGGGGCTGAGGTTCGTGCACGGCCTCAACGAGACGTCGGCAGAGACGCTGATAGAGAACAGGCGATGGTACGGCCCCTACGATTCGCTGGCTGACCTCACTTCTCGTTCACGCCTCAATCGCAACGCCTTGGGCAGCTTGGTAAAGGCCGGCGCATGCGATGGCCTGCCTGACTTCACAGATCGTCGCAAGGCGCTGTGGGAGGTGGGACTGCGCTACGAGGCTGCAGGACCGCAGGGTCGGCTCGACCTAGACGTCTCGAACGACATGGCGGATCTGCTGCCAGTGGAATCTGAAGATCGAATGGCGTTCGAGTACGAGACGCTAGGGATGTGGACCGAGGGCCACGTAATGGGCGCGCTACGTTCCTCGCTGGAGAGGGAGATCTTAAGCAGCGCTCAGCTGTCGGATTGTGTCGATGGAGACATTGTGCTCACCGCGGGCAAGGTCCTGCGTCGACAGAGGCCACTGGGCAAGATGGTCTTCATGACGCTGGAAGACGAACATGGAATGATACCGCTGGCGGTGGCTCCAGAGGCTTGGGAGCGATTGAGGAGCGTGTTGAGCCAACCGCTGATTGTGGCGTCCGGCGAGGTGTCACGGCGCGACGACACCTTGAACATCATGGTTCAGCAGGCATGGCCTTTGCATCCGCCTTGGAGCGCAAGGACGAAGGTGCCGAACTCGACGCGCGACTTCAGGTGAGAGTGACGCTGGAGTGAACACAGGTTCGCCGTCTACCGCTTGTGAAATGCGACGAGCCACGCCCCTAGCCTTTGCATCCACCCCATCCTCAAACAAGCCCAGTAGCTGCTACGGGCCCACTTCCCCAGAGCACTGACTTGTCGAGGCGAAGTCCGAGGGCGTCTCGTACATCGACAGGGTATGCGCCAGTAAAGCGTTTTAGATGCGGTAGTATCGCTCCGCGTTCGAGCGAAACAGCGCGTCCCGTTCGGCATCTGAGAAATCGGATGTGATGGCGTCGTACGCGTTCCAGATCGCGGCGTATGAGCTAAACATCATGTCGACTGGGTAGTTCGAAGCGAACATGCATCTGTCTGCGCCGAATATGTCGATCGTGTCGAGCACGAAGGGACGAATGGCATCGGCGGTGAAACCTTGTGCGAACATCCCCAATGCCGATATCTTGACAGAGACGTTGTCGGCCTCGGCAAGCGCACGCATCCCATCACGCCAAATCGCCACTCCGTCATCGTCCCAGTCCCGGGGCATTCCCGTGTGGTCGAGAACGATCGGGACCGTGGGGATCCGTTTGGCGAGGGCTCCCGCGTCTGTCAGCTGCCAGGGCCAGACCTGCAAGTCGAACGATCCTGAATGATCCGCCAGCGCTCCGTATCCGCGCAACCATTTCGGATCGGACATCAGATCGTTCCTGTCGGTGAACCGGTAAGTCGGATCCTCAGCGTAGTTCAGCATATGTCTGATGCCACGCCAGTTCGCGTACTCCGCGTGGCGGGCGATGAGTTCAGGTGCATCATCTTGGCTCAGATCGGCAAACCCGATTATTGCGTGGGGCATGCCTCGAGAATCATCCGAATCTGCAACGCTCTGCAGCCATGCGGTTTCGCCGACCGGGTCTGATTCATGGTCCCACTCCGCCTGGACGTGTACCGACTTGACGAGGGGCAGATCTGCGGCATCTTCGTGCAGATGCGATATGAGGTAGGTCCGACGGAAGATGGAGTAGTCGCCGACGAAGTGATCGATCCCCTCTGTGAGCCATGGGTAGGGATTGTTCTCCAGATCCCACAGGTGGTGATGAGTGTCGACGAAGGGCGGGACTGCCATTGGGTGTGCTTCTCCCTAATTTTGAGATTGGGACGGGCGAGCGCGTGCCCATCAATCGGTGTGGAACACTTCTTTCAACACAACCATGTTTTCGTCCGGATTCGACCCTTCAGGAATCTCGAAGTATGGGGCCATGAAGACCTGCCACCGGTCGTTAACCTCTTCGCCGGCCATGTCCTCCAGTGCCTTTTCGAAGGTATCTGGCACTTCGACGTATCCGAAAAGGGTGCCGTCGTCACGTGCGAAGATGCTGTAGTTGCGCCATCCGTGCCGACGGAGGGCGTCGAGCATGTCGGGCCACACTTTCGAGTGCCAATCGGCGTACTCGTCCATCACCTCGGCTCGGATCTTCATGAGAAAGCCTACTCGTGTCATTACTACGCAACCTCCGTCCTGCTTGAAACAGTCAGTGAAATGTCCTGCCATGCATGACTATATCCGATATGGAACAAACGCCTCGGTAGCTGCGTCTGTTGAACATGGACGGGTAAGCGTCCAACCCTCAATAGTGAGCGTATCCACGTAGCAACTAACGATTTTGATTGATTACTCTTGTAAAGATGGTAGGGCGTAACAGTGGATCGAAGACGCGATTGAACCACGCCTTGCGCTTCATCGCGGTCTTAATGTTGAGCGGCGCAATAGCGGCGTTGATCGCGTGCGACGGAGGCGAAGAGCCTACTCAAACGCCCTTGCCGACCGTTGCACCTACGGCAAAACCCGAAGAGCCAACGCAGGTTATGCCGCAACCTACGGCCACCTTCACGCTCACCCCCACGCGCACACCGACCAGCACTCCATCGCCCGTGCCGGTTCCGACAGCTACAAATACCCCAGAACCGACAGCTACATCAACGGCAACCTTTACGCCGGTGCCTACAGCTACCAACACGGCGACGGCTACCGCGACTTCAACCAATACGCCTACTCCAACCAATACGGCTACCGCGACCGCCACTCATACCGCGACCGCGACCAACACACCTATTCCAACGCCTACTGATACAGCTACGGCGACTGCGACTTTCACGGCCACTGCCACGGCGACCGCGACCGCCACGGCAACCGCTACCGCGACTGCCACAGCCACAGCGACCGCCACCGCCACGTTTACACCCACCCCCATACCTGAGCCGACGCCGGTGTCAGAGCCGACGATCGTATGGGAGTTCAGCACCGAAAATGCGGGCCGAACCGCTTCAAGCGCGATTGAGGCGGACATTTTGGTACACGACGGTGTCGTTTATGTAGGGTCTAGCGACAATCATTTCTACGCCATCTACGCTGGCTCAGGCAACCGACGCTGGGCCTTCGACGCGGGTGGCGACGTCGAAGGCGGCGCCACACTCAGCGAAGACGGCTCGATGGTCTACTTCGGTACCTCGAGTGAAGGGTTTTACGCGCTCTCCACCGACGACGGGCGGGAGGTCTGGTCGTGGAATCCGAACAGGGATCTAGGCAGTTTCGTGTCTGCTCCCTCTGTGTATGGCGATGTAGTTGTCGCAGCTACGGACACCGGCAAGATATTCGCATTCAGGGCTGACGAATTCAGGCTTTTGTGGGAGTACCCAGATGATAGGGACGAACATGTGGGTAGCTTCGAGCAGTCGGGTGTCATATTGGATGGCAACTTCTTCATCGGCAGTGAAGATGGCACGCTCTACGGGATCGACATCGACACCGGCAGGAAAGAGTCTGGACCGACGATAAATCACCAGAATATGCTCTACTGGAAGGAGGCTGTTTCCTCAGATGGTGGTCGCCAACCTGATATAGAACCGTTGCGTTCTGAAGTGGTAACCGATGGCGCTGCGATGTATTTCGGAAACGATGCTGGCGAGGTTTACCACCACGATGGCAACCGCAACCGGTGGAGCTATAAGGTCGGTGGTGCTGTGCGAGGAAACCTGTCGACGAACGGTGAAATCCTAGTGTTCGCAGATCGCACCGGTGAAATCGTTGCTGTGAACCCTGACGAAAGATACGCCTTCTGGGAAGACGATGAAGATGAAGATAGCGCGAGGAGCGTGTTGAAGACGGTGCCGAGACTGTGGCGCGAGTACGTCGATAGCCGCGAAGGCCGCAAGATCATCGGGGGACCGATTCTGGCAGGTGATCGAGTGTTTGTCATCGACAACACAGGCCTGCTCTACGTGTATGACGCCGAAGAAGGAGATGAGTTGCACCAGATACAACTTTGGACTTCCCAACGCGTTTGCGCCATCTGCAAGTCAGCGCCAGCAGTCGAAGACGACATGCTCTTCGTAGGGACCGGCGACGGAAGGATTCTCGCCATACGGCTCCCTCCCGAAGAGTAGGCTTCAACCCGCTCGCCAATAGATCGCCAGCGGGTGATAGACTGCCTACCGTGCAATTCGCTGTGCATCGCATGGCGCCAGTTGCTCACGACACGTCGTAATCTCGGTCTCCGAAAGGCGTTCTGTTGCTATGAAATGCTTTGCTCAAGCACTCGATCTTAAAGACGATCCGGCCATAATCGCAGAGTACGAAGAGTATCACCGCAATGTGTGGCCCGAAGTTCTCGAAGCCTTAAAAGGAATCGGCATCGAGCGGATGGAGATCTTCCGCAGCGGAAACCACCTATTCATGTACTGCACCGCGCCCGACGACTTCGATCCCAAGCGCGATTTTCAAAACTACACCTCTACAGAAGGTGCGCTGAAGTGGAACGACCTGATGATGACGTTCCAGCAGAAAGTGCCGGAGGCGGCTGAGGATGATTGGTGGGCTCCGATGTCGTTGGCCTTCGACAGTGAATGGTTCGAGGATTAAGCCAACGTTGGTATCTTCATTCGTCGCAGCCCCCGCTCCAATTCAGCGATGACATCTGACCACGACTCTCGGACCAAATCTCTAGCCGACGATATCTCGGAAGCTATCGAGGCCGCGGAGGAGATGGCGTTAATGTCGATCTCTCGCGGCGAGCACCTACCAGCACGGATCATCAGCGATCGCTTGACTCCGGCATTGATTCAGGCCAGAACCTACGCCGAGATCGATATGTTGGCCGCCCCCGAAATACGATTGGGTATTTCGGAAGCAACGGTAACAGCGTCTGATTTAGCGGATATCGACAAAGAATTCGGGCCTCTTCTGAGCATGATGTACCGACTGCGAGAGCATGCTGAGCGGTCGGTCGCCAGGTCATGAAAAACAGGATCGATGTTGAGATCGATCCCGCTGCTCATGGATCGTCGGATTCTGCGATCCAAGTCGTCCGTTGCGCAATCCAGACGATTCTCGAACGAGAAGGGTTCACGTCTGGGAACTCCGCATCTGTTTCTGTATTGATTACGGGCGATGAGCGCCTGCGTCAATTGAATCGTGATTTTGCTTCAGAGGACCACGCAACGGATGTCCTCTCCTTCTCCGCGCAAACCGATGTCGCGTTCCCGTCAGAGCGTGTGGATGCCAACGACGTAGCGCTAGGCGATATCGCCATCTCCGCCGAACAAACTACCCGGCAAGCGAGTGTGAAGGGTTGGGTTTTCGAACGGGAGCTAGCGATGTTGGCGATTCATGGGACCCTGCACCTCCTCGGATACGATCACGCGGAGCCCGACGAAGAGCGAGTGATGTTCGGCAAAACTGACGACGCTTTGGCTGAACTCATCAACGAATAGCAAATCCAATTCCGCATCATATTTCGGATGTCACAGTCCACGCCTCGTATCATTTGACTGAACGTCTACGATGAGCACGGTTTTCTACAGGAAATGGCGGCCTGTCCGCTTCAGCGATGTTGTCGGTCAACGGCACATTACAGATACGCTGCGAAGGGCCGTGCTCTCCGATCGCGTCGCACACGCCTACATCTTCACCGGACCTCGTGGAGTCGGCAAGACTTCGACCGCGCGGATTCTGGCCAAAGCCCTTAATACGGAGCGCGATGAATCCGGAGACCCTCTAGCCGACACACCCGCCGCGATCGCCATCGATGAAGGCCGATACATGGATCTGATCGAGATCGATGCGGCATCGAATCGGGGCATCGACGACATTCGCGCCTTGCGCGATCGTGTATTGCTCAGGCCGACGGTGGGAAAATTCAAGGTCTACATCATCGACGAAGTGCACATGCTCACCGATGCCGCATTCAACGCTCTGTTGAAGACGCTGGAGGAGCCTCCGCCTCAAGTAGTGATGATTTTGGCGACAACAGACATCCATCGTGTACCGCCGACGATCATAAGCAGATGCCAACGGTTCGATTTCCGACGTCTCTCCGCCGATGATGTGATCGGTCGCCTGATAGAGATCTGCGATGTAGAAGAGATCGAGTGCGAGCCTTCGGTGTTGGAGTTGATAGCAAGGTCCGCTTGGGGATCGCTCCGAGACGCCGAGAACCTGCTCGAGCAGGTCGCAATATCGTACGGAGGCGGCGGAGCGGAGATTTCAGAAGAGCAGGCTCGCGAGCTTCTAGGAATCGGTGACGCATCGGCTGCGAAGGAGCTGGCCGAGGCGATTCTCAACAAAAATGCCAAGGGCGCGCTAGAAGTGATCGAATCTGAGGCGTCGCGAGGAGCCGACATGTCAGGGCTTCGAGAAGGAACACTAGGTGTTTTGAGGGCTGCCCTTCTGTCTAAACACGGTGTCAGCAGCGAATACAGCGAAGCAGCAGGCGAACTTGGGCTCAACACTGAAGACACCAGCGCCTCGGCCGATCAGATGATGCAGGCGATCGGAGCGCTGAGCCAAACTGATAGATACAGCGACTCGGCGTCTCCTCTCTCATTGGAAGTCGCATCGCTTCAAGCAGTCGCAGCATCGGAAGTCCAATCCGCGCCGACTACGGAGGTTCGAGCAGCGGCCGCTCCTCGTACGCCTCAGCCCCAACGCGCTGCACCAACGAGACAATCACCAGTCGCTACAACTGCTGAGAGCACGCCGACGAACGGGGTTGATGACAAGTGGCAACGGCTTCTGGATGAGATTGAAGCGACGACAAACAGTCGGGTCCGCGGCATCTTCGTCCAGGTTTCGCCAATAGGTCCTGAGGAAGGAGTCTTGACGCTCAAACCCAAGTACGAGATCGCTACGCAACAGCTGCTCAAGATCTGGCGCGACACCAAAACCCGTAGCAGCCTCCGCCCTGCGTTTCAGAAGGTCTACGGCGATGAGATACGCGTTCAACTGTCCCAGTCGGCGCCAGCTACGGCTTCGAGTCGTATAGCAGCACCTACGCCTCAACCGTCGAAATCTCCTACCCCCGCAATCAACGATCATCAACAATCGCCGACAACGAGTGGGGGCGATGTGCCAGATGAGATAGACCGAGACGCAACGCTGCAGATGTTCCGCAGCAGTGGAGCGAGAGTCATATCGGTGGATGATGCCAACTCTTAGCCTTGGCCAAAATTTCGGTTCGGTATCATTAACCTGCACACATTCCAGTGCGACGGCACAGAGTCTTCCCGAAATATGACACTCTTGAAACGCCTTGAGGTAAAGACCACACCATGATGAATCGCAGAATGTTGAAACAGGCGCAGGAGATGCAGAAGCGGCTCGCCGAGGTGCAGGAAGAGATCGCCCAGTCCAAGACTTCTGCCAGCGTGGGTGGTGGTGCTGTTACTGCCGTGGTCGTAGGTGGCAGCAGGCTTGAAAAGATCGAAATTTCACCTGACGTAGTCGATCCGGAAGATGTAGGACTTCTTGAGGATCTCGTGATGGCGGCGGTGAATGAAGCGATGGACTCGGCACAGCAATCGGCTTCCGACAAGATGAGCTCTATCACCGGAGGGCTGAACTTGCCCGGCTTGGGTTTCTGATCCCGACAGGTTCGCGCTATGGCATCATTCCGTCCCGACCCGCCTAGGCCAATGTCGCCGGCATCGATCGCCGCGGGTCCAAGACGTGGAGTTGCGGCACCGATATCGAGGGTCATCGAGGCTTTCCGACGCCTCCCAGGCATCGGCCCCAAGAGCGCCCAACGGCTCGCGTATCACCTCGTGCGGATGCCGGAGGCCGAGGCCGCAGAGCTAGCCGAAGCGGTGCTTGGAGTAAAGCAGCGAATAGTGTTGTGCGTAGTGTGCGCCGACATCACCGAGGAGAGGGTGTGCGCCATATGCAGCGACGACTCGCGTGATCGCTCGATGATCTGCGTAGTCGAGGAACCTCTCGATGTCGTGACTATCGAACGCACGAGAACCTTCCAGGGGCGTTATCACGTACTGCACGGCTCTATCTCTCCCACTAACGGCATCGCCGCTTCAGATCTTAAGATACGTGAGCTTTTAGAGCGGCTCCGGAACGAAGAGGTCGAGGAGGTCGTGGTCGCCACGAATACCGACCTGGATGGCGAAGCGACCGCGATGTTTCTGCATCGATCGATTGTTCGTTCAGGCATACGAGTGACTCGGCTAGCCCGAGGGCTGCCGAGCGGCTCCGATATCGAGTACGCAGACGACGCAACCTTGGCCCAGGCTTTGGCGAGCAGGGCGGACATGCAGGAACTGTGATCTCACTACCCGCGCCTAACAGGCAAGAAGGTTTCAAGGAGGAAACCCGATGAAGATCGAGAGTGTCGAGACCTTTCTGGTTGATCGCTTCTTAGTTGTTCGCATCACCGCAGACGATGGGACCTACGGCGTAGGTGAAGCTTGCTACTGGGCTTACCCAAGGGCAGCTGAAGAGACGATCAAGATTCTCGGCGAAGCGATCACCGGAATGGACCCCGGTGACACCGAGCACATCTGGAACTACATGCATCGCTACAACGGAAGTTTTCGAGGGAACTCCATCGCCGGCGCGATCAGCGCCATCGACATAGCCTTGTGGGACATTAAGGGAAAGCGTCTAGGCGTCCCGATTTGGGATCTTCTCGGCGGCAGAGCGAGGCAAAAGGTGCGGGGCATTGCCTTGGGAGTCGGGGGAGAAACGCCGGATGAGTGCGCGGCAAAGGCACGGGAGGTCAAGGCAAGAGGTTACACGGCGCTCAAGTTCACACCCATGCCGCGCGAGTGGCAGGTGCTCAAGTACCCGATGCTGATTCGCGGCGCCGTCGAGATGATGGCGGCAGTCAGGGAGGAGGTCGGTTGGGACTTCGACATCGGGATCGAGATCCACAGAAACATGCGGCCGTCCGAAGCGATCGTGTTCTGTGAACAGATCATGGATCTTCAGCCTTATTTCATCGAGGATCCCATCGTCCCTGACTCGGTGCTTGCAATGGGCACTGTTGCCGAAAAGATGCGGCTTCCGTTAGCGGTGGGCGAAAGAAACACCGGAATATACGAATTCCGCGAGTATGCAGAGGCTTCTCACTGCTCGTTCTTCAAACCAGATATAGCTGTGGCCGGCGGCATAACAGGAGTCAAAAAGATCTCCGCGATCGCCGAGGCGCACCACATACTGATCGCTCCGCACAACTTCCAAGGCCCTATCGCCACCGCTGCGTGCGTCCAACTCGGCATCTCATCGCCTGCGTGGGACGTGTTGGAAGCGGTCGACGAGGACAAGCCGCCGAGAAGCGACATGGTTGAAGCGCCCATGGAAGTCGTCGATGGCTGGTTCACGTTGCCAGAAAAGCCTGGCCTAGGAGTGGAGTTCCTCGAAAGCGCTTCGGAGAAGCATCCCTTTGCGCCAGCCAGGATACCGCCGCCCATCAGAGAAGACGGCAGCGTGGGCCTGCGCTGAAGCCGCCCGGGCGGCATATCGAACGATGCGCGCGCCGAAAAGAACGTTCTTCAACGTTGAAGGCATCGTCGTACGCGCTCGCAACCTCGGCGAAGCGGACCGTATCGTCATTCTTCTGACGCCAAATCGGGGACTTTTGTCCTGCGTCGCCAAAGGGGCTCGCAGAACGAAATCTCGATCGGGCGGCCACGTCGATCTGCTGCGTCACATCTCGGCTTCGCTTACGGGCGGCAGCTCAGACCTGTACACCATCAGCCAAGTGGAGACGCTGAACGCGTACCTAGGTTTGCGCGCCGACCTTAACAGGCTGTCTCTAGCCTCTCACATGTCGGAACTGTGCGAACGATCTTCACTCCCATCCGCGGCTAACCCCATACTCTTCGAGCTTCTCAAAGAATCGTTGGCACAAGCTGAAGACTGCGCGACCGGCGACCTCCCAAAACTGCGCCTTTGGCACGAGATGCGAGTTCTCGTAATCTCAGGCTTTGCACCCGAACTTCACATATGCACGCGGACTGGAGCCCAGTTGCTGGCTGGCGACCACTGGTTTTCTGCATCCGACGGGGGAGTGGTGGCGAGTGTTGGCCACGGCGGAGGCAGCGATATCGGGAATGCGTCGCCTTCCGAAGATATCGATACGGCGTACTCATCACCCATGTTGCCGGCTCGTCTCAACGTCATCAAGCTCCTACGTTTCGTTGCGGGCGCCCGATCCTGGGATGAGGTGGCGTCGTTGCGAGTGAGCGGAGCGGATGTTGAAGATGCACTCAGATTGACGGCCGCGCTGCTGATGCACGTGCAGGATCGGGGCCCGGGACGAGCGCAGCGGGTTATGGATGAGATGGCGTCGTAACCGAAGCCACGTCTCGTCCCCTCAAAATCCCGTTCGCCGCCTATCAACCATGCCCAAATGCAGATGGGAAGACGATGCGGTCCCAACCGCCAATTACGCCACAATCCCCTCTGTCCCTAGGGATAGTTGGAAACTTAAAATCCGCTAAACGAGCGGGTACCTTGTCCCCTCCGAGGGAGAGGACCTTTTAATTGCTCTTAGCCGTCTGGATTGTGGCGCTCTCCGCAATGAAGAGATTTTAGCGAAGGTCTCCCCAGGGGAGATGGGAGCCGTTTTCTAACGGCTAGCTGATACGGATGCGCTGAAATTCCGCGCGTTTCCCGCATTCGCGGGATGACAAGCAGAAACTCGCCCGCGCCTACTCGTCTGCGTCTGCGTCTTCGTCGGACGCGTCTTCATTTTCGTCTTCGTTGGACGCGGTGGGGTCTTCGTCTGGCGATTCGGCGGGTTCGCCGAGCGGCGATTGGAGGAATTTGAAGAGTTCGGAATCGCTCTCTAACACAAGGAGAGACTGGCTATCGATGATGTTTTCGTAGGCTTCGAGCGACCTGCGGAACTCGTAGAATTCCGGGTCCTGCTCCAGCGCCTCGGCCAGGATGCTGATCGCTTCCTGCTCCGCCTCACCGCGCAGTCTGGCTGCTGTACCGTTTGCGGTCTCGAGGATGATTTGCACGTCGCGATCGACTGCGGCACGGATCTCGCGATCCCTCTGGTTACCTTCCGCCCTCAATCCTTCGGCGATACGGGCACGCTCTGCTTCCATCCTGGAGAAAACTGACGTTTCGATGTCGGTCGGGAAGTCGGCGCGCTTTATTCTGACGTCCACAATCTGGATGCCCAACGCATCGCTTAACGGCCGGAAGTATGTCGCCGTTCGGCCTTCAAGCTCTGGCGGAAACGCCTCACGCTCGAGGAAGCCTATCTGCTCGTTGGTGGCCCGTTCGGCTCTGCCTTGCGTACCTTCGAACTCAGGTGGAACTACGAGTATCGTGAGCCTCGGGTCCCGGAGATTGCCGTTCGTCATCTCAAAGGCTTCGTTGCGAGTGATTTCAGAGCGGTTGCTAGCGTCTGCGATGCGTCTCATGACCTCTTCGCGCGTCTCGGAGATTATCTCCGACTGCGTGTCGAGCGCGACCTCTCGCCGAAGCTGCGAATTGACGATGTCGGCGACACGGGTGTTGGCGCCTAGTTCGGTGCGAAGACGCTGGAAGAACACGAGAGGATCGATGATCCTGTATCGGGCATAGGCATCTATGACCAGGTTTCGTTTGTCGGATGTGAGCAACGAGGCTGGTTGGGCGTCAACACGGAGGAGTCGGCTGTCCATCTTGACGACGGTTTCAACGAATGGCTGCTTGACGTATAGTCCAGGGCTCCTGTAGTCGCGCTGGAAGGCGCCGAACCGGGTGACTATGGCGAGCTGAGTCTCGTCTACTGTGAAGAGGGTCTGCGGAATCAGTATCAGACCGGCGATGATTATTACGACAACGAGCGCGATAAGGCGAGGCATGATTACTGACCCCCTCCCAGGGCTCCTGAGGTGTCGATCCCAGATGATCCTGTGGCGTTCGTGATGGTGTCTAGTGAGAGAAGCGGCAACACGTCACGGTCAGAATCGAGGATTATCTTGGATTTGCCGGCAAGTATTCGTTCAACTGCTTCAAGGTACAGACGCTTGCGTGTAACTTCGGGAGATTGTCGATAGCCTTGGAGTATGGCTGTAAACCCGTCGGCTTCGCCCCTGGCTCGTTCTATTCGGCCACGTTTGAAACCGTCGGCCTCTTCTACAATCTGGGCTGATCTACCCTGGGCCTGCGGAATTTGGGAGGCTTCATATGCCTCCGCCAAGTTGATGTCTCGCTCCCGATCTTCACGTGCCCGAACCACATCTTCGAATGCGTCTTGAACCTCTGCTGGTGGGTTCACGTTTTGGAGCAGCACTTGCAGAATGTCTAGGCCAGTCTGGTAGAAGGCCGCGAGCTCGCGCATTTTGAACAGGACATCCGTCTGCACCTGCTCCTTTTCGGTTGTCAGCACGTCGTCGATGTTACGGGCGCCCACAACCTGCCGAACCGCGGTTTCTGCGATGTCGCGAAGCGTGTCGCCGTCAGGGCTTCCAGGTGCAACGTCGCGCTCGGCATCCCCAGGGTCGTCGACCTCGAAGAGGAAGTCTCGGAGGTTGCCAACGCGATATTGGATAACGGCCTGCACGTCGACGATGTTCTCATCGCCGGTGATCATCTGCGACTCGCGCTGGACAGGCGTTATGCTGGAGCCGTTGGCTCCGCCCCTGAATCCCAGCTCCATACGGCGAGTCGTCGTAACTGCCACGATGTTTCGAGTGCCGATCGGACCTGGCCAGTGCCAATGAAGTCCTTGGTCGGCGATAGCTTGGAAACGGCCGAAAGTTCGCAGCGCGGCCTGTTCCTCTGGGCCCACCGTGTATATGCCGGTGGCGAACCAGACGGCCAATGCGACCAAGATGATGATGGCGAGAATGCCTGCGCCAGCCCCACTCGAACGGCTACTCTGTTCGCCATCGTCAGAGCTATCGCGGTCGTCGCCACCTCCGCCGAATCCTGGAATGCCCGCAAACGCGGACTTCACTCGATTCATGATGTCGTCGAGGGTTATCTCCTCTTGCTCGTCCGGGTTAGGAGGACGGTACATATAGTCGTCTCCTCCGCCTTTTGGAGCTTTATCTGTGGGTCGGGTGGTTGTCATGAGTAGTTCGGAATCGCCGCGGTTGACTATCGGTTCTGGGAGTCGAGATACGCTCTGGCTACGTCAATGGATCTGACCGAAGCGATATGGGACTGAAGTTACTTCGACCATCGCGCGGCATCTAAGCAATTATATCCGCGTTGAGTCTCATCGCTTAGACGAGCCCGGCCGCGCATGGTCGCAAGTGTCAGGTGAAGCACTCCCGTCACGCACACAATCCGCCGTTACTTCGCCGAACACTTAGCTGCCGTTGTTCTCCTGCAACGCCTCGACGATCCGGCCTGCATTCATCGGCGTCTCCCGCAAGCGAATTCCCAGCGCGTCTTTGATCGCGTTTCCAACTGCCCCAATGGGCGGGACGATGGGGACTTCCCCAACGCCTCGAACGCCGTAAGGGTGTACCGGGTTGGGCACCTCCACGATCACCGTCTCTATGTTGGGCAGGTCGAGGGAGGTTGGCATCCTGTAGTCGAGGTAGGAGGAATTAGCCATCACATCGTCCGACATGAAGTACTCCTCGTTGAGAGCCCATCCGATGCCCTGTGCCACGCCGCCCTGCATCTGACCTTCCACGTAGGAGGGGTGAATCGCTCGGCCAGCGTCCTGGACGATCGTGTACCGCACGACGTCGGTCTTCCCGGTCTCGGGGTCGATGTCGAGGTCGCAGATGTGAGTGCCGTAAGCACCCCCGGCCGCTTCAAGGTCCACGCTGCCAGTGGATGTAACCGGCCCTCCGGTGTCTCCGATCTTCCCTGCCAGCTCTTTGAAGCCGATGCTCAACTCAGGGTCGGAGTGTGAAGAGAAGGTTCCGTCATCGAACTCGACGTCATCGACATCGATGTTCCACAACATGGCGGCACGCTTCTTAAGCTCATCAATCATTGAGACAGCAGCGTTGTACGCTGCGTATCCGGTGGCGTACGTCACCCGGCTTCCACCAGTTACGGCGGTGAAGCCAACTGTGTCGGTATCGACAACTGTTGGGTTGACGTCTTCGGCCGAAATTCCGAGAGTCTCAGCGGCCTGCATCGCGATGGATGCCCTCGTGCCGCCGATGTCGGTAGAGCCTTCTACCAGCTCAACCGTCCCGTCATTGTTCAGGGCCAAGTTAACTGACGACTGAAGCCCGACGTTGAACCAGTAACCGCTGGCGATGCCTCTGCCTCTCACTCGGCCGGGCATCGGCTCTCCTAAATCGGAGTTGTAGTGATCGGTCTCTTTCGCCGCGTCAAGCACTTCCTCCATCCCGATTCTTGGGAACAAGGGGCCGTCGCCGCGTCGCGTGCCTTCTTTGGCCGCATTGTCACGGCGGAACTGCCACTTATCGAATCCCGCTTCTTCGCAGAGGTCGTCGATCAGAGTCTCGATTGCGAAGGCGACCTGAGGGGAACCTGGCGCTCGATACGCTGCCACTTTGGGCTTGTTGACCAGTACGTCGTATCCGACGATGCGCATGTTCTCGATGTTGTAGCAGGAGTAGATGCACATTCCGGATGCGCCGACGAGGGACCCCGGGTAACCGCCGGCTTCCATTCGAAGCTCAGAAATTGCTGTTGTGAGCTTGCCGTCTTTCGTGGCCCCGAGCTTCAGAGTGATCTTGCCACCTGGGGCAGGTCCGGAGCCTTCGAAGACTGACCGTCGCTCCATGACTAGCTTTACGGGTGCGCCTCCCGCTTTGTGCGACAGAATAGCCGCGGCGGGCTCGAGATAGATGGGGATTTTCCCGCCGAATCCGCCGCCGATCTCCAGAGGAGTGACACGCACCTTCGACTCTTCGATCTGTAGTACCGCAGCGACTTGCTGCCTTACCGTGAAGGAGCCTTGCGTGCTGGTCCAGATCCGTAGCCTTCCGTTCTCATCCCATACAGCAGTGGCGTTGTGCGGCTCAATGTAGCCCTGGTGCACCATCTGCATGGTGAACTCGCCCTCTTTGACATAGTCCGCATCGGCTAGAGCGGCGTCAGGATCCCCAAACTCGTGTGTGTACTCGATCACATGGTTCGGATGTCCGCTCTCTTTTGCACCAGGAGAATCGATGAACTCCTCGAGAATCGCCGGCATGTCCGGATGGATAGTGTCATCGACGTTGGACGCCGACCTCAAGGGCGTGTAATCGACCTTTATCGCTCGAACCGCCTCTTCAGCCGTGTATCGGTCGACGGCAGCAACCGCGGCGACAGCGTGACCCGCGTACAGAGCCTTATTGCTCGCAAGTATGTTGTCCACGGCCCATTTGAGGTTCGTCATCCCTTCGCCGAGGTCCACCATCTTGTTGTCGGAAGGTGGGAGGTCGGCGTTAGTGATTACGGCCCTGACTCCTTCCATCGCCTCGGCTTCGGAAGTGTCGATCGAGTTGATCCGTGCGTGGGGGTGTGGGCTACGCAGAATTGCGCCCCAGATCATCCCGGGCAGCTTTACATCGGCTCCGTAAACCGCCCTGCCCGTCACCTTGTCAAGCCCGTCGTGACGTATCGGACGGGTTCCAATTACCTTGTATTGCTTCTTAGGCTCGAATGTTGCGACCATTTTTGTGTCCTCGTTCTGTCGGGTCTAGGGATCGTTTCCGGGTCTGATGCGGGATTGCGTTTGGTGCTCGCCAAACCGCCTCACTGCATCTCAACGGCAGCCTTCTGTACGGCTCGGACGATCTTGTCGTATCCGGTGCATCGGCAGAGATTTCCAGCCAGCCAGTATCGGATTCGGTGCTCGTCCGGTGCAGGCTCGTTGTCGAGCAGCCCCTTAGCGGCGACCAAGAACCCAGGAGTGCAGATTCCGCACTGTAGAGCGGCCTCTTCAAGAAATGCCTGTTGCAGCGGATGTAGCCCCTCGGACGAGGCCATACCCTCGACAGTCTCGACCGACTTGCCGTCGATCTCGGCGCCGAGAACGAGGCAGGAGTCGACGATCTTGCCATCGAGCGAAACCGTGCATGCGCCGCAGTTGCCGTCCAGGCAGCCCTCTTTGGTGCCCGTCAGCTCCACGATCTCGCGGAGGGTGTCGAGAAGGCTCATGTAGGGCGGCACGAGGAACTCGTGGGCTCTACCGTTAATGGTTGTGCGCACGTGCACGCGCGCTGGGCCGGGAGTTATCTGAGTCGTCATTGTTGTTGCTTAGCCTCTCGCTCGTTCTACTGCTTTGTTGATCATTCGTCGGGTTAGCACCTCGCAGAGATGCTTGCGCTGGTCGATAGTGCCACGCATGTCCTTAATCGGTTTCGCGGCGTCTCTGGCGATCGCCGCTGCGGCGTTGATCGAGTCGTCGTTGACTGGCTGACCTGCCAACGCGTCACCGGCTGCGGAAACCAGTAGCGGGACGGGCGCCACTGCGGCGAGTGCGACCCGTGCCGACACGAAAGTATCGCCAGCGTCGTTTAGCGTCACAGAAGCGGCTGCTCCAGTGACTGCGATATCCATCTCGTTTCGAGGAATGAAGCGAACGTAGGCCGCTCCGAAGTTGTCGCCAGGGTTAGGTAGCACCATGCTGACCAAGATCTCGCCTCGGCCCAGCACGTTCTGACCCGGGCCCGTGCAGAAATCTTCCACCGCCACGTCTCGGTGCGCATCGTCGCCGCCCGGGCCTGCGATGTGGCAGGTGGCGTTGTAGACGATCAACGGGCAGATGCCGTCGGCGCTTGGAGATGAGTTGCAGAGGTTGCCGCCCAAGCTGGCGCGTGACTGGATCTGGATCCCTCCGATCATCTCGACAGCGTCGATGATGCCGGGGAACGAGTCGCGAACCTTCTGATCTTCGTAGATCTGATAGCACGGAGTCGCTGCGCCGATTGCGACGCTGCCATCGGGATAGTGACTAATCTCCGTGAGCTCGGGGATGTTCTTGACATCGACAATAGCGTCGAGGTCCCATCGGTTGGCTCGTGCCTGGACTAGAACGTCGGTGCCTCCCGCGATCGGCCTTGCTCTGTCGCCATGCTTGTCGAGCACAGCAACGGCATCGTCGATCGAAGTAGGAGCTTCATATGCAAAGGGATGCAACAGCCCTCTCCTTTCGCCGTGAATTCACACAGTTTTGCGGCGTTCGGCACCAGCAAAATGGCGTGCCGACCCGCCGTTATCTCGCAATAGAGTTTAAGTTACATCGGGCGCGTGTGCAATTGGGTTGAAGAAAGTGGTTGGAGTGCGGTTTGGGGAGCGCTGCAAGGGAGGTGGGGTCCGGACGTATGGGGCGTGGATTTGGGGTGAATGCGTAACCAAGCGAGTTTTCGAAAGGTTCAGGGAGTTGTGCCAGTTTGCGAGAAGATAAGTGGTCGGTCGCCGTACGATGTGGGATTGGCACAGGCGGTGTGCGTGACCGAGAAACTAGGTGCGTGGAACAAAACAGGTGGCGACGAAGTCTATGGATAAGATCCACGAAACCTTGACGGCGGTAACAAGGCCGCCATTTTGCTCGCAATGAAACTACACACCTCGATTGCAGGAGCGCTGTTGATCGCCCTTGCGTCAACGTTGATTGCAGCCCTTGGGTGTGATTCGGAATCAGATGTTGGGACGTCTCAACCGGACTTTGTTTATACACCCACAGCCACACCGTCACCGACACCAACAGTCGAGGTGGTCGGAACGCCCACGGTAACTCCTTTGCGTCACCGAGTCTATCTGGACAAAACCATCGAGCCTTGCACGATGAGAACTCTTGCCGGCGTTGATCCTTGTGCAATTAGGCGACAGGAATTCAAACCCGAGGATGGTTTCTACATCTCGTACGACGATACTCTTCCGCTATCAAAGTGGTTCGACGACGACAGATCGCCTAGTTGGCAGATGCACATGGCAGTCAGGGGTACGGGGTTACCTAACACCCTCCAATGCCGAGAGGAGGTGGGTGGCCTCGATTCCTTTAGCAGACACGACAGCTTTCCCGCGCCTTACGATGAGGCGGATCTGGACGACGAAGTTGAGCTTTTCTGTTTTGTTGACTTTGCAATTCAGGAGTATCTTGTCGGAGCCGGGCCTCTGATTTTGACGATCGGTGTTTACCGCACCACAAGACAACATGACCAAATCAGCTATTTCCGCGACGATGTCGTTTCGCAATTGATCCGCAAGTTCGAAGGGTTTGAATGGCTATTTTGGTTGAGGCCGGCGTTCAACCCATCTGTTCATGGCTTTACGGCATTTTTGGCTTGGGACGTGCAACGAGACTCGAGCGGAGAAATAACCGTCGTAGACGGCAGATTGCTTGAACGGCATGAAATCGAACCGATTGTCACGGAGACCGTTAAGGGGTTCGAGAGTAGGGCTGAGCGGAATGAAGGTCGCATCGGCTCCGACCCGTCTTCACCATTGCTTGTTAGAGACACCTACGACCTTCGCGACTTCTACGCCGAGGTCCGTTATTACGACCACCCGCAGGCTACGCCTGAAGCACCTCTTAGAAAGTCCGCTTCCACAAACCCTCCTCCGACAGTTACCGTCGTACCTCCAACTCTGCCGACGTTCGGCCCGTACGGTGAAGAAATCCCGCCCTTGGTCAAATTCGAGGTAACAGATTTCGACAACAGCATAGAGATGAACTGGTCGCCCCATCGCCATCCCGATGTCACGAAGTACGTCGTTCGATGGGTCCATGTGTCTGAGATGCGTTTAGACATGACGGACGACAAGAGATGGCACCGGGCTTACGACATCAACAGATGGTCACAAACCAGCAAATTCAACAAGAGCAATTTCTACCTCCCCGGGGATTGGATCTTCGAATTTCAGGTTCATGACGAGAACGGCGTGGTGGAAAGCAAGTCAGTCAAGCTGACCGTGTCGACGGATCTATCGGCAATTCGTATTGCTACCGTTCCCACCGCGCAACCCACACCCTCTCCAACACCAAAACCTCCAACACCCTTAGTTTCTCATTTGCTTGGCGTAACCGTTTCTGAGGACGACACTAATTTGTGGGTCGAGTGGTCACACAAAGTCGATGCCGATGTGACGAAATACGTCATTCGGTTTGTCCCTGCATCGAGATTGACAGACGACACTAGATGGGATTTCGTGTTCGACAAGGGTCCGCGAGTGAGAAGTTCGGTATTCCCCAAGAGCAACTTTAACGAGACAGGAGTGTGGATCGTAGAGGTGGTCGCCTTTGTTGAGTCAACTCCCGTTCACAGCAAACGATCGTCATTCATCGTGTCACTTCCACCTCTTCTCACACCTAAACCCGAAGTTTCTCCGGCAGAAGTCACCCAAAAAGATGTTGATGACCCTGACGAACGCGAAACTGAGCCGACTGACTTTATGGGGCACGCTCCACAACCTGCGATGAGGGTGGAGGAGGCCGTGCTCGACGCCGCTAATATTTCGCTTGGCGGATTTGGTTCAGGTGGTAGGAATCGAATTGCGCACATTGCGGTAACGGCGAGCAAGATACCCGACTCAGGCCGTTGCAATTGGGCTCCTCTAGCGTTGAGCCGGGTTGACGATTCGAGCCAGGGGCGATACAGAAACCTTGATGGAACGCATCAATCGGTGGCTGAGGCCACCGAAACAGTTGAACGGTTCTACGCCTCACACGGGTTTGATGACCTGAGCGACGGCTTTTTGAGGAGATCGGCGGAACATCACGTAGCTGGTGGGCCTGACGTGAAAGAGGTCCTTGTATGTTTCTACGATCTGCAAATTCACGAATACTTGCTAGGGGTTGGCCCCGAAACGGTCACCGTCGCTTCAAGGGCTGATTTCGTCGGTGTAATAGCAGTCCATGAGTTCCTTAGCGATTTCGCTCAGTTCCGAGGCGATCCCAATTTCGGCACGGATACCCTACCAAATGGTACGACGAAGGAGGAATTAGAGAGCAAGAAAAGAAGGATCGCAACCTATTTTGAAAACGAGTACTCGCCCCAGAAAACACAGCGCACGAGGCACATCGAGTGGATCTATTTCCTCGCACCATACTCCGACGAATGGGCCCATTTCGAAACTTGGCAATTGGCCGGTCCATCTTGGATGCTAGAGAACCGAGATGACATGACGTTGGCATTGAGACTGCTTACCACTCCACACGATCCTGAGTATGTGAGTTCGCTCAGCGATCTTATACCCCGCATCAGAAAGGCATTGGAACACATTCCCGTTTTTGAACCAGGGATGCGTTATCAGTTTCCGGTCAGAGTCAATCACGTTGACCATCTCGAAGCTTATGGGCGCTCCGTGGGTACTTACGACACCATTACGCCGGCTAAGCCAACACCGCCCCATCCCCCTGAGGTTTGGGAAGCAAGACGCGCCGCGACACAGCAGCTGTCAGACATTCCTGGCTTGGTCCCCACCCCGGGCGGACCCCCTCCGGGGCCACCGACGAATCTGACGGCGACGGCTGAATGGGAAGAGCAGGTAGTGCTGAGTTGGCAGCATCATCCAGGGAGGTTGATCGACAGCTACGTGATTCTCCGTCGCTCGGTCAACGACGAGGAGGAGTTCAGCGAGATCGCAACTGTGCCCGTCGAAACTCATAGCTACTACCTCGACGATGATGGCGTCAGGTTTGGCACAACTTACGAATATGTGGTCCGATCTAAAAACGTAGTCGGTGTGGGTCGGGACTCGAACCTAGCGCGCGTCAAGACTGCTCCTGGTCCGAAGTACGCCAACGAGCCCGAGGCTCCAACTGGACTGACGGCTCGCGCCGGATCGGGAAGCGTGGCGCTCGAGTGGGAGGCGCCTGCTCACAAAGACGGCGTCGAGATCGTCGGTTACGAGATTCTGCGGATGGAGGTTCCGCTTGATACCGATTGGGAGCGACATGCGCGCGATACGAGGAGCACCGAGACCATTCACCTCGACGACGATGAACTTAACCCTTCGACTACCTACGTATATGCAGTGAGGGTGCTCAACGCCGAAGAGCGAGGGGCGATATCCGAGCACGTCAAGATCGACACTCCGTGGTGGGGCTTCGAGGAGCCGAGCGAGGTGACCGGTCTACGGGCCGAGGCGCGGGATGGTGGCGTGGCTCTGAGCTGGGACGTGCACGACGATCAGTCGCTCGACGAGTTTCTCATCGAGCGCGTCGATGTCGAGAGCGGCGTCGGACACGCGATCGGCATCCAGCACGCGCATCACGGATGGGTCTTCGTATTCGACGATGAGGTGGAGTCTGGGAAGACGTATGAGTACACGATCAAGGCGGCGAATCACCACGGCGGCGGCGACGAGTCGGAGCCGGTTCGGGTTACGGTGCCGTAGTCGGTTGCTTTGAAGGTCCCCCTCTCCTGAATCCTCTCCCACGGAGGGGAGAGGGTACAATCCGTTATCCCCGCGAACCCGGGAATGACGGGGACCCATAGACGCCACGGATAAAGGGGAAGCTGGTTGCGCTGTCTTTTCTCTGGGTTCCCGCTTCCGCGGGAATGACGGGAGCGCAGGCGGGGACGAGGTGTACCCTCTCCCCTCCGAGGGCACGAAGCGGAACGAGCTTCGTGGGTGGTCTGCACTTAGTCTGGGTTCCCGCGTTCGCGGGATGACGGGAGGTACCCTCTCCCCACCGTGGGAGAGGATTAAGGAGAGGGGGATGTTCGATGCATCCGATTCATCAAACATGCCTCAGCGCGGCCCGCCACACGACGATCGTGGCCACGATCGCCATCGCGCCCGAGACTCCTATGGCCAACGGCGCTCCCCAGATCTGCGCTAGTGTGCCTGATACGAGTGCTCCCACGGCCTGCGCGCCCCAGGTGAACATCATGAGGCTCAACACTCTGCCTCGAAACTCGTCGGATACAAGGGTCTGAACGACGGTGGTGCTCATTGTGCCCTTGACTACGGAGAAGAGTCCGACCGCCGATGCGATGGGCAGCGCCCACATCAGATCGTCGACCAGAGAAAAGATGACGTAGCAGGCGCCGACTATGATGCCTCCGACGGCGAGATAGAGGGGCGGTTTTGCTCGTGCGCCTATGAGAGTGATGGCAAGAGTGGCGATGATTCCGCCGATTCCGATGAAGAGCAGAAGCTGGCCGTAGGTTGCCGAGTCGCCGTCGAACACCTCTTCGGTTATCACCGGCAGGAGGGTTTCGAACGGCGATCCGATGAGCCCGATCACGATGCCGTAGCCGATCACTGCGGCGATCGATTTCTGGATTCGGACGTATCTCAAGCCCTCGACCAGTTCGGATGCTCTCTCCCTTGCTCCTCTAGTCAGAGAGCGAGTCTGAGGCCTTTCGGATGTCGACTCTCGGCTTCGCGCAAAGTGGGGTTGGTGATCCATACGGAGAAGCGTGATCACTGTCAACACGTATGAGCCGGAGATGATGAAGAAGAGCCCCTCCATCCCGATTGCGGACACGAGCGGGTGGAAGAGCGTCGGTCCGAGGATGGCGGCGCCTCCGAAGACTATGGCGTAGAGCGAGATTGCGCTGGGCAGCTGCTCCCTCGGCACTATCGATGCCACCATCGCTGAACGGGCAGGGATGTCGAAGGCGAGCAGAATTCCGGTGAACGCCGATATGGCGAGCAGGTGCCACACCTCGATCAGGTCGGTGGCTATGAGCAGTCCGGTGAGGAATCCGGCTCCGGCGAATAGGAATCTGGTGAATCGGAGGAGTCGCAATCTATTGATGCGGTCTGCGAGCACGCCGCCCCACATCGACAGGAACATCACGGGCGCCAATGTGGCGAATGCGACGGAGCCGAGAAGTATCTCGCTCTCGGTGAGTGATCGCATGAGCCAGAGACGTCCGTAGACGAGTGTCCACATTCCGACGTTAGAGAACGCGGCGGCGATCCAGAAGAGCCGGTACTCGCGATGTCCGAATACCGCGAAACCTGAGTTGCTCAGGACTCGCATATGTTCGAGGCGCGGTCGATGTCTCGTTGGAAGTCGGCTACCGTGCCTGAGACGACGTCTTGCGGATCGACGGCTTTGTGGGCGTGCCCTGATTCCATGATGGAGTAGGCGAGCGCGAGCGCCGCCATGCCCTCGTCGGGACCCACCTCTGGCGCAGTGCCTTCTTTGACAGCGCGTGCGAAGTCCATGTATTCGATGGCGATCACCTTGTAGTCGATCAAGCGGAACTCCATCTCGTACGACGCTAGGCGGTTTTGTCCGTCCCACAGCTCCGTAGTCACATCGTCCAGTGTGAACTCAGGCACCAGCTCCAGGAGCTGTTCGCCGGCGATTTCGCTTCCGTCTAGCCGTACGATGCGGGGGCCGACGCCTGATCGGCTCGGAGGTCGAAACAAGACTCCGTCGCTACCGGCGACTATCGATTCGTGCCGGGCGTATCCGTGGGAGGTGTCGGTGATGATGAGTTGACCTGCCGCGCCCGATGCGAAGCGAATCGATGCGAAGGCAGTGTCTACGGCGTCCTGTTCGATGATGTCGCCCTCGGTCTCGCCTCCGGCTTCGGCCCGGTGTCGATAGACCTCGGCCAAGCCGGGAGCCTGCATAGACATGGGATTCAGGGTTCTGAGCGAGTCGTTGACATCCGTCTCGGCGTAGACCCTCTCGGCGGGGCCCATCAAGTAAAGGAGCAAATCAGCGTTGTGGACCCCGGCGTCGAGGACCACTCCTCCGGCTTGATCGCGCTTCGCTCGCCACACGGTGCTGTGCATTACGCCTTTGTTGGCGCTGCCAACCGAGATGTCGAGTGCGAAGTAAGGAGTGCCGATGGCACCCGAATCCAGTAGAGCTTTAGCCAAGCGGTTCATGGGGTCGCGTCGGAAGTTTTCGGCGATCGCCAGCGTCTTGCCAGTGCGCTCGGCGACTGACTTCATCATCCTGCACGCGGTCAGCGTCAAGCCCATCGGCTTTTCGACAATCACGTTCAGACCCGATTCCATGGCTTCGATAGCCAATACGTGATGAGCAGGAGTGCTCGTCACGATGTCGACGGCGTCCAGAGCCAAGTCGCGAGAGTTAACGGCCTCTTGGAGGCTGGCGAAGACTTGCGGGTTCTCAGGCGTCGAGCTTGCGATGGTTTGAACGACTGCTCGAGCCGAATCGACTTGAGGGTCGCAAACAGCGACCATGCGGACATCGTCGAAGTGTCTACGTAGCTCGACGTAGCCCAGAGCATGGCGCATGCCCATGCCACCTGCGCCGACTAGTGCGATGTTGAGAGTCATGTCTGTAGGGGTCTCGCTTGACGGAGTTTTCGTGCCTAGCGCGGCGCGTGTCGATTTATGTCGATGAGGTGGGAAATGGTGATCTGGTGCCGAAAGTTGGCGTTTGAACTTGGATTTTGCTTCTGTCTAACGATCCACAACCTATTGTTAACAGATTGGACACATTCACGAACCGAGTATGTAACTTTTTTCACTTACTCTTACGCCTTTAGAACCAGGCGAAGAGTATGACCGCCTCAGCTCCGGCGATCACACAAACAACTGCCACCCACTGTCCCTACTGCGCGTTCCAGTGCGGAATGCTGCTGGGCAACGAAGATGGACGCGTGACCGTGAGCAGCAACTCGGAGTTCCCGGTCAACAAAGGCGCTCTATGCATCAAGGGTTAGACCTTTGCCGAGGCATTGAATCACTCAAAGTGCCTGCGGATACCGCTTATACGTACCTCTGATGGACGTTTGAGGGCTGCGAGCTGGGATGCAGCGCTTGATCGGATCGTCGAGGGAATCACGGATGCTCAATCGAAGTATGGCTTGGACTCTGTGGGTATGTTCGGTGGTGGCTCTTTAACCAATGAGAAGGCGTATCTGTTGGGCAAGTTCGCCCGTGTTGCGTTGCGGACGCCGAATATCGACTACAACGGCCGCTTCTGCATGTCTTCGGCGGCTGCGGCGGGCATCAAGGCGTTCGGAGTAGATCGGGGATTGCCCTTCCCTGTCGAGGACATCGCCGGAGCCGAGACGATCCTCCTGGTCGGAAGCAACGCGGCCGAGACGATGCCACCGATCGTGCAGTATTTCGAGAGCCAGCAAGCTGCTGGCGGGCGATTGATTGTTGCAGATCCCCGTGCATCGATAACGGCTCAACGCGCCGATCTGCATCTCGATTTGACCCCTGGCACCGATGCCGCGTTGGCGAACGGCATCCTTCACATCCTCTTGGTCGAGGGATTCATCGATCGGGAATACATCCGAGAACGCACTGTCGGTTTCGAACTCGCAGAAAACAGTGCCGCGTCTTTCTGGCCCGGCAGGGTCGAGCGGATAACTGGAGTTCCGGAATCGAAGATAGTGCGTGCAGCGCGCATGCGCGGCGAGTCTTCAGGCTCGGCGATGATCTTGACGGCCCGAGGTCCCGAGCAACAGGCTCAGGGCGTCAACAACGTGTTGGCATACATCAACATCGCGCTTACGCTGGGTCTCGTGGGCAAGCCCAACAGCGGTTACGGATGTCTGACCGGCCAGGGCAATGGTCAGGGAGGCCGTGAGCACGGGCAGAAGTCAGACCAATTGCCGGGTTACAGGAAGATTGATGATCCCGTCGCGCGGAAGCACGTGGCAAAGGTCTGGGGAGTAGACGAGTCTGAACTGCCGATGCCCGGTCCCTCGGCATACGAGCTGCCGGTCCCTCGGCATACGAGCTGCTCGACGGTTTAGGAACCTACGGCGGAGTCCGAGCGTTGTTGGTATTTGGCTCGAACGTGGCTGTGTAGGCTCCGCACTCAATCAACGTTGAAAAGAAGCTTCGCGCACTCGATTTCCTAGTGGTCGGTGATTTCTTCCTGTCCGAAACCGCCGAGTTGGCCGACGTGGTGTTGCCGACGGCGCAGTGGGCGGAGGAAGAGGGGACGATGACGAACTTGGAGGGTAGAGTGATTCTCCGCAGACGGGCGATCGATCCGCCCCAAGGTGTTGGTGACGAGCTAGCGATACTCGGCGAGTTGGCAGGCATCCGCTTCGGGCTTAGGGGCAGAGTGATGTTTCTCGGCATTGTGCTGTTATTTGAGGGCATGGCTCTCATACTCTTCTCCCAGATGGCGAGCCTGTTTCTCGCAATCGGCGCAATGATCTTGTTCAGCCTGTTTGTTCAGATGTCTGAAGGCGCAACATACTCCGTAGTGCCGTTCATCAACCGTCGAGCCCTCGGCTCGGTGGCCGGCATCGTAGGCGCAGGCGGCAACGCTGGCGCAGTAGCGTACGGGTTTCTATTCAGGATCGAGTCGCTGGCAACGGCCGACGCGTTCATGATGATCGGAATAGTCGTTCTCGCCGCATCGGTTCTCGTGTTCTTGGTGAGATTCTCTCCAGCGCGTGAAGCCGAGGAGCGCCAGGCGCTTGAATTGGCGTTAGCTTCACGAACAGCAAGCGGATTAGCGATGGCTGAAGCCCGCGTTGATCGATAGTCGATAAAGTTTGCGTGGGCCGGTGCAACATTCGGTCCAAGTACGAACTAGCTTAAGGTGATGCGCTCGGCCGAGATCGGCGATAGATCGTACTCGCTGGAACCTGTGGTTATCACGTCAGCCAACCATTTAGCGGTTAATGGCCCGTAGTGAATGCCTTCCGACCAGTGTCCAGAAGCAATGTAGACGTCGTCCCAACCGGGCGCCAACCCCACCAAAGGCCTGCCGTCCGCGGGCATCGGTCGAAGGCATGCTGTGTGATCGGTGACGGAATCGGCAGTTATTCGATTGCTTAGTCGGGCGACGCGAGGAAGAATGAAGTCCCGAGCGTAACTGGAAGGGTCTCGGTCGAAGCCACGTTCTTCCTTCGTGGCGCCTAGCACGGTTCTTGAGAGGCGCCGCGGCAGGATCACCCCACCATCGTCCATGTTGTGCATGCCCGCGGAGGGCTTGTCGTCGCCCTTGAACGCCGGGTCTTCGGCGGCGTGATGCATGTAGAGCAACTCGCCTTTTTGTGGAGCCACTGGTATCTCAGCATCGATCCACTCGCTCGCCAGACCGGTCCAGGGCCCCATCGCCAGGACAACAGCATCGGCTTCGACGCTTGATCCGTCGGCTAATTCCACGCCAGTTACCCTTCCGCCATGGGAATTCAGACCCGTAGCACGATTTTCGACGAGGGCCGCACCAGCTTTCGCAGCTGCTTTGAACGCCGATTGGGTGAGTCTCCGCGAATCAACTGTCGGTTCGATGGAGGTAGCGCACGCCCCCTCAACCTCGTCGGAGAGCCAGTTGCAGACCTCTCTCGCTTCGTCGCCGGTCAGCCATTCGGCATGATGCCCTTCCTCTATTCGTTCGTCCTTGAACGTGCGCGCCTCAGTGAACCCCGTTTCTCCGAAAGCGCATCTCAAATAGGGATTCAGATCATATCCATGGTCGATGCCCGTGATCTCGGGCAGGTTTTGGGCGAGGTGCGCATGGATATCGAGTGCCGCGGGCGAAAGCGATAGCAAGCCGGGATCGTTAGAGCCGGAGTAAGGGGTCAATATACCTGCTGAGTAGCCGCTAGCGCCTGATGCGATGCCTTCGGCTTCGATGATGGTGACGCTGTTTCGCCTTTGTTCCGTTAAGAAATAGGCGGTCATGCACCCAACGATGCCGCCGCCAATGATGACGACGTGGGAGGAAGTTGGATGTGGGTTTTTGGAGCCCATCAGATGAAGAAGGAGTCCGGAATGCCGTCGCCGATTGAGTCATCCACCGAAGGGGAAACCAGTTTCAGCGACGAGATCCTGACGCCGCAATACCTCGGCCGCCAAGTGGTTGCATGGGCCTGTTGTTGTTCGTTCCACCCGTCAAGGCCGAGATCTGGTCGACCTGCTCCTGCGAAACGGTGCGTTGTTCGAGCATGATGAACCAATCGACCGGTTCGGTACAAGGCGGTTTGGTCAATGAGCCTTCGTACTTGTAGTAACCGAGGTCTTCAGGGGCAAAGTCGCCGGCGTTCAACACGAGACCCTCAGTCGCCGATTGCCCGCTTGCTGGAGCGGCATCGATGATGCCTTGGATTACAGGATCGGGATCACCAACGCTGTGTAGGAACGAAACAACGGCGATATCGCCGAACGTCTGCTCATTGACGATTTGCAGTTCCAAGGCGAATGATTGGCCATCAATGGTGTGTTCGCTGGGCGTGTGCAAATTAACGGTAGCTAATTGATATGTGCGTTCGCTCAATCCAAGTCGATTGCCTCGACCGTAATTTATCGACAACACTTTTCCGTCGTTGGCTATCTCGACGGCGTCGCGGCGGTACGAAAACGAAATTGGTGGAGCATCGCCTGGTTGATGGCCGGTGATATCTACCGGTGACTGCTTAGCACCCTCGCCACACAAAGCGTTGTCGGCTGAGATTGAAGCCCAATTTTCGGGGGCTCCTGCGCCGGAATATCCCCACTCGACATCACCGGTGGTTACCACTTCAACCTCTTCTTCGCCGCCGCACGCCATAACCGAGGCCATGGCTAGCAACGCAATTAACGACAGTAGCGATCGTCGATAGTTCATCAGCTTAGTTGTCGGCATCCAATTCGTCCTAATGATCGTTCAAACCCCTCAGTTATCTTCGGGGCATTTATATTCTGAGTCTTCGTTGAGCAATCGGTCTATAGAAAACAGCGACATATCGTATCCAGTGTCGCGATCTGTCACCAAATCTGCAACTATCTCGCCGATCACTGCCGAGAACTTGAAGCCGTGGCCCGAGCAAGGGCTGCATATGACCACGTTGTGGTGCCCCGGATGATGGTCCAAAAGAAAGTGAAAGTCTGGGGTGTTCGTGTAGAGGCAAACGGCCGACCGCACCACCTTGCCATTGAGTTGCGGAATGATGTCGGAGATGGCGTTTCGCAACGATCGTTCGTCCGACTCGCGCACCGTTCGGTCGAGATCGACCGGATCATCGAATATTTCACCGCCATGGTGGAACGCTGCCTTCACTCCGCCCCCATAGTTGGGTTGACAGTAAAGACCGTTTCCCGGCGACCATTCCCAAGAGTGGTTGGGACAGTTCCCCGGGCCGAACAGCTCGGGGCTGCTCGCCGGCTCGAACCAGAACAGAACCTGCCTTTCGAGCCGCAACGGAAGATTTAGCTTAGAAAGGAAATCCCGATTCCAGGCTCCCGCGCTGAAGACCAGCTTCTCTGCCGAGTAAGTCCCGTGATCGGTGGTGACTTGAACACCTTCTCCATCGGGACGCCACTGGATGACAGGTTCGTTGAAATGCAGTTCCGCACCCGCAAGTTGCGCTTGCGCGATGTGGGATCCGACGCATTTTTCCGGGAAGAGCACTCCCGAATGCGGATCGAACACCCCGATCATGTCGTCTCGAGGCTGAAACTGCGGCCATCTCCTGCGGATTTCGGCGGGATCCAGAATCTCGACCGGCAACCCATGTGCCTCCGACGATCGTTTCACGCCCGTGACGCCCGTACCTTCGGGACTGCCCATCGTGATCCCTCCAGTGATCTCCAACAATTGTGTGGGATCCCCATCATCGGCACTCGCTTGTTCTAGCTCTCGCCAGATCTCGTAACCGCGTTGGACTATCGGCACATAGTCAGGATGTTCGCTGTAGACCTCGCGGATTACGCGAGTCTCGCCGTGGCTCGAACCCAAGGTGTGTGGCGGCGTGAAGGCATCGAAGCCGATGACATTCAATCCTCGTTTCGCGAGTTGCCAAACGGCTGCGCTACCGTGCGCGCCGAGCCCCACGACTATTACATCTACTGTTTGATCAGCCATTTGTTCGCTTCTTAATGAGGTCTACTGGGTTGACAATGGTGCAACTGCGAACAGGACGTGGAAGGGCTTGCAGTAGATCACGACGCTTTGCTGTGCATTCACGTCGAGATCTGGAGGAATCAGGTAGTTCTGATTACCGATGTTGCCCTTCAACTTGCCCAATTCAGTGTATCCGCTATCTTGCAATTCCGAACGGCTCATCGGGTCTGGATGGGTCGAAAGCAACACACGAAGATCTGGGCCGTTAATGACGTTGAAATCTTCGAATCTCAAGGCAAACCCATCTGTCCCCAGGTTCCAAATGGTCGCCGTGCCGGATCCCTGATGAAAGCTGTCGGCATCTCTGAAATCGCCACTCTTGACGTGCTCTGGCGCCAGCATCTCGCCCATCGCTTCCATCATCTCTTCCGAGATCGAAGTTTCGACGTCAGCGGCGGCAACCATCGTGCTTTCTGCGTCCGGCATCGTCATGTTCTCGGGAACCACGGCGTTGGCGGCGAGGGGGAATTCTTCATCAACTGTCTTGTCAAGAAATAGAGGCGATCCGAGCCACCATGCAACTGCGAGACCGGGTACGCCGATCACAATCACTACGGCGATCGACAATCGCTTGTGTTGTTTTATGTATTCGAGAATTGTTCGCATGTGATTTGGTCCCGGCTTTCTCAAATCGGATGCCTTAACTGAATCGATTTTATCGACAGGAAAAGCTGGTTGAATGGTGCTGTTGTGCCATCAATACATAAATGAATACATTTGTTGTGTAAACTTGGAATCAGATGCGATGGTTCCATCAAGCATAACGATCTAAATGGCTACAGAACGAAACCGAGATTGGGGAGGAGATTGGACTCGCGAAAAACTGATTTACTTGAAGCGGTACCTCAATGACTACACAACCGCACTCAAGGATCAACCCTTTAGCCTTGCCTACGTAGATCCGTTCGCCGGTTCAGGCCATTGGGGACGAGTTTCGACCGAGGAAGGGTCGGCGTTGATCGCACTAGAGATCGCGGACAAACCGTTCGACCGGTTTGTGTTCAATGACGACTCGTGGCAAGCTGTGAACGATTTGAGGAGATTAATCGATTCAACCCACTCTGACCGAGACGTTTCCATTCACAATCTTGACGCCAACGAATTTGTCCAAAGCGTTGTAACGACTCTCCATCATCCATGGCGTGCAGTTGTGTTCGTCGATCCATTCGATACGTGCTTCTTCTGGGATTCGATGGTTTCCATTTCAAAGACCAGTACGGTTGACGCGCTTATCCTGTTCCCGAGAAAAGCTTTGTCCCGCCTCCTACAACGGACTCGTGATGCTTCAGAGGGTCATCACTTCGAACGGCGGCTCAACGCTTTTTGGGGTAACCAAACTTGGCAAAACGTTTATGACCCCCAATTCCGCCGTGAATTGCTTGAACAAGCATCCAAAGAGGTGGTTGTCCAACCAGCATTGGAGGGATTGGGTGTGGAGAATCGAGACGACGAGGTCGCAATTCCACTGCTTTATAGGAAAAGACTTAGGGAAATCTTCCCTGCCGTATCCCCGGTCGAGACCATTCTGACGGTGAACAATCAACCCTATTTTGAATTGTTGTTCGCCGTCAGTAACTCTGGCGAAGCTGCTCAGAACCTCGCAATGAAACTGTTCGCAGGCACGACGAAAGCACCTATCTAGTGTCCAAATCAAAGATTGAATGGACAGAAGCGACTTGGAACCCTGTGACGGGTTGCGATGGGATCAGTCCGGGTTGCGACAACTGTTACGCCGCACGTATGTCCGTGAGGCTACGTGCCATGGGCGCGCGAAACTACCGCAACGGTTTCGAGGTCACCGTGCACGATCACATGCTTGAGCGGCCTCTAAGATGGCGTAAACCTCAGCACATCTTCGTCAACTCGATGAGCGACCTTTTCCACCCAAAAGTCCCGTTCGAATTCATCTCACGCACGTTCGATGTCATGCGTCGCGCCGAGCAGCATCGTTTTCAAGTCTTGACTAAGCGTCCCAAAACTATGGCCCACTACGTTCGCAAATACGCTAACTGCGATGTGCCTTCCAACGTTTGGCTTGGGACCAGTGTGGAGGGCCCCGATTATCTCTGGCGCGTTGACGAGTTACGGAAAGTCCCCGTGGCTGTGCGCTTCCTGTCGTTGGAGCCGCTATTGGAAGATCTTGGTGACCTAAATCTCAATGGAGTGCATTGGGTGATCGTGGGTGGAGAGTCGGGTCCGGGTGCGAGGCCCATGGAAGAAGAGTGGGTGCTCAACATAAAGCGGCAATGCAACGAGGCGAAAGTGCCGTTCTTCTTCAAACAGTGGGGCGGAGTCCAGAAATCCCGAACCGGGAGGCTACTACAAGGGCAAACTTGGGATCAGATGCCTGTGCAAACTCCTTTGGCAGCGTAGCGCTTCGCGTTCTGTCGCCCATCAGAACGGGTTAAACTTGCACAAATCGACGTGAGTATTCAATCTCGTCGCTTCTTCCTCACCCCGCAATGTTTAGCCGCAAGCCTCGTAATCCCGCCGACAAGGAAGGGACTTTCTACGGCTGGTACGTGGTCGGAGCTATGTTCTTCGGCATGTTCATCGTGCTGGGGACGCGGCAAGGCTTCGGCATTTTCGTAGAAACGTGGGAGCGGGAGTGGGCCGTGACCACAGGCGCGATATCGACCGCCGCCGCGGTCGGTTGGATCATCAACGGTTTTTCTCAACCAATACTAGGCAGGCTCGTGGATGCGTTCGGCGGTCGGATCGTGGTGCTGGTGAGCCTCATTGTGATGGGCATAGCATATCTGCTGCTTTCGATGATCAACAGCGTGCTGATGCTTATGGTGCTGTTCGGGTTCGTGATCTCATTCTTCTCGGGCGGCGTTGCACCGGGCACCACTGGTGCGATCATCACACGATGGTTCCAGAAGAAGCGCGGAATGGCTATGAGCATCGTTGTTGCGGGAGGATCGGTTGGCGGCCTGTTGATGGTGCCGTTTCTCACTCAATTGATGCTCGCCACGAGTTGGCAGACTGCTTGGATAGTGTCAGGGGTCATCGTGATCGTCCTGGGTGTGCCGGTCACCTGGCTGATAATCCGCAACAATCCCACCGACATGGGACTATTGCCCGACGGCGAGGCTAGGGCGACTGGCGAAGCCGCGATCCGTGATCAACGAGCACGGTCGGACGCGGCCATGCGAGGCGGGCCCTTGAGCTGTATCCGATGGCAAGAATCCTATAAATCATGGCCGATGTGGCAGCTGTCGTTCGGATACTTCGTCTGCGGAATCACGACGGGAAGCATCTCCGTTCACTTCGTTCGCTGGGCGATCAGTGAAGGAGTCAACACCGTAGATGCGGCGTGGGCTTTCGGGATTTTGATGGGAATCAATGGGGGTGGCGTGGTGGTGATCGGTTTGTTGTCGGATCGCCTTCAACGGCATTACCTGCTTGCGGGCGTCTATCTGGTCCGCGGCTTGGCGTTCGTGACGTTGATCGTTTTGCCGGGATCAAGCGCGATGTGGGCGTTTGCCTTCATTGGCGGAGCTTCTTGGCTTGCCACTGTGCCATTGACTACGGGATTGACTGCCGACGTATACGGTGTTCGGCACATCGGCACCTTGAGTGGCTTGATCAACTTTTCGCATCAGATGGGGGGAGGTGCAGCTGTGCTTCTCTTTGGATTGGCCTTCGATCGATGGGGTTCGTACGATTGGCCGTTCGCTGTCGGTGCGATGTTCTTGCTGGCGGCTGGATTGGTGACACTTACGATCAAAGAGAAACAATATTCCGTGCGTTACTCCAGCCGAGGATTGGCTCCTGCCGTTGCCGGCGCCGATAGTTGATGAAGGGTAAGGTTCGAGAACTGAGGAGTTCCAATTGTCGAAGGTGCTGCTACACCACACAGAGACCGTGGACCCTGAACTCGTTGCCTGGATCCGCCATCTAATCGAGGATGTAATAGGGATCGAACCATGGTTCTTGGTGATCGTCGTGGGTGCGGTGATTGTCGCGATCCCCGTGACTCTCATGGTCTCGGCGATACGAAGACAGAGGTTAGGCATCAAGTCAGAACAATCGGAAAGCTCCGAGAATTCTTAAGGCCATCGGAAGACTCATTTGACAAGGAGGTAGATCATGCCGCAGATGGAAGCCAT
The DNA here is from genome assembly GCA_965249505.1 of Dehalococcoidia bacterium. Lineage (GTDB taxonomy): Bacteria > Chloroflexota > Dehalococcoidia > Lucifugimonadales > Lucifugimonadaceae > Bin127. Next base: position 585,483 of record OZ252238.1, on the reverse strand, counting down.
CCCCAAGATTGAGAATGCGTCGCTCGACGATTATCTCGAAGTTATGAGCAAGGTCGTGTTCCAGAGCGGCATCTCATGGAGGGTCGTCAACGCCAAGTGGGACGGTATCAGCGAAGGATTTCGAGGCTTTGACGTCGGGGCGGTCGTGACGATGTCGGACGACGATCTGGACGAGTTGGCACAAGACACTAAGATGATCCGCAATCGAAGGAAACTAGGTGCGATCGTCCACAACGCCCAGCGAATAGTCGATTTGGATGCCGAACATGGAGATCTCCAAGGCTATCTTCGCTCTCACGGAGATTTCGAGGCGACGGTGAAGGATCTTCGCAAGCAGTTCAAGTTCGTTGGCGATGTGGGTTGCTATCACTTCCTCTACGTGGTGTGCGAGGAGGTTCCAACTCCGGAGGAGTGGATGTGTGCGCAGGAAGCGAAAAAGAGTCGGCGCTAAAAACGATGGAAACAGAAAGGAGGAGGCGTTGAGAGTAATTGTTACGCCCATGCCGGGGGGTGTAGGGCCTGGCGAGGTCGATGACCTGGTGATGCGGGACCTCGAGGATTCATTTCCCGATGTCGATTTTGTGTGGTGCCCAACCGAGGAAGATGAGTTGGCGGCGGTTGCCGGCGCGGAGATCTACTGCGGATGGCCTTCGCCAGAGGTTTACTCGGCTGCAGGCGCCTTGAAGTGGATTCACTGCCCAGGAACAGGCATTGATGGAGTTCTCGGAAATCCGGAACTCAGGAACAGCGACATCCCGATAACAAATTCGCGAGAATCGCACGTCAGCCCGATGGCGACGCACGTTTTCGGATTCATCACCGCTCTGTCCCAGAAGCTGCCTGAGATGTGGGCGCAGCAGAGCGAGGGAGTGTGGGGCTCAGGGGATTATGGTTGGCGGCAGATCGAGTTGGAGGGAGCGGTTTTAGGCATCTATGGCTTCGGCAATATCGGCCGGCGTGTTGCGAAACGTGCCCAAGGGTTCGACATGAGAGTGTTGGCGGTGGACAAGCATCCCCGCCCGAGTCCTAACGCAGAAGCGGTTTGGGGTTTGGAACGGCTCGACGAATTGGTTTCGATGTCTGACTGGTTCGTAGTATCTGCTCCCTATACGGAGGAGACGCGTGGAGCCATCGACCGACGTCGGATTGGGCTCATGAAGAGCACTGCGCATGTGATCGTGATTTCGCGCGGCGGCATAGTTGACGAAACCGCTCTGTGCGATGCGGTTCGGGAAGGAGAGTTGGCAGGGGCCGGCTTGGATGCCACCGAGCCCGAGCCTCCCGAGCCGGACAGCCCGCTATGGGGTACTCCAAACATCATCCTTTCGCCTCACTGCTCGGCGTTGACTCCCGACATGTACTTAGGGAGGCGGGAGGTGTTTAAGGACAATCTGCGCAGGTATTTGGCGAATCAGCCACTTATGAACGTTTGCGACAAGATCGTAGGTTATTAGTGCTTGGACTGCGTCAACTCGGCTTCCACGTGAGAAGATCCGATAACTCCTCCAGAATAGCGTCCAACTCTTCCGCATCGTAGCGATCGAATGGCTTGGATCCTGGGCTACGCGTGACTGGGGTTTTAATGATCCCGCGTCTCCAGAAGGCCTGCTTGTACACGGTCACTCCGAAGAAAAACTCGAAGTTGAGCGACGGCAGGATTCTGTTGAACATCTCCCTCGCCTCAGAGGTCACCACCTGCTCGCCGTTTCCATCTACGCCACCCGCTTCCAAGGCGTCCCAGACTGCGACGTGAGCCTCTGTGATGTGGCCGGCGGGCATCGTCCCGGCTCCTCCGCGACGATACTCTTCGAGTAGGAATCGACCTCCCATGCCGCCCATTAGTGAACCGACCTTGTCGCCACAGGCTTCGAAGATCCGCGTCATCACATTGCCGGGCAGCAGGCTCTCTTCCTTGACCAAGTTGGCGAGAGGGATCTCGTTGATGATGCGGATGATCGTGGGCGTAGCAATGGTTGGTCCGGTTGGCGGCTTATTGTTCTGGATCCATACCGGTAGCCCCGTAACCTCGGCGAGCGAACCGTAGAGGTCCATGATCTCCTGCTCTCCTCCCATGCCGTTGACAGGCATGGCGATAACCGAATCTGCCCCCGCGTCTCTGGCGACAGCTGCGCGCTCTAAGCTGTGCTCCAACGAAACTCCGCTCGCACCCGCCACAAAGGGCACTGCGCCATCGACTACCGATACGCCGACTCTTAGCACCTCGTCGCGCTCCTCGTCGGTGAGTCTAGGCCCCTCACTCGCGTTGACGGGCATCACGATTCCGTGTGCGCCCGCCTCTACACAGTAGGAGACGCAACTTCTGAGTGAGTCGTAGTCGACGCTTCCGTCATCTTCGAAAGGAGTTACTGGTATTGCGAATACGCCTCGGTTGACTTGGCTCTTTGAAGTGGACATTGCCGATCCCAGTGGTTGTTGCGGTGGACGTGCCAGTATTTTAGACCTCGCACGCCGACAGCAGATCAACGCATATCCTTAAGCCCATACGACGGATACGAGCAGATTTCGAGGTTGACGAAGATATGACGAATCGAATGAGGGGCGCACTAGACGACGGAACAGGCGTCTACAGCTCCCAAGAAGTACCAATGCCAGAGATGTTTGACGGCGCGGCGTTGATCCAGGTTCGCCAAACGGGCATCTGCGGATCGGATCTGCACATGACGACCTCGAGGGTAGATGCGCAGGATATTCCCTCCGGCCACGAGGTGACCGGCGAGATCGTCGAACTGCCCCCGGGAACGAACGGACTTTCAGTGGGCGATCGCGTGGCGATAGACACCGTTTGCGCAGGGAGAGCCTGCGGAGATTGCAGATACTGCAACTATGGCCAGTATCGGCACTGCATGAACTTCCAACCCGACAGTGGAGGCGGCTTCGCCGAGTACATAACTAGGCGTCCGACCGGATTGTTCAAAATCCCCGACGATATGGACTGGACGGACGGGGCGCTCGTAGAGCCGATGGCGGTCTCAGTTCATGGCCTGCGATACGCCCAGATGAAACCGGGCGACGTGGTGGCAGTTGTGGGCTCGGCCCCGATAGGCCTTTCTTCCATCGCCAGTGCGCGAGCGTTCGGGGCCAGTATGGTGATCGCTTCAGCAAGATACCCGCAACAGGCGGAACTAGCCGAAAAGATGGGAGCAGACGTCGTTACCGGCGCAGAGCCGGGTGAGCTGGCAGACCGGGTGATGGAGCTGACGGACGGGGTAGGGGCCGACATTGCGGTGGAGTCTGTCGGCGGTCACCAAACGGTTACATTTGGCGAGGCGCTCAAGTCGACGCGCAACCAAGGGACCATGGTCTACCTCGGCGGGTTGAAGGCTCCGATGGAGCTGGATCTGTTCGATACCCTCATCAGGGAGATCAAGATCATCTCATCGAACTGCTACGGCATCATCGACGGAGTGCACGACTACGACGTGGCTATTCGTTTACTGGCATCGGGCGAGTACCCCTATCGGGACGCCGTGAGGCACACGTTCTCGTTGGATGAGATCGGCGAGGCGTTCGATACGGCCTTCGACAAGAGCACGGGCGCCGTAAAGGTGCACATCGTTCAGAACTGAATCCCGAACGGACAACAGGCTAACGCCCCTCCATCGCGCCTTTAGCGCCTACTCTAGATCCTCGACCCCATCGAGGCTTGGGTATCGCCGTGGCTTATGAAGACGGATGCGAGCCGCTTGCCGCTTGCAACAATCATTTCGGCCAAGCACTCAGCGTCGTTTCGTTGGAATTGAGCGTCAACCAGTATTGAGTCTCGGTCACCGGTGATGAGAGTTGAGGAGACTGGGAATATGCTCAGATCTCCTGAGTTGTAGACATCGATGTTCACGTGCGTTTCTATCCTTTAGCCGCCCTTTGCTCCAGTGATGTCTCGGCGTTGGAACAGCCAGAACGCAGTAGCTCCGAGCACCAAAATGTAGGCCAGAAGAACGATGAAAGCTTGTTGCGTATCGGAGATCGGAGCTTCACCTGATTCACTGGATATTTCAACGCTCACGAGAGCTTCCTGTTGCAGCCAGGTGTTGGCCGCACCCCCAACTAAGTAGCTGGGAACCTCTTTCAGCGAGTCGACGAAGCCTAACAATGGGACGACGATCAGTTCCACGACGTAGTAGCCGAGAGAGATTGAGATGCCCATGGCGGAAGAGGATGTGACGATCGCCAGAAGTGCCGCCAGCACCGCAAACGGTGCGACCGCGTAGACCTCTTTGGCGAAGATGACCAAACTGTCGGACCACCTGCCGGAGTCTGCAACTCCTCCTGTCTCATCGGGAGGTATGACCGCGGCGAGCAGGCTCGCCAGGGCGGCACCAATTGAAACGACGACTAGACCTGCCGCGACCATCAGGATGATGGCGATCAATTTGGAGGCGAGGAACTGCCAGCGACCTGTACCTCTAGTGAGGGTTGTGCGAAGCGTGCCCCAACCGTACTCAGATCCGACAGCCGAAGCGGCGAGAATCATCACCAAGATCACCGTGATGCCGTGTGCCGAACCGATGGCGTCTGAGATGCTGCTCGGGAGGACGAAACCTTCACGAAGTTCCGATCGCACCGTCAGGCCTTCACAGTTACTGCGGAAATCCTCGACGGCTTCAAGTATCGGTTCCCTTTGGCTCTCCGAATAGCCACCAATCTTGTCGAGGTAAGTTCCTTCGATGATTTCGACGCAATCTGTCTCGAACGTGAACGTTTCGCCGAGTTCGTCTTCTCCCTCGAAGCCCATGGAATTGCTCGATTGACCGACGAACGAACGAAATGATTCGTTGTGATATGCCGCGTAGGAAATCCACAACCCGAGTTGTGCCACGAGCAGAATCACGGCTGCGAGTATCCACGGCATCCATCGCCGTCGGAGCTTAAACCACTCCCAAGCCGTCAAGCGAATGACCTGCACGATCATCGGGTCTCGCCGTTGTCGCCGCCGGTGACTTCGAGGAAATACTCCTCCAACGATGCCCTGAGATGCGTGGCTTCAGTTACGTAAACTTCGTGACGACCTAGCTCAGCGGAGATTTCGCCAGATCGGTCGGCTGGGGCAGTAACTATCAGAACTCCGTCGCTTGGCGCGACTTCTTCGACCCACTCCAAGGCTGCGATGATCCTGACGGCCTCTTCGTTGTCAGTTGTGTTCATGCGAATCTGGTCGCTGGTTTGTCGAAGCATTTCTGCGACGTTCCCTTGTTCGATGAGCTTCCCGTGAGAAAGAATCGCGACGCTATCGCAGACTATTTCGACTTCATGGAGCAAGTGGCTAGACAAAAGCACGGTTCTGCCGCCGGTTCCGAGACTTCGAATGAGTTGGCGAACCTCGGACATGCCGGCCGGGTCCATCCCGTTCGTCGGCTCGTCCAGGAAGAGAAGCTCTGGATCGCCGATCAGCGAGTAGGCAAGACCCAGGCGTTGCTTCATCCCCAACGAGTAGGTGTGAAATTTATCGTGGGAGCGATCCGCTAGTCCAACTGTTTCCAACAAATCATCTAGCTCGTGGTTGTTGCTACTGCCTGAAATGCCTTGGAAGTAAGCGAGGTTTTCGCGGCCGGAAAGGTAGGGATAGAACGAAGGGGATTCGATGATGGCTCCCACTCGATGGAGGGCATCTTGATGCCGCGTGCTTGCTCCGAATATGCTGAATGTGCCAGATGTGGGTTTCACGAGTCCGAGCAACATACCCATCGTTGTGGTCTTGCCCGATCCGTTCGGACCTAGCAACCCGAATACGTGGCCCCGTGGTACCTGCATAGATAGATCGTCGACGGCTGTGATCCTGCCATACCTCTTGGTCAGCGATGAGGTTTCTATGACGAATTTATCTGAGGTCATGTCCGCGGATGGGATAAGCGTGTGGCGAGCAGTCGGTTGAGTTTAACGGAATACGGTTATCGAAATGGGAAGCGGGTTCGATGGGTGCAGGAAGAAGCGGAATCGCTTCGGACGGGAGTAGTCATTCTACCGTTCGTCCTGAGCTTGTCGAAGGGCGGGCGGCCACGCCCGAATGCGGAGCTGTTCATGGTTCGACAAGCTCACCACGAACGGGAGGGGAAACTCACCGGGAACGTAGGAGACATTTGCAAAACCCAAACACGTCCTGAGGACGTGTCCTCTCTCCCCGACGGGAAGAGGAGTCGGGTGAGGGAGATCGACAGGTGCGTCAGATTCCAATCCGGAGAAACACCATCTGAGAAGCGTCGCCAAATCGGTTGCACTGTCTTTCCTCTGGGTTCCCGCGTTCGCGGGAATGACGGCGCGTTTTGCAAAGGTCACACGTAAGGGGAAGCTCACCACGAACGGAGACAGCAAGCTCGCCAGGAACGAAGGAGGAAGGCCCACCGCGAACGGAAACGGCAAGTTCACCGCGAATGGTAGGAGGCAGGGCTGTCACAGACGAGGTGAAACACTTGCCGTTCGTCCTGGGCCTGTCGAAGGGTGAGCACCGTGGCTGAGATGGGTCTCGGCACTCCAGTTAGTGCCTAACTACCTACCCGGTTATGGTTGCGTCCCCCGGATATCGTCGGCGATCTTTTCGGCGATCATGATCGTGGTGGCGTTGGTGTTGGCACGGATGACGTCGGGCATGATGGAAGCGTCGACGACCCTTAGATTCTCGACACCTCTGACGCGGCCCTCTTGATCCACCACCGCCATCGGATCGTCGTCGGGCCCCATCTTGCAGGTGCCCGAGGAGTGGTGCTGGGTGCGCACGTTGTCTCTCAGCCAGCTCTCCAACTTGTCGTCGTCGTTCAAGACGTCGTCGGTGGGAGTGACCCTCTTCATCTGAGCTCTTTCGAATTCAGGAGTGGCGGAGATCTCTGCGCAGAGCCGCACAGCCCCGCGAAGTTGTTCGACGTCGAACGGATCGCTCAGATACTGGTAGTTGAGTATTGGTTGCTCACGGGGGTCAATACTGGCCAGCTTGATCTCGCCCGATGAGACTGCTTTCTGCGTGGCGATGACAAAACCTGAAGGGAAGCTGTCGCCTTCTAAATCGAAGTCGATCAGACCATCCCGTATAAACAACGATATCGGGTGGATTTGCATGTCGTTGCGGAACGGCGAGCCGTGAGTCGTGTAACGCATCCCGACCTGCAACGGAGAATACCCTTCGGGCAGTTCCTGCCGGCACTCGTACTCCATGACAAGCAGCGGATGATCGCGCAGGTTCTGTCCCACGCCCGGCAAATCCAGAACAACGGGTATGTCTAGATCGGATAGATGTTCGGATGGACCGATGCCGGAGAGCATGAGCAGCTGAGGCGAGTTGATCGCGCCGCCGCTGAGAATGATCTCGTCGGCCCCCAGTCGGAACGTCTCACCTCCAGATTCGGCCACAACGGCGACTGCTCGTCCGCGTTCAAACTCGATCCTGTGCACCAACACGTCTGCCTTCACAGTGAGATTGAGCCGCTCCCGTGCCATGGCGAGGTACGTAATGGCGGTGCTCATGCGAACATCGTCGATGCGGTTGAATGGGAAGAATCCCACACCCGTCGATTCGGGGTGGTTCATATCCTCTGTTTTCGGGAAACCGGATGCTACGCAGGCGTCCAAAAAAGCCTCCGAAATCTCTAGCAGATCGTCCTCTTTGTAGCGACGGACCGGGATCGGTCCCGCTGACCCATGAAAGTCGTCGCCGGGGTAGTCGAGATCGTTTTCGCTCTTACGGTAGTAGGGCAGGACGTCGACGAAGCTCCAATGGTCGTTCCCTAAACTCACCCATTCGTCGAAGTCCTCCGGCACCCCCCTGAACCAGATTTGGCCGTTGATAGCGCTTGAGCCACCAACCGCTTTTCCTCGAGGAACCACGAATTCGTCTCGTCCGGATCCAGGATTGGCTTTGTAGTTCCAGTTGTGGTCATCCGGGTCATATGTCGTGTACCAAGGTGTCATGCCTAGCTTTACACGATCAGGAACCCACTCGAGCTTGGGATAGTCGGGTCCCGCCTCGAGCAACAGCACCGATCGGTCAGGGTCTTCGCTCAGGCGCGACGCCAACACGCACCCAGCGGATCCGGCGCCGACGATTATGGTGTCGTATCTCATATCTGGTTTCCGAAGTGTAGCGAATATCGAGGCATTACATGCAACCGGAATGGTGCCGCGACCGCCCCGCAGTTGTGAAGAACCCTGAAAAGTGGGAAGATTCCTATCGACTTATCTCGTCGGCGATCTTCTCGGCGATCATGATCGTTGACGCGTTGGTGTTGGCTCGGATCACGTCGGGCATGATCGAGGCGTCGACCACCCTCAGATTCTCGATACCTCTTACGCACCCCTCTTGATCGACCACCGCCATCGGATCGTCGTCGGGACCCATCTTGCAAGTGCCTGAAGAGTGGTGCTGGGTGCGGACGTTGTCCCTCAGCCAACTCTCCATCTTGTTGTCGTCACCCAAGATGTCATCAGTCGGCGTGAGTCTCGCCATCTGAGCCTTCTCGAACTGGGGCATCGCCGATATCTCGGCGCATAGACGCACGGCGCCTCGCAGACGTTCGACGTCGAACGGATCGGTCAGGTAACGGTAGTTGAGGATCGGCTGCTGGTTTGGATCAGCGCTCGCCAGCTTGATCTCACCCGATGAAACTGCTTTTTGCATAGCGATGCTGAATCCCGTGGGTATCATGTCGGTTTCTGGGTCGAAATCAATCGGCACGTGCTCTGTTCTTAGCTGTATTGGGCGCATCTGCATGTCGTTACGGAACGGCGAGCCGGGGGTCGTGTAGCGCATTCCGATCTGAAGTGGCGGAGGTCGATGCGGCAGTGCTTGCCTGCACTCATAGGCCATGAAGACGGCCGGGTGGTCGCGCAGATTTTGCCCGACGCCGGGAAGATCCAGCTCGACCGGGATGCCGAGGTCGGCAAGATGGTCCTCCGGACCGACGCCGGAGAGCATCAGGAGCTGCGGTGAGTTGATGGCACCTCCGCTCAGGATTATCTCGTCGGCCTCTAGGCGAAATGTTTCGCCTCCGGATTCGGCCACAACACCGACTGCGCGACCGTTCTCAAACTCCACTCGGTGTGCCAAGACATCGGACTTCACGGTCAGGTTGAGCCGCTCCCTCGCCATTTCAAGGTAGGTTATCGCCGTGCTCATCCGGACGTCGTCGATGCGGTTCAACGCGTAGAAGCCCACTCCGGTCGTCTCGGGGTGGTTCATGTCGTGTGTCTTCGGGAATCCCGCTGCTACGCACGCATCTAGAAATGCAGCGGCGGTGTCGAGGAGATCGTCATCTTTGTAGCGACGAACCGGTATTGGGCCGTCCGAGCCGTGAAAGTCGTCGCCCGGGAAGTCTAGGTCCGTCTCGCACTTCCTAAAGTACGGGAGCACGTCGATGAATCTCCACCTGTCGTTTCCGAAACTTGCCCACTCGTCAAAATCTTCAGGAATGCCCCGAAACCAGACCTGACCGTTGATCGCGCTCGAACCACCGACCACCTTGCCGCGCGGGAGTGTGAAGGTATCTCGTCCTGATCCCGGGTCGGCGTTGTAGCTCCAGTTATGGGAGTCGATGTCTGCGGTGCCGTACCAAGGCCTGACGCCGTACTTGATCTGCTCCGGCAGCCACTCGAACTTGGGATAGTCGGGACCGGCCTCGAGAAGGAGCACGGATCGGTCTCGATCCTCGGAGAGGCGTGATGCCAGAACGCAGCCAGCGGAACCTGCGCCGACGATTATCGTGTCGTATCTCATGACTCGGTGTGCGTAGTTTAGCGAATACAAAGACACGGCGACGAATAGCGCGCGGAATGAATTCAGATCACCTTTGAATTATCGTGAGAGATATGAGTAGTAGCAGATGGGGTCGAGAAGGCCCACCTCCAGAGGCTTATTCCCGAGTCACGAATCCCGAGCGATTCGAACCGCTGATTCCGGTCGTACTGAAAATCATCGATCAGCTAGCAGAAACGTATGACGTGGAGCGAACCGAAGCGTACGGGCTGGACCCGAAATTGGAGAGACATGCCGAGTTGGCACGACCAACCATCAGACTTCGTCCCAGGAGCAAACATGCTGCGCCAATAGCGGTGGCCTTTACTTCGTTCCCAGGCGTTCTAATTCGGTTCGGCGAATGGTACACCGAGCCGTTTCCTTCATGCGGCTGCGATGCCTGCGACGAGACCGCGGACAGTGAAATCGAATCTGTGACCGAGATGATCCACACTGTGACGCGCGGAGGTTTCCGGGAAGCAATCCGCGCACCTCTTTTGCCGTTCTGGGGCAATCCATGGCGTGCACGCGAATTCAGGTCTCCGGGACGGGGACGATTCAGAAGCCGCAGTTTAAGTTACACGCCGCTCATGAGAAAAGGCGCATCGAGGGAAATTGACAAGACTGAATTAGGCGAATGGGTGTCGCCGCGCCAGCGCGTTAAGGAGATCGATTGGGAGCCTTGGCCGCTGCGGCGATGAGACGTGTTGCGAGGGTGCGCAGCGAGTCAGGGGCGGCGCCGTTCTGCGATTGCATCTATTCGAACTGAACCCGAAACTTGTGGGTTCGCTTTGATGCCCGGTTTGCACCGATGTTTGGAGTTCGAGCGGCTGGCTGGCTGACTGACCGCTTTTCGTTGAATTATTGAGACCATGGCGACGCCATAAGGTCGCTCCATAAACGATGAATACGACCCCGGACAATGCGAACACCAACATACTGGCGTCGCTTGGCTCGATGATAAAGGGCGGGAGGAATGCGTAGAACGAGGCAATGAATACGATCCCAGCGATTATCGAGGCGATGGATATGAACGGCACTGGCCTGAATCGAAGATAGCCGAGGACGATAACCAAACCGATTAGACCGTACAAAGCTGTCGCAACCCACCCGATTCCGGCACCGATACTCTCTCTTTCAACGAGCGTGGCTGATGAACTGAGGGCTAGATTAGTCGCAACGACCGCAGTGGCCAAACCCAACCAAGGTTTCGCAAGAAGGGCACGAGGGACGAAGAGTAACACTACAGCCGCCAAAGGCAGGAGGTTCACAAGCACCAGCCAAACTAAGAAGCCCATTTCAATCCCTTGAGGAAAGAATGCCTTGCGGAAGGGTTGTGGGCAATTACGTCAGGGGGCAGCGTTCTTGCCCGTCGCTTGGATACCCTCTCCTTTTGGAAGAGGAAAACCCGTTCAATGAGCGAATTTTAATCGACGCATGGGATCTGCTAAATCGCGCCAATCAGGGCAGATTGCAATCACGCGTTCCGCTCAACTTGGGATGAAATTTCCGAAATGGTACCCCGTGCGGGATTCGGACCCGTGATCTCCGGCTTGAAAGGCCGACGTGCTCCTCGCGGCGATGATGGCGCATGGCGAACACACTCATTCAAATCTTTTCGAAGACAATAGCGCTCAAGAGATCGAGGCGATGAAAGAGATGATGGTGGCGCACGTGCGCCAGATGATCATCGACCAAAATTTATCTTGAGAATGTGAATTCGAAGGCTTTTAGTGCGGGGACGCATCAGCCGTTGAAGTCGCTAAACCTCGTCGTCCGATTCCGTCTCTCCGGCGCATAGACGTCGCATCTCCTCCGAGTGCTCTAGCAGGAAATCCAGTTTGCCTTGGGCCTCAACGTGCCCATCCTTCAGCAAGATGATGTGATCGGCTCGTTCTAGGGCTCCGCGTCGGTGCGATGCAACTAGAGCCGTCCTGTCGGATCGCTCAGAAAGCCTATCCCAAAGGATCTGTTCGGTACCAGGGTCCAGGCCGTTGGAGACGTCGTCCAGTATCAGCAGCTCGGGCTCACGGACAAACGTTCTCGCCGCGCCCGAACGCCGCTGTTGACCTCCCGAAGGCTTCGCTCCCCGCGGTCCAACCAGCGTGTCCAAACCTTGCTCCAAGTCATCAATGTCCTGCTCCAACACTGCGGATCTCACGGCATCAGGTAGATCGACTCGTTCCTCAGGAAGCCCCATGAGGATGTTGGAACGCAGGCGCTCGCTGAAAAGACTCGGCACCTGAGACAGGTACGCGCAACGTGGCGGTGAAAAGAAACGGTCAAGATGGTCGATCTCGACTCCGTTCCAGCTCACTTTGCCGCTCTGCGCCGGCAGCCAGCCGACCAAGGTCCTTAAAAGCGTAGTCTTGCCCGACCCTATCCGACCGGTTACGACCGTCAAGTCACCGCGTTTCATGCTGAAGCTGACACCGTTCACTCCGTGAGGGCTTCCCGGATGGAGATAGCTCAATCCCTTGACCTCGAAGTGTTCCAACTTATCTGTCTCTGTAGGCTCGGTGATCGCTACCTCAGGAAGCGGGCCGAGCAAGTAGCTCGGGGTCGGTTCGACAAGTGCGTCAGGTGAAGAACCCGGCATGAGCTCTTTGAGCCGCGCTACCGCAACCTCCACGCGTCTGTAACCGGTCAATAGATGGCCAATATCGCGTCCGAAAGCTTGAGTGTGCGCCAAGTAAAAGACGAAGAGAGACAAGTCCCCAACAGTTAGGGACCCCTGGCTCAATTCGTTTGCGAGTAGCATCAGCAAAACGCCGGTGCCAACGTAGTGGATGTTGGACGAGAGAGTCTGCATCGCCTGTGCCAAGACCTCGTCTCTGAGAGTGATCCGCCCTCTCTTTTCATTTACCCGCTCAAACTCACCGATGACGTGGAGTTCAGAGTTGGAGACTTTGATCGTCTCGACAAGCCCGAACATTTCGCCTATGAACCCGGTGACACTGCCTGCAGCTTCACGTGCTGCTTGCCGATACTGCTGGATTCGTTTTCGTACCGTGTGAACGATCACCGCCATTGCCAATAGCGGGACGAACACGCCGACCGCAATCGCCGCGCTGATCTGGATCATGATCACCATCGCGATCGCGAAGAAAAGAAGATTGGCTATCAACAGGTCGAAGTCCAACATGTATACGACCGACTCTCGCGCGTCACCCCGGAAACGGCTTACAGCCTCCCCCGGAGACGCCGGCAGGGAACGTTCCCCGTTTTGTTCCAGAACGGAATCGAAGGCGTTCCTTCGCACCAAGGCCGCCAAGGTGAAGAGGTTGTAGCGGAAAAGAATCTCATCGCCAATAAACGTCACCGCGTATCCCAATCCCAAACCTACGAGGATGGCGCAGAGGGACCAAACTCCCAGTGACCATTCGGCGTCATCCGTCAAGGTGTCGAATACTTCTCGCTGGACCAACGCCACCGCATGTTCAATGGCGACCATCGAGACGATCGCGGTCCCTACCTGAAGCGAGAGGGTCCATTTATTGATCACGAACAATCGCCCGATGAAACGCAGAGTCTTCATCGAAGCTCTCCCTCAAGACCTCTCCGCAGAAGGCGATGGAAGTGACTGGTTGGGTCAGCCGCGAGACTTTCGCGATCTCCATGCTCGACCACGCTCCCCTTTTCAAGAACGAGAATGTCGTCGCAACGCTCGACGGTCGCCAAGTGATGGGCGATTATTACGACCGTGCGACCCCCCACAAGGTGGTCCAAAGCACTCTCGATCAGCGTCTCGGTGGCACGATCCAGTCTGGATGTCGGTTCGTCCAGAATTAGCACTTGGGGACTTTTTAGGCAGACCCGACTCAGTGCAAGGAGCTGTGCCTCGCCTGACGATAGGCCTGCGCCTCCGGACTGCAGTTGTGTGTCGAGTCCTTCGCGTTGCGACCGGAACCAAGGCATGATTCTGAGTCGCTCGAAAACCTCCAGCAGCCGCTCGTCCTCGACGTTCTCGTCGTAGAGAGTCAGATTCTCTCGTATAGTGCCGTGAAAAAGACGTACATCTTGGGTCACCATCGCTATCCGTTCGCGCAGGTCGTCAACCCGGTACTCGCGGATACTTCGCCCACCGAGCATCACCTTTCCTTCTTCTGGGTCGTACAAACGCACAAGCAGTCGCGCCAGCGTCGTCTTGCCGCTACCTGTTCGGCCCACCACTCCAAGCGTCCGCCCGGGTTGAAGGTCGAACGTCACATCCTTCAGAACCGCTTCGCCCGGCTGGTATCCGAAGGAAACGTTTGCGAACTGCACGAACGGTTCGTCGGCAGTGAGCTGCGTATGATTCCCATCGAGCACCGTCTTTCCACGATTGAACAGCTCGAGGATTCTTATCAGGCTGGCCGTCGCTCTCTGCAACGCGGTCAGCTGTCGCGACATGCTCTCGACCGGTGCTCCCAACAAGCTCGTGTAGTGAAAGATCAAGTAGACTGTGCCGATCGTCATTGAACCGTTCAGGTACAAGTAGGCTCCGACGGCCAATGCGATGGCGCCTCCGACTCTGAAGATGAAGTTGTTCGTGTTGTAGACGATGCCAGTCATCAATCCAGCTTTCATCTCCGCCCGGAACCATCTCCGCATGAGATCGCGGAATCGTTGATCCACATAGGGTTTGACTCTGTTGACCCGTATCTCCTCTCGGCTCGAGATCCGTTCCTCGATGAAACCGAAGGTCGCCGTGCTTGCATCTCGCTCCGCCTTTGAGTGAGCCACCGAAATGTGCCTCATGCTCGCCATGACCGTGACCATCACGGCGGTGAATCCGGTTAACGCTAAACCTGCCCTCCAGTCCTCACGGAAAAGCAGAGCGAGCACCCCTGCAAGCAACAACACGTTACCCAGGAGATTGATGACGAAAGTGGAAAAGAACTCGCCCAACTCGTTGGCATCGCCGTCGATGCGCTCGATCATCTCGCCTGGCGTACGGTCGTTATGGAACGACATGTCTAGCGAAAGGCAGTGTTTGGCGAGGTCGGTCCGGAGCGAGTTGGTGGCGGTCCAACCGACTCGGCCGCTGGTGTACGCAGCAAGCACCGTCACGATTTGTTGAACCATTGCAATTGCGGTGAAGAGTGCGGCCGCGCCGATCAAACGACTCACCGGGCTTCCGGCCAGCGCTTCGTCGATGAAATAACGGATTATCTGGGGGTTGACGAGTTGTAGACCGATGCCAAAGAGCAGCAACACAGCGGCTATGCTCACCAATCCTCTTTGTGGACGAAGGTAGCGAACCAACAGATCTGCATACTGTCGTAACGGAATGCTCGACTTAGGTTCGGCCAGTGATTTTGGGCTCTGGGTTAACACGGTAGGATGCTCGGCTCGCGAGCGCACCAAAAGGGATCCAATTGAGGTTGCTATCTGATGAGAGGACGTTGGTCGGCGAAAACACTGACCGGATGCGTTCGGATGCCCAACAACACAGCTTCGAACAGAAACCGTGAAGAATGTTCCTGGCTCGGTTGTGTTTGGTACCCCGTACGGGATTCGAACCCGTGATCTCCGGCTTGAAAGGCCGACGTGCTAGGCCGCTGCACCAACGGGGCGGGGGATTCCAGAGCAGCGAACCGAGGTTCGGCTGCACCAAAATTTCAGGATAACATCGCGCTCGTCGCCTACGGATAGACCGCGGTCTTCGAGAGTCCTGCCGTCTCAGGAATGCCCAGCATGACATTCATGTTCTGAACGCCTGAGCCGGCGGCGCCTTTGCCAAGGTTATCGAGCGCCGAAACCACAATCAGTCGCCTCGCACCCGGGTCTAGAGCGATGTAGAGGAACACATTGTTGCTGCCCCAGGTTTCTTTGGTGGAGGGCGGCGCATCGGCGACTCTCACGAAGGGTTCGCCTTCGTAGAACGACTTGTAGATTTCGGTGATGTCTTGCAAGTCGATATCGGGGTCGATGAGCTTGGCGTAGTGCGTGCCCAAAATTCCCCGGGTCATCGGCGCGAGGTGAGGGACGAACGTTACGTTCACTTCACCCCTCTTCGAGATCGCAGTCAGTTCTTGTGCTGATTCAGGCATGTGGCGATGACCGCTCAATCCGTAAGCGGACATGTTTTCATTGAGTTCGGAGAAGTTGTACTTGACGTCGCCGCTGCGGCCTGAGCCCGAAACACCTGACTTCGAATCGCTGATGACATCGGGTTCGATGATGTCGGCATCGAGTGCCGGAGCCATCCCTAGGATCGTCCCCGTCGGGTAGCAACCCGGATTTGCGACGAGTTTCGACTTGGCAATGTCAGAACGGTGCAGTTCCGGCAACCCGTAAACCGCGTGTTCGATGAGATCGGGCCGAGGGTGTGCCGTCTTGTACCAAGATTCGTAGATGTTGACGTCGCGCAACCTAAAGTCGGCGCTGATGTCTACGCACGGTATCCCATCGTCGATGAATGGAACCATTGCCTCGGCGCTTGCGGCGTGAGGCAGCGCAGAGAATACGAAATCGACAGACTCGTCGAGTGCGGGATCGATCACCATGTCCACATCCCATAGATGTGGGTAGACCTCCGAGAGGTTTTTGCCTGCTGCGCTCCGCCCGGTGACCTGGGCGACCTCCACATCGGGGTGTCGGCTCAAGATGCGTGCCAGTTCGGATCCGGCATAGCCGGTTACGTTGATAATTCCGACGCGCGTCTTAGGCATGATCGTGATTCCTGAACGTTTCGGGCAATTTCCCGATAGTTGAGATTCTAACGTGTAGGCTTTCTCCTTTGCTTCACGTACTCCATCACCGCCTTGATGCCGTCTGGCGGCGCACCTAATTCGACGGCTCTTTGGGCATCGGCCCGTGCCAGTTCGTCTTCGCCTAGAGCCGTTCTGGCGACCGCACGATTGCCAAGGGCGTCCGAGTTGTCAGGAGTCAAGGCAATCGTGCGGTCGAGATTCACGACTGCCTGTTCGAACATTCCCATGCTTAGATACGCGGTGCCCAGGTTGAACTGAATCGTGGCGTTGTCAGGATCGAGCCACGCGGCCTCCTCGAAATCCGTCGCAGCCTTGTCCGGATAACCCATCTGAGCCGATTTCAATCCGCGGGCAAAGAACTCCTCCGCGGTCGAAGGCTCGGGAGTGGGCTGGTTTAGACTTTCGGATGACATCAATTAGCCGGTTTTGCTGGTGAATCAAGGATAAATTCGGGATCGATGAGAATAGCCATCATAGGCCAATCTGCGTTCGGCCAATCGGTTCTAGAAGCGTTGATCGACGCCGGCAGTCACGAAATCGTAGGAGTCTTCGCCGCGCCTGATACCAGCCGTGCAGTCGAGCCATTGGCAGCGGAGGCACGAGAACGCGATGTCCCTCTCTGGCAGTTCAAGAGAATGCGTGACGCAGAGTGCGTACAGGCATTCGAATCGACGAACGCCGACCTGTGCGTGATGGCGTACGTGACGGACATCGTTCCGATATCGATTGTCGAATCCCCGAAACTCGGCACGATCCAGTACCATCCGTCGCTGTTGCCGCTTCATCGCGGCCCCAGTTCGATCAACTGGGCCATCATAAACGGCGACAAAGAGACCGGTCTATCGATCTTCTGGCCCGATGCAGGATTGGATACCGGCCCGATTTTGATGCAGAAAAGCGTCGAGATCGAGGCCGATGACACAGTTGGCTCGATCTACTTCAGTCGTCTTTTTCCGATGGGCGTTGAGGCGTTAATCGAATCAGTTGAATTTGTGGCGAACGGCAAGGCTCCACGTATCGAACAAGACGAGTCTCTCGCGACATACGAAAGCTGGTGTGGCAATGCTGATGGCCGAATCGATTGGGACCTAGATGTAGGCACTATCCACAACCTCATCAGAGGCTGCGATCCCCGACCGGGTGCATGGGCTCAATGGGACGACGAACGAGTCCGGCTGTTCGGCAGCCACATCTCTGCTAACACGCTAGGTTCTCCTGATCCCGGCACCGTCGTTTCCGTCGACGAGTCTGGTATCGAAATAGCAGCGTCCCAAGGCGTGCTGAAGATGACTAGACTGCAAGTGGGCCGCGGCCGTAAGATTGCGGCGGCTGAAACAGGCATCAAGGTTGGCGATCGCCTCACCTGATGATCGTCACGACTGGGTGAACCAGTCGGCCAAAATCTCGGTGTATTGCTCCGGAGCATCAACGCCGGGAAGGTGTCCGCAGACCGGGATTCTCACCCCCTCTGCTTCTGGGATTTCAGCGACAGCCCGTTCATAGTGCGATACGGGGAAGTAACGATCGTCGCTGCCCCAGACGACTAGCGTGGGATTCTCGATACCCTTGAGTTCGCTTTCTGAAAGGACGTCCCGCTGCCCGCCAACGCCTGAGAAGATGCGAAGCCCACTTAAAAGTCTGCGATAGCGCCCGCGCCGGGACATAACGAGGAAATGGTAGTTGAGATGCTCCTCTACCTCTTCCGACGGGGTTGCGAACTGCGCCTCGTATTTGGCGAAGAACCTGGCGAGAAGATTCCGGTTGGGTATGGCGATAATCTCTCCGACGATCGGGATCGCGGTCGCACGATATACCCAAGGTATTTCGGGACCGAACCCCGCAGAAGCGACCAAGGCAACCTTGTCGAACCGCTGCGGCTGCCTATTCAGTGCGCCGATGGCCGATAATCCGCCCAATGAATGACCTACGATGTGCGCGGTCTCGAGTCCCATCACATCCATGACCTCTAGGATGAGCCTAGAAACGTCCTCACGGATCGAGTTGACGCGAGTCGGTATCGCCGACAGCCCGAACATCGGCAAATCGGGCACGATGACGCGGTAGTTCTCGGCAAGCGCCGCGATCTGCCGATGCCAAACTGCGCCGCCACCGCCACCGCCGTGGATCAGCAATAACGGGTGTCCCGAGCCAAACTCCATGACGTGAACATCGGGCTGCTCATCGATCTGCAGCACTCGGCCTGAGTAGCTGAGGCCTGACATCGACATCAACCTGTCGCCAGACCGTTTAACCAGCTCGAGGGAATGATCGAAGCCTAGAGCCTTGTCAAATCCAGCTGCGATGGAAGGATCATTCATGCATGAGGGCTCTTTCCCTGCTCCGAACGGTGGAGGTCGGTCAATTGCTTGCGATTCTAGAATATGAAACCGATGTCGCAACCAGAAAACATGGAGATCGAAGTACCGTCCGAACAGCGAGATTCAGCGCGGGCCGAGGGATTTGACGCGCTCCTAGAAGAAGCGGAGCGGCTTCTCGAATTCGATCGGGTGCGTGGCATGCTCGCTGATGCGGCGCGCTTCTTCATGTCACGCGAGATCATCTTGGATTCGCACCCTTTGAATAACGAAGAGGATGTGGATCGGCTACAGGATGAGACATCCGAGGCCGTCCTCCTCCTCAAGGGACAGGGCGACATCGGATTGGCAGGGCTGGAAGATGCGCGAGACCCTTTGCGAAGAGCGATGCTGGACGGCGTCTTGACCGGTCAGGAGCTATTGATGCTGTGTGCGATCTTCGATTCTGTATGGGTTGCTCGGACTGTAGTTGAGAAGATGGGCGAAACGACGCCTCATCTCGCCCTGATGGCGTCAGACATTCGCGACCTTCGAGCGGTGCGCAACAGCATCTCAGAGTCACTGACCGAATCCGGAGATGTGCTGGACTCTGCCACCCCTCGACTTGGGAATTTGAGGGCCGGTTCGAGGCGTGCGTACCAGCGTGCGATGCGAATCATGGACGGGTTAGCGAACAGTGATGGCTTGAAGCCGTACCTCCAATCGAGCGCAGTTGCCTCGCGCTCAGAGCGGCTGGTCCTGGAAGTCAAATCATCTCAACGGCAGTTCGTTCCCGGAATCATTCACGACGTGTCTGGTACGGGCCAGACCATATTTGTGGAGCCGTTCACGGTGGTAGACGCCGCCAACGAATGGAGGGAGTCGGCTGCCGAGGCGAGGCGGGAAGAGGAGCGCGTCTTAAGAAAGCTGACGAGAGCCGTGGCCAACAGAGGCGAAGACGCGATGATTTCTCTGCAGGCGGCTGCAACACTCGACGCTGCGGTGGCACGTGGGAGGTTGTCGCTGAAGATGGGAGGCGTTCGACCCAACGTGCAGAGCGTGGCAGCATCGTCTGGCGAAGCAAAACGCATCTCATTGATCGAGGCGCGGCACCCATTGCTTGGAGATCAGGCAGTCCCGATCACTATGAGCATCGAGCCCAACCATCGGGGCTTAGTGATCACAGGTCCCAACACGGGTGGCAAGACAGTCGCACTCAAGACGGTGGGAGTGTTGTCATTGATGCACCAGGCAGGGATGCACATCCCCGCGCGTGAAGGGTCCCAACTTCCTGTGTTCGACGGTGTTTACGCCGATATCGGAGACGCACAGAGCATCGACAGGTCGGTCTCGACGTTCTCTTCGCATATGGATCGTGTGATCAAGATCATTCATCGAGCCACCAACGAATCGTTAGTCCTTTTGGACGAACTCGGGACAGGCACAGATCCTGAAGAGGGATCGGCGCTGGCACGCTCGATTCTGGATCACCTCGTTCGGGAAGGAATCTGGATCTGCATCACAACTCATCATCGACAGGTGTCCGAGTTTGCAGCGATGCACGATTCGCTTCAGAACGCTTCCGTGGAACTCGATGGCGACACGATGCTGCCCAACTATCGTCTCATCATGGGTATACCGGGCCAGAGCTACGCAATGAACGTCGCGGATCGACTAGGTATGCCGGCGGGCGTGATTGAGAACGCGACGGAGATGTTGGATCCACTCCGATCTCAGACCGAGAGTCTGCTGAAGCAGCTCCAACGGGATCGGGAGGTTTTACTGGAGGCGCAAGAGCGAGCCGTCACTCAGAACGCCGAAGCGGAGAGTATGCGAAGGGCCGCGGAGTCTGAGTTGGGTCAGGCTGAAAAAGAACGCGATGCAATCGTTGAAGAGGCTAGGGAGCAGCTTCGACAGGAAGCCCAAAGAGTCCGCAGGCAACTGCGGCGCCTAATGCGTGAGGCGAAGGGAAGGCAGTCTTGGGAGGAGAGAAGGGAACAGGCGACAGACATAGCGCGAGAGGTCCGAGACGCCGGCTGGATGCGCAGCAAATCGCACCGGACTGGCTCACCATCCCAGACCCCGTCACCAGTCAGAGCCGTCGCGGCCGAGAAACACGATTTCAAGGTGGGAGACGAGGTGAAGGTGGAGAGTCTGGGCTTGGTCGGACAGATCTCCGAGATATCAGATGACGGCGCAGCGACTGTGATGGCAGGCGCAATGCAGTTTCGGGCAAGACCGCACATGATGACCATGGTCAAGCGGGCCACGGAGAGGTCGGAAGAGGTTGAAAGTCCGTCGCCGATTGTTCAGGTCGAGGTTTCACCGACTTTCGAACCGGCAGGCGACCTCGACGTGAGAGGTTCGAGAGTTCACGTGATCGAATCCGTGGTCCCTCAATTCGTCGATCGCGCGTTCATGCAAGGGTTGACTTCGGTGCGCATCATCCACGGCGAAGGAACCGGTGCGCTCAGGGAAGCGGTGCGTGACGTCTTAAGGCGAGAACCGCATGTGGAGACTTTTCAACCAGCTTCGAGGGACCAAGGCGGTAACGGTGTCACCGTCGCTCTGCTCGAGTGATCTCAGGCGTCCGCAGTCAACTCTGTAGTTGCCAAGACACGGTCTCGGAGTTGTCCGCAACCCGCATCGATATCGATGCCCTTTTCCATCCGAACTGTTGACGGGACCCCGTGCCTGCGGAGCAGGTTTTGGAATCTCTTGATCTGCGGCGATTCGGTGCGGTCGTACGGCCCGTCCGCAGTGGGGTTGACCGGAATCAGATTCACGTGGCACAGAAGTCCCGCCAACAACTCACCCAGTCGATCCGCGTGAGATAAAGAGTCGTTCTGATCTTTCAGGAGCACGTATTCGAAGAAGATGCGTCTGCCAGTGATCTGCACATAGTCGCGACAGGTTGAAATCAGCATGTCCAGGGGGTATCTGCGGTTGATAGGCATCGTTTCGGATCTTGTCTCATCATCTGGAGCGTGAAGCGACACCGCCAAGTTGATCTGCAGGTTCTCGCTGGCGAGACGGATGATCTGCGGCACCAGCCCTACGGTGGAGAGTGTGATGTGCCGTGCCCCTACGGCGAGTCCGTTTGGGTCATTGATGGCGCGTATCGCTGCGAGTGTGTTGTCGTAGTTCGCCAACGGCTCGCCCATTCCCATAAACACAACATTGGTCACGCCTTGAATGCTCGCTCGTTCACGCTCCCCAGAACGGACCTCGTCCTCGTCTTCGGCCAAAGCTATCCGTTGCATATAGATCACCTGGGCGACGATCTCGCCGATCGTGAGTTGCCGGCGGAATCCCTGTTGTCCCGTCGCGCAGAATGTGCATCCCAAGGCGCAACCTGCTTGCGTCGAGACGCACACCGTCTTGCGAGCCCTTCGATGCGAATCATCCTCGTAGCGCATGAGAACCGTCTCGATCAACTCCCCATCGTCGAGTCGGAACAGTAGCTTGTCAGTGGACCCATCCGACGAATGTAGGTGCATCACGGTATCCAGCGGGTTGGCTACGTATCTTTCGGAAAGCGTCTTTCGCAAGGAGATAGGCAAAGTTGTGATCGCGTCGAAGTCTTGGATACACTCCCGGTGGAGCGCTTGCCAGATCTGTTTGGCTCGGAACTTAGGCTGACTTAAAACGTCGACCACCTCGCGTTCGAGTTCTTCGCGAGTGAAGTCCAAGATCTTGGATTTGGCGTTTGTTTCTAGAGCTGGCGTGTTCACAACACACTCAATGCTAATCTGATCGATCCAACCGAAACCGATTAGGCGAACGCAGAGGGCGCTCTACCCACGGATCTGATCACTTCTTGTCTGAGAAGGGGATGATGTTGTAAGTTGGGGTCTTCTCTGAGCAGCTGTTCTGCGACTGATCGCGCCTGCCTGAGCAGTTTCAAATCATCGAAATGCGCGAACCTCCAGCCGCCCCAGCCGCTTTGTGCCTGCTCGAGGTTTCGACCTGGACCCCTCATCGAGAGATCCTTGGCGGCAAGTCCAAATCCATCGGCGCTGTCGACGAGCGATTGAAGACGCTCTATAGCCGCTTCGGAATCGGAGTCCGAAACCAGCACGCAGAGCCCTGGGTGCTCACCTCTACCTACGCGGCCTCGAATCTGGTGCAACTGCGAGAGGCCAAACTGCTCTGCGGTCATGATTAGCATCACGGTTGCATTGGGAATATCGACACCCACTTCGATCACCGGTGTCGCCACCAACACGTCAATGCGTCCTGAACGGAAGTCGTTCATGACGGACTGCTTTTCGGCGAGGCTCATTCTGCCGTGGAGCATGCCAAGCTTGAGATCACCTAACTCGCCGCGTGAAAGCCGTTCAAACTCCACGATTGCGGATGCGCCGGGAACGTGATCCGACGGGCCGATCAAGGGGCAGACAACAAACGCCTGTCTACCCATAGCTACCTGATCACGTATCTCAGAGAAGGCGTCAGCTTCTTCGAAGGCAGTTCGAACCCAGCGGGTTTCGATATCTTTGCGCCCATGCGGCAGCTCCCTGAGGATTGCCAGGTCCAACTCGCCGTACAGGGTCATGTGCAGAGTTCTCGGGATGGGCGTCGCCGACATCGCCAGGAGGTGGGGGCGAGGGGTACGGTTGGTGAGAATGGCTCGTTGCTCAGTGCCGAATCTTTGCTGCTCATCAACCACCGCGAGGGCAAGGTTCTTGAAGTCAACTCGCTCCTGAAGCAGGGCGTGAGTCCCGATGACGAGGTCGACCTCCCCTGACGCACACATCGCTTGCACGGCTTCTTTGTCCGATTGTTTAAGGCTTCCGACTAACAGCCCGACCCGTAGTTTTCTCGATTCGGCTTCGTTCCTGACTAGACCAGATTCGTAGATCGGCCCGATTGCGCCGAAGAGAGGTTGGCAACGCAGTTGCTCAAGAGCGTTTAAGAAATGCTGTTCGGCGAGCACCTCCGTAGGCGTCATCAGGGCAGCTTGACCGCCGCTCTTGCCTGAAACCGATAGCATGGCGGCGATGGCGATGACGGTCTTTCCGCTGCCTACTTCTCCTTGCAGTAACCGAGCCATCGGTTCGCCGGAACCGACATCGTCCAAGATCGTGCGCAGGGCTTCCGACTGGTCGTTCGTTAGATCGAATTCGAGAGAATTCAGATACGCATCGACCGTTTCAAAATCGGGAGAGATATCGGGAGCGGCGGTCGACTTTTTCCACGCGGCACGTCGCCGTAACGCGGCGATCTGGTTGTAAAGAAATTCGTCGAAAGCCAACCGGCGTTTAGCGATGTGTGACTGTTCCAGAGGGCGTGGATAGTGCAGTTTTTCGACGGCGGTGCGAAGAGGCATCAGGCTGTTCAGATTTCGCACCGCTTCTGGCACGGGATCATCGATCAAGGGCAGGCCTTTATCCAGTGCCTGCTTGATGGCCGACCTGACCGATCTTTGGTTCGCCCCTTCCGTCGATGGATAGACCGGAATGATCGCTCCGGCGTGGATCGGAGCGTTAGAAACTTCCTTGCCCTTGCGGACGAGATCGTCGTACTCGGGATTCTCCATCGTTGGGCGTCCACGATATTCGTCGACCTTGCCGCTGACAACGATGCGATCGCCGATGTTCCACCTCTCAGCCATATAAGGCATGTTGAACCATGTGATTGACATGATCCCCGTTTCGTCCTTGACCCTCACTCTGGCTGCGCGTTGGCGGCCGCCAAACCGCGCACGTTCAGAGTGGTGGACATCGGCCACGACGGTTGCCTCAGCGCCATACGCAAGATGCGAGATAGGTGTTCGACGGGTGTAATCGATGTGTCTAAGCGGGAAGTGCCACAGGGCGTCCCTGATGGTGGCGATGTCTAGATTCTTTAGAGATTCTCGGGAGCGGTAGTGGATAGACCTCAAAGCATCGATTGGGCTATCGAGTGTGATTTCGTCTTCTAATTGCTTGGTTGGCTTTCTCTTTGGCTCAATTTGCGCGGATCGCGTAGAAGCGGGTTCGAGACTCGAAGAATCGTCGCCAGACAATGCATTCCGCGCCGCGTTGACCCATGATCGTCGCTCCTCGATGGTCAGCATGGAGTAACGCCGGCCGCGCATCGGAGCTATTTCTCTAACTGCGGGTGCTATCCGGTGGAGGTTGGCCCACATCATGTCCAACCCACCCCCAGTCACCGCGCTGTTGTTGAAGCCGTAGTCGGCTTCGAGGCGTAGAACGCTCAATAGGATTTGGGCCTGCTCATTGGCAGATTTGTCAACTGATGCGCGACGGGCCATATCTTTTGGTCATGGCGCCCTAGACAGGCATCGGGTGTTGAACGGGATGGATCAACTACCAGGTGTAGCTCATGCAGATCGCGTTAGGACCTAGGTGGGCGCCTATAGCCGGCCCGAGTTGAGACGTAAGTGTCCTCCCGCCCGGCGAAACCAATCCCTTGAGCTCTTCTAGCAACTCTCGAGCTTCATCCTCGCCAGACGAATATAGGACGCAGAGGTTACCCAGCGGGGCAGCTTCTTCGATTATGGATTGCATCTTTGCGAGAGCTTTTCGATGGGATCTGGGCTTTGCAACAGGAACCACCACGCCATCATCGATGCCCAGCACCGGTTTGATGCGCAGAATGGATCCGAGTAAAGATTGCGCTGCGCCCATTCTTCCGCCCCGGCGCAGATATTCCAGCGAATCGGGGGATCCTAAGAATCCCGTCCGTGAAACCAGGTTCTGAGCAGCCTCCGCCGCTTCCGCCGCGCTTCCGCCTGCGTCGAGTCGGTCTTTGGCTTCGAGTGCGATCCATGATGTGCTCATCGATGCTGTGTTTGAGTCGATGTTGATGATTCGTTCACCGTCGGGATCGGCTTGTTGAGCACCTTGCAGCGCTGAAGCATAGGTCCCGCTCAGCTTCGAAGAGATTTGGACCGACACTATCGAATCGTGGTCCCCAAGAAGGTCTTGATACGCCGTCATGAACTCTCCGACGGGCGGTTGCGAAGTAGTCGGAAAGAGTGCTTTGTCGTTTTCGAGTCGCTGGTAAAAGGTGTCGGCATCCATTTCGACACCGTCCTTGAATTCTTGTTCCCCGAATCTGACGCGGGCCGGCACTGTGTGGATTCCAGTTTCATGCGCCAACTCGGTTGGCATATCTGCCGTGCTGTCGGTAACTACTGCGACACTCATTTCGGGCCTCGATTAACTGTCGTTCGGGATTCTCCGAAACATTTCTAGGTATGTTGAAAAGATACATGAATGGAGGGGATTTGAGGCATGAACTTCAATCGAGTGATGCGGCTCGCAACGTCGAACGCAGTTGTTGCTCGAAGCCAGGTTCTAAGTCGCCATCAGCTTCTTCAACGGAGGCAACCGCTACTGCATTTGCGATCTGTTGATCTAACCATCCTCGACCGTAAGTATCGATAAGGGACTCCAGAAACGCGCGTGCGTCTTCCGGCTCGGGAGCGAAGCTTGCGCCCTTGGACAGCCAATAAGCGTCGTACGCCATCTGCCTTAATATCCGAGCCCCGAATTCTGGATCGATGTTGGCGATGATGTGTTTTGTGACATCCGCTGCCAAGATGGAATCGAGACGGATCAACGTGTGAAGCAGCCGGCCGGGTGTTTCTCTCGGGCCTTCGACGCTCATAATCAACTCAGCGGTTTGCGGGATCGATCGACGAATCATCGCGCCTGAATGTTCCGATTCGAGCCAAGGGTTGATGCGCATCCCCGATTCGGCGAATGCGGAAAAGGCCCTAGTTGCGTCATCCCGCGAGAGCAATTCAACTAACCTGTAAATCTCTGTCTCGATTCGGATGTCGAGAGCGAAGTTGCCTGATGAGTGCTCAGAATAGAACTTGAGACCTGCTTCGAATGAGTCGGTTGAGAAGCTGTCATCAATGCCGATCGAAACCAGAGCCTTTCCAATAGGTACCTCATCCCTGGTCACCGCGTCGGGAGCGATCTCAAAGAGTCGGGCATATGCGTTGTTCGACAACGATGAGAGCAGATCTTTGGCCTGATCGGATCCCGATCCGCGGATCAGATCGATGATCAACCCGACATCGGATCGCAATCTCTCTTCGTCCAATCCGAGTATGAATGAATCCAACATCTCGGCGGCGGATGTGAGGTCGTCACTAACAAGCTGCGTGATCTCGTCGATCGGTTCGACGATGAGAGCTAACTCCCGAGCTTTGAAACCTAACCCCGCTTGTGCGCCTTCTCCGATATCGGCATCCTTGAAGAGCCCCAGTATGGCTCGAGGTTTCAACAACACCGCGAAGTCAGACACGAACGCCGTTTCGCGGTTTTGGCCAAACCAATCAACCTGCTCTTGAGGGCTGAAGCGCTCCATCTCAATGTATCCGTCTAGGGCGGTTGCCAGCTCTTCGCCAATCAATCCTGTTTCTGCCAACACATTTGGATAACGAGCGTGCAGGCCCCGCATCTGCGAAAGATAGGACCGCCAGAAACTGAAGTCGCTGCCTTCGTTGTGGTTGGACTTAATGAGTTGGAACTGGTCGGCGAAATCGACTAAGCGCTGCTTCTCTTCGGATTCAACCGCTGCACGAACCCTAGGAGAGACCGACGTCAGCGACTCGTCATCAATTGTCGCCTCGCGGTAAATCGCTTCGGAGTCCGTGTAGCGCGACAGAGGGAAGTGCTGAAGTCCGAACGTCTCCTCAGCGATGCGTCGATCACTCAACGGCGAACTCGTCGTGTCGTTCGAGAGGCCAAAAAACCAACCCATAGCATCGCCCCAGTCCGTCAAGCCGGCATCGTCCTGAGGCCCAACCCCTCTTTCAGACAACGCTTGAATGAAGTACTTTCGCAGGATCGGGGGTATGAGTGACAAATTGCCGCCGGCGGAGTAGATGAGGTCCGCCTCCCCGAAGTGGTAAAGGTCTGGATAATCGCCGGAGATGAGATTCGGCAGGTTTCGAAAACGATCTCGAAGCGGCTCGAATCTGTCCGTCGGTTGGGTCAGGAACTCGTTGAGATCGGCCTTCAGCTGTTGGATCCCCTCAGATGGCTCCTGGCCGGCCGGTTGCCAATCTAGTTGGACGCCGTCCACTATCGGGAATGCGCCCCAGTAAGAGTGAGATAGCTCGTGGAGAACCGTCCGAGGTATCGCCTCACCGACTCCGGCCCAATACTCGAAGCCGTAGCTTCCGAACCACCCTGGCTCACCCACCATCTGACGGAGATCGTAGCCCTTGACCCAACGCTCGCCCTCCTCTGTAAACCCCCAAATGTCAATCAGGGCTTCAACGCGAGCTCTAACCCACTCTGGTTGCCTGGGTCCGGCGCCCTCTTCGTCGGCTTCCGCGATAGTCGTCTCAACGGCGGCGGCAACGTTGTCTTTTGCAATAGCTTCCGAAGTAGGCGCAACTCCGGGGGCCGCGGTGACTTGCGACGTCGCCACCGGCGTCACAGATGAATCAACCGACGAACCTATGGCGGTCGGCGCAGGGATGACGCTGGTGGGCTCCACCGTGTTTTCAATCTCAGACGGTGACGCGCAAGCCACTCCGATATAGATTGAAGCGGTGAAAACAATCGGCACGAGAGCACGGCATCGTATCAAGTACCGATTGAAACGTTGAGTGGCTGAAATACCCATCTACCGAGTTAAGTCGTTGAGATTCAGGAATGTAATACGTCGAGGAACGGGTTTCCGACTATTTGGTCGGGCTCGTGGTTATCGTGACATTGTGCGAGCACGGCAACGAAGACGGCGACGGGCTCGGTACGGATGTCGGCACCGCCTCGGCGCGTGGTCAGTTCGACTTCTGATCATCCTACTGATGATCTACGGCGTATCAATCGTCGCACTGCCGGCAGGGGACCAACTGGTGATGAGCCCGTTGCAACGCGCCAGTTCGGGGTACGGTTACAACCTTACGCTCTACGAGTTGAAGCACTTGCCCGCCAAGTGGCTCCACATCATCTACTCGCGCCTGCCTTGGACTGCGATCGATGACGATGCGAGAGGCGCGGCATTGGAACGTTACATCGACTTGGTGCCCAAACTGCGCGAGGCGAAGACAAAGTTGGAAGAGACAACTGCCCACGGCGATGCCAGATCGATTGCCGCGGCGCAGAGGGATCTCGATGCCCTGCTCGGCGAAAGGAATGAGATCCGTGACTTAGTAGAGGAGCATTTGGAAGCAGCGATCTCTGCCCAGCTTGTGAGGCTTGGGTTGAGTCAAGGAGACGACTTCGTGTGGCCACCGGTGGACTTCAGGCTCCATCAGCCCCCAAACATCGCTGTCACGTCGCCTCGGCACGTGATTAGACGAGAGGAGGTGAAACTCATACGTCCCGAGATCTCTGAGGCTGACCGCGTATGGATCGAGACTGAGATCGAGGCCGACGGTGATCTTTCTGCGGCGGTACTCAGGACGGGTGGATTGGCCGCGTATCCGAACATAGTCCCCTCCGACCTCGACCTGTTGGCGTTGTTAGAGGTAACTGCGCACGAATGGCTGCACGCCTATCTTCTGTTCCATCCCCTAGGTCGCTCGTACTGGCAGGGCGGTGACATAACGTCCTTGAACGAGACCCTTGCCGATATGGCTGGCGACGAAATAGGTCGTCTGGCCTATAACGCCGTGACCGGTGAAGACGTTGACGTTTCCTTGCCACCACCCAGCGTTATTGCAGAGAGCGAAGACGCCGATGCGGAACCCGAGAAGTTCGACTTCCGTGAGTTCATGTACGAGACCAGGAAACGGACGGATGAGCTGTTGGAAGAGGGACGGATCGACGAAGCTGAGGCGTACATGGAGGAGCGGCGCTTGGTTCTGGTTGAGAATCGGTACAACATCAGAAAGTTGAACCAGGCGTACTTCGCATTTCACGGCCTTTACGCGGCTGGATCGACCTCAACCAGCCCTTTGGCGAGCCAGTTATGGCAATTCAGGCAAGAGTCAGCCGACGTCGGTGTGCTCGTAAAGCAGCTTCAGTCGATCTCTTCGTTCGGCGAATATCTCGTGATTCTGGATGAGCTTGGGATAGAGCGATGAGGCGTTTAGGGATTTTTTGTGTCATCTGGTTTTGTGGGGCTCCGACGGAAGTGAACCGCGCAACAGTCTCTTGACGAATCCGGGTTTCAGAGACGTTGCCGACTTCGTGCGGCGCTAGACTTTACGGCGCGAAGGTCGTAACGCGCCCAATGCGTTAACCAAAAGGCGGTCAAGTATGAAGATCACAGACGTAAAACCATATCCGGTATGGGTAGGGCGTCGCAACCAGATGCTGGTGAAGGTCGAGACAGATGAGGGGATCTACGGTTGGGGCGAGTCGGGCTTTTCGGGTCGTGAGCTAGCAGTTAGCGGGATGGTGGAGCATTTTAGGGAGTTTCTAGTAGGTCAAGACCCGATGCAACGAGGCCGTATCTGGCAGGAGATGTATCGAGGCCAGTACTTCGAGGGCGGACGCACCATTACGGGCGCGATGTCGGCCATCGACATCGCCCTTTACGACATCGTCGGCAAGAAGCTCGGTGTGCCTGTGTACGAGTTGCTCGGCGGCAAGCAGAGGGATTGGGTACCAACTTTCGCCAGCGGTGGCGGATCGACTGCCGAAGAGGTGGTTGAGGTAGGGAAACTCATCTGGGCGGATGGCTACAAGGCTATGCGACTGAACCTGAACACGATCGGCGAAGAAGACGATCCGACTCTATTCGAACCGCGTGAGTCGATTGCTCCGACGGCTGAAGCTTTGATCAAAGCTAGAGAAGCGTTGGGACTGGAGCCCGTGATCGGCATCGACTACCACCATCGGCTGTCTGTCGCTGAAGCTGCCTCTTTCTGTCAGATGATGCCGGTTCACACACTGGACTTCATCGAGGAGCCGATTCGCGACGAATCTCCGGAGGCCTACGAAGAGCTGCGCAAGTTGACCGTCGTCCCCTTCGCCATTGGCGAGGAGTTTGCCTCGAAGTGGCAGTTCCTCCCGTACATCGAGAAAGGCCTCACCAACTACGCGCGTGTCGACATCTGCAATGTCGGTGGGTTTACCGAGGCGATGAAGGTCGCTGGCTGGGCCGAGGCACACTACATCGATCTGATGCCACACAATCCGCTGGGAGCCATCTGCGTAGCAGCCACGTCTCACTTCGCCACCGCGATCGCTAACTTCTCGTGGTTGGAGATACGTTCCTCGCCCGGCGAGCGGAACAACGACTTCTACAACCGCGAGGTGTTCCCCGTGCAACCTGACATCGAGCCCGGGAGGGTGGTGCTTCAAGATCTACCCGGCCTAGGGGTCGAAGTCGACGAGGCAAGCCTCAGCGAGCCATTCAAGTTCTGGGAGTCGCCGCACCTGCACCGCAGAGACGGTTCGCACACCAACTGGTGATAACACGCTAAGGGTTTCGGACTAGGGGGCCTCTACAAATGGTCAATATAGGGATAATCGGAGGGGGCAAGATTGCGGAGCTTCACGCTCCGGGCTACATAGAGCACCCTGATGCACGCATCGCTGCCGTGGCAGACAACTACGCCGACATGGCGGAGTCGAGAGCCAACGAGTGGGGCGCCGACAAGTCATACATCGACTACCGCGCCTTACTCGATGACGGCGAAATCGATGGCGTCGAGATCCTGACCCCTCATAAATTCCATGCGCAGATGATCCTCGATGCGCTGGATGCGGGTAAGCACGTTTCGGTGCAGAAGCCGATGGTGATCTCTTTGGCCGAATGCGATGCGGTTGTAGAAGCCGCGCGAAGGTCCGACAAGATCTTCAGGGTCTTCGAGAACTTCAAGTACTACGAGCCGTTGGCCGAGGCGAAGCGGATGCTGGATGAAGGGGTGATAGGCACCCCGGTCTCGATACGGATGAAAACTGTGCTGGCATCCGGCAACTATGGCTGGGCGGTAGAGGATCGAACTCGCAGTTGGCGGTTCGACGAAGACGTTTCCGGTGGCGGTAGAGTGACGTTGGATTACGGTTGGCACATATTCGCAATGGGGCGTTTCTTCCTCGGAAATCCAGACTCAGTGTTTGGATTGATTCGGGAGTCGAGCAAGGAAGACGGATTCAAGGTGGACAGCCCCCTCATCGTTTCGTGGAGCTACGAAGGAGGGCGAACGCATGGATCTTGGGACGCTTATTCGTCAGACGAGATGGTCATGCGCTCCGACTACTACCCGGGCGACGAGTGGTTCGAGCTAACGGGCACTCGCGGCTTCATCTGGGTGAATCGCTGCACCGCGAAGCTGTTGAACGATGTTGCACCGTTGGAAGTCTTCGTCGATGGCGAGATGACCCGCGTGGGAGTCGACGAAATCGATGCGGATTGGGCCTCTTCCTTCAAAACTGGCACTAAAGAGTTCGTCGATAGCATCGCCAATGGCGGCAACCCTGGGCTATCTGCCGAGGAGGGCAGAGGGATCTACAAATTCGTGAGGGCAGCCCAGCTCTCGTCGCGGGTGAATCGGCCCGTCGTGCCGGATGAGGTTGACTTCTAATCCAACCGGACTTGGCAATATAAATTGTTAAGTTGAGCTCACAGTTGAGCACGGGAATGGAGCAACATGTCGGTTGAGATAGATCTTTCTGGTAAGCGAGGAGTCATCTTCGGCGTGGCGAACCAGCGAAGCATCGCTTGGGCGATTTCGCAACGTCTAATCGATGCCGGAGCCGAGCTTGCTTTCACGTATCTGAACGAGCGTCTTCTCACCCCGGTTCAGAAGACGTTGTCGGAACTCGACAACCCAATCCTGATCGAATGCGACGCCACCGATGACGGCGACGTGCAGACTGTTTACGATCGATTGGCTGATGAGTGGGGATCATTGGACTACGTTGTCCACTCGGTGGCCTATGCAGAGCGGGATGATCTGGGCGGCGACTTTTCTACTACCGGTCGACAGGGATTCCGGACGGCTCTGGAGGCAAGCGCGTACACGTTGATTCCGGTTGTATCGAAAGCGGTACCTTTGATGTCCGACGGCGGCAGCGTCGTGACTATGACGTTTGATGCATCGCTCCGCGTATATCCCGGATACAACATCATGGGCACAGCAAAGGCGGCGTTGGAAAACGAGGTGCGACAATTGGCCGCTGAGTTCGGCGAGCAAGGGGTGCGAGTGAACGCCATTTCTGCGGGTCCGTTGCCGACGTTAGCGGCACGAAGCATTCCCGGGTTCCGCGAGATGACACGGGCGCATAGGGAGCGATCACCCCTGCGTCGAAACATCAAGCACGAAGAGGTGGGTGATGCGGCCCTATTTTTACTGAGCGATATGTCGAGCGGCATCACTGGGGCGGTGATACCAGTCGACGCCGGCTA
Organism: Dehalococcoidia bacterium; assembly: GCA_965249505.1. Lineage (GTDB taxonomy): Bacteria > Chloroflexota > Dehalococcoidia > Lucifugimonadales > Lucifugimonadaceae > Bin127. The sequence goes on along the minus strand of OZ252238.1, from coordinate 552,478 downwards.
CGGGATCATCGCGCTCTAAAAATCTCGACATCCCAACCCGTCAGGAGGACTGATCCCCTCTCTCAGCCGGGGAGAGGATTCGGGTGAGGGGTACGCCTTAAGTATTTGACTTCTCTAGACGAAACGGCGAAGCGGACTCAGATACCCGCTCCAACTAGTCGGCAGCCGAAAAAACGTCGGCGAAGAGGCGCATCCAGTTCCCTCCCAGGATCTTCCGAATCTCAACTTCGGAGTATCCACGACCAAGCAGAGCCTCAGTAAGCGCGGGCATCTGACCTGGCACTTTTAGATCGTCGGGATACTGATCGTACCAAGGCAATGGATCTTCGTCCACTCCTGTGAAAGTCGACGGAAACTTGGTGCCTTGCTGCGCGCCGATGTATTTCCAGAACGCTGGCTCTTGGTCTTGAGTGTGGTCCGTGCCGATGGCAACGTGGTCGATTCCAACCATGTTGACGAGATGATCAATCGCGTCCAGGTAGTCGTCTAACTGCGCGGTAACGCTGTTGCGCAGGAAGCCCCGGATGCACGTCGCACCGATCACGCCGCCCTTCTCCGCCATCGTCCGAATCGCCTGGTCCGTCTTGTTCCGCCGATGCTCGTAGTAACTCTTCGCATTGGCGTGAGTGATCGCGACCGGCTTCTCCGAGACCTCGATCGTCTCCTGAGTCGTCGACACACCCACATGCGAGAGATCGATCACTATCCCTAGTCGGTTCATCTCGGCAACCGCGTCCAGACCGAAATTGGTGAGACCTCCATCCACGCGCTCCATGCAGCCATCGCCGAGCAGATTCCGCTCGTGGTACGTGACCTGCATGATCCTCACACCGACACGATGAAACAACTCCAATCGCTTCAGGTCGTTTTCGATCGGCGATGTGTTCTGCCATCCCAAAATGATCCCCGTCTTGCCCTCAGCCTTCGCTCGCTTAATGTCGTCCATAGTCTCTACGAGCAGGATCTGGTTAGACCTTTCCCTAAACCGGACGAGCCATTTCGAGATGTGGTCCATCGTCTCTTCGAACCCCTCCCATGTCGCGATCGTCGCGTTGATCGCGGTCACGCCCCCGTCGTTCAAACTCGTGAATACAGCATCGCTGTCCCAATCACTCACGTTCAACGCGTCGATCACGATCGAATCGTCATGTAACGCCCTAGCTCTTGCCGAAACCGTAGTCAAAACACCCTCCGATGAACAATCTTGTTGAATGCGTAGCAGTCTACCAACTTCGCAAACACAACCCTTGCCCACCACCGTGTACCGGCGACAGAAAAAATCAAGTTACACTTCAAGCCATCAACATAAGCGTCATCGCCCACTATTCCGACCAAGACCGATTTGGAGGCACGAAATGCAACAAACCACCCAGTCCACTAACGGCGCAACCGACCAAATGCCCCAGCAGTCGGGTGCCGCCCGACTGAATCGCACAACTAGCTCAGGGCCCGCTATCTGGCTCGCCGGCGACCCCAGCGATCTCGAACCATGGATGTCACGCGGCGCGGCTGGAATCGTCACTAACACCGTTGTCCTGAACCAAATGGTTCAGAAATACGGGCAGATGACTGAAGTCATTCAGCGATACCTTGATATCACCGACAAGCAGGTCGTAGTTGAAATCGACGGACACTCGACTCAGGAACTCCTGGACGTCGGCGAAGTCTTCACCAAGATGTCCGACAAGGTCATCCTAAAGATTCCTTGTTCAGTCAATGCGCTGGGAGCCTTCGCCGAACTCAAAAAAGCGGGCGTCGAGACTTTCTGCACGACTGTGTTCACACTCAACCAAGCGGCAGCAGTGGCGCAAGCTGGAGCAACCCACGTCTTGCCGTTCTGCGAGCCCTATCGAGATGTATCCGGCGATCCGACCAATCTCGTGCGCGAACTCCGCGACACATTCTCCGGATGGGACCAACGCCCCTACATCACCGCCGCTCTGGTGCGCTCCACAGACACCGCACATGCAGCCATCCGAGACGGAGCAGACGGGATAATCGTCTTCTGGCCAATTTTCGAAGAGATGGTCCAAAACAAGCTCACCGACGAGTGGAACACCACGTTCCTCAACGAGTGGAACGCGATGCATGAAGCGGGATTGCTAGAAGGCGTGCCGTACACGCCCGGGCACTAAAGCGAACAAGAAATCGCGAGTCACCGTGCACAAACCACGTCAACAGGCGTGACGCGTACGAATGTCCGAACCCGCTCAACGAGCGGGTAGGCCGTCCCCTCCGTGGGAGAGGATCAAGGAGAGGGTGATCGTCAGAGAATCCGGCCCCTTTGCGCCGAAAACGGCGAATCGGGTGCTCCGACTCTCATCTGGGTCCCGATGCCTCGGGATGACGGCTACGCGCAGGCCGGGTCCGATCCGTCCCAACGGTTGAAGGATTGAGGATCTTCCCCTCGGGCTAGAGCGTCACGCGTGTCCCGCCACATCTCGTACCAAGTAGCTGGATCGTGCAACTCGCTGTCGGGGTTTGTACGGCTACGTGCCACGAAACCCGGAAATACCTCTCGGCCGGTAGATTGTCCCACCGGGTTGTAACGCAAGTCGAAGCTCCAGCGAATTCGATCGCTGTTGTTGGGCAGTGAGGAGTGGACGGTGTACTTCGTCATGAACAAGGCATCGCCCTTGTTTAGGGGGACCGGGACCGCCGTTGGCGCAGCGAACTCGGTTTCGGGAATCTGAAGTCCGCTCTGGAGCCCGCCTTTTCCGCCCGGGCAGTGGGTAAGCAGATCGGCGCGGTGCGACTTCGGAACAACCTGGAGGCAGCCGTTTTCGACGTCTGTATCCATTAGCGGAAACCAGACGGTGAGCATCAGTGTCTCGTCTGCATCCTCGTTGACTACCCCGCAATCTTGGTGCCAAGGAGTCACTCCGAACTTGACCTCGCCTTTCTCATCTCTAGGCGCTTGATGCTCGGGCACCTTTATGCGCACGTGCTGAACTGGGTTGGAGTAGACCTCGCCTCCGACAAGACTCTCCACAGCGTCGAGAAGACCTGGGTCGGTAAGCGCCTTGAACACAGCAGGTCCCGCCCAGAACGGGGTGTCAGGCTTTACGCTTCCCTGAGGCAGTGAGAAGTCGAAGTAGCCGTTATGGACATCCCCTGACTCGGCATAGATGGTTGTGAGGCGTTCGCCGAACTCCAACTCTTCGTAGGCGGAGCTGATCACCCCTTTTTCGTAGAGTTCTTCTGCTAGAGCGTCTAGAACTCCGGCGTACTCGTCGATCACGGGATCGATGACGGTCTCGGGATCGATCAGGTTCTGCGCCGTTACGAAACCGAATTCGTCGAAGTGTTCTAGCTGTTCTTTAGTGAGGGCTGGCATGGTTTCAGGCTCGGTTCGAGGTTGCGGGATCAGAGATTTGGGGTAAATGATACATAGGTGACGGGTTCATCCAAGGCTCTGAGTTGTTCGTCCCAAAGTGAAATAGACAGATGCATCGAACCGTCTTTCGGGGCTGAGTTTGGTTTCGCCGCTATTCAGAATGATGGAACGCAAGGAATCCCTGTGCACGGCCGGGGTTGACAATCGCTCATGTTCCATATATTTGATCGTCGTTTTACCTCCGAACGAAAATGCTTTGTCGGTTTGTGTGCCCAAATCCATTCCGCGATAGATGTCTGAATATCGGATTTGCCCGACGGTCAGCAATTCATAAAGGCATCGTAAAGTTCGAGCGCATTCTCGTTGGTGACGTGTCACCCTCTTGGTCTTGCGCCTTGTCGCTGCATCGATAAATAATTTCCAGATTGCAAGATCCGACCAAACAAAGACGTCGAAACAATTCATGGCCAATAATGGCGATTTCCCCTGTGTCTTCCAGATAGGTTGAAGCAAGAACGGCACTTGTAGATCTGTTATCGAACCAGTAACGTTGCGTAACGCGGCGACAATTTCGTCCATTGAAGTCAGAACCTCGGATCGATTGTTCCAATCTTGCACATTCTGCCAAACTGGTTCGATTAATTTCCGTATTCCAGGGCCTAAACCGGCAAGCTTAATACCGCGCGCGATCTGAATTGTTGCGTATGCGGTGGTGATTGGTCGAACCACAATTTCAGAACTCCATCTGTTTGGGGCAAGCGAAGCAGTGGCATCGTCTGGTAGCACCGTCAATTTGATTTCCAGTGGCCTTAGGGGTTGTCCGCCACGAGAACTCGTGACCAAGTCAATGGCTTCAAGGCGGTCAAAGGTGAATACTTCGGCGGGTTCAAACGACGATTCAAAGTCAAACCGCACCTGATCACCTTTCGCATCTGTGCCGAAGACATCGGAGATATTAATCTCTTGGTCGGTTGTTCGATGAGAAAAATCAGGTTCGACAGCGATGTAGACAGGAGCGATGCCCGTGTCCCTCATGTAACAACATAAAGCGACCGGAAATGTGGAATTGAATTGGTTTTTGCCCCACAAATCGTTGCCGCGACGATTTGAGTTTTCAATGCCATATAGTGATGGCTCGCTCACAGACAAGCGAGTTTCACTCCTTCAGCCACGAACCTCGCGAGAACCACCGGTACAGCATTGCCAACCATCTGTTCGATGTCTGTCTTGGTTCCTTGCCAACGCCATTCCGAGGGGAAGGTTTGGATACGACTCCGCTCGTATGTCGTTAGCGGCCTCGCCAAAGTCTTGGGGGCAGCATCAAGGTGGTGGCCATGGTAACTCGGCGGAATGGGGCGGTTAACTCCTCGGATTGTTGCTGCAGGTTCGTCGATAGAGTAGATAGCTCGCCTCGAGTAATTGCGGGGATGCCGGTAGTAGTAGTTGGTGTCGATTTCGTCGCGCAGGTATTGCGCGACGGTTAACGGTGAACAAGCAGGTTCTTCATCGAAATAATCGTCAAGTAATCCGTCAGGTTGGTCCTTGATGGCGATCACGAAGAATCGCTTGCGTTTCTGGGGCACGCCACACAGGCTTGCGTCCAGTACCGTCTCGGTTATTCCGTATCCTTCGCACTTCATCGTCTCGCGGGCGCGGCGATAAGCTCGACTTAAGCGCCCCCGAGGGACGTTTTCCATAACGATTATGTGCGGTTTAGTCGCAGTGGCTATCAATGCGAAGGCTTCGGTTAGACTTGCGTTTCCCCGTTCTTTGCGGTTGCCGGCGCTCGAAAAGTCTTGACACGGTGGTCCACCGATCACGACCTCCGGCGAATATCCGGACACGTGGTCAACGGCATCCTCTATTTTGGAAAGATCGAGTGCATGAATCGGGTGCTCAAAGTTCACGCGATAGACGTCGATGGCTCGGGGCCAATTGTCGTACGCCGCGACAAGATCGAAACCGGCTTGTTGGAAGCCAAGACTCATTCCGCCGACGCCAGCGAAGAGATCAACCGCTCGGAAGTCTGCCAAACGGACCCTCCGTTGAGGACTCGTAGGAGAAATTGGGGAAGTTGCCTGGTTGCCCATCAACTGTCAGACAGAGAATCGTGCGAGGATTGGAACATTTTAGCACCTCAAGTGGGCGTGGATGCAGGGGTTTGGGCGACTCACATGAGTATTCGCCAATCACCACCCAAGCGCGAATCCGTCCCTCCGAGGGTCCGCCGCCCCGAGGAAAGTGCCATGTTCGGTGCGATGGATCGCTTGTGAGCCACCAACGGCGGCCGTGTACGGCGGCAACATGATGGGAGTGTGTCCCATCGACTCAAGCTCCCCTAGAAGCCCACTGTCGAATCTGGCCTCGAAGTACAGCGCACCCGCGTCGTAGTAACGGAATCGTGGCGCTTCAACGGCCTCTTGAATGTTTAATCCGCCGTCGATGAACTGGTGCATGATCTGCAGTGTCGTGTGCAGGATGCCGTAGCTGCCAGGCGTGCCGATAGATGCGACGAAGTTGCCGCTGCCATCGAATATCTGAGCGGGAGCAATGACGAAGTCGACTGCGCGGCCTCCGCTCAGGTCGTTGGGGCTGCCCTCGTTCAGATCGAACCACTTGCCCATGTTGTTGAGGAAGACACCTGTGCCCTTGGGCACTACTCCGGACCCGAATCCTCCGCCTAGCGTCTGCGTGATCGTCACGACGTTTCCCCACCGATCCGCGGTGGCGAAGTGAGTCGTCATCGGCGACCAAGGGTCGGGTAATACCTGCTCGACTAGCGATCTATTCCACCTTTCGGGCGGGAAGCCGCTGAAGCGGTTGGGATCTATCGAACCCCGGATCTCTTCGGCGTACTCTTGCGAGAGCAAGCGATCTAGAGGTATGTCTACGAATTTGGGGTCGCCGGAGTACTTGGTGCGGTCGTCGGCGGCCTTCAACACGGCCTCGATGAGAAGGTGTTGAGCGCTCGCTGATCCGTGATCGAGGTCGTAACCATCCAAGATGTTGAGTGTCTCCAATATCTGGAAGGCAGACGAGTTCGGTTTTGGTGTCCGCACCTCTAGACCCCGGTAACCCCCTGAAAGCGGTTCTTGCCACTCAGGTCTGTACGCCGCCAACTCCTCTCGTGAAATCACTCCGCCGACGGCTTTTTGGCCCCGCCAGATCGCGTCGCCCAGCTTTCCCTCGTAAAACTCTTCAATCCCTCCTTCTACGACCGCTGCAAAGCTCTCGGCCAAGTACGGCTGCCTGAGCAGTGACCCGGTTTCCACCGAATCGAAGACGAGTGGGAACTTCGATTGATCCTCGGTGTGTTCGGCGATGCGTGGCGCCGTGTCGGCCACCGTCGACGCAGTCACCGGAGACATAGCGATGCCTTCTGAAGCGAGTCCAATGGCGTAGGAGAAGACGGCAGCCCGATCGAGCGTCCCGTACTCGTCGTGCATCGTAAGCCAGCCGCCGATATTTCCTGGCACAAGCGGAGTGAGAGGCCCGAACTCCATGTCGTCACGATTCATTGAGGAAGGGTCGATGTTGTTCGGAGCGTGACCGGAGAAGTTGAGCACTCGAGTGCGGTTTTCGCTGGCGATGTAGACGAGGCCGATGCCGACTCCGCCCATCCCGGACATGTAAGGTTCGGCGACGTTGAGTCCGGCTGCCACGGCTACTGCCGCGTCGATCGCGTTACCGCCGTCTTGGAGTGCTCGTAACCCCGCAACGGTTGCGTGTTGGCTGGCGGAGGCGACCATCCCTCGCGCTCCAGTGGCTGGCGGCCTGGTCGAATTTCCGTGGGGCGATATGCCTGTTTGCGCTGCCATTTCCGGCTCCTTATGGGGTAGGTCTCAAGAGACGAGCGATGATAAGTGGTCGCGAGAAGCGATCTTCTCGTCATTGTCTCCGTATGCCATTGAATAGTGGCCCCGGTATCCGGCCGATTCGAGACGGTTGAGACATGACGAAAAGTCGATGTTTCCTTCGCCCGGAATCATGTGGATTTCGTAGTCGCCGTCGTTATCAGCGAGTCGCACCTCGCCGATGCGTTCGATTCCGAAGGCGTCCAAGAATCCATCCACGCCTTCAGCAACTAGGTTGGCGTGATTGACTGTGAATGCCCAACCTAGTCGTTCGGCCGGGATCGCATCGAATATTTTTGTGCACTCTTCGACGTTGTGGGCGAGATAGCGCACTTCGGCATGTTCGGGTTCGTAGTTGAGATTTTCGAGCAAGATGCGCTGGCCTGTGTCGGCAGCATATTCAGCTATGCGTCGAAGCCGCGAGATCGCCGTGTCGAGTCGCTCTTCAGGATCAGAAGTGAAGTGGTAACCGGCGTGGACGATCGTCCATCGGCAACCGAGTTTGTTCGCCAAGTCAACAGATGCCCGCATGTAGTTTTCGACGCCTCGAGACACGTGGGGAGAGTATTCGGCGACATTAACGCCGCTCAAAGTGTGGAGACCGATGGAGATCCCGGTCCGCGCGCACGTTTCCCGGACTGCCGACACCCTATCTTCCCCCCATGTGTCCATGTGGTTGTCGCCTCGATCGGCGTTGAAGTCGATGAAGTAGAAGCCGTTGGCGGCTGCGTGGCTGAGAACGTCCTCTAGCTTGGTTCCGCCGGCATCGAAGCCGATCCGATCCTTTAACGACATCTAAATTTCCTTAGTGCATAAGTTGCTTGCTTGCCAGCGAGAGCCGCACGGATGGGATACAACTGGATGAATCGATGTTGGAATTTTATGTTGGCGCGCGGTGTTGCGCACGCTCCTGCATCCACTAACCCAAGATTGACCCGATGCTTGATTTGAATGCCAGAGTGATGGGTAGAGGCGCTGAGCGCGATGCTTGGCTTTTTTACCTTGGCCGATTTTTGAGGGATGGCGCCCGTTCGACCCTGGCGGTGCTCGCCGTCATTTATCTTTCGGCAGTGGGTTTTGGGAACGCTGGGATCGGGGTTCTGTTAGGCATCAGTTTGGCAGGCGGGTTTGCGTTGTCGGTCCTCGTCATGGTGTCGACCGGGCGAATTTCAAGCAGGGCGTGGGCGATGTGGCTAGCTTTCATTACGGCCGGAGCGGGATTGTTGCTGGTGATGACTGATAGTTTCTTGCTGTTGGCGATCGGCGGGTTTGTAGGGTCATACGCGGCGAGTGGAATGCATTGGGGCGCAATGCTGCAGTTGGAACAGACGGGTCTTGCCAGAGTTGTGCAGGCCGAACACAGGACTCGGGCGTTTTCCTACCTGACGATGGCCTCATCGCTGGGCCGCGTTATGGGTGCATTGATCGCGGGCATTGCGACGTATTTGATAGCGACTCTCCACTGGGAGGCGATTGATGCTTACAAATTCGTGATACTGATCTACGTGGTGATGAATGGTGTCGGTGGGTTGCTCTACGCATTGTTGTCTCGTGCGATTGAGCCTCATTTGGCTACAGTGGACGCGGCCAAGAGTTCGGCAATTCCCAACCCCTTCAAGACGCGGTCTAGGCGGCGGATTCTCACCATGTCAGGGTTGTTTTCTATCGACTCGTTTGCAGGTGGGATGATGTTTGAGTCATTCCTAAGTTTTTGGTTGTTCACGAAGTTCGGGATGTCGGTAGCAGCTATTGGTGGGATGTTGATTGCCGCACAAGGGTTGAACATGGTGTCTTTGGCGTTGGCGCCATACGTGGCTCGAAAGTTCGGGTTGTTGAACACCTTGGTCTTTTCGCAGGTGTTGAGCAACTTGATGCTCATCTTCTTCGCTTTTCAGAATGTCGTCCAGATCGCTGTGGTTTTCTGGCTGCTTCGATCGCTGTTCGATGAGATGGATGTCCCGACCCGGCAGTCTTACATGATGGCGATCACGGGCGATGATGAGCAGCTGGTCATGGCTGGGACGGCTAATCTTGGCAGGGGTCTGGGACGGATCCCGAGTGCGACGGTAACCGGATGGATGTGGGCAGGTGCTCTTACGGTTGCGCCTTGGTTGGCAGCTGCCGGATTGAAGTTGGTGTACGATTTCGCTTTTTACGCGGCTTTCCGGAGCGTCAAACCCCCTGAGGAGTCGGAATGAGGGCGGTTAACCTGCAGGTTTTCCAAATATATCCTTGAGATTGGATGTTAGTTCTTAGTCATTCGTCCCTTTATCTCTTGGCAGCCCGACTCGTTCTGTCGATTGCAACCGTTGCTGCACTCGTCGGCATTTTCGCTTCCCAGACAGCGTCGGCTCAAACTTTGACCCTGACTTCGGGTCCATTCGTGGAGATCGCGGACGAGGTCGTGGGTCCTTATCGTTTGATCGTCCAACAATCTCCCGAGCGGGTCATTTTGGGAACGTTGGCGCTCTCAGTTCAGGTTCATACCGCAGACGGCGACGTCTCTGTGCCCGATGCAATAGTGCGCGTATACGGCACTCCTTCTGAACATGGGGCTCGGCAGGTAGCTCCGGCGCTTAACTCCCCAGAGGATCGAGAGTTTTATGTCGGTCGACTTGAAGTTGAAGATACCGGAGTCTGGGCGCTCGACGTTGTGGTGGAGCATCCTGAGCACGGCTCGGCAACCTTGACTTTGGCAACAGAAGTCTTCGATCGATCCAGAGGAGGCTCGAACCTTCTCTTCGGAACGATACTTTGGGTCGGCGTTTCGTTCGTTTTCGCCGTTGTGATTTGGTTTCTCATCAGGAAGTCCCGGAAAGTGCGCGAAGAGCTCGGTGAAGCTGGGTCTAAGCCAGCGGTATGAGCCGCCGCGCCCCTGGTAGCGTCTGAAATTCAGAAGTAAAGCATGAAAATCTCAAATGTGAGAATCAGGCACGTATTTGGCGTGATGGAGACGGATGGGACGTTCTGGGAAGATAGGCTCGTAACTCCTCTCGATGTGTACGAAGAGTTCCGGGGTTCTGTGCGGCGCGCAAACGTGATGACCGACCAAGCTCGATCGGACGTGATGGAGCACGACGCATTTTTCATCCAGATCGAGACCGACGACGGTGCGATCGGCATAGGTGGGCCCGTTGATGAGACTGTCGCATTCCTAGTCGAGAAGCAACTGACTCCTTTGCTCATCGGGCGGGACCCGATGGCGACCGAGTTTCTCTGGGACATCATGCACCGATCCCAGGTTCACGGCCGGCACGGTCAAGCGATGATGGCGATCTCAGTGGTCGACTGCGCGCTGTGGGACCTCAAAGGTCGAGCGCTCGACGTGCCTGTTTATGTGTTGCTCGGCGGTCCGACGAGGGACAAGGTGCCGGCCTACGCATCGATGCTCGGCTACAACGTAACCGACATGGGGCTCGTGAAAGAACGCGCGCAATGGGCGCAGTCGCTTGGATACGCGGCTCAGAAGTGGTTTTTCCGACACGGTCCGATGTCAGGTGCCGATGGCTTCAAGCAGAACGTTACGATGGTCGAGACATTGCGCGAAGCCCTGGGCGATGATGACGACATCATGCTCGACTGTTGGCAGGCTATGGACGTCAACTACGTAGTGAAGCTAGCATCTGCGATCGAGGATTGTGCTCCGCGTTGGCTCGAAGAGGTTGCGATGCCGGATCGCATCGATTCGTATCGCAAGATCCGAGAGAAGACGAACATCCCCATCTCAGGAGCCGAGCACGAATACACTCGCTGGGGCTTCAAGCGTTTCATCGACGCCGAGGCTCTCGATGTGTTGCAGCCAGACATCTACTGGGCGGGCGGCATCTCCGAGACTCTGAAGATCATGGCATTGGCGACGTCGGCTGATTTGATCACAATTCCGCACGGTCACTCCACGCCGGCAGGAATCCACGTCTCGGTCACGCAGTCGCCGATCCACACTCCGTATCAGGAGTACCTGATCAAGTGGAACGAGATACACCAGTTGTTCCTGAAATCGCCGGTTAAACCCGAAGGCGGAGTGATTTGCCTGCCCAATGGTCCAGGGATTGGCATGGACCTAGATGAAGGCAAAATCGAGCGCGAGGAAGAGCCTAGCTGGTAAGGGATTCTCCCTGCCAATAGTTCGACGGGCTCACCACTAACGGAGACTCGCGGTCTCAAGGCGCGCCCTCTGAAGGACTTGAGCAGTGCGCGCCACTTACGGAAGACCTCCCTTCGTCCTGAACTCGTCGAAGGGCGAGTCAGTCCAAACCGAGTTCCATTCTCAAGAAATATCTATCCGAGATCAGTAGGCTTCGGATAACTCCACCTCGGGATGTTCCTTGTATAGGTAGCAGGAGGCGGCGCGGCCCTCTGCGGTTCGATACAGAGGTGGAGCTTTCTCGCATATTTCCATCGCATGCGGGCACCGGTCGACGAATTGGCAACCCTCGTAGTCGATATCGGGCGCTGAGACGGCGCTGCTCGCGGTGGGCGATGCAACTTCCAACCCTTGTTGCCAATGCACATCCGGGTCAGGCATGGGGATTGATCCGATTAGCAACCGCGTGTACGGGTGTTCAGGCGTTTGGACTATGGGCACTACGTCTCCGACTTCAGCGACTGCCCCCCGATAGAGCACGACGATCTTTTCACTTATCTCGTACGCGGTGGTGAGGTCGTGAGTGATGTAGATGATCGAGATGCCAAATTCGGTGTTAAGTTCTCGAAGGTTTTGGAGAATCGTGGCTCGGAGCGATGCGTCGACCATCGAAACAGGCTCGTCGGCGACGATAAGTTTCGGGTTGAGGAGCAGCGCCCTTGCAACCATTACTCGTTGACGCTGTCCGCCGCTCAGTTGATGCGGGTACCTGCCCAACGTATCGCGAGGATTGAGCCCCACTCGATGCAGCGTCTCTTCTATTTTCTCGACGGCTTCCTCTTTGGAATTTACGAGCTTGGCTTTGCGAACGGGCAGGTGGAGCGCATGGTCGACCTTGTAGAAGGGGTTATAAACCTCGAAAGGGTCTTGAAAAATGACTTGGACGTCTCTTCGAAAGGCTCTTCGTTCTTCGTTCTTCAGATCGGGTAACGGTTTGTCACGATAGAGAACCTGGCCGGAAGTCGGAGGCGTCAGCCCAAGAAGGATGCGTGCCAACGTTGTTTTGCCGCTTCCGCTTTCGCCCACTAGTGCGGTGATCGTTGGCTCTTCATCGTCGACTTTCATCGAAAAGTCGCGAAGAGCCACGGTTTTGGTGCTGAACCATCCCGTGCCGAAGATCTTCGAGACGTTTCTGAGCTCTACGAGGGTGGACACAGCTTGATCGCGATCAGTAGAGGAGGCAGGCAGCTTGGCGTTGGTGGCTTTCGCCGTCGCCCGCTTCTTCTAAAACCTTGAGGATGGGTTCTTCGACGCTGCACTTCTCCATCGCTTGCGGGCATCGCGGGTGAAAAGTGCAGCCGGACGGCAACGCATAGAGAGAGGGCGCCGTGCCTGGTATGCCACGTAGTTCGCCTCGTTTACGGTCCTGCCGTTCGAGCGAGGGAAGGCTGTCAATTAGCAACTGGGTGTATGGGTGTTTGGGGTCACGGACCAATTGTCGCAATGTGCCGGACTCGACTATCCTCCCCGAATACATCACCCCAAGGCGATCTACGAATTGAGCCATCAACCCGATGTCGTGGCCGATCAGCAATATCGCGGCTCCCAACTCCTCCTGCAGATCGGCTAGCGTCTCCATGATCTGTTTCTGAACAACGACGTCCAGCGCACTCGTCGGCTCGTCGGCGATGATGAGTCTGGGACTCATCGAGATGGCGATTGCGATCGTGACGCGTTGTTTCATTCCGCCACTCAGCTCGTGCGGGTACATCTCGGCAACACCGGGCTCTAGACCGACTTTCGAGAGTAGATCGCCGACGCGCTCGTTGAATTGTGATCGTGATTCGTTGATGCCGTGATCGCGCAGACCGTCGATAATCTGATTTTTCACCTTCGCCACTGGATTCAGCGAATTCATTGCGCCTTGCGGAATCATCGAGATCTTTGAGAGCTTCGCCTGCCGCATCTGTTCATTGTCGAGCGCGACCAGGTCTTCCCCGTCCACTAAGGCTTTACCGGAGACGATCCTCCCAGGAGGTTTGATGAGTCGCATCAATCCAAGCGCAGTGGTGGTTTTTCCGGAGCCGGATTCGCCAACCAGACCCAGTCGCTCGCCAGGCTTGAGGGTGAAACTCACTCCATCGGCGGCTTTTACTTCGCCCAATGAAGTGAAGTAGGAGACTCTAAGATCTTCTAGAACCAAGGCTGGCTCGGGTTGCGATCCTGCGTCTTCGGATCCATAGCTCTCGGTTTCAGGTAGTTGAGTGGTGGTCAAACCTGTCTCCGCAATCTCGGGTTGGCGACGGGATCGAGGCCGGCTGTGATCATGTACAAGCTGCCGAACACCAGCGCAAGGACTATGACGGGTGGCGTCCACCACCACCAAATACCGCGAAGCGGCGCCGAGTAGAAGAGCGCCCAGTAGATCGTGTTGCCCAGGGTTGGCTGGTTTTGGGGTCCGAGACCGAGTGCGTCCATGCCGATAGTGGCAAGCATCGCGGCTGCGACGGTTGTCGCTAGGCTGGCGGCGAGGTACGGCAGCAGGTTGGGCAACATCTCAAGGAAGATGACTTCGAAGGTGTTCGCACCCGAGATCTGGGCGACTGACACGTACGCGCGTTCCCGCATGGTCAACACCTGTGACCTGATGGTGCGAAGCGGCCACATCCATACTACGGCCGAGATTATTAACGCTTGTTGAGTGACATCAATGGACGCTTTCAGGGTGACCGCGATGACGACCAGAATCATCAGCACGGGCACAGTGATCATCATGTCGGCCAAGCTCCTAGTTATGTGGTCGAAAAGTCCGCCGTAAAATCCCCCGATGAATCCGAGGATCGTGCCGATGGCCATTCCGATCAAGGCTGCTAGGAATCCGACGTAGATAGTGAGAGGCGTGCCGAGCATGGTCAACGACCACACGTCGCGACCTTGACTGTCGGTGCCTAGTAGCGAAAACGCCGATCGATCTTCACCTTTGACCCTGTATTCGATTGTCTGTCCGGGATCGAGGTCGATTTCAGTGGTTCCGGCGCGTGCCAGCTCGGGATCGACGAATTGTGAACCGATGACCCCGAAAAGAATCATGACGATGAGCAGCAAGAGACCCGAATACAGCATCGGATACTGCCGCGCCCGTCGCACGAGATTACTCGCGGATCGGAGTGTGCCACCGCCAGTTTGTGTGGATGTTGCGGCTTCGGTTGCCATTGATTGCGAGCCAGTCAAAGGCCCTTAAAGTGATTGACAGTCAGCTAGGTTTCAGGATCGTGGCGCGTAAGTGATTCTCGGGTCAAGCCGGGGGTAGGTCAGGTCAAGTATCAAGGTCGCTAGTGCGATCGAAAGAATAGTCAGGTAAACGATGCCGTAGAGGAGTGTGTAGTCGAAGTTCCTGATGGCTTGGAGCAGCATCGCGCCGATGCCGGGATAAGAGAAAACGACCTCTACAAGGACGACGCCGGAGACTACATGGGCGAGAGAAAGGGCGAACGCAGTGATCTGTGGGAGCATGGCGTTGCGAACGCCGTACCAGAAGAAAATCCTCCAACTTTTGACTCCTTTGGCCTCGCCGAGCAGCATGTAGTCCTCGCCCTGCGTTGTGACCATCATCCCGCGCATACCGATCGCGCTGAAGCCGATGCTCGCCAAAATTATCGCCGACGCCGGCAATATGGCATGCCTAGACGCGTCGAGGACGAATTCCAAGTCCCAATCGGGTGAGGACCCGATGCTGTATCCGCCCGATAACGGGAACCACTCCAACTGGAAGGCGAAAAAATATATCAGCGCGATTCCGATCAAGTAGTAAGGGATGGCAGAGAGCGCCATCACCGGAGGGAATAGGGCTTTGATCGAACCGTGCGCCCCCGGCCAAGAGACGAGAGCGCCCAACACTACTCCGATGACGATGTAGATGAGCGTTGAAATGGTTACCAAGACCAGGGTCCAAGGCAGAGCGCGCGCAATCACGGCCCTCACTTCAGTAGGGAAGTACGCGATGGAAAACCCGAAGTCGAACCTGGCGAAGTTCCAGAGGTAGCGAACGTACTGTTCCCACACAGGCCTATCGAGTCCGAATCGCTTCTCGAAGTTTTTGATCATGGCCTCGGTGTTGCCGCTCGAAACGGCGCCCCGCGAGGCGAGTTGGCTCATGCGCTCTTCGATGGGGTTCACATCGGCGATGCGAGGCACGGCGAAATTGAACGTCGCTGCGCCCCAGACAACTAGGAGAAAGACACCGATACGCTTTATGAGATATTCGGCTGTCATGTCGGCGGAAGGGTGTCGGGCACTGAAGTGGACTCCCGAATCAGCAGAATTACATCGCCGAATCGGGAATCTGTTATGTGACTGTGCCGCAGAAAGTGTAAAATTCTGTTCTATCGGTGGTACTTTTGGAAAATCGCAATGTGAATGCCCAGCCGAACCGCCAAAACGTGAAAATCAGCATAGCACATGCGAACTTTTCTGATACAAGAACGAAGTTCGAGAGAGTTGTGATTTAAATGAATGTAAGCAAGTCAAACCTCAAGAGTAGAGGTGGTCTGATTCGTTACGCGGTACTGATCGCGTCGTTGATGGCGCTTGTCGCTTCGAGCGCCATAGCTTGTGGTGACGATGAGCCCACGGCGACATCCGTGCCGCCGACGGCAACTTCGGTGCCTGCGACCGCCACCACCGCGCCAGAGCCTGCTCCGGCCGAGGAGGCAATGGCGGACGAGATCGATCCTGATGCCGTTTCGCGAGAGCGAACGCTAATTGTGATGAGCGGCGGATCGGACGGCCGATACCCAGACTGGGAAAACTTCAACAACTTCGTGCCCGGCGGAGTCGGAGGTTGGCACACTGGCCCTCTCCAGACCATGGCGGAGCCACTGATCATGTTCAACCTTCTCTCGGGTGAAACCGAGTTTTGGCTTGCTGAAAGCATGGATATGAATGATGAATTCACCGAGGTGACACTCAAACTTCGTGATGGGATCATGTGGAGCGACGGCGAGCCATTCACGGCAGAGGATGTGGCATTTACTTTTGCCCTAGTTAAGGAACACCAAGATTCGATGGTGCACACTGCCGAGATCCACTTGATGGAAAGTGTTGAGGTGATCGACTCGAGCACAGTCATGTTCACCTTGGCCTCGCCGTCACCGAGTTGGTGGGTTAACACTCTAACGAGTAACCATGGAATCGGCGAACACATATTGCCGAAACACATCTGGGAAGGCAAAGATCCCCTGACATTCACTTTCTACGACCCTGACCAAGGCTGGCCCGTCTCAACCGGCCCGTTCTCATTAGTCCAGGCTTCGCCAGAGCAGAAGGTTTTCGTGAGGCGCAGCGACTGGTGGGCGGTTGACACTGGGTTTAAGCCGCTTCCTGACATCGAAAAGGTCGTCTACATACCTCAACGCGAGGAAACTTCGCGGGCCCAGATGATCATCCGTAACGAGATTGACGCCATGAGCATGGTGCCAGTGGACACGTTGCTAGACATCTTTGAGCAGAACCCGAACGTCGTTAGCTGGAGCTTGCAGGAACCGCCATACGGGTATCTCGACTGGTGCCCAATCGGGCTCTTCGTGAATAACGCAGGCGATAGCCCCGCAGCAGAGAGCAAAGACATCCGTTGGGCGCTGAGCTACTCGCTCAACCGCGAAACCTTGGTAGACAACGCTGAGCGCGGCGCGGGCAGCCTTGCGTACCACCCCATAACTCCGTACTCGTGGTTCGATCCTTTCGAAGAGGTGTTGCAGCCGATCTACGACAAGCACAGCCTCGACCCCCAGGATCACTACGACCTCATCGATGAACGTATGGCCGCCGCTGGTTACGAGAAAAACAGCGACGACAAGTGGGAGAAAGATGGCGAGACGATTCAGATGAACATCGGCTTCCCCACTTGGCTCGCACGCTATGGTGTGCACATCGTGAGGCAGCTCCAGGATGCCGGCTTCGAAGCTGAGATGGATCAAAGCCCCGGCACTGGCGAGGCATTCGGACGTGGCGAACGTGACTACCAGTTCGGTTGCAAAGGCCCGTCGGGCGTTCTAGGCGCCGATCCGTACTACATGCTCTCGCTCTACTCGTCGGCTACATTCCGAGACATCGGCGAGCCGCCGGTCAACCCGTGGGCCACCGCGCGATGGCGTAACGAAGAGTTCGACGCCATTGTCGACGACATGGCTAAGCTGCAGGCGACGGACCCCCAAACTATGGATCTGTTCGAGGATGCCATGGAGATCTGGTTCGAGGAACTGCCAGACATCTACGTCTCGCAGCTCATCATTCGTCACCTAGGAAACACCGAGTACTGGGATGGCTGGCCTTCTATGGAAGGTAACTACGGTGTGCTCCACCCGTGGCAGCAGGAGTTCCTAAAGATCACTACAAGGTTGGAAGCGAATCAGTAATCTGATTGATCTGCGGTTGTAGGACCGCGGAGCGATCGAGAAAAGACCGCCGCGTCACCTCAAAGGTGGCGCGGCGGTTTTTGTTCGCGGATCGATGCGACTAATAACTCGTGCCTGAGCAAACCCTGTCAACCTGAGCCTGTCGGAGGATCTGGGGAGGTTAGGAGACCCGGCTGCGTGGCAACCGGCAATTCCGTCGCTCGTGCCGCTGTGCCCCTCACCTGAGTCCAATCGAAGCGGATTCGAATGAGCATATGAGTTCAACCGGAAAAATTGAAATTCCGACGGTCAACGTTTCATCCGGCCCCAGATCCCTCGACAGGTCGAGTGGGCCAAAAATCATACGACCTCGTCAAAGCATCCCGCTGTATGGGGAGGATGACGATTATTGATGGTCGGGGAGCCGGGATTTGAACCCGGGACCTCTTCGTCCCGAACGAAGCACGCTACCAAACTGCGCCACTCCCCGACGCTAAGCAAAATTATATGGAATTCATCCGAATCTTCGGAACGAAAGCACCGACGCACCTAGAAGGCTGACATCGTCACCGAGCTCGGTGATGGTGAGCGGCACGCCTCTGGTTTCATACCGCGGCAAACCGTACAGACGCACCGCGTCGATTAACTCGTCCCATCTTCGGCTCAGGCTGTGAACTACACCTCCGCCGATCACCAACCCATCCGGATCGAAGACGCTCAAGAGGCTGGCGAGACCCCGCGCGACGTTCTCGATGACCTGCTCCACGACCTCTTCAGCCAACGGATCGCCGTTTTCCGCGGCTTCGAACACGCAACGCGCATCGATGTTTTTAAGTTTTCCTCCTACGAGATCCAACAATCTCGAAGCTCTATCGGGATTCGCCTCGACTGCGATCCGTGCCATGCGGCCTATGTTGGGTCCCGAGGCGTTCCCCTCAAAGCAACCGTGACAACCCACGTTGCAGGCCAAGGCTTCCGAGTCGGAGCGAACCGTTATGTGTCCAACTTCGCCTGCTTGCCCGGTCGAACCCGTGACCATCTCTCCATTGGCGATAATTCCGCCGCCGATGCCGGTGCTAATAGTGACGTAGACCAACGAATTCGCACCCTTGAAGGGTCCGAACTCGGTTTCGGCCAGCGCGGCGAGAGTTGCATCGTGACCAATCGCAACGGGGATTTCCAACTCGCGCTCTAAGATCGGTTTCATAGTCTTCCCATGCCAACCCACGAGGTTGGGAGGATGGTCGTAAGTGCCCGTAGAAGGATCGATCGGGCCAGCAGTAGAGACCGCCATGCCCACTACTCCCGTTTCGGAGCCCACGACCTCTTCGATGCAGGCAGCCAACCTCATCGCCGCGTCCTCGATGCCCCGCGCAGGTTCGGTCGGCATGCTCTTCTGTGCGAGGATCTCACCATCTCGGGAGATGAGTGCAGCGCGAATCTGTGTGCCGCCAATATCGGCGGTTGCGGTGAAATTGGAGCTTGGATCGAGTCTCGGCACGGTGCGTTCATAATATCGGAAGCTGTGTAGATGTCCGAGCGCTGCCGACCGTCACCCTAGGCGCGTAGCAGGGCGCGGTGACGTGGCCGCATACGCGTGTCCTGCGACGCAAAGACGAGACCTTTGCAAAGGTCCCGCGGCGGGGAGAGGGTAACCGCTTTTTAGGCGGTAGAGACTCCGTATTTCGCCTTGGATGCGTTCTCATCGGGCGAATTGGGCGATAATTCGGAGCGCAGGTTGCGGTTGGTTGATGATTTTCGGGAGGTTTAAATGACTGACTCACCAAATCTCGTATTCGTCTTTAGCGATCGACAACGATTCGACACCATGGCGTGTTACGGCAATCACTGGATTCAGACGCCGAATCTCAATGCGCTTGCCGGAGAAAGCGTCGTATTCCGCAACTGTTACGTGACTCAGGCCGTCTGCGCTCCGGCAAGATCGTCGATCATGACGGGATTATTCCCTCACGCAACCGGAGTCCCCCGCAACAAGCTGCCGATGCGGCGCGATGTCCCGACGATTGCCGAAATGCTTCCCGATGAATACCTGTGCGCCAACTACGGCAAGTGGCATCTGGGCGACGAGGTCTTGGCGCAACACGGATTCGACGAGTGGCGCAGCGTAATGGAGGGCTTATGGTCCGACTACTCCTCCGATGAATTGCTCGAGATGAACACGACGTACCACGAGTTTCTGCTCTCGAAGGGGTTGAAGCCAGACGGGCTGCGTCCGGGTGGCGAGATCTTCAGCGACGTAATGAGGGCCGGTCTGCCCCCAGAGTTGCAGATCGCGTCGTATCTCGCCGACGAGTCGGTTGAATTCATACATCGAAACAAAGAACAACCTTTTGCCTTGTATGTGAGCATGCTTGAGCCCCATCCGCCGTTCTGGGGACCTTACGACGACCTGTATGATCCGGCGACATTGCCAGTCGACCCGGTTTTTATGCGTCGGCCAGAAGGCCACTCGTTGTTCAATCGAATAAGGTCGGATTTCTTCATGCGTAGGGAGTTCGAACACGCCCCGAGCGAAAGTGTTAGGCAACGCTGGGAGGCGAGAAGAGACCAATACATCTTCAATCAAGCAATGGTCGGCTTCGACACCTCGACTGAAGAGGGATGGCGAAGATTGCGCGCCGGTTACATGTCCAACATCACGCTGGTCGACGACGCTTTGGGCAAGATAGTGCAGGCAATCGACGATGCTGGAATCGCCGATAACACGATATTGGTTTTCACAAGTGAGCACGGCGATCTGGTGGGCACTCATGGGATGCTGGAGATGCGCACGTTCTACGAAGCTGCAGCCCGCGTGCCTATGCTTGTTCGTGCTCCGTGGCTGCATGAGGGGGGGAGGATGGTCGAAGGCAACTTCAGCCAGATCGATCTAGTTCCGACCTTGCTTGAGATGATGCGCCAAGAAGCGCCCGAAGGGTTGCATGGAGTGAGCCGAGCCGAAGTGATCGGAGGCGCATCCGATCTTGGAGATGTGGACGTGTTCATGGAGCACAACGGGGTGGGTGACCGTGATTTGGGTAACGAAATGGTCAATCTGCTGAACGACCAACCATGGCGATCGGTTGTGACTTCGGATCGTTGGAAGCTGAATCTATGTGCCAACGATCAAGGAGAGTTGTTCGATTTGAACTCTGATCCGTGGGAGATGCACAACCGGTATAACGAACCGGTACAAGCAGATCGAATAAGGATGATGGCCGCGCTGATTCGTTCTTGGCAGCTTGACGTCGACGACACGGCACCGCTGCCGTCGACTTGAATCGATCGCTCTGTCTATCGTCGGGATCAAGGAGATCATCGCAAGTCACCCGTGATCCTCGCGAACGCGGGGATCAAAAGGAAAGACAGAGCAACCGATGCCGCGAGTGCGGTGCTAATTTGGGGGTTTTGCGGAAATCATTGGTCGTCAAGAGGATTTGTGCAGAAGGCTTATGCAAAAGGCTGTCCTCTAAACGATTCACCGGTGTCTTGCGGGTTGTATCCGATGGTTTCACGGGCGTGTTCGGTGTCCCAGAATCGCCACTTGTTATTGGAGACTCCGTAGAAGATCTCGAAATTCAGAGACGCTTGAAGGCATCTATCTACTAGGTGTGCCAGGTCTCTATGGGAGAGCCATGTAGCGAAGCCACGTTCATTGGGCGGTCGGTTCTGGGGGTTGACGGATCCAATCCGCAAACAAGCGACCTCGAGTCCGAAGTGCTCCGAGTAGTAGCGACCGGTAGCTTCGCCAAACACCTTGCTCACTCCATAGTCGCTGTCAGGTCGGATGGGAACGTGATGATCGACTATTGGTATGTTTGCGGGTTCGTTTCCGATGAGGGAGTAGTCGCCGAACCCGATGCTCTTGTAAGGTTCGTCGAGTTCGAAATTACCAACTGCGTGGTTGGAGCTTGCGAACACAATTCGTTTCACCCCGTGCCTTCGCGCGGCTTCGTAAACGTTGTGCGTCGAAGCGATATTGTTCCGCAACACGTCAGGCCACGGAGTTTCCACAGGTGCATTCGCCGCCAGATGAACGACTCCGTCTTGGTTTGCGAAGGCCTTTTCCATCTCTTCGAAATCGTAGCAATCCGCCAAAGTGAAATTTGCCAATGTGACATCGTCCAGGGGTCGCGCATCGATCCCGGAAATGGTGTATCGTCCCGTTGCGTCGAGCTCCCTTCGCAACACGGACCCAATGAGCCCGGATGCGCCAGTGATCAGTATTTTCATTTCCACATCCTGTTATGTGCGGCGATAGATGCGACCAGTGAAGAGTCAACGGTCCCGGAGGGATGCCGTTTTTGTCAGCGTGAGCCGCTGTTTATCATGATAGGGTCGTGAACACTGAATGACTTGTGGCGAAACATACTCGTCGCCGGCGTGCGGCACTTACGTGGCTGGTGGGTCTGCTATTCATTGCATTTTCGGCTCGAAGGTCTGCGAGTGAAGTCATTGTCCCACGCTGCGAGTGCGATTGGGATCACTCTCGACAGCGATCAGTTAAGCTTGTTCAGGCGCTACTTCGAGCTGCTCGAAGAGTGGGGTCAGAGGATGAATCTGACTTCGGTGCACGGCGAGGAGTCAGTTGAGCAGCAGCTGTTCATCCGTTCGTTGAGAGTATTGGCGCCTGCTGGAGGATGGGTTTCGACGCGTGAGTGGTTCTCGGATCGAGATGTGATCGACGTCGGCTCCGGGGCGGGCATCCCTGGGATTCCAATCAAGCTGGTGCTACCTGACACTCGAGTGACGTTGTTAGAGGCACGATCGCGGAAGTGCGACTTTCTTAGGCATGTCGTCGATGAACTTGGCCTGACAGGAGTTTCGGTGTATCACGGTCGAGCAGAAGACGCGGGCCACGATCCCGAGTTGCGGGAGAGATTTGATGTTGCAACGGCCCGGGCGGTAGCGAAGTTGCCGTCGTTGGCGGAGCTGGTGCTGCCGTTTGTTGCGTTAGGCGGAGTCGCTGTCTTGCCCAAGGGGCCTAATGGGGATGCGATCGCGAACGAGGCGAACATGGCCGCGGTTGCCGTGGAGGCGATGGGCGCCGCGGGATCGATCATTCATCGAGTCGATGGTCCTGGTTCTGCGCCGGCCGATCATATGGTCTATTGGATGAAGGTCAGACCGACCGATCCGAAGTATCCTCGACGCCCTGGCGTGCCGATGAAGCGACCGTTGTTGGCCGACAAAGCGAGGGTGGGTGGCTCCAATTGAGAGCTGAACCAGAACCACCGAGCCGCTCTAACGAAACGTCTAGGTTCGGACCTCTTGAAGTTCGTAGTCGGATTCTCTCATTGCCGACGCTCCTGAGCGTAGTGATCGGATTAGGGATCATCGGTCTGGTGTTGTGGCGTGTCCTCGAGTTCGAGTGGACGGAGTTTTGGAGCACCGTGACAGGGTTGAATCTCTGGTACTACGTATTGGCTGGAGTTTTGTACTACGCGAGTTTTTGGTTCCGAGGCGTTCGATGGCGGTCGATCTTCATCAGCGCCAATTCAAAAAGCAGTGAAGAGCGGGGTGTGGGTGGCACGCGAGTGCCTGGCTCAATGACGATGGGCGGTTTGATTCTCTCGGGTTGGTTCGTGAACTCGGTTATGTTCTTCAGGCTTGGAGACGCGTACCGCGGTTGGGCTTTGGCAAACCGTAGTGGAGGGCATACATCGACCGCGCTGGGCACTGTGTTCGCAGAGCGTGTCCAAGACATGGCGGTGGTGCTCGTGCTAGTTGTGGTAGCGGTTGTTTGGGCTCTGGTGGTGGATGGGTTTGAAGCTTCGGGCGCGGTCGTTGACGCCGCAATCATCGTCATCGCCGTCGCTGCTGGGCTGTCGCTGCTCCTGTTGGTGATATTGGGCCTCATGGGAACGGTCGGCGAACGATTGGCATCTTGGATGCCGTCAAGATTGCGTGGGCAGTATTTGGGGTTTCAATCGGGGGCATTGGCGAGTTTCGAGGGCAAGCATTTGCCTTATCAAGTTTTGTTGGGAGTAATCGGTTGGGGGTTGGAGATCGCCAGGTTCTACTTCGTGGCTGAGGCGATGGGGCTAGAGATGGCGTTGAGCATCGCTATGTTTGCTGCGTTGGCGAATGCGATCTTGACTACGATCCCGATTCCCGGAGGATTGGGCATCGTAGAAACGGCTCTCATCGGTGTGTTGCTACTGACTGGCTTGAATGACACCGACGCCTTCACGCTCACCGTTCTTGATCGGACAATCTCGTGGTTGAGTGTTGTGATCATCGGAGGAGTCGTGTTCGTTCTGCTCTCGATGAAAAGAGGCGAGAGACGTCGAGCTGGCGCGGAGCCAGACGCTCAAAGCGCCGGATGACGTTCTGAGTTGGCGGGAGTGGCGCCCCTGACAGGACTCGAACCTGTGACACACGGTTTAGGAAACCGATGCTCTATCCTCTGAGCTACAGGGGCGTTGAACTTAATTTAAGGCTTTTCGAGTGTCCAAACTATCGGTTCTGCCAACATTCTGCCAACATCAGTTGAAGAACGCTCTCTCTGCGGCGGCTCCTGCCGCCTCGTCCGAAGAACGCAGAACGTGTCCGTAGGTATCCACCGTCGTCTGTATGCTCTCGTGCCCGAGCCTCGCCTGCACCACGTGCAGGGGCACCCCAGATTCTAAAAGCATCGTGGCGTGGGCGTGCCTCAAGTCGTGGAACCTGACGCCGTCGATGCCGCATCCGAGGGCGAGTCTCTTGTAACCCGCGCCCAACGCGTAGGGCTTCATCGGCGACCCGTCGGGACGTACGCACAGCTGAGTGAACCGGGTCATCAGCACGCCGTGCTGGGCCAGCTCCGCTTCCCGCCTCTCCCTGTGGGACTCGAGCATCGACCGAGTTGCTTCCCCGATCGACACCGTGCGCCTCGACCGGTTGGACTTAGGATCGTCGGTGTGCATCGGATCTCCGGTCAGCCCTACGGTTGCTCGAGCCACGGTCAGCGTTGATTTGCCCGAGTCGAAGTCAGACCACTGCAGGCCGATGATCTCCGACCGTCTCAATCCGGCGCTGAGGGCGAGATGGATGGGGAGGTGGTACGCGGTTTCTTCGGCGGCATTCAACAAGCGCTCGGATTCGGCTCTCGTCAATATCTTGAACTTGGGTTTAGTGCGTTTGGGCGGAGTCACGCCGTCAGTGACGTTGCGGGCGATCAGATCCCAGCGCATCGCCTGCTTGAGCGCCTGCCTCAACACGCGGTGATGATGCGTGACGGTTTGCGCAGACAGCCCGGACTTCGTCATCTTGGCGTAGTAGCGCTGAACGTCGCTCGCCGTCAGATCGACGAGGCGCGTTTCGCCGATGGCGGGTTTGATTCCCGATTCGACGATGCCGCGGTAGCCCTGCAGAGTGCGGGGTCTCACGGATGGCTCGGCGTAGTCGCGGAGCCAGAGATCCAGGTACTCGGAGACCGACATCGACGTCGGCTCGAAGTACCTGCCGCGATCCAGGGACCGCAGTATCTCGGTGAGTCTTGATTCCGCCTCCTTCTTCGTGCCGTCGACGGTCTCGTAGCGCTGCTTGCGCCTGCCGTCGGACCCGCGCGGCACGTCGTAGACCAGCTGCCACTTGCGGGATCCCCTCTTGCGCAGGTGTCCCCTCACGACGCACGAACGACAAGACCGGCCGTCGGATCGTATACGAATATGAAGATCAACAGAACCACATTCAAACCGAGAGACAAGAATAGTAGGCATGCTTTCCAACCATGACCATCCATTTCGGCACCTCGCATTCGCAGGTCAAAACGTCCTCGCCATCCAGCGCACCTCGCCGACGACCTCTGCGTTCTCCGGCCACGGCTCCGGATCCCACGCCGGATGGTCGCTCTCGATGAACCAATCGCCAGCAGTATCCTTCGCCGCCCGTTTGACGATCAGTCCCTCCTCGGCGTTGATGACGAATATCCGGCCTTCGCGTCTGCGCCGCCGATAATTGCTTCGGTCCACCAGGATCGAGCAGCCTTCGACGAGAGTAGGCTCCATCGATTCGCCGGCGACACCGATGATCGAGCACTGGACAGGATCGATGGAGTTGCTGTCAAGCCACTCGCGGCGAAAGGCCAGAGTGCCCTTGACCGGTGCTTCTTCGATGTGCATTCCCGCTCCTGCGGAGGCGGCGACTTCGTAAATCTCTACGTGCCTGACTTCTAGTGCCGGTTCACGTGTGTTCCCCACAGTCGAGCGGATCGCAGCCTCCAAGGAATCGATGCGGGCGCCGATCTCGCTCTGGATCCGCTGCAGCGCGGACTGTTCAGCGTCTTGATTGGCATCGCCACCGTTGGAGGAAGCAATCTCTTCGCTTTCAACCTCACCAAAGAACCACTCGACAGGCTTGCCGTAAAGCGTGGCGAGCCCGTACAGGGTGGATCCCGAAGGTCGACGCTGGCCTGCTTCGTATCTCCAGACCGAGGTGAATGACGTGCCCAACTCATCGGCCACGCCTTCGAGCGTCATACCACGTTTAAGACGTGCCTCTTTGAGTCTCGTTGGCAGTCTTTCCATTGCGTCAACCATGCCTTTGACCAAATGGTAGTCAAAGCATTTGACAATTGGTATAACCAAGCGGTATAGTAACTTCCATGAGAGTTATGCCATTCGGTAAGTTCCTAGAGAAAGCCCATGAAGACAGATAGGCAGCACCTACTGGAAATCCAGAGACGCAAGCCCATCGCCGACATCGTTCGGGAAACACTTGAGCGGCACCGAGGCAAGAAGTTGCTGGTTGCGCTCGCCGGCATCGACCTCGGAGTCTCCGACGCCACTTTCTACAACTGGTGCGACCAACTCAATATCGACATCGATGAGTACAAGGCCGACCGCGCGCCGGTGCAGGGAGAGGCGAAGTGATGGGGGTGCGTTTGAGGCCGTACCAGCGTGAAGCGTTAGACGCGATGCGGAGAAACATCGAGGAGATCGGCAAGACGTTGGCTCCCGAGTACGGGCCTGAAAGGAGCAAGCAAATGAACGCAGCAGAACTCATGAACCTCGAGGCGGATCGGGTGGATGCAATGGCAGCCGTCTGCGACCTCATGCTCTCGGGCGTCGCGGTCGAGGCTCCGATCGGGCCGGATCCGTTGCCGATCCCTCGGCAGGTCTTCAGGCGCGGTCGGTGGGTGAAGGTCTACGACGACCCGATGACCAGAGAGCGACTCCAAGGTTGGGCTTTGCTGGTCAAGTTCATCAACGGATGCGGCTGGTGTAAGGGGTACCCCGTCGAGCGGTGGAGCGTCATCTTCGAGGACGACGACGGAACAGAGGTCGAACGGTCTATCTGGTCGGCGCCGGAAGGGGTGAAGAAATGAAAGTAGCGGAACCGAGGCTCAGGATCGATCTGGCCTACAAGGCCGACCAGGCAGCAGTGTTCTTAGGCATCAGCAAGCGGACCTTCAACGAGCGCAGGCGCAGGGGCTGGATCAATCCGATCTGCGCGAGCGGAGAAAAGCGGTACTCCGGCTTCGACATCGCCAAGAAGCTCAACTGGCCTTTGACGGACGATCCCCGCGACTACATGCCAAGCGCCCAGGTTCCCGCCGCGATGCGGTACCCGGGCCTCAAAGACGACGCATTTCAACCAACGAGGAGCAGATGAGATGGCAAACGGCAATGGACAAGAGATAACAAAGATGAGCAAGTGGCAAACGCCGCACGGCGAGGTCGCCGCCACGCCGGAGATTCTGAGGAAGCTGTTCAAGGCGCCCAACGCTTCTGACTTCGAGGTCTTCACCTTCATCCAGCTGTGCAAAGCCCAGGGCCTCAATCCGTTCCTCCGGGACGCCTATCTCATCAAGTACGGCAACAACCCGGCAACGATCGTGACGGGCAAGGAAACCTTCACGCAAAGGGCGGAATCCCATCCTCAGTTCGACGGCATGGAGGCGGGGATCATCGTAGATCGCGATGGCGACGTGAGATATTTCAAAGGGACCTTCCATCTGCCTACAGACACATTGCTGGGCGGCTGGGCACGCGTGCACCGCAAAGACCGGAGCGTCCCGCTTGAAAAATCAGTGGCGTTCTCCGAGTACGACACCGGCAAGAGCCTGTGGAAAACGAAGCCGGCGACGATGATCGAAAAGGTCCCCATCGTGCAGGCCCTCAGAGAGGCGTTCCCGCAAACCTTCGCCGGGCTCTACGACTCGTCCGAGATCGGTCAGGACCTCCCGAGGAACGAGGAGGCGCCGCCGCCCGTCGAGCTGCCACGAGAGGACGTAAGTGTGATCGCACCCGACGAGGCTTCAAATGCGGCCGAACCTGAGAAACCTCAAGGCTTTCTCAACTGGCTCGAATCGCAGGACAAGACGACAGAAGACGTGAAGGCGATCATCGGCGCCGACGCGACGCGGGAGAACGTGAGGCAGTACCAGGAGCAGCACGGGTTGAAGACGACGCAGGCCCTCTACGACCACCTCGTCGAGGAGTGGGAACGCGCCGACATCATCTCGGTCGAGGAACAGACGCCGATGGAGGGGATTCCCGAACCGGCGCCGGTGCCTGCGCCGCATTGAACGCTGCCAAGTCGAGACAACGAATTGACCCAGAAGGAAACCCAATGATTGGCGAATTACCTCCCTGCATCGATTGTAGGGGCCGGGTGCGACCCATAGATATAGAACCTGATAACCGAGAGAGCTGGTGCTCAGCTTGCAGGTTGAACGAACACTCACCCATCGATGGTCGGTGCAACGACTGCCATGACAAGGAACACAGCGCATGACAACCGCAACTAAGACTAAACCTGCGACCCCTGAGAAGAGAGTCAGGGCGATGTCTAAAGCGCACACGCGCTACAAGCTCGAGGACGGAACCATCGTTCCTGGCGTGACCACCGTCATCAACCTGCTCGCGAAGCCGGCGCTCATCAACTGGGCGAACCGCATGGGCCTCGACGGCATCGACACGGCGAAGTACGTCGACTCGATGGCCGAGGTGGGAACCTACGCCCACTACTTGATCCTCTGCGATCTGACCGGTGAGGAGCCGGAAACCGAATCGGTGAGCCCGACGGTGCGTGACCTGGCTGAGAACGCGTTCCTCTCTTATCTCGCGTGGAAGAGCGCCCATGATGTCGTGCCCGATCTGGTAGAGACGCAGCTGGTCTCCGAGAGCGACCGCTACGGCGGGACGATCGACTTCTACGGCACGGTTGACGGCGTGCCGACCTTGATCGATTTCAAAACGTCGAGCGGGATCTACCCGGAGCACAGCTACCAGCTGGCGGCCTACTGGCGATTGCTGGCCTACGCCCGTCATCGAGTGGAGCAGGCCAAGATCCTGCAGATCGGCCGGACCGAGGACGAGGGATTTTCTGAGCACACCTTCAAGGACCCCTCGAAGCGTCAGGACCTATTCATGCATCTGCGAGCCGTCTACGACCTCCAGAAGGAACTCGGCGGCAACAACCGATGGAATCCGAGAAAAAAAGCGACCAAGGCCAATACGAACGGAGCGAAATCATGACTGAATTCAACGCCAACTTCGGCGTGCAGATCAGGTACTCGACTAGAGCGAGGAACCTCGACAACAACAGAGCCACGGTGAGACTCGCCGTGCCGCTAGGTGCCGGGATGGATCTGGCCGCAAACCTGGCTGCGCTCCAAGGCCAAGCGGTCCACGTGACTATCGAACCGCTGCCCGGGGAGGACGACGACGACGAATGACCAGCTATGAGCGACACCCCCTCAGCGAACTCTGGGGCGACATGGGTGAGGACGAATTCCAAGAGCTCGTTGAGAGCATCGATGTGAACGGCCAGCTGCTGACCATAATCCTCCACGAAGAGATGGTTCTCGAGGGCTGGCACCGCTATCGAGCCTGCCTGCGTCTCGGTCGGAAGCCGGTGTTCCAGCAGTTCCCTGAGCACCGCGACCCTGTGGCTTACGTGATCGCCATGAACGCCACCCGGCGGCACCTGACGGCGAGCCAGAGAGCGGCCTGCGTCGTGGCTGCGAGGAAGTGGGCACCAGTCGGCAGGCCCAAAAACACTGACTCCGAGTCAACATTTCCGAAAAACACTGACTCCGAGTCAGCACATCCAACCGCAACCCGTCAGGAAATGGCCGATGAATCTCACACCAACGTGCGGACCATAGATCGCGCGATGGATGCGGAAAAGGCCGGTCTCGGCAAGCAGGTCCGTGCCGGTGAGATGTCACTCAACAAGGCGGAACGCATCGCCAAGGGCAAGGGCGAAGAACCCAAGCCGCCGACCGCGACGGAGCGTCTCAGATCGAAGATCGAAGCTCTGGAGGAAGAGATCGAGCACCTTCAGACGCAGAACGCCCTGTTACGTGAAGAGGCCAACGAGCAAACCGATCTCATCCGCTTCCACGAAGGGAACATGAGCGAGCACGAACACGAGCGACACGAAGCCTATGCGAGCTTGCAGGCTCAGCTTTCCACGGCGAACTCCCAAGTAGCGACGTGGATGAACAAGTTCAACGATGAGCAACGCTCTCGCAAGTATTGGGAGCGTCAGGCCAAGCAGCTTGGTTGGAAGAAAGCGACGGCATGACCACGGCTCAGCTGGAAATGCTTCGAAGCCCCGCGACCGCAGGCAAGCTCAAGCTACGCCCTTATCAGATCGCCTCAGTCGACGAGCTCCGGGATGGGCTGCGACAGGGCTTCGACAGGCAGATGCTCTGCGCCCCGACCGGCGCTGGCAAGACTGAAATAGCCGCTTACCTCATTGAGGAAGCCAGACGAAAGAGGAGCCGCGTGGCGTTCCTGGCGGACACGATCAATCTGGTCGATCAAGCCAGCAGGCGGCTCACCAAATACGGGATCCCGCACGGCGTGGCACAAGGCGACAACACTCACGGTCGCTACGAACACATCCAAGTATGTTCGATCCAGACGGTCCAAAAACGCGGCTACTGGCCGGACCTCGACATTCTGATCATCGACGAGGCGCACATTAGACACCAGCCGATTATGGACTTCGCATTGGCGTGGGGCGGCCCGACGATAGGGCTGTCCGCCACTCCCACCACGAAGGGTCTCGGCGAGTTTTACGAACGCGTGGTCAACGCGGTCACCACCGACTGGCTGCTGGAAAACGTTGACGCCAACACCGGCGGCACCTATCTAGTCCCGCTCAGGATCAAGCCGATCGTTCAGCACGAGATCGACATGTCGGGCGCTCCCAAAGTCAACGGCGAATTCAAGCGCAAGGACATCCGCGAACGCAGCAGGCCGATCATCGGTGACATAGTCAGCACTTGGGTCAAGCTCACTCACGACTACTTCGGCGGCCCGGTCAAGACGCTCCTGTTCACAGCGGACACTCAGCACGGCGAGGAGCTGTGCGCCGCGTTCCAAGCCACCGGACACGACTTCCGGCAATCGACTTACAGAGACTCCGGCGACGACACTCGTGAGATCGTCGCGGGTCATACCACCGGCGAATTCATCGGGCTGGCGAGCGTCGACAAGTTCTCGAAGGGTCACGACGATCCGACTGTCATGTGCATCATCGATGCCCGTCCGAACGGTGGGTCGTTGGCCGCATTGCTGCAGAAGATGGGGCGCGGTTCGCGACCGTCTCCCGGCAAGGAGTTCTGTCTCTACATCGATCACGCAGGCAACGCCACCGGCTGGTATCACGAGATCTACGAGTTCTGGGCCAACGGGGTCGACTCCCTCGACGACGGGAAGAAAGCGACTCAGACCCGGCGAGAGGACAAGGAGAGGAACGAGGTTCTCTGCCATTGCGGATTGGTGGTCCCGCCAGGAGTTTCGCGTTGCGACCAATGCGGCTGGGTTCGGAGGCAGAGAAGCAGCGTCGAAGTCGTCCCTGGTCGGATCGGCGAAGAGCTCACGGCTCCCGGGTCACGTCGGTGGAACGAGGACAAGAGGTGGACTTGGGATCAGATATGCCGCGTCGCCTCACACATCAAGCGTTACGAGCCCGAAGGCGCTCAGAAGCTGGCCCGAAGGCAGTACCAGGTGCTCTACGGCGAGTGGCCGCAACGGGATTTTCAACTCAGCCACGAACAGCCCGACTCACGTGTCGAACGCAAAGTCCGGCGGC
Organism: Dehalococcoidia bacterium; assembly: GCA_965249505.1. GTDB lineage: Bacteria > Chloroflexota > Dehalococcoidia > Lucifugimonadales > Lucifugimonadaceae > Bin127. The sequence goes on along the minus strand of OZ252238.1, from coordinate 520,774 downwards.
AGTTGCGGGATTACTTCGGAAGGAGAAACAGATGACCCTCAACCAGGTCTTGTTAATCGGCAACGCCGGCCGCGACGCCCAGTTGCGCACCACACAGTCAGGAACGCAGGTGGCGAATTTCAGCCTCGCCGTCAATCGAAGCCGCCAGATCGACGGCGAGTGGCAAACCGAAACCGAATGGTTCAACGTGTCGGCATGGGGACGCTCCGCCGAATACGTCGCAGAACGGGTGAAAAAGGGATCGAAGGTGTTCGTGAGCGGGAGGTTGTCGAGCAGATCGTATATAGCCGACAACGGCGAGACCAGGTTCTCGATGGAAGTGAGCGCCTTCAAAGTGATGCCTCTGGACCGTGTCAGTGACGCAACCGATTCGAACGGGGCGGCATCACAAGGCGGGAGCTTCCGGCAAGATGATCCCGCGCCTCCAGCCGCCTCGTTCGAATCGGGAGGCGCCAACGTAGAGGACCTGCCGTGGTGATGGTGAGGATCGAGTGGACATGCGACGTTCGGCTCGCCGGTCGAACGATCGTGATGACCATGCAGGGCATGCCCCCGCCGGAGTTGCGCGGCAACGCACGCGGGCATTGGGGGAAGCGGCATCGTGCGTCCCGACAGCTGAAGGAAAAGGGCTGGGTGTTCGCCAAAACCGTCAACATCAAGTATCCCGATCTCCGGCTGCCGTTGAGCGACGCGGAGATCACTTACACGTTCGTCAAGCAAGGGCGTGGGGACGTCGACAACTTCGCGATCGGCATGAAGCCGTTCCTCGACGGTCTTATCACGGGCGGATTGCTGATCGACGACGACTATCTGCATCTATCCCACGGGAAGCACCAGATGCGCTACGGCAAACCAGTTGTGACCGAAGTCCGCGTAGAGGAGTTGAACAGTGAATGAGACGGCGCTCGAGTCCGCCCTCAACGCCATACCCGCCGACGATCGAGAGACATGGGTGCGCATGGCGATGGCCGTCAAGTCGGAGCTCGGGGAGCAGGGCTTCGACGTGTGGGACAGATGGTCGAGAACGTCGCCGGCTTATCGGGAACGGGACGCCGTAGCCGTTTGGAAATCGGTGGACGAGATAGGTGAAACAACAGTTGGGACGCTAGTGCACGAAGCGAGGCGATGCGGATGGACAGGGTGGGTCGATTTCAACGACAAGGCCAGCACGCGCAAGGAAATAGAGAGCCGCGAACACCAACAAATGCAGGAGCGAGAACATGCCCAGGCGAGGCGCAGAGCGGCGAACATGCTCGCGGGCGCACGACTGGCTCCGCACCCGTATTTGGCAAGCAAGGGGTTCCCTCGCCAACGTGTCTTCACTCTCTGGCATTTGATGTTGCTGCCCATGCGGGACGTCCAAACGAATCAACTCAATTCCCTCCAGCTGACAAATCCGGATGGTTCCAAGAAATTCCTAAAGGGCAGCCAAGCCCGCGGATGCGTCTATCGTTTTGGCTCGACCGGCGCAACACCCTGGCACTGCGAGGGCTTTGCGACCGGCCTTTCGGTGCATCACGCCCTCCAACTGTTGAACATCCAACACGAGATAATCGTCTGCTTCTCAGCGGGCAACCTCGGACACGTCGCAGACTCGGGCTTCGTCGTTGCCGACCACGACCTTTACAGATGCGGTTACAAGCCCTGCAAGAACAAATGGGATGCCCCCTGGGGTGAGCCTGAATGTCCGGAGTGCGGCAGTCGAGAGACTCTGATAAAGGAACCCGACGGCGAGAAATACGCCCGTCAGACGGGCCTGCCGTTCTGGACACCGCCAGAGCCAGAGACAGACGCCAACGATTTCCATCAACGCTACGGTTTGGAAGCCCTGGCGGACGAGCTTCAGGGATTGAGAAAAGAGGAGAACCTGCCCATGAGCACGAGTTGAGCGAAGCATCTGCGATCACAGACTGGCGATGTCGCATTCGCCCGCTCCGGCGGTTCGTCCGCCCTGATCTATCGGGGCAGTCACCTTTGGCGCCGGAGACGACCAAGCAGGCCACCAAAGGGGTTTCCTCAAAACCTGCGGACCAGCGCAAGGGACACCAAGCGTCGAGGGTCGAGGAAGGGCATCGATCCCGGATGTCCAAATCAGCGACGCAAGCGATGGCGCGGGATGGAAGAGGACAGCGGGTAACCGCCCTCTTCCAACGCCGGAGCATCGGAGCGCAAGGGCGCAACGCCTGGAGCAGCGCATCCGAGAGCGCAGAGCCTCAACCGCTCACGGGGTACCGCGCCCTAATCCCAAGGAAAAAGGTCCTCAAGAATCAACAAGCTAAGAATGAATCGATACCTAATAAAGAAAGAGACTCCGCGCGATTCCGAATCTTTGCAAGCGAAGCTGGACCGCGTCAGGGCTACATACAGGACGGGACGCCCCGGTTTGGTTTCGGACCTGATCGAGGAGCTGGTCGCCGCGGGGATGCCAAAGCGGGAGATTTCGAGGAGAACTGGGGTCTCGCCCGGCGCCGTGACTCAGATCCATTCACTGCGCAAGCTCTCGCCTCCAGTCCGCGCCATGCTCGACGCCAGGGAGATCACCTTCAGGGCGGCCCGTTGCTTGGCTCGGCTCCCAGCCGAACGGCAGATCGACATCGCCGAGGCATGTGCCTACGGAAGAGTGGAAAAATCGCGCATCGAACGAATCGTGCAGATGACGATTAAATATCCGGCTCTGACGCTCGAGTCCTTAGGCGTGGAAGACGGGCAGCGCACAGTCGCTGGATCGACGAACGTCACGCACCCTCAGCCGGATCCGACGGCTCTTCGAGCGATAGCGGGCCAACTCGAACCGTTGACCGCGGATGAGATCCTGGAGTTCGCCGGTCGCATGGAGGTTACTCACGTCAGGTCGATGCCAGAGTATCAGCGCCTGAGGGTCATATCCGCGATGAAGACTTTGAAGACGCGAGTCAGTCAGCTGAAGGAGTTTTGAGTCGATGCGACTGGAAGGAATCGAAAGCACTCCACGTCGTATCCGGCGGAACCGGACGCAAGGCACGGAGTCAGAGGTCCTGAGATTCGTCCGGAGATTCATCGAAATGAACGGCTACTCGCCGTCGTATCGGGAGATCCAGTCGCACTTGGGTCTCGCTGCTCCGACAGCCGCCAAGTACCACATCGACCACCTGGTCAAGGACGGCAAGCTCCTGAGAGACGAAGGCCGCTCCAGATCTCTGAGGCTGCCGAAGCAGAAGGAGGGGAGGCCGCTATGAGGCCAAAACGGATCCAGCGCAAAAGAACGAAAGGGTGGCGTATGCCGAAGGGCGCGGTATACGTGGGTAGGCCCTCGAGGTGGGGCAACCCGCACAGCTGGAAGGAGCACGGTCGCCAAGGGGCAGTCGATATGTTCGTAAGCGACAAATTGTGCGGCGTGAGCGGCATGTATTTCGCAAACGAAATCGCTCTAGAGCTTGAGGGCAAGAACCTTGCTTGTTGGTGCCCGCTCGACGACTCGTGTCATGCGGACCTGCTCTTAGAGATAGCCAACGGAGGCAACGAATGAATCTATCTGTTTTACAGAAAGAGGCCCACCAGATCGCCATTAAGAATGGCTGGTGGGACGAACCTCCCAAGTGCATTAATTGTGATTTCACCGCGATGTGGGACGAAGGTAGGATGGCCTACTTCGACGAGCCGGATGAGCTTCCGAAGTGGTTCTGTGAGAACTGTGGCGGCGAGGTTCCCAGCCGACTCGTTGGCCCGATTGAGGAGCGCACTTTCGGCGACCTGATCGCACAGGCGCATGGGGCGCTGAGCAAGGCGTTGGAGATGTATCAGGCGCCAGCTACTCGATCGTCGGGAGACTTGGACTGGCGATGGGTGCCCGTCCTAGATGAGAACGACACGGACAAGATCGTCGCCAACAAGCCCATCGGCGTTGCTGGTCGACTTGCCGACGCGATGATCCGGTTGGCGGATCTGGCGGAGCACTACGGCATCTCTCTGCAAAAAGCGGTGACCCAAGCCCACGCCCGCGACCCAGAGGACGGCATGTCCTTCGGAGACGAGATCTGTGTCGCCCACCTGTGGTTGAGCTCAGCGTTCGGTGCTCACGCCAGAGGCAACACATATGTTCGTGACGCGGAACTGGGGAAGGCGGTTGTCAGCGTGCAAGCACTGGCTTCTCACTACGACATCGACTTGGATGCGGCCATCAAGGCAAAGATGAACTTCAACCGGACGAGGACTGACCGGCTGGAGATCGCAAATGATTGACGAAATCGAGAGGAGAAATGGAAATGAAAACTGGATTGATCAAATTCAACGCGAGGTGCGATGTATGTCTGTTTTCAATCCGCGCGGAGGGAATTGCTCCGGTCCCGCCGTCAATTGAATTTGACCGCCATGGACTAGTTGGTCGGCATGTGACAGCGAACCCTTCTCACTCAGTGCATATAGAGGAAGAGCTTTCGTATGAAGGCGATGACTGGGAGGCGAGTGATGATCAGACTGGCTGAGGTGGTGGAAGGGTATCTGTGGGCGACTAGGCGCACGCAGACGAACCTGGCAAAGGAGTTGGGCATCAGCAAACCGACCTTGAGCAGGTTTCTCACTGACGGTAAAGACATGAGCCAAGCCAATCTTGCAACGATGTTGCGGTGGTTGCTAGAGGACGCAAATGGCTGATAAACAAGCTTGGGTTTGGGAGGTCATCCTAGAAAATCCGAACGCCCCGCTATACGCCCATTCCTGCGATCTCGTGACGGCACAGACGGCTCGGGATGCGCTCGATCTGGCGTTGATCCAGCACAGGTGGAACGGGTACGCAGAACCGGAGAAGATTTCGGTCAGGTTGCTGGCCAAAGGGTAACTTCGACCCGCCCGCCATCGTGACACACGAGCGGACATACGCCAAACACTGGAAGGTGGAGACGGCCAATGACGAGTAAAGACATGTTCGACGGCACGGTTCGCACCATGTGGGGCTGCCCGATCTGCGACACGACGGTCTGGCACTATCGGGCCTGCAAGCCGTGCGGACTCGAAGGCCTGTGCAAACAGTGCTGGGACGAGGGCAACCACAAGGAGCACAAATCTGTTGCTGAAATGTTGGAGGAATTAGAGGACAGGTGCTTGATCTACGCGAGAGCGGGATCGATTGTGATCGACACTCGTGGTCCACGTGAATACCCGGAGATCGACTTCGACTGGCTAGGCACACTGTTGGCGGACAACCTGTTCGACTGGGGTGCCGCCACACGTGAATACCTGGAGGGACCGAAATGAGGCTTGAGATGTTCGAAGCAAACTGGGCGATGTGTCCCGAACCTTCCTGTTTGGATAAGAGGCAGATGCATGGCGCGCGTGGTCCTGTGCTGACGTGTGATGCCATGGGTGAGCCCTCAATAGTCGCTGTTCCATGCAACAGACATACCGATTTCGATTACGTGCCCGATTGGTATTTGCGGTGGGCTGCTGCCGCCACCGAAGTCGCAGAGGTGCATTCATCGTTGGGGTATGTCGTGAGAACGTTAAAGGGGGCATGAAGATTAGTTATCTCAGATGGTCGACGATCCTTGGGATCAAGTCGCCGGAACATATCCCCGCCGTGAAGCGATGGGAGCATCACTTCAACGAGGATAGACGTCTCCATGAATTGGCTGAGGCCAGGTTCCCGAGCAAATTCGATCTCAAAGGCGACGACTATAGTCCGCTGCAAGCCGTCAATACGGTAGCCGAGGAAGAGGGGTTGCACGTCAGTTGCTGGTATATCTTCGATGGCGGTCGCTTAGAGGTCTGGCATTGCGGTTCCGACAAGTATCCCTGTTACGACTCCGAGGCACTCACAGAGATCGCAGACGAGGGCGCGTGGGATCGCATCGAAGGATACGGCCTGTGCCAACACCCGTTGTGCGACGCTGCCATGCAACGGGCGGTGAAGGACTACATCGAGGAGCTTCAAAATGTCGATGAAGATTTATGAGCACGAGCCGGGGTTGAAGGCCTATAGGATCCACGATTTGCGCCAAACCTACGGCGAGGAGTGGCTGCGTCGCTTCGGCGAGTGGGCTAGCGACGGTCTGACCATGTATGTCCATGAAGAGCTCGGGCCGATGGTGCCGAAGCGAGATGTCGATCGGTTCGACAATGGGCGTTCAGTGCCCCTGTGAAAGGAGATTGACGTGGCCAACTTCAGCAACGCCACAGAGTACATGGCTTACGTGGAGAAGTGGTGCGTGAAGTGCTACCACTATGGCACGGATATCGGCGTTGATGACGATGGATGCCCGATTCTGGATATCCATCAGCAGCTGATGCAGTGCAGAAACGATGTCATGCCATGGGGAGAAGAGGAAACGGATTGTGAGGTTGAAAATGCCAAAGACATGCTTATACGTCGCACGGGCGTTCACAACGAGCAGTGCAGGATGTTCATCCCGAAGGGCCGTGTGGAGCAGCTGCCAATTCGCAGGATTGCCGTCGAAGGAGGCTTCCAATGATTGAGAGAAGAGTTCGAGTGAACATCCAAATGGAAGCAGAGCCGGTACCCGACATCGATTGGCGCGAGGACTGGTAGAAGTGGCGCGAGTGGTGCGAGAGCAAGGGTTTCCATCCGCTCTACAGCGAGCGGCGCGGGTGGCACACCGGGATCGGCACGTATCTGAGGTCGGGCGGACCATCTGCTCTATCACGATGGTGCGTTGGTTGATGTGGCGTGGAAGGACGAGCTCGAGTTCTGCGACGACGTCGAGCCGGGCGCGGTCGAGTACGGAGGATCAACTAAGCCGAAGGCGACGCGTGAGAAAGGACCTTGTAGATGACGAGCAAAGAAACGATTGACATCTTGGTGAGGATCACCAACAGGCAGATCGAGTTGCTGCGCAAGGGGTTTATCGATGACATCAACGCGCCTGTAGGTGTTGCCGCGTCATATGTCTCCGCAGCGGACGCCGCTGCCAACAAGGGGTATTTGGAACAGGTGGATCGTTGCTATCGTCTCACGGACAAAGGACTGGATCTCATGAACAAGATCGAGAGATGAAGCGGTTTCGCAGGACGAAGCTAATGCGTGATGCTGGGCCCTACCGTGTTCTGAGCAGCAGCGACGGCACGTTGAAGGTGTATCCCGAATGGCATGAGTATCCCGGCATCCCGTCGTGGCAATACGGGGAATTGCACGACGGCGACTATTCGGAATGGCCTGGCGGCGGGCCTGGCATGTTCAGCCGTATGGGTTTGGCGCACGATCTGCAGCGGTACCTGAACTCTCCATATCCCCCAAGGCGACCGGTCGGTTGCTCATGTGATCGGAACGTCGTGTGACGTGGCTCTACGTCCCAACATCCTCAGCATCTGCACCGGAGGCGGAGGGCTCGATCTCGGAGTCAGATTGGCGTTGCCAGATGCTCGCACAGTCTGTTACGTGGAACGAGAAGCTTTCGCCGTCGCGCAGCTGGTCGCGGCGATTGAAGCTGGTTTCATGGACGAGGCTCCTGTATGGAGCGATCTCAAGACCTTCGACGGCCAACCGTGGCGTGGAGTCGTGGATTGGATCGTTGGCGGAATCCCGTGCCAACCGCACTCCAGAGCTGGCAAGCGTCTCGGTGCGGAAGACGACAGGGATCTCTGGCCAGCCACTGAACGAGTCATCGAAGACGTTCGACCCAGCGTCGTCTTCTTGGACAACGTTCCAGGCATCACAAGGTATTACTTCGACCGAATCCGGCCTGCCTTACAAGGACTGGGTTACTCAACTGAGGAGGGACTATTCTCAGCGGCAGAAGTCGGCGATACCCAGGTTCGCCAGAGATTCTTCGTTCTGGGTCGGGCCGGTAGCGTCGTGGGAAAGCGGATCTCAGAGGGGGACTTGGAACGGGAAGCACTACATCAGGGAGGATGGGAGCAAGGCGACCTCTGTTCTGTTCCACCAGGCGGCGAATTGGTGGAACGCTGTGACGACGGCTCCCGAGGCTTCAAATCAAGGCTCGCACCGGATGAACGGGCCCAAATCCCTGCTGGGCCAGGCGCAACAGGTGACGATGTTTTGGCCACCTGCGACCGTCGACGGGAACCACAATCGCAGAGGAGCGTCGACGACATCCGGCGACGGGCTGGCGACCCTGGCGAGTATGTGGCCAGCGGTGACAACCTCAGACAACGACGCGGTGCACTACGGGAACGAGTCTCTGAGACTGTCCGGGGCGGCCATGTCTTTCCCCCCGGTCCGCTCGAACTCGACGAATGGGCACGAGTGCTCGTCGAAATGCCGGAGGTTGAACCCGCTTTTTGTCGAGATGCTGATGGGGTGGCCTGGTGGCTGGACGCTACTGCCAATCGGACTCAGAGACATCGAGTCCTCGGCAATGGCGTGGTACCGCTGGTCGGAGCTTATGCGCTCCGCACTCTCGCGGCTAGAGCGGGGTTGAGGTTGTCGGATGAATAGCTGGCGCATCATCGAAGGCGATGCGATCGAGGAGCTGACGAAGCTCGAGTCGGGATCCGTTCGCATGTGCCTCACGTCGCCTCCCTACTGGCTGCTGAGAGATTACGGCGACTTGGGACAGCTGGGACTCGAGCCGACCGTCGATGAGTATGTCGACAACCTCGTCGAGGTGTTCAGAGAGGTCAAGCGTGTGCTCACCGACGACGGCACGCTCTGGCTCAACATCGGCGACTGCTACACAGGCAGCGGCGGAGCTCACAAGCCGCACCACAAGAACCCAGGGTTGAACAACTCGGCCAAACGCGAAAGCACCAGCCTTCCGGGTGTGGTGCGGCGTGTGGAGGGCTTGAGACGCAAGAACCTCATTGGGATTCCCTGGAGGCTCGCCTTCGCACTGCAACACGACGGCTGGTACCTCCGCGACGCCGTCATTTGGCACAAGTTGAACGGTCTGGCGAGTGGCGGAAATGATCGACCTGCGTCTTCTTACGAGTACGTCTTTTTCCTCAGCAAATCCGACATGTATTTCTCAGACTTCGACGCCATTGCCCAGCCGATCGCCGAGAGCACCAAGAAAGACATGATGCGGGGCTTCCGTGCCCGGAAGAGCAGCGCCTGGAAGGACTACAAAAAAGCGGGGGGCCAGAATCCCAGCGCGGTCAAGGAGAGAACCATCGCCGGACTAGGTGAAACGGCACGTATCCGCAATGTTTGGCCGCTCCCCGTTCAACCCTTCAAGGGGGAACATACCGCCACCTTCCCCACGTGGCTGGCAGAGCTACCCATTCTTGCAGGGTCCGAAGAGGGCGACACGGTGCTCGATCCTTTTGCCGGATCAGGGACCACTGGAGTCGTCGCCCTCAGAAACAACCGGGGCTTCATCGGCATCGAGATCAACCCGGAGACTGTAGAGTTGGCACGGAACAGGATCATTAGCGATGCGCCGTTGTTCAATCGGCACTAGGCATTCACGAAATCTGTCTTGGACAGATCGGTCACGACGTTGCCTGGTGTTGCGACTTCGAAGCCCAGGAGCCTCAAGGCAGAGGTTTAAGATGCTTGGCACGTCAACGCTGATCACAGAGGTTGAAAGGATTTCGATATGAGGATTGAGCATTGGTTGTCGATAGCGCTCGGGGCGCTCGCGCTGGCGGTGCTGGCGGCGGTGCTGGCAGCGTGCACCCCTCCCGAACCGGCGGTCGTGACGGTCGAGATCCCTGTGGTCGAGACGAGGGAAGTCGAAGTGGAGGTTACGCGCGATGTGACGGTGGAGGTCGAGAGGCTGGTTGTCGTGTCGGTGGAGGTCGTGCGAGAGATTCCGGTTCTTGTGACTGTGGAGGTCGAGGCGACCCGCGAAGTGGAGGCGACTCGTGAAGTGCCGGTGACTGTGCTGGTGGCACAGACGGTCGAGGTGCCTGTAATCGTCGAAGTGGAGGTCGAGGCGATCCGCGAGGTGCCAGTCACGGTCGAGGTGCCCGTCGAAGTGACTCGAGAGGTGGAAGTGCCGGCAACGGTCTTGGTGGAGAAGACGGTCGAAGTGCCGGTGGAGGTCACCGTGCTGCGGGAAGTCGAGGTTTTCGCAACACCTGATCTGTCCCGGTTGTCGCCCCTGTACATCGCCAACTATATCGAATTGAATTATGACCGCGGTTCAATCGTCGCCATCTGCCACAAGGCAGCGGCTCAGCAGAGCGAACTCGAATGGCAGGCGGAGATTCTCTGGTGGATGGTCCGATACCTCGCTTATTGGAAAGACGACTACAGCAACACATGGACCGAAGAGGAGCACCAATATTGGCAGGACACCTACGGCTGGACGAACGCACAGATGTGCGCAGACATTGGTCACGACGTTGGCAAAGGGGCCTAGAGGGTGAGCGCCGCCGCCGAGAACGCCTAATGCCAATCAGCCCGACAACACGACAAACCCAGCGAACGCTATAGCTGTATTACTCAGCCGATCTTGCTCGACTGGATCGTCTCGCGACGCGCAACCTGTGAGCCTGCAACACGCGACACTTAATGCATCTGCTGTAGCCCTGCGAGGGGGCGGAGCGTCTGGGCGATCATATGGGCCTCCCAACTCCATGCTTCTCGATGCGTCTGGGCATCGGGCACCCCAGGTTGTGGGACTGCCCCACCACCGGCCAGTCGTTGTGCTCCACGCCGTCGAGAAGGCGACCCTGCTTCGACTTCGGGAAGCCGCCCCACTGCTTGAAGAAGAAGTGCACCTTCTGTTCCAGGCACTGGTCGCGAATCTCCCGCGCCCAATCGCCGTGCATCTGCCTGTAGCCGTCGCCGCTCTCGCCCCCGACAATCACCCAATCTATGCCCGTTAGGTCAATCTCCCCCAGAGGCCCCAGAAGGGGCTCGAGCGAGAGAAATCTGATGCGGGCGTTCGGAGTCGCCTTGAGGATCGGCACCCGCTCGTCCCAGTAGCCTCTGGTCTCCACGCTCGTGCCTATCCACACGTTCTGCCACCTCTGGGGAGCGAAGACGTCGCCGCCGCCAAAGTCCCACTGGCTCATGTAATCGCGCATCCGCCCGGGACGCTTCGTGAGCACCTGGTAGGTGTGCCAGGGCGTGTTCCACATAACCTCGAACACGCGGTCGATGTAGTTGAACGGCACATCGTCGTGGAAGAGATCGCTCATCGAGCAGACGAAGCACATGCTCGGGGCCTTCCACTTGTAGGGCTGGGGCAGGGAGTCGGGCTGAAGCGTGATCCGGAACCCGTTGCGGTACTTGCCGCCGGGATCCATGTGGTAGAGCCGCTTGGCCATGTGTTCGGCGTAGCATCGCTTGCACCCGGGGCTGATCTTCGTGCAGCCCGTCACGGGGTTCCATGTGCGGTCGGTCCACTCTATCTTCGTGGACCTCGCGCCTCTGGTGCGTTTGTTGAGGATCTTGACGGGCGGCGGCGAAGTCACATCCGCACCTGAGCATCGCCTTTGTGACGGCCGCTCAGAACGTCTACGATCTCGTCCCAGTCGGAGGGTCGCCACACCCCGGTGATCTTCTCGCTGCACCCGGACAAGGCGCCCAGCCACCCATCTTGTGCGGGGGTCACCTTTCCGGCGTCGCTTTTGATCTCGGCGAACACCACGAGCGGTGGTTTGACGAGCACCAGGTCGGGGAACCCTGGGCTGCTCCGGCGTGAATCGTAGGTGTGATAAATGAGCCACCCGTTGAGTTTCGCCACTTCCAGGACTTGGGCCTGGAAGTCCTTTTCCGTCTGCACGATCTCCGGCATCGATCCTACGCGTCGATCTTGGGGTCGTACGTCACGTCTATGCCCGCCGCGTGCACCCGCCCAGCGAGATCTAGCGCGTCGGCTTTATGCCTGTAGCTCGGGCCGGCCATGTTGAAGAGGCACTTGCCGGAATCGTCCACGATGCGGACGCGAAATCCGTTCGCCGCCTTGTAGATCACCGCGTCGAACTTGCGCCGGTTTCGCAGAAACGAGAACATGCCCACTTGAAGCTCCTTGCCGTAGTCAACGCTTCAACAAGTGTACTAAAAACCTCTGGAGAAGCGACCATTGGCGACGCATGACACAGGGCCGTCCTCAAGCCTGCCACCACTTGCGACCGCCCCGGTGCCACCTGTTGGGTCTTCCATGCACATTGGGCAGGTGCATTAGCACGCGGACGGTGGTGCGCGACCCGCAGTTGGCGCACACGGCGAATACCTCGTACTCGTCTTGGGTCACCCGCCGCCACCCCCCGCACTTGGAACATCGGGGGAGTGTTCCAGCAGAACTCGAAGTGATGGAACGTTCGCGATCCATCAAGAGCGGAGCGGGACGTTTCACTCTTGGGACTTCTAGAAACTCGGTGCGCGTCACTTGCGGGTGTGCCCATTGATTTTGTCCTGCAGACGCTCTAGCATCCGGCCGTACATTGCCACCTCGGCCCTGCTGGTAGCGATTTCTGTTTTGAGCTCCCCGTGACTGGTCGCAACCTCTTTGGTGAGGTCGCCGTGAGCCGTCTCGATCCAGTCAAGCCGAGTCTCAAGCCGCTGGCTCTTCGACGTGTTCATCGCCTGCTGGGACAGGAGCTTGACCAGCAACCCGAGGGCGGCCAGCAACAGCATCCCCAAGCTCGTGAGAGCGACTAACAACCCGTCAGGCATCGCATCCATCTCTCACCGCCTCTCGAACCTTCCGAGGCCAAACTGCCAGTCGTGACGATCGGAGACGCACCAAAAGCCCGTCGTCAGAGCGTCGATCCGAGGCACGTACCAGTAACCGAGCCGAGGCGGATCGCGATGGTTCGTCGACCATCGTGGCCGATCATATACGCGCCACTCGATGCCGAAATGATGGATCATCTTGGTCACGAAGTCATGATCCTCGATCCTGGCTCCGCAGTGCCTCTTATGCAAGGTCGGCTCCGGCAAACTGTTGCCGTCAAGGTCGTAAACCCCTTCCACGCTCGTGCAGATCCCGGGAGCGGTTCTGCCCGAGGCGTAGCGGATGACAGTGCGCTCGCCCGACCCGCATTCGCTGTCGGGAACCGTCTGGCCGTCCCAACCCTCTGCTTCCAGCGCCAAGATGACAGCTGCCGCAAGAGCGGCGCAAGCGGCTAGCACTGCAGCCACCGCCTTTGCCCACTTGGGAAGACCCTTGATCGCTCCCAACCTTGTTGCCTCCCTCTCCACCCTTGCCGCGGCACGGGCCGCCCGCTTAGTTCTTTTGTCCATCGAAACGTCTCCTTCTCTATTTGGTCTCAACCGCGATCGAGGCGTAGGCGAGGGCCTTGCCCCCCGTCGAAACGAGCAGGAAAGTGTAGCCGTTCGCGTAGCCAATCCCCTCGATCTCGGCGGATGTGATGACCGGGTAGTCGCGGTGCGGGTAATGCGACCCGCTCCTCGTGTAAGCGAACACCTTGTCCGCCGTGTTGTCCGCCACCTGGAGGCGCCAGTCGTCCCAAGTCACGCCGACGGGATCCGTGTTGCCGTCGTCGAGGTCGAAGTCCATTGCTTCAACAGGCGTGCCGTCGGGCTCGTACACGAAAATCTTGAGTTCCGTTGCATCGACCACGAACAGGTGGTTGCCGTCAGTCGCTACGCCCGCTGGATCCGCGTTGTCCGTCGTTAAAGCCAGTGTGTCGCCGTCTGTGAGGGCGGTGTCGGACATGACAAAGGTCTTGATCGTCGAGCCATGGATCGCGTAGAGCACGTTCCCACTGATCGCCGCTCCCTTGAAGGTGCCGGTCGTCACCGTGCCCAGCGCCTGAGTGTCCACGTACGATCCGCTCTGGCTGTAACGATGGGCGGCGCGGTCGGTCGAGTCGACGACGTAGAACTCGTCGCCCCTTCCCGCGATGCCGACCGGCGAGTCGTTCGTTGAGTCGTAGGTGAGATCGCGCCACGGCTGCGGCATCGTCGTATGGCCGTTCATCACGTCCCAGTCGCCCTGGACGGGGATTTGTATCAGCTTCGTGGGGTCGGTCCACTGTACGCCGTATATGAATCCTGCGCCGACCACCATCTCGTTCATGCCCGAGGTTCCGGGCGGGAGAGGCCTTATCGCTATCTCGTGGTCGTTCACGTTGAACCGCACGAGGTTGAAGCCGCTTGTGCCCGACAGGTAGACGTAAGGCGAGCCTACGTCGCCTTCGGAGGCGACGTAGACGTGGGTCTCGTTCGCGACCGTTGAGGGAACGTTGAAGTAGGCTAACGTCGCGTCGCGGGTGTCGAACGTCACGAAGTCGTAGGGGTTCTGGCCGCCTCCATCGAGCGAGCTCTCGTCGCCCAGCACGGCGTAGTTGCCGATCACCGCGAAGTCGTCGGTGAAGATCGGGTCGAACAGCTCCCCGTTCTGGTCGTAGATCCCCATGTCGGTGACGGAGATCAGCGTGTTCTCGGGCGTGTCGTCGTAGCCCTTGACCATGATGATCTTCGGGTCGGTTTCCGCTGGCAGCGTCGCGCCGGTCGCGATGAAGTCGTGCTTGCCGAACATCCTGAGCGCGTGGGCTTCGAACGCGCCGACGCTCCCCACAGTCACGCTCTCGAACGTTGGGATCGAGCCGTCCATCGGCAGATCTGCGTACTTGTAGGTCAAAGCGGCCGACGCGCTCTTGAAGATGAACAGCAGGCGGTTGCCGTAGAGGGCCAACGCGTTGTTGTTCAGGTGAGTGAAGTCGCCGAACTGGGTGTCGACGTGCTCGATGATGGGCTGGGCGTTACCGATGAAGCCCACCACGCGGTAGACGCTCGTCGTGTTGTACCGATGGTTGGTGTTTCCCTCCAAGTAGTTCTGAACCTCGAAGCAGTAGAGGTAGACCGTGTCTGTCCCCTCGTGGTAGGCGAACCCGTTGATCAACGATTGCGTGTCCGCGCCGGTGAAGGTGAACGACTCCGCTTCGGTCGGCGTGGGCCTCACCGTCTGGATGTCGAATCCAACCGTCTTGAAGGTCTCGCCGGTATTCTTGTTGAAGATGTGCATCCGCTGCGGACCGTCGCTGTCGCTGCGTTGCTCGATCACGATCAGGTTCTTGCCCGTCACCAAGATATGGTGCGACCGCTTGCTTGAGATGTCCAACACGCGGTCGCCGATGTAGTCGTTGTTCCCCTCGTCCAGAACCGTGCCAGCCACCCCGGCGGGGCCTCTGGTTCCACGAATCCCGCGAGGTCCACGAGGCCCGAGCATCCTGTAGGCGGTTACGGTGAACGTATAGATGATTTGCTCGGCGCTTAGGGTCGCGTAAGGGACATGGGTTGACAACCCCATTACCAACCTGTTGTCAGCCGTGCGTCCGAGATAAGCATTTACGTCATGTGAAACGGTTCTGTATGGTTTCTGTGTATCCAGTAACACTTGATAAAGATCGCCGTCATATACCCCTTCATCTAGCGTGGCGAACCTGTCAGGCAGGGTTCCTGCGCCGAGTTGCCGTATGGCATTGAAGCCTATAGGCGGCAAGATGTATGTATGCGGTATGCTGGAAGCCGTTGTGGGGGCCGGAGGTTCGATAACCGACTCGGTTAAACTTCCCGTGCCGTCCAAAGCGAACTGAAGCACGCTCTCTGTGGCGTATGAACTGACGTAGGCAGTGCCAGCGTCTATCGCCATAGCGTTTATGGTCGCATTGGGGGGGAGTTCTGATCCCCAATCCTTGACTTCCGACCACATTTGAGTCGACTTCGACCATCGATACAAAAAGCCGTCGCGGTCGAAATGCCACAGGTAGTCATCGTCAACTGCTAGCGCGCCGCTATCCGTGCTGTTCCCGGCTGACCTCGAACCCGTCGGTCTAGTTAAATTTTCGGCGTTGCGGAAAATTCCTGATGCAGCTGTGTAGTAACAATAATCATCATCGGCAACGAAGGTGCCACGCCCAACCTCATAGTTATAAGAGAGAACGGCAATCGTAAAGGTTGACGAGTCGGACTTATCAATCTTCCAGATGCGTCTCCCATTGCTATTAGAGGGGAATGTCCAACGACTCGCGATCCATACGTAGGAGTCTGAAACTGCGACAGCTGAAGGCCCACTGATCATCGCTGAAGAATGGTCTCGCCACTCTGTAAAGGTGCCTCCCGTTATCGGTTTGCGATAAATCTTCCGGTCGTTTACCACCATATAGATGTGGGTGTCATCCATCGCCATTGCGTAAACGAACGGCGTTCCTGAAATGTCAGCAGGCGGGGTAAGTGCTGTGTAGGTCCAATCAGTGCCGGTCTTCTCACGAATCCAGAGAATTTTGTTGCCGTCGTCCCAGAGGTAGATATCCGTTCCGGCTACAAATATCTGCAAGTTCCGAATGTCGGTCTGGAACGCATGATCGGTAGGATGCAACACCAACGAGATCGCCTCGTCTGAATCGCCGATCTCGATGCCGGTGTCGAACAACGGGGAGTAGTAACGAACGCCGCTAACAAGGGCAAAGCGGTTCGGGAGTGTCAGCGTCTCGTCTGTGTGAACCTCCCAAGCAACCGAAGCCGCATCCTCTGTAGCCGTGGGAACTTCGTCGGCGTTGATGAACGGCAATCCTTCGTGCATGAGTTCGCCGTAACCGCCATCAGCGGTCGGGTCCCACCACATGCGAACAGGCGCGGCGCCGCCCAGCCGAAGCTCTTGGAAGTCGGCCAGATGCACATGCTGGGTGAGCTGCCGTTGTGCGTAGTCGGGCTCATTCACCCCCGTGGTGAGCATCTTGCCGGGGGAGACCTTCGGGAGCCTGCCTAGCTCTCCGGCGCCCTTGGCCACGACGAGGTCGCCTCGCTCCTGGTTCTCCCCCAAGGTATGAATGTCCTCGTCAGCGTACTCGCGCTGATCGAGTTGCAGGCCCGGGTCCGTGTGCTTCAGAAAGTCTGGCATTTCGATCTCCTATTCAGGTTCCAGTTCGAGAAGCTCGACCGTTGTGGATATCGGGCGGGGCCTCGGCCCCGTGCCGAACACGTCATCGGCCCCGCGTATCCTCACCATGCGTCTTGCGCCGTCCGGCATTGCCAGTGACGGCAGGCTCCGCTCCGAGGGATCGAAGTAGACGAGGTGGGCGGGATGGGAGCGTATCAGTTCCTCAAGGTCGGCGCGTTCTGAGGGGTCGCCCGTGCTGTCCTCGTCCTCGCCGAACGTGAGGTTGAATGTGAATGTCCTGAGCAACGGGCGGGCGAACACCGCGTGGGCCACGAAGGACGTGATGGCGAAGGGGTTGTCCCCTGCGGTCTTCATTGTGATCCTGAACCGGATGCGCCTGAACTCCCGCTTCGCCTCCAGCAAGGAGGCGAAGCGGTTGATCCCGTTGACGGGCGCGAACTCGGCGAGCGGCCTCCAGTTGGCGGCGTGGTCGTCGCCACGGTCGGTGTCGGTGCGGTACTCGACCTTGATGTCGGCCCCCGTCGTCACGCTGTGCGCCTGAAAGCTCACCTCGGTGAGCATCTTCGCCACGTCCGGGTAGAAGTAGTCAATCCACGGAGTGGTGATATAGCCCGAGGCGGAGCATTGCTTGTAGGCCGAGTTGATCGGGGTCTCGGTGTCGGAGGGTATCTCGATCAATTTGCACGAGGGCCGATCGTTCATGTCGACTCCGAGCAGGAGGAGGTGGGTGTGCTGCGCCGCCCTGAAGCTGATGTTGCGAACCATCTGGTCGATGCGTGACATCTCGGCCCGGAAGACGACGTGCGCCGACCCGTCCTCTCTGAGCACCAGCACCCTGGCCACGACCTCGGGGAGCGACGAGAAGTCTATCGGGAAGGTGTAGGGGAAGCCGCGTTCGATTACCCCGGGTCTTGTCGCCACCCAGATGTTCGACGAGTCCTGGGCGAGCGCCTCGACGATCCCGGACATGTTCTGATAGGTCGGAAACTGGATCAGGTTTCTCAGGTCGACGTAAGATGCCGAGGTTCCGCGGTCGTCGATCCGCCACAGCGACTCGTCACCCCTCGTGGCGTAGAGGAAGCCGCCCCGGGGCATCACCACCTTGTAGCGGTCGAAGTCGTTCAGTATGCCGGCCTCCGGCTCGATGTTGACGAACGACCCGTTTTCGGCGTCGTACGCGAAAAGCCCACGGTCGGCGCCCACATACACCGTGTCGTTGGCGGGTGTGAGTGATGTGAAGGTGAGCGGTTCGGATCCCACATCGATCGAGGCGCTCCAAGAACCTGGTGTTTCAGGCGTTTGGGTGAGACTGAAACCGCCGTCGTGCACCTTGGCGAGGGAGAGGTCCCCGGCGGCGTTGCGAGCGACGGCCAGGAAGTCGGCGCCCACGTCCGAAACGTCGGCCCACGTCGTGTAGTCCCCTTCGTCGGAGTAGGCGTAGCCATCATCGCCGAAAGCCGCGACCAGGCGCTGGCCGTAAACGGCGAGCGACTTGGTCGGATGCGACAGGGTGGCCTCGCGGGACCATTCGTAGAGCACCTGGCCGAAGCGATCGAGTGACTCGGAGGGTTTCCAGCGCATGAGCAAGTTGCCGAACGACGCGTAGAGTTCGTGCCCGATTATCACGGGCTTTGCGAGCCATCCCGCATCCTCGCCCGTAGGAAGCGCCGCACCGTCCCTGTTGAAATCCACGTCCCTCGAGTCGTAGCCGGAGCTGACCACGCCTTCGACGAACATGATGACTCCGTGAGAAGTGGCGTGCCGATAATCGTCCTCGCCCCTGCGTCTCGCGAACGACTGGCCCGCCCCCCGGTGCCACGAGCTCTCCTCGTGGAAGAGCGATATTTGGGGGTCGATCGCGTCGTATCCGCGAGCTTCGCCGTCGGTCACCACCTCTGCGGTGAGCGTGACCGCGTCGGCGCTGGCCACAGATACGATGTTGTCGGGGCACACGAAACCGTGCCTCACAGTCCCGTCAAGTGACTCGAGATAGAAGTCGGGCTCCCCTCTGCTGGGAATCCTCGTCGCCATGTCTCAATTCTCAGGCGCGGCTCTGCGACGATGCAACAGGCGCCACATCCTCGTCGATTCGGTCCCTGAAGTGGCGGCTTATCCGCTGCGCCTTGTTGAGCTGGTCGGGGTTCGACTCCATGAACGTCGAGGTCATCCATAGCGAAGCGGCCGAGTAGATGAGCCTTGCCCTCTGCTTGTCGCTGACGTTGCGGACTCTCATGTCGGAGAGCGCCAGCGGGGAGTCCACGAGATCCCAGTTGTCTACGAAACCCGTATTGTCGAAAGTGCCGAACACTCTAATGCGCTCCTCTTGGAGGACCGATGCGAATCTGAGTATGTGCAGATCGGAATCCCACTCCCAGTGCTCGTTGCCGAGGAACGTGCCGGGGTAGATGCTCGTGGAAACCTCGATGTGGGCGATATCCACGAGATCGGGTATGGCAAGAGAGTTCTCGGGGCGCGGGATCTGCCCCGCCGCCCGCGCTTGCTCGTACTCGTCGCGGGTGAGCGTCTTTGGCAGCACGAACTCGCGGTACTCGGGGATCGAGAAGCTTATGCCTCCTTCCTGGCGAAGGGCGCGCCTCACGGCGCTCGCGAACGTGACCGGAGGCTCTAGAAAAATCCAGAAAGGGATCCCGGTTGGCTTGGAGAACTCCACGCCGCCCGAGACTGTGACGATGCTCTGGTCGGGGCCGCTGTAGTCAGTTATCCGGTACTGTTTCTGCGAGGGGATGTCGAACACCCAGCCGTCAACGAGCTCGGCGGGGGCGATGTAGCCGTAATCTCCCACGTCGCTCGAGATGTACTGGCGGGTGCTCCCCGGCATCGTGGTGGCGAACGCGCCTCCCCACTTGTAGAGCTCCACCGCGACAGCCTGCATCAGCTTTTTGAAGGGCACGTTCATGGCGTCAGACATTCACATGCACGTCCCTGCGCAGCTCGCACCTCTCCCCGTCGGTCCACCACATCTGGACGCGGGTCTTCTCGGCCTCTTGGTCCCATCCGGCGATGAAGAGCATTGAGTCGTAGTCGTCCAGATGCTTCAGGCGGATGATCGGCTGACGGTTCGTGCGCACGATTTTGGCGACCTTGGCGAAGGCGCTGGCCGTGCCGTTCTCATAGCCCTCCCTGGCCCGCTCGCCCGCGGCGACGGCGAAGTCGTTGTCGTCCGTCTGGTGCCCTACGGCATCCTCGACGACGTGCTGGAAGGATTCCTTGGTGCCGCTCTTTCCGAACGGGGCCTTGAGGTCGTGGACCAGAAGGGCCCCGCCGGAGAGCGGCTCCTCGTGTGTGAGAATCGTGTGGTCTTTCATCAGTGGCTCTAGGTGGTGGTGAGAATGCCGCCAACCCATAGGCGGTCGGTGTTCGTTCTAGCGTTGCCGGGCACCCCTACGGTGGAGGTGTAGCCCGTGTAGAAGAACATGCCGACCTCGCCCTGTCCGATGGTTGTCGCTTGGTCAGTCGCGAGCTGCACAGCGGTGACGGTTAGGGTCTCATCGGCGTCGGCGGCGTTGGCGATCACCACGCGGGCGCCCGCTTCTTGGTCGCCTACGGTGGGCAGCGTGATCGCTCGGGTCGCTCCGCCCGGATCCAGCACCTGTATGTCGGCATCGTCCCAGTCGAGCGTCTTCGCGTCGCTCAGGGTCTCCCTGTTCACTGTGCTGAAGTTAGGGTTCGAAATGCTCATTCGAGATCATCTCCTTCAAGGTCGTCGGGCGTGGGCAATTCCACGTCCTCGTGGATGGAAGAGGCATAGTGCCTCAGCAGGTGCCACATGCTGGTGAACGGCTTGTGGTTCTTCGCAGTCTTGTCGTGGTAATCCTCAGAGCGGACGCAAACCTTGCCAGCGTTGGTGCGCTTCTGGCACCAGATTGGACGCTCGTCGGCCTCTCGGCGCTCGTCGGACACCAGCTCACCCTCACCCTCCTCCTCGACCTCTTCCTGCTCCGGCTCGGCCACTGCGATCGCTTCGGGCGGCCCCGCCTTCGGGTCGAAGAACAGGTAGTCGTCAACGAGGTAGTTGCGGAAGTCGAAAGGCTTCATCGGAACGGTGGTCCGCTCGTGCACGACGACGAACGGCTCCCCGGAGGCGTAGTTCACCAAGACTCGCCTCCAAGCCACGATCTCGCCTTCTTCTACGATGAGCCCGGGAAACTCTGAGAGGCCGTGCCTCGCCAGATAGTCGGCGAACTCTCGAGTGTTCCTCACTCGGGCCATCACGTCTTCGATGGCGATGGTCGCTCGCTCGGAGATCCCGACGGCGTTTCCGTAGGTCATCCCGCCTCCTCATGCATCTTGTTGAGCACCTCGCTCATGCTTCCGATTGCTTGCGCTATCCCCGTGAGAGTGGGCGTGAGCGCCTCGGCGACTGCCCTGGCTAATACCTCCTCTTGGGCCTCGCCGCCGCCGGGGAACGCTATGTAGGGCTCTGGGACGTCGATGGCGTCCAGCTCGGCCTGCGTGGGCTGGGTCTCCGTGAAGGCGGCGATCTCCGTGCCGGGGAACGCCTTGGTAAGGTATTCCTCCTTCTCGGCCGCGTCGATGACGATCTCCGTGCCGTCGTCGACCCGGTAGAGAGAGGCCCTCGGGCGGGTGAAGACGGGTTCCTGCACAAGCCCGAGCTGCTCTATCGAGGTGTCTATGTCCCTGAAAGGGTCGAATGCGGCGCCGATGGTCATTCAGTCGTCTCCTACGCGTAGGTCGGAGCGGTGTAGGACGCGTCGGCGATGCTGGTGCTGATCCTGCCGCCTCTGGGGTCGAGGAACAGCTTGGCGCCCCATCTGGCCGAAGTGACCATGATGGTCGCCCCCATCTGTATGATCTCGTCCATCTTCGTCTCCATCTGGCGCTTGCGCGTAAACGCTATCGCTGAGGGCGAGAACACGCCGACCGTCGTGTTGGCCGAGGCGCCGGTGGTGAAGCTCTGGTTCTCGGCCATGAATATGTCCACGCCGCCCAGTCTGGTACGGCCCACGAACCACTCCCGGATCGCATGCTCAGTGATGCCCGAAGGGACCGGTGTCTTGTCGAACAGGGCACCGCTGGCGGCGTTCGCTCCCAGCGAATTGGCTACAAGGGTGTCGAGCGCAAGGGGATGCGCCACCGCCGCGATGCGCTCGCCCGGAGGACGCTGGCCGAACCTGGCGTCGCGGTTGGTGCGGATGAGCGTCGAAAGCGCCGTGACGTCCTTGATGTTGAAACCATCCGTGGTCCGATCGAAACTCGTCACGAAGCTCGAGATCGGCTTCAGAAGCTCCTCGTCCTGGAGCCTCCCCATCGCGTTGCCGTGGGTCGTGCCCGTGATCGCCATCGACTGCACGGTCGAGTCGCTCATCAGCTCCTCCGTGAGCACGGACATCACTCCCCATTTGTCTACCGTGAGGTCGCGGGTGAACACACCTGAGTGCCTTGACTCTCTGAGCAGCTGTCCCTCGGCCCACGCCTGAGCCGAGATCTGGCTAACGAACGGCACGGTTATCATGTTCGACCCGTCGGGCATGTCGTACGTCCGAACGAGCTGAGTCATTACGGGGGTGGTGTTGGTCGCGACGTCCGCACCCGTTATTAGGGTGTTGATCGTATCGTCGATATTCTCGGATTTTGTGCTCCAAAACCCTGCTTCTTCTGGCATGGGATAGGTCCTTTGCTGCTAGATTGCTTTGCGTAGAAATTTTGTGATGCTTTCAACGGAGTAGGACTGCATGGCGTCGGCCCAGTCGGCGCTGGAGATCCTGCCCGCTGAGTGCGCCTTGTTCAACTCGGCCACCAGGTCGTTCATCGAGGTGCTGAGGGCCTGCTGGTTGCCGCCTGGGGCGCCGACCGTGGAGGGCGGCGCGTTGTTCAAGAGAGGGTTTGCGTTGTTCGTCTGTTGCTGAGGCCCTCCCGCTTTCTGACGGGCGGCGTTTATCTCTTTGAGACGGTCGATCAGCCCAGTCCGGGCGGTCATCAGGTCGGTGCCCGGGACTAGGTGCTTCGACACCTCCTGCAGATCCTGGGGGTTGCTCCAGTCGATGGGCAGATCGAGCGCCTGCGCGGCGACCTTCCCTTCCTCGATGAGCCACCTGACCTCCGGCTCCTCCCACGTCGGGGCCACCTGCTTCGAGAGCTTGTCGATCTTCTCGGCGAGGGCGGCGATGCCGGGGTCGGGGTCGGAAGGCGACGTCTCGCCGCGCTTCTGCTCGTAGAGGCGGCGAAGCGCCGTTGCGTCCTCGGGGCTCAACTCGGCGAGAGTCGCCTCGAGCGCCGTGTCTTGGGGCCGGGGCGCTTCGTTCTGAGGCGACTCTCGCCGAGTTGAGCCGTCGATCTTATCTTCGAGAGTCTTGACATAGTCGAACAGCGCCTTCGTGGATCTGTTCACCTGGGCGAGCATCTCGCTCTGAGAGTCAGCCTCCGTCTTCGCCCGCTGCTCAAGCTTTTGGACGAACGGGTCGGACGCCTGCTCTTCGGGTGTCTCCTCGGCGCCTACGGCGGCGTCGACGGCCTGCTGTAAAACCCCGTTCTGATCGTTCGTGGCGGTCTTCTGGGCGTCGTTTTCTGTGGTCAATCGAACCTCCGTGCGGTTTTCGCGTAAATGCTAACGACGGGGATGCGATTGATTCAACTCACCGCAGCTCCGAACGGGGGATGCTAGCCGTCTCGGGGTACGGCGGCCCCGCTATCAACCCGCTACGGTAGAAGTCCTCGGCGCCCTCGAACTGGTTTTCGGGGTGTCGGAGAGTCCGCGTGTAGCCGAAGCGGAAGAGGAATATGTCAAGGTCTCTGTTCGACTCTCTGAGGTTCTGCTCGGCACGGTCGCGGAGCCTGGCGGCGCGGGCCAGATCGTCGTCGGACCGTATCAGGCGCTCGCGGTCGAGTTCGTCGATCAGATCGTCGTACCGCTCCAGCTTGCGGGCGATCTCGTCAGATCTGCGGAATGTTTCGACTACGCGGGGGGTGACGTCCTCCCAGTAGAAGCGGAACTGCTCGCGACCGTAGTAGAGCTCCTTCAGAAGGTTCGGGTTCTGGAAGTCCTCCGTCTCCCTCCCGGTGGCGAAGCGTGTGCGCACGTAGTCTACGATCTCGTTGTTCCACCTTCTGGCGAACTCGATCTCCAGCTGCTCCCTGGCGGCGAAGTCGTAGCGCCCGAACTTGTCGGTGAGATCCTGAGCTATCACCGTCTGCACGTACTCGAAGAAGGCGTAGTCCTCGGCTGGCAGCAGCCGGTCCTTGCGGGCCGCCGATTCGCGAAGCGCCTGGAACACCCCCTCGAAGGCGGGGTCGTTGCGCAGGAGGCGCACCGCCGCCGCCCTGTCGGTGTTCGCCTCGGCCAGAATATCCCGGAACGTCGCGGTGTCTATGCTCCCTTCCTCAACGAGCGTGTGGATCTCCGTCACACGTCGCCGCCACTCGTCGTCGGCAGACTGGGTAAGGTCGAAATAGGCCCTCAGCAGCACCTCGGTCTCGCCGTCCCCGCCGCGGGACGGGGCGTAGTCGCTCAGCTCCTCGTCGAGTCCCTCCGTGATTACGTCTATCTCGTTGTCCGGGGATCGAGCGAGCGCGTTCTGCTGGCCTCTGTTGAGATCGTCCCATCTCTCGCCGTATGTGGAGATGGCCGCCCTGTTCCGCTCGTCCAGAAGCTGCTCGTAGAGGGTCACCGGGAACTGCCTGGCGCCGAAGAACTCCGCTATGCCGCCTATCAGCGAACCGCCAGTGATCCCTGCGTCCTTGCTCCCGTTCTCGAACAGCACGGTCTCCACTGCGAACGGGAGCG
The DNA here is from genome assembly GCA_965249505.1 of Dehalococcoidia bacterium. GTDB lineage: Bacteria > Chloroflexota > Dehalococcoidia > Lucifugimonadales > Lucifugimonadaceae > Bin127. The sequence goes on along the minus strand of OZ252238.1, from coordinate 496,300 downwards.
ATCCCTTTCCCAACTCGGCGGCTGCCTCCCCCATCGTGTTGAGGGGCTCGCCGATGTACGTGCGGCCAGCGACGAGCGACCAGAAGAAGTCCCCGGTCGGGGGCAACCGCTTCCTTATGAACTCCACAAAAGGATTGCCCCTGAACTGAGGATTGACATAGTTGCCGATGTCTTCGGGGTCGGTTCCGCCAAGGGCTCCGATCAACCGGGCCAGTTGGATCCAGAGCGTTCCCAGGCCTATGTTCGTCCCGCCCACGTTGACCGTGAAGAACTCCCCGCCGTCGCCGCCCATGGACTTGGGGCGCGGGTCTACCTTCGCGTCCTGGCCCAGGGCGCGGGTGAATCCCAGATACATGAGGGGCAGAACCGTCGCCATGCCCATGAGCGCCTGCCTCGCCTGGCGGCCCCTGATGTTCCCCGCCATGGCGTCGTGCACGAGGGCCAGAACCGAGCGGGTGTATCGCGGGGCGAAGAAGAGCGCCGCCCTCTCAGCCGACTCTTGGAAACGGGTGAAGCCCGCCGCCGAGAGGTTGGTGAAACCCGTCATGTGGTTGATGAAGCTGCCCAGTTCGTCGAGATCGCCGTTGTGCGCCAACCAGCTGGGCTCAAGCCCTTTCCACAGCTCGGTTCTCGCCACCATGCCCGTAGTGTTGAACGCCCCTTCGAACGCCGACGAAGTCGCGCCCAGGGCGCGGCCGATCCCTCGCTGGGTCGACAGCAGAGCGTCCCGTGTCGCCGAATCCGGCATCTTCAGAGTGCCTGTTGTGATTTTGTCGCCTATTGTGGGGAATACCGCCTTCCCTCCGGTTCCTTGATCTCCCGCCGGTGCGGGCTGCCTCTGGCTGCTCGTCGCGATGAATTGCTCGAACTGGGCGGTGTTTATCGGGATACCGTGCTGGGACATCCTCAGCAGCGTGGGCATGTTGTCCACCATGTAGTGCCTCACGCCCTCGGGGTCGGTGAACCGCCTCATCTGGTAGAAGACGGCCCGTGCGAAGACGTCGGGCCTGCTGAACATCACCACCGCCAGCTGTATGAAGGGGGCGCCGAAGTCGAAGGTGGTTCTCAGCCACCTCAATACGCCCGCCGCGTCGTCTCCGAATTGGATGAGGTTGTGCGCCTTACTCCTGGGATTGAGCAGGAACCCGTTGAAGCCTTCGGCCTCTTTCTCGGTGAAGAACCAGCCCTTGCTGCGCGGGCTCGGGAACCGTTCGGGATCGAGCTGCACCAGCTTGCCGTAGCGCGTGCTGTTTATGGTCCTTTTCTCTCGGAGTGTGGAGAGCATCTCGTCCGTGGCCTTTCTCTGCTCTATGAGCTTTCGGGTGGCGGCGCGATAGCGGCTGAGCGTATCCTGCACCTTTAAGACGGCGTTTCGCTTGGCCTCCCACGTCGGGGCGCTGCTGTCCCAGAGCGGGACCAGAAGCTCCTTGATCTCGTCTCTCACCCGTAACTCGGCCTGCGTCGCCTCGAAGCTCTCGCGGTTGAGGCTCCTCGTCACTCTCGGCGTGAGGCGAAGGGCCGCCGCCTCCTGCTTGAGGGATTCGAGGCTCGACTCGAGCGACTCGAGCCTTTCGCGATCAACGTTCCTGTTGCCTCTGAGGCTTCGGAGCTGCGCCCTTGTGAAATCTCTGGCCGCCGTCGCCTTCGCCAGCCGCACCCGCTTGTCAGAAACGGTCCGCACGAATTCCTCGAACGACATGTTGAGAATCGCATCTTCTGGATCGTCGTAGTCAAGGGCGCCGATGCGCCCGGATATGCCCTCTATCTCCTCTCGGCTCAGCCGCTCGCCCGGTCGGGGACCGGAAGCCCTCTGCCTTATGGCCTCGACCTGCCGGACTATCGCCGCGTACTGCTCGACCCCTCGCCTGGAGACTTTCGGAGTCCGCTCGAGTCTGACCAATTGGCGACGGGCTTCCGAGAGGTCTCGCGAAACCGAGTTGCGCGACGCCCTCAGCTGCTCCAGCAGTCGCTGAGCGTCATCCAGTCTGGACGTCGCACGTCGGGCCGCTGATTCGCCCGCCTGTCGCGCGGCACCGAAGGAGGTCCCGCCTCGATCGGCACGAACCCTGTCCAGATCGGAAAGGAACGCCTCCTCGTCCCGCCCTTGCCGTTCCGCTCTTCTCTGCGCCTGACGAGCGAGTCCGGCCCTGGTCTCGGTCTCTGCTATCTGAGCGTTGAGATTATCGATCTGCCCCTGAAAGCCGTTCGCCCGTGCCCTGAGCCTCTCGACCTCGACGGGAACGCTCTCGTCTGCCTCCAGCGTCGCCCGTCGAATGAGTTGCTGCGCCCTTTTCGCCGACGACGTGATTCTGTTGGCCGCATCGAGCAGAGGGTTGGTCCGCGTGAGCTCGAACCATTCGTCGATCTGCGCCGTCACCGCGCGAGCGTCCTCCGATACCTCGGCCCTCGCTCCGAGGCTCTGCAGCCGGTCGATGGCGCCTCGGGCCCGGTCCCGGGTCAACGATCCCCGCGAGGCGCTCTGCGCCAAGCGGTCCACCTGGGCCAGGTACTGCTCGGCGGCCCGCGTCTTCAACTTCTCTGCGGCGGCCTCCTTCGGCACGTTCCTCTTGGTCAGCGCCTCCATCCGGTCTTCAAGATGCTTTCGGTTGATGCGGTGGTAGACGGTCATGAAGAAGTTGCGCATCGCCTCCGGGCCGACCTGGTACTGGTAGCCCTTGCCGAGCGCCTCCTCTATGTCGGGGAACACCCGCTTGAACTGCGGCGTCTGCCTGGAGAGCGGCCCCCTGATGTTGCCGAACTGCTCGATCACGGTCTCGAAGTCGGCGAGAGCCTCGTCCGCCACCCCGAGGTTGCGCACCCTCTGCTGCGATGTGCGGGCGGCGGTGAAGCGCGGCGTGTAGTTCGTCTCCAGCATGTAATCGAACAGCTTGTCGTCGATCACGCCCTCGTCTCTGAGCATTGCGAAACCGATGCGGTGATACGTCTTCTCCCTGAGGAATAGAAGCTGCTGCTCCGGTGTCAGCAGACGGTCGAGATAGGCGCCTTCGGGCGTGTTAAGCCTCTCCAGAATCGTCTGCCAGCTGTGTCGCACGGGATCTGGCTGAGCCACGCCCCCGAGGTTCCACACGAGACCGTCCTCCGCCTCCACTATGCTCCCCGATCCCCTGGGCCCGAATGAGCGACGTATCGCCTCTCGGTTCAAGGCGGGGTTCCTGATGAGATCGAAACCCGGAACCGCCGTGTGGCCCAAGTGCGCGGCTACGATCTCGGCCTTCGTCACGCCCTCGCCAGTCTGCCTCCCGTGCGCCACCATCGCTTGACGGCCCAGGATGTCGTTGGCCCAGTTCGGATACGTCACCCTCGCGCCGATGCGGGCTCCCCACTGAAGGGCGCCGTGCGAGCGCCTACCCCACTTGGAATCCGGAATGCCTTCGGGAAAACCGTAGAGCGAGTCCTTGACCTCGTCGCCCACGTCGTTGAGAACGCGGGAGAAGGCGGCCAGACCGAGGTCGTTCGGACTCATCACTCCCGTGTAAAGCTCCTGCATCCTCTCGTCGAACTGGCCGGAAGCCCTGGCCCTCTCCAGAGCTTCGGAGCTCTCGTGCCCCGCGTACATCGCGTACCGATCGGCCAGCTCTTCGCCGGTCAGGAGCGACTTGTTGCGGGAGAAGTTGAGTATGCGTCGGCCCGCAGACACCGCGTCTGAGCCCAGCGCCGCCCATGACGCCGCGATCTGATGGACAGCCATCGCCGCCTCGCGGCCTCCGGCCAGGGCGCCTCTTGCGACAGCGAGCCTGGCGCTCCCCAGCGGGCCCAAGCGGGATCCCGCACGAGCTCCTGCACGGGCACCTTTGACGCCGACTCGAGCGATTCGGCCGACAGGGAACACGAAGTTGAGAGGATCGAGGGGATTGAGGATCTCGACCGCGCCCTTTACCCCTACCCGCGTGTCGGCCGCTTCGTAAGCCTTCTCGAAGGCGTCGAATAAGCGTGTGGGGAACGGACCCTCGCCCGTCCATCCCTCGACGAAGCCCTGCCTGAAGTCCGAAGCCTCCGAGAACGGGCTTCGCTCTCTGAACATCAGCTGGGCCAGGCCGGGCGTGTGTGCCGCCGCCCCGATAATGCTGCCCACCGTCGGCTTCTCGATATACCTGTCGTAGTCGTCCAACGCCTTCTGAACGGCGTAGTCGGTGGACAGAGGGCCTGGAAGCCTGTCTGTGATTGAGGTGAGGGGCGCAGGGGCGTCCGGGTTTCTGGCGGTTTCGAGGCGCTCTCTCAGCGCCTGCGGCCCGACCAGGGGCGATTGAAGTCCGAGAGCGTGGACCAGCGGAAGCTGCAGGGCCCCTTGCAGAAGACCGCTCACCCGTTCGGCGAAGCCGGGCTCCACCTGAGCCTCGCGAGCCCTCTCCTCCTCCTCTAGCGTTGCCCTCGGCCTCTCCGAGAAGTCGGAGTCGACGCGTGGCTCAACCTCCGGCTGCTCCACGTCGCCGGCTATCTCCCTGGCGATGCTCCGGTCCCTGAGTCGCAATATGTCGTCTAGGGTCAGGCGAGGAGAGATCCTGCGTTCGGAGAGAACCCGCTGCTGTGCGGCTATCTCCTGGACGCTGGGAAGCGCTAGATTCTGCAGTCGCGCCAAGCCTTCGGGTTCAGGCAGCGAAAGCCTGAGACGTTCTCTTTGGGTGACCATTAACCCGCATAGTAGCGAATCGAGCTAGGCCAATGAGAACGCCGTGCGACGCTGGTCGCGGTTCGAGTTCGGGGTGTTCCTGGCCAGTTGGAGGGCGAAGTCGTCGGGCGTGAAGCCCCTGGCCGCCGCCACGCCCACTCTGAAGCCCTGCTCAGGCTGTCTTAGCCTTCCGAAGGTGGCGAAGCTTTGGCGCGTCGCCAGACCGGGAGGGATGCCCGCGCCCTGTGCCCCTGTCGGCGAACCTTGAGCCTGCGAACCGAACCCTCCGGGAGCGGGTTTACCGCCGCCGAAATATTGGAACGCGCCTAGAGCCGCAGGGTCGGAGTAGAGATCGAGATATTGCTGACGAGCGTTGAGATCGGCTTGTCGCTGACCCAAGATGTAACTTAAGTCCTGACCTCTCACAGTGGGCGCATCTACCGCCAACTGCACGTCATAGAGCTCCCTGAGCGCAGGATCGTTTAAGAACGAGTTGTCCGGCAATGGCAACGTCTGACCCTGTGGCAACGCCCCGAAGCCGTTGAACGATATCGGGGAGAACGCATCGAGGCTCGGGTCGGTAAATCCGGAACTCGAGGGAGTCGGCCCAAAGCGCGGGTCAAAGCTGTCAAAGCCCCCGCTCTGGTCAGTGAACCCGTATTGCGATGGCGGAACGCCAGGCGGGGCAAATGGCGATGAAGGCTGTCTAAATGGCGTTGAAGGTGCCCTTCCGAAACCGGCTTGATCTGTGGCTCCCGGCCCATTTGGCGGAACACCTGGCGGAGTGTTGCCTCCACCGCCGCCTCCTTGCCCAAATCGTCTGAACGCCAGATATGCGAACGGGTTGTCTATCGCCTGCAATCGCTGAACGTCAAATATGTTGCCCTGATCGGATAGCCCGCCTGCAAACTCTCGAGTCACAAGATCGGCGATATGCCTACGCTCATCTTCGAGCAAGCCCAAGCCTTGTCGCTGTGTGCGAGCCAAGCCGTTAAACCGCTCCGAGAGCAGGATGTCTTGGAAGTTGCCGATGCCACGATTGCCGCCAACGCTGTCAAGATACGTGCTGAACCCGTAGTTGGACGCTATGCCCCTGTTGGCTTCGATTTCTCTCGCTTGAGCCGCTAGCTGAGCGGCGTATCGCTGTGCGGCTATCTCCTGCTGTATGCGGTAGCGATCCAACGCCCGTTGAGCACTGTACTCTCCGATTTGCTGTACGGCTGTAAGGTCGAACTCCGAACTGCGACGGTTAGCCAAGTTGTTGGCAAGGACAGCGGCAATCGTCGGGTCGGTGACATCGACTCCCGCCTGTATCAGAGCGTCGATGTAAGGGACTCCCGTCAGCTGAGGTGGGGCAGAGGAAGGAACAGGCGCGCCTTCAGCATCGGGGTTGCTTGAATCAGGGGGAACATCGCCCGTGTCTCTATCATCGGCACCGGAACCCGGCGCCAAGGCGAACCCACTCCCTCCAGGGCCAAATACGCTGGGGTCAGCGTCCGGCGTGAAAGCCGGATCGTTATTCAAGAAGCTACTTAGAATCCCGTTGCCAGCGTATGTGTCCCCGCCAACAAACGTCTCTGGTGTCTCTCCTAGAGTTTTTGTGTTGGTGACGAACGAACCCGGTTGCATGGCGTACGACCCGGGATTGCGGTCGAGGTTGCCCAGGAACTCGAGCAATCTGTCGGTGAACGTCGTGGCAGGTCTGACGTTGGCGGTCGAAACCGGTCTGTCCCCGGTCTCCACCCCCATGCTTGGGAAACCGCCGCTGTCGAGGCGGTCGAAGGCGGCGGGGAGGGGGCCCCTTCCTTCTCCCGGGGGCGTGTAGGGCACGTTGACGACCTCGCCCGTCCAGCTGTTGTATAGATGGGGCATCAGAGGATTCCTCTGTCGGGTTCCGTCAGCCGTCTGCGCAGGTAGCTCTCGGCGGCGAAGGCGGGTACGCTCACCGGCCTGTCGTCGCGCTGTACGGCCTGCGTCTTGGGGGGATCGATGCTCGTCACCGTCTCCGAAGAGTCCTGCAGCAGCTTGTCCATGAACTCGTCGAGTCCGTGAACTACGTCGTTGGTGAATCTCGGCTCGGACGGCATGGCTGAATTCTAAGGAACGGCGGCGGGCAGACGCTGGCCTGCGGTGGTCCTGGTCCCTCCAGGGCTCAACGCCAGCTGCCTCGCCACGAGATCGGCTTCTTCAGCCGATCCGGGGATCACGGGCCTCGTGGTGCCGGGCACTCCCGATCCGGGCGTGGCAGGGTTCGTGCCCGCCTGGTTGCCAGGGCCGAAGTTGCCGGCGTTCGGAAGCTGCGTCGCCCCCTGCGTGGCGAGCACGTTCTGGGCGACCTGATCGGCGACTGCCTCCAGTTGCGCCGCCTCGTTCGTCGCCCCCGTGGCCTGAAGGGCCTCGACGAGGAACGGGAACCGTTGCGTCAAGTACCACTGCTCCAGCGCGGCCCTGAACTGTGGCGAGTTCCGGAGGTTCTCGACCTCCCGTCTGACGAGTATCTCGGAAGGCTGCGACTGGCCCATGTTCCTGAGCGCCGTCTGAGCGTCCACCAACCCGATCTGCCAAGCCCTCGACCAGAGGTTGACGAGCCGCTCCTCCTCGTTGGGGGAGTCGGCCTTGAGGCTGACCGCCGTGTAGTAGTGGCCGTTGATCTCGTTGGGCCTGAGCCTAGCGATACTTCGACCGCGAGCGTCGTCCCCGAAGACAGACACCGGCCTCTGGATGACGTTCTCGACGGTCCTGAGCACCAGTTCGTTGGTCCTCTGTATCCCTCTCTCCAGCCCGTTCTTGACCGGGGTGAGGGTGAGCGAGGATATCCCTTGCAGCACGGCAGTCTGGTAGCCGCTCGAAGGTCCGTTCTGGGGAGCCATGCTCGATACGTTGGTAAATATTGCCGTGTTTATCAGCTCGCTAATAGCGCCGAGGCTCTCGAAGAGGCCCGGGGGATGCGGCGGGCTCGGGGACGGTTCCACGCTCATGTTCCTGGGTATGTGGACGTGGGCGCCCGGGCCGGTGATGAAGTTCCGCATCGTCTCGGCAGCCGCCTTCTCCGTTCCGCCGAGGAACATGAGAGGGGGGTACGCGGCCCGTCTGGTGATGTCGAGCATGGTGGAGACCATCTTCGACTGCGCGTTCAACAGGTCGTACTTGCCGTATCCAGCGCCTCTGAACAGCACGTCCGGCCTTCTCGTAAGCGTGGTTCCCGAGAGCCCGGCGTCGTACATCACGACAGGTATCATGCCGTATCTGTGCCTTCGGGGACGCATCACCCAGATGTCTTCGGCGATGTAGGCGACCTGGTTGTGGGTCCATATCTCGGTGAGCTGCACCGTGCCATCGGTGAAGCCCTTGTCGGACTTCCAGTCGGGGTAGTTCGCCTGCAGCCACCTCGCGTCTACCGGCTTCGTCACCATGAACCATCGCGGCTCGCTGGACGCTGTGTCCCACACGACCTCTCTGGGGTCTACGAGCTCCGCCCTGAAGGGGAACTGAGAGTCTTGGCGGTCGAGTATCTCCTCGATGCCCTGCCTGTACTCTCGCCTCGCGGCTGCAGTGTCGCCTTTAGCGGGGTCGTATTCCGGGAGGTGCCAGTACTGGTCGGTGTCCACCTCGATCTTTCGGAACGCCACCCCGTACTTCAGCAGGTGAAGGATCAAGCGGTTGAACAGCGGGTAACGGTTGTTGAGGCCCACGTGGGCGTTGTGGAGGAAGCGCTCCATCTTCTCGGCGGAACCCTCGAAGCCGAGCCTCCTGGGGGCCACGGTGATGTCCAGGAAACCGCTCGAAAGCTGGCTCGCCGCCGTGTCGATCGACACCCGGAAAGTGGGCAGCTTGACCTTGCTGGCGCCCTTGGGGACGCTGAAGTCGAACTCCACGTCGTAGAAGCGGTCCGCCTCGTCGCACTGCCTGCGAAACTGGCCGAACACCGACTGCGCCTCGCTGATCCGGTTGCGAGCCCACACGAGGGATATGGCTGGCTCGTCGTCGGGCGCCGACCGGTAGAAATCGATGACGCCCTGGACGTCCTCCGCGTCGCTGCCGCGCGCCTGGGGGTAGCTGTAGCTGGTGGTCATCGTCACTCGCTGGCCTCAAGGATACGGGCGATCGAGGCCTCCACGCCGAGCCAGTCCCTGACCTCCGAGTGGCTCTCCGGCTCGATGCTCCACTCGTCGTAGACGACGGGAGGCGCCACCAGCCGCGCCTCGCGCTCCAGCAGGTAACCTCTGGACACCTCGGCCGGCTCGCAGCCCCAGTAGGCGAGGCACTCCGCATCCACCCAGTCGTCGTGCGCTATCCCCACCGGACGATACCTGAAGGTCCTAGTCGTCGGCGACGGCTGCACCTCTATCGAGCTCAGCTGGTCGACGAGCTTGTGCCAGTGGCTCGGGAACGAAACCTCCGCCTGCATCAGCGCAAGCGCGTAGCCCTCGTAGAGCCGGTGCTTGTTTTGCGCGCTGAAGTTGTACTCCTCGATCGGAAGGTTCCGGTCCAGCATCTGCTCCACCAGCACGTCTCCCTGACCGCCCGTAGAGTCGCTCACCACCCTTTCCACCCTCCAGTCGGCAACCGCGTGCTCGATCTCCGAGATCATGTGCCCATACTGCTCGTGGTCGGTGAACTCCAGGGCGAAGACGCTGTGCCTAGTGTCCATGTCCTTGACGATGAATACAGTCGCGTCTTGCTGCCTGCCCCAGTCCACGCCGGCGACGTACCGGTGCCCCGGCTCGGGTTCTGTTAGCTCGTCGCCCCTCGCCGCCTTGGTGAGGTTCTTGAAAAACGCTCCGGTCCCTTCGGGCTGGATGGCCCGGTAGTGGCGGTCGAAGTAAGAGTCCCTGCGTCGCCTCTTCTCGCTGACGTAGATGCGGTAGAGCTGCCGCACGTCGAGGAGCGGATTGTGATAGGTCTCGTAGGTGAACGCCTCGCTGCGGCCCGTCGTGTCGGCCTTCGCCGCCCTGAACTCCCTCGCGAACCAGTGCGCGGGCGAGAGCGGAGGAATACCGTCGAAAATCATCCTGCCGGACCTACCCGGCGAGTTCGTCGCCGGAGTCACCACCTCGAACGCCTCCTCAGATATGTCGTGGGCTTCGTACATGTAGAGAAAGTCGAGGCCCACACCCTCCAGAAGCTTCGGGTAGTGCGCGCTCTTGAACTCGATCAGCCCGTCGTGCTTCACCGTCCCATCGAGGGGCCTGTTCCTCGAGTCGACGAACTTGGTGGCGATCTGGTACTTCCTCTGCCCCTCCACGCCGTCCTGCACCTCGCGGTCGCCGACGAACATCCAGGGCGGAACCGCGTCCTTGAACTGCCTGATGATCTGCTTCGCGACGTCGAAGTTAGGGCTCACCACCCACGCGAACACGCCCGGCACGAGCGTCGCCGTAATGTCACGCCCAGAATCGTCCAGGAACCGTGACTTCGACGACTCCTCCATCGAGATGAGGCATTCGTTCGAGCAAGCCACGCTCTTGCCGAATCTCCGAGCGCTCCTCACCACCTTCACGTCGGCATTGGAGCGGTGGATCGGAACCTGGTTCTTGTGCGGCCGATAGGCCATCCACTCACGCATCGCCGCCCCTCAGATCGCTCCTCACCCCGAGCGCCGCCTTCGCGATCTCCTCGGCTTCAGGGACCCCTTGCTCGTCGTTCGTGGCATGAGAGGCGTCTGCGTCGCTCGGCGACCTCCCCTTGCCGGATCTCCTGCCAGATGCGTCACGCCTGAGCGTAGCGTCGTAGCCCCCCATAAGCGCCATATCCCTGACCGCCTTCGGCACCGACGAAAGATCTGTGGCCAGAAACATCGTGGCGTTCGCCCTCAGCGCCGTCTCATGGCACAAAACCGTATGCACCTCCTCGAAGGTGATCTCCTTGACGTTCCCGCGCTGCGCCACATACTTCGGAAGCTCGCCGTCCCCGTACCACTTCTTCGTTACGCCCTCTAGCTCGGGCCACATCGGATGCTCACTGGCTTTCCCCATATCCACCCCAAGCGCCGCGCAGCAGCTCTTCAGATCGCCCTCGACGTCCAGGCAAGAGAAAACGGCACGCATCTCACGGCTCCATCTGCCCCAGTTCGGCAACGCGCTCCTCAACCGTGACCTCAGCCTCGCTACGGCCCCCACCTCCGAGTTCACACGCCCGATCCTGGTGCCAGGCTTGATCTCCCACCCCAACGAGGCGAGAACATCGTGAACGTCCTCCGCACTCTCAACCCCCGACGTCTTGCGAACCCTTGCCATACCCTGCATCGTAGCCACAACAGCCAGATTGCCGCAACAGGGGAGGGGCGGGGCAACCACCCGAGGCCGATGCACAGGGGAGCCCCCTCCCCCTCCCCCCACCCACAAACGGAGTCCCACCCAGCATTCTCTCTCGCGCTTGCGCACCTATCGGCGCCCCTGCATCTGCACCCTCGCGTACCCGTGTGCACGCGTGCGCGTGCGCAAGGAATTTCGCAGCATCATGCCCATATCGGTATACCCGCAACGGCAAATGCGCATTGGTCAAGCCAGAAAACGCAAGAGTAGCCTTGTTTGGTCGCTGAGTTCGGACACGACCGCCTGCAAACGGTGCCAACCCCCTGAGACCACACCAGAGCATCAGAGAGAGAGAAACACCCGCCGGTAACGCACAGAACGCCACTAGTAGACGATCAACGAGCATCCGGCAACCAGTTGCGGCACGGGTAGGCAAACATCGAGCAAAGAAAAACCCCCGCGTTCAACCAAGAGCGCTGGGTTGCTGCGTTGGGGCGTTCCTGGTGCGTCACTCGTCAATGAGCGTGTAGGCGATCTTGGAAGGGATGAACCCAAGTTCCCTGTTCTATCCTGTCGCCCCGACCCCGTATCACCTGCACCAAGTTAGATATCGGAATTCCGATATCTAACGAAAGCACCCCCAGGAAAGGACGAATGCGAGTGCGACGACTTGGAGCGCGTCGACCGTCTGAAGGACGAGGGCCTGTACCCCAGGTGAGCGCCAACATTCTGCCAACACCATCAGCCGCTCGGAGCCGCCGCGTTCGTCGTCAATTGCATCCGTAGCCGACGTTACAGCCGGGATTTGAACCCAGTTCCTACCCTGAGAGCACCTCACGGGACTCTATCCGCAAGCGATCACGCAGATTAGGAAACCGATGCTCTATCCTCTGAGCTACAGGGGCTAGGATCGATTCTAAAGCGGGGGAATGGTGGTCGAGTTCCGGGTTGGGGTTTGTTACCCTGCTTCGGATGTCAGGGGGACGATATCGCTCGTGTCGGTTGAAGTTCGCGCCAAGTCCAGATTGTAGATTCGCTGGGGGTTGAGCCACGACTCGGGAGTCATAGAAAGGGCTTTTCCGATCCTCAGGGCCGTGTCGGCAGTTATCGAACGTTTCCCGTGAACGATCTCGTTGATGCGACGGGGCGAAACACCGATCCCTCTCGCGAGACGGTATTGGTTGATGTTCAGATCTGCGAGAATCTTAGCTAGGTGTTCTCCGGGGTGTATCGGAGTGACGATGTCCTTCATTTTGTCTCTCAGTGATAGTTAACAGTGTGGGTTGCCTGAAAATCGGCCAATACCTTGAAGTTGCAGAGTGTGCCCGGCACAAAGTTAAAATTGAGGACTAGCAATAGCCCTCGTTTTCTACGTTTCGATGCCGTACCCTAGATGCCCATATTGTGGTCAGCAACAACCACTTGAAGATTGGACTTATCGGCAATACGAAGGTCTAGTGACTTGCGATTGCTGTCAAAAGCGTTATTGGCTCCACACGACTTTCGAGCGAGGGCGTTGGCCATCGGACCCCATCAAGGTTTATCTTGTGGAACCACCTCGCGCCATCGGTGATCCTGAGCTGTTACAGCCCATAGAGGGAGTGCCTATTGGTTTGTGGCGCCAGTACAACGGTGCCGTCGAATGTCTTGAGGTCCAAGTTTTGCCGGCAGCAGCAGGAATGGCCAGGAGAGTCGTAGAAACAGCATTGATGGATCGCGGAGTCGAGCACGACAACCTGTTTGCGATGATAGAAAAAGCAGCGAGTGAAGGCTTAATCAGTGAATCAGTGAAACGCCTTTGCAATACAACTCGGGTTTTGGGAAACAAAGGTGCACATGCTCAGGAACGGTCCGAGGAAGGGATCACACAAAAGGACGCGAGAAGGGCGGTTGAACGGGCCCGTGACATTCTCAGGGAACTCTACCACCCCGACTATGTTGGACCGACAACTTAGGGAGGGTTCCGTTGTCAGAGCGGTTGCCAACGTCAGGATGAGGCGAGGAAACGACGTTGAAGCGCGCCCGCCAAGGTTGGTTCGCCTACCGGCATCAACGACTCTGTCTAGCGACGCGGCTCACGAGTTCTGAGAGGAACAGATCACCCGTAAGATCCTTGGCGGGTTCTGTGTAATTCGATCTGGATTCGACGGTGTTCTTGTCTGACATCAGGAAGCACGCCGAATTGTACTGACGTTCGAGTACTAGTTTCCTACAAAATACCTCGTATCTCTTCGCATAGGAAGCGTCCTTAAATTCTCCGAATACATCAAAATGCGGTTCAAACGTGCGCACTGGGCGATGCGTTTCAGGACAATCTTCGAGCAAAAACAGATATCCGAGCCAAGGTTGGGGTGACCCCAAAAAGGCTCCCTCCCGGAAGGCGGTCCACAGGTCCAACGCACTTCCCATAGCTTCTTCAGTTCGGTTATTGAAGTTGTTACCGAATGACGGGCCAGCTTGCGCTTTCAGCTCTATGGCTGCCAACAATCTGTTATCTCGCACAACCAATAAGTCCCACTCCTTGGTCGGTCGATAGAAACCTGGCAGCTGAAGCTTTCCGGTTTTGTGCACCATGCAATTTGTGAAAATGTCGTCGGTCGAGACCCCATGATGTTGTAACAGGTTCACAATGTTGACGAGGAATCCATCCAAGTGTTTACCGCCGCGAACGCTACTGCCTTGCCCTTCCGCATTACTGTTACTAGATGCCCCCTGACTTTCTCTAGTCAACCAGTAGTGCCGCACAGCATCTGAAAAGAAAAAGGACGTGATGTTGCTTGAAAGTGCCATAAATTGCGCACTCTGGGTTCACCCCGACAATCGGGTTTGAAAGCTGCTGTTCTCTTTGAGTGCGGCGGTCGCTAGATTGAAGTAAGCGGGATCGACTTCGATTCCGATGCTATTTCTGCCCAACCTCGCGGCCGCTACGTTGCTCGTCGCAGTTCCGGCAAATGGGTCTAGTACTGTGTCGCCAACGAATGAAAACATGCGGACTAGCCGTTCAGCCAGCAATAATGGAAATGGTGCTGGGTGGTGCTTTGTCGATGCGCCTCCGATCGACCATATCTGCTGGAAACACTCCTTGTGTAGGTCGATTGGAATCACAGACAAGATTCGCGAAGCGAGCGCGGTCCTTCGGTAACCTCCTGGCTTGCGTTGGAACAAGATGAACTCGATGTCGTTTTTGATCACAGCGTTCGGTTCATAGGGCTTGCCCATGAAATTCGACCCATTTGGGACTTCAAGTCTCGCGTTCGAGATCTTGTGCCAAATGATCGGTGCCAGATTGTCGTACCCCAGCATCCGGCATCGATCTTGAATGCTTGCGTGTAGGGGTACCACGACGTGACGCCCGTAATCTCTGCGCGATAAACAGACATCACCCACGACTACGACCAATCGGCCTCCAGGAACTAGGGTGCGCAGTATCCCCTTCCATACAAGCGATATTTCGTCGAGGAACTCGTCGTAATCGCTAATATGTCCGAGTTGGTTAGTGTGTTCGTTGTACCTCTTCAGTGTCCAGTATGGCGGAGATGTAATGGCCAGATGTACGGATTCGTCAGGAATGGAGTCCACGATTTCGCGGGCATCACCAAGTATGAGCCTGTGAACCGTCGGCACGTCCCTCAAAAGTCCGTTGATTAATTCGGTGGCTTCAGAATCTTTGGCGATAGCCGGGATCGAGCGCTGCTCGTCGCGTCGCGCAAGTTCGAGCAATCTTTCCGGAACCAGCGATTTCAACCCTGATGCCGCGTGGTTTTGGTTACCCAACCTGACAATAACTTGGTTTTTGGCGCGTTCTGGATCGATCCCAAATTCACCGCGGCTTCGGTGTGGCGATGAGGAAACGAGGGTTACCTTTTTGTGGGCAGGTTCGATGGATGACTTGTCGACGCGGTTCAACGCCTTCGTCATAAGGTCGTCGAAGTCTGCTTTGGCTTTTGGGACCAACGGCAATCGTTGTAAGAGATTAGGGTCGTGTTCCAAGCATTCTACGCTTCCTTTTGTCCACACTCCCAAATCGGCCGGCAAATTGAATGCGCGGAGTTCGAGTCTGGGATTGAACCAATCCGGTATGTACGCGCGTTGAAGACGGGTATGCAATTCAAAGGTTATTGACTGGCTGTGTTCTGTCTGTTACCCCATCGTCTCGTCTCGTTAATCGTTGGCGAATAGAATTGTCGAGGGTGCCCGAATCGTCTCGGCGCACCTTGGTGCAAGCAACAACTCAGACCAGGCGCTAGTGACCATCGCCGAAATGCCATCAGCCGTTGAGCTGGTGAACCCGTTCCGAAACGGCAAGTCCGCTTCGAGTCGAATTGCGGTGGTGGATGTGGGTTCGAACTCCACTCGGATGGAGGTGCTGCACCTCACGCCAAACTACGATCTGCGTGTGCTATCCGAAGTGAAGTCGCTTCTTCGGCTTCAGAACCGGATGACCAAAGATGGCCGGCTGAACCCATCAGCAGTCGCTGATCTGACGAGGGTGTTGCGCGATTTTTCAGTTGTCGCGAAAGCGTCCCAGGTGGATCTGATCCGCGCAGTTGCGACCTCGAGCATGCGCACCGCGATCAACGGTACGGCGGTGTTGGAAGAGATTCGCCAAACCACTGGCATCGATGTCGAGGTCATCTCTGGCGACGCCGAAGCCAGATACGGTTTTCTTGGTGCCATCTTTGCATTGCCGGTGAGCGATGGCGTGTTGGTGGATATAGGCGGCGGCAGCGTGGAGGTTTCGTTCTTCGAAAATCGCTCGCTAAACCAGGTCTTCACACTGGAGCTTGGCGCGTTGCGAGTGAGCAACGAGTTCCTTCGAGAAGACCCCCCTTCGAATTCAGCCGTTCAAGCCCTGAGCGACCGCGTGCGGGCCGAACTCTCGGCCGCAGGCATGCCGGAGATCCCTGAGGGATCGAATCTGGTTGGGACTGGCGGAACAATCAGAAACTTGGCGAAGGTCGATCGTGCAATGCGCGGCAACGCTTTCTCGAGGTTGCACGGCGCAACGATCAAGTACAACCGTTTGAAGAAGATCTCGACCGGGCTGCGCGGATTGGACAGAACCAACACTGCCCATGTCGCAGGCCTTAATCCCGACCGCGCCGACAGCTTCCTAGGCGGCTCGCTGGTGATGGTGGAATTGGCGAGGCATTTCGGTCGACGAGCCATGGTGGTTTCAGGCAGAGGTTTACGTGAAGGATTGGCCTTGTCGAGCGTCATGGAGGACCTCCCGGAGATTGAAGACGTCCGATCGAGGTCCATATATGCCCTGGGACAACGTTTTGACACTTGGGATCGATTGCGAGCTGATCGTCGGGCCGCGCTTGCGATAAAGATGACGAAGCTGCTTTCAGACGCCGTCGGGGACGAGATGTCTGAGCTCATGATCTACGCAGCGAGAGACATCGATACGGGCAGGAGCATCAACTACTACGATCGATATCGTCACGCCGCCAACATCATCGAGCAAGGCGAATTGGGCGGGTTCTCGCATCGTGACGTAGGGCTCATGTCGGCAGCTATCCGCTACAACGATGTCGACACCTTCGGACTAGACATCTATCGCCCAAACGTTACCCGGAAGGATCTCCCGGTAATCCGACGGGCGGCCGTGATACTTAGGCTTGCGGATGAGATGGAACGACGTCTCGACGCATCGCATTTTTCTCGGATCGAGATGCGTATAGCCGACGGCAAGTTCCAGGTCAAGGCGCCTGAACTCGATGCCTGGCGTCCGGGTCGGCTGAACTCGCGTTTCAAGCGCGCATTCAGGCTGGAGTTCGAAGTAACCCTTTAAGTAATCCGGGCGTTCCCTTAAACTCACTGCATGCCAGTGTTCTTGGGCATCGATCTGGGCTCAACGTCGATAACCGCGTCGGCTGTGGTTGCGCGAATCGACGGCGCTGATGTCATCGGTTCGTTCTCTATGCCCAACGACGCCGAGACGACGTCTGCTTCGGATCGATTGATCGGCAGATCAGAGTGGGACATCGACCGGATGGTGAAGCGGGCAGGTGAGGTGGTGAGCAAACTTCTAGAAGTGTCGAATATCGGTGATGTTGCTGCGATCGGCGTGACTGGCCAGCAGCAGGGATGCCAGTTGCTCGATGGTGACGGTCTTCCTCTGGGGCCGTTCATCGCGTGGCAGGATCAACGAGCTAAAGACCCGTTTCCCGATGGTGATGGCAACTATCTCGACGCGATGGGTGAAAGAGGCGGCGCCTTTCGTCGTGGCGCGGGTCTGCCTTCGTTTCCGAATGCCGGTTGTCCCATAGTCACCGGATACACGGCGCCCACTCTCTTCTGGCTAAAGTCCAACGACGAGGTGCACCCTGATGCTGTGGCGGCGATCACCGCACCTGAGTATCTGGTGCATCGCCTTGTCGGATCAGTGCGTCCGGTCACCGACGCGACTGATGCCGCGGGTTGGGGGATTTTTCAGGTGCCAGAGAGGAGGTGGAACTCCGAGTTGAGCACGGAGTTGGCCATCGACCCGTCAATGTTGCCCGAACTGCGTGAATCTTGCACCGTAGCAGGTGGCCTTTGCGTCGAAATCGCCGAGATGACGGGTTTGCCTCAAGGCACCCTGGTAACGGTTGCTTCTGGTGATCACCAATGTTCATTCGTCGGCGCGGCTGCGTCTCAGTATGAAACTGTGGCCGTCAATGTCGGCACAGGTGGTCAGGCGACGGTGTTCGTGGGTGATCTTTCCGCCTTCAGGGTTGATGAGGTTACCGGATCGATCGACCATGGTTGGTTGGAATTGAGGCCTCACATTGAGAACGGTTACCTCTTGGCGGGCGTAGGTATAGTAGGTGGCCGGACATTTAGGACACTGAAGGAGTTCTTCGTCCGTACAGCTTTGGACTTGTTTGAATTGAGCGATATCGACGATGATCACG
Source organism: Dehalococcoidia bacterium (assembly GCA_965249505.1). Classification (GTDB taxonomy): domain Bacteria; phylum Chloroflexota; class Dehalococcoidia; order Lucifugimonadales; family Lucifugimonadaceae; genus Bin127. Next base: position 478,517 of record OZ252238.1, on the reverse strand, counting down.
TCTACTCAAGATTGGCGGAATTGGCGGGCAAGGCGCGGGCCGAAGAAGAAGCAACCGGGACCATCGAGTTGATCTCCGCCTCTGCGCTATTCACCGGTTCTCGGGAGGATCCAAGCGACCGAGGTCGATTTTCGGGAATCACTCCGGGTAACTTCTCACCGGGTGGGTTGACGTTGGCGCTCTTCCGTTCGATGGCGTCAGAGCTAGGCAAGTCGTATCGGAGCGCGGTCGAGTTGGGAGCCGGGGATCGTAAGCGACTGGCTGGGTCTGGGAGCGGTTTGCGAAAGAATGATGTGCTGTTGAGGTGCGTTGAAGAGGAGTTCGGCACGGAGGTCACCCTCGGCAAATGCGAGGAGGAAGCTGCTGCCGGCGCCGCGATGTGCGCGGCTGTCTCTCAAGGCGTGTATCCGGATATCGATGCCGCAGCGAGGGCTTTGGCATGAGCCGAGGCAAAACGGCTTCGGTCCGCCGACTGTTCATCGCCTCGATTTCAGTGGCCGCACTGTCGATCATGGCATGTTTTTCTGACGATGCGGTACCGACCGCGACCCCAACTCCCGCGTTGACGTCGGGTTCGGATATTTTTGTTGCTGTCACTCAGACGCAAGCGACGCAAAAAGAGGAGCCAACTCAAGTCCCGATTGAAACGCCCGCCGCCACGTCGACCACACAACCGACAGCGAACGTTTACGAATACAACTCAGACAACGCTATGTTCCGAATATTCGCTGGCTTTGATCTGACGACCGGTTATCAACCATCGAACAACAGGGTGTTGGCGGCGTTGGAGGATGTGCTTGAGAACGAAGATCGTAGTTTGGTGCCTGTGATCGTCGAATCGATGCGATACGCGTTCTCGAACGACGTGATTCGGGCTATGGGCGACACGCTGCGCTCGCTGACAGGCCAAAACTTCGAGGATCTGGACTGGAGATCGTGGGCAGAGTGGCTCGGTAACAATCGTGACCAATATCCGCCGCCGGACGATTACTTCGAGTGGAAGATCAACTACTTGAGGCAGATCGATCCACGTTTCTCTTTATTTCTCACCCCTGCACAAAAGGGTCGTACCGACATCGATTTGACGGAACTCGAGTGGGGAGGCGTTAGGCCGGACGGAATTCCGGACTTGAAGTATCCGGGTCATATTGCTGCTGCGGAGGCCGAGTATATCGAGGACGATGAGCGAGTGGTTGGTTTGTCGATAAACGGCGAGCATCGTGCTTATCCTCTGAGGATCGTGAATGCTCATGAGTTGGTGAACGACGTGTTGGGAGGTGAGCAGCTGGCGCTCACCTGGTGAACGCTTTGCAACAGCGCGATCGGGTATCGCGCAGAGATAAATGGAGAGCCGACAGAGTTTGGCACCTCGGGTCTCCTATTTCGCAGCAACAAGGTGATGTACGACCGTGCCACCAACTCGCTTTGGCATCAATTCACAGGCACTCCAATAATCGGCGAGTTGCAAGGAAGCGGTATCGTGTTGGACTACTTCCCGACCGCGCGCACAACGTGGGGCGAGTGGGTAGCTGAGCATCCAGACACAACCGTTTTGGCCTTAGACGGCGCGCACTACGCGGAATGGTCATATCTTCACGAGCGAGAAGAGAAGTCGATCTACTGGGAGTATCGAGCAGACCCGCAGACGATGTTCCCGATATTCCAGCGCGATCCAGTGATGGCTGCGAAGGCTGAGGTGCTGGGCGTATCGATCGGCGATGTTCACAAGGCCTACCGGATCACCGATCTCATGGATGAACGGATCGTCCACGATCGCTTGGGCGATCTAGACGTTGTGGTTATTGCGTCAGGAGTCAGCTCGGACGCGCACATCTACGACAACAGCGCGGGGATTCAGTTCGAGCTGGCAGAGGGCGTGACCGAGTCAGGGTTCTCACGCACCGTCGTCGATTCGGAAGGCCGAGAGTGGACGGTAGACCGGAACAGACTCGTGAGCGCCGACGATCCATCGATGACTTTACCCGCAGTGCCCTCAAACGTGTCGTTCTGGTTCGGATGGTTCGCCTATCACCCGGACACGCTGCTCTACAACGACACGCGCTAACGTCGAAACTAGAGGCAACTTCAACCAGACTCGACGGCACACCCTCTCCCCTCCGAGGGAGAGGACCTTTGCGCACCAGCGCAAAGAGGTGAGGGGGATCGGACGATTCAAGCGAAACAAGCCACGGCTTGGGGAATCGGATGCTCTGAGTGTGCCCCTCACCAGAATCCTCTCCCACGGAGGGGAGAGGGTACCCACATTTCAGGCGGGTTGGGCGTTTCGTAAAGGTTCTCTCGGAAGGGAGAGGAGCGTCCCAACAGGTTGGAGTCGGTGCCGCAGATATCAACCGAACGGGCATAACAACCGCAACCTTGCTCCCCGCTTCGAGGAGGCCACCGGAGCCGCGTCGACTCCAAATCGGGCAGCTTCGAAAACCAACACACCATCGTCATTCCCGTCGCTTGTATGATTGACAACCTGTTTTTGACGTGGGAGACGGCCTCCAGCGGCATCAGGGCAGGGGACAATGTTGGAGTTCAGCCAAGCAGTTATCGAGAACCTCGGTCACTACGTTTACCTGCTGGAAGACCCGCGCAGCAGCAAGGTGTTCTACGTAGGCAAAGGTTCCGGCAATCGAGTCTTCGAGCATCTGGCAACCGCTTGCTTAAACGATACGGAAACTGCCAAGGCGGACAAGAACGAAACTATCCGAGAAATAATCGCTGCCGGTCTTGAGCCGAAAACATCCATATTGAGACACGGCCTTGAAGAGGACACGGCGTTTGAATTAGAAGCTTCACTGATCGACTTTCTCGGAATAGACGATCTAACAAATCTTCAAGGTGGTCACCACTCTTGAGAATTTGGTCTCAAAACAATCGAGGAGATTTCAGCGATTTACGATGCCGAAGAGTTGTCTACTGACGTGCCAGTTTTGCTTATTACACTGAACCAGCTCTACAGACGTGGCATGACTGGTGAGGAGCTGTATGAAAATACGAGACGCTCTTGGAGGGTTGGCCCCCGGAGAAATCAGGCCAAATACGCCATAGCGACATACCGTGGGTTGACCAGAGAGGTTTATGAAATCAACCATTGGAGCACCGCGGATGAGTATGGCTATCCGGACCGCTGGCCGTTCATCGGAACCCTTGCAGAGGAGGAGATTCGTCACGAACTGATCTATAAATCCGTCAAACATCTTTACAGGAAGGGCGAAGTAAACCCAATCAAGTATCTGAACTGTTGAGGCACAATCGGGCGTTCTGGCCCTAGAGCCGGTGCCTTGACAACCTTGTAGCTTCCGGATTCGGATTCACCAGGCAAATCCTTTACGCGGGAATACCCGCAATAATGCGTGAGGCCTCTGCGACCATCCTGCGAGCCCAGTCGGCCACCGTACCCTCCCCTCCGAGGGAGAGGGTACCCACCTTTCAGGCGGGTTGAACGTTTTGCAAAGGTGTCTCTGAGGGGAGAGGAGTGTGCCAACAAGTTGGAATCGGTGCCGTGGATGTCAACCGTTGGGCTTGATGGCGAACTTGACGCCCATCCCTTCGGCTGAGGCGTGAATCGCATCCGGCAACTGAGCCAGCGGGTATCTGCCCGAAATCACACCCTCCAAGTTGAGTTTCTCTAGCTCCGCGGGCACGCGGCGAAATGCGTTGCCGCGTCCGAATGCCCCGACCAGTTTTATCTCTCTGAAGTGCATGTCGTAGATGTCCACGGGCAACGGATCTCCTTGAGGGGAAACTCCGATCATCAAGCTTTGGCCGCGAGGACGTGTGAGATTGATGCACTGCGCAACGAGATTGGGCTTGCCGACGGCCTCGGCGGTGACGTCGAAGCCCTTGCCCTCAGCGGTAATTTCTGCCGCGAGTTCCCCAAGGTCCTGTTCCGCCGGGTTATGGAGTATGTCGGCGCCGAACTGGAGGGCCATCTCGCGTCGTTGGCCGACCATCTCGGACATCACAACCGTCTCGACTCCGTGCGACTTCATGAACGCCAGCGTGAAGAGTCCCATGATTCCTGCTCCGATCACTAACCCAGTGGCTCGATACGGAATGTCGAGCATTTCGACGCCAGAGAGGCAGCAGGCGGCGGGTTCTGTCATCGCCGCGGTTTCGAGGTCCAAGGAGTCTGGAATCTGAGTAGCGGCTTGGGACGGTAACGCAGCGTATTGGGCAAAGTATCCGTTGGAAGCCACCCCTTGGTTTTCGCAACGGGAGACAGACCAGTTTCGGCAGTTCCAACACTCGTAGCAGTGGCTGGAGCCGTTCAGTGTCACGCGTTCGCCTATGCGGCTCTGAGAAACTCCTTGCCCCACCTCGATTATGGTGCCCGAGGCCTCATGGCCCAGGACTTTAGGTGCCTCCGACGGGAACAGGCCCTGCGTGATGTGCACATCGGTTCCGCAGATGCCCGTGGTGTCGATCTCCACGATCACATGCCCTTGCGGTGCCTCCGGATCGGGAATCTCGTCGAGTGTAAAGTTGGCGCCACCGTGCCAGGTCGAGGCTTTCATTTCGTTGCTCCTTGAGTTGTTCGGAACTTATGATGGCATGTTACTCACATCTCGAAGATTGTGAGAAAGCAGGTTCACTGTCTAAGGTCTAGAATCGGCGGATACACAAAGCAGCCAGCAGGGAATTTCGATGAGCGCCAACGACAAAGTGACGATAAGAGACATCCGTGTGATCATGACCGAGCCGGACAACATCAGGCTCGTGATCGTGAAGATCCTTACATCGGAACCGGATCTGTACGGAGTTGGATGCGCGACATTTACGCAGCGGCCGAGCACGGTCAAGGCCGCGGTAGACGACTATCTGCGTCCTTTCCTAATCGGCAAGAACGTCGCCGACATCGAAGACATCTGGCAATCGTCGTACGTTTCGTCATACTGGCGCAACGGTCCAGTTCTGAACAACGCGCTCTCGGGCGTGGATCAGGCTTTGTGGGACATCAAGGGCAGGATGGCAGGGATGCCAGTCTACGATTTGCTCGGCGGCAGGGCCCGCGAGGCAGCGCCCGTTTATGTGCACGCGAGCGGCGCGTCGAAAGAGGAGACCGCTGATCGGATGGCTGCTCACATGGAGCAAGGTTTCCATCACATCCGCGTTCAGGTGGCCACGGAGGGTTACGCGTCTTATGGTTCGCACGGCGCATCGGGCGATGGTTCGATCGTTCAAAACGACGTGTCGAAGGGCCCAATTCCGGTTACGTCTTGGCTCAGGGACTACGACTCGAGCAAGCGATACGCTCACCCGGGAGGCGTCTTCGAGCCGAAGCCGTACATAAGAGGCTCCTTAGACCTCTTCGAACACATAAGAGATCGCTTCGGATACGGAATCGAGATACTGCACGATGTTCACGAGCGGATACCCCCGATCCTAGGTGTTTGGTTCGCCAAAGAGGTCGAGAAGTACCAACTCTTCTTCCTCGAGGACCTCTTCAGCCCTGAAGACAACGAATACTTCCGGATGGTGCGGCAGCAGTGCGCGACGCCGATTGCGATGGGCGAGTTGTGGAACAGTCCACACGAGATCGTACCGATGATCAAAGATCGACTAGTCGACTTTTTGCGAATGCACATGTCGCAGATCGGCGGGATCACTCCAGGCAGGAAGTTCGCCGCGATGGGCGAACTGTTCAGCGTGCGAACCGCTTGGCACGGCCCTGGCGACACCTCCCCGGTCGGTCACGCGGCAAACCTTATGCTGGATTTAAACTGCCACAACTTCGGGATACAGGAATATGCGATCCCGCCGGAGAGAACTCGTGAGATGTTCCCGGGCTTTCCCGAGGTGCGCGACGGCATGATGTGGCCGAACGGTGAGCCTGGTTTGGGCATCGACATAGACGAGGAGATGGCCGCTCGCTTCCCGTTCAAGGAGCGCGAGTTCGGCGGCGCTTGGGACACTGTCAGGCGTGCCGATGGCAGCATGGTGAAGCCGTAATTTGGACTGCGACGATCGCTTCTAATGAATCAATCTGAAACGCTGTCCGAGCACGTGCAAAGCCGGTTGCCCGCATTCTGTGCCACCATGATTGGGGGTCTGATTGCGCTGTTCATAAACATTCCATTGACTTCACCCGATGATCGGCTTGGGAACACGGGCAGCGTGGCGATCATCTCATTCGTTGCGGCGCTGATCTTGGGCAGGTTGTGGGCTTACCTGAAGGGCGATCTGATTGAGAGAACCAGAAGGTTTTCTCGCATATGCACCGTGTCATTCATCATCGTAGTAGGTGGTGCGCTGCTAGTCGAGAGGGTTGGCGACGTGTCAAATACAGCACGTTATGTATTGCCGTTGGCGGCTGCGGTGTGCGTTCCGGCAGTGACACTTTCGCCAATGTTCGAGCGATCCCTCCGTGGTTCTACGTTGGTTTTGATGGGCATATCGCTCACCATCGGAGTGTTAGCTATCGGCGTAATCCTTGCGTATTTGGAAGTGGGCTTCACGCAGCCTCCCAGCCTTTCATTGCCTCCGCCCCCTTGAGTTGCAACTATCGGCTGCGCGCAGCGAAACTAAGGCGGAGGTGTGAGTATCGGGTTAGGCGAAACGGGTATCAATTCACGCAGTTGGAGGGATTAACGAAATGTCTAGTACGAAGGTGACTCGGTTGATCGATGCGCCGGTGGACGTTGTGTTCCGAACCGTCGCGCAGATAGAGAATTTTTCGAAGGCGGTTCCGCACATCGTCAATGTGGAATTTGTCTCAGATGTGCGAGTAGGCATCGGTGCACGTTTTCGGGAGACGCGGTTGATGATGGGCCGTGAAGCGTCGACGGTGTTGGAGGTAACTGAGTACGTGGAGAACGAGCGGATCAGGCTCGTTTCGGACGAAGGCGGTACGGTGTGGGACTCCGTGTTTACGGTGAGCTCCGTCACCGGCGGGACTGAGTTGACGTTGGAGATGGAAGCCAGGCCTTACACGTTTAAGGCGAGAATATTGACGCCGTTGATTAAAGGAGTGGTCCGGAGAGGGGTAACAAGCGATATGGATGCCGTCAAAGAGTACTGCGAAGGTAGTTGATCCTCAGTATGTCAAGGTGAATTCAAGGATTGGTACTTATACTGAGTTTCATTAGTGATCTGACCGAAAATTTCGGAGGTTGGAATCGATATGCCACTCGTTGAACCCACATTTTTGAAGCGTATTTCATACACGTTTTCGTTGCTGATCGTCGCCTTGTTAGGCGCGAGCATCGTAATCTCTGCCTGCAGCTCCGAAGAGGAGCCTACAGCGACTCCATTGCCCCCAACCGCTTCCGGGCCACCGACTGCGGCGCCGGCCACTCAAGCGCCGGAGTCAGCCCCGCCATCTGGCGAGGCGACCAAGATCGGAACCTTGATGGACGCTACGGGCGATCTAGGCATATTCGGGCCGCCGATGCAGATAGCGGTCGATCTGGCGGTCCAGTTAGTAAACGACGCGGGCGGCGTGAACGGTACGACTCTAGAGGTGATTCACCGGGACAGCGCCACGAGCGAGCAGATAGCGACGGATAGGGCGAGCGTTCTTGTGAACGTCGACGGCGTCAACGCGATCATCGGATCGCTCTCCTCCGGCGTGACCATCGCAGTCGCAGAGTCGGTAACGATTCCGGGCGGCGCTCTGCTGATCTCTCCCGCCTCCTCATCGCCCGCGATCACAGTTCTGGACGACAACGACATGGTCTTCAGGACCAACGTCTCGGATGCTCTCCAGGGTGTGGTGGCTGCTGCACTCGCCCAAGAGCTCGGCTACGGCAACGTGGCGACGACCTATATCAACAACGCATACGGCGAGGGCTTAACGAGCGTCTTCGAGACTAACTTCGTCGAGAAAGGTGGTATGGTCTCCGCCCAAGTCGGTCACGAAAGCGGCCAAGCATCTTATCTCTCGGAGCTTAGACGCGCATCTGAAGGCGGAGCCACTGTGCTGATGGCGATCGCCTATCCAGAAACCGCTGGAGTGTTCTTGCGCGAAGCGGTCGAGGGTGGCTTCTTCGAGGACTATCTCTTCGTCGACGCTACCAAGAGTCAAGACTTGTTCGACACCGTGGGCGCCGCCGAGTTCGAAGGCAACTACGGCACTGCTCCCGGTTCGCCTGACACTCCAACTCGACAGGCCTTCCTGAGCCTCTACGGCTCGATGACCGACGGCGATCCCGACTCACTCTTCATCTCCGAGGCGTTTGACGCCGCGGTGATATTGGCTTTGGCGATTGAGCATGCCGATTCCGACGATCCCGTTGCAGTGAGAGATTCTCTGCGCGAGGTGGCGAATGCGCCGGGGGAGAGAGTCGGTCCGAACGACATCGCTCGTGCGCTCGAATTAGTCAGAAACGGACAGGACATCGACTACGTCGGCGCCGCCGGCGATCAAGACTTCGACGAGAACGGCGATGTACTAAACACTATCGAGATTTGGCGCATAGTCGACGGCAAGATCACGTCGACCGATATCTTCGCGAGGCCGGGGGACGCGATCGATCTCAGCGCGGCCGATGCGATGGCCCCGGCGATGGAAGAGCCGACCGGCGAGCCGGTCAAGATCGGATCGCTGATGGACGCCACGGGCGATCTAGGTATATTCGGTCCTCCCATGCAAATCGCGGTCGATCTGGCCCTTGAGCTGGTCAACGATGCGGGCGGTGTGAACGGGTCGACGTTGGAGGTAATCCATCGAGACAGCGCGACCAGCGAACAGATAGCTACCGATCGAGCGAGCGCCTTGGTCAATATCGATGGTGTCAGCGCCATTATCGGATCGCTTTCTTCCGGCGTAACGCTCGCAGTCGCAGAGTCGGTCACGATTCCCGGCGGCGCGCTGCTCATCTCCCCTGCATCTTCATCTCCGGCGATAACCGTCTTGGACGACAACGATATGGTGTTCCGGACAAACGTCTCGGACGCGCTGCAAGGCGTTGTGGCTGCCGCTTTGGCAGAAGAACTCGGCTATGGCAACGTGGCGACCACCTACATAAACAACGCGTACGGCGAGGGACTGACGAGCGTATTCGAGACCAACTTCTTGCAGAAGGGCGGGACGGTTTCAGCGCAGGTCGGCCATGAGAGCGGACAGGCATCGTATCTCTCAGAGCTGCGACGCGCATCTGAAGGCGGAGCCGAAGTTCTGATGGCGATCGCGTATCCAGAAACAGCGGGAGTCTTCCTGCGCGAATCCGTCGAAGGCGGGTTCTTCGAGGACTATCTCTTCGTCGACGCCACCAAGAGCCAAGACCTGTTCGACACCGTTGGCGTAGCCGAGTTCGAGGGCAACTACGGCACCGCGCCCGGCTCTCCCGACACTCCCACTCGACAGGCGTTCCTGGACCTTTACAGCTCGATGACGAACGGCGATCCCGATTCGCTCTTTATCTCAGAAGCGTTCGACGCAGCCGTAATCCTGGCTCTGGCGATTGAGCATGCCGACTCGGATGACCCTGTAGCGATAAGAGACTCGCTCCGAGCGGTTGCTAACGCTCCCGGTGAAAAGGTGGGACCGGCGGACATCGCACGAGCATTAAATCTGATCCGGAGCGGGCAGGACATCGATTACGTCGGCGCTGCAGGCGATCAGGACTTCGATGAGAACGGCGACGTGCTGAACACAATCGAGATTTGGCGGATCGTCGACGGCAAGATAACCTCGACCGGCATCTTCGCGAGGCCTGGCGACACGATCGATCTCGGCGCCGGTGGAATGATGTCAGAACCAGCGGGCGGCGGAGGCGAAGCGAGGAGCTTCACCATCGGCGAGGGTTCTCAGGCTTTGTTCAAAGTCGATGAGACGCTTCGCGGATTGGACATCGTGGTTTCACTCGAAACTAGCGCGCTTACGGGATCCGTCGATCTCGGCGCCGGCAGTGCGGTTGTTGCGATAGACCTGCACACTCTCAAGAGCGACCAAGACAGGCGCGATCGTTACGTGCGCGAGCGTCTCTTTGCGAGTCAACCTGTGGCCACAGTCAGTTTCGGTGCTCTGGGCGATATTCCCGACTCTTTCTACACGAGCGGAGAGGAGTTGAGCACAACGCTCATCGCAACCGTCAACGTGAACGGCATCGATGCCGAAATTCCGTTCGAGATAACGGCGAGGCTGGACAACGGCACCGATCTGGTGATTCTTGGCACAGCGATGTTCACATGGCAAGACTTCAGCATGAGAGCCCCAGTCGGCGGCTTCTTCGAGGCGAAGGACGATGTCACTGCGGAGATTCTGTTGCGAGCGAAGCTGAACCAATGACCGAAGAGAACTCATTGAAGGACTCTCGATGATTGCGCGCGGCACACCCCGGCCGCGCGCCGTGCTATTCGATTTCGACGACACACTGCTTGACTCCGCAGCGGCGCGGTTGCGCGCCTACAAGGGCCTTCGCGAACAATACGCCGCCATCAACAAGGTGTCGTCGCTAGATGAAACGCTTGCGTTTTTCGTCTCGTTCGAATCGAGTGGATTGATTGACGGCGAACGGCTGGGCTTCGCGATCATGGATCGTTGGCCAGGCGTCGAGCTAGACCCGACGGCTTTCGGCGACTGGCTGTTCACGCCGGTCGCGGAGCAGGTGAGGCCTTTCAATGGCGTGTCGGAGTTCTTGGAATCCCTGAATCGGGCGAATGTTCCTTGGGGAGCGGTTACGAATGGCCAGGCTCGGCAGGTAATCAAATTGCACTGCAGCGGATTGACTGATGTCGTGCCGTTCATGATTGTGTCGATGATCTTCGGCGCCAACAAACCCGACCCGCTCATCTATCACGAGGCGGTACGGCGCCTGAAAATCTCCTTTCCAGGCCTCGATGATTTGAGCCATGCCGAAGTCCTGTTTGTCGGTGATAACCCCCATACCGACATCACCGGCGCGTTCGGCGTAGGGATGCGGACCGCTTGGATCGGCTCGGAAGACGCGTATCCTGCCGACGCGCCGCGTCCTGATATGGTGATCGACTCGGTGCTTGAGCTTCACGGCCTGTTAGGACTGGATTGATCCAGATCCGCTTGAAGAGCGAACACCCCTTTCCCCTCCGTGAGACCTTTGCCAATGTCTTGAGAGACGTACATGATCGGGTTCACGGCTAACTGCGATCTTGGATCTTTGTGGTACGAACAAACTGGTCTCCCAATTCCTTTAGGACTAAACCTGGTTCGGGAGGACATTGATTCGAAAACATCGACAACAATTGTCGGGCACTTAAGGAAGGCGTAGATTTCGCTTTGACTCACGACTTGGGGCCCCAGGACTTCGCAATGGGATACTCTCGTGGTGTGGGTGAGGAAACTCCTCTAGCGTTCGTGAAGAAGTAAGTGAAATTGGCCACCAAACCCTAGATCTGCCTAGTCGCCTGGCACTAACAAAGCTGGCGACGATCGGGGCCGATTTCGGAGATCAACAGGAATTGCTAGTTGTTGGTTTCGTAGATTGCGACTGAGGTGATGTTGTCAGCAGAATCGGATGGAAAGCCTGGATCGGTCGATCAAATATGTCGCTTGCTGTTTCGGCGATCTCAAAGTCGACCAGTTCGTCCACTCGTAGTCGCAATTACTGGCTTGGACTGTGCCGGAAAGACGACTTTATCCAGTGAATTAAAGACTCGATTAGAAGCTCTAGGCGCGATTGTCCAAATCATATCTATTGATGACTACCTAATTCCGCGGGCTGATCGAGGAGGTGACCCTTCCGAAGGTTGGAGCTACTATGACAGAGGATTCGATTACCCGAGGTTGAGATCGAGGGTACAAAGGGAGATCGGGGAAGTGCTCGACGGCGTATCGTTGGCTCCGCGAATTGTTGTGGTTGAGGGCGTTTTCTTATTGAGGTGCGACCTTTCAGACTTGTGGGATTACTCCATTTGGGTTGACATAAGTGAGGAAACTTGCCTCAAGAGGGCCATGGAAAGAGACCAGGAGATATTCGGATCAAGAGAGGCCGTGCGAAACGTATATCTCCAAAGGTGCTTACCTGCGCAGCGGCTGCACTTTGCAATCGACAAGCCGCGAAATCGAGCCAACTTGACTATCGACGGAGGGGTGTTCAGGGATTAATATCCACGCTAGTCCAGTAGAGGATAGGAGTTAGAGCCTGTTTCGATTAACAAAAACAGTTCAACCTGACGCAGGAGGCCGAGCGGGCGTAGGCCCGATACCGGCTTGCGCCGGCACATGCATGGCATCGGCCCCGCGGATCGGGGTGCTATGTGGTTCGATTGGCTCACCACGAGCGGTAATTCGCATACGCTCATCCTGAGCTTGTCGAAGGAAGCCTGCCGAAGGATCTGGCGGAGGCAGTGCCTAGAACCCATACACCTGAACTGAAAACACGAAATCGGTTGCATTGTCTTTCTTCTGGATTCCGGCTTTCGCCGGAATGACGAGACTCTTGCAGAGATCTCAAGGCGGCGAAACGGTATCCGCCCTTACGGTTGGGTATGACTTCCGCTGGAGCCCCCAGTGGTAAGATAGGCATGCCGTTCAAGGTGTGGCGAAATTTAGCTCGCCGATCTCCGATAGTTTGTTTGCCACTGTAGTCGGTCGAAGTAGAAAGCAGGTCTTTGCGTTATGGCATTTGGAGTAGCTGTGCTTGGCACCGGGCGAATCGGCGGCAGGTACATCGACGTGGTGAAGGCGACGCCTGGAGCCGAGATCAAAGTCGTTGCGGAGCCGAGAGAGGATGCTGCAGCGCAGTGGAAAGACCGTCATCCCGAAGTCGATTTCGTGGCCGACTATCGCGACGCGCTGGCAACCGACGGGGTCGATGTGATCATCGGCACTTTGCCGCACTGGCTCCATCATCAAGCTGGTTTGGACGCAGTCGCCGCGGGGAAACACATCTACATGGAGAAGCCCTCAGCCGTTTGGGCATCGGAAGCCGAAGAAATGCTCGATGCGGCGAGGCAAGCCGACGTCAAGCTCATGACGGCCCACACCCAGCGCTACTATCCCGCGGTCAAAGCGATGAAGGGTGTAGTCGATTCGGGCGACTTGGGCGAGTTGATCATGGCATACGACGTTTGGCACAAGCCCTACTCGCCATATAACCGTCCCGAATGGATGCTCGACCGGAGCCGCGGTGGCGGGATGGGTCAGATGGACGGCTCGCACCAGATCGACCGGCTTCTCTGGATAATTGGCAACGATGTTGCAACCGTCTCGGCTCAGCAGGGCCAGTTCACCCATCCGAAGTCCGAGCATCCGGGTATCGATTGCGACGACACAGGCATGTACTTCATCCGATGGAAGAGCGGAGTGGTTGCGACGATTAGCAGAATCGCTTGGGAACGCGGCGGCACTGAATACGGCGGCGACATGTTCTTCACGAATGGGATGGCCCGTTTCCGGTTGCCCTATGGCGGCGGCGATGTGCCTGCCCTCTTCATCGCAGATACCGATCAAGGGACGTGGCGCAAAGAAGAAGTGCCTGAACGCGACAGCCTTCTAGACGAGTTCACTGATTTCATCGCGGCATTGGAACGCGGTGACAAAGATACTCCGATCCCGCAACAGCACGGATTGAACGTGCTGAAGGTGTTGGAGGCTACTGAAGAGTCGGCTCGAACGGGCCGCGAAGTTGTATTAGACATGGAGTAAATGAATATGACGCCATCAGAATTGAAATCAGCCCTCAAATCGGGCAAACCCGTGTTTGGGTTCATGCTCTTCGCCATTGAGGGAATGCGTTGGGCCCGCTTCTACCCAGGCAGCACGCTCGACTACATCATCATCGACTCGGAACATGCGTCGCGGGATCGAACAGGTCTCTCGAACCTCATCGGTAGCGTGAAATCCAGCGGAATGGCGTGCATAGTAAGAACGCCGAGCACCGATGACACCTACGTTGCAATGGCGCTAGACGCCGGCGCCGATGGAGTTTTGGTGCCCTACTGCGAGACGGTCGAAGAGGTTAGCCGATGCGCTAACAAGCTCCGCTACCACCCGTTGAAGGGCGAGTACTTCGAGCGAGTCGCGGCAGGAGGAGATCTCCCCAGCGAGAAGACGCGTGAGTACCTGGAGCAGCGACACGAGGGTCACATCTTCATTATGGGTGTGGAGAGTGAACCGGCGGTTAATCGACTGGACGAGTTGCTGGAGTGCGCCGAGATCGACGGGATATTCGTGGGGCCGAACGACCTCACGACCTCGCTCGGCATCCCCGACGAGGTGGAAAACCCGGTCTATCTAGATGTATTGAAGCGGATCATCGACACCGGCGAGAGTCACGGCGTGCCGACAATGGTGCACCAGCAGACGATGGAAGCATCGAAAAAGGCGATCGAGTTAGGCGCCCGCTTCGTGTTGCACTCTAGCGATGTCGGTTTTCTGTTAAAGGGCGTGCAACAAGACTTTGCGGAGCTGCGGGCGTTCGCCGGAGAGCGTTTCGGCGGCGTCGAACAGGTAGTCGGCGAGGACACGCTCGAGACGATTTAGTCTCGTTTTTTGGGCTCGGCGCCAAAAAACCATTGGTTGCCGAGCCCACACCGTCATTCCCGCGAAAGCGGGCGCTTCAGCGGACGGGATGTCCATCCAGAGCGACGATAAGGCAACCTATTTCATTCTGTTCTTCCGTCGAGGGACTCGTGCGGAGGGATCGGCTTGGTTAGGCTGCGTTTCTGAACGGGTGCTTTGCACCTAACAGTCGCATACTGTTTCCGAGCACTCGCAGGGCTTTATTGACAGCCGGTCGTTACCATTGAATTAGGCCGACTGTGTTGTCGGTCACTTGGGCAACACCAACGTGCTCGTCCTCCTGTATTCCCTATTGATACGGGGTTTGTTCGCCCCAGTCCTCAATGCCTTGGTGACGGGCAGTTTGCTGCTTCGCTGGCACCCGAAAAACATCCGCAGGCAATCGGAAAGATCCTATTACTGCAACAGAGCCGGACGAGTCGCTTCACTCATTACTTGGTCCATAATTGCTTGGGGCTGGGCGGCATTGCCGATATGGACGCTCCATTGGGCGTATTCACACTAAATTGGGAGCTTAGGGCTAGGAGGGGATGTGGCGGGCCATGCGTGGAGCAACACTCTGGTGTGGATGATCCCAGTCGCGGCGGCGATACTACCATCTACTCCCCTGGCCTTGCTCTATCTGGATCGGTTGTTGCGCGCGGGTGTCAAAAACGCGGTGATCTACGCATTTTCGAGTTGGATGATCATCCACATCGCGTTGATCGTGGCAATTGTCAGGTTGGCATCGTCGTAAATCGAGGACAGCTGGAGAAACGACTTCGTACTGGGCTACTACACGGTGGAGTTGATCGCTGTCTACGCGGCTGCCGTGTTGGTGTTGGCGATGTGGCTGGCGAAGTTCACTCGGTCAGCGATCCTGTCATCCAGCGTTGCTGCACTGGCGACGCCGGCGATCATCGTCTATTGGGTGTACGGCGGAACTTGGGCACATTTCGAGGGATTGTTTGCGGTGATTCTGATCGGTTACGGGGTTTCACGAATGGTTCAACACGCGACTCGACGATCCTTCGGACCTGGTAAGTCGTTCACCTCGGTTCATCAAACAATGAGATCAACAATGCTGAGCATTCGCGCAAGTCTCCGTTCGAGTCGCTCTTCGAGTCTGGTGATAGCTGCAGGGCTCATAGCGGCTGCGGTCACGATAACGATTGGATTCGTGGTCGAAACACACGGTGAACTGGCCTTAACCATCGCATCGATCACGGCGGTTGCATCACTTTCGGTCGGAACCTACTCGGCAAGTCGACGAATTGGGGACGCAATTCTTGCCATGGAACGAACGGCAACTGTCGCGGTCGTTTCAGCAACAGTAGTGGGCTTGCTGGCATTCCTTGTCCGCCAAGTTTGGTTCGATCCGGAAATTCAGCTAGCAGTAACGCTTTTATTCGGATGCCAGATAGCGATCATCTCGGCGATTGGCTGCGTCTGTCTAACTTTGTCCGTGATTCGGGGAGTTTGGCACGAGTTAAGGCCATTCTTCGTCGGATTGACTATTCCGCTTCTCGGAGTACTGACGTTTGGTTATCCAGCTGAAATCATCGAGCCGATCGTTTTCGAGGTACACGACATTCTCGAGACGAGCTTCATCTTGGCGCTGATGCTCTGGGCGACGTGGTTCGTATTCGGGCCGGGGGCGAAGGGTGCCTCGAGCCTTTCTCCTAGGTTGCGTCACACTCCGCCGGGGAGTGATCAGCCGTGAGCGGCGATGCTCACAAAGCGAAGTTGACGCTCGGTTCGAGAAGGGTAGCCGTTTGGCGCTTCTAGCAGAAGCAGCATTGATTGTGTTTCTTCTTACCTTGTACGGCTACGTTGTCGCCGCGCCGGTCGTCAACATGGTTGTGATGGGGATTTCCTTGGCGATGAAGGAGAGCAAATTCGCTTCTGGACCTATTGATGGCGTCGAGCACCGAACTGAGGGGTTTGAGCGACCTCGCAAGATCGTCGTCTGGTCGATAATCGCGTGGGGATGGCCTTTGTTGCTGTTATGTGGGTTGGTGTTGGGGAATCTCCTGCTGCTGGCAGATCTGCCATCGGATCGGTCGAGGGTCGAATTTTGGCAAGACAGCATCGTTTGGTCTTTTATTCCTGGCTGGGTTTTGGTGTTTTCGGCTCCGTTGACAATCCTGTATCTCGATCGCCTTCGAAAGGCTGGGATCAGATACGCAGAGGTCTACGCATTCGCAGCGTGGGTGTTGACGCGCGTCGCGTGGATGATGGCGAACGTGTGGCTCCGCTCGTGGCAGGTCGAGCCCGACGTGTGGAGAGCCGATTTGCCTCTCGGGTACTTCACGTTCGAACTATCTGCCGCCATCGCTGTGGCCGCCATCGCCGCCGCGGTGTACTTCGCGAGGCGGGATGAATCGAAGTTTCCGCCAACAGCAATCGCAGCATTGGCACTCCCTACGCTCGTTCTTTACTGGGTGGCTGGCGACATTTGGGCGATGTTCGAAGGGTTATTCTCGGTGATGCTGATCGGGTACGCTGCCTCACGCTTCATGCAACAAGGAGGCCTGATGACTGCATGGCTGGGACCAGGCCGTGACGCGTTAGGCTCGCACGCGTCCCAATATCCGGGACGGCGAATATTACCCAGTCTCACCTCGATGAGTCTGGTCGTCCTCGCGATATCTGCGTCGGCCGTCTTGAGCGTTGCTGCAAGCGCGATTATCTCTTCCCACGACGGAGCAACATCCACGTTTGCGATCATTGCGATTGTTTTGGCCGTCTCGCTCGTTTTCCACGCATTGGATAGGGGACGAGTTGGGGAAAGTCTGGCAACTAAGCGGAGTTTATCGGTGGCGATTGTGTCTCTGGTAGTGGTCACTGCCCTTATGAACGAGATTTGGGTCGTAAGAGACTTTGAGCTTTTAGATGTTGACGGTTGGTCACTCTATGGGTGGCAGATGGCTTTCATGGCACTCATCGGGTGCTGGAAATTGATGAAATCGGCAATACTCAACGATTGGTACGAGATCACACCATTTCACATCGCGCTGGTGCTGCCGATTCTTGGTTTGCTGACATTGGGACCGCCCCGTTCTGCCGCCGCTTTACCAGGTCTCAGCTGGCACGATTGGATCGAGATGAGCCTGATCATGGCGCTGATGCTGTGGGCGATGTGGTTCGTGTTCGGACCGGAAGCGAAGAAGGCCTCCCACCACGTCGAACAAGGGACGCCACTAACCTACGCGTCCTGACCCGCCGCTAATCGTGGTCGTGCTGTTCGTCTTCGGCGAGTTCTTCTTCGGGATCGAAGGGCCTCACTAGGTCGAACTTCTTGAAGCCTTCGGCGTACTCGGCGTCGATGTTCTTGCCGTTGCGCTTGCGCCACATCCGCATCCACTTGCCTACGTTTTCGGGATCCGAGATCTGGCTTTCGTGGGCGCGTAGCGCGTCGATCGAGGTCTGAACGTCTTCCTCTTCGAGCGGATTCCAGTGGTTGGCCTCTTCGCCAAACATCATCACCCACACCTGGTGCACCTTCCAAGGTTCGAGGCCCTCTCTGAGCATGCCAACGTCCCAGAGATGGTCGCGGGCTGAAGGGAATACGGCTGAGAGAGCGGCCTCCCCGGCTGCGAAATGGTCGGGGTGGCCTATGTAGCCGCCGGAGCTCAGGTCGCGTGTCGGGTTCGTCGTGATGAGGATGTGCGGACGATGCACTCGGATGGCTCGTACGATGGCACGTCTGAGTTCTATTGAGGGTTCGAGATACCCGTCTGGGAAGTCGAGGAATACGACCTCCTTCAGTCCGAGTACGTATCCAGCCTCGAGCTGCTCTCGATGTCGGATGGTACTTAACTCAGGACCGTTGAGAGAGCGATCTTCGGTGCCTTTGCTGCCGTCGGTGCAGAGCACATACACGACCTCCCAGCCGAGCCGACTCCACTTGGCGGCGCTTCCGGAGCACCCGAACTCTGCGTCGTCGGGATGTGCCACGACGACCATTGCGCGGGAGTGCTCTTCTTGTTCGGGGTTCTCGTTCTCTTGCTCGGTTGTCATGTGTCCCCTGTGGGGTATGCGTACCATTAAGATGGGCCGTGGCGATTGGTTGCCAACTTTAGGATTCTAAATATTTTTGTGGGCATGTTGAATGGCTGAAGGCACGAATGACACCGGGAAACCTGTGGTTTCCGTGATTATGGGCAGCACGTCGGACCTGCCGACGATGCGTCACGCTGCGGATGTACTGGCTGAGCTGGGCGTGCCACACGAGGTGCGGATCGTATCGGCTCATAGAACGCCCGGGATGATGACCGACTTTGCGAGGAGCGCCAAGGATCGAGGCGTGAAGGTGATAATCGCCGGTGCCGGGGGAGCGGCCCATCTTCCCGGCATGGTGGCCGCCAACACTGTTCTCCCTG
This sequence comes from Dehalococcoidia bacterium, assembly GCA_965249505.1. GTDB lineage: Bacteria > Chloroflexota > Dehalococcoidia > Lucifugimonadales > Lucifugimonadaceae > Bin127. The sequence goes on along the minus strand of OZ252238.1, from coordinate 459,701 downwards.
TGATTGGAGTACCCGTAGAAAGCAGCGCGCTGAGCGGGTTGGACTCTTTGCTCTCCATAGTCCAGATGCCGCGAGGAGTGCCCGTTGCGACGGTTGCGATCGGCAGATCGGGCGCGGTTAACGCAGGCCTGCTGGCCGCGCAGATTATCGGCGTCACAGATGCGGAAGTGCAGCAGAGATTGTCGGATCGAAGGTCGGACGCCGCTGCTGAGGTCGAGGCTCAATCGTTCGTGGACCTCGACTCCGAGGATGGCTAAAACCTTGTCGTGGGCGAGGAAGGGTCTGAACGATCAATGAATCCTCTGCCGCCCGGCTCGACTATCGGGATCTTCGGTGGTGGTCAGCTTGGTCGCATGTTGGCTCTGGCGGCGCGTGCTATGGACTACCGGACCGTCTCCTTGGACCCAGCCGAGGATTGCCCCGCATCGCAGGTTTGCGACGACCATATCGCTGCACCGTATGACGATCTTGATGCTTCGAGCGAGTTAGCTGAGCGATCAGATGTCGTCACATACGAGTTCGAGAACGTCGATGCCACCGCGGTTGAGCACATAGCGAAGACTACCGAGGTGATCCCCTCGCCATCGGTTCTCAGGCTGACTCAAGACCGAGAACTGGAGAAGACTGCGATCAGCGATCTCGGGATCGGCGTTCCAGAGTTCCGTATCGTAGCGAGTCAGGGTGCCGCGGAATCGGCGGCCCGGAGTATCGGATTTCCGGTTGTGATGAAGACTACGCGCTGGGGTTACGACGGTAAGGGTCAGGGAGTGGCACACTCGCCTGTCGAAGCGACGGCTCTATTCGGAGAATTGAGCGAGAACGGAAGAGGTTCGAACGTGATTGTGGAGCGGTTGATCGATTTCGAAGTGGAAATTTCGGTGATCTGCGCCCGGGATCGAAACGGGGAGATGCGAACTTTTCCGGCATCTGAAAATGTTCACACCAACGGGATTCTGGACCTCTCAATCGTACCGGCGAGGACGTCGAGCAATACGATCTCCAAATCCGAAGAGGTGGCGCGCCGCATCGCGGAGGGTTTCGGAGTCGTCGGATTGATCGCGGTGGAGATGTTTGTGACCCGCGACGGTGACGTCTTGGTTAATGAAACGGCGCCGCGTCCGCACAACTCCGGGCACTACTCGATAGAGGCCTGCGACACCTCCCAGTTCGAGCAGCTGGCGAGAATCGCGGCGGGAATGCCGATGGGTGAGACGACGCTGCTGACGCCTTGTGCGATGGTCAATCTGCTGGGCGAAGTGTGGGTCGAGTCCAGTGACCGCCCCAATTGGTCGTCGGCGCTGTCGGTCCCGGGTTCGCATCTCCATTTGTACGGAAAGTCGGATGCGCGAGTGGGCAGGAAGATGGGGCACATCACGGTTACGGCCGAGAGTGCAGAATCTGCGATGGAGTTAACTGTGGGAGCTCGTGGCGCATTGTCGCGTTAACGAGATAAATCGAGACCGAGCCGACTGGAAAAGACGTCATGTTCGGTGCTGGTCGTCGTCGGCACTGAGCAGCACGTCGAGGAGGCACTGCAGATGATCAGGGGCAACGACGCCTGAGCCTAAGTCAAGGTTGCACCGTTGCGTTTGGCCCTTATGCCGGCTTCGATCGTGTCGATGATCTCGTCTACGTCGAATACGCAACCTCCCCAGATGCCTCCAGAGGCGGACTGAAGGGCTGCCCAAAGCCGTGAGTCGTCGGGCAATTCAGGATGTGGCGCAAGGTGGTTCGGGGACACTCTTCGCTCAAGTTCGGCATCGCCCCACTCGACTCCATGGTTTTCGTCACCCGTGCCTACAAGGTTTATGGAGCCGGCGAGGTCGTTGCGATCGACGATGATTTCGATTAAATCGCCGTCTTGCACCTTGCCGATGGGGCCGCCTGCGAGCGCTTCCGGGCCAACATGCCCAATGCAGGCGCCGGTGGACACGCCAGAGAAACGTGCGTCGGTGATGAGCGCAACGTGCTTTCCGTATGAGAGGTGTTTGAGTGCGGCAGTGATCTGGTAGACCTCTTCCATACCGGTACCCATCGGTCCGCCGCAAGAGAGAACCATGATGTCGCCGGCTTTGATTTTGTAGTCCTCGTCACGGGTTTTTATCGCTCGTGTGGCGTCTCGTTCCAGGGAGAACACTCGGGCTTTACCGGTGTTTCGGTAGACGCCGTCATCGTCGACTACCGTGGGATCGATGGCCGTGCTCTTGATAACAGAGCCTTCGGGCGCGAGATTCCCTCTCGGGAAGGTGACAGTGCTTGTCAAACCCTTGCTCTTGGCCCGATCGGGAGACATGATGATGTCGTCGGGGTCCGTGCCGTCGACTTCACGTAGGTAGTCGCGCATTTCGCTTCTGCGTTCCGAGTCCTGCCACCAATCGAGGTTCTCGCCTAGCGTCTGACCAGTTGCGGTCAACACCGTCGTGTCGATCAGCCCCATCTTTCGCAGGTGCAACATGACTTCCGGCACGCCTCCGGCTGCGTAAAGCTGTGCGGTTGGGTGTCCGATCGGGCCGTTAGGCAAAACGTCGACGATTCTGGGCACTTGGTCGTTCACTCGTTGCCAGTCATCGACGTCCATGCGTCTGCGTCCCGCAGCGTGAGCGATTGCAGGAGTGTGTAGCAGCAAGTTGGTCGATCCACCACATGCCGCGTGAACGACCATAGCGTTTTCGAAAGCGGCATCGGTCAGAATGTCGCTCGAAGAGACTCCGTTCTTCTCAGCCATGATTAGGGCTCGTGCCGATCTGACCGCCACGTCGAGCCATGCCGGTGTTCCGCTGGGGGATAGCGCGGCGTGTGTGATAGCGAGACCTAGAGCCTCGGAGACGACCTGTGAAGTGCCTGCAGTCCCGAGGAACTGACAGCCTCCGCCGGGAGATGCGCAGGCTCGGCAGCCCACGTCTTGAGCATATTCGAGTGTCACCTCGCCTTGCGCGAATCTTGCACCGATGGATTGGATCATTCCGGCGTCTTCCCCGCTTTCGGGCGCCAGGGTGACGCCTCCGGGAACGACGACGACGGGCTTCTGTTTGAGACCGGCGACCGCCATCATCATCGCAGGAAGCCCCTTGTCGCAAGAGGCGATGCCCATCACACCGCGCGCAGTTGGCAGAGACCTTGCCTGTCGACGGAAAACCTGGGCTGCATCGTTGCGATAAGGCAGAGAATCCATCATTCCGGTCGTGCCTTGGGTCCTGCCGTCGCAAGGATCGGAACAGAAGGTGGCGAATGGGACCCCGTGAAGACGTCTCATCTCCTTTGCCGCGGCCTTTACCATCGTGGATAACTCGAAGTGGCCTGTATGAAGTCCAAGCGCGACTGTTGTCCCGTCTTCATCCTTGAGGCCGCCGGCTGTGGCGAGGATCATGAACTGTTTTCGCATCAACTCGGCGGGGTTCCAGCCCATACCAGCGTTTTGACTCATGCCGAAGTGGTCGCCGCTGGGATTATCGGTCAAGAATTCGGCAGTGAAAGGGAGAACGCCGGACGGTCCCTTAGTGTGTGTGCGAATCTCTCGTAGTTTGGCGTCAGAATCATCTCCGAGAACATCGGCTGGAGTGATCATTAGAGTGTCGTTTGAGCTGCGTGGATTGGGCATTAGGTTGGCTCCAAATTGGTGCTGTGTGGGTAGATGAGGGGGTAATATCAAGCGTGATATTGATTGTGGCGGGTGTTGAATTGACTTTGGTTTGCAAAGTATAGTTGAACACTAAAATCGCCTCATGCCGCGCAGCGCATCTGCCGAATGTACGCTGCAAGGCGTGGCGAGGGGATAAAGCTCGTGGCGATGCTCGAGGTAGAAGATGCAATGTGTTCGTTTGGCGGCATAGTCGCCGTTGACCATTGCTCATTCGAGGTCGAGGAAGGATCGATTACGGGATTGATCGGCCCGAACGGCGCTGGGAAGTCGACCGTCTTTAACTTGATAACCGGCATGATTCCCTTGCAGGGCGGACGCATCAACTTCGAAGGTCGCCGATTGGATGGCATTCCTCCGCACTCGATAGCTCGACAAGGGATAGCCCGCACATTCCAGATACCGGCGGAGTTTGGGCGGATGACTGTGCTTGAGAACCTGGCTGTTGTGCCGGCGGAACAATCGGGTGAAGCGATGTTGTCGGCGCTCTTCAACATAGGGTGGGTGAACAGGCAAGAGGCGGCGATTCGGGCTACCGCCCATGAGATGCTGACGGCGCTGAATCTCGACTATTTGGCGGATGAGTTGGCATCTAATTTATCGACCGGCCAGAAAAAGCTGTTGGAGTTGGGCCGTGCATTGATGTCTGAGCCCAGGCTCGTTTTGCTTGATGAACCCGCGGCGGGCGTGAACCCGACTTTGATGCGAGATATAACGGCGCAGATCGAGAATCTGCGTAGCGAGCGAAACATAACATTCGTGATCGTCGAGCACGATGTGCCGTTGATCATGGAGATGTGCGATCAGGTAATAGTTTTGGCTGAAGGCAAGGTGATCGCGAGCGGCGACCCAGATACCGTACGCCAAGACGAACGTGTGTTGGAGGCGTATCTAGGAGGCGTTGAGGCGTGACCCAAGGCGCTGCAATTAAATCTTCTCCGGTGTTGCAGATCGCCGCGTTGGAGTCGGGATATGGTCCGACCACGATCTTGCGAGGCGTGTCTCTGGTGCTCGGCGAGGGCGAGATGGTCACGATCATCGGGCCCAACGGATCAGGGAAGTCGACGTTGATCAAGTCGGTATTCGGATTGGCAGACGTCTTCTCGGGCTCAGTCGCACTGCGCGGTGAAGATGTCACAGGAGATGCGACCAACGAGATGGTGAGGCGTGGCGTAGGGTACGTGCCTCAAGCGGCAAATGTCTTCCCTACTCTGTCGGTCCAAGAGAACATCGAGATGGGCGCGTTCACGATGGAAAGCGGGGTCGCGGAAAGAGTGACGGCGATGCGCGATCTGTTCCCCGTCCTGGACGAGAGGTGGGGCAGCCCGGCTGGGCATCTGTCTGGAGGTCAAAGGCAGATCCTGGCGTTGGCGAGGGCATTGGTCACGGAGCCATCGATCCTCCTTCTGGATGAACCGACCGCAGGGCTGGCTCCACAGATTGTGGATGCGGTGCTGAAGCAGGTGAGGGAGATCAACGAGAGGGGAGTCACGGTTCTCCTGGTGGAGCAGAACGCTGTTAAGGCGCTGCGGATGAGCGATAGGGCTTACGTGTTGGCTCGGGGCATGAATTTCATGGATGATACGGCGGATTCGCTATTGGCCAATCCCGACATTGGGCAGGTTTTCCTCGGTCTCGGCGGGACCAGCGACGTAGGTGCGGAAGAGGAGTCGGAGAGGACGGGTGATCACTGATGGATGTGAACGTCGCGGCGATTTCCGATGCGATCGTCTTGCGTTTTGGCGAGCGCAACGTGCGGGCGTTACGAATAGTGGTCTTGACGCTTCTGGTCGCCGTCGCCGCTTGGGTATTGATAGCGAATCTGGATCTGACCGTTAATGGTCTATTGGTGGGATGCGTCTACGCATTGGGCGCAGTCGGGCTCGCCCTCGTGTACGGCAACATGCACTTCCCGAACGTCGCGCAAGGCGACTATATGACCCTCGGGGCCTTTATCGCATTGGCCACAATGACGATGTGGCTACCCGAATCGTGGAGCGGCAATTCAGTAGGTCCCTTCACATTCAGTTACACACTCTTCGTCGCTCTGCCTCTTGGTGTCGCAATCGTTGCGGCTGCGGCAGTGATCATAGATAGAATCGTCTACCGGCCCATGCGAGGCAGAGGCGCGCAGACGGGCGCCTTGACCCTTGCCTCTCTGGGGGTGGCGATTGCTCTTCGAGGTCTGATCCAATACGTCTGGGGCACCGAGGTGCAGAACTATCCGCGAGTCTCGAAGAAGTTTCTGACGTGGGACGTCGAGCCGCTCAATGTAGTTGTGCGCATACCTCCCGACATGGTGTTCGTGGCAATTGCGGCGATCTCGCTCACCTGCGGGATCTATCTGTTCCTAAGGTTCACGAAGCGCGGCAAGTCGATGCGAGCGGCGGCCGACAACGAGGACTTGGCTCGAATCTCGGGTATCGATGTAGTACGGACCAACGCCTGGACCTGGGCGATCGCCGGCGGGATGGCTGGTGCGGCGGGAATTCTTTTCGCTGCAGGACAAGGTCAGCTGCTGACGATATCCGGTTGGAAGATACTGATTCCGATGTTTGCCGCCGTGGTGGCAGGGGGAATCGGCAATCCCTATGGCGCGTTTGCAGGTGCGATCTTCATCGGGGTCGTCGGCGAAGTCTCAACGGCGTGGCTGCAGCCCACCTATAAGCCGGCAGTGTTTTTCGCGGCGATTCTGGTGATCCTGTTGATCCGACCGCGCGGAATATTCGGCGCGAGCAGGAATTAGGGGGCGAGGGTTTATGGAGGGAATACTCGTATATATCAGCGGGCTGCTGGTCATCGCGGGCGTTTACGCCATCATCAACATTGGATTGAATGTCCACTTCGGGCACACCGGCCTGTTCAATATCGGCATCGCTGCGTTTTTCGCCCTGGGTGCGTATACCGCTGCGATTCTGGCCATACCTGCGCCAGACCCCGGGCTCTATCACCGGTTTACCTTCGGCGGCGACTTGGCGAACGTGCTCGGGCGCGAGAGAATTGGCGTCGATCTGTGGTTTCCACTGGTGTTGATCGCTGCTGCAGCGGCCTGCGCCGGTCTGGGCTACGTCGTTGGCAGCGTCACCATCAGATTGCGTGACGACTATTTGGCGATCGCTACTTTAGGTTTGGGCGAGACGGTGAGGTTGATCTTCACCAACGAGGCGTGGATCGCGGATGGTACGCGAGGAATCAACGGAATTCCTAGAGTGTTGGAGAACATCGTCGAGCCGCGCTTCTACGACTTCCTCTACCTTCCGGTGGTCCTCGTGATATTGGTCATCGTGTACCTTGCTGCTCAGCGACTTGCCGGTTCACCTTGGGGAAGAGTATTACTGGCGATCAGGGAGAACGAAGATACGGTCGAATCGATCGGCAAGAGCGTCTATCGCTTCAAGTTGCAAGCCTTTGCCTTTGGCGCGGCGGTGATGGGAATCGGTGGCGCGCTATACGCCTTCGCCAAGCACTCGATCACCCCTGCGACATTCGCGCCCTACGAGGCAACGTTCATCGTGTGGGCGATGCTGATCTTGGGCGGAAGCGGCAACCATCGAGGCGCCGTACTGGGCGCATTCCTCTTGTGGGCAGTCATCTCGGGGTCTAACTTCCTCCCTGGGTTCCTCGGCGATCCCAACCTACGATTCGTGGCGGTTGGCTTGATCATTGTTGCAGTGTTGATCATGAGACCATCAGGGATCATTCCCGAGACGCGGACACGAACCTAGGGTTTTCGGCCGTAATCGTCGTTGCCAGGTGGAAGCAGCGATGTGCCACTCTTCACAATGTCTTGCTGTTCTCCCGCGATGATGTAGGTATCACACATTCAACAGGTGTGGACGAGGCTAGAAAGAACAGAGAAGGAGAGGAACATTGCTTTTATTCAATGCATGCTCAAAGTGTGAAACCGGAACATTGCGAGTTAGTTCCGACCAGTGGGGCGATTTCTTCCGCTGCATCAACTGCGGAATGACATCGGATCTGCCGTCGGGCTTCCAGGAAGCCATAAGTAACAAGCCGGCGGACCGATCAATGGACGGCGACCGGAGTTCCGTAGCAGCTTAGCGGCTACGCCGAAACATTAGAGCAAGCGGGGCTTCGATAAGGAGCCCCGCTTTTGATTCCATCGGGACTGTTACCGCCTAGTTTTGAACCCAAAGGAAAATCTGATGTTGGGGAATCGTCGGGCAGCGCGAAATCGCATTCGGCGCGTACTGCTGTCGCAGGTGAGTCCGCATTCGTCGAAGGAATAGAGTCCCGTCGGGTCAGCCGTCGGCGTGAACTATGCCCAGCCAGGTCTCCATCTCCGATTCCAGCGGCGACTCTACGGTGAAGCGATGGTCGTACCGCTCGAGCTCGAGTTGATTCGAGCGGTATCCAGACTGCGGCAGCCAGACCTCCCACGCTTCGCGGATCGTTTCCGGCAGGTTGGTGATGGGGCCGCGATGCGTGAAGACCGCAACCGTCTAAGCGGGAACCTCGTGACTGACCATGCCTTCAGGGAGTGAGACGTCCCCACAGACCGCGACGCCCGCGACATACAGCAACTCGTCGGGGTGGGACCGTTCCGCTTCCGGTATGGTCATGACGAGGCCGTAGTTGGCTTCATCCGATCGGTTTTCGACTTCCCCGACCCGATGGTTAAACAGGTGCCAAAGAGCGGGTATTACCTCGAAGTTATTTGCATCAGGCGACTGCGCGCCCAAGAAAAGCGCCTCCATCCCAACGACGGTAAAGGCCTCTTTTTGCACGATCTCCGGCTCGACCATTATCGCAATTCCTTTCCTGCGGCCTCAATCAGAGTATGTAGGAAAAATCACACGGTTCTGGGATGACAGTGCGGTGGCTACAAGTCAGTAGATTAGCAGGCTGCGGAAAAACGATTCTGGCGTTCGTGGACTTGGCGGAGCGAGTCCCAAAGGACCAACCCGTTCGGACCATCAAAGCCGTGGCCGACGAGACGATGGAACGCCTCTCGCCAGAGTTCGACCGGATGTACGCGAAGGTGGGCCAGGCGTCCGTCCCGCCGGAACGTTTGCTGAAGGCGTCGTTGCTGATCTCGCTGTACTCTGTGCGCAGCGAGCGGGCGTTCTGTGAAGAACTTGAATACAATCTCTTGTTCTGCTGGTTCCTCGACATGAACCTGATGGAGCGCAGCTTTGACCCGACGGGGTTCACGAAGAACCGGCGGCGATTGTTGGAACACAAGATTAGGCTAAGCGCCGTTCGATGAAGTGGTGTGGGAAGCGGACCGACAGGGTCTGGGCTCGGACGAGCATTTCAGTGTGGACGGGGCGCTGATCGAGGCGGCGGCGAGCATCAAGAGCTTCAGACGTCGAGATGAGGAACGGCAGCCGCCCGATGACGATCCCGGCAACCCATCAGTGGACTATCGTGGGGAGGAGTTGAGGAACGAGACGCACGAGAGCAGGACGGACCCTGAAGCGCGGCTGATGCGCAGGGGGAAGGAGAAGGAGGCCAGGCTGGTGTTTAGGGGGCACGCGCTGATGGAGAACCGCAACGGGTTGCAAATGGACTTCGTGGTGAGTGGTGCGACAGGCACGGCGGAGCGTGTCGCTGGGCCTGCGCTGCTGGACGGCGCGAGTGAGCGAGGCTTCAGTGCTAAGACGCTGGGAGGTAACAAGGACTATGACACACGGTAGTGTGTGAACGCGCAATGCGTGATCGTGGGGTGACGCCGCACGTAGCGCAACGAGTTCACTCGGCGGTGGATGATCGGACTACACGGCATTCGGGCAATCGGGTGCGCCAGAAGATTCGCAAGCAGATCGAGGAGATATTCGGGTGGATGAAGACGGTGGATGGGTTCCGCCGGACGTGGTATCGGGGTTTGGAGCGGACTGGGCTGGTTGGATACTTCGTGGTTACGGCTTACAACCTGGTGCGGATGGCGAACCTGTTGTCATGTCAGCAGACTCGGGCCGTTCAGTCGGTGTGACCTGCCCGGGGGGCAGTGCGCCCAAAATGGCCTAAGGGCCTCTGGGCTCCGCAAATCCTTCTCTGAACCGTCCGCTGAGGCGCCAAATCTGACTTCAATCTCACAAAATTGTCCCTACTGGTCACTCAACCCACTGCGTCGATCTGGCAAAACCTATTGTTCAGCAACCTGTTAGAGCAAACGGGGCTCCGCCAACGTATCGCCCCGTTTTGATTCACCGGAATCAGTGATTTCGGGCAGATCACTTGAGAAAATCTGGTGGTGCGCGATCGTCGGCGAGCGCGTAAGCGCGTTAAAATGCTTATTGGTATCTGCAATTGCTTTCTCCTGGCGGATATGCCTAGGATTGAAACGCAAATTTAGAGGGCGGCAATGAGCAGATCCTTGATTTCAACGTAGTCATGCTGGGCGTGACAACGAGGAGGACCAACTAGATGGTTGCTACATTCGAGCCGAAAACGGATTTTAATGTTATTGGCACCCGGCCAATTCGCCACGACGGGCTGGAGAAGGTGACTGGGCGTGCGGTTTATGGCGGAGACGTCAAGTTGCCCCGTCTGATTTGGGGCGACGTGCTGAGATCCGAGCAGGTTCACGCAAGGATCAAGAGCGTCGACACTTCAGAAGCCGAAACGATGCCAGGCGTCTTCGCAGTTGCGACGCACGACGACTTCCCTGTTGCTGAAGATCGAGATATCGACACAGGCGAGGACATAGTAAATCTCAAGCGCGACCAATCGAACATTATGGCTTCGACCAAGGTTCTTTACAGGGGTCACGTCGTTGCAGCCGTTGCTGCAGTAGACCGTAATACTGCCAGCGAAGCTCTGCGCAGGATCAAGGTGGAGTACGAGTCGCTTCCCCCTGTCAGGAACGTCGATGAGGCAATGGCTGACGGCGCCACAATCGTGATCGAAGATCTCGTAGGCAACCACTTTGGCGAGAGCGTTCCGAACACCAACGTAGCCAGCGCCGTTCGGCACGAGTTCGGCGATCCTGACCGAGCATTTGCCGATTGCGATCTAATAGTGGAACGCGAAGTCTCATTGGAGATGGTGCATCAGGGGTACATCGAACCCCACAACGCCACCGCGATCTGGGATGAAAACGATCGAATCACAGTGTGGGAGAGCACTCAGGGGATGTTCGCTGTTCGCGATCAAACCGCTGGGATGCTCGGCCTCCCAGAATCTCACGTAATCGCGAAGTCGGTTGAGATCGGCGGCGGTTTCGGCGGAAAGACCAAGACGTACTTGGCGCCGGTGGCTGCCATTCTTTCTAAGAAGTCAAACGGCCGACCAGTGAAGATGGTGATGGACCGACCTGCTATCTTCCAGGCTAGCGGCCCTGCCCCCGGTGGCAAGGTCTGGGTCAAGATGGGCGTAACCAACGACGGGAAGATCAAGGCGTTCGACTCCTCTATCCGCTATGAAGCGGGTGCCTTCCCGGGCTCAGCGGTCGGCGCAGGAGTTAACTGCATCCGAGCCGCGTACAACGTGGAACACTCTCGTATCGACGCCTACGACGTCGTAGTCAACAAGCCCAAATCCGCTGCCTATCGGGCACCCGGATCTCCTCAGGTCTGCTTTGCGATCGAGACGGTTGTAGACGAGATCTGCGACACGAAGGGCTGGGACAAGATCCAGTTCCGCTTGGACAACGCCTCCACGGAAGGCACGCGCAACGGTAATGGCGTGATGTTCAACCGCATAGGGTTGATCGAGACTCTCGAAGCCGCTCGCGACTCCGACCACTGGAACTCCGACCTTGGAGAGCCTGCCCCTGGCAATGTTCGGGGCCGCGGACTCGCAGTCGGTTTCTGGATGAACGGAGGCGGCAAGTCGACCGTTGACCTGATGCTTCAGGACGATGGCACGGTTGCGATGAACGAAGGTTCTCAAGACATCGGTGGCTCAAGAGCGTCCATCGCCATGCAGGCGGCGGAGGTTTTGGGACTCGCCGCTGAAGATGTGAGCCCTAGCGTGCCCGATACCGACGAGATCGGCTACACCGGTACAACCGGCGGCAGCCGCGTCACGTACGCAACGGGCTTCGCGGCTTGGGAAGCGGCGAACAAGATGGTTGAGGAGATGCGTCACCGCGCAGCGTTGCTGTGGGGCATCGACGCCGACGATGTTCAATTCGAAAACGGCGTGTTCAGCAGCAAGTCTGACCCCGAGCTGAGGCAGGGCTTCAAGCAGCTCGCCCACAACTTGGGCGACACTGGCGGTCCGATTTCTACCTCATCTTCGGTCAACCTGTCTGCTGCCGGCAACGCATACGGCTTGCACATCTGCGATCTAGAGATAGACCCCGACACTGGCAAGACAGACGTTGTGCGTTACTCGGTGTTCCAAGACGCCGGCAAGGCGATTCACCCGTCTTACGTCGAAAACCAGATGCAGGGAGGCGCCGCGCAAGGCATCGGTTGGGCGCTCAACGAAGAGTACTTCATGAACGATGACGGTTCGATGGCGAACTTCAGCTTCCTCGACTACAGGATGCCGATCTCGCTTGACCTGCCGATGATCGATTGCCACATCGTTGAGGTTGCGAATCCGATGCACCCATTCGGAGTGCGTGGCGTCGGCGAAGTTCCGATCGCACCGCCCCTGGGAGCGGTACCCAATGCGATCAACGACGCGGTTGGTGTGCGGCTCAACGAACAGCCTATGAACGCTGGCCGAATTCTTGAAGCGCTTGCCAAGAAAAACGGCGCTTGAGCCTTAGAGCATCAAGCTTCGAATAACGAACAGGCGACGCGCCCGACTCTTGATTGAGTCGGGCGCGTTTTTGTTGGATAGAGCTCGTTTACCGACGGGTGTTATTCTGAAATCCGAGTTGGATTTCGGACTTGAATGTAACCGGGCGGCGCGGTTCGCCCTAGTTGTTGGCTGAAGGAGGCGCCCCGCATGGCACAAGTTTTCCTACCATTCAATCTGCGCAGGTACGCGGATGGGAAGGTGCAGATCGATGTGCCTGGCGCAACTTTGGGGGATGTGGTGGCGAACTTGGAGTCCCGCTATCCTGGCATCTCGGAGTACATACTCGAGGATGGACGATTGAAGCCAGGGCTCGCCGCGGTCGTCGGCCATGCGGCCACACGTCAGGGCCTTCTGCAGCCGCTTGAACCAGATACCGAGATCCACTTCGTTCCTGCCATCTCAGGCGGTTGAGCCTCGGCCGTCGTCGGTCGGGATGCTGAGAGTGTCATCGGCTGATTGCAACAGCGTGGAGTGCGATTGTGTACTGTTGGTGTTGAGGGACTGGTTTTTCTCGCGACGAATCTAGATTAGGCGCAATGAGTCGGACGATTCTCATATCGAACAGGTTGCCCGTGACTATCAACACGGACGATGAAACTGGCGAGCAAACCCTGATCGATAGCGTCGGCGGGTTGGTTTCCGGTCTCAAGCCGCTTCACGAAGAATCCGATTCTCTATGGATGGGATACGCGGGAACTGAACCCAGTCCGGAGATCTTGAAGCAGCTTGAAGAACGCAAGCTGCTACCTGTAGAGATCGACCCTGACGAGTATCGGCTCTACTACGACGGTTACGCGAACAACGCTATCTGGCCGCTGTTCCACTACTTCGCCGAGTTCAGTTCATTCATTCCAGAACAGTTCGAAGCGTATCGGCGAGTGAACCAAAAATTCGCTGACGAAGTGGGTCGCGTGGCCGAACCAGGTGACACGGTGTGGGTGCACGACTACCATCTGATGCTCGTTCCACGCATGGTAAGACAGATGTCTCTCGATGTGAAGATCGGTTTCTTCCTTCACATCCCATTTCCGGCGGACGAGACTTTCCGTATACTGCCCCAACGCGTGGAGATTCTGCGAGGATTGCTCGGCGCCGACCTCATCGGAATGCACACCTACGAGTACACGGACCACTACCTTCAAAGCGTGCGGAGAGTTCTAGGGATCGAAGGTAGGCAGGGCAAGGTCATGATGAGGAACCACACGGCGCGGGTCGAGGCACATCCTTTGGGCATCGATGTCCGGGCGATGCGCGACTCTGCGAATTCGGAAGACGCGGAGCGGTTTCTGATACAGCTCAAGAGAACGGTGGGCGATCGCCAAGTCATACTGGGCGTAGACCGTTTGGACTACACCAAAGGACTGTTGCTGAAGCTGCAGGCCTTCGAACGGTTGCTCGAGGATTCATCTCGTTGGGCCGATCGGGTTTTGTATATACAGCTGGCGGTGCCTACGCGTGAGGGCATCAACGCATATCAGGACTTGAAAGGCGAAGTTGAGCGAAGAGTCAGCGAGATAAACGGCGTACACGGATCGCCGATAAGGAGTCCGATCAACTACCTCTATCAGACGGTCACGGCATCGGAGTTAGCGGCCCTGTACAAGCTTGCGGATGTGTGCTTCGTTTCACCGATGCGAGATGGATTGAACATGGTCGCCAAAGAGTATGTTGCATGTCGAGAGGATGGCGGAGGCGTTTTGGTGTTGAGCGAATTCGCCGGCGCTGCAAGCGAGTTGGGCGAGGCTCTGCGGGTGAACCCATGGGACATTGAGGGCACCGCGGATCAGCTGGAGACAGCTTTGGAGATGGGATTCGGAGAACGGAACGAACGAATGACTCCGATGCGGAGCCGCGTCGCCCAGAACGATGTGCATCTATGGGTGAGTCAATTCATGTCTTCGCTTCGTAATCCAGAAGAGTCGATCTCTAGAGCGCCTCCGATGGTGCCGTCGTCCGTTTTGGCGGAGTCGTTGGCGACAGAGTTCGAAGAGTCGACGAATGCGATGTTCATGCTCGATTATGATGGTTCGCTCCGCGAGTTCACTTCTCACTTTGAAGATGCGAACCCGACGCGGGAGATCTACGAACTGTTGAGCAACCTTGGAGCTCTGGAGGGGGTGCGGGTATTCATCAACAGTGGACGGAATCACACTAATCTTTGGGAATGGTTCAAGGACTATCCAGTGGACCTCATTGCGGAGCATGGCGCTTGGATAAGAACTCATGAGGACGAGGAGTGGCGCGCACTAGCATCGTTGGATACGTCATGGAAGGCGGATTTAATGGCTGTGCTCGAGGACTACGTGGACCGCACACCGGGTTCGCGGATGGAGAACAAAGAGACGGCGTTGGTGTGGCACTATCGCGAAACGGAAGAGGATCTGGGCAACTGGCAGGCGATGGAGCTGGTTTCGATGCTCGAGACGTCGTTGCGCAACGAACCGGTAGAGGTGTTGCATGGCGCCAAAGTGGTTGAAGTCCGACAACAAGGGCTCACGAAGGCGCGAGCCTTTGAACACGTCATGGATCGATTTGGACCGTTCGACTTTATCCTCGCCACTGGAGACGACAGGACTGACGAAGACCTGTTCCACTATGTGGGCGAGGATGTCTACACAGTGAAGATAGGTTCCGGAAGCTCAGCCGCAAGCACGGCAGTATCATCTCCCCGAGCGTTGCGCGATATGCTGCGGACTCTGGTGAATCAACGTTGCGCGCGCACGGGTGCCGCAGCTAGCGCCGGCTAGGCCGGTCGTCCGAATGTCGACGCGAGGGTCGCGCCTGGTAACCGGTTCTCGGTGAGATCCAATTCGCCGTCGTGCATCGTGTAGATCTGATCCGCCATATCTAGAAGCGTGTGGTCGTGGGTCGTCGCCACGACAGACATCCCATCGTCGGTGACCATTTCACGGAACAGTCCGAAGATGGATTGGGCGTTGGTTGAATCGAGTTCGCCGGTCGGCTCGTCGGCTAGCACTATGTCTGGGCGCATGGCAACGGACCGTGCGATCGAGACTCTCTGCTGTTCACCGCCTGAGAGTTCGTACGGCCTGTGTCGCGCCCTTCGAATTAGGCCAACGGTTTCGAGTGCTTCCAAAGTGCGGTCCGATCTTTCGCTCGCCGATAGTCCGGCGATTCTCATCGGAAGTTCCACGTTCTCGTACGCGGATAGAAGAGGCAGCAGCGCGAATGATTGGAATACGACACCGATGCGGTGGCGGCGCAAGTTGATGAAGTCACGTTCGCTGAACTGGGCCATATCGCGACCCTCGAACAAGACGGTACCTGTTGAAGGGTGATCCAGACCCGCCAGCAGGTTCAACAGCGTGGTTTTTCCCGACCCTGATCTGCCGACCAATGCGATGAATCGTCCACGGTGAACGTTGAACGAAAGCTCTTTCACGGCCGTGATGTCTTCGCCGGCAAGTTGAAACGTCCTCGTTACTGAAATCGCTTCGATGGTCGGAGCGGTTTCTGGTCGCTCATTCTCCTGACTCAAGTGTCACCCTTCCTTCGTCAACGTTGACTCGAACTCTGCGATTGATCTCGAGCCGATCCAATATGTCTCTTGGTATCTGAACTGCACCCGAAGAGTCGACAATCAAAAATTCTTCGGTGTCGGTTCCAGAGCCTCCCACGCGGCGCTCGAACGAGACCACTCTCGTTGTTTCGGTGCTCGTCTTCCCGTCTCGAATGGTTATGGCCCGACCGACGCTGGTTGCGACCGCCGGGTCGTGAGTGACGATGATGATCGTGATACCGAGTTGCTGGTTCACCTCGTTGAATAGGTCGAGGATCTCATGACCGGTAAGGTCGTCAAGTTCGCCCGTGGGCTCGTCCGCCAGCAGTAGCGGCGGATTGTTGGCCAAGCTGACGGCGATCGCCACCCTTTGCTGCTCGCCCCCGGAGAGCTGTTCGGGTTTGTGGTGGAGTCGATGCCCAAGACCAACTAGCTCGAGGAGGCGCTTACTCTGCTCTGCCCTGTGGGATTGGTTCCTGCCGGTGAGAACCATCGGCAGCTCTACGTTTTCAGCGGCGGTAAGATATGGGAACAAGTTTCGAGAAGTTTCCTGCCAAATGAACCCGACTTCGTGGCGTCTGTATTCGACAACCTCTTTGTTGGTCATGTTGAGCAGATCGTATTCGCCCACGCGAGCTGTCCCGGCCGAGGGAGTGTCGTAGCCCGCCAAGATGTTGAGGAGCGTCGATTTGCCTGAACCGGAAGCGCCGACGATCGCGATGATTTCGCCTTTTAGGACGTCAAGCTCAAGCCCTCTGAGCGCGACTACCTCGAGGCCAGCAGCCTTGTAGATCTTGTATAGACCGCTGCAGATTATGTATTCGTCAGCCATGGTTGGTTGCACGTTTACCGTTTCTCCTACGAATGAGTAACTTCGACACGTCGTTTTATTACATCTCACCCATGCGCATTACGCGGTGAATAGCCATTCGATACACCGAAATGAGGCTGATCGTGATGACCACCGCGAACACGATTCCGAGGAGTCCGAAGGTGGTTGCGAACCCCGTCCAGTATATTTCAAGCGTCATTGGCGGCACCACCGTTGCATCTTGCCCAGAACTTGCGAGATACGGGATTATCGTGTCGCCGAGCCTGGTGCCCATGTAGATTCCGATGCCGATCGCGACCCCCACAACGACGGCCTGTTCGAGCAGCGCGAGGAGGAGCAGTTGGCGCATCGAGAGCCCAATCGTTCTTAGCAACGCGAATGATGCGAGCCGAGCCCTGAAAGAGACACGTGTGTGGACCAGGAATCCAACCGCGCTGACGATTAGCACGGTTACGAATGCCACGCCCAATAGCGCGCGCCACCCTTCCGAGACGAGCGGGTCGACACTGACGGCGGCGAGGCGAGTTAGGCGATCATCCACTGGCCCCGACCTAAGTCGCAGTCCACCCAACTCCCTATCTACTCGTGACGTCGCCGCGTAGCGCAGGAGCCCGGATCCGCTCTCGTCCTTAAACTCTTCTAATTCAGCAGACGTGGGAACGCCCGATGTTGTCGCGATCCAGACTTCGTTCGGTTGGCGCTCGCCGGTGAATCTGCGAGTGTTCATGAGAGCGTGAATTGTCTCGTAGTCGACGATCACGAATCTCGAGGTGTCAGGGTTTAGCGTCGGGAAGTAGTCGATCTCACCCGCAATCGTGAGTGTTGTGCGCTCGTTATCGATGTTGGCTTGGATCGTCTCCCCAATCGACGTCTCTAGCTCCTCGATCAATCGGGTGCTCGCAAGCACGGGAATGTTTTCGATGGTGCCGCCACGCGTAACGCCTCTGAATTCGTTGGGGATGCCGCTGGACCAGCGCAGTCTCATTATTCCGGGAGACTGAGCCTCTTCAGCGGGCAGAGGTGAGGAGGTGAAGGTATCTGCGAACGATTCGATGGTCGGCCGCATCTGGAACCATCGCTGCTTTGAAGAATCTTCGAACGCTTCGATGATCGTCAACTCGGTGCCCGTGTTGTTCAATGTCGCTACATCGTCGATGTCCAACGCGCCGCTGTTAAGCCCTGTCTCGAAAGAAGCGACTCCGATGGCGTGCAGCGTTAACGGGTTGCTGGGCAACAATCCAGGTTCGCGACCGTAGCTCTGGGGTTGAAGCGATGTCCCGATTCGGCACCACGTCGGCAATGGAAACTCATCCTCCTCGGGGTTCGCATACTCCAGCGGGCAGTTAAATCGCAAACGCTGCTCACCCTCGGGGAACAGGGATCCCAATCGCAGGCTGAAGTAGCGGCCATTGGCATCGCTCATGCGGGCAAAGAAGTGGACGTTTTGCATTGGGAATAATGGCTTCACCCGGGCGGTCAGCCATCTCGCATCCTTAGGCAAAGTGATGCCTGATTCGGCCGTGTACTCAATTGCTTCGAATGCCTCGTCATAGCTGGAGGCGCTGAAGTCTTCACGGTGCCACGCCACGTCGGCGATCGAGTCGGGTTCGACAGCTAAAACGGAGAACTGGTCGTAGTCGAATCCTGAAACCAGTGAGCCTCGCAATCGATAGACCGGGCTAGATTCGGCGACACCATCTAGTTCGCCAACCTCTTCACCCACATTGAACGATCTGCCACCGCTTCGAGGGGCGACGCTGGTGACCCTTATATCGGACCCGGTTTCGTAGAGCACCTGCTCCCGCGCGCTGCGTTCCAACGTTGCGGCGAAGCTGGCGGCGAAGACTCCCAGCCCGGCGGTGAGGATCAACAGAAGCGATATTCGCGAATGATGCGCCGGGTTTCTCGCCATCTGCCAAATCCCGAGAACGACGGCGGGTGGCACGAACCTCGAAACTAGGTTGTTTGCCAACAACCGGCCTAGCAGATCCATCGCGATTGGGAAGAGTCGCAGGAGCACAACGCCTGCGGCGACGAGGAAGACGGCTGGCACCGCCAAGATGGCTTGGTTCACCGCCACTTCACCGAATATGTCGACCGCAACGAACGAGCCTTGTCGGGTTAACTGCCAGAAGAGAAATAGGACGAGGCCCAAGAATCCGAGGTCGAGATAGTAACGCTGAATGAAAGCCAGTCGCTGCGGACGTGCCCTGCCGGCTCGTTCGGCGAGTACGCCTTGCCGAGTCACCTTGATAGCCGGGACAAATAAGGCCAGCATGATCAACACCGCGCCGATGCCTGCCATGACGTAAACGTTGGCGGTTAAGTTCACCGGCAATGCCTCGCCGCCGTTGAGATCGCTATAGAAGGGGATAATGCCGATCGCGGAGACTCCGAACAAGGCGAGGAATGGACCCACAGCGACGGCGAATCCGGCGAGAAGAATCGATTCGATGAAGAACATTGCCAAGAGTTGGCGTGAAGTCGAGCCTCTGCTGCGCAGCAGAGCCACGTCCGCCGTCTGAGCTTCGATCAGCAATCCTGCCAACGTGGCGGTGTAGTAGATGACGACGAGGACGATGAGTATCAAGACGATAAACATCGGAAGTCTGTTGAAGAAGAGTTCGACTTCGAATCTCAACAGCGTCTTATCCAACTCGGTGTCCAAAACGAAGCCGTCGACCATCGACTTAAGTTCTGTCTCCGTGAGTGTGAGAGTGTTCCTGATGAGTTGCGTGTCAGTGGCGTGAATCGCCTCTGGTTCAACGTCTAAGAACCAGGCGTACTCGGCACCCATGTTGGGGAAGTAGGTGCCCAAACCTTCAAGCACCGTGCGTTCTGGCAGAACGAACTGGGCGAAATCGAGCGTGTCGCTTCGGCTTCCAAATGCTTGATCGAATATCCGCCAGTGTGGCTCTGACGGGTTGAATCTTCGATAGATTCCGCTGACTCTGATGCTGGCGGTGTGGTGAAACTCCTCCCAATGGGGACGTGCCGGTATCACATCGCCCACCTCAAGTCCGAACACTTCCGCGGCGTTCTCATCTAAGACGCCTTCGACGATCAGATTGCCATCTGCATCTGGTTCGGTGACGACTTCAGGATGGCGCCCGGAGATGATTTCGATGTTATCCACGTGGTCAGGCACAGTCATGCACTGGATCCTGCGACAATCGCATTCGACCATGCCTTCACCAAAGGCGTTGACGGCATCTGGTTCAGCGACCGTAGGTCTGCAGGGGCACTGACCCATCAGCACGTATTCCGGGGGTTCATCCACGAAGAACGTCCAGGTGCGCATCGCTCGTTCATTAGTGGAAGTGAACTTCCCGACTCGATTGATGACCATATCGGAGACGGTATTCACCACCTCGCCGTGAGTTTCGAAATTGACCGGGACTTGATCGATTTCGAGCAGAATGTCGAGGTCCGGGGGTGACTGATCTGCCAACTCTTTTTGAAGGGCGATGTCGCGAAGTGACTCGAAGTAGATGACGGAGGCCGACATTATCGAGCCGGCAAGTATCGAGCCGATTATGACGGCCGACAAGAGCCGCCAGTTGGCGAGTGTGCGCTTGAGAATCAGCTGTATCGAGTTTTTCATTTCGTCCCGATGAGGCTCAGCTGGCGCCGCGAGTGAGTTCGTGAAGTGGCATGGTCCGGTAACGCTTCATGATGTTGTAGATCGCAATGCCTGTCGAGATCACGACCACCGCTGTTAATACGACGGTGGGAGTCCAGTTAGTTTGCATGATGAATGGAGGCAGAAGCTCCCGCCCCGTGTCTGTGAATGTCAGGCTGTTCACCGCCAGCCAACTGACGTATAGACCGCTCGCTATACCAATTCCTATGCCCAATACAGCGACTATGGCGTGCTCTACAAGCATCAATCTAGCGAATGAGTAGGCAGGCATGCCCATGCTTTGGAGGAACGCAGAGTCGCGCCGGGTCCTGTCGTCATGCGCGGCCAGGTATGTGAAGTATCCAAATGCGGCCGCAATACCCGCCATAACGATGGAAACAATGCTCATGCCGCGCCATCCGGCGACCACTAGAGGATCTACCGATGAGTCTTCGAGCAGACGCTCACGGTCGGTGAGGGAAGCGAACCTGAACACATCTCTCAGTCCTCCCAGCGTTTCGTCGTGGGTGCCTTCCTCGATCCGCACGAACAACTGGTTGGCGCGGTGCACGGTCAACCCCCTCAACTCGAGGAAGTCGATCGTCGAGTTGATGTTGGCGACGAGAAACGGCGATCTTCGAGGATCGAGAGTCGGGAAAAACGCGACTTGATCGACGATCTCGACCGGCATGAAACCGCCGCTAATCTGGACGATGATCTGAGAGCCGACAGTGGTGTTGGTGGAATTCAAGAACGCCTTGCTGGCGACCACTGGTAGCGGTCTGCCGGTTGCGGTTCGATAGATGCCTCGAACTCCTTGGTCATTCCCCCGGTCAAGTTCGACCATCGCCACGGAAGCGCCTTGATCGGATTCGGCCCCCACCACTAAGTCGGCTGATTCGTCGCCAAGCCCGTAAATGATGTCGAGACCGTTCGATGTGGGCATCCCTACCCAACTGCCCGGCTCATCGAAGTCGACCAGCAGTACGCGTTCACCGTCGGCGGTCTCCGCATACACGTCGTCGACGAACAACGTCGTCGGGCTGGAGCCATCCGGCCCTGCTTGTGAGAAGGTTTGGACAGACACTAGCTGAGCCGGTTCGGCTAACGCACTCGACATGATGGTCGATTGCAACCGCCAGTCCCCTTCGATTTGGCCTAAGGTAACGGTGCGTGCCCGGCCCTTGCCATCTTTGATCACGAGCCAAAGGAAGTGATTTTCGACCCTCGGCTCAGTCTTCGCCCAAGCTCCCAAGCTAACGGTGTTGGGTGGCAACACGATGGGCTCTGGTTTCACCTCCACTGCGATATTGGAGGTCAATTGTTCGATAAGTGTTTCCGAGAAGTCGTCGCGGAACCAAGCCGTCTGAGCGAAATCTTCTGCGTCTACAGCCAATAAGTCGAAGTTGAGCCCAAGCGACGTGGTGCCGAATCTTCCAGAAGACCTAAATGCGGGCGATGCGCTGGTAACGCCGGGAATCTGTTTGACCTGGTCAAGTTGCTCGGTTGTAATGGAGTCGCGGGGTACGAGACGGAAGTCGGATCCCGAGGAGTATAGGATTTGCTCCTCCGTGCTTCTTGCCAATGTTGATGCCAAGGTGCCAGAGACTACCCCCAAACCGGTGACGAGCACGAGCAACAGCACCGGCCAGGCATACCAGTAAGGGCTTCGTCGGAGCCTCCAAAGTCCAAGTGAGACATCGGCAGCAGCGACTCGGGTGCCGATCACGGCGACCACTTGCGCAATCCAGGGGAAAAGTCGCAGGAATAAGAGGGCGACGACAAGAAGGAAAACAGCCGGCGAGAAGAGCAGCGTTACGTCGGTTGATGCAACGCCTTCGCGGTTTGATTGAACGATCGAGCCGCGCGAGGAAAGCTCCCACCAGATGAGTGCTCCCAGCCCCAGAAACAGCAGGTCTAAGTAGTAGCGCTGGAAAAGCGGTGGTTGGTCGGGACGAGCTTCAGACTGGTGCTGATCGATGATGCCTCGGCGGGCAGTCATAATGGCAGGGATGAGCAAGATGAAGAATATCGAGATTCCCGCGATTATCGACCACAGCCATGAACGCCAAGTCACCTCGACGGGCAGAAATGTTCCCGTTGCCACGGAGTCGTAAAACGGCAAAAGGCCGAGCACCGACACCAGTCCCAAAGCCAGCAGTGGTCCTACGATGGCGGGGATTCCCGCGATGATTACGCTCTCAGTGGCATAGGTACGGACGATTTGCTGGATGCTGATCCCTCGACTGCGCATCATCCCTGTTTCAGAGGAGCGCCTTCTAGCGATGATTCCGGCAACCATGAATAGGTAGTAACCAATCGATGCCAACGCTAGCGCGGCCAGGAGGAGCATAGGTATGCGTGCGTAAAGCATCCGGGTTTTGAGTACCCGGAACCGGGGTTCCAAGCTTGTGAGCACATCGCTGCGTATCACGTCGATGTCGACACGGTTTTCGAATGACGTGATCCGTTCGAGCGACTCGTCAAGAGTGAGCTGCTTGAAGTGGTCGCGGTCGACAAAAAGGAACCAGGTATAGGATGCGGGCAAGCCGGCATTGGATTCGGCGATAGGTCCGAGCATCGTCGAAGGCTGCACTAGCAGCACTATGGGCAGGGCGCGCCCCTCTACTATTGGCACTGGAGAGAAGATCGGGACAGACTGTGCGAGCCAAAACTCTTCCTCGGGGTCGACAACTGTGAAGATCCCGGTGATACGAACCTTCACTAAACCAATGCCACGCACCTCGGGAACGGTATCGATAACATCCCCGATCCTGATGTCGTGATGTGCTGCTCGACGTGATAGTATTCCGGCTTCGACGATCAAGACTCCGTCGACCTCTTCAACTCTGTTGGTTGGATGCCGACCTAGAAGGTAGACGATATGGTCTTCGGCGCCAGTAAACGACTGGAATTGAGCCCTTGAATCGAAGTTGCCGCGTGGCATCTCTTCGCCTTGGCGGCCCCAGAAGGCGCGCCTGGAGCGAATGAGATCTGCATAGCCCAAGGTCGCGTCAGGGAGGTGTGCCGCCTCAGCGTCACGGACCGCCTTATGGGCTTTGGCGGCCTCCCCTGGCTCGAGCGGCACCCATGACGAAGTGACCTGAATGTTCGCGTAGTACCTCCCGACGCCGTCTACGGTGTCGGCGATTCCAGCCCCTTCGAGGGTTCGGAGATAGACGGGACCTCCGGCAACGACTGTGGCGGTTATGAGCGAACCGATGAAAGCGCCGAGCAGGAGCCGAGATTCACCCGAGACACGTTTGTATGTGAGTCGAATGATGCTCAGGTCGAATGGCATGCGGTAAGTCCGAAGCGCACAGGAGAGTGGCTATCGTGTAATTTGTAATGCTCGGCACTACCGCAGAGCACAACGAGGTAATTCTAGCAAAGCAGGCGCTAAAACCCTGGCGGTCGTTGAAGGTGCGCGAGGGTGCGCGGATCTGCCGCGCGACGGCTTCAAAACGGCGTGATGGATATAATCCTGACTAAGCGGTGATCGCCTAGATTCATCGGGGGCTTTTGAAGTGAGTCTCGAAAATCTCAGCAGTGTGGGGCGGTTAGTGGTTCTTACGGCAACGTCATTAGTTGTGTTTCTTGTCGCGTCGTGTGCCGCAGGCGAAGTTCTCGATATCGACGACGTTCAAGAGGCTGTTGTCGTTGATCAAATCGAGGCCGACGGTGTTCCAATCGTCGCCATCCCGGACATCGTGGAATCTACGATCCCGTCGATTGTGCAGATCGGTGCTCTCCGTGGCGACGGCGAAGGGAACGGCACCGGGATTGTTTACTCTTCAGACGGATTAATCATCACAAATTGGCACGTTGTTGCCGACGCGCAAGAGATTAACGTCATCCTCCACGATCGGTCGGTATTTGAAGCGGAATTGGTTCGGGATGATCCCGAACTCGATATCGCGGTCCTCAAGATCGATGCCGATGTCCTGACTCCTGCGGTGTTCGGAGATTCGAACGAGTTGCGGGTGGGTGAAGAGGTGGTTGCCATAGGGCACGCCTTCGGTTTGTTGGGCGATCCCAGCGTGAGCAAAGGAGTGGTTAGCGGTCTCAATCGTGTAATTGCCGATGGTTCGGGGAACGTTCACACAGGGTTGATACAGACGGATGCTTCGATCAATTTAGGTAGCAGCGGTGGCGCACTCGTCAACGCAAGAGGCGAAGTCGTGGGAATAAACGTCGGATTGATCAACTTGGGCAGCAGGGCGAATTTCGCTGTCGATGCGAATTCCGCCATTCAGGGAGCGGAGCGGCTGATCGCATTGGGGATGCGGCCTCGGCCTGGCTACTTGGGAGTTGGTGGCGTGGCTGTGACTCCGATGATGGCGAGCCGGCTTGCGTTACCGGTTAACGGCGGGTTCGGAGTTCGTTACGTGGACCCCGAGTCTCCTGCTGCAACGGTGTTCAGAATCGACGATGTGATCATCAATATCGATGAAACTCCGATAAGGAACGAGTCCGATTTCACGGAGTTTTTGCGGCGTCATCCCCAAGGCACCGATGTAGTGGTTACTACAGTGCGCAAAGAGGGAGATGTCGCCGTATTGAAAGAGATCCCGGTAACATTGAGCGCACCAGACGCCTAGGCGCTGATCCTTCGACCAGTTAGTCGAGGACCGTTTTGAGAAACAGAGGAATTATTAATGGCCAATTCGGGTTCGAATGTTGAGTTAGGCGGCAAAGTTGCCATCGTTACTGGCGCCGGCAGATTGAGGGGGATTGGCCGCGCTACGGCGAACGTGTTGGCGAGGATGGGTGCCGATGTAGTCGTTACCGGCACCGGTAGAGACCCTGAAACCTTTCCACCTGATGAAAAAGAGGCGGGTTGGCTCGATATCGACTCTACCGCCGACGAGGTGAGAAGCTACGGAGTTCGCGCCCACACAATCGTGATGGACGTTGCTAATTCAGACGATGTGGACCGATTGATGGATGAAACCGTCTCCGAGTTCGGCCGATTGGATATCTTGATCAACAACGCCGCCGCTCCATATGGTGCAGACCGCGTACCGGTTATCGAGGTGGAGGAAGAAGTGTTCAAGAAGGTCATCGAAGTCAAAGTGGTGGGCACGTATCTGTGTTCTAAAGCAGCCGCTAAACAGATGATCAAGCAGGGAGACGGTGGCCGGATAGTGAACATATCGTCGACCGCGGGCAAGCGAGGAACGCCGAGAATGGCGGCATATAATGCCTCCAACTTCGCAGTAGATGGCTTCACTCAGGCGTTGGCGAAAGAGGTCGCGGAGCACAAGATCACCGCGAACTGCGTCTGCCCGGGAATGACGGAGACGGCGCGTCTCGACCCGATCGGCCGCGGCGATGATTGGTGGAGCAGAGCCGCCCAGGTGCCGTTGGGCCGTCCCGCCGAGGACATCGAGGTAGGCGAGTTGATCGGGTTCCTGTGCAGCCCGCGGGCGGCCTACATCACCGGTCAGGCGATAAACATAAATGGCGGCACCGTTACCGAGCGGTGAGCCCGATTATTAGGCACGCGAACCGGCGCGGGCTCAGTCGATGAAGCCGCGCAGCTTGTTGCTTCGCGTGGGGTGACGCAGTTTTCTTAGCGCTTTCGCCTCGATTTGGCGGACTCGTTCGCGCGTCACTCCGAAATACCTTCCGACTTCTTCAAGAGTCCGGGACTGTCCATCCTTGATGCCGAATCGCAATCGAATGACCTCTTTTTCGCGAACCTCTAGCGTGTCCAAGATCGTGTGAACGCTCTCCTTCATGAGATTGAAGGATGCCTCTTCGATAGGCGCCTCCGAGTTGGTCTCGGGGATGAAGTCGCCTAGAGTCGAATCTTCCTCTTCGCCGATCGGAGTTTCAAGTGAGACCGGCTGCAGCGAAATCTTGATCGTGTCGCGCACCTTTTCGGGGGTGATGTCCATGTGCGTAGCGATCTCTTCAGGCGATGGTTCGCGGCCGTTCTCTTGGACTAGCCTTCGGCTAACCCTAAGGAGTTTGTTAATGGTTTCGACCATGTGAACCGGGATTCGTATAGTGCGGGCTTGATCGGCAATCGATCGGGTGATCGCTTGCCTTATCCACCATGTGGCGTAGGTTGAGAATTTGTAGCCACGGCGATAGTCGAACTTTTCGACCGCACGGATCAATCCGATATTGCCTTCCTGCACTAAGTCGAGGAGATTCATTCCCCGCCCCATGTATTTTTTTGCGACCGAGACCACGAGCCTCAGATTCGCTTTTGTCAGATGGATCTCGGACGCCGTGCCGTTGTTGCGGACGGTGGCGAACTTCGCCGCGATAAGCGGCTCGTACAGCGTTAGCTGCCGCAGTGCTTCATCCGTCAGCGCCTGATCTAGATGTTCAAGTTCAGGGTTGGCTCCGATCGCATCAGGAGTTTCCGCAGGTATTAGAAGCGTCAAAAGCGAGAGGGCTCGGATTGTATTTTTCGCCGCATCCTCGTCGCAGCCCAAGCAGTCTGAGAAGTATGCAAGTTTTTCTTCCGTAAATGGTTCGTCGAGACACTGTCTGATCGAAGGGTTGGAGATGAAGTCGGAAAGATGAGTTGAGGGCAAATCATCCGCGATCCGCAATAAATGTTGCGCCACGTTTTGGGAGCACTTCATGCGTTCGCTCAGAACTTCCGTGCGCTTCTCCGTGGAGGGTTGGCGGAGGGCATTGCACAATGCGCCGTCGATGAAGCTTTGGCCTGTGCTGCCAAGATGAGGCGCCATGTCAGCGACGGCATCAAGGGCCTCTTGCGTGGAACATTTGAGCAAGGCGCGCAAAGGGGACGCAACTGTTCGACGGTAAGGCGACTCGATGATTTCGCGGATGCGTGGCTGCGCGAGGAGAGAGACGAGACTCGACTCTTCGAGCGCTTCAATCAATTTCATCAATGCGTCAGCCGTGTCAGGCGAGCATCCAACGCGGTCGCAGACCTCTTCGATGCTGTCGGAAATGGCCAACTCATCCAGCATTGCGCTGGTTCTCGGGTGGTCGATCCGCCTTAACAAATCTTCCGGCACGCGAGTGAGGTTTCGGATTATTTCCGCCGCCCCTTCGATCGAGCAGTTGAATTTGTCGGAGATGTATTTCCGGTCGTTGGCTCGGTAAGGATCCCTCAATGCATCATGAATCTGATCGAATACGCTTTGCATGGATCCATCGTGGAATCCAGAGTAGAAAACGATCGCATTGGCGGCTCGATTCAATTTGGAGAGCCTCGTTACAGCCTCGACCGCTATGTCAGTCGACGCAGGGTCCTCACCATGGGATTCCCGGCGCGTCTCCACGATTTCATCGAGCAGGCGACGCAATTCCAGACGTCGGGCGAGGATTCTCTCTTCTTGCGCAGTTAGAAGTTCGACGAGGCCGATCTCACGCAAGTACATGCGCACTGGATCGTCCGTGAGGTCAGCATCCGGGCTAATACCGGTGAAGGTGATGGCCTCGCTTCGCTGCTTGGCTCCGTTCGCCGAGCCGTCCCATGCGTCGAGATCCGAGATTGAACTCGATGAAGTGTCGGGAGAAAGTATCAGATTGGCGCGTTGCGATCCGCCGGCGAAGGAATCGCCCTCATCATCAGACTCGATGATCCCGAATGCGATTGTGGGGCCGTCTTGAACGTCGGTGCCTGCGTCTGTGGAATCCTCTTCATCTTCCTCGTCCGACCCCTCGTCATCCGCATCTTCATCGGCGTCGATTGAAGCATCCGCGTCTTCAGTTATGGTGGCGGTGCCAACCTTCCGATCCGCGACCTCACCATTGGCGATATCCGGCTGAAGTTCATCCAATTCCGCTGTGCGTTCTAAATCATCGTTCATAAGTGCAGACACCCCTTACGACCCGGCTTCAAACCGAGCTCAACTGCCTAATCTGCTCGTTGTTTTCAACGGCGCTCTTTACCTCGTCTTCAGATATCAAGTTGCCGTGTTTGCTTGCTTCAATTGCTTCTTCCTTCTTCTGCCTGATCAGAAACTCTCTCCGAGTCCGATTTGCACAGGCTTTCGTCATCTTGATGATGTCGTCTTCGGCGACGATATCTCCGTCAGCATCTGGTGTGAGAGGATGACGGCCCAACTCGTTGAATAGATCGCTTTGCGCTTCGTTCGCCGGCGAAAATGCGTTGAAGATCGCTTGAGAGGCGCGTATGTGTTCCAACAGCTCACCCAAGGCAGGGCTGGTGAAGTGGCTCGGATCGACGAAGTGGGCGTGGTCGATCGCGAATTCGTGTTGCACGATGCATGCCAACAGCGTGCGCTCCCAAGGCGCCTGGAGAGAAACCATAGCCGAGGTTTGCGCCGCGATGCCTGAAGAATCGGGTCTTCGGCTCGTCCGTCGGGGGGCCGAAGAGGTGGGTCTTCGGCTTCTGCGGGACGCGATCCTGGTGGATCGTTTCAATGTGAAGGCGTCGATCAAGTTGGAGTAGTCAACATTCAAACGAGTTGCCAGATTTCGAATCCTACGCATATCCGCGATCGTGTGAGGCGGCACGGACGTGAAATACGCTTCGAGTTCCGTTAGCAGAGCGTCGATTCCTGTGTCTGTATCAAGGTCGTGTCGGGCGGCATGGGATTCAATAATGAAATCCATGACTTCGACCGCTGAAGCGATAGATTCTCGCCACTCCGCAGGGTTGTGGCGGATCGCCTCGTCAGGGTCTTTCGGCGCGCCGTCGTCGGTGGTGACTGGGGCTGCCACCCTGATCTCGATGTCTTGTTGGGATTTGCCGGAGTTCGAATCGGTGTCGGAGCCGAATTCGGCCATTGCGTTGCGCAACGCGCCGATAGTCGCTTGTTGACCGGCAGCGTCGTTGTCGAGGCAGAGCACTACGGATCGCCGGTGGTCGCTGTCTGACACGCGATAGGCAAGTGTTCTTAGTTGCTGCGGAGTTACGGCGGTGCCCATACAGGCTACGACGTTCTTGAACCCATGCTCTTGAGCAGCAATCACGTCCATGTAGCCTTCGACGATGATTGCTTGCCCGGTTGCGCGAATGGCGTCAGATGCCCAGTTGATACCGTAAAGGGTCGTAGATTTGTCGAAAATGGCGGTTGCGTGGGTGTTCAAGTATTTCGGTTGAGCATCGCCCATCGCGCGGGCGCCGAAACCGATGATGTTGTTTCTGGCGTCACGAATCGCAACGGTGATTCGGTTGGTGAACATGTCGTGCCATGTCCCGTCTTCACCGGCCACGATGAGTCCCGCATCCACGACAGCTTTGCTGTTGGCATCTAGCGACCGCAGATATTCAAAGAGCGAATTGACACCGCCGG
This sequence comes from Dehalococcoidia bacterium, assembly GCA_965249505.1. Taxonomy (GTDB): domain Bacteria; phylum Chloroflexota; class Dehalococcoidia; order Lucifugimonadales; family Lucifugimonadaceae; genus Bin127. The sequence goes on along the minus strand of OZ252238.1, from coordinate 430,112 downwards.
GAGCGTAACCCATGCCACGTCTGTGCGCGGTCTGCGCGTCTATGCCCCTAGACTCCAAGTATTCGAGGGCTTCGGCGCCCTGGGTTCCTAAAAGCTGCCGGTGGAAGAATTCTTCCGCGATCGAGTTGACGTTATGAAGGGCTGCGGCCGGTGACTCGTTGGCGGTGTTGTCAAAATCATTGCGACGCTCGATTCCTGCCATCTCGCATAGCTTGTCGAGGGCGTCGGTGAATTCGATGCCATCGGCGCGCATGACGAAGTTGAAGATATCTCCGCCTTCTGCGCACGCGCCGTAGCAGCGCCATGTGCCTTGTTCAGGGTAGAGGGTGAAGGAAGGAGTGCGTTCTTCGTGAAAAGGGCAAAGAGCTTTAGGACTGCGGGAAGAAGAGTTTTGGAGCGTCACATAGTCGGATACCACATCAACGATGCTCAGCTTCGCCTTAACTTCGTCGACTAACGCCATCTGCTCCCTTGCATTCACGCATTTTTAGCGGCCGATCCGCGGATCCGCCACTGCCCTCGGCATCCCTGTCCACTCGATTGGGCTCCTAGCCCTGTCCAACGGACATTGGAAGTATAACGAAGAATCTTCCGATTTCAAACTGAACTGCGGCAGCATACCCAACTGCGACATTCGGCTATTTGAGCGAGCCCGAGACGGAGGCTAACCGGCGTGATTCAAAGGGGCCTGTCGGGTTGTCAGCCTCGGTTCTGTCGCTTGGATCTCGAAGTGACAAACCCTATCGTGACGGCGAGGAGTCCAAACAAGGTCAAGAGAATCCAAGCGCCTGTCGATGGCGCACTTCCGCCGGTTGCCGGTGGAGCGACAGTTTCCGGTACAGGTGACGGCGTATCAGCTATTGGTGGTGGCGATATGGACGAGGTCCGGATACCCGCGGCCATCACTGTGGGTAGCTCTGCGACGTCGCCGCAGATCTTATCGATGCCATCGGGGTCACGTACGATTCTCGATCTGACTACTCGAGTCAATCCGTCGGTGTTAGTGGACATTGCCACAACAGCGTTGAATCTCGAGTTGATGGTGCGCGGCAGCGGTATGCAGATGGAGATTGGGCGGTTGGTTCTATAGCCTTCGGGTAGGGGTAGGGCTTCTCTGTCGACGGCGTCGACGTTGTGGATCTGTCCGGTAGCCGTGTAGTTCGGGTGTCGAATCTGCGATGGGTCGGTTGCGACGGCGTAGATTCGCAGACCCAGCAACCTGCCGTTGGGCACCGAGCCAGGCCCTGCGTGGATCCTGTATTCGCTGGTCTGGTAGTTTCCGCCCTCGACCGGCGTGAATACGTCGTAGATCTCGGCGTTGGCGCCAACGATGATGTTGGGTATCTTCCCTGGAGGATTGATCGCCCTGGGAGTTGGTGTAGACGGTGGTTTCTTCTTCTTCGGCGTTTTGGTGGGAGTCGAAGTGGGTGGCGTCCTCTCAACTACGTTAGCGACGGCGATTTCGAAATCGAGTTCAGCTCTTTCACGAGGGTTGCCGTTATCGATGCACCTCAATGTGAACTCGTAGACGTTGTCTTCGTCATCGTCTTGGGGGTTTTCGAAATTAGGAGGATCATCGAAGTAGATTCGGATCTCGTTTCCAGATCGCTCAGAGAACTCAAACAGCCAGGCATCGTCGCCCAACAGCCTCCACGAGATGCGGTCTCCTTCACCCGGCTCGAAATCGAAGTCGCCTACGAATGTGTTCCCTTCTCGCACGATCTCTTCCGTCGTCGAGTCGCCGTCGTTCAGCACAAGAGTCTTGTTGGTTACTGTGACCCTGACGTTGATAGACGTAGATCGGGCCGGGTCACCTTGATCGGTCGCCGTGATGGTGAGTCTGTATACGTTGTCCCGGTTTGAGTCGTCGGGGTCTTCGTAGTCTGGAGTGTTTCTGAAGGTAAGTACGCCCTGATCACTGAGCGCAAACTCCTCATCGTCGGCACCAGTCGTTGACCATGCGACGGATTCGTCGGCATCGTAGTTTTCGACGGTCGACCTGCTGTTTTCTGGGAACGAGATTGCGCTGCGGCCATAGATTGTTGGAGGGTCGTTGGCTGTTAACGTCGAACCTTGGGCAGCTTCTGATTCCTGTCCGAAACCGTCTGAGTTACCCAGCGAGACTTTGAACGTGTAAGTGGTCGCAGGCATCAGGGAATCCACCTCAAACGATGTGAGATGCGCTGAGAACGCCACGTTTTGGGAAGCACCTCCCTGTGTAGGCACGTAGTTGATGACACCTCTGCTGATGGGAGGTTTGTCCCCAACATCGGGATCGGTCCACGACACGACAAGCGAGTTCGAAGGGTTGTCAACCGAATTTGTGACTGACACCCCAGTTGGTTTACCAGGTAATTCGTTGACGTTTTGAACCGTCACCGTCACCTCGAGTTGGCTGCTTAAGCCGCCTGCGCCATCTTCGGTTGCGATGACGGCAACGTCATAGATGTTGTCGCCGTCGCTGTCGCCAGGCATTTCGTAATTTGGCGAAACATTCAAGCTGAGTGCTCCTGCCGCGTCAAACGTGAAGTCATCCGCGTCGGCGCCGCTCAGTGTCCACGTAAAGGCGTTGTTTTCTGGGTCTACCGCCGTATAGTCCCCTAACGCGGTCGGGCCGTTCTCAACCGGCGAGTAGGCGGCAAGGCCCGAGATCAGAGGCGGTTCGTTCAAGTCCGTGACTGTGACGCTAACCGCCAGACTTGCGTTCTGGACAGTCGCTGCGGTCGCGGCTGTGACAACGATGCGGTATACGTTTCCGCCACCCATCGCGCCGGGGGTTTCGAAGTCGGGCGCATCGACAAAAGTGAGAGCACCTCCTGTACCGATCGTGAACAGTGCTCTATCGGCACCGCCCAACGACCAAGTGACGTCATTGCCCACGAAGTTTTCTGCCATGTAGCTCGCCACGATGCCGGCGCCGTTTTCCGCGTAGGAGGGCGCATCGGGACCTGAAACCGTCGGTTGGGTTACAGTCGAGCCTTCGGATGACACAGACGAGGCGCTTTCGCCTTCGTCGTTTATGGCAAAAACTTGAACTTCGTAGGTGGTAGACGGCATTAAGCCAGTGATAGTGGCTGATGTTTCCGTCGGACTGGGGTCGAGCGTGGACCAGGGCGGCACCGGCGATTCTTTGACCCTGTATTGGACTCGGTATGAAGTGATGGTAGGCTTGCCGGCGTTTTCAGGTGCCGTCCAAGTCAGAGCGAGTTGCGTATGGGGGTCTATGCCAGACGCGGAAACCATGAGCTCAGAAGGTGGGGAAGGCGGCTCGTCGACGTCTGAGACGGTTACGGCGACGGCTATCGTTGATTGGCTTGTCGTTGTGCCCGTATATGTGGCGACGACATTAATCAAATACTCTCTGTCAACATTGTTATCGGAGGGGTTTTCGAAGTCAGGGGCTGCATTGAACTTAAGTGCGCCGCTCATTGTGTCGAAGATGAAGTCATCGGCATCGTCGCCAGTCAACGACCATTCGATTGTGTAACCCGCCACTTCGGTTGCCGTGTACGTGGCCACATCGTCGATGCTGTTCTCGGTGAATGAGATTGCGGTCGAGCCCGTGATGGCCGGAGGGGGCGTTGTGGCAGTGACCTGCGTTGCGTCGCCGAATTCGTCTCCCGCGGCAACTGCGCGCAGCTCAATCACGTATTCCTGCAGATCGCTCAGGCCGGTAACAGTGAACTCAACAGTTCCCGCGCCGCTACTGCCGATGTCCGTCCAATCTGGTGACCAATTGCTGCCTCCATCGTTGCTGACTCGATATTGATACTTTGTGATCGTAGAGTCTCCCGGGTTGTTCCAGGCAAGCGCGATTTGCCCGAGGCCGGGCGTCGCCGTATCTACCGACGGTGCTGCGGGTGCATCGTTGTCGGTGATCGTGATCGTCAATTTTCCGGATGTAAGCAAGTCGTGACTGGGGTCCGCGCCACCGCTTGAGTTGCTACAGAACGCTTCAACTGTAAAGACTTCGTTCACTTCGCTTTCCGCGTCGTCGGTGACCGAAATCTCCGTTGACGCGCCCCAACTGGACCCGCTGTCTAACGTCTTGTCGTTCGTCTCTAAAGTGAAGTCGGAGTCTTGGGTTGCGGTTGCAGCTGGATCGGCGGAGACCCGCAGGCCGCACTCACTCCAAGATCCATCCGTTGGAACCGGGTTGAGGCCGATCGTTACGGTCACAGTACCGACATCTTCGGCGACAGTAGTCGGGGCGGCTGTGAGTGTAAGGGCTCGCGCTGCCTGAGCTTGGGCGACTGACGAATGGAACAAGAGCGATAAGGAGCCGACCGAAGCTAACGCCAACGCGATCGCGATGGCAGAGACGAGTCGGAATTTGGTCGATCCCATAGCTTCTGCGATTAGTGTCTCAATGAAGCGCAATGATTGTTATCGACGCTGTCGCAACTTGAATTGAACGAGAACGTCGGGCGATTGCCGATCATCGATGTTGTGTCTGTTACCTAGAGTGACGCTTGATTAGCGATTTTTGTTCCGGCGTATTGATGCGGCAAGTATATTTCGGGCCCAGGCGACTAAGCAGCCTCTCCGTTTGGGCAGCCCAATCCGCCCTCCTCCAAGGAACCTTTTGCAACATTCCTGTCATCCTGAGCCTGTCGAAGGATCTGGGGTCGGGCAGTCAGCCGAATTCACGGACCCGAATTGAGACCAAGACCTGGCGATCGCTATTGGCCGTCTGTATTGCGGCCTCCGCCGCAACGACGAGACTTTTGCAAACATCCCACGGCGAGAGGGAATCCACTCGTTCAGCGGGTTTGGAGTTTTGCAATAGTCCCCAAAGGGAGAGTCGACCTCAACCTGTCGGAGCCGTAATGACGAATAATGATGCTAGGGCGTTGCATCTTGGACAGCAAGGACTGGCGCTCCCCCTCCCCAGATCCTTCGACAGGTTCAGGATGACGGGGGACAAGCTTCGAGTACGCCGCAAAGCATGCGGCCACTTCTCAAAACCCCGTTACTCTGGAAGGATGACAGGGAGTTTTGCAAGGGTTACCTTAAGGGAGATGGCCCCCACTCGTCGCGGGTTCGGTGGAGGGGGTATTCGCTCGCCGCGTGCCTCAGTCGAAGATCTGGGCTTGGAACAGGTTCTCGCTTATGCCGGGCCGAAGGCGCTCTGCCGAGTTGAGAGCGTATCTGTCCGTCATGCCGCATACGTAGTCGGAGGCGGCATAGGTGTTTTCGATAGAGAGCAAGCGCATCCATTCGGGGATTTCGTCAGCGTGCTCGGAGTAGTGCTCGAAGAGGATCTCTACGATGTTGGCGGCCCTGCGCCCTTCGCTCGACACGGAGGTGGGGCGATAGACGCGCTCAAACATGAAGTTCCGCAGTTCCGTAGCCACGTCGATCATGGGTTCAGACATTTTGATCCAAGGTTTTTCGATGCCTAGTGATGCGACTTCCCCGGTGCAGTCCCACGATGTATCGATGATGTCTCGCACCATGGAGTCGAGTCGTTTGGAGTGGGTTTCGCCGATCGCGTCCCTAATGGATGATGGAACGTCGGAAGATGTGATCATTCCTGCCCTAAGCGCGTCGGTGAGGTCGTGTGCGAGGTACGCAACGGCATCGGAAATACGAACGATCTGCGCCTCGAGAGGGAGATTCCCGACCATCGCACGATCGACAAACTTGCCTTCCGGCTTCGAGTGATTTGCGATGGCGAATAAAACATCGGTCGTGAGATTTAGGCCTACACCTCTCTTCTCGAGCAGCTTGAACGTCCTGACTCCTTGCCGACTATGGTGAAATCCGTCCGGCAAGAGTTTGTCGAGCACGTTTTCGCCGATGTGTCCGAATGGCGTGTGCCCCACATCGTGCGCTAGCGCAGCGGCCTCGACGAGGTCCTCATTAAGGTTGAGAGCCCTGGCGATGGTGCGCCCCACCTGTGAGACCTGGAGGACGTGAGTCATCCGCGTCGTGAAGTGGTCGCCCTGAGGGTTTACGAACACTTGACTCTTGTGCTTCAAGCGGCGGAAGGCGTTGGAGTGAACGACTCGATCCCGATCACGCTGGTACTCGGCTCGCACGGGAGACGGCTCCTCGCACGTCTCTCGTTTGGCGTCGCGAGACTTAAGTGCGAAGCGCGAAAGCTGTTCTTCCCGGCGCTCTATCCGGCTTCTGACGACGTCGCCAGGCGGTTGCTTCATGCCACAGTTACGGTTTTCGCCAAGTTGCGCGGTCGGTCAGGGTCAATGCCCCGATTCACGGAGGTGTGATACGCGAGAAGTTGTAGGGACACCAACATCAGGAATGGATGGAGGTCTTCTGGCGCCGAAGGCAATCCGATGAACTCGTCGGCGAGACACGCGACGTCATCGTCCTCTTCTTGTGCGAACGCGTACACTTTGCCGGCGCGAGACTGCACCTCGTTGATGCTGGCGATCATCTTCCACCGTAGGTCGGCCCGGGCAGGCACCAGTGCGACTGTTGGGGTCTCGGCGTCGATTAGTGCATTTGTGCCGTGTTTCATCTCTGATGCGGTGAGCCCCTCCGCATGGACGTACGCGACCTCTTTCATCTTGAGGGCTCCTTCCATCGCAACCGGAAAGAGGTCGGCCCTACCGAGGAAGAGCGCATTGTCGACTCTGGAGAAGTTGGAGACGGCCAACTCCGAAATCGTCGCTTCAAGGCTCAAAGTCTGATTCACCAAGCGAGGAAGTTTCGCGAGGTCTTCGATGTACTCGTTCAGGTATTCAAGCTCTAATGTACCCTTCGATTTCGCCAGCTGGAGAGCGACTAGATAGAGAGTCAACATGCTGGCGGACACCGTTTTTGTCGCTGCCACGGCTACTTCGAGACCGGCGCCGATGTCGACTGTGATGTGGGCGATGTTGGAGACTTGGCTCTGTGGATTCGCGGTTAGTGCGATGGTGTGGCAGCCACGGCCGCGAGCCAGTTCGATAGCAGAGAGCGTGTCATAAGTTTCGCCGGACTGGGTCACCGCAATCAACGTCGTTTCCGGTCCGAGGATGGGATCACGATCGATGAGCTCGCCTGAGGACTCGACGTATGCAGGGATGTCGGCGATTCGCTCGATCCACCTCGCTCCCGAGGCGGCCACGAATTGAGAGCTGCCCATGCCGGTCAACAGGATCCTCTCAGATTGAGCGATCTTTTCAGCATCGGCCGAGATTTCATGAATATTCACTGTCCGAGTTGAGAAATCAACCCTTCCGTGCATCGCTCCTTGCAGGGAGTCGGTCTGTTCTTCGATCTCTTTACGCATGAAGTGAGGGTGCTCGCCTTTTTCGGCGATAATTTGCTCGCTGACACGCGGCAGGCAGGTTTTTGCGAGGCCCGAGCCGTCGAGGCGTTTGACGGCGTAGCCACCCGGCGTGATAATTGCTGCTTCGCAGTGGTCGATGTGGGTGAATTCGCTGACGGATCTGGGTATTGCCGCGATGTTGCTCGCGAGAACGGTCTGGTTCTCGTCAGCGCCCAGAATGAGGCTGCCTGCCCAGCCGACGCGAGTGCCGACGATCGTTTCGGGCTCAGATGAAGAGATTGCGAGGATCACCGATAGTCCCTCGAGCTCGTATGCCGTGTGCCGGGTCGCGTCGAAGAGGTCTTCGCCCCTCTCCATACGCATCGCGATGAGGTGCGCAATGGCTTCGGAATCGGTTTGCGACCTGAACCCGATGCCACGGCTCTGGATCTGATTTCGCAGCTCGATGTAGTTTTCGATGATCCCGTTGTGAGCGATGGCGACTCTGCCGTCGTAACTCACGTGTGGATGGGCGTTGGAGTCGTTCGGCTCACCATGAGTGGCCCATCTCGTGTGACCGATACCGACACGAGATTTCGAACGATGCCCATTGAACGAGGCTTTAAGAGTGGCGACCGGGCCAGCTCGTTTTGTCGTCTCGATCTGACCATCCGGTCCGATGCAGGAGATGCCGGCGCTGTCGTAGCCCCGATACTCTAGCGACTTGAGGGCGTTGAGCAAGAAGGTCTTGGCATCGCTGCGCCCGCAGTATCCCACGATTCCGCACATGTTCAGTTGTTGCCTGCGGACCCCGTTGAGGTCGATGCCTCGGAGTCCCGTTCATCGTCGGATCGGCCGATTGAGGCGGTGAATTTGAATTCGGCAGGAATCTCTTCGCGGAACACGCCGCGTCTCTCTTCTGGCAGTTGCAGAGCGATGCGAGCCATCAACTCATCGGTTGCGAGTTTCAACGACTTGCGATCGTTGGAAGGGATGTTCACCGTGAACGGTTCGCCCACGGAGATTCGGATTTTGGCTGTAGGCATAAAGACTCTAAATACATTCTGCATCGATTCTGTTCCCTGTATCGAGACGGGGATCACAGATGCGCCCGTATAGGCCGCAATCAGTGCAGCGCCAACTTGCCCGCGTTTTAAGCCTTCCATGTCCCGACTTCGAGTGCCCTCAGGGAAGAGCACGATCATGCGCTGCGCGCCGACCATCGCCCGCGCCCAGTTGAGCGCGCGGAGATCGGCGGCGTTTCGATTCACAGGAAACGCTCCCCAGCCTCTGAGGAAGAGTCGGAACAAGGGATTGCTGAAGACCTCCCTCTTGGCCATGAATAAGGGTTTGCGAGGCATCACGGAAGCTACTGTCGGCGGATCGAGGTTTGAGAGGTGGTTGCAGACGACTATCACCGGCCCTTCAATCTCTAAGAGATGACCGTTTCTGACCTTGAGGTCCGAGAAAATCCATAAAGTTCCCCGGTAAACCCAGTTGCAGACAGAGAACAGCCATTGCCGCTGCGGCTTCAATCGGCTATTTCGATTTTTCGGCGTAGTAGTCAACTATTCGTTGCACGGCAGTCGCGGCGTCGATTTCATCCGTCAAGATTACGATCGAATCATCAGCCGGGCGCAAGGGAGAGTGATCTCTGGTGGAATCGATCTGGTCTCTTCGACGAATATTGTTTAGCACATCGGCGAATGACGTGCTGCCGCCGTTGGACACGATCTCTTCGTGGCGCCTCTCGGCTCTAGTTTGGTCGGATGCCGTGAGGAAGATTTTGAGCGGCGCATCGGGCAACACGACCGTGCCGATGTCTCTGCCAGCCATCACAATCGACCGACCTTCGGCGATCCGACGTTGCTGCGTCACTATGGCGACCCTGACTTGCGGCGTTGCGGAGACTGGTGAGACACTCCCGTCTATCCGAGCGTTGTGAAGTCGATCGGTGACATCTTCATCGTCAATCAGCAATGCCCACGATCCGTCTTCGCGTTTTCTGACGTCGTAGGTGAGGCTTTCGGCCAGAGCCCCGAGGCCTTCGGCGTCGTCGATGTTGACGCAACGATCGAGAGCGAAAAGGGTGACCGCTCGATACATTAATCCCGTATCCAGGAAGTCATAGCCCCAAGTTAAGGCCAACTTTGAACCAACAGTCGATTTTCCGGATGCGGATGGCCCGTCGATTGCAACTCTGCCAGGAACTTTCGACGAAACAGTCAAGGGGTTGTCAACGCGTGTTGCAGGCGTGAGAATCACAACCATTGCGTGTCAAGAGTCGATTATAAGTTTGGTGTTCCAACTGATAATCAACGGCGTGGACGGCTCACTAATCGCGGCGATATGTCTAGATGCCCTACGATTGAGGCTGGTTGAATTGAGGGAGTAGATTTCGAGTGTGCGTCAAGGGGTCGCGGACAGATGATCTTCCCATGCAAGCGAATTTGAAAGTACGATGAATTTCTTGGACTTGATATTCCTGGTTTCGATCGGAATTCTCACCTTTTGGGGACTCACGACTGGCCTTATCGGGGCGGCGATTTGGTTCGTGGCGGTCTACGTTTCGATCCTGCTCGGCACCCAAGTGGTCGGCCGCGTCGTCCCCAGTTTTGGGTTGCCCGAGAGCTGGACCGCGGTTGTGATTCCCGTTGTTTCATTGATCTTGAGCATCGCGGTGTTTTGGTTCGCAGCGATCGTTGCAGCCACTGTGAAACAAGCGGTCAGCGTGACTCCGTTGAAGTGGATCAATCGTCTAGGAGGTGCATTGTTCGGAGCGGCGATCGGCGTTGCGTTGGTAATTGCCTTCATCGCAATGGCGGCAGTCTTCACATATGTGATTCCTGAAGACGCTGCTGGGACTGGCTCCCTTGGTTACGCCACTGGTTTCGCACAGGGATACCTGTTCGATCAGCCTCGAGACTGGCTGGACGACCAACTGTCGAACTCGTCGATTGTGTCGGCGGCGATGGCGTTGCGGCCTTTGCTGGTTCCGTTTGCCCCGAACGTGATCGGCATAGCAGTTGACGTGCTTGAGGGCCGAACGGTGTGATCCTGACTGACTAGGGAAGATCAGGCCGAGGCGCGTTATGGAAATTTGGTCTGCAAATGAGATAATTGACGCGTGGTTACCAACGGTGGCATCTATCTAATCCGTTCCCGCGTGCTGGTGCTTAACCAGAATTACCAGCCGCTGAACATATGCGACGTGCGTCGTGCGATGTCGCTTCTCGGCAAGGGCAAGGCGGAGGCGGTTCTCAGCGGCGCAGAGTACATTCACACGGTCTCAAACATCTTCGAACGCCCAGAGGTGATTCGATTGGTGTACATGGTCCGGAAGCCGTTGCACCGTCGGAAGTTGTCGAGACGAGAAGTATTTTCGCGGGACGACCACGCTTGCCAGTACTGCGGTCTGCGCGGCGCAAACATGACGCTGGATCATGTCGTGCCGAGATCGAGGGGCGGTCAACACACTTGGGACAACGTGGTTACGGCGTGCAAGTCGTGCAACCACCGCAAGGCAGGTCGGACGCCCAGGGAATCTGCGATGTCGCTTCGAGTGACGCCGATGGAACCGCGTCCGAATCCGTACTCCGGCTTCAGCAGGGACAGAGTTGATCCCTCTTGGCTGCCATTCATGCCTTGGCTGGCTGCCCGCACGATGACGGCTTAGCGGGTGTGCTGGTCATTTCCTCGAGGCGACTTGAGGTATGTCGATCATCATCACTTCAAACGCCAACTGAGGAAGCGCGTTGGCTTGCAGAGCCTGTCGCGTCCGGATGATCGTCGAAAATGCGTCGCTGACCTGAGCTTCTGTCAGGGATTTTGATAGCTCGGTTATCTCGGGCAACCGTTCATCGAAGATCACGCTGGTTTCCAAGTCGTGCTTGGCGAACGCGACGTCGCGGCAAATCTCAACCCATCGGTCCACCTCTTCTAAAGCTGATGTGCGGTCACGCCTGAATTCGCCCGCCATCTCACGCGCGTACCTGAATCGCTCTTCGAGATCGGCGTTGATTGTATTGAGAATCCGTGACGCAGCCAGGGATCTGGCCTCTTCGATTGTGGTGTCTTGGATTGCGTTGATCGCCCAACCGGGCGCACCCATGGAGAGCTTCGCCAGCCTGGCGGCTCGATCTGGATCGAGTTCGAACCTCTGAATCAACTCCGTTTCTATAACGTCTGTTGGCACCGGTCGAAGCTGAATACGGTGGCACCTCGAAATGATTGTCTCAGGCAGATTCCGGTGGGAAGTGGCGGTTAGGAATATGTGAACCGAAGGAGGAGGCTCCTCGAGGATTTTGAGCAGCGAGTTGGCGGCCTCGGGCGACATGCGTTCTGCACCGGCGATTATGAATACCCTCGCTCCGCCTTCGTAGGGCTCGAGCATAGCGTCGTTTTGGATGTCGGCGATTAAGTCGATTCCAATCATCACTCTCCGCTGCGCCGCATCGGCATCTCTATCGTTCGAGGTGGGAGTCGCCGGGCTGATTACCCGAACATCCGGATGCTGTTTTCTTGAAATCCGATCGCACGGGCTGCAGTTATCGCAGGGACGAGTTGCTTCCCCCATCAAATTTGGTGCCGGGCTGCAATTCAGGGCCTTCGCGAGATCGAGAGCGAGCGTTCGTTTGCCCACGCCGTTCGGTCCGGTGAATAGATACGCATGAGAAACTCGGTTTCGAACAAAGCTTCCGTTGAGCAGGGTTACTGCAGCGTCATGCCCGAATGTTTTCCAACCAGTTGTCTCTGCGGTTGTCTGAGTCACAATACGGTCTGGTTGCTCACTCGAAGATCGACGTGGCAAGCAGGTCGGCGTAAGTTTCTCGCCGGCGGATAGGTCGGGCTTCGCCTAGCGTTGTGATTAGCACAATCGCTGGCCGGGTCTGCATGTTGTAGTTGCTCGCCATAGGCACGCAGTAAGCACCCGACGCGGGGAGTGCGATCAAGTCTCCAGTGTTGAGGTCGGGCGGGCTCACGTTTTTTGCCAGTAGATCGCCGGACTCGCAGAACTTGCCGGCGATCGTGACCTCTTCGCCAGGTTCTCCCAGAGGATCGTCTACCGACATCACTTCGTACGCCGCGTCGTACAGTGCTGGTCGGATGTTGTCGCCCATCCCGCCGTCAACGCTGACGTAGGTTCGGACTTCAGGGATTCGTTTGATGCCTCCCACGGTATACACCGCTACGCCAGCTCTGCCGATAATCGATCGACCTGGTTCGATCACCAGCAATGGCTCGTCGAATCGATGCTCTTCGCAAGCCCTTCTCAAGGCGTTGACTATGGTCTCGGCGTATTGCCCGATTCTGGGTGGTAGGTTTGAGCGGACGTATCCGATCGCCATTCCTCCGCCCGGGCTGAATTCGCGCATGTCGAGCCCGTATCGATCTCGCATCTGAGCAGCGAATCGGCAGACGTACTCGATGGCTTCTTCATAGGGTTCGAGTTCGAAGATAGGCGAACCGAGGTGGAAGTGGAGGCCCATAAGATCGAGATTGGGCTGCTGGACAGCGATTCGGACGGCTTCTTCGGCGTCTCCAGTTTCGATGGAGAATCCGAACTTGGTGTCTAAAATGCCCGTGCTGGTCAGACGGTGGGTGTGTGGATCGACGCTTGGCGATAACCGAAGCAACACCCTCTGTTGCATCTCGGCGACGCCGGCGACTTCGTTAAGCAGCGAGATTTCATGGAACGAGTCGATCGTAATTCTGCCGATGCCCGAGGCGACCGCTTCTTCCAGTTCGGTTCTCGTTTTATTGTTGCCGTGGAAGTTAATCTTGCCGCCTGGGAAGCCACCGGCTAACGCAACCGCTAACTCTCCGCCGGTGACGACGTCTAGATACAGCCCTTCTTGTTCGAGAATCTGGTTCACCGCGGGGTTGGAGAACGCCTTCGATGAGTAAGCGATGTGTGTTTTCGCGTATAGGCTCCGAAAGCTCTCGTTGAATTCGCGGCTGATGGTGCGGATCGTGGCTTCGTCGAACACGTAAAGCGGGCTGCCGAACTCTTCCACGAGTCCTCTGACGTCGCAGGTTCCTATGGCCAAGCGTCCGTTGTCGGATACGTCGGCGGTAATGGGGAGCACGTCTGCGTGCGGAAGTTGGGGCATGGCTGAATACGTTCAGGGAAGCACGGGTTTTGAGGAATGCCTGTTGAATCAATTTTGTGTGCGTATAGTTGCAACGTCAAGCAAGGATTGGTCGAGACAATGCGACTATTCTGATAATTGTGGTGCCGATGAATTGGCTGCACCCATGTATGGTCGGAATATATGGCGACTTACACACCCAGATTGACAGAACTGGCCAGTTGCGCTGGTTGAGCTGGAAAGCTCAGTCAGAGCGAACTCGCTCAGGTTTTGAGCGGGCTGAACCAAGATGCTTCCATGCATCCTGATCTCCTGTTGGGCTTCGAGTCTGGCGACGACGCAGCAGTCTACCGGTTGAACGATGACACGGCGCTGGTGTTGACAGTCGACTTCTTCGCGCCGATCGTCGACGATCCGTTCGAGTTTGGAGCCATTGCGGCCACGAACGCTCTGTCCGACGTGTATGCGGTTGGCGGTAAACCATTGGCGGCTCTTAACATCGCTGCATTCCCTAGATCGCTGCCTCTCTCGATAGCTGCCGAGGTCATGCGAGGCGGCGCCGAAAAGGTTCGGGAAGCTGGCGCAATAATTGTCGGTGGGCACACGGTTGACGATGCAGAGCCGAAGTACGGCTTGGCGGTTATCGGAACCGTAAAGCCTGGTCGTCAGGTGGAGAACGCAACTTCGAGACCCGGAGATGCGCTGGTTCTCACCAAACCGATCGGCACCGGGATCATTTCAACCGCCTGCAAAGCGGGAACGGTGGACAAAGCCGATCTTTCGGCCGCGACCGCCTCGATGCTCGAATTGAACCGCGCGGCGTCTGAAGCGATGGTTGAAGCTGGCGCCAACGCTGCGACGGATATAACGGGTTTCGGTCTAATCGGTCACCTGATGACGATGATGCGGGCCAGCGGCACGACGGCGCGAGTCGAGCGTTCGAGGGTACCGGTGTTGCCCGGTGTGGTTGGGTTGCTGGCTGAAGGCGTAGTTTCGGGCGGCACGCATCGGAATCTGGAGTCGTGCGAAGGTAGCGTTGATTGGGCCGAAACCATTTCGGAAGCGGATCGGCTGCTGCTGTGCGATGCACAGACTTCTGGTGGTCTGCTGATCTCAATGCCTGCCCAACGCGTAAAGACATTGTTAGCGGCGCTGGACAGCAGAGGCGCGCGAGGCACGGTAGTGGGTGAAGTGGTGGAGGAAAGCGGTGTTCAGGTCGAAGTTGCTGCCTGATCGGCTTCCCGCCATAGTCGTTCACGTCTTTCTTCTGATAAATCCGCCAGCGGTGTTCCCTCGGCGAGACTCTCGGTCCGCAACACTCTCTCTTTGACCGATCGGCTGGCGTTTAGCAGAGCCACTTCGGGATCTACCCCTAGAGCTTGAACCTGCCTAACGACCGCAAGCAGGTATTCGCCTGCGCGTTTCTCAACGTCTCTCGACTGAGGATCTGGCGCAATTGGCGTGTCTGAGCCGTACCCCGAAACATCTAACCCTGCCCGCGCAGCGCGACGCTGGATGATGCCGGCTTGTGCCAGAGCGGGCAGCGCGTTGGGCACTGAGGCGACGATGGATCGCGTTCCCCCCGCTTCTATGCGCTTGAGTTGCTCCCACCGGTCAACGACGTCCTCGGCGGTTTCAAGAGGATCTTCTAGGCCGAATACGTGAGGATGTCTGCTTTGGAGTTTTTGGGCGACTTTGTCGCAAACTGAGTGAGCGTCGAATTCGCCCAAACGCTCTGCGATATCTGCGTGAAAGGCGATTTGAATAAGCAGATCGCCCAACTCTTCTTCCAGGTTCGCAGGATCCTCCGAATCTATCGCTTCAAGTGCCTCGTAAGCCTCTTCCAAAAGGTTCGACCTAAGAGAATTGTGCGTCTGCTCGGCGTCCCAAGGGCAACCACCGGGATCGCGTAGGACCCTGACTGTGTTCAGCAAATTCCCGAACGCACAGCCGCAGTTTGAGTCGGTCGTGTCTGATGCAATTGTGGTTTCGTCAGTCAAATCTGGTCCCGTCGGCTAGTAGAGGTTCGTATCCTTTACCTTGATGAGTTCGATTGTGTCAGAGTCTGTGCCCGCACGAGTGGCTTCGGTTATTTCGGGCGCCGTGTTCGCGCTTTGCTTGCCCTTGCTACTGATCGCCGGCAACGTGATATACGTCACCAATTCGGATTGGCTCTACTCTTATGGCTGGTGGAGAAACGGAGTCCCCGACCGTACAGGTTTGAGCGTCTCGCAGCTCGACGGAGTCGCCGATGAGATCAAGGACTACTTCAACAATAACGAGGATCTGTTGGATGTTCGCGTGAACTCGTCGCAAGGCGAGATCGAGGTGTTCACGGAGCGCGAGGTGCTCCACATGGTCGACGTGAAGGATTTGATGCGTGTGGTTGCGCAATCCACCCTTTGGACGGGTTTGGGCATGTTATTGGCAGTGATAGTGGGTGTGGTTGTGAGGAGGAGGGTTGTGTTCAACGCGATCTCTAGCTGGATTCGATGGTCGGCGTTGATTTGGGGTGTGGCGGTGGTTGCGCTGGTTGTGGCATCGTTGATCAATTTCGGTTGGGTCTTCACTCAGTTCCATCTCCTGAGCTTTGCGAATGATCTGTGGCTTCTCGACCCTTACCGTGACTACCTGTTGTTGCTGTTCCCCGAGCGATTCTTCCTTGAAGCCACGCTTTTCGTCGCCGTTTTGGCAGTAATGGAGTTTCTGGGCGCATATGTGGCGGCGAGGTTGATGGAGATCCGGTTTGGCGCAGGCGGTGAATATCGAGCGTTAGGGCGATCGGGATGAGATCGACGCGAGGAGCCTTTAGGCGCTTATCGGGCTACGTCGACCCCGAGGCAGCGATTTGGGTGACGGCGCTGGTAATCGTAGGGCTGGGCAATCCCGATTCAAATACGCACCTGACCTTGTTCTGGCCTTACTACATGTGGGGTATCGAGAGCCCCGGGCACGGGTTGGGCCATTCCATCGGCCATTTCTTCCGAGGCGATGTTGCGGCCTCAATTGAGTCTCATTTGTTAGGCGTCCCCGCGGTGGCGATTTTGGGATATCGGACAATCTCGTTGACGCATAGGCGCGTCACAGAGAGGAGATACGAATAGATATGGCAAATGCATGGGAGCTTCTTCCTGAAATACCCACGGAAGAGAAGGCGATAGTAGGGCCGATATTGGAGGGATTGTCTCCAGAGAAAGCTTCAGTCTTTGCGGCGGCGTATCGTTCGCAGCGTCGAGACCAAACGACTGTGTTGATTTTGACGATTCTGGGTTTCGTGGTCGTTGCGGGCGTTCAACGTTTTTACCTCGGCCAGATCGGGATGGGTCTGCTTTTCTTATTCACAGCTGGGCTGTGTTTGGTAGGGACGATCATTGATCTGATCAATCACAAAAAGCTGACAACCGAGTACAACTCCAAAATCGCGCACGAAATTCGGGCGTCGATGCCGAGTTGAATCGAGATTGGATGGTAGCGTCTCGTCGCGGGGATGCTCAGCGATAGACGATGTTGCTCATCACCGGGCAGCCGGGAGTCTGTTCGTCGATGCGATCGCGGCCCGGCAGGAACGCCAACTCAATGAGGAAGATCTGAGCGGTTACCTCGCCGCCCAACTGCTCAACTAACCGTGCCGCCGCCGCCGCAGTTCCGCCCGTGGCGAGGAGGTCGTCCACGATTGCCACCTTCTGGCCCGATTCGATTCCGTGTGTCTGAAGCTCCATCTGAGTCGATTGGCCATATTCGAGTTTGTAGTCGATCGTGATCACTTCAGGCGGCAGTTTGCCGAGTTTTCTGAGAAGAACCAGAGGCAACTTCATCCGATAGGCGACCGGTGCCGCAAAAAGAAATCCACGTGCGTCGACCGCGGCAATCACATCTGGTTCGATGCTCGTGACTTGGTCTGCGTACCACTCAATGGCTTGTTGGAAAGCCGGAGGGTGAGCGAGTATCGGCGTGAGATCTTTGAAGATGATCCCGGGCTCGGGATAGTCGGGGACATCGCGCACCCAATCTTCGAGATTCAACGTCACTTGTTGTAGAGGGCCGTGTCAGGGTAGAAGTCGTTCCAGGCGAACCAGAATACGTTCACCGCGTGCACCGGCGCCAATCGATTTCCGTGAAGTTCCCCTTCCAACGCTTGGCCGGTGTATGGCAGCCAACGCGTGCCGGTCTGACTGTCCTGGAACCAGACTCTCCCATCGTCGCCATCGACGTCGAGTTCGAATTCAAGCGTTTGATCGCCTACGACTCTAGAGAACGCGGTGGCGGTCGCAGTTTCGGTGTGGTAGTAAACGACGATCGGTGCGCCGTTCAGTTCGGTGTTCACAACCGGAGTCTTCAACAATTCCGAATGGGGGAATGCGATGGGACCTTCGTCAAATCCGATGCCCAGCACGAGGTCTTTGCGACCCAACCGATCGTCGCGGTTCGATTCTCCGATCACTCCTGCATCACCGCGCATGTAGTAGGTCTCGTAGGGGTCGTAGGGGTCGTACCCCGCCGAGCCCTTGTGTAGAGCCAGAGTCTCGGGGAACGACGTCTTCCATTCGTTCCAGGTGGTCAGCACTACGGGTACATTGGTCAGCCGAGTCCCTTCGAGCGGACCTTCGATGCTCTGCGAGAGGAAGTGACTCCATAGCGAACCGGTTTCTCGATCGAACATCACGAGGGCGTTCATGATGAGCTTCCCCGAGACGCCGAAGTTCAGCGTCTGTCCGTTTACCTCTCTGGAATACCCGATTCCAGTGAAGCAGAGCGGTCACCAAGTGACCGCGACCGGGTTGCCGGCCACGACGTCGTTGACGATCTCGTGTCGACTGAGCAGCGGAACGGAGTACGCTCTGGCGTCCCCATCGATCTCTATCCCGAGCACCAGCTCAGTTTCTCTGTAGACCGTGTCGGCCTCTTCAGTGGTATCGAAAAACGTGGGGTTGTTTATCGCAGGTATCGCGTCGGGAGCCAGGAGCGTGATGATTTCGAACTCCCGTGGCGGCCTAGTCGATGTCGCCGTATCAGAAGATGACGCTGGGGCCTCGGGAGTTGGGGTCGGCGCGAACACATCGGCGCGTTTGGCCGTGGGGGCCGTCTGGATTGTCGGCGCCGCCTTGAAGGTGGGAGCCGGCTTCACGGTTGGCGCCACAGCGATAGTCGGTGCTTTTTCTATGGCCGGAGCCGACTTGAACGTAGGCGCCGGTTGGGTTGTAGGCGCCTCTGCAATCGTGGGTGCAGTCTCGACAGTGGGAGCGGTTCGAATCGTCGGCAACTGAGTTTCGCTATCGCCGCAGGAGAGCGCGAGAGCGGTCAACCCTGCCATCGTTAGACACAAGGGCAAGGCCGGTGATTGAGGGGTGAAAAACCTGCCCACTGGTGTAGAATTCGTTGCAATTTGAACGGGAGTCATCCCATTCATTGCTCTATGTGCACATGATACGCATCGCGTTCGCTTAAGGTTTCAGGCAGGGCCGGAACACACTGGCTCACTTGAGGGGGCGAATCATTCATCTGGCACGACTTCGAATCGTTGGTTTCCGAAACCACCTGAACACCGATTTCACCTTGGAGCCGGGACTAGTGGTCATCACGGGCGCCAACGGGCACGGCAAGAGCACGTTGCTAGAAGCTGTGCACATGCTGTCGGTAGCGAAATCGATCCGTGCCCGAACCGATAGCGAGGTGATTAATCACGAGTTGGTCCGTGAGGGTGGTCACGTCCAGGTGTTGGGCATCTTCAATCAAGGTCCGTCCTCGGTTCGCGCTCAGTTCGATATGGATGTCGGGGCGAGCGGGGAGAGTCCGAACTCACGGACGAATGTCTTGCCGAAAGAGTGGCGGATCAATGGCGTGAAGCTGAAGGCGATTGAGTTCGTCGGCAGGGCGAACGTCGTGTTGTTCGAGGCCCGAGATTTGGACCTCGTTCTAGGGGCAGGCGCGGGCCGCCGCCGTTACTTGAACATTCTGATCGGTCAGTTCGACACAGAGTATCTACAGGCGATGATTCGCTTGGAACACATACGCAGAAGCCGTAACGCGTTGTTGAGAGGGCACTATGAAGGTGCGGACCTGGCGGAGGAGATGCCTTACTGGAACGATCGATTCTGCGAAGAGAGTGTGAAGATCGTACAGACACGCCGCGATGTGATGACGTTGTTACGAGAAAGAGCAGTCCCTCTACATGCTGAGTTAGGTGAAGGGGAGGATCTCGCATTGAGCTATCTCCCCAGTCTGGGCAGCGCTGGCCGAGACGTGGATATGAGTGATTTCAAATCTGATGAGATGCGGCAATTGATCTTCGATGCGTTGGCGGCTTCGAGAGGTCGGGAGGAGGCGATGGGTCGCATGGTGATCGGCCCGCACCTAGACGATTTCCAGATTGATATCGGTGGCGCGCCGGCACGCCAATATGCGTCGAGGGGTCAAGCTCGGACGGCGGCGTTGGCCCTCAGATTGGCTGAGGCTTCGTTGGTTGCGGAGTTCGCGGGTCGAAACCCCGTCCTGGCGTTCGACGATGTCTTGTCAGAGATGGATGCTAGGCGCAGATCGATGGTTTTGGATCTAACATCGCATTACGAGCAAACGTTGTTGACAGCAACAGACGTCTCTCTGATAGAAGGAGTCGGCGCAGGGGCCGCGCAGCGGATGGTGGTTGATCATGGGAATGTAAGTAAGTTGTGACGTGTGTAAACTTTGCAAAGCGTGAAACAACCTTGCACATTTGAGATATGAATCAGCGGAATAATTTGACGATGTACGTGATCGCTGATCGAATTGCCAATTCAGGAATGACGGATTGGTTGAGCGAGCATGCGGTTCGCGTGGCGGATGGGAAGATCGAGGATGTGGTGCCGGTTTCTCAACTGCCATCGGATGTGAACGAAACCTCCGATATTTTGAGGTTGGGTGATGTTTCGCTCATGCCCGGCCTAGTCGACGCACATTGTCACATGCACTGCAGCGCAACGACTGACGCGCAGGCTCTGGCACTCGCGGAGCGGGATGATATTCAGCGGTTGACGATGCGTGCGGTGACGAGCATGCGCAAGGCGTTGTTGGCGGGAACGACTACGGTTAGAGACATCGGTTCTCGGAACGAGGTGGCGTTTCCGGTCAAGAAGGCGATCGCGGACGGGGCTATCCCCGGACCTCGATTATTGGCGGCGGGCACTCCGATAACCATCACCGCAGGTCACTGCTGGTTTTTCGGCACCGAGGCCAACACGCCCGAAGAGGTCGCATGGGCTGTCAGGCGTCAGGTCAGGCTGGGCGCAGATGCGATCAAGATCATGTCGACTGGTGGAATGTTTACACCGACGGCCAATCCTAGGCTGCCGCAGTACCCGGCGGAGTCTTTGCGCGTCGCGGTCGAGGAGGCGGCACGTTCGGGCATAACAGTCGCCGCACACTGTCTGTCAGCGCAAGGCGTGAAGAACTGCGTGGAGGCGAATGTTCACAACCTGATCCATGCTCGATGGTTCGATGAGGATCCAGAGAAGGGGTTGAATTTCGATCCTGATACTGCTCAGCGGATGGCCGACCAAGGCCAATGGGTAGATCCGACGATAGGGCACGCGCTGCTGGGAAGGGAAGCGATCGCATCGGGATCAGCGCCCCCACGATCCATTCATTGGTCGGTAAGCGGCGTAACTGTCTCAGAAGCGGAGCATCATGACACGTTGAACAAGATGCACGATGCCGGGGTTCGCTTTACCAGCGGATTGGATATGGGAATGCCGCACGGCACTCACGACAGATCGGCGGCAAACGCATGGGCCGTCGCGGAGGAGTTGGGCTGGAACAATTGGGACGCGCTGAGAATGGCGACCACCGACACTGCTGAGGCGCTGAAGATCGACCATGAGGTGGGATCGATCGCAGCTGGCAAGATGGCGGATTTGTCGGCTTTCGACGGCGATCCGGCCTCAAATATCCGCGACTTGGATCAAGCCTCCACGGTCATTCAGGCTGGTGAGGTCAAAAAGCTGCAGAACGTCGCCCTGGTCTAGCCTGGCTGACCAGGCATTCTTAGGAGCGGGTTCGACTAGTCGTCGTCGTTGTCGAATGCGCCGAACCAGTCGGTTCGTTGCGCGTCCGCCGAGTCGACATCGACGCTGTACTCTTCGATCGCGTCCATGTTCGGTTCGATCCCTAGCCCCGGGCGACCGTTGGGATGGATGCATCCGTCTCTGATATCGAACATCGGCTCGATGAGTTTTTCGAATGCCGGGAACCAGTGGTGGACGCACTCTTCTCGATAGAGATTCGGCATAGTCATGCAGACTTGGAAGCTGGCCGCAATTGCTATGGGGCCAAGGGCATCGTGGGGGCTGATCCGGATGTACCCGACTTCCGCCATTGCTCCTATCCTTCGGATCTCGCTGATGCCTCCGCACCATGCGATATCGGGCATGATGTAGTCGACGAGTCGATCGTTGATGATCTGCCAGTAGTCCCAACGGGTGAAGTGTCGCTCTCCGACGCACAGCGGTACATTTACGTTCTCCCGCACTTGCTTGAGAGCGTTATGGTTTTCGACGTGAATAGGCTCTTCCAGCCATACGAGCTTGATGTGTTCGAGCTCCCTGCACGCCTCGATCGCGGAAGCCACGTCGAACCTGGCATGCGCATCGACCATCAGTTCGTAGTCGTCGCCGACCGCTTCTCGTAAGCCATTCATCCATCTGACGGCTTCGTGGAGCGCCCCAGGATCCAGCCTCTCGACCATCGATGCGCCTCGGAAGCGCCCGTACTCGCGTCTGGAGGGAAACGGGTCGGTCTTGATGGCTTGGTAACCCGCCGCTTTTGTTTGGCGCGCGTCCTCTTGCATTCCTGCAAGGTGATCCTCGAACGTGTCGCCTTGGCTGGTGTCGCTGACATGTGTGTAGACGGGCACGGATTCACGTACCGGACCGCCCAGAAGGTCGTAGATCGGTCGGTTCAGGACTTTGCCTTTGATGTCCCACAGTGCGATGTCGATAGCGCTAATGAGGTGTGAGACGAAGCCTCTGCCGTTGAGGTCGGAGTAGATGTGGAAGATTCGTTGCCAGATCTCCTCGATGTGAGACGCGTCGGTTCCGATGACGAATGGCTTGACGGCCTCGATTCCTCTCACGAGCTGAGGGTTCGCGATGTAGTCGGTGCACTCTCCCCAGCCGGTTACGCCTTCATCGGTTTCGACGCTGACGAGCACCCAAGCGAGGCTTTCGGTGAGTTGGACTACGTGTGTCTTGACGTCGGTGATTTTCATTGCTGAGGTCTCCCGCGACAGTTGAGCGCGATCTAGTTGAAATCAGTTGATTTGGCGGAGTCTTGGGTCGAGGTAGTCCCTGAGCCAGTCGCCGATGAAGTTGAATGCGAACACGGTAAGGAAGATTGCGACGCCCGGCATAACAGGGACCCACCAAGCCGTAGCGATGAATTCCCGACCGTCGGCAACCATGCTTCCCCATGCAGGCTGGGGTGCTGGGATACCGACGCCGAGGAATGATAGTACGGATTCAGTGAGTATGAGTGATCCGACCTGAAGTGTTGCGATCACTACTACAGTGTTGAGCACGCCAGGAAATATGTGACGCGTAGCTATCCGGAAACCCGATGCGTCAGCGACTCTCGAACTGGCGACATAATCCATGTTCTTCAGCTGGAGCGTAAGCCCGCGAGTCTGTCTTGCGAATATGGGCCAGGAGAAGATAGTGAGCAGAATTAGAACGAGATGAAGACTTGCGCCGAACACAACAGCGGCAACCAAAGCGATCAAGAGGAACGGCGTCGCGTATACGAGATCGACGATGCGCATCGCGATCTCGTCCCAAAGTCCTCCTGCCATACCGGACGCGATGCCAATGCCGCTTCCGATGACGCTGCCGCAAATGATGACGATGAATGCGACGGATAGAGAAATTCGTGATCCGTGGATGATCCTGCTTAGCAGGTCACGGCCGATTTTGTCTGCCCCGAGAATATAGTCCCAAGAGCCTCCGTCCATCCACACGGGCGGTGCAGCTATCTCGGTGATCTCGTTTTCGAGCGGATGGCTTGGCGCAACGTATGGGGCGAAGATCGCCATGATGGCGAGTCCGCAAACGATGATGCCTGGCAAGATCGGGTAGCGACGGATCCAACGATATGGGGTTATCAGAGGTGAAAATCGCCTGCGCATCACACCGTTCGCAACATCGAGACGCGCCTGTTCGATTGGTTGCGATTCTTGGACCGAGGGATTCATGGATGGAGGTTGGCCAACAAGCAGGTGTTTAAGTGCGTAAGGGCGTGGCTTCTTTAATAGATGCGTATTCTGGGATCGATGTACGCGTACATGAGATCTGCTACAAGGCTCGATACGAGGAACATCGCAGCGAATATCACGGTGATGCCGGTCACAAGAGGGAAGTCGTTGTTCTTCGTAGCGTCGACTGCGAGTCTGCCAAGTCCGGGCCACGAGAAAACTGTTTCGACAACAACGGTTCCTGTTAGAAAACTGGCGAGTAGCACTGCGGCTACGGTTAACGGCGGCACCAATGCGTTTTTCAGCGCATGCTTGATTATCACGCGCGACCTCGAGACTCCCTTGGCACGGGCCAATTTGATGTACTCGCTGTCGAGCACTTCAAGCAACGACGACCGTGTGAGCCTGGTCAGAGCCGCAGAACCCAGCCATGCGAGAGTCGTCACTGGTAATACGAAATTCGTCCAGTCTCCTCGCCGCGAAGTGGGGAACCAATCGAGATAGACCGCGAAAACATAGATCATTACGAGCGCGAGCCAGAACGGGGGTGCCGCTTGCCCGACCAGCGCGAACGATCGCACACCCAAGTCCATGATTGAACCCCGAGTGATCGCGGATATCGTTCCCAATGTCACCCCGAGCAGTATCGCCACTACGTACGAGATGCCGGAAAGCTGAATGGTAGCGGGAGTCTTATCGATGATTACACTGAGCGAGTTGCGCTTGTGCCAGAGCGACTGCCCGAAGTCTCCTCGAACTGCATTGCCGGCCCACACGAGGTACTGGACGACCATGGGTTTGTCGAGGCCCAAATCCTTCCCTCTTGCGTCCCATACTTCTTGGGACCAGCGCGTGCCCGGCGTCATGTAGAGAAGTCGCGGGTCTCCGGTGAGTCGCGAGAGTCCGAAAACGATCATCGAGATCCCGACCATCACGGCGATCATGTAAAACACTCGTCGTATGAGAAATCTAGTCACTGGTCGCGTCCAAATACAGTCGATTCGCCGCCCGCCCGTAGAGACGATGCGGCGATGCGCCGAGTGTACGGCATGTTATTCAATCTAGGCGGTCGCCAACATATTGCCAAGTTGGCGATCGCCTAGACTGATGTGTTCATTCAGCGTCTGAAAGAACCATCGATTCGGGTCGGTTCGGCAACACATCTTGAGAGTTGTACGGGTCCCAAGAGGCAACTGTCGAAGCAACGGCGTATAGATTCGCGCTGTGTTGGAACATCGGCATGAACAGCATCTGATGTGACAGATAGTCCTGAACTGCGATGTTGTTGGCAATGCGTTGCTGTAGCGACTGCTCGGTTGCGTTCGAAAGCCCTGTGTCGCATACGCTCTGTTCCATTGTGAAGCCGACGATGTGACCGGCAGCGGCGCAGATGTATCTGGCGGACGTAGCGCCAGGGATCCAGTTGATGCCATGCGTGAAGGGAACGTTGATCGTCTTGTCGACGGTCTGCGGCCTCCGCGCGCCGTATTCGGTTCGGTCAATCGTGACGTCGATGCCGAGTTTGCTTCTCCAATCCTCAGCAACGGCTTCCGCGGCCGCGATCGTGCCTGGGGAGAAGGTGCTTGGCACCCATATCTCCATGTCAAAGCCGTCTGGCACTCCCGCTTCAGCCATGTACTGCTTGGCCATGGCGACGTCGGTCGGGATTGTCCACTCGTCTTTGTGGCTCGGATCATCCGGGAGGATGTTCTGCCACGCGTAGATCACGCGGCCGAGACCGTTAAGCACATTTGCAATGATGGATTCCCTGTCGACCGCCATCGCCATCGCCCATCGGACCTTGCGCGCGTTTTCCATTGAAGTGGGGTCGCTCGGGTCGCCGATCCAAGGGAAGCCTTCCTCGAGGCCCTCTTCCCAGCCGGGACGGGGCATCTGACCGCCTTCACAGTCGGAACAGTTTGTGGACCAGTAGTTGCCGGCCATCTGGAAGCCCTGTGGCCTCGCAATTCCGATCTCTTGGATCGAGCCGCCGATGGCGTTGACGACTTCGTTGATGACCTGTGGGCTGAGCTCCCCAATATCGATTTCACCTGCGCGGAGGGCAGCCTGACGGGTCGCCTCTTCCGGCATGTGTACGAGCGTGACCGTTCCGATCGAGGGCTGATCGCCGGTCCAATGGTCTGGGACAGACTCAAGAATAACCTGGTCGTCGGCTGTCCATTCGACAGCCTTGTACCTGCCGGTTCCGACGGACGTGGTGGCGAAACCTTCCGCGCCTAATTCATCGAACGCCTTCTTGCTGACGACGACGATTCCGTTGAACCCAGCGTTGCCCTGCAACCACGCCCAAGTCGGGTCGAACCCGCCTGGCTCAATGTTTTGCCGGACCGTCCGGTCGTCGATGATGTCGAAGCCGACCTTCATCTCAGGTCCGATCTCTTCGGCTCCGTTGTTGACGGAGTCTGCAGCGAACGCCGAATTGAATGTCCATGCGACATCTTCAGCAGTTACGTAGCCCCAATCTCCTCCGTTGTCGTGCCAAGGGATATCCTCGCGTATTCTGAAGGTGATGCTATTGAAGTCTGGTGCGACCTCCCAAGACTCAGCGAGCCCCATGTCATCGGGCGAGTAGGCTGTGTGGTCTTGTGGCGGTGGTGTGGGAGGCGACACGTGCGGCGCTCGCACGATCGTCTCGTAGATCGAGAGGTCTTTGCCGATGCCGCCGATCGCGCTAATGTCTCGTCTTGGCTCTTGAATTAGCGGAGGAACCGCTCCGATGGCTATCGTTACGGTTCCACCCGCAGCCGGTCCGGAATCGTCGCTACACGCCATAGCTGCGAATGCCGCAAGAGGGATTAATAGCGTACTCCCTAGGATCATGAAGTACGCCCGTGGAATGCGCTTTAGAAACATTTGAACCACCGATTTCCTTTCGTGTTTCGTATGTCTAGATGTGGCAGATTATAGGGCGATCTGAGAATCTGTGCCGCCGATTCCGTGTCTCGGGTCGTTAAATCTGCTTGATTTCGATGCCGCCGGTTGGGAAATGCGGTGGAAGTCGAACACAATTCGTGCCACGCGCTGCCGACTTAGCGTATGTGGGTGCTACAATCCCTTGCGGCGGGAACGGGTTGAGGATGTGCATACGTCTCAATAGCAGGAGGGTTTTCAGATGGCGTTCGAGTTCAATTTTGGCGATCTGTGGTGGCCGGCGATCGTTGTGGGCACCGTCTCATACATCGTTCTTTCGATGATCTGGTACACGCCTCGACTCTTCGGAGCGATGTGGATGGCGGACGAGGGATTGACCGAGGAGGAAGCTCGTGCGGTTAGCTCGCCTGCGCTCTACATCTCAACGTTTCTGATGGCATTTGTCTCAAATGTCGCCATCGCATTGATTCTGAACAACATCGGCGATGGATTGACTGAGGGATTAGTAGTCGGACTAGTGTTGGGTGTAGGAGTCGCCGCGATGGCGATGGGCCCGCACTACATGTTCGCCGGCAAGCCAAATAGATTGGCGCTGATCCAGATGGGGCACTCGATCCTGCTGATAACCGTGTCGGGCGTAATAATCGGCGCCTGGACCGGCTAGGGGATATCCCCTCATTACCGCGAAAAAGGGAACCCGGGGGAAAGATGTAGCAACCGGTGATTGCTATCTATTCGCCTATGCGGCTGGCTCGTCATCCTCCCTACGTAGCGGGGTGCTGCTACGAGACTTTTGCAAAGGTCTCAAGGAAGGGACAGGGTACACGTCCTTCAGACACGTTGGTGGTTTACGCAACGGTCTCGAATAGGTAAGGGACGCCTCTTCCCATCACGGTGACTCTGCCTAATTCCGTTCGTGTTGAGCCCGCCTCTTCCGTGAGCCCACCTCTCTTCCCGTTCGTCGTGAGCCCGCCCCTTCCATTTCGTGGCGCGCCGGCCTCTTCCCATTCGCAGTGAGCCCGCCTCTTCCCGTTCGTGGTGAGCTAGTCGAACCATGATCACATCCTTGGCTGGTTCGCCCCTCAGTCCATAATTGGAGATCAGTCACGAACGAGAGGGAACTCAGGACATGTTGACGTTTAAGCCAGACGGCATTGAGGAATACGCCGTGTCGCACACCACAGTGCCGGGCCCGGTTTTTGACGATATCGCGGCGGATGCGCAGTCGACGGGTTCGGCGGGGATGATGTCCGGGCGCATGGTCGGAACATTCCTGAACACCCTGGTGGCGGTTACAGGCGCCGAGCGAGTCCTCGAAATCGGAACATTCGTCGGGTACAGCGCGTTAATGATGGCCTCAGCTCTCCCTGAACGCGGAGAGCTGATCACCTGTGACGTGAGCGAGGATTTCACCAGCATCGCTCGCAAGCACTGGGCGAGACATCCCGCGGTAGCAAGATCGAGTTGCGCCTGGGCCCCGCACTCGAGACGATGGACAACCTGAATTCGCCATTCGACCTGGTCTTCATCGACGCGGACAAGGAAGGTTACCCCGCCTACTACGAGAAGGCGTTGGAGTTGCTATCGCCCAGAGGGATTATCGTCATGGATAACGTTCTGAGAGGTGGGCGTGTTTTGGATTCGAACGAATCGGAAAACCGGAGAGAACCAAGTGCCGACGAGATCATCAAGACGCTGAACGCGAAGATTCAGGCCGATGAGAGCGTCGTCAACGTGATACTCACAGTGCGCGATGGATTGACTCTGATACGAAAAGCCGACGCCCAAACGAACTGAATATCCGAGATTCCCGACGGATGGCACGCCTCGTTTTGCAGCCTCTTCGGGTTACCCCTCCCCGGACCCTTCGACAGGCTTTGAGTAGGCCGGAAGTCATGCGCCCTCGTCGCAGCACCCAACTGCGCGGGGAGGATGACGTGTTTTTGCAAAGGCCTCTATGGAGGGATGGCGAACGGCAAAACCTCTGGCGTTAGTTGCGATACCCTTATCGTTCGACCTGACGTTATTTCCGTTCTTAGCGAGCTACCTTCTATCCGCTCGTGGTGAGCTATCTTCCCACCGTTCTTGGCGAGTCACGTTCTCTCCGCTCGCGGTGAGCTATCTTCCCACCGTTCTTGGCGAGTCACGTTCTCTCCGCTCGCGGTGAGCTACCTTCTCTCCGTTCGTGGTGAGCTTGTCGAACCATGAACACCTCCCGTAGGGCAGACGCAACCACCGGCGCACATGCCAATCCATAATGGAAGTTCTTACGCCGAATTAAGAGGAATACTGGAAATGTTGACATTCGCACCCGAAGGGATCGACGAATACGCCACTGCGCACACCACAGCACCGCATTCGGTGTTCGACGATATAGCCGTGGACGTCCAATCGACTGGTGCCGCGGGGATGATGTCAGGTCGCACAGTCGGGACATTTCTGAATACGCTGGTGACGATATCGGGTGCTGAACGAGTGCTTGAGGTCGGAACGTTCGTCGGCTACAGCGCGCTAATGATGGCATCCGCATTGCCCGAGGACGGTGAGTTAATCACCTGCGACGTGAGCGAGGAGTTCACAAATATCGCCCGCAAACACTGGGCGCGGCATCCGGTGGGGAGCAAGATCGAGTTGCGGCTCGGCCCCGCGGTCGAGACGTTGGAGAGTCTGGACCCGCCATTCGACGTTATTTTCATCGATGCGGATAAAGGGAACTACCCGGTCTACTACGAAATGGCTTTGGATCTGCTATCGCCCCGCGGCGTAATCGTGATCGACAACGTGTTGTGGGGAGGCCGTGTCTTGGGTCCTGACGATCCCGCGCAAGACGACGAATCCGGCGCGACCAAGACGATAAAGTCGCTGAACGAGATGGTTCAGGCCGATGATCGGGTAGTTAACGTGATGCTGACGGTCCGCGATGGGATGATGCTGATCCGAAAAGCCGACGCTCACCTGAGCTGAAGCTGCTCCTCGACGGCACTCAACAGGGCGGGCACAGCATTGAGTGCCGTCTCCCGGACTGTGATTTCGCAGATCGACGAGAGTTTCGTTGCGTTGGGATTGATCTCGATGAGTTTGGCGTCAGGTGCTTGTCCCTCAGAGCCGTTGTGATTGCCTTTCGACCTGTGTCTGGCGATCCATAAGAGTCCCGAGGCAGGCCTGACCGTCGCCGAAGTGCCGATTGCGATGACGCAGTCTGCGCGGTCGATCTCTCTCCTCGCCGCCTCCATCGTGTCTGGAGCGATCGGTTCGCCGAACATCACGGCATCGAACTTCACCGGCTCGCCGCATGAGTCGCAGGGATCCGGGACGAAGAGCGGCACGAAGTCGTTGAGATCAGTCCTCTTGACGCATCCGATGCATCTCAAACGTGATCGGTTGCCGTGGATCTCGATGAGCCCGTCACGCATACCAGCCTTGCGATCCAGATCGTCGATGTTCTGCGTGATGACAGCCTTGATGGCGCTCATCTCGACGAGCTTGGCGAGGGCGTAGTGTCCAGCGTGTGGCTTGGCGTTACGAAGAGCTTCTCGAAGTTCGAGAATATGGTCGTCGATCTTTGCGTTGATCTGCCGCTGCCAGTACGCTTCAGGGTCTGCCTTGAACTGCTGATAGCCATCCATCCGCGGTGTGCCGTAACGCGTCCAGAGCCCGTTCGTGCCTCTGAATGGAGGGATGCCGCTCTCGACCGACATGCCAGCGCCTGTCATAGCCACCACATGCTCGCTGCGAGCAATCATCGCCGCGGCGGCGTGGATGGAAGGGGTTACGTGGGAGAGTGACGAACTTAAAGGCCTGAGCGTTGACACACCAGAATGCTACACGGGCAAGATGCCAGATAAGATGCAGTTACGCTACTCGACCCGCGGATTGAAGGTGCGCTTGATGAAGAAGGCAGAGTTCATAAACCGAGTCAAAGCCGACCGCAAAGTCTGGAACGAACTCATGTCGCAGGTGGGTACCGACCTCATGCTCGAGCCTGGTCAGGAGGGCGACTGGTCGGCGAAGGACATCTTGGCCCACGTGATGTGGTACGAGCGAGAGATGGTTCGAACGATTAAGTCCCGCGCTCTTGCCGGCTCCGACCTATGGGAATTGCCCCTCGACGAGCGCAACGCAGCCATCCATGACGAGATCAAGGACATGACGCTGGCGGAGATTCGTTCGAAGGGCGACCTGGTGTTTACCGCACTGATGGAGCAGCTCGAACTGCTGCCCGAAGAAGGTTACGGCGACTCCAAGCATTTCGAAAACATGCCTGCTGAGTGGGCACCTTGGGACATGATCGCCGACAACACATTCAGGCACTACGCGGAGCACACGGAGTCTATTCGGCGGCTCGCGGAACGCGATTCCCCTCTCCCTTGACGGGAGAGGACCTTTGTTCCCACGTCTCGGACGTGGGAACATAGAGGTGAGGGTGAAGGTTGGCCATCCCCCTCTCCCCTCCGAGCGACCTTTGCCCGCCAGCGTAAAGGGGTGAGGGGGCAATCCGGTTTCAGGATGCATTGTCTTTTCTCTGGATTCCCGCGTCCGCGGGAATGACGGACGCGAATCTCAACGCCTACTCGGAGCAAGACACCGACAGTCCCGGTGTCTCTCTATGTTGACCCGCCTTGGTAACATACAGCCACTATGGCAGATGGCGTATTGGATGTCGGCGATATTCGGGTCACTTCGCTTAGCGATGGCCGGCTGGTTTTCGATCAGCGGATCACTTTTCCCGAGACTCCGCTCGAGCACTGGGAGAAGTACTACGACATCTTCCCCGAGTACTTCGCCAAACCCTTCTTTCTCTTAAACCTAGGCGTATTCGTGATGGACTCAGGCGGCAAGAAGGTGGTTGCAGATACCGGTTTCGGACCTCATGGGCAGATGCTAGGCTCGGACACCCCAGCCGACCTGATGAACGATTTCGCGAGGAAGGGCATCGGCACCGACGAGATCGACACGGTGTTTCTCACGCATCTACACGGCGATCACGTGGGTTGGAACGTCAACCCTGAGACTACCGATACGCCGACGTTCGAGAACGCTCGATTCACGGTGCATCGTGCCGATTGGGAACACTTCACGCAGGAAGAGATCCTTGCCGATTTCAGAGGCGACGCCGTCAAGCGAAGCGTGATGCCTCTGCAGGAGAGGGGCGTGCTGGACCTTATGGAGGGTGAGACAGAGCTGGCGCCTGGGGTGACGGCGATACACACCCCGGGACATACACCCGGACACATGAGTCTGCTGCTTTCATCAGGCAAAGAACGCGCCTTGATGATCGGAGACATTCTAGGTTCGCCGATGCATGTAACGGACCCTGAGCTCTTCTACTGGCCGGATACGGATCCTGCCTTGGGAATAGAGACTCGGCATCGCATGTTAGATATGGCAGAGGAAGAAGAGATGGTCGTTTTGGGCAGTCATCTGAGCCCGCCAGGCTGGGGGATGCTTGTGCGCTGGGAGGGCAAGCGGTACTGGAAGGGCTTCAGCTAGGGATTTCGCCAATTTGCGTCATACGGCTTTTTTTGTCGGTGATAATATATGACCATAGTCATGACTATGGTCATATAAGGTTTGGGTATGGACACCTATAAAGCTTCTGAGTTCAAGGCCAAGTGCTTGAAAATAATGGATGTCGTCGCCGAAACTGGCGAGCGAGTCGTGATCACCAAGCACGGAGTGCCAGTCGTCGAGGTGGTCCCTTGGAAGAAACGGTCCGAGTCGGCATACGGGGTCGACAAGGGCTCGATCACCATCCTCTCCGATATCGTGGCCCCCATGCCGGGTGAATGGTTCGAGGATTCCGTTGAATCGGAAGAGGATCTCTTCTGATACTCCTCGACACCCACGTCATCATCTGGTTGCGATCCGGCGACAGCCGACTGGGGGAGGAATGTCGCTTGGCGATCGACCATGCCCTAGGGGATTTCGAAGCGGCCTACTCGGCGATATCGCTGTGGGAAGTCGCGATGCGGGTGCAGAAGGGCCAGATCGAACTGAACGTCGATCTGGTGGTCTGGCGGAGAAGCCTGATGGATCAAGGATTCATCGAATTGGCGGTCAACGGGCGGATCGCGCTGCGCGCCGGACTCCTGCCACGACTGCACGGGGACCCAGCCGACCGACTGATCGTTGCCACTGCGATGGAAGGGCACCAACTCGTAACTGCGGATCACAGGATCCTCGAGTGGCCCGGACGCCTGCAAACCATGCGCGCGACCGAGTGACATAGGTTTCTGAGCGCGAATCTCTCACCTCTCGCTTAAAAGATCCTTTGCAAAACCCACGCACGCCCGTAGGATGTGTGCCCTCTCCCCTCCGAGAGACCTTTGCAAAAATACGTCATCCTGAGCCTGTCGAAGGATCTGGGGTGGTGACAGCCGCAGATTCCACGAACGCGAACCGAAATCAAGACCTGTTAATCGCTCTTGGTTGTCTGGTGTGATGCCTTTGGCGCAATGACCGGACTTTTGCAAAGGTCTCCTCCGTGGGAGAGGATTCAGAGCCTGCCCTCGGCTTGATCGAGGGTGAGGGGGATCGACAAAGTATCCGATTCCAAACTGAAACGTCGAATCGCTTGACATTCTCGGCCATCTGAATCGCTTAGGCCGGAGCCTGTCCCGACGCAGGCCGGGGCCGCATTGACGAGAGTCTTGCAGAAGTCTCTTAGAGGGCGAGGCCTCCCGACTCGTCGGGAAGGTGGGGTGAACAAACTTTCCAGACCCGGGTTTGAATCGGATTCTCTTGCTGTGCCCCTCCATGTTTCTTCCCTACGGCGGGGACAGCAAACGTGTTCGTGCTCGAAGCGGAGTCGACAGTTAAAAGTGTTTTTCCGCGCCTGGCACCGATCACGAGGCACCCCACCTATGCGCCCAACTCGCCCCGTTCGTCTGCGATGGCCATCGTGTTCCCGTCCGGATCCTCAAAGAACGCCATCCACAACTCGTAGTTATCCGTCGAGTGGATGACGTGGGGCTCGCTCGTAAACGCAACTCCGCGTGCTTTTAGCGTCTCGTAGCTTTCTTGGATATCGGGGACGTTGAAGTAGATGATGCTGTTCCCGGTGGACGACTCGCCCGGGACCGCCGAGAACATTAGATGGACTCCATCGCAGTCGAAAATCGCCAAACCGGGAGGAAATTGCGCGATGAACGGAATGCCGACCTTGTCGCGATAGAAGCCGACGGCTGCATCTAGATCTTTAACGTTGATGCTCACCTGATAAATTGAGTTGATCTTTAAGTCAGAACTCATGAGTCGTTCCCTTTGCCTCAAAATTACTTGACAGTACTAAATATTAGCCATATAAAGTATATGTGTCAACCTTCGATCAGGCTGCAGAAGCCACCGATCCGTCCCCAGAGGAGCTGGGGGAGCAGTTGATTGCCTTGGTTGAACTGCTGCACCGCAGGATCCGACCCAGTTACCACTCGACGCGGCTGACTGCCGCACGGATGTCAGCGCTGCGAATCATCATCGAAGACGGAGGC
This sequence comes from Dehalococcoidia bacterium, assembly GCA_965249505.1. GTDB lineage: Bacteria > Chloroflexota > Dehalococcoidia > Lucifugimonadales > Lucifugimonadaceae > Bin127. The sequence goes on along the minus strand of OZ252238.1, from coordinate 396,203 downwards.
ACGACCGGTGGGCAGATCGCACAGAGAGAGCAGGTTACACCGGCCACTATCACCAGGGTGCTCGATGGTCTCAACGAGAGCGGATTCATCGTCCGAGAGCCATCCTCGCGAGACCGGCGCATAGTGGATGTGCAAGCCACCGAGGCAGGCCGCGCCGCATTCAGGGAAGCCGTGGCCTCGCAGATCGAGCGCCTTGCCGGCGAGCTCGCCACCCTCGATGCCAACGACCGCTCAAAAGTATCAGTGGCGTTGCGGCACCTGGAGCGCGTTTTTCAAGACGGCAAAGATTGACGTCGGGATCGGTACAACCGCTCAATCCCGGCCTCAAATTCAACCCAACCGCTGTTGTGCCTGGACTATAAAGGCGAAGTTGACGTTCGCGAAATTCCGTCGCATGAACTCAGTTTGGAATCCTCCAGGCACCTCCCGGCCAGGGACGTCGTGAACGGCGGTCACTTCTAAACCCGATAATTCAATGGCTCGCAGGTAGTCGCCACGGGAGTGATTCTCGTTAGGCAAGTGGTAGGTGACGCCGTCTTCCACAAACTGTGTGGGCATACCGGCTGCGACGAAGTCCGGATGCACGTCGGTGATGAGAAGATGCCCGCCCGGCTTCACTGCTCTACACAGCTCCGCAATGGCATGTCGGAGATCAGCTACGTGAGTGAGGGTCAACGCGCAAACGACCAGATCGAACGAGTTGGAATTAACCGGTAGCCCGTCCTCCATCGCGGCACACGTTAATTCGACTGCAAGACCCTCGTTGGTAACGCTTCGTTCGGCGATCGCCAGCATCTCGGGACTGGCATCGAGGGCAGTGACTTTCCATCCGCGGCGTGCGAGCTTAAGTGCGAATCGGCCAGTGCCGGTTCCAACGTCGAGCGCAGTTTCGCCTTCCAGGTGATTGAGAAGCTTCAGCGAACACAACTCTTCGGTTGCGATGAGGGTGTTCCACGAGCTGTCGTACGTCTTCGCCCATCGAGAGCAGCCCTCCATTAGGCTCAGCTTGATGGGTGTTTCCGGTTTCACGACACTATGCGAATCATTTCTCCTCGCATTTTCACGTTTCAGATGAAAATTGACATGGCTAGGTTCTATAAGGGGCATCGTGACCCCGAACGGGCAATCCTTCAATCGTTGCGCTCCGGCAACCTCAATGGTTGGAGTGAATTCAGTCATATTCCGCTTCTCGGCCGACAATCAGCTTCCCATTTTGGTCCGTCGCTCGGAGTTTCTCAAGTCTGGGATGTTTGGTCGTAGAGTTTGTCGGCGATAGAGATGATCTCGCCGGACATCGCGATGCGTTCTCTCCACTCAGCTGGAATCGCTTCAACGCCGTAGAAGGCTCCGGCTATCTGGCCATAGATCGCCCCGGTAGTGTCGGCGTCGTCTCCCAAGTTGACTGCCAGCAGAGCCCCATCGCGAAAGCTCTCGGACTTGTTGAAAGCCCACAGCGCGGCCTCCAATGCGTTAACCACGTATCCGTCGCCCTTAATCTCGGGAGGTTCTCGATGTTTGAACGATCCCTCGGCGACTGCAGCGACCCTGGGAGTGAGGGAAATGTCTCCCCAGATACCGCCTACCGGTGAGTAGAGCGGTGCAAGAAGCGTATTTCTCTCCACTCCGTTCAAGGCGCCATAAAGGAGGCCTGAGAAGTAGCGACAAGCGTCAACCGCCTCGATGGATGCGTGGGTTGTTTTTGAGCTGTCTGCGCTCCGATCGATCGCTTCGCTGGCATTCACGGCAAAGTACATGGGAACCGGAGCGAGTCTCATCAACGATCCATTTCCGGCGCGGTTTGGGTCGGCGGAGCCTGAGTAAGCATCTCCGCTAATGCTGAAGCGCGCCAACGCTTCAGCAACGGTGTTCCCTATGTCGAACGACGTCCCTGACGCCGACAAGTAGCCCTCATCCCTCCAACGCACGTATCTTTGCATCTGATCCAAAGGATCAAAACCAGCACACTCGATCAAGCTGGTGGCGAGGCACAGGGCCATGGAGGTGTCGTCGGTCCATTGGCCGGGCTTCAATCCAAATGGGCCGCCGCCGTTCATGTCGTTGATCGGGGTGAAGCTCCCGGGCGCATTGAACTCGAGCGTGGTGCCCAACGCGTCGCCTGCCGCCAGTCCCAGGAGGCAACCTCGGAAACGGTCCAGCTTTGTGATGGCACTCACGAAGTTATTTCTGACGAACAGACGTTGGTGCCACACAAGTGCCTATTGATTGGGCTGTTTGCGAATTGTCACCTGCGCCTTCGGGTTTACAGGACGAACAACATCGTTCCTATGTCATGATCCGCCCGTTGGTTTTTACGCCCACGGTTCTAGTCGAAGAAGCCTTTGTCTTCGTCGGAAAGGTGCTTCTTCGCCTCGGGCACGTTGAATTCGATGCCGAGACCGGGCGTGTCCCAGACATCGATGAAGCTGTCCTTCACGATGGGGTTCGGCAGTCCGTCGATGATGTCGTACCACCACTCGGGCTTCCCGGCCGGGTACTCGAGAGCGATGTAGTTCCGCGGCAAGGTAGCTGCCAGGTGCACGTGCGCGGCAATCCCGATTAGTCCGTCGGCGACGCCGTGCGGTGCGATTTGAACGCCGTGCAAGTCGGCGAACTCGGCGATCCACTTTAACTCCGCGATGCCGCCCACGTCGAGAGGGTCAGGCCCAATTACGCTCACGGCGTTCGTCTCGATAAGGTCCTTGAAGTTCTGTCTCAGATATATCTGTTCGCCGGTGTGAATCGGCGTCGAGGTCCTGGTTGTGACTTCTCGAAAGAGTTTCGGCAGGACGTATGGCGTGTAGTCGCCGGTGATCGTGTCTTCCAGCCACATGATGTTGAGTGGCTCGAGAGCTTTGGCGAGGCGCAGCGTGTCGGTCACGGTCATTCCTGGACCGCAGTCGAGGGCGAGCCCGATCTCGTCGCCCAGCACGTCCTTCATCGCCTCGACGCAAGCGATAGTGTGCTTCAGGCCTTGTTCAGTCAGAGGTCCACCTGATGGGGGCCTGATCCCTCCGCCCAGCTCGACAGAGCTAGGTTCTTCGCCATAGTAGTAGTTGGGCACCTCGCGTGCCATCGATGAATGGAACGCGATACCTTGCTTGATGATCGAGAAGCCTTCTTTGAACTCCTTCATCTTCGCCATGTTCTCGGCGTAGTGCTCCGGTTGATTGCCCTCCAATGGCACCCTGACGCCGCCGTTGTAAACCCTTACCTTGTCTCGAACCTTGCCGCCAAGGAGCTTGTAGACCGGCACGCCCGCCGCCTTGCCGGCGATGTCCCACAGAGCGACCTCAATCGCGCTGACTGCTGCGCCCCAGGGCTTGAAGCTGCCCAACCTTCGGACCCTGCTCACACAACGCTCCACGTCCGTCGGATCTTGGCCGAGGAGTGAGTCGCGGTAGAAGAGGACGAATGGCTTTAGATAAGGCTTGGTCCACTCGGCTTGTCCGAGTCCGTCGATCCCTTCGTCCGTTGTGATGCGTACGATCGGGTTTCCGCCGATGATGGCGCACTTGATATCGGTGATCTTCATCTGACGATTCCTTGGATGAGTGTTTGGTCGATGCGTAGGGTCGGCTGCAACACAACCATGTTAGGGGAGGGGGAGTCGCTGTGTTGGCGAGTTGCGCTGTGCCACAATCCCGTGAGAACCAACTGATCGGGATAAACTGACGCCCTGACACGAACGGAAGGGAGAATCTCATGAGTTCACCGAGCGCGAGTGATGTGAAGGTCTTCGTACCGGCCAAGGATTTCAGCAGATCGTTGGCGTTCTACGAAGCATTGGGTTGGAACACAATCTGGCGGGCCGAGGACGACAGCCTAGCCTTGATCGAGCTCGCGGCAGTCGATCCTACCTTCAGAACTACTACAACAAGGAGTGGGCGGACAACTTCATGCTTCACATCGCTGTAGACGATGCAGAGGCGTGGCATGAGCACGCGGCGAACGTGATCGAAGACGGCAGATTCTCTGACTGCAGAGTGGATGGCCCTCGAGAAGAGGATTACGGTGCTCTCGTGACATACGTTTGGGATCCGTCAGGCGTGTTGCTCCACTTTGCTCAGTTCCAAGGTGGGAGGGCGATGCCTTGATCGCTAGGATGTGCCTTTAGGCCCCAAATATTTGAGCATGATCCAAGAGGGCTCTTCGATTTGCTCGGTCTTCCCGTCTTCTAGGGTCTTTTCCCAACGGTTGATCACTGGCTCGCCGATCACACGGTAACCCAACTTCTCGTACAAGCGCTGGGCGACGTTATTGTCCAGGGCCACTTCGAGGTTCACCCTCGCTAATCCCTGCAGCCGGGCCTTCTCTTCGATCGCCCCGATAAGCGCCGTGCCCACGCCTTGCCTACGAAATGCGAGCCCGACCTCTAGGGCGAACATGCGCAAGGAGTTCGGCAACTGAAGCCGGTGATGGCTCGTCGAAACTGAACCTGCCACGTCGCCATTCGTCTCCGCGACGAACATCTCGCGAAAGCCGTCGATGTCCTCTTGAAACCGCCGTTTGATTCGCGCCGAGGTCACCTCTGGGGCCAGGGCACCGACGAGTTTGTCGATGTCGCTCTCTTGGATGCAACGAACGGTAATTCTTGGAGTCATGATCCGACGCCGTCGAATTTAACGAACTCGAAGGAGCTTCGGGATGTTGTCGATGAATCCACGAGTGGCTTTCCAATGCGGGACCAGGCGTTGAGCGACTGTTTCAACCCAACGCAATCACGACTCGGAAGAATCGATCGATCTCAAGCATTGAAGAGGCGAAGGCTGGCGACCCCGAGCAGATTCGAACTGCCGATCTCCTCCTTGACAGGGAGGCGTGTTAGACCGCTACACCACGGGGCCGTCGTCAGAAAAGTGCGATCTCCGGAGGGATTGGCTGCCTCTGGACCGATTATTCAATCATATCGGGATGGCCCGGATGCGTCAATCAGTTTGCGTTGGCGACTTATCGGCTCAGTTGTAGTTGCAGCCGATGCCCTTGTACCCGATTTCGACTTCGCCTTCAGCGGTCACCATAACCGGCGTTATGCGATCACCTCCGGAGAGCCTCTCGACCTCTGACCATTGGTCAGGCAGTTTGGAGACGTCGATCTCTTCGTATGGGGTGCCGTGGGCCTTGAGGTCGTCCTTCAAGAGGTCGCAATACCCACATGTGGGATGCGTATAGACGACGGCGAGTTCGCGTTTTGGTTCTTGGTTTGGCATGGGTCGATTATATTTTCGCTGTGTCTCGATGGGTTATTTACACAAGCTATGGCGTCATCTGAAGCTTCGCAAACGAAGCGAGTTGAGGGATACGCTGAGCGACGAGATGGCCATGGCGGCCGCGGCGGCGACGGGGTTGAGGAAACCGTTGTTCCCGATGACGAATTGGAGTGCCGCAGGTGCTTCTCCACTGGCGAATATCGGGTGCAAGGCTCCGGCAGCGATGGGAATGAGCAAGAGGTTGTATACGAATGCCCAGAAGAGGTTTTGCCGGATGATTTGCGAGGTCTTTCGGCTCAATCTCACCATCAGAGGTACGGCGCTAGGCTGATTTCTGGTGAGGGTCACGTCGGCAGTTTCGATGGCGATGTCGGTTCCGCTCGCCATGGCGACTCCAACGTGCGCAGTAGCGAGCGCGGGACCGTCGTTGATGCCGTCGCCGATCATGGCGGTTATTCTTCCGCTGGAATTCATACCTTCGATGTGTGCTGCCTTGTCTGTGGGCAACAGCTCCGAAGTGACATGGCTGACTCCTACAGACCTAGCGACCGCTTGAGCCGCCGGGCGTTTGTCTCCAGTGAGGAGGTGAGTTTCGATGTCGAGATCGTGGAGCGTACGGACGGCTGACAATGCGTCGGGCCGGATGGCGTCGGAAAGAGAGATGGCTGCGGCTGGGCTTCCTTCGATGGACACGATAACCACTGTGTTGCCTTCGGTGCCAAGAGTTCCTACGATCTCCGATATGCTCTCCGATTGAGTTGAATTGGTGACGGAGACCGTCAGGCCGTTGACTTCCGCAAAGACTCCTTCCCCCGGGATTGATCTGAACCCTCGAGCCGTCGGCACTTCGACGTTTCGGAGTTTGGCTTCGTCGACGATTGCGTTTCCGATGGGGTGTTCGGAAGGGACCTCGGCCGCGGCTGCCAGTGCAATCATCTTCTCTTCGTCAACAGGTGAATTCGGGAATGTTGCGACCTCGACCACTCGGGGCGCACCTTCGGTTAGGGTGCCTGTTTTATCGAATGCGATTGTGTCGATCTGCGCAATGCGTTCCAAGGTCGCGGCGTTCTTGATCAGAACTCCCATCGCGGCAGCCCGTCCAATACCCGCGACGATGGCTGTTGGTGTTGCCAGTCCGAGTGCACACGGGCATGCGATTACGGTTACGGTCACGGCGATGAGCAGCGCGTTTTGCAGTCGTGGCTCAGGGGCGAGCATCATCCACAATACGAAGGTGGCGATGCTGATGATGAGAACGATCGGCACGAACTTGGCGGTGACGCGGTCGACAAGCCGTTCGATGGGCGCCCTGGACGCTTGGGCCTGCTCGACTTGACGGATGATCTGAGCGAGCAGCGTCTCCCCCACGACCCGAATTGTCCTGACTCTCAAGGACCCAGTGAGATTTTGCGTGCCGGCGAACACGTAGTCGTCGTTTGATTTAGTAGCAGTTGTGCTTTCGCCGGTGAGCATCGACTCGTCGATCTCGGCTGTTCCTTCGGTTACTTGCCCGTCTACAGGGATTCGTTCGCCGGGTCTAAGAATTACTTGGTCGCCGACGCGAATCTGATCGATGGGTGTTTCTGCTGGCCCCTCGTCGGTTTCGACGAGGGCGGAAGTGGGCTGGAGTTGAATAAGCATCCTGACCGCTTCGGCGGATCGGAGCCTTGTTCTTCCTTCAAGCCATCTCCCCAACGAGACCAGCCCGATGATCGCCGCAGAGATCTCGAAGTAGGTGCCAGTGCCGTGTCCGGCGGTAACGAAGTCTGAACCTGCCGCCCACAATGAGGCGTCGCCGGGTAGGAGCTGCGCAACGGTCACGACGACGCTATATGCGAATGCGACGGATGTGCCGACCACAACGAGCGTGTTCATGTTGGAGGTTCTGCGTTTGGCGGCTGCCCATGCCGATGCGTAGAAGGGGGCGCCCGACCACATCTGGATAGGTGTGACGAGCACGAGAAAAACGACGTTCAACGCTGAGTCGGTAACAAAATCGAGAAGTGACGAAGATCGCAGCGCCAGTACGACCATGATCAACACGGCCACCGCAATGGCGTAGGTGGCTCGATTGCGAGTGCCATCGAGGTCCCTTTGGTCCGCCGCGTGCCTGGATTCGCTGGCTTTAAGGGAGTCGGTGGTTGACGCGTCAGCTGCGATAGCTTCCTCGTCGATCCTGTACCCGGCTTCGCGAACAGATGCGCCGACTTCGGAGAGATCAAGTGTTTCGGGGGCGTACTCGACGAGTGCGCTGTTGGTTGCCAGCGAAACTTGGGCGTTGCTCACGCCCGGAACCGCGAGAATAGCCTCGGTGACGTGTCCGACGCAGGCCGCGCAGGTCATGCCTCTAACGTGGAGCGTTATCGAGGCCGCGGGGACGGTTTGTGTCTTTGCCATGGAGAGTCTCTGACTTACTTAACTATTTTAAAGTTGGGCGAGTCCCCTGCCGTTGCCGTTGCGGTGACGGCATTGCCAATTTTGGGAGAGTCTAGATGTCGAGTGATTCGCGAGTAGAAGGCCAATCATCAGTCGAGGCAGCATTTGAGTCGATGCCTCGGACTCAGGTGATGATCACCTTGGGTTGCGCGATGGTCGGTTTGTTCCTGGCGGCATTGGACCAGACGGTGGTTGGAACTGCGATGCCGCGAATCATCTCCGATCTTGGTGGGTTCGACCGCTACACGTGGGTCACGACCGCGTATTTGGTCGCTTCGACGATCACGGTTCCGATTGTAGGGCGATTGACCGATCTATACGGTCGAAAACTGTTTTACTTGGCGGGTTTGGTACTGTTCCTGGTCGGATCGGTCGCGTGTGGGTTTGCGGAATCGATGAACCAGTTGATCGGTTTCAGGGCGTTGCAAGGCATGGGTGGCGGAGTGTTGCTTTCGTTGGCTTTTGTGATTGTCGGCGATCTGTTCCCACCGTCTGAGCGCGGGAAGGTCCAAGGCGTGGTAGCTGGAGTGTTTGGATTGGCATCGGTCGTTGGTCCGACTCTGGGCGGACTCATTACGGATACGCTCTCGTGGAACTGGATATTTTTCTTAAACATCCCGATCGGAGTTGTGCTGGTGCTGTTGATGTCTAGGTTCTTCCCGTCGATCAGACCTCAAGCAGGAGACAGAAACGTTGATGTGGTTGGCATAGTGGCGTTAATTTTGACGGTTGTTCCCCTGTTGCTCGCACTGTCGCTGGGCGGAGTCGAGTACGCTTGGGGCTCGGCAACCATCATCGGGTTGTTTGCGCTGTCAGCAGTGTCGGTGGTTGTGTTCGTGGTCACCGAATCGCGTGCGAGCAACCCGATCATGCCACTTCACATCTATCGAAACCGCGTGATGTCGGTCGCTTTGTTGGCTACATTCGTAACAGGTTTCGGGATGTTTTCGGCGATCATATTCATTCCTCTCTACTTTCAAGGAGTGTTGGGAGCGTCGGCCACCAGCAGCGGGAGCTTTTTGACGCCCATGATGCTCGGTACCGTGGTCGGCGCCGCGATCTCCGGTCAGGCAGTATCGCGGTTAGGGGGCTACCGTCTACCTGGCTTGATCGGAGTCACGCTGATGGCCGCCGGTATGTTCGCGATGTCGACGCTGTCCGTCGATTCCGAGTACTTCGCGGCGATCATTTTCATCGTGATCCTGGGATTCGGATTGGGGTTCACCTTCCCGGCATTCACCATCGCTGTTCAGAACGCTGTTGAGCACCAATTCTTGGGGGTGGCGACGTCTACTGTGCAGTTTTACAGAACGATAGGTGGTGCCTTGGGACTCGCCATCATGGGTGCGTTCATGTCGAACCGTTTCTCCAGCCACTTGACCGCCAGTCTGCCCGAGCAAGTGACGTCGCAGATCGATCCCGAGATTCTAGGCACGATCTCCGACAATCCAAGTGCGATGGTGAACCCAGACGGGATGGCAGCGTTGACGGATCGGTTGAGTGCTTCGGGAGGTGGCGAGGGTCTAGCCTACATGGTGTTGGGAGGACTGCGCGAGGCGTTGTCGGGTGCGGTAACCGACGTCTTCTTGGTGACGTTCCTATGGCTGCTGGTCTCTCTGGTAGTGACAGTCTTTTTGAAGGACGTTCCGCTGCGCACAAGAGGTTCGAGCGACGGCCCCGCCGAGGGCGTTGGCTAAGGCCAGCGTCCAATGATGCGAGCATCGCCTTAGCGCACACGAAAAGCGCTGTTCAATGCCTCGTCGATTATTGACGGGTAAACCATTTTGTGGTAGATTGATCCTTGTAGCAGTGCGCGATCTCTCTAGCTGGGCCTTTGTCTGGCATCAAATTCCCATTTTTCGACCGGGTAGGGAACCCGTGTCGATTCGGCGCGTCTCCCAACTCTTCGTGCGCTACTTTCCTCCCGTGTAACTAGGCGGCTGCTGGGTTTTTTATCCCAACGCCGCCAATCGATCGGTTGCCTGATTTTTCAAGGAGCAATTAATGACTACTGCAGAGGCCCAAACTATGCGAAACGGACATCATCGAACGAAACATTTCGGTTCGATTGCGCAATCATTTGCAATGCCGGATCTCGTGCAGGTTCAGAAGGACTCTTTTGACTGGTTATTAGGCGATGGCCTGCGTGATCTGTTCGATGAGATCTCTCCCATCACTGACTTCACCACTGACCGCCCCAAGTATGAGATGCGGTTGACGGATCACGAAATCATGGATCCGGAGGTCACTGAGGAAGAGTGCCGTGAACGTGAGATCACTTACAGCGTGCCGCTTCATATCACGATCGAGTTGAAGATCAACGAGACGGACGAAATCAAAGAGCAGACGATCTACTTCGGCGAGATACCGAAGATGACCAGCAACGGCACCTTCATCATCAACGGCGCCGAGCGCGTCGTCATATCCCAGTTGGTGAGATCGCCAGGCGCCTACTACTCGACGTCAGTTGATCCGGCGACCGGCAATCGGCTGTGCAGCGTCAAGCTGATTCCATACCGTGGCGCATGGGTGGAGCTCGAGACGAGCAACCGCGACGTCCTGTTCGCAAAGGTAGACCGCAAGCGTAAGCTCCCGGTCTCCACGTTGCTACGTGCGATAGCTGCCGTCCCTGATCTTTCACCTGAAGATGAAGCCGCGACTTCTGATTGGGGTTCGATGGAGCGGATGGTTGGGCTGTTCGAGGATGTTGAGGCAGATCCCGAGAACGACAACGTCAGACACTTCATGCGCACCACATGGGAGGCTGACTCCGATGCTCGTGACGAGGAAGAGGCGCTCAAAGAGTTTTACAAGCGGATGAGGCCCGGTGAGCCGCCCACGGTTGATGGCGCCAAGAGGCTTGTCCAGCAGATGTTCTTCGATCCCCGGCGCTACGACTTGGGCGCTGTCGGACGCTACAAGCTGAATCGCCGCATCGGCGTTGATGTCGATCTGACCAGACGCACGCTCACGAAGCGAGACTTCGTGAACATCATCAAGCGAATGATCATCATCAACAACGGTCACGCTCGCCCGGATGATATCGATCATTTAGGTAATCGCCGGGTTCGCACCGTTGGCGAATTGATCCAGAACCAGATCCGTGTCGGCCTGGTGAGGATGGAGCGCGTCGTTCGGGAACGAATGACTACCCATCCCGGCGAGACGACTCCGGCCGCGTTGATAAATATCAGACCAGTGGGCGCCGCGGTTAAAGAGTTCTTCGGCGGATCTCAGCTGTCGCAGTTCATGGACCAGACCAATCCGCTTTCTGAGCTGACTCACAAGCGGCGTCTGTCAGCGTTGGGCCCTGGCGGCTTGACGCGCGACCGCGCCGGGTTCGACGTACGAGACGTGCACCACTCGCACTACGGCCGAATATGCCCGATCGAGACGCCGGAAGGTCCGAACATCGGACTCTTGGGCTCGCTCGCGACTTACGCTCGGGTGAACAACTTTGGATTCGTCGAGACCCCTTACCGAAAGGTTAGGAAGACGATTTCGAGCAAGTCGGACGATTTGATAGGTAGAACGTTGCTGCAGGAGGTGCGGGAGAAAAGCCGCAACACGGTTGTTGCCGGAGAAGGTGTAGTGATCGACGCCGAGGTCGGGTCGCGCCTTCGCAGGTTGGGAGTACAAGAGTTAACTGTTCAGCCTTATGTCACCGACCACACGGAGGACGTTGAGTATCTTTCAGCCGATCAAGAGGAAGAGGTGCTGATAGCGGAGCCTACGACGTTATCCGACGAGATCGGTCAGATCGTCGGCGACGCTGATTGCCGAACAGGTGGAGAACGTTACGTCAAGGCCAACCCCATCGACGTGGATTACATCGACGTTTCGCCCTCCCAGATCGTGAGTGTTTCAACTGGACTGATTCCTTTCTTGGAGCATGACGACGCTACTCGTGCCCTCATGGGCTCGAACATGCAGCGCCAAGGTGTTCCGCTCATCAAGCCTCAAGCCCCGATAGTAGGGACAGGTCTGGAAAGCCGGGCCGCCTTAGATAGCGGCCAGGTCGTCTTGTCCCGCGTTGACGGCATTGTTACCTCCGTTACGAACGACAAGATCACGGTCTGCAACGACGAAGGTGAGGAACATGATCACCGATTGATCAAATTTGCCAGGTCGAACCAGAGCACCTGCATCGACCAGCATCCCAGCGTGTCGAAAGGTCAGAGTGTTAAAGCAGGTCAGGCAATCGCAGACAGCTTGTCGACAGATGGCGGCAAACTGGCTCTTGGTCAGAACCTGATGGTCGGATTCATGAGCTGGGGCGGCGGCAACTTCGAGGACGCGATCATCCTCAATGAAGATCTGGTGAAGGAAGATCGTTACACCTCGATCCACATTCAGAAGCATGAGATCGAGGCACGTGACACGAAGCTGGGCCCAGAAGAGATAACCCGAGACATTCCGAACGTCGGCGATACCAGCCTGGCCAATTTGGATGAGGAGGGGATCGTAGTACCTGGAACATGGGTCGGACCCGGCGACATCTTGGTTGGCAAGATCACTCCTAAGGGTGAAACCGAATTGACGGCCGAGGAGAAGCTCCTACGAGCCATATTCGGTGAGAAGGCCCGGGACGTAAAAGACACAAGTCTGCGAGCGCCCCACGGTGAAAAAGGCAAGGTCACGAAGGTCCGCATCAACAACAAAGAAGATGGCCACGAACTTCCACCCGGCGTTTCGAAGATGGTCCGGGTGTGGGTTGCTCACACTCGCAAGATCACCCCAGGTGACAAGATGGCAGGCCGACACGGCAACAAGGGCGTCGTGGCGATGATCCTCCCGCGGGAAGATATGCCACACATGGAGGACGGTACACCGCTCGACATCGTGTTGAACCCCATCGGCGTTCCTTCGAGGATGAATTTGGGCCAACTCTTGGAGACGCATCTGGGTTGGGCTGCCCACGAGCTTGGCTTCTCGGCAGTCACACCCGTGTTCGACAGCGCCTCCGATGTGGCGATCGAAGACAACCTTGCTCGAGCGTGGTTCGTCATTGCCGCCGAGGCGCGAGACCGCAAAGACCCGGCGAATCGTGGATTCGACACTGCTCGCGTCTCTGCGTGGCTTGCGGAGCGCGGCTACGACTACGACGTTATATGGAACGACGATCCCTCACAAGAAGGCGTTGCGAGTGAAGCGTGCATGCAGATCTGGCTAACCGAGGTCGCTGGACAAGACGTTTCTGGGCTGGATCGCGATGCGTTGCTTGAACTATCGAGAAAACTCGATCGCGAGCTCGGGACCGCTGCTCCGATCATGGGCAAGCAGGTTCTGATCGACGGCAGAATCGGAGAGAGGTTCGATCAACCCGTCACCGTCGGAAGCATCTACATGATGAAGCTGATCCACTTGGCGGAAGACAAGGTCCACGCACGATCGACGGGCCCATACTCGCTCATCACTCAGCAGCCGTTGGGCGGTAAAGCCCAGTTTGGCGGCCAGAGATTTGGCGAGATGGAGGTCTGGGCGCTGGAGGCCTACTCGGCGCCGCACACCTTGCAAGAGGTGTTGACGATCAAATCGGACGATGTTCGTGGCCGTGTGCTGGCCTACGAAGCAATCGTGAAGGGTCAGCCGGTCGTATCCGCAGACGTTCCTGAATCGTTCAACGTTCTCGTTAAAGAGCTTCAGGGATTGGGTTTGGCAGTGGACATGATCGCCGAAGGTCGTCTCCCCGCAGGAGAAGATGGCGATCTCACGGTAGGGTTCGAAGCTCTGCCGGCAATGGGCAGCATCTCGGACGGAGACTCTGGCAGCGGTGTTTTGGACATCGATACAGAGTTGCCTCTCCCTTCGATGGAGTTCGACCTCGAATCCGCATTCGGGGAGAACGGCGATGCTGAGTTTGAACCGATTGGAGAGGTCGGATCAGTTTTGACGGACGGCGAGCCTTCGGACGAATAACTTCGAACGAATCTCCCCACAACAAACGGAACTAAAAGTTAGAGAACACCTTAGTACCAGCCGAACAACGGCAAGAGGTTATTACGAATATGGCATTTACACCGATGCGACAAGCGACCCCGCCACCCGCGAACGACTTCCAGGCGATCAAGATCTCGCTTGCGTCGCCGCAGCAGATCCTTCGCTGGTCGTTCGGCGAAGTGACCAAGGCGGAGACGATCAACTATCGCTCATTGCGCCCGGAAAAGGACGGGCTATTCTGCGAGCGGATATTCGGCCCGACGAGGGACTGGGAGTGCTACTGCGGAAAGTACAAGCGGCAGAGGGATCGGCAGCGGCGCGAAGGCTTTAAGTGCGAACACTGCGGCGTTGAGGTCACTCGATCCAACGTGCGTCGCGAACGCATGGGCCATATTTCGCTGGCAGCGCCAGTTGCCCACATCTGGTTCTCGAAGGGCACGCCCTCGAGAATGAGCCTGATTCTGGAGATAACGCCCCGTAACTTGGAACGAGTGCTGTACTTCTCCTCGTACGTAATCACCAAGGTCGATGAAGAGGCTCGCGAGAACGCGATCGCCGAACTGGAGGCGTACCGAGAACAAGAGTGGGAGCGCCTGTCGGACCTGCGTGCCCAGGAATCCTTGGCAGGAAATGCCGAAGAATACCTCTCCCAACTGATCGAAGAGACAGTCAGGTTACAGATCGAACTCGGACTGGAACAGGACGAGATGCCCTCCGCACTAGAGGACTCCTCTATCGAGCAGGAGATCGACACCAAGTTTGCATACTACCGAGTTCTGTTCGAAGCGGATATCCAGCGAAAGATAGACCAGGCATCCAGCATCCAGGTCAAGACCCAACTAACCGAGAGCAACTACCAAGAACTGAAGAATCGCTTCGCGGGCGTCTTCGAAGCTGGCATGGGAGCTGATGCAGTTCACCAGTTACTGCAAAACATCGATCTTGATGAACTGCACGCCGAGTTGTTGGATCAGATTCGTACAACTTCGGGTCAACGGCGGGTCCGGGCGATTAAGCGCTTGAGCGTTGTCGAGGCGTTCCGCACCAGTGGCAACAAGCCCGAATGGATGATTTTGACGGTTCTTCCGGTTCTGCCGCCAGAGTTGCACCCGATGGTCCAGTTGGATGGCGGCCGATTCGCCACCAGCGACTTGAACGATCTCTACCGGCGCGTGATTAACCGTAACAATCGCCTGAAGCATCTCTTGAAGCTCGCAGCGCCGGACATCATCGTGCGCAATGAGAGGCGCATGTTGCAGGAAGCTGTCGACGCACTTATCGACAACGGGCGGCGCGGCCGGGCGATAATGGGTCGCCACAACCACAAGCTCAAGTCGTTGACGGACCTCTTGCGCGGCAAGCAGGGACGGTTCCGCCAAAACCTGCTCGGCAAGCGTGTGGACTACAGTGGGCGCTCGGTGATCATATCGGGTCCAAAGCTGAAACTGCACGAATGCGGATTACCCAAACAGATGGCGTTGGAGCTTTTCAAGCCGTTCGTGATGAATCGTCTCATCGCCGAAGGCCACGCCCACAATATCAAAACCGCGAAGCGTCGGGCCGAAGAAGCTGATGCCGAGGTGTGGGACACGTTGGAGAAGGTCGTTGAGGGGCACCCTGTCCTCTTGAACCGGGCGCCGACTCTTCACAGACTCGGAATACAAGCCTTTTACCCTCGGCTAGTCGAAGGGTCTGCGATTCAGCTCCACCCGCTCGTCTGCACAGCGTTTAACGCCGACTTCGATGGCGACCAGATGGCCGTTCACGTGCCGCTTTCACCCGGCTCAATCAACGAAGCGAAGCAGCTTATGCTCAGCACGAAGAACATGTTGGCGCCCCGATCCGGCGCCCCGATCGTTTCGCCAACGTTGGACATGTTGCTCGGAATCTACTACCTGACCGGAAAAGACACATTGTTAAAGGCGCGGGTTACGGCTGATGAGCTGGCCGCAAGCGCGGAAAAATACAGCAGTGCCGTAGAGGAGGCTTGGCAGGAGAACTTCGACTCTGCAGAGTCGGAGATCCAGTCGCTGGTGAAGTCACGGGTAGACGGGCAACAATCACGAAGCAGTGCGGTTTCCGACGCAGTGAAATCAGGCTTCGAGAGTGAATTGAGTCCCGTCATAGGCGCCTTGGAGGATTTGGAAGGCGAACTCGGCTCGTTGTCACGCGATGTTGCGTCGCACCGGTTAAACGAAGTTATCGCAGCTGTTGAGAACCATTGCGAGGCGATCGAGACGGCAATCGAGAATCTCGTGATTCCGTCGGTAGGTAAAGCCAATGATGCGTTGAGCGAGGCCTTCAACGCCCAATACAGTTACGCGTCCGAGCGAACGTTGGCATCTGCCGCAGAGGCGCTTGAGAGCGCCGGAGTGGACATTTCTCAAGGCGCATTCAATGGACTTCGGCGAAGCATCGAGGCGATAAGCAACACACAGCGTAGCAACGCGATCTCCGGAGAATTGATTGACGACCTTAAGCGATCTGTCGCGTCGGCGCTAGGCGAAATCCGGGAGAGGCTCCCAGACGAGTCGGAGCAATCGATCCGCAGCTTCGGCGAAAAAGTCGCAAGCGAGCGAGAGAAGATCGTCGCAGATAGCACCGGATTGGTTTCCGATCGGCTTTCTGGGCTAGTCGAGTCTGCCACCAAGTCTGAAACCGATTCGTTGGGTGACGGCCTGGAGACGGTGACCGAGGAGTTAAGGCAGATCGAATCGTTGAAGGCGTCTATCGCGCCGGATTTCAGCGAATCTCTTGACGCCGCGCTGACCCGGGTTCGAAAAGGCAACGGCATCTTAATGGGTTCTCACAATGATCGTCGGCGTCTAATGTCGGCACTTGAGACCACATTGCCAACGGAGTTATCCACAGCGCTATCGAGCGTTTTTGACACATCGGGCTCTGCCGGGACAGCTGGCGACTCGGTTGGGGTCTCAATAGACGACGCAGTTGAAGCATTCAGTCGAACCGTCGCAAATGTGGATTGGGCCGAATTCAACACCCAACCGAATACTGAGAGTCTCTATTCCGCAGATGTTCAACTTTCAAATGCTTCCAAAGCATTCGATTCTGCCGGTTCGGATAAAGCAGAGGTAGATGCATCGGCACTCGATGCTGTCGTGACTGAATTGAATTCCAATATTGAGGAATCGATCCAAGGCGCAGCAAGTGCATTTGGGTCGGCCGTTGATTCTGCCAAACAGGCGAACGACAGCCAGCTGGATGACGATTCGATAGCCGAACTGGCGAGCGAGTTGGAACAGATCGTTGAAGGCGTTATCGAGGATTTGAGCGGAATGTCAGATTCTGACGCGAGTGTCGATTTGGCACCGGCAATCGGGCAGATCAAGGCATCGGTTGACGCGCTCGAGGATGATTCTGTGGCCGCGCTGGCAGGCGTGGATATCGCATCCCTTGCGCTGTCTCAGATCTCTTTGATCGGCGAAACAGTGACGTCAGAGGTGTCCAAAGCCTGCGACGCATTTGAATCTGTGCTGAAGGCGAATGCCGAAGATGCAGGAGGTAACGCCTCCAACGTGTCGGCGGCCGGCGCCAACGAGGTCTCTAGGCTCTGGCAAGGGCGTTGGGAAGCGGTTGCCGCCGATCAACGGACTGCGCTTGAAGAGTTGATCCGTTCTGACATCGAGGGCCCGCCCGCTTGGAACGAACTGGATCAATCGAGCATTTTCTCGAGTGAAGTTCACATGTACGGAAGCAAGGATCAAGCGCATCATGCGTTGGACGTGGGTGAGGTGCACCTCAACGATCCTATTTGGCTTCGGATGGATGGCGGAACCGACGTCTTGGTTATGGAGGCGGAAGACTCATCGCCTTGGCAGTTCACAGTTCCCGAACCGAATAGTTGGATCGCCACTACTGTCGGCCGTGTGATATTCAACGAAATCTTCCCTCCTGAACTTGGGTTCCACAACTATGTGATGCACGAGGACGAGGTCGAGGCCATTGTGCACAGGTGCTTCGAGCAGCTGGGTAACGAAGGCACGGCCGCCGTCTTGGATGAGATGAAGCGACTGGGCTTCGAATACGCGATGGCGTCTGGTACGACGATCGCCATTAAAGATGCGGTTCCCCCGCCAGAAAAGTCAGCGCTGTTGTCCGAAGGCCGAGCCCAGGTCAGAATGTTGGAGCAGCAGTACGCGGACGGGTTGATTACAGAGGAAGAGAAGTACGCCGCGACTATCGACACTTGGAACACCACTTCGGACCGCGTCACGGCCGCGGTGCAGAGTCACCTGAAGGAGTACAACGGCGTCTTCGCCATGGCCGACTCCGGTGCCAAGGGTAACTTGGCGCAGATCAAGCAGATGGCCGGCATGAGAGGCTTGATGTCGAACCCGAGAGGACGAATCATTGACAGCCCGATCGAGGCGAGTTTCTCGGAGGGTTTGTCAGTCCATGAATTCTTCACCTCTACGCACGGATCGAGAAAAGCGCTGGCCGACACAGCGTTGAAAACCGCGGAAGCTGGTTACCTGACGCGTCGGATGGCCGACGCCGCGCAGGACGTGATCATCAATGCCCAAGATTGTGGAGCCACCGTGGGTATGGAGATCACGGCGGCCAGTTCGAGATCTTTGAATCTGCCGTTGGAAGAGCGCCTGTTCAGCCGCTACCCGGTCAATGAGGTTGTGCATCCCGAAACCGGTGAGGTGCTGGCGACTGTCGACCACTTGATAGGGGTCGTTTCGGCGAAGTCGATTGTTGCCGCAGGCATCGAAGAGCTTGAAGTCCGATCGCCAGTTTCATGCACACTTGAGCGCGGCGTATGCGCCAAATGCTACGGCAGCATGCTGGCCGACAATCGCGCTTCAATAGTTGGTGAAGCGGTCGGCATCGTCGCGGCTCAATCAATTGGTGAACCTGGCACGCAGCTGACGATGCGTAACTTCCACACCGGTGGAATCGCCAGCGACCGCGACATTACCACCGGTTTGCCAAGAGTCCAAGAGCTTTTCGAGGCGCGGACGCCTAAGGTTGCCGCGATTTTGTCGGACATTTCGGGAACAGTAAATTTCCGCGAGGTCGGAGGCCAACACATCATCGCCGTCGAGAGCGAAGAGCTCTTCAAGGATGAGGTCGGAGTTAAAGCCGGGTACCGAAGTTCGGTAAAAGTGGGCGATTGGGTTGATGCCGGATCGCCGGTAATGAAATTGAGCGTGAGGGGAAGGAAGGACGCCAGCGCGTCAGATGGAACCCTCTCACTGCCCGAGGAAATAGTTGCTGAGGTATCTGGAACCATTGCAGAAGTCGGCGACAAGGTCGTGATCGAGTGGACAGAACGGGACGAGCGCGAGTATCTTCCACAGGGCCACGTCGAAATTCTGGCTTCAGACGGCGATGTTGTTGAGCCTGGCTCACAGCTGACCGATGGTCAGAAGAACCCGCATGAAATCCTTCGGATCACTGGAATCGAGGCTGTCCAGAAATACCTGGTCGAAGAGGCGCAGAGAGTGTATCGCTCACAAGGCGTGAAGGTGCACGACAAGCACTTCGAGGTAATCGTCCGGCAGATGTTGAGGAAGGTGAAGATCGACAGCTCGGGCGACTCGACACTGTTGATCAACGAGATCGTGGATCGATCGATCTACCTGCATGAAAATGAAGAGCTTCGCTCGAAAGGCGGAGAGCCGGCTACGGCGTCACCAGTATTGCTCGGTATTAGCAAGGTCTCGTTGATGTCTCAAAGCTTCTTGGCCAAGGCCTCATTCCAAGAAACCGAAAGGGTTCTTACTGAAGCGGCGTTGCAGGGAAGCGTTGACCACCTGAACGGCTTGAAAGAGAACGTGATTATCGGCCGGATGATTCCCGCTCGACTCGACCGCACCCAAAAGGGACGAGAGATTCTAGGTCTTCCCGAGCCCGGTGAAGTCAAAGAGGGCGGCGAAGAGATCCGAGTTTGGGAAGAGGTTCTCGCGGCGATTGCTCGTGGCGACGACACAGGCTATGGAGTTCCCACGAACTACACAATCCCGATTGACATGCTCGATCGCGATGGCCCCGCACGCATGACCGATATCGGCTTCTCAGACTACGATGGTCCGTCGGCTGATGTTGAGGATGATGTCTTGGGCTTGGCCGACTCGTTGCTCAGCAACGGCGATACATCGAGCGAAACTTTCGTGTCATTCGACGACGAGTAGATCCTCGCCGGCACGACGCCGAAATCCACACAGTGGACAACACCCGACTGCGGATGTGATCATCCCCAGTCGGGTGGCAATGTCTTCACCGTCCGAAACCCTCCACTCCGCCCACACGCCGTTTTATCCCCTCGCGCAACGAGGTGCGACTACGTAGCGCATGCTATGCGCTCACGCGCCGCACGCCGGGACCCAGAGGAAAGACAGAACACCCCACCTTCCATGTCCCATGATCTCGCGAGCGCATCCGCGTTCCCGTATCATCACGCTGAGGAGACGGGTAAATGGCAACATCTTCAGATCGCCCTAACGTCATCGTCTTCATGACCGATGACCAAGGCTACGGTGACTTATCCTGCATGGGCGCAACCGATTTCAGGACGCCCAATCTCGATCGCATGGCAGGCGAAGGCGTCCGATTCACGGATTGGTACTCGAACAGTCCTGTATGCAGTCCATCCCGCGCAGCTCTGCTGACGGGCAGGTACCCCGGAAACGCAGGGGTCAGGGCCATATTGCAAGGCCATCGCACCGCCTCCGGATTGCCGAACTCCACTCCGACGATCTCGTCGTTGCTGAAGGACCGAGGCTACCAGACGGCGATGGTGGGCAAGTGGCACCTAGGTTTAACCGATGAGTGCCGCCCTCACAGCCACGGTTTCGACTACTGGTTCGGATTCTTGGCCGGCTGCATCGACTTCTACTCCCACATCTACTACTGGGGCGCCAACCGACCCGGTCCCGGCGTGAATCCCACTCACGACCTCTGGGAGAACAACGAAGAGGTGTGGCACGATGGCACGTACTTCACCGAGTTGATCGCTGACAAGGTAATCGATCGACTGCGAGTGATGGTCGAAGAGAAGCGAGAATCGGGGGCGCCCTTCTTGCTCTATATCCCGTTCAACGCTCCCCACTACCCTATGCATGCGCCCGCGAAGTACC
The DNA here is from genome assembly GCA_965249505.1 of Dehalococcoidia bacterium. Taxonomy (GTDB): domain Bacteria; phylum Chloroflexota; class Dehalococcoidia; order Lucifugimonadales; family Lucifugimonadaceae; genus Bin127. The sequence continues at coordinate 375,514 of OZ252238.1, read as the reverse complement.
GAGACCGATTTTCTCATCTGCCCTGGGACCGCCAAATCATGGCAGCCATGATCAGCGCAATCGATGATGCCGTCGGATCGATCATGAACGAGGTCGAGAGACTCGGCGAAGACGAGAACACACTGACGTTCTTCGTATCCGATAACGGCCCATCGCGCGAGACGCGCAACTGGTTGGACGGCACTCTCGACCCATACTACGGCGGAACTTCCGGTGGGTTGAAGGGCCACAAATTCAGCTTGTTCGATGGCGGCGTCAAGATGCCTGCCATCGCTCATTACCCCGCAAAGATTCCCGGCGGGCAGGTTGTATCGCACCCTAGCGCATCGATGGATATCGTCCCTACAGTGCTGCATGCCGTCGACGGCGAAGAGCCTACCTCATCGGATGAGTTCGATGGTTCGAGCATCTTGAGTATGCTTAGCGACGGCGATTCGCTTCCTGATCGAGACATCTTCTGGGAGCTAGACGGTCAGACGGCGGTCAGACGTGGCAGATGGAAATTGGTAATCGATGGCGTGTTGGTGGAGGAGGATGAGCCATCTACTCACGTGCATCTTGCTGACGTAGTGTCCGACCCAGCCGAGAGCGAGAACCTAGCCGATTCGATGCCCGAATTGGCGGCTGAACTGAAAGAAGCGGCTTTGAGTTGGAGGGCCGGAATCCAGGAACGATGGGATCGAGACTACGCTTCGCTTGGACATGGCATCGTCACCTACGCAGATTTCCAACATAGGCGAAGATAAAGTTGCATGGCGATTGAATTCGTCAAATATGGACTAGAGCTAGGAGAAATGCCATGAGAATGCCGATACTTGGTATCTCGCACGAGACCAACACCTTCTCGACCGTTCCGGCCGATTACGGTCAGTTCGTCAACACGGGGATCATGCGTGGTGAAGAGATCGTGCGAAACTATGTCGACGCTAGATACACGATCTCCGGCTACTTGGAGGCCGCGGAAGAGTTGGGCTTCGAGGTCGTGCCGTTGATGTATGCGGTAACCGGTCCGATCGGGACCATCACCAAGGACGCCTACGATCGCCTGACTACGGAAATGTTCGGGATGTTGCGAGGTGAAGGACCTTGGGACGCAGTCTTGATTTCGAACCATGGCGCCGCGGTGAGCGAAGAATTCCCTGATATGGATGGTGAATTCTGTCGCGCAGTTCGAGAGATCGTGGGTCCTGACGTGCCGATAGGCGTCACGTTGGACATGCACGGCAACGTGTCGAAACCCGTCGTCGAGCACACGGACATCTGTGTCGTGTGGAGGACTAACCCGCATCTCGACCCGAAGATCCGGGGTAGAAAGTGCGCAGAAATGGTATATCGGACTGCGAAAGGGGAGATAAACCCCGCGCAGTGGATCGAGATGCCTCCTGTTCTGGTGAACATCGTCAAACAATTCACCGGCGAAACCCCGATGAAGACTTTCGTTGATGATTGCGTGGCTGCGAATGAAACCCCTGGCATCTTGGATACCAGCGTCGCAGAGGGGTATCCGTATTCTGATGTTGAAGAGATGGGCATGTCCTGGGTCGCGATCGCCGACAACGGCGATTTGGAACTGGCGAGGTCCGTGGCGGAGGGCATGGCGAAACGGGCTTGGGAGTTGAGGTCCGAGTTGAACGTCCATGTGCCATCGATTTCGGAGGCGTTGGACATGGCGGTCTCTTCCTACATCGGTCCTCGAGCAGTAGGCGATGCCGACGAGGTTCCGGTCGACGGTGCCGCATTGACTATGCCTGACGACGGAGATGACGTGCGGCCGGGGCCAATAGTGCTGATGGATGTGGGCGACAACATCGGTGGCGGGTCCTCAGCAGACTCGACCCACATATTGGCGGAGGTCGTCGAAAAGGGGATTGACAGTTACCTGCAGACCCTCTACGACCCCGATTCCGTGGACGCTTGCGTGTCCGCAGGCGTCGGCTCGACATTGACTCTGAAGGTCGGCGGCAAGACGGACGACATGCATGGTAGCCCTGTGCAGGTCACTGGCACGGCGAAGGCGATCAGCGACGGGCACTATGAAGAGCTAGGCGCCTCCCACGGAGGGTTCAGGTTCTACTACGCAGGTGTGAGCGTCAGGTTCGATACAGATGGCGGTCAGACACTGCTCCTGACCTCTGAACGCGCCGGAAACACGACACGCGCGCAGATGTATCACATCGGCATCTTCCCCGAGAGATACCGCATCGTAGTGGCCAAAGGCGTAGTTTCCCCGAGGCCGGCGTATCAACCGATCGCTGGGAAGGTGATCATCGTCAACACTCCTGGCGTTACGACTGCCGATCTCACCACGTTCGAGTATCACCGGCGGCGAAGGCCGTTGTATCCGCTCGAGCTAGACGCCGAATATTGAGTCTTCCTGATTGGGGGAGTAATGGCTTCGTCAGAAAACGGAGGTGGCGATTCGTCGCGCCCTAACGTAATCGTCATCATGGTGGATGATCTAGGCTTTTCCGACATTGGATGCTACGGAGGCGAGATCAACACCCCGAACATCGATTCTTTGGGCTACAACGGACTGCGTTTCACTCAGATGTATAACGGTGCCCGGTGCTGCCCGTCACGAGCCGCGCTGCTGACCGGTTTGAACCCCCATCAGGCGGGGATTGGTCAGATGACCGGCAATCTAGGGGTGCCTAGTTACCAGGGGTATCTAAACGACGGCTGCGTCACAATGGCCGAGGTGCTCAAAAGCGCGGGTTACACGACTTTAATGTCGGGCAAATGGCACGTCGGCGGTGGATATGATCGCCGACGGCGCGATCAATGGAATCCAGGCGACGCCACTCATCCCCTTCCTACGCAACGAGGCTTCGACGAGTATTTCGGGCTGATGGAGGCTGCAGATTCCTACTGGTATCCAAAGGCGTTGATGTTGCAGACCAAGCTGATCGATGTGGAGAGCGACGACTTTCACCTGACCGATGCCATCGCCGACCACGCAGTCGCGCAAATCGAGGGCGCATCATCCAATGCCTCCCCGTTTTTCCAGTACATAGCGTTCACCGCTCCACACTGGCCGCTCCACGCGTGGGAAGACGATATCGCCAAGTACGAGGGCCGTTACATGCGCGGATGGGACGAGATCCGCGGCTCGCGCCATGAAGAGCAGAAGGGATTGGGGATCGTCGACGAGAAGTGGCCAATCTCGAAACGCGACGAGGATGCGCCGCCGTGGGAGGATGTCGAGAACCAAGAGTACGAAGACATCCGTATGGCAGTCTACTGTGCCATGATCGAGCAGGTCGATCGCGGCGTAGGACGCGTGCTCGACACGTTGAAACAGCAGGGACAGTTTGAGAACACGATCATCATGTTCCTCTCCGACAACGGAGGATGCGCCGAACTCTTCCAAGAAGACACCGATTGGCCAGACCCGTCGCAATGGGCGAGCACCTTGACTCTTGACGGCCAGGAGGTTCGAGTGGGTGATATTCCAGAGTTGCGGCCGGGGCCCGATACTACCTTTCAAGCCGTTGAGTTGCCGTGGGCGAACGTCTCAAACACTCCATTCCGGCTCTTCAAAAGGTGGTTCCACGAAGGGGGAGTCTCGACGCCGTTCATTGTCCATTGGCCATCGCGAATTGAGAGAGCCGCCATTGTCGACAACGTGCCGACGCACATAACGGACATATCTGCAACTGTTTACGAAGCCGCCGGTGCGCAGTACCCATCGGAATACAACGGCAATGACATCACGCCGCTTGAAGGAGAGTCGTTCATGCCAGCGATCGAAGGTAAACCATGGGCGCGTGAGAAGCCTGTCGCTGTGGAACACGAGGGCAATCGCGGGATCCGGATTGGCGACTGGAAGCTTGTTTCGGAGTGGGATGCTCCGTGGGAGCTCTACAATATCCCCGATGACCGCACCGAGCTCAACGACTTGGCAACAAGCGAGCCGTCACGCGTCGCCGAGATGGAACGCGCGTATAACGAGTGGGCGGAGCGAGCCTGTGTAGTGCTGTGGCCGGTGAGACCAGACGTGTTGGCGAAGCGCACCAAAGGCAAGCGGGATCACATATCTCAGCACCGCAATCCGGTAGGCGCAACGCGGTTTCGTTGATAGATTCGGATTAGCGGGTTGCAGCCGCTCGGTTGGTTTCCAACAGTTCTCATGCGAATGTGTTGATCGGGGTCGTCAACGGGTCGCGTTTGCGGCAGATCGACTAGCTCAGAACGTAAGTACGCTGCGAGCCGCCTCTCCAGCGGTCATGTCGGCGAATGCTTCATTGATCTCGTCCAACGGCCTGTAGCGGGTGATCATCTCGTCGAGTTTGAGAAGCCCTTGATCGTACATGTCGAGCATCCAGAGGAAATCGACGCGGGGTCGACCGTCGCCGTGCCAGTTGCCCAGAATGGTTCGCCCACGTAACAGCTCCCATCCATCGACCGCGATCTCGGCACCTGTTGGAACGACGCCTACGAGCACCATTGTGCCCAGAGGCCGTGTTGAGTTGAATGCCTGCTTGGCGACGGCCGGGAATCCGACGACCTCGAAGGCGTAATCGGCGCCGTCACCGGTGATCTCTAGAATGCGTCTGACCGGATCCTCTTTGCTCGCGTTGATGAAGTGCGTGGCACCCATCTCGCCCGCTTTTTCCAGCTTGAAGTCGACTGTGTCGACCGCGATGATTTGAGCCGCATTGGCCAGGCGACCGCCTTGTACAACGCTCAAGCCCACACCTCCACATCCGAATACCGCCATCGATGCTCCTGTTGGCACCTTGGCGCGGTTGAGCACGGCTCCGACTCCAGTGATTATTCCGCAACTGATGAGACACGCAGCTTCCAAGTTGGTGTCTGGAGGAACAACGACGCATTTGTTCTCGGGCGCCATCGTGAATTCTGTAAATGTAGGGGTCCTGTGATGTATCGCTTCGCCGTTGACAGAGAATCTCGTGGTGCCGTCGGGCATAGTTGCTCCGACGCTGAAATTGGTTTCGCACAGCGACGGGTGCCCCGCAGTGCAGTTGCGACACGTGCCGCACATGGAGTCGAGCGAAAGAATTATCTTGTCGCCGGTCTTGAGTGTTGACACGCCTGGGCCGACTTCTTCAACGACTCCTGCGCCTTCGTGCCCGAGGATCGTTGGCAATGCCGCTGCGGCAATGTGCCCGTCTACAGAGTGATAGTCGCTGTGGCATACTCCTGCGCCGACGATCCGAATCAGGACCTCGCCCGTCTTCGGTCCTGAGATGTCGACCGTTTCTACTGAAACGGGAGTGCGAGGCTCGCGAAGAAGGGCTGCTTTGGTATTCATTTATCTGTACTCGTTATTGCTTGACGCGGATTCGATAATGCTGACGAAAGTTTATTGGAGAGCGGCTACGGCTGCGAATTCAGTACCTAGTCGAACAGTTAAAATGCGCGGATGATGAGCAACAGTGAACAACCTCAGAGTGTCGAAGGATGTTGCGCCCCAATGAGGAATTCGGGTGCCATGAAAGACGAAGCGGTGAGTGAACCGGGAGCGACTACGAAGGGGCATGGTCGCATGAATGGGATGATCAGGCTGTCCGGCAGCGAGTTCAGGATGGGTACCGATAACCGTCGATTCCCGGGCGATGGCGAAGGGCCGATCCGGGCAGTTGAAGTGAGCGATTTTCTTGTAGCCAGCGCCCCGGTCACATTTGCTCAGTTCGACGAGTTCGTATCTGCGACCGGCCACGTGACCGATGCGGAGCGGTTCGAGTGGTCGTTTGTCTTTCGCGACTTCGTTTCCGAAGAGACTGAAAAGTCGGTTTCTCAAGCGGTGCAGAGCACGCCTTGGTGGTGGAGGGTTGACGGTTCTGACTGGTGCCATCCTGACGGTCCTGACTCAAGCTGCGAGGATCGGCCAACGCATCCCGTAACGCATGTGTCGTGGCGAGACGCGACAGCTTATTGCGAATGGGCTGGCGGACGGTTGCCAACCGAGGCGGAGTGGGAGTATGCAGCCCGGGGCGGCTTGGATCAGGCCGAGTACGCGTGGGGAGATAGCTTAACTCCCGAAGGGATTCACATGTGCAACATCTGGCAGGGCGCGTTTCCAGATTCCAACTCAATGGAGGATGGCCATCACGGCACTTCGCCAATGGGTTCGTTTGCCGCCAATGGATATGGCTTGCTCGATGTCGCCGGAAATGTGTGGGAGTGGTGTTCAGACTGGTTTTCGCCGACCTTCCATCGGAATGCCCGAAGAGTCACCCGTGAAAATCCGAAAGGGCCGAGGAGTGGCGATGCCAAGGTTGTCCGTGGCGGTTCGTATCTATGCCACGATTCTTATTGCAACCGGTATCGAGTCGGCGCGCGAACTGCGTCAACACCGGATTCGAGCACCGGAAACATCGGTTTCCGCGTCGTTGCCGACTGAGCGAGTTGAATTCGCGTCAGCCGAGCAGCTCATTCAGCCGATCGGCGATGATCTGAACCTCTTCATCTTCGAGCAGACGGACATCGATCCTCACGATGCGATCGTCGGTTGGATGCGACATCGTAGCAATGGCCGGATCGCCGTCCCTCAGGGCTTGGATCAATCCTTCAGCGTCGTAACCTGAGTCAGGAGCGACTTTGACGTGAACGTTTGGCATCGGCCGATCGTCGTCGTCCGGGAACTGGACATATGAATCTTCGACACTCGGGAGGTCTCGGATGCCGGTGTGGAGCATCCCTGACTTGCGATGATGATCCGTCATCCGCTCTTCATCGTCCTGCTCCGCCCACCAGATGAAGGAAGACACCTGCCCAACTACCTCCTCTTTGCTCACTTTGGCTACTCGTCCGATCCCATGAGCGGGCGCAGACTGCATCGCGATCGAGTCGATTAGGTCTTGGCTGCCGGCGATGATTCCGGCACCTTGTGGCCCTTGTATGCCTTTGCCGCCAGAGTAGCAGACCACGTCGGCCCCGAGATCGATGAATCGGTAGAGGTTCTCTCGTGGCGGGAGGGCATTCGACGCGTCGAGAATCACACGTGCCCCATGGGCATGCGCGATATCGAAAACGTCTTCAAGCTTGATGTCTGAAGGTGGCGCATATCCGACCCAGTAGACCATCTTGGCGTTGGGGTTGTCGACGAACGTCTGCTCGTACTGCTCAGCGGTTACGGTCCTCGCTCCGGCTCCGTTGTTACCGGGGTCACCCACCTCGACGAACTTCACACCGGCGGTCTTCACCGCCATCGCGTATCCGTGATCGGCATATTCGACTCCGTCATCGTTTTCACGCCGGGCGAACCGCTTCGCCACGCACTCGACCTGGCCGCCCTGAACGTAGGGAAGCTGCTCGATGAGCGCTTTGTCGGTGCCCGTGATGATGGCTGCCGCAGAGACCATTAATCCCGCCGCGCAACCCGAGACGATGTAGCCGTCATCGGCGTGCGTGTACTCGGCGATTACTCTTCCGGCCGCTCTTTGGAGCTCCTGGATGTCGACGAAGTTGCCGGCTGCCGCTCTCATCGCTTTGAGGGTGGTCTCAGGGATGAGCGTTCCCCCCATAACGGTGTGGTGGCAGGTGGCATTGATGAATTTGCGAACACCTAGCGCCGCGTAGGGATCTCGTTCAAGTTCTTCCAGACTCGGAATCATGGGATTGGGTACCTCCACTTTTTGCTATGCGTAGCATACACGCTCGAGGGCGTGCGCGAAGAAGGGTTAGAGGAGGCGAAATCTACGGACAGGTGCCTTTAGACAGTTGCGGGTTGCTTCGCTGTAGTGTGGGCTAGTTCGCCCTCGTAGTCGTGCTCGCCGCCTAGAACGTAGTTGTATGCCGATAGTGCCGCTATAGCCCCTTGTGAAGCCGCCGTGACGGTCTGTTTCAGCGTAGTGCCGTCTGTCAAGTCGCCCGCGGCATAGATCCCTGGCACACTCGTGCGCTGGCCACGGTCAACGTGCACCTCGTTGGTTTCAGGATTCAGTTCGAGTCCCAGTTGGCTCGGGATCTCGAGACGGGGATCGGCACCCGCTTCGACGAAAAGTCCGTCTACTGGAATCACATTCTTCCCATGCTCGCCGTCTCTTGACCGGTTCATGGGCTCTGTTTGGCCGGGGTGAACGTCGATGGTTTCAAAGTCATCCATCGGCTTTGAGATGCGCAGCTCCCTCAAACCGAATATGTCATCACCGATCAACTCGGTTACCTCGGTGTTGAGAAGTATCCGTACATTGGCGATCTGAGAAAGCACGCGCAGTTGAATCGGCTCCGGCCGCCACAGCGTATCGCCCCGGTAGATGAGGTAGACCTGCCGAGCGTAGCGAGCGAGGAGGATCGCCCCTTCAACGGCCGCATTGCCACCTCCCACGACTGCCGCCGCATCTTTGCCCCGGTACAGGGGAGCGTCGCACGTTGAGCAGTAAGAGACGCCCTTGCCTACCCACTCTTCTTCATGCGGCAAGCCCAGCACTCGGCGTTCCCGGCCGACGCACAAGATCACTGACCCAGCATCGACAATGTCAGCATCATCTTCGTCGCCGAGTTTGCACATGAACCTGTCGCCGACGCGTTCCGCCGAGGTCAGGTTGTAGGGAAGAACAGGGACATCGAGACTGTCAATTTGCTCCTTGAACTTGAGCATCAGATCGAATCCATCGATATCAGGAGTGCCAGGATAGTTCTCGATGAGGCCACCGATAGCGGTTTCCCCTCCGAACGATTCGGATGCAACTACCGTGTCGAGTTGGTACCGGGCGGAGTATAGGCCCGCTGCGAAGGCGGCGGCACCTTGCCCAGCGATTAAGACGTCGGCTTGGTGATTTGCCATGGGAAGCGTCGTTTTCCTGAACTGATTTCGTACCGATTCTGTGAATCGACTTACTTTGTATAAAGTCTATTCCATGGGCTGATGGCAGCCCGTTTTAAATTACTTACGTGCGGCCCGTACGCACGGTTGTTCGCTGGACCATAACCATGTCGAAATCGATCGAATTGACCACGATTCCCCAGGGTGGCGCGGCCTCTGCAAAGGGGTTCCAGGCAGGCTCCGTCTTCGCCGGCATCAAGACCCCTGGTGAAGACAAACGAGATCTGGGGCTGCTCTACTCGGAGTTCGATTGCAGCGTGGCAGGGACATTCACACGCAACAGCGTCGTCTCCCCCTCCGTTACGGTCTGCAAGGAAGTTGTGGCACACGGAACCGCGCGTGCCGTTGTAGCGAACAGCGGGTGTGCGAACTGCGCGGTCGGCGAGCAAGGCTTGATCGACGCCCGAGAGGCTGCCGCGATCGCCGCCTCAAAACTGGGTGTGGATCAGAACGAGGTGCTGGTGGCGTCGACCGGTGTGATCGGGGTTGAGCTGCCCATGGCATTGATTAGGCAGCATGTGCCGCGTATCGAGATGGACGGTGGCATCAGCTTCGCTAAGGCGATCATGACGACCGACTCCTATCCCAAAGAGTGCGCCGTCTCCTACGAGGCGAGTGATGGATCGACCGTGACGGTTGGCGGTTGCGCCAAAGGGTCGGGCATGATTCACCCAAACATGGCAACGATGCTCTGTTTCATATCGACTGATGCCGATGTTGACGGCGCGTATCTGCAGTCAGTTCTATCGGAGGCCGTAATCCTCTCATTCAACCAGATCGACGTAGATGGCGATCAAAGCACTAACGATACGGTTGCGGTTCTGGCAAACGGGGCGTCGGGCGCACCTCGAATCACAGGCGAGAATGAAGACTCCGCGGCATTTGATGCCGCCTTAAAGCATGTTTGCAGGGTCTTGGCTATTGAGCTGGCTCGTGATGGCGAGGGTGCGCAGCACCTCATTGAGGCCGTAGTGGAGGGGGCTGCGACGGATGAAGACGCACGCAATGCAGCTCGATCCGTGGTGTCATCGCTCTTGGTGAGGACTGCCGTCTACGGCCGAGATCCGAACTGGGGTCGCATCATGATGGCGGTGGGTAAGACCGGAATTCCATTCACCGAGGGAAATATCGAGATTTTCGTGAACGACATTCAGATCGTCGCAGATGGCAAAGCGATCGCCTACAACCCGCAGAGCGTGATTTCTGCGCTGGGTCAGGACGAGGTCACATTGCGTGTGCGACTACATAGCGGAGACGGCTACGGCCAAGCGTGGGGATGCGACCTGACAGAGGAGTACGTGGTCTTCAACTCGGCGTACACCACCTGATCGTTAGACCGTTCGGCGCCAATCAGGCGCAGAGTATTTGTTTTCACGTTTCACAAGTGGTTGAATAACGCTTTTCATGGATAGCACCGATTGCATAGTGGTTAAGATCGGGGGATCCACTCTGGGTGAGGGGGATTCAACGATTGCGGATGTGGTCGAGTTATGGAAAAACGGGCAGCACCCAGTCGTCGTCCATGGCGGCGGTAAGACGATCTCGGAGTGGGTGGCCAAGCAGGGAGTGCGCCCGCGCTTCGTTAGGGGGCTGAGGGTTACAGACCGAGCGACATTGGACGTCGCCATCGCCGTGCTAACCGGACTGGTGAATTCCAACCTGGTGGCGGAGATCACTCGCGCCGGCGCGCCGGCCGTCAGCGTCTCGGGCGTCTCGGCAGGCTTGTTCCGGGCGGTCTTGGATGATCCGGTCTTGGGCTACGTCGGCAAAGTGATCGAGACGAATGCCGGCCCGGTGAGTTCTACCGTTGATACGGGACGAATTCCAGTGGTGAGCCCGGCAGCGCTCAACATCAACGGCGTCTCGGAAGAAGACCACATCTTAAACATCAATGCCGATACGGCGGCAGGTCACTTAGCCAGGGCGCTGAGGGCGCGTAGTCTGGTTTTTCAGACCGACGTAGAAGGCGTATTCGATATGAGAGGTCGAGTGATTCCTCACATGACACGCAGGCAAGCGATCGACCTGATCGATGCGGGAATCGCCGGTGGTGGGATGATCCCGAAGATCGAGTCTTGCATTACGGCGCTAGACGCGGTAGGTTCTGCTCACATCATCGACGGCCGAATCGCCGGCGAACTGACTCGATGTGTGGAGGGAGAAGCCGTCGGGACTCGCATCATTTGACGAGTCGTCGGGATGAGAGGCTACTCTGCGAGAAGCATCTTCCCGCGCTTTAGGAGTGTGCGGATCTCCCGGGCGGTTAGCTTGACTCTGTGTATTTCGCCATTGATCATCACGCGCCGCGCTTGAAAATTCGGCTTGAACTGACGCTTCGTGGCGTTCAAGGCGTGACTTCTGTTGTGCCCAAATTGAGGCTTCGGTCGGTCGCCTAGATTGAGCGCGGCTCGGATTTTCTGTTCGGACATTGACATGGCGATTCTGCTTTGATTCGTCTGCTTGGTCGGGGTCTTAGAACGGGAATATGTTCGATTTTGGGCAGACTCTTTAGGATAACATCGGGTTCGAGTCTAGTCGTTCGTCGCTTCGCGACCGCGATGGACACACCTCGCATAATTTGACTGATCCGACGAGATGATTCCCGAAACGAATTTGAGACGCGACGGCCACCTCCTCGGCGAGCTGGTCCGGGCCGCGTTGGCCGCAATTTCGGCCAACCAGGAGCTCGTCAATGCGTTAAACGTATTCCCAGTTCCTGATGGAGATACCGGGACCAATATGACGTTGACGATGAGGAGCATCGCGGATGAGATGGACCGCGGATCCGTAGCCGAGGTACCGGCATGCGCGGAACTGATGGCGCGGTCCGCGCTTCTAGGAGCGCGAGGTAACAGCGGCTTGATCATGGCGCAGCTTTTCCGCGGATTGAGAGAGGCGTTGAAGGATGCTGAGCAAATCGACGGCGCGCATTTCGCATCAGGGTTGGGACATGCGGCGGAGTTGGCTTACGGCGCAGTGCCTCAACCCAAAGAAGGCACGATGCTCACGGTGTTGAGGGAGTCTGCCGAGTCGGCAAACGACGCGGCGGCGGTTTCGGGAGCGACGCTGACATCGGTGATTTCGGCGGTGTCTGTTCGTGCAATGGACACTGTCGAGCGCACCCCACAAATGCTGGATGTTTTGAGAGAGGCAGGGGTAGTCGATTCTGGTGGTCTGGGTTTGGCCATCATGTTCCTGGGGATGGAGCAGCGCCTCAAAGGCGAAGGCGACGGTGCTTTGGAGGTCGAGGCTCCGGGAATCGCGGCAGACCTAGCGGTGAGCGGTGGCGCCGTCGTGGACGCGGACTTCATCCAGTCGGCAGAGGAGGAGGTTTGGGGCTACTGCACAGTATTTGCGATACAAGGCGCAGGGTTAAATGTGGATGCTTTGCGGGACGAGATGGACAGCATCGGCAGGTCCCCGGTCGTGGCGGGAGATGACACTCTCATTAAGATCCACGTGCATATGGAGGATCCGGGACAGGCGTTGAGCGCGGGAATCGCACTCGGAACGGTATCAAACATCGACATCAAAAACATGGATGAACAGACGGCCGATTGGGCGGTTGGTCGCCGTTCTGATGCCGTGGCTGGCGAGGTGTCTGATCAAGTCGAAGCCGTGGATGTGGCGGTCGTGGCGGTGGCGGCCGGCGATGGTGTGGTGGCGTTCCTGAAGGAGGCGGGAATGGGTGCTTGCTCAATAGTCGAAGGCGGAGATTCGATGAATCCGAGCGTCGCCGAACTCTTGGCGGCGGTTGAGAGTGCGCCATCGAACAACGTGATTGTTTTGCCCAACAACAAGAACATCATCGGCGCGGCGGAGCAAGCGTCGGAGATTGCGGAGAAGGATGTGTCGGTAGTTCTGACTCGTTCTATTCAAGCCGGAATCACCGCGATGAGCGCCTTCGATCCCGATGGGTCATTGGAGGAGAACGTTGAGGAGATGTCTGAGGCGTTAGACGGATTGAGTGTTGGCGCAGTATTCAGAGCGTCGCGCGATGCAACGTTCGGCGGTGTCGAGGTGAAACAAGGCGGGTTCATGGTCACTGTCGACGATGAAGCGGCGGATGCGGGTGGCGAAGCAACAGAGATGCTGATCGCCGGGGTCCTGTCTGTGATTCACGATGGTGCTCTTGTTTCGATATACGTGGGCGCTGACGTCGGCAAGGACGAGGGATCGGAAGTTGAAGAGGTGGTTGAAGATGCTGTGTCGGGGCATCGCAATGTAGAGATTGCGACGCTAGACGGCGGACAGCCGCACTACGCGTATCTGTTTTCGGTGGAGTAACGGGGCGGCATTGAGGCAGTCCGAGCCTCGTCGAGATCGGCGTGTTCGTAGGCGAATTCAATTGTCAAAGTACCAGTTCATTGACATATACCCATACACCTTGTACGGTTTTCCACATGAAGACTACTGTGAACATCGATGACACTGTGATGAAGCGATTGAAGGAAGAGGCGGCAAGGCGCGGCACTACTATGTCGGCGCTGATCGAGGCTGGTCTAAGGATCGTCCTTTCAGAACCTTCTTCATCGGAAGCAAATTCGCTTGAGCGGCGTCCATTGCCTACGTGGGATTGTGGAGGATTCCTGGTCGACATTTCAAATCGTGACGAACTTTATGACGCAATGGGTGACAACTAGGTGTTGGTTTTTGACACTAACGTGCTTCTCTACTCAATGAATAGACGTTCCGAGTTTCACGATGCGTGTAAAGATGTCGTTGAACGGTGGCAACGAGATCCTGCGCCTGCATTTTTGACGTGGAGCGTATGCTACGAGTTCCTCAGAGTCAGCACCCATCCAAAGGTGCTGTCATCGCCGTTGAGCGCAAACAACGCTTGGGAGTACATCGACTCATTAGTGAATCCACCGGGCGGGTTCAATATCTTGACGCCGACCGAAAGGCACGCAACAGTTTTGTTACAGACTTTGCGTGAGTTTCCCGAGTTACGCGGCAACGTTTTTCATGACCTCCATATTGCGGTATTGATGCGCGAGCACGGGATCAGCCAAATCTGTACACGAGACACTGACTTTTACCGCTTCCCGTTCCTTACGGTAGTGGACCCGTTGCGTTGAAACGCTTTGGGAGCGAGATTAGAACACAGCACCACTGGCACGGCGAATCTCATTTTTCGCCAGTGATTGTAGGTCGTTCGCAGTTGGGGAATCCTATACTTCACTTAATCCCGATCCAACCGTCCCCTAACGCCGAGGCTCTTCTTCCCCATGACAAGCGTTTCGTCACCAATCGACGAATTCGTACACCTTCATAACCACTCCGAATACTCGTTGCTGGACGGCTACGGACACGTCGCCGATATGGCTGCTCGTGTCGCGGAGTTGGGTCAGCCTGCGATGGCGCTTACCGACCATGGCAATCTCTACGCCGCGATCGATTTCTACAAGGCGGCGAAAAGTGTAGGCGTGAAGCCGATCATCGGGATGGAAGGCTACGTGGCGGTCGGGTCGCGTCATGATCGAGGGCAGACTGAGGGCGCACGAGGCGGTTCTCAAACACACATCACACTGCTCGCGCAAGATCTAACAGGTTACCGAAACCTGATGGCGCTTTCTTCGAAGGCTCATCTAGAGGGCTTTTACTACCGCCCAAGGGTCGACAGGGAGCTGTTGGCCGAGCATGCCGAGGGGATCGTCGTGTTGTCGGGATGCCTTTCTGGTGAGTTGGCACGCGACGTTCTTAAGTTAGAGGGCGATTTGTCGGAAGCCAGAGAAACCGCCGGTTGGTATCGGGAGGTTTTCGGAGACCGCTACTACTTGGAGATGATGCACCACGAGCATGTGCCTGGCCAGGACTTGGTGAATCGTAGCGTTGTTGAGTTGAGTTCGGAGTTGGGCGTTCAGCTCGTGGTCACGAACGACTGCCACTACGTCTACCCGGAGGATGCGCCGCACCAAGACGTGCTGACGAGCATCATCACTAGCAGCAAGCTTGCTGACTCTAACCGACTAAAGATGGAGGATTCGAGCTACTACATCAAATCCGCGGCAGAGATGCGTGAGTTGTTCGGTGAGCAGCAGCAAGCGCTGAGCAACACGTTGGCGATCGCCGGGCGCTGCGATCTGGAATTGCCGGTGGGCCAGATGGAGTTACCGCGATATCCGACTCCGTCAGGTGTCACCTCCGAGCAGTACCTGCGTGAGATCTGCGTTGAAGGCGCGCGAAGAAGATTCGGAGAACCGAGTGCAGAGGTATGGGAACGGTTGGAGAAGGAGCTGCACATCATCTCGGAGACAGGTTTCGCGGACTACTTCCTCGTGGTTTGGGACATCTTCAAATTCGTGAAACGACAAGGCATCTTATCGACCGTCCGCGGCTCGGCGGCGTCAAGCTTGGCTCTTTACTGTTTGGAAGTGACGGACTTCGATCCGATGCTCTACGGGCTGTTTTTCGAGCGCTTCTTGAACCTTGAGCGGCGGGAGATGCCGGACATCGATATGGAGTTTGCCGATGACCGACGAGGCGAGGTCATCAAATATTGTCTGGATCGTTATGGCGCAGATCATGTGGCGCAGATAACGACGTTCGGAACCATGCGATCGCGGGCCGCCATCCGCGATGTGGCTCGAGTCCTTGAGGGCGGCGATAGGGATGATGATCAGATCCGCGATGCGAGCAACAAGCTCGTTCGGATCGCTGCTGAGCATTCGCAGCCTATGGGTATTGCGGACGATGATGATGAAGCTCCCAGGGAGCACAATCTCGAGACTATCTATCGGGAGAACGCGGAGATGCAGCGACTGTGTCGCGACAACGCGATCGCCGCCGACATACTCGAAAGGGCAAAAGGCGTCGAGGGGCGTGTCAGAAATGTAAGCACTCACGCAGCAGGCGTCGTGATCTCCGACGATCCGTTGGTGAATCACGTGCCGCTTCAACGACCCACCAGGTCAGGCAATTCAGAGGTTGCGGCGACTCAATACTCGATGTACCCACTCGAGTACGTGGGGTTGCTGAAGTGGGACTTCTTGGGGCTGACGAATTTGGGCGTGCTTGATCGATGTTTGAAGATCATCGAGGAGAGCGGCGGCGGAAAGATTGATATCTACCAGATTCCGTTGGATGATGAAACGACCTTCGCGTTGATGGGGGAAGGCGACACGTTCGGCTCGTTCCAGCTCGAGGGCGGGGGCATGACGCGCTACATCAAGGATTTGAAACCGTCGTCCCTGTTGGATGTTGCGGCGATGATAGCGCTCTATCGCCCGGGTCCGATGCAGCACATCGAGAAGTTCATCGATGCCAAGCATGGCCGAGCGGAGATCGAATATCCGCATCCGAGTCTCAAGCATCTGGTGGACGACACTTACGGCGTGATCGTGTACCAAGACCAGGTGATGCTGGCGGCTCAGGAATTTGCGGGTTACACGTTGGGCGAGGCGGATATCTTGCGGAAGGCGATGGGGAAGAAGGTTCCGGAGATCATGCGTGAGGAGGAGATGAAGTTCGTCGCAGGGGCAGTTTCGCAAGGGCATTCGGAGCAAGAGGGACATGACCTGTTTTCTTACATCCTTCCCTTCGCAGGCTACGGATTCAACAAGGCACACGCTGTCTCCTACGCATACATCACGTATTGGACGACCTACTTCAAGGCCCACTACCCGGTCGAGTACTTTGTAGCGCTCCTAGAGTCGTTCTCCGGTGCGCCGGATCGCGTGCGACTGTGCACGTTGGAGGCCAAGCGAAAGAACATTAACGTGCTGCCGCCCGACATCAACGTCTCGAACGCATCGTTCACCGTGGACCGTAACGTGGGCGATTTGGGTGCCATTCGTTACGGATTGGCCTCAATCAAGGGTGTGGGCCCTGGCGCAGTCCAACAGATCGTGGACATCAGGGACGAAGACGGGCGTTTCAACGACATCAATGAGTTTTGCGATCGGATGGCTGAGGCGATGCTGGGCGAGTCGGTGTTGCGGTCGCTGATCATGGCGGGAGCTTTCGATTCGCTGGCCCCAAGAATGGCGATGTTGGACAACCTTCCCAGCATCGTCTCTCACATGCGCACGGTCGGTTCGGCGAGGTCTGCGGGTCAGGGATCGATGTTCGAGTCGATGGGTTCGGCAGGCGCCGACCTTGGCATCGACTTTGGAAAGCCGCAGGATAACGGTGGGGTGGACCTCGCTCAGTTGAAGGAGTGGGAGCGTGAGTTGTTCGGCGTGACGTTGACCGAGGACCCGGAAGAGGCGGAATTGAGGGAGCACCTGCGTGAGGAAGGCTCTGGCACCATCGTATTTGCTAGCAGCGACAATTTGAGAGCCGAGGGTCGATCAGTTCGAGTCGTTGGCAAGGTGATCAGTGCCGAACGGCGCGCCACTCGCAACGGCAATCCCTTTCTTTCTGCCCGTCTGGCGATGTTAGATGGCGAGTTGGGGCTCACCGTTTGGTCGCAGACGCTGGAACGGACTGAAGGATTGTGGCACGAAGACTTGTACCTGGTCGTGAACGGCTCGGTGCGAGTGTTCAACGGCGATGCCTCCGTGGATGTGAGCAGCGCCAGGTTGTATCAACCCGGAGAATCGGGTCGTAGAACACGATCGCGGGCCACTCGGCCGACCGAGGTGGCAGATGCGCACGCGGACTACACTGGTTCTAACGGCGTAGAACGCTCAGGATCGAGCAACGGCGTTGGAACGAACGGATCGCCGCCAATCGGAGTTGAGGCAAATGGCGATAGAGTCAACGGTCGAGAGGCACTGATGAGCGAGCAATCCGAAAACTCTATTGATGATGCGGCGGTGACCCTGTTATTCACCAATGATGGGTCGGGCTCAGTCAGCCGTGATGAGTTGCATCGGGTGTTGCTATCGTTGGGATCGCATGGCGGGGATGGTCAGGTAGTGGCGAAGCTGATGGTCGGCGACAAGATCGTGTCGATGGAGTTTCCGTTTTTCAAGGTGGAGCCATCGGAAGAGTTGCACCAGGAGTTGAGCGAGATTTTGGGTGAGGATAATGTTCTCATGGCTATTAGCGAATCTTGAATTGCGTAACCGTTGGGTCGCATTTGCAGTCGCACCCGATCAGCTGATCGCTGAATCTTGGAGCGAGCTAGTTAGGCGGAACGGATGCCCGTGTGAGGTCCGCGGTGACGCCGTGCCTGTGCTGGGTATTTCGATGCAACCCGTTAGGTTGATCACGCTCGAAGGACGCGAAGAAGAGGCGCGGGCGATCTTGGACCGTTTCGTCGGCAGATCCGAGGGTTAAAAAACAATTTAGCTTTTTCGCCGCCACTTGCGGAGGCTTGCAGGGTTGTCCACCGGCGGTATTTGGTTTCTACCCCACTCGACAAAAGAAACTTCGGCGATGTAAACATCGCCGCGGGAATCGACTGCGACGCCGTGCGGCCACAGGAATTGGTCGGGATCTTGTCCGAAGTGTGGATTTCCGAATCGATCGAGCATGTTGCCTTCCCAGTCGTAGACACTGACTCGATTTCCGATGTTGGCGACCCCGCGTTGGACCGGTGCAGGGCCTTGCTCACCTACATAAACGGTTGCGTTAGCGCCTTTGCCCTTGACGTGAACCGCGCATGCCTTGTGGACTGGCCACTGGCGGACGAACTCGCCGTCGATAGTGAAGACCTGAACTCGGTTGCTCTCGCGGTCGCAGACGATTACTAGATCGTCATCGAGCATCGATATGTTGTGAGGCAGGTTGAACTTGCCGTCGTCAGTGCCCGACTCGCCCCACGACATGATGTGAATGCCTTCGGAATCGAGATGGTGGACCCGTGAGTTGCCGTAGCCGTCTGAAATGAAAACATCGCCGTTCAGTTCAGATATTGCGACATCGGTGGGACGGTTGAACATCTCTCCGCCTTGTCGGGGTGTTTCTTCGCCCGAGCCTATGGTCATGAGGTGTTCGCCGGATCTCGTGTACTTGAAGATCTGGTTACCGACGTCGTCGACGAGCCAGAGATTGTCGTCGTGATCGCAAGCGATCCCATGCGCCCGTTGGAACCAGGTGTCCCAGAATTGCATTTTGTTGCCGTACGGGTCGGAAATGATCCGAACTGCGCCTTGGGGATCGTTGTTGCCCCACTTGTCCACAACGTTGCCATCAGGGTCGAAGACGAGAACGGGGAAGTTCCCTCGATTGAACACGTAGACGAAATCGTTGGAGTCGACGGCTACCGACGTTGCCTCCCGTAGCCAAATTCCATGGGGGATTTTGGCCCACCCGGCAACCGGTTCGTAGTTGGTGATGTGGTTCTCTGACAAGGGCACTTGAAGGGTCTCCTGGATGATTGGGAAGGCGGGATGCGAGTTGGCGCGGTGCTAGAATTATGCACCATCTCAGCGGAAATGAATGTGTTGGAGAGAACCTAATATGCTGGCTGATTTGAGCGGAAGAACGGCGATGGTAACGGGAGGAGGCCAAGGATTGGGACTCGGGATTGTGTTGAGGATGGCTGGTCAAGGCGCAAATATCGTGATCGCCGATCTAAACGACGACAACGCGAGCAATGCCGTTGAACAGGTGGGAGAGCTGGGAGTCCAGGGTTACGCCGTTCACATGGATGTGACGGATCAGCAGAGCATTGCGGACGGAGTCGCAATCGCCACCGAATCGGCTGGGAGGATCGACATTCTCGTAAACAACGCGGGAGTTTCCGGCGCCCCAGGCTCGACAGGCGTGGCGTGGCGTGACGTCGACTGGGAGTTCACTTGGAAGGTGAATGTGAAGGGGCTGTCTGACGTGACTGAGGCGTTGCTGCCACAGATGCGTGATCGCCAATACGGAAAGATCGTCAACATCTCTTCCGTCGCCGCGAGGGCGGCGCGTTACATCACCGCGTACTATGCGACCACCAAGATGGCGGTTATCGCCTACACGCAGGCACTCGCCAGGGAGTACGCGACGGAGAACATCAACGCCAATGCCATTGCTCCGGGTCGAATATGGACGCAGTTCCACCAAGATTGGATGCGTTTGAGACAAGAACAAGGCGACCCCGCCGTCGTTGGTCGAGAGCAATACGAAGTATTCGAAGAAGCTGCGCGTGATGTTATTCCCCTCGGACGTCCGCAAACCCCGTCAGACATAGGAGCGCTGGCCGCATTCTTGGCGTCGGACGACGCACAGAACATCACTGGTCAGACGATCCAGTGCGACGGTGGCCAAGTGATGGTTTGATCCTTCTGCTTTTACGGGGTAGAGGGCGAGGATGTCCTTGCCGCCGATCTTGGCTAGAGGAATCGATGTTCCAAATATGCGTCCGTTCTCAACCAAGTTGAGGGCCAAAGTCGAATCTACTTGCGCGGCAGGGATCGGGTCGGCGTCGAAGCAGTAACTTGGATTCCTCTTGTTCCTTCAGTCGATGCGATAATTTGCGATCGACGCTTCATGTCCGATGTAACGAAAAGCTCAGAAGTTTGGGTGGACCCGGCTCCACGTCTTTCGCGTGCCGATATTGCAAAGCGCGCGGCTCTGATGCTGCCGGATGGTGCGGCTGTGAACCTCGGCATCGGCATACCTTCTCTCTGCGCCGATTTCGTGCCTGAGGGCGTGCATCTTCGGTATCAGGCGGAGAACGGAGTCTTGGGCTTCGGCGAATTGTTGGCGCCGAAGGATGGCGACCCGGATCTGATCGACGCCAGCGGCAACTTCACCAAGATGATGCCCGGCATGGCGTTCTTCGACTCTGCGGAGTCGTTTGCGATGATCCGGGGAGGTCACATCGCGGCGACGGTTCTCGGTGCGCTGCAGGTTTCGGAGTCGGGAGATTTGGCGAACTGGATGCTCCCTCAACGAGGTATCGGGAGCATTGGTGGGGCGATGGACCTTGCGGCGAACACTCCGCGCGTCATCATTGCGATGGAGCACACGACCAAGACGAATGGCCCGAAGATTGTTAAGCATTGCTCGTTTCCATTGACGGCACAACGTTGCGTGACAGAGATCGTCACTGATATCGCTGTGATCGAGGTAGTTGAAGAAGGACTGTTGCTGAAGGAGACTGCGCCAGGATGGACCGCAGGAGATGTTCAGAGTTTGACCGAGCCCGAACTAATCATCGACCGTGAGGAGTTGAGATGAAGATCACCGATATCCGTAGCGTTGTGGTGGGCAACCCGTGGAAGAACTGGATCTTCGTCGTGGTCGAGACCGATGCCGGCATTCAAGGGCTGGGCGAGGCGACCGGCGGGTTGAGCACCCAGCCTACTGTTGCCGCGGTCGAAGAGGTGAAGCACTTGGTGATCGGCAGAGACCCGAGAGATATTCACGCGATCTGGAACGAGTTGTATCTGGCTGGATTCCTTAATGTGAACCGCGAAATGGCGGGCATCGAGATGGCTTGCTGGGACATCTTGGGGAGGTCTTTGGGTGTGCCGGTCCACAAGTTGTTGGGCGGCAAGGTCCGCGACGACATCAGGGTTTACGCGAACGGCTGGTATCAAGGTCCCCGCACGCCCGATGGATACGCGGAGAATGCTGCCGATGTTGTAAGCCGGGGTTATACAGCTGTAAAGCTAGATCCATTTGGCACCGCGTATCTGACGATGACCCGCGCTGAGACGCGAGAGACTCAAGCGATTTTGAGAGCGGTTCGAGAGGCGGTCGGCGACGATGTGGAGATCATGATCGAGGGGCATGACCGATTCTCGGTAGGGGCTTCGATTGAAATCGGGAATTGGTTAGCTGAATTCGATGTCACTTGGTTTGAGACTCCGGTTCTGTCTAACGACGTCGACGCGTTGATTGAGGTGGCGAAGCGAGTGCCTGTTCGTGTGATCGCCGGCGAACGGATGCACGAGTTGCACGACTTCGCTCGATTCTTGGACGCTGACGTGACTGACATCATCAATCCCGAACCTCTGGGAGTGGGGGGCGTCTGGAGGATGCTCCAAGTGGCAGGTATCGCGAGGGCGCACCATGCCCAACTGGCGCCTCACAACGCAGAGAGCCCGTTGAAGACGATGATCACTCTCCAGATCGATGCGGTTACTCCGAACATCTACATACAGGAATGTTTCGACGAGTTTCTCGAGCCTTGGGTGACGGACGTACTGCACGGGTTCGAGCGAGTTGAGGATGGCCGACTCAAGATCCCTGATGCGCCCGGATTCGGCGTGGAGCTTAACGAGTCGGAAGCGGCGAAGCACCCTTACGGGAAGTCGAACTTCCTGAGAATGTTCAGGCCCGGCTGGGAGAGCCGCAGCACCGCCGAGGCTTGAGTCGTCTCAGAATTAATCAGGGCACGCCTCCGTTAGAAGACGTGCCCTGGGCAGGTGTTCAGCTTGGGAGGGTAGCTGAACGATAGTTTGGGTCACCGAAGCTGATGTCGGTGTCTGATCCCTCTTCGGATTCTTCTGAATTTTGCTTCGAAGAGTCATCGTCCGAGCCGTGCCGCCCCCAGTGGCCGCGGAATCTGAACTTGCCATCGTCGCTATCGAACTCGAATGAGCGTTGGCTAGGCAAACCCGGCATCCCCTCTCCGAACGAGTCGGGCAGATTGTCGAGCCATGCCTGGAGTTCGTCCGCTTCCTCTTGAGTCATCAAGCCGTTCTCGACAAGGGAGTCGAGCCACTCTGAAGGATCTTCGGGGGAGAATCCGGGTTGGAAACCACCGAACGGCAGTTGTCCGAATGAACGACGTCCAAATGAGAAGTGCCGGGTCCGATCTGAGTCCTCTTTTTCCATGAAAGGTGATACGTCGGGGGCTGCAGAGAGCCAGGCTTGCAGCTCGTCCGCCTCTTCTTGGGTCATCATCTCCTTCTCGACGAGGGCGTCGAGCCAGTCGGAGTAGTCGTGATCGTCAGACCCAAATCCGAACTTGCCAAACGATTTGTCTCCGAACGAGTAATACCTACCACCGAATTCATGCCAACCGCGGAATGGCACTGAGTCCGGCGCTTCCGACCACCAATCTCTCAGTTCCGTCGCCTCTTCTCCGGTGATGGCCTCTTTCTCCACCAGAGCGTCGATGTACTCTTCGCGCTTCTCGGTGGCGATCTCTTCACTTGCTTGATCAAAGGCGTCTTGAACGGTCTCTGACTCGATGCCCAAGATGCTGGCGACGCGATCGACGAACGACCGACGTCCGCTCTCGTCATCATCTTGGGCTGCCGCTACAGCGACCACAGTTCCTGCGAATGCGATCGCTCCGACGGAGAGGATCGCCATTACGCCCAATAATCGCTTCTTTGGTGTCATTGTTGTGTTTGCTCCTAGTTGTTTAGTGGCTTTCAACCGCACTGGTCATTTGGCCGCGGTTTTGTTCATCCATAAAAAGCATGGTAGGAGGCGAATCTGAAGAAATCTTGGAAACATTGTGAAGATCGTCCACAACTTATCCGCTGGATAGAATGATCTGGTTGATATGACGCTCCGAGGATTCGAGTTTCAATGCTGAAGATCGCTGTTTGCGCCAAGCAGGTGCCCGACACAGACATCCCACCATCTAAGTTCAAGGTGGATGAAGCCGCGTTAGAGGTTGTGCCTCCGCCCGGCGTGCCGCCCATCGTGAACGGGTTCGATATGAATGCCGTCGAGGCAGCCTTGAGGTTGCGCGACGCGGGCGCCGACATCGAGATCACGGTGTTTTCAGTTGGCACAGGGTTCGTGATGGACGTGATGAAGAAACCGCTGGCGATCGGTGCCGACCGTCTCGTCTTGGTGGACGATCCAGAGGCTGCATCGCTTGGCGCCAGTGCCACGGCGAAGGCATTGGCAGCGGCGATACAGAGGGAGGGCGTTGATTTGGTGCTGGCTGGTCGGCAGGCATCCGACTGGGATCAAGCGCACGTGCCAATCATTCTCAGCGAGATGATGAATTTGCCGTTGGTCACGTTGGTGCGGCGATTGGAGTTGTCAGGTGACGAAAGTTCGTTGCAAATCGAACGGGTATCTGAGGGCGGTTACCAGAGGATTGATTGTCCGCTGCCAGCGGTTTTGACGGTTACAAATGAATTAGGCGAGCCTCGCTACGCGAACTTGAGGGGCATCATGGCGGCGAGCAGAAAGCAACCGGATGTCTTGACGTTGTCGGATCTTGGTGTTTCAGGTACCTCAGCGACGTCGTTGGAGATGACTCGGTTATTCGAGCCTGTGATGGACACGAACGTCGAGATCATTGAAGGCGAGGACGATGCGGATTCGGGCCGATTACTGGCATTGAAGCTTAGGGAGTCGAGGCTGATATGAGCACGACGGAGTCGGTAGTTCTTGTTGTCGGCGAAACTCTGAGCGGGAATCTGCACCCTACGGTTCACCAACTGATAGCGGCCGCTAAGAATGTCACGATTGTTGGTGGCTCGACTGCGCTCTGTTTGCCGGACGACGCGTCTTTCGATGCCGAAGCGTTGTCCGGGTTGGATGTTGAGTCGATTCAATTGATGACGCATCCAGATATCGCGAGAGACCAATCATCAGGCGTGTATGACGTCTTCGCAGCCGCAGTTGTTCGAGTCGTCGCGGAAACCAAGCCTACCGCGGTACTGTTCGCCAAGACGGACTTGGGTGCAGTTGTGTCTGCGCGTGTAGCTGCTCGAATCGGTTCGTCTCTCGCTGCCGACTGCATCGACTTGGCGCTGAATCCATCAACTGGCCGGATAGCGGTCACACGGCCCGTTCATGGAGGCAGTGCTCTCGGTATTTGTGAGTTCAGCGGCGATGGCGTACAGGTGATTTCGATGCGACCTGGTGCCTTCGATGCCGCTGAGACGTCTGCCAGTTACGCGCCAACTATCACTCGAAAGGACCTGAGTGACTTACATCTTCCAGCGAATCGAGCATCACACATCGAGACCGTGAGCGAAGCGGGCGAAGGAGTGCCGTTGGAACAGGCCGAAATCGTAGTGTCCGGCGGCCGCGGCTTAGGCGGTGAAGCGGCGTTTGGCCAGTTGCGCGAGCTGTGTGATCTATTGGGCGCCGCGTTGGGGGCATCCCGCGCCGCTTGCGACGCAGGGTGGATCGACCACAGTCATCAGGTCGGGTTGACGGGGAAGAGCATAAGCCCGACGACCTACATCACGGTGGGGATTTCGGGTGCGAGTCAGCACATGGCCGGGTGTTCGGCGGCAAGAAATATCGTTGCGATAAACAGTGATCCCGAGGCGAATATATTCTCGCACTCCCGATTCGGTGTAGTGGGGGATTGGCAGAAGGTTCTACCCGCGTTTACGGCTGCGGTGGCGGAGCTAGAAATCCTAGCGTAACGTTCACAATTGGGTGACGGTGGTGCCATTTTCAAAATTGATTGTCATCCTCCTTGCGAAGCGGGGAGCTGCGAGTAGGCCGTATGATTTGCGGCCTACTCGAGGCCTGTCGAAGGATCTGGGACGGGGCGAATCACCGAGCGTCTAATACCGCCGTTTTGCCGGTTTGGAATTGGGTTCTTAGTCGATTCCCCTCTCCTCGATCCTCTCCCAAGGAGGAGCCCTTTTCAAAAATACGTCATTGCGGCGAAGGCCGCAATCCAGACAGCCAGGAGCAATCAACAGGTCTTGATTTCAGTTCGGACCCGTGATTTCGGCAGCCTCCCGACCCCAGAGCCTTCGACAGGCTCAGGATGACGTATTTTTGCAAAGGTCTCACGGAGGGGAGACGGTACCCACCTTTCGGAGGTGTTAGCGGACGTGCAAAGGTCTCAACTTAAGTGGAGAATGTAAGTCTATTCACGTTCGTGAGGAATTGAGATGAGCAATAAAAGTAACCTGCCGAACATCGTATTCTTGTTTCCCGACCAATTCAGGGCCGACTTTGCAGGTTGCTACGGCGCCGACTGGTTAAGCACCCCGAATATCGACCGCATCGCGTCGTCAGGGGTACGCTACGTCAACGGTTTTTCGCAGTCCCCAGTTTGCGTACCGGCAAGGACGGCGTTGCTGACCGGCGCTAACGCGATCCGAAACGGCGTCACAAACAACAACCAGAATCTCCGAGGCGATTGGCAAGATGCCGGGATGCAGACATGGCCGGAGATCCTGAACGGCTTGGGCTACTACACAGCGGGCATCGGCAAGATGCACTTCTACCCGTGGAACGAACGCAGAGGATTCCAATATCGCGTCATATGCGAAGACAAGAGATGGCTGCAGGTTCGCGATGACTACTACCACTACTTGCAGAGTCACGGCCTTCGAAAATTGCACGGCAACGAGATGGATCGCTACCACGAAAACAAAGGCGCGGTGGTCCACGACATCCCATGGGAGCATTCATGGGATCACTACGTGGGTTCAGAGGCGGTGAAGTTCATCGATCAGTACGGAGGCGAAGGTCCATTTGCCATGATGGTCGGATTCCCCGGGCCTCACTGTCCCTATGATCCCAACGAGAAGTTCTTGGAAGGCATCGACGAGGACAAGCTACCGCCAGCCGCCCCAGAAGTAGAAGGTCACCACTCGAGTCTGCGCGAGACGAACGTGTCGGGCAATCGCCGACCTTGGAACGGGGTCGACTACACGGAGTTTCCCGATGAGACGAAGCACACAGTCCGCAAGCACTACTCGGGACTCGTGCAGCAGATCGACTACGAGGTCGGCTCGATAATCGACGCCCTCGAAAGCAACGGCCTGCTCGACAACACCTACGTCATCCTCGCTTCGGACCATGGCGACTACTTAGGCGATCACAATCTGATCGGCAAGGCGTCCTTCTTCGAATCTGCGATCCGCATCCCGTTCGTAGCTATGGGTCCGAGCATCGAACCAGGGCAGGTTGTTAACGACCTTGTCGAACTGCGAGACGTAACCGCGACGATGCTCAAGTGGGCCGGCGTGGACGAGTTGCCGGTCTGGTACGACGCTAAGCCCTTGCCGGGCGATGGGATGCCCGGCGACAGCGGCAGAGATCGCATATATGGCATGTTGACGGACGGCTGGATGAACTACGACGGTCGCTTCAAACTGCATCGGTACAAATCCGGTGAGACGTTGCTCTTCGACATCGAGAATGATCCACAGGAGCAGGTGAATTTGCTCGACGATCCTGCGTATGCCGATGTTCGGCACCGGTTGGAGGGTGAGTTGATGGGAGAGGTGATGGCATCACTAGAGGCCGCGTCTCAAGACCGATTGGCCCAGTACGGCGACATGTCGCAAGACCATGAGTTCGGACGCGAGAGTTGGCGGCGTGTGTTCCCCCACCCGCCGGTGATGTGATTCGCTCACGCATCAACTTTCCACGCGCTAACATGGGCGCATGGAATCCACATCAGTAACTCAATCCCTCGAAACAGAAATCGGTCGATACTCGGCCGCTAATACGGTGTCGGCTGCACGACATGAAGAGGCGAAGAAATATCTGCCCGGTGGTGACACCCGAAACTCCATCTATTGGAATCCGTTTCCGGTCTACGTGACGCACGCCGAAGGCTCGAAGATCACCGACGCAGACGGGAACACGCGCGTCGATTTCATCAACAACATGACGACCCTTATTCTTGGGCATCGTCATCCGGCAGTAATCGATGCCTTGGTCGAGCAGCTGGACCATGGAATCTCCTATCCGGCACCGACCCCCCTTGTGATCGAGTGGGGCGAGTTGATGTGCGAGCGAGTGCCATCTCTAGACAAGATCAGATTCGTGAACTCCGGCACCGAGGCGACTTTGAACGCCATTCGTGCGGCGCGCGCCTACTCGGGCAAAACGCTACTGGCCAAGTGCGAAGGCGCATATCACGGCAATCACGATGCGGTCCAGATCAGCGTCACCC
Organism: Dehalococcoidia bacterium; assembly: GCA_965249505.1. Classification (GTDB taxonomy): domain Bacteria; phylum Chloroflexota; class Dehalococcoidia; order Lucifugimonadales; family Lucifugimonadaceae; genus Bin127. Next base: position 348,038 of record OZ252238.1, on the reverse strand, counting down.
CTTCGCTCGACTTAGCGGGCGATGCCTTGGAGCCTGAGTCCGTACTGATGACCGCCGGCATGACCCCGAGGTCTGCTGACGAGATCGTGATCATGCCTTACAACGATCTGGAGGCAGCCGAACGAGTGATCAGGGCCAATGCGGATGATCTGGCCGCGGTAATCGTCGAGCCGATCAATGGTCAATGCGGGATGATCGCTTCTGAACCAGGGTTCTTGGAGGGAATACGTCGGATCACGTCCGAACTCGGCATCCTGCTGATCTTCGATGAAGTGATCGCATTCAGGGCGTCACGGGGCGGTGCACAGGAGTACTACGGAGTGATGCCGGATCTGACGTGCTTCGGGAAGGTGATCGGCGGCGGCTTGCCAGTGGGAGCCTTCGGCGGAAAAGAAGAGATCATGTCGCTCTGGGACCCGAGCGAAGGCGGTCCCCAGGTTGCGCACGCAGGCACATTCAACGGCAACCCGATGACGGCCGCGGCCGGAATCGCCACGTTGAAGGAACTCACGCCAGAGGTTTATGTAAGTCTGGAGGAGAAGGGTGACTATCTCAGGGGACGTCTGAGAGATGTGATCTCGGATGTTGAGGCGCCGATGGGAGTCACTGGCGTAGCGTCATTGTTCTCGATCCAGTGCACAGCGGAGCCTGTAACCAACTATCGAGCGTTCGCGACGAACGACTCCGAGCTTCAGGACTTCGTTTTCATGGGCATGATGAACGAGGGGTATCTGCTCTCGAGCCGATGCGCGGGGAATGTTTCCGACGCCCACACGTATGAGGAGCTGGACGGGTTCGTGGATGCGTTCGAGCGAGTGCTGCGCCGGGCTTGGGGCGAGTGAAGTAGCCAAAACCGCGCACACAACTGCGAAAATCGAACGGATTACGGATTCAAACTGATCAAGAAGGTATGGAGCCTTCGAGGAGCAATCTACTCGACCGGTGAAGGAAGCGACGTATCTACTTTGGCCCAATCGTTAAGGAACTTTTCACGTTCCTCGTCGTTCATTAACCCCCAAGCCAATTCACCAGGGGGCGGCAACAACTGAACAAATGTCACTACGTCGCCACTCCGTGCCGCTTCGGCGAGTTGGATTCGAATTCTCCAATTAACCGGGGCACTTTGCCACTTCCTCATGAGTTCCAGACAGGAGTTAATGTACGAATAGCATTTGCGGCGTTCTCGATCTCGGCGTTCAATCCGGCGGTGCTCAAGAAACTCTTTGATTGGGTTTCCGAAGGGGTTGTTGATGCTAAAGATGCTGTTGGCGGACATGACACGTCTCTCTCAAACTATTAATTCAGTTGCCGTTTAGGCACCGTCTTTAACTTAAAACGTACTACGAGATGCGAATGTCCCTGCTAGGACACCCGTATCAAGAACGTCAACCTCGATCTCCTTCTTTTTGGAGACGCTTTGCCAAGATCGGATCAACCCCTTATCCGCAGCAGCGTGAGCCGCCATAGCGCCTCTGCTGCGATGCCTAGCGACATCTTCGACTCGCCGGCTATGCGCTCCATGAAGGTGTAGGGGTGTTCGGTGACCCGTAACCCGCTTCTCTGGACGTGATAGGCGACTTCGGCTTGGAACCCGAAGCCGGTTAGCCGGTAATCGATGGTGCTTAGTCGTTGGAGTGTTTCGCGTCGATAGGCTTTGAATCCCGAAGTCACGTCTCTGACGCGCAGCCCGAGGATGAACCTGATTCCGACGTTCGACCACTTGCTGAGGAGCACTCGTCCCAAGCTCCATTCGGGATCGACTCCTCCTTCGTCGCCGTAGCGAGTTCCAACTACAAGATCGGAATGCAGAAGGGCGTCAACCATCTTCGGGACCTCTGATGCGGGATGCGAGAGGTCACAATCCATCTGGACTATCGATTCGACCGATGTGGTCAGCGCGACTTCGAATCCCTTGACGTAGGCGGTGCCTAGACCGAGTTTGCCCGTGCGATGGACAACGATGAAGCGACCGGGATTGGTCTCGACGAGTTGGTCGGCTATCTCGCCTGTGCCGTCTGGAGAGCCATCGTCGACGATTATGACGCCTAGTTCGGCGACGTCGAGGCCGTATAGCTGGTCGGTGATTGCGGGAAGATTTTCAGCTTCGTTGTAGGTGGGGATCACAACCGCGACTTTGACGTCGTCGGAGAAAGCGCCGTTTTGGTTGGAGTGAGTCAAAGTGCTGGGTTTGGGTGGTCTGACTGTCCCTCTCACTTTAACTTTCTCCCCTTGGTGAGGTCTATGCATAACGCCCTTTTGCCGCAAGCTGTTAGGTTGTGTGTCGGACTCTGCCGCGGCAGGAGTGATGCCGTGGTTTAGCGCGTCTGTTTCTGCCCCATCTGGGCGGAACGTTGCCTTGCTCCCTAGCAACCAGTTCGTCGCTCCTAAGACCCTGGCTTGGGAGCCAGTGATGGCACTTGTTCGTCTTTCGCATCGTACGGTCCTTGAGTCTCCGCAAGCCAGCGCATTCCCGCTCGCCCTCATGCGGCTGCAACAGCGAAGCACCTTCACCACCGTCAGAGGAGTGCAGCTCGGACGGCCTCGCAGTCACCGAGATCAGGCCCTCTACGACCGGGTCCACACGCAACCGAACGGGAATTCTCGACTATGAAGCTACTGCGTATATGGGGAAACCCGGAGTCTGCTCAGATACATCGAGCGCCTGTCCGGTTTATCCTCACGTGTGCGGGGGAACCGCCTTCCACCGTCAATATCCCCGCCTAGAGACCTTTGCAAAACTTCCTTTCGATGTACACGATCTGATCGTCGCGTGTTTTCCCTTCCCCCTGGAGGATTCCTATGCAGATGGGATCAGGCGGCCCTTCGATGCGGGCCCGTCCGAGCCACCCTCGTCTCGTGACGGTGAAGACCCTCCTGCTTCAGCGGTGGCACGGCGCCTCGGACCTCGAGGCGGAGGGGGAGATGCCGCCCGCGGCTGCCGGAAGACGAGATGCGCCGGCCTCGCGAGGAATGGACGGAGATGCTCCTGAAGCTCGCCGAATACAACCTGAGAAGGGCCGCCGACGCCCTTACAGGGCGAGGACGTGACGCGGGATCGGCCGGTCGAAGGGCCGAAGGGGCGTTACGCCCTTCGCGAAGGCCTCGAGAAGCCCCGAAGGCGCCTGACGGAGCCGGATCCGGCAGCGACCCATTGTTCAAATGTCTCCTCAGTGGGGAGAGGGTAGCCGCCTTTCAGGCGGTTACTGATGCTTTGTCTTATCTCTGGGTCCCCGCGTTCGCGGGGATGACAGCTGGCTGGAAGAAAGGCGCTCCGGGCATTCACCTGTCCCTAGGCGGCGGAGGTGCTTCGACGTATTCGCCGCCGGCGCCGTCCTCGGGGGCATAGCCGAGCACCTGCTTGGCTCGGTTGATGTCGAAGATCTTCCATTTGTTGTCCGATGTCGCGTAGAAGATGGAACATTTCAGTGAGGCTTGAGGGTTTCGCTGTGACTCCCAACATTCCATCGTTGGTCACGACGATTCACACGCAGCGATCTTGTCTTATCATGCATCCGGCACACGATGGTATGATTTGGCGAGTGGTGGAGGTGAAGGGAATCTAACCTTTGGCCGACGACGTCACAATGCCACGGCCCCCACTAGGCACCCCCATCTCTTCAGGCCCCTGGGCTCTTGCTCAGGGGTCGCATAGACTGAGATTGTACACCTAGCCTGCGGCAACAACCGACAACTGGGATATCTTGTCTGTTGCAGTCTCGGCACCTATCTAGTATACTGTCTAGACAAAAGGAAGGTGTTTATGGTTGAGGAAACTAACACTCGTCGAAGGCCGCGACTTGGCAGAAGCCCCGCTTACCCCGGAATCGGCCTCAAACTCGCGGTTGAGCGTGTCAAACAAGTGCGAATTGCCCTCGGAAACCATCCGGCTCATGTCGATGCTGTTATTGACAGTTGGGGCCTTTCACCCAACGGAAGTATCGCAAGGTTGACCGTCGCAGCGTTAAGGTATTTTGGGTTGCTCGAGTTCGAGGGCAGGGGCGAAGATCGAAAAGCGAAGGTTAGCGAGCTCGCGTTGGATATTTTGCTGCGAGAAGAAGGTTCGCGTGACTGGTTCAATGCGATCCAAGAGGCTGCGTTGAAGCCAACAATTCACAAGGCGATCTGGGAAGAATACAATGGCAATCTACCCGAGGCCGACCGACCCCTCGCGTTAGAGTTAATCCGGAACAGAGCATTCAACGACAACTCTGTCGGTGACTTTATCCGCCAATTTAGAGGTACTTTAGAATTCGCCCAATTGACACGAAGTTACGATGTGTCTGACGAAGACTCCGACAGAACCGCAAGCAGCGAATATCAGTCTGGTGTGGTGACTCTCGACCACGACACGAGAACAACTGGCGATCACGTCAAGGTTGATCCTGCCCACGATCTACGTTCCCTCCCGCTCCCGATTTCCACTGGCGTATGGCCAACGATTCAAATCCCGTACCCGATGACCGAAGGGGCGTGGAAAGAGATGATTGCGGTACTCAAGGCGATGAAGGGCGGCATCGTCACACCCTCCGCCTCTGCCCTCGGATCCGGACAGACGAGTCCATCAGATGATGACAGTCAACCTACAAGTGATTCCGAAGTGGGGGTGAATGACCTCTGACGAGATCCTTGTCGCTCAATGGTTCGGATCAGATGGCTCGTTGTTCACAGATATGAAATTGGTAAATTAAGTCACCTGTCCCTGACTGGCGGAGGTGCTTCGACGTATTCGCCGCCGGCGCCGTCCTCGGGGGCGTAGCCGAGCACCTGCTTGGCTCGGTTGATGTCGAAGATCTTCCATTTGTTGTCCGATGTGGCGTAGAAGATGTCGTACTTCAGTGATTCGGGAGCATCTATGCAAAGTTGGACGATCTGCGCGGTGTCTCGGTGGCTCAGCCATAGCGAGAGGGCGAATGGCGAGAATGTGGGGATGTCGCTCGAGATCACCCATCCGATGCGGAGATGAATCGACGAGACCCCGTGGTAGTCGTTATAGTAGCTGCCGATTGCCTCGCCGAACGCTTTCGAAACTCCGTAAAACCCGTCAGGTCGGATCATCGCATCTTCGTCCACCAACGCGTAATCTCCCTCACTCAGTTTGCCGAAATTGCCTTCTGCGATGTGCACCCAAGGCTCCACTTGATAGTTCCCGCCGGTCGCATGATTCGACGACGCGAATATCACGCGCTTCACACCCTCTCGCCGACTCGCCTCGAACACGTTGTAGGTCCCGACCAGGTTGTTGGAGAGCACAGAATCCCACTCGGCATAGGAAGAACGATCCGCCGCGAGATGGACAACAGCATCGACGCCTGCGAATGCAGGTTGGATGGCGTCGAGATCGTCTAAAGAAGCGACTGTTGATTTCGCTCCGTCTGCAGGCTTCAAATCGAGGGACGACAAGTCGTAACGATCGCCAAGTCGGTCGATCAGGATGCTCCCGATCAACCCTGCGCCGCCTGTGATCAATACCTTCTTTTTCGCAGCATCTTCCGCCATGAGTCTAGACTCTCCTGATCCTTCAATTTGTCTTCGTCAGCCGTCAGAAATCAAGCATACATCTGGAACGGATGATTGCCCGTATAACCCAACACTTCGGCACGGATCGGGAACTTATTTCTCGGTAGGCACGTCTTGAGTCATAACAGCTTGCCCTAGAATCCGGTACTGAGGTGTACTCATGATGTCGCTGAAACCGAATCACGCATTGATTCTCAAACGCATAACGTTGCCGATCTACCATCTCATTGCAATCGTTGCTGCCGTTGCTTTGATTTCTGCAGCATGTGGCGGCAACGATGAATCGCTAAGTCGGTTGGTGAACGTCGAAAGTGCCGAGTATCGGACCCTCCTCTCCGTGGAAGATGGTAGACCTGGCCCACCAGGAGCACCAGGTGCAACTGCGATTCCGATGCCAGCATCGACGCCGGTACCAGCAGCAATGATGGAGCGGGAGACACGTAAGGAGGTCGAATCAGGCGCTCTTGCTGTCAGCGACTCAGTATTTGGCGACCCTTCCGACGATTCGGCCGCCAGCCGGCGCGAGATCGCTGCCCGTCAGACCGAACGCATCATCGTGCGAGACGCCGAGATGCGGATCGAAGCTGAAGATCCCGCCGACGTCGTAAAAAATATCGGCGACCTCGCCAATCGGCTTGGTGGATGGGTCGTCGACAGCGAGGCGGCAGAGGGATCGTTCTTCACGATCACAGTCCGCGTCCCTGCCGATCAACTAGACGCCGCCATCGAAGAGGTGCAACGTCAATCCACGAAGGTTCTTAACAACTCGACGAACAGCCGAGACTTCACCGAGGAGTACATAGACCTCAACGCTCGGATCGGAACTCTGAGCACGACTCGTGACGCCCTCCAAGAGCTTTTACGCGACAGCGAATTAGCAGATGACCTTCAACAAGTGCTGGAGGTTCGAAGAGAGATCACGGACATCGAGTCGCAACTCGAGAGCCTTGAAGGCAGGCTCAGATTCATAACTCAGTCCGCTGCGTTTTCAAAGCTGACAGTTCACGTAGAGGCATCACCCAGACCCATGGTTGTTGATGCCGGCGAAGAGATGCGTACGCCTCTTGGCCACGGCAGCCAATTCACGGCTCGGTTCTTCCCTCCGGAAGGCTACGATCGATTCCGCATCGAGTGGGACTTCGGAGACGGAAGCGGAATCCATCTCCAAGAGCGGGCGATTCGCACAGGGGACGCTGATGGGGCTTACCTCACAGCTCCGGTCGTCTACACCTATCACGACGATCAGTACTCGCCTTACGCCGTGACCGTGAAGGTCACTGCGTACTCCGAGAACAAGGTCGCCAAAGGCGAGGACCAGCTGTGGGTGCACGCTGCCGAGTTGCCCCAGTTGAACATCTTCGTGGGCGACTACGAAGAGGCTGCGCCGGGCGAGACGATTTCGTTCCGCGCAACATTCGATGATCACATAGACGTTGAAGACCTCAACTACGAGTGGAACTTCGGCGACGGCTCGGCACCTGTGTCAGGAGTCGTTAAAGACGGGATCACTGCCGTCGACGCCAATCACGCATTCGAGCGACATCAAAACCGCTCTTACCGCGTCAATTTCGAGCTCTCCGGAGACAGCGTGGCGGGAGAGATACGTCAATCGGCCGAGATGAGTGTATTCATCACAGAACCTCCGACGGTCGACGAATCGGCTTTCGAACCTGCAGGTTCGGCGACCCAAGGCATCAACGCCGTCATTGCGGTCGCATCGTTCGCCGGCAACGCAATCATCTGGATCGGCGTGACGATTCCGATTTGGATCGCAATTGTAGTCGTCGGTTACGTGATTTACCGAGTTATTGGTTGGTGGCGCAGGAGATTGCTCCAAGGAGATGACGGACCGAGCCCAGAGCCAGTAACGGGATCAAATCCGGTAGCTGAGCACCAAACATCCGAGTGACCAGGTGGTGCTTGCTCCCTCCGGCAGGCTCCGAATAGGCCACATAACATGTGACCGCTCCGGAGCATCTCGCTACGCGTAAATGACGAACGGCGGCGTAATCAGTTCGTGGTGAGCCTGTCGAACCATGAAAGCGTTACCAGACATGCGTCCGCGCACCCGCCCTTCGACGAGCTCCGAAAACGCCGCATAACATTTGACCGCATTGGGACATCTCGCTAGGCGCGAAGGAAGAATGGGGGCATAATCCGTTCGTGGTGAGCTTGTCGAACCATGAAAGCATTGCCAAACACGTCCGCGCACCCGCCCTTCGGCAGGCTCCGAAAAGGCCACATAACATTTGACCGCATTGTGACATCTCGCTACGCGTGAAGGACGAACGGGGGCGTGTTCCGTTCGTGGTGAGCTTGTCGAACCATGAAAGCATTGCCAAACACGTCCGCGCATCCGCCCTTCGACAGGCTCCGCAAGAAGAACGAACGGGCCATGTCCGATTCGTTGCAGGTGAGGCCGACGTTCTACGTTCGTCCTGAGCGTGTCGAAGGATCTGTGTTGGGGTGAACCACCGAGAGTCGATTTCCGAAGCAGTCACGGTTTGGAATCGGTTGCTCTGTATTTCCTCTGGGTTCCCGCGTCCGCGGGAATGACGGGCTGTTCTGCAAAGGTCTCACGGAGGAGACCGGTTGCTCTGTCTTTCCTCTGGGTTCCCGCGTCCGCGGGAATGACGAACTGTTCTGCAAAGGGCTCACGGAGGAGACCGGATGCTCTGTCTTTTCTGGGTTCCCGCGTTCGCGGGAATGACGGGCTGTTCTGGAAAGGTCTCACGGAGGAGACCGGATGCTCTGTATTTCCTCTGGGTTCCCGCGTCCGGGGGAATGACGGGCTGTTCTGGAAAGGTCTCACGGAGGGGAGCGCGCAAAGACACCCAAGCAATTTCTCAACATCGGGAACTTTCTGCCCGCCTACTGCGTCAATGTCGTGAATGGCAAAAACCATATCGATGAATGGAGACCAGATCATGCCAACCAAATTCCGACAATCCAAGAGGCCGATGGCCATCACCGTATTGACTAGTCCGTGGCTACCTATCGCCGCGGTCATCGTAACGGCGGCAGTGATCGGGGCCTCAGTCCTATGGTTCGAGAACCAAGACCGCGAAACCGACATCCTCCGACTGTCTGACTTGGTCGTCGAGACGGTAGTGGTCCAAAAGGAAGTCGAGCTTGTGATTGAGGGTGACGACGAGACTTCGTCGAAACAGCCCGAGGAGCCGACTGATCTCATACAAACGGTCGCGATTGAACGATCGATCGGTGGCGAATCGCCTTCTGTTCCTTTGCAGCGGGATCTGCCACAAGTATTGGCGACGACTTCTCCGGCTCCGACTTCAGTGCCCAAGGCGACGATGCCGGACGACCTGAAGGATACTGCCATGGCCGAAGTCGTAGTTCAGACCGTCATCGTGGAAAAGGAAGTCGTTATCGAGAGAGAGGTTCAGGTGGCAGGCGAGACGGTGCGTCAAGTCGCACCCGCGCATCCCGCACCCGCAAGCGCGCAACGTTCGGTCACAGCCACGCCTTTAGCAGGCTCACGGCCTTCAGACCGACGGAATCGACCGTCAAGTCCCGGCGCCACAACGTTCCAGGACTACCCGCGGTCACCGTACAACGTTACTGCCTACGACGACACCTCCACCTTCAGCCTCGACACCGATCGAACATCGTTCCAGCTCGCCCTGAACTGGGCCCGAGCCGGTTACGAAGTCGATCCCGTGTCGGTTCGCGCAGAGGAGTGGGTGAACGCCTTCAACTACGGCTACGAACATCCGAAGCATTCTGGCACATTCAACATCAGAACTGACATCGTGAGCCACCCGCTCTACCCTGGTCGACACTTGGCGAGGATCGCGTTCCAAGCCCCGGCAGTCTCTACTGAGCAGCCGTTGAACGTGACCCTAGTGCTCGACGCATCAGGCTCGATGGCTGACGGCAATCGAGTCGACATCGCCCGGGAAGCGGCATTTTCGATCAGGAGCTCCTTGGGACGTGATGACCGCATCTCCGTCGTTCACTTCACCACCAACGTGGTGAGTGAATTGACCGTTTCCAATAGGCATCCCGATCACGATGACGTGGATTACTCGATTCGAGAACTCAAACCTAGAGGCAGCACCAATGTCCAAGCCGGACTAGATCAAGGCGTGCGGTTGGCCGACGACATGCGACGGCAGCGGCCAGACGCCCTTAACTACATCGTCTTGATGTCCGACGGCGTGGCGAACGTCGATGCCACCGATCCATTCGCCATCCTCGAGTCTGCGCACGACCAACAAGCCAAGAATCCTCTGCGGATCATCTCTGTCGGGGTCGGCATCAGCAACTACAACGACCACCTGCTCGAACAGTTGGCTCAGCATGGCAACGGTTGGTACCGATACCTCAGCACCACACACGAAGCTCAAACGCTGTTCAGCCGAGACAGCTGGCTCGCTCTTTCGGTGCCATTCGCTGACCAAACTCGCGCTCAGGTCACTTGGGACGCCAAACACGTCGCCGAGTGGCATCTCATCGGCTACGAAAACCGTGTGACATCCGACGAGTCGTTCACCGAGCCTCTCAAGAAGTTTGCGGAGATCCCAGCCGGTGCAGCGACGACCGTCTTCTACGAGCTCGAGTTCAACTCCGAATACTTGGAGCAACGCAACAAGCCATCCATCGGCAACGTCGAGCTGCGATGGGTGGATCCCCGAAGCGGAGCATCGAACAGTCAACACTCATCGATCGTCGACGATTGGGGCGAAGACACTCAGATGCTGAAGTTCGGCGCCATCGTTGCATTGGCTTCCGACCTCTACAGCGCGTTGGACAGAGCTCACGGCAACGAAGAGTACGTGATCCACGACCGGCTGCAGGAGTTGGCTGGCCTGCTCGACGACCACGAGTCTGGGTTTAGAGAGACCGATGGGTACAAAGATTTCCGCTTCGTTCTGCATCACATCACCGAGGCCGTCCAACCACCTCCGCCACCGAGAGCAACTGGCTACAGCAGGTAAACACAACACCCCTTCAGTGCGCGCCCTCGGGACCTCTGCCCTCTCGGTCCCGGGGCGTGCTTGTTTGTCTAGCCCATGACATTCGATTGAGCCTAGAGCAAGTTGAGAACCTCTACGTCGGGGGCATCGAATGTCCCCCTCGCCTCTTTGTAGATGCGTATGTTTATGCGTCCGCAAAGATCCTCTACCTCAGAGTAGACGTTTGCAAAAGTCCCTGGCATCCTCCCCGCGTAGCGGGGTGGTCCGACGAGGCCGCATGATTTGCGTCCTACTCGAAGCTTGTCGAAGGATCTAGGGTATCGTGAACCACCGAGCGTCGATTTTCGCGGCAGTTACGGTTTGGAATCGGATGCTTTGTCTTTCCTCTGGGTTCCCGGGTTCGCGGGAATGACGGGCTGTTTTGCAAAGATCCCTCCGAGGGGAGAGGGGAGCCGCTATTTGGGCGGATTAACAAATTGCAATGGTCTCACCATTGGGGAGGGGGTACAGCAGAGCGGACCGTCAGACGAGTAAGGGAGTTAGCGAGCGGCCGATATTTCCCAGCGGCTTCGCATTCTCAACGCGCCCTCACAATCTTGGCGAAGGCATCACTTTAAAATCACGGGTGATGACAGCCACAATCAACCCTTCGCTCGCCCAAACTTTCTTGGATGTCATCGCCGACTTCGACGACCACGGCACCACGACGGAGGTTCACGAAGCGAGCGTTGGCTCGGGCGACCCAACACTAACTTACTTCACCAACGAATTCTGGACCTCGGCCCAACGCGCCGGTCATAGCCTCCATGAAATCAGCTATCGGGCCTGCTTTAAGCCGCAACTACCTGAATTCTTCATCAATCGACTTACCAGCCCTGGCGATTTCGTTTATGACCCTTTCATGGGAAGGGGCACGACGCCGATCCAGGCGCAATTGATGCAACGGGTGCCCATCGGCAACGATGCCAATCCGATCTCAACGATCCTCACTCGACCGAGACTTCAAACGCCTCAACAAGACGAAGTCAAATCGCGGCTGAGTGAAATCGACTGGAACGATCCCGGTATCACCGCTGAAGACCAGAGATTCTTAGTCTTCTTCCATCCCGACACGTTGCGGCAAATCGGGGCGCTGCGGAACTGGTTTCGATCTAAATCGAGAAGCGGAGAGTTCGATCACGTAGACGATTGGACCCGGATGGTCACAATGAGCCGTCTGACCGGCCACTCCCCAGGATTTCTCTCTGTGTACACGCTGCCGCCTAATCAAGCGCCATCTATACGAAGCCAGGTTCGAATAAACCAGCGACGCAACCAACGACCTGAGCCGAAAGACGCAGCGGCGCTAATTCTCAGGAAATCTGCAAGTCTGCTCCGTCATGGCGGGCTCCATAGTCAAGAAAATCTGTTGCTCTGCACCCAAGCACAAAATACGCACCAGATCGAATCCAACAGCGTAGACCTGGTCGTAACGTCTCCACCATTTTTGGACGTTGTCGATTACCGAAACGACAACTACGTCAGAGCTTGGTTCGCGGACATCAACATGGATGACTCACCGCTGTCAATCTTCAAGAACACAAGCACTTGGCGACAATTCACGGCCGACGTGCTTGCCGAACTCTGCAGGGTTGTGAAACGCGGCGGCTTCATCGCGTATGAAGTCGGGGAGGTTCAGCAAGGCAAGGTCTTGCTTGAAAAAACCGTCGTCGAAGCTGCCGCTGAAAAGTCCCTTCCGCTGAAGATTCATGGCGTTCTTGTCAATCGCCAATCGTTCACGAAAACGGCGAACGCGTGGGGAGTCAAGAACAACGCCAAAGGTACGAACACCAATCGCGTCGTGCTTATGGAGGTAATTGGCTAGGTTGCTCACAACAGGATTCGCCAAAACTCACCGCTGATCACGCGTTTACTCCTCAATCTGTTTGGGTCCGTAGATGTGACACTGCTCCCCGCTGAAACCTTTGCAAAGCAGACCGTCATTCCCGCGAACGCGGGAATCCAGAGGTCCGTCAATGCAACCATTAAAGCCTCGCGCCCCGGATCGGCTGTAAGCCCGTTAGGGATTGGATACTGTGTCGATCCCCCTCTCCTGAATCCTCTCCCACGGTGGGGAGAGGGTACACGTCCTCCAGACGTGTTCGTTGATTTGGAGAGGTGACCGACGAGTGGAAAGACACCAATCATCCGTTGAAACTAAACCCTTCGGGTCACCCCTACGCAGACCTTTCGACAGGATTCGCGTCGGCCGTAAATCATGCGGCCAAGTCGCAGCGCACGCTTTCGCGGGAATGACGGCCCATGCCGCACCGTCGCGTTCACCCTCACCTCTTTGCGTTGGTGCGCAAAGGTCCTCTCCCTTGAAGAGATCTTTAAAAGTCTGGTCATTGCGGCGAAGGCAGCAATCCAGACAACCTAGAGCGATTAACAGGTCTTGATTTCAGTTCGGATCCGTGAATTCGGCAGCTTTCACCACCCCAGATCCTTCGACAGGCTCAGGATGACGTGTTTTTGCAAAGGTCCTGTCCCTTCAAGGGAGAGGGTTATTGCCCTCCGCCCAACGCGACGCATGCCCACTATTTAATTCGCGTGCCCGTTGCCGTTTCGCCGCCCGTCTAGATCATCGTTGTGGAAAACGCCACGGTCTTCGCCCTGATAAGTGTGGACAGCAACCTCGACGCCATCGACGCCCACTAGCTGGTTCATGTCGTTGAAAAACCTGTTCACTATGTCCTTCAAATCAGCCTCCGAAACAGCCTCTCTCACCACCAAAGTCGCATGCACCATCCCTGGCGGATAGTGCACGTCCAAGCGCCCGACTTCTTGGTCCTCTCCGTCGACGACAAAAAACGACTCCGAATGCGGAGTCCTGACTTCTCTTTGAAACGCGTATTCCGCCATGAAACAACCTAAACCAAGGGGCTAGTGACTAATTCAAATCCAATTCGACTCAACTGCACGGCTTCACGTTCGCACGTGACCGTCCCCGCGCACCACCCACTTGTAGGACATGATCTCGCGCATCCCCATCGGACCGCGAGCGTGAAGTTTGTCCGTCGAAATCGCCACCTCGGCTCCTAAGCCGAACTCGCCACCGTCGTTGAAACGCGTCGAAGCATTGGCAAAGACAGCTGAGGCATCCACGTCGCGCAAGAAGCGCTCGGTCACCTCCGCATCTTCTGCCACAATCGCCTCAGAGTGGCCCGAGCCGTAATGATCGATGTGTTCAAGCGCGCCTTCTATATCGTCCACCACCTTGATCGAAAGGATCTTCGCCAAAAACTCCTCGCCGAAATCACTCTCGACAGCTTTATTGACCTTCACCGACTTGCGTTTCGGACCCAGCAAAGCCCAAGACCGGTTGTCGGCACGAATCTCAACCCCCGCGCCTCCCAACATGGGTGCCAACTCTTGCAGTAACTCGGCCGCGACACCTTCATGGACTAAAAGCGTGTCCAACGCATTACATACCGTGTGCCGCTGAGTCTTCGCATTGAATACGACGTCCGCCGCCTTCCCGACGTCTGCTGACGAGTCGACGTATGCGTGGCACACTCCGATGCCGCCGGTGACCGCAGGCATCTTGGCGTTCTCCGCAACCATGTGCACCAATTCGGCACTCCCACGCGGCACGAGCAAGTCGATGTATTCTTCCATCGCAAGCATCTCTGAAACCAAGGCTCGATCCGTCGACTCCACGAACTGGACCGCTTCCTCCGGCAATCCCACCTCTTTCACTGCGTTACGCACGATGCCAGCCAGAGCTGAATTGGTGCGAATCGCCTCCTTGCCTCCACGCAGAATCACGGCGTTTCCCGCCTTGAGACATAACGATGCGATATCGATCGTCACGTTTGGGCGACTCTCGTAGATGACCCCGATCACTCCCAACGGAGTTCGCACGCGCTGGATGTTCAAACCGTTCGGCGCTTCATGTTCATCCAACACCTCACCAACAGGATCGGCCAACTCAGCGATAGCCCGAGCGGCATCTGCCATATCGCCCACACGGACCTCGTCCAACTCCATCCGCTCTACAACGTGAGGATCCATCCCCCCGTCCCAAGCGGCAGCAATGTCGCCACCGTTCACAGACAGCAGCGCACTCATGTTCGAGATGATTCCGTCCGCGATGCCCTTGAGAGCGGCGTTCCGCTCTTCCCCGCTCGAGCGCGCCAGAGCCTTGGAAGCTGAGCGCGCCTCAGCGCCCATCTGCTGCAGGTTGGTCTGCGTCGCCACCATGCTCTAGATGATTTCCAATCTTTGCTTCATAGGTCTCAACTTAACGCCATGTTGTTGCGATGGATCAACTCCGTGCCGAAGAAACGATCCAACAATCTCGGCATTTCACGTGAATTCTTACCCATCACAGCACGTGCGTCGGCAGCTGAATAGTTGGAGATCCCCCACGCAACATTGTCGCCTCGAATCGACTTCACCGCAACGATATCGCCACGGTCGAAATCACCCTTCACATCCGTAACCCCTGCCGGCAACAGACTGTAGCCATTGTTGACCAGAGCACGCACGGCTCCATCGTCGATCGTCATCTCGCCTCTCGACTCAGTCCGGCCAGTCAATATCCAGCGCTTGCGGCTCTGCGCTGGTGCCTCTCTCGCCCGAAATACCGTCCCTACATGGTCGCCGGCCAACACGCTCTGGATCACACCGTCCACGTGACCATCGGCGATCACCATATCGATCCCTGACCGCATCGCTACATCCGCCGCTTCCAACTTGCTCCGCATGCCCCCGCTGCCGCGCTGGTCGTGAGGGCCGGCAGCAAACTCCCGGATCTCATCCGTGATCTCCGTAACCTCCTCGATCAGCTTCGCATCGGGATGGCGATGCGGGTCTGAGGTGTGCAAACCGTTCATCTCACCCAACAACACCAAGAGATCCGCATCCAAGGCGTTTGCCAACATGGCCGAAAGACGGTCGTTGTCCCCGTAAACTACGCCGACTAGCTCCTCAACCGCGACGACATCGTTCTCATTCACGATCGGGATTACGCCTGCGCTGAGCAAGGTCTCCATCGTGTCGCGAACATTCAAATAGCCCA
Organism: Dehalococcoidia bacterium; assembly: GCA_965249505.1. Taxonomy (GTDB): domain Bacteria; phylum Chloroflexota; class Dehalococcoidia; order Lucifugimonadales; family Lucifugimonadaceae; genus Bin127. Next base: position 332,519 of record OZ252238.1, on the reverse strand, counting down.
ACCGTTGACTTAAGACGCTGCGGCAGATGAGGGCCTGCGCCACATCTATCCCATGCTCCGAAAAAAGCCGCTTGTAGATGGCTATCAAGTCCACCTGACCGATAGCGGCAGCCGCCTGTCTAACCGTCACACTGTGCCGGCTCTGCTTCGGGACACGCTTCGTCCGATTCGAAAAAAGAGTGTCGATACCAGCGCCAACCGCGCCCGAAGAAACGATGACGACCTCGAGTCCGTCGTGATAAGCCGACGCCAACTGGCGCACCAGCCGCTCGAGAGCGCCAAGGTCCAACTGCCCGGAATCGAGCGTCACGATGTTGGTACCCAACTTGAATACGGCGCGTCTCACAACAGGGGTCACAAAGTAAGGAAATAGAGCCAAATTAGGCTTGGTTGAGATTATATGCCCCGTAATCGACGACCCTGACGAACCACTATTGTTCGATCACGTCCGCCGAAACAGCGCTCGTGAGTGTGTTTGGGCGGCAATCGAACCCGCATGTGCCGGCCGACCTTCGGCAATCTGTCGAACGCGATCTGTCGCGCTCCGCCACATCTGAGAATCCCACCATTGCCTCAATGCATGGAGTCAGCGCTGAAGCGTTGATACAGTTTGCGTCACGGTTCGCAGCCGGCTTCCGCGCCGACTATCAGATGCTTCAACACCACAATCTCTGGTTCGCTTCGACGCTGATCGTCATCGCCGCCGCTGGTTTATCTTTACTAGCCCTGGGTTGCGAGGGGATCAGCGGGGTCCAACGAGAGTCGAAATTAGTCGATTGTTCGAGCCCAACTTTGGTCGATTCCTACGATTTCGAATACCTTTCAGTCGCCACGGAGCAAGGCGTAGAAGTTGACGGGATCCGATGGATGCATCACAAATCTGGGAATGACTATCGTTCCGTGTTTACCTATGATGACAACTCAACAGTAGAAATCATTGCGATCGAAAGGAAACCGTCGGCGGTGCGAGAGCCAGGAACGGATTGGGCAGTTCCGTCAGACCTTGTATCTGATGGATATGGCTTTCCCTACAAGTTGGAAGAGGCGTGTCCAGATGTAACCCGATTGACTCGAATAGGCGATGGAACGCTGGGTGGCGGCATGGTGACTCGTTACTCAGTGCCTAACAGTTATTCAACCGATCCCAAATATCCGAAATGGGAACTCTTGATCGACGCCTTTGGCAGATTGGTACAAGCCGAGTCGATTGAGGAAATCCCGGATAGCAACTTATTGATTTCTAATTCGGTCGCATTTTCTGGCTTCGGGGAACCAAACCAAGTGACCGATCCGTTTCCCGACAGCCCAACGGTAACCTCCACACCAACCGTCATCCGGACTCCCACGGTAACCCGATCCCGACCGAATCGCCGACTATCAGATGCCTCAACACGACAATCTATGGTCCGCTCCGACGCTGATCGTCATCGCCGCCGCCGGTTTATCTTTTCTACCCCTGGGTTGCGACCGAAACAGCGGGGTTCAACAAGAACCGAAGTTAGTTGACTGAACGAGCCCTTCATTGGTCGATGAGTTCGATTTTGAGATCCGATACGTAGTCATTGAGGACGGAATCGAATCTGAGACGACTGAGTGGACGCACCGCAAATCCGGGAGGAATTATCACTCTGTGTCGGCTAAGGAGGATGGCACGCCGTTCGAAATCGTCGGGATTCATAGGAAGCCGTCTGCTGTAAGGGAAGGTGGATCAGATTGGACGGTGCCGACTGATACGGTACCCGCGGGTTACCAGTTTCCTTTCCAGCTCGAAGAGGCGTGTCCCGATGTGACCAGACTAACGCGAGTGGGTGAAGAAACCCTGAACGGCAGTGACGTTACGCGTTATTCGGTGCCTCAGGATTATTCAACCGATCCGCAATATCATCGGTTTGAACTCCTAATCGACGCGTCAGGCAGCTTGGTTCAAGCCGAGTGGACTCAGCCGACGCCCTATGACAACGTCGAGATATTTACTGTGGTTGCGTTCTCGGATTTCGGGGAGTCAAACGAAATCATCGACCCCTTCCCGGACAGTCCAACGGTGACATCTACACCGACTGGTACGCGGACCCCGACGGCTACTCCTACCAAAACCGCAACGCCTACACCCACCGCGACACCGACGCCAACGCCCACACTCACGCCTTCGCCCACGCCGGCACCAAGAGTGTCACGGATAGAGCCTGCGTTCAATTCGGTCACTCTGTTCGTGGGTGACACCGTGCAGCTGTCGTTTGAGGTCTTCGATCAACGAGGCGTACGTGACGACTCCCTCGGAGATCAAGTTTCGTTCGATTGGACGGCCTCAATGGGTGCAGGGTCGTTCCGAGAAGTGGATGCAAGTGTTGACGACGATTGGTTCCCCGACGAGCGAAATGTCTTCTTCAGAACGCTTTTGTTCGGAGACTACAAAGTGACGGCGTCGTTGGACCCCTGGGAGTGCGTCGGGGGCTGCGAAGCCGAGTTCGCCGTCCGAATCAGGCGATGACCAGCTGTTGACATTGCAAGATCGCCGGATGCCCTTCGCCACAGAAGTTCGGAGTTTGAAGTCGACACCGCCATGAAATAAGCCCTAGGCATCACGCTACAATTGAACGGACACGCCCGAGGAAACAACCTTCGCGGGTGTTTTTTCGCGTCTATGAGCACGCTAATGTCTCGCAATCTCCTCCAATCGTTAACCCTCAACCTGTCGCGGACAGAACCCTTCTCCGAGGTCTCAAATCAAGCTCTAAGACCGCGGGCCCGTGTACCCGTGATCTGCACCGAAGCAGCGAACGCTATCTCCATAGCCGCGTTGTGGCACCGAATGCAGCGACCACTGCTGGTGCTTACGCCCAACCCCGACTCTGCACAACGGCTTATCGATCAGATCCCTACTTGGGCAGTAACCCCGTCCACGAGTCTTGACGACCTGCCTCTTTATCACTTCGCCGAAACAGAGAGCATACCCCTCGAACGTTACGACCCCGATCGAGGTGCAGCGCATCTTCGAATAGCGGCAATCGACGCTCTTGCTAGAGCGGCAGATCCGGGGTCCGGCACCGCTCCACTGGTTGTCGCATCAGTGCACGCAGCAGCAGAACGCACGTTTTCGACCGAACTTCACTCCTCCGCCGTGCACGAAATCCGCCTCGGCGACCGACTCGAAATGTCGTCGCTGCTGAGGAAATGGACCGCCGCAGGCTACGAGATTCATCCCGCCGTCGAAATCCCCGGCAACGTGAGCAGACGTGGAGGCATTTTGGACATCTTCCCTGTCGATCACTTGGCACCGGTCCGCATAGAGCTCTTCGACGACGAAGTAGAGAGCATGAGATTGTTCGATGTCACAACTCAACTCTCGCATGAGCCGATCGAGTCGTTGCGCATAATCCCAGCTCGTGAAGAGTTGCCTTCGTTGATCGACGAAGACACGCTGCGAGACGCGCTGTCAGACCTCGACACCGACAACATGGACTTCACGAGACTAACCACTCAGCGCATCAGCGGCGAATTGAAAGACATCGTCGAACGAGAACTGTATCGAGACCTCACGTTCTACGGGGGATTCTTCAAGCACGGCACGATATTCGACTTCCTGCCTACTGATGGCGTCGTCATGGCGATTCGGCCCCACATGATCTCCGAGACCGCGCTTGGTCAAGATCGGCGCAACGCCGACGTTCGCCGTGTGAAGGAGAGACGCGGCGAGATTCCGCGCCGGTTCCCAGCGTCCCACGCTTCATGGAACGAAATAGCTGCCGGCATCGAATCTGCGCAGCACCGGATCGAACTCTCGCCGTTTGGTGTCGATTCCAGAGATCTGGGCGATATGAAAACGCTCCCTCTCACACCGCCCCCATTAATCGTCAACCAGAACCAACTCGACGATCTCGGTCAGAACGGCCAATCGAGCTACGACTCGCTCGTTACAGATCCGCTTCAGCCAATAAAACAATCGGTCGAATCCGGAGCGACGCGGGTAGTCGTCATCACCGGCCACGCGGAACGACTGAAAGAGCTCACCAAAACCGCAGGCATTGACGCTATCGAGATCGTCAATGGCTACGCCACTGCAGGTTTCTCCGTCGAATTCGACGAAGGCGATCGATTAGCGGTGTTGACCGACTCTGAAGTCTTCGGCATCCACAAGCAGCGCCGTATCTCGAGGCGCCGGGCGATCCGAAAGGGACCCAAACTCGAAGAACTGCAGCCTGGCGTCTACGTCGTGCACATCGATCACGGCATCGCACGATTTCAAGGCACTACCGTCAAACAACAGGATGGCAGAGAACATCTCATCCTCCAGTACGCCCGCGGCGACAAGGTCTACATACCGACCGAGCACCTCGATCGAATTCAGATCTACCAAGGCGGCGGTGAATCTGCGCCACGGCTCTCTCGACTCGGCACCCAGGAGTGGAGGTCGGCGCGACGCAGAGCCAAGCAGGCAACCGAGCAAGTCGCCAGCGAGCTGTTGACCCTCTACGCATCACGCATGTTGGCCGGCGGGTTGCGCTCCGAGCCCGATACGCCTTGGCAGCACGCGCTCGAAACCAGCTTCCCGTACGAAGAGACAGTCGATCAAGCGTCCGCGATCGATGCTGTCAAGGTCGAGATGGAAACCAAAAAAGCGATGGATCGCATCATCTGCGGCGACGTCGGATTCGGTAAGACCGAGATCGCCATACGAGCCGCGTTCAAAGCCGTTCAGACCGGTCGCCAAGTCGCCATCCTGGTACCGACGACGTTGCTCGCACAGCAGCACTACGATACATTCCGCCAACGATTGGCTCCTTTCCCTGTCGAAATCGAGGTGCTGTCGAGGTTCAGGACTCGTGGTGAGCAGCAAGACATACTGCAACGACTCTCCGATGGCAGAGTCGATATCGTCATCGGTACGCATCGCTTGATCCAACGCGATGTGCACCTCAAGAATTTAGGGCTCGTAGTTATAGACGAAGAGCAGAAGTTCGGGGTGCAGCACAAGGAGCACCTCAAGAAGCTTCGAGCTGAAGTCGATGTGCTTACGCTCTCCGCGACTCCCATACCGCGAACGCTTTACATGTCACTCGCCGGCGTACGCGACATGAGCAACATCGAGACCCCGCCCGAAGAACGACTTCCGGTCAGAACCTTCGTCTCGGAATCGACCGACGACCTGATCAGACAAGCCATCTTGAGAGAGATCGACCGGGGCGGGCAGGTCTTCTACCTTCACAATCGTGTGAAGGACATCGAACGGATCTCTCGCAAGCTCCGATCCCTAGTCCCCGAGGCGTCGTTCGCTATCGGTCATGGCCAGATGCCGGAAGGTCATCTCGAGCAGGTGATGGCCGCGTTCGACCAACGAGAGTTCGACGTCCTTATCTGCACAACGATCATCGAAGCTGGCATCGACATGCCGAACGTCAACACGCTGATCGTCAACGATGCCGATCGATTCGGATTGGCGCAGCTTCATCACATCAGGGGCAGAGTAGGTCGCAGCGCGCGCCAAGCCTTCTCTTACCTGCTCGTACAGCCCAATAAATCGCTCACCGAAGAGGCCGACGCCCGCCTTAACACCATCCTCTCGGCGACTGATCTCGGCTCTGGCTACCAGATCGCGATGAGGGACCTCGAGATCCGAGGAATGGGGAACGTTATCGGAGCCGAACAGAGCGGACATGTAGCCGCCATCGGACTCCATCTCTACACGCAGCTCCTCGCCCAATCCGTAGAAGAACTCAAGCGATCGCGGAACATTCAAACACCAGTCGATGAGCCATCCGACGCAAGTTCGAACGGCCGGCACGACGTCGTATCGCTCAACCGCGACGAATCACCAGAAGAGCTGCTGGACCAAGGCGCCAAACCCGATGTCCGTTTGGGTCTAGACGATCGCATTCCGGACGAATATATCGAAGACCTGGCCCAACGCCTAGCGATCTATCAGAGGATCTCGTGGTGCCGAACCGATGAGCAACTCGCCGGACTGAAGCTCGAACTCAGAGATCGCTTCGGACCGCCCCCAAGAAATGTCGACTACCTCCTCGAGACCGCCCGGATCAGACTCCTAGCCCGGCTCGCGGACGTCTCGTCAGTTCGCGTAAACGAAGATCGAGCGCTCTTCGTTCTCAATTCACCGGTCGGAGGAGCGAGATCTCAGCTTCAAGACCTGCTAGGTCCTGATGCCCGAGTCGGCAACTCGCAGATCACGTTTACATTCGATCCTGACGAAGATGTCGAGATCTGGATCGATGAAATCGCCGCGGTACTCGAATCCATCCAGTCGTTCAAACAACGGTTGATGTCTCTCATCGCGGTGTGAGGGGATCGGGCAACGCTTGAATTTGGCAAACTCACACCGGTACCCCCTCCGGGAACCTGGTGGGCTTCCTTTTCCATATCCCGGTGAACCAGCTATTCAGTTCCCGGTAAGCCCTCTGTTCCGTTCGTGGTGAGCCTGTCGAACCACCTTTAGGTCTGCGCCCTTCGACAAGCTCAGGACGAACGGATTGTTTCTAAGTTCAGGGCGAGCTGTCTTTTCCCGGTTACGCCCTTCGACAAGCTCAGGACGAACGATTTGTTTCTAAGTTCAGGGCGAGCCTTCCGTTCCTGGTGAGCCCTCTATTCCGTTCCCGGTAAGTCCTCTGTTCCGTTTGTGGTGAGCCTGTCGAAGCACCTTTAGGTCCGCGCCCTTCGACAAGCTCAGGACGAACGGAGGACTCCTCTTGGTTTCGGTTATTGGTCCCATGATGCGGATGCCCTGAATGCCCCTAACCTCTATGTGCTCGCGTTTGTGGACGCGAGCGCAATAATCCTCTCCCACGGAGGAGACCTTTTAAAAAAACGCCATCCGGAGCCTGTCGAAGGATCTGATGCAGGGTGAACCACCGAGAGTCGATTTCCGAGGCAATTACGGTTTGTAATCGGATGCTCTATCGTTCCTCTGGGTTCCCGCGTTCGCGGGAATGACGGGTTGTTTTGCAAAGGTCTCTCGGAGGGGAGAGGGAACGCGTCCTTGAGACGCGTTTGGAGTTTCACAAGGCTCTCTAGAGGTGGCGGCGACGTGCCCTAACCGCGGGTTTAGGGTTGTGCAAACGTCTCCTTCGTTGAAGCGGATACCTGCCTTGGCTTCGTCATGTATAGTTCGTTGCCAGACGCCGCACGAGCCGCCGGATTCACGCAGGGAATCCTCGGGAGGAGTACATCATGAACGTCATCTGGATCGTAGCCGACACCTTCAGACGTGACCAACTGGGATCTTACGGAAACGACGTCATCCACACCCCGGTGCTCGACGCGCTGGCTGCAAGAGGTACTCGGTTCGATAATCACTACGCCTGCGGCTTCCCCACTATGCCCACGAGGGCCGACCACCACACGGGACAGTGGACGATGTCTTACATGGGTTGGGAGGCACTCCCAGATGACGCCATCACCATCTCTCAGATACTCGGCGAGCAAGGCGTCCACACGGCGGCCGTCATTGACACCCCGTTCTACACTCGCGGCGGCATGAATTTCGACCGCGGATTCCAGACCTACTACACCGTCCTCGGACAGGAGGGCTCGGGCTCGAGGGCAGCGCAGATCGGCCACCACGAATCCAGAGACGTCGTCGCAGACTGGCGGAAAGAATCCGATCGCTGCGTCGCACGCACCATGACGCAAGCCGGTGACTGGCTAGAAAAACACTATAAAGAGGATTTCTTTCTCTACGTCGACACGTGGGACCCACACGAGCCATGGGACCCGCCCGCTTACTACGCCGAACTCTACCAACCCGACTACGATGGCAAAGTCGTCCAGCCACCTTACGCGTACTGGCACGAGACCGATCACCTAACCGAACGAGACGTCGAGACCGCCTTTGCCTGCTACCGCGGCGAGATCACGATGGTGGACACCTGGATCGGATACCTGCTCCGCAAGGTCCAGAACATGGGCATCGCCGAAGACACAGCCATCATATTCACCACCGACCACGGCTTCTACTTCGGTGAACACGGCGGTCTACTCGGCAAGATGCACTTCGGAAAACGGGAGAACGGAAAGCTCTACTTCCACGGCGATCCCGACTCGATCTGGGATTTTTCGCCGCTCTATGAGGAGTTAGTGCACATCCCGATGCTGATCAGCGTCCCTGGTGTCGCGGCGGGATCATATGACGGATTCAGCGCCGCACTCGACGTCATGCCGACGGTGCTCGACGTCATGGGCCGCGAGATCCCTGATCACGTCCAAGGGCAGTCGTTGTTGCCAGCCATGCGGGATTCCAAACATGAATCGGCGCGTGATTTCGCAATCTCCACAGTGCCATTTGCCAACCCCGACGAGCAGATACGCTCAGTGGACAACGTCGCTCGTCGAATGTCTGCGTCGATTGTGACAACAGTCACCAGTGGCGACTACTCGCTTCTCTACAGCATGGACGATGGCCACTCCGAGCTCTATCATCTGCCGAGCGACCCCGGACAAGGCAGCAACATCATCAGCGCAAACATGGACACCGCTAAAGAGCTGCACCAACTTATGCTCAAGTTCATGCGCGACACGGACACGCCGCAACACCTCATCGACACCAGGTTGGAACTGAGGATGTAGCCGAGGCGCTTCGATTGTTACCGTCTCCCGCCCTTGGGAGAGACTCCCTAGGTGTCCGGAATAACTCAGGTGAGGCGGCCGTTCGACTCCATTGAGGGCTAGGGTAATCGAGTGTGCATTTGCCCTTAGGCACCAGATTCAAGCCGAATAATACGTAGGACCCAACCATGAAAATCACCGACATCCGGATCCGCAAACTCACCGGGCACATGCCTGTGGACGGCCCATTCTTCGAAGATCGGCTCCTCCAACCAACCGATGTCTACGAAGAGTTCCGAAGCCGAGGCGACCGTTTCGCTCGAGGTTCCCAACTCGACGCCTCCACATTTCAGGTCGATTCGACCTTCGTCCAGATCGACACCGACGAAGGGGTTAGCGGGATATGTGGTCCGAACTTTGCCGGAGTTCCGTGGCACGTGTGGCAACTCAAAGACCTCCTAATCGGCAGAGACCCACTTGCAACTGAATTCCTCTGGGACATCATGCACAGAACATCGGTGCATGGCCGACAGGGCGAGCCGATGATGGCGATCTCTGCCCTAGACAACGCACTCTGGGATCTGAAAGGCAAGTGGCTCGGTCAACCTGTCTACATCCTCATCGGCGGACCGTGTCGAAAGACGATGCCAGCGTATGCGTCGATGCTCGGGCACAACGTCACCGATATGGGTTTAGTGCGTGAACGCGCCACGATGGCGAAGGATCGAGGATTCACTGCCCAGAAGTGGTTTTTCCGACATGGGCCGATGTCTGGCGCCGACGGCTTCAAGAGAAACGTCGAACTCGTTAAAACGCTCCGCGATACAGTCGGAGAAGGTATCGACATCATGCTCGACTGCTGGCAGTCGATGGATGTCAACTACGTGGTCAAACTAGCCGGCGCCATCGCCGAATACTCGCCCCGTTGGTTGGAAGAGGTAGCGATGCCTGACCGAATCGACTCATATCGGAAGATCCGTGAGAAGACCAACATCCCTATCTCCGGCGCAGAGCACGAATACACAAGGTGGGGCTTCAAGCGATTCATGGATGCCGAAGCCGTCGACATCATCCAGCCCGACCTCAACTGGGCGGGCGGACTCTCGGAAGTCCTCAAGATCTCCGCCATAGCCACTTCGTACGACCTAATCACGATTGCTCATCAAGGAGTCTCGCCCGTCGGAATGGCGTGGTCTGCCGCGCAGTCGCCGATCCACACACCTTATGTCGAGATGCTCCTCAAACACGCTGCGCTAGGCTACTTCTTCGACAAAAACGGAGGTCCGATCGAAGACTCCGGAAACCTGACCGTCTCCGACGAGCCAGGCTTCGGCTACGAGATCGACCCCGACAAGATCGATTCAGAGCAAGAGATAACGTTCTGAAACTGTCAACTCCCTCTCCATTCAATGGAAAGGGTCATTGAGCACAACGAAAAGAGAAGATGAAACTCCTGACCGGTCAAAGACCGAGCGCGGCCGCGAAGCCAGCGTCCAGGTTGAGGGACACCCCGCGTTGGCAGGGCCCGGTTCGGTGCTTGTCGGTCTCGTCGGCTTCCTGGCTCGCCTTGGCCTCGGTCTCGTTGCTGGCTCTTCTCGGCACGAGCTGCACGCGATCGGGCGGGGCTCCGAACGCGTTCCCCACGCAAGGCGTCGCGACCCGAGGCACTCCCGAAAATGTGGACGACGAAGTCGCGCCGGGCATCGAGCTCGTTGAAGATGCCCAACCGGAATCCGAAGCGATTGAACACCCAAATGGCGCCGCGCGCAGCGGTGGGGTGTTTCGTTTGGCTGCAGGCAACACGATTGTTCCCGATCCCGTCATCGGAGACGACCCGACGGGCAACGATCTCAATTCCCAATGGGTGGTTTCGGAGATCTATTCGGGGCTCACCAGGATCGACGATACGCAGACTCCCCCGGTGCAACCGGACCTCGCTGAAAGGTTCACGTTGGACGGCTCGGGGCGTCGGTACGAGTTCACGTTACGAGACGGGTTGAAGTTTAGCGACGGGAGCCCGGTGACTACGTCGGACTTCAAGTGGAGCTGGGAACGGGCGTTGAATCCGCGGACGCGTTCGCCGCGCGCGGCGGACGTTCTCGGAGCGATCGAGGGAGCGTCTGAGGTGGCTCAAGGCTCGGCCGCCGAGCTGTCGGGCGTGACTGTTGCCGACGAGCGCGTGCTCCAGATAACCCTGGTCGAGCCACGTAGCGACTTTCCGGCGTTGCTGGCCGACCCCGTGGCAGTCGTTCTGAAGCGGGAAAACGTGGAGGGCTGGGGCATCGACTGGGCCAGCGTCGTCTATGACTACGGTCCGGCGGTTTTCAGGACCCAAGATCAGTTGCCGGTAGGGACCGGCCCGTTCAAACTGGTTGCGTTCAACAACGAAAGAGGCCCATGGGTGTTGCAGAGAAACGTGCACTACAGCGGGCGACCGCCGTATCTGGAGGGCATCGAGATCATCACGGAATTCGCCCAACGCGATTTCGAAGCATGGGAGGCCCGGGAAAGCGCGGCGTTCACCCAAGAAGCGATCGACATGTTATTTGGGCGCCCGGAGTCCGTCGAGTACCAAATATTGCCCACCGATGGCCCGCCTCAGACGAGATTTTTGGTCCTCAACATCAGTTTGCCGCCGTTCGACGATCTTCATTTCAGAAGGGCGCTGGCCGCCGCGGTCGCCGCCGACCATCACATTCTCGATCATCCGGCCGACAGCATCGTGACAGCGCATGGGATCGTGCCGCCAGGGTTTCCGGGGTTCGACGAGGATGTGCGCCTGCTCGACGACGACCCGGATCTCGCCGAGACGGAGCTTGCGCGGTCGAAGCACGCCGATGAGCCAGTCGAGATCAGGTTCGAACCATTGTGGAACGGGTTTCTGGAGGAAGAGTTCCGCTCGTTGATCGAACTGTGGGCCGACAGACTCGGCGTTGAAGCGAAGTACAGCCCTTTAAGCGGTGCGGCATACAACTGGGCGATAGAAGACGGCACGCTGCAGATGACGGGGTTCCGCTTCACCCCGGCTTACCCCGACCCTTACGCCGTCTTCCGCGTGTTCGACGGCACTTTCCAAAACAGCAGAAGCTCCCCGGAAGCCGAGACTGTCTCGAGAATGCTGCAGGACGCCGCGACCGAGCAGGATGCCGCGCTTAGGCTGGAGAAGTATGCGGAGCTCGAACAGCATCTGATAGACCAGGCCCTCGTCATCCCGCTGCGCTGGTACACCGGCAGAAAATCCTATTCGTTCCAGACCTGGGTGAACGGGTTTCATTGGCCAAAGTACGGCGGCTCCAAATTCAAGGACGTCTGGTTCAACGAGACCGCGCCGGGACGAAAGTTGCGGTTGCCCTGACACCGCTCAAACACCTTAGCCCGGCAGACCCAGATCCGCCTCGGCTACGAGATCAACGACTACAAAGTCGCGGAAGAGCGTGGGATCACGTTCTAGCTCGAAGTTAATAGATCCGATCTTCTGGATTGACGTTCCGTTCGTCGAAATGCCTACCGGCGCGGGATGACGGGAGCGCGCGAGAATGGCTGTATCAGATGCAGACGCTTAATGCTGCCCTCGAGAGCGTTTCCGGATTCAAGAGCAGTTAGAGCAATATACTTTCACTTAAGCGTTTCGCCATGCTAAACCGCTGTCCCCCGTGACCGTTACTCCCCCTATAAAACGCGACCTGCCCGACGACCTCGGCAGGTTCGGTCGCTTCGGCGGACAGTTCGTGCCGGAGACGCTAATGGCCGCTCTGGGAGAGCTTGAAAAAGCACTCGAAACGGCACGAGAAGATGCCGATTTCTGGAACGAACTAACGGATCTTCTCAACAACTACGTCGGCAGACCGACCCCTCTTTACCACGCCAAAAACCTTTCTAAGAAGGTCGGCAACGCCCAAATTTGGCTCAAGCGCGAAGACCTTGCGCACACCGGCGCCCATAAGATCAACAACGCAATGGGCCAGATCCTTCTCGCCAAGCGACTAGGTAAGACTCGAATCATCGCCGAAACCGGCGCCGGGCAACATGGTGTCGCAACGGCTACGGCTTGCGCAATGATGGGTTTAGAGTGCATCGTCTACATGGGCGAGGAGGACATCCGTCGCCAAGCTCCAAACGTCTACCGGATGCGACTGCTAGGCGCGACCGTGGAGCCGGTTCTATCGGGCAGCAAAACACTCAAAGATGCCATAAACGAAGCCATTCGTGACTGGGTGACGAACGTCCAGACCACCCACTATCTGATCGGTAGCGCGGTGGGACCTCACCCCTACCCCATGCTCGTCCGGGACTTTCAGAGTGTGATCGGAAAAGAGGCCCGCGCCCAGGCGCTCGAGCAGATCGGGCGACTGCCTGACCACGTCGTAGCGTGCATAGGCGGAGGCTCTAACGCTATCGGCGTTTTCAGCGGATTCGTAGACGACCCGAACGTCGGTCTGATCGGGGTCGAAGCCGGTGGTGATGGTATCGACACCGAAAGGCACGCGGCGGCGATCACCGGCGGCCGTCCGGGCATCTTACATGGCTCAATGTCGTACCTGCTCCAAGACGAGTGGGGTCAAGTAACTGAAGCTCACTCCATATCGGCAGGACTGGACTACCCGGGCGTGGGACCCGAACATTCATATCTTCACGACATTGAGCGAGCGAGATACGTTGTCGCTGATGACGCAACCGCGCTGGAGGGCTTTGACCTCCTGACGCGAACAGAAGGCATCATCCCAGCCCTCGAACCTGCTCACGCAATCGGTTACCTGCAGGAGTGGTCGCCGACGCTCTCTCCGTCCGATGTAGTACTGCTGCTGCTTAGCGGAAGGGGCGACAAAGACATCGAAACCGTCGCCGAAAAACGCGGAATCGAACTTCAGTAACCTCCGGGTGCACTTAAACGAATGGACGCCGAGGCCCAAGAACGAATAGAAGGCGATCGCGATGCTCAGATCCCCGCGTCTGAGGGCAATAAACAACGCCAAAAGTTGTCTCGGTTAAACATCACCCACCCCGTCCAATGGACAGATACCGAACTGGAAGATTCCTACAACGTCAAGCGAGGCAAAACTAAGAATCGTAAGTCGGCGCTCAAAAAGCTCCACGAGCCAGACGATTAATCGTCCTTCAGTAGCCGATCGGCCCGCGAATATCGCTCAATTCTGCGCGAAACCGTAGAGTTTCGCTGCGTTCAACCCCAGCAACGCATCCCGCTCGCTGCTCGTCAACCAATCGAATCCTTCGCGCACCAAGCGCAACTCGTCAGCAAGTGAAAGCCAACCGTTGAGCACGCGGTGATACCCGGGGTAACCGGTGCCCCAGATGCAGCGGTCGATCCCGAAGGCATCGATGGCCAGCTTCACTGCATCGTGCATATCGGCGAACGGAAATGCTTCCTCTGACCGGTTGTGGACATCGGAAATCATCATCCACACGTTCTCATGCTCCGCTAGCTTGAGAACCGCCCCATACTCGCTCCATCCGTCCTCGGCCATCCGCGGTTCGGGATACATCATGTGATCGATCACCCAAGTAATACCCGGGTACTTGCCGCACACATCCTCCAGCTGGTGGGCGTTCGGAACGCGATTGTGCACCTTCACAACGGCGCCTCGATCCTCAATCTCCTTGAAAAGCCTCGCATTGCTCGGCAGCTTCAATATCTCGATATCGGGATAGTAGTCAGGATGCAACCTAAACCCGCTCATCGAATAATCATCGATCCACTTCTGCACCAACGATGCGTTGTCTTCGCGCAATGGATCGATCAACCCGATCGACCTGAATCGATCCGGGTGTTCGAGTGCTCCCTGCGCCACATACGTGTTGTCCCAAGTCGAACCGCTGGATTGGACCAACAACGACGCATCCACGCCATTGGCATCCATGTCTTCAATTAAGAGCTCCACCGGACCCGAATCATCGGGCATCGAGGTCCAAGTGGGAGCAGTCGGACCAATCGGAGCCACCGGCGGCAGCTCCCAGACATGGACGTGAGCATCGAAGATTATAACGCGCTCAAATGATACCCGCATTCATCAACTGTCACGCACAAAGCGCTCGAAAAGCAGGGTCCCCCTCCTACTGGGCAGAGGATTGAGGTTAGGAGGAATTTCAGAGCATCCGATTCCTAACCGGTTCGTTCCCGCTTCATCTCACCCTCCCAACACCTCGCCTTCTATTTCCGGATACCCCTTCATGAATTCATCCGCGCCCAACACCCGACGCCCCTCTAGTTGCAACTCTTCAACCTGGATCAAGACGCCATCTCCTGCGCAGACGTGCAGCTCGCCGTCGAAATTTGGGTAAACCAACCCCGGAACTGGGCCGCCATAGCCGGTTACATGGGCAGCCGCGAAAAGCTTGACCAGCTTTAAGTTCTTGCCTCGCCAAGTGGTGAAGGTTCCGGGCCAGGGATGATATGCCCGATTCATGCGTGAAATCCTGTCGCCGGACATCGACCAATCGATCTCCCCATCGGACCTGCGTAATAGCCGCGTAACAGTCGCCAAGCGTTCGTCCTGAGGTTCAGGTATAACCTCGCCTCGATCCAAGCTAGTGATCGTCTCAGCAAGAGTTTCTGACCCGATCACAAACAACTTGTCGGTCAACTCGTCCGCTCGCACATTTGAGTCAATAGCGACTTCCTTCGATCGGGCGAGGATCGGACCGGTGTCCATGCCCTCGTCCAGCCGCATGATCGTCACGCCTGTGAATTCGTCCCCGTCGAGAATCGCCGTCGCCACCGGACTAGGGCCTTGATGCCGCGGCAGTAGAGACGGGTGGACATTCACCACACCCAATCGAGGCATGGTCAACAGCTCTGGTGGAATGAACCTGCCATACGCGGCCACCACGAAAACATCCGCAGCTACTTCAGCGATCTCTGATACAGCGCCCGAATCCAATCGCTCCGGAGAAATCGTCCGAATTTTCCGTTCGGCGCCAGCGTTTGCAATCGGCGTTTCTTGAACGACACGTCCTCTTCCGACGTGCCGCGGCGGCCGAGTGCATATCATTGGCACCTCGATTCCGAGCCGCAAAATGGCGTCCAAGCACGGCAATGCGAACTCAGGAGTACCGAAAAAAACCGCTTTCAAATTACCGCAACCTCTTTCACGAAACGGATGCCTTCATTAAACCGTGCCCTGCCTTCGAATGGAAACTTGCGCCAAACTCAATCGACGTGACTGTTTCCGCAACGATTGCCCTTTATCAACATCGAGATTCACAAACGTTGTGGCCAGATAACGATCTGAGCGATGGCAAGAATTTAGGTTAAATTCCCTTAAATTTCGGGCGTTTCCCCCTTGCAGACAACCGCAGAAATCGATATCTTGAATCAGGCGGACGCAATTCTTGGGCTACGAGGAGGCGGCAACTCGACAGTGCTCCGCAGTCACCTCAACCGATGGCTGGTCGCCCATCAGTCAACGGAAACCGATTCTATCTGTTTAGCTAAGGATTCGTCGTGGATCGAAACAGTGATGCACTCAATGCAACTAACGCCCAACAGCGTTGGGGCGCGGTGCTCGGATCCCTCGAAGTCCAAATCGCTAACAATGCCGATTTCGATGCATTTTTGGCCGAATCAAAGGCCACTTCCCTCGACAACGGCACGCTGATCGTAACTGTACGCAACGGATTTGTCGCCGAATGGATACGGCAGCGAGTTATGAAGTGCATGCGGCGCACAGTCAACCAGGTATTCCAACAAGACCTCACCATCAAGTTAGTAACTGACACTGACTTCAACTCTGAGACGCTGGTAGATGACGGACTTCTTGGCGACCACACGACTTGGGCTGCCGCCAGCCAAAGTCGACACCGCGCAGCACTCGCAAACGCAAACGCGCGTGAGTTTCCGCTATGCAGAGGCCTGACTTTCGACCGATTCTGCGAATCGCCAGCTAATGCCGTGGCGTTGAACGCCGCCTTGACCACAGCGGGGCAAGATAAGCCGTGTTATAACCCGTTAACGCTCCTCTCGGAGACGGGTCAAGGCAAGACCCATCTGCTGAACGCCATCGCACAACAGATGCGAGATTCGGGGATGAACGTCGTGTGCACCACCGCAGAGGGATTCCTTAACAACTTCGTCCAGTCGTCGCGCTCCGGAAACGTAGCGCCCACGAGAGAAAGGTATCTCTCCGTCGACGTACTCATAGTCGACGGAATCGAGAAGTTGATCGGCAAAAAGGAAACTCAGACTTTCTTCCTCGACGTCATCGACCACCTTGTTTCAAATGAACGCCAAGTGGTGGTCGCGGGAAACTCCTCGCATCCGCTCCATCTGCTCTCAGATGAGATCGTCTCCCGGCTGTCAGGGGGCCTCGAGGTGGTTATCAACCCTCCTGACACAGATCTCAGACGAGCACTGTTGAAGCAACACGCACTGGATCGAGGAGTCGAACTTGCGTCAGACGCACTCGACTTCCTGGCCAATCGAACAGTCCGCAACGCACGGGAGTTAATAGGAGGCATCGCCAGAGTAGCCGCTCATATCAATCTCACACCTGCGCAAGCGCTCTCCGCACCAACCGTCGTATCCCGGGCGGTCGCCGTCGATGCGGTTCGCAACCGCCTCACTGCTCCGTCGCCAACCCTCTCTTCGCCAGACGATGTGATCAGAGCCACTGCATCCGTTTACAACATCCCCGCCGACACGATTAAGCAATCCAACCGTGGCAGCAAAAACACCTCGGCGGCCCGTGACCTTGCCACATATTTGCTCCGTGAAAAATGCGGGCTTACCAGCTCCCAAACCGGGGAATTTCTTGGCGGAAGGTCGCACTCCACCATAATCGCCGCCTTGAAGAGATACTCCCAACGAAGAAGCGAAGAGATCAATCTGATGCGAATGGAACAAGAAGCCCACCGCATCCTCACGCAGAAGACTTCCTCTCGCGCCACCGGCGATTGGTCCGCCTGAACGACCTGCCGCATCATCCGGCCGATCAACCGCGGAAGCAGTGCTCCCGGTACCAGCGCAACTCCGAGATACTCTCTCGGATGTCGTCCAGCGCACGATGCGAGTTCTCTTTCGGATCTTGCTTCGGACTGTCAGGAAGCCACCGAGCGACCAGCTCCTTAACCGTGCTCACATCGATGATTCGGTAGTGGAGATACGCCTCGAGACGTGGCATCTCTCGTTTCAGAAACAGGCGATCCACCCATATCGAGTTTCCGCACAACGGCGCGACGCCTTGGTCGACCCACTCCCGAATGAACCGGAGAGTCCGATCCTCCGCTTCGTGAACGCCGATGTTCGAGCCTCTCACCTTATCCATCAGGCCGGACGCCTCGTGTTGGCGCGCCGGCCAATCATCAATATTCGCCAAGTCGTCCGCGGAACGCTTAATCGCGATGTCCGGACCCTCAGCCAATACGGTCAGGTCTGAGTCAGTCACGATCGACGCGATCTCGATAATCACGTGATGCCCCTTGAGACCGGTCATCTCGAGGTCGATCCAAACCAGCCGCTGATTGTCCTGTGCACTTGTCATGCCGATATGAGCATACCAGTCGACCATTAATCCCCAACGCAAGCATTCGCAGATTCCCACCATCCCTGCACACACGGGGAATATGTGAAAATGCCGGCGTCAGTATCCGGCGGTTGCAGATTCCGGGAAAGGGTCCCAGTATTCTTCTATCGTTGACCACTCCAACCGTGTGCCTTAATCTGGCAACATCGCCCACAGACTGTTAGGAACAAAACCTGGAGGATCAGGTGTCTTTCTGCGACGAAATCGAAGCGGCCTCAAAGCCCCAACGCGAAGCCATGATGAACCATCCGTTCGTACAGGGCATAGGCGACGGAACACTTGCTATCGACCGCTTCAAACACTTCATCACCCAAGACTACGTCTACCTCATCGACTTCTCTCGATGCATCGCGGTGGCGACCGCCAAAGCTCCCGATCTCGGGACGATGGGTTGGTTGGCGACAGCAGTTGAATACACGCTCAACGCCGAGATGGACCTCCATCGCTCATACTGCGCCGAGTTCGGAATCACCGCTGCAGAACTCGAAGCCACAAGACCAGCGCCTACGACCTACTCCTACACCAGCTATCTTCTTCGTGTCGCCCATCAAGGCTCGTTCGGCGAAACGATAGCGGCGCTCGTGCCGTGCATATGGGGTTACTGGCAAGTCGGCGAACGACTGGCAGTACAAGGCGAGCCGGCTAATGCGCCTAGGTACGCCGAGTGGATCCGGATGTACTCCGGTCCTGAAAACCAAGCCGTCGCTGAAGAAACCCGCGCCATCTGCGATCGTGTCGCTTCAACCGCGGGCTCCGCTGAGATCGAAGCCATGAAAGAGGCTTACATCACGTGCACACGTTACGAATACGCATTCTGGCAAATGGCGTGGACCCTGGAAGACTGGGCGGCCTGACTATGGAACGGTCTCCGAGGCGCGTCTCAACACACCTTCGGAAACTGCTTCCACGCGCTGAACTTAGACCCATCGTGTAGATGTATTCCAAGTGATAAACCTCAAGCGACTCCAAACACGTCCGCAGGACGTGTACCCTCTCCCCGCCGTGGGAGAGGATTCAGGAGAGGGGGATCGACATTGCAAGATGGACGAGCGACAGGACCGTTTGCCTGGGCACTCGCCCCACCCCAGATCCTTCGACAAGCTCAGGATGACGGGAATTTGAATAGGCCTTCTTGGACGAGTCGGGACACCGGCAACTCCGAATTTGGAGATTTTCGAATCGTTTCTTCAAACCCGCGCCCGCGTGGGAGCTGCTTCAATTGACGGAATGTCCATCCAAAGGAAGCACAAAGCCTTCCTTGACTGCCACCTGCGCTCACGTTATATTGAAGCCATCCAAACCGGCGCGGGAGTAACTCAGTGGTAGAGTATCTGCTTCCCAAGCAGAAGGTCGCGGGTTCGAATCCCGTCTCCCGCTCCACTCGCGCTCTCCAAGACCTCTACCGGTCCTGAACCGATCCATCGAACCCGATCGGCGTATTCAGCACCTTCGGGTCTTCTCCGTAGCGAGACAAAGCCTCTTCATTCAACTCGATCCCGAGTCCAGGGCCCTCCGGCACCGTCAGATACCCGGAAATCAGCTCCAACGGTTCCTTCAACAGGTCCGACTTAGGAGGCTCTGACTCCCCGGTGTACTCCTGCAGCGCGAAGTTGGGTATGCACGCATCCAGCTGCACGCAAGCGGCCGTCGATACCGGCGAGAGAGGGTTGTGCGGAATCACCTTCACGTGTTGCGCTTCAGCCATCGCAGAGACTTTCTTGCACCCGCTCAAACCGCCGCACAAACACAGGTCCGGCCTCACATAGGCGCAGGCGCCGCTCTCGAGTAGCTGCTGATACTCGAATATCGTCGTGAAGCGCTCACCAGTGGCGATAGGGATGTTGCAGTTTGCCTGCACCTCAGCCATCTTCGCCGGACTGTCTGGCAGCATCGGGTCCTCATAGAAAAAGGGATTGAACTGCTCCAAGCGTCTGCCCAGCCAAATCGACTCAGCGGGATTCATCTGGCGATGTATCTCGACGCAGATGTCCGCGTCCGAGCCCACCGCATCCTTCACCATGCCCACTCGTCTAACCGCTTCGTCTGCCCACTCCGTGTACGACTTGTGAAGGTAGTAGTCGTTCGCAAACGGAGAGAACCGAACCGCGGTGAAGCCCTGCTCAACGGCGCGAGCAGCGTCCGCGGCTAAATCCTCGCCGGTGACGCCTCCCACATGCATGTAGCAACGCACTCGATCCCTAGTCTTGCCGCCCATTAGATCGTAGATCGGCCGTTCCAAGCGCTTCCCCTTCATGTCCCACAAAGCGATGTCGATTGCGCTTAACGCGCCTTGAACGACAGAACCCATGAAGTGTGAGCTTCTGTAGAGGTATTGGTAGTGATGCTCGATCAAGTCCGGGTCCTGTCCCACCAAGTAGTCCGACATCACATCGACCATCGTCTTCGTCGGCCTCTGCCAACCGTGCACTCCACCCTCGCCGATACCCACCGAGCCGTCCTCCGCGTGAATCTTGATCAGCAGCCATCGGCTCCACAGGAAAGTCTCCACCTTCTCGATCTTCGTCTTACTCATCGCGATTCTCCAAACCCTTCAAATTGCCGTCCAAACAAATAGCGCTTGAAGTTTACAGGAACGTGGCCACCTAGCTTGGGCTTGGCGGGGGCCACCGAGGTTCGACTCTTGCGGTAGTACGGGTTAGGAATCGGATGCACTGTCTTTTCTCTGGGTTCCCGCGTTCGCGGGAATGACGGCGCGCTTTGCAAAGGTCAGACGGAGGGCAGAGGGTACAC
Source organism: Dehalococcoidia bacterium (assembly GCA_965249505.1). GTDB lineage: Bacteria > Chloroflexota > Dehalococcoidia > Lucifugimonadales > Lucifugimonadaceae > Bin127. Next base: position 311,679 of record OZ252238.1, on the reverse strand, counting down.
GCCGCGCGGGCTTGTTTTTACGGTTGCAATGATCTCTCGTGAGGGAGCCGACCTTTGCGAACTGGCGTACTGAGGCGAGGAAGAACCGGCGTTTCAGGCGGAGGTGCGATACCAAGTCGACTCCGAATGGCGATAACTCACAGAGATCGCTCATAATTCAATGTGAACAACCATCTGACCGGCTCAACCCCAAGAAAGCATCAAACCAATGCAAATCCTCATCACAGGCATCACCGGGCGCGTCGGAGCCAACGTCGCGGCAAATTTCCTCAAAAACGGTCACGATGTTCGAGGACTCGTCTGGCACGGTGATCGCCAGGCCGAAAAGGTGGCCCTCATCGGTGCTGAGATCGTCGAGGGCGACCTCGCTTCATCGTCGGACGTGGCCAAAGCGGCGCAAGGCGTCGAAGCGATCTTTCATCTCGGCGCCGCGTTCCAAGCGGGTGGCCCCTTCACGCCTGAGCAGTACATCGACATCAACGTGAAAGGCACGTTTAACGTCCTCGAAGCGGCGTTAGAGCAACAAGACCGTCTTAAACACGTGATCGTCACCAGCACCGATGCAACTATGCACAAGTATCCCCCAGAGGGTATAGCGGAGCCTTTGAACGAAGATTCGCTTCCCCTAACGACCACAGGCTGGTACGGATACACGAAAATTCTCACCGAGCACCTCGTCGACCGCTACGTCAGAGCCGAAGCGTTGCCTGCCACCGTGTTTAGATTCGCCAACGCTTGGGGCGCTGGCGAAGCCATCGACTTCCCGCAGTTCCATCTCCGAACATTCGTCGACCTGCTCAAATATCGCCAAGACGAAAGAGGGCTCAATGCCTACAACCATCTGGCTTCTGTATACGAAGGCGAACCGCACCTCATCGTGGCGCTTGACGAATCAGGCAAATCTTGGAAGAAGCACCTGGTGGAAGTTCGAGACCTGGTTCACGCGTACGAAAAGGCTCTTGGAAACCCCAACACCTTCGGAAAAACCTACCAGCTAGCCTCTCGAGAGCCGTTCAGATGGGACGAGATGATCCCTTACATCGCTGACAAGATCAAAGCGCCTTGGACGCCTGTCAGATTACCTGTGACGCCGACCCATTACGAATACGACACGTCGGCGGCGTTCAACGACTTCGGTTACGACCCCAGCCTGACGCTTACGGAGATCGTGGACGAGGCGTTAAGATTCAAGAGCGAAGGGAGCGGCGAGTTGATTCCCACAACTCTTTGATCACGAGTTACGGCCTCACGCCTTGAATCGATCCATGGAGTAGTAGGTGCCGATCGCGAATCCGAGTATCCCTGCGACGTTGATGATCAACTGCGCCGCGTTAGGATCTGAGAGCAAAAGGCCGATCGCAACAACTTCGGCAACGAAAAACAGCAACGAGAGACATGCGGCCAATATCCGCAACGTCACCCCGTACTTGTAGCCGACGATGTAGCGCAGCACAGTCGCCACCAAGAATGGGCCTCCGAACTGCGTAACGCCGACTAGGACTAACCACATAGTCTGCGGCAACCCCTCAAGCACGTCCAGCGACCAAGCCACACCCAAGACAGCGGCTATCACTACCCCTATGACGATCGCTCCTAAACCACCCAGCAAAACCCCTAGCGCCATATCTCGGCGCGTCACGATGAATATCGTCGGCCCGCCAATAGATGCGCAGTCCGGGCACTTCGATCCTACCGGCGTGTAGACCATGCATTTCGGACAGATCGGATTGCCGCAACGTGAGCACGACAGATTGGTCTGAACGCCCGAATCGCGAATGCATTCGACGTACTGAAGGCTGGAGCCTTCGCCGCTATGACTCATTGGATCTCAATTAAGGACAAATCTGCCCACACTACCGCTTTTGTAACGAGTATTGCCACCAATCTTGAACCTCGTTTCAAGACGCCGGTCGTTGGCTTATCCAAGCCTCGCGGGACGCAATATCTCGGTCGAATACTACACGGTTGATAAGCAATCGCCACATCGTTAAACCCTCCTGTCCCGCGAGGGCGTTTTGCCAACTGCCCGTCGTGGCGCGTCGGAGCACTGTCACGACGGTAAACCCAATGCAGAACACGACTACCCAAACGTCGTATCCGGCGATGACAGCCCAAATGGGTAACAACGCTGAACCCAACAGCCAGGCGACCGCCGAGTCCTTCCATGGCGACATCGTGATCAAGATTGCAGGAACCGAGCCCCAAAGTATTAGCAACGGAACTCCAAGAGCCCCTACAGAACCGATTCCCACCGATACTCCTCTACCCCCCGAAAACCCCAAAAAGATCGGCCAGTTGTGACCCACCATCGCCGCTATCGCAGCCAACACAGCGACTCCCATACCCAAATCGAACACTTTGTCTGAAGCGACCAGAATCGGCAACGATCCCTTCGCTACCACGTCGTACAACACGACTGGCACGGCCCACATTCTGCTCACGTGGGTGGCCAAGTTTGATGCTCCCACATTGCCGCTTCCGTAATCTCGGATATCAATGCCGCCGACGTACCGGGCCACCAGATAGGAGCTCGGCACCGAACCAACCAGATACGACCCGACGATCACAACGACGGCTAGAACAAGGTCATTCATTTCGCCCTACCGATAGCGCGTCGAGATCGAATCGTGCCCCCACGCCGCTCTCGCCATGCATCTCCAAAGCCCGTTCATACAACAGTCGAGCAGTCTCCGGAGGAGGACCATTCATACCGGGCAACACCTCGTTCGGGATGCCATTCGCATGGTAGTCCGTGCCGCCAGACCTCAAGAGGCCATATCGGCCCGCCATCTCGTCATACTTCGTCACCTCGTCCGCGCCGTACTTCTCCGCATAAACCTCTATACCTGTAAGGCCTGCATCGACCAGATCCCCAATCATTTCATCTAAGCGATCAACGGTCCGGGGGTGTGCCACCGTTGTGACTCCACCTGAAGCGTGAACAAGACGAATGGCCTTGAACACATCCAGCTTCATCCGTGGAACGTGCGCCGGTCGACCACTGGCCAAGTATCGATCAAACGCCTCGGCAATCGACGCGACGTACCCGGCGTCGATCATCGCTCTTGCGATATGCGGCCTGCCGATCGTGCCGTCTGCCCGCCGCGAGACATCATCCCACGAAACAGGTAACCCGATCTCATCCAATCGGTCGATCATTCTTCGAGCCCGCACTTCACGATCTTCGACCAACTCACGCATCGTCGACTGTAACGCTTCATTGGAAACGTCGATGAAGTGACACGTCAGATGAATCTCAGAAACTCGCCCATGCGTGCTCAGCTCGACTCCCGGTATCAACGTCAGGCCTTCCACGAGATCGACGGCCTCTCGGGCTTCTACCAATCCGCTCGTCGTATCGTGATCCGTGATCGAAATGGCTCGGAGTGACGTTCGACTCACCAGTTGAATCAATTCCGACGGCGATAAAACGCCGTCAGATGCCGTGGTATGAAGGTGCAGGTCGACCTCCACCGGCCAAGTGGGTCTGACCGCGGCGGAGGAAGGATCGTGGCGAGAGCTTGACGCAGCACTCATCGAACTACGCCGGAAATCACGCTCGCCGTCGACCTACGATCCTTACCCAAAACACGATTTAAGAAGCGACTGATTCCGATCGTGATTCACGAATCACAACCACCTTGATCAAACCGGGATACTGCAATCGCTGTTCGATCGATTTGGCTATGTCGTTGGCCAACACGCTAGCTTCCGAATCTGTCGTCTTTTCTGGATCGACCATGACTCGAACCTCGCGTCCTGCTTGGATCGCGAAGACGCGTCGCACGCCTTTGAAACCACGTGCGACGTCCTCGAGCTCCCCGAGACGCTTCAGGTAGTTTTCGTTGGTGTCGTTTCGAGCGCCGGGTCGAGCCGCGCTGATCGCATCGGCAGCCGCGACGATGAAGGAAGGAACCGAAGTCATCTCCCGATCATGATGCTCACGAATCGCGAGCACGATCGGCTCTCTGACCCCGTATTGCTTCGCGGCGTCGGCACCGATCTCTGCGTGAGGGCCTTCAACCTCGTGCGTCAGAGCCTTGCCAACGTCGTGCAGAAAGCCGGCCGTCTTGCAGACCTGCACGTTGGCACCTATCTGAGCTGCCAAGATACCGGCGACGTGCCCTACCTCGACGCTGTGCTGCAGTACGTTTTCGCCGTAAGAGTGGCGGAACTTCAACCGCCCCATCAACTTGATGAGTTCGGGGTGCAGGCTGCGGACCTTCACGTCGAACATCGCCTCTTCGCCAGCTTTGCGGATCGTCGCGTCAACGTCCCGACGTGCGCGCTTGACCGAGTCCTCTATGCGTGCTGGTTGGATGCGCCCATCCTTGATGAGACCTTCCAACGCAACTCGAGCGACCTCGCGGCGAACAGGGTCGAAACACGATATCGCAACGGTGTCGGGTGTGTCGTCTACCAATAGATCGACGCCTGTCGTGGCCTCAATAGCGCGAATGTTGCGCCCCTCTCGACCTATCAACCGGCCTTTCACTTCGTCCGACGGGATTGGGATGTTCGTGACTGATGCTTCAGCCACCACGTCTGAAGCCAAACGCTGGAGCGATGCCGCGAGGATCTCCCGCGCTCGCTCGTCGGCCTCATCTTGGAATCGCAACTCAGCTTCACGGAAACGGCGCTGGAACTCGAAGCTGTTCTCTTCTTCGGCCCTCTCCAGCAGACGGTCCAGAGCTGTCTGCCTGGTCAAACCAGCAACCTTTTCCAACTCAGTCGAAGATTGCTCTCGCAACGTCTCTTCGTCCTCAGCCAACTTCGCCAATCGAGCTTGAAGCTCCGCATCGCGAGTCTCTAGTTCGCCGCTCGTTTTATCTATCTGACGCTGAAGATTCTGAAGATCGCGACTCTCTCTCCGATTCTGTCGCGTGGCATTTGCACGCCGACGCTCAGCCTCCTCCCTGATCTCATCGGCCTTCCGTTGAGATTCCTGAAGAATTTCGTTGCTTCGCGTCCGCGCCTGTTCAATCTGTTGTGTCAGCGCATCCTCAGTCGCGCGGATCGCTCGGGCGTTGAGACGCATATTGCCCCAGTAGCCCAACAGCAACCCGAAGAGGATGCCCACACCTGACATGCCAGCAAGCACGGCTACCAAAAAGGGTTCCATTAGAACGCTCCCGTTCGTAGCCGCAGAAATCTGCGGTAAGGATCGCCATCAAGACTGATGTCGTTAAACGTCGCACCAACTGCGGCCATCTCTAGCCACACGCAACCTCACATGATCAAACTTCTATAACGACGATGCGCGGCACAAGGTTAAACTACCGTCCCCACGCGATCCAATTGGTCATTTCAATACCTGAATCTTACGATAAACGAGACCAAAACCGCAATAGGCGCAGAGACCGGACTCTAGGGCGTCGCACGTGCGAATGCGCGACGAACCGGTAATGGTCTAGCCGTCAGCAGCGCGAAATGAAGAAGTTGCGGACTATTCGCCGCCCTCTTCTGCTGCAACCGCTTCGTCCGAATCTTCGCCTTCAACGTCGATGAGCTCACCCTCTTCAACTTCCTCGGCTTCCTCGGCCACCCGAGGCGGTTGTATCCACGCCACCCGCTCTTCTGGATCACCTGCGATCGCAACGTTCGAGTTCAACGGCAAGTCTCTGACCAGAATCGCATCGTCGAACGATTCCAAAACCTCGCAATCAGCCTCAACGCTCTGAGGAATGTCATTAGGCCGCGCCTCAAGCATCACCTCGTATATGCCCTGCGTCACGAAACCCATCCCGCCACGTATACCCGGCGCCAACTCCTGATTGATCAATATCACTGGGACCGGAGCTTGAATGACTTGAGTCACGTCCACGCGAAGAAAATCGACATGCTGCAGCGCGCCCGAAACTGGGTGTGTGCTCACGTCTCGAATAAGAGTCACGTCCGATGAACCGTCATCGACCTTCACGGTCACTGGCGTGGTGCGGCCGGCTGCCCGAATCACATTAATGAGCCGCCTCTCTTCCACCTGCAGCGAAGTGGGCCCTGCTTCAAGGCCGTACACATGGATGGGAATCACGCCCTGCGCCCTCAACGCCCGATTCTTTTTGCCCATCACAGTTCGGGTATCTGCGTCCAACACAAACTCGTCCATCACACAAAATCTCCTAACGAATAGCTGAAATGCTGCCCCAGTTCGCCAGAAACCAACACCGTATCGATTGCATGGCCAACTATTTCTCTTGAATCGCCAACGTTCAATTTTAACTTCCTAGTTAGCAAAAACCAATTGCATTCAACCCAGCCAAATCCGACCCATTGTTATACTGGCAGCACACGCGGCGGAACCTCAACCAGCCTCATTGTCACCAAACACAGTCTGCGTGGCATTTGCACATCCCGCCACCGTTTCGAGACGCCATGTTGATCCCAATGAGAGTCGATTACGGGGTCAGAATGTTGGTTCACCTGGCCATGCGGTCCGGGATCGACTACGTTCCCACGTCGGTGATCGCGAAGCAGGAGCACATCCCTGAGCCCTACCTCCTCCGAATTTCTGCAGATCTAGTACGAGCGGGGCTCATCGAATCAAGGCGCGGGCCAGGCGGAGGGCAGAGACTCGCCAAGGATCCGGCGGACATCACCGTGGGAGAAGTGATGGAGTGCGTCGACCATAACCTTGTCGCACTCGACTGCATCGCGGAACCCGATGCTTGCCTAAACTCAGGTGCGTGCTCCCAACGGGAACTCTGGACCGATGTCGAAAAGATGCTCCAAGACTATCTGGCGCAGATCCGAATCTGTGATCTAGCCACTAAGCAACGGCAGCTAGAAGGCGAAGCGGCGCTAAATCTTCAGCTGAGTTGATTCAGAGGCATAATTCCGGAGGCCATCTGGCCCTTGCCTCATGCTTCCTCTTCACGTCGGCTGCTTGCTCCTGCTGGGGTAAAATTACGGCTATCACCCAACCTAAGGCAAACATAACGAACTACCTCACTCGACACTAGCCAACACAACACATTTCGCCATGCAAGAGAACAACAGCAACGGATCCACAAACAACGGCATCGACCCGGCCCCGCCGCTCACACCCCAGCAAGTCCGCCGTTACAGCCGACACATCATCATGCCCAACGTCGGCAGTGTCGGACAACGCAAACTGGTGAACGCCAAGGTTCTCGTAATCGGTGCTGGTGGCCTTGGTTCCCCGGTGTCGCTCTATCTTGGACTGGCAGGGGTCGGAACCATCGGAATCGTCGACTTCGACACGGTCGACGTCAGCAATCTCCAGAGGCAGATACTCCACGGCGACAGCGATGTAGGACGTCGAAAGGTCGAATCCGCCAAAGAGACGCTGAACTATCACAACCCGGAAACGAACGTAATCATCCACGAGGAGCCCATCAACGCTGAAAATGCGATGAGCATAATCCCCGATTACGACATCGTGGTTAACGGGGCAGACAATTTCGCTACCCGATACCTCGTCAACGACGCGGCCTTCCTCGCCGGCAAGCCGCTGGTGGACGGCGCGATCCTGGTATTCGATGGCCAGGCATCGACCTACGTGCCTGGGCAAGGCTGCTACAGGTGCCTCTTCCCCGATCCTCCGCCTCCCGGAGAAGTCCCCAACTGCGCCGAGGCAGGAGTTATCGGTGCGCTACCCGGACTTGTAGGATCGATTCAGGCTCTCGAGGCCATAAAACTCATCATGGGCATCGGTAACACGCTGACCGGCAGGATGTTGATCATCGACGCACTGACGATGGAGTTTCGGGAGATCAGAGTGCGCCGCAACCCCAACTGCAAGCTCTGCGGCGACAACCCCGAAGTAACTGAACTGATCGACTACGAGATCTTCTGCGGCATCGCACCGCCTCAAGCCGTGGCCGCGGCCACTGGCGCGAGTTAATCGTGACGGTATAGTCCGTTCGTCCCGCGCCAGTCGAAGCACCGGCGCTCCGACGCGTTGCTTCGTTGTTCATGGTTCGACCTGCTCACCACGAACGGAGTCGGTGCGAGCACCACTAAAGGGGTCGGTCGAGCACCACTAACGGGGTCGGCCGAGCACCGCAATCAGGGGCGGTGCGATCGCGATGATTCTTGAAGCCGATTCCACACGCGGTGGCATAATTATTCGTTGATCCACTACGTCGCGCACAATTGGCGCCGTACCAACGAATGCAGACTCCTCAAATTCCGTTATTGAAGCGCGACCTCCTCGACGCCATCGGGAACACGCCGATAGTCGAAATATCGCAATTCAGCCCCACGTCGAACGTTCGGCTCTTCGCAAAATTAGAGTCTCACAACCCGACGGGTAGCGTTAAGGACCGTGTCGCCTTGGCCCTTGTGGACGCCGCGGAGCGCGATGGTTCACTCACCCCCGGCAGCGGGGGCGTCATCCTTGAGCCGACCAGCGGCAACACTGGCATCGGCCTCGCCATGGTCGGCCGCATCAGGGGTTACAAAGTCAAAGCTGTCATGCCTCGCAGCGTCAGCGAAGAGCGAATCCAGCTGCTAGAGGCCTACGGCGCAGAAGTCATATTTTCGCCGGCTGAAAAGGGCACGAACGAGTCGATTGCCGTTGCCCAACAACTCAAGAGTGAAAACCCTTCATGGTTCATGCCCTACCAGTACGGCAACTCGGCGAACCCCAACGCCCACTTCGAAACCACGGGTCCCGAAATCGCAAGAGAAGTCCCTGATGTCGACCTATTCGTCGCCGGGTTGGGGACCGGAGGCACCCTCATGGGAGTCGGGGCGGCGCTCAAGCAACACAATCCGAACCTTAAGGTCGTAGCCGCGGCGCCTCATCCCGACGACAAGGTGCAGGGCCTCAGATCGATCGAACATGGATTCATCCCGCCGATCCTCGATCTTGATCAACTCGACGCTCGAATAATGGTTGAAGCCGAAGAGGCGTTCCACTGGACCAAGCGGCTCCTGCTTGATGCAGGGATTTTTGTGGGAGTATCGTCCGGGGCGGTTCTGGCGACCGCAATAAGAGCCGCGGAACGGCTCGAAACCGGGAAGATCGTCATGCTCTTCGCCGACGGCGGATGGAAATATCTCTCGACCGGTATCTATACTCGGGATTGGAGCGAATTCCAACAAGAGGTTGAGGGACAGACCTGGTGGTGACCCGACAAGAAATATGCTTCCAACCCGCCGTGAGAACGGCTGAGATGCTACGGAACAGAGAGATCTCAGCTCGTGAGGTGATGGCTGTCCATCTCGATCAGATCCAAGCGCAAAATCCGAAGGTCAACGCCATCGTCACTATGGTCGATTCTGACGACTTGATGGATCAAGCTGGGGCAGCCGACGAACTCATGGCCAGCGATCCGGACTCCGTCGGGCCTCTCCACGGACTCCCGGTCGGGATCAAAGACCTCCAACCCACAGCTGGCATCAGAACAACGTATGGCTCGCCGATATTCCAGAACTTCGTGCCGGAGGAGGACTCGCTTACGGTTCAGCGCTACAAAAGGGCCGGAGCAATCGTCATCGGAAAGACCAATACTCCCGAGTTCGGAGCCGGATCCCAAACTTTCAACCAAGTTTTCGGCACCACACTTAACCCTTACGACCTGAGCAAAACATGCGGAGGCAGCAGCGGCGGCGCAGCTGTCTCACTCTCGACCGGCATGATGCCAATCGCCCAAGGTTCCGATTTCGGAGGCTCTCTCAGGAATCCAGCGGCATGGTGCAACGTTGTGGGAATGCGCAACAGCATCGGAGCGGTGCCAACTTATCCTGCTCCGCTCGGCTACACTTCCGAATCCGTTGTCGGGGCAATGGGAAGAACCGTTTCGGATGTCGCCCTTCAACTTTCAGCGATCGCAGGTCCGGACGCGCGAGTCCCTAACTCCCTGATGCAGCCAGGCTCCAGGTTTGCCGAGCCGCTGGAACGAGACGTCAAAGGGATGCGTATCGCGTGGAGCCGAGACCTCGGCGGTGCGCCGATAGACACCGCCATCACAGAGACTCTCGATAGGCAACGAACAGTGTTCGAGGATCTCGGATGCATAGTCGAAGACGCGGACCCGCCCTTGCAAGACGCCGGCGAGATATTCCATACCTTGCGCGCGGCCATCTTCGCGCACCAGCATGAGGCCAATATCAGGGATCATCGTGAACTCCTCAAATCCACCATCATCTGGAACACTGAAGAAGGCATGAAACTATCTGCCCTCGACGTCAAAAAGGCCGAAGAGCGCCGAACAGCGCTTTACTCTCGCATGGCCGACTTTATGATGAGATATGACTTCTTGGCACTGCCGGTGACATCCGTGCCGCCGTTCTCGATCGACATGGAATACCCGACCGAGATCAACGGAAGGCAGCTGGATAACTACCTAGAGTGGTTCGCACCCTGCTCGTACATCACCATGACTGGACTCCCAGCCGTTTCAGTGCCCGCGGGATTTCACGTCGATGGCCTACCATGTGGTCTACAGATCGTAGGGCCGCAACGCGCCGACTTCGAAACACTCCAAATCGCCTTCGCATTTGAACAAGCTACGGAATTCTGGCAACAGGGCCCTGCCATCGTTTGGTAGCTCCGGCACCCAAACAACCGAGGTGAATCAATGGATCTCCAACTTGAAGGTAAATCAGCGCTTATCACCGGTGGCAGCCGAGGAATCGGCAAAGCCATCGCGTGGGAACTCGCTCGAGAAGGGTGCGATGTCGCGATCTGCGCCAGAACTCTGCCCGATCTCCAAGCCACGGCTGACGAAATTGCGAACGACACCGGCCGAAACGTCCACGCCATCACAGCCGACACCGGAGACACAGCGTCGGTGGTGAGCCTCATTCAGACTGCAAACTCGAAGTTGGATGGCATCGACATTCTCGTAAACAACGCGGCCCGTCCTCTAGGACAAGCTCCTGTTCCCGGAATCGAAGGCGTTACTGATGAGGCGTTCAACGAAGACGTGAATGTCAAAGTTCTCGGTTACCTCCGATGCGCTCGTGAGGTGGCACCGATCATGAAGGGACGAGGATGGGGCCGAATTATCAACATCAGCGGACTCGCCGCGCGATCTAGTGGGGCCGCAGTCGGGTCCATACGGAACATATCCGTCGCCGCGCTCACAAAGAATCTCGCCGACGAACTCGGGCCGCACGGTATCAACGTCACCGTGATTCACCCTGGTGCTACACGAACTGAGGCCACGCCAAGAGTTGTCGCTTCGCGGGCTGCCGAGCAATCTGTATCCGAAGACGAGATTGAGCAGCAGATGGCGAATGCGAACTCGGTTCGCACTCTGATCGACGCCTCCGAGATCGCATACGTAGCAGCATTCCTCGCATCGCCCAAATCGATCGCCATCAACGGCGACGCCATCGCTGCAGGAGGCGGTGTCGGGAACGCTATTCACTATTGAACGGGTCTGCGGGCAGGTAACTTCCTCTCCACGGGAAACCTTTGCGTATCTCCAAACCCGAACCGAATCGGTTGCTTTATCGTTTCTCTGGATTCCCGCTTCCGCGGGAATGACGGGCATTGTTGCAAAGGTCCATTGGGGGAGAAAAATCAGGCCTTGCCATTGGCTAGATCGAGGGAACAAGGGGTGTTCGGTGCATCCGATCCCAAATTGAGACGGCGAGCTGCCTGACGCTATCGGCCGTCTGGATCTCAACCTTCGCCGCAATGACGGATTGGTCTCAAGGCGTGTTCGGCCCTGGATAGTGGTCGGTCAGGGATTGGGATTTTTATCGAGCGCTCTCACCCAAATTAGTGGTGAAGGAGATTGAGAAGGCATTTGATTCGTCCTCCGCCAACTCTGTTCAGACACTGTGGGAACTGTCATAGAATCGTCGGTGACTCCCAATCGCGCCCTCAGCGGCCAATCTGTATCTCAGCGCATTTGAGACTCGCTCCGAGCATATACCTACACCGATGGTTGATAACGAAATAGTTGTACGTGGGGCTCGCGAACACAACCTCAAAAACATCGACGTCCAGATTCCACGCGACAAACTCGTCGTCGTTACGGGGGTCTCGGGATCAGGAAAAAGCAGCCTCGCGTTCGACACCATATATGCCGAAGGGCAACGTCGATACGTGGAGAGCCTATCCGCCTACGCCAGGCAGTTCCTCGGGCGTATGGAGAAGCCAGATGTCGACCACATCGAGGGTCTCAGCCCTTCGATCTCAATCGATCAAAAAGGCGTCTCACGCAACCCAAGATCGACGGTTGGTACAGTCACCGAGATCTACGACTACCTCCGCCTTCTATTCGCGCGGGCAGGACGCCCTCACTGCCGTAACTGCGGCAGGCCAGTCGAAAGGCAGACGGTTCAACAGATCGTCGATTCGATCCTCAAACTCGATGAGGGCTCGCGCCTGCTGATCCTCGCTCCGCTAATCACCCACATGAAAGGCGAGCACGCGGCGATTTTCGAAACCGCCCACCGTGACGGCTTCGTGCGCGTCCGCGTCGACGGCGATGTGCGGGAACTCTCTGAAGAGATCAAACTCAACAAGAACCAGTGGCACAACATCGAAGTTGTCGTCGACAGGATCATCGTCCGTGAAACCACTGAGCGCGAACGTCTCACCGAATCGGTTGAAACCGCGTTGAAGCTCGCAAGCGGAGTCCTCGTCGTCTCAGTCCTCAACCCGTCGCAGCAAATCATTGACGAAATCGAATCTGGGGTGCGAAGCACCGCTTCGTCTCGCACGCTTAGGAGAAAGAGACGCAAGAAGGACGCAACCCCCGAGCCGACCGACCTCATCTACTCCGAGCAGTTCGCATGCCCGGCCTGCGACATCTCGATGGCAGAGCTCGAACCGCGGGACTTCTCCTTCAACACTCCCTACGGCGCCTGCTCCGAATGCACCGGCATCGGGTTCCGAATGGAGATCGACCCCGACCTCATCGTTCCGGATAAGTCGCTCACACTAATGGAGGGCGCGGTGGCTCCGTGGCAGCGAGAGGGAGTCAACAACCCCTGGGCGACGACTACATTGAACGCCCTAGGCGAACACCTCGGCGTGCCAGTCGATGTGCCCGTCTCCGAGATGTCCGCAGAACACCTGAAACTCGTCCTCTACGGCGCTGGCAGGAAGCAGTATCCGATCACTCACACCACGTTGAAGGGCGAGACATACACGTGGAAGTCAAGGCTCGAAGGCGCAATCTCCAACTTCTCCCGAAGGTACAAGCAGACCGAATCTGAGAACGTTCGCGCCGAGATCGAGAGGTACATGGCGCAACGACCGTGCCACGCGTGCGGTGGCGACAGACTCAAGCCCGACGCGCTGGCGGTGACGATGATCGGGATGAACGTCATGCAGGTCACCCGACAATCCGTGCAACTTGCGCTCAAGTGGGTCGAAGCATGCCGGAACGGGAGATGGGAAGGCGATCACCAGGTGATCGATGAGCCGCTCACAGACCGCGAACTCGCAATCGCAGATCAGATCTTCAAGGAGATTGAAGCGCGTCTCGGCTTTCTCTCACGGGTAGGGCTCGACTATCTCACTCTCGAACGGCCCGCAGGGAGCCTGTCGGGTGGAGAAGGTCAACGCATCAGACTCGCCACGCAGATCGGCTCAGGCCTGATGGGCGTGCTCTATGTATGCGACGAACCATCTGTGGGACTTCACCCCCACGACGGAGACCGTCTCATCGCTACGCTCAAAAACCTGCGAGACGTTGGCAATACTGTGTTGATAGTCGAACACGACGAGTCAGTGATGCGCGCCGCGGATCACATAGTGGATCTGGGGCCTGGAGCTGGCGAACATGGAGGTGAGGTCGTAGCCGAAGGTGATATCGAAGCCATAATGGCGGCTGACAATTCACTGACTGGTGACTACCTGAGCGGAAGAAAAGAGATCGCTTCACCCAAGCATCGAAGAGAAAAGGGCGATCACACTTTACTCATTCGCGGAGCCCGAGCCAACAACCTGAAGAACATCGACGTCGCGGTGCCGCTCGGCGTTTTCGTATGCGTAACAGGCGTCTCTGGGTCAGGCAAAAGCACCCTCATCAACGAAATCATCCTCAAACGTCTGGCTCAACACTTCTACCGAGCCAAAGATCGACCCGGGCCTCACGACGGCATCGATGGCCTCGAGCACATCGACAAAGTTATCGATGTGAACCAGTCGGCCATCGGTCGCACGCCTCGGTCTAACCCTGCGACCTACACAGGTATGTTTACGCCGATCCGCGAACTCTATGCAAGCCTCCCCGAATCCAAGGCGAGAGGATACGCAGCTGGTCGCTTCTCCTTCAATGTGCGAGGCGGAAGATGCGAAACATGCGCTGGCGCCGGATACACCCAGATCGAGATGCAGTTCCTGCCGGATGTGACAGTTCCATGCGACGTGTGCAACGGCGCTGGCTACAACCGGGAGGCGCTCGAGATCATCTTCAAGGGAAAATCGATCTCAGATGTCCTAAATATGACCGTAACTGAGGCGCAGCAGCACTTCGAGAACATCCCAACCGTCGCCAACAAGCTCGAATCCCTTGCCCAAGTAGGACTCGGTTACATTCGACTCGGCCAACCAGCAACTACGCTCTCCGGCGGAGAAGCCCAGCGGATCAAACTCGCTGCTGAACTCTCCAAACGAAGCACCGGCCAAACTCTCTACATACTCGATGAACCGACGACCGGCCTTTCCTTCGAAGACGCTGCGAAGCTGCTCGCAGTGCTCCACAAGCTAGTCGACGCAGGCAACACGGTGCTTCTCATAGAACACCATCTAGATCTCATCAAGAATGCTGATTGGATCATCGACCTCGGCCCATTCGCAGGCGATGCAGGTGGGCAGTTGGTTGCGGAAGGCACTCCAGAGTTCGTTGCCTCGGTGAGCCATTCGTTTACTGGAACGTATCTTCGAGAAAACTCCGGGCTAAAACCCGACCCGCTGGCACCCGGCTCCGAACACGAACCCTCGAGCCAACAGTACGAGATACGCACAACAAGCAACGGCGAAACCGACACCAAGATCGCAGACATCATCGCCGACGCGTCAGACCGCAACGGCTCTGCATCATCGGATAACAACCTTCTCGAACCAGGTTCAGACGACGCCAAGAAGTCCCGCAGACGACGACGCGGACGACGACGGAGAACCCGCGTCAACACGTAAAGCGCGGCGGAGCTGGGCACATTATCGCTCCGTGTGAGATCGTCGCATGACGTTCAACCAGATTATTCGCTGTCGGCGAGTAACTGAGGACTCGAATTTTGAGGGCGCACCCTCCCCTTTATCCCAGCTTGCTGCCGAAGCTTCCCGACTCGACGAGTTCCGGGCAATCAGGATCTGCTCATCATTTATCTCGGCCTTTTCCCAGGAGGTTTGCGGCCTAGTTATTCGAGAGGATCACAACCGCTGCTTTGGTTTTGTCGGAGAAGTCGCCGTTTTGGGTGGGTCGGGTCGAGTCGTTAGGAGTTTTTAGTTGCGGGTGGCAATTTGGATGCTCTGACTTACATCTGGATTCCCTCGTTGGCGGGAATGACGAGGCGAGATTTAATCCTGATCTAGTTGAAACGCGGTGTGTAGTGCTTTGGCTGCTTCGCCGATGTTTTGCTGATCTACGATGCAGGTGATCCTGATTTCGGAGGTGGTTATCATCTCGATGTTGATCGACGCGTCGGCTAGGGCTTGGAACATCTTGGCCGCGTAGCCGGGTGCGTTTTGCATGCCTGTACCAATGATGCTGACTTTGCCATACCCGTCTTGCGCAAGCAGTTCCGAGTAGTTAACTTCGGTTTGAGCAGAGGTGATTTTCTTGACTTGTTCGAGGCTGTCTCCGCCAACCGTGAATGAGAAGTCGGTAAGGCCCTCCATTGACACGTTTTGGACGATGACATCGATGCTGATGCCGGCTTCGGCGAGCGGCGCCATCAAAGCTGCCGCCACGCCGGGCCTGTCTTGGACTCCTCGGAGGGTGACTCTTGCGACGTTGCGCTCGGTTGCGACGCCGGTAATTGGGTTCTGGATCTCCATGTCGGTGTTCGGGACCTCCCACTCTTCTATGATCGTGCCTTTTGCGTTCTCGTTGAATGACGATGTGATGAGCATCGGCACTTTGTGCACAGCTGCCATCTCGATCGATCTCGGGTTCATCTTGGCGCCCAGCGATGCCAGTTCGAGCATCTCCTGGTACCCCACGTGAGGGAGGACGCGTGCGCTTGGCACCAATCTAGGGTCGGCGGTGAAGATACCGTCGACGTCAGTGTAGATCTCGCACATGTCGGCATTCAGCGCCGCTGCCATCGCGACGGCGGTTAGGTCTGACGCGCCGCGCCCCAATGTAGTCGTGTCGTCGGTTGGGGTCAATCCTTGGAAACCGGCGACCACCACCACCTTGCCATGTTCGAGCTCTTGCTCAACTCTTTTCGGATCGACGGATGCGATACGTGCTGAGCCGTAGGTGCCGTCAGTCCGGATCCCGGCTTGGCGTCCGCTCAGGCTGATGACGTCGAATCCGTTGCCTTTGATAGCGATAGCCATTAGCGAAGCGCTCACGAGTTCACCTGTTGATATCAGCGCGTCGGTCTCCCTTGCGGGAGGTGTCTGGTCGCCATGGAGCCGAGATGCGAGGGCCAGAAGCTCGTCGGTTGTATCACCCATCGCAGATACGGTGACGACCAAGTTGGCGCCTTGAGCGCGTCGATCGCAGATGCGTCTCGCAACGCTGCGGATCAGATCCTCGGTGGCGAGCGAACTTCCGCCGTACTTCTGGACGATTAGCGGTTCAGATTTGGCATCTGTCATGTCGAACGGATCTCTATGCGTCGATTCGGACCTGTAGACCGTTTTTGGAGAGATCTAGGATTGACGCTTTGCCTTCGATTTGAGCTTTGCGCGCGTTCTCCGTCATCTCGTAACAAATGGTCATGAGGCGCGAAGTGGCGAGTGCCAAGACCGCTGGCCCGGCGCCCGAAAGGAACACCCCATGTGCACCCCCGTCCAGTGCGGCTCTTGCGATCGGCGTGAAACGCGGGAAGAGGTGAGCGATGCGTAGAGGTTGGTGTAACCGATCCTCGGTGGCGTGACGAAGCAGGTCCCACTTCGAGTTGGAGAGTGCGAACGACAAGAGCGCCGCTCTGCCGATGTTGTAGATTGCATCGGATCTTGGAATATCGGTTGGCAAGAGGCCTCGAGCCTCGTCGGTTTTCATGGTGAAATCAGGAATGAAGACGACGGCTTTGAGTTCGTCTGCCACGTCGATTTTCTGTGTGATCCAATGGTTGGGATCAGACGCAGTTTCGGTTTTTACACCGATTTGGCATCCGCCGAACACAGCGGGGGCCGCGTTGTCGGGATGGCCTTCGATGTCTGCAGCTAACGAGAAGATTTCTCTACGGACTGAGTCGTCCTCGAGGTCTTTGCCCGCGACGGCGAATGCAGCTGCTATACCGGTGACGGTTGCTGCTGAGCTGGACCCCATTCCCCGGGCGCATGGTATCGAGTTTGAGCAATTGAAGGTGAGGTCTACGTGATCAACCCCAAGGTGGTCGAAGGCGATTCGGGCGCTAGAGATGACGAGGTTGCTCTCGTCGCGTGGCAGGGAGTCAGTGCCTTCGCCTTCAATTTCGATCCTCTGATCTCCGATAGAAACCGAGGTTTCGTTCCACAGATCGAGTGCCATGCCTATGCAGTCGAACCCGGGTCCCAAATTGGCGCTGGTTGCCGGTACGCGCACAGTTACTCGTTGAGTTTCAGGCGCGGACATCTCTAATGATTGTTATTGGTGTTGTGGTGGCTATTGAGTTACGACACTAAAGGGCCGCGTTAAGGATCGATGGCTCACTCAGAACGTCAATAGGGCTCGCTGCAAACTAGTATAATTCCCTGATTGTCCAGATAGATCGGGCGATTTCCGGCGCCGATATCGCAGGAATTCTCCGTTACCCAACTAGATATATTCGGGAGTCCACCCACATGCCGGTAGTTGTTCTATTAGTTCCTATGTCTAATCCGAATGCGCGAAGCCGTGCCGAGGCCATAGAGAGGATCGCGGATCGTTATGAGACTTTAGAGATGCGGTTCGTCGACTCTGATCTGCCCGAGGAGAAGATCTTAGAGGAGTGCATGGACGCGGTGGCATTGATATCTGGTGGCGCGAGGTCTTTCGGGACGGATTTCATCGCCAAGTTACCGAACCTGCGCCTTGTTCAGACGATGAGTGCTGGCACCGATTGGTTGGATAAAGCCGCGTTGGCCGAGATGGGCATCAAAGTCGCCAACAACGGCGGGGCCAACGCTGTTGCTGTCGCGGAGCACGCGGTTCTGCTGATGCTGACGATCGAACGGAAGCTAGACGTCCAGATAAATTCGGTGAAGGACGGGACGTGGATGGACGGCGTGGGAGGTGACCAGAGTGAGTATCACACCTTGGTAGGGAAACGCATTGGGATCATCGGTTTGGGGCGTATCGGCTCACGGGTGGCGAAACGACTACGGGGTTGGGAGTGTGAAGTCGTGTACCACGATGTAGTAGATCATGGTGACGAATACCGAGCGGCCGCGAACGCCAAATTCGTGGAATTGGACGAGCTGCTCGAAACATCAGACATCGTGAGCCTGCATGTGCCGCTTGAACGAACAACTCATCACATGCTTTCCGACAGGGAATTTGCATTAATGAAACCGACGGCGATTCTCGTGAATACGTGTCGAGGGCCTGTCGTAGATGAGGCGGCGCTTAAACGTGCCCTTAACGATGGTGAGATTTTCGGCGCAGGGTTGGACGTAACTGAGGTCGAGCCCATCGAGGCCGATAACGATCTGCCTAATATGCCAAACGTCGTAGTTACCCCTCATTTGGCCACCAAGGCTATCGAGTCGAATGTCAACGCGGTCAACCATGCGTTAGCGAACGTTGCGAGGGTTACACGTGGGGAAGAAGCGCATTGGATCGTGCCGCCAGTTTGATTCGTCGAACCTAGTTGATCGCTGCCGATTCGAGAAATAGTGAGACGGATCATTCGCATCGGTTGTGACGGGGCGTTAACATGAATCTTGTGGCGTATTGAGTATGGGTCGATGCGTAGATACCCGTTCTAATTGCCACAAGGCAACGCCTGTCTTGCCGATGTCACCAAATCCTGATCTTGATTCAGTGATCGCGCCAGTCGATAAACCGCGAGAAGCGTGCGGTGTTTTCGGCGCATATGTTCCCGGTCATGAAGCTGCTCGGGACGCTTTTTTCGGGATATTTGCCCTACAGCATCGCGGTCAGGAGAGCGCCGGGATCGCAGCATCTGCTGGTGACGAGGTCAGAGTGAAGGCGAATGTGGGGTTGGTGTCGCAAGCCTTCGAAGAAGGGGATCTTTCCGCCCTTCCCGGACACATTGCGATTGGGCATACCCGATACTCGACGACGGGTTCAAATCGGGTACGCAACGCCCAACCCTTGCTCGCAGACGGTCCGCGGGGTACATTGGCGCTGGGGCATAACGGGAACGTGATCAACTCGCTTGAGCTTCGGGAACATTGTGAGGACCTCTACGGGAGCAAATTCACCGGAAGCACCGACAGCGAAGTTATCGCAGAGCTTTACGCCAAGACCCCGGGCCAAGATTGGTTCCAGGTGTCAGACCGTGTGATGGCGATGCTGCGGGGAGCGTACTCGCTTGTGATGATGACGAAAGATGAGTTGATTGCGGTCCGAGATCCATTAGGCGTTAGGCCCCTCTGTTTGGGGACATTGGACGGTGGCTACGTAGTTGCATCAGAATCGGCGGCGCTAGACAACTTGGGTGCCAAGTTCGAACGGGAGTTGACCCACGGCGAGGTGTTGGTGATCGATTCTGAAGGAGTGAAGAGTCGTGTTTGGCCGGGCGCCACTGGTCAGCACAAGATGTGCATATTCGAGAACATCTACTTTGCCCGCCCGGACAGCGTTCTGAATGGGCGGTTGGCGTATGAGACTCGGCTCACGTTGGGTGCGATCGCTTTTCGAGAGAACCCCGTTGACGCCGATCTAGTGATTGGTATTCCCGATTCCTCGACTCCTCATGCCGCCGGGTATGCGGCCGCGGCGGGTATCCCCTTTGTCGAGGGGTTGGTCAAGAACCGTTACGTCGGCAGAACCTTCATTCAACCTGATCAGCACCTGCGTGATATCGGGGTCCGGACGAAGTTCAACCCGATGCGTCACATCGTGGCAGGGAAACGGATTGTAGTTGTTGATGACACCATTGTGAGGAGCACCACGATCACACACGTGGTTCGCATGCTGCGCGAGGCGGGCGCAGCCGAAATACACGTCAGGGTGGCGGCGCCTCCGATCATTTCGACCTGCCACTTCGGGGTCGATATGGCGACATTGGACCAGCTAATCGCGGCGAACTACTCGGTGGAAGAGATTCGAGAATTAATCGATGCCGATACTCTCTGCTATTTGAGCATGGATGGTCTGCAGGAGGCGGTTGTTGCGGAGAAAAACGAGTATTGCCGAGGATGCTTCACAGGCAAGTATCCGATCGATGTGCAACTCGAGATGGATAAGCTGGCTCTCGACGAGTCGAGGCGTGGAGCTTTAGCGTCCAGGTGATTGGGCGGCGATGACGAAGAGCGGCGGGGCACAGACGTACGCCGAAGCCGGAGTGGATCTCGACGCGGCCGCGCGCGCTAAACTGAGCATCAGGGAGTTAACCGAGAGAACATTGGGGAGCGGGGTCGTTTCGGGCCCAGGTGGGTTCGGCGGGATATACGATCCTGATCCAAATGGGTCGATCTATTTGGTCTCCAGCACCGACTCCGTGGGCACGAAGCTTCGCATCGCGCAGGCTATGGGCAAGCACGACACGGTTGGGATCGATATCGTCAATCACTGCGTCAACGACATCTTGCCGTCTGGGGCGCGCCCGCTTTTCTTTCTGGACTACATAGGCCTGGGTGAGTTGGATGAAGAGCTGATAAGCGGGATCGTGTCGGGTCTCGCGGCGGCTTGTGTAGATGCTGGTTGCGCCCTAATCGGTGGCGAGACGGCGACTCTGCCGGGCACTTATCGAGACGGCGATTACGATTTGGTAGGTTTCATAGTCGGCTCGGTCAATAAGAGTGATGTGTTGTCACCAAACGACAGCGACGAGGGCGACGCCTTGTTGGCGATACCTTCGAGTGGGCTTCACACGAACGGATATACGTTGGTGAGATCGGTGTTTGGCATTGATGAAGACGCTTCGGCACTTGACGATCTGGTTCCAGGCGATGAGCGGAGTTTGGGCGAGGCCCTGTTGGCGCCACACAGGTCATATCTAGATGTTTTGCTCCCTGTGATGGATCGAGTGAAGAGTTTGGCGCACATAACTGGAGGGGGTTTCAGAGAGAATGTGCCCAGGGCGTTGAGGATTGACTTGGCTGCCGAATTGGATCTCAACTCTTGGGACCCTCCTCCTCTGTTCCGTCACATCCAAAATAGCGGCGCGATCGACGACTTGGAGATGTTCAATGTATTCAACATGGGGATAGGGATGATTGCGGTAGTGTCGTCTGATGATGTTGAATCAGTGAAGAATGAAATTGAAGGCAGCTGGGTTGTCGGAAGAACGACCAAGTACTCCGGAACCGGTGAGCGCGTCAAATTGGTTTGATGCTTAGAGGTTTCAATTCTCATCGGGACGTTGCCGGCGAATTAATCATGGAGAGTCAAGGCATTGTCGAATAGCTTGGCGTTAGTCAGCGCTTACAACCGGGAAGGACTGGTTGATTTCGTAAAGGTGCTCGTCGAGTGCGGATTCGACATCGTCTCGACCGGGGGAACTGCCGCTGAGCTTCGAAGCGCCGGCATCGACGTGATTGAAGTGTCGGAGTTGACGGGTGCGCCGGAGATACTGGACGGTCGTGTGAAGACGTTGCATCCAAAGGTGCACGGAGGATTGCTTGCCAGGAGATCAGAAGAGTCACACGTTCAAGAGTTGATTCGGCAGGACATTCGCACGATAGACCTGGTCGTAAATAACCTGTACCCCTTCGTCGAGACGATTCGTCACGCTGACGTTTCGATGGAGGATGCTCTCGAGAATATCGACATCGGCGGCCCTGCGATGACGCGTGCTGCGGCCAAGAATCACCCTGACGTTATCGTGATCGTGGATCCCGGCGACTACTCCGCAATTGGAGGCATGTTGAAGTCTGGCGACGTGCCTATTGCGGAGCGTGCTCGGTTGGCTGCGAAGGCGTTTCAGCACGTGGCCACGTACGACACCGCGATCGCGGCGTATCTGCGGAACGGATCTCCGACGGCTGAGGAAGAGGGTGATGCCACGGAGATCCCAGGCGAGATTTCGTTTGGCTATCAGCTGGTGAAACGTCCTAGGTACGGCGAGAATCCTCACCAAGTTGCCGGAGTTTACACTTCGCCCGGGGACGCCGGTGGGATCGTGAATGCCGAGCAGCTGCACGGCATCGACATGTCATATCTCAACTACTTCGATGCTGATGCCGCTTGGTCCGTTGCGCGAAGTTTTACAGGCTTCGGAAATCATGCAGCGGTGGTTGTTAAGCATGCGAATCCCTGCGGATTGGCAGTTAGGGACAGCCAACCCGATGCGTGGGTCGCCGCTCGTGATGGTGACCCAGTCTCGGCATTCGGCGGCATTGTGGCGTTCAGTGAATCGGTTGTCGCTGAAACGGCGGACGCAATGAGGGGATTGTTGTTAGATGTGGTTGTTGCGCCCGGTTATAGCGACGACGCTTTGGAGATCCTGCGAAAGCGAAGGCGAACCCGGGTATTGCGAGTCGCCCCTCATCTGAGCCAGCGGTTAGAGGTGCGCACCGTGTCCGGTGGCGCCTTGGTACAGGAGCCAGACGTGTTTGGGGATGATGAGCATCAAGGGTGGAAGGTGGTCACTTCCCGTTCTCCGACTCAGGCGGAACAGGTCGATCTACGTTTCGCTTGGCGCGCCTGCAGATTCATCAGATCGAACGCGATCGTATTTGCGAAGGATCGGACGCTGGTGGGCATGGGTGCCGGGCAGCCGAACCGCGTAACAAGCGTATTCTTGGCGGCACGATCGGCTGGCGAAGAGTCTGACGGCGCGGCCATGGCTTCGGATGCGTTCTTCCCGTTCCCGGATGGCATCGAAGAGGCTGCGAATTGTGGCGCCACCACGGTGGCTCAACCTGGTGGATCGTTGAACGACGATGCCGTCATCGAGAAGGCCGACGAGCTGGGTTTGGCGATGGTCTTCACCGGTACGCGCCACTTCTTTCATTGAGTTGATCGATAGGTGAATCGCTGAGTTGACATCGACCTCTGTAAACATCACAATCCCTGTTCTAAACGAAGAGCAGGCGCTGCCCAAGTGCATCGGCGTTTTGACTGAGTTTCTTAGTAGTGGCGACGCCAAGGACTGGGACTGGCGCATAACGATCGCCGACAACGGCTCACAGGACGCGACTCCTGAGATTGGCCAGGCTTTATCTGATGAACACCCCCGCGTGTTCATCACGAGGCTCGAGCAGCGCGGCCGCGGCCGCGCCTTGAAGAAGTCGTGGGTTGAGAGCGATGCCGACGTTCGTTGTTTCATGGACGTTGATCTTTCGACCAAGCTCGATGCCCTGCCAGGCTTGGTGAGTGCAATATCAGAGGAGGGCTACGATGTTGCGATTGGGTCTCGGCTGCTTCCGCAATCGAAGGTGGTGAGCAGGGCGCTAAAGCGGGAGATCACCTCGAGGGGCTACAACGCGCTCATCCGTTTGATGTTTCCGACCCGAAGTTTTCGCGACGCGCAGTGCGGTTTCAAAGCGGTCTCGAGGGAGGTCGCCGAAGTCGTGGTCCCGCACATCGAAAACACCGGCTGGTTCTTCGATACCGAGTTGCTGTTGCTGTGCCTCAAGGCCGGTTACAAGATCAAGGAGATTCCTGTCTATTGGGAGGATGATCCTGACACCAGAGTGCGGATCGTTAGTACGGCATTCGAAGATGTGAAGGGTTTGTTCAGAGTTCGGTTCAAACCACCTGATGTGACCCGCAAGCAACGGTAGTTGATCGATTTCAGGTTCGTGTGTTGTAGCCTATTCCCGTGCAGCACGTGACGAACCCAAAACTGCAGGTACATGAATACTCCGGCTGAAGAATTCGAACTGTCATCCACCACGTTGCGGGGTGCGACTGTTTCGGTTGGCTATCACAACGCGCAGAGCATTTTGCGTGCGGAGCAGATGAACCCCGAGGTCGTGTTCGAGGTGTATGCCACTGAACCCGGTATTATCTCGGGTATCAACGAGGTGTTGTCCCTTTTACGCACCAGATTGCCAGCGGTGTCTAGTACAGTTCTCTCCCTTTCAGACGGCGATGCGATCGTCCAGGGTGAAACGGTGTTAAGCATCGCGGCCCCTTACGCCACGTTCGGACTGTATCGGGATGTGATCGTGGGTTTGCTGGCATCCAACACCGGTTGGGCGAGCGCGGCCAACCGCTGTGTCAAGGCGGCAGAGGGTATTCGCGTGGCTGTAGGCGGCTCTTCACAGATTCACCCAGAAGTGGTGGGATCTATGGAGTACTCTGCACATGTCGGTGGCTGCGCAGCGGTTTCGACCCAAGACGGCGGAAATCTCACAACGACGGTGCCTCAAGGCTCGATGAGCCACGAGTTCGTGTTGATTTGGGGATCCGCTGAACGTGCAATGACCCTCTTCGATCGTCGCACTCGTCTCGGGGTCCAGAGGGTGATGCCAGTACCAACGACCGGAGACGCGATACAAGAAGCCTTGGACGCCGCCTATGCGCTGAGCGGACCGCAAGGCAACCCATTGCGCGCAGTTCGCCTCGAGGTGCCGCGAAATTTGGGAGGCGGCTCTCCGCCGTTTGCGATTGAGTTGAAGGATCGGCTTGAAGATGCCGGATTTCCATCAGTGGATCTTCATGTAAGCGGCAACTTAACGCCCGAATCTATCGCTGAGTATGTGGCCGCTGGTGCTCCGGTTGCTCTGTTCGTGGTTGAGAGATACATCGCATCTGCCAGTTCGGTCCCATTCGTGGACGGCATTAAAGAGGTGGACGGTAAGAGCGTTGCGCCGAGGGGCATGTCGCCCGGTCGGAAGCCTAACGACAGGGTGTCGATCAGGGATATGAGTTGAAGAACCTCGGTTGCGCGCGAGTTGACTACTTCTTGCGCAGCGAGAGATGCAGACACACGTCGTGTTCGGGCAGTAGTTTGGCCCACTCCGCCTGACGAACTCCGGCGACCCAGACGATCTTTCCAGTTTTCTGCGAAACCACAATTGGCACCCGGTCTCGCAACTGTTTCGGAACCTTTGAGTTGATGAAGAAGCGCTGCAGTCTCACGTCTTCTGCCATTCCCAAAGGTTGAATCGTGTCGCCCGGGCGTCGATTCCGGACTTCGAGTTGCCGCGCAGGAATGAGTGCTGGCGACAGCCATGCATCGAAGCGGGAATCTTCATCGAATTGATCAGGCGCCGTTTCGTAATACGCGACTAGCTCGAATTCTTCCCCTAGCGGCGTAGATCCGGGAATTTCCAGCAGCGCGTCTTCAAAAAACGTAGGGTACGGGTCGTTTTTGGGCGGAGCGAGGAGATCGTCAGTGATCCGAACAATGTTGTTTTGCGCTTCGAACGTCACGCCCCCCGGAAGGTGGTAGGAACCCGTCCCCGGCGCTGATGCGATCTTGAGCATCATCCTGATGTGGGCGTCGGTCAATTGATGCCTCGGCGACGTGTTGCGCTTATGCATCCGTGTCAAGATCTCGGCGACAATGGCCGGATGCAGTTCGGTTAACTTTGCACGGTCGAATGTTAGGAGATCACTCATATCAACTGCACCGAATGCTTCGTCAGTGAGAGCGTCAAGCAGCTCGGATTGGCTCTGCATGATTTGGGAGAAGCGTGAGAGAGACACTGTCGCTTCGGGATTAATCTGCTGGAGCTCAGGGATAACTCGATGACGGATTCGGTTTCGCGAGTATCTTTCCCATTCATCGTTGCTCGCGTCGTGGCGAGCTTTGATTCCTCTGGAATCTAGGTACGACCTTGCTTCGGCATGAGTAATGTCGAGCATAGGCCTGAAGATCGTGACCAGAGAGGCATCGCCGAGTTTGATCTGTGTGCTTCTTCGCATCGCTCCCATGCCACGGACTCCAGTGCCCCGCGTGAGGCGCAGCAGCACGGTCTCTGCCTGATCTTCGAGGGTGTGCGCAAGGGCGACGTTTTGTGCGTCGGCGCTTTTGGCAACGCTCCCCAAAAATGCATATCGCTTCGCCCTAGCTTCGTCTTCGCTAGTCGATACGCCCCGTGCTTCGGCCCGCCCCACAGATAGCTGGACGTCGAGCTCTTCGCACATCGACTTGACAAAAGCTTCATCGTCGTCGGACTCTTCGCCTCGTAGGCGGTGGTTGAAGTGGGCGGCTACCAGATTGAGATTAGGGCTCGACATCTCATTTAGCCCGAGCAGCAATGCAGTTGAATCGAATCCGCCAGAGACTGCAACCACGACGGGTTGCGACAAACTGATGCCTGTTGCTTGAACGCCTTCGCTCAGTTTCTCGAGGAACGGGTGGCGCCTGTCAAAATCTTGGCGCAATGTTCTGGGGCACGGATCTGCGGTTAGGCCGCGGCGGAGATGGGTTGGTCTTCGACGATGATGCGTTGGAGTTGCAGCCTGGCGATGCGATTGCCCTCCATCTTGAGTACCGTCATTCGAAGATGTTGTTCATGCGTGACTGTTGATCCCTCGGTCGGCATGCGTTGCAGCTTGTCGATGAAGAAGCCGGCGATGGTCTCGTACCGAGAGTTCTGGGGAATCTCCATATCCGTTTCGTCTCTTGCTCGTTCGACCGAAAGAGCGCCAGGGAGGATGTAGGTATCGTTGTCGACGTGCTCGATGGAGTTTTCTTCCACTGCGAGCATATCTTCGTCGCCGCGCATGATCTCTAGGAGGCCGTTGCGCGTGATGATGCCATTGACGCGGCCGTCTTCATTGTGTGAAATGACGAGTTCCTGGTCGGTGCTGATCATCTCTTTGAACAGGTCGTCGAGTTTCGTGGTGTCGACCAAATGAAGCACATCCCGCGTCATGAGCTCTGAGATGGGCGTGTCCATTTGGCGCCCGCCCTCGGCGATTCGTCTCATGACGTCAGTGGCGTAGACGACACCTACGAGTTGGTCGAGTGTGTACCAGTATCCGGTGCGAATCGATTCGCCCTTGTGCACCACGAAGCCGGGTTGGAGTTTGTGAGACTCGCCCAGAGCGTCGGTTTCATCTGAGTGCAGGAGGTACTTTTCGAGGAACGTTTGGATTGTGTCCGACTCGTTTAGCCACACAATCTCGCTGGTGTGAACTCTGACGCGGTGGTCCCGCAGGTCCCTTGATCCGAGGTGGAGCAGATTGTCTAGCATCTCCCCATGGGTTTCGTCGACAAGGCCTTGCTCCTGGCTCATGTCGATGATGAGGCTGAGTTCGCCTGAAGTGAAGCCCGGTCTACCGGATTGGGCCTTTATGCCAAAGATGCGGAGCAATCCCATCGGTAGAAGCGTAAATATGAACACCACCGGGCCCGCCACCACCATGATGGCGAGGATAATGTGGGCAACTGATAGTGACCACTTCTCGGGCGCTATGGCGCCGAGAGTTTTCGGGGTCAATTCACCTATGGTGTAGACGAGAAGGGTTGAGACTGCCAGCGCCACGACGGTAGCGACAACTGTCGGCTGTCCTCCACCGATGGAGTTGATCATTAAGTTCGCTGCCGCGGTGGCGACGAGGATGTTGAATGCGTTGCCTACCAGGAGGATCGTGGCGAAGAAATTTTCGTACTTTTCGAGCACCCTCACGACTGCTGCTGCACGCCGATTACCATTCTCGGCGAGGTGTGCTATGTGCGATGGTCGCGCACTGAGCAATGCCGATTCGGCCGCGCTGATGAAGGCGCTTCCGACGAGCGCGCCAGCGATCATGAGGATGTTTATGACCATGAGCTAATCATAAAGTAGGAGCTCATCGGCCTTTCGCCGCTTTGGATCAGAGAGCGGCGTTAAAGGTGCGGATTGTTCGACAAAAGTCGAGTGTTTGTTGCGGGATTCGGATCAGACCGAAGCATTAGGCAGCGCGATTTGCCTGATCTGTGCTTCGATCTTGTCGCGAATGTCTGTGTGTTCCTTCAGGAAGTAGCGCGCCGCTTCGCGACCCTGTCCAAGCCGAGTGTCGTCGTAAGAGTAAAACGCCCCTCTCTTTTCGACCACTGCGTGTTCCACGCCGAGTTCGAGGAGATCACCCTCCAAGCTGATGCCTTCATTGAAAATGATGTCCATCTCGGCTAGTTTGAAGGGCGGGGCGACCTTGTTCTTGACGACTCTCACTCGAATTCGGCTGCCGGTGATTTCTTTGCCTTGTTTGAGCGCCTCTCTCCGACGCATGTCGAGGCGTACGCTGCTGTAAAACTTGAGGGCTCTGCCGCCAGGCGTAACTTCAGGGCTGCCGTAAACGACGCCGACGCGCTCCCGGAGCTGGTTTATGAAGATGCAGATGGTGTCTGTTTTGTGGATTATTCCGGTTAACTTTCGGAGCGCCTGGGACATCAGTCTAGCTTGGGCGCCGATCTGAAACTCACCCATTTCGCCTTGGATCTCGGCAGCAGGCACGAGTGCAGCCACACTGTCGAGAACCACTACGTCGAGGGCGCCAGATCGCACTAAGTGTTCGATTATTTCGAGTGCCTGTTCAGCGGAGTCTGGCTGAGAAATAAGAAGAGACTCGATATTAACGCCGATCGCTTTCGCGTACATGGGGTCAAGTGCGTGTTCGACATCGACGTATGCGCAGTTTCCGCCAGCTTTTTGCCCTTGTGCGACCGTGGACATCGCGAGAGTCGACTTGCCTGCCGATTCAGTGCCGAAGATCTCTACGACCCTTCCTCTTGGCAGCCCGCCGGTCCCGAGTGCAATGTCGAGTGTCAACGATCCGGTTGAGATTGCGGCTATGTTGCGATTGCCGTCGGCTTCACTCATGCGCATGACCGCGCCACGTCCGTACGCATGTTCGATTTGAGCGATAGCGTCCTGGAGGGCTTCTTCGCGAGAGCTGGCCGCGTCTTTGACGGCCTTTTTTGACGATTTTGTCGGCATTTCGTTGAGGCTCGGTTCCTCTACTTTTGTCTTCACAATGGTCGAAGTTGCTGTGTCACCCATTGCTGGATTCCTATGTTAAGCGGTTGGGATAGAGTGCGTTTAGTGCGCACAACCACGTTATATCACAAATGTTCCAATAAAAGAAGCGGGAGTGTCATACGTAAATCTGCGATCTTCTCTCGACTAGCGGGAATAGACTAATCGGAGTGTTCCGCAGTTTCGCCGGACCGTCAGCCTGCAAAAAGGCCCTTAGGGTCGGCCCATTCGTCGCTGACCTGCACAGAAACCACTTCACCATCGCAAGTGACTTCGCCTTCGTGGGACTTCAACTCCGTCTTCAAAGTGGTGCGGCGCCCCCTTACTCCGATTACGCGTGCCTCAACGGTGAAAGGCCGTGAAATGGGCGTCGGTTTACGGTAGTTGATTCGAAGTGATGCTGTGGCGTGCCACAGGAGGGGAAGTTCCCCATCGCCGGGATATCGCCCGGCAAGGCGATAGTCGTGGGAAATTGCGGTGCAGACGCTGTGACAATCGATGACAGCGGCGATGATGCCCCCATTCACGATATCGTGCGGCATCGCTGCGTGCTGTGGTTTAGGTGTGAACTCGCAGACGGAAATCTCGCCTATCCATTTTGATTTGATATTGAGGCCGTGTTCGTTCCAAGCGCCACATCCGAAGCAGGAATTCCCAAATAGCCCATCTTGCACATGAGCTGGAGGTTGGTCGAGGGATTGAAGTCGTATCGGTAGGGGCATGGTTGGCGGAGACGGTGGGTGTTGCGATCTGAATGATCATAATTTCCGCGAAGAATTTCTGCCACGGATTAGAGGAGATTGGTGCGATTATCTTGTTCGCAGGTCTTAGTGCAGTCGTCTTCTCCTCCTGCTGCCGATCTCCTACACTTTCCGGACGATTCGGGAATCATCTCCCTCCGTGAGACTTCAGCATGACTCTAGGTCGATGTTGCATAGCACCCTCTCCCGCCGACGAGGTCAGGAGCACAGAGTAACGCCCATCAAGAGCGCAACAAAGGCCGGAGCTCGGGAAAGTTATTCGAAGATCTCCCTCGGCGGGGAGAGGTGTGTCCGCTCTACGACCAGGTTACGACTCCGTCTCGAGCCGGTTGATCAACTCCCGCACATCCTCGGCGCGCGTCCGTACATCACCCTCTTCTAGCCAGTTCTCATAGAAATTGGAGTGCAACTCCGCAGCAACGGCGAAGTAGCGACGTAAGTCATCATCGTCCAACTCATTGGAAAGACGCCTTACTATTCCATAGAACTGGGCGTGCGACCCGTGACCCCATCCGCGGCGCTCTGCGGCAGACTTCAGGGCCTGCGCCGCTGCGCCCCAGAACTTCTCTGATGATTGGCGCACGTCACCGGAATCTAATTCCGAGACCGCTTGGTCGAAAAGTGCTGCTGATGCCGAACGATACTCTTCTGCAGTTGCCATACCGCGAGTCTATCGTCACGATTTGGCGTCGGCCGCTGTTCTGACGAAGGTGCGAGGGATGACGTGGCCGTGGCCGCGCATTCTGAAAATGCCGTCAGAGGTCATTCCGGGGAACTGCAACGAACCGCGGGTGCCTGGCGGCCAATCGCTGACCCTCGCGCGTTCGAACCACTCCCCATAGGAAGATGACATCTCGGCGACGCGATCGGCCTCGCCTTCAGCCAGATCGTTGATCTCGGTGCGGTCCTGCTCCAAGTTGTAGAGCTCCCAAGGCTTGGTGTGCTCGCGTACGAGTTTCCAGCCGCCGATTCTGATGGCTTGATTGCCTTCGTGCTCCCATGCAAGTGGCTTGGACTTTTGCCAGTCGCTGCCATCCAGCACGGGCTTGAAACTCTCGCCCTCATGCGGTTGGATGGTGTGACCTTTGAACTCATCGGGGTATTGGGCTTGAGCTACGTCGATACACAGAGCGTTGAGGTCCATCAGCTGGATCGGTGTGTGCTCGATGGACCCTGCTCTCTCAGTTCCCGAGAACATCGCCGGCCAATCGATGACGAGTGGGGTTGAGATCCCGCCTTCATGGGTCCAACGCTTGAAGCGCCGGAACGGTGTGTTGCTAACGTTGGCCCACTGAGTGTCGTAGCTCATATAGGTGTCGTCCGGACCCGGGTCTATATTCGGCTCGTTGCCGATCCGCACCACACGTCCGTCTCTCGTTTGAGGAATGACCCGTGAGGCATCGGGGGCAACCGTTTCTTCACACAGGAACTCAGCGCATCCGCCGTTGTCGGAGAGGAAGATAACCATGGTGTCGCGTTCGACGCCGTTTCGCTTAAGTGCGTCGACGATCTCGCCGATTCCGCGGTCCATACGGTCGACTTGTGCGGCGTAGACCGCCATGCGCAAGTCTTCCCACTCCTTGTCGGGTGCATCGTCCCACGCAACTACAGTCTCGTCTCTTGGCGATATCTCCCACTTCTCATCGAGAATGCCCATGGCCTTCAGACGTTCGTGCCGTGAAGTCCTGGTGGCGTCCCAGCCTTGGCGATACTTGCCACGATAGTTTTCGACGTCCTCTTCCGGCGCCTGCAGAGGCCAATGGGGCGAGGTGTAGGCGACGTGGATGAAGAAGGGTCGTTCATCGTTTTCCACATCGTCGACCATGCGCACGGCGTGTTCGGTGATCATGTCTGTGAGGTAATCGGTGCCCGAAGCTTCAACGGCTTCATGATCGATGAAGAATCTCGAGTGGTTGAAGTAACCGTTTCCTCCCTCGAACCAGAAGAGCTGCTCGAAGCCTCGTTGCAGCTGGGGATGCCCCTCGTCACTTCTCGAAGGGTCGCCGCCACAGTGCCACTTGCCAGAGATGCCCGTCCTGTATCCGGATTCTCGGAGCACCTCGGCGATAGTGACGCATTGATCGTTCAGATGCGCTTGATATGACGGCTCGTCTTCGATGCGGCCCAGCATGTGACCGACTCCGGTCTGGTGTGGGTTTAATCCGGTGAGCAACGACGCGCGGGATGGGCAGCACCTCGCCGTGTTGTACATCTGCGAGAAGCGCATGCCGGTCTGGGCGAGTGCGTCGAGGTTGGGCGTTGCGATGTCCCCGCCATAGCATCCAATGTCGGAGTAGCCCATGTCATCGGCGAGTATGAGGATTATGTTGGGTCGTTTGGGTTGGGTTGTCATGGCGCTGGTTGGGATGTTTCGTTTGGACGTTCTGCATCAGCATATCGGAATCGCATTCTGAATTGGGTTCGTGAAGTGTGGTAATACTTGCCTCAACCAAACTTGAAGGAGGTTGCGATCATGATGAGGATCGGCACGCGCGTTAGTCCCGACTGGCTGGATCGTCCTGAAGACTTGCGTTTTCTGGCGCAGATCGGTGTGGATGCAGTTGATATCACGATGGATATGGTGCCCGGGTACGTCGAATCGGGTGGCGCGGTGACGCGCGAAGGGATGGCGATGGTGGTTGAGAAGCTTGGTGAAGCGGGTTTGGTCATCGAGCGGGCGAACTGCTGGCGGCAATACTTCGATGACGCCTACTTGGGCGGCCCTAACGCTGAGCAAGAGACGCGCAACGGCTGCATAAATGCCGAAATCTGCGGCGAGTTCGACATTCCTGTCTTAGGCGTTCAACCCTACGGACCGGGCGCGAGCCATCGAAACCTGCCCCAACTGAACCGATGGGTCGAGGGACGAGGCGGATACCAGCATCTGAAGTTCGAGCTGGCGGATGCGATCGCGAAGCCGCTACAAGACGATGCGCCGGATCGGGAAAAGCTGTGGCAGAGGCACATCGCTCACTACGCAGCGATTTGCCAAGTGGCAGAAGAGGCCGGCGTGAAGGTTGCAACACATGGTGCCGACCCGCCAGTGCCTCAGCTTCATGGCTATCCGCAGTTGATCTACAGCTTCGAGGCGTTCGATCGGCTCTTCAACGAGGTGCCTTCACCCAGCAACGGCGTCACCTTCTGTGTTGGCACCAGATACGAATCGGGTCAGAACATCTTCGAAGGCATCAAACACTTCGGCAAGCAGAACCGGCTATTCCATGTTCACTTCCGCAACGTGCGGGGCACGATTCCCGAGAAACAGGGCTACGAAGAGGTGATTCCTGATACAGGCGACATGAACATGTACGAGGTCGCAAGGGCGTTGCATTCTGTTGGCTACGAAGGCGTGATCGACTACGACCACGTCATGCGCTTGTCTACCGACGGACCCGCCGGCAGGGAGTACATCGCCTTCTGCGTGGGTCACATGCGCGGCATCATCCAGTCGCTAGAAGCGACTGGCGGGGCGTAAGTCACGCTCATTTAGGCAGCGTCCGGTCTGGGGCCGTTTCGTCTAGCCACACTTCGTGAAACGCCGACCCAGGATACTTCCGATATTTCAGCTCATGAACCCATGGCTGGACTAGGAGAGCAACACTCGATTCGAAAGCCCAAATGGGGATTGCCAATGCTTGATCGAGCACGTGTTGCTCAATCTCTTCGTACTTACGCTGACGCTCGGCATCATCCTGTTCTGCGGCAGCATCCGATAACATGCGCTCAATCTGAACGAACTCTGCGGGCATGTTCTCCCTGCCGAACGCCTTCACGAACCCCAACAGAATCCCGTGCGGCGAGGGGTAGATGGGGCTGGAACGTACCTTTAAGATGTGCACATCCTCCAGCGAGGGCTTCAATTCGCTATCAGCCGCCTGATCGTCTGGAAGCTCAAACTCGTGCACGTCGACATCGACTCCGAGAATATCTCGCCAAGAGTTGAAAACGCCGGTCGTATCAGCCCCCAAAAACTCGAATGAAACGGCGTAGAACGCAATATCCGTTTCGCCCAGTGATTTGCCGTATGCCGATCCGTTCAATTCGCTTTTTGCCCCTGAAGGATCAAACCCATAAGCCGAGACATCTGAACCCTCAGGCGAAATAGACGGTGGCATCAAGCGGTTTGGATTGTACGGAAAATGGTCGATGTCGACCGTCTTGGCCAAGGCTCGCCTGAAACGGATGTCGTCAAATGGCGGAAGCGAGGGATTGAGTGCCAGAAAAACCGATACAGGCGATTGGTGAACCCGAACAGAGATGATGCTGTTGGCTTCTCCGTTTGAACCATCAACGGCCCGGTTGTCTCCTTCGAAACCGAAATCAATTTCTCCAGCGTTGAGCGCGTGCCTCTGCCTGGCGTACGTGCTCTCGTCAACTTCGAGGCCTGGATGCACTCTTGCGATGACCCCTTCTAGATACGCGGCTCTATCCCAATAGTAGTTATTTCGTTCCAATATGCACCTCGCCGCTCCCGACCACCCTTCAAAGGTGAGTTCCGGCTGAACGTACTCCACTAGCGAGAATGGGCCGGCACCGATAGGCAGACTTTGGGGTCTTTTGCCGGTTATATCCACGGTCCCAAAACCGTGTTCATCGTTCACCCATACGTCGCACCAATCAGCGACGTTTTCCCGCTTCAACACAGATGCCACGGGGTCGGAGAGCTGCATCGGTAACTCGGGTCTTAGATCGTCCAGCATGACTTGGAAATGCCGGTCGTCAATGACCTTCACTCCTTGGAGCTCGTGCGAATCATCGTTTTTTATCGCATCGGCGCCCTTGATGCCTCCAAGGACATCGTTGGCGCGGCTGCTTCCCGTCGATTTGCGCAGGGCCCTTTCCCAGCTCCACTTCACATCGGACGCGGTAAGACGGCTGCCGTCATTGAATTTCAAATCCTTCCTCAGCACGAAATCGTAGACTAGCCCGTTCGCACTAGCTTGAAAACTCTCTGCAAGCTCGCCAACAACCCGCGTCTCCGGATTTTCCACGACCTTCGTCAGGCCAGCATGGATCTCTCCCACCAAATTGATGTCTGACGTCAAATTGTTCGTTGCGGTGTCGATCGCGGGGTCCGCGATTCCGCAAGAATCGGTGTCGATCACCATTACTCCGCCGCGCCGCGGGGCGTTCGGATGCGCGCCGGGTTTCGGATCAACATCCTCGATGAGCGGGGCAGATTTCGTGGTTGCCACGACTTCCACATCGGCAAACTGCTCAGGCACTGTTCCATTTGTCGAGTCTCCCTCAGATCGTGCAGCGCACGCAATCGCTGAGACAAAGAGCAGAATCCATACTGAGGTTGCCAATAGGCGTGATGACATAGCTATTGCCGATACTAGTGGCGTCGACGAACCGATGCCAATGTGAGCGTTGTGTACGCGGGTCAGTAGCGACCTGAATGGTACGTTTGCTTTTGCGACAGCAACTGTCGAGGTGTGTGACACGTCTGGGAATTGCACTACGAAGTCAGGCAAAGAATGCGTCAAGCGGGGTTGGGTGTGCTATTACCGTGGCTAGGGTGATTCTGGGCCGTTTAACAAGCCCGCGCTAGTGAGACAAGAGATTCTCGGCCGTGCCGTGCGTTTTTTGCGGGGAGCGGATTCGTTTAACCGAAGAACGGCGGGAACCACTCGCGCTTGAGTTCGAGCCCGAACCCGGGCGCGTCGGTGGGCTTTAGTCTGCCCTCGAGCGGCGTAACCGTCCCTGGCAGGCGATCTTTCTCGTTTAGTGGCACACCAGCTTCGGTCATCACGGGCCCGCTGCACTCGATCATGGGCACCGCCGACAAGCCGTAGCA
Organism: Dehalococcoidia bacterium; assembly: GCA_965249505.1. Classification (GTDB taxonomy): domain Bacteria; phylum Chloroflexota; class Dehalococcoidia; order Lucifugimonadales; family Lucifugimonadaceae; genus Bin127. The sequence continues at coordinate 276,056 of OZ252238.1, read as the reverse complement.
GGCATGCTGTCCATACGCGGTGCCTCCGCTGCCGTGCGGAATAACTGAGATACCCGCGGCCTCGGCGACGTGACAGATCTTGATGAGGGGTGTCAATCCGCCGCACCAGAGGATGTCGGGCTGGAATATGTCGACTAGGGCCTCTTTCGCGGCGTGGAAAAACGGGTAGATGCCGTACCAGTGTTCACCGGTGGCCAAGGTCTGCCAAGGGACTCTTCGTCGCAGCCGTTCATATTCGTCAAGCGTGTCCGGCAGGAACGCATCCTCGAGCCACTTGAGGCTGTATGGTCGGAGCTGTTCCGCGGTTCGGACAGTGGTTTCCACGTCCATCCCCATCCAGAAATCGAGCATCAGTTCGGCATCTGGTCCCACCAAGTCGCGAGCTTCAGCGATCTCCTCTTCGATTCGGTTTATGCCCTCTATCCCGTCGGGCGGCCCGTAAGGGCTAAAGCGCTTGAAGTTCTCGAAACCGAGTTCTTTTTGCCAAGCCGTGTCGTTGCCGGTCGAGTAAAGAGGTTTGAGGATCTCTGTTCCACCTCCGAGCAGCCCATAAACGGGTTGCTCGAGCATCTTGCCTTTGGCATCCCAAAGTGCGAGGTCGACCGCCGCGATGGCATAGGCAACGAGAGCGTTGGTTCCGAAGCCTGATGTGACGCGGATCATCAGGTCGTAGAGGGTCTCGGTAGACCTCACGTCTCTGCCAACTATGGCAGGCGCTAGGTAGTCGTCGATGATCGACGCAGTTGTGCGCCCGTGATCCGTGAAACCGAAGCCCCAAGTCCCATCTTCGAGCGTCACGACGCATCCGACATCACGTCCACCGGAGGGCGTTTCACCGTGGAACCGGAAGTTCGGATCTTTCGTGAATCGCCGCAACGGTGTAGCTTGGCGGTTCAGATCCGACCTAGAGGGTCCCGGACGAGGAACCGTCATCGGCTTTACTGGCGGATATTCGACTTTGGTGGCTTCGACCGAGACTATTTTCATGGTTGGGCTCCTAACTCACTTATTTACGCAACGATCCCGTCGATCCTATTTGTAGGTCATCCTGAGCTTGTCGAAGGATCTGGGGCGGGGCGGTTATCCACTTACGTTAGGGTATCGACTCAGAGTTCAAGACAGCCACCGGATGAATTATCGGTTGCATTGTCGTTTCTCTGGATTTCCGCTTTCGCGGGAATGACGGATGGTTTTCGGGGGTCCAACTGCGTGGAGGGTACCCGCGTAGCGACGAGTTGGCGGATTTATCTTCCCCAAAGTACACGGGTAACAACCTCACACCTCGCTCGAAGGACATTCCGAGGACAGCGGACACTCCGCGCAAAGAGGTCGTCGCGCCTTGCACACCTGCCTTCCGTGCGTGATCAGCTGCATGTGGAGCTGGAACCGGAGATCTGGTTCGACTATCGACTCCATGATGGCGTGGGCATCGTCTGCGGAGGTTTTCTCGCCGATGAAACCCAAGCGCTTGGAGAGTCGGTGGATGTGTGTGTCGACAGGGAACGCTGGCATTCCGAGGGCGAACGTCATCACTACTGCGGCAGTTTTGGGTCCGACTCCTGGCAGGTCCATTAACCATTTGCGGGCCTGCTCAAGCTCGTATGACTTCAGGAAGTCAATCTCGAGAGCGCCGTGCTTTTCAAGGATGGTGGCGAGGATGGCCTTAATTCGTTCGGATTTTTGGTTCGACATCCCGCCGTGGAAGATCGCCTCAGCGATAGTTTCCTGGTCGGCGATCATCACCTCTTGCCAGGTCGGAATCGTTGCTCGAAGCCGATCGAATGCGCGTTCGGCGTTGAGGTCGGACGTGTGCTGAGTCAACACGGTGAAAATCAACTCGTCGAGCGCGTCGTAACGAGGCGTTTGCTCAAACACTCCGTAGATCGCGGCTAGCCGTTCGATTACGGTTTCCGGCGATATACGGCTGCGTGGCATTGGAGGCCGTTTGATCTCGACGTTACGCCGAGTTGACGCTAGATGCGATCGTAGCGAGGGAATCTCTGCTGACCGAAGGAGGAGCCGTTTCGAGGCGGAGGAGCGCTTTGTCTATGAACTCTGCGGTGGCGTCCTCTGCTCGTTCGACTCCGCCATTCCGGCGAATCAATTCCATGAGGTCGTGGAGAGTCGCTGTCCGCTCTTCATGTTGGGCCCCAAAGAAACTCGCGATAGCTGCAGCACACGCCGGTTCATCGGATGCCAATATGGCGGGGAGGGTGAGCTTGCCGCTCAACAGATCTTGATGCGCAGGTTTGCCCAACTCGTCGGTTGTCGACTCGTAGTCGAGCACATCGTCGCGAACTTGGTACGCCATGCCGAGGTAGTAGCCATAGTCGCGGAGCGCGGAGATCGAATCTTCGTCTGCGCCTCCGAGCACTGCGCCACTTTCCGCCGAGGTGGAGAAGAGCGATGCCGTCTTGTCGTAGATTCGGGCGTAGTACTCGTCGGTACTTACGGGCAGCGTCCAGATGTTGGTCATCTCATGCAGCTCACCTCGAGACAACTCGGCGATCGTCTCTGCAAAGCGGGTGATGAGCCTCACCGATTCAGTGGCGCAGACGAACTTCGCGGAGGTGGCGAACACGTAGTCGCCGAGGAGCACTGCGAAGCTGTTGCCCCAAAGGTATCCGGCAGTTGCAATTCCACGCCGAACATCAGCATCGTCCACCGTGTCGTCGTGGATCAGAGCGGCGATGTGCAGCAACTCGACCGCGACGGCCATGCTGATCACTTTTTGATCGGGTTGAGCCCCCCAAAGTCGTGAGGATAAAAGCGTTATGGCGGGACGCAGCTTCTTGCCGGGCGTCGCCATTACGTGCGCCAAGCGCTCGTCGAGCGCGTCGAGCCCCTCGGGGTAGCGAGGGAGTTCGTCCATGCTGAGTTTGGCGATCCTCGCGACAACGCGATCGAGGTCTTCGGCGATAGGAGCGAATGCGTCGAGCTGTGATGCGGTATTCACCATAACTAAGCTTTTGCCTATGCGTTGTTTATGGCCGGATCGGAGTGATCACGCGTTTTGAGTCGCATCAACGCGTGGCGGCTAGTTGAGCTTCCAGACGTTGTTTCTCTTCTTCGACGATTTCAGGTTCCAACTTCCGGAAGAGAGGCTTAGGCGTGGGCAGAGCCGAGCCCGGCTCGATAGTTTGCCTCTTCCATCCGTCCGATGATGCCTCGCCATCAAACCCTAACAACTGGTGCATCTTTTCGCTCGAGAAGGGAATGAACGGGTAGAACACCGTGCGAAGCGTGGCGATGATGTTCAGGGATATCCATAGCGTCGTCGCCGCTTGCTCCGGATTCGTGCGCACCGTCTTCCACGGCTCAGTTGCATCGAGGTATCGGTTGCCGATCCGGGCAAGCTCCATCGCTTGGTACAGTCCACGGCGGAACTTTCTTTGATCGATGGATTCAGAGACGTCGGCAAGTGTGGCATCGCACGCCGCGAGAGCTTCCACGTCTTCGGCGCTGAGTTCTCCGGGCTCGGGCACTTGTCCATCAAAATTACGAACGGTCATCGACAGTGTGCGGTGAACGAAGTTGCCCAGAGTTGCGACCAGCACGTTGTTGTTGCTGGCGAGGAAGCCCTCCCACGTGAAGTCGGAGTCGGACGTCTCAGGCATGATCGATGCCAAATAGAACCGAAGGGGGTCGACGTCGTAGCGTTCTAGGTAGTCGGGCAGCCAAACCGCCCAGTTTCTGCTGCTCGAGAAACCCTGTCCGTCGAGGTTCAAGTATTCGTTCGCAACGACATCTGTCGGAAGGTTCAGGTTTCCGTACCCGATAAGCATCGCTGGCCACAGAACTGTGTGGAAGGGGATGTTGTCCTTGCCTTGGAAGTAGTAGCTCTCGGCTGATCCGTCGTGCCAGAAATCTTCCCAAAGATCGGGTTGACCGCTCTCATGCGCCCACGCCTTGGTGGCGGAAAGGTAACCGATCACGGCTTCGAACCAAACGTATACGCGCTTCTTGTCGAAGCCATCGAAGGGTATCGGCACGCCCCACTCAATGTCCCGCGTCACCGCTCGGTCATGTAGCCCTTCGCCAAGGAAACCGAGCGTCTGGTTTCGAACATTCGCGCGCCAATCATCCTTCGCCTCGACCCACTGCTCAAGCTGTTTCTGAAAAGCGCTCAGCTTGAACATTAAGTGAGTGGTGTCTCTGAAGACAGGTGTCGAGCCATCCCGAATGCTGCGAATGTTGATGAGGTCTGAAGGATCGAGAGTGCGGCCACATGAATCGCACTGGTCGCCACGAGCCCGATCCTCGCCACAGGCCGGGCAGATGCCTTCTACGAACCGATCGGAAAGGAAGCGGTTCTCCGTTTCGGAGTAAGGCATGCTTTGCGAGGCCTGGTAGATGTAGCCATTGGCGTCGAGCGTGCGAATGATATCTTGCGTGACTTCCTCGTGGATCGGCGTGTGAGTGTGCGTGTACAGGTCGTACGAGAAGCCCATCTGCTCCATGCAATTGGCCCATATTTCGTGGTATCTGAACGCGATCTCTTCGGGCTCCACCCCTTCATCGGCGGCCCTGAGCGCGGTCGGCGTGCCGTGCATGTCGCTGCCCGAGACCATGGCGACTCGATTCCCGACCATTCGGTGGTAGCGGGCGAAGATGTCTGCCGGGATGTTCATCCCTGCGATGTGGCCGAGGTGCGGTTCGCTATTGACGTAGGGCCATGCTACGCAGACGAGTATTTTCCTAGACAATTTCGCGTTTGGGGCAGTTCAGAACGGGACGGCAAATACGCATTCGTGAGCACGAAGCGTGTCATTACGATTGTACTGTCCGCCAAGTTCGACTCTAGGAAGGCAACTGGCGGTTGATCAGCGCTGGTGCAGCAACTGGTAGACCCTGCGTCTGCTCGCCCCGGTCTTTAGCGAAACCGCATCGGCAAGATCGCGGTTCGAATTCGTTGAACTTGCTAGTTCGTTGACGGCAGAGAGGATCTCGTCGTCAGTAACGGACTTGCCTTCGTTATCGCCCCGAGGTTTTGGCGCGACCACTATTACGAACTCGCCCTGAGGGCTGGTGAAGTGTTCGAGTGCTTCGAAAGACATGCCGCGCCAAATCTCTTCGTACAACTTCGTCAACTCTCGACACACCACAATCTGCCGGTCGGCGAGCATACCTGCCATCGTCTCTAGTGTCGCTCTAATTCGATGCGGCGTTTCAAAGAAAACAACAGTTCCCGGATCGTCAGCGATCTCTTGGATCGCTTTTACGCGCCCACTTGGTTTCGAAGGGATGAAGCCAACTGACTTGAAGCGGTCGGCTGAGAAACCTGAAACGGAGATAGCGGTTGCGATCGAAGATGGTCCGGGTAGAGGCACCACGATGTGACCATGTTCGACGGCCGCCGCAACTAGCTCTGCGCCCGGATCGTTTACTGCTGGTGTGCCGGCGTCGGTTACGAGCGCGGCGTCGTTGTGCTCGAGCAGGTTCAGTATCTCGCGCATTCTTGCTGGCGAGGTGTAGCCGTGACAACTGATCATCCTGGGCGAAGCTCCCAACCGCTGCATTAGTTTCCGGGACACTCGAGTGTCCTCAGCGATGACGAGCGGTATCGATCGAAGTACCTTGGACGCGCGTTCCGTAAGATCTTCGAGGTTGCCGATGGGTGTGGCGACTACGTAAAGGGTTGCCATGATAGAGGATCTTAGTATGCGTCAGTCGCCATTAACTGCGTCGCAAATGGACGGACGAGGCTTGCGCAACACCAACTGTCACTCTCGGGCGAGTCGCATCCTCCAGCCGAGTCAGCAAGTGGATTGCGCTTCGCGTAGCCGCGAGTTTCGCCATTACACCCCAAATCAGTGTCACGTTGCCCGGTCGCTCGGATGCAAACACTAGGGTCCGAGCCTGACACCGTAATAGACCCAGACGCCGTCACCGATCGTCATCGTGTCAGCAGGATGCAATTGATCGAAGGCGTTTGAATGCGGGTCCCAAGTGTACGCACGCCAGTACCTCCCCGGCACTTCGTCCCAAAGCGCCCACAAATACTCGTTAGCGGTAATACGTTCTCCGTTACCGACTTCCAACGCTTCACCGTAGTGATTCTCGATCTGATCTTCATCTGGGTCGATAACGCCCACAAAGTTCCATCCCGGACGAACAGGGAAATGTCCCCCTATCGGCGGCGTATGACCAAAGAAGTGCTCACTTGGGTTCACCAGCCTAATGCGTTGTCGAACGAAATCAGATGCCATAACCCAATAGCCGTGGCCTACGACGAGGTTATGCAATGACCCATACTCGGGGTTGGATTCCCAAACACCGTCGCGCCGAACTGCCATGCGCCATCCCTCGTCGCTCCAACCGATCACGGCTTGAACCGACGGTTCGGTGAAGACCGTGTCGATTGACCTCTCCACCGGATTTGCTGGCACAGAGACGGCGTTCCATCCCGGATAGAGCTCGATTACGAAGTCACCACGCTCAATTGCTTCAAATTCAAAGTCGAATCTGATCGAGTTGCTTGCCGCATCCAAGGCTTCAACTTCGACTCTACGCAGACCACGGTTCACGCTAAGCGGCCAATGCAGGAACCGGTTGTGATCTATGACCTCGACTTCGTCTTTGATCTCAACATCGTCGAATGTGAACGACTCCAGTTTCACTGTCGTCAATTCCGAAAATTCGATCAATATGAATGGTCGTGGCTCGTTGGTCGTTGAACCGTCTCTAGGCAGAATCCGACCGCCGCCAGCCTCTTGTGGAGACTCGAACGCTGTGTCGAGCGTGAACGATGCCGACGTCGAAGCCCAGTTCTGCAACTGACCGGCGTCTGTCATACTCCGTGAACGGTCGTGGGCAAAGGCCACCACGGTCAGAGCGCCATCCCGAAGCCTCGTCATGGCTCCGGCGGGGTTCCGCCATGTGTAGGCCCAGTTCTCACCTGGAAGCGAATGTCCCGACGCCTCCGTCAACCAGAATGCATCCTCACTGCCATCACCATCCGCATCGTAACCGCATGTGTAGGACGTGTCAGCCGGTTCTTGTGGTTTCCGCAAAAACATCCCGTTTCGGTTCGCGATGAAGTCGTCGATGTCGCGTTCGACTTGGTCGAGTCCGTCACTTTCTTGCCAGCGGATACCCTCGCAGATGACTATGATCCTCGGCGCGCCCTGCAGAGGCTCGTCAGACGTCACATGGATGTCGATAGTGCCATTTGTCAGCTTGTCCGGGCCTTCATCGCCGGTACCAATCCCAGAACCACCGCTCAGGGTTGCAGACAGCCTCGGAACGATCCCATCGCTAACCCGGATGGCGCCCAATCTGTTGCTGGAGGCCGAGTTGCCCGCTAGGTCTTTAATCACCTCACCCGGTGAAAGCCCCACCACTGGAGTGGCATCGGACTCAAGCTCGGATTCCAATTTCAAAAACACCAGATGCCCTTCGACTATTGCATCAACCACACGCGCCTCGCTTGCGTCGTCCAATCGGACGGTGAACGTGTTGATCGACACTGTCTCGGGATTGATCGGTCCATCGAAGACCAGCATGATACCGTGGCGATCCGTTTTCGGTATGCCGTCATCGTCTAAGCCGAAGTAGCCAGTTGACGACCGTTCGCTGAACAGACGGGAAGCGCTCGACTCTTGTGTATTCGATTGCGCCGAGAGGCTAATGGCATCTGCGTGGGTTGTTGCTACAGAATCCATCACAAACACCGCGAATATGAGCGCAATGAGCACCAGAGCGCCGAGCGCAGTCGATTCAGTGCCTGTTTTGTCTCTCATGCGAGCACACAATGACGCCAATGAATTGAAGCATTGCTACCCCATTTCTACTTTCTGCCGCGAGCGTTACAGAGTAGCGCCGAGGAACCTTCTTCCTTGTACGCGGGGATGCAACAGGACGTCTTGGGGAAGGGCAGGTTATTCCGTAGAGATTTATCTGGATGCCGCTAACAGCGAATCGATCGCAGATTCGTGCTGCTCGTCGGCGTGGTAGGAGGATCTGACGAGCGGGCCTGACGCCACGTGTTTAAATCCAAGGTCTGTACCGATCTTGGCGAACTCGGCGAACTCAGACGGGTGATAGTAGCGGATGAGTGGGTGATGTCGCTCGGAAGGGCGGAGGTACTGGCCGATAGTCAGGAGATCGCAATCGTGCGACCGGAGGTCTTTCATGGTCTGGACGATCTCGTCCTTGGTCTCACCCAAACCGACCATCATCCCTGACTTAGTCGGCATGCGTGGGTCGAACTCCTTGACCCGCTGAAGGAGACGGAGGGAGAGATCGTAGTCGCCCTTGGGGCGAACTTTGCTGAAGATGCGCCGGGGGGCCTCGATATTGTGGTTGAGAACCTCGGGACCGGCGTCGACGACGCGCTTCAGCGCCTTGGCATCGCCAGCAAAATCGGGTATCAAGACTTCGACCTTGCACCCATCCGCGAGTTCGTGAATCTGCTTGATCGTCATCGCGAAGATCGTGGAGCCGTAGTCTTCGAGATCGTCGCGGTCTACGGAGGTGACGACCGTGTAGCGCAACTCCATCGCGGCCACGGTCTGCGCGAGCCTGGACGGCTCTGCCCAGTCGACGTTCTGACCACCTGGCCACCCTGTTTTGACATTGCAGTATGAACAAGCCCGAGTACAGGTGTCGCCGAGGATCATGAATGTTGCGGTGCGACGTTGCCAGCAGTCGCCGATGTTGGGGCATGCCGCCTCTTCGCACACGGTATGAAGCGCGGCCCCACGGAATCTGTTCTTGAGGTCCGTGTAGTTCTCGCCTCCGGGCGCGCGAACTTTGAACCACTCAGGCAAGCGTCGTTTGGGTCTCGGCGCCCAAGCAGTGGGCGATGTCGCTCCGTTGGAAGTGTTACTCAAAGGTGTGAATTTGCTGCAAAACGACGAGTTCCAGTACGTTTTCAGAGTAACAGACGGCAGGTTTGTATATTGAGTTGAATGCTGCCACAGCGGTGGTTGAGGAATGACATTCTAGATGGCTAAGCGTCGACGCAGAAAGAGGTACCAAGGCCCGGATCTAACTTCCGATCTGGGCTTGGATCGCGGCGACACGCTGCAACTTGAGGCTGGCGATTTCGACAAGAAGGGTGCGGCGACGGCAGTAATTGACGGCGCTCCGATTTCGATAAACGGCGCCATTCCGGGTGAGAGTGTAGAGGCTGAGGTGCTGAGGCTCTTTCCTGAGAGGGTGGCGACAACGGTCAAGCGAGTCCACGAAGCCTCGGAAGACCGAATCGAGCCGCGTTGCCGGTACTTCGAAGTGTGTTCGGGCTGCCAGTGGCAGCACATCGCATATGAGAAACAGTTGAAGTTGAAGCACGACGCCGTCGTCAAGGCGTTGAGTAGCTACGAGACTCTCGTAGGAACGGAGATCCTGCCCACATTGCCTAGCCCGAAGCAGTTCGGATACCGGAATCATGCGCGTTTCACGATCGGCCGTGGAGAAGATGACGGCGTAGCCGGGTTCGTGAATGCTGATACGCGTCGCTTCGTTCAGATCGATGAGTGCGTGATCATGGACGATCGGATCAACGAGACGTTGGCGAAGCTGCAGGGTCGGTTGCAACGAATGACTCAGTTCTCGGTTCGCGTTGGCGTGAATACTGGCGACACGATCGTTCAACCACGCTTACCTGCTGAGATTCAGGACGTTGAATCTGGCCGTCAGACGTATGAAGAAGTAGTAGACGGGGTTGCATTTCAAGTTGCGGCTTCTTCGTTCTTCCAAGTGAACACTGGTCAACTTTCGAATGTGGTCGGTGAGATAGTCGCGATGCTGGAGCCCAACGGCGATGAGTGCTTGATCGATCTTTACTGCGGCGTAGGCACTTTCTCAGCTTTGTTGGCACCTCATTTTGGAAGGGTTGTGGGTGTCGAGGAGTCGGCTTCTGCAATAGTCGATGCTGAGCGAAACGCCGCTGGTTTACCTCATGTGTCTTTCATCGAGTCGAAGGCCGAGAGCGTGGGTGATGAGTTAGCGGCTTTGGGAATCGAGCCAGACGTGGTGCTCATAGATCCTCCCAGAGTGGGTTGTGCGCCATCGACCTTGGAAGCCATCATCTCGATGGGGCCGAAACGCATAGTGATGGTCTCATGTGACCTGAGCACGATGACGCGGGACTTGGATGCGTTATGCAGGGGAGGATTTAGACTCGTGAAGGTCCGGCCCGTCGACATGTTCCCGCAGACCAGGCACATCGAGACAGTGTCGTTGTTGGAGCAAGACTCCCAATAGAGCCGAGTACGGTCGTCGAAGGCGGAATTGTCGCTATTGCGAAGCATCAGTGGCTCAGATCACAAAAGAAGCGATTTCAGCACCGCGGGTTGATCAAGCAGGCCTTGGCGTTCGCTTCGTATTGGCCTCTGGATCCCCTCGTCGCCGTGATGTGATGCGTTTGGCGGGATTGGATTTCGTGGTTCAACCAAGTGCCGACACCGGACGCGAACAGGTTGGAGGCGAAGCGACCGATGCCGTCGAGTTAACGCGCGCCAATGCTCTCTCAAAACTCGACGCGGCAGTGAAGGTGGCGGGAAGTCGTGTGCCCTGGAACGTGGTGATGGTTGCCGCCGACACCGTGGTCTCATTTGAAGGCGCCGCATTGGGCAAACCCAGTGACGCTGAGGAGGCGCTAGAGACGCTGCAACGTTTGAGAGGTGGCCAACACGAGGTGGTTACAACCGTTACCGCTACGTTCGCTCCGCATCGCCAAGACGGTGATTCCTTCGCTCAAACAGTTCGTTCGCAGGTCGCGATGAGGGAGTACTCGGATGCTGAGATTGCGAATTACTTGGCGAGCGGCTCGGCGTTCGATAGGGCAGGTTCCTACGGCGTTCAGGACCGGCCGTTTTGTCCGACCGAGAGCGTTGGAGGGTGTTACCTAAATGTGATCGGTATGCCGCTCTGCGCATTGAATTCGCTGTTGCCGCCGCGCAGCTGGGGATTTCGGGGCTCTCACATCTACGCGACGTGTCTGGCACATGAAGAGGCGAGTGTGCAGTGAACTTCTTCGGCATAGGAGGTCTGGAGCTCATTCTCGTGATGTTGGTGGGTTTATTCGTGGTTGGTCCCGTGAGACTCGTAGAGGGTGCACGAACGGCGCGCAAGTACATGACTGAGCTAAGAAGGCAGCGCGAGGAGTTGACCCAAATGGTTGAAGACGCGGTGGATTTGGAGGGCGTGCGAACCAGGCTCGACGAAGAGGGCGTTCTAGACGCGGTCAGGGATCTATCGAGCGAGCTGAACAGCTTCCGTGAAGAGACGCGCTCCGTGGAGCGCGATGTCGACGAACTAAAGAGAGCGGTGACCTCGATTGATCGGCCTCAAGGTTATCGCCGAAGAGTTTCGGGAAGCAGTGCCGATCGCGGCGACGACAAGCAGGAAGAGGCGACTTCGGATGACGATCGTGAAGATGAGAGTACAACCCGCAGATGAGGGACCGCCCCACAAGATTGATGAGCCACTTCGCCGAGTTGAAGCGGAGGGTCTACATATCTGCAGTGGCGGTGGTCATCGCCACAGTGGTCGCATTTATCTTCTACGAGCCGATACAGGACTTCGTCCAGCAACCGGCGGTCGATGCCTTAGAGCGTTTGCGACCTGATGAGCCGGCGCGGCTGGTGCAACTCGATGTAACGGAAGGGTGGTCGGTGACCGCCAAGGTTTCGGTCCTGGTCGGATTCGCGGCGTCCTTCCCAGTCGTGTTGCTGCAGATCATCCTATTCGTGCGACCCGGACTGGCAGGCTCAGAGCGCCGACTGCTCTACCTGTTGCTGCCCGGTGGAGTGGCGCTGTTCGTCACAGGCGCCGCGTTTGCTTACTATGTTCTGATTCCGCCAGCGATACTCTTTCTGCTTCAGTTCGGTGGTGAGATTGCGCTCGTCACCCCCAGGCTGTCGTCATATGTCTCGTTGGTGATGACGTTGACGATCTGGATGGGCTTCATCTTCGAATTGCCGATCGCCATGTTTCTGCTCGCCAAACTGGGCGTGCTGCGTCCAGAGTGGCTATCTGGGAAGCGCAGGTGGGTGATCCTCTTCGCGTTCGTATTGGCGGCGATCATTACGCCTACAGTCGATCCGGTAACGCAGACGTTGGTAGCCGGGCCCGTGATCGTGCTTTACGAATTTGGGCTGCAGCTGACGAAATTGGCAGTGCGGTCCCGCGATATCGGATCCGTCGCGGAGGCGGAGAGTTAGGCGCTGTCGCGCTCTTTGGCCGACTCGTCTTTTTCTTCGTCGGGCTTGTTGCGATCTTTGTCGCCGATCGATCCGCGGAACTCTTTGATAGCGGTTCCGATCCCTCTCCCGACCTCAGGGAGTCTTCCTGCGCCGAAGAGGATGAGCACGACCAGTACGATCAGGAAGATCTCTAAGGGGCCGATGCCTCTTCCAAACATGATGGGTAATTCCTCGAGTCGCTTAGGTTAACGACCGTTCGACGATCGTCAACAACGATTGTAACTGAAGGGTTCGTGATGTCCTTCCTGGATAAGTTTGCACAACGCAAGGCTCTAACCGAATCGGCACTCTCCCACGGAGAGTCCAGCACACGACCTCAAAGCGTCGCGAAATTAGTCTCTTCTACCCTAATGCGACAATCGCAAAATCCAGCACCGGCTCAACGAGCGCGTACCACTTCTCCACCGTGAGACCCTTGCGAAACGTGCCGTCATTCCAGCGAACGCGGGAACCCAGAGGAAAGACAGGGCAACCGATTTGGCGACGCTTCTCAGATAGGGGTTTTCTCCGGTTTGGAACTCAAAAAAGACGCAAGAATCGCTACGAGACGGTTCGCCTCTCCCCAGATCCTTTGACAAACCCAGGATCGTACGACGTGCCGAGACATATCGCGTGATCAATCGAGGACTTGGATGGTTAAGCCCTTTGGCAGCCGTCCGGCAAACGCGGGATGGGCCTGCTATCGGGCTCCCTCCTAGTCAGGCTTGAGCGACGACTTCTCTTATGGGCTGCGTGAGGGATTCCTTTGCAAATACCCGTCATTGCAGCCCAAGCCGCAATCGAGACGGCCGAGATTGTCAAGCGGTTGGGCGTCTCAGTTTGCCCCTCCGCCTCCGGATGCCACTCTCCCTCAATAAAGTCGACAAAGGCGACGGCTTCCCTCATCCCCTCCATCGGAGAAGCCTTTGCAAAACCGCCCGTCATTCCCGCGAAAGTGGGAATCCAGAAGAACGACAAAGAATCCGAATTCAACTTGGGGCGACACTGAGTTGAGACGAATAAAGTTGCCGAGCGCCTCACCTCGCCTCGAGGTCCCGACGAGTATGGATGCCGGAGACGCTACGCAAAGCCTCTAAGTGTTAAGCCTGGCGTGAAGGCACCCGAGATGATCAGTACTGCCTCAACACCGACACGACCTTGCCGACGATTTGCACGTCGGACGCGCTCTCGATGATGGGATCCATCTGTGAATTGGCTGGCTGCAACCGTACGGTTTCGCCTTCCGGGTAGAAGTGTTTGAGTGTGAATTCGTCTTTACTCTTTATGTGTGCTGCGACCATCTCGCCACGTTTGGCGTTGCTAGTGTGATCGAGAATCACGGTGTCGCCATCGGCGATGAGGGCATCGATCATCGACTCCCCCTTCACCTCCAGCGCGAATGGTTGGCGGGCTCTGCCGATCATAGATTCCGGGATCTCGATCATGTCTGCATCGTCGAGATACTCGATGGATTGAGCGTCGGGCAGGAAGAAGTCGACGCCTGCCGCGATGCTACCCATGAGTGGCACGTTTATGAAGCCTTCATTGCCAGGCACGTTCAAGGATCGAGCCAACTTCGAGTCCCCGTTGAGACGGCCCTCTTTTACAAGACGATCGACGTGGTACTTGACGTTTGACGGGGAGCCGAAGCCGATCTCGTCCATGATCTCGCGGAGGGACGGCCCGAAGCCACGAAACCCTCGGAACTCCCTGATATAGGAGATGATCCGCTCTTCGATCTGCATCGTCTTTTGACGCTTTTTGGCCACTTTGGCACCCCTTGTCGATTAGTGCTTGATTACGTGTAGCTGCAAGAAAAAGAACACATCCTATTCGTACATGTGTCGAAAATTATACTAATGTTGCAATAATGTCAAGTAGCTGCGGCAACAATAGCTGAGTATTCGAGAATCAAGTGAAGACTAAACGTTGACCAGCGATATTGCTGTCGGAGGATGAGTACCGCCGCGAATGCCCCGTGGCCGACAAAAAGATCCATTTCCCAATACCGATAGAGCGGTGGTTTAGAATCTAGTAGCTATGTGAGGTTGTGTTTACCGGGCAGAGTTTTGACCCGCTTTCGACACCGTCCATGGCAATAACATCCGATACTTCCGCTAGAGAAACCTCGATGGCAGGCGCCGAGGCGGGTCGCTACGATCCGGCTTCGATAGAGGCGAAACAAAGGGCTCGTTGGGAGGAATCAGGGATCTATCGCTGGGATCCCGACTCGAGCGACAAGCCGAAGTGGTTCGTGATGTCGATGTTCCCCTATCCGTCAGGCGACCTGCACGTCGGCCACTGGTTTGCGTATTCGGGCGGTGATGCGGCAGCGCGATTCAAGCGCATGGACGGTTACAACGTTCTCCATCCTCAAGGCTTCGATTCCTTCGGTCTTCCGGCCGAGAACGCCGCTATACGAGGAGGTGTCCATCCGAAGATATGGACATATCAGAACATCGCCAATATGCGTCGCCAGTTTGAGTTGATGGGCAACTCATACGACTGGTCGCGCGAGATAGTTACCTGCGATCCTGATTATTACAAGTGGAACCAGTACTTCTTCCTGAAATTCCTGGAGATGGGACTGGCGTACAGGTCTGACGGCGCCGTCAACTGGTGCACCGAGGATCAGACCACGCTGGCCAATGAACAGGTGCGAGATGGAAAGTGCGAGCGCTGTGAAGCTGAGGTAGTCAAGCGAAACATGCCGCAGTGGTACTTTGCGATCACCAAGTACGCGGACGAGTTGCTGGATGTGTCTGGCATTGACTGGCCGGACAAAGTGGTCGTGAGTCAGGAGAACTGGATCGGAAGGTCGGAAGGAGTGAACATCTCCTTCGACATATCCGAGTACGGCCTTGATGAGACGGAGATCTCGACCTTCACGACTCGTATCGACACGATTTACGGTGTCACCTTCTTGGTTTTGGCGCCCGAGCACCCGTTGGTGTCGCAACTGACTCAGCCCGAGCAGCGCACCGAAGTGGAGCGTTACATCGAATCGGCTGCCAAGGAATCTGAGATCGACCGGACTTCCGCCGTTCGTGAGAAGAGCGGAGTGCTGACAGGGTCATACTGCATCAACCCGTTGAACGGCGAGCGTGTGCCGATCTTCGTGGGCGACTACGTATTGGCGACCTACGGCACGGGCGCGGTGATGGGGGTTCCTGCGCACGATCAGCGCGACTTCGAGTTTGCTAAGAAGTACGGGTTGCCGATAAGAGTCGTCGTAGCTCCGTCTGATTGGGACGGCGAGGATCTGACAGAGTCTTATCTAGAACCCGGCATCCAAGTGAACTCAGCCGAGTTCGATGGGATGACGAGCACGCAGGGTATGTCAGCAATCGCCGACAAGATCGAGGCAAATGTGTGGGGCGATCGTGCCACAACATATCATCTGCGCGACTGGCTGATATCGCGGCAACGCTACTGGGGAACTCCGATCCCGATCATCTACTGCGATGAATGCGGTGTTGTGCCGGTGCCTTACGAGGATCTCCCGGTCGAGCTTCCGGCCGACGCCGAATTCACGCCATCCGGCAAGTCCCCGTTAATGGAGCATGAGGAGTTTCTAAACGCGCCGTGCCCGCGTTGCGGCGCCGCCGGCAAGCGAGAGACGGACACGATGGACACCTTCATGGACTCCTCTTGGTACCACATGCGCTACCTGAGCCCCAATGACGATGCGCACCCCTTCGATCCCGACGCGACTGAGGGTTGGGCGCCGGTGGATCAATACACGGGGGGTATGGAGCACGCGGTGATGCATCTGCTCTACGCTCGCTTCTTCAACCGAGCCTTGCGCGACATGGGATTGGTGAAGTTCTCCGAGCCTTACCTGCATCTTTTTAGCCACGGGACAATGGTTACCGACGAAGGCAGAATATCGAAGCGATCAAATCCCTTGGCGCCAGATCCCCTGGTCGCAGAGTATGGGGCGGATACGCTGCGTTGCTACTTGATGTTCCTGGGCCCTTGGGACAGGGGCGGCGTCTGGACAGATTCCGGCATCAACGGTGTGCGACGGTGGCTTCATCGGGTCTGGGAGGTGTGCACTCGCGATACATCGATCTTGGAAGCAGGCGTTAATGAATCCGACCGCGGCCTCGAGCGAGTGTCCCACGCCACGACGAAGCGCGTCGTGGAAGACATGCGTGCCTACAAATACAACACCTCGATCGCGGCGTTGATGACCTACGTCAACGAGATGAACGATGCCTGGGAAGCACGTGAGATCTCCAAGGGCATGTGGAGTTCGTGTGTCCGTCGGCTGCTGCTGCACTTGGCGCCGTTGGCGCCCCACGTGGCCGAGGAGCTGTGGGACCGCAATGGATGGGAGTTCTCAGTCCACCAGCAGGGCGTCCCAGAGTGGGATGAATCGAAACTCGAGGTCGAGACGATGAGCATCGTCGTCCAAGTCAATGGCCGGGTTCGGGCTTCCGTCGAAGTGCCCGCGAGCTCCGACGAGAGCGAGATCGAATCTGCTGCTATGGCGACCCAGGGAGTGATACGCCACACTGAAGGCAAAACCATCCGACGAACGATCTACGTTCCAGGACGGCTCTTCAACGTCGTCGCATCGTAGCTCAGCGCCAAGTTGCGCAAGAGGGATTGAGCGGGCGCATGGACAAGTCCGCCGGACATTCCCCTCTCGGCCGAAGGGTGCCATTTGCAAAACAACCCGTCCTTCCCGCGAACGTGGGCGCTTGAGCGGGTGGAACGCCCACCCAGAGGAAAGATTTGGCCACCGGGTGGTTGCATCGTAGCTCACCACCCAGCCGCACAAGGGACCTTTAGTCGGCGCACTAGCAAGTCAGCAGGACGTTCTGCTCTCGTCCGGAGGGTGGCCACTCCAAAACAGCCACCGTCATTCCCGCGAACGCGGGAATCCAGAGGAAAGACAAAGCAACCGATTGTCTCTACTCTCCGGGGGACGAAGCGGAAAGAGCTTCGTGGAGCTGACGACGCATCCGTATCATCAGGACCTTTGCGCACGAGTTTGTAAACACATGCGCAATGAGGTGAGGGTGAAGTTAGGAGCATCCGAACCTAAACCCTTAAAGCGTCAACCTCCGGCGTTAATAGCCTCCTGCCGTCTAACGCCCTCCGACGCGCGTCGAGCTGCCGCGAAATACGTGACCACATCTCTACTTCCTTTCCCCCGAAATGTGCCCCCTGCAAAAAGGCCCCCGTCATTCCCGCGAACGCGGGAACCCAGAGGAATGACAGAGCAACCTATTCCCTCTACCCTCAGTGGAACGAAGCGAAAAGAGCTTCGTGGCGTGGGCGATGTATCCGTATCAGCGGGATTCACAACCTACCTTCGGCTCGATCGAGGGTGAGCGGGATCGCGAATGACTCCGATCCCAAACCCGCCAAGCGTCAACTTCCGGCGATCATCATCTCGCACAGCTCAAGATCCTGGGCCAGACCTCGAGTTGCCGCGAACTATGTGACCTCATCGTTGCCCCCGTCCGCAACAAGCTTGTTAAAGGTCGCGTGCTGACCACCCGTGGTTCGACAGGCTCACCACGAACGGAAGTCGACGTGTTTGCCCCTAAAACGGCCCGCCAGTTCCGAAGTCGGGAATGCCTTCCCATCTGCCGCCACCTTGCGACCGCATCACCGCGATGCTCTTGATCACCTCGGAGTTGGCCAAACCGTGTGGTGCCTTGCCGGTGAGCGCGAAACTGACGTTTTCCGCCTGTTTCGTGCCGCACTCTTCCAAGAACAAGGGCGAGTATCCAGCTAAGTGCGGGGTCACGTAGATGTTCGGCAGAGAGAGGATCGGGTCTTCAGCATCGATCGGCTCGACTTCCGTGACATCGATGCCGGCAAACGCAATTTGGCCATCTCTGAGGGCGGCGTGCAAAGCGACCTGATCGACGATCTTTCCCCGGGCGCAATTCAACAAAATAGCGGTGGGCTTCATCTGAGCCAGCGTGTCGGCGTTGATGATGTGGTCAGTCGCGGCGGTGTGGGGAGAGTGGATCGTTATGATGTCGGACTCGGAAAGCATCTCCTCGAGCGAGACGATCTCCACCCCGTAGAGATCGGCGGTCGATTGCGGCACGAAGGGATCGAAAGAAATTATCCGGCGAGGACCGAAGCCGCGAACGCGCTGTGCAAACGCCCTTCCGATGTTGCCGAAACCTAGAATGCCCACCACCTTTCCGCCCACGCGGTCAACCTGCGTCTGAAACTCCTTCATCAGCTGCGGGTTATCCGACCAGGCCCCCTCCTTCGTCGCGGCGATCGACTCCGGCAGTTTGCGAAGAATTGCCAGCATCATCGCCATGGCGTGATCGGCGACCTCCACCGTGTTAACGCCGGGCACGTTGCAAGCCAAGACTCCCAGTTCGGTTGCCGCGTCGAGATCGATCGAGTCGACACCCACGCCCATACGACTTACGACCTTCAGCTTCGGACAAGATTCGAGCACGTGGCGATCTGTGAGAGGCCACGTCGCGATGAGTGCGCCGTCCACGTCTTTCAATGCGTTGATGTATTCATCAGTGTCAGTGAAAGGCTTGTGGATCTGGACATCGATGTCGCCCGACTGTCGGATGACTTCAGCAACATCAACGAACGTTTCGCAGGTGACGGCAACTTTGAGGGTCATTTGAGGTTTCCTTGCGCCAAGGCGTGAATTGGTAGATACAACTTTATCGTTTTTTCTTTTCGGCAAACGTACCCGCCCCTCTCCCTTCAGAGATACCGTTGCGAAGCTTGATCCCGTTCAAAGAGCGGGCACCCTCTCCCCGCCGTGAGGACCTTTGCGAATGTCCATGTCATTCTCCCCGTGTAGCGGGGTGCTGCGACGAGGCCGCATGATTTTCGGCCTACTCGGAGCCTGTCGAAAGATCTGGGAACGGGTGAACCACCGAGAGTCGATTTCCGAGGCAGTTACGGGTTGGAATCGGATGCTCTGTATTTACTCTGGGTTCCCGCGTACGCGGGAATGACGGGCTGTTTTGCAATGATCTCCTCCCGGGAACGAAGCGGGAAGAGCTTCGTGGCGCGGAGGGGAGAGGGGCGATCGGTTTGCTCTGTCTTTCCTCTTGCACCTTTTCGCGAGAACGACGGGGGAGTAGCGCCAGAGTTACCGGCGGGACAGCGGCAGCAATGTTAGAGCCCCAACTCCCGCTGCCTCGAGTATCTGGTCTGGAAGTAGACGTGCTCATCGTATGTGCCGGGCTCGTAGTGCCCATCCTCCGGATCGGGGCCTCGGGCGATATTGCCGTGTGACGGATTCGCATTCACAACATCTTCATCGATATCTACGCCTAGTCCAGGCTCGTTTGGCACTGTGATGTAGCCATCGACGGTCGGCAAATTAGGCTGGATGACCTCGTATCGCTGTGGTACATCGTCTTCCAGTCTCTCCAAGATGAGGGCATTGGGAATCGCTGCGAGAACGTGGATTGCGGCGTACTCAGCGATCGGACCTAGAGAGCCGGAGTGTGGTGCGACATGGATGTAGTGCGCTTCAGCCATCGCGGCGATCTTCTTGAGCTGTGAGATGCCGCCGATGCGACCCGAATCTGGCTGGACCACGTCCACGAGTTCGCGTTCGATGATCTCGCGCACACCCCAGATGTGTGAGTGGCGCTCTCCGGCCGCAATCGGGATGTTTACGTTGTCCTGGACGCGACGCAACGCCTCGGTGTTTTCGGGAGGGACTGGGTCTTCGTAGAAGAGCAGGTTAAATGGCTCGAGCGCCTTGCCCACGAGTATGGCGTCTTTTGCTGTAAACCACGGCGGGCCATGAGCATCGACCATGATGTCCATCTCATCGCCGACAGCTTTGCGAATCGATTCGACGATCTCGGCGGTGCGATAGACGCCTCCGGTCTTGACTCCCGTGATGCCTCGGTCTCGGAGCTCCACGGCTCGCTCTGGAGTATGGGCGTGAGCGTAGGTTCGGATGCGATCACGGACCTTGCCTCCAAGGAGATTCCAGACGGGCGTGTTGAGTGCCTTGCCTTTGATGTCCCAAAGTGCGATATCGATGGCGTTGATCGCTCCAGAGCCCGGAGTGCCGGTCATGCCGTGGCCCATCATACCGACCAGCATCTTCTGCCAGAGACGTTCGATATCTGTGGGGTCTTCCCCAATGAGCAGGGGCGTGAGGTCCTTAATGCCAGTCTCAATTACCCTCGGCCATCCCGAGCCTTCGCCGATTCCCGTGATCCCTTCGTCTGTATAAACCTTGGCGAAGCACCAGTTTCGGCTTCCGCCGCCTGACATTAGGAACGTTTTCACGTCTGTGATCTTCATTTGAGTCGACCTAGGTTTGATTCGATGGCGATAAGTGGCACAAAGTTTAGCAAGGGACAGGTTATGGGGTGCCAAGAGAAATTCAATGTGAAATCGCCTTCGTCGAAACGGGTAGAATGCGATTCACAATCTGGACAACCTACCTAGTTAAGTAGCACGGAGAGACCAACATGGCAGACGCGAAAGTATCGACTACAGATAGCGGACCCTACTGGGTCAGCGGCAGCTTCGAGATCTGCGACGCCAACGGCAACGTCTTCTCCGTAGAGGGCGATGCGTACCTTTGTCGATGCGGTCAATCGTCGGATAAGCCGTTCTGCGATGGCACGCACAACTCGGCTGGATTCAGCGACGAGTGTAGGGCCGGTTGAGATGGCCGAACCGACGCGCATAACCGTCTGGAACAACGACGCCTACGAGATAGTGGGCGATTTCGACCTCCAAGACGCCGAGGGCGGCTCGTATCGGCAACACGGCAAAGTCCGACTATGCCGATGCGGCCAATCGAATGTGAAACCCTACTGCGACAACTCCCACATCCGGACTGGCTTCAGGAACGAAGTTAACGCCGAATCTGGCGAATAACCAGCGTTGGTCAAACCCTGTGTTGTCACACTGATTTTGATGAGACAACGCTTGCACATTAGCCTTTGGTTTTGCCTAACGCCCGACTAGCAAGACACAAGCAGTGAAATGTTTAGCACAAAGGTGCTATCGACTGCCGCAGTGGCGGCAATGGCGTTGTTATCAGTAGTTTGGGTAACCGTGGTTACGGAGGCTCCAAGTGTTTCAGGTGATCCTGTTGGATCGACCGGAGAAGGCTCGTCGGAGCCCGCCCCACCGGCCGAAGACATCATGGTCCCCGAAGAGGGCGACACTCCCGAAGAGGGCGACACTGATGATCAAAGACTTTGGCGGGCGAGCGTAGGAGATGTACATTTCACGGGTTTACACGCGGACAACGTCGGCGACGTTTTTGAATGAGGAAGGAATCGAGCAATCGATAGAGGTTTGCACTGGTATCCCGGAGATCGTGACGTCTACGGAGGCGCTCACCGACATGCCCGGTACTCAGAGTATCGAACTCCATCTTGATCTGACGACTTGCGAAGTTAGCGTGTCTGAGTTAGTTTCAGCCGTTGTCAATGAATCAGTTCCGGCTTCTCGACCGCAGTGACCAACTAGCTACAATTGGCCAAGCTTGGGACTTAATCCCCGATCTGCGACGTTTTGGAGTTCGCCCGTACAGGCGGGGCAGCCGACGAACATTCCCATCACGTACTCTCCTCATCGTGACTGGTTTACACACTCGGTGGCTCAATCAGCACATGGTAGTCCTACATTGACACCCTTCAATGAGGTTCACATTAACGCGGTGCTGAAGGCGGTTGAAGGATTTGGGTTCGGGCTCACTGAAACGGAGTTGGAGATGAAATACAACATGAACAACCTCGATGTAGATAGGTACACCACTCATTGTGACGCGGACTCGCCTGCGGCTGGGGTAGGAATCCGATGGCATGAGGATTCGTGCGATGAGCAACCATATTGGCACAGTGGAAGCGGTGTAAAAGGATTCGTGGAAGGCGAATACCCTGCCACCATTCCCGAAGCACGAAGCGTCAACCGTACGGACACCGAACATTCATCCTCAGTTTCCTTTAGCGGTTATTCGAACCGCTATAGAGCCGTTTGCCGGTTGGAATCTGTAGATGATTTGTCGGAACTCACGGTAATTGTCGGGCAAAACTCCCGAACGGTGGCTTTTCGGTGTGAAGACACTCCAGCTGTCAGCTGGCGACTAGTCCACTGACCGTTATTGGCAAACGGAATTGGCCGATATAGCGTTATTTTGGACTGTGTTCGGCACAGTGGGAGTGTCGGTTACACATTTTGTATTTCTATTATTCAGTGATCGTCGCAGATCTCACAGGCGCACGATTGGGGTAGTGGCCGAACCTTCTGCGACGCTCAGGAGAATCTCCATTGGAGATTTGGGTGGTCTAGGAGTATCCGCAATCGGCTTCGTCGTTGCGTTTTTATTGTTCCGGTTGATGTCCTTTGGCTTCAATAGTTCAGAAGTCGAAGAAACGTCGGTCACCACGCTTTTTTTGAGTGAGCTGTTGTTGTTGACCGTTAGTATTGGGATCGCTCGATGGTGGTGGTCTCTTTGGTGGAGAGGGGTACGTAACATTGAGACTTTCGCTTTGGCAGTGTGGACGCTGGCTCACTTGCTATGGTATTTACCTTTTGGCATCTCTCCTTCGTGGTCCCGGATTTACGATTCCGGGGCATCACAATTGTTCCCGAACGAAGCAAGTTTGCTGTTCCTTTGGTTAGTGTCTTTTGCGCTGACGACTTCAGTTGTTATCATGGCGCATCGCAACGTTGCCCCCGTGTGGCGTTGGTTCATTCTCGCGTTATCAATGTGTTTTGTCGTTGCTCATTGGTATGAGAATGCTGATCGAATTTCTTATTTGACTGTAAACGGCCTTTTTGGATTGAGTGTGTTTGGATTTGTTGTTTCGGTCAATTGTTCTGAAGCCGTTTATCAGCGATCCAGATCCACACGTAAGAAATCGATGGGTTGCGCATCAGAGATGCGCAATGCCGGGCTAAGACAGTTGTTGGTCGCGGTTGTGGTCACAGGGTCATCGATATTGGCATGGGTTATCTACTATGTCGGACGCAATGTTGTTGATTTAGATTTGTGGTCGGAACATATATTGAAATTGACCTGTATAGTCGTCGGTGCCGTTCTGATATTCTCAACGGCGAACGCCGTCGTAAAACGGAATCAGGCTGTCGGTTGGCTCTCCCTTGGAGTATTGTCGTTGTTGATGGTGGTTAGCCTGGTAGACGGAGAAAACTGGAATCATCTGAAGCCGATGTCGGATTCGGGTTTGTTGCTGCTGCATCCGATAGGACAATTGACAGTCTTAGGCGGGTTGTGCTTGTCGCTTCTTCTTATCTCGCTCACCACGGGGCGGTTCGCGAACAAACGCCCTATTTTCGTGGGCTTGATTTGGCCAGGCCTTTTTGTATCGATGACCAGTGCCTCCGAATCAGGTTCGGCATCCCAGCAGTTACATCTCTTGCATTGGATCGAATCAGTCACCGTACTTGCGGTCGTGATTGCGATTATGGTGTGGGGGTTTGGGCCGCATTCATTGGAACAAAACTACCGGAATGCCAAGCAAACGGCACCAAAGTTACCGTAGTTTCAATCCTCAATTCGTAAAGGTGGCGGCCGGTTTCAGGGGATCAGCACCGTACGTGCCACTGCTCCGGCTTCCATGTCTCGAAACGCCTCGTTTACTTCTGTCAGCGGGCGCGTTCGGGTCACCAGATCGTCTAGGTTGAGTCTCCCCCTCTTGTAGAGCTCGATCAGCCACGGGAAGTCGTGCCGAGGGCTAGATGATCCTGCGCTGCAACCTATAAGTGCGCGGTCGAGGAAGAGGTGGCGCATCGGGATCATCACCTCACCATCGTCAGGCGCCGCACCGACGAGAACAGCCGTGCCACCATCGCGAGTTGCTTCGAGCGCTTGCCGCAACGTAGCAGGTTGGCCGATCACCTCGAATGCGTAGTCTACACCTCCATCGGTAAGATCTCGAACCGCTTCGACAGCGTCGCATGATGATGCATCGATCGTGTCGGTGGCTCCGACGTTGAGGGCATACTGAAACTTGGATGGGTTGATGTCGATTGCGATTATTCGTGAGGCGGCTGCAAGCGAAGCACCTTGAATGACGTTCAGTCCCACGCCTCCGCAGCCCCAAACGGCGACCGTCGAACCCGTTTCAACTTTCGCTCGATTGACTACTGCTCCCACTCCCGTGATCACGGCGCATCCAACGAGCGCGGCTTTGTCGAGGGGGATGTCCGGGTCGATCTTGACGAGGTTGTTTTTCCAAGCGACGGTGTACTGAGTGAAGGTTGCAGACCCGGCGAAGAGTTGCTTGCCGTTGATGTGAAATCGGGACTCAGCATTACGCGCTGGTGTGGGCTGGCACAAGTTCCACTGTCCGGCTGCGCAGAATCTGCATTTGCCGCACATGGGGCGGATCGCGAAAACCACGTGGTCGCCTTCATCGAGCCCTTCGACTCCCTCGCCTACCATTTCGATGACTCCCGCGCCCTCATGTCCTAGCACCGTGGGCAGGTTGTCATTGCGCCTATATCCGCTGTAAACGTTGTGATCGCTGTGGCAGACTCCCGTACCACCGATCCTGACAAGCACCTCGCCAGGTCCAGGATCGCTGACTTGAACCTCTTCGACGACTACGGGTTCACCCTGTTTGTAGATGACGGCAGCTTGACTTGCGGGCATGTTTCTTACCTTCGATTGGACGACGTGCGTTGATTGAATTGGTGCGATTATAGGCCTAAGTGTTCTGAATCATTGATGCGAACATCCGACCGAGTGCTTAAGATAGCCCAAACGCGTCTTTTCGCTTCGAGACCTTTGGTGGAGCCCCTCATTGCGGCGAAGGTAAGCTGGGTATGGCGGTATGGCGACGTCTTCGCACGTGATGTGCGGACGCCAGCAGCGCTCCGTCCGAAACGATCCAGAGGGCCAGGAGCGACTACCAGTTGCTACGTTCAGTTAAATTCCTCTGAGAGCACGAACCAATAAACGCTCCGTCAAGAACCAATTAAAATCCGCGTCAAATCCAGTAACGAAGGACGATCACATGCAAAAACGAACACTAGGACGCACCGGACACGACAGCACGGTCGTCACATTTGGCGCGTACGCAATCGGATACGTCGATCAGGACGAGGCTGACCGCGCAATGCAACTAGTACTCGACCATGGAGTAAACCACGTCGACATCGCGCCCTCTTACGGCCACTCGATGGAACGGATCGCCCCTTGGATGCCCAAGATCCGCGACCAGATATTCCTCGGCGCCAAGACGGCCCGACGCCCTCGTGACGAAGCGTGGCGTGATGTCGAGAGCATTATGAAGCGAATGAACGTCGAGACATTCGATCTTTTTCAGCTTCACTCAGTCGGCAGCATCGAAGAATTGGATCGCACAACTGCGCCGGGCGGCTCGCTCGAAGTGCTCACGGAGATGCGAGATCAAGGGTTGACGAAGTGGCTCGGCATCACCGGACACGGCCCGCAAGTTCCGAGCACGATCCTCGAATCATTAAGACGATTCGATTTCGACACCGTCATGTTTCCACTGAACCCCTCGATGGCGAGAGACCCAGAGTATCGTCGCGACTCAGAGGCGTTGTTGGCCGAGACGAAGCGTCGGAACATAGGAGTCCAGACGATCAAGATGATCGCCAGAGGTGGATGGGGCCACGGCGAGAAGGAGCACCGCACTTGGTACGACCCTCATCGAGACCAAGAAGAGATTGACCGCTCGCTTTGGTGGGTGCTTTCTCAACCTATGCACACGGCCCCAAGTTGCGGCGAGATCGACCTGCTGCCCAAGGTTCTCGACGCCGCCGAGAGGTTTTCCACCATGTCGCCCGACGAGCAACAGCAGATCGTCGACTCCCAACGACCTCCGAACCCACTACCCGAGTTGGCGATAGCTCCCGCGAGTTGATCGGATAATCGCCGTCAACGCCTGAGCCAAACCGCTCTCCCGCTCCCCCCGAGCCTGTCGAAGGGTCGCCCTCCCCGCGCAGCGGGGTGCTGTGGAGGTTAACGCACGTTATGCGGTAACCCTCAGCTTGTCGAAGGGTCGTCCTTCCCGCGAAAGCGGGGTGCTGCGTGGGGCCGCACGTCATGCGTCCGTTCGTCCTGAGCCTGTCGAAGGGCCACTCGCCGAAAGCGGTGACCCTGAGCAAAGCAAGAGCATCCCAATCGCAACACGCCCGCGGGCGTGTACCCTCTCCCCACCGTGGGAGAGGATTCAGGAGAGGGGGACCTTAAAAGCATCCGTTGCCACCAGCCAGGCGTACCCCCAACCGTCATACCCCTTTAACTCGTCATCCCCCCGGCGCCGCCCGTCCACCCCGATGCCTGTCCAAGGGCGCACCGTCATCCCCGCGAACGCGGGGACCCAGAGGAAAGCCAGAGCATCCGATGGCTCTCGCCGCAAAAGCGAGAGCGACCAATATCCTCTAACCCCGTGTCCCTTCTACCAATCCCGCCAACACCTCAGCCTTCCGACTTGACACAAAGCAGGCTGTTTCACCGCCGTTCTCGTCCCGCACCGTGAATTCGACGCCGGTCGGGATCCCGATCATCGTCCAAGATCGTCTGGATGACGGCGCAAATATGTTCCCTCGGCCACCGTGTCGCATCACGCTATGCGATGTAGTTGCCGCCGACGTTATCGATTCCCAAGACCAAGTTGCGCCAGCGCCCAGGATGCCCAACTTCACCTCCAGCCCCTTCGCATCAGCTCGGATGTTGAGCAGAGTCGCATTGAGCATTGCGTAGAAGATGAGGGCGCCGCCGATGGCGAAGCTGATGAAAAAGATCGCGGCTTGGTTACCGGTCAGTAGAGGGTCGTCGGTGAGACTGCGAATCCCCACAGCAGTCAATCCGCCGGAAGTGACGCCGAGCATTGTGCCAAGCAACGCAAACGCCCATCCCGGCGCCCGCAGATACTCCTCGAAGAGCGTTGGCCATGTGGATTGAGCCATAACGATTAGAAGCGTCGGTACTTCAGGTAGGCTTCTTGTGGATCCATCCCGTCGAGGATCATCGACCGTAACTCATTCTCTTCGCTCATCACATTTTGGACGTGTCTCGCAACGTCCGAGGCCAAGGGGTGAGGGATGATCACAACACCGTCGCGATCAGCGATTACGAAGTCGCCAGTTGTTATTTCCACGTCGCCGATCGTGATCGGTTCGCCCATCGAGTCAATCACCCACCGAGCCACGATGTCGGAGGGAGTGAGATATCGGCAGAAGACCGGGAATCCCAGTCGGAGGATGAAATCTGTGTCTCGATTTCCGCCGTCGACGACATAACCCTTCACACCGCGAAACTTCAAAGTTTCGGCCGAGAGTTCGCCCATGTGGGCGATTGTCGAGTCATTGGGCTGGCAAACGACTACCGAGCCCGGGGGTGCCGCGCCCAGCATGCCTGTCCAAGAAAGCAACGACTCATCCTGCGTCGCATCAGCCGAGATGACCCCGCTGCAGGTCCAGATCTTGCCGGCCAGCACTTTTTCGGGATCGACGGGACGTATGTCGTTCGGCAGGCAGCAGTTGTGGTGGCCAAGTTCTCGAAGCGCATCGTAGACGGCGCCGGTATACGCGGTCTCGAGAACAGCGTCTATTTCGTTTTCTGAGAGAGTGTTCGGCAAGGTTCGAGCGCCAGATCGTAGGTGATCAATGAGGTTCGTTGGCTGATTCTAATCGGGTGTTGGACGTAACGATTTCTTTTATCTGGGATACGGCATGATCGGCAAGGTCTGAGTCGACGACCTCGTGTTCCCAGACCCTCAAAACTGTCCATCCCAAACGACGCAATTCTTTGTTGGTTCGCTGGTCACGTTCGATGTTGCGCTGAAACTTCGCCCTCCAGTATTCGTGATTGCGCGTCGGCATGGTGCCATGTTCGGGGCATCTGTGCCAGAAGCAACCGTCCATGAATACGGCGACTCGCGCCTTCGAGAAGACGACATCGACCTTCACACCCCTGGGTTCGAGTTTGATGTATTTGTCTTTCCGGAACCGCAGCCCGGCGCGGTGCAGCAGGCTGCGCAACAGCACCTCGGGCTTGGTGTCGGCGCGTCGGTTCGACTGCATCGAACGCCGGGTAGCCGCGTTGGTGGCGGGAGGAGCCGCGATTGCACTGGACTGACCCATGACGACAGTTTAGTGTGGGCTTGTGGAATTGACTCGATGCGCGCGTAGTCGATACACAAGGTGCCGGCGGTCACTAGAATCTCCTTCAGGTGTAATGTCTTCTCCTCGTTTTACGCGCTTCATCGACCTATTCGCAGGTATCGGCGGCTTTCGAATCGCCGCCGAATCGCTGGGTTGGTCGTGCGTATTTTCAAGTGAGATAGATGCCAGTTGCCGTGATGCTTACCAAGCGAACTTCGGCGAGCGGCCGTATGGGGATGTCCGACTAATCGATGCAGAAGCGGTTCCGGATCATGACGTGTTGTTGGCGGGCTTCCCGTGCCAACCCTTCAGCATCATGGGCAAGATGAATGGGCTGCAAGATGTGCGGGGTACGCTGTTCTATGAAATTGAGCGAATCGTGAGGGCGAAGCGTCCGGAGTGGGTCGTGTTGGAGAACGTCAAGCAGCTCATTTCGAACGACGGTGGAGCGACTCTGAAGACAATATTGGGGTCGCTAGACGCGTTGGGTTACGACGTCGGATATCGAGTGTTGAACGCGTTGGATTTCGGGGTGCCCCAGAAACGGGAGCGAGTCTTCATCGTGGCAAATCGAGTGGGGCTCGAGTTTGATTGGGATGGATTGCGACATTGGCCGTCGATACACCTTGACCAAGTCCTGGAAACTGCGGTTTCGGCGAAACACTTCGCTTCAGCGAGGATCCGCGAGAAAAGGTTGACGGATCACCAGCCTGAAGCGACGCCCAGCATCTGGCATGAAAATCGTGCGGGACACATATCTTCGTATCGGTATTCATGTGCACTCCGGGCCAACGCTTCGCACAACTACTTGCTCGTGGATGGCGTTAGGCGATTGACGCCTCGTGAGATGTTGCGTCTTCAGGGCTTTCCGGATGATTTCAAGATCGTATGCTCGGATGCACAAACCCGGAAGCAGGCAGGCAACGCAGTGGCGGTTCCTGTTGCCCGGGCGGTGCTAGAACAGGTCTGTTGACGTGAGGGTGTTTCTGGCGGGTGCGAGTGGGGCAATCGGTCGCCAGCTGCTGCCGCTCCTCGCAGATGAAGGCTATTTCGTGACGGCGACGACGCGCTCGCCTGCGAGTTTGGAAACGATCAGGCGTTTGGGTGCCGATCCCGTGGTTTGCGACGTGTTTGACCACGAAAGGTTGCTCAGTGTCATAACGGAGTCAGAGCCGGACGCCGTGATTTAACAGTTGACGAACATTCCTAACCGTTTACGCACTCGTCGCTTCGAAAAAGATATGCACGAGACCAACCGACTGCGCACAGAAGGGACGAAGTCGCTAATCGAAGCCGCCAAGGCTTCCGGGGTTGCGAGAATCCTGACGCAAAGTATCGCCTTTGCGTACGTGCCGCAAGGTGCCCGCCCCGCCACCGAGCATGAGCAATTATTCACGCACGCGCCAAAGGGATTTGCCTCGGTCATTGAGGCAGTTGCGGAGTCCGAACGGTTGACGTCGGAAACTCCTGGCCTGGAAGGCACTGTATTGCGATACGGCTTTTTCTATGGCCCGGGCACCGTCTATTCCCGTGGCGGAAGCTTCGCAATTGACGTCTCTCGTAGGCGGGTTCCGATCATCGGGAGTGGGAGCGGCGTTTTCTCATTCATACACGTCCGTGATGCCGCCATCGCCACGATTGCCGCTCTGAAGCATCTTGCAACGGGCACATACAACATCGTCGACGACGAGCCGGTTCCGGTTCGTACCTGGTTACCGGAATACGCTCGATTGCTCGGCGCACCAGCTCCTCGCAATGCGCCTCGCTGGCTCGGTCGGTTGGTAGGTGGGCCGTACGCTGATTACCTGATGGTGCAGCAACGCGGCGCGTCAAACGCGAAGGCTCGCGCCGATCTTAACTGGCGTCCCCAATACGCGAGGTGGCACGAAGGGTTCGAGTCTGAATTGGTCGGACGGTGAATCAACCTCGGAAAGAGGTCGACAAATCGAGCGTCCAAACCAACTGGGTCTCTTCTGGGAAATCTGAATAGGCATGACGGTTCACTTCCGTCAACTTGCAGCCTTGGCGAGCATAGAATTTGCATGCTCGGATATTTGTGTCCTGGATCTCGATTTTCAGCTGTGAACATCGCTTGCTCTCGGCGTAATCAACTGCGTGCCGGAACAGGGTCGACCCGACACCTTGTCCACGCCATTCGGGAGCGACGCGAAGATCCCACAATGCGGCAAGATCGTCGCGACCTTCTAAGAAATAAAGTTCCGGGTTCTTCCAAGCGACCACTGCGCCACCCACTCGCAAGTCACCGGAGTATGCCGAGATGACCCGCCAGTTGGATGTGTCTCGCCCCAACCACCGTGTCGGGGGTTCGTGCACGTCGTAGTCCTTGAGATAAGGCGCATCGATTTTGACTTCGCTGAGTTTCCAACTGCTTGGTTCGCCATCAATTGACTCAACATTGAATTTGGAGTCGACGGTGAAAGCGATGGAAACATCTCCATACTCGGGCAGCATGGCAGTGGTTTCATGTTCGATGCGGATTTTCATGGCGCGAGTGTAGCAATCTGATGTCGACGTGGGCTGCGCACATCCTTCGCGCCGGACGCCTCGGCCGTCGAGTCCTCCCCAACCTCCCGTCCCGAACGAAGTCCTCTCCATCGTAGTAGCCATTCGCAAAGCAACTCGTCATCCTCAGCGAGTCGCTTGTCATCCTCCCCGCGTAGCGGGGTGCGGCGACGAGGCCGCATGATTTGCAGCCTACTCGAAGCCTGTCGAAGGATCTGGGGAGGGGTCTGCTAAGGAACGAAGATTCTGACGATCCCGCTCTCCTGAATCCTGTGAGAGTGGATGCATTATCCTCGCCACCATGCTCTTTCTGCATCGTGCACACAGAGGGGAGAGGGTACACGGCCTGCGGGCGTGTTTGGGGCAGGGTGAACCACCGTGAGCCGATTTCCGAGGCAGTTACGGTTTGGAATCGGATGCTCCGTCTCTCCTCCGGGTTCCCGCGTTCGCGGGAATGACGGGCTGTTTTGCAAAGGCCTCCCAATCGCGAGAGGGCGTACCCTACACCCTCCCAAAGTCGTCTTCGATGCGGACTATGTCGTCTTCGCCTAGGTAGTCGCCGGTCTGGACTTCGATAATCTCGAGCGGCTCGACGGAAGATGGGTTTGTGATGCGGTGTTTGTGAGTCCGGGGCACATGGATCGATTCTGAAGGCCCTAACATCTCGTCTTCGTCTTCGATCGTCACTTGAGCGATGCCGCGAGCTACGGTCCACGTCTCGGCGCGGTGACGGTGCCACTGGTAGGAGAGCCGTTGCTCCGGTTTAACGGTAAGCCTCTTCACCTGAAATCCAGGGCCGCGAGTCAACACCTCGAATGAACCCCAGGGGCGGTCTTCCCGTTGGCCGGTTCTTGCACTCCGGCGCGTGCGTCGGCTGGGGAGCGATTGCTCGAGATTGATATCTTCCATTGGTGCTTAATCGCCTTAAGAATTGGTGGCTGTCGATTGGCTATCAGCATCGATGCTTGATTTTCGGACGGATGTAACCTTTTCTTATCTAAGATTCGATCCCCAGTTACGACGATGGTGCCATGACTTCAGGCTCAAACGGACGTCCGAACGTTCTCTTCATTCTGACAGATCAACAGCGACAAGATTCCTTGGCTTGCTACGGCAACGATTGGATCCAGACTCCGAACTTGGACAGCGTCGCAGATCGCTCGTTCGTTTTCGATAACGCGTACGTGACTCAACCAGTCTGTACTCCGAGCCGGGCGTCGATCATGACTGGTTTATACCCGCACGCGGTGGGTCTTCACCGAAACAATATTCCATTGCCGGAAGATTGCCCCACGATCGCTGAGTTGGTAGACGAGGATTACTACAGCGGCTACTTCGGGAAGTGGCACCTGGGCGATGACATGATTCGCCAACACGGATTCGATGAGTGGGTGAGTGTGGAGGATTTCCACCGCGTGCGTGCCACGAAGCGCGAATACCGAAACGTGGAGGCGGACTACAACGACCATCTGCGGAAGCATGGCGTCGAACCGCCAGGGATTCACAGGTCGTACGAGAACTGGTTCGCCAAGGCCGAGCTAACAGAGGAGCAGACTCAAGCGTCGTTCTTAGGGGATCGATCGGCCGAGTTCATCAGGGGCCACCCGGATTCAGCACAGGGCGACATGCCTTTCATGCTCTACGTCTCGTTCTTCGAGCCGCACCCGCCTTACACAGGTCCGCTCAACGACCTATACGCCCCAGATGATATCTCCGTCGGACCCGCATTTCTGAATCGTCCCGACGAGGGTCCGTTGCTTAATCGGCTTCGTGCCGACTACTACATGGCTGGCAATCTGAACCCGCTGGGCATCGACGACTACCATGACTTGACCTCAGAAGATGGTTGGAAGGGGTTGCGGGCCAAGTACTTCGCGAATGTGACTCTTGTGGACCGTCAGGTTGGGAAGATGCTGGAGGCGTTGCGAGAATCGGGTCAGTTCGAAAACACAATCATCGTTCACACGAGCGAGCATGGCGAGATGGCGGGCGACCATGGGATGCTCGAGAAGAGATCGATGTACGAGGAGGCATCGAGGGTCCCGCTGTTCATTCGGGTTCCTGGTTCCGCTCCTGATTCAGCTGGCAGAGCCGAGCGCGTTGCAGGATCCGTCTCGTTGGTAGATCTTGTGCCGACTCTCCTCGAGTTGACGGGTTCTGCGTCGTCACAAGACATGCCGGACCACCTGCAAGGTCAGAGCAAGGCTCCAGTGCTACGTGGCGAATCAGATCTGAGCGAAAACGATGTATTCGTGCAGTGGAACGGGATGGGCGATCGAAACTTGGGTACGCCGGAGATAAATCGCATGGCTTCGATGCCGTGGCGGACTGTCATCACTCCTGATCGATGGAAGCTGAACCTGTGCCCGGCCGATCGATGCGAACTCTACGACCTGAACACCGATCCACATGAGTTGAACAATCTCTTCGATGAACCTTCGCAACGAGATCGAATTCGCGACATGGCAGCCAGAATCAGGCAGTGGCAGTCGGAGATGGGCGACGATGCCGACCTGCCCGCGGTCTAACGACGACAAACTGTGGAACAAGCTTGTCCGCGGAGGGTTAACTCATTCGCGAAACCTTCGGTCAGTCGGCTGGTATGCCAAAATCAGGAAGACCCCAAACTGAGAAGTCCGAAAATCGGGTGCTGCCATTGTCATGATCGCGAATAATTCCAAACATCGCCGCCACGTCACCTCGGCCGTGGACCGGCTCAATATCGGTCTTACCAAGCAATTCACCGTTGACGTAACCGTAGGCGACGTTCCCCACGAAAAACACTTCGAGACGATTGGATGTGGGATGGCGCGTATCTATCGAACTGGATCGTCCGTTGTTGAGAGTTTTCCAACCGTCTCCAGAGGTTGTGGCCCGGGAGACGACCCACCCAGACTGGTGATTCGCGCTGAAAACCAAATAATCGCTCTCCCAATCTCCGTCACGCCCTCGTCGGAAGCCAATTCCCACACTCCAATTCGTGATTCCTCTAGGGACGAGAAACTCCGCGATAGCGTATCCGTAAAAAATTCGAACTCCGGCGTTAGTCGTCGCGATGTAAGAGGACGATTTGGTCAACTCGCCCGTCGTCGGCCCGTGTATCTGCAACAATTGCAACACTATTAAGTTTTCAAACGAGATGGTTTCGCCGGGGATCGAGTTACGTGTTAGTTGTGTAGCCAGTTTGAGGGATCCGGATTCGTGGCTGTCGCTGACGTCGAAGTCAGTGATCAAGGCACCGTTGATGCCCAACCAAGCCCGATTGTCGATTACAAAAAAAGAGATGTGATTTTTGGCTCCAGCGTACGTCTTCAGTTCGTACGCCGTACCGTGTTTGACGTTCTTCCATTCACCGTTTCGAAAGGTCGAGTGAACGAACCTGCCGTCCGATTGAACCCTGAGTGAACTAAACTCGCCGGTCTCCGTGTAACGAAACAAGATCCCGTAATCCCAAGCTCCTGCGTCCACTGAGTATGGGACCTCAAAGGTGGAAGACAAGTGGAAGTTCCGGATGTCGTCGATAAGCACCATTTCTTCGATGTTTCTATCATCGTCAAAATTCAACTGACCCTCCTCCAAGAAGAAGGCTTTGTACTCAGGCTCAGGCGTAGGTGACGGATTCGCGAGCGTTGACCTGCCTGCCTCCAACTGCGGCAACTCCGCCAATACCGTTTTCGCAGCAATTGCGAACCCAATGTTGTCGACAGGTCTTTCGTCGGGGGTAGATTCGATTTTGAATGACACCACTCCCACAACCTCGCCATCCCGGTTAACTATGGGTCCACCGCTGTTGCCGGGGTTCAATGCAGCGTCGGTCTGTACGATCCACGACTTCCGACCAGGATCGTACCCAAAAGATGAAACGATACCGGCAGTCACGCTCATCGCCGTAACAACGCCAGCTCTGTAGGGGAATCCAAAAGCAATCACTTCTGTCCCAGCACTCAACTCGGCACCGCTCGCAAACTCCAATGCTTGCCATTTTGACTCGCAACAGACCGTGAGCACCGCCAAGTCATGTACGTCGTCAACGCCCACCACCGTACCCGATAGTTTCTGCGGCTTACCGTCTATGAACACGTCGACGCTCGGATTGTTCGAGACTACGTGCTCGTTAGTCAAAATCCACGCCCGTCCGATTTCGTCCACTTTGTAGATCCAACCTGAACCTCCGCCACTTGGTGTGCGGATTTCGACGACACTTTTCCCGGCAAAATCCGATAACTCCTCGATATTCATCACCTGTGGCTCAGGTGTTGGGGTGTCGGTGGGAACCTTAGTGGGCGTGGGTGTACTAGTCGCTGTTGCAGTTGATGTAAATGTTGCCGTCGGAATTGGCGTATCGGTTGGAATTGGTGTAGGGGATGGCGTATTTGTCTCGGTCGGAACCGGCGTTTCAGTTGGTTCGGCCGTCGGACTCGGTGTAGGCGATTTCGTTTCAGTAGGAGTTGCCGAAGGGATGAGCGTCGGGGTCTTAGTCGGCTCTGTAACGGGTGCGGGCGTGAAAGTCGGGGCAGGTGTCCAGGTTGGTACCGGCGTGAATGTGGGCACAGGCGTCCATGTCGGCGCAATTGTGGGTACCGGTTCGTTCGGAGAAGAGCAACCGACAGCGAACATAACGGTTAGCCCCAGACTCATGCTCATGATTGCTCCACCCAACCAGAGTTGTGAATTTATGCGCAATGCTCGATTGGTATAGACGTTCACGCCAGCGGGAATCATATCAATTCAGTGTACGGCTGGGGAGCTCTGACAGCACTGGAAATGTCACTCGCCGGGCCCGTGACGTTGAGGATTTGCCGGCGGTTTAGGGCCGGAGCTAAAGCTCCGTACCCTCGCTCAATATCGACAGATATTCGTCATAGACGAATACTCGATTGGTCTGTCGACCCGTTATTTCGCGGGCTATATCCAGATCTGCTAACGCCGTGATTGCGGACGATGCCGTCGGATAAGTGACTTCCGCGAGCCTGCTTAGCTCGGCGATCGTCGTCACAGGCCTTGATTTCAACACCTCGTGCACTCTAGAAACAGAGCTTCGTCGGTTCGCCATCTCTTCGATTCGGTTGCGGTGGGTTTCAAAGAGGTTGGTGAGACGTTCCGACGTGGCATAGGCGTTAACCGCTGTGTCACGAACTCCTTCGAGGAAAAAGGCGAGCCATCTTTCCCAGTCGCCTGACGCACGAACGTCGTCCAGCAACTCGTAGTACGTTGTCCGATGTCGTTTTAGGTAGAGGCTCAGATACAGCACTGGTAGACGCAAAATACCGGCATGGCACAGCATCAAGGTGATCAACAGCCTCCCTACACGCCCGTTGCCGTCCAGGAAGGGGTGGATCGTCTCAAATTGCAGATGCGCAAGCCCAGTCTTTATCAAGATCGGCGAGCGATCATCACTCGCATGCAGGAATCGTTCCAACGATCCCATTGACTCTTGGACATGAGTGTGCGGCGGTGGCACGAAGGTTGCATTGCTTGGTCGTGAACCGCCGATCCACATTTGGGAGCGTCTGAATTCGCCGGGCATCTTGCCGCTGCCACGACCTCGTGACAGTAGGATTTCATGGATCTGTCTAATCAGTCGATTGGACAGCGGGAAGTCATCGTGCAGTCGGTCGAGCCCGTGTTCAAGCGCAGCGACGTAGTTGGAGACTTCAACAACATCATCGGTTAGACCGAGGGGCGCATTCCCCAACTCGTACTGGAGCAGTTCTGAGAGCGATGACTGAGTGCCCTCGATCTGTGAAGACAGCACCGCTTCCTTGCGCACGTATGAGTAGACCAGCAGTGATTGATCTGGAAGTTGCACAGACGCTGCGTCCAGTCTACCAAGTGCAAGCATCGCTTCCGTCAGAAGCTCAATTATCTCGCCGTCTAGTAACAACGGAGGATCGGGTGGTAAGGGATTTGGGATGAACGAGCTGAACTGTTCATCAAGCGTACTTACGCGTTCGTAATGTCCGGTCTGTCCTCTTCGCACGTCGGCACCCGATGGTTAAATGCATTTGAATCGGCATCGGTCTGATTCAAATATAGCACTTGTAATTTTAATCAGACTTGGCGTGATTAAAAACGATTTGAATCGGCGCGACTGTGATTCAAATTTAAAGGTTCTAATTTGAATCACGTGTTGCGGTTTAAACGAAGCAACTACATGGCCAACCCCTATTAGGGACGAATCCGCATCGTCAAACACGTCCACAAGCCGAGTTCCCGGATCCACCACCCGCCATCCTCCCTGTTCAACGGATTGCGGCGAAGTGTGAGCATTTTGTGTGGACGCCCGTAGAGCGTCGAGGCATTCTGGCAAGGTCGGGACGTCCTGCTTCGCCCCGGCACGTCCTCACCCGAACCGTCTACCAAGAACGTCTCGCTCTGGCTGCGACCGCCTAATCTAAGCGCGGTGATACGCTTGAGATTCATGTCCAGGTCGTTGTTGCAAAGCTGATATGCAGGCCAACTTCGCGTCAAGCACGCCCATCGGCGATGGCTACTCCCGACTCTCTGGAGATTTCCAGCGATCTGTGCTGGGCAACGGCGTGAGGGTGATCACGAGTCGTTTGCCTTACACAAATGCGGTGAGCATCATATTTCTGATCGGTGCCGGCTCTCGTTACGAGAGCGATGCACAGGCTGGCGTTTCTCACCTTTTCGAACATATGCTGTTCAAAGGCACGCCGACTCGGCCTCGTCCTCGTGACATCAGTGGGGCCATCGAGAGCGTCGGCGGATCGGTTAACGCCTTCACGGATCGAGAGTGCACTGGGTACTGGTGCAGATTGGCGTTGCCTCACTACCGCACCGGTATCGAGGTGATTGCCGATATTATCCGGAATCCTCTCTTCCGCGACGAGGACATCGCTCACGAGAAGAACGTCGTGTTGGAGGAGATCCGGGCTTCGCAAGATTCCCCTGGCGCAAAAGCGAGCATGTTGTTGGATGCAGCGTTATGGCCGGATCAAGCTTTGGGGCGAGACATCGCGGGTAGTGAAGAGACCGTGATGGCACTCACTCGTAACGAGATGCTGGCTTATCACAACCGCCAGTACGTGGCTCGCAACATTGTGGTCGCAGTTGCCGGCAACATCGATCATTCGGATATAGTCGATCAGCTCGAGGAGTTGATCGGTGATCTGCACGATGTCGAGCCGTTCCAAAAGCTTCCGTTCATCGACAACCTCGATGGTCCCTCTTTGAACTGCGAACAACGCAACTTGGAGCAGCTACACATCTCGATGGCGTTCCAAGGAGTTGGGATCGATGATCCGCGGCGTCATGCACTCCGGATCATGTCGATCATTTTGGGCGGGAGCATGAGCAGCAGGCTGTTCGAAGAGGTTAGGGAGAAGCGTGGGCTTGCTTACGGGATCGGCAGCTCGATGCACACGCTGACAGATTGTGGGTCGCTGGATATCGAGACCGGTGTAGATCCTGGGCGTGCGAAGCAGGCTTTGGAGGTCATTCTGGGCGAGGTTTCGAAGATGCGAGAGGGAGTCACCGAAGAGGAGTTGCACGATGCACGCGAATTGGCGAAGGGGCGGTTGCTATTGAGCATGGAGGAGAGTCGGGCGGTGGCGAACGATCTGGCTGTTCAAGAGCTTTTCCGGGACGAGATATCGACGTTGGAGTCTCGCATCCGGGAGTTGGATGCCGTCGTCCTCGACGACATCAGGGGTGTGGCCAACGACGTTGTTCGTCGAGACGGGTTCGCAATGTCGATCGTCGGTCCGTTCGGTGACAGTTCGGAATTCATGGACTCGTTGTTG
Organism: Dehalococcoidia bacterium; assembly: GCA_965249505.1. Classification (GTDB taxonomy): domain Bacteria; phylum Chloroflexota; class Dehalococcoidia; order Lucifugimonadales; family Lucifugimonadaceae; genus Bin127. The sequence goes on along the minus strand of OZ252238.1, from coordinate 237,475 downwards.
ATCGAGTGATCAGATCGTCTTGATGTCGCTGTTGGTGGCTCAAGGTCCGGAATATTGGGATAACGTATCCTTCATGGCATGATGAAGTGGCTCAGCGTGATCGATTCGCTAGTCAATTGACCTAACAAAGGGAGTAGACCCAAGGATGAAAACCCGAGCATACATTCTCATCGAGACGTCAGTTGGAAGTACGGCGCAGGTTTCCAAGGAACTCAAAGACATAGACCAGATGATTGCAGTCGATATGGTGACGGGTCCTTTCGACATAATCGCCGTGGTCGAAGCTGACAACTTGATGGATATCGGTGGGATCGTCAGCACGAAGATGCACAAGGTTAGCGGGATCGTCAAGACGATCACCAGCCTTGCCGTGACCGCCGACTAACTCATTAACTTCCGCCGTCGAGGGAAGACGGCCGGAGGAGTTTATCCGTGTGGTTTGAATTCAACGATGAGGAACTCGCGTTTAGACGCGAGTTGAACGAGTTCTTGGACGAAGAGCTGCCCGACGGGTGGCTAGGTCCGCCGGACGAATCAACGGACGAGGGTTGGGCGTTATACGAGCGGATGCGGAAGGCGTTGGCCCAGCGCGGATGGCTTACGATGTCGTGGCCCGAGGAGTATGGCGGTCAGGCGGCATCGCCGATGATGAACTTGATTTTCGCCGAGGTGATGTCATATCGACGTGCTCCGGGAAACGACAGATTCGGCACCAGGATGTTGGGTCCGACCCTGATGGTCTTCGGCACGGAGGAGCAGAAGCGAAGGTATCTACCGGACATCGCCGCCGGCGGGATCCAATGGTGCCAAGGATATTCTGAGCCGAACACCGGTTCCGACCTCGCGTCGCTCCAGACATTCGCCGCTTTCGATGGTGAAGAGTTCGTCATAAACGGATCAAAGATCTGGACCTCGTTCGCTCATCGGGCAGACATGATGTTCATGCTCGTTCGCACCGATCGAGAGGCGGAGCGCCACAGCGGGATCAGCTTTCTCTTGGTGAACATGAAGTCGCCCGGTTTAGAGGTTCGGCCTATCATCAACATGGCAGGGGCCCACAGCTTTAACCAAGTGATGTTCGACGATGTTCGCGTTCCTGCCGAGAATCTGGTCGGTGAGTTGCACGACGGGTGGAATGTAGCTATGAACCTACTCAATTTCGAGCGGGGAAACATCGACTATGTGTCGTGGGCGCGCAGGGCATGGGAAGAGATTCGAGACTACGCGAAAGAGACTCGTCGTTACGATGGTATGTTGCTCATTGATGTCCCCGAAGTCGGTCGTCGGTTGGCGGAATTGGAAGCCGAGATCGAGATGTCCCGTCTGATCACCTACGAAGTGGCGTGGCTGCAGGCACAGGGACACCCTCCATCAACCGAGGCGAGTATGTGCAAGATCGCCGCCACTGAGGCGAATGTTGCTGTGCTTGATTACGGTTTGGAGCTGTTAGGGATGCACGGCCTCATCGACGATCCTGATGAACACGAGAACCTCGAGGGCAGATTATTCAAGATGCGGATGTACAACACCTCAGGTCCGATCTTGGCCGGCACCAACGAGATCCAGAAGAACATCATTGCGTATCGGGGCTTAGACCTTCCGAGAAGGTGATCGTTGTTGGTATAACGGATGGATTTCGGGCTTAATGAAACGCAAGAACTGATTCGCGCCACCAGCGCGGAGTTTCTGTCTGATCGTTCTCCGATGAGTTTCGTGCGGGCGATGGCTGAAGACGAGCGCGGCTTCACCGAGGAGTTTTGGCGAGAGATTGGCGAGTTGGGTTGGCTGGGTCTTGTTGTTTCGGAGGATGCAGGCGGTGCAGGGATGGATATGTGCGATATGGCCCCGCTTCTGTCAGAGTGGGGCGCGGTCTTGGCGCCTGGTCCCTTGGTCGAATCCAGCATTGTTTCGGCGGCTGCAATCGATCGTTTCGGGTCAGCAGAGCAGCGTCAACGGTGGTTGCCGGCGATATCGTCCGGCGAGTCGGTTGCTGTGCCGGCGCTGTCAGAGCCGGGAGGCGGGCCTGGAGTGTTGGAGACTCGTGCGTCTGAGACAACGGACGGGTGGGTGATAAACGGGAAGAAACGGTTCGTCGGCTATGGCAACTCGGCAGACCTGCTGCTGCTCCCGGCGCGAACCGAGGCAGGCGTAACAGTTTTTGCGGTGCCCATAAGGGAAGTCCGCGGGACGTTGGGGCGGGAGTCGGTCAAGATGGCGTCAGGGGTTCCGACTCTCGATATCGAGTTCAATGAGGTCGAGTTACCTGCTGACTCCTCTGTCGGTGAGGTCGGAGGCGGCGAAGTTGTCTTGCGGTCAATGATGTTGCATGGCGCAGTTGCGCGCTCGTTGCAGATGGCAGGTGCTGGTGGAGCTGTATTTGATCGCACTCTCGACTACGTCAAGGATAGGCAGCAGTTTGGCAGGGCTATCGGAGCGTTCCAAGCTATTCAGCACTACATGGCTGACATGTCGATCAAGGTGAAGTCTGCTAAGCATCTCGCCGACAGGGCTGCTTGGGCTCTCGCGACAGACCCCGACTCGGTTGCGACTTCTCGGCTCGTTTCACAGGCGAAGCTGGGAGCGAACAAGCTTATGCCAGAAGTCTGCTGGACCGCGCATCAAACTCACGGAGCGATTGGTTTCACTTGGGAGCACGACCTGCATCTCTACACTCGTCGAGTGCTGTCTTGGCGCGCCGAGTATGGCGATTCCGAATACCACGCCGACCGTTTAGCGCAAACGATGTGAATCGGGACAGCGGGTATATGTCAGAATCTTCTTCTAAATCCGATTGCATCTTTTGCATGATCGTTGCGGGTGAGATCCCGAGCACCAAGGTCTACGAAAACGATGCGGTTTACGCGTTTGAGGACATCAATCCCAAAGCGCCGACGCATGTTTTGGTGATTCCTCGCAAGCATTTCGATCGGATTCACGAAGGTAAGAATGAAGACGTCGAGATGATGGGCGAGGTGTTGAGAGCCGCCGGAGAAGTGGCAAAAATCAAGGGAATCACTGAGAGCGGCTACCGGGTGATGTTCAACCAAGGGTCGGACGGCGGCCAAGTCGTATTCCATCTTCACGCCCACGTCTTGGGTGGAAGGCCCCTCCGCTTCGAGGTTTAGCGGAGTAGTGGCGGACGCTTTCCGTCATCTGGAGCTTGTCGAAAGATCTGGGGAGGGGCGAGCAACCATGCGTCAAACTCGCTCTCGATGTGAGAGATCGGATTCTCTTAAGATCCCCCCACCTGAATCCTCTCCCCCCGCGAGACCTTTGCAAAAGTCGCGTCTTTGCGGCGAAGGCCGCAATCCAGACAGCCAAGAGCAAATTACAGGTCTTGATTTCAGTCCGGGTCCTTGAATTCGGCAACCCACCCCACCCCAGATCCTTCGACAGGCTTCGAGTAGGCCGCAAATCATGCGGCCTACTCGAAGCACCCCGCTACGCGGGGAGGATGACGTATTGTTGCAGAGGTCCTCGCCCTCGGAGCGGATCTTTGCAAAACGTGCCGTCATTCCCGCGAACGCGGGAACCCAGTGGAACCGATTCTGGGACCGTTTTCAGAGGAAGGTTTCTCCGGTTTGGAATCTGACACGTCTGTCGATCCCCCTCACCTCTTTGCAAATGCGTATATTTACGCATTTGCAAAGGTTCTCTCCCTCGGAGGGGAGAGGTGGCACGCGGATCCAACCCCCAGGTCCTTTGACAGACTCGGGATGACCGGTTGCTTCGCCAGGCGATGAGTTGTGCGTCACTCACGCGCGCCACTTCACCCCTCTGGGCATGAAGTGTCAGGGGTAAGTAGCCGCGTGAAGGGCTTTTTCGCCCTCAGACCGTTGTCTGCTGACCCTACTTCGCTCGCTCCATCAGCACCGTCGCGCCCATGTCGAGGTACTTGTTCCGGAGATCTGGGTCAGTTGAGCGGTAGCATAGCTTCGTGTCTTTGCCTTCCAATTGCTTAACCACTTCTCGCACGCAGTCGTCGTCGGTCTTCAGTCGGTGATCCGGGTTCATCTCGCGGTCGAACGATAGGTCCGCCGGTCCCCATGTGAGTAAGTCAATGCCGGGCTTCGCCAATTTACCTGAACTCTCCATCGCTTTCAGACTCTCGATCTGCATACAGAGAATCCCGTTCTCGTTCCAATGCTTAGCGTAGTCGATCCGTTCCCAATCCCTGTTGAAGTCGTAACTCGATCCGCCAATCCAGCTGCGCCTGCCTTTCGGAGGGAAGTAGAACCAACGCAACGCTTCGTCAACCACCGATTCTTCCTCGACCAACGGAATTTCGATTAACAAGGGCCCAAGGTCGGCGATGTTGCCTACGAGATAGGCGTGTCGCGTGTGCTTGATGCGGAAATGGACGGGAATGCCGACGTCCGCCGCAAGGGCGCAGAACTCAACTAGATGATGTTCGGCAAAAGGACTGTGTTGGCTGTCGGACGTCACGAAGCCGTAGTCGTCCTTGCCGAGAATGTCTTCTAGCTCGCCCTTGGTCACCGCCGGAGACGCTCCAACTCCGATAACGGTGTCGCCGCGTCTTATTTTTTCTTTGAGAGTTGTGTCGTTGCTCACTTCGATCTCCTAACGATCGGCAACTGCTTGATGCGCTTCATCAGCGAAAAATGCCGATCTGCGACCGTATGCTATCCCATCTCGGTTACCTGTGTACGGTGGGCATAGACTTGAGCTAAGAGACGCAATTTTGGAGGTTTCTAGATGAACGAGTTGGCGAAGGTTTATTCGGCTGGAGAGTTCAATCCAGATTCGGTCGAGGAGGCAGTGCGCGAGCGCTACATAAGCGTTGCGGAACGCGGTTCGTGTTGCGGCGACTCCGATTCATGCGGGGGGACCGCGGGCGCTCTATACGACGAAAGCGCATTGGACGTTGTTACGGATGAGGCAGCGGCTGCTTCTGCAGGTTGCGGGAACCCTATCGGTCTGTCGGAAGCCAGAGTCGGCGAAACGGTGCTGGATTTAGGTAGCGGCGGTGGCATCGACTGCTTCTTGGCGGCCGAGGCGGTTGGTGAGACGGGCAAGGTGATAGGCATAGACATGACGCATGCCATGGTCGATCTGGCTCGAAGCAACGCGGCGAAGCTAGGCGCTCACAACGTGGTATTCAAACTTGGCAAGATCGAAACACTGCCCGAAGTCGACGACAGTGTAGATCTGGTGATTTCCAACTGCGTGATTGCCTTGGCCCCTAACAAGGATCTCGTGTTCGATGAGATCTATCGCGTGTTGAGGAACGGTGGTCGCTTTGTCATCTCCGACATGGTTGTAACCGATGAGTTGCCAGAAGAAGTGCGAAGTTCCGCCGAGGAGTGGGTATCGTGCGTCGGAGGCGCTGATCTCCTGGATCGCTACTTGGGTCGCATGAAGCGATCTGGGTTCACGGACATCGAGTTGCTCTCGAACACGCCGATGCGGGATAGAGAAAACGGCGAGCCCTGGGCGGAAAGCGTGCGCAGCGTAACAGTGCGGGGTTGGAAGAAATGAATGACCGCTGTTCAAACCTGAATCGTTGTTTCGTCTTGTGTCGTCTGTCCTCAAGATGCAGCGATAAACTAGGCGCACCTGAGATTCGAGCCACCTGATGCTCAAGGAGAGTGCGCTATGTATACATTGAGGAGTTTCGCATGCCGATTGGGTTCGCTCGAACTCGCAACGGTCATCTTTTGGATGCTCTTCTGGCTCTCGAACGGGTTGGCTAAGTTCATCCCTGGAACCCATGTAGGCGTGAAGTTCGCTCCTAAAGGCGAGGTGAATCCCTTCGCAGCCACGTTGGACAAGATGGGTTGGGGAACGATGCTCGGTGACTTCGCATTTATTTTGACGGGCATCGTTGAACTGATCGCCGGCCTTATATTCACTTGGGCTTTGATCCAATTCATAATGCGAACTGGTCCCGCGGCACGCCGGCCATATATCCTCTTCGGGCTATTCGTCAGCGCGATCATTTTCGCCGTATTCGCATTCTCGAACGTCGTAACTGCGTCCCGCCCCACGCCGCTTTTCTGGCACACGACTTATTTCGGCGTCGTTGGGGTTTCATGGCTCGTCATCGTAGGCCAGGGTGTGTGGGCGCGCGCGGTCGCAGGCGACGACGGCAACTAGCAGTCGTTCGAGAGATCGCTGCGACAGGTGACGAACGACCGCGCGAAGTTCGTTTCACAACTGGTTCGTGCGACCGAGTCTTAGGTGGTCGTCGGCTAGATAATACGACTCGGCGCAGATTCTTCCGCATCTCTACACATCCGCGCCGACAGGAGAGTCCCTTATGTCCGAGACGATGGACACGTTGAAACTCGTAGCTGATTCGAACGGAGACGCGGGCAGTGCCCGCATTTTGCAAACCGCCCCCGTAGTGGCGGGTGAAATCGGAACTTGGCAGCTCGTATTCGCCGTCGGACCTATCGGGCTGGGCACAGGTGGGGAAGTCAGACTCAGCACCGATTCAGACTCCGACTGGGCAATGCCGCAACTCCATGATCCTTCCGCTGCCGATTATCTCAGCGTGATTGGACCTGATGGTGCAGAGGTAGCTACGCAAGTGCCTGATCTGGTGACGATATCCATCGTCAACACGGGTCGACCTCTCTCGGAAGGCGAAGAGATCACGGTCACTTATGGCGACCGATCGGCGGGCGGTCCTGGTTCCCGCGCCCAGACGTTCATCGAGCCGAGGCGCTACTTCTGGTTTGAGGTTGACGCGCAAGGTTCGGGTGAATTTGTGACGTTGACCGATGTGCCTGAAATCCCGGTCGTCGGAGGAGATGCCGAGCGATTGGTGGTTGTTGCGCCTTCGAATGCAGTGGCAGGAGAGGACTTCAGCATCAGCATCAAGGCTGAGGATCGCTGGGGAAATCCGTCGAACTCGTATCGGGGAAGCGTCAATCTCGGCGGAACTGGAATCGCCTTAAGCGCAGACGATGCGAGCTTCGATGATGAATCTAACGGCGTGGTCTGGATCGAAGGTTGCCGCATCACCGAGCCCGGTGAACATCGAATCGAGGCTCGGGACGAGGCCAATGAGTTGGAGGCTGTCAGCAACCCCATCGTTGCATCGGAGGAGTCGCCGCAGTTCCGACTCTACTGGGGCGATCCGCATGGCGGACAGGTGGTCGATCCTTACAAGATCGGTGATTTCTTCGACTACGCACGCCACGTCGCTGGCATACACTTCGCAGGTTTCCAGCGCAACGATCCTGCGATCACCAACGGTTTCTACGACGTGCAACAGCAAGCGGAGCGAGACCGCTACGCTCCTGGCCGCTTCGTCCCCCTGCCCGGATGGGAGTGGTCTGCAACCTACGATCGTGGCGGACATCACAATGTCTACTTCCGACGTTTCGACCAACCGCTACGACGGTCGGCGCACGGGGATCACCTAGAACAGTGGGACCTCGAAACCGATCTGCCGCACGTTCGCGAGATGCACGAGGCTTTTCGTCACTCCGACATAGTGGTGACCCCTCACGTGGGTGGCGTGGCGGCAGATCTCCAATGGCACGAGCCTCTGATCGAGCCTGCGCTGGAGATCACTTCGACGCATGGCCAGTTCGAGTGGTTCCTGAGGGAATCGATCGATCGAAACTACAAGATGGGTTTCATAGGCGGAAGCGACTGCTACACCGGCAGACCGGGCGACGACCAGCCCGGCCACCAGCTCAGGCGTTACCAGAAGGCGGGACTCACAGGTGCTTACGCCACCGAACTAACGCTTCCTGGAGTCTTGGCGGCGATGAAGGCCAGGCGCGTCTACGCCACTTCTGGTGTCCGAATAGTTGCCGCGGTCTCTGCGGACGGGCATCTCATGGGATCAGAGTACTCGACGCATTCGTCGCCAACCATCACGGCGAAAATCATCGGGACTGGACCGTTGGAGAAGGTTGAACTGTTCCGAGGTTTAGAGCTACTGCACACGGAAGACATGACGCGGGGCAGATCAACCGATCGCGTGCGCGTTACGTGGGAAGGTGCGAGCCGACGCACCAGCTACTCGGGCGTTGTGTGGGAAGGCTCAGCGAGGATCGCCGGTGGGGCGATTACCGATGTTCAGAAGATCCGTTTCGACAGCCCGAGGTCAGGGATCAGCGAATCAACCGACTCAAGCGTTCGTTGGAACTCTTGGGCTTGCGGTTATCGCAGCGGGTTGGTGTTGGGAATCGATGGCGCGTCAAACACAGGCATCGAAGTCGCTATATCGAGCGATGTGATTGCGAGTTCGCAGTATGGCGGGCACGGCGAAACTGGAGCACGGCGCATTAACTTCGCATCTGCTGACCGGGTGCGAATACCAACGACATTGGGCGCCCTCTCGGATGGCTCAAGGGTTGTAGATCTAGGTCAGCTGGATCGTAAGGTGACGGTCGAGTTGGCACCCGATCCCGGTTCTGATCGGGTGGAGTTCGAATTCACAGACCATTCCCCTGAACCGGGCATCAACCCGTACTGGGTGCGGGTAACTCAGTCGGACATGGAGATGGCTTGGACGAGCCCGGTGTTCGTCGATTTCGTGGCGCCGATCTGAGTTTAGGATGGGATTCCAAACGCAGCAAGCACTCTTCGACAAGCTCAGGACGAACGGAAATTCGCAGTCCGTTCTTGGTGCACACGGCCACAATCCGTTCGTGGTGAGCTTGTCGAACCATGAATGCGGGCTCGGCGTGCCCCTTAGACGAGCTCAGAGCGAACGAAAATTTCGCAGTCCGTGCAAGGCGGGAGATTACGCCGTCTGAGGTGCGCCTCGACCAACGCCCTCTGAGGTGAGACTCCACATTCCGTTCGTGTTGAGCTCCGCCTCAATTCATTCGTGGTGAGCGCGTCCTCGATCCGTTCGTGGTGAGCTTGTCGAACCATGGGTGCGGGCTCAGCGTGACTCTTCGACAAACTCAGGGCGAACGGAGGGAGTGGATACCTTTCAGATCGGATCGTCAAGTTGCGACGCACCCGTTTCGCAGCGCCCCGCTGTTCGGGGAGGTCAGAAGAGGGGAGTTGGGGGGCTCAGTTTCTGTGGAAGGCGTTCATGGCAACGCGATTGTTTTCCTTTTCGCGCTCTTCCATGCTGTCGTTGACTGTGTCGATGCCTTTGCGGATTTGGTTGACGGTTTGGGATAGCCGCTCTTCAAGCTTCATCAGCAGCTTGCGAGAGTACTCGTCGGTCTCCATGATCTGGCGGTAGGCTCGCTCTTCGGCGGAGTCGACGATTGTGTTCGCCTCTCTCTTGGCCCGCACTAGGATCTTCTCGGCTTCGGAGTTCGCCTCTTCGATGATCTTCCCGCTTTCGTGTTGTGACGCTTTGACGACAGAAGACTGCTCTAGCATCCCAGCGGCCTGCTTCTTGGCTTGAGCGATAATGATGTCTCGCTCATCCTCGGCACGCTGTCGTAGCTCTTCGGCTTCCTGCATCGCGTTCTCGCGGGCGGCTTCGGCGAATTGCTCAGCCTCACCCATCATCTCGTCCTTTTTCATCATGATCTGATCTGAAAGCGAGGTGATCTTGGGCATTTCTCGCTTCAATTCCTCGATCAGGCCGAGAACCTCGGTGATCTTCAACACTGAGCGGCCAGTGCCACGCATTCTGCCGTCTTCCAGCAGCGTTTCTACGCGATCGATCAATTCATATATCGTCGCCGGCGTTGAAGCGAACTCGCTGCTTTCTGAGTTGTAGCTAACTTTGGTTTCGGTAGCCATGTGTTTCAGTCTCCCTTCCAGGTGGAGTGGCGCCAGATGGCGTCGTTTCGGATTAAGTTACTAGCTTTATTGGTTTCGTAGTCGGCTCAGTCGTTCAGGAGTTTAGATCGGATCGGGGCAGCTACGTTACTGGGAACCAACCCAGATATATCTCCGCCCAATGCCGCTATCTCTTTGACTCGAGATGAACTGACGTATTGGTTTTCTATCGATGAAAAGAGGCAGACCGTTTCGATTTCAGAGTCGAGATGCCTGTTCATCAATGCCAACGCGCCTTCGTACTCGAAGTCGCTTGTGATTCTAAGCCCTCGGACGATCGCAGTCGCACCGTTGTTGCGAGCAAAGTCGACGGTCAAGCCGTTGTAGGGCATGACTTCGACGTTCTGGTTGTCGTTGATTGAGTTTTTCATCATTTCGATGCGTTCATCTACGTTGAAGAGGACATCCTTGTGGCTGCCGGAGAAAACGGCGACGATCAATTTGTCGAACAAAGCAGCCGCACGGTGAACAACATCGATGTGTCCGTTTGTTGCGGGATCGAAAGTGCCCGGGTATAACGCGGTGACATTGCTCATCTTCTGGTCATTTATTCGTCGGATGTCGCTTGATCAATTGAGTAGACGGTAATCGCGCTATCGCCGTATCTTCGCTTTCGGATCGCAGAGGCATCTTCCAAGTGGTCGGGCAGTTCGCGTCTCGAGCTGTGTTCGAGAATGATCCAGGCGCCGGGATTGAGCATTTGGTTTCGATTGAGAGTTCGGATGATCTGTTCTTCAGGCTCGATTTCGTAGGGCGGGTCAGCAAACACGATGTCGAACGAACTGTGTTTAAGGTGATCGAGCGCTGCAACCGCGTCCATCCTGTGAATTCCAGCGATCGTTTCGTAACCTTCTCGCTCGACAACTTGGGATATGGCGTTGGCTCTCGACCGGACGATTTCGACGAAGTCGACGTGTTGGGCTCCTCTGCGAAGCATTTCGATCCCTACTGATCCGGTTCCGGCGTAAAGATCTAGCCCCGTTTTCCCTTCCATGCCATCCGGACCAAGCATCGAGATGATTGCCGACTTGGTGCGTGACGTGGTAGGTCTGAGCTCCGTCTCTCTTCTGCGCGATTTCCTTTCTCTGCGTTGCAAGTTGGCGTGTTGATCAACCGCTAGTCGCTAGCGTGTCAGGGCACGAAGCGCGTGAGTTGCGAACATGCTTACGATTATCGGCAATTGGATGCGGCGATACGCAACAGAGGATTGCGCGTTTAATTGCGATTCGTGTTCCGTTGCTTGGGGCGAGTGCGGGCGACTGTAACATTGAACAATCGAGGATATTTGAGCTTTTTATCCGATCCAAAGGCCGTTTTACGCATTGCCAAATCAGAATTCCAGCAAAGAAGTTGATCTGAGTGGCGGCGATGTTTCTAGGCTGACTGCAGAGCGGTTACGGAAGATCGATCGGCTTCGGGAATTGGGCATCGACCCCTACCCGGCTCGCGTTGGGAGGTCGCACGAAGTCGCCGAAGCGAGGCGGTCGTTCGAACTGGAGGAGTCGGAGTTGGAGGAGGTCGATCGTCAGTCGTTTCGCACGAGTGAGGTTACTGTCGCGGGAAGGGTTATGGCCCGACGGGGAATGGGGAAGATGTCGTTCCTCGACATGAAAGACGGCAGCGGGACGATCCAGATACATGCCCGTTCCGATGTCATGGGAGAGGATTTCATGTTGCTAGATCTTCTCGATATAGGCGACTACATTGGGGTGCAAGGCCCGCTTTTCCGCACAAGGCGCGGCGAGGTTTCGATCGAAGCCCAATCGTTGTCGATCATCAGCAAGTCGTTGCGGCCTCTACCGGAGAAGTGGCATGGGCTTCAGGACACCGAGGCGCGATTCAGACAGCGCTACCTGGATTTGTTGACCAACGACAAGGCTGCGCGCAATGCGATATTGCGGTCGAAGGTTGCGAGCGCGGTGCGCGGTTTTATGAATGATCGCGGATTCGTGGAGGTGGAGACGCCTATCTTGGTGCCGATAGCCGCGGGTGGATTTGCTGAACCGTTCGAGACGCATCACAACGCCTTGGGCAGGGACCTATATCTTCGAATTGCGACGGAGCTTTACCTAAAACAGTTAATCGTGGGCGGCATGGACAAGGTGTATGAGATCGGCAAGATATTTAGGAACGAAGGTATCGACGCCGATCACAATCCAGAATTCACGACGATGGAGAGTTACGAAGCCTACGCCGATTACAACGACGTGATGGCGATGACTGAGGAGCTAGTCGCGCACGTAGCGATTGAAGTTACCGGTTCGGCGGTCATTGAAGGATCAAGTGATGAAGAACCCGAATTGGATCTCACGCCACCATGGCCTCGGATGGATCTCAGGGAGGCGATAATCGAGCACTCAGGCATCGACTACCTGGCTTGTCCGGACCTCAAATCGTTGGAGGCTGCGATGTCCGACCGGGGCATGCACGTTGCTCCCGGATCAACATGGCAGCAGTTGCTGGATCGGGTGATTTCCAGTTCTGTGGAGCCAAATCTCATCCAACCGACGTTTCTTCTCGACTATCCGTTAGCGATGTCGCCATTGGCGAAGAAGAAGCCCGGGTTTGATGACGTTGTTGAGCGTTTCGAGGCGTTCGTGATGGGACGAGAGTTGGCAAACGCCTTCACCGAGCTAAACGATCCCGTGGATCAGAGGCGCAGATTCGAGCAGCAGGAGCGACAGCGGATCGAGTTCGGAGATGTCGAGGCGGACCGATTAGATGAGGCGTTTCTGCTCGCCGTCGAACACGGCATGCCGCCAACGGGAGGGCTGGGAATAGGCATCGACCGTTTGGCGATGCTGATCTCGGGCGAGTCATCGATCCGTGAAGTGACACTCTTTCCGCAGCTGCGATCGTAGTTTCCTTACTAACAGACCCGATTCCAATAATCCAAACCACATGCTGGACCTAAACAAGATAGTCAACGCTACGGACGAAGTGCGCACGGGTTTAGTCAGGCGGGGCGAGGATGCGTCGTCGATCGATCAAGTGCTGGAGTTGGACATCAAGCGGAGGAGTCTGATCCAACAGGTCGACTCCGAGCGCCAAATCCGCAACGAAGTGTCGAAGCGCATCGGCGACGAGAAGCGGAGGCCGACGGGCGAAGAGATTAGTCAGATGCGGGCGACCGGTGAGCGAATTAATGAGTTTGAGGGTGAACTGCGGGCGGTTCAATCTGACCTTAGGGCAGTAATGCTAGGACTGCCCAACACACCTTTGGCGGATGTTCCCGAAGGATTGGACGAGGCCAGCAACGTGTTAGTAGACGACGTCGATCCCCCGGAATCAGGTTCGTGGTTCGAGCCTCATTGGGAATTGGGGGAGAGTCACGGCATCATCGATATGGCCGCCGCGGCGGGAATCTCTGGCGCTCGCTTCTACATGCTGCGGGGAAAGGGTGCGCGTCTGCATCGTGCGATCGTGAGCTGGCTGTTGAATACTCTCGTGGATGATTTCGGCTATGAAGAGATTAATCCGCCCTTCTTGGTAAGAGAAGAGACTTTGGTCGGGAGTGGCAATTTGCCCAAGTTTGCCGACGATCTCTACAGGGACGACGAATCGGGCCTGTGGTTGATTCCCACATCGGAGGTTTCTCTCAACGGAATACACCAAGACAGCATCATCGATCGAGAGTTGCCGCTGAAGTATGTTGCTCACACTCCTTGTTTCAGACGGGAGCACACGGCTGCGGGCCGTGATGTCAGAGGCATGAAACGGGTCCATCAGTTCGAAAAGGTGGAGATGTTCCGCTTTGTTGACCCTCAAGATTCGGATGACCATCTCGAGGAGATGCTGAGTATAGCCGAGGAGTTATGCCATCGACTAGGTTTGACGACTCGAGTGTTGAAGTTGTGCGCCGGGGATATTGCCTTTCAGTCAGCGAAGACTTACGACATCGAAGCTTGGTCGCCGGGCGCCAAGGAGTGGCTGGAGATCAGTTCGATCTCAAACTGTTTGGACTTTCAAACTCGTCGCAACAACACTCGCTACCGACCGCAACGAGGGTCAGGAACGAGGTTCCCACACACGCTCAACGGCTCGGCTTTGGGGATGCCTCGAACTTTCATATCGATTCTCGAGACGTACCAGCAGAGCGACGGTTCGATCGCGGTGCCCGAGGTTTTGCTGGGTTATACGGGGTTCGATCTGATCGAGACGGTTAGTTAAACCGGTTCATCGCCTTGTCGACGCCTTCAGCAATGATGGCTTCGACTGCCTCCGCGGCACGTTGAACGGCTGCATTGATGGCGTTTATCTCTTCATCGGAGGGTTCGCCTAGGACGTGATCGATTTGGCTCGCCTCTTCCGACTGCTTACCGACTCCGATACGGATACGGGGAAATGCGTTGTCGCCGAGAGCATCGATCACCGACTTCAGACCGTTGTGGCCTCCAGCGCCGCCGTCGCGTCTGATTCGCAGTTTGCCGGGTGCTAGGTTGATGTCATCTGTGACAACGATGAGCTGGTTGATGTCAGATCTGTGACGCTGTAACAACGCACGTGCGGCGCCTCCGCTGCGATTCACATAAGTGAGCGGGTAGGCGATTATCGCTGTCGCGTTCGCGATTGAAACCCGAGCGGTTCGGGATTGGTTTTCGTTATTGAAGACGGCACCTCGTCCCTTCGTGAGTAGGTCGGCCGCCCACCACCCGACATTGTGCCTCGTTGTGGCGTAGTCGTCGCCTGGATTCCCCATCGCAAGGATGATCCAAGGACTGTCAGAAGCATCAACCCCTGGCTTCTTGCGCGTGCCGAAAAGCGATCTGAAGTGACGGACGAGGTCTGAGCTTCGATTCATCGGGTCAATCGCCCCCAATCTCCGAGGTCAAACGTCACCGTCGGCCGACGCTGTATCGACGACTTCGGAGAGATTCCCGGCAAGGATTTCCTTGAACTGCTCTTCGTCCAACACCGGCACATTGAGCTTCAATGCCCGTTCGAGCTTGGACCCCGCGTCTGCACCAGCGACCAGGAAATCTGTGTTTTTGGAGACACTGCCGGCTGCCTTGGCGCCTAGGGATTTGACGGCGTTGGCGGCTTCGGAGCGTGAGAAGGTATCGAGTTTTCCGGTGATGACGAAGTTGAGGCCTTTAATCGGGTGGTCCGCCGGAGGTTCAGGGGAGTCGTCTTCCGTGTTAAGCCCCAATTCGATGAGGTTTTCTACGAGGCCAATGTTCGCATCGTTCCGAGCCCATTCGAAGATGGAGTTGGCGACGATTGGGCCGATTCCCTCTATCGCGGTCAGTCTCTCAAGATCGGCGGAGGTGATTGCCCCAAGAGTTCGAAACTCCCTCGACAGCATCTCTGATGTTTCGCCGCCTACGCCGATGATTCCCAGGGCGATGAGGAGTCGGGATAAGGGTTGACTCTTAGATGCTTCGATGGCGTCGAGAAGATTTTGAGCCCGTTTTTCGCCCATTCGTTCCATCGCGAGGAGCTGATCCGATCTCTCGTGCAGCGTGTATATCTCTGAGATATTGCTTACAAGACCTTGATCGGCCAATTCGTGAGCTAACTTCGACCCAAGACCTTCGATGTCCATGGCTCCACGAGATGCGAAGTGCTCAAGTAGGCGTTGGAACTGAGCCGGGCAGGCCGAGTTGACGCATCTAATGTCGGCTTGATCTTCGTCCCTCGCAACTGGTTCACCACAGGCCGGGCATTCGGGATCAATTCGGTACGGCTCGGAATCGGCGCCACGTTTATTGTCGGGCGCAGGCCCCACGACTTGGGGGATGACATCGCCGGCGCGCTGCACGATAACTCGGTCGCCTACTCGGATGTCCTTTCGGTTGATGTCTTCTTCGTTATGAAGCGTGGCGCGTCCCACATTGACACCACCAACCATGATCGGCTCCAGAACGGCGTAGGGGTTTATGGCACCGGTCCTCCCGACATGCGTGCGGATTTCGAGGAGATTGGTTACGGCCTGCTCGGCCGGGAATTTGAATGCGGTCGCCCAGCGAGGATCGCGCCCCACACTTCCTAGTCGATCTTGCAAAGCGAGATCGTCGATCTTCACGACGACTCCGTCGATGCCGAAATCGAGGTCGGGCCTAGCTTCTGCGGCGTTTTCGAATGCTTCCAACGCCTCGTTTACGGTTGTGACTCTGCGCGCCCAGTCGTTCACCTTGCAGCCCCATCTTCGTAGCGCGTTCAGGACTTCCCTCTGCGTTGCGGGTATTTCACCACCTTCCGCGTAGCCGATGGAGTAGAAGAACATGTCAAGTGGTCGTTTAGCCGTCTCGGTTGCATCGAGTTGTCGCAACGATCCTGACGCCGAATTGCGGGGATTGATGTATTGCGGAAGTCCGGCTTCTTCGCGTCCCTGATTCAGCCGATTGAATGCCGATATTGGGTAGAAGACCTCGCCCCTCAGTTCGATGAGAGGCGGCACGTCATCGCCTTCCAACCTCAAGGGCACCGCGCGTATCGTGCGCACGTTTGCGGTCACGTCCTCGCCTTGTAGCCCGTCGCCGCGGGTCGCGGCTTGTGTCAGAACCCCATCCGTGTAGGTGACAGCGATGGCGAGTCCATCAATCTTGAGCTCGCAGACGAGTGGGGCTGCGTCGATTTCGACGTAGTTCAGCGCTCTGTTGTACCAGCCCGAAAAGGTCTCCTCATCAGTCACATTGCTCAAGCTGAGCATGGGGACTGGATGCTGCACTTCGTCGAACTCGGAGGATGGGAGCACCCCCACACGAAGGGTGGGCGAGTCGCTCGTCTTGAGGTCGGGGAAGCTCGTCTCGATCTCGACAAGCTCACGCAACATCTGGTCGTACTGGACGTCGGCGAGAGATGGCTGGCTCAACACGTAGTACTCGTGGTTGGCGCGATTGAGAGTTGCGCGCAACTCAGAAGCACGTGCGGCTGCTTGACCTTTGGGGATTTCGGCGGTACTCAATATTCGCTGTGACAGTGACCTCGAGATGGGCGTAATTTTAGCAATCGGAGGTTCCTGAACAGTCTGGATGGTGGCGCAAACACGGCTGTTTATACTTGCCAAGTGAACGTTATTCACGTTCGGATCAACCCATGCGAACAGAACCGCGAGCGTCTCGCACCTGATGGCAGAGATACGGCCTTTCCGAGGCATTCGTTACAGCGCGGCTTCAAGCGGACGTGATCTAGGAGACTATCTATCTCCGCCGTTCGACATGATCACCCCCGCGGTTCAGCAGGAGTTGCTCGAACGATCTCGATACAACATCGTCCGCCTCGAATTGGCGCCTCTGAACGGCGAGAACAGGTATTCATTCGTTGCGGATACGCAACGCGATTGGCTCTCAGCAGGCGTGTTGGTCCGCGATGAAGTGCCCTCGATATATGTGACTGAAGAGACCTTTTCGTACGGGGGCAAGCAGCAGACGAGAAGAGGGTTCATCGCTGCCGTCCGGCTCGAGGAGTACGATCGCGGCATCATCTTCCCGCATGAAAGCACTAGGGATGCCTGGGTGCAAGACCGCGTCGAGATGATGCGGGCGTCACGTTCGGCTTTGAGTCCGTTGCTGGTCGTGTTTCAGGACGACATACGCCGTTCCATCGGCGGGATGATCAGGGCAATCGCCGGTGGAGCCCCGACGGAGACCGCCTCGATGCCCGGCGGTCATCAGATGCGCCTATGGCAGGTGACGGATAGGGGTTCGATCTCATTGATTCGCGATCTTATGAAGGCGTCACAGATATTCATCGCGGATGGTCACCATCGCTACGAGGCGGCGATGCGGTTCCGAAGCTCGATTAGGGCCAATATGGAGATTCCCGAAGAGGAATCGGTGAATTTTCGGATGATGCACCTCGTTTCTATCGGCGAGCCCGGATTAATCACTCGCGGATATCACCGGATTGTTTCCGGCGCTTCGAAGAGTGAGTTGGAGACCTTGAAGAGCCTGATCTTTAAGTCCTGCGATGTGACCCCTTGGGCTAGCAGCGGATCGTTGGGCGAATTCACGGCGGCGCTCAACGGATCTGATGAAGGGTCAAGCGTTTTCGGGCTATATGGATTGGAGCCTGGCGTGTTCCACACGGCGCAATTCAAAAATGAGGCGCCCGCCGCGTTTGAATATCAATCGACGCTTGAACGATCTGACTACTTCATGCTCCATCGATCAATAATCGAACATGCGATCAAAGACGATCGAATGGATGACGTGGTCGATTTTCAGTTCGACGCCGAAAGAGTCGTTGCCAGTGTCGATAGTGGCGAGGCTCAATTGGGGATCATCATGCGCTCATTGCCGATGCATGATTTCATCGACATCGTGAGCCGAGGTCACAGATTGCCGCCGAAAGCAACGAACTTCTACCCGAAGCCGCCTGCGGGGGCTGTTATACAGGCCCTAGACGGACCGCTTTGAACCGCTCAACCACCGAGTTTCGCTAACTCGGCTAGAACCGTCTTCCCAGACACTTGGTGGGAGATGCCTCTCCCGATGTCGGAATAGGCGATGGTTCCGTCTTCATCGATGATGAAGACGGATGCGGATGCCAACCCGTCGCCATGAAGGTCGAAGACTTCGTAAGACTGGGGCACTGAGGGGTCTTTGCTGGTGTACAGGACGGGGAAATCTATTCTTGCTTGGCGAATTATGGATTCGGATCCGCTGAGGTTGTCAGTGCTGATCGCAAGCACCTCGGCACCTGCGGCGGAGATGTCGTCGTAGTGTTTCTGCAACTCGACGAGTTGCCGGCGGCAGAACCCTCACCAGTAGGCACGGTAGAAGACCAAAACGACGGGCTTGTCGTCACGATATTGCGCCAGAGATATCTGTTCGCTTGTATTTGCAGACGGCAGGTCGAACTCGGGAGCGGCAGGACCTGAAATCTCGACTACTTCTGCAGCGACGGAATCGGTTTCAGCCGGCTCCGAGCTAGTCTCCGTCTGATCGCTCGAGCCGCAGGCCACGGCGATCACTGCGATACCGATCGCGAGCATAAAAGCCCTGAGCGCTGCATTTTTAGTGATTGACATAGGCATCGGATGAACTGTGTCTAATCTAATTCTTAGGTTATGCGGAATTTCATGGGATGTTTGCCAGCACCGTGGGCCCTCTCACTTGGTGGTAGGGACTGTTGCCGATGTTCTCGTAGATGATGACGCCGTTGGCGTCGATGATGAACACGGACGCTGATGCGAGCCCATCGCCATGCAGGTTGAAGACATCGTACGCCTTGGGTATCGAGTTGTCTTTACTCGTGAAGAGCACAGGGTATTCGATACCGACTCTTGGTGCTAGCTGCTCGGCGCCGGTGAGATCATCGGTGCTGACGGCGAGCACCTCCGCGCCGCTCTCTTTGATGGCGTCGTAGTGGTTCTGCAACT
The DNA here is from genome assembly GCA_965249505.1 of Dehalococcoidia bacterium. Lineage (GTDB taxonomy): Bacteria > Chloroflexota > Dehalococcoidia > Lucifugimonadales > Lucifugimonadaceae > Bin127. Next base: position 218,415 of record OZ252238.1, on the reverse strand, counting down.
CAACTAGCTGCTCGCGGCAAGCGGGTCACCAGAACGCCCTGTAGAAGACCAACACGACGGCTTGTTCGCCGGCAAAGTCAGACAAGGTGTACTCGCCATTGGTTGTAACGGAAGGGAGTGTGAAATCAGGTGCCTGAGGTCCCGTGGCTTCTGGTTCAGGCTCGGCGGTTGGAGGTACAGGGGTCGGCGTATCAGTGGGTTCGGGCGTGGCGGTGTCTGTAGGTGTCGAGGTAGGAGGAGGCACCGGCGTGTCTTCGGGCTTGGCAGTTGCCGTGTCCGTCGGTTCTGGCGGAGTCTCAGCAGGTTCAATCGGCTCTTTCTCAGGAGGCGACTCTGTCGCGGTGGCGGGTGGTTGGTTCGTTGGCGTCGAGGTCGGAGGTACTTGAGTTGCAGTAGATTCCGGTGCAGCAGTAGCGGTTGAGGTCGCGGTTTCGGCGATCTCGGGAATCGCGGTCGCGGTCGGCTCAGGATGAGGTGTTGGCGTATCTACCGCTCTTGGTGCTGTGGTTGGCGTCGGTACGGGAGTTGAAGTTGGTTGAGTATCCGATGTCGGAGAAGGCGGAATCGGAGTGGGCGCGGGAAGTGTCGCAGTCGGAGCCTGCCTAGGGTCTTCAGGAGCTTCTGATTCGGAAGAACATGCAACGACCGAAAACGCGGTTAACGCAGGGAGGAGCACTAACAACGCAACGGCACGTATCGCAAGTGCCCGGGTCAACTTTCGATGAGTCGCCATGTTCTGCGATACGGAAAAAACCGCTGTCTGGTGCTCTAATTAAGCGCTCATTGATGCAAGAGTTTGTTCAGCGGCTTCCAGCGCATGATCGATTTGCTCCATCGGCACCCATCCCATGTGCCCGATTCGGAATATCTTCCCGGTGAGCGAGCCTTGGCCGCCGCCGAGAACGACGTTGTGATTTGAGATCACATTGGCGAGGAATTCCTTGCCGTCTACGCTTTCGGGGAGGCGAACGGCGGTCACTGTGTCTGAGGCGTACTGTTCGTCAGGGAGGATCTCGAGACCGAGTTTCTTGGCTCCTCGCCTCGTGTACTCGCCGACTTGGTGATGTCGGGCAAAGACGTTCTCAACTCCCTCTTCGACCATCGATGCGAGCGCGACATCCAACGTAAACATCACAGGAAGGCACGGGGTGAAGGGCGGCTGGCCGATCTGCAGGAAGTCTTCGTACAGCTGAATGTCGAAATAGTATTTCGGCGTCGTGTTGGTTTCGTATGCCCGCCACGCTTTTTGACTGAATGACACCATGGCGATGCCAGGCGGCGATACCCACGATTTTTGGGACGCTGTAGCAACTACGTCGATGCCCCAAGCGTCGGTAGCGATGGGTATTCCACCTGCGCTGGAGACGGCATCGAGGAGGACGAGAGCATCGGAGTTCTCGTGGACGATTCCGCAGATTTCTTCTATCGGGTTCGAAACGCCGGTAGAAGACTCGTTATGAGTCAATGCGACGGCTTTGTAGTCTGGTTCCTTTTTCAGAGCATCACGAACGGCGTCAAGGTCTGCGGGTTGACCAAGCGGGAACTCAAGCCTAGTGACTTCGGCGCCAACGGCCTCGACGATCTCGGCGAAGCGAGTGCCAAACACTCCGATGATCAAAACGAGAACCTTGTCGCCCGGCGAAATCGTGTTGACGACTGCCGTCTCCATCGCGCCCGTGCCAGAAGAAGTGACGAAGTAGACGTCGTTGGATGTCATGAGCATCGTTCGGAGGTTGTCGCTCATGCGGGCCAGCATGTCGGCGTACTCGGGTCCGCGGTGGTTGATCATCTGCCGTGCCGCGATCTGCAGAACTTCGTCTGGCAACGGAACAGGACCGGGAATTCGTAGGTTTGGTTGTGATGCGGTAGACACTTGAGACTGCTGGCCTTTCAGATCGCGTCGTAGGTTCGGTTTCCGGGCCGCGAACGTTTAGAGCGGCACAATCCCAATTTTAGATTGCGGGGTTGATGAGAGGCTTCAAACCACTCGAACCAATCGGTGTTCCCGGCGGCCACGACGCAACACAATCAGCTTGCCATGAAGAACATCTTCAGGAGTGACCGGGCGATCGGACAATTGAACCCGCTCGCTGTTGATGTACATACCGCCCTGGTCGACCGTTCTGCGCGCATCGCCCAGGGATGAGATCAGCGATGAATCTAGGGCGAGACGTTCGAAACTGACTGTTCGAGCCTCGATGTCTTGCTTGGATACTTGGGCGGTTTCTGCACCTTCGAAGACGTCTTCAAGCTCTTTTTCGGCGAGTTGGTCGAATGCGCCTTGGAAGAATGCGCGCGTCACCCTCTGCGCCTGTTGCAGTCCATTCTCGCCGTGCACGATTCGAGTCACCTCTTCGGCAAGCGTTTTCTGGGCTTCCCGCTTTCCGGGCTCGTTCTGGACGGCGAGGATGAGAGGCGTGATCTCCTTCGGCTCCAGGTATGTGTAGACCTTGAGGTACCTGATCACATCAACGTCGTCTTTGTTGAACATGAACTGGTAGAGCCTGTAGGGCGAAAACTCGTTCGCATCCAACGCAGGCGCACCGCCTATCGACTTGCCGAACTTGTCACCCTTGGAATCGGTGATTAGCGGGAATACGATCCCATGCGCCAACAGAGAGCCATTCGGCCCCGAGCCGTGCATTCTTCGGATGAGGTCCACACCTCCAAGGATGTTTCCCCATTGATCGCTGCCTCCCGACTGGAAGGTGCAGTTTTCGCGCTCGTATAGGACGAGGAAATCGAACGCCTGCAAGAGCTGGTATGAAAACTCGGTGAAGGAGATGCCGTCGTTGCGCTGCATTCGGCTCTGGACGGCCTCCCGCTTGATCATGTTGTTGACGGTGAAGTGCTTGCCGACGTCGCGCAGGAATTCGATCAGGTTGGTGGAGCGTAGCCAGTCGGCGTTGTTGATGAGCTTCGCAGGGTTTGTTTTGGTATCGAAATCGAGAAATCGACTGAGTTGCTCCCGGATGGATTCGGCATTCAAGTCGATCTCGTCGTAAGAGAGGAGCGCACGTTCGTCGGTCTCTCTGGGGTCGCCTATCAGCCCCGTGCCTGCTCCGAGAATGGCGATTGGGTTGTGGCCGTGTCGCTGCATCCTGGCCAGGCACATCAAAGGAATTAGGTGTCCGATGTGCAAAGACGCGGCGGTAGGATCGAAGCCGTTGTAGCAGGTAACTTTCTCGGACTTCAAAATCTCCTTGGCTCCCGGGGTGGCGTCGTAGATCGCGCCGCGCCAGGTCAGTTCATCGTGGATGTCTTTGAAGGCGGTGGTGGTACTCATTTTGAAGTTCTCTAGCCAGCGACTTCACGCTGGGGGGTGTTCGTTTTCAAGTATCTCTTCGATGCGTCGGACATCTCGTTGCATTTGCTCGACCAAAAGCTCGGTGGTATCGAACTTCCCGTCAGGCCTGACGAACTCGACGAACATCGCTGAGACTTTTTGTCCATATAGGTCTTCTTCGATACCCAAGACGTGAGTTTCGAAGGTTCTAGCGCTGCCACCGAGAGTCGGGTTATCGCCGATATAGGTTGCCGACGGCAGGATTCGACCGTCTGGCATGCGTGCCCAGGATGCGTAAATCCCTGGAGCCGGCATGACGAGCGACCTACTCCACTGCATATTGGCGGTGGGTGCGATCACGTCACGCGCCCTGCCGGTGCCTGATTCAACTTCGCCTCCCCGCTCGTAGAGTCTTCCGAGCATCGTCGCTGCTCGTCTCACATCGCCTTCACCGAGGGCGCTGCGTATAGCAGAGCTGGAGACGATCCTGTTTTCGACCCTGACGTCTTGCTGCGCAGCGACTTCGAAGCCTATCTCTTCACCGAGTCCACCGAGTTGGTCGAAACCCAGCTGATCATTGCCGACTCGGGCGTTCCGACCGATGACGAGACATCGCATGTTGAACTTTTCTTTGAGCGTGGACATGAATCGCTCTGCCGTGGTGTTCCGCACCTGATCGTCGAAGTCGATTGGCTGGACGATGTCGATGCCGGCGTCTTCGATGAGAGAGATGCGCGTTGTGAGGTCGCAAAGAAAGGGCACCTCGAGCGACGGATCGATCACGGCACGCGGCATCTGCCTGAAGGTCAGGGCGATGCTGACCATCTCGTCCCGGTCGGCGCGGTTTGCAGCTTCGTTGAGCAGGCTTTGATGGCCCAAGTGCACACCGTCGAACGTGCCGATGGTTATGCAAGCGCCTTTGGCCGAAGCTTCAGGATGCGGCGGAAGTGTGTCTAGTGCCATTGCAACACCCGATCACAAGGGCGTGGGTTCCCGATCAGGCGCTGGCGGCGACGGGACTCAAGGCTCCGTGCGCCTCCCTCAATAGCTCTTCCGTCGTCTCCCAATCGACGCACGGGTCGGTAATTGAGACTCCGTATTTGAGAGTCTCGGGGCCACCGTTGAGCGACTGATTACCGGCGTTGATATGGCTCTCGAGCATGACTCCGATGATTCCGTCGTTGCCTCGTATTCTCTGCTGCAACACGTCTCTGAAGGCGATGGGCTGCTTGTTGTGATCCTTGTCGCAGTTTGCATGCGAGCAGTCGACCACCAAGTTTGGCTCGATACCGCTCTTCTCGAGATTCAATTGCGCATCCTTGACGTGCTCTGCAGAGTAGTTGGGGCCGTCGGCCCCGCCTCTCAAAACGATGTGGCAGGCAGGGTTTCCACTGGTTTGGACGACCGCCGCGGCGCCGGCATCGTCGATGCCTAGGAACGCGTGCGGAACCTTAGCCGCGATTACACCGTCGATGGCGAGTTGGATGCTGCCGCCGGTCCCGTTTTTGAACCCGATCGGCATAGAGAGACCGCTCGCCATTTGCCGGTGCGTCTGGCTTTCGGCGGTCCTCGCTCCTATCGCGCCCCATGAGACGACATCGGCGACGTACTGCGGAGTGAAGGGATCGAGGAACTCGGTCGCGGTAGGCAATCCCAACCCCGCGACATCGGTCAAGAACCTCCGAGCCCTGCTCAGACCCGAGGGGATGTTGCAGCTTCCATCGAGGTTTGGGTCGTTGATGAGTCCCTTCCAGCCCACTGTGGTGCGCGGCTTTTCGAAGTAGACCCGCATCACGATCATGAGGCGGTCGTTCAACTCCTCGGCCATTGTGGCCAATCGGTTTGCGTACTCGAATCCGGCGCGTTCGTCGTGTATCGAGCAAGGGCCGGTAATCACAAGGAATCTGTCGTCGTGACCATCGATTATGGCGGTGATTTCTTCGCGGGACTCCACAACCATTCTCTCTATTTCCGAAGAGATCGGGTACTCGGCCAAGTACTCCGATGGCGGCGATAGAGGGACTATTGAATCTATGTTGACGTTGGAGACTTTGGAGTTCATTTCGTAATCCTGTTTTGTTGGAGTTTGTTGGATTTGGATTTGTAGCAGCTGTGGTTGTTTCGTAAGACGCGGTTAGATCCGAGAGGGCGGGTGTTGCCTACTCGGTCGTGATCGGCGTCGCGCGGGTGGAAGCCCTCGATTGCTAGGCGCGGCGCCGGCGAGTATAGAGCCAGCGGCCGAAATCGCCGTAAAAGGACGTAAAGGAAGAACTTTGGCCCAACGCCGTTGCAGCCGTCATGCTGGTCTCAGAGGCGTTTTCGATTAAGTGAGCCATTGTTCTTATTGCATTATTGAGCGTCTGTAATATCGGCTCTTAATGCGATTGCATCTCTCAAGTATATGTGTCGGATCTCGGCCTGCGATCGCGTCGTGTTCCAGTACATGAGCACTCTTATGCATTTCGACATGGCGCCCGGGCGATCGATCTCTATCGAGTTGATCAGCGGCACGAGCCGCCAACCTAGACGCTCTCTTGCCGCCACTGCAGGGAATTCCGCGTTGAGATCACTCGTGAGGGTGAAGTAGACGGCCCCAAGATCTTCCGAGGACACGTCATTGGCAGCGACCATCTCATTGAGCAACTGTTCAGTTGCATCCATGATCTCGTCTCTGACATTGGCGCTTACGGTGATGGCGCCTCTTATTCCTCGTACCGCGGTCATATGCGAAATCCAGAGGTAGGTTCGGGTGGTTGTGTCAATTCGAAAGAGTTTAAGCGATAGCCGACGTCAAGGTTCAGCTGCCGAGAGACTTCAAAAAGTTAGAAGCGATTTTGGGCGCATCGTGCGGATCTGCGTGGTGCAGGGCGTTTACCAACGCGCTGCCGACGGCAGCCCCATCCGCGTAGGCGCCTACCTGCTCGATGTGACTCGCGGTCGATATTCCGAAGCCGACGGCTACGGGCACGGTCGTGTGCGTCCTGACTTTTTCGACGAGGCCGCGGACGCGCGACGAGACTTGCTGGCGGGCTCCTGTAACTCCCAGGACGGAGATGCAATACACGAATCCTTGAGCCTGTTTGCTTGCGATTTCGATCGCCGAATCGGTGGAGGTCAGCGCCAACAGCGGTATCAGTGAGAGCTCGGATTGTGAACAAGCATCGAGGAGCGGGCCCGCTTCGGGGCCTGGCAGATCACTGCATATGATCCCGTCGACCCCCGAGTCCCTTGCCGTTGTGCAAAACTCGTCGAGGCCGATCTGGTACATCGGGTTGTAGTAGCCCAAGAACACCAAGGGCGTCTCGATCCCCCGTTCCCTGATTGCGGCAGCGGTCTCGAAACAGAAGCGCGGCGTGACACCGTTGCTCAAGGCGCGAAAGCTTGAGCGTTGGATCACCGGGCCCTCTGCTAGAGGATCGCTGAATGGGATGCCGAGTTCGATTACGTCGGCACCAGATTGGGACAGCGCTTCGACAACGTCGACCGTGCTCTCGGCGGCAGGGTGTCCAATGGTGACGAAGGGAATCAACGCGGTTCTTCCCTCAGCGTTGGCCCGTTGAATGGCGGTTGTGATGCTGTTCCCCATGGACGATCTCGATCTAATTAATGTTACCCAGCAAAGGGTTGATCCAAAGCGCTCGCCGCGAAAAGCGTCACAGTGTTGTGCGTGCCATGCACGATGATGCAGATCCAGACCGATCGAGTCCATAGGTATATGAGTGCCAACGCCACACCGAGAACGAAGACCGGGATCAAGATGCCGGTGCCGATACCGGGCGCCAGATGGCTCACGGCGAAGAGGGCGGAGGAGAGAACTGTGGCGATCTGGGGGCCGAAACGCTTCATCAAGCCGGCCAGTAGAAAAGATCGGAAGAAGAGCTCCTCCGCCACTGGGGCTGCTACGGATGCGGCGAGTATCGCGAGGGGCCATATGCCGCCCAACTCATCCAACAGGGTGGTCACGTTGTCCGGCGGCACGAGGAACTCGGGGCTGTCCACCGCTTCGATCAACCATCCCCAGGCGCCGACCAAAACGAGAGCGGCGATCCATATCGCTATCCCCTTGACGAGCGCCCTTAACGGCGGCCTAGGGATGTTGAGCCTTAAATCTCCGAAAGTGGCGTTGTGCTTGCGTCTGGTGAATGTCCACGCAACGACTACTAAGGCCACGTGCCCCACGCCGATGAGCGCCGAGGTGGTTAAGGCCGTCTTCACCCCGTCGTCTTCGATGAACGATGCGGCTAAGTGAACTGCTACTATGCCCGTTGAACACCAGATGAAGCACTTGATGACCGGGCTCAGCGGCGCGCGAGCAACTCTCGTCGCACCGATTCCCAAGAGCGCAGCGGGAACGGCGACTATCACCAACGCCGCGACGCCCCATGGGTCGCCTTCCCCAAAGTCGGAAGCCGCAACTTCGATCAAACCGAATGTTGTGATCAGGCAGATCACCACCACGATGCCGGCCACGACGTCGCGGAGGCCCCAGGGCGCTCTGTGATCAGTTGTTGAAGTCGTCAAGCGGCGGTTGTTGGCGGTTGGATCACTTCCACGTGACTTCGCCGAATAGATCGGCAGGACGTGTAGAAGATGCGAAGTCTCTGTATTCGTCGATCGACTCGCCGATGGTGGTTGAGTCGCCGTGCCCAGGCAGCACCACCGCGTTTGCCGGAAGAGTGTGGAGCTTTGATGTGATGCTTCGCTCGATGCTGTCAAAAGCTTCGACGCTGCCAGTCCGTCCGGGTCCGCCTGGAAAGAGAGTGTCGCCGGTGAAGACGTGCGGTTGCGAGCTCGGGCTTTCAGCTGGAAGGAGGTAGCAGGTAGACCCAGGAGTGTGGCCTGGGGTGGAGATGCAGCGGATCCGTATGTCCCCGAACTGGAGCATCGCGTCGTCGGTGACGTCTATGGACGAGCGGTAGCCGGCCCGCTCGGCGATCTCATGCTCGTCGTCGGACCCTATTCCGACCGGTACCTCGAATCGCTCGGTGACATCGTCGAAGCCCTCTAGGTGGTCCCAGTGATTGTGCGTGATGAGTATCCCTTGCACATCGGTCTCGCTCGCCGCCGCCATCATCTCGACCGGATTGTCGGGCGTGTCGACAATGACGCTCTGGTTGGTGGAGCGGCATGTGATGAGGTATGAGTTATTTGAGTACCCGGAAACCCAGTTGCCGATCCTCCAAAGTGAACCGTCGTATATCTCCGCCATACCGATAGCCTTTCTAGATTGGTGGATGGACGCTCATGGTTCCGACACCTGCGCCAAGAAAAGGATAACGTGTTCAAGGCGCGCACCCTCCCCCACGGCGGGGAGAGCGTTAAGGAGACGGGGGATCGAAGACGCAACTGCATGTTTGAACCGTGTGGCCCTTATCGAGAAGATATTCGCCGTCTACCACGCGCAGATGGATGCTTTGACGTTCTCGCGCGTTGTTCGGCTTCTCGATGCTTGTAGAAGGATCTGAGACGGAAGGCACTCCCTATGCACACATTCGACGAGGCGGCCGGCAACTTGGACCCGTTGGCCGAGGAAGCCCGGATTCGGTTGCATCGAAGGCTCCCCCTCACCTCTTTGGGCATCGCCCAAAGGTCCTCTCCCTCGGAGGGGAGAGGAGATTTCGCTCAAAGAGCGAATCGGTTGCCGCAAAATGCTTAAACCGTGTGGCCTTTATCGAATAACTATTCGCCATCTGCCACGCGGAGACGGATGCTTTGACGTTCTCGCACGTTGTTCGGCTTCTCCATGCTTGTAGAAGGATCTGAGACGGGCCCCTCCCCATATGCACACATTCAAGCAGGCGGCCGGAACTTGGATCCGTTGGCTGAGGAAACTCGGATTCGGTTGCATCGAAGGCTTCCCCTCCCCTCTTTGGGCTTCGCCCAAAGGTCCTCTCCCTCGGAGGGGAGAGGAGATTTCGCTCTTTGAGCGAACTGATTGCCGCAAAATGTTTAAACGGTGTGGCCTTTATCGAAAAACCATTTGCCGTCTGCCGCGCGCGTATGGATGCTTTGACGTTCATGCACGTTGTTCGGCTACTCGATGCTTGTAGAAGGATCTGAGACGGAGGGCACTCCCTATGCACACATTCGACGAGGCGACCGGCAACTTGGACCCGTTGGCCGAGCGCCCCCGGGTTCGGTTGCATTGAAGGCTCCCCCTCACCTCTTTGGGCTTCGCCCAAAGGTCCTCTCCCTCGGAGTGGAGAGGAGACTTCGCTCTTCGAGCGAATCGGTTGCCGCAAACGTCATACGGAGTTGAAAGGCGAATAATCGCCGATGAGGTTGGTGGCGGAGAAGGGTCGCCGGACTGATCAACCAGCCGGCGAAGGATCCGCCGCTGAGGAACCTGTCGCTTCGGGCACTCGTTCCGGATCAGCCTCTGACTTGTCGTCACCGCCGCCGTCGGGTGAGGATGCACGAACCAGATTAGGTTCCTTGCCTTCCATGATGGCTTCGAACTGGTCGGAGTCAATCGTTTCGTTCTCGAGCAAGAACTCCGATACCGCATCGAGTTTTCCCATGTTTTCGGTGAGAACCCGTTTTGCGGTCGCCACGCCTTCCCGCAGCAGGCGGTCGATTTCACGGTCGATGATTGCCTCGGTCTTTAGGCTGTAGTCGCGCTCTTCTGACATCTCGCGTCCGAGGAAGATAGCCCCTTGACGCTTTCCGAACGACCTGTACGTGAGTTCGTCGCTCATGCCGTAGCGCATCACCATCTCGCGTGCGACGCGGGTGGCTTGCTCGAAGTCGTTCGAGGCGCCGGTAGTTATCTTGCCGAGTTTGATCTCTTCGGCCGCTCTGCCGCCCATAGCTCCTGCGATTGTGGCGAGAAGGTATGGCTTGGTGAGGTACGACTTGTCTTCTTGCTCCCAGCGGGTGAAGCCGCCGGCGTGACCTCGGGCGATGATGGAGATCTTGCCGATGCGGTCTCCTTCGGGCATGAAGTAAGGCACTATTGCGTGGCCGGCTTCATGATAGGCGGTGAGCCGTTGGTCTTCGGCTGTTTTTACCTTGCTCTTGCGCGCGGGGCCTATGGAGACGCGGTCGATCGATTCAAGCAACTCGTCGATGCCGATCGATTTCTTGTTCCTTCGGGCCGCGAGCAATGCCGATTCGTTGATTAGATTCGCTAGATCTGCTCCCGAGAAACCAGGGGTCTGTTTGGCGATCGACTGCATCATATCGGCCTCTTTGTCGAAAGGCTTGCCTTTGGCGTGCACGTCGAGGATTGCGGTGCGCCCGCGCACGTCGGGGTTGTCGATTGTGACCCGCCTGTCGAAGCGCCCTGGGCGCAGCAGGGCGGGGTCGAGGATGTCTGGACGGTTAGTCGCCGCGATGACGATGACGGACGAGTTAGTGTCGAAGCCGTCCATCTCTACGAGGATCTGGTTCAGCGTCTGCTCACGTTCGTCGTGGCCTCCGCCAAGTCCGGCGCCGCGGTGCCTGCCGACGGCATCGATCTCGTCTACGAATACGATGCACGGTGCGTGTCGCTTGGCTTGTTGGAAGAGGTCTCGGACTCTCGACGCGCCGACGCCGACGAACATCTCGACGAATTCAGAACCGGAGATCGAGAAGAATGGCACGCCTGCCTCGCCGGCGACGGCTCGTGCGAGCAGCGTCTTGCCGGTTCCCGGCGGTCCCACAAGAAGGACTCCTCTGGGAATGCGAGCGCCTAGGGCTTGGTATCGCTCAGGGAACTTTAGAAATTCCACGATTTCCTCGAGCTCTTCCTTCGCCTCCGGAATCCCTGCCACGTCGAAGAATGTGACGGTCGCCTTCGATCCCACGAACATGCGGGCCCTGGTGCGTCCGAAGTTGAGCGTCTGATTGTTGCCGGACTGAGCTTGGCGCAGCATGAATATCAGCAGTCCAGCGAAGAGGATCAACGGGAGAAAACCGAGCAAGGCTTGGAACAGGGTCGCAAGCCCGCTCTGACCGCGCACATCGAGCAGGTAGTTGTTCAGATCGGCGTCTGCATCGGCCAACGCTTCGTAAACGCTAGTCGAGGATTCCTTACGAGAAGTGAAGATCTGAGTGCCGTCGTCCACGCTCACCATGTCGCCGCTCACTTCGATGGACAAGGGCGAGCCGACGTTGTCGCGGGCCATCTCAACCACCTGGTTGAAGGGAATCGCTTGCGAGCTGTCGCCCTGTCTGAAGAGCAAGAGGATGAGCGCGATCGCGGCTACGGCGATCAACAGATATATGAGTGAATTGCGCATCTTTCCGGTGACTCAATCTTACCGCACGGGATTCGGCGGCGACCTCGTTGCTGAATCGTGATACGACCCCGACCGAGTCGGGGTTTCAACTCATCGAACGACTGGGGCGTTCAGGCAGGCAGCGCCGTGCCGGCGTGTTCCTGGCAGAATTCGCGAGCTTGGCCGAGCATCAACTCTCTGACGCCGTTGCCGAACGTCGTGGCTCCGATGGACTTGCCGGCGGCAACGGCGCGTTGTGAGATATCGGCCGTCGCGGCTACTCTGTCGGGGTGTTCGGGCTGGCCCGCCAGACCTAGTGAAGCGGCGAAGTCGTTGGGGCCGCCAGCTACACCGGTCAAGCCCGGCACCGCCAAGATATCGTCTAGGTTGTCCCAAGCCTTTTTCGACTCGATCTGGGCCATGACGATCATGTTTTCGTTCGCCCACTTCATGTAGGCTCTCTGCCCGCCGTACTCGGCGAGTCTTTCTGCATCGCCGAACTCAGTTCCTCTGCCTCCGCCCCAAGATCGCCAACCGGCTTCCGGAAAGAGGCAGGCGTCGGCGAGGGCTTGCGCTTCGGCCCCGGTCTCGACGTGAGGACCGGTGACGCCTTGAATGCCGCGGTCGAGGTAGAGGTTGACCCAATACGCTGCGATGTTGGGGACTCGGGCGGTGACCGACATGCCAAGAGCATTGGAGAGTCGGCATATGTCGTCTACGTCCACCGGGGAGTAGGCGCCGTGTTCGCCGTCTATGGAGATGGCGTCGAAACCGACGTGGGCGGCCAGCTCGATCATCTGTGACGAGGGGAACGGCAATGCGAAGACTAGCGCGTACCTGCCTTCCTTATTCGCCTTGAGGATTGTGTTTTCGATCATTTCTGCCTCCGGGTTGTTCGTTGTTGGATCAGGGCCGTAATTAGGTTGAAAGCGCCAAGGCTTCAGATCGTGCGGCTGCTGCCGCCACGAGCCGTCGTCTTTTCGAGCGGCGGGTGCTTGCTCAGTTCGTCGAGGTTGAGATCGATGCCGAGGCCGGGTTTGTCGGATAGTTCGACGTATCCATCCTTTTGGCGCGGGAATCCGTCGCAGATCGTGAAGTAGTGGGGCGAGTAAAACTCGGCGTGGTACTCCTGGATCTCGAAGTTGACGATCGAGGCGTCGAGATGCATCTCTGCGATCGCGCCGATCGGCGAGCATACGTTGTGGGGCGCCATCGTGATGTGCTTGGCCTCGGCCATGATGGCGATCTTCTTCAACTCGGTGATTCCGCCGGCGTTGGCGATGTCTGGCTGGAGCACGTCGACGGCGTGAGCCTCGATGATGTCGGCGAATGGGAACTTGGTGTAGAGCCTCTCGCCGGTGGCGATTGGCGTAGCCACTTTTCTTCGAACTTCGGCCAGCTCGACGACTCGCTCCTCGGAGACAGGCTCCTCGTAGAAGAGGGGGTTGTACTTCTCGAGCCTCCTGCCGAGTTTAATGGCGTTCATCACATCGAATTTGGCGTGCGCCTCGACGAGGATGTCTACGTCATCGCCCACCGACTCGCGGACCGCGGCGACCCTGGCTTCAGCTATCGATGCTTCGGCGTCGCTGATCTTGTAGTAGTTCGTCTGGGCGAAGGGATCGAACTTGAGCGCGGTGTAGCCCATATCGATTACCTTCTTGGCCTCTTCTCCGTTCAGCTCCGGGCTACCCGGATTGGTGTACCAGCCGTTGGCGTAGACGCGGATCTTTTCGCGTTGCGCGCCGCCGAGAAGCTGGTAGACCGGCCGGCCGAGGATCTTGCCTTTGAGGTCCCAGAGCGCGATGTCTATCCCGCTGATGGCCGTCATCGCGAGGCGCCCCCGCTTGCCCGGCGAGTTGTGGTACATATCTGCCCAGATCGCCTCTGTATCGATTGGGTCGCGTCCTGCGACCCACACGTCGACGAGGCGCTCCGCGAGCAGCATCACGGCTTCGTCGGCCTCCATCGGGCTCGCATCTCCCAAGCCGTATAGGCCAGGTTCGTCGGTATTGAGCTGGACGAGCAGCCAGTTTCGCTCGGCATTGTGGTGCCGAGCTGAGAAACGATGGAATTCGATCGAGGTTACTTTCGGCATCGTCAAGCCTGAGGGTCGTGCGGCGATTCAAGTAACGCAAAGCATATCAGCCGAGGCCGGGCCGATGATTGTGTCAAGGTTGAGGGGGATAAGGGGCGTGGTGGTTTACCCTGCTGATATGGGGGGTGATCGCCTTCAAGAAACAGCGCTGCACGAAGTTTGGCGAGGCGCGGACGCGATCGGGGCTCCGATAGAAGACGGAGGCGGGGCGAGATACCGGATTCTCTACTCCGGGATCTCTGGAGGATCGTTCGGGCCTGACTTCAGGAACGCCGTGATGGAGGCGCCTGACGGCTCGGAGATCGTGGGCGATGTGGAGATCCACGTCGAGCCTAGGGATTGGTACGCCCACGGTCACCACATCGATGCCCGGTACGACAACGTGATTCTGCACGCCGTCGGCAACGTAGCCGACTCGTCGCCGACCATCAATTCGATCGGCCTCGAGGTGCCACAGGCGAGCATCGGCATCGCCGGATGCTGGAGCGAGAACAACATACGCCGCACAGGCGGAGGAAGATTCCTCGAAGGGGATTGGTCGGGTGACGCTGGCGATGAGTGGTTCGGGATGAAGGTCCGCATGTTCCAATGGGAGGTCTCACGTTACGGGGCAGACCTGGCGCTTCAGATGGCGGTCTTCGAGTGTCTTGGCTACCCGCGCAACAAAGAGCAGTTCAGGCGCCTGGCGCAACGGCTTCCGTGGCCTTACCTGATCAGGTTCGGCCAACGGCCGCGAGGGTACGCGGAGGCGCCGTGTGATCCCAACGGACCTATTCAAGAGCTGGTTGCCTGGGCGGCGGGATTCGCCGAAAAACCTGGTTGGGTGAGCATCCCACGGCTGCCCGGCGAGGCGCCCAGCTGGGTCATGGCAGCCGGCAGACCGGCGAATCACCCGAGGACGAGGGTCGGCGCGGCGTCTTTCCTGATCGAGGAGTGGTTACGGTGCGGCGGCCCGTTCACGCACGCGGCTCAAGCCGTCAGGCGATCGTCGAAAGGTTCTCATGTGGACGAATTTTTCAGGAGCGCGGAGGCGGGTCTCGGTGCAGATCGGGCCGGCGAAATTGTCGTCAACGCAGTTCTGCCTCTGATCGCGGCGGTGTCGATATCACGCCGCGACGCTGAGATGTTTCGCCGGGCGCGCAGGTTGTTCGCGACCCATCCCGAGTTGCACCGGAACTCAGTCTTACGGGAGGCGGAGAGGATGTTGAGGCAGCGAGGCGTCTTGTCTACAAGCGCGAAGGGAGCCCGCTCGCAGCTGGGCGTGATACATGCCTACAAGCGGATGATTCTTCGCCCTCGGCCCGAGCGGCAGATACCGATGGGTAGTTTTGTACCATCGGTATGATTATTCAGGCGTTAAAGCCCGGCCCTCCATGTTCGGCATCAAGTGACACAAGCGATATCCAAAGGCTCTGACGACATTGAGCAGGCAGCGATTGGCGATTTGCCAGCCGTCCGGTTCTGCACCTGCCGAGCGACGCCGCACCCGGTCGAGAAAAGCGATGTTATAGGTGACGGCTCAAGCGCGGTTGCGGGTGACGAACCAAGGTCGATAACGGAGTTGTCGCCGGGCGAAGTTTCGATATGCTCGGAGGCGTTAGACGGCGGAAAGGGCGGCGAACTGGAGTTGACGAACCGCCGAATCATCGTGCGCGGAGGAGTCGAGTCGAGGGTGTTGTTCTCGTCGATGCGAATCGATCAGGTCGATTCAATCTCAGTGCTTCGCGTTCCTCATGGCCGCCGAATGCTCTACTGGGGAGTGGTCGGCGCACTGGCCGCAATCGGGGTGTGGCAGTCGTTGGATGGAACAGGAAATCTCAGGATCGCGATCACCGGTATCGTCGCTTTGACGAGCATGGCGCTGCTCATCGCGCATCTGATCCGTCCGCCAAACGTTAGGCTCGTCTTCAGTTCAGTGTTTGGGAGCGAGTTGACAGCGGATTTCGCCTACGACGGCCTCGAGAAGGCGGACCGTTTCGCGTCGACGGTGTGGTCGCAAGCGGGGCCCAAAAATGGAAACGATGCTGATTCCGCAGAAAAAGCGAACTGAACCGCGTTAGGCGGTGAGCGGTTTCCACAGCACGGCGTTTTTCTTTCAGGCGATCCTGAGCGAAGGGATAACGTCGAGGTCGAAGTCGGCTTCTCGGCCGGCGTTGAAAGATTCGAGACCCGCCCGGGCGATCATGGCTCCGTTATCCGTGCACAGTGAGATCGGCGGAATCGCCACCGGCACTGGCGAAGCTGCGATCATCGCTTCGCGCAGCGCACTGTTGGCTGCGACGCCTCCTACCAGCGCGATCGATGCGCAGCTGTGGCGCCGAGCGGCTTGGACCGTCTTATCGACGAGAACGTCGACCACCGAATCTTGAAACGCCCGTGCGATCGATGCCACCTGGGATTCTTCCACGTCGGTGTTGGCGCCGTTTGACGGATAGATCCCGCGTTCCCGGGCACGGTTGATCACGGCTGTCTTCAATCCGCTGAAGGAGAACTCGAGCGATCCGCCCAACCATGCGCGGGGCAAAGGTTCGACATCGGCTTCGTCGGCCGTCTGCGCTGCTTTCTGAATCGCCGGGCCGCCGGGATAAGGAAGTCCTATCGCCCGCGCAGCTTTGTCGAACGCCTCTCCGGCAGCGTCGTCTCGCGTTTCGCCGATCAACTCGAAGTTGAACCCGCCTTCGGGCGACAAAGCGCATAGAACCAACTCGGTGTGTCCGCCGGAGACGATGAGGCACATGATCCGGTCGGCGGGCGTAATCTCGAGGGCCGGGTCGAGTGGATGATGGGTTTCGCGTCCGCCCGGATCGCGTCTTTCGATGGGCAGTCGAATGAACGCCGCCATGACGTGTCCCACAAGATGGTTCGCTCCGATGAGGGGCTTGCCGGTGGCTGCGGCGAGTCCTTTTGCGAAGTTGACCCCCACCATCAGCGACCCAGCGAGCCCCGGACCGTGAGTCACGGCGATCGCATCGATATCATCCCAACTCGCTTCGGCAACGTCGAGAGATTGTCTGATCACCGGCGCGATGTCGTAAATGTGCCTCCGAGATGCCATCTCGGGCACGATTCCGCCGAAGGATGCGTGTAGCTCGGCTTGGCTAGCCACAACGTTGGCGAGCAGCCTTCCTTCCGCATCGACGATGCCTGAGGCGGTCTCATCGCAAGATGTTTCGATGCCGATAATCATCGACTTCGAATTGTACGGGGATTGCTGATCCGCCTCTCTTCGGGGTGCGCCTGGGAACTGACGCAAACCGCTGCGTCCAGTTTTGCGTATTGCTGGTTATGGCCAGTGAACGACCGACCGGCTCGCTTCGTCAGCCACGCATGGCTGGCGCTACGGTGTCACCGAGTGTGGCGAAGAGTGGTTGGTAGGTTGTAAACTAGGCAGCATACGATCCGCAACGCGTAGTTCCAGGGTGGGGCAGTTGCGGGGCCTGCGCGAAGCGTGAAAGATTGCGCCTTGCGTTGGGAGATGATGAGTTTGAGAAGAAGAATCGGCGGAGGACCGGAAGTTGGACACATTAATGGTTTGGCCTGAGTGCATTGCCTGTGAGCAGGGGGTGTTGGTGCCGTTGTCGGATTTCGGCGGCCAAGGAGCTTCGGTGCATTACAAGGCTTGGGTCTGCACGAGTCCCGAATGCGAATACAACATCAAGATTCGAAATGGCGAAGTGCACATTAACGAACCGATATTCGAGGGCCCCAGGAACCGTTAGACGCGCCCCCGGCGCGTTTTGGTCAACAATTGCGACTGTCGACTTGTCGTCGTCGGCCGTATGGGGCATCTGCGGCTGATCTACGATGCGTCAACTGAATATAAAGCGTCTGGCAGGCTACCTCGTCACCGTGGTCGGCGTGGCGATGGTGGCCGTATCGATCTACTACCTGGCCGCATACATTCGTTCTGGTTCGGACGCGGACGAGTTCAATCTCGAAGTCTCTGACGACGTTCAGAGCGTGTTTCTCGGCCTTGAGGCGCCGCGCCCCGGTTCGTCGATCCAGACTCCGAAGGTCGTGGCGGTCGATGAAGATGCGCCTGCGAGAACGGAACCTAGCCTCGAGTCTCGCGTTCAGATCGTGAGTCGGGCTGCAGAAGAGCCGGTCGAGAAAATCCCGGCGCAGGACGTCGTCGATCGTTCTCCATCCTTCGTGGCTCGCGCCGAGGCGGAACCCGATTCAGAGCAAATATCTGAAGAAGCGCCATCCGTCGAGGTGAGCGCCAGCATGTTCGCCGGGCTCTATCCCGGCGGCAACATGAATCCACGTTACTGGGGCGACCCGCATTGGGCCGGCAACATTCCGTACGGGGGTGACTCGATACCAGACGGCTTCGTCCCCATCGATTCCTCGGATTATTCGGCTCAGCCGTCAAGCAATGAGCGAGGCATTCGCATGAGGATTCCGGCAATCAAGCTGGACGCCTCGGTATCTGAGCTGGAGATCCTGGATTTGGGTGATGCGAGGGAGTGGAGCACTCCGAACAGAGTGGTTGGCCACATCCCAAATACCGCCAACCCCGGCGAGGCACGAAACGGCTGGTACTTTGGGCACCTCGACAACTTCATCAGCAACGAGGGCGACATCTTCAGGCGGCTTCCCGAGATCTCTGAGATGTTCAAGTTCGATCCGGTCGACATCTTCATCCTCACAGAAGAAGCCGAGTACATGTATCGGGTGACCGGCACCCGCCAGATGCACAAGAGCGAACTTCGCATCACCGACACGTCGGACGCCCAAGTGGTGTTGGTGACCTGCTGGCCTTTCAGGGTTTACGATCAGCGCATATTGGTTTCCGCATCGCTCATCGCGGTTAGGCCAGTTTCTTAGTTGCGATCCGCGCCGGTTTTAGTCCGCCGATCAGCATCTATGGCGATATGAATCGAACGCGGCTCTTCCCGAGCAATGTCGATGAATAATCGTGATTCGGCGACCGAGTCAAGCCGGCTGAGTCGGCCGGAAACCAAGTCGGGAATCGCCCGCGACCGATTATTGACCGTGCTGTTGATAGCGTCATTGGTCGGCGCCATCGTTCAGATCACGATGGGGGGAGCTGTACGCGTCACCGGTTCGGGCGATGGATGCCCGGATTGGCCCACGTGCTTCGGGAGCTGGATACCTCCTTTCGAGTTTCACGCTTTGATGGAGTACTCGCATCGTCTCATCGGATCACTGTTGGGCTTGGTGGTAGTGGCTTCTGTTGCACGGATCTGGCTCCGTCACCGAGACGAGACGTCAGTTGTGGTCTCGGCGACAGCCGGCTTGGCGGTGGTGGCGATTGCGGGCGGCATAGGCGGCGCGGTGGTTCTGAGCGAGCTCGATCCCGGTCTGCGGACGCTTCACTTGACTCTGGCGGAGAGCGTTGCCGCGATTCTCGCCTTCGCTCTCGTTTCGTCGCTTTTCTATTCGCAACCGGAAGGCAGAGTAAAGATATCGAGTGCGACGGTGGCGATCACGTGGATCGCGGCTGTCGTCACTCTCGCCGCGTTGCTCTCGGGCTCTTACGCGGTCTGGAGAGGCGTCGGAGCGGTGTGCCCCTCGTGGCCGCTCTGCGGCGGTCCCATTCTTCCCGAGTCCCAATGGGTGTGGATCCACATGGCGCACAGAATATTGGCCTTCGCGGCCGCCGTGTCAGCGCTGTGGGCGGGGCATGCGGCGATGCGGATCGAGATGCCGAGCGTAACGGGCGCAAGAGTGATTCGGATCGTTGGTCTGGCGGTGGTCGTGTTGGTTGTGATTCAGGTGTTGCTGGGCGCGGCCAACCCTTGGACCGATTTCGCTGAGTGGGCCAAGGTCTCGCACCTTACGTTTGCCACACTGCAGTGGACGGCTTTGATACTGTTGGGGCTGCTACTAAATAAGCCCTATGCGAGACGGGTTGATAATGAGAATCGCTTGTCCGATGCAATCTCCTCCGAAAACCTAGTTGGCTAGTCACATGCTCAATCAAGCTGGAACAATGAATTCCGCGTTGCGGGTCGCCGGCGACTACGTCGCGCTGACCAAGCCCAGGGTGATGTCGCTATTGCTGTTGACCGCCGTAGGGGGCGCGTTTCTCGCCGCACGCCAGGTGCCGCCGTGGCAGTACGTAGTTCCGATAATCGTCGGCGGGGCATTGGCATCGGGTGGCGCCAGCGCGCTCAACATGTGGTACGAGGAGGAGCTCGACCGCAAAATGAATCGCACGGGCGGCCGTCCTGTCGCCGAGGGTCGCATCAGTGGGACGAACGCGCTCATTTTCGGCGTGGCGTTAAACGCTGCAGCGTTCTTGGTTTTATCTGTGATGACCAACACTTTGGCAGCATCGCTGGCGCTTGCCGGAACCGTGTTTTACGTGGTCCTATATACGGCGGTGTTGAAACGCACCACTACCCAGAACATCGTCATAGGCGGTGCGGCGGGGGCGATACCGCCATTGGTGGGATACGCGGCCGTTCTGGGGCATCTTCCGCTTGAGGCTTGGTACCTGTTCGCGATCATCTTTTTCTGGACGCCTCCCCACTTCTGGGCGCTGTCTCTATTGATCAAGGACGACTATGCGCGGGCCGAAATCCCGATGCTCCCTGTCGTGGCCGGTGAAGCCGCGACGAGGTTGCAGATACTTCTCTACGCCGTCATTCTCCTGCCCCTCACGGTGCTCTACTACCCCGTCACGACGAAGTTGGGAGTCATCTATCTGGTGGCGGCTTTAGCGCTGGGAGTGATATTCATCGCACTGGCGTTGAAGCTGTACTTGCATAAGACTCGACGAGACGCTTCGATACTCTACAGATTCTCATTGTTGTACCTGGCGTTGCTTTTCGTCGCGATAATGGTTGATGCGGCGACCCACTGAACTCCCGAACTCGAATCAGTGACAACTGCAACACACAAGTGACAACTGCAACACACATCTGATGTCTTGGCGAAGAACAGCTTTATCGATCGCTGGTGCGGTGGCAGGCGCGTACGTTGGCGCCACGGCCGCGATGGCGGTTACGATGGCGCGCCGGTCGCGACGAGTGGCCCTGAACGATGACCCGCGCTCGGTAGGTGTGGAGTATCGAGATATATCGTTTCCGATTCGGCGTCGGCTAGGCGAGCCGGCAGGCGCTTTGAACGGATGGCTGCTGCCTCCGAAAGAGGATGGCCGCTTGGTTGCGCCGAGGGAGGCGCGATGGGTGGTGATCGTCCATGGCGATGGGACTAACAGGGCGGACCCGCAGATAGGCACGTTGGGGCTGGCCAGCGATCTCAACTCGAAGGGCTACGGTGTGCTCCTGTTCGATCTCAGGGGTTGCGGCGAGTCGGCTGATGGCAGCTTCACCGGGGGTTGGGATGAACGGTTGGACGTGTTGGCCGCGCTGGATTGCTTAGTTGATCTCGGCGCCGACAGGTCTCGAATCGGCGTGATCGGCTTTTCATTGGGTGCGGTCGCCGCAGATCTGGCGTGTGCAACTCCAGGGGCGGCAGCCGCGGTCGTTTCAGACAGCGCGTTTTCGGATCTCTGGAGCATGTTCAAGTCGAATCCCCGTGGCGGTCCGATGTTTGCCAATTTGATGCGTCCGGGACTCGACTTTTTCTTGTCACGTCTGTACGGCTATCGCACCGCCGACGTTTCGCCGGTGATGTACTTGGCTGAATCGGACACGCCCACGATGATCATCCATGGAGAGCTGGATCAGAAGGTGCCGCCTCATCATGCGCGGATCCTCGCACGGGCATGCGGCATGGCTCAGGACGAGATCGATTCAGGCGATGCTGACGGATTCTGGCTCATACCCGGTGCCGAACACGTTCAGGCTTATCGGACCACGCCGGAGCGCTACGTGGAGAGGGTGACCTCGTTCTTCGACCGCCATATGGCGGCATGAAGACTGAGTGATCAGTTGGCCGCGTTCGCGGCTTCTACGACGGAAGAGAACGCGGTGGGTTGGCGAATTGCCAGTTCGGCGAGAGACTTGCGATCCAACTCGATGCCCGCGCTTTTTAGGCTGTTCATCAATGACGAGTAGGTTGTGCCGTTGGCCCGCGCCGCGGCGTTGATGCGGATGATGGCCAAGGCGCGGTTCTCGCGCTTCTTCAAACGCCGATGCCGAGTGGCGTAGTCCATTGCGTGGAGCATGGACTCCTTGGCGACTCTGTATCGCCTGCTTCGCGCAGCGCGTTGGCCTTTCGCCGCCTTGAGTACGGCTCGGTGACGCCGCCGCCTAGTTGTTCCCGCTTTTACCCTCGGCAATTTGCACCTCTGATGGGATGAATGACTCTTGGTAAGTGATGTTTGGCGCAGATGGTCTCAGCGGCAGTACATCAACCTTCGATACTTCGTGACTACCTTTGACGCCCTCGAACCGGATCAGCGCGAAGCGCCGACCAAAGCTTGTGCGACACGCCGCGACGCGCGATGCGAGTCAAGGCCGACCTTGCCACCCAGCAACCGCTTCATCCGCTTTGACTTGCGTCTGCGGAAGTGGCTCTTGGGTCCTTTGGTCCTCAGCACTTTGCCGGTGCCTGAAATGTGAAACCGCTTTTTGGCACCCTTATGCGTCTTTAATTTAGGCATTACTTCATTATGTAATATGAGCCGCGCCGAAATGCAACGAACTAAGTAACGACCATCTAGACGGGAGGCGGGTTACCCGCCTCCGGTCAGACCGTTTGGGCCGATGGCTCGCGTGCTGGCTCTTCTAGTGCAGGCGCTGTCGTTTCCGTCGGCTCTTTCAACCCGTTGGGTTGTGATGATGCGACGGTTTCGGCGCTTACATTGTCTTCGCCAGGCGTCGGGGCGTTTCCGCTGCGAGGCGCGAGTAGCATGCTGAGGTTTCGGCCGTACATCGTGGGCTTCTGTTCCAGGCGTGCGTATTCGGAGACTCCTGTCGCCACTTTACGCAACACGTCGATCGCTAGCTCCGGATGGGCGCGCTCCCGACCTCGGAAGCGCACAAAGACTTGAACCTTGGCCCCATCTTGCAAAAACTCCAAAACGCGCTTGGTTTTTTGCGCGATGTCGTTTGCGGCGATCTTCGTGGTTAGGCGGACTTTTTTGAGTTGTCCTGTGGCGCGGGAAGCGCGTCGTGCCTGTTTGTCCTTTTTGGCCTGTTGAAATTTGAACTTTCCGTAGTCCATCAATCGCACGACAGGCGGGCTTTGGTGTGGGCCGACTTCGACCAGGTCCAATCCTTGGTCAAGCGCCAACTCAAGTGCAGCCGTTCGAGACATCACATTGGAAGTGATGTCCTCGGCTGTTGCATTTCCATCTCGCACCAGCCGCACCTCCGGGGCGCGTATCCGGTGGTTGATGCGATAGTTTCTCGCTATATTGCTTCCCTCTCGGAATTCGTTCGTTTCAAGAGCAGCCTATACGGGTATCGTATTGCTCTCGTGTTCGCAAATATATCAAATTCGACGCATCTCATTCGATTCTCGCGCAAGCTCGAGTCAAGTTACTTTTACTGATCGATCACGGAGCCGTCCTCGTGGAGCCTAGTATGGACCTCACGAGGCGTCGGCGGGCATTTCATCACAGCGTCCGGTTTGAGTTCAATCCCTATCCCTGGAGAATCATCGATCAGAAGATAGCCGTTCCCATCGTGCGCAGCAGTCCCGGCCACCATATCTGACTTCGGCGGAACGTCTTCTCCGATCGGATACTCTTGCAACGCAAAGTTGGGCGCAGTGGCCGCGATCTGCAGGCAAGCCGCGGTGCTGACGGGCGAGAGAGGGTTGTGCGGAACGACTCCCACGTGGCGCGCTTCTGCGAGTGCGGCGATCTTCCTGGCGCCTGAGATGCCACCTACTAGGCACACGTCTGGACGGACGTATTGAACAGCTGATCGAGCGAGCGCCATCTCGAACTCCCACAGCGAGGTGTATCGCTCGCCCGTGGCGATGGGGATGTTGATCTTGTCAGCGACATAGGCCATCTCGTCGAAGTTGTCGGGAGTTACCGGGTCTTCGAAGAAGAATGGGTGGTACTGCTCGATGCCGAGGCCCAGTTGCACGGCCTCGGCAGGTGTCAATCTTCGATGGATTTCAATACAGAGATCCACCTTGTCGCCAACGGCCTCCCGATAGCGACGCACCGTGTCGATGGCGTCTCCGATCTTCTCGGCGTGCGTCTTGAAATAAGGCAGATCGTAATCTTCGTCGAGGAATGGAGTGAGGTGTCCGACGGCGGTGAAGCCCATCTCCTTGGCATCTACTATCCCTTGGATGAGCTTCTCCTTCTCGTTGCCGAACACGTGGTAGTAGACGCGTGCCCGATCTCTCACCTTACCCCCGAGGAGCTGGTGGACCGGGGCGTCGAAGTGCTTGCCCATGATGTCCCACAGCGCGATGTCCAACGCGCTGAGCGCACCCATGATCGCTGACCCTCGGAAGTGGGAAAAGCGATACATGTACTGCCAGTGGTGCTCGATGCGAAGCGGGTCTTGGTCTACCAAGTAGCGCCCGAACTTCTCGATCGCCGCTTGCGAAGCCTCCAGATGCCCCCAAGCGCCCGATTCGCCTATTCCGGTGATTCCAGCATCGGTTTCCACCTGCACCAACAAATATCGGTCGAGCATCAGAGGCTTTACGTCGGTTATCTTCATTTCGATTGGGTCCGATCAGGGTGATTACGGTGAAGCGAATCGTATCAGGATCGCCTCAATCCAGGCGATGCGATCAAAGCCGCGATTACGATCGGGCCTCCTGCCAGTGCGCTGACGAGTAGCGTCAGTTCGTTTCCGATGACCGTCGACAACACCCCGCCGTACGCCCAGCCGAGCGGAAAGAGCCCCATGCCGACCGTTAAAAGGCTCATCACCCTGGCTCGCATCGCTCCCTTGGCTTCACGCTGGAACAAATGCATGACTGAGATGACCCAGAACATCGCCGCCACACCCATGACGAACAACAGCGCCAACGACAGTGGGTATATGCGAGAAAAACCGAAGGCGATCATGGAGCTGTCCCAGATC
Source organism: Dehalococcoidia bacterium (assembly GCA_965249505.1). Classification (GTDB taxonomy): domain Bacteria; phylum Chloroflexota; class Dehalococcoidia; order Lucifugimonadales; family Lucifugimonadaceae; genus Bin127. Next base: position 193,887 of record OZ252238.1, on the reverse strand, counting down.
AATTCAGCCGAGAGGATTACCCACGCGGCGCGACGTGGTAAGCCTATGAGGGCGACGACGGCGCTTCCCGCGGCGAATCCCCCGCCTAACACGCCCATCATCACGCCGAAACCGAGGCTGCCGACATCGAACACGTTCGCGGAGTAGTCCGGAATCAAAGGAAATATCGCAACGCCGAATATGTTCGTCGAAACCACCATCAAGAAGAGCCAAGGGAGCGTTGACGAGCGTCTGACGTGCGACAGCCCCTCCTTGACGCTCTCGAAGTACGACGTCTTCCCGTCGGTCGACGCTCCGTCGATGGCGTGTTCTCCTCGCGGCAAGGTAAGAACCACGAGTCCTCCGATCAGGTAGATGACCGCGACCATCCCGAAGCTGTACTCGGCTCCATAAGCCGCAATGATCCCTCCTGCCAAAACTGGCCCAACCATCTCGCCTGCGTTTTCGACCATCGTGATGAACGCCGTCGCACGTGGAACCGACTTCGGTTCGACCAGATCCAGGACATACACCGAAAAGGCTGGTCCGCCAAATGCGAATGTTGCCCCAGCGCACAGGGCCAATACGAGCATGTTCCAGGCCTCGATCGATCCCGTGAAGATCAGCCACGCCTGCAGGAGCGAGATCGGCACCAACACCAACCGGACTGCCGCTAAGAGCTTCCGACGATCTAGCTTGTCTGCTAACGCGCCAGCTAGCAGCGGCAGGATCAGAACGGGAATCGCTCGTACCCCAGCGACCGCACCCACCCAAAGGTTCGAGCCGGTGATTTCGTAAATCACCCAAGATTGAGCCACGGCGCGCACGACGGCTCCGATATCGAACAGCGCCACAGTGGCGAGAAGCCTGCCGAATCCCGGCGTGGCGAGAACGCGGAGAGATTCAGCGCGACCCCCATTTCGCTTCTCGACCGCAAGACGTGTTCTGTCAGATTCGTTTTCGGGCATCAGACAATAAGCGGGTACCCTCTCCCCTCCGTGGGAGAGGATTAAGGAGAGGGGGATCGATACAGCAACCGAAGTCTCGTCCTACGAGTCGCGATACTTCGGTTGGGGCGCGGTTGTCGGCTGTAAAGCTTCCTTTTCCCATCAAGACCGTCTCAGTCCCGGCGACGCGAACCAACGCCAGTATCACGAGCGGCGTTCCACCGAGGGCGCTCACAATCAGCGTGAGCTCGTTCCCGATCAGAGTCGAGAGTGCGCCTCCGTAAGCCCAACCGAGCGGGAAGAGACCCGTGCCGATCGCGTAAAGACTCATGACTCTACCTCTCACCAGTCCCTCCGCGGCGCGTTGAAACAGATTGATTATTACGTTGACCCAAAACATCCCAGAGACGCCCATCACAAACAGAATCGCCAGCGTTAATGGGTATATCCGTGAAAACCCAAAGGCAATCATGCAGCTGTCCCAAATCAGGCTCGAAACCAACATCACCCAAAGAACCCGTTGGGGCATGCCTGTTAACGCGATGAGGCCGCTCCCCACGGCGAACCCGACGCCCAATACGCCAGTCATTACTCCGAACCCTAAGCTGCCTACATCGAAGACGTTCGTGGCATATTCGGATATCAGCGGGAATACGGCAACGCCGAAGATGTTGACTGAGGCATTCATCAAGAAGAGCCAAGGGAGAACCGGTGAGCGACGGGCGAACGCCAACCCCTCTTTCATGCTCTCGTAGTAGCTCGTTTTAACGTCGGGTTTAGGATCGGCGTCAGCATGCTGACCAAGAGGCGCGCTGATGATTACGAAAGCTCCAAACAGGTAGATGGCGGCGATCAGGCCGAAGCTGTATTCTGCGCCGGCGGCCGCGATAAGCCCTCCAGCTAGTACTGGCCCGACCATCTCACCCGCGTTCTCAACAGCCATTACCAGAGCGGTTGCGCGAGGGAGCGCTTTTGGGTTGACGAGATCCGAGATGTAAGCCCAAAATGCAGGCGCACCAAATGCAACGACGGAACCGGCGCATAGGGCAAGGGCGAGCATGTGCCAAGGCCTCAACACGTCGAACGCGATCAGCAATGCTTGAACCAAGGAAATGATCGCGAGGGCTATCCGTACAAGGAACAGCAGTCGGCGCCGATCGAATCTATCAGCCATGGCGCCGGTAAGGAGTGGCAAGAGAAGCACGGGTACCGCTCGGACGCCGGCAACTGCGCCGACCCACAAGTTCGATCCGGTGATTTCGTACGTCACCCAGGATTGAGCCGCGGTGCGCGCGACGACTCCAATGTCGAAAAGAGCCTCAGAAGCGAGCAGCCTTGCGAACCCCGGAATGGCCAGGACCCGCACAAGTTCGGGACGGCTCTGATTCTCCGCCTCTGAGTTCTTGGCAGATGTTTTGGTTTGTTCGGTTGTCATCGAGGCGCTTGGTTGGTTTTGGATTCCAATGGGAATGAACGCGTACACCGAAGTCGAAAAGCGGGTACGACGGAGGATGCTAGGGAAACCGCCTAGCTGAGAAAGCGAGGCCGGATGGTTGACGCGTGGGGTGGGTTGCGGCGGCGGATTCGCTCACGATGTGGATAACACCGGTTTGAAAGCGAGCAAATCCCTGTTGATTATAGTTTCAGCGTTACCGATCAGGAACGAGAACGACGAGCGACGTATCGGGCAAGCGCATGCTCCTCGATATTGACTCCCACGCCAGGCTTATCTGGAAGGCTGAAGACACCGTCAGCGATACTCCAATGCGTTTCGGCCGCGTCATTTAGCAAAGTCGATAAACCGCCCTGAAATTCCTGCAGGAACTCGGGACTCGAGAGCGCCGCGCATTGGAGGGTGGCCGCTTGAAACACCGCCGCTCCATTGCCCATGTGGGGTGTGACCGGCAAACCCGCTTCGTATGCCATGTCGCGTTGACGCACGAAGTCGCTGATTCCGGTCCTGCCAATGTCTGGTTGATAGATGTCGAATGACGAGGGTTTTTGAAGCCAGTCCACGAGTTGGTAACGGGTCCGGAAGTGTTCACCAAGAGCAATTGGCGCGCCTGGCTCGGCCGTTAATGCTCGATGCCCTGCCAGATCTTCTGGCTGCAACGGACACTCGAAGAATCTGACTCCTCTTTCACCGAACTGCCGTTTGCCGCCCCGCGCCGATTCGTAGTCACACATCCATAGCGTGTCCACCATCCACTGTTCGACATCTGGAGCTCCGTTCGACAAAGCATCGAGTTCTTCGAGAGCTTCACCGATATCGCCGTTCTGGAACACCTTGATCCCGCGCGTGCCTTCAGATGCAGTTAATTTGGCGTGTTCTATGCGCTCCTCTATCGTTGCTTGCCTTAGCCCTGAGAGATAAACAGGGATTTCGGTTCGGCAGGAGTCGTCGAGTAATGCGGCGACAGGCATGTCGTATCGCTTGCCCAGCGCGTCCCATACGGCTATGTCGAGAGCGGCGAGCGCGTCCATCCAGTAGCCGGAGGTCATACCTCTACCGCGTTGCGAATCGTAGACGAAGTCCCAAAGATCGAATGGGTTTTCGAACTCTCTGCCGATAACCATTTGGGAAACCGCGGCATCGAGCATTACGCAGACGATCTCGGGAGCGATTGGAGTGTTCGACTCGCCCCATCCTTCGTTGCCGTCGGTGAGAGTCGCCTTGACGAGTGGCGTTTCAACCATCGTGGCATACACGGTTTGCCACCCGGGTTTGAATTCATACCTAGGATGCGTGGAGGCGTCTTCGGCGCTTTGCCGGTACTGTTCCCAATAACCGGGATTGTCGGGAAACGCAAGATGCAGAGCGTCGATGCTCGCGATTTGGAATGAGAGGTCGAATGCGCTCATAAGCTCCGCAGATGGCTTTCTAGGATTTCCCTAATTTCGCGCTGCAGAGAATCGTCGATTCCGCCTTGCTCGGCGGCGATGTGGAGTTGAGCCAGGGCGAGAGAAGCGTACGCGCGGGAGAGATCGACGGAGTGAAGTTTTGTGGCAACGAGATGTTTGCGGACCGTTTCCACGTCTCCTCGGGTGTAGGGACCGGTGAGTGCTCCTGGCATTCCTTTTTCGGCTACCTGAGCGGCAGTCGAGGTGATCATCGTTGCCATCATGGCGATCGCATCTGATCTTTCGATCCCGAATCTACTCCACATCTCAGCTGATATACCAGCCAGGCCGGCCAGCAATCCGCATGCCAGCACAGCAGAGGCGTGGTACGCCGCACGTTCCTCCGTTCCGGAGATGCTGATGGCTCTTCCTCCGAAGCGGTCGGCTAGGTTAGAGAGCCAGTTTTCGAAGTGTTCGTCATCGCTTTCGATTGCGAATGTGATCCCGCAGAGGAGTTGATTGGGGTCTGGATTCGGAAAAGTCTGCAGGGGATGGAAGGCACCCACAGTTGCCGATGCGCTTGAGGCCGAGTGCAATACTTCAAGGCCTAGAACTCCGGAACAGTGGACGACGGCTTGATCGGAACGCCAATCGACCTGTCTGCATACCTCTTCAATTACAGAGTCGCTAGTGGTGATAAACACAATGTCGGCAGCAGATGCCGCTTCCGCTGCGGTTTCGCTTACATGCGCTTCGGACAGTTGTTCGCGTAGCCAAGTGCGATGCTGCGGGCGACGAGTTGAAACCGCGGCCACATTGAAGTGTCGTTGCGACAGAGCGATGGCGAGTGAAGAGCCCAATCTGCCGGCGCCGATGATCGATATCGCTGAGTTTTGATCGAACATCTCGCATGGAGCCAATCTTAGAGAGCGGCTTTGTAAAAGATCGCCAGATCTGCGATAATAGCCTGAATCCCAGTATCGCACTCAGGTGGCGACTTCTTTTATGGGCAATCGATTCTCTCAACAGGATCGGCGTTCAAAATTAACCCTTTTGCGGGGAGGCACACCATCGATCGGCGGAGAACCAACACGGGCTCAGAATTGGCGCTATAGGAGTCGCTGATCATTATGGATCTTCCCATCGGCATGCAAACACTTCCTCCCGCATACGGATACGACGACGTGGCAATCGTTCCGGGAACCGAGACGATCAACCCAGATATGGCGGATGTTTCAACTTGGTTCAATGGGTTAGGCCTCGATATCCCGTTCCTGGCCTCAGCGATGGACAGCGTGGTCGACGTGAGTTTTGCGACGAAGATGTCGGAAGCGGGCGGTGTTGGTGTGATGAACATGGACGGCATCCACACTCGGTACGACGATACAGCCGATGTATATGAGCAGATCGCCTCTTCATCCAAAGAAGATGCCACATCGCTTCTACAGGACCTCTACACGAAACCTGTGAACCCTGAACTGGTGGGGCAGCGTGTCGAGGAGATCAAAGCGGCCGGCGCCACGGCGGCGGTGTCATTCGTCCCGCAGACGGCCAAGCGTCATGCTCCTTTGGCTGCGGAAGCAGGCGCTGACATGATTGTCATCCAAGGGACGGTGATCACTCGACGACATCGATCGACGAACAGCCCGGTGGGTTTGATACTCTCCGAGATCGTCAATGATGTTTCAGTGCCGGTGGTCGTGGGCAACATGGTCAGCTACTCGGTTACGAAAGAACTGTTGGAGGAGGGTGTGCATGGATTGATGGTCGGCATCGGGCCGGGCTCTGCCTGCACGAGCCGAGAGGTGTTGGGTATTGGAGTGCCGCAAGTTACGGCGACGCTCGAGTGCGCGGCAGCGCGCGATGCTTATTTCGAAGAGACGGGCAGATATGTGCCGATCGTGACGGATGGAGGGATTCGGACAGGCGGAGACGTCTGCAAATCTATCGCTGCCGGGGCAGATGCCGTGATGATCGGAAGTCCATTCGCCAGGACTGAGGAGGCGCCTGCCAAGGGCATGCACTGGGGAATGGCGACGTGGCACGAGTCTCTGCCAAGAGGGACACGCATCGATTTGGGCGTCAAGTATTCGCTCGACCAGTTGCTATTCGGCCCATCGTCGACGTCTGACGGCACGTTGAATCTGGTGGGCGCGTTGAAGGTGTGCATGGGTTACGTGGGGGCCGAGAAGCTGCGGCAGATGCATGATGCCAGAATGGTCTATGCTCCTGCCATCAAGACCGAAGGCAAGATCTACCAGTTGTCCGGCGCGTAGCCTGCTAATCACCGCCCCTTAATTTCTCTCTTAGTTTTGTCAGGTGTCCGAGACTTCGCCACAACTGCCTGACGCGAGCAAACTTCCCTCGCCTCTTGAGGGAATAAGAGTTTTGGACTGCTCGCAGATCTTGGCGGGCCCTTACTGCTCGATGCTCTTGGCGGACATGGGTGCGGATGTCGTGAAGATCGAGAAACCGGGCGGCGGCGACGACACAAGAAGGATGGGACCTCCATTCGTGGAGGGTGAGGCTGCGGCGTTCATGGCGATGAATCGCAATAAGCGAAGCGTGGTCTTGAACTTCAAGCACCCGGACGGGGTTGCGGCGATGATGCGGTTGGTGAAAGACGCCGATGTGATCATGGAGAACTACAGATCGGGCACGATGGAGCGTCTTGGCCTCGGTTACGAAGATGTGAAGAAGATCAACCCTTCCATCATTTATCTTTCGATATCTGGATTTGGACGAACAGGTCCCGACGCGAAGCGTGCGGGTTTCGATCTCATCGCGCAAGGCATGAGCGGCGTGATGAGCTTCACCGGCTTCCCGGGCTCTCCGCCCGTGAAACTCGGTGTGCCGATGGCGGACATGAATGCTGGCCTCTACTCCGCTTACGGAATCCTATCCGCATACATTCATCGCTTGAAGACGGGTGAAGGCCAGTACCTCGAAGTGAGCATCCGAGAAGCGGCTCTCGCGTACACGGTGTGGGAGTCGAGCTACTACTTTGCAACTGGCGTTGTTCCCCCGCCTCTAGGATCAGCGCACCGGCTCTCGGCACCCTATCAAGCCTTCAAGACTAAGGAAGGCTACATAAATATCGGCGCGCCCAACCAATCGAACTTCGAGAGGCTATGCAGCGCGATGGGCAGAGAAGATCTCATCTCAGATGTCCGTTACGCCGACAATGCGGGAAGACTCAATAATCGAGAGGCGTTGGAGAAAGACCTCGAAGAGACGTTTGTCGAAAAGTCCGCTACTGAGTGGACTGAGGTCTTGGAAGCGGCGGGTGTTCCGGCAGGCCCAATTTTTGACATGGAGCAGGTCTGGGCAGACCCCCAGGTGCAGGCTCGTGACATGGATGTGACTCTCGAGCACCCTAGCGCGGGGCCGACGCGCAACATCGGGCTCGCAGCGAAGCTCTATGGGTCGCCCGGGAAGATTCGCAACCCGGCGCCGTTATTGGGTCAACACACTCGAGGTGTGCTTGAAGAATCGGGATTCAGCACCGATGAAATTGGCGAGCTGGCTGCTTCAGGCGCGATCGACACGCTCGCACTCTAAATTGCTCTGGTAGGTGGCTTCACTCTTCGAATGTGCGGATGAAGTTGACGAGGTGCCAGATCTCTTCTGCAGTCAGATTTTCTGATTGAGGCGCCATGGCGGTACCTTCGATGCCGTTCGAGACGAAGTCGAAGAGGTCGGCGTCGGAATGAAGCGGCACGTGAACCGCGAGGTCTGAGGGCGATGGGTTCAAACCTGCCGCTGCGGGACCATCGCCCCGGCCATCATCCCCGTGGCATGCCGCACAAGTCGAGACGTAACTAGGTTCCCCCAAAGCAATCGATTCTTGATTCAAAGGGAATGGATTGCGCATGTCGCTCTGTGGCATGCCGGCGCCTATGGTTAGCACGTTGATGGATACCAACCCACCGACGATGACAAATATCGCGCCGAATATGGCGAAGTTGCGACTCGATGCAAGGTACTGGTTCAATTTCATTGTGAATGGATTGAGTCTGACCAATCCCGATGCGAAAAGAGCAACGCCCACGATCATGATTTGAATCCCGAGCAGAAGATACGCGGTGGGAGGCTCGGGCCGGATCAAATCTGACGCGACGGTTGTTGATCTGGCCGAAAACCTGAATGCAACCCGCGAATCGAAGGCATCCGATCTGGTGATATTGACCTCGACCTGATACGCACCGGCAACACCGATCTGAAGGTTCTCTTGACGCCAAACTCCTCTGCTAACTTGATCGATGGGAAGGTATGGCTCGCCGAAGTCTTGATCCAGGAATTTGACGCGTGCGCGAACTTCCTCAGCGCTGTCGAATGGATCGCCGTCACGATCTCTCAACTCAACTGAAAGGGTGTTGGGACCTACTTCACCGGGATCGAGCGAAACGTGAGCGGTTGCTCCGTCGATCTCTATCGTCTGGCTGACCGATTCGTCGATCCCGATCCCGGTTCTTTCGGCGTATTGCCTTGCCGGTTCGAGGCTCGCCATCCAAGCCGCCGCCAGAAGTGCCAAAATCGCGATTGCGCTCTCGGCCATCACCGTGCGTCTCAGTGTTGCCGCAGCTTCTCGCTGGATAGACAATCGTTTCGAAACAGAGAGCATGTTGTAAGCGGCGATCGCCAATAGGCTTATCGCAAGAACGATTTTGGTGATGAGCGTATATCCGTACGGAGTCGCAAGAGCCTGGGGGACGGTGACCTGCATCAACGAGGAGACGATGCCTGATGCGACCAGGGCAGCTGCAGCCAACAACGCCAACGGTGTGAATCTCGAAACCAGATGAGCCAACGGCGAGCGCCTTTCGACCGAGCTTGGAGTCGAGGCGAATGCGAATGCGGAGGTGAGGAGATAGAGCAAGCCACCGACCCAGAGAGAAGCGACGACGATGTGCACGATGTCGCTCGAGAGTGCGATCCAGCGGACATCTTCGGGCGCTGCGGCGTTGTGGCTGCTGAACGAAATCAGCGCGAGGTATACAACGGAGCTGCCCAGCGCGATGATGCCCCACAGAGAATCGATCAACAGCGTCGGCTGTTCGTCATCAATTTCGGGAGGGTTTTCAGGCTCACTGGCCGATCCGAACGGGACCCTCGCCCGTTGAGCCATAAAGATCGAGAAAGCAGCAATGACGCCGAATGCAAACCTGAAACTCCAGTACCTGCCCCAATCGCTCTGAGTAGTGACGTTGACCAGTTGGGAGAGCTTCAGCGATGTCCATTCGATGTCGTAAAGGATGAGTGCTTGCTGCGTCAACTGCGCTAGTTGGGCCAAAAGAACCAACGCCAAGGCCGCTACGGCGATTGCGAAGAAGGAATTGCCGATGTTACGTACGGCTTCAGCGGCTCTCGCGTCGTCGTGCATCTGAATCAATGCAGGACTCAGAACTAGCAGTTCGAATATCAGTCCTCCGAAGAGAACTGCGATGCCGACGTAGATCAACCATCGAATCAACGGGTCAGTTTTCGCCTGTAGCAGGGGTTGATCGAGCGAGCTGGTTGACGAGCCGGCATCTATCGGCTGACCAACCGAGAAGAGGTACGAACCAAAGACCTTGTGGCCGTCCACGGTCGAGACGTTGCGCCAAACTACGGTGTATGTTCCGTTTTCGAGTTCACCGAGCTGCGCCCACATGGCCTGTGGCTCGGTAGGGTCTAAAACGGTTTCGCCGACCGTCATCTCGGTGCCGGTTCGGTTCAACACGGATATTGAGCTGAACAACGGTTCGATCGGCTCAGTGAACCAAATGATCACCCGTTCAGGTGGTTGCTCCAACTCTTCTGACGGCGATGGAGAGGATTGAATCTGGTTGGCGTGGGCTTCGACAACACTCGAATTGGCGAGTGAAAACGTCAGAACAAAAGCGATTGATGCCCCGACGAGCCACGCAAGTTTGGTCCGGTGGCGGTTCAACGTGCCGGGCATCACAGCACGTCGGGCTAACCGCCTTTGGCGGCTTGTCGCTCTCGTCGACGTTTCGCTTGGGCCTTGCGCCGCTTGTTGCCGTTCGACCAAGCCAGAAAACCGACAAGTACGACGAATGAGAAGAGGCCCAATACGGTGCCGATCTCATCCCATAACCCGACTTGCCCATGGAGCAGGGGAGTGTTGTTTAGTGAAAATTCCAAGGAGTGGCCCTGAGTAACGCCCAGCGGTATGCCGATGCTTCTCTGGATTCTATTTCCTGATTATCTAGGCCGCCTGGCTGCGATCAGTCCGTAGATGCCGACGCCGATTCCGAGCAACCCGAAAACCACGCCCACGATAGCGATCAGCAGTGCCAAGTTCGCCGCATTTGAGGCATCCGAAGCGTTAACGTCAGCCTCTCTCGCAGCTTCTAAAGCTCCGCGTGCGGCGTTCTCCACTTCTCGGCTGCTCTCCAAGACATTCGGGAACTGGATCGCATCAGCCGCGACAACCGTGTCGAACGATCCGGGACCAGACTCGAATATCTCGTCGACCGTGGTGCCTTCGACATCGCCGAAGATCCTGAATGAGTAGTCGCCGATCGCTGTAGGGATGAACTCGGCGAGATAACGACCGCCGTCACCTGGGACTTCCGTGAGCGTCAAAGTCCTGGTGGCTGCCGTTGGAATGTGCGTGATCTCGACCTGAAGGGCAAGGTTTGAGACCGGACCGGCTACCGCCACGTGATCCATGTTCATCTCCCCACCGTGTTGATCGTCGTCTGACACGCTCGACATCGCGAAAACGGGCCCACTCATCAAAACCGCGGCAAAGTTGGTGTTGTTCACCCACGTGAGAGTGTCGCCCGGCTTCGCGTTGAATTTCGTGGGCATCATCCCTTCGTCCCTGATCATCACGGTTCCGGAGAACACGTCTGACGACTCGTCTGAGACGGTTATCTCGCCTTCAAAATCTCTCGGATGAACGTGGTAGGTGATAACGGAGCCGTTTAATTCACGCCCGATGTCAAACTCGAACGTCTCGTCTCGCTTCATGCTTGGCGAGATGAACAAGGCTCCATGAACCATCATCTCGTCGTCCTGAGCGGCTTGGTCATCTTCATCGCTTTGGGTCGATGCAGTTTCTTGAGCATCGTCGGTACGGGTCACAATCAGCGAAACGGCGTTCAGCATCCCTTCGTAAGCCGGCTCTTCTCTGAACCCCACGACAAAGTTGAAGTCACCCACGTCGCGACCTTCGTGGGCGTGGACCCCGGCACTAGTAACGGTGATTGTCGACGCAGCGATGATCGCGGCGAACAAGCGGAGCAATGACTTGCGCGTCACCAAGAGTGATTCTCGTTTGTCAAATAACAACGCTTACGTGTCTAGGAGTTGCGAGTCGCAGCACAGAATTACGAAACGCCACCTGCCGCGGATCGGTTGGCGAGCCAAAATCAGTGAAAATCACCGTTGCGAATTCGCCTGCCGCCTAATGTCGCGGGTTATGCGGGAGCAGGCTGGTAAGCGGTCTGTAGAGTCCGCAAATCGAATCCTTCGGGCTGTTCGCCCATGGCGAAGTCGTATAGTGCCGCTTTGAAGATTCCTTCGAGTGCCTGAACAGCGGCGAGCGCCAAGCCTACGAGCAACACCCCGACGACGATTCCGCCAACTGGGAATACGAAATATATGAGCAACGCAGGAATTACCGAAACGATGATCGCAATGATGTACACGAGCATGAATCCGAAACTGGCGGTGATTTGGCGTCCCCAAGTTTGCCGCACTATCGATGCGGATCGTTTGATCGAGCTGATCGGCCCCTCGTTTTCAGAGACCATGACAGGCACGACGAAGAAGGTGAGGAACTCCCAGAGACCGCCGATCATGTCGAATATCAGTCGAACGATGAAGTTGTTGCTCCTGCCCTTCAATGCCGTCAATATGATCGTGACTATAGCGTTCATGACGGCCCAGATGAAGATGTGGTGAATGTGTTTGGAGGCGTGTTTCAAACCTGAGCTGACGTTGGGATCGCCGCCCCTCAGCCTCTCGAGTGCGGCCGAGACAAGCGCGGCATTGAAGAATGTGGTTATGAAGTAGGCGAGGATGATGAAGACAACGTAGATGACGAGGTTCCCATTCGAAGCACCTTCTGCAGAGTCTTCGACTTGCGACACGGAGCCCAAGACAACCATGCCGATCAAACCGAGTATTAACAGTCCAATAGCTGAAAAAAAGGGGAAGAATATAAGCTCACGGTCTTTTTGAAGCACACCCCAGCTCATTTTCATCAGTGAGAAGGTGTGTCCTATCGTTGCGAACATTGTTGATGGTGCATCCTTGCTTCGATTGTGGGTTCTCGACCCGTGCACTTTGGAATATATAACAGGTACTTTGGCACCAGCCGACTCACGGAGCGTTGAGTCTGAGTGTCTGAGTGACCCGTCATGATGTCGAAAAACATTCAACTCGATACCGCATCAGCCCTGGGCGCAGCAGTGGCGGCTGTGGAGGCCGCTTCGACCGCGTTGATGTCGAGATTCAACGGCGGGCTGAGTGGGCTCGAAAAGTGGGAAAAATCACCGGGTGCTCTCGTAACTGAAGCTGACATCGAATCAGATCGGGCGATCGCCGAGGCGTTAAATTCGCACGGGGCGGTCGGAGAGATATTGAGCGAAGAGAGTGTTGGGCAGCTCGGATCTGGTGGCGGAGGTGAAACACACACTTGGCTGATCGATCCGCTTTGTGGGACGGTTCCATTCAGCACAGGAATGAATCACTGGGGGATCAACATCGCGCTGAGGCACGACGGAAATCTGGCTGTTGCGGCGATGAGCACGCCTGTTTCAGGTGAGACTCTTTCGTCTGTTGCAGGTGAAGGAGTGTGGCTAAACTGCCAGCTTATGGCTAAGTCCGTGCCCACATTCAGTCTCGCTGAATCGGTTATCGGCTTGGAGATCGACGGAGCTGCAGATTGGCGCCGATTGCTGTCTACGGGCGGTCTAAAGTGGCTCGAGCAGGTTGGCCAGTCGAACTCGTTTTCATCCGCCGCTTACCCCTTAGTGCAGGTGTGCCTAGGGCGCATGGCTGGAGTGGTCTTCTACAACATCGAAGCGATGCATTTGGCCGCAGGCTCGTTGATTGCCCAAGAATTGGGTGTGGTGGTAACCGATGGCTGTGGCCAGCCGATCGACTGGATGTCCGACGAGCCGTTGTCTATCGTGGCCGTGGGCTGGCCGAGCGTGCATAGGGAGCTGGTAGGGGCGTTACAGAGCGCCGGTACCTGATCAGCTTCGCAACAGATGGGCTGAGTGCTCGGCGAGAGTGGTCTTGACGGACCCTTCGAAGGGCACCGTGCTGAAGACGGCGTTGCCGAGCATGATCATTGAGGCCGAGCCTCCAGTGGCGCGTGCCTCGGATATGTTGTTCTTCACATCGGGATCGACCAGCAAACCGCTGCTGGTCGCAAATCCGAGCGCGACATCGGTGAGTTGAGCGAAATCGACTGCGCGCCGCCTTCGCAATATCCCAGCCAGCGTGTCCAAAGCAACATCGGCAGCCTCGTTGATCTGATGATGCCTCTCTTGATCGGAAAGTACCTCGCTGGTTCTTATCGGGCTGAAGTATCGCCAATATATGGGCAACGGCTCCACCTCGATCATAGTCGCGGTGAGCGGATTCCCGGGAACAGTTTTTACGAGGCACCCACCGTTGTGCTGGGAACAGACATCGCCGAGCCCAGTTAGGTTTCGAACTTCCGAGACGTGGGCGATCATCGCCAACTCGTCGCGCGTGCGATTCGCTTCAATAAGATGGTCAGCGGCAATGAGTGCGGCGTAAGTGGATGCCCCGCTCAGGCCGAATCCGCTGCTGAGAGGCAAAGTGGCACGAAGATCGACATGAAAACGTTGGTCGGTCAGTTCTGACAGCGCCTCGGCAACGGTTGGGAATATTATCGGCGAGCCGTTGAACTCGATCTTGTTCTCGTCTTCGTCAAGGGGGTGGAGGGTCGCCGTAACTCCTTCAGCGACCGTGAATCCCCAGCCAAGTGAGTGCATCTTTGCCGGGTCGTCGTCGAGGATGATTTTGAAGAGACCAGAGACGTTGCCAGGAGCAAACGCAACTGCATGTTCTGTCGAAGCGCGTGCTGAAGACATCGGGAGGATTTCGGCGAGATCGGGAACGGGCTGTGCGAATCAGCCCGTGAAGACGGTGCCTCGTAGCAGCTTGGCATCGTCGCTGGCCATGAACGCCACGATCTCTGCCACATCGCTCGGCGATGTAAGTTGTCCCAGCAGCGAGTCGAGGTTTTCACGGCTTTCGGTCATTGCATGCGTAGTTCTGACCTGTGAAACTTTGAGCGGAGTGCCTACTGAACCGGGAGCAATGTCGTTTACGCGAATTCCGTGTTCGCCGAGGTACTGTTGCATGACCATCGTGAACCCGTGGACCCCGCCTTTGCTGGCTCCGTATGCGTACGACGATGAGCCGCCCTTGACGCCAGCGCCAGATGCGGTGAGGATGATCACTCCTCGATCGGGGCCGGGTTTTTTCAGCATCTCGGTGGCGACGTATTTTGCCAGCAGATACGTTCCCCGGAGATTTATGTCCAGAACTGTGTCCCAAGTGTCTTCGGGGAATTGTTCGAGGCTTACAGAAGCTCCTTGAAGGACACCGGCAAAGTGAAGAAGCACATCAATTTCGCCCATCCAAGCCTTTGCCGCGGTGACAGACCCAGATACGTTGGCTTCATCCCTTACGTCCACGCTCCAGAAGCGGGCGTTGCCTCCGCTGGCGATTATCTCGTCTGCGGTGTTTTTGCCGTCTTCATTGTTGTTGTCAAACACCGCCACATCGGCGCCGACTTCGGCGACTTTTATTGCCGAAGCCCTTCCGATACCGGTCGCACCGCCGGTCACTATGACGCGTTTGCCGGATAGGTCGACCGGCATTGTTCTACTCCTTGGCCTCGCGGCTCGGTTGTCTAGCAGTGTTCAATCCCAAACTACTCCTGCAATTTCCGCGGCGCGTCTGATTCCAGATGCCGCGGCAGGGATTTGTTCATCGGGGTAGTGTTCAACCATCACACGGATGTCGGGAGCGATATCCTGCAGTCGTCTGAGCAGGGTCACATTGTCGAGCAACGCCTCGGGCGCGCCGATGATTTCCTCTTCGAAGTGGGGAAGAAGCGCATCCACGATCTTTATGTCTTTGGCATCGCATCCCACGATCTCTTCGCTCATAAGGTCGATGCACTCATTGATGAGCGACGTTGTGTCGTAGGCGACGTCGAGTGACCCCACGAGATTTACAGGGTCCATGTTGAATCCCAGCGCGGGCATGTCCACAGCGTCGAAGAATTCCCGTACTCTCTTTGGCGTGTATAGGGGGCAGACGACTCCGGCCTCGACTACTAGACGAATGCCTTCGTCACCCGCCACGGCGCAAGCCTGTTGCGCGCTTTCGACGAGCCGGTCAAAAGTCGCATCTGAGCGGTTCTCGGGATGCGGCAACCAAGCGCCATTGGGATTCAGGCTTCCGGGCCTGAAGTAGGTCGTCGGGCAGCCGAATTTGGCCGAAAGCCGGATTGTGTCATTGAGGAACTGGATCGAAGTTTCGCGCTGAGATTCGTCATCGCTGCACAGCCCTCCGCCGTAAGCGCCCCTGGTCATAGGCATGACCATCCCGAATTCGGCGTACAGGTCTTTGAGCTTTGCGATGTCGTCGGCGGTACCAATTGAGGGGTCTGCCACTGTGAGCATCGCAGTTTTGAAGCCGTTATCTGCGACTTTCTGCATGTCGGCGGCGGTTACGGAGAGCCAATCGCCTCTGAAAAATCCTGAAACTCCGAGCAACAAGGGTTGCGCCCTCTCGAATTGTTTGCGGATTTCGTAGATCCGCCAGCCGCTCAATATTTCAATCTTATCGCCATTGGTCTGAATCGATGTTGCGCGCAACGCGGATTGTTGCGTACGATTCTGATTGCAGATGCTTGTACTTTTGGCCGTGATTGGGCAAGCCGTTGGGGCTTCGTCAGGCCACATTGCGTCAGGTTTCGTCGCCGCGCAGTTTTAGTTCCAAGACATTGATCAGGTAGTCGTGACATCTACTCCCTCGCCCGTTGATCTGGGTGTAATAGTCGAAGAAGTATCCGGCTTATTGGAGTCGGGAGAATACGGGGCGGCGGTCGAGAAGATTTCGCCGCTTCGCGCGGCCGATATAGCGTCGGTGGTGGTCGAAACTTCAGGCGACGAGATGGTTGCTCTGGTGGCAGCAATGGAGGACGCTCAGGTCGCGGAGGTGCTGGGTGAGCTCGATGTCGAGACTGCATCCGACGTGTATCAATCGATCTCGGACGAGCGGCGTCCCAAAGTGTTGGATGAGGCCGAACCGGAGGTTGCCGCAGACCTGCTGCACCGGTTCGACTGGGAGGAAGCAAGCCAGATCCTTGCTCGCATGAGCACGATGGATGTCGTCGGCGAGTTGCTGATTCACCAGGACGACGACGCCGGCGGGTTGATGTCGCCGGAATTCGCCACGATTCGCGACTACTGGACGGTCCGTCACGCGCTGCGGGTCCTCCGGGATATGGAGTTGGGCCCGGAGGAGATGCGTCAGATCTACGTGGTGGATGCCAACGGCGCATTGCTGGGTCGGTTGGAGTTGGCCGAAATCGTATTTGCGCCGGCGGGTTCGTTGGTGAACGAAATTATGAATCGCGACGTGATCTCGGTGGCTGCGACCGACGACCAGGAGGAGGCGGTGAGGTTAATGGAGCGATACGACCTCGTTAGCATTCCGGTAACCAATCAGCTTAACCAGCTCGAAGGCGTGATAGCCGTGAGCGAACTGGTGGAGGTCGCCGAAGAAGAGGCGACAGAAGACATGTTTCGCATGGTTGGCATGGGCGGAGGATTGCGAACGGTGCCCAGCCTGCGCTACTCGATCAGAAGCAGACTGCCGTGGCTGGTGCTCAATCTGTTCACAGTGATGGGCGCCGGGTTCGCGTTGAGCCTGTTCGAACCAACCCTAGGCGCGTTGACGGTGTTGGCGGTTTTCTTGCCGATCGTGATGGGGCAAGCTGGTATCGCGGGGACCCAAACAGTGACGATCATCGTGCGCTCGCTGGCGCTGGGAGAGCGATCGCTCACGAACGTCCCCAGGCTCGTGATTTACGAGTTGCTGTTATCGATCACGCAAGGAGTGGTTGTCGGGCTGATACTCGGCGTAATCGTGTATCTGTGGAAGGGCGATCCTGCGCTTACCGCTTTGGTGACGGTTTCATTGCTGCTGAATCTGATGCTGGCGGCGTTGAGCGGCGTTTTGGTGCCGTTGGCCCTGCGGTTGGTGAGGATTGACCCGGCGATGGCGTCTGCCGTCATAGTGACGACAGCGACCGATATCTTCGGGATAGTTATGTATCTCGGTTTGGCGAGCCTTTTCTTGACGCTCTTGACCGATTGACCGTTGGTCAAATGCTCACGAGGATTCGGGCTCAACGAACACCGCTGCCACGTGGCGCCTCTGTATCTTTCCTGTTGCTGTTCGCGGTAGCTGATCTGCAAAGTAGATAACGTCGGGAACTTTGAATTCCGCGAGTCGGGCTCGGCAAAAATCTCGGATCTCGTCTTCGGCAGCTTCGTTATTGAGGACGACCGCCGCCTGAACGCATTCGCCGTACTTCACATCGGGTGCAGAGAAGCATACTGCTTCGGCAATTGATGGATGCTCTAACAACGCGGCATCGACCTCGAGTGGCGAAATCTTCTCGCCGCCGCGGTTAATCAGCTCCTTGAGCCGACCCGTCAAAGTTAGGTATCCAGCCTCGTCCAAGAAACCTTGGTCTCCCGTCCGAAACCAATCGTTGACGAATGAGTCGTGGTTGGCTTCTCGGTTGTTGTGGTAGCCCCACATCACGTTTTCACCCTTGATTACGACCTCGCCACGCTCATCGTTGGGTGCCAGCGCTCCTGTGTTTTCGTCGAGCATTATTGCGACCTCGACTCCGGTCGCTGTGCCAACTGTGCCCGGGAATCGGTCGCCAGGTGGCAACGGGCTACTCGACATCTGGTGTGCAGCCTCGGTCATTCCATAGGCTTCCAAAACGGGTGCTCCAAAGCGCGACTCCAGATCGTCGAATACGCTGGGTGCGAGCGCGGCGGAGCAGGAGCGGATGAATCTGAATGATTCATGTGGAGCATCGTCGCTGTCTGCCCTCATGAGCAGAATTTGGTGGATGGTGGGCACGGCCGAATACCAAGTTGCGTCGAATTCGCTCCGCTGCGACCAGAAGGCACCAGCGGAGAAGCGTTCCGGCACCACAATCGCACCGCCTGAGTTAAGAGTCGACAACGTTGCTCCGATCAGCCCGTGGACGTGGAACAGAGGCATGACGACGAGGGAGGTGTCGTCGGGGGTCAGTTCGTAAGACCGTTTGATGTTGTTGATCGAGCGCATCAAGTTGACATGCCTGAGCGGCACGCCTTTCGGCCTGCTCGTGGTGCCAGATGTGTGGAGAAAGAGTGCAACGTCGTCTTCGCCAGGGGGACTTGGATCTTTCGTGAGTGTGAGTTCCGATCCGCCAATCGAAAGCTTTACTCGAGGTAAGCCCGATGTCGACCGATCCGACTCGACGTCAATCGTGCTGATGCCCAATCTGTCGGCCGCTTCTCTGCCGGGATGATCTCCTGCCGGCAGCATCACGAATTGCGAGTCGGTATCCTCCATGTAGAACACGAACTCGTCGACCGTGTATGCCGAATTCAATGGCGCCGCGATCGCGCCTGTGTGCGTGACGGCGAGAAATGTGGCGATGAACTCGATGCCGTTCGGCAGGATGATCGAGGCGACCTTGCCCTCGTTTACCCCAGCACCCGTTAGGAGCCCTGACAACCGCAACGCTTCGCGGTCCAACTCGCCGTAAGACAATGCGCCTTTGCCAGGTTCCGCCACTGCAATGTCAGATTGAGTAGAAGGGTTGAGCAAATTACTCAATGTGGGGTTATCTGACATGGTGATGTCTCCGTGCTGAGATCTGGCGAATGAGTTCGGTTCGTCGGCAAGTCATTCTAATCCGCATCTGCGCCGGTCACGTGATGATCGACAGGACGCGTTTGAGGCTGGCGAGATCATTCGATATCGATATGTTCGCATGCGGAAAGGCTTTACGCGCCGCCGCTTCGCATGGTTCCGCGACCGGCGGATCGATCTCAATGAACGCGGCGGAATGCTGTCCAGCCTTCAACAGGAGCGGCAACAATGCAATCAGCGGATTCAGAACCTTCATCCCGTTCTCGCCGCCGTCGAGCGCAACGGTGGGCTCCCAATCCCGCACTTCCGGCTCCAGCTTGGCGAGATTCGAAGTGGTCACATAAGGCGGGTTTGAGATGATCAGATCGAACGGGCTTGGGAGGTTCGGCGAGTCAGGCTCAGTGATGTCGTCACGCTTGAACGAGATCTGATCCGGACTGACACCCAAGTTACAAGCGTTTGATTCAGCCAACTCCAAGCTGTCGCTAGAGATATCGGTTGCCACGACTTCGGACTCCGGGATTTCGAGAGCCAAGGTGATGGCCAATACACCCGAACCAGTGCCGATGTCGCAAATTCGGGGTTTGGAGATGCCCCACTGTAGAACGGAGTTCAAAGCCATTTCAACTACGAGTTCCGTTTCAGGTCTTGGGATGAGACATCTTTCGTCGACATTGAATTTGCGTCCGTAGAACTCTTTCTCGCCGACTATGTAGGCCAGGGGCTTACGGTTTCGCCTTTGATCGGCGAGGGACTCGAATTCTGCCAATGACGTTGAGTCCGCTGGCTCGCGGAGATCCGCAATCAGCTGTTCAGCGGAAACACCTGCGGCATGCTGGTAGAGCAGTCTGGCCTCGAGATGGGCATCCTCGTCGGGGATGCCGGCGAGGACGAAGTTCTTGGCTGCGAGGCGAATCGCCTCAGAGATGGTGGACAATAAACGTTCGGCCGTCAAGCAGACGACATGGCTTCGATCTTTTTGGACTGCTCTACCTGCAAAAGCGCATTAACGAACTCGTCGATCTCACCGTCCATGATTTTCGGAAGATTGTGAGTCGTCAGGTTGATTCGGTGGTCGGTGACTCGCGATTGGGGGAAGTTGTAGGTCCGAATCTTTTCGGAGCGATCGCCGGATCCGACTTGAGTCTTGCGCGCCGCCGCTACTTTCTCGTTGCGCTTCCGTATCTCCAAATCCCACAAACGGCTTCGCAGAATACCCATGGCTTGCGACCGGTTCTGTAGCTGCGAACGTTCGTTTTGACACTGTGCAACGATACCGGTAGGTTCGTGAGTGATGCGGACTGCGGTGGCGACTTTGTTGACATTTTGGCCGCCATGGCCCCCGGCGTGAAATATGTCGATCTTCAGATCCTTTTCGTCGATCTCTACGTCGAGGTCCTCGGCCTTGGGGAGCACGGCTACGGTGGCGGCCGATGTGTGGACCCTGCCTTGCGACTCCGTCAGAGGCACCCGCTGCACTCTATGCACTCCGCTCTCGAGCTTCAATCGGCGAAAAGCGCCGTCACCCTCGAGTTCGAAGACGATCTCTTTGATTCCGCCGATACCTGTTTCGTTGGTTGAGAGAACCGATGCTCGCCATCCATGAGTCTCGGCGTATCGCTGGTACATCCGATAGAGTTCCGCGGCGAAAAGGCCTGCCTCGTCGCCCCCCGTGCCAGCGCGGATTTCGACCACCGCATCTGCATCGTCGGTTTGATCGGTAGGAATCAAGGCTAGCTGGACTTGCTTTAGTAGAGATTCGACCTGCCCCTGCTGTTCGGCTGCGATTTCACGAGCCATCTCGAGCATTTCAGCATCTGATTCGTCGGCAATTATCGTCTTGGCGTCTGCAAGCTCGTCACGAGCTGCCTCGAATTCATTTTTGAGATTCACGAGTTGCGTGAGACGTGCATACTCCCTGCCAAGCCGCCGCATCTGCTGGCGATCCGAGACGACGTCAGGTTGTGACATCAACCGCTCAAGTTCGGCATGACGCTGGGCGACAGTGCGAAGACTCGCTAGCGCCCTGTCTTCCATCGTGACGTTGTTGCTTGTTGTGGTCATTCTCTTGATACTGCGTTGGCGATCGCCGCAGGGTTGAGGGGGACATCGACTTGCTCGCTATCATCGCGCAGCGGCTTCAGCGCTGCCGTCCCGTTGGCGATCTCTCGATTGCCGATTATGAGCGCGTATCGTGCACCGCACTGGTTGGCATAACGCATCTGTGCCCTCATCGATCTGCCCATGGGTGAGATCACTACTGAGAGGTTATTGCTTCGCAGCGACGAAGCTAACGGGACGCTGCGCTTGGCTGCTTCGTCACCTAGGTGGACAACCACAAGGTCGAGGGCATTGCCATCGAGATGTACCGATTCTTGACGTCTGATCTCAGAGATGACCCGCTCGATACCTGATCCTGAGCCGACGCCCGGGGTAGGTTGACCGCCTAGGGTCGCAATTAACGGATCATAGCGGCCACCCCCGAAGAGCGATGTCTGGCTTCCCTCGTGGCCAGGTACGAACTCGAATACGGTGCGGTTGTAGTAGTCGAAGCCGCGGACCATCGTGTGGTCGATTCGATACTGAAAGTCTGGATACGTTTTTGACATCCCCTCCAGGAATCCGTTCAACGATTCCCAGTGCTCTTGCGCTCCGGACGAGAGAAAATCGATCGAACGTGGGGCATCGACGGCGATCTTTTGCGTAACGGGTTCTTTGGAGTCGAGCAATCGCAGCGGAGCGCGATCCAAACGTTCGCGGTCGACGGTTGGCAGCTCATCAGCGTATCGGGCGAAGTGGTCTCTGAGTTTCGATGTGTAGGCTTGACGGCCTTCCGGATCGCCGATTGAGTTGAGGTTAACGGTAATGTCCGATAACCCGAGTCGCGTGATGTAAGTCCATCCCATTTCGATTATTTCGGCATCGATGAGGGGTGACTCATCACCGATTGCCTCGCATCCGAACTGGTGATGCTGTCGGAATCTTCCGGCCTGCGGGCGTTCGTACCTGAACATCGGGGATATGTAGAACATCCGCACTGGCTGAGGGAGGTTGTGCATTCCGTGCTCGATGTACGAACGACAGACCGGCGCCGTGCCCTCTGGTCGAAGGGTAAGCGAGTCCCCTCCCAGATCGTCGAAGGAGTACATTTCGTGTTGGACGATGTCCGTTTCGTCGCCAACGCCGCGCTGGAATAGAGAAGTGTTCTCGAAGACGGGTGTGTCTATCTGGGAGTATCCGCATTGTTGTGCCGTTTTTCGAGCGGTGGCACGGACATGTTCCCAGAGGGGCTGCACTTCTGGAAGGATGTCCTGCACGCCCCGCGGCGCCCTGAATGGGCCGACTTCAGCCATAGTGGTTGATTATAAGCACCTGCCCACACGTTTAATCTCGATTGGAAACGACGCCGAAATGTTAAACTGGCAACACTCTGGAGCGGGGCATGGCGTAGTCTGGTAGCGCACTTGACTGGGGGTCAAGAGGTCACAGGTTCAAATCCTGTTGCCCCGACCAATCTCTCTCGATTCAGGTGATCAAGCCCGACTCGGCGCAAGGTCTGGCGAGGAGATTTCGCCATCGTCCCGTCTAGCCCTTGTCATCCTGAGCTCGTCGAAGGATCTTGGCGGGGAGAATCACCAAACGTAAGTCGTCGTTTAAATCTGGTTCGAGCTGTTGCCGATACTGATCTGGAAGGTCGATCCGGTGAACGCGCTCGGCCGTCTGGATTGCGGGCTTAGCCGCCATGACGAGCCCTCGGTTTGACAGCGTGGTCTCGGGGTGAAGGGGAATCCAAGAGGCCGCTAGTCGCTCAACATACTGGTGATTGCGCCTCAGGTGGTCGCTTCTAGTTCGGCCTTCCGCCGCATCACCGGCTTTTGCAGGGTGGCGAACACCAAACCCGCGCATACCAGGAGCCCGGCTCCGAACCACAGGACCAAGTTGTAGGAGTGTGTCTGGTCAAACACGTACCCGGCTGCGGTGGGGGTGATGATGAGAACGGTGTTGTAGATGGGCGCCATCATTCCTCTGATTGTTGCGTATCTTCGGCGTCCGAACAGGTCACCGATAATCGCCCAGTTGAGCGAACTTCCAGCCTCTGAGCCAGAGAAGAGGAGCATCGCCATGAAGATGGGCCACGTGCCTTCGACTCTGGTGATGAGGATCAGACTGCCGGCAGACATCGAATAGAGAAACGCCAGCATTATGGGCCGCCCTATTTTGTCGCTCAAGTATCCCGTATAGAGGATCAGCGGCACCGCAACTAGGGACAGCAGCCCCAAAAGGTTGGCGGCTGTCTGTTGGTCTTCCCCTCGCCAAACAAGGATCGGAATGAAGTGAACAAAGATCGTGCCGTGCACGGCCATCCGCATGCTAGTTGCGAGGACCAACACCCAGAACGATGTGGTGCGCAGCGCATCCTTAGTACTGACATCGCTCGGGTCGCCGCTCACATCGGAAACTTCGTCGGCACGATTCGGTAAGTCGTCGCCCGGTGCGTCGCGTCCGCCAACTCGTCGCAACCAACCAACCGGGGTGTTCGGTCTGCCGCTTCTTGCTCGCTCGACGGCGCGTCGTCGTCGCATCAGCGCCAAGGAGACTCCCCCGTCGGGCAGCAGCCCAACACTTTCGGGTGACCTGCGGAACAGCAATGAGAGCGGCGTGATGACCACTATCATCCCGACGCCAATGACGACGGCGGCCGTTTGCCATCCCCAAGTGAGCACTATGTAAGAGAGCAGGGGGATCATAATTGCGCCGCCCAGACGAAAAGCTGCGCTGTTGATGGACATCACGAATCCCCTCATGCGCACGAACCATGCATTCAACGCGGCGGTGGTGCTTTGCATGAATGAGGTGGATGATCCGAGAGAAACGACCAGCAGATAGACGAGTAGGAATCCGATATAAGTGTCCATCCGAGAAAGCCAGATGTAGCCGATGCCGGTGATCAACGTCCCGGCGAACATCAGTGGTCGGTATCCCCACTTATCGAGCGCCCAGCCCGTTATTGGCCCCAGCACTCCGTTTTCGGCGCGAGCGAGAGAGAACGCCAAGGAGACTTGGGCCGCGCTGAGATGGAGTGTGGTGGCTACAGGGATGAAGAAGACCGTGAATCCCTGCCAAAGCAGGCTTCCGCCCAAACCGTTCATCAAGGCGGAGCCGGCGAGAATGTACCAGCCGAAATATACGCCCCTTACGCCTCGTTGCCCTAAGCCTGGCAGGGACGCACCGCGTCTCCTGCTCACGAGCCGTTTCTGTCTTCCGAAGCCAGGTTGTAGGCGTCGTATCTCTCTCGGCGTTCGAGTGTCTTCGGCCAAGCTTTGGCGATCCGATCGTAGAGAACGATGTTGACGGTCATGCCGAGATTCAGCGATGCCATAGTGGGTATGGCGATCTTGTGGTCGCTACGTTCGAGGAGTTCATCTGAGACGCTGCCGTTTTCAGGGCCGAACACATAGCACGCCCTCTCCGGATGACTGAACTCCATCAACGGCGTAGCAGAAGGATCGAGTTCGACGCACACGATTGAACAGCCATGAGGCACGGAATCAAGGATGTTTGCAGATTGCAATACAGGGACGTGCTTATAAGTGCGCATCGGGTCGGTCAAAAGCTTGCTGAGCCGTAACCTTTCCACTGAACCCCCGATTATGAGTAACCGAGCGCTGAAGCAGAAGGATGCTCGGAGCGCGTGACCCACATTCACGGGGTCTGTTGGTCTGTCCAACGCAACGCAGGCGTATCCACGGCCTGTTAACCCAGACGGTCTATCGACGTATCGCGGATATCGTTTCCTGTCGGCAGGGCTGGCGATTTCCTTTTCTGTGTTCATCGCGTCAACGTGGGTTATCGAACCGGTGGTCTTTTCTCATGCCAACCGGAGAGCTCTTCGTAAGCGTGCCCGATGCGCAACACCATGGATTCATCAAATGGAGCGCCGGTGATCATCAATCCGATCGGCATGTCATTGCCGTCGAATCCGCAAGGCACGGAGTGTGAGGGCTGACCTGTAACGTCGAATATCGAGGTGAATAGAGGTATCGAAGCGCCTTCTGGAGCAACGGCCTGACCCGGAGGTGGCGTGCAGTCGGCGATTGTTGGAGTCTGGACCGGAACCGAAGGCGTGACTAGCGCGTCTATATTTTTGGTGGCTTCCGCCATCTTCTCAGCGAACATCCGCCGTGCTCGCTGAGCACGTATGTAGTCGATCGCCAAGATGCCCATAGCCGACTGCATCCGACTTCGCACGGCGATCGTGTAGTCGTCTGGCGATTCGTTGATCATCTTCTCGTGCACCGCGGCACCTTCGGCAAGTGACATGATGATGTTGATCGGCCTGCCTCCCGAGACCCACTCCATAGGCACACTGACGATCTCGGCTCCGTTCCTCTCCAGAAGCTCGATCGCAATTCGGACGGCTTCCAGTACCGACGCATCGGCGATTTCGTCGTTGAAGAAGTAGTGTTCCGGCACGCCCAGCCTGAGACCATCGACGCCTTTTTCGAGATCAGCGGCGAAGTCGGGCACGGGCATGTGCGAAGATGCGATGTCGCGTGCGTCTTGCCCCGCGATGGCGTTCATCATGTGTGCGCAGTCTGCAGTGCGACGCGTCATGGGGCCGACATGATCTTTGCTCCAAGCAAGGTCGAGCACCCCGGAGCGCGGCACTCTGCCATAAGTCGGTTTCAATCCGGCGATTCCGCACAGCGATGCGGGCATGCGGATGCTGCCACCGGTGTCAGAACCCAACGCGCCGTGAACGATGCCAGCCGCGACAGCGGCGCCAGATCCGCTACTCGAACCGCCGGTGACTCTGCTCGGGTCCCAGGGGTTGTGCGCGTCGCCGGTATAGGGGTTCAATCCGGTCGGACCGAAAGCGAACTCGACGAGGTTTGTTTTGCCGATGATGATTGCACCGGCATCTTTGAGTCGGGCAGTTACCGCTGCGTCGGAGGTTGCAACGTTATCTGCCAGTACCTTCGAAGCGGCAGTGGTCGGCGTTCCGGCTACCGCCACAAGGTCTTTTAGGCCAATGGGTATGCCATGCAACGGACCGCGGTAGTTCCCAGTAGCGATTTCTTGCTCGACTACGTTGGCGTAGTGCATCGAGGTTTCGTGCCAGATGGCCAAGAAGGCATTTAGCTCTGGCTGAAGCCGCTCGGCTCTTTCGAGAGCGTTTTCCACGAGTTCGACTGGCGAAACTTCACCGGCCTCTATCTTCGGCGCAAGCTCGTGGATGGAGGCAAAAGCTAGTTCGTCGGCTTTTTGGGTCATAGCTCGGAGTCCGGCGGTGTGCTTAGCTCGGTTACTGGCACGAATACCGCGCCCGGCTCGTAGCTCGAGTAGTCCATTGCCCGGACCGCTTTGACCGCGGCTTCGTAGGTTCCCCGCCATTCGGCTGCAAGCCGGGCATGTTCGTCGGAAATCGAAATTCCCGCTTTCTCCGCTTCGGATCGGATTTGCGCCGCGTATTCCTCTAGGGATTCTTCGTCTGACATCAATTGGGTTCCTGTGTTTTGGTCTGTGGCCCTGACACGCCGAGTAACGGGTGCGAGCGTAACGAGAATTTATCCTTAAACTAAGGAATTCGCTTCCTTGCGCGCAGTATATACGTCGGCGCTAAACGAGCCGACCGCTCGGCAAACATAAGAAATCTCAAGAGAATGCACCCTCAGAAGAAGATCGCAATGTGGATCGGCGCAGCACTCGATGCAGCCATAGATTCAGGCGCGTTGCCTCCAGTCGGAGTAATTGAACCAACTGTTGAAAAGCCGAAGCAGGCAGCGCACGGCGACTTCAGCACGAGCGTTTCTATGGTGCTGGCGTCAAGTATGCGTATGCCTCCACGCGAAGTTGCGTCCAAGATAGTGGACACGCTCCCTGCCGACGAGATGATCGGCGACGTGAACATCGCGGGGCCGGGGTTCATCAACTTCTCGCTTTCGGAGGATTGGCTCAGGGAGCAAGTCAATGCAATTAGGGCGGCAGACGTATCGTTTGGCAATGTCGATATCGGGGAAGAGCGGAGCATCCAGGTCGAATTCGTGAGCATCAACCCGACAGGGCCGTTGCACATCGGGCATGTTCGAGGCGCGGCGCTAGGCAACGGAATAGCGAACATTTTGGAAGCGGCTGGCTACGCAGTTCAGCGCGAGTACTACGTCAACGACGCCGGCAATCAGATGCGGATATTCGCAGAGTCTGTCTATGTCCGTTACCTTCAAGCCGCTGGACGCGACGCCGAGATGCCTGAAGAGTCTTACCCTGGCGAATACGTCAGGGAACTAGGCAAGAATCTTTACGAGTCGTTGGGCGACTCTCTCGTGGAGCTAGAAGCGGACGAAGCGGTTGACAGGATCTCGGCTCCAGCTCTCGAACTGACGCTGGGCAACATCAAATCGACGATGGAAAGCATGGGGATCCGTTTTGACGTTTGGTTCAGCGAGCAGTCGCTTCTGGGTGACGGAGATTTCGAGCAAGCGCTAAAGGTGCTCGAGTCGGGCGGATTCATCGCAGAACGTGAAGGCGCTCTATGGTTCGTTGGCACAAAACTCGGGTTGGACAGCGATAGCGTAATCATCCGCAGCAAGGAGCGCGGACCTTCGTACTTCGGCACCGACATCGCGTATCACTACAACAAGTTGATTAAGCGCAATTTCGGCGAAGTAGTGAATGTTTTGGGCGCAGACCACCATGGACACGTGGCGCGCATGAAGGCGGTGGTCGAAGCATTGGGGGTGGACCCTGAGCGATTGACGATCATCATCAACCAACTCGTCAGCTTCAAGGACGATGGTGCGATGGTGCGATTCAGCAAACGAGCGGACAACTTCATCGGCGCCGATGATCTGATCGACGAGGTGGGCGCGGACGCTTGTCACTACATCTTTTTGGAGCGAGCAGCTGGAACCCATATCGAGTTCGACATGGAGCTCGCGAAGCGCGAGTCGTCAGACAACCCCGTTTTTTATGTTCAGTACGCACACGCGAGGCTCTGCGCAGTTTTGCGGGCGGCCGATGAACGCGGCATCGAGTTCTCTGGTGGCGATGTTTCGCTCCTGACGCATCCTCAAGAGCTCGCATTGATGCGGAGGCTCAATGAGCTGCCAAATGTGGTGGCACGTGCCGCCGAGAACCTCGAGCCTCATCACATGCCGCACTTCACCTACGAAATCGCGCGTGAGTTGCAGCGTTTCTACGAAGAGTGCAGGGTGCTGTCGTCAGAGGAAGACGACATGCCATTGTCGAAAGCCAGGCTGTTGCTTGTCGACGCCTCACGCATCGTTTTGCGCAACTCGCTCGGCATCATGGGTATGACGGCTCCGGAACGGATGTGACGTCTCAGATCGGGATGCCTTTGGCGCGGGATCGCTTGTATCTTTCGATCCTTGCCACGTAGGAGTTAGCGGCGAGCTTCTGCAGATCGGCGTGGCGTTTTCGGATCTTCCCGATTGGGCGCCCCGGAATCCCTCGAACCAGCATCTCAGGTTCGATGACCGTATTCTCGGTAATCACCGAGCCGGCTGCTACTAGGCACCTCGGACCGACCTCGACGCCGTCGTTGAGCACCGATCCGTTCCCAATGAGCGAGCCGTCCCCGATCCGCTTTGCGTGGCAGATCACACCGTGGCCTAAAGTCACATCGTCGCCGATCGAAGCGTCGTCGTCAGCGTGTAGGACAGAGTTGTCTTGAACGTTGCTGCGTTCGCCGATCACGATCTTGCCGCTGTCGGCTCGGATCACCACTCCGGGCCAGATGCTTGAGTAAGGTCCTACCCGCACGTCACCGATGAGGTGCGCTGTTTCGCTGACGAACGCAGATTCGTGTACTTGTGGCGATATTTCGTCTAGTTCGCTGAGCATGGCGTTGCCGCCGCAGGATGGTTTGGGTTTAGTTCTCTGGGAGGCGGGGAAAGTGCAGATCAAGGTTGATCATGTGAGGTTGCCCGAGGTTTTCGTATTCGTATGTTTCCTCTGCCGGTACGGCGTCACCGTCGGGCGTACCCAGACAGAAGACGAAAGGCACATCCCAATCTGAATCACTGACCGGACCGTGGATCGCGCCGAAGAATCTGCCGTCGTCCAGGGTTTTCACCAACGGCGACCTAGAAGTGGTTAGTTTCGCGTATATCGTCTGTCCACCGGGCCCGATCTCGCCATCGACGTAGTAAATGCCGTCGAAGACGTAAGGCAACCCCGGGGGTGACAGTGACGGCGCAGAGTCCGGAGCTCTGGTGGGAGGCGGTTCGAGCTTACAAACCTCGGATGAGACTTCATCCTCGCCGCAGCTGGCGATTGCCAACAGCGAAACGATCAATGCGGTCAAAATGGCTATTGTTTTGATGTTCATATTCCAATCATGAAATATCTGGTCTGAAATTCCAATTAGCTGCTTGCTCATAGGCATGGGCAAGTTGAAGGGCTACCCGGTCTCCCAGTTGCGGCGCGATGAATTGCAGACCCACCGGTAAACCCTCCGATAGTCCGCAAGGCACCGATATCCCTGGCAACCCTGCGATGTTGACGGGTATCGTGCACACGTCGCTAAGGTACATCTGGAACGGATCCTGTGTGCGCGATCCTAGTTCGAAGGCGACGGTTGGCGATGTCGGAGTGACCACGGCGTCGAACTGTTCGAATGCTTGTGCAAACTCCTGCCGTATTAGCGTCCGAACTTGCTGGGCTTTTTTGTAGTAGGCGTCGTAGTATCCGGCCGAAAGTGCGTAAGTGCCTATCAGGATCCTTCGCTTCACTTCGTCCCCGAAACCCGCACCACGAGTGGCTTCGATCGATTCTCGTGCATTGGGCTCACCTTCAATCGACATGCCGTACTTCACGCCGTCGAAGCGGGATAGATTGGCCGATGCCTCTGAAGGGGCGATTATGTAGTAGACAGCCAATGCGTGATCGGTCAATGGCAAAGTAGTTTCGTCGACGTTGGCGCCAAGGCCTACCAAGACATCGATCGCTTTCTCGAAGGCCGAGCGAACCCCAGGTTCTACCCCTTCGACCAGATACTCTCGCGGCACGCCGATCTTCATGCCCTCGATATCGCGCCCCAGAAACTCGGCGTAGTCGGTGATCCCCGTGTCGAGCGAAGTCGAGTCAAAGGGATCGAGTCCTGCAATGGCGGTTACTGAATCGGCGCAATCCGCTACCGTTCTCGCAATCGGTCCAATCTGATCCAGCGAAGATCCGAACGCGATGAGACCGTATCTGCTCACCGCGCCATAAGTAGGCTTGTAACCAACGACTCCGCAAAGGGATGCTGGCTGCCGAATGCTCCCCCCAGTGTCGGACCCCAACGCGATGAGGCATTCGCCCGCCGCCACGGCTGCAGCAGCGCCTCCACTACTGCCGCCTGGCACTCTGTTTTCGCCCCAGGGATTTATCACAGGCTTGAAGGCGGAGTTCTCGTTGGACGATCCCATGGCGAATTCGTCCAAGTTGCCTTTCCCGAGGATTAACGCACCTACTGACTTCAGTTTTGACACCACCGTGGCGTCGTACGGCGGCACATAACCTTCCAGGATCCGAGAAGCAGCGGTCGTCTCGAGGCCTTTTGTTGAGATGTTGTCCTTGATTAGGAATGGGACGCCCGTCATCGACGTCGGCGCCTCTCCTGTCCTGTCGTTGAGGCGGTCATCTGCATTCCCGGCGTCTTTCATCAACGCATCAGGATCGACTAGCGATAGGTAAGCGCCGATCTGAGGGTCGATCCGCTCTATGCGGTCGAGAAAGGTTGTGGCGATCTCAACAGCGCTCGTCACACCTTTTCGATACATGGCCTGAAGATGGCGAGCCGAGTCGGGAAAGTGGGAAACCCCAGCAGGTGTCGTCATGGATTGGGAAACTGTTGGGTGCAGACGCGGATTGCCAATGAGACGATGATCACTCGAGCACAGGCATCACGCGGACGAATTCACCGTCCACATCTGGTGCGTTTGCCAAGATTTCATTGCGATTCAATGGAGGATGATCGGCATCATCTCGCATCACGCTGTGGGAATCGGTGGTATGTCCAGTTGGCTCGACGCCTTCTGTATCGAGCTGCGATAGCACTTGGAAGTGCTCGAAGATATCGGAAAGTTGGCGTCGCATCATCTCCACTTCGTCATCGTCGATACGCAACGCCGCTAATCGTGCGATGTGGCGCACGTCTTCATTGCTCAAAATCTCGTCTTGCATTGGCTCAAGCGTTACCGGTGCAACTTAGAGCGGAGCACCGGTTCGATGTCAGGAAAAGCGCGTTTTTCGCACCGAATCTCCCCATTTATCAAGTTGCAATTCTAGCATTCGGCATGCCTCGTTCCCGTTGACACTCCTTCGGGGCGCCCTTACACTGATAACGCGTGAAACACCTTCAATCCCAACCACGCGGCCCCCTTTGAGCAGACGTCGGCGCTATATCTTCGTGACCGGCGGGGTCACCAGCTCTTTAGGAAAAGGCATCGCATGCGCATCTATTGGGAGGATGCTGAAGAGCAGGGGTTTCACAGTTTCCATCCTCAAGCTTGACCCGTACCTCAACGTCGATCCGGGCACGATGTCGCCTTTGGAACACGGTGAGGTGTACGTGACTTCTGATGGTTGCGAAACGGATCTCGACCTTGGCCACTACGAGCGATTTCTCAACCAAGACCTTAGTGTGCTGTCGAATGTCACCGCGGGCCAGGTTTATAACGAGCTCTTGGCGAAAGAGCGTCAAGGCGATGACTTCTTGGGCGAAACCGTTCAAGTCGTGCCTCATTTCGTGCACACGGTTGCGAACCACATTCGGGAGTTGGCCGAAACCGCTGATGCCGATGTCGTTATCGTCGAGGTTGGAGGCACCGTAGGTGACATGGAGGCGGAGGCTTTCATCGAGGCGATTCGGTGGATGTGTGATATGGAAGGCAGAGAGAATTCGTTTTGCCTTCACTTGGCGTTCGTTCCGTTGCTGAAGCCGACGAACGAGTTGAAGACGAAGCCGACCCAGCACAGCGTGAGGCAGCTGCGGGGTCTGGGCATTCAACCCGACGCCATCCTGTGCCGGCTGAATGATCCAACCGATTCGGATGAGCAGACAGCGAGTCTCAAAGAGAAGATCAGCATTCACTGCGGCGTTCCAACCGAGGCGATCATCTACCTGCCCACTTTGGACAACGTATACGCGGTCCCGATGTGGTTCGAGCAGCAGGGATTGGCGAAGGTGATCTCGAAGAAGTTGGGACTGCCTGAAATCGAACCGAACGTGCCGCCGGTGTGGGAGGCGCTTAGCAGCCGCCACCCGCCGCAGGTTCGTACTCCAAATGTCGACGACCTAGATGGTCATAAACCGGAAGACCTCGAGAGCGTGAAGATCGCAATCGTTGGCAAATACACGAGCCTTCACGACTCTTATCTCTCTGTTGTCGAGGCGCTAAGGCATTCCGAGATCCAACAAAATATCAAGGTCGATATTCTCTGGGTGCCTGCCGAGATGATCGAGCAGGATGGAGCCGAGAAACACCTCTCGCTCGCCCAAGGGATCGTAGTTCCCGGAGGTTTCGACAAGCGGGGAACCGAAGGCATGATCGAAACGGCACGCTATGCGCGCGAGCGGTCGGTGCCTTACCTGGGATTGTGCCTCGGACTCCAGATCATGATTATCGAGTTTGCGAGGCACGTGGCAGGCAAGGAAGAGGCTTCATCCGTCGAGTTCGAGCCAGACACGAATTATCCGGTCATCGATTTGATGGAGGAGCAACAAGGCATATCGGAGAGTGGCGGCACGATGCGGTTAGGTCTGTACGAATGCCTCTTGGAGCCGGGCACGATCGCCCATAAGTCGTATGCCCCAACAGACGGTTCGAAAAACGGTGAAGCATTCACTATCAAAGAACGCCATCGTCATCGATACGAATACAACAACAAATATCGTCGGGACCTGGAACCATTGGGTCTTATTTCGAGCGGTATTAATCCGCATCTCTCATTGGTGGAGATGGCCGAAATTACGGATCACCCATTCATGTTGGGAAGTCAGTTCCACCCGGAATTCCAGTCAAGGCCCGAACGACCGCATCCACTGTTTAACGCCTTTATCCGTGTGTCGCGTAGATTTGAGCGGGAAGGCACGCAGCGACGTTTATTGAGTGAAATAGCGGCAAGTAGCTGAATAATGTTTCACGACTTCATTTGACTCGCTGCGAAACGATTAATTAAACTGTGCGTCAGGAGAAGGCAGCAGTAGCGGCGGAAACGCGGAATGTTCTCCCATTTTGGATGATGTGCCGCCGTCGGTTGAATGCTTTTCCATCAAATAGTCGCTCTATAAATTTACGAGCGACTTCCACTTACACCCCTTTTACATCGCAGGTGCCTGATGACACGTACTGCTACTGAAAGCGCAACCATTGCTGGCCATGGCGGTCAGCGACGCCAAGTAGCCACCCCAAGACAAGATGCGGAATCTGAACGGATTGATCCAGGCTCCCTGGGCAACGTCGGCGCAATGTCTGTTGTGGAGTTGGTTACCGAAGCTCGAGAGCTGGGCATTACTGATCTGCCCGGAAAGCGAACAGATCTTGCGCTTGAAGTGCTGCTCCGAAAGTCGGAGGAGGCGGGTGTATCGATCGGCGCCGGTGTGCTCGACGTTCATGAGAAGGGATACGGATTTCTACGTCCCCCCGGTGGCAACAGCGGTTTCGACGACATCTATGTGCCGAATGGTTTGATCAGGAAAAACGGCATGAGGCAGGGCGACTTCGTGGCCGGGCCAGTCAGGTCGCAGGGCGAGAAGACGCGAGGAAGGGGTAACAACCCGCTGCTGTGGCCAGAGCTGATCAACGGCAGAGATGCCGAGTTCGCACTTCAGCGTCCGAGATTCGAGAAGCTCACCTCGGTCTATCCGGACAAGCAACTCACTCTAGAGACATCTCCCAAAATCTTAAACACCAGGATCATCGACATAATTGCCCCGATTGGCAAGGGGCAAAGAGCTCTCATCGTGGCGCCGCCTAAGGCAGGCAAGACGGTCATCCTCAAGGAGATCGCCCACGCGGTCGCTGAAAACTACCCGGCGATCCACATCATCGTGGCATTGATCGGAGAGCGCCCGGAGGAAGTTACCGACATGCGACGTTCGGTGCATGGCGAGGTTTACTCCTCTACATTCGACGAGCAGGTCGAACATCAGTGCGAGACATCAGACCGGGCTCTCGACCGCGCGAAGCGGCTTGTGGAGTCGGGCGAAGATGTGGTTCTTGTGCTTGACAGCCTCACCCGCCTCGCGCGCGCGTTCAACGTTAAGTTGCCGAGTAGCGGCAAAACTCTGTCGGGCGGCATGGATCCGCTGGCCCTCTATCCGCCCAAGCAATTCTTCGGCGCGGCACGCAACTGCGAGGAGGGCGGAAGCCTGACAATCGTCGCGACAGCGTTGGTAGATACGGGCAGCCGACTAGACGACCTTATATATGAAGAGTTCAAGGGTACCGGCAACATGGAGCTGCACCTCGACCGCACTATGGCGGAGCGAAGGCTGTGGCCCGCGGTTGCGATGGAGCGCAGCGGCACGAGACACGAAGAGCTGTTGCAGAGTCAGGAAACCCTGCGTCAGGTCTGGCTATTGAGACGCATGTTGGCGCTGTTGCAACAGCAGTCGTCGAACGGCAACGGCAATCCTACGGAAGCCGCCGAACGCATAATCGAGCGTCTATCCCGCTCGACCGACAACGTCACCTTCCTAAAAAGCATCACCGAGAAGTAGATTCTTCTGCCGGATCGGGGTGGAAGGCGTCTGAATCCCTTCCGCCGTTTCTGGCTGGTAGTTTCCGCTACTCCGGGAGGCGATTGAACGAACCCACATCCGCTTGTGGGCCGATCCGCTCTCCCCTCGGTGGGACCTTTGCAAAACGTGTCGTCATTCCCGCGAACGCGGGAACCCAGAGGATAGACAGTGCAACCAATTCGGCCACGCTTCTCAGATGGGGTTTGTCCGGTTAGGGATCCGAGCGGTCTGTCGATCCCCCTCACCCCCAATCAAGTTGAGGGCAAGCTCTGAATCCTCTCCCCTCGGGGAGAGGGGACACGCCCAGTGTGCGTGTTTTGGGTTTTGCAAAGGTCTACTCGGTGGGAGAGGACTCCGCCGACTTGTCGGGAGGGAGAAGGCCCCAGGGAACGGTTGCTCTGTCTCTCCTCTGGATCCCCGCGTTCGCGGGGATGACGGTTGAAGCAGGTGTTGGGTGGTTGTCGCGGGGTTTGGGATGACCGGTGGTTGCGGCGGGGTTGGTGGCGATTTAGGGATTTTTGCAAGAGCGGGCACAAGTGAAAACCAGCGAAATTCGAGCAGCAATTTCAAATTCGTTTGTAAACGCGCAATCTTTCATTGAATCGGTTTCTCGATGCTTCGTATATTCGGGAACATAACCGGCCTGCGGTTCGTCTATATGCATAGATGGGCGCGGGTTGATCTATCGACATTCACGATGACAAAAGAGTGAAGTCCGCATGACTGAGAAAAGATTCCGAATAAACACCGCGCTGGCTGCCATCGCAGTAATCGCTTTGGCGGTAATGGCGATCGGCGTTCACAGCATAGTCCCGACGGCATCCGCTGCCACCGGGACGATAGACGTACTTAACGTTGGCACGTGTCTGACGACAGACGATCCGGATGCAGACGACGCGATCTTCGAGGCAAGCGACTGCAATGACGGGGGCGGTGGCGATTACGATGTTGCCGGTCGCGACGATGTTCTTCAGGTAGACGACGTCTACGCCACCTACGCGCACGATCCTAAGACTGGGGCGGAAGCGCCTCGGGCGATCCTCGAGAACTCCGACCTGATCAAGGTGAGCATCAGCGATCCAGGTCGAGACCGCAGGACGGGGGTGCTGGTCAGGGGCGCGGGTTGGATCGAAGATCCTAGTGACGACCCAGATGCTATGGACGACGGATTGGATTTGGCTGGCGCGGACGGCAGTGACTTAGATACTGAACCCGACACGCTTCGGCAAGTTGCTTACGAATCGTTGAAGGATATAGAAGACCTCGGCACTGCAGCAGATGTCGCTTATTACGGGACCGACGAATTCTACTTCAGGTTGATCCAATCTAACAGGAGCGATACGAAGGTCAATTCTGTTATCTCTCAGGTAGGAAACGTGGGCTTTGAATTCGCAAGAACGGGCACTTCTCCGTTCCCGCCAATGGATGTAGACGGGATAATTAAAGTTTTTGGGTACGAGACTGATCGCCCTGTCACCGTTGCAACTCCTCCAGCGGACCCAACGACCAGCACGCCACTCCTCGATTTGACTGCGTCAGGAGATGTCCGCCTCGACGAAGATAGTTCCACCGGTAATCGAAATGGTATCGAGGGCGGCGGCGATATTGCCCCATGGCAGGTTCTCCAAGGGGGGCTATCCAGTGGCAAAGTGTTCGCCATTGTTGCCGTCTACTACCAGACAAGCGACTATGAGATGCTCACCGGGGACCTCGTGTATCAAACCGCAGGTTTCGGCACTGAAATCACGACTGACGACACGTTCAACAACGGCGTGGGCGACCCCATCTTCACTGCCGACGAAATTGAAGACAACGATAAGTTGGTCGTTAAAGTCGAGGGCGACAACGATGACGGCCCCGTTAACCTCATGCTGCGGGAGACGAGCCGCTTCTCAGGTCGTTACGAGGGCTACATCCGATTGACCGACGCCGATGGTCGCGGACCCGACGATGACCGCAACTGGGGGCGAGAGCTAGGCGACGCGACTACTGCTGACATGAACGGTCCAGCCGTTGTCGGCGTCCAAAGCGGACCCGTCGAGATAACTTACAAGGACTCGGACGGCAGCACTCAGCCGCTGCGAGTGCAGATCGACATTCAACCGCCCACCATTACAGTCGACTCCCCTTCCAGCAGTTCGAGCACGACCGATGCTAGTCCCGATTTCGAAGGTACGTTCGAAGACGGCGATTCAGGGTTAATGGAAGACACTTTCCGCCTGTACGTAGACAACTCTAAGGACGAAGGTGACAGCGACCCTGTGCTGGATCTTCCCTCTGGTGTCCGAGCGAACAACGGCGTCGTTCAGATTCGTCGCGAATTCATAGGTTACGGCAACAGTGACAATGAACCCTACGGCGTACTCGGAGAGGGCGACTTGTTCTTTGGAGTGACCAAAGCTCCTTCAAACGGGATCGCGCCAGCCCTTTATGTCGAGTCGAGAGGTATCGAAGACGGCGACATGAGTGGGTTATTCGACGACGGCGTCAGCCTAACCATCCCAGATCTGCGAGGCGACAGCCTACCGATCGATTTCCAGGCGTTAGTCCTCGACTTGGCCGGAAACGTCGGCTTCTCGGATGCTGACCAAGCGGCGCCCACATTCATCGATGATCTGGGAACATCCGCAGACGACGATCGAGACGAGATCGGGACCCACAACGTCATAGGTTGGTACTCACGTCACGTGCTCACGTACGACGACGAGGACCCCGGCTTTGACAAGGACAAGTCAGTTACGGGCTTCTACGGCTCTGACAGCAAAGGCAAGCCGATACCAGACAAGCGAGGCATATTGCTCGTGTTCAACGACGACATCGATCCTGCCTCCATCACTACGAGGACGTTCGATGTCGAGCTCGACGACGAGACAGATGCGTCAATCGTCGACGTCGATGTTCACGACAAAAGGGTCTACTTGAAACTTGCGAACGAACTTGCACCTGACGAGACGCCTTCGATCGCGATCTCGAACGGCGAGATCGTTGAAGACTTTGCCGGAAACCGAACCGACCACGGAGACGAAGACCCATTCGACGCCAAAGACGGTATCGCACCGACGCTCACAGTCACGCTGAGCGGTGGCTCTGGCACCGGCGACGGGAATGAAGGTCCCTCAGCTCTCACCAAGAACACGATCGACATCCACATCGCGTCGGATGAATCTATCCAAGGCGCGCCGCGGCTCGCAGTGGTCTGCAACAACCTCGCCTACACCGAGATGATTGACGGCGAGAACGTCGCTCGCGACGTGGACGACTTCGTCGACTCAAGGTCTGGCACGTATGGCTCAGACCCCGGCGGCGGAAATCAACCCACGTTCAAATGCGGTGCCGACGATGAAGCCGGACTCTCGCTCACAACCGTGTCTGCCTACAGCCGCGGCGGTGAGACATGGGAGTACACCTGGCGCAACTTCACAGGTGGAGGCGCGCTGCCTGAGGGCGGCCTCACCGTTGTCGCTTGGGCGCAAGACCGCTCGAGCTACGAAGGCGTCAAAGGTGGCACCTCCAAAAATTTCGGTGCCGGCTCTGCAGGTTTCACGTTCGACAGAGACCTCCTGTCGCCGCTTACTGAGGCAGGCGGAGAAGTGTTGCCCAAAGACGGCGACGACAACGTTACCGAAGCCCGCCCGTTCGTGTTGCTCAGATTCGACGAGAACACCACAGTCACTCTCGAATCGATGACAATCGACGACACAGATGTGACACCCGATGTGGAGGTTTTGGGCGACAACCGGTTCATCTACTGGCCGCTCTCGCTGAACCTCGGGGAACACACAGTGGACGTTGAGGCGGTCGATGCGGCCGGAAATGAACGCGATTTTGACTACGAATTCACCGTGGTTACAAAAGGAGACTTTATCATCGAGCTCCTCGCGGGTTGGAACGCCATCTCGCTGCCGGCCGACCCTGTAGACAAGACTCTTGCAGCCGTGTTTACCGACAGCGACATAGACAGCGTTTTGGGTTGGGATGCATCGAATCCTGAGAGCCCGTGGCGCTTCGCCAGCCGTCAGGAAGGGGTGTGGAGCACGAGTGGTCAGTTCGCAACTTTGTCAGACATCGAGGCAAGGTACGGCTACTGGGTGCACTCGATGGGCTTCATTCGCCAGCCGGTGGCTCTCGAGAGCCGAACGCGGGGCGGACAGTTCCCGACCCCGATCGAGATCGGCTTGGTCGACGGTTGGAGCTTCGTCGGTGTGGTCGACCAAGACGGCGACCAGACTGAGGACGACTTCAACACCGCGCTGCTGAACAGCGACCGGGTGCCGATCACTGCGAAGAGCTACCTTGGCGACTACTCACGGGCTTACACTTGGGACGCAACGTTCAACACGTTCAACTCCCTAGAAGCCAACGAGCCGATGATGATCGGGTTCGGCGTGTGGGTCTACAAAGGCTCGGCACTAGCCCCATAGCATTTGGGAGATGATCTCCCGATAGCTTCCAACTCGGGCGCCCTGACAAATTGGGGCGCCCGAGTTTTTTTGTGTACCTCGAAGAGACAACGCATTCAAGTAGGGATCTAGTCGGAGTGCGCATTGCGGACGGTACCGTCGATCCGTTCAATGCTGTATTGTTTGCTTTAGATGGGCCGATTTTGCTGCGAAAAGGCGCCTGATTTTTATGCCATAGGCTGCGCGCGCAGGGAGTTTTCGGTATCATATACTTTTCATGGCACGCCCTTGCGATTGCGTTAGGGCGCGCTTGCAAGTACCATGCAATCATCGCTTAGATCCGGACATAGGACGCAGCGGGCAACGGCGGGCGTAACCCGACGTTGCTGTTCGCATGATCGTGCCGGGATAGAACAGCAGGAGGACTGAAGCGTGCAGCTTTCAGCGAGAATCTTGACAGCACTAGCCGTGCTAACGGTTACCGTCGCTTTTGTGGCGGGTCAGGCGAGTACGCCGGATGCCAGCGCGGCCTCCGGTTCGATCGCGGTCTTGAACGTCGGGACGTGCGTCACAAGCGACGATGACGTCTTAGACGAGGGCCAATGTAACGATCATTTCAAGACGTTCGGATACGGGCAAGAAGGTATCTCAGCCGCCATCCAACGATCCGAGGTTTACGCGACGTATGCCACGGACCCGAAGACGGCCGCCGAAGAGCCCCGAGCAATCCTCAAAGAGTCTGACTTGATCCTGGTGAGCGTCACCGACACCGGCCGTGACACGCGGACTGGTGTGCTCATCGGCAATGGAGAAACAGGCGCCAGAACGCTTGCTGACATTTTGGTGACGGATGACCCCGCTACGGTAAATGTCAACGAACAGGTTACGGTAGCGGATGCAATCGCCGAGGATCTCGACATAAAGGTGGGAGAAGTCCCGACAATTGAATCTGGATTCGAGGTTCAAGTACGGGATGGCACCGGCGGCACCCCAGATGCCGTCTCCTCGGGCCCGGAAACCTTAATATTCAGCCGCGATGCCACATTTGACGCCGATGACTCTGACACGCACTTCAAGCCAATCGCTGACAACCGTGGCAAGCTTGTTTTCTACGGCAGCGTCGACCAAAACGGGGACGGTGACCTTGACGACGTTGACATTGACGGCGATGGAGAGCTTAACGAAGCAGGTGACTTCGACATCCAGTTCACCAACATTAAGGGTTACGTCCGTCTCGACGAAGACGTGACCACCGGTGGCGTCAACAGCGCACCCTCATTGAGGATTCTTTCGGACATCCCTGTGGGCGTGATCGTTGACATTGATTTGATTTACTACCAGACAAGTGGTTACGAGTTCATACTAGGCGGGGACGCTTGTATCGAAAACGTCGTGGGAAACCCAGGTGCTGGAGCCGACGGCATATTTGGCACTGACGACGATGTCGCAGGTGCTGGAGATCAAAAGGAGGACCAGGCGACGTGTACGAGTGACGAGTTGGAAGATGCCGACCCGGACGAACATGACGCGTTCGTGCTGAACGCATCATCCGATGGCAACATTGCGAGCTACGATCTGTTCCTTCGGGAAACTGGACGCTTCACCGGCGAGTTCAGAGGTTACTTGAGGCTTACTGACGCGGATGGTAACGGAAACGAAAACCTTGACGATGACGGCAACCAAATCGATGCGGCTGAGGACCTCAAAAACTGGGGCTTGGCTGTGAAGGACGGTGCTGAAATCGCATTTGACGCCGAAGGCGAAACCAAGATAGACGCAGCTGCGGTATTGGGTGTCGGCAACGGTCCGGTGACCATCACTTACAAGGACAGCGACGGCGGAACGCCCAAGGAGTTCGACATCTCGATCGACATCGAGCCTCCTGTTGTTGAGATCACCACGCCGGCGAACAATTCGCGCAGTGATGATGACAACCCCGAATTCACGGGCACCATCAATGACGGCTCCTCAGGCTTGGCGAAAGACTCGTTCGCGCTTTATGTCGACAACACTGATGACCAGTCAGAGACCAACCGAGTGTTGAAAATCACCGAGCGCGACGTCATGTCGACCGAAGGCGATGCTGGCATGCAGATTCGCCTGCAGTACACGGGATACAAGGTGAGTTCGACGTTTGGTGAAGTCAGCGCCGCGAATTTGTACAAAGATTTGACACTTGAGGCGGTTACTGTAGGAACCAAAGACTTGAAGGCAATAGAAGCCGATTCGTTCAACGACGGAGACTCGGATGGGACGTTCGACAACGACGTTCGGATTGATTTCCCGTTGCCGGAAGATCAGGTCGAGTACAACAACCGGGTCGATTTCCAAGCTTTGGTGAGGGACCTGGCCGGAAATATCGGATTTTCTGATAGCGATGTGACGAAGCCGTTGTTCATTAACGACCTCGGCACAACGACAGAGGACGACAAGCGCGATCTTAAGGCCCTGGACGACGTTCTCGGCATGTTCAGACGGCACATCGTCTATCTCGACGGTCGCGACCCTTATTGGATCGAAGCGAAGTCGGTAACCGGGTTCTATGATCTCGATGACGAAGACGATCCCATAGTCGACCGTTCAGGCGTCTTGATCGTGTTTGACGGGCCGGTTGATCCCGCTAGCATCGACACCCAGACCTTTGCCGTGAGCCTTGATGAAGACACCTTTGAAGAGGTCGTCGATGTCGCAGTCGAAGATGAGTTAGTGTTCCTGAAACTGGGTGCCGAGTTGGCATCCGATGCCAAGCCGACGATTTCGATTGCCGGTGGGCAAGAAGTGTTGGACCTGGCTCAAAATGTGACCAGAGCAGGCGAGTTAGATGACTTCCCAGCGAAAGACGGAATATTGCCCGTGTTCACCATCGAGTTGAGCGAAGGATCTGGTGTCGGTAGTGGAGCTGAGGGTTCAAGCCAGCTCACTAACAGCACGATAAACATCAAGATTTCGTCCGACGAAGCGATCGCCGGCGCACCGAGCGTTTCGGTGGTGTGTTCTAACTTGAAGTGGACCGACGCCGATAATAAACCTCAAGGCGTTGCGACCTACCAAAGTGGTCGGACTGGCGGCAAGCCGTCGACAGCTGCGGAACCCGACGGGACCTCTTGCGGCGGCAAGTTGTTCGCCTTCCGCGAGGCTTTGGCGTTGACGAGGCCGGGCGACACTTGGGAGTATGTATGGCGCAACGCGGGTAAGAGTGATATCGGCATGCCGGATACGCCGGGCACGCGCGTTCCCGACGGCGGCGTGACGGCAGTAGTCTGGGGTCGAGACCGTTCCACCTACACCGCCCTCGCTTCAACCGATGAAGAGACGATCACGAACAAGAATTATGGGTCAGAGAATGCGACCTTTACTTTCGACGACTCGTTCACTTCGCCTCTCCTACCAGCTGGTGGAGAGGTACAGCCGGGCAATACCGAAGTTGATGAGCCACGACCGTTCGTGTTACTCGACTTCGCGGGTGAGTTAACTACTGTCAGAGTCACCG
Source organism: Dehalococcoidia bacterium (assembly GCA_965249505.1). Taxonomy (GTDB): domain Bacteria; phylum Chloroflexota; class Dehalococcoidia; order Lucifugimonadales; family Lucifugimonadaceae; genus Bin127. The sequence continues at coordinate 151,521 of OZ252238.1, read as the reverse complement.
ACCTCACCGTGGATGGTGACGACGTGTTGGCTGCGTTAGAAGATATCGGAAACAACCGCTTCCTCTACTGGCCGGCCACTCTCGACTACGGTGAGCACACGGTCAAGTTCTCGGCCCGGGACGCGGCTGACAACGACGATGTGAAGAACGACGGGTTCACCTTTAAGGTGACGGCACGCGATGACTACAAGATCGACTTTGTGGCTGGTTGGAACGCCATTTCGTTCCCGGCCGACCCGATAGACACGACTCTCGAAGCGGTCTTCGCTGCTGACGCCGTCGACCGAGTGATCGGTTGGGACGCTACGAGCGCGACGGGTCCATGGAGCATAGCGACCAAGGTTGATGGCGTCTGGATGACGAGCGAGGACTTCGCTCCGTTAACCGATGTCTACGCCCGTTACGGCTACTGGGTCCACTCAACTGGTTTCGTCGACGTTTCGGTGTCGCTACGTGGCCCGTTGAACCGTGAGACTAGCGAGTACCCGAACGTTGTCGACATTCCGACCAACGAAGGATGGAACTTCGTTGGCGTCGTAGACCAAGATGGTGATCAGACCGAGGACAACTTCGGAGACGCACTCGCCGACAGCGACGGCAGCGCGATTCCTGCGAAGGATTATCTGGCCGGCTTCTCCAAGGCTTACACCTGGGACGAGATCGGAAACAGGTACGCCATATTGGGCGGCGACGTTTCGATGACTATTGGTGACGGCGTGTGGGTCTACTTCCCCGCCGAGACTAACATCGGGCCATAACGGCGCCGCGTCGCACTGAGCGAAGGATCAGCGCCCCCGGTGGTTAGACCCACCGGGGGCGCTGTCGCGTTTAGCGATTATTCCACGCGATTGTTAACCCTCAAGTGCTCACCAGCGACGGGACAGTTAAGCGGCTCCTCGTCTCGTCATAGCATTGGATTGCGTCACGAACGAAAGTCGAATGTTGAGACAGATCTGCCCGATTCTGCGGAACGTCGATTTCGTTATCTGATCCGAGCGTAAGTGCAATTCGCTCGTGGACGGGCTAGGACTTGTGCCAAACCCGGCTGGGATCCGACGATAACGGGCCTCTGATTGAAACCAGTCGCACTGATGTACTCAGCGGGCGGGCCGGGGTTGCAGATCAGGTGTCGGAGGCGAGCGTACGGGCTCTTACAAGTGCTCTCCCGGGCCGTTTAATGGCTCTAGGACAGGGTTCGGCCGATCAGGACGCCGTTAAGGCGTGTTCAAGTAAAGGCAGAGAGGTGTTGGGTTATCGTAGTTGTGTGGTTGGCGTTGAAAAATCGATTGACAGGGCGCGCCACGTGGCATATATTCGGTATCATATAGTTTTCAGGGCGTGCCGCTCGTAGTTAGGGTGTGCGCGCGTTAAAATGCTATGGAAACATCCGGGCAATGACGCGAGTGAACGTTGAGTTTGATTGCGTATGTTCGAACCGGTAGGAACACAGGAGGACTGAAGCTGTGCAGCTTTCAGCGAGAATCTTGACGGCCTTAGCCGTCGTGACGCTAGCCGTTGCGTATGTTGCTGGCGCTGGCGCAATGCCGGCGGTGAAGGCGGCGACCGGTACGATCGACGTTATCAACGTCGGGACGTGTTATTCGACGGACACTGCAGTCTTGGACGAAGGCGACTGCGCGGACGGGGATAGCAACCTTGACGATTTGGAAGGTTACGGAGTCGCTGGTCGAACTGAGGCCGAACAATCCAGCACGATCTACGCCACTTACTCGGTCGACCCGAAGACCTCGGCGGACGACCCAAGGGGAATCCTCCACAACTCAGACCTCCTTAAGGTCAGCATCCACGATCCAGGTCGCGACAAGCGGACTCCAGTGCTTATCAGATTTGCTGGTGCGCCTGCGACAGGAGCCGACTTTGCAACATATGCCGGAGTCATTGTCGGCGACCTATTGGACGAAGGCGATGACGTTACCAAATTGGGTGCCATCGCGGATACGGATGACGACGGGACGGCGGACGACCCTAGTATCCACCCTGACATCGATGGTCAGTACTTCGCATCGATCGCTTCAACCACCGGCAATCTCGTTGAAAATGCCACTGTTAGTCAATCCGGTAACGCTACTTTCCAGATCAAGAAGACAACCGGTGACCTGGAGGTTTACAAGCCCATAGCTGACGATGCTGCCATCACGTTCTTCGGCCTCGTAGGTGCCTCGACGACTTTGGAGAATCTCAAGAACTACCTTACTCGAGACGAGGACGGTAACCCCGGAGTCACCGTGAGCGACTTACAGAGCTCGGAATCTGCGCCTTGGCTAACTCTAGGGATGTCACCACCTTCTGGCGAAGACATTGTTTTCAAATACGCGGTTTACCACACTAGTGAGATCGAAACTCTGATTGGCGGGTTGCGCGGTGACGGGTATGACGCAATGACCGTGGAGTTGGACATCGACGGAAACGTGGTCTACAGAAACGACGCCGGTGTAATAGTTGCGGAAGACGCGGATGGAGCAATGCCCGGCATGAAACCCGTCAAGCCCGTCGGCTTCACGAAAGACGAAGTTGGCGACGCCGATGATCCTGACGATGGCGATCAGCTACTAGTGAGGGTCGAAGGCGACGGAATCAGTTCGTCCCAAAACCTGCGGCTGCTGGAGACTAATCGCTTCTCGAGCCGTTACGAGGGATACATCCGATTGACCGACGCCAACGGTCGCAGTTCAGGTGACGAACCAAACTGGGGTTTGACTGCCGACCACGCAACATCCAACGATGTTGATGGCGCCGCGGTTATCGGCGTGGAGAGCGGACCAGTAACGATTCGATATCGAGATTCCGATGGGAACACACAACCTCTGTCCATCGGAATCGACACGATCCCGCCGATAATTCAAGTCGACGTGCCTGCGCACAACGCGCCGACTTCGGACAGTTCCCCTGAGTTCGCCGGCACCTTCACAGATGACAACGGATTGAGGGAGGATTCGTTCCAGCTCTACGTCGACAACACCAATGACGAAAACGAAAACGGTACTAACGTTTGTGCCCCTTGTGCTCTAGACCTGCGCGTAGACGGCGGTTTGGCTGGTATCTCTAACCCATACGGGTTTGTCGATAAACCTTCGCCCGGAACCACCATCGATCTTCGATCACAATACCAAGGCTTTGCACCAGATGGTGATTCCCAGTTCGGCGTGATCAGGGCCATCGATCTCTATAAGGGTGAGGATGATGTAGGGGACAACAAGGCGACTCAGGCAGCTACGCCCGATGATTACAACGATGGCGCAAATGAAGGTGAATTCCAAGACTCCGTGACGATTGATTTCGAAGGCACCGGTGAGCCAGCCAAAGGTTGGAACAACAACATCGACTTCCAAGCTTTCGTAATAGACGTCGCCGGGAATGTCGGGTTCTCCGACAGCGACTCGGTTGGGCCGACCTTCATAAACGACTACGGAACCACGACAACCGACAACAAGCGCAAAACCGAGCGATACAACGTCTTGGGTTGGTACGCGCGCCATGTGTTGGTGCTCGACGAACGCGACCCGGAGTTTGATGACGAGAAGAGCGTCACAGGTTTCTACGACGAAGACGATGATGGCCCGCTGGCTAACAGATCGGGAATCAAGATCGTGTTCGACGGCGCGATTGATCCGGCTTCAGTTGGTGTTGATACCTTCGAGGTGACACTCGACGAAGACGCAGGCGGCGATTCCGCCCAAGCCGCTGTAGTGGACATCGTCGTGAACGGAAACTTGGTGTTCCTGTTGCTTGATGAACCATTGGCTTCTGACGCGACACCAATGGTCGGTCTTGCACGAGGCCAAACCGTTGAAGACTTGGCGCAGAACGGGACGCGTGCCAGCGACGAGACTGGCGAAGCTTTCGAAGTTAATGACGGAATTTCTCCGGTAATGAGCGTGTCGCTCAGTGGCGGCAGCGGCACCGGAGACGGAGCCGAAGGCCCCTCGTCGTTGACGAAGGACACCATCACGGTATCGATTTCGTCAGACGAAGCCGTGCAAGGGGCACCCTTCCTCTCCGTGGTCTGTTCGAACGTGGCTTGGAGCGATGGTGATGGTGACTACGATCTCGACAACTTTGTCGGAAATCGTGACGGCGCAAGTCAAGAATCAGCCGCCGGTTCGTTCGCCCCGTCAGCTACGGTTGAGGACAATCAAAGGGTGACTTGTGGTGACAACCCCGACGAAAAACTTGTTGATTACGTGCAGACCTACGCAAGACAAGGCAACACGTGGGAGTATCAGTGGCGAAACCTGAGCGGCGACCAAGAACTCGACGATGGTAAATTGACCGTCGTGGCGTTCGCCCGAGACAAGAGCAGCTACGTCAAGCACGACACGGAAACGACGAAGCTCTATAACTGGAGCGCGGCGACTGGCGAGTTTAGACTTGACAACGTGCTGATTGCACCGACTGCCGACGGCAACGACAACGACGGCTCTGTGCAACCGGCTAGCGGCGCCAACGTTTCCGAAGCTCGTCCGTTCGTTTTGATCACCTTTGACGATCCTTCGACTGTGTCGATAGATTTGTTGGAAGTGGACGAAGGCACGCAGTCGGCCGACGGATTGGGCGACAACCGATTCCTCTACTGGCCTGACGGGCTCGCGGTCGGCGACCACGAAGTGGCTGTTGAAGCCGTGGACGCCGCAGGTAACGAGGTCACCTTCGACTGGGCGTTCAAGGTCCAGGAGCCGACAGAGTTCGTAATCGAGCTATTGGCGGGCTGGAACGCGATCTCGGTTCCTGCGAACCCGATCGATCCATCACTCGACAACGTGTTCGCTAGCGATGGTATAGACCAGGTGATTGGTTGGGACGGCACCGACGCGGTCAGCCCGTGGCGGATTGCTACCAAGATTGACGGCGCATGGGCCACGAGCGATGAGTATGCCAGCTTGACAGGGATAGAAGCCCGTTACGGCTACTGGGTACACTCACTCGGATTCCTCGATCAAGAAGTGTTGCTCGTCGGCCAGCCTCGACGAGGCGAATCCGGCAGTGCCCCGCCAGAACCGATCGAGATAGAGACCAACGGTGGCTGGAACTTCGTGGGTGTGATCGACCAAGACGGCGATCAGACTCAAAAGGACGACTTTGGCAACACGCTCGAGTACCGGGGCACAGACGGCACGAGCAGCGTGGTTGCTGCTGGAGCCTACCTCGGCGACTACGTGCGGGCCTACACTTGGGATCCGATCCGCAGCAGGTTTGATGACCTTGAAAGCGGCGAAGATGTTGAAGTGGGGTCCGGCATATGGGTCTACTTCCCGAGCGACTTTGACATCGCGCCATAAGGCCAGTTTTCACTGCAGAGGCGAAGGGAACGCCCCCGGTAACCAATCCGGGGGCGTTCTTGTTTATGGACGTGGCCGCGAGGGTGCTCTGAGCGTTCCTGGCGGTGATTCGCTTGGTGTGGCCATCGCAGCAGTCACGGGGTGCCGAGCGAGTGCCGAATCACGGATGTTTGCAAGCATGAGAATCGAAGGCAAACCCTTGAGGGAATCGGCTGCGCCCGATTCTGATGGATGGAGACAGTTAGAATATGCCTGTTGTGTGGTTGGCGTTGAAAAATCGATTGACAGGGCGCGCCACGTGGCATATATTCGGTATCATATAGTTTTCAGGGCGTGCCGCTCGTAGTTAGGGTGTGCGCGCGTTAAAATGCTATGGAAACATCCGGGCAATGACGCGAGTGAACGTTGAGTTTGATTGCGTATGTTCGAACCGGTAGGAACACAGGAGGACTGAAGCTGTGCAGCTTTCAGCGAGAATCTTGACGGCCTTAGCCGTCGTGACGCTAGCCGTTGCGTATGTTGCTGGCGCTGGCGCAATGCCGGCGGTGAAGGCGGCGACCGGTACGATCGACGTTATCAACGTCGGGACGTGTTATTCGACGGACACTGCAGTCTTGGACGAAGGCGACTGCGATGATGGTGACCGGGAAACAGAAGGTTACAACGTAGCTGGAGAGACCGAAGCCCAGCAAGTAGACACTGGGAAGATGGTGTGGGCTACCTACGCCGTAGACCCGAAAACCTCCGCCGAGGACCCTCGCGGAATTCTTGAAAATTCGGACACGCTGAAGATCAGCATCCACGACCCAGGTCGTGACAAGCGGACAGGCGTGCTCTACCCAGTGGGAAATTCCGACACAGAGTTCAACGATGCTTGGGCTGCCTTCATCCGGGGAGAGACGAAAATCACAGATTTGGCGTTAATTACCACGGGTGCGACTTTCAGCACGGGAGAAACTGGCGATCAACGGATCTCAATTCCTGGTCCGGACACGACGCTGCTTCTGTCCGGCACCGGAGCAGGCGACAATCCCTTGGCGCCGGATGGCGATGTGAAGTTCTTCGGCTTCAGCGTAGACAATCTCGCTGCCGCACCTGCTGATGTCAGCGGCATCGACCTCGATGACAACGTCAAGATTGATGAGGACAAGAGTTTTGGAAACGCTGCCCCGTGGATGGCGCTCAACGTTAACTTCCCAGACGACAAGGACATCTTGGTGAAGTTTGTCTACTACGAGACTAGTGATGTCGAGGTGCTTGATGGAGGGCTCTTCTACAACGACCGAGACGACGATGGGGACCTCGTCTTGGACGCCGGTGCCCAAGTTATTAACGACGACTCCACTGATCCCGATTTCACTAAGGACGAGAAGAAGATCGACACGGGCAGGGCTCTTTTGGTTGAAGCTCGTGCAGACGGCGACAATGAAGCTGTCGAGCTCTATCTGGTGGAAACCGATCGCTTCTCCGGTCGATACGAAGGAAGACTCCGGTTGACCGACGCCAATGGGGACGGTAGCGAACAAGATTTCAGGGCCGAAGAGAACTGGGGTATTCAGACTGAACACGGCGATGCCGTAACGATTCCTGTGCTTACCGTTGAGAGCGGCCCGGTAAGAATCCGATACCGCGACACAGATGGCGACACTCAAGAGATTCGAGTGGCTATTGACACCGTTCCGCCGGGCGTTCTGATCGAAGAGCCGGCGAACGGTTTCAGCAGCCGAGACCCATCACCTTCCGTTGTGGGATCAATTTCTGATGGCGACTCTGGGCTCCGCGAAGATTCCTTCAGAATCTACGGTGACAACACCGATGATCAGACGGACACGAAGCCGATATTTGATCTTGGTGTGATGCCGGCAGCCGGCAGCGACGTTTCGAACCAAATACCGATCGATGATGATCGCGGCTTGGTCTACATCGACCCTGGCGATGACTCTGCAAATCCGCGAACCGAGGTTGAAGTGCGCGGGCACTACGCAGGTTATGTGGAATCTGACACCTTCGGAATCATCAATCAGGGCGAAGTGTATCTCCCTGATGACGATAATCCCACCGCAAACGATGGCGACGAGCGCGTCTCGGCACTTTCAGATTCGTTTGAAGACGGTGCGGAGACAGGCTTGTTCGATTCGTTGCTGCGCTTCGACTTCGAAGACGAAACTGAAAACGACGCGTACAATAACGCCGTCGACATCCAAGCAGTGGTGTTGGACCGAGCGGGTAACTTGGGTTTCTCAGACAGCGAACCCACGTCGCCGACTTTTATACACGACTATGGAACCAAGGTTAAGGATGGTCGAAAATCGTCGAAGCACAACGTTCTCGGTTGGTACTCTAGGCACCTGTATCGTCTCGACGAAGTCGATCCTTTTTACCGGGAAGAGCAATCTGTAACGGGTTTCTTTGGCTTGAATGACGACGACAAACCCGTCGCATCAGAATCCGGGTTAGTGATCGTGTTCGACGGTCCAGTTGACCCAGCTTCGGTGAGTACCGAAACGTTTAACGTGATACTGGATGGTGGGGACGCCGCAACAGTGGTCGACGTGATCGTTGAAGACGAGTCCGTCTACCTCATGCTTGACGCCGCTCTCGAGCCGGACGCGACGCCTCAAGTCGAGCTCGCCGACGGCGAAGAGGTAGAAGACTTGGCCGGCAACGAGGCGAAGGCGAAGGACTTGAACAAGTTCGAGCTTTCAGACGGAATTGCCCCGACGCTTACGATCACGCTGAGTGGAGGTTCGGGTTTGAATGAAGGCGACGAGGGTCCAGGCAGCCTTACGAGGGATAAAATCACAATTGGCGTCAGCTCAAACGAAGAACTTCAAGGTGCACCCAAGTTTGCGGTTGTCTGTGAAAAACTCACTTGGATTGACCCGGACGATGAGAATGCTGAGAACGACGTCGCGAAGTATGTTTCGAACCGATCTGGTTCAATCACAAACTTCGCCTTAGCGGAACCCCTTGCCAACGAACTGTCGGTGACTTGTGGTTACGACCAGGTCATCAACGAAGGCGATAACGCAGGGGATCCAGGTCAAGACGAGATGGACGATCCCTTCACGGTTACCGAGATCGCTGCATTGGCACGGCCAGGCGAGAACTGGGAGTACACCTGGACCAACATAACTGGTGCTACGCAAGCGTTGCAGAATGGCAAGTTGGTGGTCATCGTATCAGGTAGGGACCGTAGTGCATACAAAGACGCTGACGGAGACAATGTGCTTAACTACTCTGCGTCGACGGCCGAATTCACTTTCGACGACGATTTCGACCCACCAACCGCAGGCGGTGGCGAGGTCATCCCAGGTGACGGAGGCGTGGTTTCCGAGCCGCGACCGTTCGTGTTGATCCAGTTCAGTGAGACGACAACTGTCGACGTCACACTCTTCGAAATCGATGACGTCGACCTGACTGACAGTCTTGAAATCCTCGGCGACAACCGGTTCGTGTACTGGCCCGAGCCGCTTGCCTACGGCGAGTACGACGTCGACGTCGAAGCCAACGACGCCGCGAACAACCCCGAGATGTTCAGCTGGACCTTCGAGGTTAGGGCCCGTTCGTCATTCGTCCTTGGTCTGCTGGCAGGTTGGAACGCAGTTTCCTTCCCGGCCAACCCGCAGGATCGCACACTAGACGCGGTCTTCACGGATGATCAAGTCGACCAGGTGGTCGGTTGGGACGCTACGGAGCCTGTGAGCCCGTGGCGCATGGCAACGCGAGTTGACGGCGTCTGGACCACAAGTGACGACTTTGCGACGTTGAACGACATCCAAGCAAGGTACGGCTACTGGGTCCACTCGAAGGGCTTCATCACTCAGGCAGTGAAGCTAACCGGCAAGGGTGATCGCAGAAACGACGGGCCGCCGCAGCCCGAGTCGATCCCGACCGAGGCCGGTTGGAACTTCGTGGGTGTCCTTGACACTGACGGCGATCAGACGCAGGACAACGCTGGCGACACGCTGCGCAACAGCGAGTTGAAGCCAATCTCTGCGGGTGATTACCTCGGCAGCTACGTCCGCGCATACACGTGGGATCACACCGATCACAAGTGGAGCGTGCTCCGTAGCGACGACGACGTGCAGATCGGTAGCGGCGTGTGGGTCTACTACTCGAAGACCAACAACATCGCACCGTAACGCAACGTCGGCCTAACGGCCCTTGAATAAGGTGTTCAGCGCCCCTTGAGAAATCGAGGGGCGCTGGCATTTTGGGGCGAAAACTAACGGTGCGATGCTGGAGCAACATCGCTGCTAACTGACTAAGCTCTCAGATGGCGATGGAATTTATACTGAGGCGTGAGATGGCATTTCAGGTTCACAACGACGCTAAGAGCACTCAAGAACGCATCGCCCTGATCGTGGGGCGTCTTTGACTTGGCGAAAAAGAAGTCGAAGATAGCTGAGTTAGAACGAACCGCTTCAGAACCATCATTTTGGTCAGATCACCAACGCGCACAATCGCAGATGCGTACTTTGAACCGGCTCAAGAGTGAGGTGGAGACGTGGCAGGATTTGGCGTCTAGGTCGGATGAGTTGGTTGATCTGACAGAACTCGCGATCGAAGAATCCGATCAAGACTTCACGCAGCAACTCGACTCCGATCTCGATCAACTGAGAGATGAGTTGAACCAACACGAGTTTTTGCTCCAACTGAGTGGCGAGGACGACGATCGACCAGCAATTTTGGCGGTGAAGCAGGGAGCGGGAGGCGTGGATGCCCAAGATTGGTCGGAGATGCTGATGCGCATGTATCTGCGGTGGGCGGAAGACTCGGGTTTCGAAACGGATCTTCTCGACTACACGCCTGGAGAAGAGGCGGGCATCAAATCGTGCGCCATCCGCGTAGACGGGGATCACGCATTCGGATATCTAAGATCCGAGCGCGGTGTTCATCGCCTCGTCAGGCTTTCACCGTTCGACTCCGGCCATCGTCGCCACACCAGCTTCGCGCTCGTTGAGGTTTATCCCGAGCCCGAGCCTGAGAGCGAGGTCGAGATCGATGAGTCAGAGGTGAAGATGGAGGCATTTAGAGCCAGCGGCCACGGCGGTCAGAGCGTCCAGAAGAACTCTACGGCTGTAAGGCTCACGCACGGACCATCAGGTCTCGTAGTGTCAGTCCAAAACGAGAGGTCGCAGGCACAGAATCGCCAAGTTGCGATGAAGATCCTGCAAGCTAGGCTGAACGATCTCGAGAAAAAACGTCGTGCGGAGGAGCAAGCGAAGTCGAAGGGAGCCCACGTTTCTGCGGAGTTTGGTCGTCAAGTGCGCAGCTACGTCCTGCATCCCTATCAGATGGTTAAAGATCATCGAACGGATTATGAGGTATCGGATGCCCGTGGAGTGTTGGAGGGCGACCTGGATGGCTTTTTGAAGGCTTTCTTGAGCTCCACTGTCGGGCAATAGATAGAGTTGATTTGTAGACGTTATGGTTTCGGTGCGGGTATGAGTGCAATCCATAGAATTCGTCGACTCGTATTATGAATCGTGGATGATTGACAAGGAGACAAACCAGATGCGTACTGCACGTTGGCTGATATTACTTTTGATCGTGGCAATGACCTTCGCCGCTGTAGCTTGCGCCCAAGACGAGCCGGAGCCGCCGACATCGATGCCCGAACCTACCGCTACCCAGGCTCCCCCGCCGACATCGACCCCACCGCCACAACGAGCCGAGAGGCCCGATGAATCTGCGTCGGACAAGATTGAGGTAGCACCCTCGTTGCGGGAGACGCCGGAGCGGAGTCCTCTCGTCGGCAGCGAGCGGCAAGGCGGAGTATTTACGCGACTGTGGTCGGACCCGCCGACTTTGGATCCTGCACTCGTGACCGATGCCACATCGTACGAGATCGTTATCGAAGTCTTCAGCGGTCTGATGAAACTGACCGGTGACTCGAGCAATCCGATCGCACCAGATCTTGCAGAGTCTTTCTCCGTCAGCGACGACGGCAAGACTTACAAGTTCGTGCTTCGTGAAGGATTGAAATTTAGCGACGGTAGCCCTGTAACGGCCGCTGATGTCAAGTGGTCGTGGGAGCGCGCAGCCACGCCTGAGACCGAGTCTCCGATCGTGTCTGAGTTCTTAGGCGACGTCATCGGGATTCCCGAGATCATTGATGGCGAAGCCGTGACTGCCTCAGGCATCGAGGTGATCGATGACCTGACTCTCCAGGTGAGCATCAATGCGCCGAAACCCTACTTCATCGCGAAGTTGACCTACCCGATTTCGTTCGTGGTGAATCGCAACAATATCGAATCGGGTGGCAAGAACTGGACTGATGAACCTGTGGGCACGGGGCCGTTCGTTTTGAAGAATTACTTGATTGGCGAGCGCATGGTGTTGGCTCGCAACGATAACTACTGGGGCGATCCTGCGTATCTCGATGAGGTGCATCTGCTGCTTGCCGGCGGATCTGCGATGGCGATGTACGAGAACGATGAGATCGACATCACGGGCGTCGGACTTGCCGACCTCGAGAGAGTGCAGGACCCCGACGAGGAGATCTCGAACGACTTGGTCCGCGTTCCACCCTCGTACTCGGTGAGTTACATCGGCTTCAACATCGAAGAACCACCATTCGACGATCCTCACTTCCGACGTGCCCTGAACTACGCTGTGGATAAGAATTTGGTGGCAGAGCAGGTTTTCGCAAACTTGGTTCGTCCTGCGGCGGGGATAATTCCGCCAGGGTTTGTGGGCTTCAATCCAGACCTGCGATCGCTCTCGTTCGATCCTCAAAAAGCCGCAGAAGAGATGGCGATGTCGCGTTACAACGATGCCGACAGCCGTCCCAGGATCACGATAACGATGCCTGGCACCGGAGGATCTCCCAGCCTCACAACCGAAGTGGTGGCGGACATGTGGCGGCGCACATTGGATGTCGATGTCGAGATTCAACAGGTTGAGTGGGCCACATTCCTGCAAGACTTGCATCGGAATCGATTGCAGGCCTACGTGCTCGGCTGGAACGCCGACTACCCCGACCCCCACACCTTTGTAGACGTTTTGTTCCGCACCGGTAGCGACATTAACAACACGAACTACTCAAACCCTGAAGTCGACACGCTGCTCGAACAGGCGAATACCGAGTCCGACCCAACGCGCCGTATTGGCCTCTACCAAGACGCTGAGCAGATGATCATCGAAGATGCAGCATGGCTGCCGTTATGGTGGGGCGTCGAAGGGCTGGTGTTGGTCAAGGAAAAGGTGAAGGGGCTCATGTTCCCGCCTCTTGCCGTGCCTCGCTATCAACACATTTGGATCGAAGAGTAACGATCAACATTCGCTTCTCTCACTTAACCGGCCACGAATCCCTCGTGGCCGGTTCTGATTAGGAGCCTGACGAGCCGACGGACTTAGGAATTGCTCGTCGAATCGGTCACGTTCATCGTAGACAATCGTTGATGTAGGATTCGTATCGACATGCTGATTTACGCCGCGCGACGCCTTCTGTGGACCCCTGTGCTGCTTTTCATTGCAGGCTTGTTCGTGTTTTGGCTCGGCTCGGTGGCGCCGGGTGATCCCGCAGAGCTGATCGCCGGCCCAAGAGCCGACAAAGAGTCGATCGCGCGAATTCGTGAACGATTGGGTCTGAACGACCCGTTCTTCGAGCGATATCTGCGATACATCGCCAATGCCCTGCGCGGTGATTTCGGGAAGAGTTATCGTTACATCGGGCGAGACGTGATCGAGTTGCTGGCTCCGCGTCTCAAGGTGTCTCTCGAACTCAACCTCGTTTCTTACATAGTTACATTGGCGATTGGACTGCCATTGGGTTTTTGGACGGCGATGCGGCAAGGCACGTGGAAGGATCCAACAACTGTTACGGGGATGTTGTTCCTGTACGCTTCACCAGTCTTCTTCACCGCCCCGTTCCTGATCCTCGTCTTCGCCACGTGGCTAGATTGGGTGCCCGTAGCCGGTTGGTCTGGGATGTTTAGCACCCAAGCGGTGTTGCCAGCGATCACGATAGGTGTTCCTGGATCGTTTGTATTCTTGCGGTACATGCGCGCTTCGTCGTTGGATGTTATGGGTCAGGAGCATGTTCGCACCGCCCATGCCAAAGGCATGGGGCATATGACCGTGAATCGCCGTCACATCGCGAGAAACGCCCTGATACCCATTCTGACGATCCTCGGATTCTCCCTGGCCGGATTGTTCGGAGGATCGCTGATTGTCGAGCTGATTTATGGGATTCCCGGCGTGTCACGTCTGGCTCTCGACGCGGTGTTCCAACGTGACTACCCCATGTTGATTGGTCTGACGTTGTTAGGCGGCACGATGCTGGTGATCGCAAACTTGGTGGTCGACATCATGTACACGGTGATAGACCCTCGCATTCGCTTGCGAGCCTGACATGCAGGTAACGGACATTGAAGACGGCGGTTTTCCGGCAGGGTCTGAACTCGACGAGATAAGAACTCCCGACGGAATTTGGTCCCTGGCTTGGCGAGAGTTGCGAAGACGCAAGCTGGCCTTGATATCAGTCATTATTTTGGCGATCCTCTACACCGCCGGAATATTGGCTCCGTTGTTAGCCACTCACGACTACGCGGAGACGAATCCGATCAACTCGTATGGCGGACTCAGCTGGGTGCACTGGCTGGGTGTGGACATATTGGGCAGAGACATATATTCGAGGGTTGTATGGGGCATCCAATCCACGGTCATTATCACCGTAATTACGACCCTTACGTCTAGCGTGATACTGGGGTTGTTCCTCGGTATGGCCTCCGGATACTTCCGAGGCATCGTGGACATATTGACCACGAGAGTGGGCGAAGTGGTGGCAGTGTTTCCAGATATTTTGTTGGTGTTGATAATCGCTGCGACTGTTCGCCCTTGGCTTAAAGAGGTGGCATATTCGATCGAGGACAACACTCCGATAAGTGGCATAGTTTCTTCTGGCGCCATCGATTTCATGGTGCTGGGTCTGGCGTTTCTTCCTCTTTCATGGTTCGGCGCCATGAGGTTGATCCGAGGGCAGACATTGGTGATCCGAGACTCCGGCTATGTGGACGCGGCTCGAGCGATGGGTGTAAGCACCCCGATGATTCTCGTCCGGCATGTATTGCCCAATGTGATTAGCCCGTTGATTGTGAGTGTGAGTTTCGGAATGGGTGCGGTGGCGCTGAGCGAGGTTGTCGCGAGTTTCTTCGGAATCGGCGTGCAACCCCCAAGGCCGAGTTTGGGATTGATGATGGGTGAGGCGATGGGCCGCACGGGTAGCGGTGCGGTGTCAACGCTTCGCGACCACCCCGAGCAATTGTTGGCGCCGGTCATCGTGGTTTGGCTGATGATATTCTGCTGGAACATGCTCGGCGACGCGCTAAACGACATACTCAATCCCCGCGCTCGTTAACGGTCGTCCGAGCGGAGGAAGCCAGAAGTTATGAGCCGAAGAATTAAGGTGGGAATGACCTGCACCGCGCGGTACATGGATCGCGGCGTGAGGCCCAATCAGATCGAGCAACTGGAATCCTTCGCACACTTCGAGTGGCGTGAATTCAACGAGAGTACCGATTGGTATAGCCCCCCGGTCTCCACTCCCGAGGTGTTGGCGGAATTCAAATCGTTCTTGGCAGGATTGGATGCGCTGGTTGTATGTCACGGCTCCCCCCGAGTAACTGGCGAAGTGCTCGATGCCGCGCCATCAGTGAAATTCGTCGGCGAGTTGGAGGGCGACAGGTTCGCCCAACGCATCGACGTCGACGCATGCGCAGATCGAGACGTCGTCGCCGTCGACACCACTCATGCCTCGAGTTTGCCAGTTTCGGAGTGGGCTTTGGCGATGATGATGATGGGCCTCAAAAAGGTAGGTGCGCACTATCGTAGGCTGATCACAGACCAGGAGTGGGGAACCGGTTATCAACGCGCCAATGAGCCGGATTTTCAAATGATGGGAGACCTGACTGGTCGAACAGTCGGCCTCATAGGTGGAGGCAACATCGCTAGAAGGCTGATCGAACTGCTGGTGCCCTTCCGAGTCAAGATTCTCCTTCACGATCCTTACTTGCCGAGAGAGTTGGCATCGGCTCTAGACTTCACGATGACATCCCTTGAGAACGTCCTGAGCATGCCGGACGTCGTCGTGTGCCTCGTGCCCCACACTCCGGCCACTGAGGGGATGTTGGGAGCCGGAGAACTTAACATGATTCGCCCCGGCGCTGTGTTTGTGAATGTATCCCGTGGCCAAGTGGTCCAATCGGATGCCTTGATCGATCGGCTCGCCAAAAACGACATCTACGCTTGTTTGGACGTTTTCGATCCAGAGCCCGTACCAACCGACTCGCCGATTCGCGGCATGTGGAACGCATTCCTTACGCCTCACATCGCGAGCACTACGGATGGGACAGGCATCAACTTCTTCGGTGAAATGATCGACGAGTTGGATAGGTTCCGATATGGCCATCAGACCAAACACGATCTGATGCCACGCACGTTGGCGAACCGCCGGGGAACGCCGCCCGGCGACCTAGACGCTGTACGCTGAGCGGGCCCGGTAGCCCTAAGCCTGTCGAAGAGCGTGCCCCGAGGGTCGCGGCTCATGATTCGCCAAGCTCGCCGCGAACGGGAGGCAAGCTGTCTACCACCTGTAGCCAAGCCCATCACGAACGTGGGGGCAAACCCATCATGAACGGTGGCCAAGCTCGCCTCGAATGGGCTGATTCACAACACGGATTGTCACTTTCCGTTCGTCCTGAACCTGTCGAAGGGCGTAAGCCGAGTAGCGGTTGGGTTTCGTGAGGATGCCTGATGGTTGCTAACATGAAGGGCGAATCCAAACGGCTGTTCCTTCAAGGGGGATTGTTATGCCATCTGTTGACCCTTACCGCGATTCATATTTCCAATCTCGACGCTCCACAGTTCTCGCCCGTAACGGAGCTGTAGCGACCAGCCAACCTCTGGCCGCTCAAGCTGGCCTCAGGATGCTCCTGGACGGCGGTAACGCCGTCGATGCGGCAGTGGCTATGGCTGCCGCCCTCAACGTCGTTGAGCCGACTTCTACAGGCATCGGGGGCGACATGTTCGCCCTCATCTGGGACAAGGATGAAAGACGTGTTGTTGCGTTGAACGGCAGCGGTCGCTCAGGCGCGGCCGCTAATCCCAACGATGTGCGCAAGGCGGGTTTCGAATCCATCCCCAACAACTTCGATGGCGCGGCGTTCTCAGTCAGCGTCCCGGGAACCGTGCACGGCTGGGAATCAGCGTTAGACGCATACGGGACGATGCCGTTGTCTTCGGTGCTGCAACCGGCGATCGAGTACGCGTTGGGCGGTTTCGCCGTGTCGGAGATCGTGTCCAGAGGATGGCAAGGAACCGAGGCGAAGTTGAAGTTTCGACCTTCCGGTTCTGAGATGCTGCCGGTTAATGGCCGGGCTCCGAAGTACGGAGAAGTTGTGTCGCTCCCGGAATTGGGCAGGTCGTTGCAGTCGGTGGCTGAAGGTGGAAGCGAAGCGTTCTACCGTGGCGAAATAGCGCGGAAGATCGCCGACTATGTTCAGCAAGAGGGCGGATGGATCACGGAAGATGATCTGTCGGCGCATCACTCGGATTGGGACGAGGCGATACACATCAACTATCGAGGCGTCGAAGTGTGGGAGTGCCCTCCGAACGGTCAAGGGATCGCTGCTCTGATGGCGTTGAACATCGCCGAGGGCTTCGAGATATCAGACATGGGTTGGCAGTCGGCGGATGCGTATCACCACCTCATCGAGTCGATGCGATTGGGTTACGAGGACGCGTTGCAGTACGTCGCCGATCCCCGCGTCGCAGAAGTGCCAATTGGGCCGCTGCTGGGCAAGGAATATGCGAGTCGACGTCGTTCTAGCATCGATCCTACCCGTGCGCATCCAAACGTGTCCTACGGCGATCCTATGGGAGCTGGCGACACAATCTACTGCACCGCGGTAGATGGCGATGGCAACGCTTGTTCACTCATCAACAGCCTCTTCGCCGGTTTCGGCAGCGGGCTAGTAGTGCCGACAACGGGCATCGCTCTGCAGAACCGCGGCTCGCTCTTCTCGTTCGATCGAGATCATCCCAACTATCTTGAGGGCAGAAAGCGCCCCTACCAGACGATAATTCCAGCGATGGCGACTAAGGACGACGAGATGTGGCTGTCGTTTGGCGTGATGGGAGGCTTCCAGCAGCCGCAAGGCCATCTGCAAGTCGTATCCAACATGGTTGACTTCGGACTCGACTCACAGAAGGCGCTGGACGCACTGCGCTTCAGCGTCGATGTCCTCGGCGACAAGAGCGTGAAGGTCGAGGAAGACGTGAGCCCCAAGGTGGTCGAGGAGTTACGCCGTCGAGGTCACGTTGTGCGGGTACAGAGCGCCTATGACCGCACAGGCTTTGGTGGAGGTCAAGTAGTGGCGCGAGACGCCTCTACGGGCGTTCTGAGCGCAGGGACGGAGCCCCGCAAGGACGGTGCGGCCCTCGGGTGGTGAAAACCGGCCGCAGCAGCTGAAGGCTTTACGACCGCCTGGAGATTCGGAATGCCGCGAACGCGGCGAATCCGAGCAATATCAACGCCGTTGAAGCCTCGAGCGGCGAGCCTTTAGACGGCGCGTTGCAGAACCCGCCTGATGCTTCTTCGTCGGGTGCTGCCGGCGTGGCTTCAGGTGCAGGTGTTGGTTCGGGCGTGTCGACTATGACCTCCGTGGGTTCGGGAGGTGATACCGTCGGGACGGGAGTGTGAGTCGCCGTTGGCGCCGGTTCGGGTGAAGGCAAGGGTGTCGGCGTAGCGCCAATCGTGATGCCTCCCTCGGTCGGCGTCAGCGTGAGAAGGCCAAACTCAGGCGTCGGTGCGGCGTCGGGATCCGGCGTCGGTGTCGCGGTGGGCGGCACGTAGGTATCGGCGCCAACCGATTCTCGCCAGTCGTTGTCTAGTTGCTGGACCGTCTTTCCGTACACAGTGCTGAAGGCGATGTCTGAGTTAGATCCCCCTGCGTTCATCGCCAGAACTTCCGCGATCTTGTCGCCTCCGTAGGTTTCGATCAAGTACTTGACCATGCTCCTGCTCTGACCGTAGGAGACGAGCACCAACTCCGGTTCACCCGGGAATGTCCGTAGCCTGGAGAAAGGTGTGATTCGGTTCGTGTCGATGGCCCACTCTAGGTAGTAGACATAGGAGAGGCCTTTATCGAGGTTCCCGTACTCGGCGAGCCCTTCATTCAGCCACAGAGGCACCAACGCAGAGCTGCCACCAGCGGCTCGCCCGACCAGTATGTGCGTCAATTCATGCGTAAGCGTTCCAATATCACGATTACCGCTCAAAACTAACACCACGCTCTCTTCATGAAAGGCCTGTCCCTCAGTGATGAGTTCGCGGGTGATTGTTGAACTCCGTGCCTGCACGGCGCCGATCATCTCCGCATTGTTGTTGTAAAGGGTGACGATGATGGGAGTCTCGATCTCGCTGCCGGTGATCGGCGCCATCAAGTTCATTGAGGTCTCGGCAGCTTGTGCCAGACGAGTGGCACGTGTCTCTACGGGGCCGTGATAGTAGACGTGTATGGGACCTGTGGTGACAACCTCCCACTCGTAACGAGAGTCGGTAACGATTCCTTCGAAGGCATCGGAAAGATACTCCGTCCCGTCCTCGCCGAACGCCTGAAAGTGGTACTTGACGATTGCGCCTGGTGGAACGTAGCGGGCAGAAGTGTTCACCCTCCACTCGAGGGTGCCATCGAGCACTCCTCCTTCGCCCTCAACGATGTCGAGGTAGTCGTACTGCTGCGTGCTGGCGGGGCCGGTGACGAATCGCACTCGCACGTCTTCGATTTCGACATCTGCTTCGAACTTTGCACGGAAGGTTATGCTCTCCGGGAAGTTGCTCTCCATGCTCGCGTCCAAGAAGCGGACGGGAGCCTCTTGGGCCTGCGCAAGATAAGGGTTGATCTGAGCGATGGTCAAGGCGGC
Source organism: Dehalococcoidia bacterium (assembly GCA_965249505.1). Taxonomy (GTDB): domain Bacteria; phylum Chloroflexota; class Dehalococcoidia; order Lucifugimonadales; family Lucifugimonadaceae; genus Bin127. The sequence continues at coordinate 132,292 of OZ252238.1, read as the reverse complement.
CACAACGAGAGTAATCACTCCGTTGGCGAAGAGGGGCGTGAAGACCGCTATTTTCGAAGGTAGCCGAGGTTGTGACATTGAGCCAAGTGAATTGCTGTTCGCGGCGCGTTTCAGTTCGATGATCCGATCTATGCAATCTTAAAGCCGAGACGATGTTAGTGGGTCTCACTGATGAATTACGCATCAGCACGCGGAATGGACGCACAACCGTTGAAGGATGCTACTTGGCGCTGCGCCACTCTGTCCAGAAACGATGGAATGCGCTCAACGGAGTGCCGACCGCCAAAATCCAGAGACCCCATATCGGCTGTCCGATGATGAGCGCCACGATCATGATCACGACCCTCTCGGGCCGGGTCAAAAAGCCAGATGTCCCCTTGTAGCCTAGGCCTTCAGCCCTCGCCCTGACGTAGCTCACCATTATCGATCCGAGGAAGGCGACGAAAACGAGTATCACGCCCGTCCGGTCGAATCCTTCGGTTGAGGAGTAGTAGATCAACAGTCCGAGAAGAAGCACAGCTTCGGAGAGACGGTCCACGGTTGAATCCAACAGCGCGCCCCGATCCGATTCTGTTCCGGTCGCTCTCGCGATACCGCCGTCAATCATGTCGAATAAAGCCGCTGGAATGCTGATCAGACCGGCGACCAGGAACTGGCCCACCGCGGCGAACCAAGCAGCGACGATAGCCAGTAAGAAGCCGACAATAGTTGCGGCGATGGCATTGAAACCGATCGCAGTTAAAACGCGGACCGAAGGAGCTTCAAACCAACGATAGACGGCCGCCCGAAACGATTTACGCAACCTCTGCAGGCTGCTCTCTTCGTCAACCACTGCTGCGCTGCTCAGACGAGACGACAGGCACGTTGGCCGTGGCGATTACTTCGTGGTAGTAATCGACGAGTTGCGTGGCGACGCGCTGCCAGGCGTACTGCTCGACTCTCGCCCGGCCGCTAGCGACCAACGATCGCCGAAGCTTGGGCTGCTCAATTATTCTTCGCACCGCGGCTGCGATCGCGTACTCGTCGCCCTTGTCGACCAAGAGAGCCTCCCGCTCGTGTTGCGCCACGCATTCGAAACCCGGAATGCGACTAGCTACAACCGGTGTTGAACACGCCATCGCCTCGACGAGGATGAGTCCGAAGCTCTCATTGCCCGTGTTGGGGGCGCAAAAGATATCTGCGTGTTGATAGTAAGCCGGAAGCTCCTCGTCGGTGACGGGACCGGCGAAGATCACGTCATCGATGCCACGTTCGCCCATGATGCGGTACGAATCACGGTCGGGCACACCTGCGCCCACTACGACCAGACGGAGTTGCGGGTAACGCCACTTGAGCGTGCTGTAGGCGCTCACTAAGAATCTCAACCCTTTGCGCTTTTCGCCCATCCTGCCCACGAAGAGGAGATTTATCGCGTCGGGCCGGAATTCGCTTGGTCGAGGACGCGGCCGGGATAGTCTGGCTACATCCACTCCATTCGGAATTACTTGATAGTTCCCTGGGAAGTATCGCTCGGCGTAGGCCTTGGCCGCGTTGGAAACAGCGACTCTGCCGTCAAGCCGATCAACGCAGTACTTGAACACGGGCTTCATAGCGATGTACCCAGGGCTGAACTGTTCTCGGAACGCGTGAAACGTTCCCACGGTGGGCCAAGGGGAAAAGGTACTGGCATACGTGCCGAGGAATGGCATCAACGGCTCGTGGACGTGGACGACGTCGAACGGTTCGTTGTTTAGGATTTGACGCATCTGGCGAGCTGATCGGTAGCTCATGGAGATACGAGAAACGGAGTCGGCCGCCGAAATGGGGATGCTGCCTCCCAACCTCACAAGATCCAACCCGCCGATGTCTGGGGCTGTTTGAGGCCTCGAGCACGGAGCGAAGAGCGTTACTTCGTGGCCCTGCCTCGATAGTTCCTTACTCAGATTCGCCATGTGCGTCGGAACCCCTCCGTGATAGGAGAAGTCGTACGGCGACACTTGGGCGATCCTCAATTGCGCGTTCCTTCAGCTGATATCCGCAACGCCGATTCGCTAGGAACCGTAGGCAACATCTTATTCGATGCCGATGCAGGCGTGCACAAAAAGGCATCGCCATGAGGGGTGCCGGCTCCGAGCCTCTGACTGAACGGGAAGCATATTTCTCGAAAATCCCTCATCATTTGCACTTAAGCAGAAGATAATAGAAAATAACAGAAGATACGGGAGTTTTTAGGAAGTAAAGCTTCACTAAGGTGCACACATGATGGCGAATTTGAGAGTCCGGGACGTGGCCGAGCGGCTCGATGTCAGCAGCAAGACGGTTTACAAGTGGTTGCAAGAGGGCTTGATCCCAGCGACCCGCCTTGGCAAGACTTGGATGATCTCGGAGGACGCCCTGAGCAGCGCATTGGCGCCAGACACCAATCGCCCTCTGGCTTCGGCCGCAACGGCGACTAGAGAATCTGAGACCAGCGCGGCAATTGAGCAAAGTGGTGGCGAAGCAACCAAAGAACCCGTACAAGCAACAGTCGCAAACAGAGAATTCAGAAGGAGCCGTCCTGTGGGACAGATTAACGTGGCGATCATCGGTTTGGGCAACTGTGCCTCCTCATTGGTGCAGGGCGTGCACAAGTACGCCGAAGTAGATGAGAATTCGCCGGCGATCCCAGGCGTGATGCACAACGTATTGGGCGGTTACACCTTAGGCGACGTAAACGTCGTCGCTGCATTCGATGTCGACAAAGAAAAGGTCGGCATGGACATCAACGAGGCGATCTTCGCGAAGACCAACAACGCGTTGAAGTTCCACGATGTCCCGCCTGCAGGCATAGCAGTTGATAGAGGCATGACTCACGATGGGCTGGGCGAGTTCCTTTCGGATGTGATCGAGAAGGATCCGAGCTCGACCGCCGACATCGTTGGCATCCTTCGAGAGCGTGAGGTCGATGTGGTGATCAACTACCTTCCCGTGGGTTCGGAGCAGGCCACGAAGTGGTACGTCGAGCAGGTCTTGGCAGCCGGTTGTGCATTCGTCAATTGCATTCCGGTCTTCATCGCCAACCAGCCGTACTGGCAGAAGCGTTTCGCTGACAAGGGTTTGCCTGTGGTGGGCGACGACATCAAATCGCAGGTCGGAGCGACGATCATCCACCGCGTTCTGGCCCGACTATTTGAAGACCGAGGCGTGCGGTTGGACCGGACATATCAGCTGAACTTCGGCGGCAACACCGACTTCTACAACATGCTCGAGCGTTCCCGCTTGCTTAGCAAGAAGATCTCGAAGACGCAGTCGGTTCAGTCTCAGCTCGAGAAGGTGCTGCCGACTGACGACGTGCACATCGGGCCGAGCGACCACGTGCCTTGGCTCGAGGATCGAAAATGGGCCTACATCCGACTCGAGGGGACCTCGTGGGGCGATGTTCCTCTGAACGTCGAATTGAAGCTAGAGGTTGAGGACAGCCCGAACTCGGCAGGAGTGGCCATAGACGCCATTCGTTCTGCCAAGATAGCGATGGATCGAGGAATCTCCGGCGCGATCGAACCTGCATCGGCGTACTTTATGAAGTCGCCGCCGGTCCAGATGCGCGACGATGACGCCCGCAGGCTAGTTGAAGAGTTCGCGAACGGTTCGATCTAGTGTTTAGGGCCCTTTACATCGACAGGTCGGCCCCTTCTCCTTGACGAAGCGCGGGGCCGTAATCGCTACCCTAGGTCAATCTTCACGACCGCCAACTAACGCTCGCGCCGACTTGTGGCGACCCATCGGCGAACCTATCGCCGCCATCGCCAAGCCGAACACCAGCACAAGCAGCACCGCGAAGAAGGTGGGAGCATAGCCCCCGGTTTCGGGGGTTTGAATTTCAGTTTCGACGGAAGGGGTCGGGAAATCTGCTGGCGCGCCTTCAGCCCCCACGGCCACGACGGTGGGCAGCGAGCTGACGCGGCCGCAAACGTCGGTGCCGTCGGATGCGAGCTTCACACTGGATGAGAGGATGGTCAGTGTCCCGTCGCCGTTGATCGCCGTGAGCGAGACGTCTGCGATGTTGGATCTCAGAGCGTCGGGAAGCGGCACGCACGCCTCGGCAAAGGTGTTGAGTCTGTATGTAGAGACGGACTCTCCGGATGCGTCAACGACTCCAATGGCGTAGGCGTCGCCCAGCAATGTGTAGCGCTGGTGCGTTTGACCGATGTTTAACGCTTCCCCTGCGTTCGCCATCGCTAATCCGATGATCTCGCCGTTGGGCACCGCTCCAGGTCCAGCAGAGATTTCGAAGCCTTCACCGATGAATTCGCCCCCTTCTTCGGGCGTGAAGACTGAGAATGCGAATCCGCCTGAATCGGTGATCGACGAAGGGATGGGACCCGAAGGGTTGATCGGTGCGACGGTTTCAGACGCAACAGACGAAGGGCGTCGGACCGTAATTTCGAACTCTGCGGTGCACCTTGCATTCGCCATCTCGTCGCTGTCGCCGATCTCTTCGGATCCGTAGCAACCTTCGAGTTGGGCAATTGCGGCGGTGATGTTGTAGGTTCCGGGCGAGTCGGGCGCTTGGTACACCACCTCTCGATCGCCGGGCCCCGAGTCCTGCGCCATCTCTGATGTTGAGGTCGCGGCGAAGGTCCCACCTCTTCCTCCGTCAGACCATGAGACTCGCACATCTTCGGCATCGTCAGCGAGTCGGTTGTCGAGTATGTCCTGAACGCCGTAGACGTCGACCGCGAGGCGGACTTGCTCACCTGCTCGGAGGGTTACAGAGGTGATGGCGGGTTCAATGTGAAGGACAGAAGGCTCGGAGAGAACGCAAGGCCGGTCTGGGAGCCAGAGGACTCTTAACGCCGTCAAATGGCCGAAGTCGTCTCGCGTCAATCCATCGCAATTCGGGTTGCCATGCAAATAGAGGTTCTGCAGGCTCGTAAGATCGTTGAAAACACTTGGGTCGATGGAAGTCAGCTTGTTGTTGTGAAGTTCCAACCTTCTCAAATTGGTGAGTCTTTGGAATGAATCGAGGGGCAGTTCCTTTAGATCGTTTCCTCCCAAAAATAACCGAGTTAGACCGTTGAGCCGCCCGAACCCTTTTTCTGGAACGGTAGCAATTGCGTTCAAACTCAGATCGAGGAGCTGAAGTTCCTCCCGGACTTTTTCGACGATTTGCTGGGCGGCGTTAGAGTTGATCCCCGATCTCGCGAGCCTCAATGACAACAATCCTTTGAATTCTGGTAGGCGCTCAACCGGGAATTGAACTAGTTGGTTGTTGCTCAGATTGAGATCGAAGAGGTCAGCTGGCTCTAGTGCTCTCAGTATGATTTCGCTTCGCTTGGCATCGAGGCCAGTGTTGCTTAAATCCAACTCCAAGAAACTGAATTTTGCTAGAGCCTCTTTGGCAGCCTCTATTTCGTCAGATGGAGTCCCTTCGGTAAGCCACTCCCTCAAATCGTTTGATCCGACGTACAACCTCGTGAGCCCCAGTCCGGCGTTTTGCAGGAGTGCAGTCAGACGTGCGGCGTCTAACCCCGTATCAGTCAAGTGCAACGTTTCGAGTGAGGTGAAGTCATTGATGATGGTGTCGAAATCCTCCTCGGTGAGGGTGATTCCTGCCAGATTGAGAAGAGTAAACCCAGGTGCGAGCCTTCCCAAGAAACCGGCCGGCAAGGCACTTATCGGATTGTCGCTGACGTTGAAAAACCTAAGCGTTTGTGGTGGATTATCCGTGAATCTCTTTGGCAATTCGTTGAGCTCGTTGTCGTTGATATTCAGCGTTCCGACCTTGACCAGTGGATCGAAGATGCCAGCTGGCAAGTTGGCGAGTCCGTTGTTGTTGAGCGTGAGGGTAGTAACCGACGAGAGGCCATCAAACACTCGATCAGGCAGAATCGCGAGTTCGTTGTAGTCGAGGAAGAGGCCCCAAACACTCGAAAGCCCGATGAAATCTCCTAGCTTCAGTTCCGTGATGCCTTTGCTTGAGAGACTCAACAAACTTATCCCCGCAAGATGGGTGTCAGTAACTAAGGCACAGTCGTCTACACCAGCGATCGCAGCCAAGATGCCATCTTGGATCTGCTGCGTCCTTCCGCAGATGCCCAGTTGTTGCGCGGAAGCGGCACTAGGGGGTGTCGACGCCAATGTGATCAACACGCCCAACCCGACCGCGAATACAGCCAGTGAATATCGACGCAAAATGACCATGGATGGGAGTTGGGGTTTCATGGCCAGGCAGTCGAGAACACCACCCCGCTGAATCTGGGAATTCAGCAAATGTTAAATGAAACTCAAGTGCGAACTTAAGCGTTCGCACCGCAATTAGCGGGCACAAAGTGGGGTTGAAGGGGAATCCCGCCGAAACTTCCGGGACATCGCCTATCCATCCTTAATCAAGTCGATGGGGGACTTGAATCCTCCCCAAAGATTCGGACAGGGCACCCGCTCATCGAGAGGGCAGGGAAGCTGCTTCAGCCGTTAACGGGCGGCTCCACCACGTGGATCCCGCACTCTTTGGCATCGGGATCTGATTCCCACCACCAGCGGCCAGAGCGTTCATCCTCGCCGGGTTTGACGGCTCGGGTGCAAGGCGCGCAGCCGATGCTCGGAAAGCCTTGGTCGTGCAAAAGGTTGTAAGGCACGTTGTGCTTCTCGACGTAGATCCGGACATCGTCCATCGTCCAGTTCGCCAACGGGTTGATCTTGTACGCGTCGTGGGCGAAGTCTTTCTCAATCACCGCGATCTCTGAGCGCTTCATCCCTTGGTCGCGTCGCAGACCCGTGATCCATGCGTCGGCAGCGCTGAGCGCCTTGTTCAGGGGGTTGACTTTGCGGATTTCGCAACAGAGCTTGCGATTGTCGACTCCCTTATAGAAGAGGTTCATGCCGTGCTGGCGAACCATGCGGCCGACCTCTCGGAGGTCGGGGTAGTGAATCTCGATCTCGGCCTTGTATCGACGGGCGATACGATCCATCAGATCGTAAGACTCTTCGAAGAGCCGCATCGTGTCTAGAGTAGCCAGACGGGCGGTGGGGTTGACGTTCCAGTACATGTCCCAAATCGCCATTCCCTCGATGCCGAAGGATGACATCTGGATCGCGCGGTCACCGAACGTGACGTCGACCCACTGAAGAATTTCGACAGGTTGCGAGTTTTCGAATCGGGCGTTTATGGCCTCGAGTTCGATGTCACTGATCGTGTCAAGCACCTTTGTTGGCGCCTGGTCGATCGAGCCGTTGACCTCCGAAGTGTCGGTTGAGATTGAAGTCAAGGCAGACTGATGCGTGGTTGACAACCTGTTAGCACTCGCTTTTGGTGGAAATGATTTCTTTGCAATAAAAAACCCCCTGGATTTTGAAGCACAGGGGGCACGAGTCGCGTTGGCGTCTTATCGATTGCGCGTTACGCGAGCGTATCTAACCCCTGCAAGGGACAGATACAAAAACACTCGGTAGTGCATCGCACTGTGCGCTCTTCCGTCATCACCTGCATGATTATATATGGGAACGCATCGGTGAAGTTTGGTTCGACAGGCTCACCACGAACGGCGCGGCCCCACCACGAAGGGGGCTGGCTCATCGCGAACGTCGCCGGCTCACCACGAATGGAGCGGTCTCGCCACGAATGGTGCTGGCTCACCGCGAATCGGATCAAGGGACTCTTGTTCGGCTTCGGATGCGTTGAGGTCTCTCCCTCACCTCTTCAAGCTTTCGCCCCAAGGTCCTGATGATGCGGATGCGTCGTGCGCGCCACGAGGCTCTTTCTACTTCGTCCCCCGAAGAGGAGAGGGGTCTCCGTTCGATGAGGGGAGCCGTTGCACTGTTTTTCTCTGGGTTCCTGCGTGCGCGGGAATGACGGTTGTGGCGAGGAGAGTAGTGTGCGCGGGAGAGTCGATTGAACCGTAGAATTGCTTTATTGCGTCTTGAAATTAGGGACGTTCGAATCATTCGGGGAGATGCGCTGAGATGGCGATAGAGACCGAAACTCACATCAGTGGCGAACGACTAGAGGAGCTACAGAGCATTGCGGGCGAGCACCTCTTTATGCATGCCCAGCAGATTGCCGATTGGCAGGGCAACCTAAAGATCTTCGTAAGAGGCGAAGGAGTGTGGGTGGAAGATGTCGAGGGTAACCGCGTGCTCGACGCGATGGGTGGGCTTTGGTACAAAGCCGCAGGTTACGGAAGACGAGAGATCGCAGAGGCGATGTTCGATCAGATGATGGGCATCGAGTCTGCTCCCGCAGGCTCAGCGATTCCGTCACAGATCGAGCTAGCTGGAAAACTCGCCGAGATCTACCCCGATCATGGGGCTCGGACATTCTTCCTCTCGGGTGGATCAGAGGCGGTAGAGACTGCGGTGAAGATGGCAAAGAAGTATCAGAGTCTGAACGGCAAGGCCGGCGCCTTCAAGGTTTTGGCGCGGCGATACTCCTACCACGGATCCACCGCGATGGCCGTCAGCCTGGGCAAGAGTCCGGCGGCGGACACTTGCGGTCCTGATATGGCCGGCGCCATAAACGTCGTCAACTGGGACTCGTATCGGATGCCGTACGAAGGCGACCCGGTAGACGTCGCTGTGAAGTGCGCGAACGAGTTCGAGACGGTGATCAAGCACCAAGGCGCTGAGTCTGTTGCCGCGATCATCGCCGAACCAATCTCTGCAGCCGCAGGCATACATATTCCGCCCCCCGAGTATTGGCACCGTTTGCGTGAAATCGCCGATAAATACGACGTCGTTCTGATCGCCGATGAGGTGATCACCGGTTTTGGCCGCACGGGCGAGTACTTTGCGCCGATGAACTGGGGTGTTCAGCCCGATATAACGACCGTGGCGAAGTGTTTGACGAGCGGTTACGCACCCCTTGGCGCGGCGATCGCGACCAAGAAGATTGCCGACGCGTTTATCGGTGAGGCCGAATCGACCTTTAGGCATCTAGTCACATTTGGCGGCCATCCGGTTAGCTCGGCAGCGGCGTTAGCGAATCTTGAGATATTCGAGCGTGAAGACCTGCCAGGTAACAGCAAGAGGATGGGTTCGTACCTATACGAAGAGTTGCAGACATTGCGTGATCACGAGATCGTTGGCGACGTGAGAGGAGGCTTGGGGCTGCTGGCTGCTGTTGAGCTGGTAAGCGATCGCGAAAACAAGACCCAGTTCCCGTTGGAGGCCCAGCTGGCCAAGAGGCTGCCGCCGATAATTTACGAACAGGGATTGGTCTCTTTCCGTGCCGGTGATGTGATTACGATTTGCCCGCCGCTGGTAATCAACGAGGACGAAATCGATTTCCTCGTCAACGCCCTTGATGAATCGCTGACGATCGTGGAAAAAGACTTGGGAATCCGATAGGTCGCGTGGTGGTCCCACCAGTGCGAATCGTTTTGCATCGGCAGGTAGTTTCTGGTATGGTGCAAACACCAGAACGTGCACACGTGTACTTAATGCTGTGCGCCTGATCTTAAATATGCAGATTGATCCGATCGGCACATCGCCTTTCAGACACAAACTTGAAACGATCTCGTTGAGTGTTCGGCACCTCACCTGAACGCCTTGCTGACCTGACCCAGGGAGAAGATCCAAATGGCAGAAACCTCGACAGTTAGCGCCGAAGAACGAAACTCCATACTTGATGACGCCTTGGAGGTGGACAGCGACGGTTTTGGTCCCACTGCGGCGGAATCTGAGATCGTATTGGATATCAAGAATCTTCAGACGCACTTCGCAACCCGTTGGGGCACCGTAAAGGCCGTGGACGGCGTTAGCTATAACGTGCGCCGTGGCGAGACTCTGGGAGTCGTCGGAGAATCTGGTTCCGGAAAATCTGTGACGGCCTTGTCACTGATGCGTCTTGTCCCATCACCTCCCGGCCACATCGTGGGCGGCGAGGTCGTTCTCAACGGCCGCGACCTCCTCAAGCTCTCCGAGCGCGAGATGACCCAGGTTCGTGGCGGCGAGATCTCGATGATCCTTCAGGACCCGATGACCGCATTGAACCCGGTGTTCACGGTCGAGAACCAGGTAGGAGAGGCGATCCGAATTCACCAGAAGCTGCGAGGGCAGCGGCTTTGGGACTCGGTTGTGGACGCGTTGCGAAAGGTCCGAATACCAGCCCCTGAAGTGCGTGCCAAGGACTATCCCCACCAGCTATCGGGCGGCATGCGCCAACGTGTCGTGGGTGCCATCGGTATCTCCACCAATCCCGACATCATCATCGCCGACGAGCCGACGACGTCGTTGGACGTCACGATTCAAGCGGCCTACTTGAGGCTGCTGCGCCAGATCCAGCGTGAAGCTGGCGTGGGAATCATCTTCATCACACACGACTTCGGGATCGTGGCGAAGATGTGCGACCGCGTCGCTGTAATGTACGCGGGCCGCATCGTGGAATCGGCGGATGTTCGGACTATCTTTAACTCCCCATTGCATGAGTACACGAAGGCGTTGATCACCTCCGTCCCGAAATTGGAAGAGAAGACGGGCCGGCTGCCTCAGATTGATGGTCAGCCACCGTTGCTCTACGATCTCCCGGAAGGCGACGCATTCGCGCCCCGATCCCCGTTGGAGTTCTCCGAAGAGGATGCAATGATCCGGCCCGAGTTAGTCGAGGTTGAGCCGGCGCACTGGGTGCAGATGTCGCGCTCTTCAGTGAGTGTCTACGACAAGTACGCCCACTTACTATCGAATTAATTATGGCGAGCGGTTAGTCGCCGCGGCTTCTTTTTAGCGTGTAACAAAGGACTACGCAAATGGCAACAGCGACTCGAGAACGAACGATTGCAGAGATCCCGGATGCTCCGGGTGCTTCGAACCCAGCCGACTCGATCCTGCAGGTCAGGGGATTGAAGAGGTGGTTCAATGTCGGAGGTCAGTTTTTGGGAATTGGCACACCGATGTATCTCAAGGCCGTAGATGACGTCAACTTTGATGTCCGGGAGGGTCGTACGTTTGGATTGGTGGGTGAATCTGGTTGCGGCAAGACGACGACATTGAAGTTGATCCTTGGGCTTGAAGAGCCTACTGAAGGAAACATCTACTGGCAAGGCGAAGATGTCGCAACGATGAGTCGTGCAGGTCTGAAGGAGTTCCGCAGGTCGGTCCAAGCGGTATTCCAAGACCCGTGGTCGTCGCTCAACCCCCGAATGAGGGTTCAGTCAATCGTCGGCGAGCCTCTAGAGATCGCCACGACGATGACGAAGCAGCAGATCAGAGAGCGTGTCGGCGATCTGCTCACCGAGGTTGGGTTGAACCCTTACCAGATGAACCTCTACCCGCACGAATTCTCAGGTGGTCAGAGGCAGCGCATCGGTATCGCGAGAGCACTAGCCCTGAACCCGAAGTTGATCTGCCTGGACGAGCCAGTCTCGGCGCTGGATGTATCCATCCGCGCCCAGATCATGAACCTGTTGGTCGACCTTCAGGAAGAGCACCAGCTCGCCTACCTGCTCGTTGCACACAACTTGGCGACAGTTCGCTACATGTGCCACGAAATGGCGGTCATGTACCTAGGCGTCGTGCAGGAGATGGGAGACACAGAAGCGATCTTCAGCAACCCGCTTCACCTCTACACGAACGCCCTGATCTCGGCGGCATTGCCTTCGCACCCAGACATTCAGCGTGACGAGATCATCCTTCCTGGTGAAGTGGTGTCACCGATCGATCCGCCGGCTGGCGACGTGTTCATGACCCGAACACCGATCGAGGTGGACCAAGACCACCGGTACGCCAGCGAGCGTCCCCCGCTCGTCGAGAAGGAAGACAACCACTGGGTGGTGGACACTCCCTGGAGTTTGGCAACCGAAGATGCGTTGCGAGCATCGATCTACGACGAAGAGGCCGAGTTAGCGGCGCGCGAAATAGTACTTCGTGCCGAAGCTGAAGCCGACTCGTAACATCCAGGCCAGTAGGAATACAAAAAGGCGCGCGCCTCAGGGCACGCGCCTTTTTTGTTGTTGAACGAAATGGCTCCCAGGCCAGGGTTCGAACCTGGATTAGAGGATTCAAAGTCCTCTGTCCTACCATTAGACGACCTGGGAATTGACGCCTAAGAATCAAGGATATATTGGCGTTTCGCATGACTTCTCCAGTCCTTGTAGGTCGCACGAATTCCGAAACCCGTTCAACCAGCGACTCACCTCTCCCCTCCGAGGGAGAGGACCTTTGCATATGCGTAGGCCTACGCATTTGCAAAGAGGTGAAGGGGACATTCGATGCATGCGAATCGAAACTGAAACGCCGAGCCTCTTGACACTTGCGGGCGTCAGGAATGTGGCCTCCGCTGCAATGACAAGGGTTTCGCAAAGGATCCCTCGAGGGGAGAGGACTCCGATGCAGATTAAGGCTGCAACGATGGGGGATTTGCAAAGTCCCTTTAACAAAGAGGCAAACCGTTCTAGCACCGGTTGGTGATTGTGCGTCGTCTCTAGGCCCAAATCCGCGCACGTTCGCCTCAGCGTAGAATCCTTATACCTGTGATCGGTGCGCATCACCTTGATTCCTTCAAATATGTCAGAAACGGCTTCCAACAACCATCTTTTGGACATCGCGGGCCTTGCGACTGAGTTTCATACTCAGGACGGAGTGATCCGGGCAGTAGACGGCGTCGACCTCCGTATAGAAGAGGGCGAGACTCTCGGCGTCGTGGGCGAGTCTGGCTGCGGCAAAAGCGTGATGGCGTTGTCGATCATGCGGCTCGTGCCAGATCCGCCGGGTCGAATCGTGAACGGCGCGGTGATGTTCGAGGGGATGAATCTTTTGGAGCTCGACATCCGAGAGATGCGACACGTCCGCGGGGCCAAGATCGGAATGATCTTCCAAGAGCCGCTCTCGTCACTCAACCCAATTCTGAGCATTGGCAAGCAGATAATCGAACCTCTGCAAGAGCACCTCGGTATGACGAGCCGGCAGGCCGGGATACGTGCCTCGGAGCTTCTTGAGATGGTGGGCATCCCTGATCCCGACGCCCGGCTATTCGACTATCCGCACATGCTAAGTGGCGGCCAACGCCAGAGAGCCATGATCGCCATCGCGTTGAGCTGCACTCCTAGGCTCTTGATCGCGGATGAGGCGACGACGGCCCTAGACGTGACGATTCAGGCGCAGATACTCGAGTTGATGAAGGAACTGACCGAGCAGTTCGGAACGGCATTGATGATGATCACCCACAACATGGGACTCGTGGCACGATACGCCGACCGCGTCTCGGTAATGTACGCGGGTCGTATTCGCGAAGCGGCCGATGCAGAAAGTCTGTTCACACTTCCCAAGCATCCTTATACCGAAGGTCTGCTGGCCTCAGTTCCTCGTCATGACATGCGTCGCGAAAGTGGGCAGTTGGTCCAGATACCGGGCGACGTTCCAGATCCGTTGCGACTGCCACCCGGCTGCGCTTTCCACACTCGCTGCAGCTACGCCACCGCACGTTGCGCGATAGACGATCCTAAGCTGGAACTGGTGGATGACCAGCATGTGTCGGCATGCTGGGAGCACGAGAGGGTGGGAGTGTAGGGAGGTTGAAGTTGGGAATGGGTAAGATGGCTGCAGTACGTCTCGTGTGTATTCAGGAGGGCAACGATGGATCTGGATAAAGCGGTAGCGCTATTTGCTGAACTCAAGCGCAAGATAAAGGAAGAGAGGGGTTATCTGAGCGGCAATGAGTACCGGACAAGGGTTGTGTTGATAGATCCTGTGTTGCGCATGTACGGGTGGGATGTGGAGGATTCGTCAAGCGTCAAATTGGAATATGAGGCCGGAGGAGGACGCGCGGACTACGCATTGATCAATTCAGATGACAAAGATGCGATTGTTGTTGTGGAGGCTAAGAGACTCGGATCCGACATTGGAGAGCGTGAAGTGATGCAGGTGCTGAATTATGCGAACTCGCGAAACATCAACTTTATGGTGATCACGAATGGCGATAATTGGGAAATGTACGATGTGTTTCGACGAGCACCACTGGACGATCGGCGGATTTTGAACATTAGCATTTCGGCCGACAAGCCGGCCAAAAGCGTCATGAGAGCGTTAGTGCTTTGGCGACCAAATCTATCATTGGACGGCGGGCCAGTTAAGTCTTCGAAGCCGCCCCCGAGGATACCGTCGGAGGCACCAAGAGACACATCGGTGACTCATGCGCCATCCATGGGTTCAACGGGGCGTACATCAGTCAGCGAATCGGAGAATGTTCAATCGCTATATGGTCAAAGAAGGCGCGGGGAGACTTCGTCGTCGGGCGAGAAAATTCAACTCAACGATGCCCGTGTGCGAGGGACGAAGCCGAGGTTAATAGATTTTGGGCAAGGCGAAATCGAAGTCAAGTTATGGCGCGATGTTTACTTCCAATCCGCTGAATACTTGATACGTGAGGGCAGACTTTCGATGGAAGACTGTCCTGTCCAAACCGGGCTTGTCGATGGGCAATGGGAAATCAATAGTGATCCAACACATTCTTCGGGCGCATCATTTGCGACTGGGGAGCAGCTTTCGAATGGATCATGGATAGAGGTGGGCAATCGCAGCGCTCAAAACCTCGTATCGTGTTCCAGAAGGTTGTTGCAACGGTTTGGCGTAGATCCCGCTTCAGTAACCATCAACTTCCAATAAAAGATGACGATTTCTCGAGTAGAGTCAACCACTTCCGCCACCGCTGTTGGTGATATGGATGCTGTGATGGCTATGGGGCGGGTCGACGCTCGGGTGGCGGTGAACTTAGCGGCGGCCCCTCTGCTTTCGGTGAAGGATCTTAAGGTCCACTTCCCTATAACCAGCGGCTTCATCATCCAGCGCACCGTTGGCGCGGTGAAGGCCGTGAATGGCATCTCTTTCGATGTGAACCCTGGCGAAACCTTAGGCATCGTCGGCGAGAGCGGTTCGGGGAAGACCACCACCGTCAGGGCGATTATCCAGCTGACGAAACCGACGAGCGGAAGCATCATGTTCCAGGGTCAGGAATTGACGGAACTAGGTAGCAGTGCGATGAGACCGTATCGACGTGACATGGCCATGGTCTTTCAAGACCCCTACGGATCGCTCAATCCGCGCATGAGGGTGGGCGATATCGTTGGTGAACCCCTACGGACTCACAGGCTCTACGAGGGGAACTCCGACTATCAGTCAAGGGTTGCTGAGCTGTTTCGAATGGTCGGGATGCATCCAAGCGTTGCAAGCAGGTACCCTCATCAGTTTTCCGGAGGTCAGAGGCAGCGAATCGCAATCGCGCGGGCGTTGGCGGCGGAGCCTTTGCTCATTTTGCTGGATGAGCCCGTCTCGGCGTTAGACGTATCGATCCAAGCTCAGGTAATCAACTTGCTGGAAGAGTTGCAGGATGAGCAGGATCTGGCTTATGTGTTCGTCGCCCACGATCTCTCGGTGGTGCGTCACGCCGCGCATCGGACCGCGGTCATGTATCTGGGGAAGATCGTCGAGATTGCTGATGGCGATGAAATCTACGAGAACCCGCTGCATCCCTACACCCGGGCGCTTCTTTCGGCTGCGCCATTGCCAGATCCGGTCTCAGAGCGAAGTCGAGAGCGTATCGTGCTGACCGGAGACATACCTAACCCAGCGAATCCGCCCTCAGGTTGCGTGTTTCGGACTCGTTGTCCGATCGCGATCGATGAGTGCGCCGAAGTGGTACCGGAGATGCGGAGCACGGGGTCATTGACTCGTCCGCACCAAGTGGCATGCATCAGGGCTGAGTTTTAAAACTCACCGTCCCGCAACAGGCGGGTGCCCCAATCCGCCCTCGCCTCTGAGACACCTTTGAAAAAATTCGTCATCCTGAGCCTGTCGAAGGATCTGGGGAGGGGTTTCCCGCCAAGTGTCAGTTTCGACGGTTGTTTCGGTTCAAATTCGGATGCTTTGTCGATCCCCATCTCCTTGATCCTATCCCACTGAGGACACCGTTGCGAAAGTCGCGTCATTGCGGCGAAGGCCGCGATCCAGACAGCCAGGAGCAATTGACAGGACTTGATTTCAATTCGGATCCGTGAATTCGGCAGCCTGCCCAACCCCAGATCCTTCGACAGGCTCATGATGACGAATTTTTCAAAGATCTCCGGGAGGGGAGAGGGTACACGCCCAGCGGACGAGTTGGTCTCCTTTGAGGGCCAGGATTCGAGTGAGCAGGCACCGGTCAAAGCACTACCCCTCCTCGGACCCTTCGACAAGCTCAAGGCGAACGGCGTGTGGTTCATTCCGTTCGCGGCTTCCTTCGACAGGCTCAGGACGAACGGCGCGTAGGTTCATCCCTTCCCGGCCCTTCGACAGGCTCAGGACGAACGGCGCGTAGGTGCATCTCATCCCGGCCCTTCGACAGGCTCAGGACGAACGGCGTGTAGGCGCATCCCTTCCCGGCCCTACGACAGGCTCAGGACGAACGGCAAATCTCCCGCTGTTCACTATCTCGACTAGTCGGCAGTGCGCTCTCTTCACGGGAGATGGGAGACGCTCATCTTACGCGTTCATTCGGATGCATCGAACGTCACCCTCACCTCTTTGTGCGGTTGCCCTCCCGGCATCCGCACAAAGGTCCTCACCCCTGGACGGAGACGGTAAGCGGCGATTGAATGGAGATCGGTTGCTCTGTCTTTTCTCTGGATCCCCGCTTCCGCGGGGATGACGGTGTTGGGCGACGGGCGAAAATATGCGTGGCCGGTTGTTACGTTGTTGTGTGAAATTGCGTTAAAATCGATTGCCGAATGTAGTTGCCATTCTTACATGGAGGTTTGACATGGCTATTGCGACGAAATCCGTCGCTGCAGAGTTCCAAGAGCAGGGATTCGTGCAGGTCAAGAAGCTCATCGATCCAGTGACCGTCTTGGATCCCATCATCGAAGAGTATGAGGGGGTGCTTGATGATCTGGCACGAGACCTCTACGAGGATGGCGAGATCGATTCGGAGTACAAAGAACTGCCCTTCGATAAGCGCATACTCAAGATCTACCAAGAGACGGGACGGCAGCACGCACAGTATTTCGACTTTTCACTTCCCTTTCAAGATGTGAAGTTCGACTCGCCATGCTGGTTCGGTCCTGCTGTCTTCAATGCGTTTGTGGACGAGAACATCCTCGATGTGCTGGAACAACTGATCGGTCCGGAGATTTCTTCGAACCCAGTGCAGCACGTGCGGATCAAGCCACCCGAGAAGTACCTGCCGAAGAACGAGCAGGGACAACCTCTGATCGGCGCGACGCTTTGGCACCAAGACCACGGAGTGGTAATCCCAGAGGCTGACGACACCAACATGGTTACCGTCTGGTTCTCGCTAACCGCCACACCGGTTGAGTCCGGACCTTTGCACGTGGTTCCAGGAACTCACAGAGGCGACTTGCTAACCCACTGTGACAGTTACTCCGGAAACACCACGATGGTCCAGGGCCGACAGATCCCGGAGAAGCTCTTCCCGTATCAGGAAGCGACGCCTTTGCCGACGGAGCGTGGAGACGTGATCTTCATGCACAAGCGAACGGTTCACGGCTCGCTCTCGAACTTGAGTGAAAACATGCGGTGGTCATTCGACCTCAGGTATCACGACAGTGCATCCCCATCAGGTCGTCCCGCATTCCCAGACTTTGTAGCTCGAAGCAGGTCGAACCCCGACTCAGAGTTGCGAGATCCTGTGAAGTGGCGAGAGATGTGGATGGAGACTCGCAAGAAGATGGCGACCATCAACCAGGGTGGAATGAATGACATCGCATTCGGTCGCTGGAAGGATGGCCACCCCGACTGCGAAAACTGATTCTTTCTTCTGCCGGAGCGGTGTAGTGGGCGCAAGCGTCCGCTCCACCGTTCTCGGCGAACCCTCTCCCCTCCGCGGAACGAAGCGGAAAGAGCGACGTGGCGCGAGCGATGCATCCACGTCGCCAGGATGGTTGCACTCCTGTCAGAAACACGACTGCAAACCGGAAACACCCCAATTCGAGGTTGCGAAACACGTCCGCGGGACGTGTCCCTCTCTCATCCGTCAGACCTTTGCAAAAACACGTCATTCCCGCGATCGGGTGAATTCACCCTTACTCCACAGTGCTTATTCACGCGGCACCGTCATCCCCGCGAAAGCGGGGATCCAGAGGAACGTCAGAATATCTGATTCCTCTTAGGCAGACACTTCACCCGATTGAAAGGCCTCTCCCTCATTCAAGCCGGGGCTAAGCCCAAAACAGCCTCGGTGGACGATTGTGGGCGAAGGCCAGCATCAAGGCGTCGGCTTTGTCAGGGCTGCGATTGCCGGTTCGTTTGCTGTCCAGCACGAGTTGACCTCTGCTCGTGAACGAGTAAGTTATCGACGCGAGTTCGCTTATCAGCTCGGGATCGTTGGGGATGGAGATCGCATCCTCGTGGAATCTGGCTTTGAGGTTGTCGTAAAGCTCGGCCCTCAGGTTTGCATAGCGGCGGCTGTTGGAGGCTCGATTTCCGACGTTTACCCCGGTGGCGTAGCCGTATCCGAGCTCCTTCAAGCGATCCAGCACTCCGGCGCCGATCCCCACTTCATCGACATTAATGGCATTGACGTTGTGGCGTTTGGCGACGTCGATCGCGTATCCGGTCGTCGCCATGATGTCGGCTTTCGGAAGCGTCACGAGTTCAGTTACGGTGTCGCCCTCCCTGATGCATGCGACCGTTCGGTTATTGCCGAATCTGGCGACGTCAAGACCCATCACTTTGTAGTCCGAGTCTCCCTCTTCGACGATTTGCCTATTGACCGCTGCTTCGATTTTGCGAAGGGCGATGAGCGTGTCGTTTTCGACATCGGGGAACTCCCCGAGCACTCTGATCTGATACTCCGGACTCTCTTCTCCCCACATCGTGCTAGCGTCTTCAACCCACTTCCGCGTGACGAGCCCGTCGCGTACAAAATGCGTGGCACCATTCAAGAGATTCGGTGTTTCGAAGGCGGAGATGTGGATTGTGTGCCACAGTGCTCTGTTTTTGTGGAAGGCGTTGTAGAAGTATCCGGAGAGGTTGGTCGGGTTGCCGATGATTAGCAGCTTCGCCGTGTCTGAAGTGAGTGATCCTTCCATCGCGTCGAAAATGGGCTCGTCGACACCTGAGGCTTCGTCGACTACGAACAGCATGTTTGGTCTGTGGAATCCCTGAAACCTCTCCGGTCGATTAGTCGAAAAACCGAATGCGACTCGCTCTGGGTCCAGTTCGAGAGAGGCTCCAGAGATCTCACCTCCGATCAATTCGAGATTCGCCTGGCGAATAGCCGAGATCTCACGCCAAAGAAGCCTTCGGACCTGTCGATCAGTGGGCGCGGTTGTGACTACGGTCGCTTTGTCGTTGCACATCAGCCACCAGATCACCACATGAGCGGCGATGAAGGTCTTACCCGACCCGTTGCACGACCTAACAGCGACTCTTTCGTGATCTCTGACGGCATCCAATATCGCAGCCTGCTTGGTCCACGGGTCGCAGCCGACCTCGGTTTTGACAAACCCCACAGGATCGCTTCGCCATTCCCGTTGGAGCTTCTGTCCAAGTTGCGGTTTAGGTAAAGCGCCGCAATCGTCCATTCCCATCCACTCGTCCTCCTCATCCGCACGTGCACATGTCCTCTATGTAATAGTACAAGTGTTAATCAACTGGCGCATCACCGCGGCCGAGGAGAATCGGATAACCCATCGATCCTCACACCTACACGACGAGACAGAAATCCTCTCCCACTGAGAAAGACCATTGCGAAGCCCCAGACAGACCCGCAGGCCGTTCTCCATCTTCCCCTCAACCTCCCCCTCAACCGCTACAAAACGTAATATCCGCTCAACGAGCAGGTACCCTCTCCCCTCCGTGGGAGAGGATTCAGGAGAGGGGGATGCTCAATGCATCCGATTCCAGACGCGAGAAACCCGCATCTGAGAAGCGTCGCCAAATCGGTTGCACTGTCTTTCCTCTGGGTTCCCGCGTTCGCGGGAATGACGGCACGTTTTGCAATGGTCTCCCCCGTGGGAGAGGATTCAGGAGAGGGGGATGCTCAATGCATCCGAATTGGCGAGAGTCCCCTTGGAGGAAGGGACATATGCAGCGGACATTCTGGGAGGATGTGAGATGATGAATTCCGGTGCCACAGCACTCTCGGACCCTCCGTCATGACATCTCTCGAACACCAAGAACTTCTCGACGGTTTAAAGCGGCATTTCGGATTCGACGCCTTTCTGCCGGGTCAAGCAGAGGCGATCAGCCAGGTGATGTCTGGTGGACATGCCGTTGTGCTTGCTCCAACCGGCAACGGCAAATCGCTGAATTACCAGCTGCCAGCAGTAATGCAAGACGGCGTGACGCTAGTGGTGTCGCCTCTGATCGCATTGATGAAGGACCAAGTCGAGGCCCTACGCAGGCGAGGGATCAGTGCCGATTTCTTCAATAGCCAGCTCAACTCCCGCGAACGTCAACAGGTTCAGGGACGACTGAAGGCCGGTCGCACGAAGATCCTGTACGTTGCCCCGGAGAGGTTTGCCAGCGATTTCATCTACGAGATGAGCCGGTTGCCAGTAAGTCTGATTGCGATCGACGAAGCCCACTGCATCTCCGAGTGGGGTCACGACTTCAGGCCGGATTATCGAAATCTCAAAAGCCTGCGCGAAATGTTTCCCGAAGTTCCAGTGATCGCACTTACGGCCACAGCGACAACGCGCACCCTGAATGACATCATCGGGCAGCTGGACCTGGCCGGGCCGAACGTCAAAGTGGTGCGAACCAGCCTAGATCGCAAGAATCTGACTTATCGAGTGGTCCCAAAGCGGTCCGAAGGTGATGCGTTGGAAGCGTTGACTCGCTTGCTGGTGGCCAAGAGCGAAGAGTCGGCGATCATCTACTGTTTCTCACGGAAAGAGACGGAGAATGTGTCGTCTGCCCTGCGGCGTCGTGGCTTGAAAGCCGATCACTACCACGCAGGACTAGAGGATGTAGTGAGGACACGTAAACAAGAGATGTTCATGTCGGGCGACGTGAAGATCGTCGTGGCAACGATCGCCTTCGGCATGGGGATCGATAAGGCGAATATTCGGACCATCGTGCATTGGGACATGCCGAAATCGATCGAAGGGTATTACCAGGAAACGGGAAGAGCGGGTAGAGACGGCGAGCCAGCAGAGTGTGTTTTGATGTTCGAGAGTGCTGCATATGCTCGGTTTCGAAGTTTCGCCGAGAAGATTCCAGATGACGAATCACGTCTCCGTTCCTTTCAAACCCTGAACTCGATGTACGCCGTTTGCACGACGGGCCGCTGCCGCCGTCGCCTGGTGTTGGATCATTTCGGCGAAGAGACGGATGCAGGGTCGAACTGCGGCGGTTGCGACAACTGCTTGGCTGACAAAGTCGAAGTCGACGCGACAGAGATTTCGCACCAGATAATGAGCGCCGTGATACGAACCGGAAGCAGATTTGGTGCAAAATACATCGTCGACGTCCTGAAGGGATCCCGGAATGAGAGGGTGCTGAGCAATGGGCATGAGGCGTTGAAGGTTCACGGTGTCGCCAAGGCGTACAGCGTCGGAGAGCTACAAGAGCTTGTCGGCAAGCTTCGCGACGAAGGATTGCTCAGGATTGTTGGGGAAGAGTATCCGGTCTTGGATGTGACGAAAGACGGTTGGGCGGTTTTGAAGAACCGGTCTCAAGTAACGCTCCATGACGCGAAGATCCGCAGCAGGGGGTCCGAGAAGTCGGCTGCGAAACGCTCAACGCCTCATGGAGCCGACTCCCTTGGGCCGGCTCAATCGGAGTTGTTCGAAACTCTGCGGCAGTTGCGTTTGGAGATCGCTCGTGAAGAAGGGGTGCCGGCCTACGTCGTGTTTCCGGATGCGACTCTTAGGGAGATTGCTGTTTCGTTGCCGAGATCCGAGAAGAAGATGTTGGAGGTAAAGGGGGTGGGACCGCAGAAGTGGAACCGTTACGGCCAACGGTTCGTCGACGCAATCGAAGCGTGGACGGCGACTAGATCTGAGGTTTGACCTACGACCTGCGCTGACGTTCCGCCTCGTACAGTGCGATCGCTGCGCTTACCGAAGCGTTGAGTGAAGCGATGGCGCCGCGCATGGGGATCGATATCGTGGCGTCGCACTTCGTAAGGGCGAGACGTGAAACGCCTTTCTCCTCCGATCCGATCACGACGGCTGTAGGGATCTTGAAATCAGCTTGCGTGTAGTCCATTTCTGCTTCCGCATCGAGTGCCAACAGCTGCAATCCCAGGGTCGACAAGTGCTCGAGTGTGCGTGAGATGTTGACCACCCGTGTGACGGCGACGTGAAGCAGGGCGCCTGCTGAGGCCCGGATGGCGCCCGGCGACACACCGGCGGCTCTGCGTTCGGGAAT
Source organism: Dehalococcoidia bacterium (assembly GCA_965249505.1). Classification (GTDB taxonomy): domain Bacteria; phylum Chloroflexota; class Dehalococcoidia; order Lucifugimonadales; family Lucifugimonadaceae; genus Bin127. The sequence goes on along the minus strand of OZ252238.1, from coordinate 110,032 downwards.
CACGATGCCGTGACCGCCTGCGGCGTCTAAAGTTCTCGCGATGGCTCCGAGGTTGTGCGGGTCCACTATTCCGTCGAGAACCACGATGAGCGGCGTCTCACCTTTTTGGTCGGCTTGGAGGATCACATCTTCGATCGGCGTGTAACGTTGATCGGGCAGTATGGCAATGACGCCTTGGCTCTTCTTAGTGTGGGACTGCCGGTCCAACTCGTGACGGGATAGCGTTTCGAATTCGATCCCTGCCTCTGACGCCAGCTCATTGATCTCTCGCATCTGGGGACCCATCTCGAGTCCGCTAGCGACGAGCAGCCGCTGAATTTTCCGCCGCGCACGCAGCGCTTCGAGGACGGCTCTGCGTCCTTCCACAGTGTTGGCGTGAACGCTTCTAGCTCTGCTGAATCTGCTCATTGGTTGGCATCCCAAAAGTATCGATGCCCTTCACTTTAACGCCCAGCCTCTTCGTTGGCGTCTAAACGATCCGTTTCCAACTCAACCAGCAGGTTCCGGCTCTAAATGGGGCAGTATTGCATGATGAATAACCTGTCTAAAAGGCGGCTCCCTTCTCCGCTCCGAGAAACCTTTGCAAAACAGCCCGTCAATCCCGCGAACGCAGGAACCCAGAGGAAAGACAGAGCGACCGGTTTCCCTCCCCTTCCGATGTAGAGGACTCAGGTGAGGGGGATCGACAATGAATCCGATTCCAAACCGTAACTGCCTCGGAAATCGACTCTCGGTGGTTTACCCCTCCCCAGATCCTTCGACGGACTTTGAGTAGGCCGCAAATTATGCAATCTCGTCGCAGCACCCCTCTGCCACGAGAGGATGACAGGGCCTTTTGCAAAGGTCTCCCACCGAGGGAGAGGTGATCCCAACACGTAAGGGTATGAATCGGTGCTTCGGGCTTCGTTGGCGCTGGCACATAGCCGGCAGTAGGGTTGGCATAGAATGACGACGGGCATACTTGGGGTGCCAATTGGGTTAGGTAAACGATGGTGAATGATCCAAAAACTGTCGCAGCTGTGAACAGCGCTGAAGCTATTTTTAGCGTCATTCACTCTCGTCGGAATGTCAAAGAGTTCACTGACGAACCTGTGAGCAGCGAGTTGATCGAGAAGATGATCGAGGCTGCCACTTGGGCGCCTAATCATCGCCACACAGAGCCATGGCGCTTCATTGTGTTGAAAAAAGGCGGCCGAATACGAGAGAAGGTCGCTGAGCTTGTTCACGATTGGACCTACGAGAACGTCAAGAATCCAACTGAGGCGCGTCGAAAGCAGAGCGCGGAGGCGATCAGGGAGGAAGTGCTTAACTTCCCGGTGATGATGTACGTCTTCTCGGCGCCTGGCGACGACGAGGAAGTTACTCGCGAGAACTTTGCTGCGACCTGTTGCGCGGCTCAGAACATGCTGCTGGCAGCCCATGCCCTCGGTCTTTCGGTGGGTTGGTCGACCGGTCGCACATGTCAAACCGGCGGCGTTTTCGATGTGATCGGTGCCGATCTGGAGTGGCAGATCGTGGGATCGTTTTCGATCGGTTACTCGTCGGCTGCGCGACCGGCCACAAGAGCGCCGGTCAAGGAAGTTACATCTTGGATCTAACGACTGTGGCACACGTATTCAAGTCGAAGAATCGAACTCGGTATTCATAGAGAGGACAAATTGAACTAATGGCGGATACACAGACCTATCAAAACTATGTGAGTGGCGAGTGGATGACCTCGGCGACAGGCCGGGTGTCACAGAGCGCTAATCCTGCTGATTCGGAAGATGTTATAGGTGAGTTTCAGGCATCGAACGGCGGAGACGTGGAAGGGGCGGTATCAGCCGCCGACCGGGCGCATGGAGGTTGGGGTTCGATGTCGTCGTTGGCGCGGGGTGGTTACCTCTTGTCAGCAGCCGTGTATCTCTCTGCCAATGCCGAGCGTTACGCTCAGGCGATAACCAGGGAGTGCGGCAAAGCAATTTTAGAAGCCCGAGGCGAGGTCGGTCGAGCCGTGGCGCTGCTGCAGTACTTCGGCGTGGAGGGGTCGAATCCGGTTGGTGATGTGGTGCCTTCCGTTGATCCCAACATACTTCTCTACACACGTCGAGTACCGCTCGGGGTCGTCACGTTGATCACTCCTTGGAACTTCCCACTGGCAATTCCCATCTGGAAGATGGCACCAGCGCTGGTATACGGCAACACCGTCGTGCTGAAACCGGCCTCTGCGACGCCGCACTTGGGAGTTCTCATTGCGGAGATGTGGGAAGCGGTCGATCTGCCTGCTGGAGTGTTCAATCTGGTTACAGGCTCTGGTGGAGCGATCGGCGATGCTTTCATTTCGTCGAGCGGGGTCGCGGCGACGTCATTCACCGGTTCTACACCGGTCGGCATGGGTATCGCTGCATCCGCTGCACGCAACGGGGTGAGGTTTCAACTCGAGATGGGCGGCAAGAACCCAGTCATAGTAATGCCCGATGCCGACTTGGAGCAGGCGGCTCAGGTCACGGTCGATGGCGCGATGAAATATTCCGGTCAGAAGTGCACGGCGACGTCGAGAGCGATAGTCGTCGGCAATGTGATCGAAGAGTTCACCGACTTGGTCGTCGAGAAGGTCGATGCATTGAAGATCGGCCCTGGCGCAGATGCTGACGCGATCGTGGTCCCGGTCATCGATGAACCATCTAGACAGAACATAGTCGACTCGGTCGGCCGGGGCGTCAGTGAGGGCGGCAATGTGTTGACCGGCGGCGGAGTTCCCTCAGGAGGCACATATGAGCGAGGCACTTACGTCGAGCCGACTGTTCTGTCGAAAGTAGCCCCCAACGACTTCATAGCTTGCGAAGAGATCTTTGGCCCGGTCTTGGGGATAATTCCCGCGGCTGATGCCGACGATGCGATTGGCATCGCCAACGGTGTTCGCTACGGCTTGAGCGCCGGAATCTTCACCAGGAATCTCAACGCTGCGATGTCGTTCGCGGACCGCATTGAAGCCGGCATCGTGAAGATCAACGGCGAGACGGCCGGTGTGGAGCCGCAGGTCCCGTTCGGGGGCATGAAGGCCTCGAGCAGCGGCTCGAGAGAGCAGGGGAAAGCCGCGATCGAGTTCTTCACAGAAACTAAGACGATCTACGTGAATCCCAGCGCGAGCTGAACCGGTTTTACACGAAAATTGAGCATGGTTGGAACGGTAGCTTCCCGTTCCATGCAATAACGGTGGGCACGCGCGCCAATAATCGGCGCGATCCTTGCGCGCCTCAATGACAATCGTTAGAATTCCCTGTTAAAGTGCACTCATCACCATAATCATCGGAAATTAACGAGGAGAGAAGTATGGTCCTCGCACAGACTAGAACTGACTTGGATCTGGTCGCGCATCTGCTTCGGCGCGCCAGTTTTGGGGCGGATCGTGACGAGATTGATCGATACGCGGCGAAAAGCTACGACGAGATCGTCGACGATCTCGTGAATCCTGAGCGTTTCCCCGAGGTGGAGGAAGACCTGTTGGGTCGGTTCTACCCTCATCTGGCAGCCAATAAGGACAACGGCGCGATCTGGAACGGTCGATGGATCTACAAAATGATCAACACCGACCGGCCTCTGCAGGAGAAGATGACACTCTTCTGGCACGGCATACTGGCCGCAGGTTGGACGAAGAGCGAGCACACGCCCAGCATGGTTGATCACATGCAGATGCTGCGTGACAATTGCTTGGCAAACTTCCGCACGATACTGCTCGAGTTGTCTAGAGATCCAGCGATGATCTATTGGTTGGACAACAACGAGAACCACGGTTCGTCAATAAATGAGAACTATGGACGCGAAATTTTGGAACTGTTCTCGATGGGTATCGGGAACTACTCCGAAGACGACATCAAGAACGCAGCTCGTGCATTTACGGGTTGGACATTCAAGCAGCCGTTGCCGCTCTATCCGTTTGGTCACTTCGATGCACGTTTCTTATATCGCGAGGACGACCACGACCACGGCGAGAAGGAGTTTCTTGGCCACAAGGGCAACTTCAACGGTGAGGACATCATCGACATAATCGCCCAGCAAGAGGCGACTGCCCGATTCGTAAGCCGCCATCTTTACAACTTCTTCGTTGCCGATGAACCTCAGGTGCCCGCGTGGAGCATCCAACCGCCAAACGACCCAGACGCCATCCAAACCATGGTGGACGCCTGGTTCGAGTCAGATGCCGACATCAGGCACGTAGTGGCGACGATGTTGAAGTCAGACTTCTTCAAAGAAGCTCGGATGAATAAGGTGAAATCACCGACTGAGTTCGTCGTCAACGTGATGAAGTCATCAGGAGAATTTCGTGGTCCGGACCCCGGTTTGTGGAATTTCGAGGGGGCCTTGGTTGCGATGGGTCAGAAGCTGATGGACCCGCCTTCGGTCGAGGGCTGGCACACAGGGAAAGAGTGGATCGACGGCGGCACGTTGACAGAGCGCGTGAACTTTGCCGTTGAGACGCTGAGCGATGCCAAAAAATCGGGAGTCGCGGAACTCATCGATGGGCTACGTTCAAAAGAGGGGTCCGTGAGACCCGAGGATTTTGTGGATGCCGTGCTCAAACACCTTTGCCGGCTCGATGTGAACGAAGAGTCACGATCCGAATTAATCGAGTACGCGTACGGCGAGGGCGACCTTGAGTTCGACACTGATGAGCAATCCGAAGCAAGCGTGAAGCGCGTTTTACGGATGCTCTCACTTGCCGTCGCGACACGCGAGTATCAATTTGAATAGACGGCGATCTTCATAGGAAGAATTGACGCCACTACCAACGGAGCAATTGAGATGTCAATGAATGGCAATGGAACCAACGGCCACCGCAAGGATCCTGTATTGGTGGTTGTGCAGCTTAGCGGCGGCAACGACTTCATGAACACCGTGATTCCGTTCACGGAAGGTATCTACTACGACTCTCGTCCCTTGGTGGGCATGCCGGAGGACAAGGTCCTCCCGATCACCGATCAACTGGCGCTTCACCCTTGTCTCGGTCCCTTCAGAGATCTTTACAACGAAGGCAAGGTCGCAATTATCCAAGGCATCGGGTACGAGAACTCGAGCAGGTCGCACTTTCGGGCGATGGACATCTGGCACACCTGCGTACCGGAAACGATAGCGACCGAGGGATGGCTCGCCAAGGTGATTCGCGAGATCGATCCTGATGGTAACAATCCGGTAACCGCTGTCAACTTCGGCCGAGGATTGCCGAGAGCCCTCGCCGCGCCGAACGTGACCGCCACATCTGTGGGCGATCTCGACAACTACGGTCTGATGTCGAGCATCGAGGTGATAGAGGAGCGCGAGGAGAACCTGGACATCTTCAAGCGCATGTACACGCCTGCCTTCGGATCTGGACTAGTGATGGATTACCTGAGCCAAACGGGCAGGGACGTGTTGAAGGGCGCCGACATACTAGCGGTAGCCCCGGAGAAGTACACGTCAAACGTCGAGTATGCCGACAACGCGATAGCGCAGTCGTTGCGAGACGTTGCGAGGGTGCACACTGCCGGGCTGGGCACGCGCATCTTTTACACCAATCACTTGGGTTACGACCACCACGCTCAAGAGGTCCCAACGCACGCCAAGTTACTTACAGAACTTTCGGAAGCCATCCGCGACTTCCTGCAGGACTTGCGAGATCACGATGCTGCTGATGAAGTGACAATGTTGGTCTTCACCGAGTTCGGGCGTCGGATAAAGGACAACGGCTCGGGAACCGACCACGGCTCTGGCGGAGGCGCGTTCATGATCGGTGAGAAGGTCAAGGGCGGCCTCTACTCCGAGTACCCGCCGTTAGAGCGAACGGAGTGGCTCAACGACGAAGACCTGAAGCACACGATCGACTTCCGAGGCATCTACGGCACTATTTTGGAGCAGTGGATGGGATTGGACCCTGTGCCGATAGTCGGCGGTAACTTCGAACAGATCAACCCGTACGTCGAGACTGCGGTCTGACGACAAGAAAATAGCTACGCAGGCGAGGAGATTGTCATGACAGCGACTGCGAACGGCAAGAACGGCGCCAACGGCAAGCCATTTGCGTTGCTGCGCGCCGGCTTTCCCTTCTACACAACTATCGGGATGAGACGTGTGACCACGTATCCAATGGATATCGTGATCGGCGAAGAGGATAAGCTCTACGTTCTGAATCGCACCGACGGTTCGGGGGGTCAGATCCGCCGCACCAACTGGGACGACGACGATCTAGACATTCTGGGCGACGGCTTTGTTTGGCCCGTCCAGATGATCCGCGATGAGGACGTCAACCTCTACGTCTCTGATGAAGGCAATCACACGATAACTGTCTGGCAGCCCGATAGCGGCGAGAAGCTGGACGAGTGGGGAGTGCACGGGAGTGGGCCGGGTCAGTTGGACCGTCCCTCAGGCATTAGCTTCGACCTCGACGGCAACATGCTGGTAGTCGATGCCCAGAACCACCGAGTGCAGAAGTTCACCCGGTCAGGCGAATACATATCGGGTTTCGGCGAATTCGGAACCGACGATGGGTGCTTTAACTACCCTTGGGGCGTGGCCGTCGATCCTACGGACGGGACTATCTACGTCACAGATTGGCGAAACGACCGGTATCAGAAGTTCGACTCCGATGGCAATCACATCTACTCTGTTGGCGCAAGCGGCGACGAGTGGGGCAACTTCAACCGTCCGGCCGGTATTGAAGTCGATCGGCATGGCGATGTCTACGTCGCCGACCGAGGCAACAACAGGGTGCAGCAGTTCGATCACACAGGACGTTACGTGGACCGTTTCATCGGCGACGCGGTGCTCTCCAAGAGCGGCAGGATCTACATCATGTCGAGCGTCACTGTGCTCCGTAACCGAGAATCTACTGAGTTGGAAGAGCAACGCCGCCTCCGAGGGCCGACTGCGGTTCGAATCCATGCAGATCCCAAGCGCGGGGATCTGATGTACATATCCGACTTCGGTTGCCATCGCATCCAGGTTTATCGGAAAGAGGCGTACGAACTGGACGAGACCCAGATCGCGCCGATCCCAACCGCTCCGACGCTCTACACGGTTTAGTCCGCCGTAGCCAGCTCTTAGTCATCCCGAGCTTGTCGAAGGATCTGGGGAGGGGTTAAACGCGGAGTTTCAGGGGGCTTGGGTTGTTGATGTCGAAAATCGGATTCTCGGAACGTCCCCCTAACCCTAATCCTCTCCCACGGCGGGGAGAGGGTACCCGCTTGAAAAGCGGGTTTGGGGATGTTGCGAGGGTTATCGTTCGGGGAAGGCGGGCTGGCAGAGCCTATTCAACTTAACTCCAGTCGTTGCTCGATACCCTCTAGCACGTCTGTGGCGACTTCCAGTGCGCGGTCCGCATCGAGTTGCTCGTAAGCATGCACCGGCGCGCCTCCGGGAAGGGCGATGGGATAACGCGCGGCGATGAAGTGTTTGTCAAGCAGCACCGCGATCGATTTGAGAAACTCGATAGATTGATCGAAGGCCTTAGCATCCTCGCACAGGTCTGCAAGAGCGTGACCCCAGACGCGCTCCGCGCCCTTTTCATAGAGGAAACCTGCGAGAGCCTTCTCTGCGCTCTGGTGACACATGAAGCATGCCAGCGCGTAACGGCCACCTTCGGCATTGGCGATGGCGGATTCGAGGTCGTCACGGGCTTGGACCATCCAGTTACGAGCGACTCGGTTCAGTTTGGAGTAGTCGGTCATCGCATCATCCGTAAAGAGCTTCTCCATAGTGGTGGGCACTGATCAACATCGGGTCTGTGTTTTGCTCGTCGAGGAACTCTTTCTCTGTGAATACGTGGAACGAGGTACCTACCGCTGGCCTGAGATGAGTCACCCAGAAGTCCGGTCTACGATGAAACGGCTCCTCCGTCTCCTGGACCACGACCAGCTCGATCACGTCGTTGGGTCCGGGTTTCTCGCCGGATACGAGATCACCGATGAGTATTAGCCTCGTCATACCCAACTGCGGCATCTCGTCGACGAATCGTTGCACCTCGGCTTCGATCATTCGCCGTCTCAATCGACCGAAGCCGAACATCAATGGTGACATGCTGTTAGAGGGGGTAGAGGGTTACGGGGTGGAGGCTACTCTACAGCAATTGACGATGCAGTGAGAAACGTGCACCGAGAAATTTGAACGAACAGACATTAACGATCCTCGAAAAATATACTCACGGCAAAGGGGGATTCCATGAGAATTTCAATCGCCTTAATCGCGGCTGCAATGCTGGCCGTCGTGTCGCTCAGCGGCGCGAACGTCAGGGAGTCGTGTCAATACGAGGTGGTAGGTTTGCACGATCCCGTGCCGGCCCTAAAAGATTGGGCGTTTCGCGACGGCTGGCGATTCCTGGCGGCCGACTTGAGTGTTACGGGCCAGGTGGACCGTGGCTGCCGCTTTGATGAGCATAGCTTCGCGGTGGAAACTTCAGAAGGCGCAATCTACGGCTACTGGTGGGGGGCGGACATCCCGAACATAAGCCACACAGGTTTCCTGTCGTCCGGACAAAGGCAAAACGTCAGGGTACCTCTTCTAATTCCATCCGACTCCTCGCCAGGATCAATACTTGTCGAAATGCGAGAAGATGATCCGATGGTTGAAAGGGGCCACGTCGAGTCAGTCGAGTCCTTCACCGAGACGCGGTTTGAATTCAAGCCGACCAAGGCGGCAGATGGAATTAGAGAGTATCCGGAACTGCTCTCCGACAATGACGATGATAGGAGCGACACGACTTTTGACTTGCCAGCGGGTATCGTCAGGCTCGATACAGAGTCAGATTGCACAAACCGGATAAACGTGAGATTGGTTCCAACGAGCGGCGGCACGACAGTCAACAGCGTATATGGGGAATCCGGGCAGTTTGCAGGGTTAGGAGTGCATGAAGTGTTGTATGGGCGAGGGTCAGACACCATCGCAACTGTCGGCGAATATCGGTTATTTGTCACTTGCGATGGTGATTGGTCAGTCAATGTACAGCGGCTAGGTGTGAAATCGGCATACTCGTTGCCGGTAAGGTCGCATGGTCAAGGCAACAAGATTCTGGGCCCGATCTATTTGCCTAGAGGGACTAAGATAAGCCGACTCACATCTGCCGCAAACGCAAAGGCACAGTTGATATCAGTCAATTACGACACAGATTCGAGAGTGTCGTGGCGACTTCACTTGCCGCGCAATCAAATGTATGAAATACACAAAACGGGCTTCTTCCTAGTGCAGATTCAGTCCGATGGCGAGTGGGATTTGGAGATAGAACGCATCGAATCGCAATGATCTCTTAGAGGTGTCCATCTCCACCGGGAGTCGAACTTGCACAAATAAAAAACGGGTGGCATCACCGGGACAGGGGTTGCCTGTCCGGGTGATGCCACCCGCTTCGGAGGTGCCTCGCCCTAAGGTGAGACAACTCATGAGTTTCAACTCATTATCGGAGGTGATGTTCCGTGAGAGGAAGCATCAAGAGCGTCTCGCCCTAGAGCGCGACACCTCTCTTACAGCTATATGCCATTGTTAATGCGTCCCTCCTTTCGTTTAGTATCCCGGCATGTGGCACGGTCGCCACATCCTCGGTGTGCCTGATGGCCAGGCTCGCCGGCAAACCTGATTATACAGAAGCAGATTACCTAGCAACATGTCGCCCAACGGACTTGACGCCGAAGCGCAAGTGTCAGGCAAGTAGTTTCAGGCGAGTTCTTTCTCAAGCTTCGCAGCGTCAGCTGCGCTGAGAATCCGGTAAACCTTGTTGCCGGCCGGTGAGGTGCCCGAAACGGCTTTGCGGCCGTTCTTCATCGTCTCGATCTTTGGGTTCTGTATCTCGACTTGGGCCTTCTCTTTGACAGAGTATGCAGTGAGAGCCATTTTTCTCGGTCCTTTCTCTAATTCTCCAAACTGAAACCCAGTTTGGCTTGGTAGCGAAACATTATAGGAATCGGCCCTTGAAATTGGGAAATATCCAAGTTCAAGGCAAGCACAAAATGCATCCCGCAGGATGCTTCTCAAAGGTCGAAATCTAAGTTGCCGGACGGCTTTTGCGTCAGCCGGCGTTCACCCTCGAGAACGACTTAGCTATGCGGTCGGCCGCCTCGTCTATGGCTGCCTCCGCGGCTTGGATCAAACCCAGTTGGATGTTGAAGCCGTGGATCATTCCTTCATAGCGGGTGAGCCTCGAATCGACGCCTGCGTCAGCCATTGCTTGTGCGTACTCTTCTGCCTCGTCTCGGAGCACATCGCACTCGGCAACAATGACTGTTGCATCCGGCAAACCGGCCAGCGAATCGGCACGGATCGGGCACAAGTAAGGATTGTCTAGATCGCTTTTCTCGGGCACATACTGGTCCCAGAACCAGATCATTCCCACCTTGGTTAGGCCAAAACCATCGGCAAACTCATCATATGACGCTCGTTCGGGACCAAAATCGATGACGGGGCAGTAGAGCACCTGGTGCGAGATTCGGGGCCCGCTTCGGTCACGAGCCATAACAGCGACTACCGCCGAGAGGTTGCCTCCCGCCGAAGTGCCGGCGGTTGCGATCAGGCCGGCATCGGCGCCCAGTTCGTCTGCGTTGTCGGCAGCCCATTTCGTGGCCGCATAACAGTCATCTGCTGCGCCTGGGAACGGCGTCTCAGGCGCGAGGCGGTAGTCGACCGATACGACCACAGCGTTGAGCCTTCGGCAGAAGCTTCTGGAGGTCACATCTTCGGTGTCGGGGTCCCCAACTACCCAGCCGCCTCCATGGAACACCATGACGATGGGATGCGGTTCATCGCCGCCTTCGGGCTGGTAGATGCGAATTGGGATATTTCCGCCTGGACCAGGTATCTCACGCTCTGAAACTGTGCCGACGTTTTCGACTACCGGCCTCACGAGCAATCTGCGTTGTCTGGTCGCTGCTCGCAGCTCTTCTGGCGTGCTTTCGCCCGCGACCGGCAAATCCAGATCGGCTGTCTTCGCCATGAAATCAACTACTTCGGGGTGGAGAGTCATTTCGGTTTTCCTCGTGCTATTGGGTTTGATTGAGCAAAGTTTCGATAGTAGGGAACTATATACCCAGCTACACAGTTTTCGGCTGATCTCCGTCGATGCGGCCCGATGCGCGTCAACACTCGGCTTAGTACATTCCAACGAACAGGAATTAGGGATCGTGTTCAACGGACCCGGAAGATTTCATCGAAACGGTGTAACACTCATCGATGTAATGAGGATTTTCGGCATGGAATCCAAAGCCGGAATTGGTTCACGAACGGCTCAATACGGACGTCCTACGCAGCCCTATATGCGACCGCGACGAAGCATCGTCGGGTTCGTTCTATTTCGACGATCTGCCCTTTGCAATGCGCGGTCAATCGGCCGTCTTTGTCTTCGGCTTTGAAGTCCCGTGGGGACAAGTCATATGCGTCTGTTTATTCCGCTCCTGGAAACCGTCTCACGGCTAATCGCGGCTGCGCGCCGGTGCCGTTTCGTTCACCCACACGTTTTTGAAGATCGATCCTGAGTGATACGCGTGCATCGCGAAGTCTTCGACCCACGGTTGCACTCTGATCAGGGCACCGTCTCCGGTTTGTGTCCAGTAGAGCGGGAGCGCGAGGGCCTGTTCGGCGATGTATCTGTCCATCGCTGCGTACGCGTCGATCAGGTTCGCGGCGTCGGTTTGTTCGCTCGCCGCTTGCAACATGCTTCTGAGCGTCCGGATCTCGGGCGAATCGTCACCGTCGCCGAACGTCTCCACGAACCCCTGCAGAAACTCGTGCTCCGACGGATACGTCGCGTAGATTTCGCGATACGCCCACTGAACCTCGCCCGCATGCATAGCCGACCGGTACACCATTGGGCTGGCGATCACATGAACGTCGAAAATTAAGCCGAGCGTTTCACGCCATCCCTCGGCGAGCATTTCGAAGCTGTCAGCGAAAACGACGCCTCCAAAATCGTGGAAGACGAGCGGTTGACCGTTTTCGTAGTCCGACTCGGCCAGCAGCCGCTTCGCGGCTTCGAGATCGTATGTCGCGGCGGTCGTTTCCGCATCCGCTCCCGGCAGTTCGGGGTTCAGGAGGGCGGCCGCCTGCATCTGCCCGAAATCACCCATCCTGTAACGTTCCGCGGCCGCGAGCAGCGCGCGTCGGAAACGAATGTCGTCGAAGGGCGCGACCGCGCTGTTTAAGGCGATAAACGTCGTTCCGTGCGGTTCAGGGATCGGCATGATGGTGGGGTCGCCGCTCATCGCCGTCTGCAGGTCGGGGAAGAAGGGAGTTATATCCACCTCTTGAAGCTCGAAGAGATCGACGCCTTCGACATCGTTCGTTACGAACTCCACGCGGCCCACCTTCGCGGGTTCTCCGTGATAGTGATCGTTGCGCGACATGGTGGCGCACCCTGTCTCGAAATCGTATTCTTCGAGTCTGAACGGCCCCGTTCCGGCCGGCAGCTCTTGGAATTTGAAGGGTCGCCAGTCCTCGGTTCGCAGCACCGAGAAATCCACGCCCCAATTCGCGACGTTGCCGGGTTTCAGCACCGAAGCGACCGGATCGGCTAGCGCCGCGAGAAAGTTGGACGCGGGATGCTCAAGCGACATCTGCAAAGTGCGATCGTCCACGACCTTGACCCCCGCAAGCTCTTCCGCCGATCCATCCGCCAAGTCACTCGCTCCGGCTATCGCCCCGAGCAAGTGCGCGGCACGTTCGGAACCCGTGCTCGAATGGAGCGCGCGGCGCCAGCTCCAAGCCACGTCGTGCGCGGTGAGCGGCGACCCGTCGCTGAACTTCAAATCCCTGTGCAAAATGAACTCGTAGGTTGTGCCGCCGTCCGAAACCGAATACGTCTCCGCCAGCTCGGGGCGCAGAGGCGCGTTCGGATCATCGACGATGGACATCAGCCCGGAGAATATCTCGGCGTGGAGCATCGACGAAAACTCGTCGTAGTCGAAAACAGGATCGGGAACGATACTGTTCGCCGTCTCCACCCGCAGCACACCGCCTTGCCGCTCCTCGACCTGCATCGTCTCTTGATCGAGTTTCGCCGGACGCGCATCGTCGGTCGGGACAACTGTGGAGAACGCCATCGAAGCGGTCGGCGTGACGGCTTCGCTCGTGCAGGCGCTGACCACAACGAGCAATGCGATCGTCGCAGCCCCCGACCATCTGCCGATTGTTCCTGTTTTCATTCTTCCTTATCTTCTTGTAATTTTCTGACGATGGAACGGCACTTTAAGAAATTGAATGTTCGACACGGAAGATGCCCGACAGGATCGACGCGTCGCCCGAGCGCATCGCCGAAGTCGTGCTGCGCGCCAAGCCTAAGAGAGTTGGCGCTATCTAGGCGACGAAACAGCCGCCAAACGCGCAGCGGGCCGCATCGACGGAGATCCGCCGAAAACGGTGAAGTCAGATATATCGTTCCCTTAGATCAGAACCAGTTGGCTTTGTCGACAGTATTGCGCAGCGGCTCGCCTGCTTCAAATCTGCGCATGTTGTCGGATATCACCTCGTATCGGCGTTCGCCCAAATGCCGCCCCTCTTCCGCTGCAACGTGTGGCGTAAGTATGGTGTTGGGCGCATCCCACAGTGGGTGATCTGCTGGCAGCGGCTCGATCTCGTAGACATCCAATCCGGCGCCTCCGATCTCTCCTAACCTCAGCGCCTCGTTCAGGTCGTCCAACTTTGTGGTCATGCCTCGACCGATGTTGATGAAGATCGCTGAGTTCTTCATCAGCCTGAACTTCGACGCATCAAACAGGCCTTCGGTTCCAGGGGTGTGCGGGATCGTCAAAATAACGAAGTCGGCTTCGGGGAGCAATGAATCGAGTTCAGAAGGATCATGCGTCTCATCGCAGTTGGTTTCGGCTCCTGGAGCCTCCCACCGGGCGTCAACGCCCACCACACGCATTCCCAGCGCTTTGCACAACCGCGCTGTTTCAGAGCCTATTCCGCCGACCCCAACTATGAGGGCCGTCGATTCGGGTAGAAAGATCTGGTTGAAGTCCTCTCCGCCGAGCGATAGCCAATTCCGCTCAAGCTGATGGTCTCGGTACAGGTGGAGGTGCTTCACGAATGACAACAGCATCGCGACTATGTGGACGGAGATGTGGTCGTTGTAGATCTCCCTAAAGTTCGTGACCTGCACGGGATGAGCGATCAGCTCGTCAAAGTAGTACCCGGCCGGTGGGGCCGCGGCTGGCGCCTGGAGCCAACGCAGTTTCGTAGATGCCGCTACGAGACGCGGGTTCATCGTGCCAAACGCGGCATCGGCGTCGGCTAGCTCTCGGACGGCGGCGTCTTCGTCTTCAGGAGCGACGATATCGGCTTCGGGAACCGAGTCTTGGAGTCTTGCGATGAGATCGCGAGTGTGGTCGCGGTTAGGTGGAAGGAAGACCATCTTGAATGGCATGTGGGCGTGTAAACCTTTGCTTGATCTTTGGCGAATTCGCCAACTGCGCCTAGTGTCGATGAAGCCAATAATACAGAGTAGGACGTAAACGGGTAAGGTTATGTTTGTTGATGGATCGGTTGGAATCTTCCGACCGGTGTGTGTGGAGGGGGACTCCGGCGAATCGATGTATCAGGAGGAGGTCCACGAAGTGCGAGTAGGTGATTTCCAAATTGAGACCGCTAATGCGAAGCTAGATGAACCCCATTGCATAGTGATGCTTCGTCCGTGGGTGAATGTGGGGAACGTCGGCCACATTGTGTTGAACAGGATGTCGCGAATCTATGGCGCCAAGAAGGTTGGGGCGCTGGCGAAGCCAGGCAAATTCTACGACTTTACTCGTTATCGTCCACAGATCTACCTGACCGGCGGTGAGCGTCGATTCCGCGTTCCCAACAGCGAGTTGTTGGCCGCTCGAGTTGATGGAGGCCAAGACCTTCTGTTTCTCAAGCTGCTTGAGCCCCACGCTTGGGCCGAGGATTTCAATGAGTCCGTCCTGGCGATCATGACGACGCTCAACGTGAAGCGCTACGTGTTGCTCGGATCGATGTACGACTCGGTGCCGCACTCTAGGCCGCTGAAGATAACTGGATCGGCACGGGGATGGAAGCCGGCGGGCAACGCTTTGGGAGGAGTCCATCTCTCGACAAGCCGGTACCAGGGACCGACCTCGATGGTCTCGCAGCTAACTGAGCGTGTAAGAACCGAGTTGGGTTTGGAGACGCTCTCGATGATCGTGCATCTTCCGCTCTATCTGAAACTCGACGACGACTACGCTGGCGCGTCGAAGCTGTTGGCCGTGATGGCAGACCTTTATGGGGCTCCAACTAATCAGATGCCGGAGCTGGCGATGGGAGAGACGCAGTACAGCCAAGTGAGGCAGGCGATGGCAAGTAACTCTCGATTGAAGGAGTTGGTGGCGAAATTCGAGTCTGAGTACGATGCGGCAGACGATGCTTCGAGTCAAGGCAGTTCAATCGAACTCAATCCCGAAGTCGAGCAGTTCCTGAGCGATCTGTCGCGACAGATGGACGACAGCGGTGAAGAGGGGCGGCAGAGCGGCGGGTTGTAGGTCGTTCTGTACGAGACGGCGTTCGTCAAGCCCAAAGCGCTGGTGTCTTGGATCACCGGCGAATTCGGCGTCCAGATCACAATGGTTATCTTGGTGACCTTCGCCTTCGAGTCGACGGCGACCGGCAGCCGTCTTTCTGGTTCCGGGCAAGTCGTGGGCCTGACCGGACGGTAGGTCGGGAAAGAGCAGCCCGCAGGATGGAACATGCTCCTAGACAATTTAGTTAGTCGCAGTCTTGGTCAGCAGGCTTTCAGGTTCCCCTCACCTCGCCGACGTGACTTGAGTTCTCTTCCTAAAGAAGGAGGCGCATCCCCTTGCCGAGCAGTATCGGATGCATTCGCCTGACTCCGGACCCACGCCTTCGTGGCGATGACGGTTGGGTTCGAGAAGCCAGAGATCGTCCGGACTAAGCGTTGTCGAGAATTACTCGGTTTAGGGTTTCCGGACCTCGACGCCCGCCAACTGCTCTACGTACTGAAGGATGCCGGAATGGTCGTCCCGTCCGTGGTCTGAATGGACCAGTGAGGTGAGCACTTGCTGGAGGTTTGCAGTTACCTGTAGGGGCACCTGCAGCTCCCTCGCCGTCTCCATGGCGTTGTTTATGTCTTTGTAGTGCAGCTCGATCCGGAACCCGGGCGCGAAGTTGCGTTCGATCATCATCGGCGCCTTGGCGTTCATGACGTTCGAGCCAGCCAATCCGCCCTGTATCGCTTCGAATACCGTTTGGGGGTTCACTCCGGCCGCGGTCGCCAATACGAGTGCTTCAGCTAATCCGTGAATGTTTGCGCCGACCACGATCTGGTTTGCGAGTTTAGTTACGTTGCCCGCCCCGTGCGCTCCGCAAAGCACCGAGGTCTTCCCTAGCACGTCGAAGAGGGCCTTGGCACGTTCGAAATCGGCAGCGCCGCCGCCTACCATGATGGCTAGATCACCCGAGATCGCGAATGGCTCGCCGCCGGATACTGGGGCATCGAGGAAGTTAACGCCCTTTTCGGTTAGGCCTGCACCAAGTTGCTGCGAAACTCCGGGCGCGATGGATGACATGTCGACTACGAGATCGCCCGCCGATGCGCCATCTACAACGCCGCCTTCTCCGAGTATGGCTTGGAGCGACTGAGGACCGTCTTGGACCATCGTGATGATGACATCAGTGTTGGCTCCCACCTCTGAGCATGAAGACGCGGCCGATGCTCCTTCGGCCGTCAGTTCCGCGACCGGTGCCTCGAATATGTCGAATACGGTAACGTCATATCCCGCGTTTAGCAGGTTCTTGGCCATGGGTTTGCCCATGATTCCGAGGCCGATGAATCCGATTTTCTCTGCCATTGGTGAACTCCTCTCGAAGTCGGCGTAAGTGTTGGTTGCTCTATAGGTAGATGGCTTATTCGCCATTGAGAAAGATTGTTCGTGCTATTTGCTCTTCTTGAAGTCCGGCGATCAATCGTCGTCTTTCCAGAACCGCTCTTCTTCGAAGTGATAATCCGTGCCCAGGTAACGCTCTTTCAGGTCTTCGATCATCCCCGGATGCCCGCAAGCGTAGATGGCCGTTTCGGCCGGGTCGAGACCCCTTGCATTTACGAAATCTTCGACGAGCGTGTTGATCCTGCCGGTGGGCCCGCTCCACTCACTGTTGCGCTCCTCGGTCGGACGACTGACGGAGTGGAAGAATTCGATGTTCGGATGAGTCTCAGCAAGTTGCTTCAACTCATCGTCGTATCCAAATTCGTCCAGATAGCTGGCGCCTTCAAGCACGTGAAACTTGAAATCGTCTCGGGAGATGGGGCCGTCGGCGTTCCATTCATGATCGTTCAGAAACTTCCGCAACATGGAGACGTAAGGCACGATGCCAGTGACGGTGCCCACCATCACGTGGTTTCGGTACTCTGGCTTGAATACGAAAATGCCTTTGGCGCGCGGTCGCAGAGTCAGCACAGTGCCCACGTTGAGGTCATAGAGAACAGGAGTGAGGTTACCGTCCGGCGGTGGCACCAGCTCGACGAAGAGCTCGATCTCTGGTTCGTCGGGTGATGAGACTATCGAGTAAGGCCTTTCGATGCCCTCAGCGCCTATCGTGCAGTATTGACCTGGCTTGAAATCGAACGGCTGAGCAGGATTTAGCCAGATCTTCCACAGATCTTCAGTGAGGTCTTCACGGCGCGTGATTTCACACGTAGTAAACCGTCCTCTTATGGTGGGTTTTTCCGGCGATTTTTGTTGCGTCATGTGGGTTCACTCATCTCAACATCTGCGTGAATCAGGGTACACCACGCGCCTAATAATCGTCATGTGTCAATCAAGTGCAGATTCAAGTGCTGGTGATACTATTTCTCTCAACTCTGTTCGAGATACCCTTTCCACGCTACGCAACCCGCGGCGGCGAGAGGGTGTCAGGCAAGGAGAATCGACCAAATGACATCGCCGAGTCCTGGTGTCGCTTACAGCATCACTGTACGCGCCGAATATCCGAACAATCCTGGCATGTTGGGGTTGATCACCTCTGCGATCGGCAATTGCGGGGGCGACGCGGCCGCGATAGACGTTGTCTCGACGTCTGGCGGAAATATGATCCGCGACTTCACAATCAACACCTCCGGCGAAGATCACAGCCGAGCCGTGATCAAATCGATCTCTGCGATCCCCGATGTGACGGTCAACAGCGTCTCTGACGCCACTTTTCTTCTGCACTTGGGCGGGAAGATAGAGATGCGATCCACCGCTCCAGTCTCGAACCGAGATGACATGTCGAAGGCCTATACGCCTGGTGTCGGTCGCGTCTGTATGGCGATTTACGAAGACAAGGACGCGGTGTGGGCGCTGACGGGCAAGGGAAATACGGTGGCAGTCGTGACGGACGGGTCGGCAGTGCTCGGCCTTGGTGATATTGGCCCTGAAGCTTCGATGCCGGTGATGGAAGGCAAGGCTTTGCTCTTCAAGGAGTTCGGGAGGGTCGATGCGTGGCCGATCTGCCTTGACACCCAAGATCCGGATGAGATAGTGGCGATCGTCAAAGCGATCGCACCGGGCTTTGGCGGGATCAATCTGGAAGATATCAGCGCCCCTCGCTGCTTCGAGATCGAGCAGAGGCTGAAGGAAGCACTTGACATACCCATTTTTCACGATGACCAGCACGGCACGGCAGTCGTAGTCTTGGCAGGATTGATCAATGCGTTGAAGGTGGTGAGCAAGTCGCCCGAGCAACTTAAGACGATCGTGCTCGGCGCCGGCGCGTCGGGCACGGCTTGCACAAAGATCCTGCTTTCCTACGGTGTCAAAGACATCGTCGGCTTCGACCGACAAGGAGCTTTGAGCCGAGGAAGGAACTACGAAGGCCACCCGATGAAGAAGTGGTTCGCGGAGAACACGAACCCCGACAATCTGGTCGGCGACGTGGGCGAATGCATAGACGGCGCCGACTTCGTGCTCGGTTTGGCGGGGCCCGACTTGCTGACCTCGGAACAGGTTGGCAGGATGTCTGATGACGCGATAGTGTTCGCCCTCTCCAACCCCAACCCAGAGATCTGGCCCGAAGACGTGCCAGCGAACGTCCGGGTGATGGCTACCGGCAGGACTGACTACCCGAATCAGATCAACAATTCCCTCTGCTTCCCTGGACTTTTCCGAGGGGTGTTAGATGTGCGTGCAGCCGACATCAATGAAGAGATGAAGATCGCGGCCGCACAAGCTATCGCCGAGGTCATACCTGAAAACCACTTGGACCCTGACTTCATTATTCCTAGCGTCTTCGATCGAAACGTGGTGCGAGGCGTTTCACAACGCGTTGCCATCGCGGCCCAAGATACGGGGGTGGCCCGACGCCGACGTCGCCAGACCGACGAGGTCTACGCCACTATGCGCGGCGGCAGGTAGACGACTGGATCAGACGATCACGTTTATGCGATTGTCCTGAGGTTTGGGCGAGCGATGAGTCACGAAGCGATCATCATAGGGGGCGGGATTAGCGGTTGTGCCGCCGCCTACTACCTGGCGAACGCAGGAGTGAAGCCAACTCTGATCGAGCGCGACGGCGTGGGATGCCACGCCTCTGGCTTCGCATTCGGATTGGTCTCAGCGAAGTTTGATGTAGGCTCGGGCGCTGGAGCTGTCGAAAGTTTGCTTTCGATTTCAGTGGACCTTCACCACTCGCTCGCGGGGAGTTTGCCCGAAGAGAGCAGCGTGGAGTATCAGCCCAGACACAAGGGTGGCATGTATCTCGCTCTTAATGAGGCCGAAGTATCGCAGTTGAAGCCGCCTGGCGTCGCTGCGTTCCGCTCGAACAGTTGGAGTCCCGATCGTCAAGACATCCGATGGCTCGCGTACGGCGAGTTGAGCCACATCGAGGCCCGGGTGTCGACCGATGTCCTCGGAGCGCTTTATGTGGGCGGCCAGCTCGAAGTACAGCCAGGCCAATTGACGAACGCGCTGTGGGAAGCCGCGAAGGCGAAAAGCGGCGCCCAGATGATCAACTCTGAGGTCTTGGATGTGAATCTGGAGGGCGGCAAGGTTGCCGGTGTCACCACTTCGGAGGGTAAGCTCAACTCTGATGTCGTTATCTTGGCGGCTGGCCCTTGGAGCGGTGAATTGTTGAAACGCGGGTCTTCGACGAATCATCTCGATCTTCCCGTGTATCCGTTGAAAGGCGAGATCGTCAGGTTCGAGATCGGAGATGAACCTCCGATGCGGGTGTCGCTCTCCTGGGGTGGCGATTATGCCGCCTCTAAACCCGATGGCTTGCTCTACGCCGGCACCACCGAGGAGCGCGCCGGATTCGACGAGGCGACAACAAATCTAGGGCGGAACGTAATCGCGAATTCGGTCGTACGCGTTCTTCCCTTCTTGGCTAACGCGAACGTGGCACAGCAGACGGCGTGTCTACGGCCGGCTACCGTGGACGGGTTGCCTGTGGTGGGTGAGATGCCTGGCGCAGAGGGACTGGTAATTGCGACCGGCGGCGGTCGATCGGGAATCGAGTTGGGCCCGGGAATTGGGAAATTGGCGGCTGAAATCGTGGTTGGAAGCTCCGATCTCGAACTCAGCGACTTCTCTGCGATCGGTCCTGCACGCTTTGCATGTTAAGATCGAATTCGTTGGGTGAACGAGAAATTCACCTGAATTCGGGTCAGTTGATAGCCACCTGATCCAGTGAGCAGACCTTTAATTCAGTCCCGAGTGGCTGGCAAGGAGCAGCTTGATTTTGCACCCCGGTGCAGACTTCTTGCAACCACGCACATTTGCGTGGTGTAACCCAGATTTCAGTGCCAGTGTGGTGGCGCCCTCGTTATTCCCAAGCGAGGGCTTTTTCTTATCTCTTACCTTCACGGGTGATTCCGTTTCCTTTATCGATGCTTGAGGAACGAACAGGCAGCGAGCGGGAACTGATGAGCCGTGTGGAGGTACAGCGCGCATTGGCGCGGATGGCTCACGAGATCATCGAACGCAACGGCGGGGTCGATGAGCTGTTACTGGCCGGCATCCCGACTCGAGGCGTTCACTTGGCGGAACGCTTGGCGGACCTTATCGCTTCATACGAGAGCAAGAGACCGTTCACCACGCCGCTCGACACAACCGAATTCCGAGACGACTCGCATCATCGACCGGTTCCCCGATCAAGGCAGCAAGCCAAGAACGGTGCCGAAAAACTCAATGTCACTGGTATGCGGGTGGTGGTCATAGACGACGTTTTTCACACCGGAAGGACGGCTCGAGCTGCGCTAGACGCTTTGGTGCAATACGGGCGGCCGTCCTACGTGCAATTGGGAGTGTTGGTGAATAGGGGGCACAGAGAGCTGCCTATAAGTCCCGACTTCGTGGGAAAGAACATCCCCACGTCACGCACGGAGCGAGTCCAGGTGAAATTGAAAGAGGTCGATGGGTTGGACGGTGTAACGATTTCTCGTGGTTGGAATAACTCCAAGGAAAGGGCAACCATTGGATGACCTCGGTTATCACCAGAGAAGAAGAAATAATCACCGACGTCAGAGGCGCCACGTCGTCGTCGAAACACCTCTTGGACGTCGATTCGCTCTCTCCAGGCGAGATTCTGTCATTGGTCAACGAAGCCAATGTTTGGCGCGCATCGATGGACGCAGGCGAAGCGAAGCCCGACAGGCTTCGGGGCAAATCCATCTACACGCTCTTCTTTGAAGACAGCACACGAACCCGTGTCTCGTTCGAACAGGCCGGGAAGTCGCTTGGCGCAGATGTCATAAACATCTCTGCATCGTCGAGCAGCGTCAACAAGGGTGAGTCCTTGATGAACACCGTCCTGACGTTGGGCGCGATGAAGATGGACGCGTTGGTGATGCGTCATCCGCACTCAGGCGCGCCCAATTTCGTCGCTAGACACATACCTACAGCCATCATCAACGCGGGTGATGGCACGCACGCCCACCCCACTCAGGCGTTGCTAGATGTCATGACCTTGACGCGCGAACTTGGTGACATTCGCGGAGCCAAGATAGCGATCGTGGGTGACATCGTTCATTCACGAGTTGCACGATCCGACATCATTGCTCTTCACAAACTCGGCGCCAAAGTATCCGTTGCCGGGCCTCCGACGCTCCTGCCCTCGGGTTGGCGAGCAGGTAGCACTGTTGATTTGGCGAACGACCAAGATGGCGCTGCTATCAAAGTAAACGTTTGTTCGAGCGTTGAAGAGGCTTTGTCACATGCTGACGCCGTGATGGCTTTGCGATTGCAAAAAGAACGACAGTTCCAGGGTCTGCTCCCGAGCATCAAGGAGTATTCACACGTGTGGGGCATCGATGCCAGGCGTCTAATCTTCGCTGGCGACGATGTGCCCGTAATGCACCCTGGCCCCATGAACGAAGGTGTCGAAATCTCGACAGACGTGGCCCACGGACAGGCCAGCCTCGTGCGAGAGCAGGTTTCAAACGGTGTTGCGATGCGGATGGCGGTGTTGCTCAGATATTGCGGGATGAGGTGGTGACTGATATGTCGTCTCTCACTCGACCCTTGGCGCTTCTAGGCGGGCGCGTGGTCGATCCGGCATCAAACTCGGATCGAATCGCAGATGTCTTGATCGTCGACGGAGATATCGCAGAGGTGGCGGATCGTGGCTCGATCGGGTTGCCCGATGGATGCGAAACCGTTGACGTTTCAGGGCAAATCGTCGCGCCGGGATTCATCGATCTGCATACCCACCTCCGTACTCCTGGCGAGGAGTGGAAAGAGGATTTTGCGAGCGGTTCAGCAGCGGCAGCGCGAGGCGGCTTTACGACAATCTGTGCAATGCCGAACACATATCCTCCGCCAGACAACGCTGAGGTCGTTAAAGCCCAGCAGGACCGGTCAGAGCGAGATGCCAGAGTGCGTGTGCTCTTTCACGGAACAATCACCGCCGGAAGAGCGGGCGCATCTCTCGCGCCGATGCACGAGTTGGCCGATGCGGGCGTAGTTGGTTTCTCGGACGACGGCGATCCCGTGTCGTCGAGCCACCTAATGCGGCAGTCTCTTGCATACTCATCTGATCTCGATCTGCCCATCATCAACCATGCCGAAGACCGTGATCTGGCGGGAGCTTGGGACATGAACGAAGGTGCCGTCTCCACTCGGCTGGGGCTGCAAGGCATTCCTTCCGCAGCCGAGACGACGATGATAGCCCGAGATATCGAACTGTGCCGACTGGCAGGAGGTCGGTTGCACGTCCCCCATGTTTCTGCAGTTGGTTCGGTCGAGTTGATTCGTCGCGCCAAAGACGACGGTCTGCCGGTTACTGCTGAAGTAACGCCCCACCACCTAGCTCTGCCAGAGGAGTGGGTATACGGAATGAGAGGCGCAGTCCCAGACGCTCTATCCGAGGCGACATACGAAACTAACGCGAAGATGGCGCCTCCTCTCCGCACCCAAGAGGATTGCGACGCGTTGATCGACGCATTGGAGGACGGGACTATCGATGCCATCGCCACCGACCATGCGCCCCACGCCGAGACGGACAAGGTCTGCACTTTTACGGAAGCAGCGAACGGGATCATCGGACTCGAAACAGCTTTTCCCTTGTTGCACGGCCACGCCGGAATCGACTTGGGCATCATTTTCCGGTGTTTGACCGAAGGCCCGCGTTCGATCTTGAATCGGCCCGACTTGGGGACATTGAGACGCGGTTCGATAGCAGATGTAGTTGTGATTGACCCCGAGGCCGAGTGGCAGGTGGATAGCGCCTCCTCTGGTTCGAAGAGCATCAACACACCTCTTATAGGCATGAGAGTCAAGGGTCGTATCACTAGGACATTGATTGCCGGTGAGACGGTGTGGAGCTCGCAATTGGAGGCGGTCGGTGTCAGTTAGTTCGACACGTGGTTCGATGATGTTGGCGCTGAGCGATGGCTCGGTGTTTCAGGGACGGTCGCTGGGCGCACAACGCGCGGCGGCAGGATTGGTTGTCTTCAACACATCGATGACCGGATACGAGGAGATGCTCACCGATCCTTCGTACGGCGGTCAGATTCTCGTCCCGACCTACCCTCTGATCGGTAACTACGGGATCAATCTGAAGGACGCGGAATCGAATCAGATACAGGTCAAGGCGTTCGTGGTGAGAGACGACTGCGACGCACCCTCTCATCCCTATTCAGAGATGACGATCCACGACTACCTCCTGAACAACGGAGTGCCCGGCGTGTCAGGCGTCGATACAAGAGCCATAACTCGTCGTCTGCGGTCCGCAGGGGTGATGATGGGCATCGTGATGCCGGGCGAAGATCCTGCATCGGCGCAGAAAGCGTTGGAAGAAGCCGAGTGGTACGGCGACCACAACTGGGTCAACGAAGTTGCCACCGCTGAACAGTATGACTGGGCGGGAGATGAAGCTGATACGACTCGCTCGTCCGCAGAGTTGGAAACGCGCGCAGCGCGCAACGCGGACGAAGTTGAAGATCAACTTCCTTTCAATTCCAGACTGCGGATCGCCGCGATCGATTTCGGCGTGAAGCGCAACATATTGCGATCTTTGAGGGCGAGGGGATGCTTAGTCAGAGTATTCCCTGGTGATGTCGACGCCGAGACCGTGATGGCGTATCGGCCCGACGGAGTGGTCCTGTCGCCCGGGCCCGGTGATCCGGCGGTTCTAGACGGGCCCGTTGAGACGATAAGACGTCTAGCAGACCTCGACGGTGACGGCTCAAAGTCAATTCCGATAATGGGCATTTGCCTCGGGCACCAATTGGTAGCGAGAGCGTTGGGCGCCGACACATTCATGTTGCTATTCGGACATCGAGGCGGGAATCAGCCAGTGCAGGACCTGAGCACTGGGAGGGTCTACGTGACCGCTCACAACCACGGCTACGCTGTCGATCCGGAGACGCTGCCAAGCCGCGATTCGGTTCGTGTGACGCACGTGAATCTCAACGACAACACGGTGGAGGGTTTGGTGGATGAATCTCGAGACATCATGACCATTCAGTTCCACTCAGAAGCTTCGCCGGGCCCACACGATAGCGAGCAGATCTTCGATCAATTCTTGTCCGCCGTTCGGAGGCGCGCCTCCGTTGTCGCGTGAAGAACATCTGCATTTGGTTGCCGCGGGAGATGTGCCGTGCCGGTAAATGACCAGCTCAAAAAGGTGCTGGTCGTTGGATCTGGCCCGATCGTCATAGGTCAGGCAGCCGAGTTCGACTACGCAGGAACGCAGGCCTGCAAGTCTCTCCGCGAAGAAGGCGTCGAAGTGGTTCTGGTCAACTCCAACCCCGCCACGATCATGACGGACGAGGATGTCGCCGACCGTGTCTACATCGAGCCGTTGACTGTACCGGTTGTGAGGCGGATCATCGAACGGGAACGGCCCGACGGAATACTCGGCACTCTAGGCGGACAGACTGGTCTAAACCTGACGGTCGAATTAGCCGAGGCCGGTGCGTTGGAGGATGTGGTTGTGATGGGAACATCCACGGCCAGTATCCAAAAGGCGGAAGATCGCGAGCTTTTCCAAGCATTCATGGAGGAAATCGGAGAGCCGATGTCGCCCGGCATCGCTGTCACTTCGATTGGCGAAGCCGAGTCGGCGGCAGTAGAGATCGGCTACCCGGTCGTGGTGCGTCCCGCATACACGATGGGAGGCACCGGCGGAGGCGTGGCGAGAGATGTTGAGGAGCTGCGGGAGATCGCCCAATCAGGACTGGCGGCGTCGATCGTCGGGCAAGTCTTGATTGAGAAATCGCTGCTGGGTTGGAAAGAGATCGAGTACGAAGTGATGCGCGATGCCGCGGGCAACGTGATCACGGTCTGCAACATGGAAAATCTCGACCCAATGGGGGTCCACACGGGCGATTCGATCGTGGTTGCCCCGAGCCAGACGCTCACCGATAAGGATTACCAACGATTACGCACAGCCGCATTGAGGATCATCGACGAGTTGCGTATAGAAGGCGGCTGCAACATTCAGTTTGCGTATCGACCTGGAGCTGAGGCGGCACAGCAGATCGGGTACGGCGCCGGATACGACGACGACGGGCCGATGTACTACGTTATCGAGGTAAATCCCCGGGTGTCGCGATCATCGGCTCTAGCCAGTAAAGCCACTGGATACCCGATCGCTAGAGTTGCGGCCAAAGTGGCTTTGGGCATGCGGTTAGACGAGATCCCGAACGTCGTGACGGGCAAGACTCGGGCGGCATTCGAGCCTGCATTGGACTACTGCGTGGTGAAGATCCCTAGGTGGCCGTTCGATAAGTTTGGCACGGGTGACCGTTCGCTCGGCACTCAGATGAAAGCCACTGGCGAGGTGATGGCGATCGATCGCAGCTTCGAGGCCGCATTGTTGAAAGCGGTGCGATCGCTCGAGGATGGTAAGCGATCTCTCAGATGGGAGGACCCCGAGTGGCGAGAGAACGGTTCAGACTCGCTCGATCTGTCCGCCGATGACTTACGGCTTTGGAAACTGGCGTTCAAGCTTCGCACGGGCTCTACTCCTGAAGAGTTGACCGCCGAGACTCATGTCGATCCTTGGTTCACACGCGCGTTGGCGCGTATCGTCGCCATGGAGCGAAGGTTGCGCGATGCAGACACACTTTCATCAGAGTTGCTGCTCGCGGCGAAGCGAATTGGGCTAACCGACGAAGATATCGCCGAGTTCACCGGAATCAATCTTGCAGAGCAGGTCCGCGAACGCCGGAAGCAACTGGGAATCGTTCCCGTCTACAAGATGGTCGACACCTGCGCCGGCGAGTTCGAGGCGACGACTCCGTATTTCTACAGTACCTACGAGCAAGAGAATGAAGCCGCCCCGTCAAAGGGACGAAGAGCAATCGTAATCGGCTCGGGTCCGATCAGAATCGGGCAGGGCATCGAGTTCGACTACTGTTCGGTCCATGCAGCCTGGTCGCTGCAGCGTGCCGGCGTGCGAGCCATCATGATCAACTCGAATCCGGAGACGGTTTCGACAGATTTCGATACGTCCGATCGCCTATACTTCGAACCCTTGGACGATGAGAGTGTTCGCGACATCATCGACAACGAGTTGCAGGTTCCCGACGACGATGACAGTGATGATCCGCCGCAGATTGTCGTCCAATTTGGCGGCCAGACGGCGATCAATCTTTCGCAGACGCTAGACGCAGCCGGATTACGGGAGTTGATCCTTGGATCGAAGCCCGATGTCATCGACAATGCGACGGACAGAGGGCGTTTCGAGAGGCTGGCGGTCTCGAACGGTTTGCCGTTGCCTCCGGGTGGAACGGCGGCAGACTCCGACACGGCTCTCAGATTGGCGGAGGCCCTTGGCTACCCCTTGTTGGTGCGGCCAAGTTACGTGCTCGGCGGCAGAGCGATGGAGATCGTCGACAACGGCCGGGAGCTTACCAGGTACTTCGACAGGGCGCAGCGTGCGGCCCCGGGTCAGACGATACTGATAGATCGCTATCTTCAGGGACTAGAGGTTGAAGTGGATGCGGTGTGTGACGGCGAAGACGTCCTCATCCCCGGCGTCATGCAACACGTCGAGCGCGCCGGCGTGCACTCGGGAGACTCCTTTGCCGTCTATCCTGCGCTGGGGCTTACGTCCCGTGAAGTGGACACGGTCGTCAACTACACGAAACGAATCGGACGGTTGTTGGGCGTGCGTGGCTTGATGAATATTCAGTTCGTCATCACTGGCAGCGGCACCTACAGGGGCCTCAACAACTCAGCCGATCAGCAAGAGTTAGACCACCCCAACAGCCGGACGCACATCATCGAGGTCAATCCCAGATCATCACGAACAATTCCCTTCATCTCCAAGGTAACCGGCATACCGATGGTCGACATAGCGATGAGGGTGATGTTGGGAGCTCAACTGAAGGATCTGGAGTGGGGCACCGGCTTGATGCCGCGCAAGAAACTCGTCGCCGTGAAAGCGCCTGTCTTCTCGATGTCGAAGTTGAGGAATGTAGACACGTTCCTGGGGCCCGAGATGAAGTCGACCGGCGAGGTGATGGGAATCGACAAGGACTATGTCGCGGCAGTGACGAAGGCGTTGATCGCTTCGGATCATGCGTTGAATGCAGGCGATCCGATACTCCTGAGCATCGCAGATGGATCTAAAGCCGATGCGGAGCCGCTGATCCGGCAGCTTGGCGAAAACGGGCACAGCATCTACGCAACATCAGGTACCGCAAGCTTCGTTAGATCCTTGGGATACGAAGCGACAGAAGTTGATCGGCTTCTTTCGTCCGGCAACCGCAACGTGGTGTCGGTGATTAACGACGGCACAGTGCGGGGGGTCGTAAATATTCCGACGGGAGACCGCGACGCCGTGCAAGATGGTTTCTTCATTAGGCGAGCAGCGGTTGAGAGACGAATACCCTGTTTCACGTCGATGGATACTGCGAGGTGTGCAGTGGAAGCCGCACAGGCCGATGCGCCCCGGCGCAGTGACGGGGATGCCAGCAGCGCGTTCAACGTTCTGACGTTGAGCGAATATGTCAACGGGGAGTAGCGTCCGCAACGTCGCTCTCCCTACTGGCAGCCTTGGCGAAACACTCGTCGTCGCGGCGGAGGCCGCAATCCAGGCGGCCGAGAGCGATCACAAGGTCTTGATCTCAGTTCGGATCTGTGAATTCGGCAGACTGCACGACCCCAGATCCTTCAACAGGATTCCAGTAGACCGCCAATCTTGCGGCCTCGTCACAACACCCCGCTACGCGGCGAGGATGACGTGTTTTTCTGCGAAGGTCTTCTTTCAAGCGAGTTAAGCGTCTTGAAAGGGTCTCTCTTGGGACAGGGCGGGAACTCTCCTACGGGCAAGCATGAAAAATCGACTCAACACCGAATAGTTCCAAAATCGAATTGCGCTCTTCCGCAGACTATAGGCGAACGGAACACCCCCTACCGTTCACGGCGTGCAAGTCACTCCGCTCGTTGTGTCCGAGTTCTTTCCCGTTCAGGGTGAACGAATTCCTCCCCGTTCGTGGTGAGCGGATACCTTCCCGCTCGTGGTGAGCTTGTCGAACCACCTTCTACAGAGTCCCACATTCGTACGAACGACCGGCCCCCTGCCGAGGTCTGGCGTAAAGAGGAAGAGACTCGCTCGTCGAGCGAGTAGTTCGGGTTCAGCTTGCTCGCTTGGCTTTGACGGCGAGCCACACTCTCGGGACCGTTTCCAAGTTCATTTCTTGGAAAACTTGGACGAGCGACTTCTGGAGAGCGTCACGGCCTGTAGACAAAGGCACTCCGGGCATTATCCCTTCGATCCAATCACTGAAACCGCTTATGTGGTGCCATCCGGCGTGGGGAACATCCACCCGCATCGACTCTGCCTGCACGTCCTCAAACCCGTTCTCGGTCAACAGCTGCGTGTACTCTTCCGGTGTCAGTTGTTGACGAGCGCCTGTTTTCTTTGCCTCCTTGTTCGGAGACATACCGTATTCTCGGCGGAGAGTCCGCAACGAGCGCATCATCCAACGACGGTAGAAATCGTGTGTTTCGGGCGGATGCGCACCTTCGAAGAACGAGGTGTTGAACACCAAGACGCCATCAGGTCGCAATCGCGATCTGATCTGCCTCAAAAGTTTCGCCTTGTCCGGGACGTAGTGGATCGAGTTGAGATAGACGACGGCGTCTACCTGTTCATTCACTGAAGTAGCAAGGTTCTGCACTTCGGCATGGATAAACCTAACGATCGCTTCCTTGCGTCCGCCGATATCCTCGACTGCGGCCCGTAAGGCAGATGCAGAGTGATCGACAGCGTATATAACCGTGTCTTTGGCGCCGGTGACCCTGTCGAGCAACAGTTTCGTCACACCCCCGGTTCCGCATCCCAGATCTATGATCTTTCGGTAGTTGGCAACGCCTGCTTCGTCGATAAGCCTTGCGTTGGTGCGGTGGTAGAACGGTAGATTAGCGAACTGTCGGAACGAGTACTCGTCGGATTCAGGGTTTTGGAATTGTTCGGACATAGTAAATCAGAAACTTTAAACCGCCTAGATTCGGAGAAATTGGGCGTATGAATGTAGCAACTAATTGTATCAGGACGTCCGTTTCGCGAGTGATGCCCAAGTTCGTGTACGCGTTCATAATCGCTGCTTCGTTGGTGGCCGCCCTTGGGTGTTCATCTATTTCGGAGGATGACCCTCCGGTCGTGTTCGCCGCCGCATCGTTGTCAGACGTTTTGGCCGAGGTGGCCGAAGAATACACGGTTTCAACCGGCAGTGAGATGGCGTTCAATTTCGCAGGCTCCACTCTGTTAGCGAACCAGATCGTGACAGGAGCTCCGGCGAGCGCGATCGTGACAGCTGGGTTCACTCCTATTCAAGCTCTCATCGATGCCGATCGGATCGAGCGGGAAGAGGTTCGAAGCCTATTTTCCAACAGCATGGTTGTGGTCAAAAGCGGAATTTGGACTGAACGCCTGGCTATGGCACCAGAAGAGCTTGTGGGTGCGGGCAGGATAGCTCTGCCCGATCCAGGATTGGCCCCAGCCGGTGAATATGCGGAGGCGGCGCTCCGCAACGTAGGGATCTGGGAAGGGTTACAGGATCAGATCGTGCCCACGTTGGACGTAAGGGCGGCTTTAAGCGCAGCAGCCACCGCGAATACGGAGTGGGCTATCGTTTACCGTACTGATGCCATGTCAAGCGATGACGTTTCGATCGTGTATGAGTTTGAAAACCTGACGCCGGAATCGAGCCCTAGCTACTACTTCGCACTCTTGGAAGACGATCCAGTGCTGGCTGGATTCTCGGATTTCCTGCGAACGAGTGTCGCCCAAAAGATCTTTGAGGAGCACGGGTTCACAATCAAAACCATTGAACCCCAGTGAACTCTGAGGTGCGTTCAGCTACTGGGCGTCGACAGGATTAAGTGACATCGAATATTGAAATAGCGTTGTTATCGCTGCAATCTGCATCGGTTGCCACGTTGTTGATGGCGCCGCTTGCGCTCGTGGTGGCGGCGTATCTGGTCAGAAGTAGAAGCAGATTGAGATTCGCGATCGATCTGCTGGTCTCCTTGCCCTTGGCGCTGCCGCCCGTTGTAATCGGCTTCGCGTTGCTTTGGATTTTCGGACCCAACGGTCCGTTCGGCGATGCCACTAGGGGAGTAGCGTTCAGCTGGTTCGCGATGTCGTTGGCCGCCGCTATTGTGTCGTTGCCGCTGGTCGTCCGTTCATTCGTGGCCGGCCTGTCGCAAGTGGATCGCCGACTTGAATCGGTAGCCAAAAACCTCGGTGCAGGCCCGGTCAGAGTAGCTCTCACTATCACGCTTCCCCTCGCGAAGCGTGGCATCGCCGCGGGTCTGCTGCTTGGTTTCGTGAGGGCTCTCGCCGAATTCGGAGCAACGATCGTTTTTGCCGGAAACATCCCCGGGCGCACCCAAGGCATTCCATCCGCGATCTTTAATCGCATCTCGACCGGCGATCTGGACGGTGCATGGCTGCTTGCCGCTGTTTCACTGGTGATCGGCGGCATCGCGCTCGCGGTACACAACTTGCTGGTTTCAGACGAGCGATTGAGGGGCGACGAAGTTGAGCGACGCTAGTTCAGCTTTCTTGGAGTTCGCCATCAACGTTCGCCTCAACGGGTTCGAACTCGATGTGCAGGGCGAGTTCAACGATGGGATAACCGCAGTATTCGGACCATCGGGGGCCGGAAAATCGACGCTTCTGTCGTGTCTGTCAGGGCTCCGTCGACCCGATCATGGCGAAATAAAGATGCGTGGCGAACTCCTCTACTCGTCCGCCCAAAGGATAGATGTTCGACCACAGCTCTACCGCTCGGCGTTGGTGTTCCAAGACGGCGCACTGTTTCCCCACATGACAGTACGCCGGAACATCGAGTATGGCTTCCAATTGACTCCGGAAGATGAACGTTTTATCGATCCCTCGGAGTTGACAGATTTCTTGGGTATCACTCGCCTCTTGGACCGCATGCCTGCATCTCTCTCCGGCGGCGAGAAGCAACGCGTCGCTCTAGCCCGATCGCTCGCCATGTCGCCGCGCGTTCTTTTGCTAGACGAGCCGGTGGCATCGCTCGATGTGAAGCTTCGGCACGACGTTGTGGGCTTCCTCAAAGGGATTCACGAGCGTTACGAGATGCCCATGATCTACGTGTCTCACTCGCTGTCCGACGTTATGGCACTTGCATCCAAGGCCCTGGTTCTCGATCAGGGGAGAGTGAAATCGTTCGGCAGCACCTCTGAAGTGATTTTGAATCTGGCATCATCGGTTGCGGGACGTACCGAAGGTATCGACAACATGCTCAATGGCCTTGTTGAAGACGATGACTTGATAAGAGTTGGCGATGCGGAGGTGGTGGTGCCAGGCCGTACCCGTCGAAAAGGCGCTGAAGTTGCTATCTCTATCGGAGCATCCGAGATCATCCTAGCCACCCAACGTCCTCAAGGGCTCAGCGCCAGGAACATACTGCAAGGAATCGTGAGCGGAGTGATCCGGGGCGAATTCGCGGTGTTCGTGACGGTCGATGCGGGAGCCGAATTTGTGGTCGAGCTGACATCCGACTCTGCAAGCGAAATGGGGCTTGAAGCAGGTAAAGAGATCTACGCCATCTTCAAGACGAGCAGTATCACCGTTACGGATCAATAAGCCCTAGTCCGATTGGACACTGCTCCGCGAGTCCGCATTGGCTGCACAGAGGCTTCGATTTGCAGATCCTAGCCGAGTGGAACACGATCAAGGCGTGGTACTCGTTGAAGAGGTAGGTGTTAAGAGGCAAGTTCGAGTGGAACAACTCTTGATACGCGGCGTAAGAGTCGTTTTCTGCTTCCCAGCCGAGCCTATTCAACAGCCGCTTGGTGTACGCATCGATCACGAAAATAGGCTTCGCAGCGCCGTAAAGGATGATGTCGTCAGCGGTCTCGTCGCCGATGCCCCAAATTCCAATCAGGCTCTGCCGCAAGATATCGACATCTAGTTCGAAGAGCCGATCCAAGTCGCCGTCGAAGTTTTCGATCATGAATGTGGCGAACTCTTTGAGTTTCCTCGCCTTTACATTACGGAAAATCGAAGCGTGAATGGCTTCCTGAAGCTCATCGTCAGACGCGTCAAGGATGGCATCAAACGACCAAATATCTGCTTCGCGCATCGCTCTTAGAGCCGTTTCGACGTTGCGCCACGACGTTCTTTGCGTCAATATCGCTCCGATCACCATCTCGAATTTGCCCCCATGAACAGTGGGCCACCAGTTGCGCGGGCCGTGCAGATCAAATAGGGAGTTGAATAGCCACTTTAGGTCGGATGACGTCGGCTCTCTCTTTTCTAACGAGCGAGGGTCAGATCTAGCGTGACTCATGCGATCCGTATCTTCAGATGGGTTTGTCATGGAATATATTGGGAATCGTGATGGTGTCTAATACTTCAACTTCGATGGTCGCCAAAATGAGCGGAGCGATCACCAGTTCCGGCAGCAATGTCTGCGTGGGATTGGATCCCGATCCTGCACAAATGCCCATTACGGACATCTTCGATTTCAACCGTGCAATTATCGATGCTACGAGCGATTTGGCCGCAGCGTACAAACCTCAAATCGCGTTTTATGAGGCATTGGGATTGGATGGCCTGGAGGCGCTAGGCAAGACAATCCGATATATAAGAGAAACGGCTCCGGGAGTCTTTGTGATATTGGACGCGAAGCGCGGGGACATCGGGCACGTTGCCGGCGCATACGCAAAAGCGATGTTCGACGTTTGGGACTGTGACGCGGCTACTGTTTATGCGTATCAAGGTTCGGATACGTTGAAGTCGTTTCTTGAGCACGAGGGCAAGGGCATATTCGTGGTGTGTCGGACATCAAACCCTAGTGCTAGGGAGATACAGGACATGCGCACAGGACCGGATGGCGAGACTGTTTTCGACAGGGTGGCCGAGTACTCCCAGTCTTTGGGCGATGGGAAAAGCGTCGGGCTGGTAGTTGGCGCCACATACCCCGAAGAGTTGGAGAGCATCAGGTCTAGGTACCCGAAGGTACCGATCCTAATTCCAGGTGTCGGGGCACAGGGCGGAGATGCGAAACAGACCGCGGAGTTGGGAAAAGAGATGTTTGTCATCAATTCCTCACGCGGGATCATCTATGCCTCGGATGACCCGTCGAGTTTCGATCGAGCCGCTCGTGCAGCCGTGATGCAGCTTCGTGAGGAGATCGCATTGGGGTTGGAATCGGCGTGACTGCGGCAAAAGGCAGGCTCGACCGCGAGATAGTGCCGTTCGCAATCGGCGATACGATAACGATGCGCAAAGCGCATCCGTGTGGTGGAAACGAGTGGAGCGTTTATCGAGTGGGCGCCGACATCGGGTTACGTTGCGCCACGTGCGGCCGGAGAGTGATGCTGGATCGTTGGGTCGTCCAACGGCGAATGACTTCTAGGGCGCCGGCTGAAGAGACTTAAAGACCGTCAATAGCCATGCGCAAAATTGACGGTGTTGGGGCGCTCGGAGTCGTTATAGAGTATTGGTACTATGAGGGTGTGATCCGCTGTGCCCAGATCCTTAAAAGGGTTGCACGGCGTAGATCCTCCAAGCCAATCCGGATAAGGGAGTCCCGTCATGCTCGAGGTGGAAATTCAGCACATCGCAAGCGGCCGCGACGGATCGCCTGAGCGCTTTCTGATCTTGCGAGTCAAGGATCCCTCTGACCGACGCGTATGCCCGATCGTCATCGGACACAACGAGGCCGCGGCCATCCTGGCGCCTTCGCGCGACCCCTCTCCCGCACGTCCCATGACTCATGACCTGCTGGTTAACTCGATAACCGAGTTGGGCGGTCAGATCCAACACATATACATCAGGGATCTGAAAGATACGACCTTCTTTGCCGACGTTTCAGTGAAGGTCGGTGAAGACGTGATTGAAATCGATGCGCGACCTTCAGATTCAATCGCTCTGGCCATGAGGGCGCGGGTGCCAATGTACATATCTGAAGAGGTTATTGACAAGGTGAGTAGCGATCTCCAGGGGCGACGCTCCGAAGAGGATGCCGCTCCGCGGAGACGTGGGCGCCACAACGTCGAAGAATCGACTTCGCCGGTCACTCAAGAAGAGAGAGAAAAGCTCAGCGCATTCTCAGATTTGATGGAGACGCTGAGTTTGGACGACGAGAGGCGTGAAGACGCTGACGCCGGCGACAAGCCAAAGTAAACCTCGATCGGGCGAGAACTTTCTAACGATACGCCGTTAGTTCATCGGCCTTCTGCAATGAAGTCCGCCACCCTCTCGCCAATCACCATAGACGTCACATTTGTGTTGGCCCTGATGCAGTCTGGCATGTTCGAGGCATCAGCCACCTTGATGTTTCGGAGTCC
Organism: Dehalococcoidia bacterium; assembly: GCA_965249505.1. GTDB lineage: Bacteria > Chloroflexota > Dehalococcoidia > Lucifugimonadales > Lucifugimonadaceae > Bin127. Next base: position 74,831 of record OZ252238.1, on the reverse strand, counting down.
TGTTAAGTTCCCGTACTGATCCAACACCGCAGACTCATCGCTGTCAGCGCCCATCTTGCACGTGCCTGATGCGTGGTGGCTGGTGCTCACTCTCGACATGATGTAGCGAGTTAATTCTTCTTCAGACTCCAACTCTTCGTGGGTCGGCTCGAGCAACTCTTCAACGATGTCGGCGTATGCTTCTTGTTCTGCGATCTTCACACATAAGCGAACCGCTTCGCGCATCCGCTCCTTGTCGAACTCGGTGTCTAGGAGGTTGTAGTCGAGGTACGGCTGAACATGCGGGTCGGCGGATTGAAGTTTGACTTCGCCTGCGGATTCTGCGAGATAAAGGGCTGAGGTCATTGAAATCCCGAACGGCGCCGATTCGGAAAGGAGGTACACCCCCTCTTGAGTGGCGGACGACAGCGGATGGATGAACATATCGTTGCGCCAACGAGAACCCTTCGTGGTGAACTTCAGGTTCACTTGGATCTTCGATGCGAGCGCGTCTTGTTCAAAATCCGGTTTTGTTCGCCAAGCGACAGAGACTTGAGGGTGGTCTCGGAGATTTTGTCCCACGTAAGGGGAGTCCAGCACAACGGGTATGCCGTGCTCTTGTATGTGGCCTTCAGGCCCGACGCCCGAGAGCATGAGGATCTGGGGCGAGCAGAGCGCGCCTGCGCTCAGCACGATGTCGTTGCCCAGCGCCGTGAATAACTCCCCGCCAGATTCGACTTTGACGCCGACCGCACGGTTGCCATCGAAAACAATGCCATGGACAAGGCAATCAGCGCGAATTGTGAGGTTCAGGCGGTGCCGAGATTCGGTTAGGTACCCGATGTTGGTGCTCCATCGAACGCCTCCTGGATTGTTGAATGGAGGAGGTCCCACACCCGTCGTGTCGGGGTTGTTGGCGTCTTCGAATGTCGCATAGCCAAGAGCCTGACACGCTTGGTAGAACGCATCCTGATCCGCGTTCCACTCGTCTCGTTTCCAACGTCGGCAGATTATTGGACCATCGTTACCGTGGTAGTCGTCGCTGAAGTCCGCATCCGTCTCGATTCGCCGGAAGTAGGGCATCAGTTTCTGGAACGACCACTCGTCGTTGCCCCATGACGCCCAATCGTCGTAATCCTCCGGCATGCCGCGCAGAAAGATCTGAGCATTGACCGAGCTTGATCCGCCCACCAGTTTCCCACGGGGCACGAGCATGTCTGGGAACAAGTCGTTGGACTTGGCAACGAAATTCCAGTTGTGGGCACTGTCCTTTCCGAAAGCCCTAGCCCAGATATTCCGGTCGAAGCCGTAACCGAGCTTGATCTCCATCGGGAGGTCATCGATCGTCGGGTAGTCGGGCCCCGCTTCGATGAGGAGCACGGATGTCGAAGGATCCTCGCTCAAGCGGCTTGCAACGATGGCGCCTGCCGAACCTGCGCCGATGACGATGTAGTCGTAAATCATGTGAAACTCCGAAAACGATTTAACGGGAGTTGGACTCCAACTGTTCGGGAACGTCGAATTGTGCGTGAAGTTTACACCTCTTCAGACTGAATGATGAGCATCTGGAGCGCAGGCGGCAGCTGTTCGTCAGTGGTCGTTGCAGAGGCATCGGTGACTCGGAAGAGGCGCTTTGAACACACGTGCCCACACGTATAATTAGGAATTGACGAAAAGGCGGGTTATTCCTCATGCGAAACTCGGAACAGCCCTCTGACCACCTGCCTGCCACTGCCGACAAAGCTGAAGGCGATGAAGGCGAAAGGATAGTCAGTGGGATGAGTTCGATGGCCCCCACCTTGGCGCGTCTATCCATCATCGGGTGGTTCGTGGCCCTGAGCATCAGCGGCGGAGCGATACTCGGTTGGTGGCTGGACGGGATCATCGGCAGCAAGCCATTGTTGCTGGTGTGCGGTGTCTTGCTAGGCGTCGCGGTCGCCATGGTCGGCATGGTTCGCATGTTGAACAGCTTGAGCAACAAGAATTAACGCAACTAGGATTTCACCCGTCCCAGGATCGATGAAAAAGATGACAAGGGACATTCGGCCGGTTTCAGGGAGAGGGTTTGTTCTCGTCCCCTAAAGGCCTCGCTACAGCGCTCATTTTGGTCGCTGTGGCGGTTATCTCAATTGCAGGTGGCGCCCTAGGCGCCGCATTCGGGGGAGGATTCCTCGGTGGTTCTGTCCCCCTCATCCAGATCCCTTCAGAGCTCGTAACCGACATCGGTGGTTACGCCTTGGTCAACACTGTGACGATGTTCGCGTTCGCCATCGTCGTTCTCATCTTGATCACTTGGCTCGCCACCCGCAAGCTTTCGCAGGTGCCGGGCCGTTGGCAGGCCTTGATGGAGGTCTTTTACGAATTCTTCATCGGTCTCGCCGAATCCGCTGCCGGCGGTCGACGCGGCAGGATCTTCCTACCAGTCGTAACCGCGATATTTTTGGTAGTCCTCTTCTCGAACTGGCTGGGAGTGTTGCCCGTCGTGGGAACGATCGGCCGGGTCGAGACATCCGAAGAGTGGTTCCTGCACAAGTACGAAGCGTATTTGGAAGACCACGACGCTCACGATCAGGCGGAGGCGCTCCATCACGAAGGCCTGGTGCACTACATCGAGGAGCATGCCGACGACCACGAGGCGATGGCACTGTTGGGAGGCGCTTTAAGCGAGTACGGCGGCCAGATGTTCGTAGTCTTCGACGGCGATTCCGGGCCACGGATATTGCCGTTAGGCAGAGGCGAAAACTACAAAATCTCGCTTCGACACATCGTTGCCTACGACATCGATGATCTCACCTCGATCTCCGAGGAACAGGCGGACGACATCGCCCATCGCTTCGAGGAGGGCGTTGCTCCTTCGAAGGCGCCATCGGGCGTCGAATTCTTTGAGGAGAACCCCGGGAAGTACGAGGGCCTACAGGGGAAACGTGCTGGCCTCCTCGTGCCATACTTGCGAGGCTCTAGCACCGATCTCAACATGACCCTGTCCATTGCCATAGTTGCGATGTTGAGCGTCCAATTCTGGGGCATCTCGTCGCTCGGCATCGGCGGGTACTGGGACAAGTTCATCGGCAACCCGTTCAAACGATCGCCGATAGACCTATTCGTAGGTCTGCTTGAACTTATCGGCGAATTCATCAAAATTATTAGCTTTACCTTCCGTCTCTTTGGGAACATGTTCGCCGGTGAGATTCTGTTGATTGCGATGGGATTCCTGTTCCCGCTGATCGGCATGATCCCCTTCATTGGACTCGAGTTGTTCGTCGGCTTTATCCAGGCGATCATCTTCTCGGTTCTGACGTTGATGTTCGGCGCTTTCGCGATTACACCGCACCACCATCCCGCTGATGATCACAACGGCTCCGAGGGGGCGCACTGAGAGATGGCGAGAAGTTCGTGGACAATGAGCGCGCACGTGGCTGATCGAAACTCAGCCAATCAACACAAATATCGGCTTTCAGCATCTGACGATTCTGCACACTCTGCACTCATCAGCTGCATGTGGCGAAACGACGCATTGATCATCTTGATCGATAGTCGAAGAGATTAACAACAAGGCCAGGAGGTCTGAAACAAGATGGAATCCGTGTGGGTACCAATCGGAGCCGGGTTAGCGATAGGCGTGGGCGCACTAGGCCCAGGCATTGGAATCGGCTTGCTTGCGGGCAAAGCGCTCGAAGCTCTGGGACGAAATCCTGAAGCAGGCGACGCGATTCGGCAAAACATGATTTTGGCGATTGCGTTCACCGAAGCGATCGCAATCTACGCTTTGGTCGTGTCGATCATCATACTTTTCGTGTGATCATTTACTACGGTTTCGGCGCGTCGACGGACGGCTGGCGCACCTGACTCGTGATGGTCAGCTAGTCGGTCGGGTTGAGGCGTCGCATGAAGCCGCGATAGCTCGGGAATTGAATTATGGATGCATTGGGAATAGACTTTCCGAGGCTCCTGACCTTCTTGGTCGGGTTCACTTTGATCGCGATTTTCCTGCGGATGTTCCTATATGGGCCGATCACCAGAATGCTCGACGAGCGAGCTGATCGGATTAGCGAAAGTTTGGCTGCGGCTGATCGAGCCCGCGACGAAGCGGCATCTTCAGCCGAACGGGTGGAGCAGGAAATTGCCAACGCCAGGCGAGAGGGGCAATCACTCATCGCCGAGGCGAGGGACGCGGCCGCCAGGCTAGGAGACCAGGAGTCGCAGCGCGCCCGTTCCGACGCCGACGAGTTGCTCGAACGCGCCCGCCAAGAAATCCGGAGGGAGCGCGCCTCCGCCGTCGAGGAGGTGAGGAGCGAGTTCGCTGGATTGGCTATCTTGGCAGCCGAGAGAATCGTCGAGCGGTCACTGGACGATACTTCCCACCGGAACCTGATCGACAACGTGCTTAACGAAGGTCTAAGTTCGGGTAACGAGGAAAACGCGTCTACTTCGGAGAGCAGGAACTAATAGTGCCAACGGTTTCCAGCAGACGTTACGCACAGGCCGCTTTCGCAGTGGCACAGGAGCGAGACGCATTCGAGATTTGGGAGCGCGATCTCGCCGAGGCGCGAGGATTGTTCTCAGACTCAGATCTGCTGATATTCATGGCCGCTCCATCGGTCCCGTTGAGCGTCAAGCTGGACGGTATCAACACGTTATTGCCGGATGTCGACCCTTTGGTGCGCAATTTGGTTTCACTCGTGATAGAAAACGGCGATGCAGAACGCTTTAGCGCCGTATGCGGCACCTTCGGCGAACTCCTCGACGAGCATCGTCTCATAGGGAGAGCACACATTGTGACCGCTGTCCCACTGGACGAAGGTCGCCGTGAAATCCTTCGGGATCGATTGACCGCGATCGCCGGATACGATCGCGTCGAGATCACCGAGGAGGTAGATCCCTCCATAATCGGCGGCGTGATCGCGCGCGTGGGCGATCGGCTGATCGACGGTAGCTCCCGCTCCAGACTCAGATCTATGAGAGAAGCATTGTCAGAACGTCCGGTAACAATTTGAACATCAACTGTAAATATCGACAGTTATTAGAAGCAAGGAAGAGTGCATAGATGACCACCGCAGGTCAAGACATAGCCTCTGTGATTAAGCGTCAGATCGAGGAGTTCGGGGACGAACTTACCATGGTCGACGTTGGCACGGTGGTGGAGGCTGGCGATGGTATCGCGCAGATCCATGGATTGGCAGGAGTTCGGCTCAATGAGATCCTGCAGTTCCCCAACGACGTGTTGGGACTCGCGCTGAACCTCGAAGAAGAGTCGGTCGGCGCAGTTGTCCTAGGCGATTACCTGAAGATCAGAGAAGGCGACGAGGTTCGATCAACTGGTCGAATTCTAGAGGTGCCAGTCGGTGATGCCCTCTTGGGCAGGGTGGTAGACCCTCTGGGACGGCCGCTCGACGGACAACCATCACCAAGTACCACCGAGAATCTGCCAGTCGAGAAGATCGCGCCCGGCGTGGTTACTCGGCAACCGATCGACCAACCAGTCCAGTTCGGGATAAAGATCGTAGACGCTATGGTGCCGGTCGGCAGAGGCCAGCGTGAGTTAGTTATCGGCGACCGCTCCACCGGCAAAACGTCGCTTTGCATCGACGCCATCATCAACCAGCGCGACTCCGACATGATCGGTGTCTACGTGGCCATCGGCCAGAAGGCATCAAAGGTCGCTGGGATCGTTCAGCGCCTTGCGGACCAGGATGCGCTCGAGAACACGGCGGTAATAGCCGCCAACGCATCCGATCCAGCCCCGACGCAGTTCCTTGCCCCATACGCTGGATGCGCGATTGCAGAGTACTTCATGGCCCAGGGACGTGACGTGCTCATCGTCTACGACGATCTCTCAAAACATGCCTGGGCGTATCGCCAGATGTCGCTACTGCTGCGACGTCCTCCGGGGCGTGAAGCGTACCCGGGCGATGTGTTCTATCTGCACTCGAGGCTGCTCGAGCGATCAGGGAGACTCGCGCCAGAATACGGAGGAGGCTCGATAACGGCGTTGCCGATCATCGAGACCTTGGCAGGCGACGTCTCGGCCTACATCCCCACAAACGTCATTTCCATCACCGATGGTCAGCTCTTCTTGGAGCCCGACCTCTTCAACGCAGGCATCAGACCCGCGGTGAACTCAGGGATCTCGGTGACCCGCGTCGGATCTTCTGCGCAGCGACGAGGCATGAAGAGTGTGGCTGGCAGCCTTAAGACCGAGATGGCCCAGTTCGATGCTCTCGCTACTTTCGCCCAGTTCGGCGCCGAAGATCTCGACCCCGTTACTCGCAGACAGCTCGCGCGAGGCGAACGCTTCAGAGAGCTGTTGAAGCAGGACGAAAACGCCCCGATCAGCTACGAGAACATGGTAGCCATGTTCCACGTCGCAAATGAAGGCACATTAGACGATGTACCGGTCGACAAGGTCCGCGACTTCGAGTCGCAGTGGTATGACTACTTGGCCGCCAACTTGCCGGAGCTGCTCGCTGAAATCAGCGAGAGCGGCGAGTTGTCGGACGAGGCCGGATCTCGACTGGAGGATGCCGCACGGGCGTTCAAACAGACAGCAGATCTTTCGTGAATCGGATTAAGAACACGTAGCACGATGCCAAGCCTGAAAGACATTCGCGACCGGATACGTTCGGTCAGCAACACCGCGAAGATCACCGGCGCGATGCAGCTGATCGCTGCGTCGAGGATGCAGCGCGCTCAGCAGATGGTTCGCAATGGCAGGCCTTACGCCGATCGTATGCGCGAGGTCATGGCGCACCTGTCGATTCGACTCACCGAGTACGACGAGGTTCCAGACCCGTTGCTGCAAAAGCGAGAAATCAACCGAACCCTGATGCTTCTCGTCAGCCCGGATCGAGGTCTTGCAGGGGCGCTCGTCGCCAACATTCTTCGAGCCGCAGGCGGAGTCATACGCGACTCAGGCGTGCCGGTCGACACTGTGGCAGTTGGCCGAAAAGGCGAGCGATTCGTCGCCCGAACCGGGAGTCCTTTGGTTGCGGCCTTCTCTGTGGGAGACCGCCCTTCACTGGCAGACACTCTCGATATTTCGTCGTTCGTAATGAATAGTTACCGCACCGGACAAGCGGATCGTGTAGTTCTCGTCTACGCGCAGTTCGTGAACACCGCTGTGCAAAAACCAATCGTAGTTCCACTGCTGCCCATTGAACCCGACATCTCGCCAGATTCCGCAGAGGGGCCGTCGATGAACCTCGATTACATCTACGAACCTTCACCCGCAGAGGTGCTCTCTACTCTCGCCCCTCGTTACGTCGAGACCGAGGTTTACCACACGATCTTGGAGGCTCAGGCCAGCGAACACTCAGCCCGCATGATATCGATGCGCAACGCGACTGACAACGCGAACGAGCTGATAGACGAGTTGACACTCGATCTGAACAAGGCCAGACAGGAAGCGATAACAGGAGAGTTGTTGGACATCGTGGGTGGAGTCGCGGGAGTTTCGGCGTAGCGTCCAACTGCTTCGACAGATTTTCTCAATGATTGAACAGATTAACGAAGATGCCAGCTAAGGCTGAGTAGCCCCCGAATTCAGGGATGCTACCAGCAACAGGAGTCAGAAAAACATGGCAAAAGGAAGCAAAGGCAAGGTCATCCAGGTCATCGGCACCGTAGTGGACGTTGAGTTCCCGGCCGACGACCTACCCGAGATATACAACAGCTTAGAGTTAGACGTCGATGGCGAGCGTTTGGTTTTGGAGGTGGAGCAGCACGTCGGAAACAACTGGGTCCGTTGTTTGGCGATGGGCACTACAGATGGCTTGGCACGAGGCGTCGAGTGCGTCGACACCGGTCAGCCGATCGCCGTTCCGGTCGGCGAGAATTCGCTTGGCCGAATCTTCAATGTGTTGGGTGAACCCATAGACGGCGGCGAAGAAGTCGCTGCTGATGCAGAGCGCCTGCCGATTCACCGCCAACCGCCAACATTTGCAGAGCAATCAGGCACAACAGAGATCTTGGAGACGGGCATCAAGGTGCTCGACCTCATCACGCCATTCCCTCGAGGCGGCAAAGTCGGCGCCTATGGCGGTGCAGGCGTGGGCAAGACAATTATCATCACCGAGCTGATCCGGAATATCGCCCAGGAGCACTCTGGTGTGTCAGTATTCGCCGGCGTTGGCGAGCGATCCCGCGAGGGCAACGACCTCTGGCACGAGATGCAGGGGTCTGGCGTTCTCCCGTCAACCGCCCTTGTTTTCGGCCAGATGAACGAGCCGCCCGGCACACGAGCCAGAATCGCACTCACTGGCTTGACGATGGCGGAATACTTCCGTGATCAACGCAACCAAGATGTGCTTCTGTTCATCGACAACGTATACCGCTACATTCTTGCCGGTATGGAAGTCTCTGCGCTTCTAGGCAGAATGCCATCGGCAGTCGGTTATCAGCCCACCTTGGCGACCGAGCTAGGCGACCTGATGGAGCGAATCACCTCGACTCAAGCGGGATCGATCACATCGTTCCAGGCAGTCTACGTCCCTGCAGACGACTACACCGACCCCGGCATAGTAACGACATTCGGTCACCTCGACGCCAACGTGTCGCTGGAACGTGCACTCGCCGCGCAGGCTCTTTTCCCAGCGGTCGATCCTTTAGCGTCGAACTCCCGAATTCTGGAGCCCGCGATAGTTGGCCAGGATCACTATGATGCCGCTTCTGGCGTGAAGCGAGTTCTCCAGCGTTACAAGGACTTGCAAGACGTGATCGCCATCCTCGGAATCGAGGAGCTATCGGACGAAGACCAGCTGACGGTCGCGCGAGCCCGCAAAATTCAGAGATTCTTGACGCAACCTTTATTCGTCGGCGAGGTATTCACCGGCCTCCCCGGTGTCTACGTCAACCGTGAGGACACGGTGAAAGGCTTCCTCGAGATTCTCGAAGGCAAGCACGACGAACTTCCCGAACAGGCCTTCTACATGGCCGGCACGATCGAAGATGCAATCGCGAAGGGCCGCGGAATGCAGGAGCAGGACGCTGCTTGATCGTTGCTGGCAATAAGTTCACGCAAACAGAAACAAACCGGAAGAGCCACATGGCAAGAATGAGCTTAAACATAGTGACCGCCGAGTCTGAGACATACTCAGGCGGTGTGGACTATGTAGTCGCGCCAGGCGCCGAGGGTCAGTTGACGATTCTGCCTCTACACGCCGCCCTCATGACCTCGTTGGCGACGGGGGAAATGCGCTTCGGAGCCGACGGGGAAGAGCAATCTCTGCTCGTGACCGGCGGCTTCATGGAAGTGATGGACAACCACGTGACCGTTCTTGCAGATGCGGCGGAACGTGACGATGAAATAGATCCCGAGGCGGCGGAAGAGGCCGTGAGGCGAGCAGAGGAAGCTATCGCTTCGCAACCTGAAGACGTCAGTATGGAGCGCGCACTAGCCACCCTTAGGCGTGCTCAAATTCGTGCTCGAATATCCCGACGCCGTCGATCGAATCGCCAGTCTGGGCCACCTCAGTCCGGTTAATTCCGGTTGCACGAGTGTTCTGCGCCAGTGAGTGAGCCTTACGGCGCACCCGGTAGAGATTCGCAAGGGATCCCGTTGCCGTCGCCATCGAGGCGATGGGGGTCCGCTCCAAGTGCACCCGATTGAAGGAAAAACCCGTTCGCTTCGTCCCAGTTGGCAAAGTCGGAACAGTCGCGATCTGATGTAGAGCTATCTTTGGGCGGGTCATCATCGTCGAGGAACTTTTCAATCACCTCATCGAAATCGTCATAAGACGGCAACCACTCACAAGGCACCCCGTCACGATCGGAGTCGAGACGGTACGGGTCGACGTCAGGTCCGCTTTGATTCTCGAAGAATAGTCTGGCTTCCTCCCTATGGTGGAAGTCGCCGCAGATCACTTCGAAAGGCAGATCAGACAACTCCGGCGACGGAGGTTTCAGCATCTCGCAAGGAACTCCATTGCGATTGGAGTCCAACCCGCTCGTCGATTTGACCGCGATATCGAGAGAAGAGAAATACCCTTCAGCCTCCTCCCAACTCTCGAACTCGGAACATATGAACTCGGAGGGATCAGGGTCTGCTTCGGCTTCTTCAGATGGCCGATCCCAGGCGACGGAGGTGAGGGCGCCGATGATCAACGCCAAACCGATTGCCATGATCCCGATACCCAAAAGCAGCTTGGAAGGTGGCTTCGACATGAGTCAAGAATCGTGCGAAAAAGCGGTTCAAATTGGAGGGTGATTTCTGCAACCGCCTCGTTAGCAAATGTGAGCCGCAGAGGGATTGCCGGGTCAAAAGTGACTCCGAAAAGATAGCAGTCAGACGAACAGTTATTCCGAAACGTGTCACAAATCGAAAAATCGGGGAGGAGTGGAACGTTGGGCGACCTCGACTTCCGAAGATGTGCGACCGGTTGTTGAACGCATCGGAGTAAACTGGTGCAACGCAAATTGACAACCGAGGCAAGCGCACAATGAAAATCTCCGAAGTAGACGTCTTCCGAATGCGTACCCCGGTGCACAAGACAGCCGGCACCAACTGGTTGTTCGTGCGAATCACCGCCGATACGGGAGACTACGGCTGGGGCGAGGCCAGCACGCAGTACAAGGATGCAGGTGTGGCCGCGGAGATTGAGGACTTCTCCAAGTTTTTGATCGGCAAAGATCCATTTGAGATCGAGAACATCTGGACTTCCCTTTATCGGCGCGTTACGTGGACCGGCGGAGCGGTCACGATGAGTGCCATCAGCGGGATCGACTTGGCTCTTTGCGACTTAAAAGCAAAAGCCTTAGGAGTCCCCGTCTATGATCTCTTCGGCGGAAAGGTCAGAGATCGCATACAGGTCTACGCCAATGGGTGGTTCGAGACGCCGGAAGAGGTCGAGGAGGAGGACTCGGAAGAATCTCACGAGTGGTTCCATGGGGCTATCAGTGTTGACGATCATCGCCGCCGATCCGCCGAACTCGTCGAAGAAGGTTGGCGAGCAATGAAGTTCTACCCTTTCAAGGGGCCGCAGGTAATCACACCAGATCGCATGGAATGGGGCGTCGAGCTCGTGAGCGCGGTGAGGGAATCAGTCGGAGACTCGGTAGAAGTGGCGGTGGATGTGCGAGGGCGACTCGACATCTGGAGCGCAAAGAGGGTGGCCGCCGCGATCGAGGAGTTCAATATCGCCTGGCTGGAGGAACCCATACTCTGGGACAACATCGATGCGTTGAAGGCGCTGGCCCAGAGCATCAACATTCCGATTTCGACAGGTGAACAGCTATACAACAGGTGGGATTTCAGACCTCTTATCGAGTCGAACGCCGCCGGCATCATCCAGCCCGACATATGCCACGCCGGCGGTATCACCGAGTTGAGGAAGATCGCCGCGGCTGCGGAAACTTACTACGTCTCGGTGGCTCCTCACAACTCCAACGGTCCTATCTCAACCGCGGCGAGCCTGCACCTCGATATGACGATGCCGAACGCCTTCATGCAGGAGATATTCGTTAGTTTCTTGCCCGCGTACGAAGCGGTGTTGACGAATATGATCCCGATCTCTGACGGTCATGCGACTGTGCCTGACGGCAATGGTTGGGGCACTGAGATAAATGTTGAAGCCCTCCAACAATTCCCACCCGGCGACTACACCACAGTCGAGAGCGAACCCTATCTGGAGTTTTAAACGAAGCGTGCCGGAAACTCAGGGATCAAGAGTCCAAATGCGTCAAGGTCTCGTTCTGGCGAGAAGATTCAGAGTCTGCCTCGGTTTGAAAGCGGGTGAGAGAAACTGACTGAGCGTCTTACTCGCTGGGCGCCTGACGTTGTAGGTCCGGATGCACGCCCCTCGCCATCCCCGTCGAAGGGATCTGGGGTTGGGCAGTCTGCCCCATTCACGAAACCGAATTGAAATCAAGACCTGTTAATTGCTCTTGGCTGTCTGGATTGCGGCCTCCGCCGCAATGACGAGACATTTGCATAGACCTCGAAGCGCGGGAGGACACTCATCCAACGTTCGGAAGACGAGTGTTGCATTGGTCTCGCGGCGGGAGGAGGGAACTCCGACGATGTGGAGTTGTGCGAGGGTCGCCGTTAAGGCAGGCGCCTGGGTCCGGCGTTTTTGAGGTGGTATGTCATCGACTGCAAGCTGAGCACGGGGTCGATGTTGGTCACCTTGACGTCGGCGGGCACCCGTAGCTGCACAGGCGCATAGTTCAATATGGCTCTGATATCGGCTTTGATGAGCAGTCCTGCCACGTTTTGCGCGTACTCTCCTGGCACCGTGACGATCCCGATTGCGACGCTAGCTCTAACAACTGTGTCCTGCAGTTCGGCGATGTCTTGCACTGTGATGCCGTTGATCACGCTCCCGACCACGTTAGGGTCGCGGTCGAACGCTGCCACGATCCTGAACTTGGCGGGCTCGAACCCCGGATAACTCATCACCGCGCTTCCCAGGCTGCCGACCCCTATGATCGCTGCGTTCCATGTGCGGTCTAAACCCAGGATCTGTCGCACGGCGTCTCCCAAGTCGTCGATCCTGTAACCTTGACCCTTCCTGCCGAATCGTCCGAAATACGTCAAGTCTTTTCGGATTTGTGTGGAACTCGTGTGAAGCAACGATGCGATCTGTCCGGATTTCGCAAGCTCAAAACCGTCACTCTTCAACTGATCGAGGACCCTGAGGTAGAGTGGCAAGCGCAGCAACACGGCTTCGGGAACCGCATCTCTGTCGTTTTGTGCAACCATCGAGTCGAAAACCGTAATCAATCTTGTTAATTGGCTACGGTATCCGTCGCAAAAATGATCGACATATTGCACGTTCGGAATCGTAAGCCGTTGGCAGGTAATCGGGATTTTACATCAGTGCTGGCGGTTCACATTTTCGATAACATCGTTCACACACCACGGTAGAGGACGACTAGGTGTGACAAGCGAAAGAAGGAGATGATTCGATGCACGTCGGCGCGGCGAAGATTTCGTTGCGGATCCATGGGTCCGCTTCGTTGAAGGATCGGCGCCGAACTGTCCATTCGGTGCTGGCCAAGCTACGTGGACGTCACGCTGTATCAGTGGCCGATGTTAGTGAAGATGACGCTTGGCAGTCGGCTACTATCGGCGTCAGCGCGGTCAGCAGCGACACCCGAACGCTTCGATCGGTAATCGATCGGGCAGTCGGTTCCGTGGAAAGCGCGTCACCTGAAGCTGAGGTGACACACGTTTCCACGGAATTTTGGACGGTCGGAGATTACTGAGGGGCGGTAGTGGCGTTTCCTACAACCGCCTGGGCTGTCAAGCGGCCTTCTCTTCAGCCACTTGGCTCAGATCTGTCAAGATCGTCAAGGCCTGGTTCGGTGTCACGACCCTCGTGCACTGGAGGCACTTGAGTCTCGGTCCGTCTAGTCCACGGCCGAACTGCAAATCCCCCTCGCACTTGGGGCAACGCCCTGGAAAAATCGCTGAAGTTGTCATATTCGTTGCCTCCTCTTTTCCTGTTTCCTGTCTGTTGGTAGACCTCTGTTAGTAAAAAGCCCCGGTTGCTGAACCGGGGCTTTTGGTTGGCAAATCATATTTGTTTGACTGCTCAGTTTCAACCAGTGTCCCCGGTTCAGGCGGCTGGTCGCTCCGTCGTTACTAGCAGCTCGCGGGCTTGTCGCTTATCGACTTGTCGCGTGCACTGCAGACACTTGAGCGAGGGGCCGTCGAGCCGAATGGCGAATAGCAAATCGCCGCGACAATGCGGGCATCGCTTTTCGTAGATCCTCGTCATCTGTTTGTTCAAACTACTTTCTTGGTTACCTTCTACGCCTCTAGTCGGGCGATGGATTTCGTTCAATTTGGTGCTCCGTGCATATGATGGTCTGATTCCATCTCTAGGCCTTTGAACCATCTAGGCAAAACACTTTACATTGAAGAATGTCGTCATGTCAAGCGTTGAATAGTAGAAATTCGTAAGTTTCTGCGCGAGTTAGCAAGCCAAATGCCTTAATTGTATCGAATCCGATCATGCTGATACGCTCCGTATCAATAATAGTATATGTTAAAATCAAGAAAGTGTAACCGGCGTCATGCACTATCTGCATGGGCCCGCATTTGACGAAGCCACAACGATAACACATCAGATGAATCGATACGAAGCGCAGTCGACCGAAGAAACGCAAGCCATTCCGAACGCGGAGGTGTTTGCTCGTCTTGTCAACAAACTCGCGTCGGAGGCGGCCAGGCGTGAGGCGGAGCGACGCACAGAAGAAGCGCGGCGCCGAAGCAGGCGAGTCCGCGTTCGATTGTCACACCGAGAAGATGCCCTCTACATCATCAGCATCGCCGCTCGATTGGCCGAGATGCACCCGCAGACTTTGCGGAAGTACGACCGAGAGGGATTGGTAAGCCCTTCGAGAACAGAGGGCAGCCGACGGCTGTATTCGGAAGAGGATCTGGATCGGTTGCAGGTCGTCCGGCGTCTGTCTGAGGATCTGGGCTTGAATCTCAATGGCGTTGGATTGGTGCTCGAGCTCGTTCAGCAGATGCAGGGAATGCTGCAGGTGTTGGACAGCAGCGAGGATATGGCCGGTTCACACTCAACAAGAGCCGTCGCCGAGCAGATCAAGGTGATCTTGAGATATCTGGGAGTGGAGTGATGGCCGACTCCTCGACCGAATCAAAGCTGGCCAATTCCGACGAGCAAGAGTCGGAGACACTAGATCAATTAGTTTCCATTGTGCGCAGAGCGGTGGCCGATGCAGGTGCGACCGAGCAAGGATGCTTCGACGACGCATTGGATGAGGCTTTAATGAGGGCCGCCACCGAATTAGTCGGCGACATGCAGGCAGAACTTGATTCCGCCAAAAGAGCAAGAGACGAATTTAAGACGATTGCGGCGCGAGCTCAGGCTGACCTCATTAACTTCCGCCGCCGAAGCGATGCGGAAAGGTCTGAAGTCTCCCAGCGTGTCCGAGAAGTGATCTCCCTCAAGATGTGCGAAATTGCTGATGAATTCGCAGCGGCACTTGACGTCGAGATCATCGCAGATGAAGCTTGGTTGGATGGATTCCGAGGGATTTACAAGAACTTGACTCGTTTATTGGCGGATGAGGGATATCGCAGGTTTGATTCGTTGGGTGTGCAAGCCGATCCCTTGAAGCACGAAGTTGTGACGATGATCGAGACGGACGATGCGGACGAGGGCAGCATAGTGCAGGTGATCAAGGAAGGTTATGAGCATGTGTCTACCAGCAGAGTGCTAAGGCCGGCCCTTGTAGTGGCTGCAGCCGCTCCATCCGACGACGAAACGGATTAGGCACCAACAATAAACAACGCATCAAGCAATTGAAAACTACGCTCCTGACTCATGAATCTGGAGCAAGAGAAGCGAAAGGCAAATTAAACAAGATGGCGAGAATCATCGGAATTGATTTAGGAACGACGAACTCGGCGATGGCCGTGATAACGGCCGGCGAGGCTGAGATCATCGAAAACGCTGAAGGCAGACGCACTACACCATCGGTGGTGGCGGTAAACACCAAAACCGGGGAAAGGTCGATCGGAGAGACTGCTCGCCGACAGGCGATCATGAATCCCGAGAACACGATCTTCTCAGCAAAGCGTTTCATAGGTCGGCGATTCGAAGATGCCTCTGTGCAGGCCGATAACAAGAAGTTACCGTTCAAGCTGGAGAGTCTCCGGAACGGTGACGTCGGGATTCACTTTGACGGGGAGACGCGTCCACCGGCAGAGATCTCTGCGGTGGTGTTGCGCAAGTTGAAGGACGATGCGGAGTCGCGGCTTGGTGAAGAGGTCACTCAGGCGGTAATCACGGTTCCGGCGTACTTCAACGATGCCCAGCGCGAAGCCACCCAGGTGGCGGGCAGGATCGCTGGACTCGAGGTGTTGAGAATCGTCAACGAACCGACAGCAGCCTCTTTGGCATACGGTTTGGAGAAGACGGGCGAACGGACAATCGCCGTCTACGACTTGGGAGGCGGAACGTTCGACGTAACGATTCTCCACGTCGGTGACGGTGTGTACGAAGTGTTGAGCACGAACGGCGATACTCATTTGGGCGGCGATGATTTCGACGAACGACTCGTCAACTACCTAGTCGACAGCTTCAAGCAGAGGGAGATGGTGGATCTTGGAAACGATCCTTCGGCGTTGCAGAGGCTGAGGGTAGAGGCGGAACGAGCAAAGATCGAACTCTCTTCGGTTGCCGCGACGGAGATCAACCTCCCGTTTATCACTGCTGATCAAACAGGCCCGAAACACCTGGTCGAGAGTCTGTCCAGGTCTAAGTTCGAAGAGCTGGTCTCTGATCTCGTGTCTCGAACGGTTGCGCCGTGTCAATCTGCGATCGCGGATGCCGGCGTATCGCCCGGTGACATCGACGACGTCGTTTTGGTCGGCGGGATGACTCGTATGCCCGCTATCCAGGGCAGAGTTCAGGAGATATTCGGCAAGGAACCCAACCTTTCGATTAACCCTGACGAGGTGGTGGCGATAGGCGCGGCTCTCCAAGCCGGCGTGTTGCAGGGCGAGGTCAAGGATGTGTTGCTGCTAGACGTGACGCCCCTCACGTGGGGCATCGAGACTCTCGGTGGCGTGCGTTCGGCGCTCATTCCTCGAAACACAACTATCCCGACCACGAAGTCTGACACGTTCACGACAGCCGCCGACGGTCAATCATCGGTAGAGATTCACGTGCTGCAAGGCGAACGCGAGATGGCCGCCGACAATACATCTGTTGGTAGGTTCACTCTTGACGGTGTCGCTCCGGCGCCGCGGGGTATTCCACAGATCGAAGTTGCGTTTGACATCGATGCCAACGGCATTCTCACAGTAACTGCCAAAGACAAGGCCACTGATCGTGAGCAGCACATCACTGTCACCGGAAGGTCCGGCATGTCGGACAACGACATCGATCGGCTCGTCAGAGACGCAGAGGCCAACTCCGAGTCTGACCGAGTCCGAAAAGAGGCGGTCGAAACCCGGAACACTGCAGAGGGTCTCGTCTATCAAGCAGAGAAGCTTGTCGCCGACGAAGGTGACAAGATGCCTGCCGATGCGAAGAGCGAGTTGACGGCCAAATCGGCTGCCCTCAAGCAACTGCTCGAGTCCGAAGATGCGGATGTCGACCGGCTCAAGAGCGCCACGGAAGAGCTGCAACAGGCTCTTTTGAGCGCAGGCCAGCAGATGTACTCTCAGGCTGGCGCTGCACCTGGCGATTCTGGCCCAACCGATGGGCCGCCCGACGATACGGTCGAGGGCGAGTTCCGAGAGGTTTAACCCGAGAGAACCTTCCCAAGGTTCATAGACCGAACTTTGGGAAGGTTCTCCGCTTCACATCTTCAATCGCGGCCTGATTGTGACGGACTGCGTCTTCGCGAATGTCGTCCGGCATTCGGTACCCGGTCGGATCGTCGAACGAAACGACGTTGTCCAATGACGTGAAGGACGTGGGCACTTCGTTTGGCAGTTCGATCTCCGCCATCGTGCCGAGATCCATCGTCCACGCCCGGGCCACCGCGGACATGTCGTAGCCTCCTCCTCCCACCGAAATCCAGCCGCACTTCAACTTGTCGGCCAATCTGGCAAACTTCCGTACGGCCAGGTTGTGGCCCTGGGTGGTCAAGCTCAGGTGCGCCAGCGGATCGTCTCGGTGCGTATCGATTCCCAGTTGGGTGAACAAGATGTCGGGTTCGAACGCTTGAGCTAATGAGGGGATTATGGCGTCGAATGTCTCGTGCCACAGATCATCGTCTGTGTAGGGCGCCAGGGGGAGGTTCACGCTGAAGCCTTCTCCATCGCCGCGGCCGGTTTCGGTTGGAAATCCGGTACCCGGGAACAGCCATTGCCCGGACTCGTGGATCGAGACGGTTAACACTTGATCTGATTCATAGAAACCAGCCTGGACACCATCGCCGTGATGCACGTCTATATCGACATATAGGACTCGCATCTCTTCCTCGATCAGGCGCTTTATAGCGATGACGGCGTCGTTGAATATCCCGAAACCAGAGGCGCGATCGCTCATTGCGTGATGGTGCATCCCGCCGGCAGGTGCGAACGCATTCCGAACCGAGCTATCCAAGACGAGTTCAGATGCCAGGAGGGCGCCGCCGGCCGCCAGTGCCGCGTGCCTGAAGAGGCCGCGCCGAGGAGGATTGTCCATCGGCTCGAATCCATACTCGTGCATATTTAGCACGATGCCCCCGACATCGATCATCTTCACGACTTCGACGTAGTCCGGTGAGTGAAACGCCAAGATCTCGTGGTCGGTTGCGACTCTTGGCCCTTGGAGTCGGATTCCGGGTGCGCCGATCAACCCCGTAGCTTGCATCAAATCGTGCATGTGCATCAGGCGAATGGGGCGCATAGGGTGCGTGGGGCTCAGCACGTGTTGGGACTGCTCGTGGGAGTAGATGAGAGCGGTTACGTGATCGGGTTTTGTCATGATCGATAGATGTTAAACGCGGCGCCATGGGCGCGTTTCGCCGAATTGTGGCGATGGGCGCAGGACGTTGCTCCGCCGTTTTGGGAGGAACGGGTGCTCTGAACGTCCCCCTCACCTCTTTGCGCTGGTGCGCAAAGGTCCTGATGATGCGGATGCATCGTCCGCGCCACGAAGCTCTTCCCGCTTCGTCCCCGGAGGGGAGAGGGATGCCCGCTAGGGGAGCGGGTTAGGGTGTGGTTGCTCTGGCTCTCCGCTTCGTCCCTATGAGAGGAGAAGGTACGCACTGGGTCCTTATCACCATTCCGACGCGCATGGTCGTGCGGGTAGGGCGTCGTGTCGCCGCACATCGATGCGATGGGAGGGCGACGGGCGGATGACGCTTGATTGGCGGTGACGCCTATTAATTGGACAACGCGTTGACGAATCCGTTTTCCCATGCATCTGCGGCGCCGGAAAGGGCGAGGTCTATGGTTTTGCCGAAGCGTAATCTGTCGCCTCCAACTGAACCGATGACGGCGGCGGGAACGCCCATGGTTTCCGCTGCCAACAGGATCAAGTTTGCGTCACTCGTTGACGCTGACAAAACGATTCGCGACTGAGTTTCACCGAAGAGGGCCCACTGCCATTGGGTTAAGTCAATGTCGTTGTCGGGTGAGATGGTCGCGCCCACACTGCCTTGAATCGCCGACTCGGCGACTGCGACGGCCAAGCCACCGTCAGAGCAGTCATGTGCGCTTTTCGCCAGCCCATCACGGATGAGATTCCTGCAAAGGGTCTGGACTTTGGCTTCGAGATCTAGGTCGAGCTTCGGCTCGCCGGCTATTAGGCCATGCAACACAGACAGAGCTTCGCTGCCGCCAGCTCCACTCGCATCGTCCCACGGTGACGATGCGCCGATCAATACGATGGCGTCTCCAGGGTCCCTGAATGCAGATCCGACGTGAAGAGTGACATCGTCGGTCACGCCGAGAACGCCGATGATGGGAGTCGGAAAGATCGCTATATCTGACGACTCGTTGTAAAGGCTGGCGTTACCGCTTACGACGGGGATTCCTAACGCAGACGCTGCATCGGAGATGCCTTTAATGGCCTCGACGAGTTGATATTGGATGTCTGGCTTTTCGGGATTTCCAAAGTTCAACCCATCAGTCAATGCGACTGGTTCGGCGCCGACGCACGAGACGTTGCGGCATGCCTCGGCGACTGCGATAGCGGCCCCGACGCGCGGCTCTAGGTAGACAAGCCTGCCGTTTCCATCGGTTGACACTGCGATTCCACGCGAGGTGCCTTTGATGCGAAGTAGCGCAGCGTCGGCTCCAGGCGCGATCACGGTGTTGTTTTGGACCTGGTGATCGTACTGTCGCCAAACCGATCGCTTCGATGCGATATTCGGAGATGCGAGAAGTTTCAATAGCGCCTCTGATGGCTCAATCTCGGGCTGCTCCAGCTGAGTGAGGTCGCGGCTCTGCAACTCGGCTAGCCACATGGGTTTTGGCGCCGCCAGAAGATACTCAGGGGCATCGGTGAGGGCGAAGATCGGGGTGGTGGAAACTGTGATGTCGGCATCAAGGATCGAGACTTGAGGACTATCGATGAAGGTTCCGATGACGGTCGAGTCCAAGTCCCACTCTTCGAACAGATCGAAGAGTGGCGGCTCCGAGCCGGGTTTAACGGCTAGAAGCATCCTCTCCTGAGATTCGGAGAGCATGGCCTCGTAGGGGGTCATACCGGACTCCCGTCGAGGAACCTTGGCGACATCGATCTCGATTCCGAGGTGGCTCCGCTCCGCCATCTCCACGGCAGCACTGGTTATCCCGGCCGCTCCGCAGTCCTGCATTCCGACCACTCCGGGCAGCTCGATCGCTTCTAGACACGCCTCGATCAACACCTTTTCGAGGAAGGGGTTTCCGACTTGGACCGCCGATCTCAACTCGGCCTCTTCTTCAAAAGAACGAGACGCCAAGCCCGACGCCCCGTGTATGCCGTCTCTTCCAGTCTTGGCACCGACCAAGACCAGGAGATCTCCCGCCGCATCGGCGCTGGCACTCATCATCTTGCCGTCTGAAATGAGGCCGACGCACATTGCATTTACTAATGGGTTGCCAGAGTAGCGTTCATCGAACAGGATTTCTCCGCCAACGTCAGGCACGCCGATACAGTTGCCGTATCCAGATATGCCAGCAACTACGCCGTTGATAAGGTGTCGATTCCGGTCTGAGTCGAGTGGCCCGAATCTCAGGGAGTTCAAGAGGGCAATGGGACGTGCACCCATGGCGAAGATGTCTCGGACTATCCCCCCGACACCGGTCGCTGCGCCTTCGTATGGTTCAACGGCAGAGGGATGGTTGTGCGACTCGATCTTCATCGCGACGGCGTAACCGTCGCCGATGTCGACCACGCCGGCGTTCTCGGCTCCAGGGGCGACTAGCAGCCGCTTAGAGTCACGTGGGAGCGTCTTGAGGAGGTACTTGGTGTGTTTGTAACCGCAGTGTTCGCTCCAAAGAGCACCGAAGAGGCCTAGCTCAAGCGGGTTGGGTTCACGGCCCAACCTGTCGGTAATCGCCTCGTACTCAGCGCGATTGAGAGCTATCTCGTCGAGTGTTTCTTGGGTGACTGGCATGGGATTACCGGAGGCGTTTTCGTTCACATCTCATTCTTCGGTGACCATTGCGAAACGTCTTGTCAATCCGCTTTTCGCGGGATGACGGAAACGGTTGTGACGATGTTGGTGTCAAACCATTACTGCGTCGATGGCGGTTGCCATGGATTGCCAAATCCCGTTGCCGTCTTCGCCACCCAAAAGGTTCTCGCAGACACGCTCCGGGTGCGGCATCATGCCTAGCACGTTGCGTTGCTCGTTTACGATGCCCGCGATGTTGTTGAGCGAGCCGTTGGGATTGGACGCGTCAGTCGTTTCGCCTGCGTCGTCGACGTATCTGAACACCACACGGCCGTCTTCTTCCAACGTGGCTAATGTCTCTGGATCGGCCTGATAGTTGCCTTCACCGTGAGATATCGGCATCGATGCGACGTCACCGACACTGTATTGCGATGTGAAAGGCGTGGAGGCGGATTCGACCCGGATTTTGGCCTGCGAGCACCTAAACTCGAGATGGTCATTCCGGATCAGTGCGCCAGGTAAAAGTCCAGCTTCGCAGAGCACTTGGAAACCATTGCAGCTCCCGAAGACCAACCCTCCATCATCGGCGAACTCCTTAACGGCATCCATGACCGGAGAAAACCTCGCGATTGCACCGCAGCGGAGGTAGTCGCCGTAGGAGAATCCTCCTGGCAGGAGGATGGCGTCGTAATTAGAAACGTCAGATTCGCGGTGCCAGATGTAACGGTAGTCGTAGCCGAGAACATCGCCGACCGCGTACGCCATGTCTCGCTCAGACCAAGTGCCGGGGAAAACGACTATCCCGAATCTCACAAGCGACAGTCCTGACTACCTTCGATGTGGAGGCTCAGCGGTTTTTGAGCATTGTCTTGCGGCTCTTGCGCACCTTGGCGGCGAGCTGCTTTTTCCGAGTGACGCTGGGCGGCTCAAATGCTTTCCTGCGCCGCGCTTCCGAAATGATGCCTTCTTGTTGGACAATCTTCGTGAAACGGCGGAGCATCGCCTCAAAGCTCTCGCCCTCGCGGTTCCTGATATCTACCAATTCGTCCCGTCTTTCACGCTTGACATAGAGAACGTCAATGCAACCTTGAACTTGACGCTATTGATGGTAACACCTAAGCGTTTTTCGCTCCTTCGCCCACGAACTCGGCGAAGGCTTTTGAACCTGCGGCCAACCGCTGCAAAGTCTGGTCTCGTCCGAGCACTTCAAGGGTCTCGAACAAAGGAGGAGCGACCCGTTTTCCAGTTACGGCGACCCTGATCGGGGTAAAGAGTTGCCCAGCATTCATGCCCGAGTCCGTCGCCAAATCCCGGAGTGCGACATCCAGTTTGTCCGCCGTAAACGGCTCCAGCTTCTCACACAACTCCGAACTCAACTGCAATGCGCGGGTCACCATATCGTTGTCCATACGCCGCCCAAGCATCTCGGGGGGATCGATCTCGATCTCATCTACGAAGAAGAAGTCGACCAGATCCGTCACATCGGTGAGGAGTTTGACCCTCTCCTTGAGCACCGGTACGAGTGCACGAACAACATTGCGATCGATCGGACGCGCCACTTCGTCGGGCAACCCACCGACTTTGTGAGGCCCTTCGAGGATCTGCACGAACAGATCAGTCAGATACTCGTCGTCGGATGAACGGATGTATACGCCGTTTAACCACTCCAACTTCTCCGAGTCGAAGATTGCCGGGTGTTCGAGGACCCGCTCGATTCCAAATCGTTCGACGATTTCATCCCGAGGCATCACCTCCGTGTCATCCCCGGTAGACCAACCCAAAAGAGTCAAATAGTTGAAGACCGCGTCCGGCACGAATCCGGCATCCCGATACTCGAGTGCGGATTGTGCGCCGTGGCGCTTGCTCAACTTCGCCCGGTCTTTCCCCAGGATGAGAGGGACATGAACGTACTTGGGCATCGGGATGCCCAATCCCTGGTGAATCAGGACGTGGCGCGGCAGACTCGGGATCCACTCTTCGCCCCTGATCACATGAGTGATGGCCATTTCGTAGTCGTCGACGATGTGCGCCAGGTGATAAGTGGGGAAGCCGTCGGATTTTAGGATCACGAAATCTTGAAGCAGCGAGAGATCGAACCTCAATTTGCCTCTTACCTCGTCTTCGACCTCGATCTCTCCGTGATCTGGAATCCTCATCCTGACCACGACGTCTAGACCCTGATCTTTGGATGCCTGGATCTGCTCCGCTGTTCGGTATCTGCCCCGGTTGTCGTAGCCGGGCGGTTGACCAGCCGCCCGTTGGCGTTGCCTAAGGGCTTCGAGCTCTTCAGGTTGGGTATCGTCCTCGTACGCCACCCCTGCTGCGACGAGTTTCGCTGCGGCCTCGGCATACCATTCGAGCCGCTCCGACTGCGTGTAAGGCCCGTAAGGACCTCCGATGTCGGGCCCTTCATCCCAATCCAACCCAAGCCATCTCAACGATTCTTTGATGTGTTTTTCGGCTTCAGGTTCGTATCGAGCGCGATCCGTATCTTCGATCCGGAGAATGAACTGGCCTCCGGTCTTCCGAGCCAAGAGCCAGTCGTAGAGAGCGGTTCGTAGCCCGCCGATGTGCATGAGACCAGTAGGACTTGGTGCGAATCGCACGCGTGCGGGATGTGTTTGGGTCATGATTCCAGAGTAGCCGATAGTGGGGAAGTGTGTGCGTCAGGATCGCTGAATGAGCTCGCTCAACACGCCTGTAAGGTCTTCCGGCAAAGAGGAGTTGAATCGAAAAGGTTCGCCCGTGGCCGGGTGGGTTATCAAGAGTCGGTGCGCGTGTAGGAACTGTCGTTCCAAGCCCGACATCGAATCGTTGCCTCCGTACGTGGGGTCGCCTACCACGGGATGCCCAATCGCTTGCATGTGCACCCGAATCTGGTGCGTCCGACCGGTTTCGAGCTTTATTTCGAGTAAAGACTTGAGATTGGAATCTCTTCCGAATACATGTGCGACCCTGTATCTGGTGCGGGCTGGTCGACCACCGGCATTGATCGCTTGACGAGTGGGATTGTTAGGATCGCGTCCAATTGGGGCATCCACTATCCCGATCTCGGGCTGAGGCTTACCTTTAACGAGCGTGGTGTAGCGTCGATCGATCTCCCGAGTCCTAGTCGCCGTTGAAAGGGAATCGAATGCCAACGAGGTGCGGGCGACCACTAGCAGGCCTGAAGTGTCGATGTCGAGACGATGCACGATCCCCGGTCGTCCTGCGTCTCCTACTTCGGACATCTCTGGGAACTCGTGAAGCAACGCGTTGGCCAACGTCCCGCTGCTTCTCCCTGTTCCCGGATGCACGGCCAATCCGGCTGGCTTATCAATCACGATGATGTCTGCGTCGACGTGGACCAAATCAAGGTCGATGTCTTCCGGCGTCAGGGCTCCTTCTGCTACGGCATCATTCGGCATTGCCACGAATATATCGTCTTCGCCCGCGACGCTGTGAGATGGTACGAGAATGGCCTTACTGTTGACCTTCACAGCCCCAGATCGGACGAGTCGTTGCACCTCGCTCCTTGGAAGGTGCGGTGCCGTCTCTTTGATCAATATATCGAGGCGAACGGCGGGACGTTGATGATCAGGCGGGATCCTCATGTTCGATCGCTGCCTGAGTGTTTGAGTTAACGGTGCCGTATCTCCTCATGCCGGCGCATCGGGGACAAGAGTCAAGGTTGGATGCGATGGCTTCAGATGCCACATCTCCCTCTTTTGGCATGGTGAAGAAGTACCAGAGCATCAAAACCATCCCGACCGAAATCGCGGAGTCGGCGATGTTGAATATCGGCCACGGTCCGACATCGATGAAATCTGTGACGTATCCCTGAGTGAGGCGATCATAGAGGTTTCCGACGGCACCGCCCAGCTGCAATCCCAATGCGAAGCGAATTATCGACGACGTTCCTCCAGAGGTTCTGTAGACCCAGAGGAGCAGAGCAATTGCGACCAATGCAACAATGCTGAGGATGTTGCTGTTCCCTTGGAATATGCTGAACGCGGCGCCGGAGTTACCGATGTGTGTCAACCTCAGGAAGCCTTCGGCCGGCCACGATTCACCCCGCGCGAGCCAGCCGGAGATTACGGCTTTGGTGATCTGATCGCCTACGAAAATCAGCGCGGCCAGGATCCATAAGGCGGCGCTTCGCTTGACCCAGAAGTCCCAGAAGCCATCGGGAAACCCCTCTAACTTTGGGCGATCAAGAGTTTCTGGCTCAGTGGAGGATGCCAATGGGTTGAAAGCCTGTTGCATGAATGATTCTTCGAGAATCGAGGCTCGATACGGTGATCAAGTTCTGAGTATATGATCGTCCCGAATCTAGACTCGTCGGTATGATTTACAGATACTCGCTCACACTGATGCAGGAGCAAACTAAAACATGGATGTCCGGGTAGACCTTCGAAGCGACACCGTTACCTTGCCTTCACCGGAGATGCGGAGGGCCATCTACGACGCTGAACTCGGCGACGATGTGTATCGGGACGACCCTACAGTCAACGCGCTTGAGGCAAAGGCGGCAGACATTCTGGGCAAAGATGAAGGCTTGTTCGTCACGTCAGGGACTCAAGGCAACTTAGTCTCGATGCTCGCCCACGGGCAGCGCGGCGATGAGGTCCTCGTCGGCGACAAATCGCACATCTTCAGCAACGAAGCGGGTGGCGCCTCTGTGCTTGGCGGGTT
Organism: Dehalococcoidia bacterium; assembly: GCA_965249505.1. Classification (GTDB taxonomy): domain Bacteria; phylum Chloroflexota; class Dehalococcoidia; order Lucifugimonadales; family Lucifugimonadaceae; genus Bin127. The sequence goes on along the minus strand of OZ252238.1, from coordinate 49,166 downwards.
GTTCCTATACCCCGTCAAGACCGATGATGTCGGATTCCTGGAGCCAGACGACATAAGAGCAGCCACTAATGCCAACGACTACCATGTTCCCCCTACCAAGCTGCTATGCATCGAAAACACGCACAACCAGACCAGTGGTCAACCTCTGACCGTCGAACAGACTGAAGCGATGGCTGGGGCGGCACGCGAAGGCGGAATGAGTGTTCACATCGACGGCGCCAGGATCTTCAACGCAGCTGTGGCTCTGGGCGTCGAGGCATCGGAGCTAGTGGCTCCGGCAGATTCTGTGACATTCTGCCTCTCGAAGGGATTGTCTTGTCCTATCGGAAGCGTCTTGGTTGGAGACTCGGAATTTATCGACCGTGCACGCCGATGGCGGAAGATGCTGGGCGCGGGGATGCGTCAGGTGGGGGTAGTTGCGGCGGCCGGGGTTTATGCTCTCGACAACATGGTGGAGCGGTTGGAAGAGGATCACGAGAACGCCCAGAAACTAGCGTATGGGTTGGCTGAAATTGATGGAATCGAGCTGGATCCGGAGCAGGTGAAGACGAACATCGTCTACTTCAGCATTCCGCCGGGCAGCGCGAGGTCAATCTCCGCTCAGATGGCGGAGCGCGGAATACTGGTTAACCCCGGCGATCCAGTGATGCGGATCGTTACGCACTATGGGATCTCGTCGGAAGACATCGACTACACGCTGATCGCGATGCGTGATTCCCTGCGGGATGCGGTGGCTGCCGCCGCTTGAGGTCAGTCGTCCTTCGACGGATACCGGTCCGCCCACCAACCCTTAAGCCGCTCAGCCATGATCTGTTCGGCGCCTAGCGACCCGGGCGTGTAAAACGTTTCACCCTGGAGTTTTTCGGGTAGGTTTTCACCAGCCGAGAAATGCCCCGGTTGGTCGTGAGGATAGACGTACCCCTTGCTGTGACCCAGTTGACGCGCGAGCCTGGTTGGAGCGTTTCGGAGATGGAGCGGAACCGGTTCGTCGCGCATCGAGCGCACTTTTTCCAGCGCTTTGTCGATGGCCATGTAGGCGGAATTCGACTTCGGCGCGGCGGCGAGAAAGATGGTCGCCTCGGCGAGAGGAATTCTGCCTTCAGGCATGCCGACGAAGCTGGCGGCCTGTTGCGCGGCGATCGCGACTGCAAGCCCGTTCGGGTTGGCGAGGCCGATGTCTTCGGCTGCCAAGATGACGAGGCGACGAGCGATGAAAAGAGGGTCCTCGCCGGCGTCGATCATGCGTGCGAGGTAGTAGATCGCTGCGTCGGGATCTGACGCCCGGACGCTCTTGATGAATGCGGAGATCGTGTCGTAGTGCATATCTCCGAGACGGTCGTACCGTGCGCGCTTTTCGAGCGCCTGTTCGACGGTCGTGACGTCGACGATCGGATCGCCATCTTCATTTGCGCCAGTCGACTCTACTGCGATTTCGAGGGCGTTCAACGCGGCTCTCGCATCGCCGTTCGAGGAGCGCACGAGGAACGACCTGGCATCGTCACTTAGGATCGCCTTTCTCGAGCCCAGGCCCCGTTCGACATCGTTCAAGGCGAGGTCGATGATCATGTTGACGTCTTCATCGGTCAACGCTTCCAGCGTGTAGACGCGGGAGCGAGACAACAGAGGAGCGATCACCTCGAAGGAAGGGTTCTCGGTTGTTGCTCCGATGAGGATGAGCGTTCCCGACTCGACGTGGGGCAGCAACGCGTCTTGCTGCGATTTGGAGAATCTGTGGATTTCATCGACGAAGAGGATCGTGCGAGTGCCAACGGCGCCGAGAGTGTGGGCCGCATCTTCCGCGGCGCGTCGGAGGTCACGCACTCCTGAGGAGACGGCCGAGAGTTCGATGAACTCCGACTTCGTGATCCTCGAGATGAGTTGGGCGAGGGTAGTTTTGCCGGAGCCTGGGGGTCCCCAGAGGATCATCGAGAGAAGGCGATCGTCTTCGATCATCCGTCGGACGACGCGACTTTCTCCGACCAAGTGCTTCTGGCCCGCAAACTCGTCAAAGCTCCGCGGCCTCATGCGAGCTGCCAGTGGCGCCTGGCGTTCGAGGATGGCCCTCTGCCGGTTTTCGAATAGCGTCATGACGCTGATTGGGCATACTCTCGTAGGGCAGCCTCTACTACGTCTTGCTCGTGCAGCTCAACGGCGCGTGGGTCAAGATAGAACGTGTCGTCTTCTATGCGACCGATGATGGCAGGTTTATGTTGACGCATCCATTTGGCGACGGACTCGGCACCATCATCCGACCGGATGGCCAACCTCCATGTCGGAAGGGTTTGACCCGGTGCGCTACCTCCGCCAATTACGGTTCTTCCTTCGACGACTTTCCAGGACGGTTCGACGAGCCACATTTCGGCTCTCATCTCCATTTCGGACTCAGATGCAGAGATCATCTTCCAGACGCGCAGCTCGGTCTCGGCCTTACCAGTTGCGTAGGCAATTAAGGTGGCGTTGAGTGCTGCGAGCGTCATCTTGTCGATCCTGACGGCGCGGGCGAGTGGATGTTTCGATATGCGTTCAACGAGAGATCCGTCGCCGACAATCAGCCCCGCTTGGGGCCCGCCCAGAAGCTTATCGCCGGAAAACATGACGATGTCTGCACCCTGTTCGAGCGAATCCTGAACCGTGGGTTCGTGCTCGAGACCATAGACCGATGTGTCCAACAGGCATCCTGAGCCAAGATCATGCAACAAAGGAATGCCGTGGCGCTTCGAAACCTCCGCTATCTTGGATATCTCGTCATCGTGAGTGAAGCCGGTGATGGTGAAGTTGGATCTATGCACTTTGAGGATAGCCGCCGTATCTGGGCCTATGGCGTTCTCGTAGTCGTGGGCGTATGTTCGATTGGTGGTGCCCACCTCCACTAGCTTGGCTCCGGATTGAAGCATTACGTCGGGGACTCTGAAACCTCCGCCGATCTCGACCGCTTCACCACGAGAGACGATGACTTCTTTCCCATCCCCGGCGATGGCGCTAAGGGTTAGCAACGCGGCTGCGGCGTTGTTGTTGACGGCGATCCCTCGCTCGGCCCCTGACACGGTTGAAAGCAGGGAGGCGACATGATCGTGTCTCGATCCCCGGCCTCCAGTCTCAAGATCAAGCTCGAGGTCCGTGAAGTGGATACCGGCCCGCTGCGCGGCCATTATGGCGCGGGAACTCAGCAAGGCTCGTCCTAAGTTGGTGTGGATGATTACGCCAGTTCCGTTGATGACGTGCCTAGGCGCCGCCGACCACGTTTCCCGTGCCATCGATTCAACATCTTCGACCAGTTGTGAAAGGGAGGGAACAGATACATGAATCTGGGGGCCGGCGATGAGTGACCTGACTTGGTCAAACCTTCGTCTCACCAATACGGCGACGTTAGCGCGAGTGAACTCCTGCGACAAAGCGATCAGGCGATCCTCGGAGAGCAATGCGTCGACGCTCGGGAGAGAACGCAATCGTTCGCGCGTCAGGCGTGATTCATCACTTTTTTGCGATTTCATTAGTGAGATCCGAGCGCGTCATCCCATGGCCCTGCGAGTTGCGGCCACACTGCTAAATGCGGTGGTCGGAGTTGTAGAATAGTTTACTTGCGGAATTCGGAATTCCACCGCAAATGAAAACGATAGCCGTAACAGGGGGCATGGGAGCAGGGAAGACAGAGACGATCCGAATCATGGTTGAGTTGGGCGCCTCGGCGATCCATGCCGACTCACTTGCGCATGACGCATATTCCAAGGGGTCAGTCGGGTATGACGAGTTGGTGGATGCTTTTGGTGGGGAGGTGTTGAACGCTTACGGCGAAATCGATCGCACAAGATTGGGCTCATCAGTATTTGAGGACCAAGCGAAACGTGAAGAACTCGAATCGATAGTCTGGCCGCTCGCGAAGTTATTGGCAAAGAGTAAGCTGGTCGAGAACCGAGAGCAAAGCGTGGAGATAACTGCCTTGGAAGTCCCCAAACTATTTGAAGCGGGATGGGACGATTTGGCAGACATCGTGTGGACGGTCGAAGCGCCATATCATCAGAGGTTGACGCGGGCCGTTGCGAGAACAGGCTTGTCTGAAGAAGCGGTACGATCCCGATTCGATTCCCAATTATCCCCTGAGACCCGGATTAAATCCTCAAATAATGTCATCTACAACGACGGAGACTTGGATGCCTTAGAGCGTCAAGTAACCGAACTGTGGGAAGCAACAAAGCCCAAATAGATTGATTGGAAGTTAAATGGCAACTCAAGCCCTATACAACGAGACCATCATCGAAGAGTATTTCATCACGGATGAGCCATTCTATGTTCCTATCCATGACGAAATCGAGGTGTTCGAGGCCGCTTACAACCAGAGAGTTCCACTGCTGCTAAAAGGGCCGACGGGCACAGGCAAGACTCGATTCGTGGAGCACATGGCTTGGAGGTTGGGCGAGGACCTGACGGTTGCGAAACCCGCGGCTAAGGCCAAGTCGACCGCAGAGAAGAATGGTGCGGCCCAAAACCTTCCCTTGGTTACAGTGGCATGTCACGAAGACTTGACCGCTTCCGACTTGATCGGCAGGTATCTGCTCGATAGAGACGGCACAAGATGGCAAGATGGTCCGCTGACCCGCGCTGTGAAGGCGGGTGGCATCTGCTACCTGGACGAGGTGGTCGAGGCGCGGAAAGACACCACAGTCATCATCCACCCCCTCACGGACCACCGTCGGACTTTGACCATCGACAAGTTGGGAACAGTGATAGACGCCGCCGACGGCTTCCTTCTAGTCGTTTCCTACAACCCTGGTTATCAAAACGCCGTTAAGGATCTCAAGCACAGCACTCGACAGCGTTTCGTCGCACTGGAGTTCGACTTTCCCGACGAGGAGCGAGAGGCAGAGATCATCGCCCACGAATCGGGTTGCGAACTAGAAGATGCTGCTCTACTCGCCACTCTCGGCGCCAAGATCCGCAATCTACGTGAGCATGGCCTCGAGGAAGGCGCGAGCACTCGTGTCCTGATTTACGCTGCACGTTTGATCATTGAGGGAATTTCGCCACGCCGTGCGTGCCAGGTCTCGGTCACTTGGGGAATCACAGACGATGCTCAAGTTCAGCGAAGCATTGACGAGGTGGTAACGTCAATCTTCCCGTAACCGTGGGTGGTGCAGGTGAGTTCATGGCCGGAGCCCGACGAATCCTGTCGAGCCCCAGCCTTGACGATTTACCGGGAGAGTCGCGTGCCGAACAACTCGATACGCCCAATCTTCCGAACCGCCAAGCTGCTGTTACCGTTCTATTCGCCGAGCGAGAAGATGCTCCGTCGATGCTCTTGATCCGTCGAGCCGCCCATACCGGAAATCACCGCACTGAGTGGGCTTTTCCGGGAGGAGTTGCCGAAGCCGAAGATAAAGACCTTCTTGACACCGCACTTAGGGAGACTAAAGAAGAACTAGGGGTGGATCCTTCGTACATCGAACACTGGGGAGGGTTGCCAAGGGTCGTTACAGGCACTGGATACGAAGTTTGGCCCTTCACCGGCAGATTGCACGATGATGCGACTATCACGCCAGAACCGAGAGAGGTCGACGACTACACTTTTGTGCCGGTATCCGTTCTTCTCGATGAAGCGAACAGACGCCACATCACTCTTGTGAGGCGGGGTCACACCCGAAATTGGGATGCGATAGCCTACGAAGGCCGGATCATTTGGGGAGCCACTGCACGAATCATCAATCAGACTCTAGCGATCCTCTACCCAAAACAATCTCAATGATGCAGAAACGCATGAATACACCACTGGGTTTCGTCGGAAGATGACACCTACAACCGAACAGGCGCTCCTTGCAATTCATAAAGAGCTGGAGAGCTTTCCTTCACCTGTCGCCGCCAACTTCGATCGCGCCGTAAAGGCGCTTTCGGGAAGACTGGCCGATGACAAGCTGCAAGAGTGGGCCAACACAGGTCTAACGATTTCTCGTCGGACCGTGCGTTCATGGGAAGCCGGTGCCGAGTTGTTCCGTGCATCTCCGGAGGTTCAACGTCATCTGCCGGCGGGGCAATTCATCAACTGGGCAAAGACCGGAGACGCGCTTTGCGGCGATTCGCCCAGTCTAGCGGTGGCGTATTTCCGAACCAGTTCAGACGCGATTAGACGGCTCAGGCCGCGATATATGAACGACTGGGCCCAGGCCTGCCGTACCATCTACCGAGGCACTTGGAAATCGTCCGCTCTAGCATGCAGGCTGTTCGAATCGACTCCGCAGCTGCTGGAACCTCTGTCGTTCGAAGAGTTCCGACGTTTCGCCGAGTTTCTCGAAGAGCTCTCAAGACGCTCCTACGACATGGCGGGTGACGCACTCACGAAGTCTTTGCAACTGTTCCCCAAGCTGGGGAAAGACTCCGGGGCTTTCATCTCTCTCGCCAACACGGTGGCGTCAAATTCATGGCGGCACACCAACCCGCTTTTTGAAGCGGCTCAAGGCTCACTGCCCGACCTACCGGCGGCCCACCGCGTGGCTCTGATTTCACTGGTGGGAAGACTGGCTGGCAGCAATGACGTCGATCCCGCGAAAGCGTTGGTCGACGGCGCGAGGGCGATAAATCATGTCGATATGGAGGTGCGAGAGACTTTCGTTAACCTCTCCCACCAGATCGCGGCCGTCTCGCCTCCTTCATCGGCGGCGTTTCTGACGACGGCCCCGAGAGTGATGGAGCGTGTGACATTTCCCCAGATGGTCGAGTGGCATCAACGCGGCATGTCGTTGGCTGACGAGAATTCCGATGCACTCGCTTCATATTTCAGGAATGAATCGGCCCATTCACACGAAACCCTTGATGCGCTCTCGTCTAGCGTCGAACTCGATCGGGTCCGTGAGATCATCCGCATGTACTGCCGCATGTTGGCAGGCCAGGATATCGAGGTCCAAGCTGCCCAGCAGCTCGTCGACAAAAACATAGGCTGGTTCCAAGGCGAGTTGCCGACGACCGAGGGCACGACGATCTACCTGCCCAAGGTGATCAACCGCCACCACAACAAAGACGAAAACTTCGGATTCTTCAAGGTCATCTCTACCCACCAGACCGGGCACATCGAGTTTGGATCGTTCGAGTTCCGATTTGATCGGCCGTCAGGTTTGTTCAACGATCTCCGGGCAGAACTGACTGGCCTTAGTCCCGAGGAAGAGAAGCCCGTCATCGAATCCGAGACGGCTCCCACGGATGGCGAGGCCGAAGCATCAACCGACGGCCACGCCTCCGCGGCGACGCCTATGACGCGCTTCTTCGATCTCTTCCCCGACCGTCGGTTGAGCACCGATGTGTTCACTGTGTTCGAGAGCACTAGGATCGACGCGAACGTGATGCGCGCCTACCGCGGATTGGCGGTTATCTACAACACAGTTCAGACGGATGCACTCGACTCGCGGCCTGAATTAACTGACTTGCCCGCACGCGAAACCCTGGTTGAGTTCATGATTCGGATCAGCCTCGGACAAACTTCGGAGTTGATGGCGCCCAAAAAGCATATCGATACCGCCAGGGAACTGCGGAAGCTTGTGCGCATGATGCGCGACGAGTTGGCAAGCGTTGAAGATGCCTCCGAGGCCACGATTCGAGCATGCGCATTGCTTTCGGAGATCAAGAATGAGGATCTCGACGAGGACGAATTCGAAGACCTTGACGACGACCAAGAAGAAGACGACTCTGGTGATGGCGAGGACGAAGAGGAGGATGTCCAAGGGATCATCGAGCAGTTTGTGAAGTCGATGGTGCCTGGCGAAGGGATCGGCGATGATGACGAATCGACGGACGAAGGCGAAGACTCGGATTTCGAAGACGAGGAAGATTACTCATCCCCTCAAGATGTGGACTATCGCGGCGAGTTCAAGCCGGAACTCTCGCAGCTTCTATCTCAAGCTCAGATGATGGACGGCTCGGAGTTCATGGACGAAGAGGGCGAGATGACTCCCCTCACTCAGGAACAACTCGCAGAGATGATGAAGAACTCGACTGAGTTCGAGATCAAAGAGGGGCAAGAAGGCGAGGAGATGTCTCCGGAGTTGGCGGAGATGATGGAGAACCTGCTCAAAGAGATGCAGCGTCGCGATCCGCAAGCCCAGAGCCAGCCATCAGGTCCGATGCAGCACGTTGACGAAGAGGGTGGGCCGCTCACACCTACCGGTCAGGATCAGTTCGTGTACGACGAGTGGGATTTCAGGGCAAACGAGTATCGTCCGCGCTGGTGCATGGTCCACGAGAAGGCGATGAGCGGCGGTGATCCAGGGTTCTATCGCGACACACTGGTTGAGCGTGCCTCGCTGCTGCAGACGATCAAGAAGCAGTTCGAGCTTGTGATGCCCGAGATGTATCGGAAGCAGAAGCGGCTCGAAGATGGTGAAGAGTTAGATTTCGACGCCACCATAGAGGCGTTGATCGATATCCGAGTGGGCGCGACTCCCGACGAAAAGTTGTTTTGGCGCAGGAACAAGACCGAGCGATCGGTTGCCGTCGCATTCCTGCTCGACATGTCTGCTTCTACCGCAGAGGCGATCGAGGAAGCGAAACGCCCGAACGACGATTGGGGCGCACCAGACGACCCGGTTGAGTACATGGTCTGGCTTCGTTCCAGGCGGTCGGAAGGGCTGCGTAAGTCATATAAGCGGATCGTCGACGTTGAGAAAGAGGGCGTTGTTCTTCTGATCAACGCACTCGAGTCGCTAGGCGATGACTACGGCATCTACGGCTTCTCGGGTTACGGACGCGAAAACGTCGAGTTCTATGTGATCAAAGACCTGGACGAGAAGTTTAGTCTCGACATACCGAGGCGGATCGACCGGATCGCGCCACTCCACGCTACGCGTATGGGCCCATCGATCCGTCACGCAGTGCACAAACTCGCCGAACAAGATTCACGTTCGCGGTTCCTCTTCCTTATCTCCGACGGCAGGCCTCAAGACCGGGGTTACAGCCGTGAAGGCGTTGAGAAAGAGTATGCTGTGCACGATACTCGTATGGCGCTGTTGGAAGCGAAGCAAGCGGGAATCATACCCTTCTGCCTCACCGTCGACAAGCAGGGCCACGACTATCTCAAATTCATGATGGACGACTTCAACTACGAAGTCCTTTCAGACGTCAGCTTGTTGCCTCAGCGACTTCTGATGCTGTATAAGCGTCTGACGACTTGATCGGGCGGGCCGTTGCCCGCGCTGTTCGCCCTTAGCCACGCCCAGTGGAAACACACCGCAGCGGTGGTCTGCACGCACCTCGATTATTGATATCGTCCCTGTTGGGGATCGACGGGCGCATCAACTTCCAAACTGGAGAAACCCCGATCTGAGGAGCGTCGCCAAATCGGCTGCACTGTCGTTCCTCTGGGTTCCCGCTTTCGCGAGGATGACGGCCCGTTCTGCATAGGTCGCATGGAGGGGAGAGGGTACACGCCGGACAGGTTAAACGCGAACCTTGGACAGGCTGGGACGACCTTTCTCGGCAGGCTCGGGGCGCCCCTTTGACAGGGCTCGGGGCGATCCGTCGACAGGGTCTCGGGGCGGGGCTCTCAGGGCGGACCCTTCGACGGGGCTCAGGGCGAACGGGTGGTGAGGGCATCCGGTCGTGCGGTTCAGGGTTTCCGTTCGTGGTGAGCCTGTCGAACCACGCCGTCTAACTGTGTCGGATTGCTTGTCGAACCCTCTCCTAAAATTTTCCCCAAGAAGAAGACCTTTGCAAAAACACGTCATCCTCCCCGCGTAGCGGGGTGCTGCAACCAAGCCGCTCGATTTCCGGCCTACTCGAAGCCTTTCTAAGGATCTGGGGTAGGACACGTTGCCGAATTCACGGACCCGAACCGAAATCAAGACCGATCAATTGCTCTTGACATTCTGGATTGCAACTTCCGCCGTAATGACGAGACTTTTGCATTGGTCTCAATGAGGAAAGAGTTTCCTGGTTTTTGGGGCCGGGTTTAAGTCGTGCGGACGTCTCTCGGAGTGGAGAACAGAGGCAGGTTGTTCTTTCTTTCCTCTGGATCTCCGCGTTCGCGGGGATGACGGCTAACGACCGTGGAAGACGGTGATCAGTCGAACATGGCGATCGACGTCATGGTTAACGATTAAGGGCCGAGGGGATGATTGACGGCCAGGGCTGGCGATTGACGGGTGGCGTTGACGGTCGACTAGGAGAACCGTTAGGGATTTGCACGCGCGATCGGTGAATGCGGTGGACGTCCGGGAACGGCCTAATTCGGCGACTGCCGGTTGAGGTCGAACATCGCGAGGACATTTTCCGCCCACTCGCGGTCGATTTTGATGACGTCGTCGGTCTCGTTGGCTACGGCGTAGCGATGACTACCGTCAGGCGTCACGTCGCCTATGACCAATGAGGTGCGAAACACGTTTGTCAAGCGCTCTCTGACCTGTACCTCAGTCCGGATGTGGACGTAGGGCGCGTCCCGATGGGTCCCGTATGGCCTGAAATCTTCCTGTTGAGAAAGGTTCAGCGCCTCGGCCCCCCTGATGTCGGGATTTCCGAAGAGCGTAAGAAAATCAGTCGTTACCTGCTCATCGATCTGTTCAGTTCCCTTGCACGGCGCGTCGAGAGCGGGTAGGTCGCAGATCACCCAGTATCCGGCTTCTTCGTCGAGTGCGTAGCCTGAGGTCACTTCGTTTTCTTCGAACAAGAGAATCTCAGTCGCTTCGGCAGGGTCCATCGTGTAGAGCCACTCGGGGTAAGGGGGCTCATTGACGAGCCTCAACATGACCTCGCCCCAGGAAGCGTCCACCGTGTAGAGCTCTTTGTAGTCTTGTTGCCGGGCGTAGTGTGCGCCGCCGTCGGGAGTCAGGTTGCCCATCTCGACGACGATCTCTCGATCGTCACGCAAAGTGACTCGGATCGTCAGCTCGGGGTCGTCAAAACCGTAAAGTGCGGGGTCGCTGATCGTTTTCGCCAACTCCCGCTGTGTTCGTGGGCCACCCAGAAGCTGGGTGATACCACCCCATCGGAAGAGCGCGGCCGGGACGTCGTTTTGATCGTCGAAGAACCAGCGACGATAGTCTTCGCGGTAGTGCCAAGCCGTTGAGCCTTCCTTGGTGGATATGGAGATATGCCGCAGGTCGTCCGGCGACAAGGTGAAGAAGAAAGGCGGTTGTTCAGCCCGCGTCTCGACGCCGATTTGTTTGATTGCGAGCGATGCTCCGATTGCGATCCAACACGCAGCGATGACGAGCAACAGAGATAGCCTGAGGCTCATAGTTCAGCGCCTTCTCCACCAAGCCCAAATGCCTGCCAATGCGACTAGAGCGGGCATCAAAAGCCAGCCGCTCCAGCGCACGAAGTCGCGCTCGGAATTTGTTAGGACTAACTCTCGGAACGAAGTCTGCTTGGGCCGAAGTGTTATGAGTTCGAAGTCCTCAGCCAACCAGTTCACCGCATTCACGAAGAGATCGCCATTCCTCGCCGATCCAAAGTAGGAGTTGCTGGCGAAGTCTGTATCGCCGACGAGCATCATTTTGGTGGTGATGATACTGCCGTCTTCCGCCAGTCGAGGGCTCCCGCTTATCTCGGCGACGGCATTGACGGTGACCGCAACTGGCAAGGGGCCTGGGTGGTCGATTTCCAAATCGAATGAGATGCTTTCCTCGTCAGTTTCAGCCCAACTTTGGAGAGTACTGATGGCCACGAGTTCCTGTCTGACGTACGGGATGCCTTCCTGCGTGATCGGGATGGTTTCAACATCGATGCCGTACGCGAAGTGAGAGCTTCCGGGCAGGTATAAAACATCGAAATCTTCAGTTAACTGGTGTTGCGGAAACTGGCTGTTGGTGTTTTTGATCTGAAGGAATTTCGGGTTGGGCGCCACATAACTTGCCGTGTCGACCACAGTTCCCTCACCTACCGCGACGCCGTAGCGGGAGAGGAAACCCTTGAAGCTGTCGGGCGCGGCGTCAGGCTCGAACATCATCAGTATGCTTCCGCCGCTACGCGCATACTCGAGGAGGACGAACTCTTCACCCTCGGTCATGTCCTGCAACGGACCCGCGAAAATCACAACCGCCGGATACTGATCCGGATTGCCGCTGCTCAACAACCCGCCTAACTCTTGCAGCGTTCCGTTGCCGATAGTGTAGTTGTCACGTTTTATCGCGTCGGCAGCCAGACCGTAGCCCTCACCACCAGTTGAAACATCCGTCACGTCGCGACCCGAGTGGCCGCTTATGAACATCACGTTTTTCTGTTTCAGCTGATTCACCACCAGCAGCCCGGTGATGATGTCCTGCTCGCTGAACACATCTGGCCCTGCGTTGGGATTCGAGCCAGGTATCACCTCGGTACGCCGGCTGTCGATCGCCTCGATGGCGAGTGATGGGAACTGCGTGATGTTGAACTCCGCCGCAATGTTCGGCTCCAACTCGGGGTCCACCAGACGGAAGGAGAGTTCCTGGGCTGTGGATCTGCGCCGGAATTCGCTCAACAGATCCTCGGTCTTGCGCCACGCAGCCTGCCGTTGCGGTGTGTTGCGACGGAAAAACGCCGTTATCCGCACCGGCTCACGAAGGTTTTTTAATGTGTTAAGAGTGGCATCAGACACGATGAACTGCTTCGTAGTGGTCGTATCGACGCGTAGCCAACCGGCTGGGTCGGGCCGATCGGTGGCCCAGAAGAGCAAATAGTTGACGACTACGGCGATCGCGACGAATGCCAAGAGGATGATCGCCGTGTTGAGTCCATATCGCCCACGGCGTCCGAAGAGGGCGTACCGAACGGTTGCGAATGAGATCAGGCCATCGATCACGAGGATCGCCAGACCGACGAGCATCAATATGTAGGACGATGTGGTTAGGTCTCGCAGGAAGATCCAGATCAGGACACCGATCACTAGCGTGAGCGTACCAGCTAGTGCTGCGGCTTGACGGATTGACCTGGCACTCGCCATCAAGCGTTGCAGGACAGGCGTATCGTCGCCCAGCTCCTCCATAGTTGGACGAACGTCTGGGAGCTCGGGTTGTCCGTCGGGATTGGTGGTCATCGGGGCATCAGTTGCTGCGTTCGGCGTAACGGAATAAGTTCAACGCCATCTTCGAGTCTCCAACGCGATAACGGTCAACATGAGGAACACGGCGGTGATGGATATGTAGAAAGCAACATCCTGTATCGACAAGACGCCGCGCGCGAAGTCGGCGAAGTGTCCGCTTTCGGCAACACCGAAGCTACCCAGATCGAAGACGGAGAAAGAGGCGCCAAGCTGGAAAGCATCCAGTATTTGAGCGCTGATCCCTTGCACACGCTCTGAAACGAAGTCGATGATGGTTAGTCCAGTCAAGAGGCCCGCGCCCACGACCAGCCCCACGATCTGGTTGGGACTCAACGCCGAGGCGAAAAGACCGATCGCAAGAGTGGCAGACGCATATAGCACTAGCCCGAGGTACCCGGTCAAGAGCGGTCCCGCATCGGGAATTCCATAGACGAAGAGGACTATGACGAAGTAGAGCGATAGGACGAGCATCACCACAACGGTGAAAAACGCCGCCAGAAACTTCCCGACGACAATTTCGACTTCGCGGACCGGTGAGGTGAGCAAAAGCTCCAGGGTGCCGATCTTCTGCTCCTCGGCCAAGAGACGCATCGTGATGGCGGGAGACATGAAGATCATGAAAAAGATCGCGCCGGCGAGAAAACCTCGGATCGTCGCCTCAGAGAAGGCGTCAGAGACCGATGCGACAAAAAAGAATCCGGTGATGGCGAGGAACGCCGCCGATACCACGTAAGCCATAGGCGAAGCGAAGTAGGTCCGCAGCTCCTTGACGGCGATAGCCCAAATGAAAACCACGTTTCAGCCAGTCTCCTCTTCCGTGGTCAATTCCAAGAAGATCTCTTCAAGCGTGAGAGGCAATGGTGTGAGGTTCACAAGGCCCCATCCTTGTTCCATCACCTTGCTGGCGATTACCTCGGTGGCCCTAGTGTTTGGCCTAGCATCGACGATCACTGGCGTCGTGCCATCGCGCTGAGCACGTGAGATGCTCTCCGCTCGGTTGTCGCGCCTCGCGTCGACCACCATGGGAAGTTCTCGCATCTCGCCGATAACCGAACGGGGTTCCGGACCCCTGACCGTCAGCTCGATGCGCTCGGTGTGCTGCAATCTCGCGGAGAGGTTTTCGGGGTGATCGTCGGCGACGATTCTGCCGTCGTGGATCACGAGCACTCGCTTGCAGATCATGCTGACCTCAGGGAGTATGTGCGAGCTAAGCAACAGAGTGTGGTCTTCGCCAAGTTCGCTGATGAGCTCTCGCGTTTCCACAACCTGGATGGGATCGATGCCGATCGTTGGTTCGTCCATGATCAACACATCGGGTTCGTGCAGGATGGCTTGTGCAATTCCCGTTCTCTGCCGGTACCCCTTCGAGAGTTTTCCGACTAAAGCATTGCGATAGTCTCCGAGCTTCACAACATCGATCACGGCAGGGACTCGCTGATTGATCCACTCGCGATTCATGCCCCGGAGTCGTCCCATGTATGACAGATACTCCGTCACGGTCATGTCGAGATAGAGCGGAACGGTCTCGGGGAGATATCCGATGTGCCTCCGGACGTCTAGAGAGTGCGAAACCACATCGTATCCGGCGACCACAGCTTGACCCAGAGTGGGCGGCGTGTAGCCCGTCAGAACACGCATGGTTGTCGTCTTGCCGGCGCCATTGGGGCCCAGGAAGCCTACGATTTCGCCCTTCAGAACCTCAAATGAGACGTCAATTACGGCCGGATAGGGGCCGTAATACTTTGACATGTGCTCAAGCTTGATCATCGTCTTATTTGGGCGCCCGCATCATCCTCGCGTCAAAGTTCATACGCAAATCGGCACAGGCAGGTTTTGTAGCCAATCGACAAATAAGTCTAACAATTCAAAACGTCCGTTCGCGGCGATAAGCGCTCCATCCGTAAACAAGCCGTGTGTCGGCTCATAGGTGATGGATTCATGTTTATGGCACACAAAGTTAAAATGTCGACTAAGTGAGCGGAAAACAACCGAGAAGATTACCTTGTTAGATCAAACCTCGGATGATGCTGAGAGGGTGGTGTACCTCGACCACGCCGCAACCACTGCGGTTCGGGAAGAGGTGTTGAATGCGATGCTTCCATACTTCAGCGAAGCATTCGGCAACCCTTCGAGTCTCTACGCCTTGGCCGGCGAATCGCGGAACGGCATCGACGAAGCCCGTTCAAGGGTGGCGAAGGTGCTCAACTGCCGCGCCAGCGAGGTAGTGTTCACCGGCGGCGGCACAGAATCAGACAATCTGGCGATCAAAGGTGTGGTCGATGCATTGCCTCAAGGTCGATACGACGTCATCGTCTCAGCGGTAGAGCATCACGCAGTGATTCACGCCGCGGAACAGTTGGAGCACAACGGACATCGAGTGATTACGGCGCCGGCCGATAGATACGGCGTAGTCGATCCGGACGATATTGAGGCGCTTCTAAATGAAAAGACCGCCATCGTCAGCGTGATGTACGCGAACAACGAAGTCGGCGCAGTCAACGATATCGCCGATATCGCTCGGCGAGTCAAAGACCACAACACTCGAACTGGGGTCAACACGCTATTTCACACCGATGCGGTGCAGGCATCCGGCAAGCTCCCTATCGACGTAAAGATGCTGGGCGTCGATCTGCTATCTCTTTCGGCGCACAAGATTCACGGGCCCAAAGGCGTCGGGGTCCTCTACGTGAGGCGCGGCGTAGGCATCGAGCCGCTGATCGCTGGCGGCGGTCAGGAAAGGCAGCGAAGGTCGGGAACCGAAAACGTGCCCGGTATTGTGGGAATGGGCGCGGCTCTTGCCTTGGCAGAAGCGGAACGGTTGGAGTTTTCCGACAGGATGCGCACGCTAAGAGACATGTTCCTCGCGGGCGTGGTGGAACGGATTCCTTCCGCAGTCATCAACAATCATCCGGATACCAGCCTTCCGCACATAGCCCACATCTCAATTCCGGGCTTGGAGGGCGAGCCGATGCTACTTGGATTGGACTTCAGAGGCATCTGCGCTTCGAGTGGCAGCGCGTGCAGTTCGGCCTCGGTCGAGCCATCGCATGTGCTGATGGCTATGGGCATGGACATCGAGACCGCGGTGGGCAGTCTGCGATTCTCGTTCGGCAAAGACTCGACCGAAGCGGATGTCGGCTACACCATCGACGCGCTGGCGCAGGTTGTGGACCAGATGCAGAGCATGCCATCGATGTCGTCGTCGAACGTTTAGCGTCAACGTACGCGCCGATTGGAGCTGACATAGTCGCTGTTTGGCAGAGGTCGGATGTATATTGTTTTATTGTCGATAGTCAGATTTACCTGTTTTACCGACCTCATTCAATCAAGTGACGCAAAACCAAAATCCCGAAGAGACGCCAGATCTCGCCGACTCTGACCAATACACGGAGGGCGACGGGGCGCGCGACGCGTTTCCCGTGCAGGTCACTTCTGCCCTGCGATACGCGGCTGAGAACAAGTATGAGTACGGGCCCAGACTCCGCAACACCGATATCGATTGGGACGTAGATGGCGTCTCCTCGATGGAGGGAGACATCTCTCGCGTCTTCTTGAACTACAGACCTTCAAAGTCGTTCTCTGGCGCTTCAGGGTCTGAATACCTAGATGTGGACGCGTCGGGCTCCGTGCTTGCCAGGCACCAGCTACGTCTGCCTAAACAGGACCTGCCGGTTTTTCTGATCGGTCTTACGGTCGTTTCGCTGGTGGCGTTGGTAGTGGTGCAGGTGATCTTGTGGGCCAATCCCTTCGAAGGCGGCCCGGATCCCTACGTGGCGGGTAGGATTCTTTGGCTGCGCGCCGAGAAGCCCAAGGCGCAGCCCTACATAACCTACGACGCCCCGAGCACGGCCGGAGTCTTGAACAGGTGGGCGATCGCTCCGGCGGGAGACGGCACCGATCTGGTGATAATTCAGGCAACGCTGATCAACAACACGTCTGGCGCCGTGAACATGGTGGTCGACCGCGAAGCTGCGCAGTTGCGGATTCGAGGGAGCATCAGCTTGAGACCGATCAATATTCTTGACGTGTCGTACACGGTGGAGGGCGGCGAAGATCGTTACTACTCGCCGGACTTCAAAGGGATGTGGGGCAGCGTCAGATTGAACCAGGGCGAGCAGATAACGGGGCACTTGGTTTTCGAGGCGCCCCAAGGCAGCGAATTCAGTGAATTCCGCTGGCTTTCCGGCGATACCGCAGTGGTTCGTTACTGAGCCAGACACGCCTACGCGGGGCGCTATAATCTGCAAATCGTTTTGTCAATTTGATGGCCTCTCGTGTCGATTTTCGAATCAACCGGATGGCGTCATTGCCCGTTCAGGCGTTTAATAGGTGAGTGTCACATATGTAGCCGCTAGGCTTGGCATGTTTGTGCTCGTCGTTTGGTTGGCGATCACAGTCATTTTCTTCCTGCCGCGCGTCGCCAGCGATCGAAATCCCGTGCGTGAGCGAATGATCATGATGGCAGCGACGGGCAACCTCTCGACCGGTATGGAAAAGGTCGTTGCAGCGTACGAACGGGATTACGGTCTGGATCAACCCCTTTATCTCCAATACTTCCGATACTTGAGCAGCGTGTTGCGCGGCGACCTCAACGTTTCCTTGGTTCGGCACCCGACTACAGTGATGAACCTGATACAGGAACGGATGCCTTGGACTCTTGGACTGGTCGGAGTGTCAATCTTGATCTCGTTCTTGTTCGGCTCGATAGCAGGCGCTCTTATGGCTTGGCCCGGCTCACCACGGTTTTTGAAGAGCATTCTTCCTCTGTTTCTAACGTTGTCGCCGATTCCTTATTTCATGCTGGCGTTCTTCCTGATACTTGTGTTCGCGTTTACACTGGGCTGGCTACCGATTGCCGGAGCGTCAAAAGTCGGCACTATATATGACGGTTGGGATCTGGCTCGAGTTTGGGACGTCGTGAAGCACTCAATCCTGCCAGCGCTATCGATCGTTCTCTCTCAGGTCGGGTTCTGGGCTTTGGGGATGCGAGGCATGATGGTCACGACGTCTGGGGAGGACTACGTCACGCTGGCACAGATGCGAGGCTTGAGACCGGCCCGAATTTTCAGCCAGTACGGAATGCGTAACGCCATGTTGCCGCAGATCACATCTTTGGCGTTGGCGCTGAGTTTGATTGTTTCCGGCGTGATCCTAGTGGAGTACATATTTCGATACCCGGGCATGGGTTCATTGCTTTTCGATGCGATTGCCGGTTTTGACTATTTCGTCATATACGGAGTGGTTCTTGTGCTGATATTGTTCGTTGCTACCGCGACGCTGATACTCGACTTGATCTATCCGCTGATAGACCCGCGTGTGCGCCGCGAGGCGTGACCGCAAGATTGAACTAGGCAAAGGTTCATAGATGCAAGATCCCAGCACGGAAATCCCGGATACGGCCGCATCAGTGGCCACTTCAGAAGATTCCGAATCCAGTCGTCGTTACGGCACTTTTTCCCAGATCACCTACTACGTGGTCAACGAACCGTTGCTAGCGGCGGGGTTGATTATGCTGTTCGCTCTGTTGGCGCTTTGGCTGGTAGGCGGCCAGTTGGTGGATCCGAAACTCGCGGATCCGATCTCTGGCCCGCAGCTCGCCGAACCACAGAGTAAGTATTGGCTGGGCACAGATTTCGTAGGCCGTCAGATTCTGCCGTTAATGATCCATGGTGCGCCACTGACGCTACGAATCGGACTATACGCTGGCATATTTGGACTCGGCATAGGAATAATCCTCGGATTCATGGCTGGTTACATGCGTGGATACGTCGACGCGGTTGTTCGTGTAATCTCGGATGTCTTCATCACTATCCCCGCCTTGGCCGTGCTAGTGGTTATAGCTTCAACTCTGAAGTCGGGCTCGGGACTGTCTGTAAACGCAATGGGTCTCATAGTCGCTTTGCTCGCTTGGATGTGGCCAACACGCGTGATCCGCTCCCAAGTGCTGAGTATGCGGGAGAGCAACTACGTCGAGGTGGCACGGTTGAACGGTATGGGTGATCTGGAGATCATCTTCCGCGAACTGATGCCGAATCTTCTGCCGTTCTTGGCCGCCAGCTTCGTTGGCGCGATGGCGAGCGGCATTTTGGCGGCCGTGGGACTTGAAGCGCTGGGGTTGGGACCGCAGAGCGAACCGACTCTGGGTATGACGGTCTACTGGTCCATCTATTACGGAGCGTTGTTGAGCAACTGGTGGTGGTGGTACGTTCCGCCAATCGTGTTGCTCGCTTGGATTTTTGTGTCGCTCTTCTTGATCTCTGCTGGTATTGATAAGTGGGCAAACCCGCGGTTGAGGCAAAGTCTGTAATGCAGCAGTCCGTGCTTTCGATACGCGACCTACGGGTGCAGTTCAACATCCGCGCCGGAACTGTGCGAGCAGTTGACGGGGTAGACCTCGAAATTGCGGAGGGCGAGAAGCTGGGATTAGTCGGCGAATCAGGATCCGGCAAAACTACGACAGCGCTTGCAGTGATGCGGATGATAAAGCCGCCAGGTGTTATCGCTAGCGGCAGTATCGAACTCGATGGCCGAGACCTGGTGTCTCTGACCGAGCCCGAGATGCGTGCAGTGCGGGGCAATGACATGGCGATGGTGCCGCAGGCGGCGATGAACGCCCTAAATCCGGTACGCAGAATCGGCGATCAAATCGTCGATGGGCTTCGCGATCATGGTGTGAATGAGTCGCGCGGCCGGACGCAAGAGCGCTTGACCACCATGTTGGGACAAGTTGGATTGAACACAAACGTGTTAGGGCTGTACCCACACGAGTTGAGCGGCGGCATGAAGCAACGCGTCACGATCGCTATGGCGATTTCGCACAAGCCGCGGTTGATACTCGCCGATGAGCCCACAAGCGCGCTGGATGTAGTTGTGCAGCGTCAGGTAATGGAGACGCTTGAGGAGGTAAGAGGCGAGATCGGTGCCGCGGTAATACTAGTTGGCCACGATATGGGTTTGATGGCGCAGTTTGCAGACCGCATTGGCGTGATGTACGCGGGCAAACTCGTCGAGCTGGCAACGGTCGACCAGATTTTCGCCAACCCTAAGCACCCGTACACACGGTTGCTCATATCCAGCTTGCCGGATATGGATGGCAAACGGAGGCTTGAGGGTATACCTGGGCTTCCGCCTTCGCTGCTCTCGATCCCGCCTGGATGCCCGTTCATGCCGCGATGCCCCGAAGCGATGGATATTTGCGCCGAAGAGAAACCAGAATTACTGGGAGAGGCGAACCAGGTTGCCTGTCATCTTCACTACCAGGCGGTGGTGGCGTGACGACGGCAACTCAAGAACCTGAGCCCTCCTCATCGTTGATTGACGGCGCCGGTCAACCTCTGCTGGAATTACGGAACGTCAGTCAAGTCTTTACTTCTGGCCCGTTCTGGAATCGCCAAGAAAACATCGCGGTGAACGATGTCACGTTGCGATTGGCAGAAAACCCGGCCCTGATCACTGCGGTCGCTGGGGAGAGCGGCAGCGGCAAGACGACCTTAGGGAGAATACTGCTCGGTTTCCAGCAGCCCACCTCGGGCGAAGTTTTGTACCAAGGCCGGGAAGTGTTCGGATTGAGCAAACGGGAGCGTCGAGAGTACCGACGGCAGGTCCAAGCGATATTTCAAGACCCGTTCTCGGTATACAACCCGTTCTACAAAGTCGACCACCTATTCACCGTTGCGATCGACAGGTTTCGGTTGGCGTCATCTCGAGACGAGGCGTACCACTTGATCGAAGAGGCGATATCCGGCGTCGGGCTGCGGCCCGCTGAAACTCTAGGCCGGTATCCTCATCAGCTTTCGGGAGGACAAAGGCAACGGGTGATGGTTGCGAGGTCTTTGTTGCTGAAGCCCAAAGTCATAATCGCCGACGAACCTGTATCGATGGTTGATGCATCTTTACGTGCAACGATTTTGGAGACTCTTCGCACGCTTAACCATGATTTGGGCATAGCAATCCTCTACATCACCCACGATCTCACGACCGCCTATCAAGTCGCGGACAACATCATGATCATGTACTTGGGTCACGTCGTCGAGGCAGGCGACGTAGAGCACGTGATCAACGATCCAAAGCACCCTTATACGCAGCTGCTGGTTCAGTCGATACCAATGCCGGATCCCCAAAACCGATGGATGGATTTGGGGAGTCGAGGTGAGCCTCCTTTCAGGGGAATGACGATCACTCAGGCCACATGCCCATTCGTAAACAGGTGCCCGGATGCGATTGATCGTTGCACATCCGAGATGCCGGGCCACTACGCGACTGACGCTCATCGCTTCGCGAGGTGCTTCCTGCACGACGAATCAATGATCTCTGAGACCACTGACGTAGCCAGCTACTTCGTCACACGTTAAATTGTGCGATCCTAGTACGAAACAATCCGAAATTCGTGATATGTTCACCTAATGCTTAATGAATGGTTATTACGTTTAACCCTTTTCCAATAGGAGAAAGAAATGAAGAGAAATAATCCGAAGTTGCCAATGATCGCGCTCGGCGCGCTCTTGGCTTCGCTGATGTTTGCTATGGCATGCGGCGGCGAGACGGTCGTGGAGACCGTGGTCGTTCGCGAAACCGTGGTCGTAGAGGTCGAGAAGGAAGTCGAGAAGGTCGTCGAGGTCGAGAAGGAGGTCGAGAAGGAAGTCGAGGTCGAGGTGCAGGTCGAGGTTACTTCGACGCCCGTTCCTCTAGGCTACAGAGACATCCCTCGAAATCGAACTCTTATCATGGCAGGTCTGGGTGGCGAGCACCCTGGCGCTTTCACCGACATCGAGAACTTCAACGCCCACTCGGGCGGGCTCTCACGTAGCGGTCTGTATCAGGCCGGAAGCGAAGGTCTGTTCTACTTCAACATGCTCACCGGCGAGCTCATCCCATGGATGGCAACCAGCTTCGAGTATGACGACGGCTACACTGGCGTAACCGTGAAGATTCGGGATGGCGTCGCATGGAGCGACGGCACACCGTTCACGGCAGAAGACGTCGCTTTCACGCTCAACATGGCGAACACTCACGACACGACGGATCGCCACGGGGCAGTCAACCAATGGACCAAGGAAGCCAACGCGATCGATGACCTGACGGTTCACATCGAGTTCAAGGAGCCGGCGCCGCGTTACGTGTGGGACCTGCTCATCTTCCGCGCTGACATCGGTGTTCCGTGGATACCGAAGCACGTCTTTGAAGATGTCGAGGATCCCGCGACGTTCACCCACTACGATCCAGCACAGGGTTGGCCGGTCGTGACTGGCCCCTACAGGTTGGTTCACACCGACGTAGAGAAAAAGATCTGGGACCGTCGCGACGACTGGTGGGCGGCTGAAATCGGGTTCCAGGCACTACCAAGGGTTGAGCGCCTGATCTTCTTGCCCGGCATGAATGAGATCACAATGGCGCAGCTGTTGATCACGAATGAGATCGACATGGCATTCTCGCTCACGGTACCCAACTACAAGGCCGTCGTGGCACAGAACCCGAACATGACGTCTCACTACTACGGCGAGCCGCCATACGGTTATGAAGACTGGTGGCCAGTGGGTCTTGGTCTAAACACGAAGCGCCCGCCGTTCGACAATAAGAACGTGCGATGGGCGATTTCCTACTCGATCAATCGCGAGGAAGTCATCGAGTTCGGTTTCGGTGGCGGCCAAATCGTTCAGCAACTCCCTTGGCCGTACTACGCGCCGATGCAGAAGTACCACGACGAGGTCGCTGATCTCTTGGAGACCTACGACACGAGCGAGTACAACCCTGAGAAGTCAGCTGCTCTGATGGAGGGCGAAGGGTACACGCGCGACGGCGACGGCTTCTGGGTCAAAGACGGCGAACGCATCAAGTTTCACATCGTGACGTTCCCACAGCACCCGTCAACTACACCGGCGGCTCCTGTCGTTACGCAGAACCTGCGCCGTAACGGTTTCG
The DNA here is from genome assembly GCA_965249505.1 of Dehalococcoidia bacterium. Taxonomy (GTDB): domain Bacteria; phylum Chloroflexota; class Dehalococcoidia; order Lucifugimonadales; family Lucifugimonadaceae; genus Bin127. Next base: position 26,260 of record OZ252238.1, on the reverse strand, counting down.
ACGCCAGCTTCTCAACGCCGACCGACTTCGTCGACCAGATCTTCCAAGGTCATGCCGACGGCTTCATCTGGGGCCACGGCAGCATGGTCGATCCCGAGCCCGTGCTCAAGGGATACCGCTGCGAATTGGTAACAGAAGGCGACACCGGATTCATCGCATACCCCGGCTTCTACCGCTGGTGCAACGAAGAGTTCGATTCCTACGTGCAACAGATGAGCAAGCTGCCGGAAAACAGTCCGGGAGTGCTCCCGCTCTACCGCCAGGCGATGGAGATCTGGCTGCCCGAACTGCCCGACATCCCGTTGACATCGACGATTATCACGTTGCCGATGAACACGACCTACTGGACGGAAGAGTCTTGGCCGCACAACGACAACCAGTACATCCACGAAGGATTCTGGCACCGCACCGGGCTGCACATCTTCCTCAACCTGGAGCCTGTGGAGTAGCGTAAACGCACACGCTAACTGCGAGAGGGATCGCTGAAGAGACGCCCCTCGGGATGCACCATCCCGAGGGGCGTTTCGTTGTTGCGCGGCGTCATCGGAGATGCATTGCTTTAACATCGAGAGCGTGTTGAACACTGGCCATAACGTTGACGAACGGCGTTAGAGGGGTCCCATGGCCGATGAATTCGACTCGGTTGCACCTAAACCCAACAATCGACGGCGAACGGCCGTCATGAACGGGAAGTATGTGGCGACGCGGCTGGCGTTTCTCGTCGCGGCGTTGTGGTTACTGGCGACGCTGATCTTCTTAGAGGCATACGTGACCTCAGGGCCCAATCGAGTTTCCCAGAAGGTAGTTGAATACGCAACGCTGCTCGCTGGCGATCAAGCAGACAGGGAGCAAGCGATTGAATTACTTGAGAAACGCCACGGTCTAGACAGGCCTATATACGTCCAGTATCTGCTCTATCTGAGCAAGTCGGCGACACTCAACTTTGGACCGTCGCTAAGCTTCTATCCGTCCACAATCGGGGAATTGATCGGCGATAGAGTGGCTTGGTCGGTCGGAACGCTGGGATTCTCATTGCTCGCTTCGTTTTTGGCGTTCACTAGTTCCGGGCTGGTTTTGGCCTTGCTGTTCTCATTTCGGCAGCTTGGTTCGGCAAGACGGATGATTGTTAAGTTGGCTCCTATACCGCATCTCATACTGGCAGTCCCCTTGATGATCGGCTGGTTTTACATCTTGGGCTGGTTGATGAGTTCCAGTAACGACTTCACAATTTCGCTCATAGGCAGCAACCTTCGCTCGCCCATCGACGTGATGCGCTTGGTTGGTTTTAATTACCAAACTTTTGTGGGTTTTAGGCCGTTTATTGTGGTCGTCGTGATCGGTGTCACCTTTACGCAGTTAGGTCTTTGGATCCTGGGATTGAAAGGTTTGAGCCTCATCCGTGGAACGAGAGACTTTACGACATGGCCAAGACGTATGGGCGTAGCATCTGGGATTACACCCGGTCGGTTTCCGATGCTGGGCGGAAGTGTGGCACGTTTGGCCCTTGCGTTCATAGCGTGCTGGTGGTTCATAGAGGGATCGATATTGGTTGAAGCCGCCATTTGGAACCCGGGGCTGGGTAGCTTCTATCGTCAGGCTGAAAGGATCGGCGGCCATTTCATGGTGATCAGCGCCGAGGTTGTCATAGGCGCATTGGTTATTCTGGCCACAGTTGGATATGATTTGGTGTCTGCTTGGGTAGCCTCTCGCCAGGTTAAGAGTGCGGCTGCGCATCAAGCTGAATAGAGCGGAGGGTCTGTCGAGGGTCGCCGAGGGGTCCGTCGTGCTCAAGACCCTTTGCCCCTGTAGACCGCGCACGTGATCTTGGGGGTCTAGAATCGGGTTCACCCCTCCATGGCCACAGCATCTCGACAGTCAAATCCCGCTTCCGCAACCTTAGCCAAACGACGCGGTGGAAGGCAGCGCATGTCCCCCGGCAGGAAGCAGTACCTCCAGTTCAAGGCGAAGCACTCTGACTCCTTGCTTCTGTTCAGGATGGGCGACTTCTACGAGTGTTTCGATGAGGACGCTCGCACTCTTTCTCGGATCCTTGACGTCGCGTTAACTGCTCGCGACGTAGGAGGAGGAGAAAAGGCCCCGTTGGCAGGTATTCCTTACCACGCCCTCGACAACTATTTGGGGCGTCTCGTGGGGGCAGGATTGAAGGTCGCGATTGCCGAGCAGATCGGCAACAAGCCCGGGCCGAGCGGAGTCGTGGAACGGACTGTGGTGCGGGTGGTGACTCCAGGAACGGTGCTCGACGCTTCGCTGCTGGAGCAACACAAACACAACTACTTAGCCGCGTGTGTGGTTTCATCCGATGTGGCCGGCTTGGCTTGGCTCGACGCATCGACCGGCGAGTTCGCGGCTATGGAGCTGCAAACATCCAAGTTGGTCGACGAGTTGGAGCGATTGGCGCCGGCCGAGTTGTTGGCTGATGAGCGATGCGTCAAGATGCTCGAAGGCTCGGAACACGGAAAAAGGCACTCGGAGTCCGGTTTGGAAGAGTGCGTGATTCGCGAAATCGGCGGCGACGAACTCGACGTCGACCTTGCGATCGATTCTCTTCTCAAGCACTTCGGGGTCTCCAGCCTAGAGCCGTTCGACCTTGAGGACAGCCCGTTGGCGGTCACCGCTGCGAGCGCCGCGCTCGGATATCTCTCTGAAACTCAGATGGGCAATCTGCCATTCGTGACGACTCTTCGGCGGCATCGATCGGATGCCTACATGCACATCGGCGCCAGTTCCATGAGGGATCTGGAGATTTTGGAGCCGGCAGTTGCGGGTGGTCCGACTCTGCTGTCGACGATGGATCGGACGAAGACGGCAATGGGCGCGAGATTACTTCGAAATTGGCTCTCTGCGCCGTTGTTGGATCTGATCGAGTTGACGTCTCGTCAGATCGCGGTCCAAAAGTTGCATTCCGACCAGTTCTTGCGTTCCGACTTGCGCGCCGCGCTCTCCAACGTCCCTGACCTCCCTCGTGTGATCAACCGCGTAACGTTGAGATCCGGCGGGCCGAGGGACCTCGTTGCGTTGGTGCGCGGACTGGGCGAGATGCCTCGAATCAAGGAACTGTTGGATGATCCCGTGGCTACAGGTTCGATTTCAGAGCTCTTCGACGGGATCGGTTTGCATGGCGAGGCGCGAGATCTTATTGGGAACGCAATCGTGGACGACCCTCCGCAGCGGGCAGGTGATGGGAATGTGATCCGCGAAGGGTTTGATGAAGAGCTCGACAAACTGAGGTCGACCGCTCGAGACGCCCGATCGGCGATTGCGGCTATTGAAGAGGGGGCTCGTGAGAGTTCTGGAATCAAGTCGCTCAAAGTTGGTTACAACCGCGTATTCGGCTACTACATCGAGGTTTCGAGGTCGAACCTGCACCTCGTGCCAGAGCAGTTTGAGCGTCGTCAGACTCTGGTGAACGGCGAGAGATTCATAACGCCCGAGCTGAAGGAGCTGGAGAGTCAAATCCTCGGCGCTTCCGAACGGATCGAAGAGCTGGAGCAGAACATCTTCAGCCGTGTCTCGGACCAAGTTGCGGCGTATGCCCCGGCAATAATGAAAACGGCCACGGTAATCGCCAGAGTCGATGCCTGTCTATCTTTGGCGGACGTTGCAGCCGAGGAGGGATGGGTTATGCCTTTCATGGACGAGGGTGACAGCATCGACATCGAAGACGGCAGACATCCCGTGGTTGAGTCGGTGCTCGGCCCGGGTCGCTTCGTTCCGAATAAGCTCTTCGTCTCGAACTCGGAAGACCAGTTGCTCATAATCACCGGTCCCAACATGTCGGGCAAGTCGACTTACATTCGCCAGGCGGCGATATTGACCATCATGGCGCAGGTCGGAAGCTTCATTCCAGCGTCCAGCGCGCGAATCGGCGTGGTGGATCGCATATTCACACGCATCGGCGTATCCGATGACATCGCCGGGGGGAAGTCGACGTTCATGGTCGAGATGGTTGAGACCGCGTCGATGTTGAACCAGGCGACGCCGAAATCTCTGGCGATATTGGACGAGATCGGTCGAGGGACCAGCACTTACGACGGGTTGGCCATCGCAAGATCGGTGGCGGAGTTCATTCACAACAGTCCGACGCTAGGATGCAAGGCGCTGTTCGCCACCCACTTCCATGAGATGACTGCTCTTGGCGAGTCGTTGCCCAGGGCCTCTAATCTTCGTGTGGCAGTTGCGGAGGAGGGCGATGAGGTGGCGTTTCTCTACCGAATAGTCCCTGGTGGGGCAGATCGATCATACGGTGTGCACGTCGCTCGGCTGGCAGGCTTGCCGGCGCCGGTGATTGAGCGGGCTTGGGCGTTGTTGGAGGAGTTGGAGTCGGCCCGTAGCGGCAACGGTTCTTACATGCTCGACCCTTCCCAGCAACAAATGCAGCTCAACCTGTTCTCGGGAGCCGGTCCAAGCGAGGTGCTACAAACCATCGCCGATCTGGATGCTGATAATGTGAGTCCGATCGAAGCGCTCAACACCCTCTACTCGCTCAGAGAAGCTGCGAAGAGGGAGTTGGCGGATCATTAGTCGAATTCAATTGACCTCCGGGCATTTGGAAAAGCGAGTATCGACACTGAAAGGCACATCGCAATGAAGATCGAAGAAATCAAGGTAACAACGTTCACCTATACGTCCCACACGGTTCAGGACACGGATGGGCATACGCACCCGGGCGACCCGCACGATACGCAAACGTCGATGCTAACGATCACCGCCGATGACGGTACTAGCGGCTACTGTTTCGGACCGTTTGAGGCTCTGAGGCCAACTGTGATGGACAACTTTGTCCGCAAAGTGTTCATGGGCAGAGATCCGGTTGACCGGGAGGGTATTTGGCAAGCCCTCGCGCGTTGGCAGCGAGGGAGCGGCGGCAACCTGACCGATCGTACGCTGGCGGTCGCAGAGCAGGCGTTGTGGGATTTACTAGGACGAAAGCTCGACATGCCGGTTTGGAAGCTGCTCGGAGGTATGAGGGACAAGGTGCCGGCCTACGGTTCCACCATGTGCGGAGACGAGATGGAGAACGGTCTCGCCACCCCGGAGGATTACGGCAAATTTGCCGAGTGGTTGGTGAATCGAGGTTACTCAGCGATCAAGCTTCACACCTGGATGCCTCCAGTGTCCTGGGCGCCTTCGGTCAAGATGGATATCAAAGCTTGCGCCGCTGTGAGGGAGGCCGTCGGACCTGACGTGCCGTTGATGCTCGACGCCAACCATTGGTACAGTCGGATCGATGCGTATGAATTGGGGAAGGGCATTCAAGCTCTCGGTTACTACTGGTTCGAGGAGCCGATGGACGAGCATTCGATGTCTTCATACAAATGGCTGGCAGACAATCTTGACATCCCTGTGCTCGGTCCGGAGTTCGTCGAAGGCAAGTTCCACTCCCGCGCTGAATGGGCGATTCACGGCGCGGCGGATATTCTCCGCACCGGTGTGGCGGATGTCGGCGGCATAGGTCCATCGATGAAGATCTGCCACCTTGCCGAGGCGCTGAACATGGATTGTGAGATCCATGGCGGTGGACCTGGCAATTTGGCGGTGATGGGCGGGTTCTTCAACGGCAAGTGGTACGAGCGCGGCCTGCTGCATCCGTGGGTGGATTACGATGCAACCCCCGAGTACCTCAACTCGATAATCGACCCGATGGGGTCGGACGGCATGATCCCAATGCCAACTGGACCAGGCCTCGGCGAAGACATCAACTTCGATTGGATCGATACCCACACGTTGAGCACGCATTGAGGCTTGGCGCTAAGTAGATGAGCGTTTCGCCCCGCCTAATATAATTGCTACGGGCAGCGAAATCTCGGCTGCCGCAGTTCACAGGAGAACGTGAGATGGCGTCGACAACTTGGGTCTTTTTCCGCGGCCAGCAGGTCCCGCTGGAAGAGGCGAAAGTAGGCGTAAACACTCACGCGCTGCACTACGGCACTGCGGTGTTCGAAGGCATTCGCGGCAACTGGAATCCGCAAGAAGGCAAGGTCTTCATTTTTCGGATGCGCGAGCACTACGAACGCTTGCTGCGCGGCTGCTCGATCCTGAAGTTAGATATCCCTTATTCTGTCGACGACCTTTGCCAGATAACCGTCGACCTCATGGAGCGCAACGGCTTCGCACAAGATGTCTACATCCGTCCGATCGCCTATAAGAGCGAAGAGGCGGTGGCGAATCTGAGGCTGCACACATTGGCGAGCGACTTTTCGCTAATGATCCAGCCGTTCGGCGACTACATCGAGGCCGACGGGGCGATCAAGTGCCAGACCTCTTCGTGGCGGCGTCCCGACGATTCGATGATGCCGACTGGCGTGAAGATAACGGGGTTGTACACGACGAGCATCTTGGCCAAGACCGAGGCTGTGATGGCAGGTTACGACGAGGCGATCCTTCTGAACCACGACGGCTCGGTTTCCGAAGGCAGCGGCGAGAACCTCTTCATGGTGATCGGCGGCGAGATTCACACGCCGGCGGATACGGCGAACGCGCTCTTGGGCATCACTCGGGATTCAGTTATCAAAATAGCCGCTAACGAGTTGGGGATCGACGTCATCCAGCGCCGCATCAACCGAAGCGAGCTTTACTTGGCTGACGAGGTGTTCCTAACCGGCACTGCTGCGCACATCACGCCGGTGGGCAGGATCGACAACCGGGACGTCGGCGACGGCGAGACGGGGCCGATAACTTCCCAGTTGCAGCAGATCTACTTCGATTGCGTCACTGGCAGCAATAAGAAGTACATCGATTGGTGTACTGGTGTCGCACCTGGCGGCGGCTGATTTAACGCCGCGTTGCCGGCAAGCTTTATGAGCTACGGAATCGACGAAGCGACGGCGTTGATGGGTCGCGACTATTTGTTGCTCGCGTTTTTGGTCAATCTGGGCGTTCTGCAGATAGCGACGACGATTAGCGGCTCGAGAGGGTTGTGGCTTCTTCCGTGGAAACGACCCGCCCAATTCCTGGGTGTCGCTCTCGTAACAGCTGGTGTAGCAATCTTTGTGCTCTCCCCAATGTGGGTCGAAGGGCCGTGGGCAGCCGATTCGGTCGAAAACGGCACGTCGGCGAACAGGGAGTGGGGCAAGGCTGGACTTTCGGACGTGACGAACGCCCGTACCTTGAACGACATTCACGGCGGCTTGGATGGCAACGATTACGCCATCCGTTTTCCGCTGAGCGCCCTCCTTGCATTCATCGTTTGCGCCATTGTCGGTGGTATCAATGTATCGCTCAGGCGACCGGCTCTGGCTCGAAACGAAGACGCAGACGGCCTCGACGCTCTCGCTCACGACCACTACTTGGGGGCACTTTCGAGGTCATTTCGCGTCATGCAAGGAACGATCAGGAAGGATCTAGACCGCTACATGGCCGACTCGCCGGGTTGGAGCATCCCGAAGTTGATCGAGAAGAGGTGGAGAGGTGAACGCGTTTGACCGCGAGTTGATGCGATGGATCAACGGCTTCGCTGGAGATGTGCGTTGGTTGGACGAGATCGTTAAGATCATCGCATCCGACTATCTGGTGATGTTGCTGTTCGCGGCGACGCTGTTCGGCCTATGGTTTGCGGGTAAAGATCTGGTTGAACGCGTCAGGTACCAACGGGCGGCGCTGATCGCGGCGGCATCGATCGGGATCTCGAACATCATCGTGATGCTGCTGAATATGGCGTGGGACCGTCCTCGCCCGTACGTAGAGATGGGCGACTCGCTGAATCTGCTTTTTTACAGATCGACCGACCCGTCGTTTCCGGCTAATCCGGTGGCGGTGGCGTTTGCGGCGGCCAGCGCGGCTCGTCTCGCTGATCACAGGTTGGGTTGGGTGATGATCGCAGGCGCCTCGGTGTACGCCGTATCCCGCGTTTATGTCGGCGCCTCTTACCCCACCGATGTGATCGGAGCTGCCTTAGTGGGAATCGGCACGACGTTGGTGTCGCGATTCCTATTCAACCTCGGGAAACCGATATCCGAATTGCTCATCAGAATCATTCGCGGATTGGGCGCCGCGTAATTTCGGCAACTAGCGCCTGGCAAGAGTGCCGATGAAGCGTCTATATCGAGACTCGACTCTTCGTTGCATGACCACTACGCGCGGCGGTACCCCAGACAGGATGCGGTTGGGATTGGTCTCGAAAAGCAGAGTTGCTCGTCTATTTCCAACCATGTCTCGCACTGCATCGAAAGCGTCTGCCAGAGATGGGCTCAGATCCCCGCTAGGTTTGCGCATTTCGGAGGCCACCACATGCGCGATCCCTTGATTGATGAACTGTTCTGCGGCGTTTCTCGCCGAGTCTCCGAAGACTCCCAAGATGCTCCCGGCGCTGATCTGCACGAAGCTGAACGCCTCCACAAGTGATCTCAAGCGTTTCCAGTCGCGCTGAAGAACCGTGTTGCGCTCCGGATGGGCGAGAATCGGTTGCAGCCGCCAAACTCGCAACTGGTCGATGACAGACTCTGTGTAGTCGGGGAGATGATTAAAGGGCAGGCGCATCAACAGAAAACGCGTCTCCTCGATGGGAAGCGCTTGGCCGGCATCGTAGAGGTTCGCCAAGTCACGTGATAGGTGGTTCTCCATCCCGAGGCGCAAACGCACATGCTCGGTTGAGCGTGATTCGTTTTCGAGCACTGCCCTCCGTAGAGAATTCATGCGCCGACCGAGCTGATGTATTTCCAACCGCCCTTGGACGTCGCGCTGATCCGGAGTCACTGCAATTCCGGCGACTCCGGATCGCGCAGATTTGAGCACCATCTGAACGCTCTCCTCCATCGTGGAGGGGCCACCATCAATGCCAGGCAGTAAGTGGCAATTTATGTCGTAAAGCGGCATGTCGCTTCAGCGTCGGGTGGAGATGCGTCGGAACGCCTCGCCATACTTGAATGGGAACCCCTCAGCTACGCTACTGGCTCGATCTCGAATCCGCCGATCCGAATCTGTTCCCAAACTTAAGCCGGGCACTTGGCTGGCGTGGCGACTCAACGCATCAATCCGTTTGTCGATGCTTCCGGTGATATCGACGATGGCGTTCGCTTGATCGGCGTGCCAGAACAACACGTCCCTAACTTTGAAGGGCTCGAGACCATGCTCGATATGTTCAGGGAAATGCAGATGATCTCTGGCATACGGATACACGGCGTCTTGGACTGTCAGGCCGGTCATGCGATGGTCGCGGTGGTTGAAGCCGCCCATGCGAAATGGATCGTGGGTAAAGATCGCATCGGGCCGAAAAGTCCGAATGGCCCTCACGATCTCCTCTAAGAACTCCCGATTCGATTCCAACATGCCGTCGGGATGGTCGAGCAGCACGAGGTTCTTGACTCCGATTACATCGGCGGCGTCTTGCTGCTCCGCCCTTCGTATCTCGGAAATGCGATCCGACGTCATTTCGGCGTCGTTGCTGCCGCTGCTGCCGGTGGTGCAGACCACGTAGGTGATTTCGCAACCGTTGGCGGCCCAGAGAGATGACGCGCCTCCAGCGCCTATCTCCGCATCGTCGGGGTGGGCGCAAACCACCATGGCCCGTTCTGGAATTTCTTCAAGAACTTGAAGCTCTAAGGTAGTCGTCGCGTCACCTCCGATTGGGTGATTGGTTCGCTTTTAAAGTTCCACGTGTCGCACGTCTATGCCTGATCGCATGTGTTTAGGCGCAACTACTCAATGATATTCGCGCGGGAAATTCAGATTCGAGTTGGATTTAGACTTGTTTAGGGCTACAAAATGCACCAGCGATGTGAACTTCCTCGAACCGTTCGAGGGAACCGAAACGTAGGAGAAACGTGAGTTTATTCGATCGAGATCCTGAAGTTGCGACGGCGATTCAATCGGAAGAGACGCGGCTGCGACGGGAACTAATTCTGATCGCTTCGGAAAACTACGCCAGCCGCGCAGTTTTGGAGGCTACCGGCTCGGTCTTGACGAATAAATACGCCGAGGGATATCCGGGTCGTCGTTACTACGCCGGCACAGAGAACGTGGACGCGGTCGAGTCGCTAGCCATCGAACGCGCCAAACAGCTTTTCGCGGGCGCCGAACACGCCAACGTGCAGCCGCACAGCGGCTCTCAAGCAAACATGGCTGCGTACTTTGCAGTGCTAGAGCCAGGCGACAAAGTGATGGGCATGTCGCTGGACCATGGCGGGCACCTGACGCACGGATCACCAGTCAACTTCTCCGGCCGCCTTTATGAGTTCATTCACTACGGAGTCGACGAGGAGAGCGAAACGATAGATTACGACGCAGTGGAACGCATCGCCAATGCCACGATGCCGAAGTTGATAGTTTCCGGCTTTACGGCCTACCCGCGGAAGATCGACTTTCCACGCTTCAAGGAAATCGCCGATCAGGTCGGCGCATTGCACATGGTGGATATGTCGCACATCGCCGGTCTGATCGCTGGTGGCGCTCACGACTCCCCTGTGCCTCACGCCGACATCATCACATCCACCACCCACAAAACGCTGCGTGGCCCGAGGGGCGCAATGGCCTTATCGACTTCGAGGCTGGCGCGAAGGATCGACTCTGCTGTGTTTCCTCGAATGCAGGGCGGGCCGATGGGTCACGTAATCGCCGCGAAGGCGGTGGCGTTCAGGGAGGCGATGGAGCCAGGTTTTTCGGATTACGCGAAGGCTATCGTTCGTAACTGCCGGGAGTTGGCGAGCGCGCTCGAAGCCGGCGGATTGAGGATCGTTTCGGGAGGTACCGACAATCATTTGATGTTGGTGGACCTGAGGTCGAGCGAATTAAATGGTTCGCAGGCCGAGACGGCGTTGAGAGACATCGGCATCGTAGTCAACAAGAACCAAGTGCCGTTCGATCCGCTCCCGCCACGAGTAACCAGCGGGTTGAGGCTAGGTGTGGCGGCGCTGACGTCGCGAGGGATGGTGGAGAAAGACATGCGAACGGTCGGGGAATTTATCCTCGAGGCGCTCTCCACCGAACATGATGTGACTCGAAACGGTGATCTCCGCGGCAGAGTCTCGAAATTCGCAGAGGGCTTCTCGGTTCCTGGCCTCGACGACTAAGTTGAGAGTGCAGCCAGCCGGCGAGGCGGCCGGGGCATTGGATGAAGAGGTCGCTTTGTATAATCGAGACTTGTTTTATGAACGTCGGAGCCGTCGATTTGAACGGCAATTTTGAAAAGAATCGATCGAGGCACTAGTGCGAGATTACGAAATGGTGTGGATACTGGGCGGCGGAGCCTCGGATGAAAAAGGGGAGGAGTCCGCGGAGAAGCTGCGTTCTTTGATATCGTCGCTCGGCGGAGAGGTGGAAGAGGTGAAGCCTTGGGGCAAGCGAACTCTGGCGTACCCGATAGAAAAGAACACTGAAGGCTTCTACTTGGAGACATCGTTCAAGATAGATCCGAGCCGGACCAGTGAACTGCAACGGGCAGTCGACGCGGATCGCGATGTTATCCGCCACCTGATCGTGAAGAAGTAGTCAGATTGCAGTAATCTCGCTACTAAACGTGGGCAATTAAGTTGAATTGCCTTTGACGCGAGATTAACTGGGGACACAAGAAGAAATGAGTCTCAACCAAATACTGCTAATTGGAAACGCCGGTCGCGACGCGGAGTTGAGATACACGCCTTCTGGCGCCCAAGTTGCGAGTTTCAGCATGGCAGTGAATCGAAATTATCAAGTGAACGGGGAGTGGCGTGAAGAGACTGAGTGGTTCAACGTTTCTACCTGGGGCAGACAGGCCGAGAACGTGGCTCAACGCGTCAGGCGAGGCGCCAAGGTTTTCGTTGATGGTCGGTTGTCGACAAGGCAGTACACGACGGAATCGGGCGAGCCTCGCACGAGCTTGGATGTGAACGCATTTCGCGTCATAAACCTTGCTGGCCAGCAAGAAGAGGGCGATCAGAACTACGGTTCTTACGGTGAGGGATCGGGCTTGCAACAACAGCCTACGGCGGGTGAATCGCCGCAACCGGCTGGCACAGGGCCAACTGGCAACGAGGATGCTCCGGGCGATATCGAAGATCTGCCTTGGTGATAGTTGCTAATCGAAACACGAGAATAGAACGCAGAAATACGGATACGCCGATCGTTTGATTGGCGACACTGAGGAAAGAATGACCACATCTCCAAGATCACGTCAAAGCGCGCCACCTAGACGCGGAGGCGGGCCGCCGATCAGGCGACGCCGCGACAGTTTAGTCGGCGAAGATGGCACGATCGATTACAAAGACGCGCAGCTCATGCGCAGGTTCGTAAACGAACAGGGCAAAATGACGCCCGGCCGACGTCTGAGGATGTCCTCTAAAATGCAGCGCCGCGCGGCGATCGCCGTGAAGCGTGCGCGTCACCTCGCGTTGATCCCTATGGCCCCGAAACACAGCTACGTCACCGGCGCCATTCAGTTGGAGTCGAGAGGCGCTGAAACTGAAGAGGGCATTGAGGAAGTCCAAAATGGGTCTCAGGAGGCCGAGGTCGGAGCAATTGAGGCCACGTCACAGGTTGTTGACGAGCCAGAAGACCCGTCTAACGACGAGAGCGGCGAGGTAGAGGCATCGACGAGCGACGGAGAAGGCGACTCCGATGCTGATGCTGATCCCGAGCAGTCTGCAGCCAGTTAGATCGCTGCACGATAAGTGGCCGCACCCTGTGCGGCACCATCAAGAGATTAGAATTTGGTAACCGGGATGATCACGGTGTGATGATCCGACCCTGATTACTAAATGACTGCCGATTTGGAAGAGCAACAACAACGCGGCACGTTTTCAAGTGCGCCACTGGCCGGATACGGCGCTGGCCGACGCAGCATCACCAACAAGGCTGGAGTTTCGCGCTTCGAGATCATGCGACGTCGGGATCAAGCCACCCTCAGGAATCGTCCCTTCATAATCGCAGCGTTGGTGTTTGTGCTGGTTCTGATGGCGATCCCAGGTTGGGGCTTTTATCAAACATACGTTCAACCTCCGCAAGAGATCGCGGTTCAAGTTGCCGACACAATTTACACGCGCGGCGACGTAGTCGACTACATACGGTTCAGCCAACGTTTGAGTGAAGACCTAGGTCTCCCATTCGAACTCGGGTCGTCGGCATTCGAGATGATGCAGCAGCTTCAATCTAACGAGCTTGCGTATCACCTTGCTCCTCGCTACGGAATCACGGTTGAACAGCACGAGATCGATCAGAGAGTCGAAGATTTGCTTGGGTTCGTCCAGAGTCAGTCAGGGGATTCGAGTGCCAGCGAGCGCAGTGTGAACGTGGCGGAGTCGAAGCGTCAATTCCTCAATCGGGTCGGTCTGACGGAGGAGTCGTACCGAGACTTCATTCGCAAGACGATGTTCAAGGAAAGATTGCGTACCGAAGTGGCGAGCAACCTATCGCGAATCGTTCCCCACGTTGAGGTTTACCAGATAGTTCTGTACGAGAGGGATCAAGCCAAGATAAATCAGATCGATCGGGACTTGGCTTCGGGCAGATCGGTGGAGGCCATTGTGGAGGATTTTTCGGAGGACCCAAATAAGCTTCGTGGCGGCGCCTACTTGGGTTGGTTGCCGCAAGGTGTACGCACCGATCTAGATACGCAGTTGTTCGGGAGAAAGCGAAACGATGATGGGTCAGCCGGGGACAGAATACTGCCGTTGCGTACGCTGAGTGTTGGAAATTACGATGAGGCGACTCAGTCTTGGACCGGGCATATCGTCTCCGACTTCACAGAGGCGCGAGAGGTGACGGGTCAGAATTTCGAGGTGTTGGCAACTCTGGCGCTGGACAAGTTCATCTTCGAGCACCGAACGGATTTCTTCACGAGCATCTCTCTGAACAGTGAGATCTACGACTGGGTTAACCGCCAGGTTCGTTCCGCTGCCATAGTGCCCACGCCCACGCCGGTGTCGGCGTTCCAATCGCTAGAAGATTTGGGCGGCGCAACCGGCGGGGGACGGTAGGTCGTGGTTGCCGAACGATCGCCGGGCGCGATTGGCGTGGGTATGTTGGGCGCCGGCGTGGTCGGGGCGAGGGTAGCGCAAGTAATCCTCGAACGGAGTCGAAACGATGGGGCCAGAGTCGAACTCACGCGGATCTTGGTTCGTGACGGGGCCAAGAAGCGCGTTGGGATCCCGAACGATCTGATCACAACGGACCCCGAAGAGGTTTTGGGCGATCCTCGAGCGTCGGTAATTGTGGAGGCGATAGGTGGCGAAGAGCCGGCTCGCACGTACATAGCGTCTGCGCTCACGGCGGGCAAGCATGTAGTCACCGCCAATAAAGAGGCGTTGGCGAAACATGGGGATGAATTGTTCGAAGTGGCGCGAGAAAACGGGGTTTCCATCGCATACGAGGCGAGCGTCGGCGGCGGGATACCGGTTCTGGCGGTCTTGACGGACAGCTTGAAGGCGAACAGGATCAGCGGCATCCGAGCGATCATCAACGGCACCACGAACTATGTGCTTTCCTCAATGGAGGATTCTGGAGCATCATTCGCCGATGCGTTGGCTGAGGCGCAGCAACTGGGTTACGCGGAAGCGGACCCAACGGCAGATGTAGACGCTCACGATGCGGTGTACAAACTGGCGATACTGGCCAGGCTCGGATTTGGCGCCTCAGTTCCGCCCGAGAAGATTCACCGTGAGGGAATTACAAGCGTCGAAGGCAAGGATCTGCGTTACGCTCGAGACCTCGGGTTCACGATCAAGCTTCTGGCTCTCGCGCAACGTGACGGCCGGAGGTTGCTTTGCCGGGTACATCCCGCGTTAGTGCCGCTTGACGTTCCGATGGCCAAAGTGAACGGTGTGCTGAACGCAGTCGAGCTTAACGGCGACCTTATCGACTCGCTGTGGCTTCAGGGAAGAGGTGCCGGAGCCGGTCCGACGGCAAGCGCGGTGATGGGTGACGTTTTGAGGTTGACCCGTAGCATTGAAACTGGACACGTAGGGGCAAATGCGCCCCGTGACACATTGAGCGAGCAAGTCGCACCTCAAGCGGCGAGTATGGACGATTTGCGCGTCCGGTACTATCTTCGGTTGACTGTCCTCGATCGAGCGGGGGTTCTGTCGAAGATCGCTGGGGTATTTGGAGACGCGGGGATCAGCATAGCATCGGTATTGCAGAAAGACTCGGATGATTCGCGTGGCATCGCCGATCTGGTAATAATGACTCATCCATCCAGAGAGGCTGACATGCAGCATGCAGCGCAGCGTTTGCGCAAACTAGACGTGGTCGCGGCATTAGAAAACCTCATCAGGGTCGAGGATTACGATTCACCTAACGGCGGTTGATGAGTCGTGAGAATCATTCCGCCACCCAAGACCGAGAGCAATCATTGAACGGCACGATCGGAGTAATCGAACGGTATAAGGACTTCCTTCCGGTCACGTCCGCGACGCCTTTGATCTCGATGGGTGAAGGCGGCACGCCACTTGTGAAATCTCGCAAGATCGGCCCCTCCCTCGGCTGCGATCAACTCTTCTTCAAGCTTGAGGGTTCGAATCCAACGGGGTCGTTCAAAGATCGCGGCATGGTGATGGCGATCGCCAAGGCCCTTGAAGCGGGTCGGACGGCGATCATCTGCGCATCGACTGGCAACACGAGCGCGTCCGCCGCGGCTTACGGGTCTCGCTACGACTTGCAGACGCTGGTGGTTGTTCCATCGGGAGAGATCGCATTAGGCAAGCTAGCTCAGGCGATGGCGTATGGAGCCCGTATCCTGGCGGTGAACGGCAACTTCGACGATGCTTTGACAATGGTTCGGGGTCTCGCGGAGCGGTTGGATTTCGAACTCGTCAACTCATTGAATCCATATCGACTAGAGGGGCAGAAGACCGCCGCATTCGAGATAGCCGACGTTCTGTCGGACGCTCCGGACATGTTGTGCATCCCAGTTGGCAACGCCGGCAACATTACCGCCTATTGGCGGGGCTTCAACGAGTACCGTATTCAAGAGCGAATAACGAAGCTTCCCCGAATGATGGGTTTCCAGGCTGCCGGCGCGGCGCCAATCGTGGATGGTATGAAGATCGACGATCCGCAGACGATTGCCAGCGCCATCCGCATCGGCAATCCCGCGAGTTGGACACGCGCCGAAGAGGCGCGCGACGAATCGGGCGGCATGATCGACAAGGTATCCGATTCCCAGATCATCGACGCCTACATCCGTTTGGCGAGAGAAGAAGGGCTTTTCTGCGAACCTGCGTCCGCGGCGTCGGTAGCCGGGTTCATAAAACTTGCTGAAGAAGGAGAAGAGGTCGCGGGCAAGACGTTGGTTTGCATCTTGACGGGCAGTGGCCTGAAAGATCCGACAACGGTTGAGAACCACGCGCTCGTCGAACTCGAGTACGTTGAGCCCGATATCGACGCCGTCGCCGACATGCTGCTCAACGGCGCGCATCACTGATCGTATGATTGGCGAGCAGACATGATCAACTCAACAGAATCTACGGTTGTATCGCTTTCGTTTGACGAAGTCGATACACACTGGCGGACTATGTACAACGAGATGCCGTCGAGTTCGGTATTTGACTCGCCGGAATGGAACCGTGTCTGGTGGGAACACTTCGGTGCCGATTCGCAATTGATGATCAGGTGCGTGAAACGGGGCGATGGCAGTGCCGCGATCGTGGCGCCGATGAAGCTGGACAACGCGCATGACGAAGGTGTCTGCACCTTCCTGGGCGGATCAGACCTGGTCGACTATCTCGGCTTCAAACACAACAACGACCTACAAGATGACGACGTTGCTGCGTTGCTGGAATCGCTGCATGACGAGCCGAACGTCCTGGCGTTGGTGTTTGAGTCGCTTCCTGAAGACTCGCACACGATTCACGCACTGAGAAACGTTGCCGGAGACACCGGTTGGGAGCTGCACGAATGGGACGAGGGAGTCGCTCCAAGAGTCTTATTGCCAAAAAGCGAGGAAGAATATTTCGCTTCGCTCAACAAGAAGCATCGGCATGAGCTGAGGCGCAAGTTGCGACGCCTGGATCAAGCCGGTGAAATCGCCCAAGTTGAGTTTTCGGACCCAGAAGATGTCGCGTGCGGGATGAACGAATTCATGCGGCTACACAGATTGAGCTCGATCGACAAGCGTGAATTCATGAATGCGGAGAGGGAAGCGTTTTTCCGGGATGCGGCATTTAGGATGGCGGAAAACGGGAGGACAAGGCTCACCTTCCTCTCGATCGATGGCGAATACGTAGCAACATCTCTTTCGTTCGTGGTGAGCAAGGTCAAATACCTCTACAACAGCGGATATGATCCCGAACGTTCGTGGCATGCTGTGGGATTGCTCAACCACGCTCTGAATATCTTGGCGTCGATCAGACAAGGCTTCGAGGTCTACGACTTTATGCGAGGCGACGAGCGTTACAAGTACCATCTTGGCGCCCACAATCGATCGATATTCACGTTGCGTCTAGATCGCATGTGACCAACGGCATCTGACTCGACTTTGCTCGTGCGGATGTGTTTTCCATGAAAGTCGCGGTCATCAGTCTTCACGGTTGCCCTTGCATACCTCCCGGCGGTGTCGACGCCGGTGGGATGAACGTATACGTCCGGGAAACATCCCAACTGTTGGCCCGATCGGGCTATTCGGTGGAGGTTTTTTCGAGACATCACGCGAACGTCGACCACACACTCTGGGTATCGGAACCAGGGGTTGATCTAGTCCACATCCCCGCGGGCGCCGTTTCCTTGAAGAAGGAAGAGTTGCCCGGAATATTGGATGAATTCACAGAGCTGGTCGATGCTCACTTCAATAGGGGTGTCGATTCATACGATGTGATCACCTCCCACTACTGGTTTTCGGGGGTCGTCGCCTGCGAGTTATCCAAACAGTGGGACGTTCCCCACGTTTCGAGTTTTCACACGGTGGCGCAGATAAAGCTGAATGCCTATGTTGGATCTTCCGAGTTGCAAGAACGAATTCGCGCTGAGCCTGTGATCGCTCGAGACGCGGACAAGATTGTTGCATGGACCGAAGAGGAATCCCACTTCATCGCGTCGGAGTTCGGCGCCCGTAGCGACAAGATCGAGATCATTCCTCCGGGCGTGGACACAGATCTGTTCAAGGCGATGAATCCGCCTGACTCCACATCGGCGAAAATCCAAGAAACTGGCGGCTCGATCATCTACGTGGGTCGGATGGATGCATTAAAAGGCGTGGATCTTCTGATCGAATCGCTCCCGATCATTCGCGCTCAGGTCCCGAACACGACGTTGCAGATCGTGGGAGGCGGTTCGGAGGAGGAGTGGGAAAGGGTAAGGCAACTATCGAAACGCTGCGGTGTCGAACAGTGCATAGAGTTATTGGGCGTCCAGCCTCAATCTGAACTTCCTCGTCGGTACTCGCGTGCCGATGTCATCGTGGCACCTTCGTATCACGAGACGTTTGGGATGGCTGTACTTGAGGCTTCGGCTTGTGGCACCCCCGCCGTCGCGGCAGACGTTGATGGATTGAGGTCGATTGTTGTTGATGGGGTAACGGGTTACTTGGTGTCTGGCAGAACGGTTGATGCATACGCCGAATCCGTCTTTAAGATCCTTGGGAACGACGAATTGAGGCGAAAGATGTCACTGGCCGCCCGGCAACGTGCCTTGCAAATGACCTGGAGTCGATCCGTTGAACGTCTTGCGAATCTCTACCAAAACGTCGTGCGGGCGACTAAAGTTGAATCCAGCGCGACCTAACTATTGATGTTCCGAGCGGACTTTATCAATCGAGATCGGTGAGACTTGTGTACCTGCCAATAGCCGACCACGGCGTCATCGGAGATCTGCACACCACGGCGCTAGTGGGAGCTGACGGAACTATCGATTGGTTCTGCGCGCCACACTTCGATTCTCCTTCAGTGTTTGCCTCGATATTGGATGACGAGCGAGGCGGTCACTTCAAGCTCTATCCGATTGCCGAGGACGCCAAATCGACCCAGTACTACCTTCCCGAAACCAATGTGCTGGTGACGAGATTCACTTCCGACGAGGGTGTTGTCGAGGTCGTCGATTTCATGCCAGTTCGTGGACACAGCGATGAAGATGGGCATCACGAGTTGGTGCGACGGGTGAAGGGAATCCGAGGCGAGTTGAAGATGCGCATCGAGTGCAGGCCTCGCTTCAACTACGGTCTCGACAGCCACGAAGTGGAGTTGAGCAATGGCTACTTGACGTTTCGCTCCGAGAGTCAGGACCTCGAGTTCTGGACCACTTTCGAGAGCGAAATCGTGGATGGCGATGTGGTGATGGAGATCTCGGTCCGGGCCGGGCAAACTGACTACTTGGCATTGGACGCTATCGGCGCTGACGAACACTCGACCTCTTACGGAAGGCAAAAGTACGAGGGCCTCTTTGACGAGACGGTCCGCTACTGGCGAAGCTGGATTAACAGCTGCTCGTACACCGGGCGCTGGCGTGAGATGGTCCATCGCTCCGCATTAGTGCTGAAACTGCTGACATTCGAACCTACCGGCGCGTTCGTAGCTTCGCCGACAACGAGTTTGCCTGAGCACATCGGAGGAGTGAGGAACTGGGACTATCGTTACACGTGGATACGTGATGCGGCCTTCAGCGTTTACGGTCTAATTCGCATCGGACTCACCGAAGAGGCTGGAAACTTCATGGATTGGCTTCAGGCTCGTTGTTCGGAGATTGGTGAAGATGGTTCGCTCCAGATCATGTACGGGATCGATGGCAGGCACGAGTTGAAGGAGTTGGAACTCGATCATCTCTCTGGCTACATGAACTCGCGACCTGTGCGTATCGGGAATGGCGCCTTCGATCAGCTACAACTGGACATCTACGGCGAGTTGATGGACGCGGTGTATCTGTCGAACAAATACCGCAGTCCGATTTCATACGACTTCTGGAACCAGTTGCGGAGATTGGTGAACTGGGTTTGTGACAACTGGCAGGTCCCTGATGAGGGCATCTGGGAAACCCGTGGCGGCCGAGCACACTTCGTCTATTCGAAGCTGATGTGCTGGGTAGCCGTCGACCGTGCGATCCGCCTGGCAGACAAGAGATCGTTCCCGAGTGATCGCAACAAGTGGATCGTTGTTCGAGACCAGATCTACGAAGAGATCATGGAGCGAGGGTGGAATGAAGAGATCGGCGCATTCACTCAGGCGTACGACAGACCGGCTCTAGACGCATCCAACCTGATAATGCCGATGGTGTTTTTCATGTCGCCCACCGACCCTCGGATGCTCAGCACCCTGGACGCGATCAACCGATCGCCGGAAGAAGGTGGGTTGGTGTCATCGAATCTTGTTTATCGATACAACTCTGAAGAGACGTCGGACGGTATTTCAGGCCGCGAAGGCACCTTCAGCATGTGCACTTTTTGGCTCGTCGAAGCATTGACTCGCGCGGGCCATGTAGATCGTTCTAGATTGGACGAAGCACGGCTCATATTCGAGCATATGCTAGGGTTCGCCAACCACCTTGGACTTTACTCGGAGGAGATCGGTCCCAAAGGCGAGCACCTGGGCAACTTCCCTCAAGCTTTCACACATCTGGCGTTGATCAGCGCCGCGTTCAACCTAGACAGGGCACTGGGCACTAGGGATTGACGCAACTGATTTTCGGGGTAGTCGATATGAATCAGACTTCCAACCCGTGATACGTAACAACACCCCGAGTCTTGAGCCCTATCGATTCGTAGATCCTGATTGCGGGCGGGTTTTCCGAATCGACGTCTAAGACCAGTGCTTCGGCTCCAAGATCCAGCAGTCGGCGAGCTCCGGCGTCGAAAATCACTCGTCCCAACCCCTTGCCTCGTGCCGAAGGGTGAACACCGACCATCTCGATCCGACCATCGCCCTTGTGTAATGAGACCCAGATGTAGGCTGTCATCTCGCCGCTGAAGGCGTCTCGCAACGTTAAGATCGGAGCGCCACCAGTTCCGGGAGCGTCTGCCACAGTGCGCCCGGATATCTCGTCAACCGTGTTGGGTGAGAAGCCCCAAGAACCGACGAAGCAAGCGTTGTGCAGTTCTGTAAGCGCCGATATCTCGGCGTCGCTTGATAGATCGACGCATGTGAGGACGAAATCACCGGTTGTTTCGATCGATTTAGGTTCGTAAACTAGGTCTTCAACCCCAGCGATCATCTTCCACACGTCTCTAACGGGATCGAATCCGTTACTAGCCAGTGCCACCGTGACCTGAGGAGGTTCATGATCTCGAACAGCTACGTGAAGTTCGGCAGAGATCGATCCCGCCAATGCTGTGGCACGCTCGATGCCGTTGGATAAGAGAGCGGGGAGGAGAGATTCGTCTTCAGAAGCGGTGCCAACCCCGACTAAGATTCGTCCGATATTTAATTCTGGTTCTGTGAGCGAATAACCGACGGCTTCTTGGCGGTCGTACGCAAGCGACCAGCGGCCTTCGGCGGGACTCAACCTGTCGTTATCGAGCGCATTTCGAAGGTCGATTTCGTCATTGAAATTCCATTCCCGATGCCCGTGAGGTGCGATTGGTTGCAGGATTCGCAATAAGTTGGGGATCTGTTCCCAACTCATGGAACGGATTTCCATTTAGCGGTGTCGCCTTTCTTCAGCTTTGCGAAATGCGTAATGTGTGGCATAATTACGCTGATAAGTGAATACTACCGCTATGATCGGGAGTAGTACCAGGGGTAAGTGGGAGCAGTAGAGAGCGTCCGTTGTGCTGAAATCGGATGCGCCCCGCACTTGGGAACTCGCCCAGGAGCTCGTTTTCCGAACAGCGGAGTCACACCTCCCCAGTAGGATTTCGCGGATCAGCCACGTTAAGGCGATGACACGAGGTGGGTCGGAGACGCAAATGAAAGCGTAACTGGCCAACGAAGGTGGTACCGCGGGCAAGTCTCGTCCTTTCGAACGATATGGACGGGACTTTTTTTATGGCATTTATATGGTCCAACTTGATATTGATAACTAACGGAGCTGGATAGAGGCTATCCAAAACATGGCAAAGATGATCACAGGTGGCGAGATCGTTTGCGAGGCGTTGCTCAAAGAGGGCGCCAACGTCGTATTTGGTTTGCCCGGTGGGGCGATCCTGCCGCTTTACGGCGTATTGAGCAAGTACCCGCAGTTGCGTCACATCTTGGTTCGCCACGAGCAGGGCGCCGCGCACGCGGCAGATGGTTTCGCCCGCGCCTCTGGCAAGGTGGGAGTCGCGTTCGCGACCTCCGGCCCCGGCGCGACGAACCTGATCACGGGTCTGGCGACAGCGATGATGGACTCGGTTCCAATTGTGGCGATCACAGGGCAGGTGGGTAGGTCTGCCATTGGCACCGACGCTTTCCAAGAGACGGATATCACGGGTGCCACGTTGCCGGTTACGAAGCACAACTATCTCGTTACTCGCGTCCAAGACTTGGGGCCGGTGGTGCACGAAGCCTTTCACATCGCGCGCACCGGTAGGCCGGGTCCCGTTTTGATCGACATCCCGAAGGATGTGATGCAGGAGCCGTGGAACTACGACTACGAGAGAGACAGTCGGATCAATCTGCCTGGATACGTGGTCCCGACGACTGCGTCTGACGAACAGATTGCAGCTGCGGCTGAAATGATCGACGCCTCGGAGAAGCCGGTGATTCTGGCTGGGCATGGTGTGATCATTTCTCGTGCTTTTGATGAGTTGAAAGAGTTTGCCGAGAAGGCTCAGATCCCCGTCGTCACAACCCTGCTCGGCATATCGGGTTTCCCTGAAAACCACCCGCTGCACGTTGGATTCCCAGGGATGCACGGCGTGGCCTACGCCAGTCTGACCTTGGATCACGCGGACTTGATCATCTCGGCGGGAAGTCGCTTCGATGACCGGATCGTGGGTGATGTGAGCCGGTTCGCGGTCAACTCCAAGAAGATCCACATCGATATCGACCCTGCAGAGATCAACAAGTCGGTCCGCGTCGACCAACCAGTGATCGGTAACCTGAAGGACGTTCTCGCCCAGCTCATTCCTGAAGTCGAGAGACGATCGCGGCCAGAGTGGATCAGCCACATTGAACATCTAAAGGCCCAACATCCGTCCTTGCACATTCCAGAAACCGACCGGTTGTTAGGTCAGCACGTGATCAAGGGCTTGTCAGACGTCACTAAAGGCAATGCGCTGATATGCACGGGCGTGGGCCAACACCAGATGTGGGCGGCTCAGCACTATCGCTTCACGCAGCCGAATTCGTGGCTTTGTTCTGGCGGCCTCGGCACTATGGGTTACGAGGTGCCGTCAGCTATCGGTGCTCAGATGGCTCATCCCGATGCGCTCGTCTGGTCTGTCTGCGGTGACGGGGGATTTCAGATGACGATGATGGAACTCGCAACTGCCGTAGAGAATCGATTGCCGGTCAAGTACGCCATCATGAACAACAACCACTTGGGCATGATCACTCAATGGCAGGAGTTGTTCTATTTCGGCGATACACAAGCCGATGCCTACACAGCGAATCCCGACTTTGTGAAGCTGGCCGATGCCTACGGAATGAAGGGGATGCGCGTCACTTCGCCAGACGACGTTGAGTCAGCAATCGAGGAGGCGAGCGCTCATCCGGGACCGGTGATTGTCGACTTTGTGATCGAGAAGGTTGATCACGTGTACCCGATGATTCCGGCCGGCACGAGTATCCACGAGCTGATGGAGGAACCGACTTAGAGCCATGACTACAGACGGAAAATTCCAAGCGCGAACAGTAACCGCGCTCGTCGAGGATCGCCCAGGCGTCCTAGCCCGTATCGCCAGTCTCTGCCGACGCCGAGGTCTCAACATTGCGAGCTTGACGGTCGGTCGTTCTGAGAAGCCCGGGTTCTCTCGTCTCACTTTCGTGCTCGAGGGTCCTCCCTCGGTGGTTGACCAGTGTGCAGCCCAGTTGGATCGGTTGATCAACGTTGTCGAGGCTACCGACATAACAGATAGGAATCACATCTGGCGAGAGTTGGCGCTGATCAAGGTGACAACAACCGCAGAGTCCCGAGTTCAGCTTCTCGAACTTGCGCGTGTCTACAGGGCGAACATCATCGATATAGGAGTCAACAGCCTGACCCTCGAGATCACTGGCGGACGCGACAAGATCGAGTCGTTGGTCGAGTTAATGTCCCCCTTCGGCATCCGCGAGATGATGCGCACTGGTCGAGTCGCTGTGTTGCGAGGAACATTGTTCGAGGGTGAGGAAGACGGCGAATTTCAAGCCGGCAGAACATGGGCCGATGGATTGCAACACGAATACCACCCGACGCCTGGCGTTTCGGGCAGCGTTTAACGAACAACCACCTAGAGTCACTGACAAACGAGGAAATAGAGCTACATGGCAACCCTTTACTACGATGCAGATATCGACGATTCTCCGCTGAGAGACAAGACGGTGGCCGTCATCGGCTATGGCTCTCAAGGTCACGCTCACGCGCTGAATCTCCGCGACAGCGGCTTCAACGTTGTCGTGGGTCTGTACGAAGGCAGCAAGAGTCGAGAGAAGGCGGAAGCCGACGGTCTCACTGTTCTCAGTAACGCCGACGCCGCCAAAGAAGCGGACCTCATCTCTTTCTGTCTGCCCGACACGACTCAAGCGGGCGTTTACCGTGAAGACATCGAACCGAATCTCACGCCGGGCAAAGCTTTGCTATTCGCCCACGGCTTCACGATTTTCTACGACCAGATCAAGGCGCCGGAAGACGTCGATGTGGTGATGATTGCGCCGAAAGCACCGGGGCATCGAGTGCGTGCGGTGTTCGAGCGCGGGTTAGGTGTTCCTTGCCTCGTTGCAATTGAACAAGACGCGTCTGGAGAGGCGTTGGAAAAGGCGCTCGCCTACGGCAAGGGCGTCGGCGGAGGTCGCGCCGGCATATTGACGACCACCTTCAAAGAGGAGACGGAGACCGATCTCTTCGGCGAGCAAGCGGTGCTGTGCGGCGGCGTTACGCAGCTCATCAAGCTTGGCTACGAAGTGCTGACTGAAGCGGGATATCAACCTGAGTCGGCTTACTTCGAGGTTTTGCACGAGTTGAAGTTGATCGTAGACCTCATCTATCAAGGCGGCCTTGAGTACATGCGCTACTCGGTCAGCGAAACTGCTGAGTACGGCGACTACAGCCGCGGGCCTGTTGTGATCGACGACCAGGTCAAGGAGAACATGCTCAAAGTGCTTGACGACATTCAATCAGGTCGTTTTGCACGGGAGTGGATCGCGGAGAACGACGAGGGACTGCACCGCTTCAAGCGGATGCGCCAAGAAAACCTCGAGCATCCTGTGGAGGAGATTGGCAAAGAACTCCGCAGCATGATGCCTTGGCTCGAATCGACCACGTAATCGTAATAGACAAGACAGCTGAAAACGGCCGTTTCAGATCCCTCACTCGTATGTGAGGAAGGGAGAAACAAGAATGGCTACCGAAACACAGAACGCGACAGACAGGGTAATCATCTTCGATACGACGCTACGCGACGGCGAGCAGTCGGCAGGTGCAGGACTAACCGTGGGCGAGAAGGTGCGCATAGCGCGTCAACTCGAGACGTTGAATGTGGATGTTATTGAGGCGGGATTCGCCGGCAGTTCCCCCGGCGACTTCGAAGCGGTCAAGCGCATATCGCACGAAGTCGAGGGCCCAGTCATCTGCTCGTTGGCGAGAGCAGTCGAATCTGACATCGCTGCCGCCGCCGCCGCATTGGAAGGCGCGATGCGACCGCGCATCCACACCTTCATATCGTCGTCCGACGTGCATCTGATGCACCAGATGCGGCGTGACCGCGAGACCATCATGGACATGGCAGTTGACGCGGTGGCCAAAGCGAAGTCCTACGTCGACGACGTTGAGTTTTCGCCGATGGACGCCACCCGCACGGTTCCTGAATATCTCTACGCCATCTTGGAGGCAGCGATCAGGGCAGGCGCCACTACAGTCAACATTCCGGACACTGTCGGCTATTCGAATCCACAAGAGTTCGGGGCTTTGATAGACGGTGTGTTCAAGAATGTGCCAAACATCGATCAGGCCGTAGTGAGCGTGCACTGCCACAACGACCTTGGCATGTCCGTAGCGAATTCGCTAGCCGCGATTGAACACGGCGCGCGACAGATCGAGGGTTGCGTCAACGGGTTGGGAGAGCGAGCTGGTAACGCGGCTCTGGAGGAGGTGATCATGGCACTGATTACGCGGCCAGATCACTACGGCGTCGAAACCGGTGTGGATAGTCGGGAGATTGGCGCAACCAGCCGGATGATCAGCAGCATCTTCGGTTTTCCTGTCCAATACAACAAGGCGATAGTAGGGCAGAACGCGTTCCGTCACTCTTCCGGCATCCACCAAGACGGGTACATCAAGGAACGCACCACGTTCG